>JAQTTG010000018.1 GCA_028710885.1 Sulfuricurvum sp.
AGAAAGTCTCGAACCGTTTGACCTACTTAGTTTTCAATGATCTCAAACTCAAACTCGATGCTCTTTTCAAAGCGTCTCATCGTTTGTGGACGGGAATTATAGGGGATTAAGTCTTAAATGTCAAGAGGTATTTGATGAAAATTGTAAAAAAAAAGAAAATCTTTCATAAATGTAGGAAATAGTATTTATGAAAGATTATTTATGTTTATATTTATGGGTAACTAACCGATACATACCCTGTTTCTGGACGTACAGTAATTGTAGCAGTCCCTTCTGGTGCTGTAATCGTTATAGTTACATTCGCTGTAGCCAATCCACCATATATACTATTTAAATTTGTGTACGGTCTGCCTAAATTATCAAATGCAAGTGTTGTTGCAGTAAGAGCAGTCACTCCAAACTTAGATAAGTTAATTGCAGATATATCTGCTTTTGTCAAAGGATCTTTTGCCGCTTCTCCTGCATCAACTGCACCGTTATTATTTTGATCTGTATATACACTATATGAAGTACCAGCTGTGACAAGCTTCCATCTATTAGCAAACCAATTCACATTTGCATCATCATACACATCATCCACTATAGCCAAATGCTGTGCATAACGTATATGATTAGCAAGTTGTTCAGCAGCTTCTCCTACAGTGTCACGATTAAAACTCGGCATAGCTAAAGCAGCTAATAAACCTATGACAATGATCACAAAAATCAATTCCATCATTGTAAAAGCTAAACGTTTCATTACACAACCTAATTAGAAGCAAATTAGGATAATTATACCGCAAGAAATAAACTTATCTGTAAATAAATGATTATATTTATATTATTGACATACACCTGCATCATTTATAATACAAGCATAGCCGGTTTCTGCTCTTACTGTAATGGTAATGGTTTTATTATCTTTATCAGTTAGTATTAAATTACAATCTGTTTTCATCAAATACTGCGTAGGGTATATTGCATTGCTCAATCCTGTATAAGGTCTTCCTAGTTGATCAAAAGCAAATACACCTCGATTTGAAGACACTTTACTACCATCTTGAGTTAAACAATTTTGCCGTATTCCATTATCATCTCCTTTAATGTTATACGTATTAGTTAAATCTGCAATTTTGTATTGATTAAAACCATCCATTCGTATACCCGAAGATGGGTCTATTGCTGGCTCATCTGGATCAACATTACGCAATTGGTTTTTATCAGAAAAAATTACATATCCGGAAGAACCACTGCTTCTTCTGAAACGTATTTGCCATTTTTCTTTATACCAAGTTAGATTATTATCATTGTATTTATCGTCGACCATAGCAAGATGTTGCGTATATCGTATATGATTGACGATTTGTGTAGCAGCTTCGTATAAAGGGTCACGATGAAAACTTGGCATAGCTAAAGCAGCTAGTACCCCTATTATAATGATGACAAAAATTAATTCCATCATTGTAAATGCAAATCTTACCATTAGAATGCACCTAAAAAAATTTATTGAAATAAATTATAACAAAATATAGCTGATTTTAAAATATAGTAGATATTCCCGCCTAAGCGGGAAGAGAAAAAAAGGTATTTTAAATTTCGTCTGCGAGTTCGACGTTGTAAAGAATATCGTCTGTTGGATGACGATACATCGGCATACCAAGACGTTTTTCATCCAAGATATGTCCGATAAATCCGATTGAACGACCAACGACGAAAAATGCATTGAGTGCACCTGCATCAATAAATCCATCAATCTCTTCTTCAGAATATCCAAGTGCACGCCACATATCAACCATCAAGATACCAATCGTACCATCAACATTCAAGATAAGGTTGTCTTTTTTCGACGTTGTTAATTTTTCTACTTCTAAAGCAAAGTCAAGTAATGGGGTACTTGGGAAAAACTCTGCTGCATATTTTTTCAATCCCGATACACGAAGGTCAGGGTTACGTACCGATTTAATACGGTGACCGATACCGGAAATCGTTTTACCCTCTTTTTTCATGTAGTCGATGAATTCAGCAGGAGACATACCGCGGTCATTTGCGTATTTAAAATAACGTGCCGCATCATCAATTGCTCCACCGAAACGTGGTCCGATAGTCAAAAGCCCTGTAACGAGTGAACTAATAACATCTTTACCTGCACGAGCGGTAACTTTTGCATTGTGTGCACCTGAAACTGCTGGACCGTGATCGGCAACGGTTTTGATAACGGTTTCAAGATAATCGGTTGCCCATTTCGGATAGCGTTTTTTGAACCAAAGGAGTGAAATAACATCACCGATCCCAAAACCAGTTTCAGGAGTTGCTACTGAACTGATCGGGTAACCTGCATAGGTTGCTTCATCACCACGGTCATCAGAGATTGTACAAATGAACTCTTTTTTACGACGTACTTTTGGTACTTCACGCAATGCAGGCTCAACGATTTCACCGATAGTTCCAGCAGCGCAAAGTTTTCCATAAACATCTGCAATAGTCTGAGGAAGATCATTGAAGCTAGCCGGTACATGGATACCTGCAGCTGCCATCGCTTCATTTTTGTATGCTGCTGTTTCTGCATCTGCATTCGCCGATGCACCTGCGTGACCGAATTGAACACCAGAGCTAAAATGTTTCGCGATTGTACCGATACACCATGCGATGATCGGTTTTTTAATTTTGCCGGCTTTTACCGCTTCGATTACTTTGTACTCTTCAGTTCCGCCGACTTCACCGAGAAGAACCATATATTTGACTTCCGGGTTGCTCTCCATACGAAGAAGGTTATCGATAAATACCGATCCTACGAAACGGTCTCCACCGATCGCAACACCCTCTGCAATACCGTCTGCATTAATAGAGATGATGTTAGAAAGTTCATTGAACAAACCGCCTGAACGGGTTACAAGTCCACATGAACCCGCGCGGTGAAGTTTTGAGTTGATGATATTCTCAATTGTTCCGCCAACGTTAGCGATTTTAAATCCGCCCGGAGCGATACCACCGACGGTTGCCGGTCCGATAACAACAACACCCGCATCACGAGCCGCTTGGTTCATTTTACGTGCTAAACGCTCAGGAATCCCCTCTGCCGTAACCATGACCGTTTTGAATTGCCCCTTGAGAGTGATCGCTTCCATCGTAACGTCATACGCCGTACGGAAAGATCCAAAATTCAAAAGAACGTCTGCATGTGGAAATGCAGCTGCCGCTTCTGTCGTGTTACGGAAAACCGGAACCATAATCTCATCAGGACCATAGAAAAATTTCTCGAATTTGTTACCTGATGTTGGAGCAACGATTGCTGCAACTGAAGGTTTTACGCGATTGATAACATAGTCATAATCCAACATACGTTGGATAGCGCTCGCGTTGTTGTTCCAAAAAATTGCTTGTGTATCTTTGGTAAATAAAGCACCCATCATTCTCTCCTTATTTCTCTAAAGCCATACGGACGATGTCAGTGACATGCGTTTCTGGCCCATAAACTTCGATATAGAGACCCAAACGGTCCGCTGCTTCTTTGATGTCTTTAAGACCTTTTTCATAATTTGGTCCGCCGCGACGTACATAAATACGTGTTCCGACCGCTTTCATTTTGTCTGCATAGGTTTCAAATGATTGGATAATTCCGGTAAACGTTTTCGCAACGTCGGTAAAGTTTGCAATCGCACCACCGATGATCAAAATTTTATCGCGCCCTTTTGGATCTTTATGACGTGTCATCAAATCCAATACTGTATCCGCATAAAATTTGGTTTCACCCGTAGTCGGTCCGCCTGAATACTCACCGTAGTTGGCAAGATCTGCAACGTTTCCTGAGAGATCGGCAATAGTATCAGCATATACAACTGATGCACCGCCACCCGCAACCATCGTCCAGATACGACCCATAGGGTTAAGGATAGTGAGTTTCAATGAAGCACCCGATTTCGAGTCTGCTTCTGCAATCGCTTTTTCTTCCGGAGATTGATCTTCCATACCGAATGCTGTTGGGAACTCAGCTCCGCACCATGATTCACCCATCATGAAACCTGCAGTGTCATCAAGACGCGCAACAAGGTCAAGAATGTGCATATCGTTACCGATCATAACGATCGGATTGATCTCAAGGTAAGCAAAGTTCAAATCACGATAAAATTTGTAAAACTGTTCAGCAAATGCGATAAAGCGATCTTTGTTTTCTGCCGGAATTCCCGCAGGAACGTTTGCACGAATTAAATGAGCGATATTTGCATCATCCATAGTGATAGGGATCGTTACTTCATTAACTTTTTCTTCCCATCCCTCTTCAACTTCCATACCACCCTCAGCCGATAGGTAAAGAACATCATCTTCACCAACCGTCGTTGCAGAGATGTAATACTCTTGATCTTGTGAGTGTGGAGTGAACGGCTCAACAATAAAATGAGTCAATGTCCCATGTTGACCTGAAAGAAGAGTCGTTTCGTGAGAAATTTTTTCATCGATCCATTTAGCTGCTTCGTCAAGGGTAACATCACCCGGTTTGTTAGTACGAAATAATACAAGATCATTTTTACCGCGTTTACCGAAAAGCATATCCGGTTTTGCAACCAAGGCTTCTTGTTTCAACCATTCAAAACCGTGCTTTTGCGCGCATGCACGCAATTCATCACCACTAGTTACCAATACAGATTTAAATCCGTAATGAAAACCGCTGAAGTATTTTTCCCAGTGTTTTGAGAAAATTGCTTTACCATCGTATTCACGAATTGCTCTTTGAGCCATTGCAACTCCTTCGAAAAATCTATTTAACAGAAATTATATCATTTATAGGGAGTTTGAATGTTTTATAGAGAGTTTTCAAGATAAGAAGATATCTAATTGTTTACTTTAGTAACATATACCTCATAAACAGGAGTATTTTTGTAACTTATTGTAACTTTTTTTCCAATGCCACCTGTTTTATCTTCTAAGCGATATTGATTACATTCTGAAATTCCATAAAAACGGAGGCGCAATTGTAACTTATCACTACCTGCGTTAATACATTGAACATTCTCTTTTTTCAACTCCGTGGATAGCTCTTTAGCAACATGCATAGGATAAGAGAAATGGTGTGTTGGATCATGCATAAAACGGTAAAACCATTGATTAAAAAAGACAGCTAGTGCATTAATAATTAAAAGAATAAATGCACTATAAAATAATATTTTGTATCGTTTACGAAATTCTCTAAGACGCACCCGATAAGTACGAAAAAATGTTTGCGCTGCAAGTGGTAAAGCTAACAGTAAAAAAGGTGCAAAAGTTTGAACTTCAACTTTTTGGCGAAACGATAATAAAAAAGAGACGATAAATGCGCTACTGGCAATCATCCAAATCAAATCCCACTCTTTCGCCATCAAACGACGATACAAAACATAAAAAATGTATAAAAATACTATTGGTGAAAATATTGCCGCGTATACACCTAAAGCATCTAGAAATCGGCTTTCAGGTAATCCGCCGATATGAATTCCATAATAACGGAGTGTAACAAGTAAAAATAAGCTACCGACTACAGAATAAATGTACTCTTTTCGATAGATACCAAAAACAGCCACTGCGAAAAATAAATAAGCAAAGGCCGGATCAATCATCAATAAAAATGGGCATAACACTAACGCATATTTACCACTACGCAAATAGATGTATACAAAAAGAAATAATGTAGCGATGACAAGTCCAGCATTATCCACTATTAATGCAGCACTGGTAACACCAGGAAGTAATACATATATCAATACGATCCACAAACGATCGCTTTCACGCATAACATAATAGTGTGATATTCCATACAATAATACTACAGAAATCATATGCAATACTATCATTGGAATACGTAATGCATAATCATTGTGACCAAAGAAAGTTAATGATAAATTGATAAAAGAGCGTAAAAAGGAAAAATGGCCATAAAGGATTTTAGCTTCGTTGTAGCCAATCGAAAGCCCCTTAATTTGCAATACAAGGATTAAAAAATTAATCCCTAATAATGCTAAAAAAAAAGCTTTTGCCCTCATAGTTTGAGAAAATTGTCTAATATCTCGTGTCCAAATTCACTCATAATTGATTCAGGGTGAAACTGAACGCCGTAAATCGGTTTGTCTTTGATTTCCAATGCCATAATTTCATGGTCATCTTCGCTATACGCCGTCGGAATAATCACATCAGGGAGATTTTCCTGCTCGACGATCAACGAGTGATAACGAGTGGCAATAAACATTTCTGGAAGTTTGTTAAAAATCGGGGTTTCTCCCCGTCGTACCATTCTTGAAGTTTTACCATGCATCATCCGCCCTGCCCGAATGACATTGCCCCCAAATACCTGTGCAATGCTTTGATGTCCCAAACAAATTCCAAAAATTGGCACTTTATCTGCAAAATGACGAATCACTTCTAGTGTCACACCTGCATCATCCGGCGTTGCAGGTCCTGGAGAAATTATAATTTTTTCAGGATGAAGTGCTTCAATCTCATCTACCGTCATTTCATCATTTCGAATAATTTTTAGATCAGCTCCAAGTTCGAGACAATATTGAACAATGTTGTAAGTAAAACTGTCATAATTATCAATCATTAAAATCATTGCTCTTCCTTACCATACTTTAATTGTATTATACAAGCTATCGCGCTCAACAGGAGTAAATCCACTGTTCTTTATTAATGCTACAAACTCTTCCAAATTAACCCCATTAGCACTTTTAGCCCCTGCAGCAGAGTTAATCGACTCTTTTTCGATCGTACCATCAAGATCATTTGCCCCAAATTCCTGCGCTACAAGAGCCAAATTAACCGTTGAGGTAACCCAATAGGCTTTGAGATTCGGAACATTGTCGAGAACAATACGGCTGATCGCCATAGTTTTGAGAATTTCATGCGCGGTAATGTATTCTTTTACATTTAAAAAATTGTTTTCACTTTGATACACCAAAGGGATAAAACAGTTAAATCCTCCCGTAGCATCCTGTAAATCGCGAATCCGCATCATGTGATCAATCCGATGATGCCGCTCTTCGACATGACCGAAAAGCATCGTAACATTACTTTTCATTCCGCGTTCATGCCATTTACGGTGGATTTCGAGCCACTGAGCCGAAGTGACTTTCCCTTTGCAGATGTAATCGCGTACTTTCTCATCGAAAATCTCCGCACCACCGCCGGGCATCGAATCGACACCGTTGGAAATCATCAGATCAATAATCTCATCATAGCTTTTTCCGTACTCTTCAGCGAGAAAATGGACTTCCGCCGCCGTGAGCGCTTTGATATGGAGCTGTGGATGAGCTGCTTTGATCTTGCTAAATACTTCGAGATACCATTCTAATCCTGTATCAGGATTGTGAGCAGAGACAATATGCACTTCACGGATACCGCGAGAGACGATGTCATCAGTGATCGCTAAAATCTCGTCATGGCTCATCGCATACGGATTTGGGTTCTTGCGGCTCGCACTGTAGGCGCAGAATTTGCAGACGTCTTTACAGATATTGGTCGGATTGATATGGCGGTTGATATTAAAATAGGTTTGTTTGCCATGGAGTGCTTTGCGACGTTCATCGGCGAGTTCACCGAGGGTAAATAGATCTAAATCGTATAAAGATACTGCCTCGTCAAACGATAAACGGATATTTTGTTTTACTTTTTCGATCAAATTCATTTAAAAATCTTTAGTGCTTATTTTGACGCGCATTATAGCGTATCAACTTCAACCCTCAAATTTGTTTTTCAAAAAAAAATTGAGTTTTTTAAAACGTAGATCATTTTTGAGAACTTTTCTCCACACTTTAAAAATAAACTATTTTCCGTAAAGCTTGAACAATTCTACAATATCGTGATAGTCAGTATACTTTCAAACATGTTTTATATGAATCATATTTTGATGCGATATACTGATATCTTTTTGCCACTCTCTTATCATATAATCTATATTTTAAACAATCTATCCTCTCAGAACTAATAATTCTACGCTACAATTAAAATAAAAAGCAGTTACGATGAGCATCACCGAAGAAATAGAAGATTTGATCGATAAAAATAGTTCCGATTTTGAAATATCAAAGCGGTTTAAATTTTATATTCAAGAGTATAAAAATTCTTTAGGCGAAATTTTTGAACGCAATCAGGGAAAAGATTTTCTCGTTATTCATACTAAAACCCTCGATTCCATCATCAGTCTCATGTATAAAACTGTTTTACGCCGACTCTTTGGAAACTATCTTCCGATGCGTAGTTCTATCCCCATCGCTTTCATCGCACTCGGCAGCTACGGACGTGAACAGCTGTGTGTCCACAGTGACATCGATCTTATGATCGTGTATGAAAAAAATGACGGATACAATACATCAGCTATCATCGAAAAATTTCTTTATTTGGCATGGGATGCTGGTTTAAAGCTAGGGCATCGTGTGCATGAAGTTAATGATCTACTCAGTGCATCTCGCGAAGACATCACAATCAAAACTGCTATGATGGAATCACGGCTCATTATCGGGTCATCATTTACATGGAGTGCAACTCAAAATCACCTAACAGCAATTCGTCATGACAATCCTAAAGCATTTATTATGGCAAAAGTAGAAGAAGCTGATAGTCGACGTCGTAAATTTCCATTTTCCATGCAACCACAAATAAAAGAGGGAGTTGGAGGGTTACGTGATTCTCAACTGCTTTATTGGATTGCTAAAACTATTTATGGGGTAAATACCCTCAAAGAACTTAGTGGTGAACTCTTTAGCGATGAGCAGTATCGTGAATATCGCATTGCACTTGAACTTCTCTTTCGTGTTCGCAGTGCATTGCATCTACTGACTGGAAAACAACAAGATCAACTTGTCCTCGATTATATGCCCCGTATTGCTCAAATGTTAGGATTTAATGATGAACGACGCCTTGTTAGTCGACTCTTAGAAGCACAGTGGCGAATTAATAATTTCACCCAAATTTACGTTAAAAAAATGGCACGAATTTATTTGAATAATCCATCACAAACTGCACTTCTGCGAACTGGTAGACTTCAGAGAGGATTTTACGCAATAGATGGGGTTTTGTATGCTTCCTATAATGTCCCTACTCCATCAATCGATATATTATTGGAATTACTAGTCAATCTTGAAGATAAACAATGGAAATTTGACTCCAGTGTATTATTTCACTTTACCTATACAATAATACGTCATCCATTAAAAGTAAAAACATATGGACTTTTACGTAAATTGTTCGAACGCAACTATCTTTATGTCATTCTCAAACTTTTTTATGATGCAGGTATTTTACATCACCTCATCGGCGCATTTAAAAAAGTCCTACATCTCCCACAATTTGACGGATATCATACTTACCCTGTCGATTTGCATTCTATCAAATGCATTGAAGCTCTTGAAAAAATCAATGATCCCTATGTTGAAGCACTCTACTTGCCACTAAGCATAGCCGATAAGCTTCTGCTTAAATCGGTTATTTTACTTCATGACACAGGAAAAGGGCGTAAACAAGATCACAGTGAAGTAGGAGCAAAACTGATTGTTCCATTTATAAAAAATCTCAAACTTCCCACCCATCAATACGAAAGAGCTTCCCTGCTTGTCCGTCATCATGTATTAATGACACATGTAGCTTATCGTGAAAACCTATATCATGAAAAAACCCTCTACCAATTTATGGCAAAGGTCAAAACACCCGAAAATCTCAAACTTCTTTACATTCTTACCTATGCTGATGTTAATGGAGTTGGTCCTGGAACTTATACCGGTTTTGGTGCCAACTTACTTCATGAACTCTATGAAGCATCCCTCGATATCGCTTCCCAAAATGACCGTATTACGGATGCAATCAAACGCCAAAATAAAGAAAAACGGCTAATGAATGATCCTGAATTCTTGTTGTTAAGTAAAATAGAGCAAAAGAAAGTTCTTGCTGTTGAATCTAATCTTTTCTTTTTCAAACATACGCCATTAGAAATCATTAACATATCCAAAGAAGCATTTCAATGCCATACTTTTACCTATCAGCTTAACATAGATGGGGGTCTTGTGATTCATATTTTCCGTCGTATCCCTCTAAATCTAGGGTATCTTCTCGGAAAGCTCAGCTATCTCGATGTAGCTTCAATGGACATTTTTACTCTCTTTGATGGTATCAAATACTTTAAAATTGAATTTTTACAACGTCCTCGTGAAGGAACAATGGAGCAGATAGAGATGATTGTCGAAGAGGCATTTGATATGTCGAAAAAAATTGATTTGCAAAAACCGATCATCCATACAAATGAAATCACAATTGATTGTGATCATTCTATCCACTATGCCCAACTTAATCTCAATACAACAAACCAGCGAGGGCTACTCGCATACTTTGTTCAATGTTTTGATGAAGCACAAATCAATATTGCAACAGCAAAAATACATACCAATAAAAATATGGCACGTGATCATTTCTTAATCGAAAAACAAAATAGAATGTGCGATAATGCGCGCGAAATTATTGCTAAATTGACAGGAGAATAGCCATGTGCGGTATCGTCGGATACATCGGAGCAAAACCGGTTAAACATATTTTGATCGATGGACTTCGTGAGCTTGAATACCGAGGTTATGATTCAGCTGGAATCGCGGTCTTGCAAGAGGGACAATTTTCCCTTTTTAAAGCAGTAGGAAAATTAGTTAATCTCGAAGAAAAAGCAAAAGATTTTGAGAGTACCGGATTCTCTGTCGGCATCGGCCATACCCGTTGGGCTACACACGGCAAACCTACCGAGCTCAATGCGCATCCTCATTTAGGGCAAAATTCATATGTTGTGCATAACGGTATTATCGAAAATTACCAAGAACTCAAGGCTATGCTCACAACACAAGGGATACAATTTTTAAGTCAAACCGATACAGAAGTAATCGTCCATCTCTTTGAATATCAGTTCAAAACAGCTGTAAGTCCTTTTGAAGCGTTCAAACAAACACTTTCCAAACTTCATGGAGCATATGCGATTTTGCTAGTCAATGCAGATGCTGAAGGAACTATATTTTTTGCCAAACATGGTTCTCCGATGATTATTGGACGTAACCGTGACAATGAAACCCTTTTTGGCTCTTCTGATGCTGCACTTATTGGTAAATGTCATGAAGTTATTTATCTCGAAGATGGCCATTATGGTTATGCGTCCGATCATGACATTCAGTTATTCAATGAAAATCATCAATCAGTTGCACTCCGTTTTTCTCCCCTTTCTGAAAATAAACTTTCTGCCCAAAAAGAGGGTTTTAGATTTTTCATGGAAAAAGAAATTTATGAACAAAGTAGTGTTTTAGCCGATACTTTAATGGGGCGACTTCGTGATGATAACATCTATTTTGAAGAGCTAAATCCACAATTATTTCAAGGGATCAACGAAATCAAGCTATGTGCATGTGGTACCAGCTATCATGCAGCATTAGTTGCCAGTTATCTCTTCGAACGCCACGCAAAAATCAAAACCTCCGTTGAGATCGCCAGTGAATTTCGCTATCGGGAGCCATTCCTAACCCCAGATACCCTTTTTATTGTTATCAGCCAAAGTGGTGAAACTGCAGATACATTAGAAAGCCTTAAAATGGCTAAAAAACATGGACTTAAAACCATGGTAATCTGTAATGTCGACAACTCTTCTATGGTTCGTCTTGCCGATGCTAGCATTCTAACTCGTGCAGGTATTGAAAAGGGGGTAGCTTCAACAAAAGCATTCGCTACTCAAGTATGTGTTTTATGGATGCTGAGTCTCCATCTTGGAAAAGAACGAAATGGACTGTCTGATACAGAAATCACACATCACATTTCACTATTACGAACTCTCCCATCTACGGTCTGCGTTGATAATGCGCTGCATGAACAACTTCGTCGTCTCTCCAAACGATATCTACATGGACATGGATTTTTCTTCATTGGTCGAGATGTTTTCTTCCCGCTTGCACTTGAAGGGGCTTTAAAACTCAAAGAGATCAGCTATATGCATGCAGAAGGCTATCCTAGTGGTGAAATGAAACATGGACCTATTGCTCTGGCTGATCCAGAACTTTTTACCATTGCTCTGCTACCGCAACATATGCTTTACGATAAAACTAAAAGTAATATTGAAGAGCTAAGTGCACGTGATTCCACTATTTGTTCAATCAGCCCTCTCGATTTTGATAAAGCAGATGATCATATCCGTACTCATCTACATGAACACTACATGCTGGAATTTTTCGAGATGATGGTTGTTTTACAACTCCTTTCTATGGAAATTGCTATCCGACTTGGCAATGATGTTGATATGCCTCGTAATCTTGCAAAAAGCGTTACTGTCGAATAAATCAAACCTTTTTGGTTTGGTTTCATGTATATTTAAAAATTATTTAGCTATTGTCATTACTTCAAACTTTTCATTACCTATTATCCAAGGCATTTATACATGAATACAAATCGCAAAATTTTATTTATAGTCGCATTGATGCTCATCGGTTTAGCTGTTGCTACCATCACAAATGTCGCTTTGAACTTTCGTGATTACGGATATAACAATGCCATAGAAAAATCGAAAATGACTGCAGAAATCGTACGTGATGGCTTAACAGCACACATGGTAAATGGTATCATGGATAAACGAGAATTCTTTTTATCTAATATTGCTAACATCAAAGATGTTCAAAAACTTTGGATCGTTCGCTCCAAAAATGTTGTGGCTCAACATGGGGAAGGTTTGGAAAATGAGCATCCTCGGGATGCTATTGATCAAAAAGTTCTTAAAGAAGGGACAATTGTTCGTGAAATTCATGAAGATTCAGAAAATGCGGTTTTACGTGTAACAATCCCGTATATTGCAACTGCTTACGGAAACCCAAATTGTCTTGCCTGTCACAATGCAAAAGAGGGAGATGTGCTAGGTGCGATCAGCATGGAATTTAATATCAATGATATTCGCCAAACCGGTGCAATGACCATCGCAAAAATTTTCGCCATTAATGTTATCTTCATTATTATCGCATTGTGGGCAACTAACCATTATTTTAAACCTTATATGCAACTCTTCAGCAATCTTCAAAATGGTATAAAACGTGCCCGTACAGGAGATTTTAGTTTTCGATTTACGACAACTCTAAAAGATGCCGGAAGTGAAGTGGCTGAACAAATGAATACGCTCTTTCAAAAAATGGAAGATACCTTCGGAGGAATTAAACACAATCTTAATACTTTTGCATCGCGTTCTAATCTTTCTTGCTCGGATCCTCTAAGTACAGCCGGAATAATTATTCAAGAACTCTCAGATGTATATAAATTCAAAAAAACTATTGAGCTTGACAGTACTAAAGACGCAATATATGATCGCTTTGTTTATGTGTTAAAAGAGAAATTTAATTTTATCCATTTTGCTCTTTATGAAGTTGATAACAATACTAAAGAGAGAAAATTGGTACATATTACCGATCATAAAAGTTTTTGTAATCCAATTGCAGATAAAAGTGCACTCGAGTGCAGAGCATATCGAACGGCAAGTGATGTCTATTCAACCGATTTTCCAAATTTATGCCCAAATTGTATGGATGATAAAGCATATTCATGCATTCCGTTTAATATTAATGAAGATTTAGCCTTGATTCTCTCATTTTCTGCAAAGACCACTGCTGAAGTTGAGCAAATGAACCTTTCCATTCCAAGCATTAAAAATTATTTTGAAGCAGCAAAACCAGTCATTGAAAGTAAGACTCTCATGGATAAATTGAGAGATTCATCATTACGAGACGGTGCAACCCACCTTTATAACCGACGTTTCTTGGAAGAATTCATCGATAAAAGTGCTGCCCAAGCACTGCGATCAAATGTATCCTATGCTATCTTAATGATTGACATTGATTATTTCAAAATGGTTAATGACACTTATGGTCATGATGCCGGAGATATTGTTATCAAATCACTAGCAGAAATTTTACAGCAAAATATTCGTAAATCAGATCTTGCAATTCGATATGGCGGAGAAGAATTTTTAGTATTGCTCCACAATACAACTTCAGAAGGCGCAACTTCTGTAGCAGAAAAAATTCGTACCCGCTTTAATGAAAAAAAATACCATTTTGGCAATGATACTCTCCAAAAAACACTTAGTATTGGAATTTCCCATTTCCCAGCACATGCTGACTCTATCTGGAAAGTTATTAAATTTGCGGATATAGCTCTTTATGAAGGAAAAAATACAGGTCGTAATCGTGTTATTGAATTCGAAGAAAGAATGTTTGATGGCGGAGAAGATTTTTAAAAATCAGGAATAAGAAATGTCAAGCTACTTTTGGGAGCTTCCCAAAAGTATGAACCTTAATGACAGCCGCAACCAGTTCCACAGCTTCCGCTGCTCTCTTGTTTCGGTGCCG
>JAQTTG010000019.1 GCA_028710885.1 Sulfuricurvum sp.
GGCTTGTAATCGATGTAAAGCCAGATTTGATAACCATTCTCAAGCCTTATGATGGTAAAACGAAACGGATTGAAACCAGAATATATATCGTGCCTCCGAAACCAGAATATTTGCATTGTGTAGTTTGTAGAGGGTTTCGTTTGTATGTGAAATCATCCGATGGAACTGCATTAATTACACCGGAAAACTATGAGCTGAATCTATGACAACAGGTTATTTTGGGACAAAACAAACCACAGAGGAATTTTATCTTCAATTCGATTTTAGTGGCGATATTGGCTCCGATACAATTTCCACCGCAGTAGTTGCAATTGTTGATTCAAGCGGATCCGATACTACTGCGGCAATGATTGATGATACAGAGCAAAATATAGATGGTGGTGCTGTAAATTTCTGGATGAAGAAGGCCGGGACAAATAATACCCAGTACACTATTACTTGTGATATTGATACTTCTTCACATGAGCATTACACAAAGAGTGGGTTTTTATGGGTTGTAGATGATCCTGTTCCAGCTGCCGCAGTTTCATCAACTACAAGTTGGACAGCTAAACAAAATACAGCGAAAAGATTGATTGATAAGTTTGGTGATGCAATGACTTTGATCTTGGAAAGTCACAATGTATATAATGCAACAGCGGATTCCTATTCAGCTGCCGAAACAGAATATGCTACAAGAGGAGTTTTAACAAATCCTACATTGAGAAATTCGGCTGGTGAATATGCTAAGTCGGATATGGTCAGGGTGCTGTTATCTGCAAATGATTTGCCAAATTTGGAAAGTGTTGATTTTCGGATTGAATACGGTGGACAAATTTGGCATCCAGAAAGAATTGTTTCTTTGAAGCCGGGAGGAACGGTTCTTATGTATTCTGTTGACGTTAAATAAGGAGGTCTCATGGCAAAGAAAAGTTTTTTAGAAGCAAGGATTAAACAATTGGAAGAAATGATCCATGAAAGAGATGCAAAAATAATTGAGCTGGCAGAAAAATTGACTGCAAAAGAATCCAAGAAGAAGAAGGATTTTGATGGAACTGAGTGAAGAGCTTGCCACCAACGCCAATGCTTTTTCTCAACAGCTTAGAGAAATGGCTATTGTTATTGATGGAGAAATTAGTGCTGTTATTCGGAAAGGCGTACTTGATGTTTATAAAAGCATCACTAAACGCAGTCCAGTTGACACCGGAGCATATAGAGCAAGCAATTCAATTTCAAACTATGACCCTTCTTCTGGAGAAGGGGCAGTTAAAGGGAAGAAAGGTCAAATGTTACCTGTCCCTGACAAATCTGGATGGACTTGGAAAGTTGGAGATGGTGATATCTGGCTATTCAATAATGTGCCTTATGCTGAAAGAATTGAGGATGGTTGGAGTAAGAAAGCCCCTGAAGGAGTGTATAGGGTTGCATTGGTAGAAATGACTGCTTTTCTGGCAAGAGAAGTTGCCAAGATGAAAACTTTGATTCCATCAGGGGAGGAGTAAAAGCTCATGACATTAGAAGAGATTAGAAGTGCCATTATGAATGAACTTTCTTCTTCATGGGCAACTGCAACTGCCGTTGCTTGGCCAAACCAGAAATTCAATGAACCGAATGATATTTGGATCAGGCCAACAGTTAGGATGGGTGAAACGGTTTATGGCGAGATTGGAGAAGATGGCGTTGGACTTCGTTCTGGAGTTTTGATGATACAAGTTTTTGATCTTGCTAACAATGGCATAAAAACATCACTTGATTATGCTGCCAGATTGGAAACTCTTTTCAGGAGACAGGATCTGAGTGGGGTTCTTTTTGGTGAATCAAGTACGGATGTTATTGGACTTGATAGTGAAAATGGTTATTGGCAAACGCTGGTTTCTGTTTCCTTTACCACATGGATTGGGGAATAAAAATTTTCGAGGAGGTAAGTTATGTCAACAAATGAAAACATTGGAATTTCTCGTAAGCAGCGAGTTTTCGCAAAATTAGAAACTGTGGTTGGGACATTGGTATTTCCTTCTGGCACTACTGATTTTATCCGGCCAGCTGGGAATGCGGAGATAAGTCAGAATCCAGCATTTGCAGATTCAGAGGAGCTACAAAATACTTTGGATGTTTTGGATCGTTTCCAGAATGCCTTGCCCACAGGCAAATGGAAAATTCCAATGTATTTGAGGCCATCTGGAACTGTGGGTTCTGCTCCGCAAGGTGATGCTCTATTTGAAGCTTTGCAGGGAGATAAGGAAGCTGTTACAGCGGCAATCAAAACAGAGCCAACAGCAGCGACATCAGTAGTGGTAATTGATACAATTGCGGGTGGGATCCTTCCAGAAAAAGGCGTTGTGACGCTGGCAGGTACGGTTTCAGAGAAGGTTTATTACACAGGGATTACAAGGGTGTCAAGAACGGCGACATCAGCAACATTGACGGGTTGTACAAGAGGATATGCATCAACTACAGCAGCGACTCATGCAATTGATCAGGTGGTGACTCTTTCAAGTATTTTCTACAAACAGGAAACTACATCACCCTCTCTGACTATATGGATTGAATCAGATCATTTGGTTCAAGGATTATATGGTGCAGCTGTTGATGAAGCTGTATTTGAAGTTTCTAATGAAGGAGCGGTTAAAGTAACTTTCTCTGGCCAAGGAATGAAAATGGTATATGCCGGGACTTCGGCCTTATCTTCTAATTCCGTAGCTACAAATACACATATACATGTTGATGATGCTTCACTGTTTTCAGCTGATTCTTATGTTTACAACAAAACTCAGCATGATGCTGGTGCGGCTGCGGTGTATTCAAAAATATCCTCTGTTGATACAACCACAAATATCTTGACACTGGCAAATAATTTGGGAACGACAGGGGCAACTGATGATGTGATTTGTGGTTATTTGCCTTTGGGTGAAACAGCCATTGGAGATCCAATCGAATCCAAAGATACAACTCTGGAAATAGATGCTGTTGATGCCACAATCAAAAGCTGCACTGTAAATGTTCGTGCTCCTAAGAAATATGTGGAAGATGAAGTCGGTAATGATTATGCAACAGATTACATGGAAGATACAAGAGACATCAATTCTTCCTTGAATATTTACTTTCGAAAGGCGGATGCAAAATATTTCACTGATGGCTTTGCCAATGAAGAGCCATCCATATTGTTTACCTTTGGTGATACAGCAGGTTCTATCTTTGAATTGTATTTTAAGAAATGCAGCCTTGAAGTTCCAGCTGTCAATTATGCAACGCCAGCGATTGAATTGACGATGCCGATGAAAGCATTGGGAACGGTGGGAGAAGATTCTTGTGAGATTGTCGTTAGGTAAAGATTGAGGGCAGTGGCCAGTCAAATGGTCAGAGTGAATCCCGGCACTCAACTGCCCCTTTCCCTAAGGAAAGGATAAAAACAGCAGATTTCGTGCTTATAGCTTAAAATTCGGTATGGTTTAAAGCATAATTTAAAGGAGAGTAAAAATGAAACTTAGAACTAAGGCAACAGAAAAATGGATTGTTATTGAGGGCGAAACTCCGGGTGAAAAAGCAGAATTTTTGATTCATATTCCAACACCAAAACAGATCAATGCATGGATAAAACAATGCATGGAAACCGAATGGGACAAGAACCAGAGATTCACGGAGCCAAACTTGTACAAGTTCAAGACCAAGAAAATTGATCAGATTATTATTGACTGGAAAGGTATTGAGGATGAAAACGGTATAGAGATGCCATGTAATTCTGCTAACAAGGAGGTCGCATTTCTATACAACACAGAATTGATTGATAAAGTTCTGGAAAAAGCGGATGAATTATCCACCTCTGAAGCAAAAGAAGCGGAGGAGATTGAAAAAAACTAATTGAATGGGTAGAATTTTCTGCCCAGCAAGGAGTTGTATTTGACTGTGATGCTTGCAAAAAAACATACAAAGGAAAACCGCCCTGTGATGAGTGCACAAATCCTAAACTGTATCATGAAAACCTTCAGGTTTGGGAAATATGGCAACGCCTTTCTATTCATAGAGGACAAGGGTTTTCTGCTCCTTTGCGTATTGATTTAGGTCAGCTTATGGAATTATGCGAACTGTATGATTTGACTCGTGAAGATTTTGAAATGATTCTAAAGATTGAGGACATCAGATATCCCATGATGTTGAAAGAAGGATAAAATGCCAGGAATCAAAATTCGAGTGAGCACAGAAGAAGCGCAAACAGCCACCAAGAAATTACGGGAGGATCTGGATAAACTTGGTGCGACCTCTAAGATGACTGAAAATCAAATCAAAACTCTTGAATCAAGAATGCTCAACAAGATGGGAGCTGACAAGGCAACCAAGGCTGTAAATAGATTGGCAAATTCTGTTGGGATGTCGAGAAACGAAGTGGCAAAATTCCAAGAGTCGTTAGCTCCTTCTACTTTTATGGACAAGATGTCTAACGCTTTTGCTTTTATGAAAGCACATTGGATTGGTATCACTATTGGAATTGGTGCTGCCTTAATGGTCTCTAAAAAATTTGCAGATAGTATAAAAGATGTTGCAATGGCTGGTGCAAGATATGAAACTCTTGGTGTTTCAATGATGCAGGTTGGTAAAAACGCTGGATATCTTGAAAGTGAGATAAATGCTTATGATGAAGCTCTTCAAAAAACTGGTATTTCAATGCTGGAATCAAGGGCAAATATCGCTAAAATGATTGTTGCACAACTTGATTTAACAAAGGTAACAGAACTTGGTCGTGCAGCACAACATGCTGCAGTTTTGGGAGGGATTGATTCTTCACAAGCATTTGAGCGAATGATACAAGGATTGGTATCTGGTGAAATCGAAATTTTTAAGACTATGGGGATAATGGTTCGGTGGGAAGCTGGATATAAAAAGATGGAACAACAGCTGGGTAGAACAAGTGGCGGTTTATCAGAAACTGAAAAAGCTCAATCGAGATTAAACACAGTATTGGAAGATGCACAAAAGAAAACAGGAGTATATGAATCCGCGATGCGAACAGCTGGGAAACAAATTACTTCCTTCCCTCGTTATATCTCGGATTTTAAAGTAATAATGGGGCAGACATTTAATCCAGCTACAAACGCATTGATAGAAGGTGCCACCATAGCTATGAAAGAATTTCAAAATCAAGCTGGGAGACTTGAAGTTCAAAAAGCTATAAAAGAAATGTCTGAAGAATTTGCTAAACTTGTTGTTTCTGTCGGAAAGGATTTGCCAAAAGCATTTGGGGGATTGATGAGTGTATTTAGAGACATCCTTCCTCCATTTGCCGTGTTAATAGAATATGCGGGGAAGATTAATGCTGCTGCTGCTCTTGCTTTACGAATGATGGGAAAAAGTCCTTGGGGGACTAAAACTTCAATCTCAACGATGAAAGGAGGCGAAGCAGGTAAAATTTCTGGTGCTGGTGCCTCATGGGATGAAGGAGGTATGACAGCAGCAGAGGCAAAAATCTTACGCGCAAAAAGAAAAGCAGAGGAGGACTTGAAAGCAAAGAAAGAAAGAGATGCTGCTGTAGCCGCAGAAAAGGCAAAAGCGTATCCGGAAGAATGGAAGAATATAAAACGTGATTTAGAGTCAACAATAGCTCTCCCTTTTGGGGAAGGAGAGTATATTCAATATCAAGAAAAATTGTTAACGATCAAAAAGAAATATGACAAGATAAGACAAGAGGATTCTGTCAAAAATATAGGTGACAGCAAATTAGTGAATCAAGCAGAATTGGTTGAACAATCCAAACTTCTGCGAGAATATAATGCAAAAATACAAAAACAGAAAGAAGAGGGAAAAGATGGTTTGTGGGCATTAGAGAAAGAACTGACTGCGGCTACAGCTACAGAGTTAAGAAAAAGAGAAATGGTAGCAGAGGATGCTGCCCAAAAACAACAATTAGCTGCTCTAAAAGCCTATGAATTAGGTGCAATTGATTTACCAGGATATGTCGAAAAAACAAATCTTATTTGGGAAAATGAGAAAAATGAAAGAGCAAAAATTGACAGAGAATATTACAGTCAAGAAAAATCTCAAGCTCTTGATGCTCAAATTGCAGAACTGGATTTGATGGAAGCATCAGGATTAGCACACAGAAAAACTGTCCAACAACGCATTGACATATTAAATGAAAAAATTGCATTGGAAAAATATAATCTAACACAAATGAAAGAACTGGAAGATCCTTCTGGTTGGCAACAAAAAACAACAGCTCTTGAGAATTATAACAAGGAAGTAGCAACTCTGAAAAAAGAATTAGATACAATTGATCCGAAACAATCTTTTATGGTTGGGTTAGAAGATATCAAAAATGAATGGCAGGATACAGGAATACAGATGTATAACCTGTCAAAAGAAATCGCCAATTCAATGCAATCCGCTTTTTCTGATTTCTTTTTTGATGCCATGACTGGAAAATTGAAATCCTTTGGTGATTATGTAACTTCATTCTTAAACAGTGTTGCTCGTGCAATTTCTAATGTCTTGGCTCAACAGGCAGTTGCTGGGATGATTGGTTATGGGCAATCTTTGTTGTCTTCTTCTGGGGGATCTGTTGCCTCTTATGGGGGTTCTGTTGCTGCTCCTTCAGGATTTTCTCTATCAACTCCCTTTGCAACAAAAGGTTTTCACTCCGGCGGAATGTATAATGAACCATCATCTTATAGGTTTCTTCCTGAACTGGCTTTCATGAATGCACAAAGAGCACACACAGGAATTGGCCCAGATGAGAAGCCTGTCGTCATCAAGAAAGATGAAGGAATTTTTACAAAAGGTCAGATGGCGGCATTATCACCTGCCCAGCCACAAAGTGTAAAAATCGAAATCAAAAATGAAAGCGGAGAAAAGTTACAAGTGAAGGATTCACAAGTGAAATTCAACATGCAAGAAATGATTGTAACGGTTTGGCTTGATGCCTTTCAGCGAAACTCTTACAATCTTCGCACAACGTTAGGAGTATAGGAATGGCGACTTGGCCTTCAATATCAAATCCTGATTTTGGAATGACTGAGGAAACTTACTTGCCGGTTGTTCGGACTGAGAAAGAAGCAAATTATGTCCAAATCAGAAAACGAACAACAAGAAGTCGTGGGAGATGGAATCTGTCTTGGAAAGCGATGCTGGAAGCTGATTATCAATCCTTGCTAACTTTTTTTGAAACCAACCAAGGCACTTCTTTCACGTGGACGCACCCGAAATCGGCTGTTTCTTACACCTGCGTATTTTCTGAAGATAGCTTAACATCAAGGATAATATCTCCCACAAGAAGATCAGTTAATGTGGTGATAGAGGAACTTTAGATGCTTTCTCTCAATTCAATTGCAATTCAGGAAAAGAACAAACTCGCCACAGATAGTGTATTTTGTGTTGCATTGGAAATTACTATTCCTGATGTAGCTGTGCCAATTAGAGTGATCAATAATTCGGAAGACATTGCTTGGAATGGCTCAACTTGGACAGCCTTTCCTTTCACAATCGAAGAAATAAGCGATGTATCTTCAGGAGAAGTTCCAAGAGTAGATGTCAAAGTGTCAAATGTCAACCGCATTTTTGAAGCATATTTGCAAACCTATGATACATATTGCAAAACAAATGGATTTGAACCAATTGAAGTTTCTATCTTTGTTATCAATACCGCTGTGATTGCTTCATCTGCAACTGCTGAGGCGGAAGTCGAACATCAATTTGAATTGAAGCAGCCTAAAACCAATAGTCAATGGGCAACTTTTACTTTGGGAGCTTCAAATCCTTTCTCCAGACGATTTCCTCAAAATAGGATTCTGAAAAATCATTGCCGGTATAGATATAAAGGAACTGATGGGAGATGTGGTTCTACCAATTCAACTTTTGATACATGCTCACACACTTTGGCTGCTTGCAGAGAAAGAGAAAATTCAGAACGATTTGGCGGAGCACCGGGTGTTGGTGCAGGAGGGTTTGATGTCCTGTAATGTAAGCGATCTTATTCAAATCCCGTTCAAGTGGGGTGGAAGAGACAGAACAGGAATGGATTGTCAAGGTTTATTTTTGGAGGTCATGTCAAGGTTTGGAAATAATCAGATCATGGATACTTCTTTAGATAATTTCTCTTCCAGAAGGATCAACAGGACAATTTTAAGTCATATTCTTAGTGGGAAATGGTCTCAGCAACAAATACCAGAACCCGGAGATGCTGTTGCAATGGCTCTTGATCCCATGCTTCCCCATACTGTTCAGCATCTTGGAGTTTATTTAGGTGAAGGAAAATTCATTCATATACTTGAAGGAACAAAAGTAACAATTTCCAGAATTGATGACAGGTTTTTCAAGCGCAAAATTAAGGCTTTTTACCGCTGGAATCCAAATGAATAAGCTGATTGTAACATACATCAATGATCCTTTTGATCCTTTGAACTCAAGACAGATAAAAGAGTTAGAAGGTTCACATTCGATTCAGGAATGTATTAATGAATTCACCGGCAAACTGTTGCCCGGATATGATTTTGTAGTTTCCATCAACGGAGAGCCATTGCCTGATGATGAGGATTTTGCTCATTATTGGGTGAAAGAAGGAAGTATTGCTATTTGCGCAGTGCCTCAAGGTGGTGGAGGCAAAAACATTTTGAGAACTATTGCAATGATAGCTCTTGTGGTTGTTACTGTGATATATGCTCCCGAACTGACTCCAGCTGCTCTTAGCACTTTATTGGGTAGTGAAGCAGCGGCAACAGCATTAGTTGCCACTGCAATGATGACTGTTGGCAATCTTATAATCAATGCCGTTCTTCCTGTAAATACCGACTTGACGGGAACAGGATTGGGTGATTTTTCTCAATCCGCAACTTATGGCTGGGACACCACGCAAAATGAAACAAGAGAAGGTTCAACATGGCCGATACTATATGGAAAAACAAGAATTACTCCGCCGATAATTGGCAGATATATTGATGTTGTAAAAGATAAGCAATATCTAAATTTATTGTTTGGTATTGCCGATCATTCTTTGTCCACATTAGATACAAGCACAATACAAATTTCTGGCAATACCATTAGCACCAGCGATCATATCACTTGCGAAACAAGGCTTGGCTCGTTGACTCAGCCGGTCATTCAAGCCTTCAATGACACAAGATCAACAAAAAGTGTTGGATCAAAAGTTAGTACAACTTGGACTACAGTGACGACAGCAGGGAACTCTGTTGAAGGGTTAGGTGTTTCGCTTTCACTTCCAAAGGGATTGTGGTATGCAGCTGATGATGGCTCTTTGACATCAACTTCGGTTAAACTGTATGTCGAATATGCTCCAACAGCGGCAACTACTGGAAACTGGATTGGAATTCAAACAAAACTTTCTTCAGATAGTACAGCGACAATTGATCGGTGGTCAGCTGGATATTGGACTTCGTATGGGAATTGGGGACAGATAGAGGTTGGATCAACTTCGGCCACTCAGCATACAGAGGGAGAAAAATTCACTCCGCCGCCAACGTATTGGTTTCTGTGGATTACAAGTGTTCAAGTCCAGATGGGGAGAACTTTTGTCTGGAGATGGATGTCAGCCGGAGAAAACTACAATGCTTGGGGAGCGTCAACATCCACAGATTATATAACAATAACAGCTCATCAATCAACTCCTCTCCGAAAAACATATTACAAAGACCATGTTACGGAAGCAACCACATATGATGTTCGGATAAAATTCCAAACTGCTCCTTCATCCACATCCCGGTATGGAAATGATGTTTATTTTGATTATGTCGAAGAAACTATCTATGATGATTTCTGTTATCCCGGATCCTCTTTACTGTCAATAAGGGCTTTGGCTACAGATAGGATTTCAGGAGGCATTCCTGAAATTACAATTGAAGCCAATAGAGTTAGTGTCCCGGTTTGGAATAGTACAACTTCCACTTATGATCAATGCCTTGCAAACAATCCAGCTTGGGCATCTTATGATATGCTTCACAATGGAATATATGGTGGGAATATTCCTGCCGACAGAATCAATTACACAGATTTTGCCACATGGGCAACATATTGTTCAGCCAACAGTTTAGAATGCAATATTTATTTTGATTCTGCTTTAAATTTCCGTAAAGCTTTGGACATGATAGGCCAGCTTGGAAGAGGCCGAGTTGTACAGCTGGGCAGCACATTTACCTGTTTTGTTGACAAGGCAGAAAGCACGCCAGTTCAAGGATTCATGTTCAATGTCGCAAACATGACTAAAAATTCTTTTTCCGAACAATTTTTACCTATGGATGATCGTGCCAATGCAGTTGAAATCACATACTGGGATAAGAATTTTGACTATGATAGGAAAACAATTGAGCTGTATTCGGATGATTTTGACACTACTACCAGAGAAATCAAAACAACTCAAATTAGCCTGATTGGTTGCATTGACCGGGATATGGCAATTAAGCATGGCAAATATCTTCTTAATTGCAATAGATATCAGACTATCACAGCTTGTTGGGAAGCGGATATAGATTCAATTGCTTGTATGCCTTGGGATGTTGTAGAAGTTCAGCATGATGTTCCTCAATGGGGTTATGGCGGCAGGATTGCATCATCAACTATATCAACAGCAGTGTTGGATCAGCAAATCACTATGGCAACATCAGGAGCCTATGTTATCCGGGTACAAAGCTCTGCAACAGATACAGTTCAGGAAAAAACCATTACAGCTGTGCTTGCTGAAACCACAACATCAACTATCTCACTTGTTGCTACGTTTGATTCCATTCCTGCAACTTATGATCTATACACAATATATGAAAATACAACTCAAACCAAATGGTTTCGCATTTTACAACTGGGAAGAAAAGATGATCTGACGAGGAAAATTACAGCTATTGAATACAATGCCAATATTTACACTGGTACAGCAACTTGTGCGATTCCAGAAAATGCTTCTGAATTGGACATGGTAAAAGATTTGAGGGCAGAAGAGGTTTGGAAAGGCGGAGCGGAAACAAGAGTTCAAGTTGCTTGGACTGGATTTGCGATGGCTTGGCATGTTTGGCACCGCAGGACTTCTGGTGAAAATATTTGGACTGATGATGGAATTGTAAGAGACCCATCCATAGAAATCAAAAACCTTGACTATGGAATGGAATATGAGATATGCGTTTCCTACACCAATAATATCAAAGATGGCTTGACAACCACAATAACTCCATCAGGAAAAACAACAGCACCAGCTGATGTAACTGGATTGGTCGCAACCAGTATTGAAGATGGGGTTTCTTTCTCTTGGACAAAGGTTACTGATTTTGATCTGGTTGGGTATAAAATCAGGACAGGTGTGAAATGGCAAGCTGCTACCACTTATTTATCAACTGTATGTGTTATTCCAACTGACGGATCAAATTATCAATATGTTTGCCTAACAGGAGGAAAAACATCAGCTACTACAGAACCTTCTTGGCCAACAGCATCAGCGGCAACCATTACCGATGGCACTGTAATCTGGCAAGAGGCAACAGCAAGCTGGGTGTGGCAGCAAACTTCTACAGTAAATTTCACTCGCAATTTGGATGCTTCGGAAATGGAAGCACAAGCAAAAGGAAACTTTTCCATCTCTGCATGGGCTGTTGGAGTTGATGCATTTGATAATGTTTCGGATACAGCAGCTACGATCACAGGAATTTGCAACAATTATAAACCTTATATCTCTGTTGGGCCAACCACTGTTCAAGGCACATTTACCGATTTCAAAAAAGCTGTTGATCAGCTTCCTTCTGGCGGTGGGCAAATTGTAATCAAAAATGGAACCTACAATCTAACAGATACCATTTCCATACCAGCGAAAAATCTCTATATTGCTGGTGAGTCACAAGAAGGCACTATCCTGAATATGACTGAGAAAAACAAAATAGTTTTTCAATGGGAATCGGCGGATCATGCTGGTTTGCAACAATCATTCACTAATTTTACAATCAACAGCGGGAACAGCACATCAGCAACATACAACGCTATGTTTTATATTTCCAGTTCAACAACGGGTAAATTTAATGTTTTAGCTGAATGTTTAAGTTTCAATTTGTATGATGATGGGACAACAAATGGCACTGGAGATATAGGAATATTTGTTTTGAATAATTGTAAAGCCGATCTAATTCTGAAAAAATCTACTTTCAATAATGGATTGAGGGCGGTTAGAAGAGCCAGCGCAATCGCAAATATAATTGTGGATAACAATGTTTTCAATGGCCAAAAAGGGTATGCCATTGCATCTGATTGTAAATATGGGACAATCCAGTATAATCATTTCATTGAGCAATATTATTGTGGTGTTTTTGGATCGGCAGTATGGACTGATGGAACATATAAAATATTAGGAAATTCAATTGTTTTTTCGACTTCTGCTTCTGGTGATATAACAGGAATAATCATTATGGGCACTGTCCGTAGTGAAATATCAGGAAATGTTATATTGATGCCGGTTTCAACTTATAGTCCTGACACCACGGGAATTTCCATTTCGGGAGCTTTGTATTCGTGTACAGGAGTTTTGTGCAATTCCAATCAAATTGACATCCATAGTGATACGAAAGCAGCTTTGGGGATTGATTTGGCTACTGATTGTAGTGACAGCAACGTGTTAGGAAACGTGATCAAAATGGATAGCACCAACGCTTCTGGTGTTCACTATGGGATATACTTAGGGCCAATTTGTTGTAGGAACATAATATCAGGAAATCAAATTGATCTTGTTAACACGGGTTCAAATGATAAAGCAATCTATATCCTTGCAAGTGGCGATAATAATCAGGGAATAAATAATGTTTTCTACAACTGTGGGGTTGGGGTGGTTGATAATGGGGCAGGTAATGCCATCAATAAAATTGGGGCAGGGACTTTCTAATGGCAAATAATTATACTCACCATCCCATATGTCCCAGGATTGGCCTTGATGCTAATTTAGCTGCAGCTTCTGCTGTCCCAAATGAAATTTTATGGACAACAGATACTTCTTTCCTATATGTTGAACAAGATGGGGACAAGAAAAAAGTTGGGCCAACTACTCTTGCTGATCTTGGAGTTACAGCTACAGCAGGCGAAATAAACATACTGGATGGAGTTACAGCTACAGCAGGAGATATTAATATTGCTTGTGTTGATTCAACCGCTGGTATAAAAGCTTGGGTTATCTACAACCATGCAACGGCATCTCCTTCTGTTATTGCTTCAAAAAATGTTTCCAGCGTTACTGATAATTCCACCGGTAACTTTACGGTAAATTTTGATGGCTCCTTGAGCACATCAGATTATTGCTGGTTTGCAAGTTCAAGAGATGTGAATGATACTGGAACTGCAAATCCTTGTGCACCAAAATTATCAGATTCAAAAACAAAAAACGCATTCCAATTGCAAGTTGAATCAACAGCAGATGGAACAAATGTTGATAGTTCTGAAGTGTGTGTAATGGTATTTTTATGAGAATTATTTATCAGAATGACAAAGGCGAAGTGAGTGTTATAATTCCAGCCCCAGATTGTAGATATAGCATGGAAGAGCTTTC
>JAQTTG010000020.1 GCA_028710885.1 Sulfuricurvum sp.
CCGGGTAAAAGAATTTCGACGGAACTTTTTCAAAAAAGTAAATACTCAACATTACTTTTGAATGGGAAAGACACTTAATGAGAAATAATAGTTACAGATCATATCAAGGTGAAACTACATGAAAAGGAGCAAAAACTGATGAAGAGAGATAATGAGATGCGGTTTATGATCGAATGGATAGAAAGTAACGATGGACTCTTAGCCCTCGATAAAAATGACAGTGTTTATAATGTTCTCAATGTTTGGATAGATACCAACCAAAATGGCGTGACAGACAGAGGAGAACTCCATGTACTCAAAGAAATGGGAGTTACCTCTATCAATTTAGGCTCAACCTCTACGAATACTTACGAAGCCTTTAATACTATCACCAACACTTCCACCTTTACCCAACAAACAACCGATGCACAGGGGAATACCATCACAGAGACGAAGACCGTCAATGACGTGTGGTTTAAATTTAAAATCCAAAAAAAGGCAGCCTAAATGAAAAAGTCCCTGATATTTTTACTCGTACTTATCACGAGTATCACCCTCTACGCCAGCGACGTCATCCTCTCCAACACCCTCGGAGCTTATTACTGCGCACAGGAACCGAACCCAAAGACCTACATCAAACACACGGTCGAAGAGCCGATCAGTATCTACTGGGAAGACAATGTCTATCCGGGATTCGATGATGCGGATGCCAAGCTGATGGTACAGAACTACCTCGACGGGGTGCATCTGCAAACGATGGCACTCAATACTCCCGATGGAAAGGTGAGAGTCTACAGTTACGCCAATGTTCCCCAGAGTTATATTGATCTAGTGAAGGAGGGGTTTGTAGCCACCAAGGAGGCTCAAATAAAAAGAAATCTTGTCAATGAAGCAGTAAAAAAAGTAAGAAATGGTAATTTAGAAAAAGCATATTATGATTCAGCTGAATTTGACAAAATTACTAAAGAAGCTGCAGAAGCTGATAAGAAAAGAAAAACTCTCACCAAACAAATCGAAGCGGAAAAAGCCAAACTCGACCTCGTCATCACCGAAACGACCAAAGAGACAATGCCATCGATGAACTACACCGTAAAAAGTGACACCGTTCCCCTCTCTGATCTGGCAAAAAAAGTGATCTATGGCGATGAGATCAAAATCATCGACAACCGCACCAAAGAGGTAATCGCATACAACCGCCGTATCATGCAACTCTATTCCGCCAGTATCCTCCCCGATGCGGCAGGGGGAAGGCGATTTTACCCTGAACCGCTATGTGGAAGCTCTAACACTGAGTTTTATGATGAAAAAGTTTTTATATCAATTGCACCGAAAAACTTTCGTGGCAAACACCAACCAAGATAAAGGATAATCGATGACATACGAACAACAAACAATCACTGATATGGGACAGCTTGCTAATTTTGCCTATGTAGATTATGCAAAGTTGGAATTGAATAAAAGATATGCTGGCGATTTCACACTTGATGGTGATACATTCTTTTTAAATTCAGGCTACACCGTCATCGACATGATCAGCACTTCCAGCAGTATGCAGGCATTGTTACTTCAAAAAGACGATGGGAGTTTCATCATCGCTTTTCGCGGAACACAAGAGCCGATAGACTGGTTGGTGGACATCACGACGGGAATGCTCAACTTTAACCCTCAGATTACGGCTGCGATGGATTTTGTTGATGAAATGTTGAAAGTTCATAAAAATGATGGGTTAACACTATCTAACCTCACCCTCACCGGACACTCACTGGGCGGTATCCTCACCCAATCCATCGGTGCGACGAATCAAATCCCCGGCTATGCGTTTAATACATGGTCATCGAGTAACTTGATCGATTACATAAATATCCCTGATCCATTGGGAGTCGTACACCATATCTATGAGCAGATGTTTAACGGCAATGCCGATCAAATAGCCTATGCTATGAACCATATCCAAAACTTCTCTTATGTCGATTCAGGGATGCTCAACGGTGACATTCTCTCTAATGGTGCGAGTAACCTATTAGGATTAAATCACCATTTGGGAAGTGTTACACAACTTTACGGCCAAGACTTCGGATTAGGTGCGCACAGTATGGCTCAGGTCAATAATGTCATATCGGTCTATAATGAAATCCTCAGCCGTTTTACGAGTGATACCACTTATAAAACACTCACCGATGCGTACTTGGTGAATCAGTCGATGGGGTATTTCTTCTCAGATAACGCAGTGATTTCGAAAGATATGTATGATACGACTAATCAGTATTTTTTGAGTGAAGCAAATATCTTTGAAGCGGGAGAAGGATCATTACGGTTCAATTTTTTCAATGATCTCACCGCTTCCCAACTCGCTGACCAAGCCAAAGACGATGCAGCCGTCCTTTTCGCCCTTATCCGTCTCAACGGCTTCGCAGTCGAAGGAACTCTCGGCAGTTACAGCAGTCTCAACCGCGATAATTATTCTACGATGTACATCGAAGATCGAAGTCTGCTTTTGTATAACATGCTCAATCCTAAAACACATACTATCGGAGATTGGTTTATTCGAGATCAAACGTATGGGATCACTGCCAATGACGATGGATGGCACTACGACAACAACCAAATAATATTTGGGTCTTATGGGGACAATGTACTCGAAGGAAATGATATAGCAGATAAAAGCGATCACCTGTATGGAATGGGAGGAAATGATACTCTCATTGGAAATGGTGGAAATGACTATCTCGACGGTGGAACAGGTTTCGACACCTACGTCGTAGGAAACGGTGATATAGTGACCGACAGTGACGGTAGTGGAATCATAGCCTTCGCAGGGCAAGTGCTCAGCGGAGGACGAAACACCAAAGAGAACCCTAACCGCTATATCAGCAATGACGGAGCTTTTTTCTACGATAAATCAGGAAACGATCTCGTCGTCTCCCATAATAATGCCACAAGTGAAGCCTTTGTCATTACCGATTTCTTTATCCACGGGACTCAAAATGGAATGGATACCACAGGACTTAATATCACCCTCGAAAACGTTGAACAAACGACTGCTTCAGAACACGGTACACCAACCACATGGTACATCACCGGAGATTATACCCAATACCAAGATTGGATAAAACAATACCCGCAAGGACAAGTACTGTTCAATCCGGGAGTGATCGATACATCAAGGTTCTCTACCGATGATAACTTCGTCTTCGGAACCTATGCTTCAGTAGGAAATGACGCAGGTATAGCTATAGAAGCGGTGAAGATCAATAAAACCCAATATGATAGAGAGGTTGCCGCATGAAACACATCATATTATTAATCCTCCTTACATTAGGAGTTTGGGCACAGGAAGTCGGGGTGCCGTTTGTGCAATCAAATACGTTATCCGGTTCTACAAGAGATTTTTCATCGTTCGTTTTAAATGGAGAAGCGTTATTGTTTGAAGAAAATGAACATTTACATTTATGGAATTTTAAAAACTTCAGTTTAAATGAATGTTTAGTAAAGAATGATTTAAAAAATTATTATATAGATGTAGTGGGTAGTCGATGGTTTAACACTTTAACGGCAAATACAAACACTATGTACTTATCCCTTAATGGAAGAGTTGAACGATGGGATATTAAAACATGGAAAAAGATCGATGAATTTGAAACACCTATTTATGATAAATGGGGTAATAGAGAAAACTTCGATATTTTAATGATTGATGATGACTCACATAAACTGATAGCGGGAAGTTCAGAACTAGCGGGATATGAACACTTTGTATATCCGTTATATTTATATGATTTACCCAGTATGAAAGTCTTGCAAAAATTCTATGGACATAAAAATCATATTGGTGCCATATCAAAAATAATCGATGATAAATATTTTTTTTCTGCATCTAGCGGGGATGAATCTCTTCGAAAATGGGATATTAAAACAGGTAATGAAATAAACAGTATAAAAAATATCAAAATATATACCAATTTACAGCTCTCTAAAGATAACAAATTTATCAAGTTTGCGGAATGGGATCAAAATATAAGCGTGTATACTGTAGATGATTTAAAATTGACCCGAAGTTTTAATGTCAAAAATAAAAATATACTCAGTTTTCTTGATAATGACAAAAGTATATATGGTTCTATTCCAAAAGATAAACTCATTGTTGAATGGGATATGAAAACAGGTCAAGAAATACGACGAACTGCAATGTTGCGATCAGCTGGTAGTCTAATGTTTGCACCTAATATACAATATATTATTGGACAACGAGGCAACATGCTGACTTTTTGGAGTTTGCCAAATTATAAAGAAACAATTGTCCTTTATCCAATCAATAACTGCGATTGGGTAGTTATAACCCCTGATGGATATTTCAATGCATCTGAGGATGCAATTGGTTCAATCCGTATCCAAGACGCTAATGGTACAGATAGAACATTAACACCTCAAGAGATCAAAAAGTTCAAACAACCCAAAAAGATTCAGGCAATCCTGAATGACATCATCTCAACAAATAAAATGGAGAAATAATCATGGCAAAACTATTCGGGCAAATGTACACAGGGAAAATCGGAGATGCAATTGATGCAATTAGTTATACAGAAGCTGGAAGCGATATTATTAATCGTATCAATGAAGCACTTATCGAATATGCAAATAGTCATAATGGGCATCAGCCATCTATAAACATTGGCTCAGTACCAGGTGAAAATGGTGGAACAGAACCTGCTAAACCGCTTATGGATCAAACTGATGGTTCTCTATATATTCCAAAAATTGATGTGACTATTGGAGACTTTTTAAATGGAGTTCCTGTAGGACAAAATATGTTTGCTACATATGATCCTTCAGTTATATTGATACATGAGCTTTCGCATGTATTATTATTCTTAAAACAGGACAAGCATGATGAAGATGATGTTGCTACACTTGCCAATGGAAATAGTTACGAAAATTTATACACAACACAAAGCGGATATTATAAAACTATCTGTGGATTAGGTGTTGATACATCTGATTTGCAAAGAACAGGATACCAAGTAAATGGTAGTTTTCAAGATAATAATAAAAATTTACAATATCCAATTGGTGCTTCAGCTGAACAAATTCTAAAAATTCGACTTGATAATTTAAAAACTATTCCTGGCACCTACGAATACGCCAAAACCCATTCTGACTCTATTTCTTATTTTGGAAGTCAAGATTCAGATCTCCCCTCAGGAAGTGTCATGATTGACGCAGGAGGGACAACTAAACACTACGCCCTCTCCGGCGCAACCCCCGAGGGGGGACTTTACGGCGGTGGGGGCAATGATTACCTCGATGGCGGGTACGGAGATGACTATCTCGAAGGTAATGGCGGTAATGACACCCTCATTGGTGGAGGTGGTAATGATATCCTTTGGAGTGGCGAAGGAGATGACCGTCTCGAAGGTGGTGAGAATGATGATATCCTTTTTGGGGATACAGGCAATGATCTCCTCTCTGGCGGCATAGGTTCCGACGAACTTTACGGGGGAGAGGGTGATGACGTTCTTATGGGTAATGATGGATATGGTGTCGATGACGGAGTAACTGACTATCTCGACGGCGGAACAGGTTTCGACACCTACGTCGTAGGAAACGGTGATATAGTGACCGACAGTGACGGAAGCGGAATCATAGCCTTCGCAGGGCAAGTACTCAGCGGAGGAGTAAATACCAAAGAGAACCCCGATCGCTATATCAGCAATGACGGAGCTTTTTTCTACGATAAATCAGGAAACGATCTCGTCGTCTCCCATAATAATGCCACAAGTGAAGCCTTTGTCATTACCGATTTCTTTATCCACGGGACTCAAAATGGAATGGATACCACAGGACTTAATATCACCCTCGAAAACGTTGAACAAACGACTGCTTCAGAACACGGTACACCAACCACATGGTACATCACCGGAGATTATACCCAATACCAAGATTGGATAAAACAATACCCGCAAGGACAAGTACTGTTCAATCCGGGAGTGATCGATACATCAAGGTTCTCTACCGATGATAACTTCGTCTTCGGAACCAATGCCGCAGTAGGGGGATTAAATCTGGGAGTAGGGTTTGATACCTTTGCTTACGCTCTTAGCGGTATCGGTGTAAACGCAGGAGAAGGAGATGATAGTATTAATCTCTATGCGGGGATTAATAATACAATCGATGCAGGTGATGGTAACGATAGAGTCTATACCGGTAACAATGCCAACGTAACCGGTGGAAGCGGAAATGACATTATCACTGTAGGAGACAACTCAACCGCTTACGGTGATGGCGGAGATGACTATATTATTGGAGGTAATTTAGTTTATATCGACTCCGGTGATCAGCGGGATACGATAAGCGCTGGAAATGATGCAACGATTCTCGCAGGAAGCGGTTCGGATGTGGTTACTGCAGCTGATCGTGCAAATATCGATGCAGGTAGCGGAAACGATACGATCACAACAGGTAACTACGCAACGATAAACGCAGGTAGCGGAAACAACAGCGTCTATGCCGGAAACAATGCGCAGATAATAACAAATGACGGCAGCAATACGATAAGTACAGGCGGTAATAGCACCATCACCAGTGGAAACGGAAATGATACGATCACAGCACAAAGCGATAATACCATCAACGCTGGCGCAGGGAACAATAATATCAAGATGCTTCAACGAAATCGTTTAACCACTTTAGGGGGAGCCGATGTTGTAACAGCGGGGAGTGATAACAGCATCATAACAGCAGAGGGTGCAGATCGTATTGCGGCTGAAAGTAATAATAATATCGATTCTGGTTCAGAAAATGACACCATTATCGCAGTTGATAATAATACTATAGATGCGGGTGAGGGCGATAACAGTATCAAAGCAAACAATACTAACACAATAAATTCCGGAAGCGGTAATGATAGTGTATATGCTAAAGACACGAATACTATCTTTACTGCAGAAGGGGTTGACACCGTCAATGCCGGCAGTAACAATCAGATCAATACGGCTGGAGGTGATGATAGCGTTACAGCAGGTGATAATAATACCATCATTACCGCAGAAGGTGCGGATAGTGTTAGAGCCGGAAATAATAATAGTATCGATACCGGAAGTGAAAATGATACCGTAACGGCTCTAAATAATAATAATATCCAAACAGCCGATGGAGACGATACGATTCAAGCGGGTGATAATAATATAATCAACTCAGGAAGTGGCGATGACCGTCTTAGTGCTCAAAGCGGCAATACTATTAGCACAGAAAGTGGCAACGACGGTGTGGTAGCTCTAAATAATAATACCATTATTACCGCAGAGGGGACAGACAGTGTTCGCGCAGGAAGTGGAAATGATATCAATACGGGTTCTGATAATGATAGTGTCACTGTAGTTGATCGGAATACTATTGTAACAGCAGACGGAGACGATACGATCCAAGCAGGTAATAATAATACGATCGATACTGGAAGCGGGTATGACAGAGTTGTAGCAGGTGATAATAATACTATTGTGACATCAGATGGTTCAGATTATATCAACGTTAGAAGCGGTAACAGTATCGATTCAGGAAGCGGGGATGACAAGATTTATGCTGTCGATAATAACACCATCATTACGGCAGACGGAATAGACAAAGTCGAAGTAGGGAACGGTAATACGATCGATACAGGAAGTGAAAACGATACGCTAAAAATCATCGGAAATTCTAATGCTATTATGAGTGAAGAGGGTGATGATATCCTTACCGGTGGAGGGGCGTATAACGTTATCGATACTGGTATAGGGAATGATTCTATTGAATTTTCGCAAGTATTTGTCGCTGCCTATAATTATACAATGTCTAATAATCAGATTACCACGGGAGAAGGTAACGACTCTTTGATATTTACAGGGTTGAATTCCCCTGCTGAAAATAATGTTATTGATACGGGAGAAGGCGATGATAATGTAGAGATTTATAATATCCAAAATAGCACCGTACATTTAGGAGAAGGCAATAATGTTGGTAGATTTTTTAATACAAACAATGTCGATATTGATAGCGGAAATGAAATAGACACTATTATTCTTTCCCACAACAATTTTGGTATGACCTTATTGACTAATGGTGGAGATGATTTAATCTATGGAGGGCTTGGAAGCGAAAATATTTTGGATACTGGTAGTGGAAATGATATTTTAATGGTCGATTATTATGTCAAAGGAAACTTCTGGTCGGGAAGCGTTAGCCTTATCAACAGTGAGATTAAAATGGGTGATGGAAACGATCAATTGATTTCTGGAGAGTATAGTGAAGTTTCTTCCAATATTATTGATATGGGAAACGGTACAGATAAACTCAAGCTAATCGGTAATAGCAATACAATCAATACCGGAAGTGAAAATGACGTAATACAGGTTGTCGGAAACTTTAATGCTATTATGAGCGAAAATGGTGATGATGTACTTTCCGGAAAAGGGGCTAATAATGTCATTGATACAGGCACGGGGGATGATTTTCTTACATTTTCAGAAGGAGTTGGTCGTTGGTATGAAAATTACAATATGTCTAATAATCAGATTAATATGGGAGAAGGGGATGACACTATAGAGTTTGCATCGTATAATAATTCTTACGTAAATATACTCACAGATAAAAATATTATTGATATGGGTGCAGGGAATGATACCGCTAAAATATATAATCTTTTTAATAGTACCGTCCATTTGGGTGAAGGTGAAAATAGTGGTCAATTTTCCTATACATACGGTATAAATGTTGATAGTGGAGATGAAATAGACAATATTACCCTTTCTAGTGGTAATGTTAGCATGACCCTCGTGACTAACGGTGGAGATGACACCATTCTGGGAAACGATATTACAAATAGTGAGATTAGAATGGGAGAAGGCGATGATTCATTAACTACCGGTTCATGGGGAAATATTTTAGCAAATACCATTGATATGGGATCCGGAAATGATCGTGTTGTTATAACTGGTATGAGCACAAATAATAATATTGATTTGGGTGATGGTGCAGATTATCTAGAACTCTGGGCAAATGGAGAAAACAACGCTTTTATCGGAGGATCAGGCGATGATGATATGGAAATTTATACCTATAATCAAAATAATATTTATGATGGAGGAGAGGGAGATGATGTTTTACAAAGTCATATCGACGAGCAAATACTTAGTCAAGGATGGTGGTCTTCTCCTCCGGAAGGGAGCGATACATATTTGGGTGGGGATGGTAATGATACGATCATAGCTCAATACGGTACCAATGTGATCGATGGAGGCGATGGCAATGATAGGATCACGATTGCTTATGGTAGAGATACTATTGAAGGTGGAGAGGGTGATGATATCATAATAGTTCAGTCTGAAAATGCTATCCATGATCTTTCGTATGAAAACAGAGATTATTCTAACCGTGATTATGGACCTCCATTAATGACATTAGATACAATAATCACGGATAGCGGAGGAAATGACACCCTTTATTTCGACAATAATATCGCACGTGAGGATATTGTCTTTACTTTAGAACAGAATGATGATTTGTATGACATAGTGATTTATTACGGAGAGAAATATCAACATACGCTTCGAATCACTCCCGATTCGATTGAAACAATAACGATGCGTGATGGAAGCAGTATCAGTACCGAAACGATAACTCAAACCGTAATGCAGATGGCATTGACACAAGGTTACTCTGATCCGTATGATCTTGGTTTGGATGAAATTATCAATAATAACAATTTAATTAGTACCCTGTACAGTGCATGGAACAACACCTCCATTACTAAAACTTCACAATCATCTTTTGATAATGAGAATGAAAGCATTATAGGGACAAATCTATCTGATCATATCGAAAGTTTCAGCGGCGATGATACGATAGAGGCAGGAAAAGGGGATGACTATACCAATGGCGGGAACGGTAATGATACGTATATCTTCTCACATGGCGATGGCAATGACACTCTTCTTGATCGTTCCGAATCAATTACGGTAGTAAGTATGTATGGTGAGGATAATTACTACGGTGGGGAAGATAATTTTTGGACGTACAGTCCAAATTATGCGCCCAGTAACGATACTATTATTTTGAAAGATGCTATTAGCCGCCAAGATTTAGAATTTAATTGGGATTCCAGTTCACATAATGATCTTATACTTAAAATCAATCCTTCCGATGGTGTAGGGAATACGGACAGTATTCGAATCAAAGAGTTTTACGACCAGCGGTTTACTATTGAAAATATTGTTATCGAAGGTGAATCTAAGACACTAAGCTATAACGATATTCTTAACATTATGAGTACGGATAATTCAGAAGCAATTCGCGGAGTTGATTGGGAAAACAACACTATTAATGGATGGGGAGGAGATGATGCCATTATAGGGGGGATTTTGGATGATACAATCACCGGAGGTACAGGAAATGATTATATCAATGGGCGTGAAGGGGATGATACATACTATTTTAATATCGGCGATGGAGTGGACATTCTAGAAGATACTGCGGAAGATTATCCGACATTAGAATATGATTCTGCATCATATCCGGACACAACCTTCCAGGGTGACGCCAACTATTTCACCGATAAACCATTTGTTATAAATAACCTTTTAAGCGGAGGATACGATAAAGTTATTTTTGGAGATGGAATAACAATTCAAGATGTCAACTTTTCTCTTATCCAAGATGGTGGTCTCGATATAAACTACGGTGCAAATTATGGTGATGAAATTATTTTAAAGCGCCAGTTTGACGCTGATGCATCAATCGAAGAGTTTGATATGAATGATGGAACTTTTATCACTAATACGGACTTACAAGAGGGGATAATAGAAACACAAGACTATTTAGATGAAAATAGCATATATTTGCAAGATATTCAAGATGAAGGGCGTGATACACAAGGGTATATTGATCAATTTATTTTGGATAAATGGCAGCGTGTGGACAAAACTCTCTATGGAAGTGAAGATGACGATATTATAGAATCCGGGCATGGTGATGATACAGTTTTTGCAGGTTCTGGTGATGATATCATAGTAGGTGGTTATGGAAATGATTACTTGGATGGCGGAAGTGGAAATGATATTTATATCTATAATCGTTGGGATGGTATAGATACTATTGTGGATACGGCAGGTTCTGATAGCGTTTCTTTTGGAAATGATATCTATCTTTCAGATCTTATTGCAGATATTGATATGAATACGGGCACATTAACATTAGCATTAATCAATGAAATAGACAAACGTCAAACGGAAGCTAATGGAGATATTTATACACCAAATATAGCTGATTTAACCCAAAAATTGATACTTAACGAATGGGAAAGTAGCGCAGCGCGCATAGAAAGTTTTAGTTTTGCTGATGGAACGATACTTACAGCAATGGAGCTTTATAACCATTTCTTCTCTACTGAGAAAGATGATGTTCTATATGGTTTGGAAGGTGACAATAATATTAATTCCTTAGATGGCAATGATACAATCCAAACCGGTAATGGAAATGATATTTTGAATGGCGGAAAAGGTAATGATCATTTAGAAGGGGGAAGCGGAAACGATACGTATGTTATTGGTCAAAATATGGGTGAAGATATTATTTTTGATCTCAGTGGTGTAGATACAATTCAATTTGCTGATGGTATTACTACTAATGATATTAAAGTCTGGTATGAAAACAATGATCTTGTAGTATGCGTTGATGGTAATGGGCAGACACTGGTTACCTTGACTGACTGGTACTCTCAAGAGCATCGAATCGAAACCTTCACGTTTTCGGATGGAACGGTACTAAATGTTAATGATATTGTAAATCTGCAGTATGAAGAAGTTAAAGGTGTACTTGAGGGAACGACATTTGATGTTAATGCTGGAGATGAAACCCTCTATATAGGCCAAAGCAGTAATGACGTTTATCGTATAGGCAAAGAGGCTGGAGACAATGTTATTCTTGATGCAGGAGGACTTGATCGAATAGAATTTACAGATGGGCTTACGGCTGATATGCTTACCCTTACATATGAAGGAGATGATCTGATCATTGCAGTCGATGGTACTAATGTCCGTATTAGTAGTTGGTATACTTCGCAAAACCGTATTGAAATATTTAGCTTCGAAAATGGCTCAACACTTAGTGCTCAAAATATTCTTGATCTAATGGGTACCGATGGTGACGATAAAATTCGTTCATTTAACGAAGGAGGTCATCTTGCTGGTGGGGCAGGTAATGATACCCTTGAAGGTGGTAGTGGAGATGATTTTTACCTTTTTAATAAAGGGGATGGTAAAGATGTCATTATTGATTCCGGTGGAGTAGATACTCTGTATTTTGGTGCAGGAATCAAAAGCAGTGACGTTATTATCAATGCAGTTGGTGAAGATTTACTCCTTACTTTCAAATATGATGCAGGTAAAAGTATCGATGAAGTCGATCAAATAACAATTAAAAATTGGAATGTAACTGATTTTATAATCGAATCCCTTTCATTCTCTGATGGAAATGAGTACAGCGTGGCTGAATTAATTGCAAAAAATACCAACCAAGCTCCCGAAGCTATCGCAGAAACTACCCACACTCTGCAAGATATACGAATCTTCAGCGGAGAAGTTGGAGCTACGGACATAGATGCAGACATTCTCACCTATACCATCTCAACTGATGTATCTCACGGAACTCTTGTCGTAGATGAGAATGGTAAATGGAGTTATGCGGCAACAGATGGCTACATGGGAACCGATAGCGCTGTCATTACGATTGATGATAGTAACGGAGGAGTAATCACCCAAACATTGAATTTCGAGCTTAAAGTTTCTGCTCCATCGTTATCTGACACCTCTACGGATCTTTTCGAAGACACTTCTGCATCAGGGATGCTCAATGTTCTTAATCCTATCGGAGGTGCTTTGGTATATGAAGTTCTCAATACTTCAGCTAAAGGAGCATTTGTAATCGATGAGAGTGGAAATTGGAACTATAACCCTAGTGCTAATATAAACGGCAGCGACAGTGTTACCATTAAAGTAACCAACGCTTACGGTCTAAGTACTACCGCAACACTTAATCTCGCTATCGAAGCGGTTAACGATGCACCAATACTAACCGAGACACCGGCACCAAT
>JAQTTG010000021.1 GCA_028710885.1 Sulfuricurvum sp.
AACCGAAAAATCCGGAAAGGGCATTGAGATAGTTCATCCCTCCTGTAAGTTCTTTGAGTTCACTTATGCGTTCTCTACAGGTTTCGGGACCTCCTGCAATGACCATTTTATTGTAAAAATTTTCAGGTTCAAGCTCTTCCTCTTTTATTCTTCCGCCTTTTGTTAACCCGACATTTTTGAGTCTTTCGGTTAATTTTAAAATGCTTGGCCAAAGTTCTTTTTTTGCACTTTTATCACTTTGGCTTACATATACAAAACGCCCTATTGGGACATTTTTTACGTCACCACCTGAATTTGTGTAGATATTGAGTGCTTCCATTACATTGGGCATAGAAGTAATACCGTGCATAATGACATTGTGGTTGTTTTGGGCTGACCATTCGATGATCTCTTTTGTGTAACTTCCGACATATACAGGCGGATGGGGCTTTTGTATCGGTTTTGGTTGGATAAAGATATTTTCGCCTCCCACACAAAGCTCCTCATTACCAAATGCATTAAGTACAAGATTAAGATGTTCAGCAAACTCATCTTTAGTGTATCGTTCAGTCGTTCCGAAGATATTGGAATAGCGACGATTTCCACCTCTGGATATTCCAAAATCAACTCTTCCGTTTGAGATTAAATCCAATGTAGCCAACTCCTCGGCTAAGCGAATGGGGTGATACAGCGGTAAAATAAGAAGCGAAAATCCAATCCTAATTTTTGTTGTCGTAGCTGCAATGGCAGATGCGGCAACGATAGGTGACAGACAAAGTCGTCCATCACTGTTTTTTCCATTTTGAAAGTGCTCTTCATTCAACCATAATGATTCAAATCCAAGCTTTTCAGCATATGAGGCCAGCTCTATTATTTTGGATTGTCGATCGAGTTCAACTCCACCGCCGCAACCGGATAGTCCAAATTTCATTTTATAGCTCCTGATGGTGTCGGTTGTAGAATGTCAGTAAGATCTTGATCGCTAAGTTTGTACTTTACAAAATGTTCATAAAAGGCCTTGGTTTCTTCCCTGATATCTAACTTGTTAAAATATTCCGGATAAAATGTTTTGGCTGCCCATAACACCATAAGCGGCTGTTCGGATGTGCGATATGCCCAAAGATGCATACCGTGTGGAGAAACAAAGACCTGCCGATTTTTAACTGCATTGAGTGTAGAGAATTTGGTATTTTTGTATAAACTATCAACATCATTCGGATTGCTTAGAACGATGATGTCAGGATTCATAACAATAATCTGCTCGGCAGAAAAAGTAAACTTTTCTATTTTTCGAGTAGAATCACTTAAGCTGATTCCACCCGCTTTCATAATCCACCAATCTACGATTAAATGGGGTGTTGTCATTGTTTTATAGTCGAAGTAGAGGACTTTTTTCTTCTCTTTTGATGGGATTTTATTAATGATTGATTGAACATAGGAGAGTTTTTGATCAACATAGCGGTTGTACTCAACGGCTTTGCTTTTAACACCCATAAGTTCTCCTAAGAAAAGCATAATTTTTTTAATGTCTTTTTCTTCTCTCCATTGTAATGAGGCTACATTTAGCCCCTTTCCTCGTAATGTTTTTGAAACGATAGAATCCATTGTAAAAACAATTTGTGGATTGTCTTTTAACAACAACTCAACATTTACTCCAGAATCCATACCATCCAGAAGATAGGTAGACGTTTTGGAAGCATTAGGAGCCAGTGCATCATAGAGTTTAGATGTAATAAGGGAGTTTTTAAATTTACCAGGGAGAGCATTTGTAATCGCATCACCTTTACCAAGTGCAAAAATAAAACTGCTTAAGACAGGAACAGCCCCTATGGTGACAATATTTTGTGTTTTATTCGGGACGGATACCGGATTATTGTCAGTGTCATAAATAATTTTTGGATTACCGGCAATAGCACTCACATAAAATACGCTAAGTAATAGTGCTATCTTGAGTATTGCCGATAGATGAGATAAGGAAGGCATTAAAATCTCGCACCGACAGAAAAGACAGCTGCAAATGGAGCACCCGCCATATAAGAAGTAGCTCCGTTTAATGAGAGGTCATTGGTGCTAATGATTCCGATATATTTTTCATTAAAAATGTTGAGTAAACTTGCATTAAGTGATATTTCTTTAAACGAAAGAGCATTATCGAATGTATAACTTGCATGTAAATCTGCAACCGTATATGAATCCACTTTTTGTGTATTGATGGCATCACCGTATCGTGAATCAGAATAGCGAACAACCGGTGTCAATGAAAAGTTATGATTTTGGTAGGTTGCACCCAGTTTCACTAATAATTTTGGAATATCAGGAAGCTGTTTGCCATTGGTGGCAAGTGTTTGTGTTGATGAAACTACAGTATCACTATCAAACTTTGATATGGTGTAAGAGGGTGAACAGAATAGTGAAAGCTCTGGTAAAGCAGTATATGACACTTCAGCTTCTGCACCCAAAGCATGAGCTTTTCCTGTACTTATATTATAGCTTTGCGCGGCAACGGTATCATAAATATTGAGTTCTTTATCGGTATAGAGAGAGTAAAATAAAACCGGTTTGAAATGAAAGCCATTGTTGTTATAGGTCGCGGAAAGCTCAAAATTATCTGCCATTTCCGGTTTTAAAACATCAAACATGTCTTGCATTGTATGTGTGGATTTATAAGTCGTACTTGCACTTTGATATGCTGATGCTTGAGGTCCCCAGTCTGGTCTTCCGTATGTTTTTGAATATTGTAGTGCGCTAGATAGGTTAGAATTTATTTTATAATCAAGTGAAAGATTAGGCAATACTCTTGTATACGTTTCTGAAGATACGTGTTGTCGTGGGTCAACTATGGCATTAGCCAAGGCTTGATCATAAGACAAGTCACCCGATAAGGACGATGTATTGGTAAAGTATTGCAGATTTGCTGTATCCCATACAAGGTATTTAAGTCCACCGGAGAGTGTAAAGTCACTAATTCTTTTTGCCGCTGTGACAAAATAAGTATTTAAAATATTATTGGATTGTTCGGATAACGTTTTATATTTGTAATTTGTTAAAGCTCCTGTATTCGTTACAGTGTATTGTTTTTGATAAACTGGTGGTGGTGGAGCTTCCATATTCATATAGGAACGACCAAAAGAAATATCCGTATCCAATACGTATGCATCAATTTTGGTTAATAAGCCATATTGTTGATGGACAATATCCCATTTTGTTAATGTGGTACCGCTGCCGGTTAACGTGTAACCGCTTTCATTCCAATAATGGGGTTTAACTGTCAAAATGATATTGTCGGCAAGCTTTACTTTGACATCCGCAATCACAGCGCGTGATAAAAACTCTTGTCTATTGTAGTCGTAGTATTGTGCATTTTCAGATGCAGAATTGGTAAGCTCTGAATTGTAGTCATATTTATAGTAAGTGTCCAAATCATTGGCTTGTGCGTACGTCAATGATCTATAATTATGCAGTTTAACTTTACCGTACGCAGCGTATAAGTTCGCACTTACAAGATCACCAAAGCGTTGTGTATAGCCGAAGTTTACATTGTGCTTTCCATCAGGTGCTCCACCTTCACCTTTCCATTTATCACCAGCTGTATCTGAATAGGAGAGAAAAAATGAACTATCGGTTGAAAGCTTCCCGCTATCAACCCTACCAAACGTTCGTCTAAAATTATCCGTTCCGAAACTTTGTTTGATTGAAAATCCTATATTATCTGATGGAGGGAGAAGATTAGCATTAACAACTCCTGTAGATGTTGATAGAGAAAAACCTTTATCGGAAGCTATCGCACCCTTATAAACATTTAGCTCACTAACATTTTCCATATCAAAAAGCTCACCGCCACCCATACCATTTGTCCCAACAATACCTGTAAGAGGAAGGTCTTCTACCGTCCTGCCAATATGAAAAGCACTTTTTCCACGTATTTTGATATTCTGACCATTAGATATGCCAAGCGCATCGGAAGTTTGAACATTGACCCCTGGAAGTATGTCAATCGCTTTATAGTAATTTGTTTGAGCCGGGCCACCGATTGTATTGAGTGATTTTTTACTCAATGTATTGGTGCTTTTAGCATTATCAGGCTCTTTCGCAAAAATAGAGTCACCTTGTTGCTGGTATGTAACTTCTACGCTATCTAACGTATAAGATTTAGAGGTATTTGACTCATCGTTTGCCAATATATTGCAAAATGGTAATAGTAAACTGGCTGTTATACAGCTAACTTTGATCATGGGGTTATTCATGGGTTTCCTTTTTGTTTTCGTTAGAGATACTCAATTCAAAGGTTTTATCCGAATAGAATAATCACCGCTGAAGCCGAGAATCGTTTAAAAAAGTAAATATCCATCCCACCCAATCTAATCGCTATATGCGAACGAATAAAAGGGGTAGGTGATGGCGTTTTTGATCATAGCTATGGATGACTTAACACCGCACCATCGATTTGCTTTGCTGAAACTAGGTTTCTTGGTAATTCCATTTCAGAGGAGGTGGTAGTCGAATGAGGAGAATCATTGATACTTTTGCAAAAAGTTGGAGACGAAGCCGGCATTGAGAGATAAACTAGGGGCGCGGACGCCCCAGAAGAGATCGACGAAAGTGTTAATGACGATCTCTTCTGGAATGTCGTAGAAAATAATCCTAATGTATTGTGAGCGTTTAAAAAAGACATTTTCTTCCTTTACAGATTTCTAATACACTTTTTAATCATAATATCATTTATGATATAACGATAATAGCAATAATGCAAATATGGTTCATGAACAAATATGACAATATCGTTATAGTTTGTATGATATAACGGTATTATAGAAAAAAATGCTTAAAGTTTTGTACAAAAATGTTATAGACCGATAATAATATGTAATGGTGAGATTAGCGCGTAAGCTGTAATACCAACTTGCAATGTATGGAGTGAATCTTCTTTTTCAAGTGCAATGAGAAGTGCACCACCTGCTAGACGAAGGGCAATCTCAATATTATCGCCCGATCTTTCCAAGGTTTCAATGGTGCCTGATAAAATATTATCAACAGTATCAGAGGAGGGTGGAGTAAGTGCAATATGTATATCGCTCGATTTGATAATAGCGTAGGTATCACATCCTACACTTAATCCCATATTATGAACCGATTTTGCAGTAATGGTAGAGCGAAGAGTATCGTTACCCATGAGGGACAATGTCAGCGTTGAATGTAAACCGTTTGTATCTATCGATGAAAGCATCGATGGGATTTGATTGCGAGCACTTGTCGTAAGGAAGGTGCGACTGAGAATACGGGCAAGACGTTCAGGATCATTTCCCGCTTCTGAAAAACGATCGATAAACTGGCGGTGAAGATCATGAAAACGGTGAAACGTCACAATTAGCTCATGCGCGTAAGGAGTGAGTTTTGTTCCACCGCCTCCTTTCCCGCCGGTTGTCCGTTCGATGAGAGGATAATCGGCTAGGGAATTCATACCATTTATTCGTTCCCATGCCGCCTTATAGCTCATTTTCATCTCTTTGGCAGCAGCAAGGATGGAACCGATTTTATCAATTCGCTCTAAAAGTTCAATTCGACCTGCTCCTAAAAAGCTTTGCCCTTCTTTCGTAAGCCAAAAACGTCCGTCGATTTTCATAGTAATATCTTATGTATAGAATATAGATTATCATAGCATAATATTTTTTCTTATAATATAGTATCCTCATTTATATATCGATGTACTATTGCTCAATTATGAACCAGCTGCTTAATAATGTTCAGTTGAGAGTCATGCCTGAATTCGGGAAAATAGCACGATAAGGGAGGAATTGTTTCAATATAATTTATCTTAAGTTAATTATTGCAAACAATGATAATAAGAAAATATTCTTAATGTTATTATAGATTAAACAAGTCCTAACCTAACAAGCTGTGTATGTATTTCTGTACCAATTTTAGTTGCTTCACTTTCACTAATGCCGGTATGTTTAGCTCTCATTTGATAAGTTGAAAGCTTTGCAGCAATGGTATCAATAATGTATTTTGCACTCTTTTGATCAATAAGATTTTTCTGAGCAACTACCAAAAAGTCATCGATGCTAAAATTGAAACTCTTACCGTTAATCGTAGTAAGATGCTCTTTGACGACTCCTTTAGAATACGTGACATCATACGCCGGTGCAAGACGCCATTGTCCTGTGCGGTCCATCATAAATTCAAAGTTTTTGGCATGGTCATCCACATTGAATGATAAGGCATTGAATACCATCCGCCGAAACATCTCTTCAACATCACTTTGACTTTTCGTGATCAGATTGGTTAATTTCAGAAGTTCCTCATATGACATTACTTGCGCAACACGGATATCTTTATGCATCAAACCGGCCGCACTGCATACATGGATTTTTTGGTCATGCTTATCTCTATCATATCGCTCGAAAATTAGGTGGTGTTCCCCATTCTCTTCGATCAATGTCATAGCAGGTATTGTAATCCCACACTCTTTGGCAAGTGACATATGAAGGTATTCTAATTTTGTTAACTCAATACTTTCGTTAATACCATCTGCATTAGGGTATGACTCATCAAATTTCAATATTGAACGGACAAATCCATCTTGAAGTGTACCGCTATTGCTTCTTATTTCACCACTTTGTTGATTGTAAGAAATCAGTAACTTTGCTCTAGCACCGCCTATGGGTGATGCATTATTGACGATATTCATAAAATCTCTGATCGTTGTATTTTTTATATCATCCTCTAAAACAAGGCGCATCTCTTCTCGTAATTCTTTTGCACTGAGTGCGATGGCTGCTTCCATAATCTCTTCATGTTCTTTTGGTGCATACTCTATGGCACCCATACCGCGATCGGCGATGAACGTTAGCTTTTGCAGCAAGGTCACTTTATCCGAAGCTACCCCTTGTCGCTCAAAATAGCGATCAATAAATGGCATTCCATGTTTATCTGGAAGAGATTGGAAAAAAACTCCACTCATCCCATGATAGTAATCAGGTGAATCAGGATTGGTATACGCGCCGGTGATTTTTTTTGTATTTAATTTCAATGGTGATACTTCAAGTCTGAGCGATGTAAATGCAGTGTCGTATTCGAAATAAATTCTACTCATATGCATGATCATTGTACCGATCTTATGCCCATAAAGATAGGCATCGACTTCTAAAGGTTTACTCATGTTATTTCCTTACCCGTTTTGGTAGAGGGTTTTTATTGGCAGCATCTCGAATGTCGTCGAGACTTTGGATCTCATCATAGGCTATCAACCCTTCCAAATTCGAAATCATGTCTAGCGCATATAATACCTGTACTAGTGACATCAGACTGATTTTTTTCTGATAGATGAACTTTTGATAGGTAGCAATCGAAAGACCGGCAAGATCACAAAGGTCTTGTTGTCTCAGTTTTTTTCGCTTACGCGTTTTTTCGATAGTAACAATGAGTTCTTCAATGAATTCAAAAGGTGTTTTTAATTCAATCATAAACATCCAATAGTAAATATTATTTAGTATAAGTAAATATTGAACATATTATAGTATGTTTTATATAAATTGTAGTCAGTGTGTATCTTTGTCAATATAATTATAAAAGGAGATTTCTTTACTTGGTAATTAAAAAATACCCTCTAATCCGCGTCAATACAGAAGTATTACACCCCTCTATTTTAGATTTTTCCCCATTATCCGATATTGTACCAATTGATAAAAATTTAAGGTTTGGTATGGGAATTTCTATTTCTCCTTCTGCATTTCGCAATGAACCTTATCAACCACAGACACCTAAAGCCCGTACACAGGAAGAGTTACAGCAACTCAAAAATGAGCCTACGAAAGTCGTGGTCGAGGGGGATGTCTACCGATCATCAGCTACCAATTTTAAAAAACTCACCCTCAACGAGTTGCAAAACGAAAAATTTACCGTTGATACTTCTAAACACACATATATAACGCATTCCGACGGTTCCACGAACGATACGAATCAACTTGTTGCTATTCGCGATCCGATGGGAACTGGTGAAGTGCTGACTTTCGACCTCTCCAAAAAAGCAATTGATAATCTCAAAAAGAAATTCGGCGATAGTAATAACTTTTTCAAACGTGAGGATGGGGTATTGCGGCTAAACGGGGCTGCGGAAAATTTTGTCGCCGGCTGGATGAAGAATATCAATATAAATCGTAATTACGGTAAAGCTGATACTGATGGTAACGGTCGGATAGATGGGAAAGAAGCGCAGTCACTCACCATTGCTTTTGAGCGGCAACGAGACTATGATTATCTTGGGAAAAAACTGGTTCAGGTCAATGCGGTGATGGGAGTTAACTATCAGAGTCTAGGGTGTGCTCCTGATGCCCAACACCTCTTTGAAATAGACAACACTTATCACCGAAATATTACGACATCACAATACACCAAATTTGAAAACACAGTCGAAAAAGAACTTGATCACACCCTCCAAATGGATGCCAACCTTGATGGTACTGTTACGATGGCTGAGGGGTTGAGTGATGAATTCGGTTCAAATTATCGTCAACAAATTATCGCTGATACCCAAGGATTTCACGATCATCTGCTAAAAGAGAACCCTACGCTAAACGATGCGTCCCGTCTCCAAAACTACAACATCGGCTTATATAATATCCTCTCCAAGGATGAAGAGAAAGCTCAACAAGAAGTGTTCTCCCAACAAAGTCTCTATATAAAAGAGCAGATGTCCCAAAACCTCAACTTTCTCAGTGGCTCCACCTCTCTTGATATTTTGAATGCAAAAGAGGGTAAAACCAACATAGTCCCACACACCATTCAGGAACGGACGAGCTATGCAACCGCCTCCTCAAATGTCTTAGAGGCGAATAATGTACAACTTAAGACATATGGTTAATTCCTCAGTGCCAAATGTTATGGACTAATACAGCGATTACGCCTTTATATCTATAAGTGTCGTGGATTTAAATACAATATAGATTAATTCATATAATCGTATAAAAATATTATTAAATACTTTTACAGGGTTGTCTGAGTGGCTTAAAGTAACCGACTGCGAATCGGTCATAGGATTTCGTATTCTATCGCGGGTTCGAATCCTGTACCCTCCTCCGAGTCCCTACTGATAGGCTCTTCGGTTTATCTCATTTAACATAATATCGCAGTTAATCGTCTTTTGAAATTTGTGTAAATCGGAGTATTCGGACACCGGTATCGGTCGACATCCGGACAGTGGTTTAGTCGAAGGTATTGTATTGGCATTATAGCATAGGTGTCCGAATGTTTGATTTCTACTCCCCTTCTTTAGCAAGAAATCTACGCATCGAGTCCCCTTTGACTTCAATTTTATGAGCTGGATGAATCAGACGATCCATCTGTTCCAACTGAACAGTCTCGTTTTTTAGTGAAACCGATTGTAAATGCGTGGATTAAAAAAGGTTTTTGAAATGAAGAAGGGCAGGGTGATTCATTGTTTCAAGAACATGCATTTATTAAAGATTATATCACCTTGATATTGCGAAATTTAGAAGAATGTGCAAAGACGATTAAACCAAAAAAAAGTGCTGAAATACCACCTAATATGAGAAGAAGCCATGTTTCACTTGGATCGACTTCTAACAAAATAAGCTTTCTGATGATAACGACAAATCCGATTTCGAGCAGAGTGAGTGCATATAAATAACCGTTTCTAATAAAGAGTGTTCGGACTATTGCAAGTACAATTAAAGTAAACAGCGCATCTGTCAAAATATTTTTCATATTTGCAAAATCAAGTGCACCATATTGCACGGTCAAGTTAATGAGTTTGGTTGAGAGACCGATGAGACATGAAAAAAGATAGATGATCATGATAGCAATAAAAAATAGACGGAGTATTTGAATGCTTACTTGCATAATATCTTCGATTTTATGTTCCCAAGTTCGGGCTACTTTTGAGGTAGAATTAATCATCTCACCCATTTCATACTCTTTTGTTTGGAATTTATACAATTATACTAATAATGAATCTTAATTCTATCACCTTCTTAGTTAATAATTTTTTTACTTCCTCGCTCAAGGCCAATATCTATAAAGATTAAATCCACACAAAACTTAACACTTTCAATTTTTAAGCAAAATTAATGTAAATTTATATAAATAATACGTCAAATAAAATTGGAGAGAACAATGAACATAAAAAGTCAATTAAGACTAGTCAACGGATTAATTTTTGTCATTTTAGTTTTGAGTAACATCATAGGATATATGACGATACAAAAAATCAAGATTGGTGGCGAAACATATAATGAAATCATTGCTGACAAGGATCTTGTTGCCGATGTTTTGCCTCCTCCTCTTTACATAGTTGAAGCTCGCTTAGTCGTACGTGACTTGGTACGACCGAAGAATGCTCCGAAACTAGATGAGATAATAGATCAACTGGCTAAAATAGAGAAAGATTACAAAGGTCGCCACGCGTATTGGATGAAAAGTGAATATGTAAATGAAGATTTAAAAAAACAACTTTCCGGTGAGAGTTATAAGCAGGCTTTGGAATATTTTAATGTCTTAGACAATCGTTTGATTCCCCTCGTAAAAGCAGGTAAATACGATGAAGCCGAAGATGTTCAAACCAAGGTCATGCGCCCATATTTTAATGCTCACGAAAAAGCTGTCAATCAATTAGTAAAAAGCCTGAATGTAGAAATACAAAAAGATGAAACTAATGGTCAAGAAGTTGCAAAGTCAAGTCAAACAACTCAAGGTATTATCGGAGTCTTGAGTTTTATTTTAATTAATATAGGTTTGTTGTGGCTGAGCAATAGAATATTACGTCGTTTGAGCGATATTGATACCGTTGTAAGTGATTTAACATCCAATGAAGCTGATTTATCCAAACGAGTGATGCTTAAAGGTGAAGATGAAATTTCCTCTGTGGCAAGAAATTTTAACCGATTATTAGATAATGTAGAACAAATTGCAAACACAGCAAAAGAACATGCAAAAGCAGCGAGCAATGCTGAAAAAGCGGCTGAAGTAAGTCTTGACCGTTCCGGACTTATGGTTGATCTTTCGGATCAGATGACACGCGGCGCTCTTGGAGGTTCGAAAGACTTACAGCTTCATATGGCTGATACGATAAAGAGCGTAACGGATATCACGGAGCTGAATGATAAAACAAGTGTTGTTATCGGTACGGTACAAGAGAGCACGCAGGATATTACAGATTCCATTACACAAGTCATTACTATGATTAATGATATGAGGGACAATACTGTAAGTTTGAGCCGTAGTATTGATGAAATCAGTCAAGTAATAGCATTAATCAAAGATATTTCCGATCAGACAAATCTGTTGGCTCTTAATGCTGCTATTGAAGCGGCCAGAGCAGGAGAACATGGCCGCGGATTTGCAGTCGTTGCCGATGAAGTACGTAAACTTGCAGAACGTACCCAAAAAGCAACACAGGAGGTTGAATTAACGATCAATGTCCTCAAGCAAAATGCCGCAACGATGATTGAAAGTAGTGAGACAACTGAAGATCAAGCAACTCAGTCAAATCAAAAACTCGATGAATTTAAAGATTCTTTGGATGAACTCATTACAAATTCTTCTGTGATCAAAGGACACAACGAAGCGATTGCATTTGAGATTTTCGGAATCTTAGCAAAACTAGATCATTTGGTATTCAAGCTTAACGGGTACAGTTCGATTTTTAAATGCGAAGTACAGGGAACTTTTGCAAATCATCATGATTGCCGTCTTGGCAAATGGTATGAACATGGGGATGGTAAAAAAGCATTTGGCCATACGGATGCATATCGCCGTCTTGAAGCACCGCATCAAATTGTTCATAACAAAATTCATTTTGCACTTGAATGTATAGGTCAGAATAGTTGTGTTCAACGTAAAGCAGAGATTGTAGCAGCGTTTGCAGAAGCCGAGGATCAAAGTGCAATCTTGTTTGATATCATAAATCAAATGATTGGTCAGCGGATAAATCATTAAAGAGGAAGGAAGGAAAGTAATTACAAGATTACTTTCTTCAGACTGATGATTTTCAATATAATTTATCTTATGTTTTCTAAATGACATGTAAACCCAATCCCGTTTTACAGGCCCTACCTCTTAATGTGGTACAATACAATTTATGTAATTTAAAAGTAGGGTGGCATGGTTACCAAAGAGTTGATTCTTGATTTTTTTGCTAATCACAAAGACGAGCTAAGAGAAAAATACTCTCTCGTTAAAGTTGGGCTTTTTGGCAGTTATGCCAAAGGCGCAGCAACCCCTGAAAGTGATATTGATATTTACGCTGAATTTGAAGATAAAAAATTTAGAAATATAGCCGGTGCTTGGAATTATTTCGAAGAAGCGTTCGGAACAAAAATAGATCTCTTGTATCCTCATAAGAACATGAGACCATCTCTAAAGCAAAACATAGAGCGTGAAGTAATCTATGGATAAGAAAAATACCAAAGAGCTTCTTGAATTCATTCTTCAAAGCATTGAACTGGTACAAAAGCGTTTTTTAGCTATTGGGCAAAGCGATGACTTTATGAAAGATGATGAGGGATTAGAAAAGCTTGATTCGATTTCAATGCGCCTTCAAAGTATTGGTGAAGCACTTAAAAATATTTATAAGACAGATTCACAAGTACTTGAAGATGTCGCTCCAAAAAATTATTGGAGTGACATTATCAAATTTCGAGAAGTAATATCACATCACTATATTGATATCAATTCGGAAGTTGTATATGAAATTTGCCATGACGAATTAAATGACCTAAAAGAGAAGATCATCGTAGCATTGGCTTCTCAAGAGAATTGACCAGGGCATACCATGTTAATTCATTCAGTTATTGAGTCAAATTAATCTTGGTTAACATAAGATATATTATATTGAATTTGACCAGTCGTTAAAAAATCGATTTCAATTCAAAATAATTGAAAATATCCACTATAGATCATTCAGCGTATATCCACAAACCATATTACGCCCATT
>JAQTTG010000008.1 GCA_028710885.1 Sulfuricurvum sp.
GGAGAAGATTTTTAAAAATCAGGAATAAGAAATGTCAAGCTACTTTTGGGAGCTTCCCAAAAGTATGAACCTTAATGACAGCCGCAACCAGTTCCACAGCTTCCGCTGCTCTCTTGTTTCGGTGCCGTTGCAGTAGAACATGCCGAGACACCTGGAGGGGTATTCGGTTGGATCGCTTGATTATCCACCCCACCATCTTCGTTGATTTTTTCAATCGTTGCCCAAAGATCTTCCGCCGCTTTCATGTAGCGTTTCGCCGTTTCAGAGGTCGGAGCGTAATACGTTACCGGTTTTCCCTCATCTCCGCCGGTACGAATGGCAGGTTCGATCGGAATTTCGGCAAGGATACAGGTCTCGAACTGATCCGCCATCGCTTTGGATGTCCCTTTGCCGAAAATATCGTACTCGACACCCGTATCAGGAGCGATAAATCCGGACATGTTTTCAACAACACCCGCGATAGGGATATGGAGTTTTTTGAACATATCCAAACTTCGGCGTGAATCATCGAGAGAGACCATTTGAGGAGTTGTCACCGTTACCCCGACAGTAACCGGAACACTTTGAGCCAACGTCAATTGTGCATCACCTGTACCCGGAGGCATATCGATGACCAAACAATCCAAATCAGACCATAGTATATCGCGTAAAAATTGCTCAATCGCTTTCATAACCATCGCACCGCGCCAGATAAGCGATTGCCCCTCTTCCATCAACGAACCCATTGACATCACTTCTACGCCATACGCTTTGATCGGAAGAACTTTATTCCCAATAACTTCCGGCTTTTGACCATCAAGCCCCATCATACGCGGGATATTCGGGCCATAGATGTCAGCATCCAATAGACCCACTTTTTTCCCTTGCATTGCAAGAGCTACCGCGAGATTTACCGAAGTTGTCGATTTACCGACTCCCCCTTTACCCGAACTCACCATGATGAAATTTTTCACCTGAGGGGCAATATTTTTCCCTTTGGACGAGCTCTCACGCGGCATTTTCGGTGCAGTGATATTAATGACAACTTCTGATGCACCAGAGCGTTTGAGTTCCTCGGTTGCTTCTGTGGTAATCTGATGTGCTACTTCAGGGGCACTTGAAGTGATGTCTATCGTTACACTGACATTTTTCCCCTCAACTTTGATCTCTTTGACAAATCCGAATGTCACGATGTCTTTCGTGAACCCCGGATAGGTTACTTTTGATAATGCCGATTTTACAATTTCTTCTGTCATGAAAATATTCTCCTTAATTTGTTTTAACTTGCACTTTTTGCTTTAACTTCTGCCGCAATCTGTGCGATTGCTTCAGGGTTATCCATAATCTGCTGCGTAATTTTGTATGAGCAAAATTTCGGTCCGCACATCGAACAAAATTCTGCCTCTTTGAATACATCCTGCGGCAATGTCTCATCATGATACTCGCGCGCCCGCTCAGGATCAAGTGCGAGTTCAAACTGACGGTTCCAGTCAAACGCATAGCGCGCATCACTCATCGCGTCATCAATATCACGTGCACCTTTGCGACCGCGTGCTATGTCGGCTGCGTGTGCCGCGATTTTATAGGCGATAATTCCTGCACGGACATCTTCGGCATTCGGAAGTCCCAAATGCTCTTTGGGGGTAACGTAACAGAGCATCGATGCCCCGTGCCATCCACCGACTGCCGCACCGATCGCAGAACTGATATGATCATACCCCGCCGCGATGTCGGTAACGAGAGGTCCGAGGATATAAAACGGTGCTTCGTGACAATATTCGCGCTGAATTTTCATGTTACGCTCAATCTGATTGAGAGGAACGTGTCCCGGTCCTTCGATCATTACCTGAACGTTTTTCTCCCATGCGCGAAGCGTCAATTCACCGAGTACTTTGAGCTCGCCGAGTTGCGCTTCGTCACTCGCATCCGCTAAACATCCCGGACGTAGCGAATCGCCCAGAGAGAGGGATACGTCATAACGGGCACAAATATCGAGAATCTCATCATATGCCGTATAAAAAGGGTTCTCACGATGGTAGTGCATCATCCATGCCGCCATGAGTGATCCGCCGCGACTGACGATCCCCATTTTACGCTTTGCTACTTTGGGCATTGTCTCCAACAAAAAGCCTGCATGAATCGTGAAATAACTTACCCCTTGCTGTGCTTGGCGTTCTAATACTTCCAGCATAACGTCGATACTCAAATCTTCGATTTTATTGTTTACATCGTGTAAAATCTGATAAATAGGTACTGTTCCGATTGGGATTTTAGAATTGGAAATAACTGCACGACGAATCTCATCTAAATCTCCTCCGGTAGAAAGGTCCATTGCTGTATCAGCTTTATAGTGCTGAGAAACTTGAATTTTTTCAATCTCCCCTTGAACGTCCGATGCAATGGCAGACGAACCGATATTAGCATTAATTTTACAACGCGCGGCAATCCCAATTGCCATAGGCTCTAAGTTTTTATGATTGATATTAGCAGGGATGATTAAACGTCCCCGCGCTACTTCCGAACGAACCAATTCCGGATCAAGTTCTTCTACTTTGGCAACATATGCCATCTCTTCGGTAATTATCCCTTGTTTGGCATAATACATCTGAGTACGAACGGTGTCGTTTTCTCTCTCAGCGACCCATGCGGTTCTCATAATTGGCTCCTTGATAATTTGCAAAAGCGTAATTGGACTTATAAATAAGACCCCCTAAAAGGGTCGTATCTGTTTTAATCTAGATTAAAAACTTCAAGAGTATTTAGGAATAGACATCCTTAATCCTCTTGATATATTCTATAATTTATCGCAAACAAGATAAAAAAAAGCTTTTTGAGTGTATAATTTCGTAACAGTTTTCAAAATAGGATACAATTTGTCTGATTTGACCCTTGTTTTGCTAGCCGCGGGTAACTCAAGCCGTTTTAAAGTACCTGTAAAAAAACAATGGCTCCGTATTGGACATGATCCATTATGGCTTTATGTTACTTACCGTATCAAAAAAGCTCTTCCTGATGTTAACATTATTTTATGTGCCCATGCGGATGAAATACCTTTTATGCGTGCTATGTGTGATTTTACTATTGTTGCTGGAGGCAATACCCGACAACAATCTCTTAAAAATGCTCTCATAGAGGTTAAAACTCCTTACGTGATGGTTACCGATGTCGCCCGTGCATGTATTAATAGCGATCTCATTAACAGATTAATAGAGTCTAAAACATTAGCAGATACAATAGTGCCCACACTGGATGTACATGATACAGTTGTGTATGCTAATACCACAATAGAACGTGATCAGGTCAAACGCATCCAAACTCCCCAACTTTCTAAAACAGAAGTATTACGACTTGCTCTTGATACGGATATTGAGTTTACAGATGAAAGTAGCGCGGTAGTCGCTTATGGCGGTACACGGCATTTTATTATGGGTGATCCTCACGCAGCTAAACTCACCATGAGCTCCGATGTAGGATCTCTTGAATGTTTAAATCCCCCTTCAAACATTACTTTTACAGGAAATGGCTTTGATGTTCACCCTTTTGAAGAGGGAAAACCAATGGTATTAGGTGGTGTCGCTATCGAAAGTCCTTTAGGCTTTAAAGCGCACAGTGATGGTGATGTCGCAATTCATGCTCTCATTGATGCGCTTCTAGGTGCAGCATGTTTAGGAGACATAGGTATGCTGTTTCCTGATACCGACGATAATTTTAAAGACATTGATTCAAAAGAGCTCTTAAAACAATGTGTCAATAAGCTGCATCAATTTGGATTTGTCATATTACATGCTGATATAACTATCATTGCACAAGCACCCAAAATTGCTCCTTATAAAGATTTAATGCGACGTACACTCTCTACCTTGCTCCATCTTCCACCTGCACGGGTAAATGTTAAAGCGACAACAACAGAACATCTTGGATTTATCGGACGTAAAGAAGGGGTTGGAGTGATCGCTACTGCATCAGTACACTATTTTGATTGGAAAAACGGATGAATATACTTATAATCGAAAACGAGATCTATCTCGCACAAAGTATCGCTTCAAAACTTAGCGATTTAAGTCATAATTGCGATATCAGCAGCTCGACAAAAGAGGGTCTTCGCGGAATACCCTATGATGTCGTACTCCTTTCTACCAACATTAGTGGTCAAGATATCTACCCCGTTATAGAAGCCTATAAAAATGCCGTCGTTATCTTGATGGTAAGCTATATCAGTAACGATACTGTTTCAAAACCTCTTGCTGCCGGCGCCAAAGATTATATCCTCAAACCATTTATGATCGAAGAACTGATCCGTAAAATCCAACATTTTCAAAACCATGAGCGCCTCCGTCGTCAAAATCAAACGTATGAGCGCTATTTAACCCATACCTTTAATTCCATCAATGTAGATGAGGATCTGGATAAAACAGAATTGCCTCTTTTTATTTGCAGTGGATATCAAAAATATGCTGATGCTTTTGCATTTCGCTATGCGGCGCACCGCGATAAACCGATTCATTTTATCTCACTTACTTCGGCTAAAGCATTTAATGATATCGCGTCATTATCTGATGATTCAGTTCTTTATATCACTGATTTTCAAAACCTGAAAAAAAGTGATACCAAAGCTTTTTACGAACTCGTAAATGGACGTCCTTGCATTATTGCCAGTACGGATCATATTGACCATCCCCCTTATCGTGTTATTGAGATAGAAACAGAAAATCATCTCTTTGACCAAGGTGAAATATTACCGATTGAAGAATATGTTAAGTATATCATGGTCCATTTTCAAAATCGATTCCCAGATACTGAACTCTCTAAAAAATTGGGAATTTCACGAAAAAGCTTATGGGAAAAGAGAAAGAAATATGGCATCGTCAAGAAAAAATAGAGCTCTATATATTGACCACGAGGCTGTATCTGCCCTCATTTTGCTAAAATCAGGAATGCTCAGCCCTGTTAATGCATTAATGAATGCAGCGCAAAGCAAAGAAGTTTTAGCAACAGGAATGTTTCAAGAACGAACTTTCCCTTTTCCTCTAATCCTTTCCCCTAGTGGAAAAGTGAATGAAACCATTCTTACAAGTGCTTCCAAAGGCGAAATGCTAGATCTAGTATGCGACAACAAGATAGTGGGAGAGCTCTGTGTAGATGAAGTATTTCAAATCGACCCGCGTGAGCGATTACGCCAAATTTACGGGACTGAGGATTTATCTCATCCAGGAGTATATGCCACTCACAAGCGTTTAGGAAAATACGCAATATGTGGTGATTACAGTATCGATCTTTCTCCTGTTGAGTCCATTCAGAAAATGATTGAAGAAGCGAAAGAGCAAACCAGTGCAGAACATATCACTGCTATTTTTATGGCTGCGAATCCACTCCATCGTGCACATGAACGACTTATTCGACAAAGTTTGGAGCGCACAGACCTTATTATTCTTTTTCTGTTAAAGCCCTATAATAGTGCAAATCTCAGTTATGAGCTACGCTATCAAACATTAGAATTTTTTGTCGAAAATTATCTTCCTCGCAATCGCGTGGTTATTGTTCCGCTTGAAAGCAGTTATATCTTTGCCGGAAGCAATGAAGTAATTCTAGATGCCATTGTTGCCAAAAACTATGGTTGTGACCGTCTGATGATTGGTCAAAATCATGCCGGAATCGGAATGTATTACGATCACAACTCCAATAAATCAATTTTAGATCGTCTTATCGGAATCGATATTGAAGTAGGTATCGCAAGCGAATACGTCTACTGTAACCAATGTAAAACACTTGTCAGTGTCCAAACTTGTCCACATGGTCATCATCACCATATCTCATACCATTCCGAATCGATTTTAGAATTGATGCAACAAGGGCTACTTCCACCTGCTGTTTTAGTAAGAAAAGAGATCTCAGCTATGATCGTTGCATCCCTTTATCCGAATCGTTTTAAAAATCTTGCAAAACTCTATTATGACATCATGCCCGTTAACGGTTTACTCGAAGAACATACGGAAAAAGATTTTTACGTAGAACTCATGAGACTTTACCAAACTACCTCTTTAAATTAAAGGAAACCTATTATGAATTTACAGTGGTTTTTTCTTACTGTCGGATACAGTGGACTATCGCCAAAAGCTCCAGGGACCATGGGAACGATTGTATCTCTACCGATAGGAATAGCAATACTCCTATTTTTTGGACCACAAACGCTCTTTTTAGCTACAATCCTAATCACTTTAATTGCTATTAAAATCATTGATCGCTATGAAAACAGCGCTGATGAGCATGATGACAGTCGCATTGTGATTGATGAGTTGGTTGGAATGTGGTTTGCCCTCTCAATAGCACCTGGAATCGGATTTGATGCAGCTACACTTATGCAATGGAACAATGGAATCGCTTTACAGATTTTTTTAAGTTTTTTATTTTTTAGACTTTATGATATCAAAAAGCCTTCCATAATCGGTCGTATTGACCGTGAAACAAAAGGGGGGCTTGGAGTAATGGGAGATGATGTTATTGCAGGGTTTGCTGCTGGGATTACCTCTGCCCTTATTTGGCAAGTTATACTCAAATCAGGTCTAATCAACTAACAACGCAATTTCTCCCCATCTCTTTTGCGCGATAGAGTTTTTCATCAACTCGATGTAATAATTCATCGGCATTTTCGCCTCTTTTCCACTCTGCGACCCCTATCGAACACGTTATGTGATTTACTGGTGCAAAATCATGCGCTTCCACTGCTTTACAAAGTGACTCCGCCAATTTTGTTGCCGTATAGAGCCCATTTTGCGGAAGTAAAATAACAAATTCCTCACCGCCCCATCGCGCAATTATGTCACTCTTTCGTATGCCACCTAATAATACGTGAACTAATTTTTTTAATACTTCATCCCCCACTAAATGTCCATAAGAATCATTGACATTTTTAAAATGGTCAATATCGATCAGTAACATCGACATTTCATGTGCATACCGTTCAGACAATGTAATAAAATGATCCAAATTTTTATCAAATTGGAATCGATTAGATATTTGGGTTAACACATCCAGCGTTGCCAGTTCATTGAGTTTTGTAATATCCGTAAATACTACTACATGACGTATCTGATTTTTATAATCCATTTGTTGAGAATGGACAGTAAAAATGGATGCCTTGCCCTCACGAGACATTTTAACTTTATGTTCAATGTTTGGATAAAACATTAAGTACTCTGTCCATAACATATCATCCATTTTTGCTTTAAGATACTCATCTGATTCCCCTTCTTCAAAAAAATCACAAATACATTGATGTTCTAAACGAAAGGAAGTCAAGTCTGAATATCCAAAAAAATCAAAAAATGCTTGATTAGCATAAATAATAGTCTCACCATCCGTCACAATGACTATATTATGCTCTGAATCTAAAATTGTGTGAATATATTGTTCTTGTAAATTTAATTTCTCAAAAAGTCGATTAAATATATACTCAAAAACTCCCCAAAAAACAATAATCATGATCAATGTTAACAAAACACTTCCCATCACGATTTCGATCAATCCACGGTACCCCTTACTAACATCATTTATAGTTAATATGACACCAATATTACGCTTAAGTGAATCTTTTAAAAAAAGAGGATTAATTTCATAATCTTTTTTATTTAATGTAATGACACGCGATTGCATCTTTGAATTATTTTTAGCAAAAAGTGCCATCAACTCTTTTTGATCATCACGAATTGCAGAATATCGATACATTCCAATACCATTTTTATAAAATCTCTCATCAGCTGCACCCAATAAGTCTTGATGAATCAATAAAACACTCTCAGAAGCTGTATATTTTTTAATCTTCTCTATAAAATAATTCGTATCAATCCCAAATTCCAAAGCACCGATGTAATTTGCCCCTTCAAAAACAGGTACCACGATACGATAAGCAATACCCCGTATCCCACCCTCAAAACCACTTAGTAACTTATGTGATTTATGTACTTCACGAAGCATTGGTCTGCGCGAAGCAATATCATCTCCAAAAAGTTCTTTACGATGCATACGTAAAATTGAGAGTCCATTAGATGCATGAAACTGCATAATTATTAATGAGGGGTTTTCTTCACGAAGAGTTTTATACCGAGGATAAGAAAGATTATAAAGAGCTTGTGTATCACGCTTTTTTATCGCATCAGAAACCCCTTCTGAATGAATATTTGAAAATGCACGAAAACTATAAAAATGTTCAGTATCTTTTAACATTGCATCAAATGTTAATTTGACATTTGCAGATGAGCGCTCAGCACGTTGTAATGCAAATTCGTGCTCTTGAAATATATGATAATAGGTCAACGTCGTCGATACGATCATAACAATCAGGGCGATTAATAACTGCGCTCGGAGTTTAAAACTCATATAATCCCCCTTTAAACAAATGTTAGATCATCAGCGGGTCATCCGTTGGTTCAATTTCTTCAAAATCTTCAACAATCTGGTCCAATACTTTCTGTGTTCTTTTTATTTTATCTATATTTTCGTCAAATATCTCTTTTGATGCAGGAAATGCAACTGAGAGTTCTTGATATATGAGTATTCGTCCACCGAAATGACGATTAAACTCATCAAAAGCACTGCGTAAATAAGATTTTTTAGTCGTATGCCGAAAGAGTGCTTTTATCATCCGCTTTCGCTCTTTAATCGGAATCGATTCATCAATTGCTTCAGCAACACGTTTAATGTCTAAACGCGATAAATAGACACCACAATGAAATGGAGCCAACAATTTATCAGTGAGATCATCAACAAAACCAGGAACTGGTTCATTATCAGGATCGTTTTCTTCACTAATATCACAATCACCCGTATCGCATTTTTCACGTACAAACTGATCAAATTCTGCTTTTAAATCATTTAAATCATTATGACTCATATTTCTCTCCCATAGTTAATTCATAAAAATAGTGACACATTGAATTCATTGCAATATCATCTGCAAAATAGTTTGATTCGGCAAATTTTTCTAATGCTTTTGGCATAATCAGTTCACCAATCAACTTTCCACTTTTAATAAATATACAATCACAATATCCTTGAAGCTGTGCAAATTCAGAAAGACCGTCCAACAAATCAAAGACGATATCTTGATATTCGCTTGATATTACAGCACCGTTTAGTTTTGAATTTCGCATTTGCGAAATCGTAAAAACCAAATCATCAGGACGAATATTCATCGGTATTACCATAGCATTTACATTTTTGGCTTTAAATAGTTTATTCACAGTAACAGAAAAACGATTGCTGTGAGCCTCTTCACCTATAAAACCAAAAAGCTTTGTTTCAACAGTAATTTCATTATTTTGATTCATCTTTCTAATCCCCATAATTCTAATGCTTCTTCCTCTTCTAGACGACATCGACGACAAATTTTTTCATCTCCGGCAGAGCTAAAAAATCCGTCACACTCATGACATCTTCGTATAGAGAATGTTATTAGATTTTGAACTTTCGGTTCAAACCATTCTTTAAGATTGTACGATGATGAAACACTAAGAGCACTACTCTCACATACGTCATGACATAAATGGCATTTGACACATAAAAATGGATCAAAATTAATCTTTGAGTTACGTATGTCTGATGTTAATGCCCCGGTAGGACAAATCCGATGACACATTTCACATGCTGTACATTTAGTTTCATCTAACAGTTTTTGAGAAGTAAAACCTATTCTCTCACTCTCAACAACATGATAAACCAAAGGTTTCTCAAATCGTTTTAATGCAGTGTAAAAAATCTTACGACGATCTGTAATTTTTTTCGTTCTTAGCGCTTGTGTATCGTTGCTATTTGTTGAATATGAAACAAACACATCGGTATCCATCTCAATTTCACGCTCAAAATTTGCTTTATAGGCCCCGATCTTTTTTAGATGAAATGTTTTGAAAAAATCTCTACGATTGCCTTCTTTTTCTTTATTTGTTTCATCTGTAAAAGCAATATTTGCAAGATCTACACTATAAGGTGAATCAATCGCTTCCAGAGCATAATTTACATTCTCAACTTTTTCCTTCATATCATGAAGAATTTTTTCACCAATATCACATTGTGTACAATGCCCAATATCTAAAATAAGCCCTTTTTTCATACCGCACAATGAAATCAAATGTTCATTTCCCAATGATGCTATACATGGAACATTCTTCTGACACGATACCAACGATGATTCATCATTGACAAAACTAAAAAAGAAGTCCGTAGCACTAAAATCATCAAGAGTTAAAGCTTCAGTCGGACACAAAGAGACACATCCTGCACATCCGACACATAGTGCTTGATTAATCGATGGGAGCCGATCTGTGATCGCAATTGCTGAAGTAGGACAAATCTCTTTGCATAAGATACATTGCGCATTAACACTCAGTGCACGAACACATTTAGTAGGAGACAGGCTTAATAATCCCATAGTATTTTTAGAGCCTTGTGCTCAAAATTTCATTATCATTAAGTAGAAATTCTAATGTCATCTCTGCCGAATCATAATAAAGGGGTGTACGTGCTTCATATTTCATATTGATCAAATACATTGGTGCCCAGCGTAACAAATGAGAATTTAAAAAATTATGTTGCACATTTTCAAGCTCTTTAACTGCATCCATATCATTTTCACCAAAAGCTTTCTTTTGCGCTTCACATAAATGATGCATAAATTCCAATTCAATCCCGATATGATCAGCAGAAACAACACGAGCAATTTCATAATCAACTAAAAAGTCATAAGCACTGTAAATATCCGTTACCGGGTTTGCTCCACCTGTCTCAATCATTTGATCGCTTCGCGTATAAAACGTTTCATAAGGGACTAAATGGAGTATTGAAAGGTTTGTAAAATCAGGATTTAAATATTCTTCGAGAATCTCTTTATTACTAAGCGTTGTACGTTGTTCCCATTCATTCCAATGGGGGAAAAAATCCAATACAGTTGGGTCAACTTTGAGTATATCCAAAACATTTTCATCCAACTCTTGGAGTAATATTCTAGAAAGCAGTGCATATATATTGCTTCGTGCAATGATCTCATCCATAACGGTAATGCCTTTAAAAGTGATTGTAGGATTGTAACCTAAAGGGCTGAAATGCCCTTTAGAAGTCCCTATTAGAGAGAAGAAAAAGGAGTTATCCTTTGATTTCTACATCATACGATGCAGAATCAAGTTTAACCCACGGTCTGAAGATATGTTTTGGGCGACGAAGTTTGGAATTTGAATCCAACCCACGTGTCAAATCATCTCTCCATGCTTGGTAAATTTTAAAATTATTTTCATAATTTACAAAAATATCACCAATTTTATCACCCGCTTGAATTGGTTCAAGGATGACTTTTTGATGCCAACAATGCATACCGGAAACTGGATCTGGATGCGCGGCAGCTACAGCATTCTGCCATGAACCGCTCAAACCATCCCACCATACATTTTCAGAATCTCGGTTGTACTCTGCGAAACGTTCCGCTTTAAACCCTTTGATCCCTTCAACATATTTAAGTTTACCCTCTTTCCCATCCATTTGGATTTCAGCTACTGGTACCCCAAAACTATTGATACCTGTTGTTCCACTGTAATCATCAATTTTGGTTTGTGCGCCCTCTTTACCAACATTTGCAGGTGACTCAGCGAGGAATGCTTTATCATTCAAATCACGAGGTGCAACTCCAGGAACTACTTTACCGTCAGTTACACCATTAGGAATAGTGACATGGTTTGTCAATTTCCAACGTCCGCCATGATGCGAACAAGCAAGTGTTCCAGGAAGAACGCCTTCTGTCGGTACTGCCATTGCTACAAAGTAACCGCTTTCTAATCCGGAAACGGTATCAACGATGCGTACACGCATTGCATCTCCACGTTTGAATCCAAGATTTTGTGCATCTTTAGTAGAGATCCAAATTGGATCATGATTTTGGCTGATTTCCATCAAATGCTTGGAGTTAGCCGAACGAGTATGAATGTTGTACGGTAAACGGAATACCGTATTCAATGCAAATTCGTTTTTCTCTTTCATATAGTAGTGATTGACATGGGAAACAATATGGACCATTTCAACTTTTTCTTTGTCATTTCTTGGATACATTGGCATTGCGTATTCAGGCCATTTCCACTCTTTGGCTACCCATTGAGTATATACGTCAAGTTTTCGTGTCGGCGTAGTAAAACCTTGTAATTTTTTGCCATCCATTTGAATACCGATTTTCTTCGGTTTGCCTTCTGAATCGTTTGCAGTAATAATTCCTGAACTGTCAACGCTCATACTTGCTGCATCAAATTTTTTCTCGTGTGAAACAACTTTACCGTCTTCGAATTTCAATTCACGTTCTTGTACACTGTAAATTTTATCTTCTTCTAGCCATGTTCCATGGTCCCGCATATAAGCATACACAGGGAACTCTTCATTAGCATAGCGGCTGTCGTTCATAACAGTTTCATGCAATTTAGGTAAGTTATCCCCAAATGCTGCATCGTACCACTCGGCAATAGTAACCGGTTTGCCTGGATGACGTTTTGATTCCCACATTTTTTTGATACCGAGGCTTCCGTCTGGATCGATATAATTAACACACATGTTAAACCAGAACTCATTATCTTCCCAAACTTCACCCAAACCGGCTTTGATATGTGCTTCAAGAGTTGCACGATTAGGATCTTTAGGTTTCCACCCGGATTTTTCTAATGCAACACGTAATACCGGCTGACGGAAAGAGGTCCATCGTGCTGGTAAAGTAGCTTCTGAGTGTTGATCATGACGCTCACCTGCAAGTCCAACTGGAAGAACATAGTCCATATACCAGTTTGTTTCAGACCACACCGGTGAAAGGTTCATCGTAAGTTCCATTTTACTCTCGTCTTTGAGTACTTCAATCCAACGGAAACCGTCTGGATTAATCCAAACCGGATTGTACATACGAGGGATATAAACAGCAAGTTTACTAGGAACATTCAACCCACGGTCATTCCATTTTTTCTGCCATGCCGTATCCGTCAACAAATGAGGAAGCAAGAAAGATAGTTCATAAGTAGAAAGAGGCCATTCAGGTGGCCAAGTCAGCTCATTCCAAGCTGTAACTTTTGGTACATCTGCACCACCTTTTCCTTGTCCAACAGTCGAACTTCCGCCTTTGCCCGAAACAGAAATATCATGTGAATGGTAAAATCCAGTCCCACCTACAGTACCAATTGCACCGCGAAGACCTACGAGGAAGAATACCGATTTACCGGTCATCCAACCACCACGGTTACCTGCAGCAGTTGCTCGCCAAACGTAGGTAGTGATCGCATCCCCAGCCCACAAAAACATCTCATAAAGCTGCTCAAGTTTATATGCCGGTACATGCGTCTCTTTAACCGCAAATTCTAGGGTATATCCTGAATACATCTCTTTTAAAAGTTCTAAATAACTTTCAAAATCACGTCCTGCAGGAAGTTTTGATATAAACCCTTTTTGAACCATAAAATTGAGATACTCACTGTCATTCATCAATGTATCCCAGTTGAACCAACGTTTTACAAACGCTTTATTCACTTGATTTTCATTTAGAATACGACTAGCTAAATACAAATAAATCGCTGATTCAGTCCCCGGCCATGGTGCAATCCACAAATCAGAAATACCTGCTGAATTAGATAGACGAGGGTCCATTACGACAAGCTTTGCCCCTTTTTTACGCGCATCAGCAATATATCCTGCTGCTTGTTGAAAGTAGTGACCTGCATCTGCAGCATGTGACGAATTTAGAAAAATCAATTTTGAATTTCCCCAATCCGGACTTGTACGGTCATCATTCACAAAATGGATCGTAGGTGTACGACCATTTGCCGAACAAATATTGGTATGGGAGTTATACGCATCCAAACCTAAGGTTTCCCAAATTTTAGGGACAAAACCATTTTCATTCGGACGACCAACATGGAACATAACTGATTTACGAGAAAGCTCATCACCCTTACGAATTGTATCGGCCATTTTTTTACCGATTGTACTCATCGCTTCGTCCCAAGTTGTACGGATCCATTTACCCTCACCACGTTTTGAACCAGGTGCTCTTTTAAGTGGGAACGGGATACGATCAGGATCGTACATTTGCGATTGTGCCGCATACCCTTTAGCACAGTTACGTCCACGAGAACCCGGATGAAGAGGGTTACCCATATATTTTCGAACGGTGAAAGTTTTTTTATCAACCCATCCTGTCAACCCACATGAAGCTTCACAGTTTGAACACGCTGTCGGTACGATTATGTAATCATTAACTTTAATACCATCAGGGTTTTCTTCACTCTGCACGCCATGTCGGTTAATACCTCCACGCTTCCAATCAGTGCCGTCAAGCTCTTGGAAACCTTCCCATTGATCCAATGGAGGATAAAAAGAAAGGGTGTCAGGGGTATTGGTAAACTTGCTCTCTTTGACAGATTCTGCCGCTGCATCAGTGGTAAATACACCTTTTGCAATAGCAGCACCCGCTACAGTAAGAGCGGTCCCTTTTAAAAATGTTCTTCTACTTTCTAAATACATCATAATCTACCTCTTAGCTCATATTTAACAATTGTGGAATAACGAGCCAAACATGTTTGCTCACCCATAAACCGATCAACGCCGATACGGCAGCGATTTTCAATAAATAATACGATTGATTTTTCAAACTCAAACATACCAATGCCATTGGTGCCAAGAATGCCATCACTTGTCCGATCCAAAACATTGCAGTGTATTCACCACCTTTAACGAACGCTAACGTTGCAATTACTTCTTCAGATTTCATCCCGCCGAAAATATATTCAGACATATAAAGAATAAATGCTGCAAATGCACTGAACCCCAAAACTAATCCCAAATCTTTTTTAATCGGATCTGAAAATTTGTTTCCACCCATCAAAATCATTGTTGCTGATCCGGCCAATAAAGCAGCAAGAATCATTTGTGCCGATTCAGTCGGCATTTGCCACAATTCACGAGCTGTCGCTTCTGCCATCAATCCAGCTGTATACAATGTAACCGGTATAGCCAACAATGTCGTCCATCCCAGAAGCTTGTCATACATTGCCACATCTTTTTTCATATAAATCGCATAAAGCATTCCGATCAATAGTCCTACGAAAGCAGTTGCCATCCATGCACCGATTGTAATCGCCGATGTCAAATGAGGATGAGCAAAAATATGCCAGAAACGGAACATTTGATGTAAATCAACGACCGTAAACAATAAGAATATTTGAATAAATACAAATGAAACAGCTGCTGATGGAAAACGGATAAATCCAGTTTGTTCCGGATATTTTTTTAACAAAAAGAATGTTAAGAAAATAATACCTGTTCCAATACTTTTTGCCCACATATTCATGGTAATTATCCAACCCCATACAATCCCCGGTAAAGGAACGTCAAGAGTTACAATTGCGTTGGTTGCCGCTAGTGTTTCATGTACCATTAGTGGTGCCCTCCTAAAGGAAGATGAGTCAATTTATTAAAAAGGTTATGTCCCTCTCCGCGGAATGATGCCAACGGATTCAATTGAACATTACCGCCACCTACATAAAAATGGTGAGGATCAGTTCCTTTTTCAGGTTTACGCACTTGCACATTGCCTTCATGTTCTTGAATATATTTACTGATGTTTGACATCGGATCATCCAAGTCACCAAATATATTTGCCTCAACAGGACACGCAACAACACACGCAGGCATCATTGCACTCGCAACACGATGTGCACAATAGGTACATTTATCAGCTGTTTGAGTTTGCGGATCAATGTAAATTGCACCGTATGGACATGCCATAACACATCCAGCACATCCGATACAACGCTCTTTATCGATATTGACAATACCATTTTCAATATAGTGCAAAGCACTAACTGGACAGATGCGCTCACATGGTGCGTTCGCACAATGGTTACAACGAAGCGGAGTAAATGTCCGTTTTGTTTCTGGGAAACTTCCCACATCCACATATTTTACACGAAGACGCCATGTACTAAGAGGAACTTCATTTTCCACTTTACACGCAATCTCACAGCCCTTACACCCCATGCACAGGTGAAGGTCTACCAAGAAACCTAACTGCATATATTCTCCTTGATTCCTAATTCATGATTCAAAATTATGAGATTTTCTATCATAAGTGATATGAATAATCTTTATTTGACAGCATGATTATAGGCATTTGACGGCATTACTGCTGCGTTGATAGTAACTAAATTAGCTTTAACTGAAACTAAAAGATAACGTCATTTTGCTATAACTTTTTGATATGTGTAACGAAAGAGAAAATTTCCCAATATAGGGAAATTTTATTGAAGATTATGTCCAATTTTATTGATTATTTATCCAATCTGCAACGTACTGATGCTTCATGAGCACCAAGACCTTCTGTATGTGCAATCAAGGCACATGCTTCACCTATTTCATTAATCGCTTGACGAGAAAAAGAGATAATAGAAGATTTTTTCATAAAATTCTCTACGCCCAGTGGGGAATAAAATTTCGCTGTTCCACCGGTAGGAAGCGTATGGTTTGGTCCGGCAACGTAATCACCAATCGCTTCAGGTGTATAGTGGCCTAAAAAAATTGCACCTGCATGTTTAATTGACGGAAGCAAAGAAAATGGATTATCTATCGCAACTTCCAAATGCTCCGGTGCAATCTCGTTCATAAGAGATACTGCTTCTTCCATCGTTTCTGTAATAATAATTGCCGCTCTTTCATCAATCGATTTACGTGCAATTACTTCACGCGGAAGTTTTTTTAGCCATATCTCAATCTCTGCTGCGCATGCATCCGCAAATTCTTGAGACGGCGTAATTAAAATGGAACTTGCCATCTCATCGTGTTCTGCCTGAGAAAGTAAATCGATGGCAATATGAACAGGATTTGCTGAATCGTCCGCTAAAACACCAATTTCACTCGGACCTGCGATCATATCGATGTTCACTTCTCCAAAAACCATCTTTTTTGCCGTTGCAACAAAAATATTTCCAGGGCCCGTAATGACATCGACTTTTGGAATGGTACGTGTGCCGTATGCCATTGCAGCAATAGCACTAGCACCACCGACTTTAAACACTTCAGTCACTCCGCATAAATGACATGCTGCCAATAACAGTTCATTCGGTTCATTATCCGGTGTCGGAGTAGTAACAACGATATGTTCAACTCCAGCAACTTGAGCAGGGATCACATTCATCAGGAGTGAACTCGGATAAGCCGCTTTTCCTCCTGGGATATAAAGACCGGCACGATCAACTGGTGTTACTTTCTGACCAAGAATTGTTCCATTTGCTTCGGTGTCAAACCAACTTTTAGGAAGCTGTTTTTCATGATAAGAACGAATTCGGTTATATGCCAAATGGAGTGATGCTTTCAGTGTCGGGTCCAAAGCATCATAAGCTTTTTTCATCTCAGAAGCCTCAATACGTAAATCAGCCTCACTTTTTGGATTCCACCGGTCAAACTTTTCAATATGCCGAATTAATGCATTATCATCATCATTACGAATCTCATCTATCAAAGATTTTACAATAGAAGAGACATGCTCCATATCCATTTTCCCGCGCCCTAAAAGCTCCTGAAATACTTTTTTAAAATTAGTGTCGTTAGTGTTAATAACCGTCATTTTATCTCCTTGAATTACTTTTTAGGGACACTTTTAATATACTCTTTGGTCACAATATCAAGTGCTTTCAAAAAATTCTCACTATCTACTGCACCCATAATTGGCTCAAACATAGGTGTTTTACCTTTAATAAACCATGTTGCCGGGGTTCCTGAAGTCATAAGGGAATTAGGTACAGTCCCTTCGTCCACGACGCCCTCATATGCAACAAATCCTTGATTCACGGCCGAAACGACTTTAGGATCTTTGAGTGTATTATCTTTAAGCACTTCACACCATCTACACCCTTGTTTAGTAACAACTACCATTAAGGGTTTGTGTTCTTGATTAGCACGCTCAACGGCTGCTACAATATCTTTTTCCCATTTGATATCAGAACCAAAAAGAATGATTGAAGAAAATAACAAAACAAAGATACTTTTTAACATCATTTTACCTTTTTTAAAATTTCTTTGGCAATAGCACTCATCTCTTTATCACTGACGTCAATAACAATGTCTGCTGCCTTTTTATACAAAGCAGCGCGTTCATCATACAGCTTATGTGCTCTATCAATATCTTGAAATAAAGGGCGTTTTCGAAGTTTTTTTGCAGCATCAGGATGGGCTAAAATACGATTATAAATTGTATCAAATGGTGCTGATAGATAGACTACCGTACCGATTTTAGACAAATTCGGTACTTTAAAAAATCCGCCTCCGGTTGAGATCAGTGTCCCTTTTACCTCTTTTTGAAGCCATAGAGCAACTTTACGCTCCAATGCACGAAAATACTCTTCTCCCTCTTGGGCAAAAATTTTTTTAATGCGACGATTTTCCATGCTTTCAATAATATCATCCGTATCCAAAGCAACCAAATCCGATTGACTGACAATCTCTCGTGCAATTGATCCTTTACCAACACCCATAAAACCAATTAAAACAATGTTTTTCATAAAATCTCTACTATTCAATTATAATTGCGCAATCATATCACGCATAAACTTAGGAGTGCTTCTTGAATCAAATAGAGAATATTTACAATAGGCACTATCCGGATGAAAATCATGAAATTTTTTCACCTATTTTTACCTCACCCGCGCTTAGGATAGAGTCCATACGTTCATGGTTAAAAACGCCTGGAGAATGGTACAATCAAAATGAAGACGAATGGGTTTTACTTCTCGAAGGGGAAGCCCTATTAGAACTAGACAATAAAACTTTTGCACTTATTAAAGGAAACTATCTTTTTATCCCGAAACAAACAAAACATAGAGTATTATCTACTTCGGAAAATGCTTTATGGCTTGGGATATTTAGCTCTTAAATTCGTTGATACGCTCTTGCAAAGAGTGAGCAACTTCCAACAATTGCTTGGAATCACTTTCTATCCGCTCAACACTTTTTTGATTCGACTCTGAGACATTATTAATATTGGAAATACGCTCTATTATCCATTCAATATGAGCAACCACCTCTACTGAATCACTATGAGAACGCTTTGCTACAGTTACAGAACGTTCCATTTCCAAAGAAGTGGACGATATTTTTTCCTCAACTTCATTGGAAATTGTAGTTAACTCATTCATATTTTTTGCATTATCTCCCATCTTATCACTGACATCATTGATAGCTTGTACTATTGTTCCAATGTTGATTTCAATCTCCGTCAAACTTTTTTGGGTTCGTTCAGCTAGCTTACGTACTTCATCTGCAACAACAGCAAATCCGCGTCCGTGTTCACCTGCACGTGCTGCTTCAATAGCCGCATTAAGTGCTAGTAAATTCGTTTGATCAGCAATATCTTTAATCACTCCTAAAACATTTTTAACCTGATCAGCATCTTGACGCAAAGCTACTAGCTGCGAAGACATCTCTTGCTCAGTTTCAATATACCCTTCCACCTCTCCAACCAAACGATACAAAGCATCTTTAGCTGTTAATAATCCATGATTAGCATTTGTTACATTGTTTTGTGTTTGTTGTGAAATAGTAATTGCTGCGGATAAAATTTCTTTTATTGAATGACTTTTTTCTGTTGTTGCCTTTACTATCAAACGCTCTTCTTCAACCCCTTTGGAAATACTACGAGTAGCATCAGTAATTGTTGTCGCAATAGTAGAATTTTGACCGCCTAAAATTTTAACTTGATTCACAGTCTCCTGCACCATTGATACAAAATTATTTACCGCAGTTGCCGCTTGAGAAAATTCATCTTCTTTTGTCACTTCAAGCCGTTTTGTTAAATCTTTATCACCACTTACCAATGCAGCAATACGATTCTTAAGCACTTCTAGAGGTTTTAGCACCTCTTTACCAAAAAAGATATTTAGTACTGCGATAAAAACAACCACTACAATACTTAAAGCTATCAATAAAATCATTTGGGTTTTATGAATCTCTAAATCATTTTTTTCTAATGAAACGGTCAAGTCCATTACACCTAGTGTCTGACCGATTTCAATATTGGTATGACAAGCCAAACATCTCTCTTGTGCAACAAGAGGCTGAAGAAGTCTTATGGTATGAATACCCTCCGTATTTTCAATGACTTGTGCTTTTTTTGTTTTAAATATCTCTTGTATCATTGGATCTTGAGAAAATTTTGCATCCAATCCAAACAAATCAATCACTTGCTGTGACTTTTGAACTTCAAGCTTTTTGATTCCATCAATTTCTTGTGCATGTTTTATGGTTTCAGCCACTACTTTAGGGTCACCTGCCAACATACTTTGCGAAAGTGTTTGAAAGATCGATTGACTTAACATATTTAATGAACGCTTTGCAGTTTCATTGGAAAAATCATGAAACGTAGTTGTCAAATACCAATAAATAGCACCTAACCCCATAAAACTAAAAAGTAGTGTCGAAAAAATAATTTTTGACTTGACTGTCTTAAACATCATAAACCTCTGCTATTAAAACTATTACAGTTATTGTACCGTATATCGATCGCCTTTATGCGGCAGGGTTACAATTCCTTCGAGTGATCGCATTTTTACCGGTAAATTCATAGGGCGACGCATCGATATCGGATCCACTTTACTCACACTAAAATGCAAATGTGGACCACTGGTATAACCGGTATTTCCAGAATATGCAATCAAATCTCCTTTAGCGATTTTTTGTCCAATCGATACCGCGACACCACCTTGTTTCAAATGGTAATAATTGCCCATAGTACCATCTGAATGTTCAATAATCACATAATTAGCATATTGACGATATTCAGGACTCGCACCTCCCAGATTATTGGAAGCCTCTGCACCCACAACAACTCCTTCACGAGCTGCATAAATAGGTGTGCCGACTGGAACCGGAAAATCAACTGCATACGCTGAAAGTCCCTTATGTGATGTCTCGCCATGATATCCCTGTGAGACACAAATTTCTGAACCTTTGGCAAATGGAATATTATAAATATAATCATCTTGATGCACCGCGAATGCAGACCCTCTTACCCAACCATACGAAGATCGATAATTAGTAGTTTCTTGTCCATTTATCGGGAAAAGTTCCAAAACTTTTTTCTTGCTTCGCCCTGATATTTCAATAAATAACGGAAGTCTTTGAGAAGTTTTCAAATTTACCAAAGACTCAAAATCTATGCTCATTGTCACAGTATACGGGTTAAGATTTTCAGCTTCAAATTCATATCCCCCCTTGGCTGTTGGATCTGCACTTAATATGACACTGTTACGGGAACCTATCTGTGCTTTTTTTTTGGCATTAGCAACCTCTGAACGACTTAATATCCGTAAATGTTCTTCATAAGCCTGCTCCTGCTCTATCGCAAACTGTATACTTTTTTCTTCTAAGGCTTGTTCATCACATAATGCTTCTATACTTTTAATGGAATGATGCGGATAGTTTTTTTGATAAAAAGCAATAATTTCAGCACGCATTCGAGGATTATGTAATGGATCCATTGGAATTGATACCAACTCCTCAAAATTTTTTTTATCCTCAGTAGCTATAGCATTATTCAACGATTGTCGATACAACACTTCGATATTCTCTTTTTTACGAGCAAGTTCACGTAATTCTTTAAGATAAGAATTAAGAATATCTTTATCAACCTCTTTAGAATGAGACAACTCAATCCCTTTTTCCAAAGTAGTATCTGTCCCTTCCAAAAAACTACGTATTAATAGCCTATGTGGTTGCATAGCAGAACTATGGTTTAATTTTTCAATAGAATCTGTACTTTGCTGTAACGGAAGGGCTAAAGTTTCAAAAGGAACCTCGTTTGACGCCGCGTGCAAAACACTCATTCCAATTATCAAAAAGAACCAAAATCGTAACAATGAGATATTCTCCCTTATCTAGCATAGATTTAATTCTATCATTATTGCTCTAAGGATATAATATCATTTATTTTAACTGTGGGGTAAAGTTATGTCAAAACACATTTTAGAAGTGATAAAACCGGGAGTCATTTTCGGTGATGATATTCAAAAACTATTTGAAATTGCCAAAGCCGAGGGATTTGCCCTTCCTGCTGTAAACGTAGTAGGAACCGATTCAATCAATGGTGTTTTAGAAGCAGCAAAAGTTGTCAATTCTCCTGTTATTATCCAGTTTTCCAATGGTGGTGCAAGCTACTACGCAGGTAAAGGATTAAGTAACGACAATGAACAAGCGGCTATCGTCGGTGCTATCAGCGGAGCTATCCATACACATATGATGGCAGAAGCGTACGGTATCCCTGTCATCTTACATACCGATCATGCAGCGCGCCACCTATTGCCATGGATCGATGCTCTCCTCGATGCCGGAGAAAAACATTTTGCACAACACGGTAAACCACTCTTTAGCTCCCACATGCTTGACCTCTCCGAAGAGAGTCTCGAAGAAAATGTTGCAACATGTGTGGAATACATGAAGCGCATGGATAAAATCGGGATGACATTGGAAATCGAACTTGGTGTAACCGGGGGCGAAGAAGATGGTGTTGACAACAGCAACATTGATAATGCCCTTCTCTACACTCAACCCGAAGAAGTTGCTTATGCATACGAAAAATTGAGTGCAGTAAGCAACCGTTTCACCATTGCCGCATCATTTGGAAACGTACACGGCGTTTACAAACCGGGCAACGTTGTACTTACCCCAATCATCTTAAACAACTCCCAAAAATACATCCAAGAAAAATTCAAAATTACTTCAGATAAACCGGTAAATTTTGTTTTCCACGGCGGTTCAGGCTCAACTCTCGAAGAGATCCGCGAAGCGATCGGCTACGGTGTAATCAAGATGAACATTGATACCGATACCCAATGGGCAACATGGGAAGGGGTAAAAGATTATTATGAGAAATACAAAGATTATCTCCAAGGACAAATCGGAAATCCAGAAGGTGAAGACAAACCGAATAAAAAATATTATGACCCACGCAAATGGCTTCGTGATGGACAAAAAACATTAGTAAACAGAGTAAAAGTAGCTTTTAATGATTTGAATGCGATAGATAGAAACTAATAAAGTTTCCCGCATTCGCGGGAAACTTTAAAGTAATAAAAAACAATAATTATTTTGTATACGTAATTTTTGAGTGTGCGCGTAAATCACTCATTTTCTTTTCCATATAAGCTTTAAACTTATCCATTTTTAAACGTTGCTCAATATAATTTTTAACTTCATCAAATCCAAGTTTTTTCGCGGCTTTTTTATCCTCTACATAAATAACATGATATCCAAATTGACTTTGTACCGGTGCAGAAGAAATGGTTCCTTCTTTCATTGCGAATACTGCATCATTAAATGATGGTACCATCTGACCTCGAGGGAAATAACCAAGATCTCCACCCTTTGCAGCACTTGGTCCAGTAGATTTTGATTTTGCTTGAGCAATAAACTCATTTTTAAGCTTGTCTCCGCTTAATCCTTTCATACTTTTAATAATAGCCTGTGCGTCAGCTTCGGTTTTTACCAAAATATGACGAGCGTGAATTTTCTCTTTGTCTACAAACTCATCAGGGTTAGCATCAAAATAAGCTTTCACCTCTTTGGCATCAATCTTAATCGAATCAAATTGTTGTTGTTCCCATACTTTTGCTGCTAATTGAACTTTTAATCTATCAACTAAAGCATCGAGTTCCTGCTTATACTCTTTAGAATCCAATACACCACTTTTTTGTGCATCATCATAAACTAGCTCTTGTGCTATCATACCTTCGATAATACGCTGACGTAATTCATTTTGTTTATCTACAGGAAGAGAATCAAAACGCCCTTGCGTCCCTTCCATCAAGACTTTATTCACTTCATCAGAAGTAATTTCATCTCCGTTAACTGTTGCTAATACTGCTGCTGAAGCCATAGAAGCACTCAACAATAAACCCAAAATCCAAGCGGTATAATATCGCTTCATTGCTATCCTTGTGTCTTTACCCTGTTATAGGGGAATTTGATTTCGGCATTATAATACATTTGTCAGTATAGTACGCAATAAATAACCGAAATTAAACAACACGCTCCAGATGTTTTTGTTGAGCAATTTTCAAATAACGATCCATTGTTTGTAGCAAGAAATTTTTATCGATCGGTTTGGCCAAATGGGCATCTAAACCTGCGGCTACAATTCGTTCTCTATCCCCTATCAATGCATGCGCCGTTAATGCTATCACAGGAACAAATCCGCGAAAATCACGTTTGTCTATCTCTTTAATCAGTCTGTTCGCCGTCAAACCATCCATTATCGGCATATCAATATCCATCAATACTAAATCAAAACGCTCTTTTAAATAAGCATCTACCGCTTTTTGTCCATTCTCTACAGCTACAACACTAAAATGTTCTTGTAATAATATCGTTTCCAGCAATTTGAGGTTAATGAGGTTATCTTCTGCAACCAAGATTTTTATGTTCTCTTTTCGCGGTATTCTTTGTGCTTCGGAACTTCTAGAAATATACTCTTTCGGCATTTTATTCCATACCACTGCAAGCGTTTTATGCAATGAGCTGGGAAGAATAGGCAATGTAACAATCGAAGCTACAGCATCAATAATCAAATCTACCTTATCCCCGTAATCTGATTCTAAAATTGGAACGATCTGAAGATTTGAGTAAACCGATTTTAATGAATCAATCTGAGATTTTGCAATATGTTCAATATCTAAGAATAACACATTGTTATCGTAAAGTTCCCCATTTAAAAGATCTTGCACTACCGTAGTATGAACATTGAATAACTCAAGATATTTAAATAGCAATGCCCCCTGTGGTGAAAGAGAATGCCCTTGTATATAAATAGCCGCTTTTGTTGTATCAGCAAATTCAAAAATACCTCTTTCATTAATTTGATGACTTACTCTAAAAGAGAATCGGGAGCCCTTACCACTTTCAGACGCCAACATCAAATGTGAATCCATCATATCAACGTATTTATGACTCAGACTCAGACCAATACCTAGCCCATCCTTGCCATGACGTTGATTTTCCCATGCAGACGCAAAAGGACGTAAAAGTGTTTTGATTTTTTCACTCTCTATTCCAATACCTGTATCACTCACAGCGTATTCGATTTCAATAAAATTATTTTCTTCTTTAACAATTAAAATTTCAACAAGGACACGCCCTTTGTCTTCGGTAAATTTAATCGCATTTTGAATTAAATTTCTCATTACCGAAAGAATTTTATCTTGATCTCCTATCATTGATTTTGGAAGATGTGGATCAATTAAAAACATAAGCTCTATCTCTTTAGAGAGAGCCAAATCACTAAATTGCATGGAAAAATTTTCAAATACATCAAGAGGGGTAAAAAGTTGCAGATTTGTATCAATACTACCACTCTCTACTTGCATTAATTCAAGCAAGTTTTCAATATTACGCATCATAGATTTCGCACTGAGATTTGTCATTTGTACATACTCTTGCTGCCATGAACTAAGAGGAGAATTTTTCAATAGATCAGTAAATCCTAAAATTGCATTCATTGGTGTACGAAATTCATGTGAGATATTGGTTAAAAATTTCTTTTTAAAATGTTCAAAATAACGTTCTGCTGCACGAGCACGTTCTACAATAGAATTGTCATGAAAAACCATAGCGACAATCGGATGGTCTTCTAAGATAATGATTTCGGATTTTAAAACGATATCGTATTTACTTCCCTGTGCTTGCATCTCTCCACGATACGTTCCAGGCTGAGAAAGCACGAATGAGAGTTCTACTCCTTGTGGAAAAAACCACTCAGACAATGATGGAATTTCATCGATTTGCTCAATATCAAATGCATCTAACATTTGATTATTACACCCTAAAAATGCACCAGATATTTCAACATAAATCATTGGATCATTATGCAAATGTGCACATGCACTTAACAATGAGGTCAAATGAGCATATTTATTTTCAAACTCTTCAATATACAACATATTCATTCCTAAAAAGTAACTTGTAAATATTTATGTAGAACATATTCAAGCTTTTCTCTTGTTAATGGTTTCGACAGATAGTCATCCAGTCCTCTACCAAGGATATACTCTCTATCGCCTTCCATTGCTAATGCTGTCAATGCAATAATTGGCATTCGCCCGACTCGTGCAATACCCTCTTCTGCTTTAATCTCCTGTGTAGCTAAAATACCGTCTTTTATCGGCATATCTATGTCCATGAATACTATATCGAATTTTTGCTGTCGGCATATCTCAACAGCTTCATCACCATTCGATACTGCAACAACATGAATTCCATACTCTTTGAGTAGCAAATTGATAAGACGTTGATTGATCAAATTATCTTCAACAACAAGAGCATTTACACCGCGCTGAATTTGCGGTGCACTCACAACATTCTCTTTTGGAAGATTCAGAACATCTATTAAATGTGCCAATAATGAAGTTGGCAACAATGGTTTTGAAAGTGATGAATCCACAACATGCAGCATGCGTGCTTGTAATCGTTCATGCTGTTCAAGCAACAAAATAGTTTTACAGGTACGTTTCATACTAGAGAGACGCATAATCCAGTCATTCTTATCCTGTGACCCTATCAAATAGACAACTTCTGTATTCGAGAAAATACTCTCATCAAGTGACTGAGTTTTAGTTACGCTCACACCAAAACTTCGGAGATAATTCGTTAAATGGTTAGCATCGTCAAGCCGTTTTTCATCGATTAATACTACTTTAACACTGTGTGAATTAATCATCTGCATTGCCTGATCCGATGATCCATCCAATGTCAATGAGAAACTAAACGAAGATCCTTTCCCTTCGTCACTCGTAATTTTTAATTCGCCTCCCATCAACGAGATCAATCCATGTGAAAGGCTCAGTCCAACCCCGAGTCGATTATCCGCATGATCACCTGAAACAAATGGACGCGTAATATAACCAAGCTCAGATTTGCTTATCCCTTTTCCGGTATCTTTCACAGCAAAGCCAATGTTACAAGTCCCCATAGTATTTCTTTTAAGCAATTTTACTTCAATAGTTATTCGCCCACCAGGCTGAGTAAATTTCAACGCATTATTATAAAGGTTATTAAGTACTTGTTTAATTTTACGAATATCCCCCATGATATAAGTAGGTAATTTTGGATCAATAAAAAATAAAATTCCAACCCCTTTATCAATCCCCATAGAAACTGCTCCACGAGCAAACTCTTCCATTTCTACTACTAAGTTAAATTCACTTTTACTAATGGACAAACGACCGTTTTGCATTTGTGCCAAATCAAGAAGATTTTCAATATTTGACATTAAATTGCGAGCGGAACCTTGTACTGAATGGATATATTCAAGTTGTGTTTCTGATGGAGAAGTCTTGGAAAGTAGTTCAACAAAGCCTAATATACCATTCATTGGAGTTCGAAACTCATGTCCGATATTGGCTAAAAATTTACTTTTTAACTGTTCAACCTTTATCACTTCTGCTTTTAACTCAGTCAATTTACTTTGATCTTCTAAACGCAATAAATATAAATCGCGCCCACCTTCTTGCAATAAAGTTGAGGTTGCTATCATAGTACGAACTTTTCCGGAAACATCTATAACGGTCAGTCCATATCCATTTTGACAATGTGTACGGATATAATCAAGCCAACTTTTATCATATTCAGTGAAAACCTCTTCTTCTTCATGATCAAAAAGTTCCCGAATACTTTCATGTTTAGCACGCAATTGCTCAATATTTTGAAAGGGGAAAATAGTGAAGAATGTTTTATTAGCACCTATCCAACCATTCTCTTTAGTAAAAAAGAGTAAAACGGATGTATCAGTATCCAGTACTTTGTAAAACAACTCTTTATTGATAGTTTGTTCGCTATCTTTTGTAAAGCGTTCATCATCTTTATTGAAAAATTTTTGAATAAAACTTAGTAATCCCAAAGTGAGTCTCCTGATTAATTTTTAATGGAAATCGGTTATTGTAACACAAAAACATTGGAGTTATGTTTTTTTTCTCTTCATGCTACAATACCAACTAAAAAATGGACCATTTAGATGAAAAAAGCAACTGCCAAAGAGATTCAAACGATCAAATTGGCTATTTTAAAACGCTATTCTGATGCAGTAACTGAGTTATATTATTCCAATGCTTATGAATTAGTGATTGCGGTAGCCCTCTCAGCACAATGTACCGATAAGCGGGTCAACCTCATTACACCTGCTTTATTTAAAGCTTACCCAAGCCCTGAAATATTAGCACAAGCCGATATTAATGATGTAAAACAACTGATTCAAAGTTGTTCTTTCTTTAATAATAAAGCAACCAATCTTATCACAATGGCTAAAAGAGTCGTTGACGTCTATGGAGGTGAAATTCCATTGAATGAAAAGGAGCTGGTAACTTTAGCAGGAGTAGGACAGAAAACAGCTCATGTTGTTTTAATTGAATACACGCAAGCGAATTTAATGGCAGTTGACACACATGTCTTTCGTGTAAGCCATCGGCTTGGATTAAGCAATGATTTATCTGCTATTGCGACTGAAGAAACATTGGTCAAAAAATTCAAAACCAATCTGCATCAATTGCATCAAGGACTTGTCCTTTTTGGACGCTATATCTGTACTGCAAAAAACCCAAAATGCGATACCGAATGTTTTCTCAAACCATTTTGTAAAAGTACGGATGGATTTAAACCCAGATAAGCTACAATAATCAAATGAAAACAAATTATTTTTTACTATTTCTTCCACTCTTTTTTAGTGCCTGTTTTAATGAACGGGGAATCAGTGCCCACTATTATCGTGATTGTGAAGAATATTATGATTTACAGGGTTATTACCACAAAAAATGTGACAAAAATCTCCTTGACTACAAAGAGATAAAAGAGGCCATACAACCAATTCAAAACCCAGAAAAAGGAAGTGTTAAATAAACTCTATTTTATTGCAATAAACGTTGCAAAGTTAGCCCATCGAAAAAGAACTTCGCATGTTTTAAAACCATTATTTTTAGCCATAACTATATTTTCATTCATTGTGTAAGGAATAAGAACATTTTCTAGCGCTTCACGTTTTTGTACAATTTCATATTCACTATATCCTTGCACTTTTTTAAAATCATAATAACAATCAATCAATTCTTTGTTCAATTTTGGATCTTCACTGACCACTTTTTCACTGAATAAAAAAACTCCTCCATCATTGAGTGCGTCACATATTGTTCGTATCAACGTATCGCGTAGCATTGGCCGAATAAACTGCAACGTATAATTACTGATCATAACTTGTGCTTTTTCATAAGGAAATTGAAGGATATCCCCTTCAAATAATTCAATGGATGACCCATAAGCTTCTATTTTTTTATGTGCATGCTGGATCATTGCAGCAGAGTTATCAATTCCAATTAATCGGACTTCAACACTCTTATCTACTGCTCTTTCAATTTCCAATAGCAATGAAGCAGTTGAACACCCCAAATCATAAACATTTCCACCACCAGAGAGTGCATTAAGTGCAAATCGACGTGTTAGTACTTGTGACTCTTTATAAAAAGGTACTGAACGTAACAGCATATCATCAAACACTGCCGCAACTTCCGCATCAAATTCAAACTGTTTAGAAATAGGTTTCGTAAATAAGGTATCGGTTTTCATAATGAAATTGTAGCGTAAAGAAGAAAAGTTGTGAGGGGCGAATTTATCTGACGAAACAAACCTTTAGGCCCCTCAACAATCAAAAAGCAATTTTCAGTCCATTCTTAAAATAATGTTGGGATTGTATTTTCATCTATTTTTTTGTTCTTACTTGGCGATGGCTTGGTCTCCCCAAAAAAGGTCAACTCATTTTCACGTAAGATACGAATTACATTTGTTGTTCCAGGCGTTCCGATCGGATAACCTGCCGTAAAAACATATGTGTTATTTTTATTAATAATATTACGCGAGAGTCCACTGTGAATAATTGCACTCAGCATCTCTTCCAAACGCCCTTTTGTAGTTAAAAATGCTGGTACTACCCCCCAAACCATTGTCAGCAATCTAGCAACACGTTCTTCATGCGTCGCAGCATAAATGGTCATTTTAGGTCGATAACGAGAAAGTTTTTTTGCCGATTGACCTGAAGTCGTCATCGCAATAATCCCTTCTGCATTCAATGAATCACCCAAACGTACTGCCGATTCATTAACAACATCCATTGAATCATCATAGCCAAAATCGAACTTTCCAAACGGATAGATTTCTTCAATTGCCTGAATGGTATTCACCATAGTTTCTACAACTAAAACGGGATTATGCCCTATTGCACTCTCTTCTGAAAGCATCACGACATCAGTTCCATCCAATACTGCATTTGCAACATCACTAATTTCTGCACGTGTAGCAGAGTCTTTTTCAGTCATTGATAATAACATCTGAGTTGCCGTAATAACAGGTTTTGAGTGTTCATTAGCTTTATCAATCAACATCTTTTGAATCGTTGGAACACGGTAATATGGTACTTCAATCCCTAAATCACCCCGAGCAACCATCAACCCATCACAATTGCGTAAAATTTCATCAATATTTTCAACAGCATCAAATTTTTCAATTTTGGCAATTAACTGTTGATTTCCTCCGCAAGCACTTACGACTGCACGTGCATTAATCATATCCTGAGCATTTTGAACGAAAGAAATTGCCATAAAATCAACTCCATTAGCTACCCCCCATGCCATATCAACCTTATCTTTCTCGGTTAGAATGTCTATTCCTAGCCGAGTATTTGGAAAATTGACCCCTTTATTGGAAGAGAGCTTACCTTTATTCTCGACAATAGCCTGAACAAAAACATTATTGCTATTTACTATCCGTGCGCGAATATTTCCATCATAAAGATAAATAGCATCACCGACATTAAGCATCCGTAATAATCCATTTTGATTGATCGAAAGTTTATAATGGTTAGGGGTTATTTTATCCCCTTCACACGGTTCATAATAAAAATCAAGCTGATCACCACTTTCAAGATAAAAATCATTTATAAGCTTGCCAACTCGTATTTTAGGACCGCATATGTCTTGCAAAACTCCTACGATTAGTCCGGTTTCACGCATTGCAACCCGTATATTGGCTAAAACCTGTGAATGATATTCATGTGTACCGTGTGAAAAATTGAGTCGAAAGACATTAACTCCTGCTTTAATCAGCGCAATTAGAGTTTCTATTTTGTCTGATGCCGGACCAACAGTAGCTAAAATTTTGGTTCTTTTTTGCATAATATCTACCTGCATAAAAATTTCAGAAATGGTAACACATTTTCAAACTATTCATCAAATTAATTCGATTAAGGTTTAAATATCTAACCAATGTTAAAATATAAGTCTTAAAATCTAAATTTACGGGAAAACCTATGCCTCAAAAAGCGATCAATACTGACATTGTTTTGATCGATATTATTGACTTTTCTCGTCTATCTATGAATGAACAGTTGGAAATCATTTCATACCTCTCACTCACTTATAAAAAAATGATTACTAAAATGTTAAAAAGTTCTACCATGCTTATGGAAAATATGTTGCAAGGAATTATTCCTACAGGAGATGGTTTTTACTGTATCCTTCACCCTCTTTTAAAAGGATTTGGTCCGATATTGGGTTTGTCATTTATACATTTTTCCGATTTTATTGCAGAAAAATATCCCTATTTCAAAGGTATTCGTGTTGCCGTTCACACTGGGAACATACATGGCTTTGAAGATATTTTAGGACATCAAAATTTTGTTGGAGACGGGCTTAATGAATGCGCACGCTATATAGAAATAAAAAATCTAATTATTAGTACGGTCATTATTTCTGATATTGCTTACGCAGCATTACAAAAGTTCATAGATACTCATCATGACTTTTACACACTATTGGAGAAATGTGAATTTCGTCACAGTTCCCTTCACACGTTTGAGGATAAACATAATATTTCTCATAATGGATATCTTATCTGGATGAGAAAAGGGGGAATCATTCCACCACCTAAATTAGCGGATCTACTTCAAAACAAAAAATGATCATAACGAACAACGATTTTTTTGGTAAGATACGCCAATAAACAGGCAGGATATTTTCCTCAAATGACATGAATATAAATTAAGGGAGATCTATGCGTTTTACCATTGATGAATATGCAAAAACATTCAAAATGTCAAAAGAGATGATTCAAAATAAACTTCGTATGAAACGTCTAAATTATATTATAGAAGGTGGAATAACCTATATTATTGTGCCGCGAAGTTCTTTGGACGAAGACAAACGTCAAGAACTGGCTCAGAAAAACCAATCTATGCCTTCTACAACGCAAAAAACAACAGTAGGCATGATCATCGCTTTATACCAAAAAGAAAATCAGCAGTTAAAGCTAAAAATCAAAGAGCTTGAACAAAAAATTGATCGTTTGGTTAATGATAAAGAACAAATGCTTATTGCCGAACGTCAGCGAATTGAAGAAATATACACATCAAAAGATGAACAGCTAAAAAATCTTTTGGAAGTTATACATACGAAACTCCTGCTTTCACGTGATATAGATATTCAAGATGCAGATGTCACTCCGAGTCCATCTGTCACCCCTACTTTGTCCAGCGGAATCATTGAGCTCAAACGCTACTTAAAATTTATAGGAATGAATTCTGATGAGCGTAAACAAGTTAAACGGCGATTTGAAGCTGCATTTGGCAGCGATATCAGAGTTTTTCAAAAAGAAGGAGAGTTTTTTGTTGATCTCTCCAAATACGATTACACAGATTTCCTCTCTTAAGAGGTAGTCTTTTTCTCATTTCCTCTATTCCCATAGTATCAACTTCCCAAAAATCATAATCTTTTTAGATTCACGCCAATTCAATACATATTTTTACACCACAATTGCATAAAAGCAGGCAATTTTTGTACGTTTTTCCGTATATTTTATAATATTTTATTTATATTTAATATGGAATAAATAATGCTTTATATTATTTTTATTACTTTTTATACATAAATATACTTTTAAAATGAATTATTAATTACATTTTATACGTTTTAATGTTTATTTTAAGAAAAGGATACTACAATGGAGCAATGGAAATGAGCGATCTCTTTAATCTTCTTCACAATGCCGTAGAGGCTGGGCATAACGGAAAGAAGATTTCCCAAAAAGAGATGGCGAATGAACTTGGGATTTCCATGCGAACATATCAAGACTGGAGACTGGGCAATGCAAAACCCCAAGCTGCTAAAGCGGTCATAAACATGTTAGGAATGCTCGAAGATGATGAAATCATTCGAGTAGTGCGAAGAATCAATAAATTAGGGGAAAAAGCATGAGCAGTTTGAGCGAACAAGAACGTATCGGATTAGAAGAAGTTTTTTTATCTATTTCTTCTTCACAAAGTATTATGCAAAAATGGTCAGTATGGAGTAAAAATCTATCATTTCTTTTTGAACCTAAAAAATTTTCATTTCCCCTTCCTCTTGGACAAAATCAAAATATTTGGATCAAAGATCGTCTAAAAACCCACAAAATAACAAAACTATTCAATAAAATACAAAAAAGAAGAAAAATTTAAGCTAAGAGATATTAAAGTATTCGCGGCCAAAACACTTTACCCCCTTCTAGCTCCTTGAAGCAGAGGTTTGAGTGTTATTTGCATATCCATCCATCAAGGGCAGTAAATGAATAAAGCGCAATTCGTAGAATTAGTTCAAAAAAGCGGCGGTTATAAAACAAAAGTAGAAGCTGAAACAGCTATCAAAGCTTTCACAGAAGCAGTTACGACCGCTCTTGTTACTAAAGAAGAAGTTTCATTGGTAGGTTTCGGAAGCTTTGCGTCTTCTCTTCAAAAAGGGAAAAGTGGTAAAGTTCCAGGAACAACTAAAACTTACAGCACAGCAGATAAAATGGTTCCAAAATTCAAACCGGGCAAAAGTCTTAAAGACTCAGTTGCTGCAGGTAAATAATCTCTTCTTTCTGCATCAAGGGTTCTTAGCCCTTGATTTACTTCTCATAATTTAATATTTTTACATACTATCATTATAAATTAGTTATAATCATTCATTAAACATCAGACAAAAAGGGTGTAAGTGTTTTTCTCTTTTTTTACACGATTTATTTCACCAAAATCACCAAAAACAATTTTAACTGAATCCGAAGAAAATCCTACTCTTAAAATTTTTGTTATTAAAGAAGATGGAAAACTTTTCCATGATTTCAACCTTTTCCATCAAGATAATGTTAGTTCGATTGACACATTAATTTTTTTACCTCATTTTGGTATTTTTATTGGCGAAACTATCAATTGGGAAGCCTCTGAACTAAAAAATGCAACCGTTGAGCGTTCAACCAGACAATCCAAGCGCCCTGCAGCAACTCACTTAGAAAATATAGAAGCTAAAATTCGTCACAAGTTAGATGATGTGTTGTCTTTTGATTCAACACCAATCCATCGATTTATATGGTTAAAAAATCTTACAGAGACTGAATTTGATACTCTCGATAGCTCTTTTCATCAGTTGCTTCCAAAATCACATCTTTTTTTCAGTGATGAAACTATCGAGTCATTACAACTGAAAATACATTCTATTGGAGAATATCTTGAAACGCCTCTATCCAGTATTAAGATTATAGGTGCTTTAAATTCGTATGCTTTCATTTTGCCTACTCCAAAATATCCTGATGGTGCACTTCTTTCTCCTCAACAAAACCATTTTTTAACTTCATCATTAGCAGGAGTAATAACGCTTTGGGGAGAATACGGGACCGGAAAAAGTACTCTTATACTACGTAAAGCGTTATTGCTCCTGCTGAGTAAGCATGATGAAAAAATTCTCATTATCACACCCACACTTTTAGGATCAGAATTATTACGAGATGAATTTCTTTCAATTGTGTACTACGGTTCATTAAAAATTGATCTTAATCGAATCAATTTTTCTTACCCAATGGAAAACTTTGATACATTAAAAATATTCAATGAGGCAACTTCTATTTTTTGTGATGATACCTATTTGATTGATACAAATTTTCTAGAATTACTACAACAAAAACGTGATAAACGTTTGTTACTTTTTTCAACCATTAATAATAACTATATTCCTGATCAATCGGTTCATTTAAACTATCAATACCGAACTCCAATTGTACCTATCTCAGTGGAATGTGATCGTACTAATATTTTAAATTGCGTATTATTAGAACTTCGAAAATTATTTGTTGAGCCATCTGATACAAAAATTATACTTGTATTTTCAAATAGCAATCTAATCCCTACATTCAAAGAATCAATTGATGAATATCTCGATGTTAACTGCCGAATTTTAACAAAACAGTTTAGTTTACAATACCAAGATCTTGATGATATCATTCTCACAACAGAAGACTCTATCAGTGGATTATCACTACCGCATCTACTCCTTGTTGTTTCTGATAATTCAAAAGACTATACCTATGCACTAAGCCGTGCATCAGAATCTGCTACTATAATCTCCTACACAAATTCAACTGGAGAATCCGATGCAGAAAATCATTAAAGATAATGCTGAATGGGAAAGCATTCTTTCACCTGAAGTATATTTAGTTGCCCGGAAACATGGTACAGAGCCCCCTTTTAGTGGAAAATATACCGATTGCAAAGATAAAGGCATTTATCAATGTGTCTGCTGTCATGCACCACTATTTGATTCAACGGCAAAATATGATTCTGGAAGCGGATGGCCAAGCTTTGATCACCCAATATCACCTAATGCTCTCGAAGAAACCCGTGACATCTCACATGGAATGATTCGTATAGAAGTGTCATGTGCCACGTGCGATGCCCATTTAGGCCATGTATTCCCTGACGGCCCAAAAACAACCGGTTTACGTTATTGTATTAATTCGATCTGCCTTAACTTTATACCTAACACACAGGAGCTTTAATGCGACATCTCTTTGCTTTATTATTTACATCTATACTGGCTTTTGCAGCTGGACATTCTCATGTTAGTCTGGAAACAACCCAAGGGACACTTGAATTGGAGCTCTATGACGATATTGCCCCTTTAGCAGTTGAAAACTTTACTACACACGTCAAAAATGGTTATTACAATGGCTTGACATTTCATCGTATAATTAAAAATTTCATGGTTCAAGGCGGTGATCCAACTGGAACTGGTACCGGTGGTGAATCGATCTGGAAAAAACCTTTCAAAGATGAATTCAAATCTGGCGTTGTATTTGATAAATCAGGTGTGTTAGCAATGGCTAATGCAGGACCTCGTACCAATGGCAGTCAATTTTTTATTACAACAGCTCCAACACCATGGCTCAATGGATATCATACAATTTTCGGACGTGTCGTTTCAGGTATGGATACATTAAGTAAACTCAATAATATCCAAACAAATGGCCAATACGGCGGCGACAAACCGCTTCAAACCCAAAAAATCATTAAAGCTACGGTACTTCCATAATCCCCTTATTTGCCTGTCAAAGTCTCTTCAAAGAGATAAACGGGCATAATTTCGTAACCGTTTTGTAATGGTTTCGTAATATTATTCCGCCTCATATTTTTAAGCTTAGGAAACGTCATGTCTGTACTTTGGGATGCACTTAGCAATATTGATACGCTTACCTTTGGCTTGCTGTTACTCTCTCTAGGGATAGCCCTCTTTTACGAGATGATCAACGGCTTTCACGATACGGCCAATGCAGTATCAATGATCATTTATACCAACTCTCTGACTCCGGGACAATCCGTCTTGATGGCCGGGATTATGAACTTTATCGGTGTCATGCTCGGAGGGATCGGTGTTGCCTATACTATAGTCCATCTTCTTCCTCTCGATATTATTGTTTCATCCAACCAAAGCGCTACGCTGGTCATGATCTATTCATTGCTCATTTCAGCCGTTATTTGGAATTTCGGTACATGGTATTTCGGTATTCCGGTATCAAGTTCCCATTCTCTCATCGGTTCGTTGATCGGAGTGAGCGTAGCTTTTAGCATGATGCACGGTTTTGAGTTCTCCCAAAGTGTCAACTGGTCTGCCGTCTATAAAGTTTTGACCGCGTTGGCTCTTTCGCCGCTAGTCGGTTTCGGATTTGCATATGTGATGATGAAAGCATCACGTAAATTTTTTCCCAACCCTAAATTTTACAAATCCCCAGAAAATGAGACCAAACGAAAGCGTCCTAATTTCTGGATGCGTATGGGGATCATCGCCACAGGTGCGGGTGTGAGCTTCGCCCACGGATCAAATGACGGCCAAAAAGGGATGGGGTTGATCATGATTATTTTGATCGGTATTCTCCCTACCTACTATGCACTCGACATGAGCTCGCACGAATATAAAATCAAACAAACGCAAGACAGTGCCGCCAAACTTGCCAACTTCTATGCGGAAAACAATGGAACACTGACCCAGCTGGTTAGTGACAAGCATCTCATCAGCGCTCTAAAAGTTAAAAATACGATTACTGAATGTGACGTCAATCAAGTACATCAAACCACGGCATTGATTGCCGATAAATTTAACGGTATCAAATCGTATTCAGATCTTTCTCCGCAAGATCGCTGGAGCGTTCATACCGCTATTTTATGTACCGACAATTTTTTCAGCCAAGTTGAAAAAGCTGTCGATAAAGATAAATCTGACTACGTTTCCACTCAACGGAAAACTCTTGTAAACGCTTCTGAATATATTCCCTATTGGGTTATTATTGCTGTAGCTTTGGCTATCAGTCTCGGAACTATGATTGGGTATAAAAGAATCGTCCATACCATCGGTGAGAAAATTGGATCGCAACCGATCAACTATATGCAAGGAACAGTAGCACAAGCTATAGCTATGGTAACGATTTTGCTTTCAAACTTCGCTCATGCACCGGTCAGTACTACTCACATCGTTTCAAGCTCCGTTGCTGGATCAATGATAGCTGAACCAAATGGAGGAATCCAAAAAGGGATGATTAAGACTATTTTATTATCATGGCTTTTCACCTTGCCAATCACTGCAGTGATGAGCGCCGCAATCTATTACTGTCTGAGCTTTATTGCAAAATAAAAGCTTATCTTCTTTTTTCCCTTTTAATAGGGATTGGCTATTCAGCCGATCTCCAGCACTTTCAATCTCTTCTGTTTGTTTTATTGAATTAACCGTCTAATTATTTGTAATAGCTGTGTTCACACCTTCGCGGGAATAACAGTATTCATCGTGCTAGGAAGTGATGAAAAGTCTATTGAATTTCTGTGAAATGGAGAAGTTGAAAAAGGAAAATATTCATCACGAATTTTCCCTTTTAGCTTTTAATTATTGAGGCTTTTTAATTTTCCCCAAGGCATCCAATATTGTTTTTTCCTTTTGCGCATCTAACGGTTTATCATTCGATACAAACATATAAAACTCAACCCGTCGATTTTTTATCCTCTGATCTTCAGAAGTATTTGGAGCGACTGGTTTAGATGCTCCAAATCCAGCCGATGACAATCGCTCAGGAGCAACACCATTTGTAATCAATTCTCGAACAACATTTGCCGCCCGTTCACTTGATAATGCCAAATTGTCTTGTGAACGTCCACCTACAGGAACAGGTTGATTGTCAGTATATCCTCTAACAGAAATATCCACATAGGGAGGAAGTGAATTGATAATATCCGCTATTCGCTTGATAAATAGATGCTTATCTTCATCATCAATAGTAGCACTAGAACCCCTGAACATAATGGTTGTAGGAAGTTTAAGCAAAACACCGTCTAATGTCTCATCCAAAGGCCCTTCTCCCATTGATGCATTAGTCATGTCTTTTTGAACTTTGCTAATAACACTTGTCGTCGATTCAGCTGTAGCCGGATTCCCGACTAACAATGATCCTCCATCGGCAACAGGCATGTTTCCTGCCGGATTTGCTGAAGCATCTGGAACTGGTTTAACCTCTGCTTCCATAGGAATGACAGGGCTTGTTGTTTGCGGAGCAGGAGCATAATCATAAATTTTTACAAACTCTTCTTTAACAGCGCGTAATTTTTCTTTATTAACCGATGCAATCGCATAAAGTGCAATAAAAAGTGCCAATAAAAGGCTGAAGAAGTCAGCGGTAGGAACAGCCCACTTTTCTCCTGCCGGACATTCGCATTTTTTACATTTTTTCTTGCCCATTTATATGCTCATTAATTAAATTGACTATGTTTCTCTTCCGCAGGCGAAAGAAAATTAAGTAATTTAGCTTCAAGAGTACGTGGATTATCGCCGTGAACGATACCAATTATCCCCTCAAGCATCAATTTTTGCTCTTTAACAATATGGTGAGATTTAGCTTTCATTTTATTACCCATCGGTCCAATCAAAACATATGCACTGAAAATCCCCGTTACCGTGGCCGTAAAGGCACCAGCAATCCCTTCTGCCATTTCTGCAGGGCTATCAAGCTTTTGAAGCGCCAAAATAAGCCCCAAAACCGCTCCTACAAGTCCAAGAACGGGAGATGTTTCCCCTGCAAGTATCCAATAGTGGGCACACCCGTGATAATATTCTTCCGTCTCTTCAATAACTTGTTCCAGTGTTTCTGAAATAGTATGTATTTCATTACCATCTACAGCCATACTGAGTCCTTGCTTTAAAAAAGCATTGTCCAACTGTGCAACTTTTTGCTCAAGCGAAAGTAACCCATCACGCCGCGCCATTATTGCTAACTCAATAATCTCTTTGATTCGTTCATGTAAGTTAACAGGAGATTTTTTAAATACCATTCCAACATTTTTAAATGCTCCTTTGATGTACTCTGGATCAGTACTTACCATTGAGGCTAGCAACGTTGTTGGCATAATAATAATAAGTGAAGTAATATGGACAACGTGGATTGGGTTTCCCCCCTCCATCAAGTCTCCGATAGAAATGGTAGTAATCGCTCCTAAAATTCCTAAAATGGTCGTTAAATCCACGTAACTCCTTCTCGCATGAAATAGCTTCTATCCATATAGTGCTATCTTACCTAATTTTTTGATTGTACCTTGTTTTCACTAAAAATTGTCAAAATTACAGCTAAATTCAACCCTTGTTCTGATTAAAAAATGAAAATAAAATTTTAATAACGATCATTAAAAATATACCACTTCCCATACTCGCTACGATAAATGCATAATATTCATCATGAGAGATCGCTTTAGCTTGGTAACCGAGCGTTGCTGCAGCCACCATAAAGGTCAATGGCATCGAATTACTTAAAGAAAACAGCAATACATCTTTCAGTTTCAGGTAGCCTAAATACGCAAGAGACGAAATTAAACGAATTGCAATCATAACAACAGCAATAAAAATCGCAGTTTGTAAAATTTTATGATCTTTAAACGCATCCAAAGAAAGAGTTGACCCGACGTGGATAAAAAATATCGGAACTAAAAATCCAAAACCAAATGATGATAATTTTTCCGGAAGTTCTGTTTTGTGTTTAAAATAAGTTGCAATAAACATCCCTGCCAAAAATGCCCCTAATACAACATCGATTTTTAAATACAACATCACGGCTACCATAATAAACATCAACGCCATTGAAAAACGAATATCCTGATCTCTGCTATCTTCATGTGGCATAATTAAGGTTTTTAAACCCGGGTACCACCAAAAAAGAATCCGAATACTTTTAAAAAATAAAACGAATCCGATTAGGAAAAGAAATAATCCTCCTAATGTAAAAGCGAATTCACGATTATATCCATATTCAAGTCCACCACTGAGAATTGTCAAAGCGATAATACTGACGAGTTCACCAATAATCCCGATATTAAGTGCCAATGCCAACCAAGGCTGATTTTTCCCATACTCTTTAACGAGTGCCATCAGCATCCCTAGAGAGAAAATCGGAAATGTAACTAAATAAACCGAACTCAAATGAAAATATAAAAATAATGCGAAAGAACATCCGTACAACATTGCAAAATAAATTATGGTACGACGAAGAAGAGAAGATTTAGCAAAACCAAATTCTTTAAGATTTACTTCCATTCCGGCTAAAAACATCAGATATAAAAACCCAACTTTTGCAATGATTTGAAATAACTCATTTTCAACCAAAAACCCGAAATAGGCGGCCAAACTCCCCAACATAATCTCCACAACAACCACTGGTATTTTTGTAACACGCGATAAAAATGGAGAAAACATCACCAATAAAGATAAAGTGATAATGACAACTGTATTACTCATTATTATCCATTCATCGCTTTCCAAACTCGAAGAGCTTGTACGTGTTCTTTTACATCATGAACTCGTATTATTGAAGCACCTTGCTCTATCGCTTTTAAATGAATTGCTAAAGTTCCTGCAAGGCGTTCATCACTAGCGGAAGGCGAAATGGAATCAATCATCGATTTACGACTAGCTCCGACCAATAACGGTTTACCTAAACGCATAAAATGTTTTTGATGGGTAATCAGTGCCAAATTCTCTTCCAATCGTTTCCCAAACCCGATTCCACAATCTAAAATAACCTCTTTAATTCCATATCGATCAGCTTGCTCTATCCGTTCACGAAAAAACATCTCTACTTCATGCAGTACGGAATCGTATATAGGATTTAATTGCATATTTTGAGGCATCCCTTGCATATGCATAATAACGGCTGTAGCACCATAATTTCCACATAACCGAGCTACTTCATCATTAGCCAATCCTGTTATATCGTTTATAATTCTAAATCCCTTCTCAAGGGCATAATGGATAACACTAGGTTCATAACTATCCAAACTTAAACGAACTTTTTCATAAAACTTTTGCTCATATAAAATATCAATAATCGGACGAACACGAGAAAGTTCTTCTTCTGAACTGACAGGTATGCTTCCCGGACGGCTGGAAACGCCCCCCAAATCAATAATATCTGCACCTTCAGTAATCATCATTTCAATACGATCTATCGCTTTTGTCCCTTGAAACCGACTAGCTTGATAGAAACTGTCATCATTGGCATTGAGTATTCCCATGATAGAGATACTCGTATTTTGATGAAGATTGCAAAAACTTTCCAGCTCAAAAGATAGTTGTTTCAATCCAAACGGTTGAGCTTTCTCTTTTTTAACCAATTGCTGCAATTGACGTTCTGATGCAATCAACAAAACGTCAACACGTGGAACCGAAGCAGTAACTGTCCCTCGCGGAACAGCCAAATCAGCACCAATACTCAAGGCATCTTGTTTGAGAATATTGGCAGCACCAACATGTAAATCGCGGATACGGATCAGATGCAGTAAGCCCTTATCCTCCAAAATATTTACTCCACCGCTATCGACTCCCAAAGATTTGAGTTCACGATGTAAATCGATCGTGCTGGAAAGTTTCTCAACGACCACGTTTGACCTCTTTGAGAAAATTCATTAAGATCATGACTAACACACTTTGAAATCGAGTATTTAATTCAACCAATCTAAGCCCTTTTTCAAATCCATCCAACTGCGCTTTTGTAAGCGCTAGATGCTCATAATGAACAGCTTGATGTAATAGTTGCTCAATCAACCCTTTTGCTTCATGTTTTTTTAAGCGTTCATGTTCTTTAACAAATGCAAACAATGTTGATAAGTCAAGATTTGACAATCGAAGTGCCAATGCTTCATAAATACGCGTTTTGTGTTCTTGTGTAAGGGTAAGCCGTGAGCGAACAGTAGGGAGAAAAGTACTCTTATTGGGTGCAATCAGAATAAAAGCTATGTTTCGAGGCGGCTCCTCTAAAATTTTTAGAAGTGCATTTTGAGCTGGTATAGTAAAACTTTTTGCTCCGAGAATCAATGTTTTGGTATTTTCCTCACTTTTATACGCTTCGGCAATCACCTCTTTGGCATCTTCAATCTTAAAATCATCCCTAATAAACATTACTGTGCGTAAAGGATACAAAGATTCTTCAATCTCTTTTGAGCGCTCATCAATATTTTCAGTGATAAGAATACCACCTCGTTCATTCGCGAACATCAATCTCCCCATACAAAACAGCACCTAATGTTTTGTCAAAAAGACGGTAAAGTTGCAATAGTTTAATATCTATCAACGGGTCATGAGAACGAAGTACAAGAGCATTTTGAAAGCGTTCATCCATAATCCACAGTAAACTCTCGGAGCTCCGCTTCGCAATATCAGCTCTACGTTCATCACCCCGTCCGATATACCAAAAGAAATATTCACCCTTGAATGTGAGATCAAGCATATCACTAAGCATATCGATCGCTTCACCACCACTGAGATGGTCATAGTGAGGATAAAGAGCATCCAAACAGACGATCGGAATCATAGGTCGTTCTTGCGCACGTTTGTTGAGAGAGGCGCTAATGTAGTGGGCGAACCACTTTCGATCGTGATCAGTGATTAAAACGATACTTTTGCCATTCATCATCTGCTCTAATGCATTAGCAATTGCAGGAGTCCACTCAAAACGTTGTTCTTCGAACCAACTCATTGATGCCCCTTCGGAGCGTATCGATTCTAACGTCCACTGATCAAAATGACGCACTATTGATCCAATGCATAAGCACTGTGTAATGATCTAACTGAAAGTTCTGCATATTTTTCATCAATAACCATTGAAACTTTGATTTCAGAGGTAGAAATCATCATAATATTGATATTTTCACGCGCCATAGTTTGGAATGCTTTTGCAGCTACACCGGTGTGTGATTTCATTCCGACACCGACGATAGAGACTTTACAAATACATTCATCATATGACGCTTCATGAATTTCCCCTTCAGCAATAAATGTTTCAACTACTTTTTTTGCATCAAGCAATTCCGTTTTAGGAACAGTAAAATCAAGATTGGTTTTTCCATCATGTCCCAATGTCTGAATAATCATATCAATGTTAACACTATTATCAGCTAAACGTGTAAAAATATCCGAAGCAATTCCCGGACGATCAATCACTCCGCTGAGTGAAACGCGTGCTTGATTTTTATCGAGTGCAATACCGCTGACAAGTGGTTTTTCCATTATATTCTCTTCCTTTGTAATAAGTGTCCCCTCCGCTGTCGTAAAACTAGAACGGGTTACGAGGTTAACGTTGAGTTTTTTTGCTAACTCAACCGAACGGTTTTGAAGTACTTTTGCACCTAATGATGCGAGTTCAAGCATTTCATCATAACTGATACGGTCCATTTTTTTAGCGCGCGGCTCAATACGAGGATCAGTCGTATAAATACCGTCAACATCGGTATAAATTTCACATAAATCCGCTTTTAGTGCACCTGCAACAGCGACAGCAGAGAGGTCTGAACCTCCCCGTCCAAGTGTAGTAACTTGACCACTCTCGCTAACACCCTGAAAACCAGCTACAACAACAACTTTACCCAGTGCTAATTCCGCATGCATAGGAGTAGGATCAATACTCTCAATGCGTGCTTTGGTATGTACGCTATCTGTCACTATTCCCGCTCTGCGACCACTCATCGAAGTTGCTTTATGCCCCATAGCATTCAGGGCAATAGAAAGGAGTGCGGCAGTCACACGTTCTCCTGAACTTAGCAGCATATCTACTTCACTACGCTCTGGCGCTTGCGTATAGTGTTCAGCATACGCTATCAATTTGTTTGTTTCACCACTCATCGCAGAAACTACTACCACTACCTGATGTCCCTCTTTAAGTGTTTCAGAAACGCGGTTAGCAACATTTTGAATCCGCTCTAAATCACCAACGCTGGTTCCACCAAATTTTTGTACAATTAACATTACAGATACCCCTTGGCTCTAAAATGGGAAATAACTTGTTCATAGACCGCTTTTTTAAAGTGGGCAATATGTCCTAGAAGCTCATCAATATTGACAAAACGATACGCTTTAAATTCAGGATGTTTTGTCTCTAAATTAATAACGGCTTCTGATTTTAAACGTACCAAATAATATCGCTGCTTTTGTCCCGCATAAGGAGCCATTTTAGCTGCAACGTGTGGAGGAAAATCATAAGCGATCCATTCAGGATACTCAGCGATGATTTCTACCTTTTTGGTACCGATCTCCTCTTTTAGCTCACGGAAAAGGGCCTCTTCACTCGTCTCACCTTCATCAATTCCCCCCTGAGGAAACTGCCATACTCCCACCAAATCACTCCGTTCGGCAATAAAAATATCTTTCGTCTTAGGATAGTCAGAAGAGACAATAATTGCCGCTACATTCGGCCGATAGAACTTTTTTTCTGTCATTCACCATCTTTTGCATTGTTTTAGATGGTATTGTAAACTATTCGCTATTAAAAATACTATAATCCCATATGCTTTTATACATTCACATCCCTTTTTGCGATAGCAAATGCTCCTACTGTGCTTTTAACTCTTATGTCGATAAATTCTCCTTACGTGAAACGTATATGAATGCGCTCCTCACTCAGCTCACATTCGAGCTAAGCCGTTTTGAGGTAAGTCCTACCAATCTTATTGAAACCGTTTTTATCGGTGGCGGAACCCCATCTACAGTAGAACCTCATCTTTATCGTCCTATTTTTGAGATGATATATCCCTATTTGTCCAATGATTGCGAAATCACCTCTGAAGCCAACCCTAACAGTGCTACTCGCACATGGCTAGAGGGAATGTATGAACTCGGGGTCAATCGTCTGAGCTTCGGTGTGCAAAGTTTTAATAATGAAAAATTAAAAACTCTAGGACGTGCTCACCACACCCAACATGCACTTGAAGCAATCAAAACGGCATCAGCAATTGGATACCAACATATCAGTATCGACCTAATCTATGGGGTTTTAGGTGATTCAAAAGCTTTGCTAAAATCAGATATTACGCACGCTTTCTCTTTGCCGATAGATCATATTAGCCTTTATGCGCTAACAATCGAAGAAGAGACTGCATTTGAAAAAACACCGGAAATTGCCGAAGAAGAGATTGAAATGACACGATGGTTATTTCATGAAATGACCGATAAAGGGTTCGGCCAATATGAAATTTCCAATTTTGGCCAATATCAATCGCGTCATAACATCGGATATTGGGAACATAAGCCTTACATAGGATTAGGCTCAGGTGCTGTAGGATTTTTAGGAAATCACCGTTTTTATCCATCTAAAAGCGTCGAATCCTACATCAATAACCCACTTGAAGTATTTATAGAAGTTTTAGATGAGCCTGCACTTGTAAGTGAAAAACTTTTTTTAGGCTTTAGAAGCTGCATAGGTGTTAATGAAAAAATACTTACCCCAAATCAAATAAAATCTGCTAATGAATTAGTCAAAGAGTCTCTTCTTAGATATCGTGATGGACGATATTTCAATGTCGATTTTCTCTTAGCGGATGAAATTGCATTACGGGTAGAAGGGTTTTAACTTTCTTTTGCTAAAATAGCCACTCTTGATTTTATTATGATTGGGTTATTAATATGTTTGGACTGGGTTTAGGTGAAATTTTCCTTATCGCGATTATCGCAGTATTATTCTTAGGGCCTGAAAAACTCCCTTCAACCATGGTTGAGATTGCCAAATTTTTTCGAAGTGTAAAAAGTACTGTCAATTCTGCCCGTGCTACTATCGAAGAAGAGATGAAATTTTCAGAGATGAAAGAAGAAGCGCTCAATTACAAAAAAGAGCTCACCAATGCCAGTGCTGAGTTAGAGAGAATGACCAATGTTACTGAAATCGGTTCTGAAATAAGCGGCATAAAAAGTGAGCTGGATTTTAGTTCTATTTCTACTTCTGTACCGGCAGCACCTAAAGAACCGGAAATTGTCACTTTTACCCCTAAAACAAAAGAGATTCAAGCTGCCGAAACCAAACCCATCGAAGAGAGCGTGTAATGTTTGACGATTTACGTCCCCATTTAGTAGAACTCCGCAAACGACTCGGTATCAGTGTAGCGAGTGTTATTATTATGTTTTTTATCGCATTTAACTTTTATGAACCTCTCTTGCATTGGATCAGCCAACCCTTAAATGATGCACTTGCCCTTGTTGCAAAAACTTCTCCTAATGCAGCGAAAGGGATGGCAACGACCAACCAAATCGGTGGTACCTTTTTTGTTGCTATGAAAGTCGCTTTTTTTGCTTCTTTACTTGGTTCTCTTCCAATTATTCTCTCTCAAATATGGCTTTTTGTCGCACCAGGGCTTTATGCCAACGAAAAAAAGATGATGATCCCTATTGTTGTCGGTGGAACAGTTATGTTTCTTATCGGCGGTGCATTTGCTTATTATGTTGTTACCCCCTTTGGCTTTCAATACCTCATCGGATTCGGAAGTGCCTCTTTTGTCCCAATGATTAACATAGAAGACTATGTCGATTTCTTTACAAAAATCATGTTGGGGTTCGGACTGGCATTTGAGCTTCCCGTATTTTGTTATTTTCTTGCTCTGCTTGGTTTAATCGATGATCGGATGATGATTGGTTTTTTCCGTTACGCTATTGTTCTTATTTTTATTGTTGCCGCTCTTTTAACCCCACCGGATGTTTTGACACAATGTCTAATGGCAGTTCCATTAATCATCCTCTATGGAATATCCATTATCATAGTTCGGTTTGTCAATCCTGCCCCTAAAATAGACCCTTATATCGAAGAAGACGAAGAAGAAACTATTGACTAATCCTCTCGACCCAAACTTAACATCAAGCTATCATTATGCTCTTCCCGAAGAGCTGATAGCAACCCATCCAATACAGCCCAGAGATCATGCACGCTTACTCGTTTACAATCGTGCTAATAAGACTATTACTCATGCACGCTTTGATGCACTAGAATCGTTTTTGCCAACAAATTGTGGAATCATCTTTAACGATACTAAAGTTATTAAAGCGCGTCTTTACGGACATAAAAGCAGTGGTGGAGCGATAGAGCTACTAATTAACCGTCCACATGATGCACATGCCATCAATGTCTATATCAAAGGTCGCGTCAAAGAAAATACACTGCTGTTTTTCGAAGGTGACTTAAGTGCCAAAGTTATTGCGTTGAGTGATGACGGTTCACGTGATGTCAATTTTTATGTTGCTAATACCCTTATCCGATTTGAAGAGCTTCTTCCCCTTTTAGAAAAAATTGGGCATATCCCTCTACCCCCTTATCTCGGTCGTGAGGACAACTCCGAAGATGAGCGAGAGTACCAAAGCGTTTTTGCCCACTATGAGGGAGCAGTCGCCGCCCCTACTGCATCGCTCCATTTCACCGATGAGCTGTTTAATACCGTATGTACCAATCATCCTCATGCTTTTGTAACCCTCCATGTCGGTTCAGGGACATTCAAACCGGTCGAAGCCGAAGTGATCACCGATCATCCAATGCACTCAGAGTATTTTGATATCAGCCCATCTGCCCAAGAACTACTCCATAGTCCTATCCCTCTTTTGAGTATTGGCACCACCTCTACCCGCACAGTCGAATATCATGCCCGCACTGGGGAGATCCATGGAGAAGCCAACCTCTTTTTACACCCAAACAATCAGCCATTGCGGGTCAATCATCTTCTTACAAATTTTCATCTTCCGAAATCTACCCTGCTCATGCTTGTCGCCTCGTTTGTTGGGTTGGAAGAGACCCATCGGATTTATCAAGAAGCCATAAAGGAACACTACCGCTTTTTCTCATACGGTGATGCAATGCTTATACTGTAAATTATCCCCTATTATGATAAAATAGTGATATTCCTTTGCAAGGCAATCATAATGAGTACATTTAACCGCAGACATTTTTTGGGAAGCAGCCTTATTCTTGGGGCATCATCTCTCTTGGGTAAAGAAGCCGACCAAAAAATCATCACCGAAACTAAAAATTTCGTACCTCCCGTTATCGCATTTCCTGAAAAAAAACCTCTAAAAGTTATTTCAGATCGTCCTCCGCTACTTGAATCACCACGTGATATTTTTACTCAACCAATTACTCCTAACGATCAGTTTTTTGTCCGCTGGCATATGCCGGATATTCCAACCTACATCGACCTTAATGAATTCCGTCTACAGGTTCAAGGCGCTGTTGAGACTCCGCTTTCCCTAAGTGTAGATGATCTTAAATCTAAATTTGAACCCGTAGAGATTACTTCGGTACTCCAATGCGGTGGAAATAGCCGTAAATATTATGCAACATCCGGTCAAGCAACTCACGGCGTTCAATGGGGCCATGGTGCTATGGGATGTGCAGTTTGGAAAGGTGTTCGTCTCAAAGACATCCTCAACAAAGCCGGACTTAAAAGTGATGCCCGCTTTGTCGGTGTTAACGGTCTGGAAAAACCTGCTTTAGATGAAACACCCCATTTTTTCCGTGAAATGGAACTTGATGAAGCTTTGAGCGGTGAGTTAATTGTAGCTTATGAGATGAATGGTGAGGATCTCCCTTATTTAAATGGATTCCCTCTTCGTCTGGTTATCCCTGGACATTTTTCAGACAGCTGGGTCAAAATGCTCTCTGAAATTACTGTATTGGATCAATACCGTAAAACATTTTTTATGGATGTCGCCTATACAGTCCCTGATAATGACTGCGAATGTGTTGTTTCAGGAGGTGATTTCGAGTATAAACGTAAACCGATTGCAGCTATGAAAGTTAAATCGGTCATCGGCTATCCAACCCCTAATACTATTATCAAAAAAGGTTCTCGTATTAAAGTTACAGGCATGGCATTTGACCAAGGAAAAGGGGTCAAAGAGGTTATGATCTCTGTTGATGGTGGAAAGAGTTGGAGTGCGACAGCTCTCCAAAAAGATTATGGTAAATATGCTTATCGTCAATGGATTTACCAATGGGAACCTAAAACGAAGGGTGAATATACCATCATGGTACGTGCGATCAACCGTGTCGGAAACATCCAACCTCTGCCTGATGAAATCGGTTGGAATGCTGGCGGATACCAATACAATGCAGTTGATTCTGTCAATGTAAAAATCGTATAAGAAGGTCAAAAATGAAAAAAATTATTTTACTTACTTCCCTTTTGACTTCGATGGCTTTTGCACAAGTTTCAAAACCCATCGAAATGCCTTATGTCGATTATCCAGTCGAAACAGGAGATCACGATGAAGTAGTACAACAATACTGCCTTATTTGCCATTCATTCGGATATATTCTCAATCAAGGGAAAAAAAGTCGCCCTTATTGGACTGGGACCGTCCAAAAAATGGTCAATGAGTTTAAAGCTCCTATCCCAAAAGAAGACCAACAAACCATCATCAATTATCTTGTAAAACATTACGGATATGAGGTTGCATCAGGGCATTAAGCCCTGATCATACTAAATACACCCTTCCATTTCGTATTTCAACTGTTCCACCCAGCTCTGCTTCGAAGATTTCACTCGGAAATTTTGCAATTGTTTCTTCATAAGTAGGACGTGATGCACAAAACAATATAAATGGCCTACTCTTATCAATTGGAAAATTCACCGTTCCAAATTTATGTACAAAGTCATCTATATCATAAATGGCCTCGGCTTTACCGTCCGATAGCAATTGATTGCTCCCTTCACTTTCACCAATTCTATGAGGTAAAACATAAATTTTTTTACCCATTTCCAGTGCATACTCAACACTCTTCATACTGCCACTCCCGATATCTGCTTGTGCAACAACTAATACTTCACCCAATGCTACAACAATCTCATTACGTATAACAAAACTCCACGGTGTTGCTCTAAAACCCGGTTCAAATTGACTTATACACAATCCGTGATTTTCGATCTCTTGAAGTAAATGTTTATTGACAGCCGGATAGTGTAAATCAATCCCACAAGGCAGCACCGCAATAGTACTGTCGCTGCCTGCTGCACGATGTGCAATAGCATCTGTCCCCATTGCTCCACCACTGACGATATAGATTCCAACTCTAGATAATTCGCTTGCTAAACGATGCGTCATCTGTTGGGCATATTGATTTGGTTTCCGACTGCCAATTATCGAGATTTTTCGTCTCATCAACAAATCACTATTGCCTCGATAATACAGTTTTGAAAGATTTTGTTTCAAGGATGAGAGTTCATCAATAAGAAAGGGGATTTGATTATGCATATTCACTCATTAAGTATAATATGCAAGGATAACAAAAATAAATTAAAAGTTATAAAATATGTCAAATTGTCAAAGTTGATCGATCCCTACTAATTGAACTTCTTTTAAAACCTCTTTTGACTCTTTTAATGCTTTAATCGTATTTACTCTCGGATGACCGATAGCAATTGCAAAACCGTGACGTTTTGCCTCTTCTACAGCATCTCGTATTTGCCCTTTAATGTTTTGAATACCATCTTCATCATCTAAAAAGACATCACGACCCAAATAACGCATACCATATTTGGCCGTAATTTCGCGTCCTTTTGTTGTACCGATCGTACGACTGTCTACAAACTGTAAGCCATCTTTTTTCATAACACGTATCAATTTATCCATTGAATTAGTATCAGAAGTAAATTTAGAACCGGTATGATTGTTAACGTAATGCATTTTTGGAAAAATTTGTTTTAATACTTCTAATCGTTTTGCTATCTCTTCTTCAGAACTGTCTGTATGCAATGTATTAGGTTCTTCATCATGAAAAGCAACTGCTTCAAGAGGTAAATGGATCATATACGTATTCTCCTGCTTTGCCAATAACCCTGAGTCAGGATGTCTCGAACTTGGTGGGAGAAAAGACATTACTAACGGTAATCCCGTTGACTTAATCTCTTTTACATCATGTGCATATGAAACATCATCGATAATAATTACCAACTTAGCTTCTGATCCAGTCGTTCTAACAGGTCTATTTTCAGCAGGCGGAGCTTTTTTCTCATTTGGAGCATATTCATGATGTGGATTTACCTCTGAATGAACATGCTCTCGCTCCAATAAATCCTCAAGCTCTTTTTTAAGGTGACGAATTTCATCCTCTTGAATACGATCTTTTGATTTTGTTGAAGGAAGGGTATTATCATCCAAAGCGGCAATCTGCTCTATTTGCAGTACTAACTTTTGCGTCTGAATACGTTCAGCAGCCAATTTATCATCAGCTTGATTAAACCCGAAAAAATAACCTATTGAAAAAACTGCTGAAAGGAAAAGAATTCCAAAGATTCCCCATCCAATCCACTTTAGTATAGAAATTTTTTGAAATTTGTGAGGTTGTTTACTCATAAAAGAAGGAACCTCTTTTGAAGATGTTTTTCAGAGCTTCTAGCTCTGAAAGGGAAAATTAGTTTGTAGCTTGATTTACGATTTTGTTTTTAGAGATCCACGGCATCATAGAGCGCAATTTTACACCTGTTTGCTCGATCAATGACGCGCGCGCGTTTGTGCGTTCAGCGTTCATACGAGGATAGCCTGCTTGACCTTCTAGAATGAAATCTTTTGCAAAACGGCCGTCTTGGATCTCTTTGAGGATATCTTTCATTGCCGCTTTTGATTCTGCGTTGATAACACGTTTACCACTTACATAGTCACCGTATTCCGCTGTGTTAGAGATAGAGTAACGCATATCCGCGATACCACCCTCGAACATCAAGTCAACGATCAATTTCAACTCGTGAAGACACTCAAAATATGCTAGTTCTGGTGCGTATCCCGCTTCAGTCAATGTTTCAAATCCTGCTTGAACGAGAGATGCTGTACCGCCGCAAAGAACTGCTTGTTCTCCGAAAAGGTCAGTTTCTGTCTCGTCTTTGAACGTCGTTTCGATGATTGCAGTACGCCCGCCACCGATAGCAGAAGCGTATGAAAGCGCCAATTCTTTCGTTGTTCCGCTTGGGTTTTGTCCAACAGCGATCAAATCAGGAATCCCGCCGCCGCGAACGAACTCAGAACGTACGGTGTGACCCGGAGCTTTTGGTGCGATCATAGTAACGTTGATGTCGCTAGCCGGTTTGATACGCCCGTAGTGAATGCTGAAACCGTGACCGAATGCGATAGTTGCACCTGATTTTAGGTTAGGAGCGATTTCGTTTTTGTAGATTTCTGCTTGGTTTTCATCCGGAAGAAGGATCATAACCATATCAGCGTATGCAGACGCTTCCGATACGCTCATTACTTTGAACCCTTTTGCTTCCGCTTTAGCCCATGAGCTACCATCTTTGCGAAGACCGATAACAACTTCTACACCGCTGTCGCGAAGGTTTTCTGCGTGTGCATGACCTTGTGATCCAAATCCGATCATTGCCACTTTTTTGCTTTTGATGAGTTCGATATTACAATCTTTATCGTAGTAGACGCTTAATGCCATAAAGGTATCCTTGAGTAAGCTCATAGGCTTAAAATTTGGCGAATTATACCCCACTTTTGCATAAAAAAATATTAGTGCACCCTTATACCATTGTGCTAAATCGTAGTCTCAGGATGACGCAACGATCCCGTGCTACAATTCACCCAAAAATAGTGGAGATTTTCATGAAAAAATTCAACCTTTTTAAAGAGATTATTGTCATTGACAAAAGCGACTTTTACCATGCAATCAATTCCGCAAAAAATTTTGCAATCGCCTACAATGGCGAGATTGTGTATGAACCGTTTCCCCAAACACTAATCTCGATTTATGAGGGTACCATCGCTCCCCTCTCACCACTCTCCACTACCCTCGCTCGTCCAATAACTGAAATGCTTGGAAAAAATTATCGTATCGTCGAGGATGATGATCGTATCCTCATCAAAGCTTCCGGTGCGTGGCAAAGCATTATCGGTTACAATCAAAAACGTGCATTGTACGATGACACATCAGGGGACGGAATCGCCGAGTTTTCGGACAAGCCTCTCGAAAATATGGGGTGGCACGCGACCGAGTTTAACATCGGCTATCGTGATATTGTTGAGCAGTTCGAGAGAGAGTGCGAAGGGGTTTTACTCTGCATTGAGCAAGAAGAACCGTACCAGTTCAGCGGATTGGGATTTGTATTTGATTTGGAACACGCACGTCAAATCGGATTTGAGTATTGTGTTACAACAATTAAAAATAAGTTAGAAAATGATGAAGATTTTGCCATATTGAGTGATGATGAAGAAGAAGCGGCGGAGTTTTTTAAAGCGTTATAAGATACCGCTCCAAAATAATCTTCGCCGAAAGTGAATCAATCCGTCCGTCACGTTTGTAGCGGATTTCCCCCTTCATCAGCGCTTCAGCTTCTTGAGAGCTGTGGGATTCATCCTGATAGGCAATCTCCCCTTTGAAATCGACGAGGTTCATAAAATGGGCGACACGGCGGCGCATCTCATCTTCGGTGGTGCTTCCCATCGGGATACCGACGACCACAGTGGTCGCTTCATACTCATCCAACACTTTTTTCACATCACGCGCCGCTTGGTCACGATTGCGGCGCTCAACTGCCGGAAGTGGTGTAACGATTCCAGCACCCGCACTAAGTGCCAATCCGATCCGTTTTAATCCTAAATCGATTGCAATATAGGTCGCCATCATTTCCCCAGACAGAACTGACCGAACATCTTGTCGAACATCTCATCGAGTTCATACGGACGACTGATCGAGGCAACGGC
>JAQTTG010000009.1 GCA_028710885.1 Sulfuricurvum sp.
CCTGCCCCGCTTCCCAGTACCCATCGAGTGAGGTGGAGAGATCGGGAAGCGCATAGGTCTCAAACCCGAAATCCTCACAAAACGCTTTGATCTTCTCCACCTCGATCGGTTGCATACTCAGATGTGGGAGAAAAACGAGTTTATCGGGTTTCGTTTCGGTAGCACTTTGGGTGAGTTGTTCGATCATTGCCGTGACCGTGAGCGCCCATCCGCTCTCCATTCCCCCCTCGTAATCGGGAGTATTGACAAACACGTAGGGGATCTCGATATGGGTTCCCACACCGCGTACATCGTCCCCTTTGGTCTCGGTGAGTCCCGTCGTGTGCAGACCGATCATGGAGGGTTTGAGGTTTTTCTCTTTGTTTTGGATATTCTCTATCGCCATGAGTATCGAGTAATCTCCCCCATCGAGGACGGCGGTGATGTCGCTCACGGAAGTGTTGTTGATCGCGATGGGCTCGTTAAAATGGCGGGTAAAAAAGACTTTGGTGTACGAAGCGCACCCTTGGGCTGAGTGCATGAGAGGCATACAATCTTTGACCCCTAAAAATGCGAGGGTCGCTCCCATCGGCTGGGAATGTTTGATCGGGTTGACTTGAAGCGGTTTGTGCTCGTGTTTAGAGAGGGAGAATTCCATGACAACTCCTTAGTTATCATGGATATTGCAAGAAATGTGCGAGAAGAGGGTTTTTTATTATTTCTTTTGCAATTACGCTAAAATTAATCAAAAAAAAGAGTAAATAATGATTCAACAATGTAAAACACTACTATTTGGTATGCTATTCGCAAGTACCATGGCATTCGCCGAATCTACCCCCGTAGGCGTATGGCTCACCATCGATGACAGCACCCATCAGCCCAAATCACTCATACAGATCACCCGCAACAATGACGGTACACTCAACGGAAAAGTTCTGCGCGGAATGCCGATCGACCATCCTGAACGTGTTTGCAGTAAATGCACCGATGATCGCAAAGATCAAAAGATCAAAGGGATGAACATTATCCGCAATATGAAAAAAGATGGTGATGAATGGGACGGGGGCAAAATTCTCGATCCCGACAACGGCAAAGAGTATAGCTGTAAAATGCACCTCGAAGAGAACGGTGCAAAACTGGTTGTGCGCGGGTATATCGGTTTTTCACTGCTCGGACGTTCTCAAACATGGATCCGCCAAAGTGATGATTTAGAGTAAATATCAAATCTAAATTACCATTTTTTTCGTATAATCCATCAAACCATACTACATAGGAATACCAATGAATGCTTCGTATCTTGAATCTCATCCTGACGAAAACGGATATTTTGGAAAATTCGGAGGTTCGTATATCCCTCCGATTCTCGAAAAACCCTTTAGTGAAATCACACAAGCCTATCAAGAACTAAAAAATTCTCCAGAATTTATCAATGAGCTCAAATATGTCCGAAAACATTTTCAAGGACGCCCTACCCCAATCACTTTTGCACAAAATCTTACACGTCATTGCGGGGGTGCGAAAATTTATCTCAAACGAGAAGACCTCAATCACACCGGAGCACACAAACTCAACCATTGTATGGCAGAAGTAATCCTCGCAAAACATTTAGGAAAGAAAAAAGTGATCGCCGAAACCGGTGCGGGTCAACACGGTGTTGCACTGGCTACCGCCGCAGCCTATTTCGGTTTGGAGTGTGAAATCCACATGGGCGAAGTTGATATTGCAAAAGAGCATCCCAACGTCGTACGGATGAAAATACTCGGAGCCAAAGTTGTCCCTGCAACTCACGGTCTCAAAACCCTCAAAGAAGCGGTTGACTCGGCTTTTGACGCATATGTAAAAGATCCCGAAAACACGATCTACTGTATAGGATCGGTCGTCGGTCCTCATCCGTTTCCGATGATGGTACGCGATTTTCAATCCGTTATCGGTTTTGAATCCAAAGAGCAGTTTATGGAACATGAAGGAAAACTCCCCGATAACGTAGTTGCCTGTGTTGGAGGAGGCTCAAATGCGATGGGGCTTTTCTCCGCCTTTATCGATGAGCCGAGTGTCAAACTTTACGGAGTTGAACCGCTCGGAAAAGGGGAAAAACTCGGAGACCACGCCGCAACGCTCACCTACGGTGAAGAGGGGATTATGCATGGATTCAACTCTATCATGCTCAAAGATGCCGAAGGAAACCCTGCTCCAGTCCACTCTATCGGATCGGGTATCGACTACCCATCCGTCGGACCTGAACACGCCTATCTCAAAGAGATCGGAAGAAGCAATGTCGGACTTTGCAACGATGATGAAGCGGTCGACGCATTTTATACCCTTTCTCAACTAGAGGGGATCATTCCGGCTCTTGAATCGGCACATGCAGTTGCTTTTGCTATGAAACTTGCAAAAACACTCTCTAGCGATCAAACAATCTTGGTCAATCTCAGCGGACGCGGCGATAAAGATATTGATTATGTGATTGAGCACTATCCCGTTCCAAACGCCAAGTTTTAATCCTCAGCACTCTCCCACGGTGCGGGCTTACCGACATTTGCAAAGACGGGATTACGGAACGCATATTTTAAATCTATTGCGAGGTTGAGTAATCCGCCGTATCCTCCATAACTCGTCTTTTTCTCCTGATTGACATCGATAAAACTGATCTTTTTCTTGATCGCGGTATAGAGGCTTCGCCCTCCTGCGAGGAGAATATGCGCCCCCGTTTGATCGATGATTTTCCCCTGTTCGGAAGCGGGTTTTTTCATCAATACTCCGTTTTCTCCCAGATATTCCCGCGCTTTGTCGATGTCATCCTGCGTCGATTTGGCGATGCTCGTCGCAACTACTTCGATCCCCAAATCCTGCAATCCAGAGGCTATCGACCACGCTTTGTTTCCGCCGGTGTTTAGTACCGCTTTTTTGCCCGCAAAGAGTGCTTTGTACGGAGCGATTTTTTCTTCCAACGCCGCTTCTTCTTCGGCGATTACTGCTTCAGCGCGCGCGATCAGCTCAGGATCACCCAATGCAGCGACAATTTCGCGGATAGCAAACGTCGTATCGCGTTTCCCGTAAAACGAAACGGAAATCCACGGAATGCCGTATTGCTCTTGCATCTTGCGCGTGAGGGTAATCAGTGATTTGGCACAAACGATGACGTTGAGTTTCGCACGGTGCGCACAGCGGATGTCCCCCACCCGACCGTCTCCGCTCATCGAACTGAGTATACGAAGTCCGATCTTCTCGAAAATAGGGAGATACTGCCACATATCCCCTGTCACGTTATAATCGCCGATCAGATTGATGTCATAAGGGGTAGTAAATTCAGGCTCTTTGGTACCGATCAGATGTTCCAATACCGCTTCCCCCGCGAGGCGCGAACCGAGGTTTTTGCTCCCGACAAACCCAGCGGCATGAACAGGGACAATAGGAACACCGTATTTTTCACTCCCTTTTTTACACGTCATATCGATGTCATCACCCACCAATGCGGTAACACAGGTTGAATAGACGAAAATTGCCTCAGGTTTGTAATGATCCATTATGTAATCTATCGATTCTGCAAGCCGTTTGTCCCCGCCAAAGATTACATCATTAGTATTGATCCCCGTTGTGAAACCCATCTGTGTATGATCCACACCAGTATACGACGTTTTTGTCTCACGTGTTTCCCACGATGAGCCCAGACAGGTTTGTGGACCGTGCACCAAATGGACAGCATCCGCATAAGGAAAAAGGGATATTTGTGCACCATCAAAGGCACATCCTCCGGCAGCCAGCCCCGGTTTGGGCTTGTCACACCCTTCTCCTGGTTTTTTGTCTTTGCTATGAGAGCAGGCGCTCTCATTCATAAGTTCTTTGATTTTAGCGCGGCTGACCATCGGATACTCCTAAGAGTGAAGTTATCCAACAGTATGCAAGAAGCGTGCGAGTTACAACTTTTTGGTTGCGGTTATAAGGAAAATAGGATAATTTTGAGTCTCTTTTTCGACGGTATAGGCATGATGAAAGCGAACGTGCTCAAATCCTGCTTGTTCAATGATCTCGCGTAACGGTTCACGCTCAAATCCAAAATGGTACACACCGTCATTACCGTGACTGTGAAATGTACCGTCTTCTGCTTCCAAATCAGCAATTGCAATAAATCCGTCACGTTTTAAATGATCATGAAACGATTTAAATAGCCCAGCGGTATCTTCAACATGATGCATTGCCATTGAGCTGACGATACCGTTGAATTTTCTTTCCAATGGTATCTCACAAATATCATGACACAGTGCTTCTACCCGCAGTGTATCACTGTTTTTACCCTCTAGCTGTTCAAGCATTTTTTCGGAGAGATCGACACCGACCACCTCTTTTACCAACTGTGCAATTTTAAAGCTGAGTAATCCAGTTCCTGCACCAAAATCCATAATACTCATATTATTTAATAGTGAAATGCGATTGCTAATGGTTTGGAATACGCTGTGGGCGATATTTTGGCGCATATCCCCTTTATCCCATCCTTCGGCTGCTTGATTAAAACGTTCAGTCATATTATCTCTCTTTAGTGTTGTATCATCCGCACTTCACGTTGTGGAAATGGAATCGTAATATGAGCCTCATTTAGCGCTTTATAGATCGCTAAATTAACATCATATTGAATTTTAAAATAGTTACGTGTCGGAACCCAATATCGTATTCCAATCTCTACAGAACTTTCAGCAAATTTTTGAATACCGATGATTGCTTTGGTCTCTTTGGAAACACTCTCAAATTGTTCTATTACTGATCGTATTAGTTCTATAACCTCTTCAGCATCTGTATTATAGGCTATACCAACATTAGATTCTACAACGCGATATTTGAAAGAGTTAACAATAACTTCACCGATCATATGCTTGTTAGGAACCGTAATCAGCTCTTCATCTTCAGTACGAAGCGTCGTATAAGCGAGACGTATCTCTTCAACTTCGCCATAAACTTTGTTAATCAAAATCGTATCACCGATTTTAAAAGGCCGGGTGATAATAAGCGATATTCCAGCGGCGTAGTTTGCTACACTCCCCTGTATTGCCAATCCTGCTGTTAAAAACACTGCCCCGACTGCCGCAATAAAAGGTGCAATCGATATTCCTAATTTTCCGATTGCTACAACTAACATTGCTCCAAAAATAAGTATTCGGGCACCATTGGCTGCAAATTTACCAAGTGTTTGGTCAAAATCATGTTTTTCAAAAAATTTTATCAACACATTAAAAATATATTTGGAAAAAAACCATCCAATGGTTACGATAATCACTGCACCGATGATTTGAAAACTATAATTGGCTAAAAAATCAATTATTTTGGTATAAAATTGATTGATATACGCTAATTGTTCATTCATAATTTACTCATGTCCTTCGTGCTTTTTTCGGCTAACAAAATTTAAAATCGCCATTGAAATAATTAAAATCCCTACACCACTTATAAGGTAAAATGCGTAATTCATGTTACGGATATCGTCAATTGCCACTTTAAAAACTACCATCAATGATTCAATGGAAAGTGCAATGATAATTGATGTCAAAAATTTGGTTAAAGTTTTATATTCGCTCCCCTCTTCTAGTGTCAAAGATCGATAAAACACCTCTTGTTCCAATATTGTTTTAGCCAAATCATAGATCGCAATTGCCAATGTTATTCCAATAATTGATTTAAATACATAATGAAGTGTTTCATCGCCATAATACATGATTGCTTTAACAAATCCGATCAATCCATATATGCCTAAAAAAAGCGCCAGCAAAACGAGTCCACCGCCTAAGAGTGCGTACACTGACACGGAGAGTTTAGAAATCAGTCGATTTGTATCTATCAGATGCATTTTCCCCAATACTGCAACGAGATCGAGGTCAAATACGGCAATTTTTCCATCCGTGTATTTACGGGCAACGGATACTTTGGGCTGACCACTGTTAGCACAAATATACGGGCTTGATATATAATTACCTTTGTCATCAAACTGGATACGATTGATAAAATAAGATCTATCGGAACCTTTTAACGATACATCATGGTCATTTCGTCGCCATGTTGGGGTAATTTGTTCTCCTTTTTCATCCATCAAATACATATCAGTTAGACACGGGAGGCGTTTAAAAAACTTACGTACCTGTAGGTCATCAAAATCATGCTGAGGATTATCACTGATCGTAGTGAGTAAAAATCCCTCTACCGCTTCTCTATTTGTTCGGTATATCTGCATCATTTGTTTCATTATTTTATCCACTGTATAAAGTTATTTTAGTGTACCCAAATCATTGTAATGATGTCAAAAAATACGCTCAGACTTCACGTAAACTCAATGCTACTTTACCTTTGGCAACATCTACTTCTACTACACGAATATGACTAAGCTGTTGATTGACACTAAGCACTTCTAGCGGATGGGATATCCGCTTCTCTGACATCTGAGAGATATGAATTAGCCCATCATTTTTGAGTCCGATATCTACAAAAGCACCAAAATCGGCAATATTTCGAACTACACCTGATACGATAGAACCCTCACGCAGTTCTTTAATATCCGTTAAATCAGAGCGAAAATTTATCGCTGGCAAATTTTCACGTGGATCAAATCCCGGTTTTCTCAATTCCAAAATGATATCTTCAAGTGTAGCTTCCCCTATTCCCAACGTCTTTGCAATATTTGGAATTTGTTCTTTCGTGATGGAAGAAAGGGTATATTGCTTTATCAAAGTATTTACAACGTCATAGCTCTCAGGATGAATACCGGTATTATCCAATACACTTTTCCCCTCGCGTATCCGAAAAAATCCTGCACACTGTTCATACGCTTTTGCTCCGAGCCCTTTTACCTTTAAAAGTTCCTGTTTACTTTTAAAGGTTCCGACGTGTTCACGGTGTTCAATAATCGATTTTGCAAGCTTTCCCCCCACTCCGGCAACATATGACAATAGAGATGCTGATGCACTGTTAGGATCAACACCGATTCGATTCACCAAATCTTCGGTCACTTCATGAAGCTTTTTTTCAAGCTGTTTTTGATCGACATCGTGCTGATACTGTCCAACACCGAGCGATTTAGGATCTATTTTAACCAATGCCGCCATCGGATCACGTAGACGCTGAGCAATAGATATAGCACCCCGAATCGTCACATCGAGCTGTGGATACTCATCTTGCGCTATTTTAGAAGCAGAATAAACTGATGCCCCTGCTTCAGAAACGACGGTATAAGTCAGGTTAAGCCCCTCTTCTTTGTTAAGTCTTGCAAAAAATTCTTGAGATTCCCTTGAACCAGTCCCATTTCCGATGGCAACACCCGTAATTTTATATTTTAATGCCAACTCTTTGATTACGTTAGCACTTTTTTCATAATCACTCTGTGGAGGTGTAGGATAAATCACCCTATGATCCTGATACGTTCCATGTTCGTCTATTACGGCGAGTTTACACCCTGTCCGATACGCAGGATCTACTCCTAAAATAATACGTTTTGTGACGGGTGGCGAGCCCAATAGCTGTGATAAATTCTTGCCAAACGTATTGATCGCCTGAAAATCAGATTTCTCTTTGATGATGGAATGTATTTCACGTTCCAATGATGGAAATAACAACCGCTTAAAACCATCAAGATAACTATTAAGAATCAAACTCTGAGAACTTTTTGCGAATTTGGGAATTTTGTAGCGAACAAGAGTATTTTCAACACGATCCATATCAAGAGTTATTTTAACACTCAACTCTTTTTCGCTCACTCCTCGCATAATAGCAAGATAGCGGTGTGAAGGAATAGAAGATATCTTCTCATTTTTTCCGGCAAGCTTGACAAAAAGCCCCTCTTCTTTAAGCGTTTTAGTCCCTTTTATCTCAAATGCAGAATAATCCAGTATCTGCTTTCTCCAATAATCTCGTTCGCGAGGATCATCGCTGTATCGCTCCGCTAAAATATCTTGAGACCCTTTTATAGCGTCTTCGACAGACCCTATAGAACCTTTGACAAAGTTTTCAGCCCTCTTTGAAAATTCACTCAGTTCCAAACGTCCGCTCTGCAGTAAATCAGCTAATGGTTCAAGCCCTGCAGCAATTGCCATAGCGGCACGGGTATTTTTTTTCTCTTTAAAAGGTCTATAAATATCTTCAATCTCTTGAAGTGTTGAGGCCATCTCTAATCGTCGAGATATATCATCGCTCAAATACCCACGTTCAGTAATTAACCGCGAAATCTCTTCTTTACGGTCTAACAGTTTTTTTGAGTAGCTATAAACTGTATCAAAATCACGTAACTGTTCATCTGAAGCGCCGCCTGTCATCTCTTTGCGATAACGAGCTATAAAAGGGATGGTTGAGCCTTCTTCAAGAAGTTTGAGAATATTGATTATAAAATTTGGACTGATAGCGGTTTTTTCATGTAAAAGTGTAATAAGAGGGGTCATAAATATCCTATTTAGAATTCTAGGATTTTACACTATCGCAGCTTTAGATTGATTATTACAGACAACGCTAAAGCACGATGTATTGATCTAAAGTACACACTGTGTACTGTTAATCATGATACACCGTGTATAGGTTACGCTTTAGCGAGTGTCGTTGAGCTAGGGGTAGTAGCCGTACTTGCATACGCCGAAAGGATCCGATCCATAAGGATAGATTGCAATTTTGCGGCTCCTGATGTATCCGTTGCTGAAGCGGTAGTTGTTTGCAATGTTTGAGACGATTGCTGCGTACTAGATGCTGTATGCTTTTTGTTTTCACGCTGCGCTTGTGATTGTTTTAACGCATTCATAAGCTCATCCGCGCTGATAGAACCATCACTGTTTTTATCGATAGCGCTAAATGCTGTATCGGTATTGTACGTATTACCTGTTTTTTGAGCAAGAGCCTCAGCTGCTTGTGAAAACTCAGTTTTATCGATCGTGCCGTTATTGTTAGTATCCAATGAAGCAATAAGTGCATTTCCTGCTTCCTGCATCATGGAACTGTAGTTTGTTGGTGCCATAGCGCTTGCGCTGCTTTGACTTTGAACATTTCCTCCACTGTAAGATTGTGTTGAGGTTGCCCATACTGATCCGCCATTGATTGTCATGGTGTCTCCTTTGAAAAATTAAAGACATATGAGAAATTAAAAAATCTTACAAGATCCATCTTACGACATTTAAAGTTTCGAATATGTTCATTAATGCAAGCAAAAATCATACCGTTTTATTTGAAATAGCTATTCATATTAAATTCACAAATCCTGCTTATACTGTTTTTCAATTATCTTATAAACTAGGAGATCAAATGAAAAAAATACTCTTAATCTTGACAACACTTATTATCACATCGGGATCAATTCAAGCTGGTGGGTGGGGACATAGCGGAGGTGGTTATCACGGTGGAGGCGGTTATCATGGTGGAAGTTATCGCGGTGGCACCTGGGGATGGGGAGGATGGTTTGCACCAATGTTTTTGGGTGGAATAATCGGCTATGCAGCATCTAGACCAACAGTAGTTTATGATTCTCCCGCCGTTATATATAATGCACCGTCTACCGTCATTGTACAAGATGCACCCACTGAGACTTCTGTTGTCACGCAAGAAGATTCAAATCTCTCAGCCCACATGCCAATATATGAAGAACGTTTTGTCTATTTTGAAGATTGCCAATGCGAACGAAAAGTTTTGGTCAAAATTCAAGAATAAAATTTATTGCATCATGTACAGATTGTTGCTAGGATCACACGCCCTTATAAAAAATTCTTTGAGCTCACGATCAAATGTCATCAAATAAATATCAGTAGATTTTAAATCTAATTGCTTGAAGTATTCAAGCAATACAGTATCTGCAACATTCTTGCCATGATCACATTTAGTGAAATTAAAAGATCGAAGCGTTTTACCATAATCATACAAATCTGCTTCCCATTCATCTTTAAAAAGATAAAGTGAATCTGGATTTGCAGCTATATAGATATGATCATCTCTCACCCCATATTTTTCAATTACATCATTAAACATCGGACCTATATTCGAAAAATTTTCTATATCCCAAAAAAGATAGACATCATACGTAAGCGTTTTATCTTTTTTATTTACCAAAGCTAATCGTTTAGAAATATTAAAATGATTGTGTGCTATGTCATTAATAAGTTCTATGGAATTTTTCAGTTTTACAGCATCTTCCGTATTAAAATGCAAAATCTTTCCCAACTCAATATACAACTCTATATCAAGCAATTCCTGCCATGCACCACCGGTTTGATAATAACCAAGAGCTCTTATTTTAGCAGGAGAAAAAAGGATGTTTATATTCATTGTTTTTTTGACCGCAATAGCGTTTTTAACAATGCTAAAAACTCTTTTTGCAGAGTCATTCTGCGGTAATTCTATTGATCCGCAGTATTTTTGGTTAATAAAAATTTTTTGCATATTTTCCCTAGTTTACTATTTAACAAAATTTCAAAAATATGTACATTTTCATTTTAGCTCAATATTTTTTTGCCGATATATATATCACTCCAAAAAGGAGGAAACAATGAATTCCATCAATACAAATTCAGATACGTTGCCAGGACTTTACGCAATGAAAAAAGCGATAGACGTTCAGAGCCAAGGGATTATGAAAATGCTCGAGAGCATTGCACCTTCCCCTCAAACCAACAGTGTATCTGGTACTGATTTAACAGGTCTAGGTAAAAATCTCGACATAAAAGCTTGACTCGCAGCCCTATAGCGGCTGGGGTCACTCAAAAAAATTCTTTTTAGACCAGTGTGTATCCAATTTTTGCAAGATTGCGAAGATTACTATCGTCTTTCATTTTTTTCCGAATTCTAAGAATCAGATTCTTCAATGCACCATCACTCATCTCTTCGTCTAATACCTGTGAAAATGTATCATATTGAACAATATTACCACGATTGGAAAGAAGTAATTCTATTGCATATATTTCATTTTTTGTTAATAAAGTTTTTTCGCCGTTACTGTGTAAAAAAGCTTTAGAAAAATGGTCATAGGATACACTTTCATTAATTTTAGCGACCAACAGTCCATGTGATCGAAGTCGATCAACGGCAGAATAAAGTACTTTTATTAGTACATTGAACTCAATAGGTTTATGGATATAATCGATGAGATTTAGTGTACATGCTGCCAATAAATCTTGCGTTGCAATAGAGCCTGACACGATTACAATCGGTACTTTATCATTCTTTTCCCGTATTTTTTTTGCTACATCTATCCCGCTTATAGATCCCATATGAATATCAAGTATCACTATGTCTACAGGGTTTTTATTATAAATTTTTATGGCATCCATGCCATCAGAAACGGCATACACTTTACCCACAATCATCTGAAGTGTTTTTTCGGTAATTTGTCTCAGTTGTGCATCATCTTCAGCATATAAGACAGAAAGGTTTTTAAATTCACTAAATTTTGCCATATAATTACTCTCTTAATCTTTTAAATGTATTGCTATTTCTATAAAGTCATCGACATTTTCAACAAAAAGATCAACCAATTTCGGATCAAACTGTTTTTCGCGTTGGGATTTAATATAGTCAATGATTTCATCCATAGGCCAAGAACGTTTATAAATTCTTTCGCAACTTAAAGCATCAAATACGTCTGCCAGAGCCGTAATACGACCATAAATATGTATCTCATCCCCCTTAATCGCATGAGGGTAGCCTGTGCCATCCCATTTTTCATGATGTTCACGCGCAATAATAGCCGCTGCCTGTAAAAGTGGCCGTTTTGAATTTTTTAAAATATTATGTCCAATATCACTGTGTTTCTTCATAATCTCAAATTCATGATCTTCTAAACGACCCGGCTTTAAAAGTATCGCATCCGGAATACCTATTTTGCCAATATCATGCATAGGGGCAGCACTATAAAGCAATCGTACATCTTCTTCATCTAATCCATGCAATTCACCAAGCAATTTAGCGTATTTAGCTACACGTCGAACATGATTTCCGGTTTCTTGAGATCGTGTCTCTCCTACCTCTCCTAATAATGAGAGCATTTCATGTTGTGTTTGCCATATCTCTTCATTTAAATCATACATTTCAGTCACATCATGGCTAATACTAATATAATCAATAGTGTCACCAAACTCGTCCAAAATAGGTTTTATGGTTGTATCTGCAATATAATATCCACCATCTTTTTTCATATTTTTGATGGTTCCACTCCACGTCTCTTTATTGAGGATCTTTTTCCATAAATGTTCATAAAACTCAGATGACATCTCTGAATGCCGTAAGATATTGTGTCCAGAAAATTTTATTTCATCAAAATCAAACCCGCTCTTTTGAGAAAAAAGATCATTAACGTAAATAATATTTCCCTGTAGATCTGTTTTAGTTACGATAGATGAGACATCTACTACCTCTTTGTATTGTTCCAAAAGTATGGTTTGATGAATGAGTTCTTGTTTTATATTACTATTTAATTCATCTACTTTGCGTTGATTGTAGATGTTAGTGACCACTTCATAAAGATTTTGAATAATGTGATTTGTCTGGATCGGTTTTAATAAAAATTGTGCAATCCCTAAATTTATAAGTTCCAATAAATAATTGCTCTCTTCACACGCCGAAGTGACAATAATCTGCTGCTTAAAATTTATCTCTTTAATCTTTTTAATCATTTCAATGCCATTCATCTCAGGCATTAAAATATCGGTAATGACAATGTCAAACTTATTCATTTGATATTTGTTCAGTCCATCTAAACCATCGGATGCAACTTCAATCTCACTGAATATTGTCGATAACAGCCATCGGGTATGTTCACGAATAGACGGTTCATCTTCAACATATAAAATCCGCATTCCTATTGCAGCTTCTGTGAGCTGTCCCATAATCTCTTTTAGTGTCATTTTTCTTCCTTGAGATAAGGTAGTTTGATAGAAAAAATTGTCTCCTGATCTTGACTAAAGACTTCAATTTCTCCTTGGCAATGTTCCTGAATTATAATTTTGCTCATATAAAGTCCTAATCCCGTACCTTGGCTTTTATGTTTAGTTGTAAAATACGGTACAAAAAGCTTGTTGATAATATCTGGCGGAATCCCCCCTGCATTATCATAAACACTCACAACGCAATAGCGATCATCCCTCTCTACCGTAATGGTGATCTTGCCATTTACCATTTTAGTTTCTACAAACTTATCAAGTGCATTTTTTAAAAGTACAATCAGTACCTGAAGCACTTCATTTCGATAGGTAAACAGTATCGATTCATGTACAATAATTTGTTTTATCTCTATCGAATAGCTTTTGAGTGTATAGTCAATCAAACTGATCGCTTTATTCAAAAGAGTAGTGATATTAAATTCTTCTTTCGGTTTATCAGGACGGAAAAAATCTCTGTAATCTGAAATGGTTTGAGAAAGATGGGCGCTTTGATGCTCAATTTTTATTAGATTATCTATATAGGGCTGATCCTCAATCTCTGAAAGTAATGCTTTAAGGCGCATCTGCGTTGTAATAGCATTAATAATAGCCAATGGCTGACGCCATTGATGTGCAATCATGGAGATCATTTCTCCCATCTGAGCTTGTCGAGCATTCATGATAAATAATTTTTCTTCTTCTGTTTGACGTGTAATATCACGGGCAATCATGATGAGAGTATTATTTTTATTTTCTCCAAAACCTGATAATGTAAATTCTACAATTTTTGGTTCTCTATCATTGCTTTGCAGTTTCAAAGAGCATTCAGCCAATCCATATTCCCCTTTGTACGCTGAATTAATGTAATCAGCTAGAGCATATTCACGACACTCAATCTCATAAGCTGTTTCAAAAATTGTTTTACCGATGAAATTTTTTCGTGTAGTTTCAAATAAAGTTAATGCTGCTTTATTGCAATCAACAATCGTATTTTGATTTAGAACAATAACCGCTTCATTGAGTGATGAAAATACTGTTTCATAAAAAACTTGATCCTCTTTCAATTTTTTTTCAGCCATACGAATATCAGTAACATCCGTACAAATTTGGAGTGTCCCCGTTATGTGATCATGCGTTTTGATGGGACTTATCGTGTATTGTTTATGCAGTTCACCATAACTAATCTCAAGTGCTGAATAAACCCCTTGATCAATTGCTTTACAAATTTCACATTCTTCTTTCTCAATTCCATATGGGTGTAATAGATCATGATTGTCATGTCCTAAAATATCATCATCCATTTTTGATTGATTGTCTGCCAAAGTTGCCTGATTAATCTGACGTATAACACCTTCACTATCAACTATCACAACCGGAACAGGAATCGTGTCATAACTGTTTGCAGATTTTGACATATGAGAAAAAGGCTCTTTTAATGCCGTAACAACTACTCCTCTAAAAATCATCCAATATGAGAGAAATTTGAATATATGTCCCGTAAAATTCATAATCCCGTATATATCGCTATAAAGGGTGAAAGAGCACTCAGCCAAGACCGCATAAACGAGTGATGCACGAATCATTTGATACATTAACGGATGAAAATTATTTCGTTTCTTGTGATACATCCAAAGTGCTGTAAATGAAAAAAGAATCACTCCATATTCTAAAACAATTTTTGTTGATGTCAACCCTTCGTGCGGAATATACATCAAAGGGGTTAGTCCCATAATCGTAGCAATATACAATAATATGGAAACACTACCAAAAAAGAGAAAAACCAGCCTAGATGAGATTTTTTTAAAGTTAACAAAAGGAGCAATTAATATCGTAGCAATTTCCAAAATTCTCGCAAATATCCATAATGTTGTCGAAATATTTGGAGAATCTATAGAAGAATACACATTCATCCCATAGTAGCTAATCATATGAAAAAGATCAAAAAAAGCTATCCAAAAAAATCCTATCCCTAAAAAACGCAAAAAATCGTTTCGGGTAAATTTATACATATAGTAAGTGATTACTGTAATTATTACGCCAACAATAACAGAGAAGAGCTCAATCAGGACATGGACTAATAAAAACCCTTCTAATATGCGGAGTATGATTAATCCAAAAATAAGAAAAAAAGGAAATATAATTCCTATTAAATCACATTGCTCATATTTTTCAACTAATCTAGCAAGCATATGTACTCTCATTTGCTATCGATTTAGAGAAATCTAAAGAATATTTTTCCTTAAAAGAATTCAATATCATTTCCTTCGTCACTTGGTATGGGTTTAATCAAGCTGATAATCTGCTCAATACTCAAAGAAGTCGGTTGATGAATATGGTGAATATTCTTCATTGCCATACTTTCTTGTGAAAATCGCTTTACATACATACTTAAATCAATACATACCGCATCAAATAATTTTAAAATATGTTCAGGTTTATTTTTAAGTGCAGCGATAAAATCATTCTCTTCACTGACCAGACGTGAAAGATCTTCGAGATTTTTGGCTAATGGATCTAAAAATGGGGTATATCGAAATAATATATTGGCTATTTTTGCAATTGCTGCATGCGTATTATGAATATGTACGATGTCATAATTGGTCGTATATTGCGCTAATTCATCCGGAATATCATTGAGTAACTCGGTGATCTCTTCACAATCATCCCAAATAAAAACAACTTTTTCATCACCTTGATCTTCATCTTTTGCAAAATATTCATCTAAAATTTTTGATTTATCTTTATGTTGAGTTTGAGAATAAAGTTCGCCGATTTGTTCATTTTTAATATCTACGGTATGAAGATGGGAAGCCAACTCTTTGACCATATGTTTTAATTTTTTACGCTCATTTTGTAGTTCTTCAAAAAGTTCCACATTGACATTTTGAGCATCTGCATCTCGACACACAGGATAAAGAACGGTTACGATATCATCAAGATTAATTGGTTTTAAAATAAAGCTGCTGACTCCATTTTGAATAATATCAATTAATATGTCAGATTCATCATGTGCAGATATAGCGATAATTTTTTGTTCAGGATTGATCTCTCTCATATGAGCAATCATCTCAATCCCGTTCATTATCGGCATATTAATATCGGTAATGACAATATCATAAATATTGTTGTTATATTTAGCTAAACCAGCCTCACCATTTTCTGCCATGTCAATATGTGCAAACAAGGGAGCAAAAACTTTTGACGTCTCTTCTCTAACCTGATCATTGTCTTCTACATACAATACATTTAAACGGTGCGAAAATTTATATAAATCTTTGATCGTTTTCATAATCTGTTCTGCCTTCTCGCATAATTACCAAGTAAAATATCTTATCTCTATAAAATCATAAAACAATCACAGACTATTGTTTTTCATGCAGCATTTGATCTAAAATCGTAAATACTCCATCGCTTGCACGTTCCATATCTTCGAATGTTTTAATATACTGCTCAGAACCGATACTTTCTGTTTTTAAAAGATCAAATATTTTATGGGTAGAGTTATGAACGATAGAATGAGGAGATTCAAGAGACGCGTAACTGGATGTATTTTTAAAATATTCAGATCCTTCTCCCTCATAATACCATTTCCCAAGACGACAATTATGATGATCAACAAATGAAAACTGCTCTTTATTTGTTACCACAGAAAGATAGGTATTGACTTTCCATATTATGTGATCTAATTTTGCCAAACTCATAAAAACACGTTCTGCTGTATGTGATGTATGTGCAAATGTTTGGCGCATCATAGAGGCATTCTGTTCCATATTATCATTAAAATTCATAACTGATTCATTGGATTCACGGATATTTTCGCGAATATTTTCAAATTTCTCTCCGATTGTATTCACGTCTTGTTTCATCGATTGTAATGAAATATTTATTTCAGAAATTGCTTTATCGGTTCGATCAGCCAATTTTCGTACCTCATCAGCTACTACGGCAAAACCACGACCATGTTCACCCGCACGCGCTGCTTCAATAGCCGCATTGAGTGCCAATAAATTGGTTTGATCGGAAATGTCTTTTATCAAACCCAAAATACTTGCAACATCCTGTGCCCGTACCGACAGAGCTTCTACCGTCCCCATAGAGTCAACTGCAAGTTCATTTAACCCCTCAAGCGTATCTGAAATTTTAGAGGCTTTGCTCCCAAGCTCCACAATATTCTCCAAAAGCGAGGTTGATTGCGCAATATTTTCTTTGGATGAAGATACCGAAGATGCCATGTTCCCCTGTATATCTATCAGATTTTTTTTAAGCTGCTGATTTTGGTATATCATTACCGTTGATGCATTTTCACATTTATGTTTATCAACCTGATTACGCATGATTATTTCTTGTTCATTAAAACGTTCAGACAATTCTTGATTATCACGCTTAAGTTTTTCATTTTCTGCTTTTAACATTGCTAATTCATGTTCGACTGCCTCGTTATTTCCAAACCAACCCATTTTTTTTCCTTATAGTAATTTTATGCTCTTTTAGAGTAAGCCAAGAATCCCATTTGCGATTTTTGCTAAAGACAACTGTATCTCAACTGCCCCCAACTCATATGCAACTTTTGGCATACCGTATACAATACAACTCTCTTCATTTTGTCCTATCGTTCTAGCACCTGCATTGCGCATAGATAATAATCCTCTAGCACCATCACCTCCCATACCTGTCAAAATCACTCCGATAGCATTCACTCCAGCAATTTTAGCAACAGAATTAAAGAGGACATCAACAGAGGGACGATGTCCTGATATTTTATCTCCACTTCCTATTTCAACATAATAACGTGCACCTGAACGACGAACTACCATGTGATAATCTCCAGGGGCAATCAAAACCACACCAGGGACAATCGAATCTCCATTGCGAGCCTCTCTTACCTCCATAGCACATAATGAGTTTAGTCTCTCTGCAAAAGGGGCAGTAAAGTTTGCCGGCATATGCTGTACGATGATTGTTCCGGGAGCATTTCTAGGTAAACCCATTAACACATCTTTAATCGCTTCCGTCCCACCTGTAGATGCACCGATCGCTAAAATTTTATTTGTGGTTTCTAAGAGTGAAGTCGTATTCGCTTGCTTAAGTGTACTTAGGTCACGTTTATAAACTTTTGCTCTTGCTGCTGTTTTTATTTTTGACAAAAGTTCATCGCGCATCTCCTCTTTTCCATCATAAATATAAGAATGCGGTTTTGCAACAAAATCGACAGCACCCGCATCAAGGGCTTCCAATGTTGTTTTAGCACCACTGTGTGTTAACGAAGATACCATAATAACCGGCATAGGCATATAATGCATCAGACGTTTCAAAAATGTTATCCCATCCATACGCGGCATTTCCACATCAAGACATATAAGATCAGGACGCAACTCTACAATCATATCTCGTGCTACATACGCATCAGAAGCAGTTCCGACAACTTCAATCGACAAATCTGATTCCAAAATATCCCGTAAAACAGCTCTTGCCGTCGCACTGTCATCGACAATCAAAACACGAATCGGCATTTATTCACTCCTACTTATCATATCACTGCGAGTTACGTATTTAAGTAACACTTTACCACGTTCTATATCAAATTGTATTTTTCTCCCTTGCTGACCACCTACGTCTTCAGCGACTAATGCAATGTTGTACTCTTTTAAAATCTCTTTGGCAACTAATATGTTTTTTTGCCCGATCATCATTGCTTCGGTTACGCTAATATTCATCGAAGCTCCACCAAATATTTTTGCTTGTAATGTTCTTTCACTCGAACCATGCATCATCATCGTTTCAATCAGTTTTGGAATAGCAATGTTCCCAAATTTTGGTGATTGGAGTCCATTACCATTCCAAAATGGGAGTAAATAATGGTTCATACCGCCAATCCCGAGCTTAATATCATACAAACAGACAGCTACGCATGATCCAAGTACAGTTGAAATAGCTGCTGGCGCACTATCTACATGTATTTGACCAACATGGATAAATGTCGAATTTCCGTGTATCATTAAAGTTCAATCGCGTCATCAAATGATTCAAATAAAAATTCATTTGAACCATTCGCATCAGAAGTAGGTTCTGCGGTTTCTAATGGCAATGTCACTGTAAACGTAACACTCCCCTCTTTAACACTATAGTCGATACTACCGTCTAAGCGCTCACAAAAATCACGTACTACACTTAGCCCTAATCCAAGTCCATGAACTCCTTGAGGACCTTCTGAAAAACGGGTATAGACTTGAGGCTTAAACTCTACATTAGGACCTTCGCCTTGATTTTTGACATTAATGACAACTTTTTTATCATCTTGATGAATCCCAATATCGATTAGTCCACTTTCAATTCCATATAAACATCCATTTGATAGGAGATTTTTAATAATCAAATAAACTTTTTTCGCATCCGTTACAATTTTTTTATCCAATGTATTTTCTATACTGACTAAAATATTTTTTGCTTCTATGGCATATTTCAATGCTTCAATAGCCTCTTTGGCTAAAACACTAACATCCACAGAAGAATAGCTTATATCGATTTCACCACTCTCTATTTCTGCTGCAGCAACAATGTTTTGAACACGAAAATCTAGCATCAAGGCTTCTTCGTGAACTAAATGAAAAGTTTTTTCACGTGGATCACCACTATCAGGGATTAAATGAGGAATCATTCCCAACAATGCTGTCATCGGATTATTTAACTCACTCGCTACCAATGATAAAAATCTGGATTTGACTTTATCGCTTTCAATAAGCTTTTTATTCAGTTCGAGAATTTTTCGACTCAAAAATGCAACTTCTTGATTTTTAATATCTTCCATTATTTACTCTTTCATCATTTTTATCATGGATAATTCTTCATGCAATTGTTCCAATATTGCAGATATTCCACGCGATTCATTCATTAAAGATCGATTTTCACTGTTATAATTTTCACCCATTTTTTCCATTGAAATAACTTCTTGCGATGTTGTTTCAATCAAATTTTTCAATTGAGCAAAAATGCCTGCAAATCCCATGCTGCTGCTGTCATTGCTTGCCGATTCGATGATTCCATAAACCTGTATGTATCCGAGATACATCACCTGACGTTCCAGCTGAGCGAGATATTTTAAATTTTCATTGATGTATAGGTCCGTTTTTATCTGTAGCTCAGTCAATTTTTTCCCGTATTCGGTGACCAACGTAATCAAAATACCCAAATTATTTCCTAATTCATCCATGAAAATACCATTTGTCTGATGCAATGTTTCATCAATGAAATACGCTACCATTTCAATCTGGATACGAATAGCCGAAACCACAAAAATAATCTCATTTAATGTCTCAGAGAGTAATTGAGATTTTGCATGGATTGCTTCTATCAAGGTATCGTTTTCTTTTGCATTAATCCGGATATCACTTGCTAAAACGCCAAATGTCTCACCTCCGCTTTCTACTTTATACGACGCCACAGATGCATTCAGCGATAAAAAAACGATATCTCTAGCTAAATGACGAAGTAAAACCCCTTTTTCTTCAAACATTAATTTAACATTACTGAACATATTGATTTTATCAAACCACTTGTCATACAAACTCATAAGTGATTGAGCGTATCCATGAACTGCCTGTAGTCGTAATTTCAAAGGAGTAGATCCATCCATAAGTTCAACATTATGAACTTCACGCGATTGCATAAGTGTTTTTCTCTCTGTTAATTCAGACAAAAGAGCATTACTCATAAATTGATTATAATTGTCATATCCGGCTACTTTTAACAGTTCAGAAAAGTGCTTATCACGCCCCTCTATCCCCTCGTTGTTTTCACTCATCAACAATTTAAAATAGAGTTCTCTCACTACGCTGAATATTGGGGAAACAGGTTTAATGCGTATCGAAACGTATTGACCATTTAGAGGGAAAACAGCAGCCAAAACCCAATAGTACGCACCCTCTTTTGTTTTATTTTTGACATAAGCTACGATAGGCTTATCTGCTTTGATATAATCCCAAAATGTTTTAAATACAATTCGTGGCATATCAGGATGACGAATGATATTGTGAAATTGACCAATCAATTCCTCTTTTTTATAACCGCTGATCCGCACAAAAACTTCATTACCTGAGAGTATCGTACTGGCATGATCGGTCACAGAGAAAAAAAGCTCGTTTATATCAAATTTGGCTTCTTTCATTGTAATGGCATACTCTTTATTTTCCATATTAAAGCCCTTATAAACGTTGATAAATCGATGAACCTAAAAGTTTTAAAGTTTCTCGATGGGTTGTCAGAGATTCTGAACTTCCCAAAAAAAGCGGTGCCCCTTTGGGCAACAATGTTGTAAACCTACCGATCAAACTGTGACGTGTGACATCATCAAAATAGATCATGACATTGCGACAAAAAATCATGTCAAATTTATTTTTGAAAAAAAATGGATCAGTCACAAGATTGTAGAGACGAAACAACACTTTTTCTCTCAAATGAGGAAGAATCTGATAATGTATCGTATGCTCCGTTCGTACTTTTTCAAATGATCGTAAAACTATCTCTCTTGGCATTGATTCGATATTTTTGGCTTCGTACTTGCCGGCTATTGCATGTGAAAGTACTTTAGGTGAAATATCCGTCGCCAATATCTTGATATCCCATTGATCAAAATCGCTCAAATGATGTTGCAAGAACATCAAAATCGTATACGGTTCTTCACCGCTAGAACATCCTGCTGACCAGATACGGATCTTTTTTTCACGTTTTGAGGCGATCATCTCGCCTAAATATCCTTCCAACCATTTCCATTGTGCTCCTTCCCGAAAAAAAGAGGTGACATTGGTAGAAATTGCACTTACAAACAAAGCAAGTTCTTCGCCGCTTTGATCATTGAGCAAAAAATCGTAATAATCCCGAAAAGATCGTAATGACAATTGATTCAACCGTTTATTCAGTCGCCCTCGTACAAGAGTGCTTTTTTGATCTGATAGGGCTATCCCAACCTTTTCGTAAATGTATTGACGAAAAAGCTTAAACTCTTCAGGCTTTAACTCAATTTCATGCATGTGTTGTCTCAATTAATGGTCGAAGTTCATCTATATTGAGAATAAGTGCTATATCACCGCTTCCCAAAATCGCTCCACCGGATATCTCTTTGAGTTTTGCCAACGATTTACCCAAAGGTTTGATAACGACTTGTTGACGACCGACTAGCTCATCTACCATAATGGCGATACGACCAGCAGCTGTTTCAACGCACACTAAAATAGCGTCCCATGGTTCAATACGCCCTGTCGGAAGATCGAAAACATCGCTAAGACGTATAATAGGAAGATGTTGCCCGCGTAGAGATACGAACTCACCTTGTCCTTTGAGAGCATGGACAATTTCACGATCAGGTCGAAATGATTCAACCACACTCAGCGTAGGTATAATATAAATTTCACCCGCGGTTTGAACCAACATTCCATCAATAATCGCTAATGTCAATGGAAGAACCATCGAAAATGTTGTTCCCTCCCCTTCACGCGATTCAATTTCGATTTTGCCACGCAATTTTTCGATCGATGTTTTTACAACATCCAATCCGACCCCTCTACCTGAAAGATCACTGATTGCGTCAGCAGTAGAGAAACCCGGTTGCATAATCAAACCAAAGATTTGAGAATCGGTTAAATTTTCATCGCCTGTGATGATCCCTCGCTCTATGGCTTTACGAAATACTTTATCTTTGTTGATTCCACGCCCGTCATCACTGACACTGATAATGATACTGCCGCTTTTGTGATAGGCACGAAGAGTAATATTTCCCTCCACTTTTTTACCCGCAGCAATCCGCTCATCCGCATCCGCTTCCAGACCATGGTCAATCGCATTGCGAATAATATGGATCAATGGATCAGAAAGGCTGTCAATCATCGTTTTATCAATCTCCGTATCTTCCCCCTGAACGTTCAGATGCAGTTCTTTTCCTGTCTTTTTCGAGGTATCGCGTACCACTCGCTTCATCTTGTCAAAGGTATCACGAATGGCAACCATCCGAAGACTCATTACACGATCTTGAATCCTTTTCGTAATTTTGGAAAGCGTCTCTATCGTCCGTTTAATCGATTCATCTTCTATCGCCTGTATTTTTTCATTTTGAGCAATAAAGTTTTGCGCTATAACCAATTCACCGACCGAATCGAACAATTCATCGAGTTTAAAAGTATCAATACGAATCGTCGATTTGGCTGACATAATAGTAGAGGTAGAATTTTCACCAGAAGAGGTTGTTTCACGTCTATTTACCTGTCTACGGTCCTCGCTTTTTCTCATGTCAATAATGACAGGAGCAACTTCCTCTTTTATAATGACAATAGGCTCAATTTCTACAATTTTATATTCGTTTTCAAATAAAAACTCAAAATTTTCTTCTAAATCTGTTTTGCTTTTTGAACTCAAAAGGATAACACTCACTTTTGCAATAGTATTCTCATCACAGATGAAAGAATCAATTGGCTTTATCGTTTCCATGTTAAAAAAACTCTCCATAGAAACTGCCTCTTCTTTCAAAAGAGCAATAAACATCATATGATCAAATCCGCGTTTATATGCATCTGTATCAAGCATTAAATCGACGCGATAAAGCTTCAAGCCATTTTCTTGTGCGGTTTGAAGTGTTTGAATACCGTTTATTACACTGTTTTCAAATTCATCATCACAATTGATACCAAATTCAGACGCCAAATCTGCTATAGGTTCCATCATCACTTCCACAACAGCTATAACTTCTTTATTTCTTTTAGTTGAAATCAACTCTTTAATTTTTCCCAGACATACATCATAATCATCTGGCAATTCACTAAGAGCATCCATCTCACAAACCATGACTTCTTTGATAATATCTACACTTCCGACAAATAATTCCAAATGGTGTTCTTCAACATCCTCTTTCGTACTGCGATAATGATCGAGAACATCTTCAAAGTGATGAACAAATTCGCCCAAACGGGAAAATCCAAATGCATTGGCATTCCCTTTAAGTGTATGCACTCCACGAAAAATTTCATTCAGCAGATCAAAATCACTAGAGTTTTCTTCGAATCGCAAGATATCAACATCGAGTTTTTCGATGATCTCACCTGCCTCTTCGATAAATATCGCTTTGACTTGTTCTTGTTTAGTCATAACACATCCAATGCAATGTTCCATAGACGTCCATGTGTATTTTCCTTTTATCGAGAAAAGGGATACTGAGTTCAGGACGGCTTCGTTTTAAGCTCACCAACAGAGCCAAAAGTGCGCTACTTTTTAGAGGTTTTTCCCCCTCAATCTCTATCGTTTCAATGTACTCCAAACGTGGACGAACAAATGCTTCGAACTCCCGTATTTCTTCCATTGACATATCCAACGATAGTGTTAATGCATCACCATCAAATAGCATTTAAAACTCTTTCAAATCATCCTCATGGAGAGGAAAAATATCTTCTGCATTTGAGGAAGTCCCTCTGTGCTGAGAAATTTGTATGGTTTTTTTAGGAGCTGATGGCTTTTTAATTTCAATAGCATGAAGATTATTAACTTTAACAGTTGTTCTTGCTCCCGCACTATGAGCTTGTGTCTCCATCCCAACCATTTGAGCGAGGATACGTACTGTCTCCATCATCGATGTCGCTTGCGCATTGAGCTCTTCTGCGGCAGCAGCAGCCTCTTCGGAGTTTGCGGCTACTTGTTGAGTGACTTGGTCTACTTGACCCATCGCCTGATTGATTTGACCCATCCCCTCAGCCTGTTCTTTTCCAGCAATAGCAATTTCACCGATCAAATCAGATACTTTTTTACTTTGTTCAACGATCTCTTGGAATGAAGTATGAGTTGCAAGAGCGATTTGATTCCCCTCTTTGATCTGAGAGACAACTTCTTCGATAATTACGGAAGTCTCTTTGGCAGCCGAGGCAGCGCGTTGAGCGAGGTTACGTACTTCATCCGCAACAACTGCGAATCCGAGTCCATGTTCACCGGCGCGCGCTGCTTCAACAGCAGCATTAAGTGCCAAAAGATTGGTTTGAAATGCGATCTGATCGATAGTTTTGATAATACCGGAAATTTTCGCTGCTGATTCGGTTATCGCGTGCATCGAATGGGAGAGCTGTTCCCCTTTTTCATAACCTGCACGTGCTGAATCGTTTGCATTTTTCGCCAAAATATCGGCTTGACGTGCATTATCAGTATTTTGAGTATTAATAGCAGTTGATTCTTCGAGTGTCGCACTAACCTCTTCTACACTGCTTGCCTGTTCGCTTGCACCTTGTGCCAAAGATGATGAAGATGAAGCAACCTGATCTGATGCAGACGTAATTTGCATCGCCCCATCACGGATAGAGGTGACACTTGCTCTGATTGATCGGGTAATAGATCGAATAATCAAAATTGAAAGAAAAATTGATAATGAAAATGAAACACCAACAATCACAATAATCATATTTACTGCCGAAGATGCCCCAGATTGACCCGCTTCTGAAACCTCATTTGCTGTATCAATATTGATCTTTGTAATAACGTCGAAAGAGTCAATCATCTGCTTTCTCGGATCGCGACTCGCTTCAATAAAATCGGTCATTTTTAAATAAGCTTCATTGACCTCTTCGGGTGTTTTAGCCGATTTCAGAGGAATCAGAACATCCGTTTTTAAAGAGAGACTCATGCTTTTCCATATATCAAATGACTCTTTAAACTTTTTCCATTCAATCGCTTCTTCGGGTGTTTGAGGCAATGGTGCGTAGAGTTTTTCCCCTTTTTCATAACGTTCCAACCCTTTATCTATGCGACTTATTGCGTCATCAAGCTTGTCATTGCGTTTTGGATCTTCTTTTAAACCCCGTACACGATTTTGCTGTATGATGATTTGATTCATCCCTGTTCTCATATCCAAAACACCAACAATCGACGGGAGTTTTACACCGCCAAGTTCTTGCATATTCCCTTTCCAGTCTGCCGCTTCTTTATAGCCAACATAACCCAATACGATCAATGAGATCATCATAATCGCCGTCAATAAGATTAGCTTGCTTTGCAATACCATATTCTCTAACCAATTCATTTTATTCTCCTTCGCTTGTTTGTATTTTCTGAATCTGTTCCAGACTCACCAACTCATCTGCTTCAAAAAGTTTAAGTACATCCAAAATCATTACAACCTTCTCCTCTATCTGCGCCATAGAACAGATAAAATCGGTATCGATATGACTGCCGAATTTAGGTGGTTCACTCATATGTGTCGAATCAATAGAGGCTACTTCTTCGACACGATCAACGATAAAACCGATATTGACTTTTTCCACCTCGACAATGATGATTGCAGTATGCATATCCATCTCACGTTCTTCCATACCAAAGCGCAATCGTGTATCGACTACAGGAATAATGGATCCGCGTAAATTAATAACGCCACGCATGTATTCTGGTGTTTTAGGGACATTTGTCACTTTCATCATCGCAATGATCTCTTTGATCTTATCAATAGCAATCCCGTACTGCTCTTCTCCTAGAAAGAAAGTGAGGTAACGATCTCGTCTGACTTGAACACTGTTTGGTTCCATCGTTCTATACCCCCAGTACCATTTTTATCGATTTCACCAGTTTTTCATCATTAAAGGGCTTAACCATCCAGCCAGTTACACCGATCTCTTTTCCTACCATTTTCATATCTTCTGAACTCTCAGTTGTCAGGATTATGATGGGTTTTGTTTTATATCTCTCATCTGATTTTATTGATCTGGCAAGATCCAACCCATTTAATTGAGGCATATTTACATCGCTAATGAGTAAATCATAATTTTCACTTCCTGATTGGAGAGCACCTAAAAGTTCCATTGGATTCAAATATGATTTAAACTCAATCACACCACTGCTAATCAAACTATCCAATGCTAATTCTGCAGTCGCAATAACTGCTCTTGAATCATCCACTACGATCACTCTTTTTGCCATTTTTTACTCCTTGGGTTATCCTAGAAATTTTGATCTCTTGCAAAAACAAACTTTACTTTTTTGACCTCTATAAGACAATTACTTAAATTGTGATTGTTTTAAGATTTCAAATTTGGGTAATCATATTGATTAAAAATCATAAAAAAGTCACAGGAAAGATTTTTGTATGGGGAAGCGGCTTACAGGCACTAAAAAGTTACCAAAGTATTACAAGCGATTAAGGATGGAATAGTAGAAAATCTTGCAGTTGTAGAAAATATTTGACGTAATAATTACCTAAAGAACAAGATCTATTTTAAAAGATCTTGCGCCATACATTCGATAATATCGGTTCTTCCGATCAATGACGGCTTAGGCTCACCGATCAAATACCCTTGTGCGTACTCAACACCGATCTCTTTAATTTTGATCAAAATATTTTCATTAGAAACGAATTCAGCAATAACCGGAATTTTTTTAATTTGAGCGAACGTAAGAATAGTTCGGACAATTGCTTCGGAATCGGGATCGGTGTCAATATTTTTAATTAATGACCCATCGATTTTGATGTAATCGGCATTGAGTTTCAAAAGATATTCAAAATTTGAATACCCTGTGCCAAAATCGTCAATTGCGATTTTACATCCGAGCGATTTAACCATTTCCACAAACTTGTTCATATCATCATAATTGTCAATGCCTTCGGACTCAACAATCTCCAATATCACTCCACCTTTACGTTCCATGCGTAACAATTCAAATAATCGGTCGGTATAGACTCGATTTTTTATATCTTCATAGCAGAGGTTGATAGATATATCGTAGGGCTGATCTTGTATGATTTTAAATGTATCTTCGAGTAGTATCATGGAGATTTCCCCATACAAATTAGCTTGTTTGGCGATATCGAGAAAATTAAACGGCGTATAAATATCATCCCCATCAACAATACGCATCAATGATTCAAATTTTTGTACTTTACCGGTTTTCATGTTGTAAATCGGTTGAAAAAACGGTTTGATTTGACGCTCATTCACTGCTTTTCGCAACTTTGCAGTCCAATAAAGATTTGCCTCATAATCTTTTGAAAAATCATTTTTATTATTGTAATAAACAAATGGCTGATGTTGCGAACGTGCATAATGCATTGCCATATTGCAGCTCATAAACAGATGTTCTTTGGGCTCATCCGAACTGGCGATACTGATGTTGATATGGGTATCTTCACCACGAATCGAAATTCCATTTTTGTGAATAAAATCCTGAATTTTCCCCATCTCTTCCAGAAAAGGGATAAAAGCCTCTTCCTCAGCCAGTATCGCAAATTCGTCCGCATGAATATGATACAAAGTGTATTGCGAAGATTTTAATTTTGTTCCTATCAAAGCGGCGAGTGTGTGTATCATCTCATTTCCAAAAGTATATCCGTACAGATTGTTGAAAATTTTAAAATTGTTAATATTAATTAATGCCAAATATGGATGAGGATATTTTTCAATATCACGTATCAATGCTTCGGTATTTTGTATGTTCGCTACTGTGGATATAAATGCAGATTCTTTGATCATCTCTTGTTGTTGTACATAATCAGTTACGTCATAACGGAGAGCAAGATACTCTGTTATCTCATTGTTATCGTCTAAAATAGGAGATATGCTCATATGAACATAATAAGCTTCACCGTCTTTTGCACGGTTACATAATGTACCGCTCCATATACGTTTGGATTGTATGGTTTCCCATAAATTTTTAAAGACGTCGGATGAAACAGAGGGATGTCGTAAAAGACTATGAGGTTTTCCGATTAACTCTTCTCTGGAATATTTAGAAATTTCTACCAAATTATCATTTGCATAAGTAATACGGCCGGATAAATCACTGGTAGATACGATATAACTCGAATCTACTGCTCGGAAATATTCACTGGCAAATTTTTCTTGTTTTGGTGTGGACATATTTGCTCTCTCAATCATACTGTATTAATTACTGATCCATGTATCATATCGTTGAACTATCACAGAAAAATCATCTATTATCTGTAATGATCAAAAATAAACACAAAATATAGCTTTTCATTCTATAAAGATAGCTTATACTGAATATTTTTTATCACTCAGTTCCAGATAAATAACAATGATCTTCCGTTAAATGTTTTGCGTGATACATTGCCTGATCGGCATTTTTCAACAATGCCGATACTTCAGACCCATCTTGCGGATAGAAAGCAATGCCGATACTGATAGACGGAGACAACTCATGTCCATCAACAATTACCGGTTCATTTGTTTTAACAATTAAATTTTTTGCCACAACAATTGCTTCGTCTGCATTTCGGACAGATTCAACGATAACTACAAATTCATCTCCGCCGAGCCGTGCTACAAAATCATTTGAACGCAAATATTTTGTCAGGGTATTTGATACAACTTTTAAAATCGTATCGCCAGCCTCATGTCCAAAAGTATCATTAATCTCTTTAAATTTATTCAAGTCTATAAAAAAGAGTGCGAATGTAGATTTACTGCTTCTGGCTTTGAGGATTACACTCTCTAACTTATCCGTAAACGACAATCGATTAGGCAATCCTGTCAGTGCATCTTTCCGAGCTTGATTGGATAATTGTTGTTCCAATGCTTTTTGCGCACTGATGTCGGTTAACAAAGAAACATATTTCGACACTTTCCCTTTTTCATCATAAATGACGGAAATACTTTGAAGTGATGGATAGATTTCTCCATTTTCCCTTTTATTCCAAATTTCCCCTTTCCAAACGCCAGTTGTATGCATAACTTTGAACATCTCATGATAAAAAGCGGTATCATGCCGACCGGATTTCAATATTCTAGGGCTTTTACCGATAGCGTATTCCAGCGAATAGCCAGTAACTTGTTCAAAAGCTTTGTTCCCTTTGATAATGATCCCATTTTTATCGGTGATAAAGATCGCTTCGGCACTGTGTTCAAATGCGATGGAAGCGATTTTTAATCTGGTCTCTCTTCTTTTATACTCTTCAATGTTTTCAATACTGATCCAAATGTATCTATTACTATGTATACCAATCATTTTGGCCGAAATTTTGACCGTTATTTTATTTCCCATCATATCAATACAACTACTCTCAAATGGTTCTAAAATATGATCCTCATCCATATTTAAAATGATCTGTTTACTCGTTTCATAATCTTCCCAATACATTGTTTCAAAAAAACTTTTTCCTTTTAACTTTTCTTCGCTCAATCTCAACATTGTGGTAAACGTTTTATTGACACGCAAAATAGTTCCATCCGTTAGACAAAGAGCGAGTCCGGTTGTTGACTGCTCTATCAATAAATCGTTTAGATCATTTGTATCTTGAAGATTTTTAATCAGTAATCTGATGAAATACCAATACACAAAACTCCCTATGACAGAGATAATCATTGCTACCAGCAAAGCATACGCAGCAGCGATATAATAAGGTCTTTCTACCTCTGCCATATCGATTTTAGCAACCAAACCCCATCCGAGTGAGTCGATAGGCTCATACGCTGCAAGCACTTTTGCACCTCTGTAATCCAATAAAATATCAATTCCCCGCTGACCATTTAGTGCTCTTCGCATCGGTTCTGCCAGATTAGAGTGCCATGGTACGGGAGTGATTTCTTTCATAGTAGCATGACGTTTTTTAAGCAAAAATCGAATTTGATCCCCATCATGAGTACCTAATGCAAACTCACCGCTCTCTCCAAATCCATGATATTTATTATGTGCCTGAGCTATTTGGCGAATAATTTTTTCTGATTGAATGGGAGTTAATTTACCACCTTCTGGTTCATGAGAATTTTTAACAACTATTTCAATCATTTTGGATTGTGTCTGAACCAATTCAACCAGTCTGTCTTTTTGTTGATTGTATCCGATAAATGAAAGGAGCACAATGGATGTCACAGCAACGGTAAAGGTGCTAAAAAAGATCAACGAAATAAGGTAATAAGGAGAGTGTTGTATCCTGATGTAGAGTAGGAAAGTGTTAATTAAGTTTTTTGGGGACCAGTTCATTTTGTACTTCTTTTTCGCTGCTAATTAATATGCAAAAAATCCGAAAACAAGGTAGCATACCTATATAAAGTCATAAAACAATCACAATATACAAATAATAATAAAATTTTATGCTATGTTCAATCGTAATGTTGAAAATACTTTAACTATTTGATAAAACTACTCTGTTACGCCCTCTTTCTTTCGCATCATACAATGCTTCATCCACCAGTTTAAAAAGCATTTCCTGCGTATTATTCTCTGCATACTCGACAACACCAAAACTCGCTGTTTTATGACCAACAAATTCAAAATGAAACTGCTCAATTTTTTTACGTAAACTCTCCGCAAAAACTAATGCGCCATCTGCATTCGAATGTGGACAAAGAATCAAAAATTCTTCTCCGCCCCAGCGTCCTAGAAAATCACTTTCGCGTATATTTTCTGAAAGGAGTTTTGCAAACTCTTTTAAAACACTATCACCCGCTTGATGTCCGAACTTATCATTGACCTCTTTAAAATGGTCGATGTCTACCAAAATAATAGAAAAAGGATAATCATAACGCTTAACCCGCTTTATTTCATTCAAAAGGACTTCATCAATTTTCGTTCTATTCATCAGCCCCGTCAACGAATCGGTTTGAGAATCTATTTTGTATTTTACTTTATCATCAACATTTTCATAAAAAGCAATATACCCCATATGGTTGTTTTTTTCATCATAATCCGGAGAAATAGTGACATGAAACCAATTCGTACCGCCGGAAAAATTTCGATCATGCATATCATGCGAAAATGTTTGTCCGGATTTGATTGTATTCCATAATTTTTTGTAAATATTATCGGTCATATTTCCGGATTTTAGTACATTAATATTTTGACCGATCATACTCTCTTTTAAACATCCCAATTGTTTGCAAAAATTGGAGCTGATCTCTTGTACAATCCCCATCGGATCAACTTTCACAAAAGATACGTACTGATCTACGACTTCAAGCAAATGGGTATTTTTTTTGAGCGCTCTTTTCAGCTGTCGCTGTAAATGGTTGGTTTGAATTCGGTTATCGACGCGTACATTGAGCTCTTGTGGCTGAAACGGCTTAATAATATAATCAACAGCACCTGTTTCAAAGGCTTTTACGATTGTTTCCTGAGCATTATCTGCCGTCAAAAAGATAAATGGAATATGCGCTGTTTTTAGATTATTTTTAAGTTCTTTTGCTACTTCAAATCCATCCATCTCCGGCATACTAATATCCAACAAGATCAAATCTACATGATGGTTTTTCAGCAATTCAAGAGCTTCAATTCCACTGCGCACCACTAAAATATTGTAACGATCATTTAAACTTTCAGCTACAAGTTTCAGATTGATAGGTTCATCATCAACAATCAAGATAGTAATATTATCCATTCAATACCCGCTTAACCTGTTGAAACAATTCTATTGACCCCTCATAATCAAAGGTAGAAACAGAATTATTTATTTTTGAAATCATATCTTGTTCGACAAATTGTCCAAGTTTAGCCAAACAATCATGTAAATATTTATCATCAATGAATTCTTTATTCTGAAGTTTATCCATTATCTCATTAATCGTCCCATTCATCTCTTCTGAGGTAATGTTTTGTACGGAATCAATGGTGATTTTTGGAAAACGATGATCGATAGAGATAATGACTTGATTCAACTCTTCCAACATTGGTGTAAGCAATCTTTTTTGCATCTCATAATCATTACATTCATCAATCGTTTTTGTGAGTTCATACACACGTGTAGCCGCTATGTTCCCACTAACCCCTTTTAATCCGTGTATAAGTTGTTTAAATGAATCGCTTCCGATTGGAGTACCGATAATTTTAGATGAAAAATCGCGATACCCCTCAGCAAACATCTGTAAAAATCTCTCTACCTGCTCGTGGGTTTTTACTTTTTTCTTCAACTCATTCATATTAAGACCATTGATTTTCTCTGCGTGTGTCAAATGGGCTTCTTCTTCCACCCATCCAGATTTGAGATACTGTTCAAGAATACGCTGTAATTCGTTGATATCAATCGGTTTAGCAATATGATCGTTCATCCCTGCTTCATGTGTCAGTTTTTTATCATGTTCCATGACAGCCGCACTGAGTGCAATAATGGGAATATCACGATTAAATTCCCGTATGTGCCGTGTGGCTTCAAATCCATCCATAACCGGCATCTGCAAATCCATCAATACCAGATCATAAGCTCTTTCTTGGACAAGGTCAACAGCTTCTTTTCCATTACTAGCGATCCTAACATCCACACCAAACAACTCCAGCAAATCGTGTATAACCAATTGATTGATTTCATTGTCTTCTACAACCAAAACATTGCCTCGAGCAAAAAAGTGCATGTTTTCCATATTTCCTTCAAACTGTTCAATCAAATTTGTCTCAGTAATGGATTCAAACAGTATGGATGATGTAACCGGCTTGTGTAGAATTTTTTCGATATGTACATGCCGATGCTCAGAAGCTTGTATCAACTCTTCTTTAACATGTGCAGTTACCATAATCACTTTTGGAAAAGTGGTTTCTAACTCTTCATGAAGTGTTTTAATTACATCCAATCCATCGACTCCAGGCATCTGCCAATCAACGATCAAATAGTCAAATGGCTGATTTTCAGCCAATCTGATTGCATCTGCACCATTATCACAAAGTATTGCAACAGCACCCCATGACTCTAAAATAGATCCAATAAGCTCACGTTCGAGCTGATTATCATCAACCACCAAAAATCGCTGATCTCGCAAATACTGAGTATCAATAGTGTCTATCCCCTCAGATATATCTCTTTTCAGTTTTACCGTAAAATAAAACGTTGACCCTTTTGTTCTTTCGCTCACTTGCCATATATGTCCACCCATCATCTCTACGAGTTGCTGAGATATGGTTAAACCGAGTCCTGACCCTCCATATTTTCGAGTATTGGAACTGTCTGTTTGTGAGAATGCTTTGAAAAGTTTTAATTGTTCCTCTTCGCTCATCCCTATACCGGTATCTTGAATCGAACATTCCAATTCAACGTCACGCTCAGAGATAATGGTAGGTTTAACACGGATGACGATATCCCCTGTTTCCGTAAATTTCACTGCATTTCCGACGAGATTATTAAACACTTGTGATAAACGAAGAGGATCACCTTTGAGCATATCCGGCGTATCTGGATGAATATCAATATGCACTTCGAGCGATTTTTGCAAAATGGCGTACTCAAACAAATCGGAAACATTTCTCAAAAGCATCTCTAATGAAAACCCTTTTTCTTCAAATTCCAGTTTTCCTGCTTCTATTTTTGAGTAATCCAAAATATCGTTAATAACGCTCAAAAGTGCTTTGGAAGACTGCTGCGCTTTGTTCAAATAATCTTGTTGAAGTGATGTCAAATCCGTTTTTAACAATAGATCGTTTAATCCGATGACACCATTGAGCGGCGTCCGTATTTCATGACTCATATTTGCCAAAAATTCACTTTTTGCTTTATTTGCTGCTTCAGCCGTTTCTTTTGCATGAGCTAATTCGTGTTCAATCTTTTTTTGTTCGGTTATATCAAACGCAACCCCCATCGCCTCCGTAGTTGACCCGCGTAAAGCTGTCATACTTGCCATAATGCTAATCGGTGTTCCGTCTTTTTTCACACCCTGTATCTCACGGGTATAGATTCCAACACTAGAGAGTGCAGCATAACCTTCTTGCGCATAGCTTTGACACTCTTCATCGCTGATATACATAATACGGGTAGGTTTTCCGTCTAATTCACCTTTTTCATATCCCAACATCCGCTCAAACGTTTCATTGACCCATACAAAGTGTCTATCTTTCAAATGAACGAATCCGGTAGTTTTGACTTCCAAAAGTGCTTCTTGCTCATCCAATGTCTCTTGCAGTAATTTACTGGTTTCAATAAGAGAACGCTCATATTTTCTCTGTTCCGTAACATCTTTGGCACTGATCAACATCCGTTTTTTACCTATCAATAGGGAAACCGACATATTGACCATCATCTCATTTCCGTCTTTAGTAATGCATCTTTTTTCAAAATTATTAATTTCTCCATGCTCTAAAACGACTTGCATTGCTTCAGCAGCTCTTGCTCGATCATCTGGGGCACTTAGATCTAAACACGATGTTGCTAGAAGCTCTTCACGTGTATACCCAATCATATTAAGATAAGCATCATTAAATTCCAAAAATTTGGACTCTAAATCCACAATAGCAATACCGTCTCTTGAAATGTTAAAAATAGATTCAAATTCCTCTTTTTGATGTTGAAGTTCTAATTTTTGACGTTCGCTATCGGTGATATCTATACCAATGGTTGCAATATAATCCATAGTACCGTCTGGTTTGTTGACGAGCATATTTGACCATTCAAAATAACGTTCTTCGCCTGAGCGTGAATGCCATCCATTTTGAAAACTTGTACTCACAATACCGTGTCTGGCATTTTCCATTATAGCAACCACTTTTTCCTGCATCGATACATGAAGAAAACGTTTCCAGAAATAAGGTTCTGATCGAATCTCTTCCTCGTTATAACCGACAAACTCTTGACCGTAACGGTTCAGCTTAATCATAGTTCCGGTAGAATCGATTACTCCGATGATAGAGTTGGCATTATCGATAATGGTGGAAATAAAATTCTTCTCTTGAATAATTTGATCTTCTAATGTTTTTTGAGCGGTTACATCATGAAACGTGGCATGGAGATACTGTTTTTCCGAGATACGCATAATTTTTACACTGACAAAAATATTTTTTAGTCTTCCGTTTTTTGTTTTATGTACCGTTTCAAAGCGATCCCATCCCTGCTCGAGTATCCGCTGCTGTCGATTTTTTATCTCATCTTCGCTCTCAATAACTTCTAAATCTTTTGTCAGTACATCTGCAAACTCATCTTTTGTATATCCGTACATCTCAAATGCTTTAGTATTAAAATCAACCATTTTTTGCGTTTCGATATCGATCAATACAATTCCATCGAGTGATTCTTCAAACAATGTATAAAACTTCTCTTCCGCTTGTAATAGTGCAGCAGTATGCTGTTTTTCAAGCCTGATGTCTTTAGCTACACCGAGATATCCGAGTATCTCATCATTTTCATCGCGTATGGCAGTCACTACCAGCGAAACAGGAATGTGAGTACCATCTTTAGCTATATATTCCCATTCATACTCATTATGAAGGTTGAGATTACTTTTAGCAACCAATACTTTAAATCCCGGTTCAAGTTCGATTCCAATTTCATCTGAAATCTCTTTGGATCGTTTTGTCATTTCCGGCATAAAATGAAAAAGCTCAGGTGAATATTTATCTGCCAACTCTTCATTGGTATACCCGAGTAAATTTTCTGCTTCTTTGTTGATGGTTTTAATCAATCCGTCTTTATCAGTATGGATAATGGCATAACCAACATTGTCAAATATTGCTTTTTCAAAAAAGAGTGAATCGTGTATTTGTTTACTTTTTTCAGCGATTTCCAATCTTTGATGCATCTCCTCAAATTTGGCCTTCGACAATGCAGATATTAGATTTCTGAGCAGTCCCGATAAAAACCAACTGGCTATAAAAGAGAGCGCCATGACTATCAATCCAATAACAAAATATTCTTCAAGGGTATTTTTGTGTTCATTTATCAGATAGGAACTTTTGAGTTGTAAAATCAAATACAGATCACCGCTAATATTGACATCAAGTTTTCGAGAGACGATAGAATCATCGGTATATAGCTTGCCCGAGAATATTGCATTAAATTTATCGCTGAATTCATCGATCAGGTTAATTTTCGGATTTTGATAAAACCCCCAATTCTTTTCTTTTTGATAATGGATCAATGGAAATCCCGCTCCATCAGCCAAAATCATATCATACAGCGGTGCATTGAAAAACTGATCTAAAAACGGCCCCATAAAATAGTTAATGATCACAATACCGTTAAACTTACCATTGTTATCACTGATCGGCAAAATAGCGCGCAAAGTAGGTTTATACGGTTTTTCAATTTGATCATGTTCAATATTGAGATCTATTTTGCTAAACCACACTTTTTCAAGAGGCTTATGACGTGAATCTTTAAAATAATAACGATCTGATTTGTTTTGCAGAGCATTCTCTTTTACAACAAAAGGATCGCTGCCTATATCATGGCGATCAATTCTGATTTTTTCCATTCCCTCTTTATCTAAATAGCGTAATTGCATTATGGATGAGTTGCTCTGAGCCATCATGAGAAATTGTGATTTTGAATCGACATTTTCCCCTCGTAAATAACTTTTAAAATTATCAGAATGGGCTATCGCTATGAGGATATTGCCAGAATCAGCTAGAAATTTTTTTAGATAGGTTTCTCGTTCGGCAGTTTTTCCGATTGCATTATTTAAAGCAGTCTTTTTCACTTGATCCGAATAAAGCAATCGGTCGGTTGAAATAAATAATACGATCAAACCAACAGCAAAAAAGAAAAAAATCCAGGTTAATACTAACTGCCTTGGAACCATATTTTTCATATACAAAACACCTTTTAAAATAGCTATTTTCTACAATTTTACAGCAATAGCGCTGAATCTCATGTGTATATTTTATCATTAACCTAGAGCACTACTTTTGTCATGTAAAATTGAATGTTTATTTGAGATATATCACTCCATTTGAAAGATTAAAAATGACCATTTCTCCTGAAAAATCGCAACAAATCAAAGAATCTACCGAAATTTACAAACATGAGATAACGGCACTCAATGCTCTTATCAACAAAGAACAAAATGATGTACGGTTGGATATGCTTTATCATCTTCGTGCGCTCTCTACGATAGAGCACTGCAGCCGTATCGGTTTAATGGATTCTGAAGATTTGGATGAAAGTTATGCTGAAGCTATCAGTAAAGAAGTGTCACGTTATTTCCCCCATAAAGATGATGCTGAATTATTTGATGATATCGCTATCTTAGATGATGAAATCAAAAATCGTTACTTTGATAATCCGCAAATGTCAAAAAAAACCATTATGGATACATTAAACATTGCACTCTAAGCAAATTTATACGCTATGAATCAGATAAGCAAAGGTGTAAAAGCAGCCCTACTCGGTATTGCAATGCTTACAGTAATGTCCAATGCGGCTATTATCACCTCTCTTCCGCATTTAGGGGAACATTTTAAACATATTCCTAATATTGATTTGCTCTCTCGTCTCATGATTACCCTCCCTTCTATCGTAGTAGCTGTATTAGCACCGTTTTTAGGACATTTAATTCATAAAACCTCCACGATTAAAAGTGCATTATTCGGTTTGAGCCTTTTTGCAGTTGCAGGTAGTTCGGGATTGTATTTGAATGATATTTATCTCCTGCTGATTTCGAGAATGGTTTTAGGGATTGCTATAGCTGTTTTAATGATTGTAGGAACCTCTTTAGTCGGAAATTATTTTCAAGGACCTGCCAGACATAAATTTATGGGATTGCAAAGCGCATTTATCTCGATTGGAGGAGTCTTATTCATCGGAGGAGGTGGAATGCTGAGTGATCACCATTGGCGTTACCCTTTTGGAATATACCTCATCGGATTACTCATCTTGCCATTGGTCATACTCTTTTTAAAAGAACCTCACACCCTCATAAATGATGACGATTCGGGAGAAATCAGCACCCCGCTTTTTCGTGTATATCTTTTGGCATTTTTTATGATGCTGATTTTTTATACCTTACCGACACAAATGCCTTTTTTAATCATAAACCATTTTAAAGCCAGTGGAACTTTGGCAGGATTTATTATCTCTTCTGCTATGGCTTCAAATGCTCTAGGTGCTCTAAGTTTTGCAAAGCTGAAAGAACATTTTGATTTTCAAAATATTTACCTGATTGGCTTAATTATCATGTCGATAGGTTTTATAGCTATCGGCAATATCCATAATGTCTATCTATTTTTCTTGACGTCACCGATCATGGGATTTAGCGGTGGATTACTAATGACTACGACAACAGCATGGATGCTTCAAAAAGCACATCATACAAAGCGGATCAAGGCATCCGGCTATTTAACCAGCTCACTCTATGCAGGGCAATTTTGTTCACCGATTATTTTTCATCCCTTTGTACAGTTTTTTGGTTTGTCGATGTTTTTTGTCGCATTAGGCTCAATGATATTGGCAACTACAGCTCTTTTCAAATTTTATACTCTTTTATCCACTAAAAATCCATAAGCTGTAAACGGATAAAAAATATCCTACTGCACGTATTCATCATCACCCTGATCTCTGATGACAAAATTTGCAAAAGCACCTTCGACACTCATAGTATTTTTATATTTAGTTGCTGTTAATTTAACGGCTTTAGTTTTTAAATTACATACAGCAATACGAAAATTTGATCCCATAAATGGTTCGACTATACATATGATATTTCCATCTACTTCGCGAGTAGCGTGTATTATCCCTTGTAGATTATGAAAAAAATATTTAGGATAGCTCAGTGGTGTGATTTCTACAACATCTGAAAATCTTTTCTTATCCAGAGTACTGGCAATCATAATAGCATCTTCAAAATTATCAAATTGCACACACCAATCATCAAATATTTTATTAAAATGATTTAAATCTTCATCTAAAAATCCGCCTGCGGGTGATTGTAATGCATAGATACTCAATACATAAGCCTTTTGTGAGGTTTGCAGATCAAACCAATAAAATTTTTACAAATAATTATTTCATACTTGGAATTTTAACATGTATTTATTTCTATATATGAGATACAATTAAATCAAATCAAGGGGTATTAGCATGAAACTTGCCATATCAGCATGTCTGTTAGGGGAAAGAATCCGTTTTGACGGAGGACATAAACACGACCATTTCATCACCGATGAGTTGGGGGCATATGCAGAATTTGTCCCTTTTTGCCCTGAAGACATTGCTTTTGGTACACCACGCCCTTCGGTGCGTCTGGTGAATCAAGCAGGTGATATAAGCGTCCATTCAAATAAAACAGGTGCTAATCTCACCGAATCGCTCCATATAGCTTCTGAGTCAGAACTCTCAAAACTTGAGATGCACCATCTTTGCGGCATCATCTTTAAATCCAAATCTCCCAGCTGTGGAATGAAAAGTGCCAAACTCTATCTCGAAAACGGCATGGTTGAGTCCAAAGAGGATGGCGTGTTTGCGCGTATGTGCCGTGAACGATATCCACTGCTGCCAATGGAAGAAGAAGGGAGATTGCAAGATGCATGGCTGCGTGAAAACTTCGTTATGCAGATTTTTGCTTATGATGCATTCGAGCGTTTCAAAGCTTCTCATCCCACACTAGGTGATCTCGTCCGTTTTCATACGATCAACAAATTTATGCTTCAATCCAAAGACGAAGCTCTCTACCGCGAACTTGGTAACGTTGTAGCCAATCGAGAAGAAAAATCACTCACGACACTGCTAGCACTGTATGAGATGGGATTTAAAACGGCTATTTCACGCAAAAGCTCCATCAAACGAACCCGCAACGTCCTTGAACATCTGGTTGGATTCTTCAAAAAAGAGCTGAGTAAAAGCGAAAAAGAGACCCTTCACACTCAAATTTCCGATTATGCGAATAAAATCATCCCTCTCATTGTCCCGGTGTCTACGATACATCTCTATGCCAATAAATACAACACTATCTATCTGCTCGATCAGACATTTCTCAATCCCTATCCTAAAAATCTCTCTCTTCGCTCACACATCGACGGCGGGAAATAACCATGCGGCGAATTCTGTGGTTTCGACGTGATTTACGAGTAGAAGATAATCCCCTACTCCTTTTTGAGGGTGAAGTTCTTCCGATATTTATTTTTGACACCGAGATTCTATCGTCTCTCACGCATAATGATCGTAGAGTCGCATTTATTTTTCATGCTGTAGTACAGCTCAAATCTGCTCTCCAGACCATCGGACTTGATTTAGCCATTTTTTACGGCAATCCTACCGATGTATTTAAAAGCATACTTCAAAATAGCCCGTACGATGAAGTGTGTGCTTCGGGAGATTATGACAATTATGCATGTGAACGCGATCGTAATATTTCCCATTTGCTCCCTTTTACGTTTGTACACGACACCTATATCTTTAAACCCGATGAAATACTAAAAAATGACGATACCCCTTATCTCGTTTTTACCCCTTATTACAATCGTGCAAAAATACTCTTTCAACCCGTACATCAATATGAGTACAGGCATACATCTCAACAGCTCATCTCTTTTGATTATCAAGTTCTCCATAAAATAGACGATACAAGGGAGACTTTTCATCCCATAAAACTTGAGCAAATTGGTTTTATCCCTCAATCTTTAACACACGATCAGCTGACCTCACCACAACAGAAACTCGATCTCTTTGCCGCTCAGCTCTCCAACTACAGTGTTAAGCGTGATTTTATGGCACTCTCTGCCACCTCAGGTCTTAGTACCGATTTACGTTTTGGGACGATATCGATCCGTGCAATCCTCCGATGGCTTACAGCTCAAAAAGAAAAAGGGATTGATACCGAACCATTTTTTCGTCAGCTCATCTTTCGGGATTTTTACGCCATGCTTCTCTATCATTTTCCCCATCTCGCACACCAAAATTTCCGCTATAACTTTAGAGGAATTGAGAATAATGAGTTTTTCAATGCCTTTTGTGCTGCCAAGACAGGTGTCCCCATCGTCGATGCGGGGATTAGACAGTTACTAGAGACCGGAGAGATGCATAACCGTGTTCGGATGATTGTTGCATCATTTTTTACGAAAAATCTCCTCCTACCATGGCAATGGGGAGAGGCATTTTTTGCAAAATATTTGATGGATTACGACGCAGCGAGTAATATTCTCTCATGGCAATGGAGTGCCGGAACCGGCATTGATCCTCAACCTTATTTCAGAATTTTCAACCCCTACACTCAATCCCAAAAATTTGACAAAGATGGTCTCTATACCCACCGATGGCTCAAAGATGCCACACCTATCCCACAGATCGTTGATCATAAAGAGAGTTCCGAACGTGCACTAAAATATTTCAAAAGATCACTTTAAAGGAGATATTATCATGAAAAAAATACTCTTAACCGGAGCCAACGGCTATATCGGCAGACGGCTCAAACATGCCCTTTTACATGTACCTGATATATCATTACGCTTAATGGTACGCAACGTTGAGAGTTTATCTAATAATCTCAATGTTGAAATTTTCGCTGCAGATGTTCTCCGTCCTGAAACCCTGGATAATGTTTTAGCAGATATTGATACGGCATATTATCTGATTCATGGTCTCAATAATGGCAATTTTAAAGAACTCGATCGTCAAAGCGCTCAAAACTTTCTCGATGCCTGCATACGTCAAAATGTAAAACGGATTATCTATCTCGGAGGGCTCGGTGACAAAGTAACCGGAAGTGAACATCTCCTCAGCCGTATCGAAACAGGAGAGATTCTCAGTTCACGTCCTGATAAGGTGCAGTGTATATGGCTAAGAGCCGGTGTAATCATCGGCTCTGGCAGTGCAAGTTTTGAAATCATCCGTAATCTTGTCCAAAAACTCCCGATTATGATTACCCCTAAGTGGGTAAACACTCCTATCACCCCGATTGGTGTTGATGATATCATCAGCTATCTTGTCAATTCACTTTCAATAGAACCAAAAGAGAATCTCATGATAGACTTAGGCGAAGAGACTATGAGCTACGGTGAACTAATGCTTCGTGTCGGCAAAGCGATGGGACTAAAACGCACATTGATACCTGTAAATGTTCTAACACCGAAACTTTCATCTTATTGGCTTGCCCTTTTTACCCCTGTCCCTTACAGTGTTGCCAGTTCTCTAATCGAGGGTCTAAAAAGTGAAGTAATCGTCACAAATAATTTACGTCACATGTATTTTTCTATTACTCCTCGTACACTCGAAGAGTGCGTCACAACAGCTATCAAAGAGATTGAATCCAACCAAATACTTAGCCGATGGAGCGACAGCGGATCAGGAGTATGGGAGATACATCATCAATACGACATTGCTGATGCATTATTTATCGATCGACGAATCGTTGCACTCGAAACATATTCTCCTGAGCAAGTATATAAAAGCTTTTGTAAAATCGGAGGAGCACATGGATGGTTCGGTTATGATTGGCTCTGGAACATACGCGGTTTTATCGATAAACTTTTCAAAGGAGCAGGAATCAATCGCGGGCGACGCGATCCAGAGGGTCTACGCATTGGTGACAGTGTTGATTTTTGGAAAGTGGTGGATTTGGTTGAAAATGAAAGGCTGCTTCTGTTCGCCCAAATGAAATTGCCGGGAAAAGCATGGCTGGAATTTAAAATTCATGACGGGAAATTGGTCCAAAGTGCCTATTTTTATCCCGATGGAATTGCCGGTCGGCTCTACTGGTACATTCTTATCCCGTTACATTACTTGATATTTACCAATATGGCTCATTCGATTATTAAGCGTTCATCTGAAATGAATAGATAAACAGCATATTAATCGATATAAATTTAATAAATCAAAATGTGCTTCTAAAACTAGGGACTTAATAGTTTTAAACCTTGAAAGCACCCAGTTCGTGAGTAAGATCACGTGTCACTTGATCAAGTTTACCCGCAATTTGCTGAAGCTCATTGGCTATATGTTCATTTTCTGCTGCCAGATGAGATGTTTCATTCATTTTGCTCATTAGCTCTTTCGTTCGCTGACCAATCGATACAACTTCCATGGATGCTTTTTTTGCAATCTCACTGGTATCTTTGTTAGTATTTTTTGTTTCATCTGCCTGATCTTTTACCATTGTAGCTTCTACGCTAATATGGTTTATACGTTCTGCATTCTCATGCATCGTTTTGCTAACATCCTCAACACTTTGAACAACAATATTTACAGTCGCATCTATCTCAGATAAACTTTTTTGTGTCCGCTCTGCAAGTTTACGCACTTCATCTGCGACTACGGCAAATCCCCGTCCATGCTCTCCAGCACGAGCTGCTTCAATCGCTGCATTTAGGGCCAATAGATTAGTTTGGTCTGCAATATCACGAATAATGGTAAGGATTGTTTTAATTTCTACCGTCTGTTGCGCTGTTTGCACAACTTTATCACTGGTTTCAATCTCTCGTGAACTGGCAGTCAAAATATTAGAAACTACATCATCCAAAGAAACAACCATTGTTTCAAGTGCCTGATAGCTTTTATACATCTCTTCTGCTGTTTGAATTGAATACTCTTCACTTCGATCAAGATCTTTTTCAACAAGCTCTGTGAGCTTTTTAGACTCTTCAACTTTAGTACTTTGTGTAATGGTACTGCTTTGCAAGGAAATAGCATGTGCAGATAAAACTGACGCTATCTTTTGAGATTCAGATGCCGTAGCAAGAACTGTTTCGACGACTTGTCGTATTTTCTCTATAAAGAGATTAATATTTTTGGCTATCTCTCCCAGTTCATCTTCACTGTTTACGCTAAGCCGAGCGGTTAAGTCCCCTTCCCCACCGGAAAGATCTTTCACACGCTGAAGTAGTTCATTTAGTGGTGTGCCAATAATTCGGCGCAATATCATCATTAAAATAAGAATGGTGAAAATTGCTCCTATTATCATAGTAAGAACCGTTTTTGTCGTCATCACTGAAATATCTTTTTCAAGATCTTCTAATGAATATTCCAAATCCATAACCCCAAGCACATCTCCTACTTTTGCATTTGTATGACACATCATGCATTCATCAGTAGCAATAAGTGGACTAAGAATTTTCATTGTATGCCCATCTTCGCTGACAATTGTTGCTGCCTGAGAATTTTTGAATACATTGTCAACTTCTTGTGGAAGTGGAGATGGTTTTGGAAGTTTAAATAACTCAATTACTTGGGGAGATTTGTAAATTGTAAGTTCTTTTACCCCTTTAATTTCACCTGCTTTTTTGAGAGTTGCTTCAACTACTTCCGGATCACCCAAATTCATCGCACCGCGAATAGTTTGAAAAACAGATGCGCTAAGCATTTGAAGATGTTTTTTTCCTGATTCCAGCTGAGATTCTTCAAATTCTTGTGTTACCACCCATTGTAATCCAGCAGAAGTAATCAGCAAAATAGCTATCAAAGAGAGTACTATTTTGAGTCCGATTGAACGGCGAATACTGGTCATTGTTTCCCTTTATCCCATTTTTTGAATAACATTAAATTGTGTTGTCAAACATAGATTGTCTAGCAATTCATATAATTGAGGTACTCTTGCAATCACTGAGATTTGAGCGTTATCACTAAGTATAAATTTTTGCAATGTCCCTATAAGTGCTGAGGGGATGACAAATGTATCTATGAAATCAATTACGATTTTTTTTTGGGGATCACGTTGCAGTAATGTTCCAATTTGTTCTTTCAATATTACAGTCTCAGCAATCGTTTTAACTATTCCCGTTACTGTTACCACACTATGACTATGTGCATCGGTAATTTTGCTCTCCATATCCAATCCTTTTACATAAATTAATTGTAGCGTTTTTTTTATTATTATGATATTTTATGTAAAAACATAACAGAATTTCCAACCTTATTGTAATAAAGTCCCATAGATGCCTGTCGAGATAAATAAACGCCCTTACCATTATACTGAGCTGTGTTTCTAAAAATTTTACTGAGTGTTTTTGTGTCAAAACCAGCCCCCTCATCCGTAATCTGCGTCACAAGATAACGATTTGTCTCTTTCTCTATCAAATAAATTTTTACATCAATCTGCTTAACACAATAAATTTCTCGTTCCATCAATATATCAATATAAGAATCTTTTGCTATTAATTCGTGTTTTGCTTGTGATCCTATTCCAAGATTTCCATGTTCATAAGCATTCATCATTAATTCTGTAAAAACAATCTGAGCATTGGCAATCATGGTCATATCATCCGGAACATTTTTTTTCCAAAGTAACTCATACCAACTTCCAGCTTCATCAAGCGCACTAAGTGCTGTCGTAAAATGACGATGATATAGCATCTTGTTTTCAAAAGCAAAACAATTAATAAAAATAAAGGTCACATCATCTTCTTGAACATCAATTCTTTCAAAAAAATACTTTTTCAATTCCTCTTTCGTGTAAGAATTTAAAAAATCTTCATCCAAATGATCCGCATAAATCCCCTTACCGCCTTTGAGCGTATTTTCAACCACACCATCGGTACAAAAAAGAAATTTTATAATAGAAGATATATCTATTTGAGCAATTTCAAATGTACGTATATACTTATTCATTGGTGGATTATTCGATTTTAATTTTGTGATTTTTTTTGATAAATTTTGTAACAATGACGGTGGCATTGCAAATTTTGCATACTCCATTTTATTCTCATTTTGATCTATCACAATAAAATCGATAGACAGCATTTCATCATCCAACAATATCGGTCGAATATAGTTCATTGCATCACTGATCAAATCACGTAAATCAAACTGCTTATTTTCAAGCATGATGTCAATACTATAGTTGATATGCGCTGTCATCAGCATCGCACTTAGCGATGCTGAGACACCTTTACCCATCCCATCAACAAGTAAATAGAGAGTTCGATGGTTATCGATCATACGTGCAGAATAAGCATCACCGCTGAGTATGTCAAGAGGACGATAAATAAAATCAGGGATAAGAACACTCTCATCGGAGCAACATTCACATTCCAATCTCTGATAATAAAAGTCATTTCGTAAAATTGCAAGTTCTTTATCAAATGCAATCTGTTCTTGATAGAGACTGTATCGCTCTTTTTCTTGAAGTTCATGAATTTTTTTACTTCGTTCTGCTTCTATGTAGCGCTCGCCGATAACAATTTTTGCAGCCATAACAACTGCTTCAAAAACTTCTTCTGTATCAATCGGTTTACGAATAAAATTAGATACGTGTAACTTTAATGCCTCAATAATAACATCTGAAATATCGATAGCTGTAACAAGTATAATAGGGATAAAAGGATTTTCAAGACGGATTTTTCGAATCATTTCAAGACCGTCAAGACGAGGCATATGATAATCTGTAATAATTATATCTACATGATTCTTTTGATACTGCTCATACCCCTCTTCTCCATCATTCGCAACAATGACTTTTGATACGATATCTTCAAAAAGCAAGGGATAGAGCATTTGTGAAAATTTGTCATCTTCGACACACAGCAATGTCATATCCCCAAGATACTCTTTATATAAATCGTATAAAGGGTTATACGAAGATGGATTATTCATAAAATCTCTCTATCATTAAAACTTAGTGCTGATGTCTGACATGAGTCGTAAAAATGGTGTAGTCTCTATAGAGTATTTTGCTATAAACTCTCTAATTTTTTCTACATCGAACTTCTCAATCGCTTCAACTGCTATCAATAACTCTCCATAAACCCCTGTTTGTTCAAGTAAAGCATTATTAACATCATCCGAGAGATTAATCTCTTTTAATATGAGATTTAATGGCATTGACATAACCGTGCTAGACAATGACATAACCCCTACAAAAAATGCTTTATCTTCATCAGATTGCTTGGAATTAGGATACATCAGTTTATAGAGACCTTTCATTAATGCCGAGCGTTTAGAAACCATTTGCATTAATGCCGATTGGGACTTAGAGTGATTAACCGATTTACCATAAAGCAATAATAACAACCAATTGGAAAGAGGTTCACGGCCTAATAACGTTAGAACTTGATGTATGGATGAGACTTCTTTTGAAAAGAAAAAAGAACTTGAATTTATGTATTGCAACAACTGTATTGTAAGTTCATGATTCGATTCAAATGTAGATATTAATTCTTCAATCGATATATCCGATTTAAGCATATTATAGAGTTGAATAATCGCCATCGCTTTTGGCTCTATTGTTTTATGTTCAATGATTACCGGTTCACTAAAAAAATATCCTTCTACATATTTGTAGTCAAAAGCTTTTGCAATCGCGTATTCTTCATTAGTATTGATATTTGTGGCAATAAAATCGACCTGATATGCTTTAAATGTTTCTGTAAGTTTTGCCAGATATTCCTGAGGCAAATTTTTTAAATTTATCTTTATATAACTCAAAAATGGGATAACTGTAGCAAAACGTCTAATGGTACCGGTGGTTTTAAAGTCAATATCATGAAGAGCAAATAGATACCCTTGTGCATGAAGTTCTCTAATACGTTCATGAGTTTCTTTAGTAATATTAATACTACCTAGTAAAGAGAAAACAAATAAATTTTTAGGAACGGAATTAATAAACGTACTCATTAAAAAAGTTTCATCTATTTTGATAAATCCCAACGTGTTTCCCAAAATTGTTTTAACACTAAATGTATCAATAAGAGACGCTACAATAACAGATGCCTGAGTAGATTCTGATTTTTTTTGCTGCAGTGAAGAGGATTCATAAAATAGCTCATAAGCTACTATGTCTCCGTGATGATCAATAATCGGCTGTCGCCCTATCAGTTGTGATGACATTAGGAATACCTTTTAAAACTTATCGCATTGATTATTTTAATAGACTATACACTATCAATTCTTTATCTTAACTCTATTTTAATTAATCAAATACGCTTCTCGCGCATTGATTATTCTAATCATTAAACAAGATGCTGATCGATTGTCTGTTCAACATAAAGAGTAACGGTTGGGTCAAGATTATTTTGATACACATTCATCATGTGACCAACACTGTGTGTATCTGTCACCGTAGCTGTCCCATTCGTAAACCAATCGTTATGAGCTGTATTTGTTTTGATTGTTACGTGATCTGTAGAATCTCCAAATATAATTAATTGTTTATTCGAATCCGTAAGATCAATAACATCTTGAAGTGAAAGATTCGTTATTGAATGATCCCCATTTAATGTCAAATCAATAATTTCCATATTTTTAATAGGATTATTCGTGGAATCAAGTAAGCTAAAATCGATAGATGAGCCCAAAGACAATACGAGAGAATCTGAACCTAAACCACCATCCAAAACAAGATCTGTGGTGTTATACGTGAGTTGATCATTACCTGCTTCTCCATAGATAGAGTTATTACCGGCTCCGCCATCTAAAATATCATTCCCATCCCCACCGTATAAAGTATCATCACCCGCATCTCCACGAAGAGTATCGTTTCCTGCTCCGCCGTATAAAATATCATTTCCTGCTCCACCTGAGAGGGTATCATTATCGGCTTCACCGTACAATGTATCATTACCATCTCCACCTTGGATAATATCATTCCCAGTTCCACCATATAGGATATCATCTCCACCCAGACCTGCAATAGCATCATTCCCATTACTACCCGTAATTGTTTCACCTGCAGAAGTACCGGCATAATGGTTCGTTTCAATATTGAGTGTCAATGTAGTCGATGATGTATTACCATGTGAGTCGGTCAGCGTATAATCAATAATTTCCGAGTTTATAGGGGTCGCCGAAGCATTATTAGTCGGCACATCAAATTCGAGCTGATAAAGACGAACAGCCGTCCCGGTATCGGATAGCATTACAACGGAGCCTACATTACTGTATTTACCACTCAGGGCAAACAGTGCTGTTGATGTTGCGGCAATCGTTTCTTGTCCGAGCTCCTGACCATCAATACCGTAAACAGTGTAAGTTACTGCTTCAGTTGCGCCACTATTGGTAATTGCAAATCGTAAATTTTGAACCCCAAGAGCATAGGTAGCATGATTAAACGTAATTACTAATGACTCAAGATTATCAAGCATATTATTAGTACCGCCCGTTACAGCAACACCCCCTGATGTTCCGGTAGTATAGTTTAATGCAGCGGAACCAGGTACGGTGCTGCTTGGTAGTTCTCCTTGCAAGGTAATTCCATCAGCTACAAGCGGAGCTGCTGTCAAGGTAATCAGTTTATTTATCAAACTCGTTGAAGGTACTGGGACATCAACAGTCGGAGGAGTATATTTATAGTAGCCATTTTCAGCAAAAATGAGTGTGCTTCCCGTGGTACTGTTCGTCCATGTTAATTTGCCAGATGCGATCGAATATGTACCTCCTAATACTGTTCCACTGCTATTGGTAGTTAAATCAAAAACCGTACCTTTAAAGTTTATAGAAGAGACAAATGCACCATTCACAATAGAATCTGCACCTGATCCTTGCACAGCAAAATTAGTCAATTGCGACCCTAGCTGTGTTCCCCCATCCGTTCCCAAACCGGTGATAACATTACCATCAAAAAAGGTATTAATTGCGTAAAGTGTATCAGTATCAGCATTTGCAAAAGGTTTTCCATCAATAATTGTAATGGTTTGAACAGCTTGTGCATTATCACCCTCATTATCTACCGCGATAAATGATAAATTAAATGATGTACCCTGAGGAGTAGTGTCGGTAAAATATTTATAGGTACCTGTAATAAAATCAAAGACCAAAGTACCATTTTTAAACCCAATAGTCTGATTGAGTGTCAACGTATCCGCATTCAACGGCAATCCGGTTAATGGAACACTGCTTGTAATTTGATTCGTTGCTTTATCGTACGTAAACGTTACATCGATATCGGGTGTTGCACTGTTATTATCAGTATCTAAAGAGAGCGTAATCGATTGGATATAACCACCATCCGCACCAAAAGAAACCTTTTGTGTACCGGTTGTTGCAGTAACAATACTGCCTCCAAAAGCAGAGGGTACCGTAGACAATAATGTATTTTCTAATTGATTAACATCCGCTACAATAGTCGCAGGATCTTTTACACCATCACCCATAGCATCAACATTATTTATTTGATTTAAAAAAGTTGTATTGGTAATTCCAGAACCAACTCCGATTGCATACGAATGTACCGATGGATTATTATTAAGGTACGTCGTATAATTTGGAGTATACGTAGCTGTAGAAACTGGGTTAGTAGTATCTCCAGCTGTCGGATCACCATCCGACATAAAATAGACATAGTTCTCTCTACCTGCGACAGGAGTTGTTCCTACAGCTGTCATGGTTTTAGCCAATGCATCTGAATAATTAGTGCTTCCACCCGTAACTAATCCGTTAATAGCTGCTAAAACAGATGCTTTTGTCGTATATGCAGCGCCACCATTCATAATGTTAGCAGTTGAATTAAAATTTACAATTTTAATTTGAATATCAGAAGCCTGATTAAAGTATTCAGTAATTAAAGAGTTCAATGCTGTTTTTTCAGCTGCCAAACGTGTCGTAAGCGTAACGCTGCCATCCGCATTCACTAATTTTACTAAATCAGCCATACTTCCAGATGTATCTATGACAAAGACCAAAGAATATTTTGGTGTATTACTTTGTGCAACGGTAACAACTTGATCCGAGGCCGTAGGTGCATCATCAACAATCGTCACATTTAAATTTGCCGATGAACCATTGGCATTGTAGGTGAAAACATCTTGAGCACTGTAGTTAGTTGTAGACGTATTAGTTGCTGCGTGCAGTAATGTATAAGTGTAGTCACCTGCATTAGCACCTGTGGTTTGGACAACAAAATTTCCATACGTTGAGTTTGCACCTATGTATCCGGCTCGTGCATCTGTATCATTCACACTGCCATCTGTAATTGTCGTTCCGCCATTTACTTGAATACTAGTGATAGATGTATTACCAATATCATTGGTAAATAAATTACCAGTAGCGATTGTTGTTCCTCCACCTGTCCCGTTAGACAATGCCGATTCGTTGACTGTTGCTAAATCATCACCTGCATTATAGGTAATAATCGAATCTGTAGCTGTTGATGTATCACCATTGTCATCTATCAGTGTATAGGTAAATGTTGCCGTTCCTATTGCCGAAGGGGTATAAGTATACGTGCCATCTAGATTATCAACCAAGGAACCGCTTGATGGTGTTCCTATCGAGAGGATATGAGCATGATCCGGAAGAGAATCATTAGCAAGTAATGAAGCCTGTGTAATGATAAGTGGTGTACCTAAATATGATCCAAAAGATTCGCTCGATGCTACCGGAGTTCCATCATTTACAGGTAAAACATGTATTGTACCTAGTACAGATGAAGATGAAAGCCCTATATTATCAATTGCTTTATAATTAAAAGTTGTATCCCCATTCCAGTTGCTATCTGGCAAAAAGTAAAGTGAAATTGCATTTGAACTTGCTGTATATGCAGTATCTGTAACAACAATTTGAGTCATTGCAGCATCTAAGTACAATACACCGTTAAGTGGTTGTGAGGTAATTACAAAACTTGCAATTGTCCCATCAACATCACTTCCTGTCAAAATAAGCGGTATTTCAGTATCTTCATTGCCAGTTACCGTAACAGCGTTTGGTATTGGAGCATCATTGACGGGGGTAACACCGATGTTGACCGTTGATGTTGCTGTGCCGCCATTGCCATCTGAGATGGTAACGCTAAAGCTATCGCCTCCGTTGTAGTTTAGGCTCGGGGTGTAGGTCCATGTTCCATCAGGGTTAACAACGACCACTCCGTGTACCGGATCCGTTGCTTTTGCATAGGTTAATGTATCTCCATCCACGTCGCTTCCGACTACTTGTCCCGATACTGCGGTATCTTCTGGTGTACTAACGCTGTAATTTCCGGTGGTAGGATCGAAGGTCGGGTTGGTTGGATCGTTTGGTATTGGAGCATCATTGACGGGGGTAACACCGATGTTGACCGTTGATGTTGCTGTGCCGCCATTGCCATCTGAGATGGTAACGCTAAAGCTATCGCCTCCGTTGTAGTTTAGGCTCGGGGT
>JAQTTG010000022.1 GCA_028710885.1 Sulfuricurvum sp.
GATTTCCCTGATCCAAAAGAGGCTATGAACTTTTATCAAAAAGAATTAAATGACGGTGGGATTTACGGTTAATTGCAATCCATGAAAGGAAGAAAATGAATACTCTTGAAAAAGTGGAAACTGAAGTGAGACCTCAATTCCAAAAAAATGTAGCTTATATTCAAGAATATCTTTATGGAAGAGGTGCTGATATTGGATGTGGTAGTTGTCCTTTACTTCGTCCTTTATGTGATATTTATGGGGATCAAAGTGAACAGCCGATAGCTCTTGAAGCAATTAAGAATTCTTTAAAACGAAAAGATGAACTGAATATAGAGAGAGTCAGACCAAAATTCATTATCTCAGATGGATTACATTGTCTGAATGGTGAGGATTTGTTTGATTTTATTTTCAGTTCTCATATGCTTGAAGACCTTCCAACAATTGATGATATGATTCTTTATCTTAATGTTTGGTCAGTATCTTTAGCCAAAGAAGGTAGGATTGTTTTGTTGATGCCTGATATTGAAGGTGGAAGATATCCGAAAGCTGGTGAACCTGGAAGTAATCCTTCACATCAAATTGACATAGGACCAAAACTTTTTCAAGAAAAGATTCTTCCTGAATTAACCACTTTGAAATTGATTCAAATTGACACGATTCCTCATACCAGTGAAACTTTTGATGTGGTACTACAAAGGAGAAACTAATGGAAAATGAAATCTCATTGGTTTTTCCGAATAGTCCGTTTCTGATTGATTCAGGTGTATTCCCTCCACTCGGCATTCTTTATATTGCCTCATGTTTGGAAACAAAAGGTATTGAAGTAAAATGTTATGACATGGGGATTGGTCATACTCCGGACATGATCGATACGGAATTTGTTGGTATTTCCTTAACCACTGCTCAGAAAAAAGAAGGATTTGAGTTAATCGATTATTTCAAGAAGCAAGGACATTTTGTGGTGGTAGGCGGTCCTCATGCAACTCATGAACGTCAGGATTGTTTTAATGCCGGTGCGAATGAAGTGGTATTCGGGTATGAATTGATCCAATTGCTCAAATTATTCAATAAACAGTTGAATCAGAATGAGTTTGCTTTTTTTAATGATTTTCCAATTCCAAATAGACATCTTCTTCCAGTTAATGATTATAAATACACAATTAATGGAAGAAAAGCTACTCCAATCATGACTACACGCGGCTGTATGGGAAAATGCAGTTTTTGTGGAAGAATCCCTGGTTATATGCAGTTGAGATCAGCAAAGAATGTTATCAAGGAAATAGATCAGATCAATGTTGAATTTGGATTCGATGCATTTATGATTTTTGATGATGTATTCACATCCTCGAAATCCAGACTGAAACAGATTGCAGATTACTATTCAGACAGCAAATTTATCTTCAGAAGTTTTTCCCGTACCGATTTGATCTCAGAAGCCGTTTGTAGAGACCTTAAAAGAATGGGAATGGTAGAAGTAGGGTTGGGTGTTGAAAGTGGCTCCAGAGCGATTCTGGCTCGAAATACGAAGGGTTCTACCCCAGAGACGAACCACAAAGCTGTCAAACTTCTTCAAGAACACGGAATCAGAGCAAAGACCTTTATCATCATTGGTCTTCCAGGAGAAACTGAAAGAACGATTAATGAGACGATTGAATGGATTGAAAAGACACAACCGGATGATTTGGATATAAGTATTTTCAAACCAATGCCGGGCAGTGATATTTATATGAATCCGGAGAAGTATGATGTGCAGTTTGATAAGGATGATGTGTTCTGGTATAAAGGTACTCCGGGGAAATATGAAACAAAAGTCAAATTGAAAGGTCTTTCGTCTGAGAAAATGATTGAGTACCGCAATCTCTTAGAGGAGAAATATAAAAAATGGAATTAACTCTCTTTATAAAGAAATCGAATCATCCTGCATCGGATAGAAATAAAACAATCAAGTCTTTGGAAAGTGATTCCTTCTCAATCAAAGAAATTGTTTTTATTGACAAATTTGAGAATATTGATTATGAAGGAATACAAACTGATTGGTATATGATTTTGCATGATAACGAAGCATTGGACGAATCCTTACTTGAATCCATTCCAGTTTTATTGGAAGAACCGAAAACAAAATGCTTCGCTTTTTATAAGAGTTTAGGAAACGAAAAGTATTCCATATGCCCACGATTATTCAGGAAAGAAATAAAGATCAGCACAAAATGCTTATTTCCTGCAAATGAACGTGAACCGATAGTGAATATTCTAAATGGGTTTGTGGTGGAACATTGATTAACGTACAGATCATTCCAGAATTGAGAACTATAGAAACAGGATTTCAGAATTTTATAAAAGATTTTGTTTCTCAAGCTGATCTTTCTGTAAAGAAAATGGCTGATGAGTTTAAAATTGAATTGATCTTGAATATCACAAGCCAGAAGTTTGCAGGTGCATTTTCCCCTTTATCCAATTATTGGGAAAATTGGAAAGCAGAACATGGAAGACCTCAAGATTTTTGGATTAATTATAATTATCTGTACAATGCTTTTGGTGTAACAAAAACAATAGGAGGATATTCTGTTGGCATAGATGAGAATATACTTCCTGAACAATCAAGTTCATTTAAAATGGATAGACGAACTCCAATTTGGAAGTATTTATTTTATAATGAATTTGGTCGAGGAGCTTTTTCAAAAGGTAAAGTCAGTGTTGGCCCTCAACCAGCACGTCCTGTAATTAATCCAACACGAGAAATTGTGTATAGTGGATTTTGGAATGAAAAGATAAAAGAAGATTTTCAACAGAAAATATCTGAAAAGTTTAAAGGAATGTTCTAATGGATATAATTAATATTAAACCGGAAGAAGTTACGGTAACAGCAAAACTCACACTGACTGAAATTGAAATGCTCCTTGAATTATTGGATAATTCACATTTGGATGTTGATCCAGATATTTTTGAAAGTGTTTTAAAATTCAAATCCACTTTCTTAGATCAAATGCACAATCTTTGTGATATGATAAAGGCACAGTATGGAACTTGATTCTACATCCAAGAAAAGAAATTTCATTTATTCCTTAAAGAAATTCATATTGGAAGAACTTCATGATTCTTTGGGAATATTACCGATATTTGATGAGTTTCTTCCTCCAGCAGAATCACAGTCTGAATGGATATTTGTTGATATTGGTGGATTGAATAGAGAAGTTCTATCGGCATTTGATTTCATGATTTATTGTGTGACCAGAAGGGATTACGAAGGCGATAATCTTTCCATTCTTAGTGATAAGGTAGTAGGTGCTTTTACAGACAATACAACAACAGATGGATTAAAGAGAATCCCCTTCTATGATGCAGACACAAAAATTCAAAACGGAGCTATGGTTGTAACAGAGTGTGATGAAGGAAGAGGCGGTATGGAAGCTCCTGATAAATCAAAATTTTCAATTTTCACTCTTACAGCAAGGATGGCTTCTAAATGAGTGATAAAAAGGTTTTTGTTAATTGTGAAAAATGTGGTAAGAGATTGATTGAACGTCTTCCAAATGGAGTGTGGAAGTTTATATTTGGGAAAAGTGAAGATCGAACTGATCCACCAGTTGAAATTCTTATTCATGGGAATGTGCAGATTAAATGTTTGAGAAGGAGTTGTGGACATAAAAATGTTCTCAACTTCTTTCCTGTGTTTACAAAGGACATTTGAAAACTGTTTGCATTCTCTTCATTTTTTTGGTAAAGAAAGTCATGATCGATTTTCAATTAGGTTTTCCTAAAATCTGACGTAAATTACTTTTTCTTTTGTAATAATTTTAAATAAGGAGATTTTATTATGGCACGTACCGGGCCGACGACTCGTGATTCCTCGACTATCGCATTGGGATTAGCTCAGATCAGAGTAGGAGTAGCTGCAACTCACATTGCATCTGTTCATCCTGCTTTGACTGCATCTGATTCTATTGGGGCATTGGCAAACACCAAATTTACCGGAAAAACTGATTGGTATAAACTCGAATCTGGTTTTCCTCTGTTGGAAGATTTTACAACTGCAATCCGTGAAGCAGCTTCGCTTGAGTGTGCATTCAAAGAAATCACTCCATACAATCTGGCAATTGCTTATGGTAAAGACCCTGCCACCTACACCGATGTGCATTCTGGTGAGATTGAATTGGGTGGTCGTGTCAGTCCGGATTATGTACGTATGGAGGCGATTTACACTTTTCCCAATGGCACAAATACTATGTCTATCATCTTTCCGAGAGCGCAGGTTTCAGCATCTATGGAACTTGATCTGAAGATGGAAGATGCTGCTGCTGCACCGATTGTGTTTGAAGCAAAACGTGCTGACAGTGAAGTAACAGGTGGTAACTCTGCATGGGATGATAAACCTCTGGGCAGAATTGCTTTTGCGTAAATCCTTTTTCAAACGGGGGTAGAGATACCCCCACAATCCTTTAAGGAGAATGTTATGAATACGTCAGATGAAATGGTTCGTCTCAATCCTCAGATTAAGGATGTCGAAATTGGCATTCGTAATCTGAGGAGTATCAAAATTTATCCTTTATCAGTTTCCGATCAACTCACTGCCACAAATCTTGTAACTTCAGCCCTCCAAGTCTTTATGACGAACAAGGATGTGAAGAACAACGATCTTCTTTTTGTCGCTTTCATGTTGGAACAGATCAGAACGAATGCTTCTGAAATCCTCAAAATGGTTTTGGATGAAACTGAAAGTCCTGAAGCAGTTCTCAAAGAAATGTCCAATGAACAGATGATGGTTATCGTCAAAGCGATTTACGAAGTGAATTATGAGTCTTTATCAAAAAACGTGAAGAGCCTCTTGGAGAAGAAGAAGGAATCAGTCTCGGAGAGGCAATCTCAACAGTCTGTGAAGTCTATGGATACAAACTCAATGACATCCTCAGAAAGTCCTGGAGAGACGGTGGAATAAGCATGTGTCAACTCTTTTTCCTATATGAATCATATCAGGAAAGAGAATATAAACGACACAGATTTTTGGCCGCTGTAAATGGGATAGACCTTGATAAAGAACTTGATGTTGCTCCTCAACAGACTCCTACTGCAAAAAAACAAAACAATTTCTTATTCGGTGATCCTGCTGAATATGAGAAACTGAACGACAAGGATCGGGATAGTCTGACCCAAAAAATGATGAGTCATTTCAAGAAAGTTACTGGTGATTTGTTATAAAAGGATGGACAGACTATGGCCGATCAAGTACTTGCCACCAAATTTACTGCTGATGTAACGGATGCTCTCGCAGGTATTGGTAAACTAAGAGAAGCTATCCAATCATTATTCCCCTCTGCAAAAACCTTCCAAGATAATATGGCTGGGGTTTCCTCAGCCATAAAAACCCTCACAACTTCCATAGATGCATCTGTTTCTTCTTTATCCAAAATAAGTGATGAGATGAAGAAGGTTAGTGATGCAAATCAAAACGTAACCAAAGAATTGACTGAAGCTGAAAAAGCTCAGAAGGAAATGAACGAAGCCCAGAAAGAGGGCAAGCGTAGAGGTGAGCTTTATGCTGAAGCATCCAAACTTGTTAAAGAACAATTAAAAGGGAATAAGGTAGCAATTGAAGGTGCTTTATCTGAACTGAGAAAGTTGGACGATGAATTCCATAAATTGACTGTTAAAGGAACAGCAGGGGATTTTAAGGAATTCAGTAGTTCAGCAAACATGGCCAGTGTAGCCATAGATAAATATGCGAATAGTGCAAAACTTGGAGCCATTCCAGTTGAAGCTATTCGTAGAGCAAATAAAAATTTAGGAATTGATTTAACCGATGCTGTTTTTAAAACCACTGCTTTAGGTAAAGTTTTTGTATCCACTGCTGAAAAAGGCCAAGTTTTTTTTAATGCCCTTACTGATGGATTAACAAATTATGATGCTACATCACAAGAAAGCGTCAAGTTTGCAAAGTCTTTAAAATCTGTCCACGATCATCTTTCCTCAATTCCTCCTTCAATGCATTCCTATGGTCAAGCTCAGGATGCTTTAAAAGACAGCACAACTTTAACCACATTGGCAAATCATGTGTTGGATGGTTCCATCAAAGCTATTGATGGAGGATACAAAAATTTATCCAATGGAGTAATAAACACAAAAACTGTTTTGAGTGATTTTGGTGTTACTTTAACAAAACTCACGAATCAAAGTGAAAATTATGTTGGAGCAGTTACAAAGTTCAGTGAAACACAGAAGAAAAGTGGAGAACATTGGGATAATATAACGAAGCGAGCAAATGAGTTTTCAAAGGCTTCTTCTGAAGTTGCATCCATGCAGTCAGTCTTGATTGATAAAATGGAAGCATCTGGAAAATCTTTTGTTGATTCGAATGGTAAAATTTTAACTGCAACAGAATTATCTAAAAGATTATCCAATGAAAAAGATGTTTTAAATAAAAGACTGTCCGATCAAGGAACGGTATATCAGGCACTTACAAAAGAAATTGACGCCAATACCAATGGTGTGATGAAACACCTTATTGCAAATCACAGTGATCTACTTTCTGTTCAGGAATTAGGTAAAGAATATTATGGATTAAATAAAGCGGTCAGACAGCTTTCTGATTATGTTCCTGCTTATACTGATGCACTGAAAAAGAGAACTGAAGGACATGAAACAAATCGGGCTGCAATTGAATATAATGCAGAGGCAATCACAAAATACGCAAAGACTGCTGAATCCTTAATCACACAGAACAGGAATATTGCTGACAGTTTGATTGAGGCTGCAAAAGGTTCTGACCAATATAAAAATAATCAGCAAGGATTAATTGAATATACTCAAAAAATAAATGATGAAACAAAGAAATTTGAGAATACTTTAAGAGATCAGGAAACTGTTCTGAATAGCACTGCTTCTGCAAATAAAAATACAGCCAATGCTATATTGAATTATGCTACAGAACAGGGTGTTGCAAAGGAAGTAACTGATCGAGTAAGAAACGGTATTTATGAATTACTTCCTCCTATGAAGGGATATGAGGAACAAATTAAAAAATTAAACACATCCATTGCAAACCAAAGTAAAACTAATATTGAGGCAAGAGAAGAACTTGATAAACTCGTAAAAGCAAGAGAAATTGAAGTACAGAAAGCAAAAGAAGTAGCAGAATCCCAAAAAGCATTACAGAAAGCATATAAAGATCAAATTCCCTTAATGGATCAAGTTGTTATAAAGATAAAAGAGTTGGCGATGTATTATGCATCTGCTGCTCTTTTATATGGATTAACACAGGCTATACGTACAGCAGCACTTGCTGTAGCTGATTTTGATCAATCCTTAGCCAGTTTACGTGCCATAACGAACGCAACATCTGTGGAAATATTTGCTCTTGGTCATGTTATGAGGAATGTTGCCAAAGAATCAAGATACTCCACAAAAGAAATAGCTGATGGTTTGGAGATTATGGGTCAGGCTGGATTGGATGCTGTTCAATCCATTAATACAATTGAAGCCGCAGTTAATTTGGCCACAGGTACTTTGGAAAAAATGGAACCTGTTGTGGATTTGCTTACATCCACAATGATTGCTTTTAACATGAGTTCTCTTGAATCCACAAGAATAGCTGATGTTATGGCTGTGGCAATTAATGAATCCAAACTTTCAGTTGAAAAATTAAGAACTGCATTCAATTATGTTGGATTAACTGCTTCTCAAATGGGTTTATCCGTTGAAGAAACTGCTGCTTCTTTAATGGTCATGGCTGATGCAGGTATGAGAGCTTCCACAATGGGTACAGCTCTTCGTCAAGTTTTATCCAGACTTGTTGCTCCAAGTCAAAAACTTCGTGAGGCATACTCAGCAGCCGGTGTTTCTTTGGATAAAATAAATCCTTTAACATCCAGTTATAAGGATTCTTTAGAAGCATTGACCAGTGTTTTATGGGATAATGAAAGAGGAGTTGTTAACACATCAAAGGCTTATAGTTTATTTGGGCAAAGAGGGGCAAATGCAGCAATAGCCATTGTACGGGCTTTTAAACAAGGGGATTACCAACAAGCCTTGGATTCTCTTTATGATTCCGGTGAAGCTGCTCGTATGGCCGGAGATCAGATGGAAGGTATCGTAGCTAAATTTGATAATTTGATTTCTCGTTTAAAAGAATTAGCTATTACAATAGGTGAAGCAGGAATTTCCAATTTAATTTCTGAAACCATGTCTGTATTGAGTTTGCTTATATCGCAAACAAGAGATTTGATAGCAGTACCGCTTCCTTCTTATATGAGTACATTGACAAATTCCTTGACAGCTTTTGTAGGAGGTTTGACTTTAGCAACCATTGCAGTAAAAGCATGGAATTATGCTATGGGGTTGTCTGTAACGATGTCAACAGGATTCATTGCTTCTTTAAAAACTATTCAGGCTTCTATAGCTGCAATGAATCCAGTTATATACTTTTCCATAGCAATAATTTCCTCTTTAATTTTGGTCTATAATAACTACAGAAATTCTCTTAAAAATTCAATTTTAGCTTTAGGAGAAGAGGCTATTCAATTAAAAGGAAATTCTGATCTTTATAAAATTTTGAATGAGAATTTAAAGAAAACACAAAAGGATGAAGTTGCTTTTGTTTCTCATTTAAAAAGATTTTCTTTGGAGCATAAAGATTTGACAGAAGTGCTTTTAAAGGAAGCAAATGCCACTGATTTAAATAGTCTTTCTTATAAAGAATTGAGTGCGGTTTTAACTAAATTGGAATTAAAAACTGCTCAACAGAGTTTTGAGAAAATGACTGATTCTCTTAAATCTCAAAAATATTGGATTAATTTATTATCCACAGAACATAAACTTTTAAACGGAATTACTTTTGGTTGGATTGATCATACAAGACAATTAAAAATAGAAAACGATTCCTATGAAAAAACATTAAAGTCTTTGGCTTCTCAGTTATATGAAACTGGAATATCTATGGGTTATAGTGAGGAAGAAACCATAGCAATGGCTAAAGCATTAAATTTGACAGCAGACGGTTTTCAAATTGTTTCCGATAAGATTTCCGAGTTTGTTACAAGGAAAAAACAACAGGATTTAGCTATTAAAGCAAGCGGTAAAGAGATGTTGGAAGGTTTAGAGGAAATGTATGAATCTTTGACTGTATCACAAAGAAGTGAATTGACAAAGATGTCTGTTCAGTTGAATGAAGAACTTGCACAATATGAAAAATGGGCGAATGAGCATACAGACATTGTTGAGGATAAAGAAGCAATTAAATCAGCCATTGTTTTGAAATACAGTATGAAATCATTGGAAGCTATTTCTGAATTTCAGAAAGGAAGTATTGAATCTCAGTTAGAAACTTTTAATAGAGAACAAGAATTATTAAATAAAAAAATTGGATTAGTTGAAAATTATTTGAAAAAAGCTCATGATGATTTAGCTGCTGCAAAAGCACAGGATGAAAAATTACATGAAGGTTCAAATCAAAAAGAAATAGATGCTCTTAAAGATAAATATGCAACTGCAAGGAATCAAGTTGAAATTGGAGAAGAACAATTAGCAAAACTGATTATGGAAAAACAGAGAACTCTTTCAAAGGAAAAAATTGAAACTCTGGATTTATATTATGATGCTTTGAAACAAAGAAGCAGTGCCGAGTTCAATTCTTCTGTGCAGACTGAACAAGCTAAATTAGAAAATAAAGTAAGAGTTTCCAAATTGGAAGTTGAACAAGCTGAAAAAGTTTCCACAGAAATCATTGCGGTTTATGGGAAAACAAGCGCAGAAGCGATTAAAGCAATGAATTCTGAATTGTCTGCAAGGGAACAGAATATACAGGATCAACTCACTCTTATTGAATCTTTGTCAGGTAAAATTGAAGAATCTTATGATGGTGCAATTAAAGCTGTAGAAGAAAAATCACAGCTTGAAACTGGCATTATAAGAGATAATTTGGAAACCAGATTAAGTCTTTTGGATATAGAACAATCCAGAGAACTGACTCTTCTTGAAAATTCAACAAAAAGTTTAGCTAATATTGAAAGAGGAAAAACAGAAATACATAATAAGTATTTCAATGAAGTACAGGCTTTACGTCAAAAAGCGTTTCAAGACACAATGGCCGTTTCTGAACAGGAATATCAAGACACTCTTAGTTTATTGGGAAAGAAATATTCTGAAAGAATTACATATGAAGGAAATGTTGTAACAGCAGCAAAAAGCACGAAACAAGCAACTGATGAATTATTCCTTGCTGAAACAAATATGACAAGAGAGGAATTAAAATCAAGAGGAATCAGTTGGGCTGAATATCGTGATAAAAGAAAGGCTTTGTTTTCTGATGATTTTATAAAAAATAATTTGGTGGCTGAAACTCAGTTTACAAAAGAAGAACTTGATAAACAAGGAGTTAAATGGGTTGAATATCAAGGAAAAGTTTATTCTGTTGTTGAAGGAATAAAAAAAGAAGTTGAAACAAAAAATACAGAGCAATCAACTTCAGCTAAAAAGTTGGATGATGCTAAACGTGAATTGGATGAAAAATATTTAGCCCGTAAAAAAGCTATTATTGCTGAATTGTTACAAGATGCTGTTTCTGCATTAACACAGGAAGAACAAAGATATGAAGCTCTGGTAAACAAAAAGAAAAGTTTGGACGATAGTTTAAAGGGATTAGAATTTCAGCGTTTGGAGGATGAACGTAGTTATAGACAAACCAGTATGTCCGATGCTCAGAAATATTATGATGATTTAAAAGAAAGAGATCGTCTTTATTCTGAGTTTTTGAAAATAAATGATGTTTCTTATTTGGAAGAAGCAAAAAAACTGAATGATTCGTTGGTTGGAGATCATAAAGGAACAAACGGGGAGATTGAAGTTGCTTTAAAAACATCTGCTGATGCAAAATATGCGTTTGATAAACAGTATTATGATGATAAAGTAAAATTAATTAAGGATGAGAAAAAAGCTGTTGAGGATTCCATAAAAGATGTGGAAGAAAAAATAAAAGGATTAAAAGCTGAAATAACCAGTTATGGTGTTGAGATTCAAAAAATCACAGCCCAAGAAATAACAATAAAGGAAGAAAAAGCAAAAGCATCTTTGGAAGCATTAAATAAAACTGTTGCTGATCTTAAAAAAGCATTGGAAGATTTGAGTTTGATCCAAATTGAATTAAAAACAGATTTATTGGATCAACAATTGGCGGTAGCAAAGAAAGCTGTGGAAGATGCTAAGGTTGTAATGGAAGCTAATCCCCCAAAGATACAAGCTGAAGTGGTTGGTAAAGAAAGAACATTGGAAGAAGAACTTAATAAAGCAAAAGAAGAAATAAAAAAATTAAAAGAACATATTGATTCTAATCCAGTTAATTTGATAATTGAATCAAAAATAAAAACAGAAAAAGAAACAGTTTCTTTTGAAACAGGAATGAATAACATCCAAAATTCAATGACCGCTTTTAATGATCATGTGAAAGCAAATCCTGTTGATTATACGGTAAATGCAAAAGCATATGAAGGTGAATCCAAAGAAGCACAAGCTCCAACAGCTTTACTTGATCTGATAAAAGAAAAAGCTGATGCTCTCCAAAGTGAAGATTTTACATATAATATTTTTGTAAATGGATTGGATCAATTAATCAAGGCTGTAGAATACCAGAATCAGTTAAAGGATACGTCAGTAACACACACAATTACAACAGTTCTCAAAACAGTTACAGAAAGTAGCGGTGGTTCTTCAGGAGGTTCATACGCAACTCCAGAAGGTGGTTCTGACATTTACCATCTTGGTGGTATAGTAAATAAAATAAGGAAGTTTGCTGCCGGAGGTTTTTCAGGGTTATTGAGTGGGTATGGTGGTGGAGATATTATTCCTGCTTGGCTTGAACCCGGAGAATTTGTCCTTAGAAAAGAAGCGGTAAAGAAAAGAGGATTAAGACTGGCTGAGATGTTCAATAATTTGAATTTGTCCACTTCAGATATGATGTCGAATCTTTTTTCAAAATCCTTTAATTTTGGTGGAGCAGTTCTTCCTGGTTCCAAAACAAGTAGTTATTATCCTCCACAGCAAACAGTGAATCAAGGATCAACACAAACATACACTGTAGAATTTAAAGTTGGAAATGATTCATATCAATTGAAAGGTGAAGGAAACGTAGTCCAGAGGATGGTAGCCAATATGAGACGATCACGTTTGGTAACAGTTTAAGGAGTCATTATGGCAATAGCAAATACAGACATCAAATTTTTTAAATCCACCTCGGTAAATAATACCACAACGAATGGTGGAAAGATCAGTGCGAACAGAGTAACGACAAACACTTTAAACAATTTGTTTCCAAATGTGACATCTGCTGAACGTACTGCTGGTGTAACCAGATACAGGA
>JAQTTG010000010.1 GCA_028710885.1 Sulfuricurvum sp.
CCATTATGTCCTTTTAACGGAAGCAATATTTACACTATTCAACAAATTTTTCAGAAAGCCTTCAATGGTTCGATAAATCGTTGTTGATGGTTCATTGGAAAAATATTCTGTTTCAATGACATCAATTTTTTCTCTCCTAATATTCGATGTCGTATTGCTTTGTAAACACCCAGCTGATTGAGACTCCTCATAAGCTGCACGACAGACAGCATTTTTCACACCTTTGGGAATTTCCTGATAAAAAGCTAATTCTTCAGAAGACCAATCTTCAGTACTTCCATAATAGCTATCATCCCAGACTCCGTATCGTGGCCATTCAAGAGGGTTTGCCCAATCCATTTTCACGCCTTTGAAAGAGAAAGTTTCTACATAATCCATTCCTCTCAAAATAGCCTGTTCTCTCACATCAGTTGAAAGCGTAGACCAACCAGTTAAGCCAAGATTGCTTACGAAAGTATCAACTTCTGCTACTGTTACATAGGAATTAGCCGATAGACTTGCGGCGGTTCCATCTTCTATGATTAATGTCGGCATAGCTCATTACCTATCTATTTTGGTTTTTGACTGCCTTATTTTTTTCTCGCCAATAATGATATTTGGATTCATTTCTATCTCTTTTATCTTCTGTTTGTTGTCAATCTCAATTCCATCAATTGCCTCTCCCTCCAATTTCTCTGGCTCAGGTTCTACAACAGTTCCAGGAGGAGTTGGGGAAAATCCCTTAGTTTGAATTACGGTTTTCCAATCAACAGCATGATGGAAAGAATGTCTTGTTCCTTCTTTGTCCCAAGCATAAAACATTGTTGCTTTTGTTGATGCCATATAATCTCCTTTACTGTAAGCTTCTTGTGGTAAATACTGCCGTTGAATCTTCTTTTAAATCATTAGCTACTGGAACAGGCTGAATCGCCTTAAATTTTATCGGAAAAATTGTTTTCGCCATTTGTGCCTCTAACTCCCGCAACATCCCTTCTTTATAAGGGGCGGAGGTTTTTGATAACAGCTGAATCAATATCTGTAAATGCTTTGCTCCTTGCTGCATCTGAATTGAACACAAATGAAACATGGCAAAAGTCAAAGCTTCTGGCCTCATGGTATAAACAAATCTGTTTTTCTTTAGAGCTGGATTATTTTGCCATTGTCCAAATATGCTGCAAAAATCTTTTGCTGCATTTAAGGCAAGTTCTTCATCTTGTACCCACACCCCATATTCCAGAGCCGCCATTGCTAAATCTAAATCTCCCGGCAAATCCTCCAACCCTATATTCAGCCATTCTTTACACCTTTTCTTATCCCCAATTTTCATCAACTGTTTAATCATGGTGAAATAAAGAGATTGATTGAAGTGACTATTAGCCTCTTCTTTGCATGTAAGATATTTTTCTCCCCATTTTATTGCCTCTTCATGGCAATCGTTATTCGCATATAATTGGCACAAATAAAAATAGGGAAGTCCTTCATGTACCTCTCCTGTTTCAACCTGCTTCAACAATAGGGTGCTTGTTCTTTTAAATTTTGCCTCTTTTTGCTCAGGTGTCAAATCATACCCATAATGTTTTATTTCCAGCATAGGGCAAAATAATGCTTGCCCCTCGATCTTTGGTTGATTGTGAACAATCCCTTCATATCTAACTCTATTCTTTTTGAAAAATCTTGTAGAATTGAACTGCAAAACATTCAATTCTTTCTGAATGTCTTTTACCACCAATGCAGCTGCATTGTATTTACATTCTTTGAAAAACCTCTTGATGTTTTTTATAGGAGCTTTGTTGACAAAACAAAGCTCCTCATCTGCATCAATGATTAAAATCCACTTTCCTTTAGCATAGGAAATAGACTGGTTACGATGAAGAGAAAAATCATTTGCCCAAGGATGCTCGTAAATACGAGCATTAAATTTTTTTGCTATTTCAATCGTATTATCTGTTGATCCAGTATCAACAATAACAATTTCATCGGCCAGTAGTTTTACCGAATTAAGGCATCTCTCAAGATTTTTCTCTTCATTTTTCACCATCATGCAAGCAGAAATCAAAATCCCGGAATTTGACATATCCACCCCCATTACTGCTTAGAAAGCCACATTTTGAACCGGACATCAGTTTCATTTATCGTCCCAGCACAAATAACATAAGCTCTCAAATAACGTAGAATAGTTCCCGCAAAATCATTATGGAAAGGAGTTCTGTAGAGTCCTGTGCCATCCTGAGTAGCAGACGAACTTCCTGTGGTATCGGCATTCTGGGTACCGGAAACATTCCCAAACTTCACAACCTCTGCCAGTTTAAACGATGCAGTAAATGTAGAAGTTGTTGAGCCCTGTAAAACAATAGCAATAGTACTATTGCTTACGGCAGTCGTATGCTTAGTTTTTGTGGAGACATCGCAGAAAATCATTCCACTTGTATATCCTCCACCTGTATCAAATACCTTCGCAACACCATCAACAGAACCTGCCGAGGATGCTACAATTGCCTCAGAACCGGAATTGTCATTCAAGCAGCATTCTTCGTCGATTATCACTTTTCTGTTATCCAACATTATTTATTACCTCCTCAAAAGTAAGATTTTATTTATTAGGGTTCTATTACGCTGTGACAGCCGAGTTCGGCAACCCATAAAGCCTTGCCGCAGCCAAAGGTCGCAGAATTGCCAGCGTGATATACCATTCAACTCTTGTCCTGTAAACAGGCTTGCTCTGCTGCTCGCCAAGATCACGAACATCCATCTCGGCATTCTGCAATCCCAGAACTCCGTTCTCTGCAAAAGACACACAGTAAATGGAAGTCATTTCTGTGCCGTCCCCTGAACCGGATTCAGTAAATGCAAGAATTTCCTGATTATCCTCATCCTTATCTGCGATAAGAATAGGAATATCATTATAACGAGTCACCCTGCGGCCAAAAGCATCCAGATCATAAGTGATGTATCCGCCTACAGTCGAGACTCTTGCAGCCGAAGAAAGCCTCCGTCTCATCGTCTTATTCATAATCAGATGAGTCGGCTCATCTACCGCATCAATCACTTCATCAAGTTTGGCCAGAGATAAAGCAGCAGTAGAACCAGCAGTTGCCGAACTATTGATGAGCTGATCCCCAGTGCAACGAACCTGAAGGCCATCAAATCCTTTCGGATCAGTATCAACATCGCCCTTTATAAACTGCTTCGTTAGATTCAAGGAAAGAGCCTTAATTTTAAGTTGCTCCTGAATTGCTCTCTGGTTTGCACCACCGGTCTTTACCAGAAAAACATCAACATCCAGATCACCACCAGCAATTGCCAGAGACTCAATCACTTTCTCAACTTCTCCGGTGCTCTCTGTGTACGCCTCATTGACTCCCCTGAAAGCCACTCCCGGAAGCATTTTTTCTCTATCGAATTTCAATGCATTTCCAGTAATGTCCTCAAAAGGCAAGTTCGCCATAAGATCAGAACTCCTTGCGAACAACTCCATAACCGTTGCCTTGAGAACCTCATCACGTCCCAAAGCCATTTTTGCACTTTCCACTAAGTTTACAGCCATCTCAAATACCTCCTGTGTAATTTTAAATGTTGTTAAAATAAAAAAATCCCAGTGAAATCTAATCGAATGATTAAATCCCACTGGGATTTCGTTTGCGCTTCCAGCCTCAACTAATTTTTAAATTTGTTCTTCGGATTCACCGAATCCTTGTATTTTTCCTCCTATAATGTTGTTTTCTGACTTCCATCACCATGTAACATCTTCAGTCTCTCCGAGGCTGGAATTTTACTATAATCTATTGAGCCTTTGCCTGCTCCAGCGCCTCCACCAACGCCTCCACCACCGGTGGAAGGTTCAAATAAGAAAGGAGCAACTTCCATCTGTACTATTGCCCATTCTTCAAAGGTCATTTGAGCCTTGCCATCCTTTCCATAGAGAACTTTATCATTCTCTTTTGGAATAGGATTCCCATTTTCATCCAATTTCCATACCCTGCGGCCTCTGGAAAGGATATCAGCCATCGCACCAGCTCTTACTTTTCCAGCAACTGCCTTAGTGATTTCAGAATCAATCAAAACTTCTGAAAGTCTGCTGTGGGTCTTAGAAACCTCCTGATTTTTAACATCAACAGCATCCTGTAATGCTTTAATCTGATTTTCATACTCCTGACGCATTCGCTGAACTTTCTGTTCAACCAGCTCATCAATTTTTCCGGCTTCAATCATTTGCTTATCTTCTATGGCCTGAACCTTTTTCTGCCATTCCTTAACCTTTGCCGGATCAGCACCATATTCGAGAATCTTCTTTTCAAGATCCTCTTTCTCTTTCATAAGCTTGATGTTGTTTTCTCTAAATTCATCAACTTTCTTTTTTGTTTCAGGATCAGACTCAGCATCAAGGTGGAATTTACCATCATCAGCACGCTTATAAAGCTCCCGAAACTTTTCTTCAACATCCTCAATTTTGTCAACTATCAGTTTAAGCATTCATTTCTCCTCCCGGTTGTTATTACCTTGTATCCTCATTTTCATACATTATAATATGTTTACCAAACCAATAAAAGAAAAAAATTACCAGAACTTATAAATACATGTTTTCATTAGTTTAAACAAGTTTTCCTTTGTCATTTTTCTTTCTCAAATACAATGTCATTTTTCTGGCTCGGAAATTTCTTGCTGTGTAAATTGTCCCCATAAGCAATTTCATCAGGAATTCCATCTGGGAAAGCTTCACAAATAACCCGTTCTGTTGCCTCGTCTTCATTATCTTGTTTCACGCCTGTAAAATGTTTGCATTCTCTGGTATAGCATTTTGGTTCTCCTAACATTTTCATTCCTCCTTTCCCATTTCAGCATTCTGTGTGATAATCAACACATCTTCTGCTTCTGTAATTAAATCTATCAAGTTAGATAATGTTTCCGCCACACTTCTATTTCTTGGTGTTCCAAGTAATTGCAATTCCTCCATCAAGTGATCTGTTTTTAAAATGGTACCCTCTTCAAACAATTTTTCCAGCTCTTCAGTATCAGGGTGCTTGCGGATATAAGCAGCCAAATCACTCAATCCTTTATTGCTGGCAACATCGCCAACATATCCATTGCTATCGTAAAGGTAAAAACTCATGGTGCCCTCCTTTTATATATTATACCTGTTTTTGCTTTAATCTCTTCAATAATCGTTTTTCAAAATTTTCTTTAACACCAATTTCTTCCATCGAGGAAAGGCGAAAACTGCCAACGCCAGATCTATAATAAACTTTGCCTGTCCTTTCATCAATTACCAGAGTATGCGCCTTGCCACCTTTTACTCCGGCCACAAAATCATTTTTCCTTTTCAATGAGCTTGGATGCATTGTAATTTTATCATTGCTTGCCCTCACAATAGTTTTAAGCTCAATATGATCTTTGCCAAGAATAATATCAAAGGGAGCATTGTCTGGCGTTTCTGTCCCTTTTATTTTTATAGCCACCAAAGTCTGGTTTCCATCCGCCAGTTTTTGAACTTCTTTTGTAGCTGGTATATGGCTTTTCTTGGCTCGCTCAACTTTTTCAGATATTAAAGCCAATTCTTCTTTCTCAACTATCTTTTCTGCAATAGCTTCTGTTTTAACAGTTCCTACTTTTCCAAACACTCTGGCAAAATACTCTTCTACCTCTTCAGGAAGGATTCGATTCTCTGCCGTGCCGTACAAGGGCGAGGTATATGCTGTAAACGATTCCGCAAAAGCTTCTTTCATGTTTACTACGGAATATTTGGAGACATTCGACCAGTAATATCTTGCTTCAAATAAATCACCCCATTCACTTTGTTCAATTGCTGTCAAAGATTTACTATATATGTGATGGGCGAACTCATGTCGGGCAACGCTTCCTATATCTCCCGCCAAAGAAAGACGTCCAAGTTCCAAAACATCTTCACTTTTTATTCCTTTTGTTGCGATTTTGACAATGCCTTCTTGCTCTTGGTAGAATGCAACGACATTTCTTCTGACTGATTCATCTATAAATTCTACAACCATATGAAACTCTTGAAGCTCTGGTAAAGCTTGGTTACTAAATCTTGGTAAATTCTTGATAATGTTTAAAGATTCTCCTACAAAATCAAGTTTTTTTATTGCTGTTTGTTTTGCAAGCACTTTGTTAACATTTAATTGCTTTTTAAAGATTTTCTTTGCTTCCTTAATATCCTGAACTGAGATCCATTCATGCTTTGTTATAATTTCTTCAACAGCTGGACTCTTCATGGCATCAACAAAAGAATTTAACAATTTCTCTTTTTCAGCCCATGGTAATTTTTCAAACCCCGGAGAAGCTTTCATCATTTGCTCTTCTGCTTCTTTTGCTATCTTTGGATTCTTCAAGAAAATGGCCTTGTAACTTTCTTCTGCCTTCTGCTCTAAAAACTTTGCTTCTGCTCGTGCTGCCCTTGCTGCTTCCACTGTCTGTTTTGTATCAGCATAGAATTGAGAAGGAGTTTTGTCCTTGAGGAATTTTATTGATCTATTTTCTGACAATTTCTTTTCAAACTCCTCAGCAGAAGAGCTTTCCAATGCCAGCTTTTTCAATTGGTTTTCAAGTTCTACCTGCTTTTTGGCAAGGATGTCTCCAAGATTAGCTTTCAACTCAGTCAAGGTCAATTCTTTCCCTGTATTATTAACCAAGTCAGCCACATCAAGTTTATTCTCTGACCATAGCTTCCATTTGCCTTGCCCAAGTATAGCTTGCTGATCTTCTACAGATTGTGTTAATAACCAATCCTGATATGTCATCTCCCCAGAAACTTGGCCATTCATAGATGATCGCAAACCAACTGGGATATTACTCAAGCTTGCTTTCTGTTCAAGGGTTAGTGGTGACTTTGGCCCAGCCAACTCACTCCAAGGTTTTGTGATAGGAACAATCGCTGTCCGACACTGCCAATGCAAAGGTGGAGCACCAGGATAAGGAATGTTATGGCCAATAGGATTTCCTTGCATATCATATTGTTTTCCATCAATAGCACGGCATTGCGGAGTTGTTCTTGCATCAAGAGTAGCAACAAATTGAATCCCATCAAGAACATCCTCATTGGCTTTAAACACTTCTTGCCTTGTCACATTGGCCACCTGTAAAACCGATGTTCTTGCCAATGCTGTTGCTTCTCGCTTTGTAAGACTCATGATTCCCGGAGTTGTCTTGGTTCCTCTGATTCTGCTAATCAAGTCGCCAACGCTTTCCCCTTGAACCATTCCAATTTGTAGGGCTTGTGTACCTGCCGCCATTGCAGCTGTCAATTTTGTTTTGGTGGATTCTTTTGCATTTGCCCACCAATCTCCAATGACCTTTCCGTCAATCATTGTATTTTCAACAATAGATTTCACATTATCAGGAGTCAATGTGACTTTGAAGATATCAGCCTTAACAGCTTTGTTTGTTTTATCTACAGCTAATTTTGATTGAACTTTTCCTAACTCCGTCAATTGCTTTTTTGATTCAGTTGCAATTGTCTTGTAGGTGTTGTCAATAATGCCAGAAATTTCTTCATTCAACTTCTCAAGTCTGGCTTGTTTCCATTTAGTCATTGATGGTGATGTTGGATCGATTTTTGCTATCTTGCCAGCTATCTCATCTTGTGCAGCTGTCAGTAAATTCTGAATCTTTTTTGACAATCCATTGGCATACTGTTCAGTAAACAACTGGTTTTTCATGGCATCATCAAACAATTTATTCGGTATTGTCTTTTCCATTTATCAATTCCTATGCTAAAAATTCTGGATTCTGTCCACCAAATATGTCACTACTATCATTGGAAAAAGAAGCGGTTGCTTCTATAAGCAATTTTTCATCAGCAATTGTCCTATCGGGCGGAAGCACTTCACCAACTTGTAAATTATACAAGAAAGTATCCAATGAAATGGCCGATGCTTGCCAGCTTTGTAACAAAGCTGTAATCTGTTGAGAATCAAGGCTTTCGGAAACAAAATCTCTATTCATCATTACCTCTGTTTTGGCTTCTATTCCAAGCCAGATCCCAAGCCAATCAATCGCTTTCATAATGCCTTGTTCGATACAGCCAACCACCCCTGATAAAGTTGCTGTATCACCTGAATATCTCATCCTAACTGTGTCCGCTGCTTCAGCTGCTTTTTTCTGCTCTTCAAGCATTCTTGCCCCTATAATAGCCATCTGATTTTCAAGTTTATCAATAGCAGCAAGCACAGCCGACAATCCAGAGCCTGTAAATTCCAGATAGCCACATTTTGCATTTGGATCATCACTTACCCATGCCCTATTTGCACCAATGTACAAATCAGTTCCCTTGCCAAATCCTGCCGCCCAAGGTGTTGGAATCGCACAATAATGAAGCCCATGATAATAGTCAACAGTTAATTGCCAATGCTTGATGTTTAGATTTGCTAAGTCCATCAAGGGAGGAGGATCGGGAATTGGTGTGTTACTCAATGATCCCAAGAAAACAAATGGGATTTCAGTTGCATTCTTTCCCCTGATTCTCGGCAATATATCCTCCCCATCTTGAACCCATTCCTCTTTTCCTTTAACAGCCGAAACAGAATTTTTCTTATACAATCGTATAACAAGAACCCCATCCTCTATTGATAAAACCCTTATCCTTTCAATAGAGCTATCAGCAAAAGGATTATCAGGATCAGGAACTGATTCCACTTCAAGCAAGGACAACAAGGTCAACTTATAATCCGATCCAAGTCTTTCAGTTTTCAAGTTCAAAATAGATGAAGGTGCATAAAGGGCAAAGTATGGATTGTTATTTTCTGATTGTTCTATTGGCATATCAATCAGAATCCCATAATAGCCAAATTCTAAAATATTTGTCAGGCAAACCTTGATGACTTCCTGAATTGACTCATTATACAAAGTTATCCCACCAAGAAGCTTATCAATGGATGCATGGGTTTTGATAACTGGCTCTTTCCTGATAATTGCCCCCACCAGCCCCGTTACTGTTCTCAAAAAGGCATTGAAAAAAGTTCCTCTATTTCTATAAGCATCATATTCTTTTGCCGTCTGGCCTGACAATTTTGGAAGATACAAATCACCCATATCCTTGATTGTTTCTTCTCCTTCACATATTGCTCCTATCTTCTGCCATCTGTTATTGAATGCTTTGTAATATGTTGATTTGGTATCTGGCTGTAATATCATTCTTTACCTCCTAATTTGTCCCGGAAGTTGTTAATCTTTTTCTGGCAGCTTGCTCCGCAGCCTTCAGACTCAATACCATCATTTCAAAAACCACTTTATAACCAAGATAATCGCCTCTAACAACTGAATGTCCTGCAATGGTTTCAATTTCGGGATAAACATCAATCCCGGCTTCAACTAACCCTTTAACATCCATTTGGCCTGAGATGTTGATGATTTTTATCAAAGGGTTTTCTTTCAAAATCCTGTCAATGCTGATAACGCTTCTGATCTGATCATTGTCTTGACCAATCCATAAGCCATCATCAAGAAAATTCCCATGATCTGCCACAATTATTGCATCATAATCCTTCAAAGAACCAAAAGATGTTCTGACAAAATCAATCTTATTTATTTCCAAAGCCTGAACATAATAGCTTGCCCATAATCCGGTTGACAGCAGTAGATATTTGTCCTTCCATACTGTCAGGCCGGCATCAAACAAAACCTTCAAAAACTTGAATCCCATCGAATTAAGAATTCCAGAATTTACTTCATCTGTTTCAATAAGTTCTATGCCCTTATTTAAACAAGCCTGAATTTCAATATCTGACGGCCTTATTTGCTGTTGTGACATCATGAGGGCTATAATTGCCGTATCTTTCATTTTCGCCACGTCTAAGGCTGTTACAGGCCGTATAAAGCCTGTATTGGTTATTATATCAGCTTCAGCTATCTTATCCCTTGAACTTGTGATTCTTATATTGTCAGAGCCTTCCACCTTATTTTCAAAAAGCAAATCTTTATCATACATATAAACCATCTGTGCATTAGCAAAAGCAGGAATCATCCCTGCCAGAAAATAATCATTGGTGGCCACTTCAGTAAAAACAGTCAATCCCGTCAAATCCAATTCATATTTCTCAACCAACTTTTCAATCCATTTAATTTTTACTAAGATCCCCTCTTTGTCAATCTTTCCCACTCAAGAACTCCTCTTTTATTTCGGATAATGTTTTTGTTTTCCCTAAGTATGAAGACATTTGCACCAAATAATCTTTTGCACCAAACTTATCCCGGTTAATAAATTCTTCTGCATCTTTGAAATCACCGCCCTTTGGAAAATTATTCTTGTAGTTTAAATAAGTGTCCCAGCAATCAGTATTCAGGAAGATGTGCAAGGGATGAAAACACAAGACTTTCAATCCGGGAGCTTTGCTGATATCCTTCCATCCAAGATTTTGAGAAACTTCGCCATCATCAGACCAATAGTATGGGATCTTGACAATTTGTTTATTAATACTGCTATATCTCGCCAGCAAGGGCTTAATATTTTTCATCCCACCAAGATATATTGAACTGTCAACAGCAAAACCAAGCATGGCAAACAATTGTGCAATCTGTGCAGAATATACCATGGCATGAGTTCTTACGGATTTGGCTTCTGGAAAAATATCCATCAGGTTTTTCATGATCTGAAAAGGATTCTTGCCTTGTGTTGTTCCTTGTAGAAAGTTTGGATGGATCCCAACTTCAACAAATTTAGTCGAAGCCAGTTTCTCACAGACAGGGCTTCTATGCGTCATGAACCAAGTGGTTGTTATGCCATAATAATCTATAAGAGAAGCAGCATAATCAATTGCAAAATCAGGTGCCCAATCCACATCAAATGTAATAGCTATATCACCCATCTCCTTCCCTCCTCTTGTGGGTCGCTTCCTGATCTGTATCTGTTGATAAAACTTCCGCCTGAAATGGGCCAAACAAGATAGACATCAACTGCCTTGTCAATCTCTCACTCTCTGTCTTTAATTGATCTGGTGTAATAAACCGCTCTCCTGCAAGATGATGTAGAGGCGAAAACAACAGATGGATCATTTCATGTCTTGCAGTATTAACTACCAGCTCATTTGTAGGAATGGAATTGTGCCAATTCAAACTTAATCTAATTACAACTGCATGGTTCAAAACATCAGTCCATATTTGTGCCCTGTTATCCTCATCTTTTTCATGCTCAAAAAATAACTTCCAATCATTCAAGCCCCATTCCTCTTTTAACCTCATGCATTCATCCACGAATATTTTGTAATGCTCTTCTGTTGTTTTGGCCATCAATTACCCCTCTCCATGTATTTTCTCATATCAATCAATCCTTCTCGATAACTGTAAGCTGGTTCCCAACCCAATTCCTTTTTTGCCTTTCCAATCAGAAAAATACAGCTTTTCTTCCTAACTTCTTCCTTGTCTGTACACATGATGATCTTGGATGATTTTCCAACAGGAGAGAAAACAGAAACAATATCTTCAATCTCCTGCAAGATAGATAAGCCCTTACCAGAGCCTATGTTGTACCAGCCTTCTGCCCCAGGAGCCTGAATTGCTTTTATAATTGCGCTTACAACATCCTTCACATATATCATGTCCCTCACTGTTTTCGGAGGATTGCCCCAGACCTCAATATCTTTTGCCTTCTTTGCTTTTGCAATGAATTGGTGAAATGGTGAATTGAATTTTGTATCCTTACTTCCAAATCCTCTGATATTAGCCAATCGTAAATTCACCCCATGTAAAACTCCCTGCCTTGTATATGCGTCAACCATATTAGCAGCCGCAATCTTTGATGCAATAAAAGGGATGGCATTCTTCTCAAACGAGTTTGTCCCAAACTCCTGAGAACTTTCTTCTCTGATATAAACTGTATAACTTTTGTTTGTATCGGAATGCGTCATGGCATATATGAATTTCCTGATATTGTTTTTCCTTGCAAATTCTAAAGCATTGAATGTTCCCAAGGCATTTGTCATGAAATAATCTTTCGGCTGATGACCATCAATCATCAGCAAAGCTGCAAGATGGACTACGGCATCAATATCCTTTGTAACTCTTGGATCAAGCCAAAATTCAAAATTGTCCGACACATCCACATGAGGAGTTACAACACCCCAGCCCATATTGATGATTTCCTCAATCAAATATCTTCCCACGAATCCATGCGCACCTGTAACCAAAACCCTCATTCAGCCCTTCTCCTTTCCCGGCCAAGTTGCTATTGGCCTAACATGCTCTCTCCAAACCGCAAAACGCTCTTGTTTAATTTTTCTTGCTGGATTGCCAACTACTGTTGATCCTGCTGGAACATCCTCAAGCACAACAGCTCCCATGCCAATTGTACAATCCGAACCAATGCTTATCCCATCTTTAATCTGTGCACCCAAACCGATAAAACATCTATCGCCAATTTTTACTCCACCACCAATCCCAACATTGGCAACAATCAAACAATCATCCCCTATAACCACATTATGAGCAATATGGACAAGATTATCAATTTTTGTTCCATTGCCTATAATCGTTGATCCAAATGTTGCTCCGTCAATAGTTGTATTTGCTCCAATCTCAACATCATCCCCTATAACAACATTCCCATAATGAAGAAATCTCTGTAAACTTCCACCCTTTTGCCGCTCGTAAGAAAAGCCATCCTCACCAATGACGCATCCGGGTTTGATTCTAACATTTTTGCCTATTCTGGTTTTCTCAGCAATATCAAAAGCACCGCCACAATTATAGATATCATGTTTGTATATCCTACTCTCAGCAGAAAAATACTCATTCAGCATCCTTACAAAAAATCTACGAGGATTATCTGTGATAACCAGAGTACAAATATCTTGATCAATATCAATCAAGCGGTCTGTTATAACTGTGCCTTGAATCTCCGACAGGTCAAGCTTCTTTGAAAGAAAAGAAATTGAATTGGAAGTCGTATTTCTAACATCGACAGGAATGCTAAACTTACGGTTATTATCACCAACAATTGTAATTCTCTCCCCAAGAATCAGCTTTTGAACCATCTCCGCAACTGTATATTCTTTCATCCATTCTCCTTTTTCATTAACAAATCAGCTAAATCAGCATCACCAATCTCTTTAACAAATGTAAAATTATCTCTGTAATCAGCATGAAGGTTATCCATTTTGTTTCTGAAGTGCTGTCTCATTATATTCAGATATCCTTTGTCATGATGACAATAATGGATTGGATGCAAAAGAATCTGAACCGGCCTTGCAGCATTTTTTACAAACTCATAAGGATCCTTGTCCCTGAAATTCATGCAGGAATCAGAAATATAATTTGCGTCAGACCAGATCCTCTCATTATAAGCATCAATATATCCCTCTAATGGAAACTTATCTGGATTTGTAGATGGATTGTGATAACTCACAGATTTCACATGATATCTTTCTGGCAATACGCATTCCAGCATTTGAGCCTCTATGTATAGCATTCTCTGCGCATCATAGGGATGAATCACAGGATCAAAATGCAATCCAATCTCGAACCCTTGCCGACACATAGCTTCAAGAATTGTTCTGGATTGCAAAGAAAAAATATTGTATGTCTCAGAAGCGACCCGGATGAAAAAAGTTGAATTAATTCCCATGTGCCACTCTATATTAGCCACAACATATGCAGAAAACAAATCCAAATCAACATCATGCCGTACTACAATTGGATTCTCAATGCTTTCCATGTTTTCCATATCAGCAAAAGAAGTGGTTGTTCCTTGAGTTTTCAAGAAATCAAAATATTCTCTCAATTGCTTATGAGTAAATTCCCATTTCATTTTTTCTTCTCCTTCCATCCAGTTGAGTAAATAGCCTTGCCTTGCTTTTCGGCTTGTTTCTTTGTCGGATAAACTTTACCTGACTTCCCCCATCTGTATCCGCCCTTCACTTTCCTTACAGGCATCTTCACCTCCCAAATACTTAAATGGTATAACATAAAAATAAGGATAACATTCCAAAATTTCTTCTTTTGTAACTCCCTCTGGCAAATCATTTAACATCTTGGTGCAATATGTATAGGGAACTTCGTCAGCCCCAAACCGCTTCTTGAAATGCTTCACCCCATCCATCCCATTCACTAAAGATCCGCCCCAATTCCAATACTTGTAATGCCTCATTACAGCATCAGCCATTGCAGCATGAATGAGAATATGCAAAGGATTGATTGATCGAAACTCTTCAACTGTTGCTGGTATCATATAATCAACGGTGTTGTTATAGTATTTGAGAAGCAACGCAGCAACTGGCTGATCGGACTTGCGTTCATAAGAGACGAACAATTTGTAATCCTTTCTTGCTGTAAATTCCTTGATGATATCGAACTCCCTGTCTTTATAAGGTGCACCAACAGAAACCATATTTTCTCTGTGGACTCGCTTGATAAAATCAAAGGATTCTTCTTCATATGTTTCACTCCAACGGCACATCTCCATTGATTTTCTAACCTGATTTCTGGTTTTCTGATGATATAGAGAAAACAAATCAGTTACAAGAGTGGGAAGCTTTGTGACCATTCCAATTCTTGAATCTGTCAAATAAGAGCCGCCTGTACATTCGTCAAATATCTTTTCCACATCATAAATATCGCCTTGTATTAACGGGTTTGTAATGATGGTGGCAGATAAACAATTTGTCATCTCGGCAACTTTCAAAAATGTCTCAACCAATGCTTTGGCAGCTTCTTCATTATCAGCCATAACTCCGGGATTACTACCAAACCAAGGCAAGGAATTCAACACTGTTCCATATTTTCCTTTCCTGAAAAAAGCAGGCAAGATCCCAGTAATTTCATTCTCATGTCTTGTTGTTATGTACCAAGGTAGGCATTCTTCTCCCAGCAAGGCAGTCAAAAAACGGCAGAAGCCAAGAGATGCATTGAATGAAGAATGATCAAATTTTTTGATATAATCTTCGTACGCCTTTTCATGCTCAATAGTCAGTGGATTGTGCATTTCTCTTCCTTTCCCAAATTATTTCTGTGCCAAATACCAGTCAATGGTTTTCTTCAATCCCTCTTTCATTCCTATCTTATGTTCGAAATGGAGAATATCTTTGGCTCTTAATGTATTAGCAATATGCCTTCTAACATCACCGGCTCTTTCAGGCTGATACAAAACTTTTTCATCTGTTCCCATCAGCTCTTGTATCTCCTGAATAATCCAACCAATAGAAACATCATGGCCGGATGCAATATTGAAGATTTGTCCTCCAAGATCATCCCTGCCCAAGACCATCTGTGCAGCTCTTACAGTATCACCAACATATATGTAATCTCTTGTTTGCTTCCCACTTCCGTAAATAATAGGAACTTTCCCTTCTCTCAATCTCTGGATTGTCAAAGGAATCACACCAGCGTATGAGCCGCCATTTTGTCTTTCACCATAATTATTGAATGGCCTGATTATTGTAATATCACAACCAAAGGTCTTAATATAAGAGCTACAAATGAAATCACCAGCTGCTTTGCTGGCAGCATAAGGAGTTGATGGCTCAATGGGATGCTTCTCGCACATTGGTTCATACTGGGCAGAGCCATAAACTTCAGATGAACTGAAATGAATCAACCGCCCGTAATATTTTCCTTGCTGAAGAAGACAGCATAAGTTGTTTACAATACGGATATTGGCTTCAACATTCCTATAAGGATCAACAAGGGAATGAGGCAAAGGCAAAACAGCCAGATTGAAAATTACATCTGGCTTAACTGCAATAATAGCTGCATACATTCTATGATACAAAGAAGCATCGACCTTGTAGAATTCAACTGTGTCTGGAAGATTCTCCCTTTTCCCCAAGAAAAGGTTATCCACCACAGAAACAGCATGACCTGCTTTTACCAATCCATCAGCCAGATGGCTCCCAATGAAACCTGCTCCCCCCACGACCATTATTTTCATGTTACCACCTTATCCCTATTCCTGCATTCTGGTTATGCAATACGGCGGCACCCTCAATTCCAATCCAAGAAGCTAACTATATCTTCCACCACTTGGATGGTAATACATGAGCAACTAACAATTCTCCAACCAATGCAGCCGCAAATACCAGATCAACTTTTTCTCCAGAAGGATGATCCCCCAATATTGGATTTCTCTCCCTCCACCTATCTGGATGATCGGATATTTCATGGGTCTGCCGCCAATCACAGAAATTTACAGCAATAGATGTCGTAGCCAAAGCAATATCCGTTTTGTCCCACTTATCAAAAGCAGTTGCAGAAATTGGAAAAAGCAAAATCAGCAAGATCACAAAAGTTTTCATTTTCCCTCTCCTTTCTTAAATATCCTCACTCGTTCGATGCCTTCTCCATCGAGTTGTTCTTGTCTGACAGCAATCAGACAACTCATCCTCTCCTTCAGGCTTACAAAACAAACCACACTTCTCGCAAGTAAAATAAAGCTTCAATCCTGTTACAGTTGCTGAAATTGAATTGCCAATCATCAACCAACCCTCCGGCCTCTTTCATCAGCAAAATGATGAAACGACCCAACGCCAACATAATAAGCATCATCATAGTAACAAGTGTCATAAGGATCTTCTTTCAACATGTCAGCGGATATCAATTCTGTATATTCTTTCAATTGTCCATCGTCCATAGCTGCAAAAGTTCGATCCCTCCCTTTGTCCCTCTGCTCTTTCCATTGCTTTTTAGAAAAATACAACTTCCCTGTCAATCCTGATTCTGTTAGCTTCTGGCTGAAATCAATTCCTTCTCTTCCCATATTTTCTCCTTTCGTTCATATATATTATAATACTTTTATCACCATTCCTTCGACAAATCTAAACCCGGATAAATAGGAAAGGAAACCACATTATCATACAGATATTGAGAATTTGGAAAATAATCCTTTTTTCTGATAGGGAAAGCATCAGGAAATTCATGACAAGCATATGTTCCAATTCCTGTTTCAAACCCGTGATGCTTTAGATAATTAATTACTGTTGGCCTTGTTCCGGGAACACATAAAGGAGTATAAGATTGGTAAATGTTTCTATAACCATCAGGAGACACAACCATCTTAGACAAAACAGAATCGCTCTTGATAATCTCATCCCATTGCTTTGCCACTTCTTGCCTTTTCTGTATGATAGTTCCAATCTTTTTCAACTGAGCCAATCCAATTGCAGCTGTTATATCAGACATCTTATAATTGAAGCCTTTTCTATCAAATTGAATCTCACCTGTTCTTCTGTGAGCTCTTTCCATTCCAAAGGAAGAAAGCTTTCTGATCCTCTCAGCCCAAAGACGATTAGAAGTTACAACAATCCCGCCTTCTCCCGTTGTTATCCCTTTTCTGGCATGTAAAGAAAAGCATCCCAGATCACCCTGAATTCCAACCATTCTCCTGTTAGTTTTTACATAAGATGCTCCAAAAGAACAAGCAGCATCTTCTATCAAGTAAATTTTTCTATTCTTGGCGACTGAATAATTCTCCTTGAGTTCACTTTTGATTTCATTCATTCCCGGACATGGTTGACCAAACAGGTGGACAACAATAACTGCTTTGGTGCTTGGTGTTATTGCCTTGACAAAATCTCGATGCCTTATGCTATATGCCTGCAATCCCACATCGGTAAATACTGGCCTTGCTCCTGTTTGCATTACCGCCAATGCCGTTGCTGGAAAAGTATAATCAGGAACAATTACATCATCGCCTCTTCCAATCCCTAATGCAACCAGAGACAGATACAATGCAGAAGTACAATTGGAAACGGTAATGGCATGTTCGCATTCTATGAATTTGCAGATAGCATCCTCAAATTCTTCACACTTTTTCCCTTGAGCAATCCAACCAGAATCCATTACCTCCTTGACGGCATCAATCTCTTCTTGTCCATAATAAGGACTTGTTAAAGGAATCATAATCAAGTCTTACTACTTGAAAAGCAATTTAAATGGACAAATGAAAACAGATCAAAAAACCATCCTCTTGTTAATCGCTTACTATCTTCCTGCTTTTTCTTTAGCTGCCTTTGCTCTATTCTCCATTTCTTGAGATTTTCAATATTTTCTCTGGTTGTGATATCTTTTGCCGGAAAATATCTCCTCAATTCAACCATGCTTCTACTTGCACACCGTGGACAAAATTCATCCTCCTGCCTATAAATTGTATCGCAATCTAAGCACACAACAGCCTCCCTAACATACATGTCAGCCTCCTTTCAGCAACACCATCCTGTTTTTAGAATCCTTTTTGCAGGGTTTCCAGCAACAATTGTATAGTCGGGAATATTTTCTGTTACAACCGCACCAGCTCCGATCATAGCACCAGCACCAATTGTAACACCCGGCAATATGATGGATCCTGCCCCAATACTTGCCTTTGTCTTGACCAATATCTTTTCCCACGCTTGCTTATGGGAGGGAGGATATTTATCATTGCAGAAAACAACTCCCGGCCCAATAAAGCAATCGTCCTCAATTGTAACGCCCTCTGGGATAAAGCAATGAGCCCCAATCCTGCAATTATTGCCAATCTCAACCTCTGGCCCAATCTCAACAAAAGCCCCAATGTTACAATTTTCTCCTATGCTACAATTTCCATAGATATTGACTAATTCTGGATGCCAGATTTTAACACTTTCTGAAATACAGCTATTTTTATCAATCGGCATCTCAGGCCTCCGTTACGAAGAAGGAATCCTTTCCAACTTCTACACATATAGATTCTTGTTCGCTAAACATTCCAGAATCAACATCAATATACTCAATCTCTAAATCATCAGTCACACCTTCTAACTCAACCTTTTCCTTGAATTCTCCCCAATTCATTGGCAACCTCCTCCTATATATTATAATTGTTTATTCTCAGAAATCGTTGTAAATAATATCTGGATTTCTGAATCCCTTTGCATACAGCTCACTATGCATAATCAGATCAAACAAGTATAAATACCTTTTCAGGATAGTCTTGGTTCTGAAATTGGCAAAAGCAAATATCCGGCTTGTAACTCCCAACTGCCTTACATACTCATAATTGCCAACAAGATTTCTAATTCTCTCCTTCAAAGTTTCTTTTCTGATCGGGATAACAGGAGTGTCAGGAAAGAAACTCATGATCCAAGGATCAAGGCAAGATAAAACCACATGACCAAGATACATGCTTTCCACCCCACTGATCCCCCATGCGGAATGAAGGCTGGTAAAGGTTGCATGGCTGTTTCTTTTCCTTTCCAGACATTCATTATTATTCAAGCCAGAGATGATATCTAACTCTATGTTGCAGCCTTCTCTTTTCAATTCATTAATTGTATCTTGGAAAAAATCATATCCTTTCAATGGATGGCCAGCTGATCCAGCGCAAATCCTGAGTGGCTCACCTTCTTCATATGGCGCACAAAAAGGGATATCATTCCAATCCACATCACCATAGGCAGTCATAAAGGAGTTCAAGTGATAAAAAGAGCCCAGCAACTGACTTGTAATACTCCACCCTGTTCCTGTAATTGCCGCAACCCCTGTCCTATCATGGAACTCCTTAATTGCAGCACCATTGTCTCTCAATTCTGAACCATAATATTTCACACAACAATTGTTTTTGTTCAGGATAGTATTGAAATCAATTCCCGGCCAATTGAATATCCCTCTTCCAAAATGGAAGAAATCACATTGCTTGCACCAATCAGTTGCCTCTTTTCTTGCCTCATCTGAATTGAGAATAATATCCTTAGCATAAGAAAAGGAATCATCATGGGCAATGATACATCTGGCCTCATGTTTGGTGTATTTGTTAATTGCTCTTGTAAGAAAGGTCAGTTGACCACCTATGTTGAAATCGCTGATTATTGCTATTTTCATTTCTCCAACCATCTCCTTAATGCATCCGTTGCTTTCAGTTCAGGGACTACAGTGGATGAATATTTACCGGTAGTGGCCATTGCAATCACCCTGATAAAACAATAACCAACCAATGCTTCAGGAAGCTTCCAAGCCAACCATGATAGAAATTTGTCCACCATCAATCCAAATTTAATTTTCATTTCACCCTCTTTTCGTCTTTCAAGCAGCCCTCTATAAGCATCAAATAATTGATACAATCTCCAAATTTCTCATCAATCAAGGCCTGAGTAATTTGCTCGCCAGATAACAAAACATCATATATACATTCAATTTGTTTTGTTACCAGAGATAGAGCATATTGAGAAGGCAAGCAATTCAATCGAGCAGATCCAACTTTGAAATTATGAAGCCTGTCCTCTTCTGTGGCATACTCTTTTGCTTTCTGAATCAATGTATGTCTGCTCATTTTTACTCTTCGCTCAAACAGCTGTTCAAATTCTTTTACTCCCATCACGCCTCCTTTTTCTTATTGGTTTCAAGCAAGGTCTGAATAAATGGATGAGGATATTGCCCATTCAATATTTCAGCATTAGGTAAAATACAATGACCACCAATCCTCCCGTATGGTGCATCAAGGACATAACGCTGTTTTCCCGGCCTACCTGTTGCCTTTACCAATTGATTGTAAAACCAGTCATATTCCTTTACCATGGCATAATTCAGCCCAATAGCCATTGCCACTTCATTGGAATATCTTGCAAGCTCAATATTAATCCCATAGACCAAAGTTGACCTTAGTTTGAGAAATTCTGTATGCTCTGGACATGGCAATAAAACAACGTCACATTTTGCTTCCTTGAAGAAATCACATACAATTTCTGTGTCCTTCGTCCAACCATTTGCAACAGCATATCCGCCGACATAACGATAATGCTTAGATATTGATTCTCCCATTGTACAATGATCGCCTTCGATTGGAGAATGAATTGCATCTAATTTTCTGGAAGTACCAACTGGAACGCTGGAAAAAATTACCAATGGAACTATGTTAATCCATTTCTTGTACTTCTGAATTTCACTAACAAACTTGTCATTATAAGGAATAGCAATGAGACAAATATCCACATCTCTTTCAAAACGATTAAACGCCTTTCCCGGATCATAAACTTTTATATCATGATATTTTCCCCATGCCTCATGAATGCCCTTTCCAACTTCACCGTAACCAATCAATAATGCTTTCATTCTTCCCTCTCAGTAATATGAATTTGTTTTTCGCCCTTGCTATAAGCCAACACAAGACCAAATCTTTGAAAAATAATTCCTTGTTTGGAGGATTCCTTGTTGACCATGTCAATTGCTTGGAGAAGATGAATTTGTGCCACATCCATTGTTGCTTGTATTTCTGGATTCGCCTTTGTTATTTCGTCAAACAATTCCAACTGTTCCTCATTTTCTTTTTCCATCATTGGATCTGAATGCTCTTTCAACATAACTGCTCCCTCCCAATACGCACCTTATGGATTGTTCCACTGTAACGAAAGCCATGCTCCTCACTATTTTTGTCCAGAATGTAATGAAGATAAAATACATCACGAGGCTTAATCCCTCTTCCCGCAAGTATTTCCTCATACATTCTGTTGTATAGGGCTTGCATATCCATCCCCATCAAATCAATAGCCTTACCATTCAGGGTAATAATCTCCCGGATCTGCGTTCCTTCTGATTTTACTTCTCCCTCAAAATCAGCATCGAGCAAGATAGCAAGATCAATGTAATGGATGAAGAACTCATAAAAGTTACCACCTGACAATCTTGGATTGCCTTTCCAGCTCTTGAAAAAATCAGCATCCCTCACCATTGTTACATTGATCAAATCTGTTTCTGCTGGCTCTGGAAGGTTTTCCATATAACGCAATTGCATACAAATGTTGATCCGATCGTCATCAATAATCGGCTCCCAAGGCAAGCATAAAGGTTTCTCACAGATGACCTTTGCATCACTATTAGCCAGAATCCTTTTGGTGTAAAGATGATGGAGATAATTTGGGCAAGCAATAATCACATAATCAACTCCATTATAATTCACCTCTACCTCTTTTGTCTGCTCATACTTCGGTGGATCATGAATCCACTCCAAACTGCCGCCTACATGCTGAATCGCCTTCTTATGTCTTCTTGCTGCATATCCATCCCCAATTAAACCAAACTTCATTCTCCCTCCTTTATGAATCCAAGTTTATACAACATCTTAACAAATTGCTCTGGATCTGTTTTCTCAAGAGCCAATAATTGCTCTGCCAGTTCATTTCCCTCAATTGCGCAAGATGCAAGTGCATCTAAAACCAATGAAACTTGTAGATGCTCAGTGATATTCATCATAGGATATCACCAAACTCTTTGTCCCATCTTTTCCAACATTTTTCTTTTTTGGGAAAATGGGCACAATTACGCACCGGATAACCAAGATGATGCCAGCATTCTTCCCATCTTGGCTTCTTATCAGCATCAGCTTCATACCACCAGCAAGGGCAAGCGAATTTTCTCATCTCTGTTCCTGAAATAAACTCCCTGCCATCCAACCAATCCCCATAAGACATTCCACCAAAATCAGAAAACTGATACTTGCCTATTCCAACAACAATACCGGGATTGTGCTGTATAACATGCTTTACATCATCCCTCATTTTCCTTCTGCTAAAATCCTTGTACTCATAATGGTAATGATAGCAGCCTGTTCCTTTGCATTTGGCGCATACAACCGCAAACCCGTCATATTCTGACAGCCCCATATACAACCCAGTCCCACCGCAAGCCTTGCATTCTTCATCAATCTCAATTACCGGCATAACCTATCATGTTCTCCTTTATTATTGTTCCATCTGGTTCTTGTTTGAATATAACTTTCTTTCTGATTGCTGGAAGCGATCCTGATTGGAAAACTTTGCATTCACTTTCATAACAGAAAGATCCGATCTTGGAATGGAATAAACATTTTTCTTCATAACATTCTGTAATCATAATCTTGCCTCCTTTCAGTTGTGATCTGTTAGTGGATCAGACTCAACATCCTTCAGGCAATATTATAAGTTTTTTCAGTTGTATCTTCATGAATATTTTGTTGGTTGTTCTTTTGAATTTGATCCATCAATTTCTCGATGGTTTCTTCTTGAACTTGTATTCTGTAATGATAATCAAGTACGACCTTGAACAATTCAGCCGATGACATTGATGTAATATTTATTTCTTCCAAGATAGCTCCTTCTTTCTTCCCGGATTAAACGCCTTTTACAACAGCCATTCCAGCACCAATTTTCCTAACAGGAAACTCCTGATGAATGTAATAGCCAATGGCATCAGTCAAGTGAGTAAGCTCTGGACTTTTTTTCTTATCAATCTCGCCAGAACCACCTTCCACGCATTGTACGCCTTCAAAATCTTTTACAACATGAGGAGCCTTGGATGGATCAACATATAACCTTATTTTTCCATCCATTGTTTTCAATCTTGAATTTACTGAATTGACACGGTCTCTTTCTGACGGATTTGACTTGGCTACATTGAATAATAACCTATCGCCAAAATGTCGGCCAAGACTTTGCCTGACCAGATCCCAGTCGGTTCCACCAAGCTTTGCTGTTCCTTTTGAACCGCCAGTTGCATCGCCATATATAGCAATCCTCCCTTGGTGATTTCCCCAGTCATTTATCAACTTATTACAAACCAGAACTGTATTGCTGTTCCTTGGAATGTAAACTTCTCCAATTACACCCGTTGCTGTTTCCCCAGTCAAATAAGCATTTGTTGAAATATCTTTGATTGGCTTCTCTTGCAATACAACAGCGACGCCGGGAGCAACATTGAAATCCAGACAGAAAATCAAAGGCTGTTTTTTATCATACAGAATCTTTGCTTGGTGAGTGAAATATTGATAGGGATAATATGTCCGGCCTGTGAAATTGATAAATGATCCTTCATATTCCTGTTGGTAAACAAGTTCATCAAGGTCTTTCTTGGCTGCATCAATCTCACTTTGTGGTAATATATCAGAGCTGAACCAATGATAATATGCCCATTCACCAGACTCGTTGGCCTGTGCTTCCTTGGCAACATCATAATAGTGATTCCTGCCTTCTGGAACTCCAATCAGATCACACCAGCCATTTCTATCCGCTAATGCTGGCCTGACATGCTCGCCCCACGCTTGCTTCTTCATATTACCAAATTCATCAAGTATGCCGCCGTCCCAAGGCGAGCCTTCAATTCTCTCTGGCTTGTCCATTCCAACAATAAATATGGTTGCTCCATTTGTAAGATAGATTGCCATTTCTGATTCATTTGGATGTTTGCTCTGAGCCCATCTCGGTGTAAGACGTTTTAGATCATCCCAATAGATTCTTTTGGCCTGATCTCTTGTTGGTGCGGCTGCGAAAAACCTCGGATCTTCATATTTGACCGATGGGAATGACTTGTCAAGAAAGTAATTCATTGCCCTCTTTATCAGCTTCCTTTTGGCCAATTCTGTTTTACCGGATCTTCTACCAGCTGGATTGACTATGAACCTTTTTGAACAGTTCCATAATTGATGTTGAATAATGTGCTCTCTTAATGGAACCCAGCGACTTGTTGGATAATAAGCTGGACTATGACTTTCCTGTGGGATCGGTTGCTTCTTCAATTTGCCTCATTGCTTGTTGGTATTTCTTGGCTTCTTCTGCGGGATCCTTTGATTGACCTGAACTTTCCCAAAACAATCCAAGATGTTTTCCGACTTCTATCAAAGCGGTCTTTTTATCATACAGCTTGAACTTGTATGATGGAACTGTGATGGCCACTCTCTTGATTTTCAACTTGCCTTTCTCATCTACATGTTCAAAAGCTTGCCATCTTGTTTCCTCTTTTGTCTCCAGAGATTCGATTGCTCCAGAGTGTTGAGAAGCCAGTAAGTCACTGGATTTAAACACTTTATTGCCCTCTGAATCCCATGCCATGTAGTTCTTGATATCACTGAATGCAATCTTGGCCAACTCATTCAATACATTTTGCTCTGTAATCTCGGAAACTTTACACCGTCTATCAACTTCTTCCTGTATCGCTTGTTGAACGTCTGGCCTTCTATACAATGCAGTAGCTTGTTCCCTATCGGTTTCTTCATTTCCGGTTCCATAGCCGCACTTCTTAAATGCCTTATATGTCTGGAAACAAGTCAGATATTCATTTACAAACAATTTTACTTTCAGGTATTTTCTGTTGAATGCTCCGGGTTTTCTGCCTCTATTGCTTTTGACTGGTTTTGGATTATTTTCTGATAATCTTGTTATCTTCATGAATCATATTTTAGTTGGTTTCCCTTATAAATAAAAGAAATCAATTAATTTTTCGGTTAAGCCATTGATTTTCTAAGGTTTTCTCATTTCAGATAATGCTCTGGTAAGTTCCAGACTTGCTCTTTTACAGGCGGCTGATTGTTTTCCTGTAATAATAGTCATGATGGTCATAGAAGATGGATTTGCTGTAATTGTTTCCATTTTATAAGGAACATTTTCAGCTATTATGATAAACTCTTTTGCTCTTGTAATTGCCTGACTCAATTTATCTACCTGCATTTTTTATTCCCTTTCTTCTGTTAGATTTTCGCCCTTTTGTAAAATCCTTACATATTCCATGTGGTTTTATTTAAAGCTACTTTCCAACATAGTCCGTAAGCCAGCTTCGTCTCTTTTGAAAGCATCAAGCCAAATTGATATTATCGTGTCCCGTAAAAAAGTATTTTCTTCTTTCGGTTTTTCTGTTTCTTCTGAATGTCTTCCTGATATGGCTTTCCTGACTGCTTGCCATAGATCAGAAGTACATTTTGGAATTGGTGATGGAGCAACGCTACACATCCAAATATTATCACATAACAATTCATCCAGATGTTTGTATTCATCCCATACTTTCTCAATAATATCCAATCTCCTGTTTAAATCCTCTATTGTTCCCACTTTGTTCTGATATTTATCAAGGCTAATACTCATTTTTTCTCTCCTTTCTTGTTTTATGGTGTCTTTGGCTGTATTATTCATCAAGAATTTTCTGATACTCTGTATGGATTTGTTCTTTTACTGATTTCTTATTGTCTATATTTTCATGATCCATATTTAATCCTTTAATCGGTATTGAGCAGCTTTACTTTTACATCAAACAATTCGGCGTGGCACATATCAAAATCAATATTCTCTATTGCTGTTTGTTTGGCATCCCATTCGTTTTCCGCTTCAACCTCAATGATTGCATTAAACATATATTCAACCGTTACTTTATATTTATTCATTTTACACTCCCTTGAGTTAAATAAAGGGAAGCGCTTGCAATCTTTAACCGGATACGCTTCCCCTTATCCTGACACAAACCCCTTCCACATCCATATTACTATACTTCCCGGATATAAACAACCCCATATTTCTCTATGGCTTCGATTAATTTATCTGTCCCTTTTATATCCGCATCTCTCAACCTCGCAAGATAAGGGATATCTAATTTGCCAATATAGGCGTGTATAAAATCATCAACACTTTCCACATATTTTTTCTAAGTATATATTTTAATTCGTCTGGCAACGAACCATTTATTTTATTCTCCGGTTCCCACATTAAAGTGCTGCTCATTATTCTCCTCATCTACTAAATATTCAATAGCTTCATCCCTTAGTTCGCCGGTATCGTCAAGAAGGTAATAAATCGGGACATAATAAAGTTGGCTCCCTAATTTGGCAAGAAATTTCCACAATAATTCCTTACTGTGCCGCCTCATCTCCCTGAGTATTGCTATCTTCCCAACATCAGAAGTATAGTCAATGTAGCAACCCACTCCTAATAGCTCTGCTATTTGTTTATTTTTGTCCATTTATTTATCCCTTTTCTGTCCGGTAAAAGCTTCATAACTCCATTTGTTCAACTGAAACATCATTTTATTATAATCATATTTAAGTGTCAATTCATCAAAATAATGTTCCCAATGCTCTTTTCTGTCCATGGCCGCTTTTGCTTTCCTTGATGTCTCTTGGATTATTTGCCTTCTTATTCCATTGATGAGTTCGTTGCGGTATATCATAAAAAATCCCAGACCAACAACTAATGCAATTATTGTCTTTATCGCTGTTAACATTTATATCTCCTTATTCTCATGCCTTCAATCGGAATCATATTCCACCCTATCTTTCTCTTTTTGCTTACGTTCCTGAATGGTAATTTTATAAAAGTATTTTCTTGGATTGCCACACATCCAGCAAGAACAAGGCGTAGGAGTATTCACGACACGACCATTTTCCTTTTCGGAAAGTTTTCTCCCCCAATGATAATGCCGTTTCTTCATTAACCTGCGTCTATGGTGAATCTTAAAAGCTCTGCCTCGCATTTTATCCTCTTTATCTTGTCTTCGGCTCTAACCGTGCAATCTGTGCTAACAATCTTGTAGTTGCTGCATATTCAGGGTTTAAGATTTTAGAAATCCAAGCAGAAAGCAAGGGTGTGTATGCAATACAGAGAAGTAATACTATTCCCACAATCAACAGAACAGATAGGTGGCTTTCTCCATTTCTACCGCCACCAGATTTTTTAAACAACACCCCAAACAAAACAGTAAAAATTGTTGTCATTACAGCCCATATAATGATTCCAGCATATCCTTCAATTATGGCCTGTTTTACATACCACGGGAATATCTTGTCTGCCGTAACCCCTATTTGAGCTGCTAACTTTTCAAGTAACCTTGTGATATTATCTCCGACATCAATACTAAGCTTCATTTTATCCATTTTTCTCCTTCTCCCGCACAATTACATAGTAAGCAACGCTAACATAGCCACCATCATAACCAGCAATTTTCTTTTCCCTTCCCTCAATGTTTACACAATATCCCGATTTTACAAGGGGCATGATAATCTTCTCACCATCTTTATAATTTTGAACCTTCAACTCAGCTATTGTTTTCATTTCCCCTCCTCTATTAACTTTTTTACTTATTTCAGGATATTTAGATGGCTGGCCTATCCCCATAGCTGGTTCATTATACATTGCTTCCCATGAATTGAGATAATTCAAGAAAAGAAGTCTTAGCCTTCTATTTTCTTGCAAACGCCTATTCCATCTCCAATAAAAAAGACGGTACACCAGCATATCAAAATACCACTTCATCTTCTTCCTCCTTCTGCTCTATCATCAGTTCAGTTGGAAGATAAACCCATGACCCTTTGCTTGTTACTGGATATAAAGAAAATACTTTTTGCCAAAATTCTCTTCTTTTCTTCTCTGCTTGCTTCCCACACTTTACCGCCTTACGAAACCCAAAAGGCAACTTAGTGTAAATATCCCGCAATCTCCGATATGCCTCCATCTCTACCATAATATCATCCAGCCCTTTCGGTATTGGCAATCTCTTGTTATTCTCGTTCATTTTATCCCTCCTTCTCCCTTCCCACAATTATATAGTAATCGGTTCCGATCTGACCATCACGCTCTCTTTCCTCGACCCTTACAAAGTACCCTGAATTTGCAAGGGCTGAAACCATGTTTTCCCTATCTCTATAATTTTGTATCTTAAACTCTACTGCTGTTTTCATTTTATTCCCTCCAATAAATCGGACACATCAATATCTTCATATTCCGGCAGGTACGACCACTTCATAGCCGCTATTTGGGCGGCATATTTTTTCCTTGTTTTTTCATCACCTTGAATCCAATCGCCATAAATATAATCCTCACAAGGCGCATCACTCCATGTCTTAATAGTAATTTCTCTCCACTCATCTGCAGGGCAAAGGAAACACCTTCCCATGTTGATAGCACGCCCTAACCGCCTACACTTCCTTGCCGTGGAAGAAACGATTATTGAAGCCCTTTCTGCAATCTCGCACGCAGGGCAATCACAAAAAACTTACTAAGATAATGCGGCAGTTTATTATCTCCCGAAACTGCCAATTCGCCCCACGCTTTCTTGTCTATCCCTTCCAACGCTTTAAACTGTTCCTGTTTCATAATGCCTCCTTACAGCACAGCCTTTTAAACTCATCCTTTAAATCATTCAGTTTATCCTTCAATGATGTCGAAAGAATAAGTCTTATTGCATCCCATGTATCAGAATCAATATTAACAATAGAGAAATGCTGATCATCTGAGTTGATAAAATCGACGGTAATAAATTCCTCACATAAAAAACCAATCTCTTGCTCGATGTCTTGTATCTTCAATGATAACTCATTCGCTTTTTCTAAGGTTTTAAGGTTCATGGTTTAATCTCCTATATTGAGCATCGTTATGTAGTGATAAGAAAAGCGTCCCCATAATCAGCAATGGCTAAAAATGTATAACCTGTAAATTGTTTTACATAGCCTTTGGCCTTGATGAAATCTCGGAGGAGGTTTCTGTGCGCTTCCATTCCAGTAGGAGTGAGTTCTTTTGTTTTCTCGCCCCAAAAATCTTCGGGATTAAATGGATTAAACCAATCCACAAGCTGTATTTCAACAGGATAGCCCCCATTGAAACAAAAACCCTCTGGATACTGCAACGGCAACCGGAAAACACGCATGAAGTTGGTCGCCTCCGTCACTATACACATTTATTCTCCTTTACCTCAGCATCAAGGCATTTCTGGCAACGTAATAATCTGTTGTTTTCGCCACGCAATAAAGTTTCATTATTAAACATCAGACAAATATCTCCATCATCCTCGTCGATGTATCTGTAGATGTCAAATAAATCGCACTCCCGGCAGTCATCTTTGGGAACATCTTTTGTAATTGTTGTTCTTATTCTTGGCATGGTTTATCCTCCTTTACTTCCGCTTTAAGGCAAGCTTTACAACGCTGGTATTTATAATTCTTATTTTTACGCAGTCTTGTCCAGTTCACCCCTCCGAACACCACACAATAAAGACCATCTGTTTCAGAGGAGGAGCAATCACACTTCTCACAACCATTTAATGGAACTTCTTTTGTTATTGTTATTCTTGGCATTAAATCTCCCCCTTAACACGCTCAAATACGTGGTAAATCAGCTCTCCTCCTCCCAACTGAACCGTGTTGATATATTTTCTTTCCATACCCTTTTCTTCATTGATTGCCATTCCTGTTGGATATACCTCAAATGTCCTTTCTTCTATCAACTGACTATTAGTATCAACCAGCACCCAGATGCAAATATATTCTTTCTGTACTTGAGCAGTAAGGACTACCGCTCCCTTAGGAATATGCAGTCTATTTATTGACCGACCAAGACTATATTTGAATATCTTTTTCATAAATCCTCCTCCCTTTTGTTTAAATTCCAAGGCAAGCCACAATCTTACTATACACCTCTCTTGCCAGTTTTGCATCATATAGGGCTGTATGCAATTTTTCATCAACCACAGGAATTTCCAAATGCTCTGCAACAGTTTTCAATTTGAAATTCTGCATCTCCGCTCTGCTAACCTGACAAGCAAACATCGCCAAATTCATCACGCAAACCCAAGGATGCCAAAACCAGCTACCGAAATAATCATCATCCAATTTGTAAAACCAATTTCTCAATATCTGTTGATCAAATTCTGATCCATACCCTATAACCACAAATTTGTCTCTTCTATCATACCGGTCAACATATTTGTCCATCAGATCAATAAACTTCCCTAAAACAATTTCAGGAGAAGGAAAGCTTGATATTTTTTCTATGCTCATCCCATTATTTTCAAACGCATCAGTATTTACTTCATCTTCTTCAAAGATGTCACAATTGAACTCAAACTCTTCTTCTCTCCTCCCAGCAACAATAACTCCACCAAGTTGATACATCCCTACAGCATTCACATTAACCCCAGTTGTTTCCGTATCGATAAATAATTGCTTGACCATTTTTCCTCCTTGATTTCAAATTCCAATTCTATCAATAGAACTAACCGCCCAACGACATGGTTTGCATAAATGATAATGCTGCGTCAAATTATCTCCCCAAATCGGAGATTCAAATGACTTGTTGCACCTCATACAGACAAACTTCCCATGGTTTGCCGGACTCCCACAATTTGTAATTGAATTTCTGGTGTATAAATCCAACCCAATTTCCCTGCGGCATGTAATACACCAATCTTCATGACCAAGGCTTTTCTTTGAAAAACAATGTGTGGATTTTATTTCTTTGCATTTTTCACAAACCCTTAAATCTGTTATGCGAGTAAGCCTTAATTTTTTTGTTCTCAGCATGAAAACCTGATTTACTGAGATGCCTAACTTTTCAGCAATTTCTCTATCGTTCAAGCCCTTATTGAATAATTTCTCTGTTAATTTTAGTTTTGCCGGCATTTCCTCTGGGGATATTGATTGCGACCTTGTCTTCATTATCACCTATACCCTTCACAAGTTTGAGATGAGATTTGTTTCCATCATGAGTTACTTGATATGACCTATCCGCTGCTTCAATCAATTCGTCATCGTGCGTGATAATAATAATTTGGAAATTCAATTTGTGGCTGATCTCTCTTAACACTTGCCCACCTAAAGAAATCAGCTTCCCCATATTTTTCATTGGTTCATCAAAAATCATTACATTTCTGCTTCTTGGATTCTGCAATGACCACAGCACTATCCTTGCTGCAAAACTTATTACATCAATCAATCCTCCTGCAACATCATCCCCTAAATTGTCATATATCCGTTCTTGGCCGTCAACAGTTTCGGTTACAAGCAAGCGGCATTCCATTTTGTTTCTTTTTCTTTCTATTTCCAAACTGAATTTCAAAGGTCTATCAAAAACACTTTGGATGGCCATTGTAACCAAGGATTCAACCCTGTCTTTGAATCTTTTCTGTGTATTTTGCGACACTTCTACCAGAATCCAGCGTGCTTTTGTCTGGATATCAACCAGCTTCTTGAGAGATTCAAACTGGCTCTTTTTTCTTTCCAATTGATGTTCCAACAGCTTGCAATTGGCTTGCGCACCGGAAAACTCACTTTGGATTTCTTGTATCGTCATCATCGATAACCTTCCAGCTTCTCTTCTGCAATATTGAGCAATTCAGTTTCTCTTTCTTTTTTTATCTCAATCTGTTCTCTCATTTCTTCAAGCTTCTTATATGCCTCATTGATATCCTTAACCCCAAAATCTTTCTTGATGCTGTCAAGGATCGCATCTCTGGCACCTTCTTTCTGAGCCTTCTCATTTTTCAATCTTTCGATTTTTTCCCTTAGCTTTTTCAAAACAAGCTCCCGATCCATCATTTCTCCTCCATCAGTCCTGACAAATAATCAACAACCTCTTTATCAATCCCATTTGTTCTAATAAATTCATACAGATTGTCTTGAAATGAAACGCCTTGCAATTGTTCATCCTGCTTCATCATGTCAATAAAATTTTGCAATTTGCCTTCTGCTTCACTCTGAATCTCAATATGATCACGACTTAAAACCTCTTCAGAAGGCTGATGAGGAATTGTAACCCATTCTAATTCCCTTGTCTCCGTGTCAAATATGACAATTTTAGGTTCATGCTGAAAATTATACTCAGTTGCCTCTTTGCGCAACATTGGCCCAAGATTCAATATAGTCATGTTTCCAATTCTTTCCACGAATGTTCTGTGAATATCCCCGCACAAAATCAAATCATACCCAGAATGCAATGAAAGAAATTTCTTGGCAGCAGTATATACGCAACCGGGATATGCCGGAGCATCAGAAATAGGGGCATGAATAATGAGTATGTTTAGCCCTTCCATATCTGGCTTAGGAATTTCACCACCAAATGAGCAGCCTTGCAAATAACAGTTCCCGCCAATGTAAACAGATTTATCATCAGCAATTTCAACCAATCCTGCTTTTGCTAATATCCCAAGATTTGTTTTATCTCTCGTCTCTTCTGAATACAGATATGTATCATGCTGGCCATAAACCGTATAAACCGATGCACCACACGTCTTCAACCGATCCATAACATGAGAAAGCAGCGACCAGCTTCTTGGCTTATCAAAGAAATCTCCGGCTTGTAAAATTGGAGCATCCAGCTCATCAGCTTTTTTAAGAACAAAAGCCAATTTATCAAATTGAACTTTGGTAAGATCATCTTTCCTGCCAATAGGATTTTGATAAACCAAATGCCAATCAGAACATAATATCAATTTCATAATGTCTCCATAATTTTGCCAATCTGCTTTTCACTGATAGATGATAAACAAACAGGACAAGTTTTCATTTCTTTCCACAAATCAGCATATTCTTTTTTTGCTGCCTTGATTTCGCCGGCAAGACCTTCGCAAAGGTAACAAATCGAATTGAATTTGTCTGTAGCTGTTTCCAGATCATCAAAAAATACCACAAAAGCCTGAATATCTGAAATTTCATTACATTCTTTTTCAGCCGATAAAGCAATTAATATGTTGGCAAGACTTTTTTCCAACTTTTCAAAATTAGAAATAGCAATAGCCAATTTGCTCCCTTGTCGACCCAACTCAGCCCAATCCGTGACCTCCAATTTATCTACCAAAATTTTAAATTCCAAGGCATCATTTTCGCGTTTTTCTATCTGGGAAGTATAAAGTTCCCATTTTTCTATTTGAGCCTGTAAAAGGGTATGTATAGCTATTTCTTTTTCGTAATTTTCTGCCTTATTTACATATTTCTCAGCCAACAAATATTCTTCAATTTTCTCAGAATCCCTACAAATTTCTTCAAGATGCTCAAGTTTAGTATCCAGATCCATCGTGGCCTTGAAAAATGCCCTTAATTCCTCGTTGTTCTTACTGAGAGCATTAATCAATTTTTCCGTTTCTTCAAGATCATCATACTTTTTCAGGGCAATTTCTTCCCGCCCAATTTCAGAATTGAGCCTGACCAGATCACGATTATTTTGATTGACCTGACTTGTAACCTCAGAAACCCATCCATCAACATCTTCTAATTTTGTAATCTTGTTGACAATTCTGGCAATTTCTCCCGGAGATGACATTACAAGAAATGGCTCATCAAACTGCTTTTGCATATTCAATTCGGACATATTGAGAACTTGATCTATCTGATCAGGTATTCCTGATGATGGAGCAGCAGATTCCCAACCATCCATCTTGTAAATGCTTTCATCAAGCACTTTCCCATTTTTCTTGTGAATGTGAATCTTTTTCTCAAGAGAAACAGTCTTCCCATCAAACAGCTCCAAGGAAATTTCCGTTGATCCTTTATTACCAGCAAAGTCGGAAAAATAATGAGCACCTTGCGGCCTATTTTCCAACAGCAATCTCATTGCCCTCAGAATAGCTGTTTTCCCTGTAAATGATAATCCTTGGATAACATTCACGCCAGGAGAAAACTCAATTTCTGTATTCGCATGGCTTTGAAAATTCTTGATTGATAATCGCTTGAACATATTTTATCCCTTTTCCAAACTTTCCATGTGTCTCAGATAATGCCTACGGACTATCTGTGGAGACCAATTTGCTCCGTGGATTGGCCAATACGCTTGTGTATTCAATGTATCCGCTATACTCTTGAAAGACAATTTATCATAGAATCGCCAGAAGAAAATATTGCTATCAGCTTCTTTCATGAGATCAGCTTTCTTGCGCCAACGACCAGTCGCTTTATAGATACGGAAAACAAGCACGGCATTCCATTTCTTGGCTGATCTTGGCCATAACCCACGATCATTCAGTCCCATAGCAATTGTCTCAAAAGACTTTTTCTCCATTTCTCGCAAGCGAACAATCTCACTGATAATGATTCGTTCTAATTCTTTACGCTCCTTCCACTCTGCCAGTTTCTTCTCCTTCTCTTTGCCATAAAAACACTTTCCATATGCAACATTCATCACATCACCTCACTAATATTCCATTGTTTTAAAATCTGCAAAGCCTTGCCATGCAGCTTCTTCCCCTTACGATAGAATGTGTTAAAACGTCTGGCCTGATATTCGCTCGCTAAATGATAAGTGTATCTTTTTGGAACATCTTGTTTGATATTCTGGATAAAAACAGAAATATCTATGATCCCATCTGGATTCTTAACGCACGACTCAAGAATTAGTTTCATCATCAGCTCCTTTCTTGAATGTATTATAATGTAGTTTTGATAATTTCTGGCAAATTTATTGCCCATTCCAGAAAAGTTTTTGTTGGCATAATGATTCCAATGCCTCTTATCCCACAAGAAAAGCCAGAATAATTTCCAAGCCAAGATTGTAACTTTGTAAAATATAATTCTCCAATCATAATGCAGGAGGAGCGAGCATTTCTCCGAAAAATAAGAACAGGAGTTCTATTTGATAACGTTGAATCCCGCAAACATTGCTTCCACATTTTGATAATCACAGGCTCTTTTTGGTGAGAATCTAAAATATCAAGGATGTCCCATCGGATGGTTGTTGTTTTATCAATATACTTGATAATTTTACCATTCTGCTTGACGGGAATCTTCATCACTTCACCTTCTGTATCTCTGATCTTTCCTTTCCCGCCATAACCCGTCTTACATTCTATGTTCCAAATCCTGATAAGCGGCTCCCCAATAGGATCAGAACAAGTCAAATCCCCTGCCTGTAAAGCTGTATCTTTCCCTGCCTTCCTCCTTTGTGTAAATCTGGCACCAGAAGAATGACTTCTGTAGAAAACATCATCTCTCTTTGCACCAGTCCACCACAAGGAAAGTTGTTTTGCCACTTCCCTTTCAAACGAACCACCTTTAGCCATCATCACTCCTTAAATAGATCAGAAAAATATTCTGGATGTTTTATTTGCTTTTGAATTTCTTGGCAGAAATACAACCATTGCGGTAAACGATGAGTTATCCTTTGGGAAATTATGTTGCGGAGTTCTTTGTATGACATCTTCCACTCTCTTGTTGATAAAAAACCTTCAGGAAGATTATTTTTTACAGTCAATAAATTTTCTACCGATTTGTCTGCACCATATGCAGCAATCGCCATATTCAATTTAGCTAAAGTTGTTGGAAATATAGGATATTCAAAATTTTCCTGCGTGAGTAATGCCTTGTGGATTGTATGCATGGTTGAATCAGATTGTTTTGAACAAAGCCTATAAGTATCAGCCTCCTGCCACCAAAATCTTGGCGCGGTAACTTTCAACCAAACTTCTATATGCTCAAGAAATTTATTGTGGCCAAAATCCTTGCTGTACAATTTGTGGGAAACTTCCTGAATCCTCCAAACACTTTGCTGTTTGGAAAGGCTCAATCCAAACATAGCTGAATCAAAACCAGCTTCTTCCAGAATTTCTACTTTCAAAATTCAAATGCCTCCTCCCATTTTTTCCAATTCTCTTCTTTTAGAAAACTTTTGAATCCGTATTGGCCGAACATATCCTGAAACTTATCCTCTGAAATTTCATCTGGAACAATTTCCAGCTTTTTGATCGCCTTTTTACCAGAATAAGGTAACCTTACCAAGGGCAGGTTAAACGCCTTAATTTGGCATCCCTCCGTTGATTCTATCGTGTCTTTAGCCTTGCCTTTCAGAATCCCGGCAATATACTTTGCTGCTGTTTTGTCCCCAACTCCTTTTATCCCAACCACGTTATCTCCGGGACAGCCAGAAATAGCCTTGACCTCCGCCCACTGGCTTGCTTTTATACTATAATACTGTTCCATGAAATCACTGAGCCGGAAATTTCTCTTGAAATTATGCAACTGGACATTGATATCAAGTAATTGGAATAAATCTTCATCACTCGACACGATAGTACAATGTTTATCCAAAGCCTTCAAATCATCAACAGCCACAGCAATCAAGTCATCTGCTTCATAACCGCTTTGGTACAGGATATTCTTGAATCCCATATAGGGCAAAACCATATTTCTCAAATCATCCATTTGTCGGTATGTATCAGCCAAATCTTCCGCTTGCTCCGCAGTCAGATCCTTATGCCGATTATTTTTATACTCTGGAGAATAAACTTTTCTCCATGAATTTCTTGAATCCCAACAAAATACAAAATCATGGCATTTGAATTTCTCAGCCAGAACCAGCAATTGCCTAATAAAATCAAAAACCACATGAACAGATTTGTTTTCATAAGAAAGACTTGTCATGCCAAAGGCAGAACGATAGCAAAGCCAATTACAATCAAGAATGATTTTTTTCATTATCCTCCCAAAAAATATTCGTTCTTAACATGCTTCTATTCATATCTTTTCCTTCTATCAGTTTTTATGGCCTCTTCAACTTCATTCCAAGCCTCTTCAACTCTTCTTGCCAGCTCATCTTGCAGCTGATTGTTTTCAATAAAGGCGATCAAATCCGCCCTGTTATAATCCTGTCCATCCCAAGACAATAGTTTGACTTTTGGCCCATACAGATAAGCAAGCGATGATGAAATATCATCCACACCATAATCGAACAATACAATCAGTTCAGCCTCCCGGAAAGGTTTAGCAACTTTATTGCGCTTCATTTTAGCAAGGATCCTGATGCCATATACCCGTTCCTCTCCCCTGAAAGTCTTTTTGAGTTTTTCAATTTCAGCCAACCAGCATACTTGATGAGTATAGAAATCAAGAGCCTTTCCGCCTGTCCGACCATATTTTTCACCAAATGTAACGCCTATCTTTTGGCGGATCTGAGAAATAATTACCAATGTAATATCTTTCCCTTGCATCTTTGAACAAATATTTGCGAAAAAACTCTGACTGAGAAATTTGGCCTTTTCTACACCATATGTCCCATCTTCCTCTTTATCATTTTTGACTGCCTTGTCAAATCTATCAAGCCCTTCTTGAGATGTAAGGGAATCCAAAGAATCAATAACATATATCAGCATTTCTCCCTGCTTGTGGGAATCAATTTCACGACCAAATTTCCTGCCCCACTCTTGTACTGTACAAGAATTTTCCCAAGTAATACTTTTCTTGAATTCTTTCCCATACATCTTTTCAATGGGAAAATCCATCACACCTTCTGCATTGTCATAAACGATCTTGACCTTCTTGACAGCAGGAAAGACAGCAGATTCAATTTCTTTCCCATGGTGCAAGGCATAGGCACATAATTCCAAGGCCATCATGGTTTTTCCACTACTACCATCCCCAACTAAATTGATGATTCTGCCTCTTGCCCAGCCTCCATTCCTGCCTTTCCCAGAAGCAGCAAGATTTAACAGGCATGAGCCTGTATGTAAAAAATCAACCGGAGATTCTTCTATTTCTGAAATTTGTTTTGAAGGATTTTCTGAAACTTTTGTAGAATCTGGCCTATCTATTTTCATCAATTCTCCTTATTACACAGTAATAAAAAGCGGAGCAAATTTTGCTCCGCTTATCTGCATAGATGTTATCTTTTTTCCCGTTCCAAACGATCAGCTTCTTTTGCGCATTCCTTCCAAGACTGACATTTGTCGCAATCAGGCTTTTCATCAATATCAATTCCAAACACGTGCCCATGCGGACAGCCAGATGAAGATGTCTTTTTCTCTTGTGCCTTTTCTTTTGTACTTTTCGCTCCGGCTTTCTCTGCCTCTTTCTTTTTTCTGACAGCGGCCAGCTTTTCCTCTAATTCTCTTTCTTCCCTTTCTTCATCCGTTTCAACCTGTTCCTTCTTCTCCTCTACAGGCTTACTCTTTTCCTCAACTTTCTTTACTTCTTTATCATACTTTTTGGTTCTCTCAGAAGCAATCCCTTCTGGGACATCATTATCATCATAAGGAACACCCCAAGTTTCCTCATAAGCTGAAGCATAAGTCGGCCACGCAATAATCTCATCAAGAACATGAGCAGCTTCAAGTATCGAATCCGGCACTTCAGTCTGACGTTCTTCAAAATGGATCCCAATATATTTTGTTAACTCATTCTTGCCTTGCTTGTCAAAACCAATTGACCTACCTTCCAGTGTAGGATCCATGAAATTAACATAATTCTCAGGCTGCTGCCCCGGAGATGTTGAAGATCTTCTTGCAATAACATCAAGATATTGCTGAAACAAATATGATGATGCATTCCAGACCTGAACACCACTATTAGGGTTTTTTCTATCATAAACATTATACAAAACCCTCGGCCAACCCGCTACCTTAAATGGCTTTATTTCTTCCTCTGACATCATTGCTGCAACTCTTCTGCGATACTCCTGACAAGCTGGGCATTTTCCTCTTGCTCCCTTGAATGTCTTTTCCATGCAGATTATATCCTCCCCAGTTTGGCTCAATTTCGGATGAATATAAATCACCAACTTATGAGCAACTTCTCCTGGGCCAATCGGATCATTCTCACCTGCTATATAAGGGATAATGTCAATCAAATTAGCATCCATAGGTGTTTTGTAATACTTCAAAGAAACATTTGAAACAAAAAGACTTCCCGTCCTACGGTAAAAAGTCTGCTCTTTCTGCTGTCGTTTCTGAAGGTTCTCCTGCATTTGCCTCTTGCTTGGTACTGCCATTTTTTGTTTCCTCCTTTGATTTCTTGTTATGCTGTTTTTTTGCTTCAAAATAACTACGAAAAACCCCATACATCCAAACCCGTATTGCAATGTATCCAATTATTAACCCTGAGACTATCAAAACCACATAGTCAAAAAGTGAATATCCACTCATCTCCCCATCTCCTTTCTTTTCATTGCTTTTCTTGCCATTCTATCTAATTCCTCTGATTCCTCCTGTTTGTGCTGAATAGCCTTTTCTCGCCTCTCTTTGTATCCATCCGGCATATTGAAAGCCTTGTCTTGATTTTCAGATAATCTGTCCAATGATTTTTTCTTGTGCTCCATAGCCCATTTGATAGCATCAAGCTCATTAACTCTGGCTTCGGTATCAATCAATTCCAGAGACACTTTCTCATATTCGGCATCAGAACGGACAGCCGAATCAACCCTTGTATCCGTTGGAGCTTTGTCATTAACAGTTAATTCAACACGATATTTATTGTATAATGTGGCTTTCAAAACTTTCTTCTTCAACCAGATTATATCCTTCAATCTCAATTCTTTTGCATACCGAACCGCCCAGTTGGCATACAGAGAAGCTTGTTTAATCCATTCCCCATCAAGATCATTCTCATTTATCTCTACATCGCCCTTGTAATCAAATCCCTCTGGCATAAAATTCCCTCCTTTCCTTGCCTATATTATAAGGATTTTAGGCTGTTTCTCTATATATATTTTTCTAAACATCAGTTGTTTGACTCATATAAGCAGCATAAGATAATCCGGCCTTTCCTACCCAAACAAAAGAATCCTTAAAATTCTGGATGATAAATGCAGCTCTATCATTTCGTTTGCTATTCAATAAAACTTGATTCATGTATCCCAATACAGCCATCCGAATCCTCTCAGGATCATCCTTCAATTCTTTCAATATACCAGCAACAGTTTCCCAAGAATTTTTATTATTCAAAAGAGCCTGACACAATTCCTTAACCTCCCGGTGAACTGCTGCATTGATAAGAGAAATCGCATCTTCATCATTTTTTACATCTCTGACTGTATCTAATGCAACAATAATCTCCCGTGGAATGCCCTCACAACATTCCATGATGGTTTGCTTAACTTCTGGCGTGATGGTTATCTTCTCTTCATGGCAAATCCAGCGGATCAAAAAATTCTGTTCTTTTGTATTTAAAACTTTCACCTCATAACATTTTGACCGGCTCTTGATTGTTGTGGGAACTTTCTGTAATTCAGTAGTGCAAAGAACAAAATAACAATGAGATGGTGGAGCTTCCAGCGTTTTCAATAATGAATCAAAAGCATTCCCGGTTAAACGATGGCATTCATCAATTATATATATCTTGTATTTGCTTCCCATCGGTGAATATTGAGCAGCTTCTTTAATCTGCCGGGCATTGTCAACTCCAGTATTATCCGCCGCATCAATCTCATTGATATCAATTTCTGCAATTTCTAATTTGGCAGCAATCAATCTTGCAATAGTTGTTTTCCCGCAACCTCTTGGCCCATAAAATAGAAAGGTTCTCGTTCTACCGATTGCCGACAACAAAGATTCCTTCAAAGCATTATTCCCAATCAACTCATCAAAAGTCTTTGGCCTATATTTCAAATGCAACTCTTCCCGATCCGCCATTACTTCAATCCTCCCAATAAATTTATTTTCTCAACAAAATTCTTGATTCCTTCTTCAAATAAAGCCTTATTTGTTGGATTTCTTAATACCGCTGATGGATGAAGGCACCAACAAATCCAGATCCCTCTTTTTTCATCCCATTCTGTTTTCCCTGATAATTTTGTAATTCCGCCTTCTTCTCCCTTGAAATATTTTAGGGGAGTATTGCCCAAAGCAAGGCAAAACTTTGCGTCCAATCTTTTTATCTCTTCATCAATCCATTTTGAACAGGCAGAAATATGTTCTAAATTCGGTGTTTTTATATTTCCCGGATAACAACGGCAAACATTGCATACATGAAATTGCCGCCTTGTCAGCTCATACTTCCTTAACTCTTTCCAAAGCAAATCACCTGCCTTACCAATAAATCCTTTCCCTTCTTTATCTTCTTCTCTTCCCGGAGCTTCCCCAATAATAGGAATGTTGTATATTCCATATGAAGATAAAACTGGCCGAGTTGCCTCTGCTCTCAAAGCACAAGAATCGCAATAAATCAATTCCGTATTTCTGTATCTTCTCTGAAAAAAAAGTCCGGGGATATACCGATCTAATTGCTTCTTTATCCTTTGTTGTGAAACATTGAATGAAAAATATTTTGATAAATCATCTACAGGGTTTTCTCCAATTGCACCAATCTCAATAAGTAATTTTTCTATTGCAGATGTTTTCTTACTGTTTCCTCCACCCGAAAAGAAAAAACTCAATTTTTCTTGCTTTGGAACTTTATAGTCCTGACATTCTTGAGCCTTCTTTTCACCAATCCCTTTCACTTCAATAAAAGGAACGTAAATATTCCCTCCCTTAACCGTCCACTTGGTAGCATCTGAAACCCCAATTCTTGGCAAAATTATATTCAACCCCAATCTTTTCGCTTCCTCTACCAATTCTTCCTTTTTCCCATCAGATCCATAGGATAAATTCGCACAAATAAACTCAGCAGGATAGAATAATTTACAAAAAGCGCACCAATAAGCAATCATCGCATATTCAACCGAATGTGATTTGTTGAAAGAATAATTTGCATGTTTCTCTAATGCAGCCCAAAAATCTTCCACTTCATCATTTGTCATTGTTCCTTGTTTTTGACAACCATCCAGAAACATTTGTTTATATCTTTCAAATTCATCGATGTTCCTTTTTTTAGCAATTATCTTCCTAATTTTATCGGCAACAGAATATGGCAAATCAGCCACTTTGTAAATCACCTCCATTATCTGCTCTTGATAAATAATTATCCCGAAAGTGTCTTTTGTAATTTCTTCATAAATAGGATGCTTCTTTTCCCATTTTCCTCCATGTTTTCTTTTGATAAATTCTGCTGTCATTCCACTATCCGCTGGCCCAGGTCTTACAAGAGCAACAACATCACTCATCAAACCAAAATTATCTATACCAACCTCCTTGCATAACTTAGTTGTCGCCCATGTATTGAATTGGAAAACTCCAACTGTTTGCCCTTTTGTCAATACATCAAACACTTCCTTATTATCCAAGGATATTTTTTCAAAAACCAAATCTTGGTTATGGTTCTGTTTGACAAGCCTTTTTATTTCATTCAAAACAGATAAAGTATTCAATCCTAAAATATCAAGTTTCATCAAACCCATATATTCGGCATCATCTTTACTCCAATTGATGACTTCTTGATTTGATCTGGTTGCGATATTGCCCCTTGTTCCTTTAGTCAAGTCCTCAGCCGAAACAATCAATGCAGCTGCATGTTGACCACAGCCTCTAATTTGGCCTTCAAGACGGGATGCATAATCAACAACTTCTGGATATTTCTCCGAAAACCAATGATGAGATGCTTCTGAAATAGAATTATCCCCATTTTCATCATCTTGAATAATCTTTGCAAATTCATCCACATCTTTATATGGAACATCAAAAACACGGGCAACATCTCTGATAGCCATCCGCCCTTTCATTTGCAGAAAAGTAGAAACAGAAGCAATATTATTCTTGCCATACTTCTCTTCAAGATGTTCCCGGATTAAATGCTTTTTTGTATCCTCAAAATCAATATCAATATCTGGATAATCAATTCGATTTTCGTTGATAAAACGAGAAAATAACAATTTATACCTAATCGGATCAACAGTAGTAATTCCTAATAGATAGGCAATCAAACTGCCTCCAACGCTGCCCCTCCCTGGGCCAATCATGATATCATTGTTATAACACCAATCAACCAGCTCTTTCACAATCAAAAAATAACGGATGAATTTCTTCTTCCTAATCAAATCAAACTCTTCTTCAAATCTCTCCAGATATTCCTTGTTTTCGATAAGATCAGATTGAAACAAAGTTTGATATCCATCTAAACACAGCGATCTCAAAAATTCTTCTTCCCGTAAAATAACATTTTCTATCAATTGAGTATTAACAGGTGGAAGAAAAATCTCTTTTTTCTCAATCCGAAAATCCTTGCATTTTTCAGCAACTTCAATTGTATTCCTGATTGCGGAAAGATATTCTGATTTGAGTAATACATTTTGTTTTTTGAAAGCATCCTTTATTTCTTGTTCAGACATCAAATACAAAGAGTTTTCTTGAAACCGGAAGCGGCTTTTATCATTCCAAGTTGCTTTTGTTTGAATTGCCAATAAAACTTCTTGCAAATCATTATCTCTCTGCTCGATATAATGGCAATCATTTGTAGCAACCAGAGGCCAATAAATGAACTCTTCACTAATCCTTGAACATAATCTATTTAGAACTTTCTGATCTTCTAATTCATGTGGCATGACTTCAAGATAAACATCATCAGGCAATTCATTTTTTAAATCCGAAAGAAAAGGTAAATGTTTTTCATTTAAAAGAACGCTTGCCGGGCAACCCGTCAGAAATACCAAACCTTGACGATGCTCAAGGATAATCTTAAAATCAACCCTTGGTTTGTAGTAAAAACCTTCAAGATTTGCAATAGTCAACATTCTACAAAGATTTTCAAACCCTTCATTATTCTTAATCAATACCGTTATATGATAACGATTTTCTTTCTTTTCTTTGTGGGAAATATCTGGAACAAAATATAATTCGCAACCCAGTATTGGCGTTATCCCTATTTTGTTGGCCTCTCTTTGAAAATCCAAAAGGCCATCAATATTCCCGTGGTTGGTTAAGGCCAGATAATCCTGACCCATTTCCTTTGCTCTTTTGAGATAATCTTTTGCTTTGCCTACCCCATCAAGCAAACTATATTCATTATGAACATGTAGATGACAAAACATCATTATCCTCTTTTATTGTTTCAATTCGACATTCAAACTCATCATAAAATTCTTTTTCTATTCCATGGTAGTGGAATGAAAATAATCTATTGGTGCCATACTTTATTAACAATAATTCTCGTGGGGTGTAATGTTTCCGGCCAGATAGATAATCATTATTCCCCTTTCAATGCGATGACATGACGAAATTCATTGCTTTTGAAAAGAGCCTTATTCTGATCAAAAAACATTGTATGTGTGTGATTGAGAATATCCAGAAAAAACGATGCAACAATAACAAAAGTAATTGAAAGTCGTGCTTGAATGCGGGATTCACATTCAATCCAACCTAATTTATTCTGTCCTTTACATTTCAGTTTGCCTTTATTGATCTGCACTTCGATTTCTTGGTTATCTCCGCCTTCTTCCGTCAAGATAGAAGCGGTTTTAACCAAGTTATCTATATTCTCAGGCAATACAATTTCATCCTTGCTTATTCCCTCCAAAAAAGAAACATAATCAGGAAATTCAGCATCTACTAATCGAGAACAAAATATTGCCCCTTCCTTTGTGAAAAAATAAATCCATGTTTTTTCTTCTGAAAGAGCAAATTCAGCAACATCAAATTTAATCAATTCCACGGCCGATAAGGCTGGTAATAATACTGAACACCCCAATGAGCTTTTCATTTTATATTCACTGATGCGCAAATTATCGGTAGAAGCGATATAATCATCATGTAAATATAAACATGTCAACGCCGGGATACTCATATTGGTAGAAGCGGAAAAAACACATAATTTGATAGCCTCTTTAAAATCCTCAGGTAATTTCTTTGCTCGTTTTGGCACCTCATCTAAATTCAAGGATTGCACAAAAGACAAAATTACATCACCAGAATTGGCGGCAAGAACAGCTCTTACCTTCAATCCTTCTATACGCAATATTCCATCATTAACTTCAATATTGATATCATCATCTGGAATATTATTTGCAATCTTAAAAAATTCCTCCGCCGCAACTGAGCAGGTGAAATCTGTCCGCACAGGATATGAAACACATATGCGATCATTGAAAGTTAAAACACGATCCCCTGTAAAAATAAAGTGTGTTGCTTGTTCTACAATGGCTTTTTGAGCCAACCCGGGTTTGATTGCAGATAAGACATCAACCAATTTTTGCTTCTTTATTTTCATAAAATTCTCCTTTTGTAATCATTTCCCATGTCTTTTTCCTAAAAGGAATCGGGCATTTGTCTGATAAATCATAATTAGATAACAGGATATTTGCCCCATTTATTGACAATTTCATGCATTGAAACACTGTCCTTGGTTCTGTAGACGCAAGATAGATAATCATTCCTTGATTTTTCTGTGAATTAAACCTGTTTCAACATACTCCTGAACGATATCTGAGTTTTGTTTCTTCAAAAAAAAGTAGGATATAAGCCTTGTAAAAGCTCCAGTCTTTGTCAATGTAACGCCTTGATTATCTTCTAACCACGTTGCCAGATAAATTATCATCAACCCTCCCTTTCTTGCCGCAATTCTCTAAAACGTTTATCCATATCAACCCTCTTGGTGTCTATATCATAAAATGAAAACAATCTATTTGCCTTCAATTGATATAGTTTTTTTGCCGTCTTAATAAGATACCCCCCCGCAAGATAAATTTTCATGGTCTAAACCCAAATCCACTTAGAGAGGTCCTTTTCCAAGCCCACGGCCATGATGGCAAAGATCTCTCCAGATCCATAAAATAAATGATATTTAATTCATCTCTTTGTTTATAATCATTTGAGAGGCCTGGTTCAATCACAATCTCCACCATGTCACGCATAGCCAATAATTTGTTAGGAGCATAGATATGAAACTCTTCAATCATCTCCCTAACAGCCGGAGCATCAGCACTATTAACCCATCTTTCACCATCTTGCAATTTATATGTTTTTCTATTTTCTTCCTTATACTCTGATTTACCAATTTTGAATCCTTTCTCCTTAAGATATTGCAAGATCATGTTTTGTTCCATAGGTGCAAAAGTATTAAAATGTTTACCCTCCTCTATTTGATCTGGAGATTGATTTGAAACCGTCACTTTCCATGAAGACTCATCATATACATAAGAGCCATTTACCTTTCTGGGAACAAACACACTTCCAAACCTACCCGTTAACACCCAACTTGTAGAATCCACTGAATACCAAGGATAACGAAGCAGTAATTCCAAAGAAGTCATACCAAAACCATGAATTTTACACTTAGGCATTCCATCAATTGTATTACAAATAATTTCAAAACACATATCCAAAAAACTCCTGCGTTGAGCTGTTGTATAACCAGTCGCCATACCACCAAGACAAAAATATGGATATTCAAGACATCTATAAAGATAAGAGATATCATCCTCGATGTGATAAACTGGCAGTGGACTCAACCCTGCATCTTCCATAATTTTTTGATTTTTCCAGCCTGCCTCTGCATCACCAATTACATCCAAATTAGCATAAACAGTAATATATTTTTTATTCTCCTTGATAAATTTAATATATTCACCGATATCTATCTCCACTCCTTTGGATTTAGCAGAGAAAGCACCACTATCCAGAAATAAGTTTATCAATTTGCACCTCCTTTAAGTTAAAAGATTTATCATCAATAATCATATCGTACGTCAACTTATCAAAGATAATATGATGAAATTTTACTCCATGTCTCAACAACCAATTTGTAGTTATATCAAGATCGTCAATTCTTCTGGAAGTATATAAAATAATTTGATGACCCTGAGTATACAGATAATTAACAATGGAGATATTTGACAGATTGGGTGTTCTGGTTGCATAATCCCATCCATCAATCTCAATAGTTAGTATGCCATCAATATCTACTGCGATACGCATCGATTTCTCTTGTAATAGCAACATTCCTGGCTGTAACATATTTTCCTTTCATTGCCCTATCGTAATAACTATCCAACATTTCTTCATTCCAAAAATCAAGATCGTATCCATTGGAGCGGAGAGCAATCCACTTTCTAAAACAAGATGGACATGCACCACAATAATTATCTAATCCAGTACTATAACAGGAGGTGGTTTTCAAAATTTCATCATCCCCAACATTCTCTTTATACCATCTAACAACTTGTTCTTTAGTCATATACCAAAAGGGACTTTGAATTAAGATAGTTCGGCCTTCCAATTTTGTCAATAGAACACTAAACTCCGCAAAAATCTCTTTATTTTTATCGGAAACCATATCATCAAGAAGCCCTGCTATAATAATACGATTGGAATATTTCACTGCCTGGCACGCCAGAAGAAGATTGCGAAAAGGAATATAAGCATTATCCCCGTGTTCACGATCCGATAAATTCAATGAATTATCAATAATTGTCGTTGGTATGAGTTTTTTAACAACACTAATCTCTCTTAGTGAGTATCTCGATTGAAGATTAAAATACACTGTTTTTGGCTTATTGAGATAATGCCAAGCAACAAAAGAATCAATGCCACCAGAAAACAACAAAATCATCTATTGATCCTCCATTTCTTACTCATAGGTGAATATAATCAGTAAAAGGAATTATTCCAGCTTTGATGGCATGAGCATCAATGTGGGTATTCCATAAACAACCAGGACATGTTGTCTGAACAATGGGCTTCCAATAAACACCAAACTCATCCCACTCATCCATCAAATTCACCAAATCAAAAATACGACCTTGTTTTGGTTGAAAGTCATCACAAGGATAAACGGACATATCTACATCAACTGTTACCCATGCAGGAAAATTATCCTCCATCGCACAATTCCAATTATAATCAGTGATCAAATCTGGTTGGCAAATCAATTTCTCAATAAAAAATGGGCTGGTATGAACCAGATATCCTTGGTGTTTTAATTGTTTAATCTGATCTAAGACAACAACCAAATCATCAAAATCAGTTTGTTTAAAAAGTAATTCTTGAATTCCTATATAATTTTTACATTTACCACCTTCTTGTCCCCGATCCCAGTGTATCAAATCAAAAAATGACCATATACCTCTTCTCGACATCTCCAGAATCATTTGTGGATACAAGTTAAAATTTGTTCTGGTCATTGTTGCAATTGTCGCTACATCCCTTACAGCACCCTTATTAGAAAAATATGTTAATCCATCGATAGCCAGCTCTAATTTACTTTGACTACTTTTTCCAAGTGGAACCATATCATAACTCATTGAAAGGGATTTAGCCCCTTTGGCATACAACAAATCTAATTTTTGATAGAAATTGGGAATCTTCCCCGACGTGATAATAGTAGTGTGAATACCAATCGACTCTGCATATCCCACTATCTCTGGCAATTTATCAAACTCACAAAGCGGTTCTGCTCCGTAGAAAGCAATAAATCCGCAATCGAGCAATTTCAAAGAATCAATCCCCTTCTTCCAATCTTCCAAACTACGCAGATTTTTTCTTCCATCCACCATCCCACAATAGTCACACTTCAAAAAACAATTTCGCGACCACAATATCTCTGCCTTAATAATCCTCATTTTATTAATCCCATTAATTCCTGTCGACTTGTCATATTATCAAGAAAAGCCCCCGTTAAAGATGATGTTATCATAGAACTATGTTGTTTCTGTACTCCCCTCATCCTCATACAAAGATGTGATGCTTCGATGATACAGGCAGCACCTTTTGGATGTAGGTAGGTCTCAAGACACTCAGTTACCTGTTGACACAATCTTTCTTGAATCTGCAATCTCTTGGAATACATATCAACTATTCTTGCCAATTTGGATACACCTAACACTTTACCATCAGGAATGTAGGCAACATGTGCTTTACCAAAGAAGGGCAATATGTGATGTTCACAATGCGAATAAACTTCAATATCCTTCAATAATACAATCTCATCATAATTATTAGAATCAAAAACCTTGATCAAATTTGTAGGATCTTGTTTGTATCCACTAAACATAAATTCCAACGACTTCGCTACTCGCTTAGGAGTTTCTTGTAATCCCTCTCTTGTGGGATCTTCTCCAATAAACTGGAGGATGCGAGTGACATTATCTTCAATCGTGGATGCATTAGAATTCTTTTCCCACCAATAATCAATCCAATCAAGTTTATCAACTTCCCGAACATAGTATTTTGGTTTATTGGGAGTGTATGATTTTACATGAATACAAACAATATCATTTTGTACGAAGGGCGATATTGTCAACCCGGTATCAACAATGTCATCTGCAATAAGAATATCATGACCAACAGGAATATCCATCAAGGGTAATTGCAACCTCTGACTTAAAGCAATTGATAAGGGTATTCCTCCATTTGGGATGCCATAAATCGCCCTGTACTTTTTATGATCAATCTGTCCTACCAAAATATCAACGTCTCTTGAAAAATCAGCTCTTGTATAATCCATCTCAATTCCTTTTTATTCGTTGGGATTCTTCTCTGCCTTGTAAACACCCGTTTCACTATCCAAAACAACTAAGGAATCACCACGCGTCATCATATGCAACAAATGACTTCTACTTCTGGCTGATGCCGCTTTTTTATCACCAAGTCGATTAAGAAGCATGTCGGTAATTTGGTCTCGTGTTGCTCCCTCATAAAGCATAGTGTCTATATCTGCCGCAATCGAACCCTTCACATGTCCAAATCCATTTTTGCCTGTTGCTTCTGATTTCTTTTTTTCTTTTGCGTGTGGTTTTTTAGAAGTCGACTCTTTGGAAACGGGGACATCTTTCTTTTCTTCAGCAACTAACAAAGACATATAATATGTCCCTGTTTCTTTTGGGCCAGTCCAGTTTCCATTTTCGTCATCAGGAATGGACTGAACAGCCTTCACAAAAAGATCAACCACCTCCTCTTTTGATTTGCCAACCAACCCAGGAATTTTATCGGCAAGAATCCCACTATCATTTAACCTCTTTACCTCTACCGCCAAATCCTTGAATCTGATCTCCTTCATGTCCACCAGTTTCGTCTTCATTTCATTCTCCTTTCATTTTGTTGTTCACTACCATTTATTAACTTTCAACCACCCTTCAAATATATTATATTTGTTTATGAGAAAAACTTCACAAATATTTTTACAAAACTTTTCTCAAACTAATCCTCTCAGCATTGCCGGATAATTTATCTCCAAATCTATTTGAGAACCCAAACCCAGGTAAATTACCAATCCCATCCACAGCAAGGGCAAAATTGTAAATCTTAGCGAGTAACAACAAAACATCTTTTTGTTGAGGAAGATATTTCAAAAAAACATTTATTTTTCTCTTGATAAGATCAGTTTTCCTTGCATCATTTAATGATACCGAAGTGTCGGACAAAAATTCATAAACCATCTCCATAATTACTTTTACATTCTCCCGTAAAACATCAAAAGATTGGTATTGATAATGCCGAATTTGATGCAAACATAAATCTCTAATAAGACCATTATAATCATCCCCATAATTATATGATTTACCGTTGAGAACAACTATAATATTCCCGGAATCTTTTATGCTCATCTCTCCTCCTCCTGTTTGATATTTGGCCAGATATATTTGTGCAATTGTAAATTAATAACACAATGAAAAAGATTATCTTTTTGTAACCAAGTTATCAACTCTGCTGGATCCAGTTGCCCATGCATAGGACTAACAGCGATGAAAGCATCCCATGCCAAAGATGTTCTTAAAACAGGAAAAATTTCATTATACTCTTCTCTATCACCAACAACAAATTTAACCCAATCAGATTCTCTTAATTTAGCAAATTTACATCTTCTTTCAAAATTGTGTCCGACAGAAGATGATTTATAATCAACAATCCAACTATCAACAAGCCAATCTAATTCAGGCCACTCCGAAGGAATTGGCAAAGTTCCATTTGCCTCAATAGAAATATTATATTCCTTTTTTTTCAAAGCTAAACATAAAAAATATAATTCTTCTTTCTGCAACAATGGTTCTCCACCCGTAATTGTTATTTTGCCACAACCACCCCAAGAATTCTCAACATGATCCACTATTTCCGCGACAGACATTTCTATCCCTTTATTATCCCAAGACCATTTTGTATCACAATAATCACAGAATAGATTGCAACCTGCCAATCGAATAAAAGTGGAAAATCGTCCTTGATGGAACTTATTTACTTCGCCATCAATAGAATTAAAGATTGATACAATTTTCATTCTTTCCTCCATTCGGCATAAGAATTAATTGTTTCCCATAAACGGACTCTCATAACAATTATAGAACCAGAAATTTCACTCAATGAGGATTGCAGACAAGAAGCAATAGCCTCCACCATTGTTTCTGCTGTTGGATTTTGCCATATGTTATTCAAATCCTGGTGATCAATATCCTCCAAAACAATTCTTTCGACAATTTCCTTCAAATCACCAAAATCTAAAACCATTCCTTGAGAAGGCCCCTCTTCAACTATAGGTCCAGTTATTTCAATTTCGAGCCGGTAAGAATGCCCGTGAATATTTCTACATTTTCCCTTGTGATGAGGCAAATGGTGTGCTGCCTCAAATCTGAATTGTCTACAAATCGATATCATCAATTATCCCTCTCTTTCTTTTCTCGACCATTCCGCATCAAGAAATGGTTGGCCTAACGCTAATGACTGCAATACCATCACCTCGCCTTTGAAACTAAATTCCTCATGCCTATGAGCAATAACCGACACTCTCATAATCCCATGATCTTTTTCTTCAGGAGTTTGGTTCAATCCAAACAGCAGATCTACATGAGCCAGCTTCCTGATATCCTCTGCTGTATCCTCTTGCTCCAAAGAAGTTTTTGAAATTGATTTTCTATTACTCTGCAATACCGTAGCCACCAGACAATGCCTTCTCGAAGCCAAGCCTTTCCCTTTTGTCCAAACATGATCTGCTTTTGCCCGTTCTGAATAATTGTTTGTACCTTGTCCCGGATTTGAAATATCAAAATAATCAAAACACAGCACATCAGGCACAAACCC
>JAQTTG010000028.1 GCA_028710885.1 Sulfuricurvum sp.
CCCCCGCTTATTTTAATTGAATTTTCTTAAACTTTTTTAGCTCATTCAATGCTTTTGGATTCGATATACTTCTATTGATATTTGATTTGTATCCAGGGAATGGATTTAATCCGTTTGCTAAAATAAGAGAGTTTAATTGATGCTTCCAACTATCAAGCGTCATTTCATCACCGTTTAAGACCTTCATCTCTACAAATGACAAAAGCTGGTCATATAATATTTCAAAACGCCTAAATGACTTTTCATCTAAAAAGTTTTTCCCCGTCTTTATATCCACTTGCGTTATATGCTTTGAATCGCCATATAAGCCGTCATCCCTACGTTTGGCTTCTTTGAATCAATATTATGATAAACCAGTTCTGCTGCCGTAAAGCCGGATACAGCAAAATGAAAGCTATCTTGAAGAGTCGCAAAGAATTTACCAACTTCCTTTTGGTCTCTTGATTTATAGTCAACACAAGTTACTGATATTGCATCCCTAAGCTTTTTATACAAATCTATATCTGAAATTCTTAATTTTCTGAGTTCCTCTGATAATCTATCTCTTTTTTCACTGTCTGACCCAAGAATATTTTTGTTTAAGCTATAGCCATTGTGAAAATAATCATGAAGCACGGCAAAGCACTCTTCTTGATAAATAACCACTTTGTTTTTTATTTCAGACTTAACTTTATCAGCATTTATAGAAAACAAATATCCATTTAGTTTTTTTAGCGGGATACACAGCATTTTGTATGTTTTCCCATCTGATCCAGTTGTAGACATATCTCTACAACTGAATTTATCTTTATTATTAGATAGTTTCTTTTGTTGACCAGCCCAATCAAGCCCTATCCCTTCAACAATAGGACGCATTGCCACATATTCAATTCCATCTTTTTCGATCAATGAAATTGAATTGCCATAGAATTCAACTGCACTTACTTCTTTTTTTGTTCCATTAGATATTGCCTTTATTAATTCAATGTATTATTCGAATATATCCAATTTAGCTTAACCTTATATCCCTAACCTCAAGAGCTTTCATGCACTGGGCAAAAAAGGCAAAACTGAATGATCCCCTGTTGATTTTAGCCGCTACTGCCTTGTAAGTTTCCTCTATCCCTATTGCCGCTAGGCGTTCCGTTAATTCCTCGTAACCTATACTGGCTCTTGCCAATTCGGCTTTAAGGGTGCTGCTTGCCACTTTGTTCCAGTCTTGTTCCGCTTGCTTTATCATTGGGTTTTCTCCGTATTTTTCTTTTGTGTAAAAAATTCTACACAAATGCGTTATAAATCTCCATATTTGTTTGCATCAATCTACATACATGTTAAAATATACCCACATTTGGAGATTTGCGGAGATAAACAACATGGCACAACATTTCCTACTATCAGCACAAGCCCGCTCATTGTCATTGATGCAAATTTTCACGATGACCGATGAAGCGGCTTTTGATTTATTTAAAGAATCACGCTGGGGTGATGGCGATCCGGTTTGTCCTTCTTGCGGTTGTATTGACAAGCACTATTTCATCAAAACCCGTAAACAATGGCGCTGCAAAGGCTGCAACCATACTTTTAGTGTCACGTCCGGCACTCTGTTTGCGCATCATAAGCTGCCATTGAAAATTTACCTCGGTGCAGTCGCCCTGTTCACCAATACGGCAAAAGGCTTTTCTGCCTTGCAATTGTGCCGTGATCTGAACGTGCAATATAAGACGGCGTTCGTGCTGATGCACAAGATACGGGAATCATTGATAGATGGTGAAACCGAAAAACTAAGCGGAACGGTGGAGATTGACGGTGCTTACGTGAACAACTATGTGCGTCCTGAGAACGAAAAGGAAGACCGCAAAGACTTGCGCCTTGTTGAGAATCAAAACCCTAACAAACGCTGCATTATCACGATCCGTGAGCGTGGCGAAGAAGGCGAAGGGGCAGTAAAAACCAAGACGTTTATCGTGAAGTCAGAAAACCAGGCCGACATCAAGAAACTGGCTGAAATCCATATTGACAGCGCCGCTACCGTTCACGCCGATGATGCCAAATGCTACGATGCATTACACGCCAAGTTCGACATGAAGCGCGTCAACCACCAAGAACGCTACAAAGGCGAAAATGGCGAATGCACCAACCAAGCCGAATCTTACTTTTCACGGTTCCGCCGGATGCATCAAGGCCAAGTGCATAAAATGGGCAACCAAAACCTGGATGCTTACGCTAACGAGTGCGCTTATCGCGAAGACACCCGCCGCCAGTCAACAGGACAAATCTTTGCCGACATCACCACCCGTTGTTCCACTAAGCCAACTTCACGGAACTGGTGCGGATATTGGCAAGGTAACAAGACCGCCGAAAGACTGGCGGCATAACGACGCATCAGACGACAACCCAAATACAATTACCTTTATGGTCTTTTCCCGTCGTTCCGACAAGTCCGCTTTTCTTTTGTCTGTGAAGGATGGTAAGGATGGAGGCTTGCAAAGCCTTTTCATGTTCTTCGCCTATTCCCTTGTCAGACATTACCGCCTGAGCAATATTATTAGTGCTTAATGGCTTTCCAGCCTCCCTAAGAATATCAAGAATAAGGCGGTGCGCCTCACCGTGCTTAAAAAAATCGTTTTTCTTTTGGTGACGCTTAGTCTTGATGGCCTGTATACGGTAATCCGGTTCAAATAACTTGATAGTCGCATCAATCGTCTTCACTTCTTCTGAAAAACGAATCATTTCTTTACGATGGTGCGCCACCAGTCCAGCCAGCTCTGAACGCTTCGCCGTTAGCGCGCTGATAACATGGGTTTCCGCCATTGCCTTTCCTTTTATGGGTTACAATGGCTGTGATTTTAACGAGTTGCGCGGAGTTTAGCTTTGTGCAGTTGCTACATAATACCG
>JAQTTG010000029.1 GCA_028710885.1 Sulfuricurvum sp.
CAAACTACACAATGCAAATATTCTGGTTTCGGAGGCACGATATATATTCTGGTTTCAATCCGTTTCGTTTTACCATCATAAGGCTTGAGAATGGTTATCAAATCTGGCTTTACATCGATTACAAGCCACCATTTTTCGCCATCATGCCTTTTCTTGATAAGCCTTCCCGGAGTAACAATATCAGTCAAGTCATTTTCTGTTTTGATCTGATTAGAACCATTTTGCCAATGCAGAAAACCGGGAAGCATTTCTGTTGTTTGAAAATTCTGCCTGAGAAATCCCCTTCCAAATCTTCTGATCATTGGAATTCCAATAATATCTTGCTTTGGAAGATTGATTTGAGGAAGCAAGGAAAAGCGCACACAGTCCTGAAGATTACCACCTTTCGTGATAATCGTTCCGTCTCTTTTTTCAGCTTCCCATTTATACGCTTCTGAAATCTTCATTTATATCTCATCATAAGCCAGTGTCAGAGTTTCAGCAGTTAAGGTTCTGTGAGGTGCCGTTGAAGCAACGCTCATTTGCAGTTGAATCAAATCACCAATATAAGAATCATCGTCAGCTGGCAGGAATGGACCAGTGTCCGTAACGTCCCCATCAAAAGCGGTTGCTGCTGATACATATCCAAACAAATCTGCGCTTGTTGCCATTTGTGTTTTATAGTTGGCAATCCAATCTGTTCCTCGATTAAAAACAACTACCCCAATGCCTGTTCCAAAAGTATTTCCGCCATCCGTGTACCATCTCAAATTGCTAACACTTGTGTCTGGAGGATCAGTCATTTTTACTCTCAATTGCTTTGTATAAGAATAAATCGATCCAGCTGCTGGAACAGATAACGGATTGTTTGTATCAACTGTTGCATTATCTGCATCTTTAAATCGTACAGTTCCAGAAGTTTTGTCTGTTCCTGTTGTTAATGCTGACATCTCATGAATTTGAAGTGTTGCCGCCATAAATATCACCTCCTAAAAATTTTTATGCCCAAACGTCTTCGGTTTTTACAACCTTTGTTCTCTTACTATGTACAATAGCATGAACCGGTACATGGCCTCCGGAAAATAATTTTGCATCAATGGAGGCGGTCTCATCATGGAATATAGAAGTTATCGCATCCACATTAGTAGTCTTGATCTGATCTGCCAATAAAACAGCAGAATCCAAGGAAATGGAATTGTCTAAGGTTTTCTGAATTAGAGCCTGTAAATCGGCATATGATAAATGCTCCTGCTGAACACAAGCATTGATTAGAAGATTTGAAGCATAGGTAGAAAATAAGCAGGAGTCCATTAGCATAGATTTTGAACTTGATTGCAACAAACAAGAATCTACCGATATGGATTTTGAACTTGATTGTGACAAGCAAGCATTAAAAAGCAAGGAGAGATAAAAAATTTCTTGAATTGCGGAGTCTAATGATAGGAAAGCAGAAAATATTTTTTGCAAGGCAGCATCAAGCAGAAAAGTGTTTTCTTTGAAAACAGTAGCAATGGCATCCAAAAGTGATTCTGATGTTAAGCCCTCTTTTTCTAAAATGGAATCAATGGAGATTTGAGACAAAATCCCTTCTTTTTCTAAAATAGCACCAAGAGAAATTGGAGACAAAATCCCTTCTTTTTCTAAAATGGAATCAATGGATACCAACCCAAGAGCTGTTATTTTTAGGAGGGCATCCAATGCAGCTTCTTTTGTAAGATTTGCTTTTTGCACAACAGAATCGATACTTGCCTGGATGAGTAATTTTTCTTTCTGAGTCAGGGCATCCAAAGAATTGGAAATAGTAGAGCTTAATTTAATAGCTGAATCAAGACTTGCGATTGCTGTAAGCAGCTTCAATAAATTCGCATCAATAGAAATAGAGTTTATTGAATTGTTTTCCTTCAGCAACAGAGCATCTAAATCTGCTGATTTTTCACCTGTCAACTGAGTACAAGCATCTAAAATATCACTTATGCTTAAATCAGCTTGAGCAATTAGGGCACTCAATTCTGTTGTGAAATTCAACCCTGCCATGAGCAATAAAGCATCCTGCTGGCTAACCGCTGTCAGCCCTTCCTTCTGAGTAATCGCATCAAAAGAATTCGAGGTTACAATGCCGGTTTTCTGCAATAAACTGTCTAATGAACTGCTTTTGAAAATATAGCTCAGAAAATAATAAGTATCAGAAACATACCAAAGATCATCAGTTATAGTTGCGTCAGGCCATGCCGTTAATCCAGAAATAAAAGCCCTATGTTTCAAATCTACAGACATTTTATCCGCTCACATACTTTCCTTTGGTGAAAGTCGTTCCATCATCACTGTGGGTTTCCTGAAATAGCACAGTTACTCCCGCATCATCATAAATTTTATTATCTGTCGCAGTGGTCTCTTGCTTGTTCCTAAATTTTCGATATAAATAATTTGTTGCCTCTATTAGAGTCGGAGTAGAAGTTGGAAGTCCTTGCGCCATCTCTGCTATTTTCCCGGAAACAATTGTTGAAAGGCTTGCTTGTACCAAATCAATTTCAGAAATAACAGTTGATAAGGTGGCTTGAGTCAAATCAATCTCAGAAACAATAGTAGATAGGCTTGCTTGAACTAAATTTATCTCTGATAAAGAGGTCGCTATTGAAGCTTGTACCAAGTTTATCTCAGTTAAAGATGTTG
>JAQTTG010000011.1 GCA_028710885.1 Sulfuricurvum sp.
TATTTTTTGCCGCTGTGGCAGGGGCAGGGTGCGTTGGGTGATATTTTCATAAAGCAATCATAAAATAGATTGTCTGAAATTCTGTTAATCAGGATGATATAAGGGGTTAATCAGTAATCTTGGTTGCACAATTAGAAAACGGGAGGAAATAGGATGTCCTATTATCTATGGCTGATTTTCGCAGTAGTGGCATTTGTGGTTGAAATGATGCTTCCGACATTTTTCGCTCTTTTTGCCGGAATCGGGTTTTTAGCCGCTGCCGCTGTTACCTACTTTTTTACAACGTCGTTAGCTGTTCAGCTTTTGACCGCATCATTATTTATGATTATCGGTGCTGTTGTCTTTAAGAAACGCCATATCGGCGATGATGAGCGTGATGCGGTAGGAACACATAATGAATTTGTCGGTATCAAAGGGGTGGTAAAAACCCCTTTAACGACCAATCATGAGGGGGAAGTTGAATTGTATGAACCGATTGTTGGAAGCCGCCATTGGGCAGCAGTCTCTCTTGAGGGAGATATCGGCATCGATGCAGAGATTCGGGTTGTGAAACTAAACGGTAATACCGTTATCGTCGAAAAAGTATAAAAGGAGTTTTTATGGATTCAAGTGTTCTTTTTCCGTTAGTTTTAGTCGTTGCGGTCGTTTATACCCTCTCACAGATGGTTCGGATCGTTCCGCAAGGGGAAGAGTGGGTGGTCGAGCGGTTAGGTAAATACCATACGACACTCTTACCGGGGTTACATCTACTGATCCCGATCGTCGATATCGTAGCGTATAAAATCGTGACCAAAGAGCTGATTCAACAAACGCGCGAACAAGAGGTTATTACCAAAGATAATGCCGTCGTCATCATCAGTGCGGTGGTTTTTTACCGTGTTACCGATCCGGGGAAGGCATCGTATTCGATCAGTAATTTCGAGAATGCTGTTGCTAATATGACGATGACGACACTGCGAGCGGTGATCGGGGGGATGACGCTCAACGAATCTCTTTCTCAACGTGATCATATCAAAGCGCAGGTTGCGGAGAAAATTCGCGATTCTCTTAGCGGATGGGGGTTGACACTCGGCAATCTGGAAGTACAAGATATCCGTCCTAGTCAAAACCTCCAAGAGGCGATGGAGCGTCAAGCGGCAGCCGATCGTGAACGGGAAGCGGCAATTTTGATCGCCGATGGACAAAGACGAGCGGCTATCGCACAAGCTGAAGGGCAAAAACAGTCGGTTATATTACAAGCCGAGGGGCGACTCGAAGCGGCTAAACTCGAAGCGCAGGCGAAAGTGGAACTCGCCGAAGGGGATCGAAAATCGATGGTCGTTGTGGCGCAAGGATTTGTAGGGGGAGAAGCATCTCCGCACTATCTCCTCGCACAGCGTTATATCGACAGTGTCAAAAATCTGAGTGAATCGGCAAATTCCAAAGTGGTCTTTATGCCTGCTGATTGGCAACAAAGCCTCGCAGGGGCTGTTGGATCACTAGGGTATTTAGGAACGGCTTTGGGAGAGAAAAAATAGGGCAATTTGCCATTTTTTTTAGCTCTTAGGGCTGATTGGCTATAATCACTTTATGATGTACCAAATATTAGCCCTTATTTCTATCCTAGCCATCGGAACTTTGTTGTGGGCGCTAATGCGCTCACGCCATGACCTCTCACTTCTTCAGGCTCAAGCCGAACAGATACAAGCTATCGCACAGCAAGAACGCTCCACTCGGTTGGAGATACAAGCCAAATTTGATCAAAGCCAAAACGATTACCATGCGCTGGAGCGTGACTATGCGGTGCTTCATACCCGCCATGAAGAATCGGCGCGGGGATTTGAAGAAAAAATCCGCCTTTTGGATGAAGCCAAAGCACAGATGAAAGTGCAGTTTGAACAGCTCGCGGCGCAGATCTTTGAACAGAAATCAAAAACATTTGACGAAGCCCATACCAAAGGGCTTGATCTGTTGCTCAAACCATTTCGGGAACAGATCGCACAATTTGCCTCGCAGAGCAAAGAGCAGTTTATCCATGACGCCAAAGAGCGCCAAAGTATCAAAGATGAAATCCTCCGGCTTAAAACTCTCAATGAGCGTTTGAGCCAAGATGCGATCAACCTCACACAAGCTCTCAAAGGGGAAAACAAAACCCAAGGCAACTGGGGGGAGATAGTCCTCGAGCGGATACTCGAAGAATCGGGACTGCGTGAGGGGCATGAGTACGACATCCAAAGCACCCTGAGTGACGAAGAGGGGAAAAAGTTCCGCCCCGACGTTATCGTCCATCTGCCGCAGAACAAAGACATTATCATCGATTCCAAAGTATCTTTGGTCGCCTACGATGCGTTTATCCGTGCCGAAAATGATGAAGAACGCTCTCATGCACTAAAACAGCATCTACTTTCGATCCATAGCCATATCAAAGGTCTTAGCGGCAAACGGTACGAACAGCTCAGCGGTGTACGGACGCTCGATTTCGTTTTACTCTTTATGCCGATCGAGGGGGCATTTCTCCTCGCGTTGGAGCAGGATAACACCTTTTTCAAAACGGCGTATGAGCAAAATATCGTAGTGGTTTCCCCATCCACCTTGCTTGTGACTCTTCGCACCATCGAGCATATTTGGCGAAGCGAATATCAAGAGCGTAATGCCAAAGCGATTGCCGAATCGGCTGAAGCGTTGTATGAAAAACTGGTCGCATTTGTCGAGGACATGGAGAAGATCGGTGAGCAGATCGGACGTACCCAAAAGAGTTATGAGGGGGCGATGAACAAACTCAGTACCGGAAAAGGAAATCTCATCCGTCGTGTCGAGTCGATGCGTAAACTGGGATTGAAGCCGAAGAAGATGTTGCCATCGTCTGTAACGGATATTGAGGATGAAGAGGAAAATATCTAAGCTAGGGTTATTATACTATTTTTCATTACTATAACCCTCTATTCTTTTTATTAATATCTCATTCATCCATTGCGGCTCTAAAATCCTGATATAGGGAAGATACAGTTGCACAATGGGTAATATTTCCATCTCATGTGTTGCGTGTAAAACGACTTCGATTGAACCATCTGTGTCTCTGCCTTGGATACTTTGACCTTTATAGGGCTTTCGTTCAAAATAGGGTGCCACATTTTTATCGATCCATAATCTTACTTCAAATGATTTTTCAAGTGAAAACCAAACCGAAAAAGCTTTTTCAACCGATTCGGCAATCTCTTTCGGATAGATAAAAAGTTCATCGCTTGGAGTTATAGTGCTGAGTGATTTAAGATGGAATTTTTTGAATGTATCTTTATTATTAACATCGAATGCAAGCAAATACCAGAACCCATCAAAAAAGGCGAGACGGAGCGGTTTGAGTTTAAAATGACCTTTTCGTTTGGAAACCGAGACATAATTAGCTTCGATAATTAATTTAGATTTGATGGCATTTTCTAGTATTGAAAAGTTTCGTAAATGTTCATTGCTTAATACTTCAGTATTCATACTTGCAAAGAGAGGATGTTCCAGCTGACAGCTCACTTGTTCTAGTAATTGATGTGCTTTACTGTAAAAAGCTTGTCCCGCTTGTTTTGCCAGTGAATCGAGTACACCGAGGACGATACGTTCTTCACTCGCTAAACTATCTTCGGCATTTGTGAGATTTATTTTCCATCGTCTCCCCTCGCAGTAGACACCGCTTCCTGCTAACGCTTCGTGAAGATCACGTTGTATCGTTTTGGTGCTTACATTGATTTCTTCGGAGAGTTCTTTAATCGTAACGCCATCAGGTGTGCGCGAAAGTCGTTCATAGATGTAGCTTAAACGGTCGTATTTAGAGTTGTTTTGTTCGAGATACGCGGGCATAGATGTTCCAAAGATAGAAGATGAAATATTGTAGCCAAAATCACTATAGAATATTGGACATTTTATGTCTATCTAACTCTTTATAATGCTTCTATCAATCTCGTTCAAAGGCAAAATTATGCTAAAATGGTTACTTATTATGATTCTACCGACCTTCACTTTTGGGTTTGATTTCGAAAAGCTGATCGATAAAAACGCTACGGAGACTACAGGGATAAAATGAGAAAAAGAATTTTAGGTTATTCAGTACTTTTACTGTTGGTTTCTGGGTGTGGTGAACGAGATTATCAAGCAGAAATCGATCAAACAAATCAAATTGAAGAGAGAATTAATGCCTCTAATACACAATTGGATGAGCAGAATAAAGAAAATTGGTACGATTTAGGTGGCGAATTAGTTAATTGTGCCCAAAAATTGAATTGGCAACGTTGTAAAGATGCTGGTGTTGAGTTTAAAGAAAAGCGACAAGATATAGCAGATGAAAGACAGCAAAATGATGTAGAGTTTGCTGAGAATGCACAACATAGAGCAGAAATTCAGAGAGATCAGGCTACAAATCAATAAAATTGAGGTCTATCTGAATGTATTTAAAAATTGAATATCCTGAAATTATTTATGATTATCAAAACATAGATAATTTTTTAAAAGATACGGTGCCTAGATTACTTGATCAAAAGTCACCAAATTCTTTTAAAGTATTTGATCTAAATTCAACAATAAATATTAATGGAAGTAATAAATTAAAACCACTCCACGAATTTAAAAATTGTTGCGGTGTTTACATGTTCTTATCTGAAGACAATGAACCTGTCTACGTTGGCTTTGGAGGTGAAAGAAATCAAGATTTATTCGAGAGGATTGCTTACAAGCAATTCAGAGGAGATACCCTTGTAAAAAATATCAAAGAAATAGAGACATCATTTAATAAAGATATGTCGGTTAAACAGATACTCATAACCTATACGCCTAAACTTTTGGTAATCCCCGTTGGAAAATTAAATGAAAAGCTTAGTATCAAAAAAGCTAAAATCCTTGAAACAGTCCTAATAGCTTTGCTAAATTGTAAATACAATAAATAAAAGGAAACAAATGCGCAACAAAAGTGAACTAAAAAAAGAGTTGAAAATTAATTTATCAAAAGCCTATATTTCTTCTGATAATTTAAAAGAAGTTAAAAAAGCAGAAAGAGAAAAGTTTATTGAAATCAAGCTGTTGGAAGTGAATTTGGCAGCATTACAGTGGTCTATCCAAAATGATATTCTCAAAGAAGATGAGTTAAGTAATGAGTCTTTTATTGCGGAAAACCCATTACTAAAAGACCAAATTATAAATGGTGGATTAGCTATATCAGGTTTAGGTGGTGCTGGTATTGTGTTTTCTAGTGTAACCGCCCCTGTATTTTTAGGATTTGGTGGAGGAATAGCTGCTATTACAGCAGCAAGTGCGGCTTTAATAGCAGCACCCGTGGTTACTGCAGGTCTTGTTGGGCTTGGTATATATAAATACAAAGATAATGAAGCAATTAACAAACTTTTAAAATATTTTGATCAAGAGAAAGATGTCATATATGATTTTTATTGCAGTAAGATTGATACAGTAAAAATTGAGTAGTGTATAGATGGAAAATATAGAATTAGATCATATGGCATCGTTATCTGGAAGTGGATTATACTCATATGTAGGCAATTCTCATCACAGTAAACCTTTTCATAATTTTGTGGAAAAAAATATCAAAGACACTATTGGAGATTTTAAAAATCCTTATATGGACAGAGCGGATCTTGCAAAATTGGATGGATGGTACAACCATAGATGGAAACATCCTGGTCATGATCCTATAGATATAACTAAATCTATTATTACGGATCCAATGGGAAGAGGTCAATTAGACGCGGGTCATTTTGTAACAGATTTTTTTACAAAAGCTGGTATGCCTTTACCTGGAATGAGTAAAGAGTACTTAGGTGGAAGTATTGTTAACACATTAGAAAGTATAGGAGTTGAAAAACCAATTAAATGGTTAAATATGAACGGATTTGATCATTTTTTTGGATGGTCGAGTTTAATTGAATCAGTAGATGATACATCTACAGCTTTATCAGCAGAAGCGGTTGATTTTACTTGGGAGACTGCATTTGATACATTCGGTGAAGGAACATTAGAAATTTATTTTGGATTACAAACAGCAAATATTGTAATGCTAACTTCAGGGATTAATCAATATGCTACTGGTTCGATATTATTGTATAAAGATAGTATGAGAGATAATTCAGCTATCTATGAAAACCTACTGAACAATTTACCAAATCATGTCCAATTAACTACAGCTCTAGGCTTTTATCTTGCATTATCGAGTGTAAAAAATTACATATTTTATACAAATGGTAAGATTACAAAGGATCAATTGAATAAAACAATTCTTTCTGAGGCACTTATATCTTTGTCTAGTTTTGCAATAACGAAAAGTTTAATCACTACAATGGCTGTTGGTAGTGTTACTGGAGGTATGCTATTACCATTATTAATTGGTGGAAGTGCAAGTTTATTATTAAAACAGCTCTTTGAAACATCATTTCCAAATCAAAAAATTTTAATTTCAGAAAATGATTTATGGGTTAAAAGTCCAATCCAATATAATTCGCCATGGACAAGTAATATCTATAATAATGGAAATGAATTATGGCAAAAAAGATCGTCTGAGTATGATTCATTATGGTCTAAAAATGTGTTTGATAACGGAAATGAATTATGGCAAAAAGAAATGACTAAGGACTGGAAAAAATAATAAGACATTTCCTGTCCACTTAATCCACTACACTTCCAGTAGCACCTTATAAGGAGGGTTCATGCTAATCTTGGAAGAAATCATCAAGCTATATTTTCATTCCGCAATTATTCATGCGATTCTCATCACCGCTGCGATGAGCGCTATCGTTTTCATAGGGTTACTGGTGATCGAGAAAAGTTTCACCAAAATTGCCTGCAAACTGTTCCAAAATCTCGATTATTATGCAGTAAAAATTGTTGCTGTGATATGGGTATTGTCTTATTTGATGATTATCACTTATTTCAATGAATATGTTAGGGACGTTCATCTTTTCAGTATGTGTATCGCTTTAATGATTTTGCTACAAAGACGAAAATTTCATGCTTTGGATGATGAGATGCAAGACGCGTTTAATCATGAGAAGAACTGGTGGGATATCCTCTGGGGTAATACGGAAAAAGTGCAGAGCAAATACCTCGATATCGAGACCTATCAGAAACAAGGGTCTAAAATCATGGCGGAATACATCAGCAAAGGTATCAAAGCCGATGAGATAAAAAAAATCGATGGATATGTTGCCCAAACCTGCGAGATCATCGAGAATATCAATGAGATATTCCGTAAATCGCTCAAAAACGAGACGACGATGGTGGAGAACCGCGAGTTGCTCTATAAAGCGTATCAAGAGCTGAAAGAGCGATACGAGTATTTTGAAAAGAAATACCACGATTTGTTGCAGGACAACTACACGTTTAACAACCCTATCGCCGAACTAATAGCAAAAAACATGGAGGTCGAATCTCAAAAAGACCTCTTGAATAATCTGTAAAGGGAGATGCGATGAATTTATCAAGCTATGTCGATGCGGATGTGATGGCGTCCGAAGAAAATACGATCGAATCGATTTCTAAACAGCTCGGAATTCGTCTCAAAGATGGTGAGTGAATCAAGATACTGGAGAGTACTAAAGTACATCAGTAATAACTTGATCTTAGTAGTGGACATGTTCATTTGCTTGTGCTAAAGACAGGAAGAATATAAACAATAATATACTAAGTGCAGAAGTTTTAAAATTTCATTTTTAAGCAGTAAAAGTTTGTTGTTGATAATGTCCAAAATCTCGTCAGCATCAATATCGAAATAATCCGGAACGATGATGTTTCTGAAATTCTTGATTTTTTGTCAAGGTATTTCGTATGGCTCTTTGAAATTCTTATCCAAGCGAAAAACAATTTCACCGATAACTAGGAAATATTGAATCACGTTGTTTTACAAATGTGGAATTTTCATTCGAATTCAGCAGTGCGCCGATGAGTATCATTATCGTCAGAACTCCAACCTAGCCATTCGATATACTATTCATAACAAAATTACCCTCAGAATTTGGATTGAAGCCGAAGAAAGCTCTTCCTGAATCATTTATTGAACAATCTTTTTCGGATGAATCCGATGAGGTGGATAGCATTTAAAAGGTTCTAATGATTTTCTCATTAGAAATACATACTATTGCACTATATTTCCGTGAAGGATTAGATAGATGCAAATAATCCATAACCGTTTGAATAAACGATTATTCTTGCTCATGGCTGTAGTGTGGATGCCGACATATACTCTGGCGATCACTTTTGACACCCTCTCTTCTTTGGCATACTCGCATTCTGAAAATAAATTTGAAGCTGATGGAAAGCGTCAGGCACTTTTATATGACAAAGAAGCTATCTCCGCAAACGAACCCCTGATATTAGAAGGTTCAACTCGTAGAATCCGAGCCGATACTACCAATGCGGACGGGTTTGAATATGGTGCAATGGTAGGTTTTACTGCTAAAAATCCATGGGTGATGCAAGCGCGTAATGCTCAAATTGATGCTGCAATTCAAACATTGGAAGCAACCCAATTTCTTCAGCGCGGAAGAATCCAAATCTCACTAAAACGTAATTACCTTTTGAGTATTTTGAGTAAGCAAATGTTTGAAGTGTACACTCAGAAAAATGAATTAGCTGAGAAAGCATATGATGTTTCACTCAAAAAATATCAGGCTGGACGTGTATCTCAGATGGAAGTTGTACGATTTGATACGGAGCGCTTTATTTCTAGAAAAGAACGGGATGAAGCACAGTTACAATACCAACATTTTCAGGATGTACTTCGAGAAGAGAGTTTACTCGATCAAGAGATTTATGTTGAAGATTTGTCATTTGAGTTTTTGAAAGATAAAAACATGAGTCAAATTTTATCTGAGGCACCAATACTGCAAAGTTATGATCTACGTCAGGATGAGCTGAGTAAAGAGATTGAAACACTTCGTCATTCGCGGGTGGAAACGGTTGTTATAGGGGTGGGGATGACACAGGAACCGACTCAAAACAGTGTAGATATGAAAGTGACAATTCCTTTGGCTTTTGGTATTAAAAATGAGAAAAAGATAGCTTCATTGATGGCGTTACGCAGTGCATTGTCGTACCAAAAAGAGATTCGCATTCAAAAAATTCGTATGACATTGATACAGTCGTTTGCACGTTTAGGCGAGATGGAACGTTTGATAGATGAATCTGTTTTGGCACAATCACGACAAGAAACTTTATATACGATCGCAAAAAAAGGGTTTGAAGGTGGCGTAGTCAGTTTATTTGAATATTTGGATACGAAAAATCGTTTTTATAATTCACGGATTGAGACTCTGCGACTCAAACGCGGCTATGTAGAAGAAACAGCATTAATGGAAGAACAATTGGGGGGAATATATAAATGAAAAAGTTGATTTTATGGATAGCACTGTGCGCTGTTGCATTTGGAACCCTCACGATGAGTAGTGAACAAGTCCGAAAACTGGGAATAACCGTACATAATGTTCGCTACATACAAAGTGAATCTATGGGGCCGTTTATCGGGACATTCGATTATGGAGATGAACACTCATATAACTACACCCTCAGTACGCAGGCGACAGTGGTAAATGTCATAAAAAAACCGGGTGATATCGTTACAAAAGGGGAAGCAATTTGTCGAATTGCTTCGGCAGAATTACTCAGTAGCAGTTATGAGTTGCATGATATTGAACAACGGTTGAAACTGGCGCAAGAATATGCTAAAAAAGATGCCGGATTGTATAAAGACGGAGTATTATCATTGCGTGATACCCAAAAAAGCAATTTGGAAGTTATGACGCTCAAAGTAAAAGCTGGTGAAGTAGGAAGCCGTTTTACTTATGCCGGAGCTGACATACATCCGAGTGAAGGGATGGTTTTTACCATTCGAGCTAAACGCTCGGGAATCTTGACCCTTTCGCCGCTTATGGGAGGAGATAAAATTGAACCGTTTGTCCCTTACTTAAAAATTTCGGATACAAATGCATTGAATGCCGTGATTATGATCCCTCCTAAATTTATCTCTGCTATTAAAAAAGGTTCCAGCGTCTTGGATAAAGAGAATAAAGTGATTGGTAAGATCACCTCCGTCTCTATTTCGGTAAATCGATTGAATAATTCTGGTGCGGCAATGGCACATATAACTAATCCAGACGAATCATTTCGTGCAGGGACATCTGCTGAAATGTATATAGCGGGTGTACAACAAAGTAAATGGGTGCTTTTACCGCGAGCATCAGTGAGTAAGTATAAAAATAAAGATATATGTTTTGTACGAACATCAGATGGCTTCGCCCCCAAAACGTTGGAAGTGCAAAAAAACTTTAGAGATTATGTTGCGGTAAGTGCTGATGGATTTACCCCAAAAACACAAGTAGTAGTTGAGGGGATTATTTATTTAAAAGGGCTCCTCGGCGGGATGGGATTTGAATAATGATACATTCCATCATCGAGTTTTCTCTCAGACAAAGGCTGATCGTTATTCTCCTCTCATTGGGGCTATTTGCCTATGGGGTTTACTCATTTTCTAAAATTCCGATCGATGCTTTTCCTGATATCTCATCGACACAAGTTAAAATCATTATGAAAGCTCCCGGGATGACACCCGAAGAGGTCGAAAGTCGTGTTGTAAGACCAATGGAAGCAGAACTTTTGGGGTTGGAAAATGAGAGACTTCTTAAAAGTACTTCGAAATACGCTATCGCTGATATCACGATCGATTTTAATGACGGCAGTGATATTTACCGTGCCCGTGCACAGGTCGCGGAAAAACTCTCTTCGCTTATTCCAAATCTCCCTAAAGGGGTGAGTGGCGGGATGGCTCCGATCACAACCCCGCTTGGGGAAGCATTTATGTTTACAATTGAGGGGGATTTGAGTCAAAAAGAGAAACGTGAGTTACTTGATTTTACAATTCGTCCTGCCTTGCGTGGAGCAAAAGGGGTCGCTGATGTTAATTCACTCGGCGGTGAATCACGAGCAATCGTAGTACAACCTGATTTTCGTGCGATGCGTACACTCGGAATTACATTGGGCTCTTTGCAAGATACTCTCTCGAAGAATCTTAAAAATGACGGCGCAGGACGGATTGATGCAAGCGAAGAGAGCTTTTTGGTAAAAGTAGAAAGCGGTGTTAAAGATGCCAGTGAAATCGCAAAAATCACCATTCATTCCGATAGCGGTCCGATTCGTATCGGGGATTTTTGTGAAGTGCGTGATGATGCAAGAACCCGTTTGGGATTTGTAACTAAAAATGGAATCGGTGAAGCAACAGAAGGGCTTGTATTAACACTAAAAGGGGCAAATGCCCAAGAAACAATTACGCAGATCAAAGAGCGTCTGAAAAAGCTCAAACGACAACTTCCTGCTGGAGTTTATATTGTCCCTTTTTATGATCGCAGCAATCTGATTCAAAAAGCAGTAGGGACTGTTTCAAAAGCACTTGTAGAAGCAATAGTGCTGGTTATTGTTTTGTTGATGTTATTTTTAGGAGATATACGTGCTGCGATTGCTGTAAGTGTTATTTTGCCTTTTTCGTTGGCGATAGCATTTGTTATGATGAAATATTTTGGACTAAGTGCCAATCTGATGAGTTTGGGAGGATTGGCAATCGCTATTGGAATGCTCGTCGATTCGGCAGTCGTCGTCGTCGAAAACAGTTTTGCAAAGCTGAGTGAAAACGATGATTCCTTGCCAAAACTTCATCAAATATATCGTGCAACAAAAGAGGTCAGTACGGCTGTTTTTAGTGGCATTTTAATCATTGCCGTCGTCTTTTTACCTTTGTTGACATTGGAAGGATTGGAGGGAAAACTCTTTGCTCCGGTAGCAATGACAATCGTATTTGCTCTTTTTGGCTCTTTAGTACTTTCGCTGACCCTGATTCCGGTGGTGTGTTCTTTGGTCCTTAAAAGTACTCCCCATAAAGAGACTGCTTTGGGAGCATTTTTTAACCGTACATACCAACCTATGCTCACTTTTGCTTTGGATAAAACGCGAACACTTTTTATCAGTGCTGTAATTTTTTTGCTCATTAGCTTCTCATTATTTGCTTTTGTAGGGAAAAGTTTTATGCCGACATTGGATGAGGGTGATATTATTTTGGGGATAGAAACTGTCCCTTCTATATCGTTGGAAAAATCCAAAGAGTTGAATCTAGCAATCCAAAATGCAATATTGTCTCATGTTCCCGAAGTAAAAACAATCGTAGCAAGAACCGGTTCTGATGAATTAGGTTTGGACCCTATGGGGCTTAATCAAACAGATACCTTTATCACCTTGAAACCTCAAAGCCAATGGAAAGCAAAAACGAAAGAGGAGATCAAAGCAAAGATTAAAGAAGCACTCAAAAATTTTGCAGGAATCAGTTTTAGCTTTACTCAACCGATTGAAATGAGAGTTTCGGAAATGTTGACAGGCTCTAGGGGAGATTTGGCGGTCAAAATATACGGAAAAGATATCCAGACTCTCAATACGCTTAGTCAACAGACTGCTGACATTCTTCAGGGAATTCGTGGATCATCAGAAATATTTACAACCTTGAATGAAGGGGTTAACTATCTCAAAGTTAAGCCAAACAGGATCGAATCAGCTAAAACCGGTGTTGATACGGCAGAGTTAGAACTTTTTCTAAAGACAGCACTCGATGGGGTGATCATTGATGAAATTCCTATCGGTAATGCCAGAATTCCTGTGCTCATGCGATTGGAAGGAGATGTTTCCAAAGATATGGAATTGTTTAAATCACTTGAGATGCCATTGTCAGGTGGAGTTTCAGTACCAGTCTCCAGTATCGCTGATATAAAATCGATTGAAGGTGTTTTGAAAGTGGATCGTGAAAATGGTGAGCGATTGAGTACGATCAGAGCAAATGTCGAGGGACGGGATTTGGTCGGATATGTTGATGAAGCTAAACAAAAACTTGCTACAAACCTTCATTTGCCACAAGGCTATCATATTGTTTTTGGAGGGCAATTTGAGAATCAACAACGGGCAGCTGCAAAATTGATGACAGTGATACCGATTAGTATCGGTGTCATCTTTTTGATTTTATTTTTTACGTTTCGATCTGTCAGTATGACACTTTTGATTTTGCTAAATATCCCTTTTGCCGTTACCGGCGGGATAATCACATTGTACTTTTCCGGTGAGTATCTCTCCGTTCCGGCATCGGTAGGTTTTATCGCTTTGTTTGGGATCGCAGTACTCAATGGTGTTGTGATGGTGAGTTATTTTAATACGCTGTTAAAAAATGGATATAGTATTGATGATACAGTACGTTTTGGTGCAGAACGTCGATTACGTCCAGTATTGATGACGGCATTTATCGCTGCATTGGGACTGTTACCGCTGCTGTTTGCGACAGGGGTGGGCAGTGAAGTACAAAAACCTTTAGCTATTGTCGTATTGGGTGGTTTGGTTACGTCGACACTTTTGACATTGATGATCTTGCCTCCTGCCTTTAAACTCCTCTATAAAAAGGAAAAGAGAATATGAAAAAAGGGTTAGATATCTATTTTGAGATGGAAACCAAAGATACTATGGTTGATTTTTTATTGACACAAGGGTATGATGATTTTTATTTTTTTCGTTGTAACCGCTATTCGAGTGGAGCTTTTTTGGTCAGTATTGAAGAACAAGTGAGTGCCAGACGTGAATTTGGACTTTTTCGTATTTTTATAGAAGCATCAGATGCTTACGCTCTTGCCGAAAAAATAAAAACTGATGTAAAAGACAAAAGTATTAAAATATTTGCCCACGATTTTCAGGAGCTTTAAATGCGTATTCTGATCGCTGATGATGAAAAAGAGTTGCTAGCATTGCTTCGATTATCATTGCAGAGTGATTGGATTGTTGATACTGCTTCCGAAGTAGATGAAGCAAAAGGGTATTTGGATGCTTTTGGATACGCAGTTGTTATTTTTGACCGTACATTTCATGGAATTGATCGGGTAAAAGAGTTGATCATTTATGCAAAAGCCAAGCATCCGAGAACGGCTGTTTTGGTGCTGAGTGCTTTGGGCGGTGTAGATGAAAAAGTTGAAGGACTCGGCTTCGGAGCTGATGATTATCTCGAAAAACCTTTTGACATTAAAGAATTACGGGCGCGTTTAACTGCATTGTCACGTCGTTTTTCCAGCCGAAAAATAGTGATTGAAGGGATATTGATTGATCATGATACACAAACGCTGAGTCGTGAAAATGATCCTCTTGTTTTGAGCAAAAATGAGCATGCATTGTTCTTTCATCTTCTTTCTAAATCCCCTCAGGTAGTATCACGTGAAGAGATATTAGATGCATTGTATGATAATCCTCAAAACATTACTTCTAACGCAGTAGATGAACTTGTGGCTAGAGTGCGAAAAAAACTTCATCCCTCCATCATTAAAACGATCAAGACGAGAGGATTTGTTGTTGAAATTTAATGGTTTAAACTCTTTGAAAATAAAGATTGCTCTCCTGTTTTGGCTCTTGATCGCTATCGCATTCAGTGTAAACTGGAAAGTAGCGACACAAACAATTCGGGGGGAAAAAATAGAAGATGTTGAAAAAGTACTTCACCATCTTCTCGTTGAAAGTATCGATGAATACATTGTACAACCGCCATTGCCTGTGAGTGACATCTCCTTTTTGTATAAAATACCGCATAATCTTTTGGTTTTAAATGATTCAGAAGCGAGTCATGTCCGTTTTATTGTAACTCGAACCCCACATACGCCAATGTTACATGAGGTAAGTTTTTCAGTTCAAATGGAGAACGGCTTTTATTTAAATGCTGTAAGTGATGAAGAAAAAATAGATGCAGCGGTTGCCAAATACGCTCAAAAATTGTTAGAGCGCTATCTTTATTCGCTGATCGTCATATTGATTATCAGTTATGTTTTACTGCAACGTTATATGCGGCCATTGGGGGTCTTAGCAGAGCGTGCCAGGGGATGGAAGAATGGTGATTCTTTTGAGTTTTCACTGGATAATCCGGGACAGGAGATAGATGAGGTATCTCGCGCTTTTTCAGCATTGGTATCTCGATTAGAGGGCTTTCGTGCTAAAGAAAAAGGGTTGTTTAAAGAGATGGCACATGAGCTAAAGACTCCTATTGCCCTTATGCGTGCTCGTTTGGATGTATATGAAGGGAGTGATCATATTTCAAAAGAAAAATTTGTGAGTGAAATAGGACATGATATCGGGCGATTAACTTCAGAACTGAAAAACGTTTTATTTTTTGAGAGTTCTGATTTTGAAGACCTGTCAATATTTGATACTGCTGAGATACTCAATGAAGTCATTGAAAAAGTGGCAATATTAACTGAACGGCGTCGATTGGAGATCATGCTTTCGCCTGAGAGATTTATTCTTCGGAGTCAGCGTAAGCTTTTTAAAAAAGTAATGACCGCATTAATCGAGAATGCGTTAACGTATGCCAAAGAGAAGAGCTCGATTGCGATTAGTATCAATGAGAGAGCAAGAACTTTGAGCATATCGAATAAAAAAGGGGATGAAAAATATCTTTTCAGCTCAAAAATCGGGCAAAAGATGCTAAATCGGGTCAGTGAGGAACTCTGTTTTAACTATGAAATCATCGAAGATGAAACAGAATATCGGATTGAACTTCAATTTTAAAGATGAGGAATCTTAACTTTCGAATTGAGTAATGCTCCGATAGTGAGCATCAGGATTAAAACAGCGATCCATCCGATAAATCCTGATACAAGCCATACAATCCACAACAAAATCGCCCCAAGAGGAGTTGGTACGCCGGTAAAATATTTGGCAACTTCTCCAGCATCAGTATGGATATTAAACTGAATTAAACGGCGTAATCCGCTGATGACATAGTAAATCGATGCGATGGAAGTGATTATAAGAGGGAAACCGGAGAGTTCGGAATAGACAGACTGAAAGATAAAAAAGGTTGGGACGAGTACAAAGCTGAGAAAATCGGCAAATGAATCTAGCTGAACACCAAATTCATTGGAGAGGTTAAATTTACGGGCTATTTTCCCATCAACGATATCAAAGGCTCCTCCCATCCATGCGAGGATAACTGCATAGGTGAAGTTGCCTTGGGTAATGAAATATGTGGCAAGGAGACCAGCTGTGATATTCGCCATGGTGACAAGATTGGCAAGGTTAAAGTGACTCGTTGAACGCCATAAAAATTGCATTAATACTACCTATTTTTTGCGCAATTATATCCATATTTTAAGTTTGAATCAAAAAAGGGATGCTTTTGCACAGAATAGATTTACAGTTTGAGAATGATTGTCAATTTGATTAAATCGTGCTAGAATAACATTTGTATTTATAAACAGATACTGGGATGTTTCGGAGAGATATTTCCGTCGGTCAATAGAATTTAGGTAGAGTAGAATTACTAAGGATAACAGATGAATACGGATCGGATGACATTGCTGAGTGCATGCACTAAAGGCGGATTGGCAACAGTTGTGAAAATCCATGCTACAGGTGCACTCAAACAGCGTCTTATCTCATTTGGATTGATGCGGGGTGCTGAGGTACGGATGTTGGAATGTGCTCCGGCGAAAAGTACCTTTGAAATTAAAGTAGGTAATGTCTCTCTAGCCTTGCGTAAAGAAGAAGCTGCACTTATCGAGGTAACTGATGTCCGATAAAAAAATTAAAGTAGCTCTCGTTGGACAACCTAATGTAGGTAAAAGTATGTTGATTAATTCGATCAGCAATGCACGGCTTCAGGTAGGTAATTTTACCGGCGTAACAGTAGAGAAAACCGAAGTTATGTTTGAATATGGCGAGTACGATTTTAATGTCGTGGATTTACCCGGAACCTATGCTTTTACCGATTATTCAATCGAAGAGCGTGTAACACACGAGTTTTTGACCAATGAGACGTATGATTTGATTATCAATGTGCTTGATTCAACCAATATGGAGAAAAACCTTCAATTAACGGCTGAGCTTATGACGATGAGTAAAAAGATAGTAGTAGCCCTCAATATGAGCGATGAAGCCGATAAAGAAGGAATTGAAATTAATGCTCCTTATTTGACTCAGCTGCTTGGAATTCCATGTATCCGAGTTTCCGCAGCGGCAAAGAGTGGTTTGGATGAGCTGATGCAAGCGGTAATTCATGTTTATAATATCCTTTTTCAGGAACAAAAACTTATTTTTAGTGAAGCGGTAGAGGAGGAGATATCTTTGATTCAGGGGTATCTTGATCGTCATAAATTTAAAGCCTCTATTTCAAATCGAAATATTACGATTAATTTGCTTCAGCAAGAGAAAAAAACCTATCGGACTTTGCATGACAACCCAATTTGGACTGAGCTTCAACCCATGTTGGTTGAAGCCGATCACCATATAGCTCTTCATCATGACAGTGAAGATATTAAAGAGATTTTTGCCGAAGAATATTTGGCATTTAACCGAGGAGTTATTGCCGAAGCAGTAAAAGTGAAGCCTAAAGCGGCAGAGAAAAAAACAACGACCGAAAAAATAGATTCTGTTTTAATCCACCATATTTTTGGTATACCGATATTTTTGTTTTTTATGTGGGGGCTTTTTCAACTTACGTTTGCAATCGGTTCTATTCCGATGGACTGGATCAATACTTTTTTCGGATGGTTCGGCAAGATTATTGGATCAACAATCCCAAATGAGGCATTTCGTTCACTCATTGTCGATGGAGTGATTGCGGGTGTTGGAGCGGTCGTTTTATTTATACCTAATATTGTCATTTTATTTGTTGGAATCGCACTACTGGAAGCGACGGGATATATGTCTCGTGTTGCCTTTTTATTGGATGGTTTTTTTCATAAATTTGGGTTGCACGGGCAATCGTTTATTCCACTTGTTACAGGATTCGGGTGTTCGATTCCAGCATACATGTCGGCACGTATCCTCAAAAATGACCGTGACCGCCTCCTTACACTTTTTATTATTGGATTTATGAGCTGTGGAGCACGACTTCCAGTTTATGTTCTCTTTACGGGAGCATTTTTTGGTCCGCAAATGGCAGGAAATGTTTTGTTTGGGATTTATATTTTAGGAGCAGTCATTGGACTGGTTGCGGCTAAATTGCTTAAAATGACAGCGTTTAAAGGGATTGATGAACCGTTTGTTATGGAGATGCCGAAATATCGTCTTCCTTCTATGAAACTTATTTGGCATACCGTTATCACCAAAACAATGATGTACCTGAAAAAAGCAGGGACATTTATTGCTGCAGCATCATTATTGGTGTGGTTTTTGAGTACCTATCCAAAAAACACTCTCCTCGAAGAGAATTATGCTCATAAAATAGCAATGGCAACTTCTTCATTAGACGTGAAAAACCTCCAAAATGCTCGTGCCGAAGAACAACTCTCCCAGAGCTTTTTAGGGCGGATCGGTCATGCGATAGAACCGGCATTTTCTCCTTTGGGATTTGATTGGAAAATGGCGGTGGCATTGCAGACGGGATTAGCGGCAAAAGAGGTAGTCGTTTCTAGTATGGGTGTGTTATTCTCTTTGGGAAGTGATGCCTCCGAATCAGATAATACTCTCGTTAATGCGATACATGATCATATCCCTTTTGCATCGGCGGTAGCTTTTATCGTGGTTATTATGACGTATCTACCTTGTCTGGCGGCATCGGTGGTATTTACCCGTGAAGCGGGTGGGATTAAATATTTTGGTTATTTGTTTTTATTTACGACCGTTGTTGCCTATTCGCTGGCTTTTGTTGCGTATCATCTTGTATTAAGATTCAGTTAATATGAGCAAGAATAAATGATATTATTACTGTGCTTTTAAGCACATTTTTTCATTTCCTCACTCATCCCATCACTCACGTATCAACTCTATTTGTATGTCCGCTGTCAACCAAATTGAGATTCATTTAATTATATTTATTATTTTTTAACATATATTTGCTAATATATACCAATCTTAGTTTTATTTCAAGGATGCTAAAAGAGCACTAAACGGCTTTACGGTGCTTCTTTGTCATTCCCGCGAAGGTGGGAATTTAGCTTATAAGAAATTAGATGCTGTGAATAATCAAAATTTCAAGAATAAAAGGAGTGTGGCATAAATGGAATTATTTTGGACAATAGCCCTTTTCTTGGTTCCGTTATCGGTAGCAATGAATTTGTATCATACTTATAAAAACAGGGGTAAAGTAAAGGAGTATAAAGAGCCGACATGGCTGGAAAAAAAACCATTTTACCGGTATGTCAAGTTAGTTTTTTTTACCAGAGTTCGTTATAGGGAATGGACAGTGATATTCCAATTTTCTTTTTGGATATCGGTATTTTTATTGGTTACCTGGTTCATTGATTTGATAGCTAGACCAGCCATTCCTCTGAATCAATTGCAATTCTCAGAAGGGATAGTTGAGTCAATTCAGCTAAATAAAAAAACGAGTGATAAGTTAATACTAAAAAGTTCTGATAGAAAAACCCATGTGTTTTCAACTCAATTGCGAGAAGACTTAAAAAATAGGTTGCTTGGACAGAGAATACAAGTGTGGTATCACACTTCTTTTAATGTATTTGCACCTTATGAAGATTGGATTTATCAGCTATATCTTCATGATAAGCCTTTAAATGAACGGTGGAAATACAATTACGAAAAAGATCTTCGAGAACAAAAAGAAGCAATAATATTTATGATAAAACTTATAGTAGTTGCTCTCGGATCTATCGTGATGTTATGGACTTTTAACCGAAAAGAGTTGCCGATACATCGGCTCACCCGTATGAAACTACGGAAACTGGAAGAGAGGAGAAAAATAAAATGGCAATGGTAATAGAAAATTTTTTTAAGATTGGTACGGCTCCGAGGGATGCAGGCTATACAGGTGACGGTATTGTTTAAAATGATAAAAACGCTTATACTGGTGAATCAGCTTATACCTCACAGCCTTTGGCACTCTCGCAAGATCAATTTAACATATTGTAAAAGTTTGGAGATCCAAAAGAGTCTTTAGCCACCCAAAACGGCTTTACGGTGCTTCCTTGTCATTCCCGCGAAGGCGGGAATCTAGTTCATAAGAAAATAGATGCGGTAAATAGTCAAAACTTCAATAATATAAGGAAAGTGGCATGAAATACATAATAAGTTTATTGCTCAGTGCATCGGCACTATTTGGATTTGGAGAGTGTGATACGTGTGCAAAGGTACCGCTAAGTGTACCTGTGGATTTTTCCAAAAAAGGGACAGTCTATGAAACTGACTTTCAAGCCCCTTGGAATATTTGGGGGTCGTTGGTGAGTTTTGAATTGAGTGTAAGTTATTTTTTTAATTCAAATATTACATCGTATTCGCAGCTAACAAGCGAACAAGAAGAGATTGATAGTGCGATTCGGACAGGGTATATGGGAAGTATTTTAATACCTAAAAGAGAAAATCAATATTTTAAAATAAAAATCACTCTGACTCCTCTTGGATGGGCGAGCGATGATTTAACGGTGATTTCAAATTTGAATAATGGGTGGCTTCATAGAAAAGAAAATCACTTTACCAAAGGTCAAAAAATCGAAGAAATAGTCTTTGTACCACTTTATGGCGGTGACTTAGGGACGGGTAAAATGTTTGTGATAGCAGACTTACAGCGACTGCGAAATTATCATGTGAGAATAGAGAGTTTAGAGGATGTGAAATTACCAAAAGGGGTTTCTACACGCTTTATAATCAATCGATTCAGTTCAAAACATTAAACAACACAAAGTAAAAAACAATGGCAACAACGTATTATATGCAAGTACATATCGAATCTATGGGAACAACGTACACAGGTGACGGGATTAGTCCGACATCGCTTGCGGGGCATATATGGTATGAGGTCTACCAAAAAGATAGTAATGGCAATGTTATTCCTAGCTCTCAATTAAATGCAGGCTATACAGGTGACGGTATTGTTGGAAATGATAAAGACGCTTATACTGGTGAATCAGCTTATACCTCACAGTCTTTAGCACTCTCGCAAGATCAATATCAAAAGTTGAAAGATTTTGGTTTAGATACAAATGGTTTAGCCACCCAAAACGGCTTTGGACCGAACGATTACAATGTCTTTAATAACAGTTGTATCGATTTTACATGGAAAGCATTGGAACTGGCAGGTTTTAATCCAAGTGGGTTTGAAGGAAGCTTGGTACCAGTATGGAATAGATTAGCACTTGAAGCATTTCTATTTCATAATTATGCTTATAATGCTGATAATGACACCACCCGTCCCATTGATCCCAACGTCACCAACCTCTACACCTCTGCGAAAAACTGGTCACCACCTCGTGCTGATCCACTAGTTCTAGATTTAGACGGAGACGGTATCGAGACTACGGGGGTTGGAGCGGGAAGTGTACTGTTTGACCATGATGGTGATGGGATAAAAACGGCTACCGGATGGGTAAAAGCAGATGATGGATTACTGGTAATGGACAGAAATGGAAACGGGACTATCGATAACGGTTCAGAGCTTTTTGGAGATCAAACTCTCGTCAATAGTACAAAAGCCGCTAACGGGTTTGCCGCTCTAACAGCAGAAGATACGAATCATAATGGAAAGTTTGATGCGGGAGATACTAATTTTACTAAAGTCCGAATATGGCAGGATAAAAATCAAGATGGAATTTCACAGAGTACAGAACTTATCACGATGCAACAAGCAGGCATCGCTTCGATCAATCTCACCTATACCGTCAGTAATATAGCATACGAAGGAAATCTTCAACTATTAAGAAGCACCTATATAAAGACAGATGGAACGTCTAAACAAGTAGGAAATTATCTTTTTACCAATAATGCGTTTTACAGCGAATTTACCGATCACCTCACCTTGACCGATACAGCAAAAACACTCCCTGATATGCAAGGAAGCGGGATGGTGCGAGATATGCAAGAAGCATCCACACTTTCCAGCAGTATGACCGCTACGCTCCAAAATATGCAAAAGAATTATATGACGCATGATGCCATGATGTCACAAATCGATACGTTGTTGGTGCAGTGGGCCAATACGTCCATAATGTTATCCGATAGACAACGAGCCAAAGTTATGGGTGGTGATGTCGTTTTTATGGCTGATTATTTGAGTCAATATAAGTTGTATCATAAATATCTTTGGGCACAGCAACACAATAACTATTCGATACTCACCAGCGATGAATTAATAGCTGCTCAGAATATTGTTACACAGCAAAATAAACTTGGAACCATGATCGATGTATTAGAACGCTTTAATGCTAATGGATTTTCTCCGACAATAGATATGTTTGAAGGTTTTTATAAACAAGGTACTAAAGTACAAATTAATACTTTAAGAGGGCTTGAAGGATATCCAACTACATCAGCATGGACATTTACATCCCCTATGGAAATTTCGATGTCTAAGGCTCAAGCAACATTGATAGAACAAAGTTACAATGCACTTAAAGAGTCGATATATGACGCATTGGTTCTACAAACTAGATTGAATAATTATCTAGACACATTAGATTTAATGATTGATGAAAGTGGAATACACATTGATGATACCGATATGATGAATAAGCTTATGATATTGTTGTCGACGGATCCTAAAAACGCATTTTTAGACATGATGGAGTTAAAACAGTATGCTGGAGTTAATTTAGATGTTTTGGGTTGGAATGCGGGTGCAGATATTAATAAAATGCTTGAAGCAGTAGACGGTAAATATGATGCAACAACACTATTGGCTAGTAATGGAGTGATTGTTGTTGATGGTGCCTTTACAGGTACTATGAAAGATGAGTATATTGTTGGAAAACAACGTAATGACACGATAAACGCAGGAGATGGGAATAATAAAATTTTTAGTGGTTCAGGAAATGACTCAATTACTTCAGGAAAAGGAGAAGATATTCTCGATGGTGGAGCAGGCGCAGATAAGATGATAGGTGGAATGGGAAATGATACCTATATCGTCGATAATATAGGAGATATAGTTACTGAAACATCAACGATAGCAACAGAAATTGATACCGTTCAATCAAGCATTACTTATATACTAGGAGCGAATATTGAGAATTTAACTCTGACAGGAACTGCTAATATAAACGGGACAGGTAACTCTCTCAATAATATTCTAATAGGAAACGGTGGAGCAAATACTCTAAATGGTGGACTAGGTGCAGATACGATGATCGGTGGAGCGGGCAATGACACTTATATTATAGATAATGCAGGAGACAAAGTAGTTGAAAATATCAATGAAGGTATCGATAGTGTTAATACTTCTATCAGTTATACATTAAATGCCAATGTAGAAAATCTAGTTCTTACGGGGACCGCAACGATAAATGGGACAGGGAATACATTAAATAATATTCTGACTGGTAATAGTGCTAATAACGTGCTTACTGGAGGAGCAGGTTCAGATATATTTGTCTTTAATACAACACTTAATGCTTCTACTAACAAAGATACAATTTCGGATTTCGTAGCGCTGGATGATAAGATTCAACTCGAAAATGGAATCTTTACAAAATTAACTGCTACAGGCATGTTATCGGCTGCTAATTTTGTAGCCAGTCCATCTGGTGTTGCTATTGATGCGAATGATTATATTCTTTATAACACAACTACAGGCACTCTTAGTTACGATGCGGATGGTTCAGGTACTGGTGTTGCTATTCAGTTTGCTACACTTACGGCTCATCCTATTATAAGCAATCAAAATTTTAGTGTTATTTAAACATATTAACTTTTGCATTAAGTTAGGAAATCATTAACCACTCTTCGTTACAATATCACCATGAGTAAAATATTAATGATCGAAGACGATCTCGAGCTTGCTGAGATATTGACCGAATTTTTAGAACAGTACGATTTTGAGATCACAACGGAAGATGATCCGTTTAAAGCATTGAGCATTCTCAAACTCGAAAAATTTGATGCCGTTATATTGGATTTGACGTTGCCAGGGATGGATGGGTTGGAGGTTTGCGAAGCGATTCGTGCACGCCAAAATATCCCCATTATCATCTCTTCAGCACGTTCAGATGTGACGGATAAGATCAACGCTCTGGAACTTGGAGCGGATGATTATTTACCAAAGCCATATGACCCTAGAGAGCTTGAAGCACGGATACACTCGGTATTGCGCCGATACGATGCGAGTGCAGAATTAGCACAAGAAAATTCGTGTGATTTTAAACTCAATGAGCCCTCTATGCAGGTGAGTTATAAAAACCGTCCTTTGGAACTTACCAATGCTGAATACGGTATTTTGGCACACATGATTAAAAAGCAGGGGATGGTAGTTTCACGAGAAGATTTGATTCATAATGTAAGTGCGATCAATGAGGACTCTTCCAATAAAAGTATCGACGTTATGATGGGTAGGATTCGTAATAAACTCGGCGATAAAACATTGATCGAATCGATTCGCGGTATCGGTTATAAACTTCTCAAATAATGGTCAAAAATAATGCCGTTATCGCAACCGTTTTATTCGCTTTAGCGGTCACGGTTGCAAGCGTTAGCTACACTTTTTTTCAACTTTATGAGATCAATCGTGCCAAGCATATCGATAATATTTTTACCAAACATTCTCTAATCAGTCAAATTTATCACACCTATCTATTAAAGCAGATATCCGAACCGATGTTTGAGGCAAATCTAGCCTTATACGATTTAGATGATATTACTTCGCAGCAGGAATATGAGAAGGTTATACGTCAGGGAAAAATTCTCAAAAGCGATGGTACGACTGATCCGACCGTTGTGGATTTGACCTCTTTTGACTCTTCTTATAGTGCTCAATCAGTGCAACCTATTATTATTTCTATGATTGAGTATCAGGGAAAAATATATTTTTGGGTTGAATCATCTCATCATACGGTATTGTTGCAAGATCGTAATATTGCATCGTATAACCCAATCAATCTTTTATCGGCGTATGGAACATTGATGAGTATGCTTTTGATCTCTTTTGCTTTGATTATTCATCGTCTCAGTCCGCTGAGAAAGCTTCGTCGTCAGATCGCCCGTTTTGGGGAAGGGGATATGGGTGTACGATTCAAGATGAAAGGGAGTGATGAGATTGCCCTCATCGCCAATGAGTTAGATAATACCCAACATAAAATTCGTTCTTTGATTGAGTCACGAAATCTTTTTTTACGCAATATCATGCATGAACTCAAAACACCGATTGCAAAAGGGCGAATAGTCGCAACAATGATGAATGATGAGAAGCAGCAGGGGCGATTTCTTGGAATTTTTGAACGTTTAGAATCTTTGATTGGTGAATTTGCTTTAATTGAAGAGATAAGTTCCGGTAGTCAACATGTAGAGAAAAAAGAGTATCGTCTTGTTGATATTATTGACGGTGCAATCGATTCGGCGATGGTAGAATACGATTCTGTGCAGTGCACGATTGACGGGACGATTAAAATTGATGTCGATTATCGTCTTTTTGTAACGGCAGTAAAAAATCTGATTGATAATGCGATCAAATACTCTCCGGATAAAACCATGCAAATAATGGTTGAAGGCGAAGAGATTATTTTTATGAATATCGGTGAACCGCTTAAAAATCCCCTTTCATATTACATCGAACCTTTTACTAAAGATCATCCGACTAAAGACAGTTTTGGCTTGGGACTTTATATTGTGGATGCTATTTTAAAAGAACATGGGTATGTGTTAGCGTATGAGCGGCGTAAAAATATTAATTGTTTTATATTTGTCCCTGTAAAATCGACCAAAAGGAAATAAAAACGTGGTGAAAGAGATACTGATCAGCAATGATGACGGCTATGAATCTCCTGGATTAATTGCTCTAATCGAGGCACTAGAAGGGCTTGCTCACATAACTGTGGTAGCGCCTTCAACTGAAAAATCGGCATGTGGTCACTCGTTGACTTTGACTCGTCCTCTTAGTTTTATCAGTGTCGGGGATGATTTTTACAAACTTGATGACGGAACACCTAGTGATTGTGTTTATCTTGCGCTTCATTCACTTTTTGAGGAACGTAAACCTGATCTTGTCATAAGCGGTATTAACAAAGGTTCAAATATGGGTGAGGATATCACCTATTCCGGTACAGCCGCTGCAGCAATGGAGGGAGTATTACAGGGAGTTCCTTCGATTGCAATCTCTCAAGTAATGGATTTTACTCAGCCGATAGGAGATTTTACCTTGGCTAAAAAAGCGATTCGTGTTCTTGTAGAGAAAATTTTATCAGGTAATTTTCCATTACCTGAGCGGGAATTTTTAAATGTAAATGTCCCTTACGATGTAAATAATCTTGAATTCGCTGTTACCTATGCAGGATATCGTTTTTACGCTAATGATGCCCATTTACATCGTAATCCACGAGGTATGGAATATTACTGGCTCGGTCTTCATCCTCTGGAGTTTAAAACTCGGAGAGAGTCTGATGGATTATCAGATTTTGAAGCGATCGAGCAGGGTAAAGTTTCTATTACCCCTATACAACTCGATATGAGTGCGTATAAATCGATGCAGCAATTACGAGAGTGGCTGTGAGAAATATCCGAACCAAACTGGTTTTTGGCGAAGAGGTATTTGATAAACTTCAAAATGCGAAAATTCTCCTACTTGGTGTTGGAGGGGTAGGGAGTTATTGTCTTGATTGTCTCTATCGTTCAGGGGTACGAGATATTACCATAGTCGATTTTGACCGCTATGATGCGAGCAACCAAAATCGTCAAATGCACTCAGAAAATCATGAGGGTGAGTTGAAAGTTGAAGCGCTTAAAACCCACTATCCCGAAGTCATTGCCATGGCTGAAAAGATCACTCCCGAATGGGTTGAAGAATTTGATTTTGAACCCTTTGATCTTATCCTTGATGCGATTGATGATATGCGTGCCAAACTTGCCCTTATCCAAAAATGTTATCCAAAACTCATTAGTTCAGTAGGCTCTGCCAAGCGTCTTGATCCCACTAAAATAGAAATACGCTCTATCTGGAAAACTGAGGGAGACCCGTTTGCCTCAAAAATCCGTAATGAATTGCGAAAACGAAAATTCAATGGCGATTTTAGCTGTATTTGTAGCTCTGAACTTCCACTTATCAAAGAAAAAGGGAGTTTTGTTGGTGTAACAGGAGCATTTGGACTTGCTATGTGTTCGTTGGCACTTCGGAGAATAAAGTAGAAAAAATGAAAATAAAATTTTCATTTAAACGTATTCTAAAAATACCTTTGTATGCGGCGGTATTGCTTTTTATTTTATTTGAAGAGATCATTTGGGAGCAAATTGCTGAGCCAATTGCCAGCATGATGCAATCATTACATCTTTTTGCCCGTTTTGAATCTTTGATTTCTGGGCTCAACAGTAAAACTATCCTTGTTTTTTTTCTTGTTTTGTTGGTTATATCGGAAGTGCTTGGGGTTGCTGCAGCGGCTTTGGTAGTTAATGGTTCACCCTTTTTAGGCGGATTAGTCTATATCAGTAAACTTCCATTGGCTTCATTTAGTTTTTGGCTTTTCAAAATCAGCAAAGAAAAATTATTGAAAATTAGTTGGTTTGCACGAGTGTATGAACGTGTAATGGATTGGATCGATGTGATAAAAAGTTCTGAATATTATCAAAATATGCGGACATTATCATTAAAAATAAAAGCGTTATTGCAACAGCTGATACAAAAAGAGAAAAACTCTTTTGGAGAGAAAATTAAACGGTTTTATCATTATGTAAAATCGAGGAAAACGCACGAAAATTTTGATCAAAAGTAACGGATACTGTAACCTTTTCGTGACACAGTCATTTTATACTTGTTCTCATGGAACCATTGCACCCCCTCTATCACCACTTTCTCGAAATGTTGGATGTGGCATTTCAACCGATTGTTGACATTCACTCCGGAACGATTTTTGGAGTAGAAGCGCTGTTACGTGGAACAGATACACTTGGATTTGAAACTATCAGTTCGTTTTTTGATCGATTGTATGAAGAAAACATCCTCTATACATTTGATTTACGTCTCAGAGAAAAAGTAATTGAAAAATTTTGCACAATCGCGGGATATGAAAATATTAAGTTGTTTTACAACATCGATAACCGTGTATTAAATATGACAAATTTTTCAAAAGGGAATACCCATCATATCCTAAGACGCTACGGAATCGATCATAAATCGATGGTTTTTGAAGTTTCTGAACACAATGAAATTATGGATATCGATCATTTTACCAAATTGATGTCGCATTATCATGATGAGGGATTTTGTATTGCCATCGATGATTTTGGAATCGGACAATCAGGGTACAAAATGCTTTACCACTGTACCCCAAATATTATCAAAATCGACCGATTTTTTTTAACTTCGATCGATAAAGAGCCTAAAAAAAAATTGTTGGCGCGGAATATGGTTCAGCTTGCGACTTTATTAGGGTGTCGTGTAATCGCTGAGGGTGTAGAAACGGAGCGAGAACTGATGGTTTGTAAAGAGATCGGGTGTCAATTGGTGCAGGGATATTTTATTCTGCGGCCAACACTCGATTGTGCAAAGATTGGTTTAAAATATCCTCATGTTGCAAGTAAATTTACTCAAAATAAACGTGCAAAAAGCGATGAAAATATTATACTTAAAAGGCTTGAACCGTTAAAACCGATTGTTATCGGAGAAAGTATGGAGATGTTGCTCGATTTATTGAATGACAATAAAGAGATGTTTTTGGTTCCCGTCGTGAATGCTGCAATGCATCCGATAGGTATTATTCATGAACATCAGCTTAAAGCGATTGCCTGCTCTCCGTATGGGCGTTCTCTTGCGCAAAATAGATCTTCAAACCTTTCGGCATTAGAGACTTATATCGAACCTATTCCTATTGTTGATTTGACGATGCCGCTTGAGACGATTATTGAGCTTTTCTCTCTTTCACAAAATGCACCGGGGGTTTTGGTGATGGAGTCTTCATGCTATTTGGGGTATCTTAGTGCACGCGAGATGATTGAGGTGGTACATGAACGTAATCTCGTCCGTGCACGTGATGAGAACCCGCTCACTAGACTCCCTGGTAATTTTAGAATTAATGAATACATTGCTTATGTAATTGAAAGCGCCAATGAAGCCGTTTTAGCCTATTTCGATTTTGACCATTTTAAGCCCTATAATGATTATTATGGTTTTCGCAATGGAGATCGGGTGATTTTATTATTTGCTGATCTAATGCATAAAGTTCTTTCTTTAGAATATTTTAAAGGGCACATCGGCGGAGATGATTTTTTTGTCGGCGCAATTTTGAATGATACCTATACCTTTGAGAGTGTTTGTGCGGACATCGAGAGACTTATTTCGACTTTCGCAGATGAGGTACAAGAATTTTATGAACAAAAAGATCGTGAACGTGGATGTATTATTGCAGAAGACCGTGATGGGAATCAACGCGAATTTAAATTGCTTGGGGTAAGTTCTGTTGTAGTTAAAATGGGAAAAGCATCTTCAATAGCTTCTGCGGAACAGCTTCAACACACTTTTGCAATCGAGAAAAAAAGAGCTAAGAAATCTCCAAATCATTTGAGTATTATCTGTTAATGACATCATAGCTTTGGTATAATGGTTTTATTATATTTCGCGGAGCAAACAGTGGAACAAAAAGAACCTATGACAAAATACGGGTTTCAGCGATTAAGTGATGAACTCAATACCCTTAAAAATGTTGATTTACCGGCCGTTAATGCTGAGATTGAGCGTGCTAAAGAGTACGGCGATTTAAAAGAAAATTCTGAATACCATGCAGCGCGTGAAAAACAGGCATTTATCGGTACTCGTATCGCAGAACTCGGAGAGGTGATTTCACGTGCGCAAATCGTTGATCCGAGCGAACTTGAACATGCCCGTATCAGTTTTGGTTCCACGGTAGTTTTGTCTGATATTGACAGTGATACAGAGGTCACTTATACGATTGTCGGCGGATGCGAGAGTAATCCAGAACGTGGGCTAATTTCGTTTAATTCACCATTGGCAAAACAGCTTTTGGGGCGTGAAGAAGGGGATGAGCTCAATGCAAAACTCCCAGGTGGAACCAAAAATTTTGAAGTGCTCGAAGTGAAATATCAGGAGATCGTATTTGAAAGTCATTAATGTCGGCATTATTGGAGTCAGTGGCTATACGGGTTTAGAACTCGTTAAAATGCTAATTAATCATCCGATTTTTACCCTCACTTATTGTGCTAATACCGAAGGCGAGACGACTCTTAGTGTGCTGCATCCTTCATTGATGGGGGTATGTGATCTTAGTGTTGACAAAGTCGATTTGGATCGTGCTGCAGCAGAATGTGCACTTGTCTTTTTGGCATTACCACACAAAACAGCGATGAATACTGCAAAAGGGTTGTTAGATCGTGGGGTAAAAGTAGTTGATCTCTCAGCTGATTATCGCCTTTCAGCTGAAAATTACGAAGCATTTTATTGTGAGCATGAAGACATTGATAATCTCTCACATGCGATTTATTCGATTCCCGAATTGCATGGAAATATTGCAAAAGGCGCCCGTCTTATTGCTAACCCAGGATGTCATGTTACAGCTAGTTTAATGGCATTAACACCATTCTTGGATCACATCGATTTGACTCAGCCGATTTTTATCGATTCTAAAACAGGTGTGTCGGGTGCCGGAAAATCACCGAGTGCAGCCGTTCACTATGTGAGTGTTAATGATAATATCAATTGCTATAATATCATCAAACATCGTCATGCAACTGAGATCGAGCAACATGCATCAGCTTTGTGTTCTCATGATGTAAAAGTGACCTTTGTCCCTTCGCTTGTCCCAATGACACGAGGGATGTTGGCATGTGTGTATGCAACATTGAAAACGTCGTGTGATCCTTTGGTCATGATGGAATCATTTTATGCGGACAAAGCATTTGTACGTGTTAGAACCGCGCCACCGCATACTAAAATGACATCTGGGACCAATTTCGCTGATGTATACGCAACACGACATGGGAATGCATTGGTTTCGATGTGTGCGATTGACAATTTGATGCGTGGAGCAAGTTCACAAGCACTTGTAAATGCTAACCTCATGATGGGGTTGGATGAAGGACTTGGAATTCCTAAAATTGCATATGTTCCCTAAATATCTTCTTTCAGATGCGATATTAATTGCCGATGCCCACTGCGCCCCGTGGCGTACTGATTTTATTGATTTTCTTTATGCACTTGAATCGGGTGCAATTATAACTCCGCAGCTTATTTTGATGGGCGATATCTTTGATATGCTTTATGGCCCTATTCCCAGTACGTATCGTTATAATACTCAAGGTCTTGCCCTCATTAACCGTCTTGCAGAAAAAATTGAAATCATTTATCTCGAAGGGAATCACGATTTTCTCCTTCAGGATTTATTGCCAAAAGTACATGTTGTTCGTCGTGAGAATCAGCCTCTTGTAATGAAATACGAAGATAAAACGATAGCATTCTCTCATGGGGACAGTGTTATGGGAAGCGGATATGAGATATATACAACACTTATCCGCAATCGTATCATATTAACGTTACTTCGAGGGATTGATACTTTAGGTGGTGGTTTTATCGTAAAATGGCTGGAAAAGCAGATGAAGCGAAAAACGCATTGTCGCCTTATTGAAGATTTTGAGCCATTAATAAAAGAGAGAATGTCGTTATTAAAATTGGATTTGATTGATATTCTTATCGAGGGACATTTCCACCAAAATAGGATATTTAATTTCCATGGATTACAATACATAAATATTGGTGCTTTTGCTTGCAATGAAAGATACTTTAGTGTACAATCAATGCAAAATCAGCCGTTATTACACGAAGCAGTTTTTCGTAAGGAGCCCCTATGAAGGGACAAGGTGAGATATTAAAAGTCGGCACAAATGAGATGGAATTGGTCGATTTTCGTATATTTAAGCGTGAAGGCGATGAAATATACGAGGGGATATACGGGGTTAACGTAGCAAAAGTACGTGAGATTATCCGATTTCCAAAATTGACTGAATTACCAGGAGTTCCGTCGTTTGTTGAGGGGATTTTTGATTTGCGGGGCGTTGTTATTCCTGTTGTCAACTTAGCAAAATGGATGGGTGTTGAATCTTCTGAGGAAATGGATAGAAATGCACGGGTTATTATTGCTGAATTCAATAATATTCTTATTGGCTTTGTGGTACATGAAGCTAAACGTATTCGTCGTATCAACTGGAAAGATATTGAACCGGCCTCTTTTGTCTCTTCGCAAGGAGGGCTGGACGGTTCTAAGATTACCGGTGTTACTCGAATTGAAGACGACTCTGTTCTTTTAATTTTGGATTTAGAAGGTGTTGTTCAAGAATTGGGTCTTTTTCAGCCTTCAAGCGGTACTTTGGAAGATGGAAAATACCATTTCACTGGTCATGTTTTACTTTTGGATGACAGCTCAACAGCGCGTCGTATTATAAAAGAAGCATTGGTGCAAATGGGTTTTGATGTTCTGGAAGCAACGAATGGAGAACAGGGACTTGCTGTTTTGGAAGAGTTGTACACCAAATATGGTGCAGATATCTCTTCGAAACTGCGTCTAATTGCATCGGATATCGAGATGCCGCTGATGGATGGTTTTCATTTTGCTGCAAAAGTAAAATCAGATAATCGATTTAAAATGATACCGATTGTATTTAACTCTTCAATCAGTGATCATTTCAGCGAAATTCGTGGAAAAGAAGCCGGCGGAGAAGCATATTTGGTCAAATTTGATTCGAATTTATTTTACGATGAAGTAGCACGTGTCGTTCGTGCTCATATTGAATAGGGGTTAGGCAATGGATGAATTTCAAGAGATATTACAAGACTTTTTGGTCGAGTCATTTGAGCTGATTGAACAACTTGACCAAGACCTTGTCGAATTGGAATCGCGACCCGATGATTTAGATTTGCTCAATCGTATTTTTCGGGTAGCCCATACCATCAAAGGGGCGAGTTCGTTTTTAAATTTTGATGTGTTGACCCATTTGACTCATCATATGGAAAACCTTCTTAATATGGCTCGACATGGGGATTTAGTCATAGATGCTGATGTCATGGATGTTATCCTTGAATCAATCGATTTGATGAAAGCACTCCTCACTCGTATTCGTGATAGTGGAGTTGATTCAGGATTAGAAATTTCTGCATGTGTTATGCGTCTTGATGCTGTTGCTAATGGTACGGAAGCTCCAGCCGAAGCACCTGTTGCTACTCCTGTAGAAGAACCAAAAGTAGTTGAAGCCGCAACAGAAGAAGATGCTGATTATTCAGGGATGAGCGAAGCCGAAGTAGAAGCAGAGATTGAGCGTTTGATTGCTGCTCGTCAAGTAGAAGATGCAGCAAAACGAGCGCATAAAGCTGAAGTATCTGCTTCGGCTGAAGAACCTGATTATGCAGGCATGAGTGATGATGAGGTAGAGGCTGAAATTCAAAGATTACTAGCCGAACGTCAAGCTGAAGATGCGGCAAAACGAGCGCATAAAGTGGAAGAGCCTGTAGCACAAAAGGCGCAACCAGCTCCTGCCCCTGTAGTCGCTGCAACTCCGGCAGTTCCAGTAAAACCTGCAGCAGCGCCGGCTCCTAGACGAACAGAAGCAAAAGAAGATGGTGAAAGTCGTGGTGGCTCATCTGTTGAGCAAACGATTCGTGTAGATGTTAAACGGCTGGATCATTTGATGAATCTGATTGGAGAATTGGTTCTTGGTAAAAACCGTCTGATTAAAATTAATGATGATGTTGAAGAACGCTATGAAGGGGAAGCATTTCTCGAAGAACTTAACCAAGTTGTATCAATTGTTTCTCTAGTAACAACAGATCTACAAATCGCTGTTATGAAAACACGTATGCTTCCAATTGGAAAAGTATTTAATAAATTTCCGCGTATGATTCGTGATCTTTCACGTGAATTGAACAAAAAAATTGAGCTTGAGATTACGGGTGAAGAGACAGAGCTTGATAAGTCGATTGTCGAGGAAATTGGTGATCCGTTGGTACATATCATCCGTAACTCGTGTGATCATGGAATCGAAGTACCAAACGTTCGACTTAATGCAGGTAAAGAAGAGATAGGGACTATACAGCTACGAGCATATCATGAAGGCAATCATATTGTCATCCAAATCATTGATGATGGTAAAGGGCTTGATGCAGATATGTTGAAAGCTAAATCAATTGAAAAAGGGATTATTACCGAAAAAGAGGCTGACGGAATGTCTGAAAAAGAGGCCTTTGGTCTTATTTTCCGACCAGGATTCTCGACTGCTGCACAAGTTACCAGCGTTTCAGGTCGCGGAGTCGGAATGGACGTGGTGAAAACCAACATTGAAAAGTTAAATGGGATGATTGATATTGATTCTGAGGTAGGAAAAGGGACTTCTATGAAGCTTAAAATTCCTCTTACCTTGGCAATTATTCAAGCGTTGCTTGTCGGCGTCCAGGAAGAATATTATGCGATTCCTCTTGCTTCTGTTTTGGAAACGGTACGTATCAGTAAAGATGAAATTTATACTGTTGAGAGTCGTTCGGTTATGCGTCTTCGTGACGAAGTCCTTTCACTTGTCCACATCGGAGATATTTTTGAAGTGGAACGGGTCTTTGACAATAGCGAACATGCCTATGTTGTTGTACTTGGTCTTGCAGAGAGCAAAATCGGTCTTATTGTCGACTCTCTTGTCGGTCAAGAAGAGATTGTTATTAAATCTCTCGGCGAATATCTCAAAGGGATTGAAGGGATTGCCGGAGCAACGATTCGCGGTGATGGTGGCGTAACATTGATTGTTGACGTAGCGGCATTGATGCAAATGGCTAAATCAGTTAAATCGACGGTTGGCCAAGAGAGTGCTGAATCCAAAGGGCGTTCCGGTGCAAAAAATAAGCCTAGCGATTACACCGTAATGATCGTTGATGATTCTAAAACCGACCGTACCATTATGCGTAAAGCATTAGAGCCGTTGGGAATTACTCTTGTCGAAGCAACTGATGGTGTTGAAGCACTCAATATTTTAAAGCAGGGTGACCATATGTTTGATGGTATGTTGGTAGATATCGAAATGCCGAGAATGGATGGATATACATTGGCAGCTGAGATTAAAAAATACAACAAATACAAAAACCTTCCGCTTATTGCCGTAACGTCACGAACAGGGAAAGCGGATCGTATGCGCGGAGTGGAATCAGGAATGGTTGAATACATCACCAAACCATACTCACCGGAGTATTTGATGAATGTTGTCAAACGCAATATCAAGTTTAACGAGGGGCTATAATCATGAGTGAAAAATTACAGCAAATTATAAACAGACAGAACAAAACCCTCTCGGGTGAAGATACAAAAATCGATGAAGTGATTCAATTAGTTGGTTTCATCGTGGGGGATGAAGAGTTCTCGGTACCCATTTTGAGTATTCAAGAGATTATTAAGCCGATTTCATGGACACGTGTTCCTCAAACGCCAGCATATATTTTGGGTGTATTTAACCTCCGTGGTTCTGTTATCCCATTGATCGACTTGCGTTCACGTTTTGGATTAGAAATGATTAAACATACAGAAGAGACTCGCTTTATCGTTATGAAAAATGGTGATGATGTCGCTGGATTCGTCATTGATCGTCTCACTGAAGCAATTCGTCTTCCAAAACGGGATGTTGGACCTGCTCCTGAAACAATTTCAGAAAGTGAAAGTATGATAGATGGTGTTGGAAAACAAGCTGACCGTATTATTACAATACTAAAAGTTTGGAAACTCTTAGAGAGAAATTTTTAATTCCGTTCCATTTATGGCACAATATCGCCATGAATGAAATACACTTTTACAATCGCCGCGCTAAACTCCTTGACCTTATGGAAGAGGGGATAGCAATCCTTACCTCTGCACCCATTCAAACCCGTTCAAACGATACTGAATTCCCTTATCGTCAAAACAGCGACTTTTATTATCTATGCGGATTTAACGAAGACAATGCCGTATTGGTACTGATCAAAACTCCCAATGCATCGAAAACGATCCTTTTTGTTGAAGCGCATAATGCCGAGCACGCGTTATGGAACGGTGCGCGGTTGGGTATCGATGGTGCGCGGGAACGATTTAGCGTTGATGAGATACGGGATGTAGCAGAGTATGCGAAGGATGTAAAAGAGCTTTTGCGAGAACATATCAACCTCTATATTGATCTCTACAGTGATTCAGCACGACTCAACGAAGCCAAATCAGCCGCACAATCGCTCCATAGCACTCGCGGTGCCAAACGCCATATCCGCTCCATACTCGATGTCACCTATCTAATCCGATCCCTGCGCCTTATCAAAACTTCCGAAGAGATCGATGCGATACGTCGAGCGGTTACGATCACCGCTGAAGCACATCATGAAGCGATGCGAGTCTGTAAGAGCGGAATGCGAGAATATCAACTCCAAGCCGCTATGAGCTATGTTTTTTTGAATAACGGTGCATCCGCTGAAGCGTACGGTGCTATCGTCGCGGGGGGAAATAACGCCAATACACTGCATTATATCGATAACCGCGATGAGCTTCGCGATGGCAATTTGGTTCTGATCGATGCGGCGTGTGAGTGGGAACTCTACGCCAGTGACATTACCCGCACGTTTCCCATCAACGGAAAATTTAGCGAGGGACAGCGTGAAGTTTATAACGCCGTTTTGGATGTGCAGTTAAAAGTGATCGACGCGATCAAACCGGGCGTCAAACGCGACTGGCTTCAAACCTATAGCGAAGAGTTGTTGAGCGATGCGTTGATTGCTTTAGGGGTTTTAAACGGTGAGCGAGAAGCGCTGATGGAAGCCAAAGAGCATAAAAAATACGCTCCGCATGGCATTGGGCACTGGATGGGATTAGATGTCCATGACCCGTGTCCGTATGTGGATGAGACGGGAGAGTCGTTGGCATTTGAAGTGGGGATGGTGATGACGATCGAACCTGGGCTGTACTTTCGCGCGGATGATGAGTCGGTTCCTAAACGTTATCGCGGCATCGGTATCCGCATCGAGGACAATATCCTTGTCACAGAAAACGGATATGAGAATCTCTCATCGATGATTGCCAAGAGTGTGGAGGAGATTGAAGCTGTATGTAATCAGTTATAGCTATAACTCCATCCGCTGAGACCCTCTTTCGCCTCTTTGAATCCTTCCGAATCCCCTAAAAAATCGATAATATGCAGCAGTGTCCACGGAATGGAATTAGCTTCGGCCTCATCGACGATATGTTTGGGCATCGGAGTCTCTTGAGTCGTCAGGGCAAAGGCGATCCGTTCACGGTTGCTCAAAACATGACTCGTCGCAGTGATGTTATATTCACGACAAAATTTTTCTAAAATGAGCGGTTTTACCTCTTCGGGGATTACATCAGCCGTATTGAGGATGATCGTAAAATGGATCGGATGACCTTCCGCCATCATAGAGGGGCCCGCCATCATGATGAACTCTACCCCCTCCAAATGACGTGCAATTTCGCTTTGAGATAGGTAGCTGTGAACTTTGAGTGCTTGCATTTCCTGCATTAGACTTTTCCTTCAAGAATTTTGGTGATGAGCGAGGTCATACCGATGTGGAGGTTATAGTTGGTTGTGGGGAAGTCCACCAACTCGTTTTCGAGGTTGACGCTGTAACTGCTGAGATATGTCCCCAGCGTCTCCAAATCGATGGGTTGATAGGCATCGGTATCGATTTTGGTACGTGTGAGCTTTCCGAGAGCGTTGCTTTTGGCGAGGGTAAAAGCGAGGGTTTTGAGGCTGTAGAGATCGCACCATCGCAAAAAAAGTTCACGCGTGAGTTCACTATGACCCTTCCCCTCGGGATCAAAGAGGAGATGCTGTTCGCGTAAGGGGATCAAAACGCTGAGAATCGCTTCACACAGCGGGAGACTTTTTTGCCGCCAAAAAGGGGCTTCGTCACTCCGATCCAGTCCGGTAGAAATGGCGCCGAGAATAGCGGAGGGTTCACCCGATTTGAGGAGTGACTCCATAGAATATAAAATCATAAGTACCTCACTATATTTGGGTGCAACTTTAACCTTTTTTGTATAATACGTGTATTAACAATAGGAGATTATATGTTGGATAAAGGATGGATGACAAATTTTGTTTCATTAGGGTTAGTCGGCATATCATACACAGTGGAAGGGAGTGCAGGTTCAGCGCTACGCAGTGCGGGATTGTTCGCCCTCTCCGGTGCGGTAACCAATCAGCTGGCGATTCATATGCTCTTTGAAAAAGTCCCTTTTCTGTACGGTTCGGGGATAATCCTCGATCGGTTTGAATCGATCCGAGAAGCACTGAAAGTATTGATTATGGAGCAGTTTTTTACCCCCGAAAAGATTGAATCGTTTGTCAAAACGCAAGAGCGCTCACTCGATTTGACTCCGATCATCGAAGAGACTGATTTTAACCCCGCGTATGAGGCACTGGTAAAAAGTGTCATGGAATCACCGATGGGGGGAATGATCGGGATGTTCGGCGGGGAAGCGATCATCGCCAAACTCAAAGATCCATTCTTGGAAAAAATCAAACTCTCCACCATCGAAATCGCACAAAGTGAATCGTTTATGAATGCCCTCAATACCCATCTGCATCAGGGAAGCGGAGATTTGAGTGGTAATATCGAATCGATTGTGGAGTCACGCCTCGCTGAGCTCACTCCTATGATGATTAAAGAGATGATTCACACGCTGATCAAAGAGCATTTAGGATGGCTCGTTGTATGGGGCGGAGTGTTTGGAGGATTGATCGGATTGTTCGGGGTGTTTATCATCTAAGCAATTTTATTTAAAAGACTTGACAATACTTGACTCAAAGTATTATAATTCTTGTAACTCAATTTAGGAGAATTTTATGTCATCAAATATTTTTGAAAAACTAACTCATCAAATGACCGAGATGATCGAATCTTCGATCTCTCTGGCTCTGCACAATAAAAACAGCGAAGTAGAACCGATCCATTTTCTCTGGGCACTGCTTGCCAACAGCAACTCACCGCTTAATCAAATGCTCAACAAAATGAGTATCGATAAAACAGCGATTGAACTCGATGTCAAAAGTGCCGCCTCAAAACTCCCAAGTGCCTCATCCGTGACCAAAGAGAGTATCCGACTTTCACGCAACTTTGCCCATTCGCTTGAAGTGAGTGCGGGAGAGATGGCAAAAAACGGCGATAGCTTTTTGGCGATTGATACCTATGTGATTGCCAACCTCCAAAACGATCCGTTTAAAGGAATTTTGGGCAAATACATCGATTTACGTGAACTCGCAAAGAACTTTGAAGCGTCTCGTGCAGGACAAAAGATCGAGTCCCAAACCGCCGATGAAAATCTCGAATCGCTCTCGAAATACGGGATCGATTTGACCCGTGAAGCCGCAGAGGGGAAACTCTCTCCGGTGATCGGGCGTGATGAAGAGATCGGACGGATGATGCAGATCCTGATCCGTAAAACCAAAAACAATCCGATCCTCCTCGGAGAACCTGGGGTCGGTAAAACGGCACTCGTCGAGGGATTGGCACAGCGTATCTATAACAAAGAGGTTCCCCTCAGCCTCCAGAACAAAAAGGTGATGGCTCTGGATATGAGTGCCTTGATCGCAGGGGCAAAATATCGCGGTGAGTTTGAAGATCGCCTCAAAGCGGTCATCGATGAGGTGAAAAAGAGCGGAAACATCATCCTCTTTATCGATGAGATCCACACCATAGTCGGTGCGGGAGCATCAGAGGGGTCAATGGATGCGGCGAATATCCTCAAACCCGCATTGGCGCGCGGAGAGTTACACACGATAGGGGCGACGACGCTCAAAGAGTACCGCAAATATTTCGAAAAAGATGCGGCGCTTCAACGCCGTTTTCAGCCGGTGAATGTAGACGAGCCGAGCGTCAACCAATCCTTACAGATTTTACGCGGACTCAAAGAGCGTCTCGAAGCGCACCATAACGTTACTATTACCGATTCGGCGTTAGTAGCGGCGGCGAAACTCTCTGATCGCTATATCAATGATCGATTTTTACCGGACAAAGCGATCGATTTGATCGACGAAGCCGCAGCCGAATTGAAGATGCAGATCGAATCGGAGCCGAATGCCTTGGCGAGTGTGAAGCGTAAATTAAGCAATTTACAAATTGAGAAAGAGGCTCTTAAAATGGAAGAGTCGGTGGCTAACACTAAGCGCCTTGAAGAGATAGAGCGGGAACTTGCCGATGCGAGGGAAGAACACCGCACGCTGGAATCGCAGTTTGCTTATGAAAAAGGGGAGTTTGATAAAGTTTCAAAAATTAAACGTGAAATAGAGTTAATGCGTCGTGAAGCTGAAAATGCACAGCAAAATGGTGATTTTACAAAAGTAGCTGAGATTACACATGGGCATATTCCTAAACTTCTAAGAGAAGAACAAGCATTTCAAGATCGCTGGAAAGTGATGGTCGCAGAGGGGACACTGCTCAAAAACAGTGTTGATGAAGCTTCTATCGCGGGGATTGTGAGCCGTTGGACGAAGATTCCGGTCAACAAAATGCTCCAAAGTGAAAAAGAGAAAATCCTCCATATCGAAGATGAACTGAATCGCGATGTGGTCGGTCAAGAGAAAGCCACTCATGCGGTAGCACGTGCGATCAAGCGTAATAAAGCAGGGCTTTCCGATAAGAGCCGTCCGATCGGATCATTTTTATTTCTCGGTCCTACGGGAGTCGGTAAAACACAAACGGCAAAAACATTGGCAAAATTCC
>JAQTTG010000023.1 GCA_028710885.1 Sulfuricurvum sp.
TTAAATGATGAATACCATGGTGACAAATCCTTCCTGGTCGCCCCAAGGGCCTGATAAGTCTGAGGGGCATTTTGGTAAAGCCCTGCTGGTGGGGGCGGTTATGGAAATTGCGCTGCTGGCAGGCCTGCTGTGGATCAGCTCGGCGCCGCCGCCGCCCAAGCCGGTGGTGAAAAAAATCATCGCCATTCATATGGTGCATCCGGCACCGCCCAAGCCAAAACCCATTCCGGTTCCGCCGCCGCCCAAACCAGTGGTGCAACCCAAGCCGGTACCGGTGCCGAGGCCCAAACCCATTCCGCAACCGCGTCCAGTAGTTCATCATACTCCGGCGCCCAAGCCGCTGATGGCCAAAACGCCGTTGCCGACTGCTCCAGTCGTACCGCCCGCGCCGCCGGTAACGCCACCTGCGCCGCCGCCGCCCCCTCCGGCTCCCAGTATGGCGGCGCGGCAGGCAGCATTGGCGCGCTATGCGGCCATGGTACGTGCCCAGGTTCAGAGTGATGCGAGAGTACCTCAATCTGTTCGCATGATGCACACAAGCGGTACGACAATCATAACGTTTCGCTTAAGACCATCGGGGCAGTTAATCTGGGCTAGGGTTACCCAGTCCAGCGGGATTCCACCCATTGACAGGGCAGCGTTAAGGTCTGTCAAAGAGGGAAACTATCCACCTTTCACAAAAAACATGCCCAAGCATGCAACCGACTTTACAGTTGAGGTACATTTGTCTAGCGATTCTAGTTAAAGGATCACATCGTTAGGTTATTATGTCGTTAGAGTATTAAAAATTATCTCTGTGGGTGATAGGTAAGCTCCTGGTTAATTTAATCGCAGACAATAAATTTATAACTTCGGGACACTGTAGGTTGAATTAAGAAATCGTGCCAAAACAGGAGCAATCTTACAGACCAATAATATAAAATTAAATAGTTTATAAAGGCCATAATTCGTTATTTGCTTTTTGCTTTTTCTCTTTGGTACTCGAGGCAAAGATCTTATACTTATAGTCTATGGGATTAGATAAAAATGATCAGTTTTTTATTAATATAAACACGAAGAATATAAAGGATTAAACATGATATTTTTTAATATTGAAAATATTTATATTAATCTTCTACATATGTTACATTGGAATGTGCTTACACAAATATATCTGTTCCTGTCGATCCAGGATGAACCTCCAATGTATTCACGAATCCTACTGTTGGTGGATGCTCATTTAAACATAGAGCGTATAGTTACTATAGAAATGGCATTAGAACGAGCAGGGGGCAGAATAATGCGAGTTTCTGACCATATCGAAGCAGAGTATCTAGTTCGACGTTGGGAGCCTGAAGTAATGGTTGTGCTTGGGTGGTCATCTGAGACTGGCGACTGGATCAGACAACTGAAATCCTCTTTATTCTATCACGTAGATTTACCATTTGTTGTAGTGGGGAACGATTCTGAAAAAAGCCAAGAGGAAAAAAATGCCATCATGGCTCTGGAAATGGGGGCTCAAGCGTATATTCCTGAAACTATGGGGTTAGGAAGTTTAACAGCACAAGTAACCAGTCTTGTTAGCAAAATAAATCGACCAGTATCATTCGGATCGAATCACGATGAAGATATTTGTATAGATCTCGTATCACTACGTGCATGGATATTGGGAAATGAACTACATATACCACGTCAACTCTTCTATCTTCTTAATTATTTTATTACTCATCCTAATGAGGTCGTTTCTAAGGAGAAGATAACTGATATCTTGTGGGATGGTAAACGAACCAGTGCCTCTCCAAATGCCATAATGGTAAAGATTTATCAGTTGAGAAAATTACTTCAAAATGCGGGCGCCAAAGACATGTTGGAAACGGTTCATGGTTTCGGATATCGATTTACACCAAAAAACAGGTCATAAAAAGTCATTAAATTGTCATTAAAAATTAATTTAATTTTCACTTGAATGCCACAATGATGCAATATTTATCCTTTATATTGTGTTTTCTTAACTATTAAAGGAGTATGACCGTGAGACAACAGTATAATTTTCACCCGTTGTTTGGTGCGTTAATAGCTGCAGGTATGTGTGGAGTATCCGGTACGGCTCTTGCATCAAGCGTGACAGCATCTACTATATCCTCAAGTATAAATGTTGGTGAGGTGTCATCTGCTACTGGCGCCTTAAACACATTGGATCATCTCCCTACAAAGAAACAAGTCTTTAATTCGACACAATCAGTGAAGGTTATTAATAAGCGTCAGATGGATACAGCAGGTCCCGCGGGAGGTGCAGCGCAAGCACTGGCCGTTGCCCCAGGTATAAATGTAGCTACCGACGGACCAAGTGGAGCACCTCGATCATCTATAAGTATCAACGGTATGAAGACCGGATGGGGAAATATTGCTGGAAACGCAAATGATGGAACAATCATGATCACATTTGATGGCGTTCCAATGACTGATCCTGCGTACGGGGTTTGGCAAAGCTCTGAATTGCCTCAGATGTCCATGATTAAAGGTATAACAGCTACGTATGGTCCGGGCTACCCTCTAAATCGTTGGTACAACAACATTGGTGGATCAGTTAACTTTACTCCGCTTCAACCAACCAAGAAAGCCGGTGCGTCGATCGGTATGTATTACGGGAGTTTCGATTCCAAGGATATTCATTTCAATATTCGTACAGGTGAACACGACGGATGGTCAGGGATCATTGCAGGTGGGGTAGGTAGTAGCGGAAATTATCTTCAAGGCTATGGATTTAATAATCCAGGGAATAATTATGCATATTATGGTAAAGTACGCAAGAGTTTCAACGGCGGACACGTAAGCTTTGGTGGTTATGTCTCGCGTTCTGTAGCATACAGACCATTGCCAATACCGGAAACTTCAAATGCAAACGTTACCATCTATGGAGTCAATCCAAACACTGGAAATGCCATTCCAGGACCACTCTATAGTCAGCAAACAACAGGCTTTTATACTACCCTCCCATACTCAGTCTACTGGAAGGAAGCTTTTGTAAAGACCTATCTTATTTATTCTAGATTTGAACAACACCTTACATCTAATATTATGATTCATAATTTACTATGGTACCGCTATGGAGACAGAGTACATCTCCACTATAACAATACGGGTAACGCCACGAACGTATTAAACCAGTACTATAATGCCTCTGATCGTACATATGGAGATAAGCTATATTTAACTATAAATGCACCATATAATAATATTTCTTTTGGTGGGTATTTCTTGAATTCAAAATATAACTCATTGTTATATTTTTACAATCAGAATCAGATTGCGACATATAATTCTCTTAGTCCAAACGCTGGTAATAATGTTGTTCTCAATGGTTCTCCTGTATATAACAGCGCATCATTACCAAGCGCTTTTCATAGTTCATACCTCTATATGACTGATCTTGCGGCTTTTGCTCAAGACGTTGTTCACCCGATTAAGGGTTTACGTATTACGCCTGGCATCCGCGTCGTTCAGTTTCAAACTAACTTTGTTAACAACTCTGCCGCTCAGTTTCCGACAAGTGTAACAGATTTAATTGGTCATAATGGGGATTATCAACCTAATTCATCGACAAATTTCACAGAGATTGAGCCATCAATAGGTGTCAATTACAAGTTAACGCCGAATATTGCCTTCTACGGTAACTACTCTACCGCATACAAGGCTCCTGCGGGGGCAACAGGGACATATGCCCATGAGTTGACATCCACTTTACAACCACAAAAGTCGACACAATATCAGATCGGGGTAAAGGCTTATGTAAGAAACTCTGGGTTTTTACATGATGCAGTTTTTAATGCTAATTATTATCATCTTAATGATACTAATGAAATCATTCCAATACCAGTTGTAAATCATCTTTATTCGCGATTCGCATCTGGTTCTTCGGTTTTTAGCGGAATCAATCTCTCAATGGACGATAATCCACTTTATAATCTATATTTGTTTTCTAACTTGAGCTTTGAAAAGGCAACATATTCAAACTACACCACTGGGCATGGTGTGTCTTATGCTGGCTTGCCCATTTCTAATGTCCCGGCGCAAACTGCTAATATAGGAGCCTATTATCAACTTTATAACTCTGGTATCTTATATGAGCCAAGGATATGGTGGCAGTATACTGGCTCCCAAAATATCTACAATAACAACACTGGGGCTCCAACGAGGCAAAAATTACCCAGTTTTGGTATTTTTAATGCCTCTCTTCGAGTTAAAGTCTCTAAAAGATATTTGATTCTAGGGATGCATGATGCCTCATTAAACTTAACACTTCTTAATCTTCTTAATAAGCAATATAATAATTATGAGTATATATCTGGTGGTGGTTATTATGGTGTCGCTGGACAAATACTTGGAGAACCAGGTATGCCGCGCTCTGTTTATCTTAGTGTAAACGCTTCATTCTAACTTTACAGCTTACACCTGTTATGCGAGACGAATAACTGATTCGTCTCTTTTTTTGTGATTTTCTCACTTCGACGCACTTATTGTAATAATACTGTCACATTTCTTCTGTATGATATTTGCTGTTGTCTATACAACAGCAATGTAATCAGGTGTTTTATGTTTATTGACTTAATACAGGAGTTAAAAATGAATAAGCGGAATCGTATAAACCCGTTAGTGTTCGCAATGTATACCGCTGGTCTCTGTACCTTAAGTACCCTGACATTGGCTTATGGAGCTAATTTAGGAAACCAATCCGTCAGTGTTGGCGAGGTAAATGCTTCGGCCAGTACCCTTTCTGAATCTGCAAAAGCCCTGGCCTCTACTGACGGTAAGTTAACCAAAAAGAAAATCTTCAAGTCCACACAATCGCAGGCAGTACTTGGGAAGCATGAAATTCAGGGTGTCGGTCCTGCTGCAGGGGCCGCACAAGCACTTTCAATGGCGCCCGGCGTAGCTGTTCGCGGTTATGGTGGTATTTCCTCGACTGCACGTTATGAAATCGCGGTAAGAGGTGTAAAAGTAGGATGGTCATCCGTAAATGGTGACGTTGAGCGTAATGGCTTAACAGTGCTTTTTGATGGCATCCCCATGAACAACCTGATTTCACATAATGGTGGTTGGGATTCTAACGAAATCCCCATCTTACAGATGGTCCATGGCATCAACGTTACTTATGGTCCTGGTAATCCGGCTGGACGGTGGTTTGACAGCATTGGTGGCACCATCAACTTTGTTCCGCTGCAACCATCTACAAAACCAAGTGCAGAGATAGGAACCACTTTCGGTAGTAATGGGACCCTTGGCTACAACTTTGATCTTAAAACAGGAATGTATGATGGCTGGTCTGCAGTTCTGGCTGGAGGTTACACGAAAAACAATACGTTCCGTACAGGTACTTTCAAAGCTCCGTCGCAGTCTTTTGCGTACTTTGGCAAGGCGGTGAAGACCTTCAAGGGTGGCACTTTTAGTCTTGGTGGTTATGTTGACAGTTCACGTGAGTTCAGACCTAATTTCATACCAATTACCCCGATACAGGGCATCACCACACAAGGCCTGAATGCTAACGCGCCTTTGTATAGTCAACAGACCAGCGGATTTTATTCATCGCTGCCAGAATCTATTTGGTTCAAGCAATTGAAAGTCCAAGACTACATGTTATATTCCAAGCTAAATCTCCACCTAAGCAAAGATGTCGTCCTGCACGAATTGGCTTGGTACCGCCATGGTCACCGAGTGCATTACCGCATTAACAATTATGTGTCAGGAAATAGTGCTAATTCAGAATTTTACAACCCAGATTCAGAAACTTATGGTGACAAACTGTATTTTAGTTGGCAATTACCAATGAACCTTATCAAAGCCGGAGGCTCATGGATTCATCAGCAATACACTACGCCTTATGCAGGATACAATACACTCTTAGGAACTAGCCCTTCATTTCCTATTCAGTACAATAGTGACGTTCTGTATAATAACTACTTGACGGGCTTCGTTCAGGATACGATTACCCCTTTGACTGGGCTCAAGATCACCCCTGGTATTGCTGCGGTACAGTATCAGACGCAACTATATAACAATGGATCACAGGCATTTCCTAACTTACCGGCAGGTGCACAAAATCAGACGCTCATTAATAGCACATCTGATACTATATCCCGTCTAGAACCTTCTATCGGAGTACGTTTTGCTCCAGTCAAATGGGGTTCAGTATATGCGCACTACGCTCTCTCTTATCAGAATCCTACTGATAACAACTTCGGTGCTTATAATAGTAATGGTGGGACGATTGATCTTAACAGCCTGAAACCAGTAAAAAGCACAGACTATGAAGTCGGCGCTAAATTTTTAGTGCATAATTGGATGTTTTTGCATGACTTTACATTCAATGTCAATTATTATCATGACCGTCTCGCTAATGAAACTATTGCGACTTACCTGTCGAATATCGCTCAAACTAAGTTTGCCGCAGCCAATGCGGTATTGAACGGCGTCAATATTGCGATCGCTGACAACCCTTCTTGGAATTGGCATCTTTTTGCTAATTTTGCCTTCAATCATTCTTACTATAGCTCATATATTCCGCAAGGTGGGGGTACAACATTATATGGTGCTAATGTATCGTACAGTCCTTACCTTACTATGAGCGCGGGAATTAACTATCGTTATTACTATCATGGCTTCCTTTTCTCACCTCAATTTGTTGATCAGTACACAAGCTCCCAGTATCTATTTAATAATGTTACTGGCGCTCCATCGCACCAAAAACAGCCGGGATACAATGTCTCTAATCTCAGTCTTGGGATAAAAACAACCAGATTGAATCGATATATTCCGACACTGAAAGATGTTAAACTCTCCATGGGTATATATAATCTGTTCGATACACGCTATAACCCCATCGAGTACATCACTAGCGGGGGATACTTCGGTGGAAACAGTGCTGGAGCTATTTTGGCAGATCCGGGCGCTCCAAGGCAGTACTTTATGACAGTATCTGCGAAGTTTTAAGAGTATTAAGCGCTGCGTTTTTATAACGCAGCGCGCTTTTCATGACTCCAATACCAAGGCTATGCGAGTTTCTTATGAACTATTGATGATGTATTAAGAAAACGGAAAAGACAATGCATTTACCAAGCTTTTTAGTAAATTAATGATCACCATAATTATAATTATGTTTTTTAAGCTTATAAATTAAAATTATTTATTTAATTTTTTTAATAAAAATCACTTGTTTTAATTTGCACATGATTATTTTATGAAAAAAATTTATCACAAAAAAGGAGTTAACATGTCTGTAGATGTTCAAGAATGGCCAAGAAGTACAAGGTGGATACATATGGGTTTTGCATTAGCTGTAACTCTTTTGCTGTTTAGTGAACTTGACATGAAGGCTATATGGAAGAAGGTTGGAGAACTCCCATTTCGCCATTTACTGTTCCACGTGCACATGTGGATTGGCATGTTTGCTACAATCATTCTTATCGCTTTCTGGATGCAAGTTTTCTCAAATAAAAATCTTCGTTCACACCTATTTCCATATAGTGGTTGGTACTTGGATAATATCTGTACTGATATCAAGGGGCTCGCTGACAGAAAATTGCCGTCGAGTGGCATGCGTGGCGGTCTACCGGGCATGGTTCATGGTCTTGGGTTGACTGCCGTCACTGGCATGGCCTTTCTAGGTGTTATTATGTTTTTCCTGATCCCTAATTATGGAGTGTCAGCGCCTGTAGATTTTTACCAGGTTCCTAAGAAGATGCACGATTTTCTTTCATCATTTGTCTGGCTGTATTGGTGGGGTCACGTTAGTATGGCTACACTTCATGCAATTAAATCTCCAAGCATTATGCGCATATTTAGGCCTTAGGATATTATAAATACTCTTATTTAGGTATTCAGCTCGGCTCCGTCGGGTTTTATTTTCTATTTTTGCTACGAAAGTGCCTGACACCGTGATAGTGCCGTGTGGCCGACCCTTTGGAAATAGGGTCGGCCAATGAGAAGCGTTTTAGGCTTCTCGGAATCACTGCCCTGTCCTTTCAGCGTCTCGTTATCCTCCGCCTTTCAGAGTGGATTTCCCACTTTCTCGGGGCCGTGCCGCCCCGTTCGCGGCGCAGCTTCCTCAAACTGCTTTGCGGGTGCCGGATCTCCCCTGATGGCTGGGTCACCCGTGCCCTCAGCCATATTTCGTTGTGCTGGCATTTCCGATTAGACCGGACCTGAAATCGTCACCCTCTATGGCAATCGTTGGCAGATCGAACACCTCTTCCATAATCTGAAACGCTGGTGGGGCATCAATAACCTCTGGCAGCAAAGGCGCGCGGTTCTCGAACGCTGGATGTAAATTCGTTGCATTGTCTGGTCCATGGTGCAGCTCCTCGCGGAAACGGTCACCGTGGACTTTCTCATGACCACTATAGCGCCTTGGCGTATCGCTACCCCCGCTACTGCAGGACTCATGGCCCAATGGCTCCATCTGCATTTTCTGCGAGTTCCCTTCTGGACGGGCTTTGATCCAAAGTCCGGAAAATTCCAGTGTCCTAATCCTGACTTTTGGGCCGATACCGATGACCTACCCCGAAAAAAGGCCGCCTGACGGAGTACTACCCCAAATTTACTGCACCATATCGCCACTTACTCACTGAGACAGGCGAGGAAGCTGAATGTCTAAACTTCAGTTTATAAACAGACCCACAAATATCTTTATGTTCATCAAACTGTCATATTTGTGATTTATACTCGCAGTTTTGTAATTAACCCAAATTCCGCGATTGGATAGGACAAAAAAAGACTGAAGGGCCCGTTCTGTAAGGATTTCCGGTATAATGGTCTCAACCAAAAGAATCACCTACCGGGAGATTTACAGGAGGACCCGATGACAA
>JAQTTG010000001.1 GCA_028710885.1 Sulfuricurvum sp.
ATTTATTAATGTTCTTTTTGAGTTATTTTTAGTGGATTCAATATTATATATCGTAGATTTTAAGTAAGCGTAGAGGAGAAAATATAATGAATAAGGATGTCTATATTAATGATACTTTGATAAACACCCTTTTTCCATACAGTTAATCTTTGGCATTGGTTCAACATAACGATCTAGTACTTCAGAGACCTTATCAGCATCAAATCCGCACAGTTTTTCCGTTCCGATCACCATTAGAGGACGACGGATTAAAATCGGGTTCGACATCAGTAAACCCATCGCTTCGTTTTCATCCAGTGCTTCAGGGAAAATCTCACCGTTTTTGATCGCCGGGGCAGCGGGGTTAAACCAATCAGTAACCGCCATATTTCCCATAAAACTGCGAAGTGCCTCAGCATCCAGTCCATGTTCGAGGAGATTTCGCTCGATCAATGTACACCCAGATGAACGCAAAATCTGTTTTTGCTTCGCATTAGCGGCACAAAAAGGTTTTTCGTAAAAGACAACGAGTTTGACCATTACGATACACCGATCAGGGCACGCCCTTTTTTGTTGAGATAAAAGGTGTCAAATCCATCATCTCCAAATGTCATACATTCACCCAAATATCCCTCATCATAGAGTTCAGCGATAATTGTACGCACTTCGTCAGTATCCATCCGTGCATATTCGGCAATATCGACTGCCTCATAAATATTATAGTCGATTTCGTCACTAAGCGAAAAAATCGCTTTCATGACCCGTAGTGATGATTCATTCATAATTACCCTTTAACTGATGTATCTGTTTTGTCAGTACGATATTCTGAAGCGGATGGAGCTTTTCACGCGTTAGCCACGTTTCAAACTCACCGATGTAATGTGCTTTAATATCTTGGTGCAACTTTTGTGCCTGATTTACCAACTCTGCCAATAACCCTTTTGCCTCATCAAAACTTTGCTCTTTGAGCGGTTTGAGACGTCGAATAACACCCTCAATCAACTTCTCATTAATCTGTTCGTGAGCACTCTCTAAAAACATCGAAGCCCGTAGCGGTGTGGCATAATTTTCATTCCAAATCCGCCCGTTGATCATCTGATCGCACGCCTGATCGAGAAATACAGGAAAGAGATGCAGTACTTCGAGGAGTTCACTAAAATCATTATCGACCAATGCCCGAAAGAGCATACGGCTACGGTTTCGGATATGGTTACGTAACTCAGGATCAGCGATCACAGCAGGATTGAGGCGCGTAAACCGCTCCAACGCACCCAGCCGAGAGTGGTTAAACGCCATGATGGCTACTTCGGTATTGGGATCGCTTACCTGAGCGGGATGCGAACCGCTGGGACGGTGAAATGCCCACAATAGTCGCGCTTCATCATCGCTATGGTAGAGATAAATCGCATCGCCCTGCTCTTCAAAATCAAGATCATCTTTGAGCGTTTCGATATGCTCACGATAAGTCAAAGTAGACAACGTCTCCATAACGTTCAAACCTTTTCAAATTTTGTTTCTCGCTGAGTAAAAACAGTGTTTGCATCGCGGGTGCTTTTTCTACCGTAAAATAGCCGTCACTCAAAATCACCGCCAAATTCTTCTCGCCTGAGTGGGCATTTAGATACTCGATCACGGGGGTAAACTGTGTACCGCCGTTCCCTTTTGCAAAACTCATACTCGGCAATACCCCTTGCGCATCGTAACTCTTTTTCTCTTCGATATACACCCGCTCATCGAAAGGGATTACACTCACTTCGAAATCGTGACTCATACGAACGATGGAATCTATAATCCCTAAAAATCGGGAAAATACATCGTGTGTGATACTCATAGAGCGATCCAAAAAGATAAAAAAGCTCAAACGGTTGCGATCATATCGGTATCCAGGGAGATAGAGCCCCTGATGGATAAAACGGCGGTTTGGATGAGAGAAATCGGACTCTTTGTCAAAAAAACTCTCCGACATATAGGCATGCAGGAGCGTGTGCAAATCAATGGAGGGTTTAGTGATCTCATCGAACATCTCTAAGAGCGAAGCGGGGATATTCCCCTGCTTTCGCGCCGCCCCCATCGCTTGGATGATCAGCGCATCGAGTTCTTCCTCGGCTACCTGAGTATCCCCCTCATGTTCGATAATGTCCATCTTTTGCTCTTTGGGGTTCTCCTCATCGGGTTTCCCTTCCCCTTCCGGATTTTCACGATAGAGAGCATGGTACACCTCTTCGACACTTTTGTCGCGAAACGATTCGAGGACAATCGCCTCATCGTCCGCCTCCCCTACCCGTGTAAAATCACTGAGGAGTAATCCGATCACGATATCGCATGAGCGATTCCATGTCGGTTTTTCCCGCCCTTTCATTCTGAACGGATGTTTGAGGAGGATATGGAGCAGTACATGGGCATAGAGGTATTTGAGCCGTGCATCGTCATACCCGATCCCTTTGGTCTCGTCAACGCAGATACTTACCCCATCGGTCTCGAAAAGCATATGAGGATTATTTTGATATTTATGGGGGATCGAGAGGGCAAGAACGCTTAAAAAGGGGTGGTCAAAGAGAAACTGAACCCGTATTTTTTCGAGACGATCATTAAAGGATATAGTCGCCATAGCGCTCAATCCATCCGTCAAATTCAGCACACTCAGCGATCGAGGTATCTTTGACGATGGCATCTTTGATCAGCATCACCCCAAACTCGGTCGGCAAACTTTGCGCAAATCCGAACAGATGTTTGGAAGCCTCCTCACCTCCGCGATACAGCTCCACCATTGCCGAGACCAGTGCGTACAGCAGTGCCGGTTCGCTTTTATCGATGGTTGGGTACTCACCGCGATAGATCGCCTGCACATCGGGGAGTTTTTCGTAGACTTTGACATACGAGAGGAATTCGATCCCCGCTCCATAGCCGATCAACCCGTAGATAATCGGAGCGATACGGGAGATATCGGATGAGGATTTGAGGACATTGGAGAGCATATGATAACTACGCGGTGTCGCAAACGCGGGATTGGCGTCATCTTCGCTGACACTCTCAGAGGTGAGCTGATCGGGGCGAAATCCTAAAAACCCGATGACAAATGAGTGTAATCCCTCACGTATCGCGAAGAGTTTGAAATCCTCGAATCGTGCCTCGACACTCAGATGCACCATACGGTTCGCCAATGGTGTCGGGAGACGAAACACGACCCCCCGATCGGATATCCGATTCCCTGCACAGATGATCCGCCAACCGTGTGGCAGTTCATACTCTCCCATTTTTCGATTCAGCACGAGCTGATAGATCGCCGCCTGCACCGATGGCGGAGCGGAATTGAGTTCATCGAGGAAAAGTATCCCTGAGCTTTTTGTATCTTTTGGGAAAAAGACGGGGGGCATCCACACCGTCTGCTCATCGCGTATCGCGGGGACACCGCGCAAATCGACGGGGTCCATCTGAGAGAGGCGGACATCGACGAGTTCGAGGTTATGTTTTTTGGCCACTTCGGCGACGATGTACGATTTTCCGATGCCGGGGCTTCCATGGATAAATACGGGAATGTCGGCACCGATGAGGGTGTCGAGATGGGTATAAAGCTCTGTGGTCGTAATCGATGGGGTCTTCACGCACTCGCCTCCGCGATAATGCAGGTGAAACAGTGCTCCTGATCATTGCAGGTTGCACATGCGGGAGCCACTTTTCCGATTGCATCGTAGAGGAACTTTTTCCATAGTTTATCTTTGGGTTTCATCTGTGCTAAACGTGGGAAATATTTTGTCATATATTGACCCATCTCTATACGGTTTTTGAATCCGAGGTCTTGGTAGAGATGGTTCATTTCCAACGATTTTTTGGCGATGAGAGGGGCGATGATATAGCGGGCTTCTTCATCAATAGCGTACTTTTTGAGATAACTTTCAATCTCAAGACACAGTGTATCCAGTTCACTCATGGGCTTCCTCCAAAATATTACTAGTGTTAATGCAATTTATGTTCACGATTTTAAAAAAAGTTAATGCTTAAAATCTAATCAGTCTATTATTTTTAAGCAACAAATTTATACGTGAAAAACTGTTATATTATTATTTGTGATTACTATATCAATACAAATGGGTAACAATGGATTCTAAACTTTTAACAATATTTCCTTTTATTACTAACAGTGTTAAGCTTTTCGATAATCAAAACCGTTTTCTAAAAAAAATCATTCTTACTGGAAAGATTTGCGCACTTGAAAAAGCGGCAAATCTTTTTAGTTTCACCGAAAAAACAATCGAAACATTTAGTGATCTAAAAGAAGAGCTTATTCCCCTGCTTATCAGAGAGAATCTAAAAAAATATACCGAAGAATTAAGCTCAAAAGCTCAAATAAGCATCGATATTTTAATGCGAAATTTATTTGAGCGCACCGCAGATGTAGGGTTTCTGGCAACTGACAGTGAAATAATTTCTTTCCTTATCGGTAATTTATCGGAAGATCATTTACGTCGTAGACTTATCGAATACACATTAAAATATAGCGTCTATAACGATATTGTCATTGTCGATACTGACTTTAATATTCGTATGAATATGTGTGGTGGAAAATCAGGGAAAAGTTCTGATCTTATCCTACAAAAAGCGTTAAGAACTGACAGTTATGTTGAACAATACGGCTACAGCGATTTAGTATCATCTCAAAATAAATCTCTTTTATTTGCTCAAAAAATTGTCGATGGAAACAATATTATTGGTATTTTAGTCTTATCATTCAAGTTTGATGATGAGATGAGGAGAATCTTTGGTTCATTATTGGGCTTGGGAGAATCGATTCTTTTTACTGATGATAAAGAAATAATTACATCTTCATCCTCTGAAAAAGTTACATTTAATCGTAAATTTACAGAGATCGATAATGATTATCTACTAGTTGGTGATTTTTTATACACAGCTGCCAAAACCAAAGGATATGAGGGGTATTTTGGGCAACCATGGAAAAGCATCGCGTACATTAACATCAAAAAATCTACGTTGAATGCCCCTAAAAAAGATTCAATTCAACAAAAATCTACTTTGGATGATGGAATCAAAGCAATCATTTCAAAAGCTGACGACGTGATTGAAGATTTGAGTGACGTCATTATAAATGGTGAATTGATCGCTTCTAAAGAGCGTGTATATGTGTTAACTCCCGTCTTAGACAATCTTAGAAATATCAGTACTGCCATACTGGAAACTATCAAAGATACAGTAGAAAATCTAGAAAATACGATTATGGATGGGTTAATCTATGAAGCCAAAGCATCTTCTAAATTGGCAATTGATATTATGGACCGTAATCTCTATGAGAGAGCGAATGATTGCCGATGGTGGGCATTAACACCCATATTCCAAGAACTACTTGCATCTGACACTCCTGATATTTCACAGATGAATAATATTTTGAATTACATTAACTCGCTCTATACCGTTTATACTAATCTTTTTATCTACGATAGATATTCTATGATTGTCGCTGCGTCAACCGATCAATCAATATTAGGTAAAAAAATATCCGGTGATGCCATTATTAAAACCTTATCCAATCGCTCGACTCAAAATTATTATGTCTCCCCTTTTGAAAATACACCGTTTTACAATAATCAGGTAACCTATATTTACCATGCTACAATCCAGCAAAATAACAGTGCCGTAGGTGGAATAGGGATAGTTTTCGATGCTACACCACAATTTAAAGCTATTTTAAATGATAGTTTTCCTCATGGAAAAAATGGATTTAATTGCTTTATTAACCGAAAAGGAATAGTTATCGCCACCAACCATCCAACACTTAATGTTCTTGATGCAATAGAAATAACAGACGAGATTCAACGCTTTAGCGCAAAAGAGCCAATACATCGATTTATGGATTATGATGGAAAAAAATATTTGGTTGGTATCGCTTTCTCACAAGGATACCGTGAATACAAAGTCGATGACAACTATAAAAATGATCTGCTATGTCTCACGTTTATTGAGTACTAAATCTCCATCTCGATCATTTTCCCCATCGCAATTTCAGAAGCTTCACACCCGAATGCCACACACGCATTGAGTTCTTCCTCGGTTGGTATAAGTTTTACTTTGAGCGGTTTTAGCGGGAGTCGAAACTTTAAACCTTTAAGTCGCTCATGGAGCATCTCCGGAGCTTCCCCCGTCCAGCCATACGATCCGAACGTCGCACCAATTTTTCCGGTACGTTCCAAATACGCCATACACGAGAGCAAATCCCACGCCGGTTTCACCGCATCACCGTTGATTGTTGGAGAACCGATCAAAATCGCATCGGATTCTTCTAGAAGTGTAATCATATTGGGCTCATCGAGAGACGCGAGATCATACATACTCGCCCGTATTCCATCGACACTGTCGGCACCTTCGGTAATTTTTTCCGCCATTTTATGGGTATTGTCATAACTGGAGATGTAAAAAACGGAGAGCATTTTAGTGTTAAACGCATTTTTACGAAAGCGGGCTTCTGAACTCCATTGTGCGTATTTATCGATGTAGTTTTTCGGATTGCTCCGTAAAATCGGTCCATGCAGCGGTGCGATTAGGTCAATATCAAACTGTTCATAAAGTTTGAGTGCTTGCAATACGAACGGTTTAAATGGACGCATAATATGGTCATAATAGTAGTGAAACGCATAGGAAAAATCGCCGACGAGATCATCAAATAACCGCTCATCGTAATAGTGGCTTCCAAATACGTCTCCGCTAAAGAGGAGCTTCTCTTCATGCAAGTAACTGCTCATCGTATCGGGCCAATGCAAAAATGGGGTCATGATAAACTCAATCGTTTTATTTCCCAAAGAGATGATTTTCCCCGCTGTTGCAATCTCATAGGGGATATCAGTTTTAACAATCCCTTTGAGCATCATCACTGCACGCCCAGAGATAATTAATTTTGCATTGGGTGCACGCTCCATGAGTTCTATCAGTGCACCCGAATGATCGGGTTCGAGATGATGCAATACGATGTATTTGATCTCATCATACGCACAAAGCCTCTCAAGTCGAGCAAAAAAATCGTCGCTAAATTCTTTTTTTACCGTATCCATGACGGCTACCCCTTCGCTTCCGCGAACAATATAGCTGTTGTATGAACTGCCGTTTGCCGTTTTCATAATGATATCAAAAGTACGAATTTTGGGGTCAAAGGCGCCTGTAAAAAAGACGTCGGGTTTAATTTCGACGATTGCGGGAAGCATTAGAATCCTTGTTGAATCTTTTTTGCTTTAATGCATAATGTATTCTAATTAACCCGTAGCTTCGTCCGTCCCGTAAAGAGTTTCAAAAAATCATAAATATCGCTTAGGAAAAAAGCGCGGGTGTCTTGATGTTCAAATCGCTGTAACCACGCACGCTCTTTGTTCAGTATTCCCCGACACGGAACGACAAATTCATTAAAGGGCAAAAGAGGTTTTAACATACCACAATCATTGATCGCATAAACGATTGCATCAAAGAGCTCATCAAGACGATCATCTTCATCGTAGTGATAGAGCTTACCGTCCATTTTGTAAAAGCGGTAGATGGCTAATATTTCGTGTGCTTTGTCAATTTCACTCATAGTATTCCTTTGTAAGGCATTGCGTGGGCATCTGCTACTGCTTTGTTTGTGACATAACCCTGATAGGTGTTTAACGCACCTGCATAGATTTCATCACTCAATAATTGCTCCAACGGTGTCGAAGCAATTCTGATTGCATACGGTAGTGTCGCATTGGTCAATGCCACCGTCGAAGTGCGCGGATACATACCCGGCATATTGGCGACACAGTAGTGGACGATGCCATCCACTTCAAATGTCGGATGCGAATGGGTCGTCGCGTGAGAGGTCTCAAAACATCCTCCCTGATCGATAGAGACATCGACCAGAACAGAGCCTTTTTTCATCAGGGGGAGCATATCACGAGTAATGAGTTTCGGAGCTTTTGCCCCCGGAAGCAGTACCGTTCCGATAATCAAATCGGCTGTTTTAATATTATCCAATATGGTATCGTGTGTGGAGTAAAGCATCGTTACATTTGCCGGCATTACATCACGCAGATAGGTGAGACGTTCGGTATTGATATCCATCATTACCACTTCAGCACCCAATCCCGCCGCCGCGTCCGCAGCTGATTTACCTGCTACCCCTGCTCCGAGAACCACAACACGGTTTCGTTCAACCCCAACTGCTCCGCCGAGCAATCGACCGCTTCCGCCATTGTAACGACCCAAATGGACTGATCCAAATAGTGTCGCCATCCGCCCTGCAATCTCACTCATCGGTTCTAAAAGTGGAAGTCGTCGTCCTATCCGTAGTGTTTCATAGGCTAATGCTGTGATTTTTTTCTCACACAGTGCTTCGGTGAGTTTTTTATCAGCAGCGAGATGAAGATAGGTAAAAAGAATTTGCCCCGTTTTTAAACGGCTGTATTCCACCTCTATCGGCTCTTTGACTTTGAGGATCATATCCGCACCCTCATAAACATCATCTGCACTCTCTACCAACACCGCCCCTGCATCGAGGTATAAGCTATCTTCAAAGCCACTTCCAAAACCCGCACCCTGTTCTATCAATACACTGTGCCCTGCTTTGATACACTCCATCACCCCTGATGGAGTAATACCTACACGAAACTCATCCGTTTTAATCTCTTTTGGTACTCCGATTATCATACTTTTCCCCCTATTGCCACCGCATACAGTAGTGGCTTATCCGAGTAGCATGAGGCTTCTTCATCATAAAAAGCTCCGATACCGCTACACGTCGCATTGTGATGTTCACACATTCTATAGAGTTCTTGTGCATAGATTCCCGCTTCGATGTGGGTTTGGGCACAAAAATGCTCTGCATGGATTAATACTACCATATTTGATCCTGAAATAAAACGCTGATCTAAAAGCAGATGAACTATTTCAGAATTAAAATTTCCACTCACGGCACATTTCCCGTTACGATACGTCCCTATTTGCATAGAGTGTGCCTGAAAAACAAATACGATAATTTCTAATGATGATGGTGCTGGTATCGAGATGAGTTGTTGAAGTATGGCATCGTTCATAGTATGGGGATTAAACTCACGTGCACTGCGGCGGGATCTGTTGAGAAGTACAAAATCTTCATACATCAACGTATTGGGTATCTCATTATATGAGGGCGTTGTTTTAAGCGGTTCGATAAGTGTGTTTAGGTATTCAGTGTAATCGGTCGGTTGGACATGCATCAAAGGAGTGCTTATAGGCTTAACAGCACGTTCACTCACCTCACCAATGGCATACACTGCTGCGATACGTTCATCCTCTCCCATCCCCATGAGCGTATTGAGATGTTCGGTGTGTGACATTTTTGTCAAATATAATCCAAAATGTCGTACGGAAGCCGCAAGCGCATCGATTTGATGCCCTAAATCAAGATACAAATAGCGCCACGCACGCGCGCCGTATTTCCAAGAGGATCGAAACGGCACAAGCGAGATCATCACGATCACTCCGCTAAAACGTTTATCTAACCCTACATGGGGCTCAATCCCCTCCCCCGCAATCTCTCGAATCATCACCAACTCTTCGTTTAAAACATCATAGTGATAAATCCCGCTAAGTAATCCCGCTATATTGCGAATTTGAACATAGATTTCGATCGGATGGAGATTTCCAGCAGAGGGGACATTGAGTCGGCGGTAGGGCTTATGTGCGATGGAATGCTCATCCGTAATACAACGTGTTTGGACAAGCCATTGAAGCGAAGGGTGTTCTTTTAGAGAGACTCGATAGCAAAAATGGGGATATTGTTTGAAGGATGATGGTTGCGTATCCCAATCCAAAAAGGTTTGTTTGGCAGCAACCCATTCACGAGTCAGGAGCGTTTGTTCACGCACTGCGAAGTACTTTAAATACCTCACGATTTGTAGCCAGCTCTAGTGCACTAAAACCGTCTTCATTATGTAGGGTTGTATCTGCACCCAAAGATAGGAGCATTTTAACGCATTCCACACGAGAAGCTGATGCGGCGTACATGAGCGCTGTAGTTCCCTCTTCATTGGTATCATTCACGTCAGCACCAGCTTCTACTAAAATTCGTATTACTTCCGGTACATTGGCATAACAAGCATTAAACAGTACACCGTTAAAATCATTATTGATAGCATACATATCTGCACCTGCTTCTATCAAACGAGAAACCATCATGATATTTCCTTCCAATGCTGCAATCAAAAGTGCAGTATTGCCGTTAAAACAGCGATATTCAAGATCATCAGGATGAAAGTCTCGAGTCTTGAGCCAAGTAATATATTGTTCGACCATAATGATTCCTTTAATTTAGAGGATTAAACACCCATCCAGTTTTCGTGGTCGTGTCCTTTTTTCTTGAAATTCGCCGCTTTATCAACCGCTTCAATACATTTGTCATAGTCCACTTCATCCGTAATCTCAGGGACAACTTCAACATAGCTGATCATCCCCTCTTGATCGATGACAAAAACCGCACGCGCAAGTCGATCTTTGAGTTTACCTTCCGTAATCAACAATCCAAATTTCTTAGCAAAATCACGATTGGTATCAATAACAATTTCAGCACTATCAATCCCCTCTCGGGCGACAAAATCGTTCACAAATTCAGCATCATCGGTTGTAATCATGACCGTTTTGAGTTTTTTGAACTGTTTGATGAGATCATTAAATTTCTTTGCACCCAATGAACACACTTCTGTTTTGAGTGATGGTATTGCAATGAGCAATTGTGCTGTAGGGGCAATCATACCAATTACATTTTGACTGCCATCGAGATTAGTTACACGAGCAGCAGGTGCTTCGCGCCATATTGTCATCTCTTTTCCCTCTAAAGGGGTCGGTGTTCCGTGAACGGTTATTTGCATTATTTCTCCTCAGTGGATCATTTTTTTTAAATAGTGCAAATACAGTTCTATAAATTGCTTATTTTTTATCCATGTGAATATATATTCATTGTAACAATTTGTACTACAATTACTATATAACTTATACAAAAGATAACATAATGATGACATTTGATGCAAACATTCCTAATCGTGAAGAGTGCCATACCTGTGCGCTGACCTTTGCGTATAAAGAGATTAACCTTCTGTATGAGGTTGCGGTAACACTTACCAGCACTACAAATATAAATGACAGCATTGAAAAAGCGATGCGTAAACTAAAGCAACATGGGTATTTAGAACGATGTGCACTTTTTCGCAAAAAAGATGATTTGAATGAGTTAGAGTTATTGGCATCAATCGATTTGGAGCCGTATCAGAAAAAAATGGCATCATACCGTTTTGGTGAAGGAGCTACTGGACTTGCAGCAAAAAGCAAAGAGCCAATTGTTATCGAAAATATTCATAACAATATCAATTATCTCAATAAAATGGGGAATATTTCAACACAAATGGTTTCATATGTTGCAGTACCATTATTTCAAGATGAAGAGGTAATTGGTGTAATTTCTGCAAATATTGGTAAAAATAGTCCACTAAATTTTGATGAAATTGTTCGTATGCTCACGATAGTCGGATCATTATTTGTAGGTGCCCTAAAAGCTCAGCAAACAATAACAAAAGAAAAAGAGTCACTGAGTGAATTGAAAACTTATTACCAAGAAGAGATGCAAAAAGATTATAAATTTGAAAATATTGTTGGACGTTCGACACGTATGCAGCAAGTTTTTGGGATGATAAATACTGTTGCACCTACAGATGCAACAATTCTAATTCGTGGAGAGACAGGTACCGGTAAAGAGTTAATTGCAACAGCAGTGCATAATCTTAGTCGGCGGCAAAATGGGCCATTTATCAAGCTAAACTGTGCCGCTATCAGTGAAACACTCTTAGAATCTGAACTGTTTGGTCATGAAAAAGGGGCTTTTACAGATGCACGTGAAATGCGAAAAGGACGGTTTGAGCTTGCAGACGGTGGTACGCTGTTTTTGGATGAAATCGGAGATATTACCCCTTCTCTCCAAGTAAAACTGCTCCGGATTCTACAAGAACAGGAATTTGAACGGGTCGGTGGAAACAAGACCATAAAAACAAATGTTCGTCTTGTTGCAGCAACGAATCGTAATCTCGAAGAAATGGTACGAAAAGGAGAGTTTAGAGAAGATTTATTTTACAGATTAAATGTTATTCCGATTAATCTTCCGCCGTTACGTGAACGGTACGAAGATGTCAAATTGCTTATTGAACACTATTTGGGTCGGTTTATGAAAGAACATCGTAAAAATATGCATTTTACAAAAGGGGCAATGGAACTTTTGCTTGATTATCCATGGCCAGGAAATATCAGAGAACTGCAAAATACGATGGAACGAATTGTTCTTATTTGTCCTGATGGTGAAATTCAACCAGAAATGCTATCTCATGTATTACCGTTCAATTATCAAAAACTCTATATGCAACAACCGGAGACACCGGCAACAATTTCACCGATAATACCAGTATTTCCTACTGCTGGACCAACTCAACCTGCATCGACAGGAGTAAGTGGTCCAGTTACACGTAAAAGCTTACAAGAAATTGAGCGAGAATCGATTGTACAGGCACTTATTGATTCACATGGTATACAGACAAAGGCAGCTCGAGCATTAGGGATGAGCGCACGTCAAATAGGGTATAAAATTAAACAATACGGTATAGAACTTTAAGCTAATTCCATACGTACTACATTTTTACCATCTGATTTTGCGCGGTAGAGTGCTTTATCGGCACGTTCTACTGCCTCCTCAAGAGTATCTTCAGGACGAATTATACTTAAGCCAAAACTGCAAGTTACATGTACAATTGACTCAAAATTATGCTTATGTATCAGTTTTCTTAATTGTTCAGCGATACTTATAACTTTTTTTGGATCCGAATAGCGTAATAAAACTGCAAATTCTTCTCCACCCCATCGAACAAATACATCCGATTTTCGTATGGATTTACTCACTAACATTGAAATTTGTTTTAAAACCATGTCTCCAATATTATGTCCAAATGTGTCATTTATACTTTTAAAATTATCTATATCAAATAATAGTAAAAATAAATTGACTTCATATCTTTTTCCAAGCATTCTATGTGCTTGAAATATCTCTTCAAATAAACGCCTATTTCCAATACCAGTAAGCGTATCGGTTGTTGCCAATTTTAATAAACTTTTTTCACCTTCATCGAGGAGATCCATCATGGAACTAAATACGTTATATTCATGCTTAATCAAAGGAGTAATCTGCTGGTAGCACTTTGATAATAATACACGACGATCTATCACACCGATAACATTATCATTTTTTAAAACGACAATTTTGTCGAAATTAGATCCATCCATTGAATCCAAGACAGCGGCAATAGTTTGGTCAAATTGAAATGTTTTTAGTGGAGTACTCATATAATCACCGATAGTAAGAGCACAATTTTGATATTCATAAACGATTCGTGTCAAATCTCTCAAAGTCAAGATACCAACAGCTTTTTTATCTTGAGTTACAATAATAGCATCTGTTTCGAAGGCTGAAACATACCCTAATACTTCATGTAATACAGTTGTTTTTTCAAAAATACCTACCGCTTGATTAATCTCAAACAAGCCGCCTATTAATGTCGAATGGGTAATGGCAGATAAATCCGCAAACATTCAGTACCTTTTATAAATATCTATTTTTAACCAAACTCATTATTGACATAAATGTATAAATTAAACTTTATAGATTAATTTCAATAAATTAAAAAAGTTTTTTATAGTTGTTATAGAATTGTAGCGAAGTTTTTAGAAATATAGCCTATTCTTATAAAAATAGGCTATTGTTTATTAGTCATCAATCCGTTTTGCCATAACTTCGGCAGGAAATTTTTTTGCTCCTGGCTCAATAAACCATGTTTCACCATTACTAAGTTTTACTTGACCACCCCATTTGTCGTCTGTATCATACTCTGAGCTTAAAATTGTTTCTTCCATATCTTTTTTTGCAACATAAAAAGATATTGCACCTTTTGAATCGTAACGTAGCATAACTTTTGCCATAATATGTCCTTTATAATAGTTTTATATTGAATTCATAACACTTAAAGTGCATGAAAAAACTGTCTAATACGATACCACCAATCTGACGAGAGATGTCCTTCAAACGTGATACGTAAAAAGGTTCCGGCTAATCGTCTAACAATAGTATTAACCTCATAATTATTCTCATCACTTTGTGGGAAATCATCTCTATAATGAACACCTCTGCTCTCTTCACGTGATAATGCACTCATAAGCATGGCTTCTGCAACGGTAAGTGAGTTTCGTAATTCAATAATTGACATTAATTCAACGTTATCGTTACGTTCTTTATTAACACAGCATAAGCCAGATGACATTTTCATCAAATAATGTACATATTCAAGTGCATTTGCAAGAGTATCATGTGTACGAAATACTCCAGCATTTTTATAAAGATTATTTCCAAGATTACGACGCATGGTATTAATGTTAAAACGGTTATCACCCTCTATAATCATATCAACATAGCGCAATTCCTGTGCAACTTGTGCATAATCTATAGGGTGAAAGATCCCTTTTTTTGCACTTTTGGAAGCTTCTATACCTGCTACTTTTCCAAAAAATGCTGCTTCCAATAAACTATTGCCGCCTAAACGGTTTGCACCATGAACACCACTATGTGCACATTCTCCACATACAAAAACATTAGGAATATCTGTTGAAGTATCGTTTCTACTCCATATCCCTCCCATTGTGTAATGAGCAGATGGTGTAATTGGCAATAACTCGGTAAGAATATCAATACCTGCACCATTTAAAGCATGTTTTCGCGCTGATGGTAGCTTTTTATCAATTAACTCTTCACCTAAGTGACGAAAATCAAGATAAACGCTGTGTCCTGCTAATTGATGTTTGGCAATATCACGAGACAATTTATCTCTGGTTTGAAGCTCATCGGTGAAACGGACACCACTTTCATCAACAATATATGCCCCCTCACCTCGTGCAGCTTCACTAATTAGTGTTCCGCTATTTAGGAGTGTTGTAGGATGAAACTGGACAAACTCCATATTTGCCAATCGCATTTTTGCTCTTAAGGCTATTGCAATAATATCACCGCTTGATTCTTGAGAATTGGTTGAATGTCCGCGGTATATTCCAGCATATCCACCACCTGCCAGTATTAAAGTTTTACATGCAAAAGCAATCACCTGTGAATTTCTGCGACGTAAAATAGTGATTCCTGAAAGTTGATTTTTATAGGTTGCAATAGAGAGCATCATATGGTTTTGAAATATCTTAACCCCCTCTTTACGGCACTGTACAAGCAAAGTCTGTGTAATAGCTGCACCAGTTTTATCCGCTATATAACAGGTTCTTTTTGCTTTAGTACCACCAAAAGGTCTTTGTGAAACACTACCATCCTCACTGCGGTCAAAGACTACACCCATCTCTAATAACTCATTAATAATATCTTCTGCACCCGTAACCATAGCGCTTACGGTAGAAAAACGTCCTAATTTATCGGCACCTTTTATGGTATCAGCAATATGTTCGCGAAATGAATCATGTCGTGTAGTTTTTAAGACTGCGTTGATTCCGCCTGATGCTACAGCTGAGTTAGAACGTAATGGACTACTTTTACATATAAGTGCTACATTTTGTCCTGATCGCTTTGCAGAAAGTGCTGCATAAAGTCCTGAAATACCACTTCCGACAACTATTACATCATACAGCATAAGCACCCCGCATGAGGATATTTACAGATTCAATGGATGCTTCAGGTAAATATGCCAATATAGCATTATCTATAACATGCGCAGGATCAACCGCACCGAATACAGCACAAATCCCACCTGCACTACGTGCAAACTGCAGCGCACTTGCAACATCGTTTAATTCACCTGTATTCATAAGCTCAGCAACATTCGGTGTAAAGGCTCTTTTGAAGAGATTTTTTTGCAAAAGAGGAGATGAGCCTATATAGGTTAATCCAAATTTGGCGCATGCATGCATCAATGGATAGAACAGAGAATCTTCGTATTTTTGATTCGCATAACCGTAGGCGTGAGGCTTTGCAAGGTTGAATGGACTTTGGATATATTTAAACCCATTGTTTTCACCTCCGACACGACGTGCAATTTCAACGACTTTTGCTAACGATATGTATTCAGTATGATCTTCTTCATATAAAAAACCATTCCACGCTGCAATCCCGTAATGAATAATTTTATTCTCTTTTCGGAGTTCTTCAAAGAGGATAAAAGCATCTTCAATTCGATTATAAAAAGTTTCCTGATCAATATATCCCAGTTGCGTTTCCGGATTATGAAGGAAGAAAATGTCAATCGTATCGATTTCAAGATTACGAAGAGATTGTTCACAGCTCCACCGTAAAAAATTCGGAGACATACAATGCTGATCAATAACAATCTCATCTTTATCGGCTAATCCGGTCTTGATAATAGTATCTTGTATCCAACCGTAGGGATTATCAGGAAACGGAAAATCGAGCGGAATAAATCCTGCTTTAGAGGCGATAATCACTTCTTCACGTTTGATATCACCTTCTTTAAACATCTCATTCAAAGCTTCAGCTATTTCCCTCTCAGACATTTGATATCGATAGTTTATTGCCGTATCGATAAAATTGATCCCATGTCGAATCGCCATTTTTATAGCTTCTGCATAGTTGATAATGTAATTGTCTTCTTTGTACGGTTCCGCTTTATAGGTTCCGATTCCAAGCGAAGGGAAGAAGAGTTCTCCATTAAAACGGTAAAAATCTTTAGAATAATTACCAAATTTTTTCAGATATCCGAATGTTCCCTCTTTTGTCGCGTGTGACATTAGACCACCATCACTCGCAAGTTGGATTTGAGTTTAAAGTTTAGCATATCCTGCATTCCGGCAAGTGTTGTTGTTGTGTTCATTGAACAGCTCATACACTCTCCCTTGTACTGAATATAGAGTTCGTGTTCGCCGTCTACCTCTTTGAGATCGATAACTTCGACATCCCCGTGATCAGCTTTGAGTGTCGGTCGAATATACTCTTCGAGAATCGATTCAATACTGCGAAGTTTTTGTACCAAACTCATCGCATTAAAGTTCCCGTCCCCTTTTGCTTCTTTGATTTTTTTGCTTATCGCCTCTTTTTGTAATTCAGCTGTGATTTCTGAGAGCATATCCACAAGATAAACATCTTTTTTCTCATGTCCACCCGGTTTGATACACGACTTACAAAAACCACCCGCTTTGGTATAGTCAGTGATTTGTTCGATAGTTTCGAGCTTATTGAGACGGATCACCTCTTTGAGAGTGTCGAGACTGACACGGGCACATTCACAGACGATAAATTCGGTCTCGAACTCGCTCATGTCGACCCCTTTATAAATCGATGCCGCTTTTTTGATCACATCATATGCCATGACCGAACAGTGCATTTTTTGCCCAGGAACTGCAGGAATATCTTCCTCATCACGGAGCGCTTTTTCGACGTCGATATTGGTGATTTTGAGTGCTTCATCAACCGTTTTATCCATACAAAGTTCCGCCATCATATCTGAGCTGGCGATTGCCGTTCCGCATCCGAAACTTTTAAATCGGCTTTTAATGATCACATCATTTTTAGGATCGATCATCCAATAAAGACGTACCGCATCACCACAGCTTTCTGCACCAAAATCTGCAATAATCAGTTTTTTCTCAGCAGCATCTGCCTCTTCTTGGGTAATTTCACCCATATTGATTGGATCATTCATTCTGCGTTGCACTTCTGTTGAATATTCTTCCCATAATGCTCCGCCGATTAATGTGTCTCGTGCCATTGATTGCTCCTTGATGGATGATATTGGTTGCTAGAATGCAAGAGGCGTTCTACAATCATAATTACATTTTTGTAAGGTTTGATTATTTTAGATATTGAATATGAGTAAATATAAATGTGTTGCTTATAAAATAATCAGTTCATTGGTGATCTCTAACATCATTTCAGCCTATAATGACATCAACAAAAATATTAAAGGGGTTCAAAATGGTTCAGATTACCGCTGTATTTAACCGTCACTGTTTAAATGATGTTCTTAGAGAACTATTCGATAATGAAATTGAGGGAGTAACGGTTACTGAAGTAATCGGTAAAGGTTCACTTGGAATCGCTGAAAAAAATAATGCTCCTGATTTGTATCCAAAAGTTATGCTATTTATTGTAGTTTCTAACGACAAAACAAAAGAGATAGCAATGGAAGCTATTCGTGCTCATACACAAGATTTAGGACATGGTGCTGGAAAAATGTGGATTACTAATGTCTTAGAAGTAGAACGTATTCGTACAGGCGAAAAAGACGAAACTGCATTGTCTCAACCTATTCCACGTGCTACAGTTAAAACCAATACTTTCTTCACAGCTGTCGATACTCCTTCGAGCTAAGCTACTCGCATTATCAGTGCATTTTTCTTGCACTGGAGAAACTCTATTATCAAACCGCAAGCTTATAAGCGCTATAATTGCGCAAAATATTAACCTAAGGACTTTGATTTGAGAAGTCATTTTTGTACCGATTTAAGTGAAGCAAACGTAGGCGATAACGTCGTCCTGTGCGGTTGGGCGAACAGCTACCGCGATCATGGTGGAATCGTATTTATCGATTTGCGCGATAAAAGCGGTTTGATCCAACTCGTATGTGACCCTACCGATAATGCCCACGCACACAAAGTAGCGAGCGAAGTACGCGACGAATTCGTCCTCATCGCACACGGACGTGTCCGTAACCGTGGTGAAGGTCTTGTGAACCCTCGTCTCAAAACGGGTGCAATCGAAGTGGTGGTTGAAAACCTCATTATCGAAAACCGTTCCGAGCCTGTACCGTTCGGTATCGGCGACAACACAGTTGGAGAAGAGATCCGTCTCAAATACCGCTACCTTGATCTGCGTAATCCTGCAATGTACAACACGTTTATGCTCCGTTCAAAAGCGGCGATCGCGGCACGTAATGTCCTTGATAAACTCGGATTTTTGGAAGTAGAAACGCCTATTTTGACCAAATCAACTCCTGAGGGTGCACGTGACTATCTCGTACCGAGCCGCGTCCATGAGGGTGAGTTCTACGCGCTCCCACAATCGCCTCAGCTTTTCAAACAGCTCCTTATGGTAGGCGGGTTTGACCGTTATTTCCAAATTGCAAAATGTTTCCGTGACGAAGATTTGCGTGCCGATCGTCAACCTGAATTTACACAAATCGACGTTGAGATGAGCTTTTGTGACCAAGAAGACGTTATACGTGTAGCTGAAGAGTTGATTACAGGGATGTTCGCTGCTGCGGGACACACTGTCACAACTCCGTTCAACCGTATCAAGTACAGCGATGCTATGGAGTGGTACGGATCGGATAAACCGGATCTTCGATATGATTTGAAAATGGTCGATGTGATCGACATCTTCGCACGCTGTGACAATGAGATTTTTACATCTATCGCCGCAAATCCGAAAATGAACCGTATCAAAGCGCTTCGGGTACCGGGTGCCGATTTGGTATTCTCCAAACGTGAGATGAAAAGCTTTGAAGATTACGTCCGTAAATTCGGGGCAAAAGGTCTCGGATACTTCCAGATGAAAGAGGATGGTCTCAAAGGGCCGTTGGAAAAATTCTTTACCCCTGAAGATCTTCAACTCCTCGTTGATCGAACCGGTATGGAAGTGGGCGATGTCGTCTTCTTCGGTGCGGGAGATAAAAAAACCGTTTGGGATTATATGGGACGTTTCCGTATCTTCATCGCCGAACATGAAAAAATGAACCTGATAGATAAAGATCGCTTCGAATTTGTATGGGTTGTCGATTTCCCAATGTTTGAAATCGAAGAGGGTCGCGTCAAAGCACTTCACCATCCATTCACCATGCCGCGTGATTTGAACCACGAGCATCTCGAAGACATCGAATCGATCGCGTACGACATCGTTCTCAACGGTACCGAACTAGGCGGCGGATCGATCCGTATCCACAAACAAGCATTGCAAGAGCAAATCTTTACCCTTTTGGGTATCGGTGAAGAAGAAGCTCAAGAGAAATTCGGCTTCTTGCTCGATGCATTGAAATTCGGAGCACCGCCACACGGAGGTTTTGCAATCGGATTTGACCGTTTTATGATGTTATTGTCTAAAAAAGATAGTATTCGTGACGTTATTGCGTTCCCTAAAACGCAAAAAGCATCATGTATCATGACGCAAGCACCAAGCCCAGTAGAATTGACACAGCTTCGTGAGCTTCATATCCGTCTCAGGGAAAGCGCAAAATAATGTCTAAAAAGCTTTTTTTGATTATCGGTGCGCCGGGTTCAGGAAAAACAACCGATGCGGAGATGATTGCGGAGCGTAACGACGATACAGTCGTTCATTACTCCACCGGTGATCTCCTCCGTGCGGAAGTAGCAAGTGGCAGTGAACGCGGTCAGTTGATCGATAGTTTCATCAGTCGTGGGATGATTGTACCCATCAACATTGCCATAGAGACGATTACCGGAGCGATCAAAGCGGCTCCCTCAGACGTTATCTTGTTTGACGGTTATCCTCGATCGTTTGAACAAATGAATGAACTGGATAAGTTTTTACAACATGACAGCTCTATTGAGCTAGTCAGTGTTATCGAAGTGGTTGTGAGCGAAGAGGTTGCGCGTGATCGCGTTCTCGGACGCTCTCGCGGTGCCGATGACAAAGAAGAGGTATTCAACAACCGCATGAGTGTTTATACGGAACCTCTGAGCATTATTCAGGCATTTTATGAAGAGAAAAATCTCCTCTATAAAATCAATGGTGAGCGCTCCATCGATGCTATCGTCGATGAGATGGAACTCTTTATCGAATCAAAAATTTAATATAGGATAATATCAAATGAAAATCATTCTTTTAGGTGCACCAGGTGCAGGTAAAGGGACACAAGCGCAGTTTTTAACCAAAGAATTTGATATTCCTCAAATTTCAACTGGAGATATGCTTCGCGCAGCTATTAAAGCAGGAACAGATCTTGGTAAATTGGCAAAATCCTTTATGGATTCCGGTAAGTTAGTTACTGATGAGATTATTATCGGTCTTGTTAAAGAACGAATTTTGAAAGATGATTGTAAAAATGGATTTCTTCTTGATGGATTTCCACGTACTGTGCCTCAAGCTGATGCATTGAAAGAAGCAGGCGTTTTTATAGATGCTGTAGTCGAAATTGATGTTCCTGATTCTGAGATCGTTAAGCGTATGTCAGGACGTCGCGCTCACCTTGCATCTGGTCGTACATATCATGTTGTCTACAATCCACCGAAAGTAGAAGGAAAAGATGATGAGAGTGGTGAAGATTTGGTTCAACGTGATGATGACAAAGAAGAAATTGTTATTGATCGTCTCCGTGTTTATCATGAATTAACTCAGCCTCTTGTTGCTTATTATCATGGTATTGCTGATGCAGATACAACTGTGAAATATGTACGTATTGACGGAACACAAACTATTGATGCCGTCGAACACGAAATCATTTCAAAATTAAGATAATTTCCCTCACTTGGGAAATTATCTCCCTCACCGTGCTATAATCTTTACTATGAACGTACCTCATTTTTATGCTGTAATTATTGGCTCTGAGATTCTAAACGGCCGTCGTGATGATAAACATTTTCTTTTCTTACGTGATGCCTTAATTCGACGTGGTCACACACTCTTTTCTTCGTTTACAATCAAAGATGACCCGGTACTAATCTTTAACACTTTTAACATGATTAAAAATGATCCACAATCAGTTATGTTTAGTTTTGGAGGTATCGGGTCTACTCCTGATGATTTGACTCGACAAATTGCTGCTGATGTTTTTCGTGATGGTTTTTTAACACCTCATTCTCAATTCACCACTGATATCATTGATCGCTTTGGTGATTCAGCTTATCCTCATCGTATTCATATGGCTGAATTACCAAAAGATTCTGAATTGCTTCATAATGTAATTAATAATATGTCAGGTTTTTATCTTGATAAACGTTATTTTTTTATGCCCGGTTTTCCAGAGATGTCTCATCCTATGACTGAAGAAGCATTATCAAGATTTTATTCAGTTTCCACACCAATATTTCGTAAAACATTGATTGCACAAACAAGTGAAAATACATTGATATATGTAATGGAAAAGATGGACAAAAACATTGAATTTTCATCACTTCCGATGATCAATAGAGGAAATCCAATCGTTGAAATATCAGTAGCATCTGAAAATCGTGATCTTTGTGATAAAAATTTTAATCTTTTTATTCATTCATTAGAAGAACAATGTATTGGCTATGAGATTATACAAAAAGAGTAAAATAAATATTTTTTATAAAATACCGATTTAGTTTTCATATAGAATTGAGGAGACCAAATGAGTATGATGAGTTATTTACTGATTGTACTGGGATTAAGTGCAGTAATATATGCAGTATATCGGCTTACTTTTTTAAAAAGTGATAAAAAAGGTATCACGTCAAAACCCAATTTTACCCTTAAAATTGAAATTGAGTAATCTTTAACTGTAGTGTCGGTCATAAAGTTTATTTTGTTCGTTAGGTTGATTTAGTACCTTTTTTAATGCTTCTAATCGTTCTAATCTTTGCTCTGTTGTTGGATGTGTTCTAAATAAATTTGCAAAAGATAAGTTTTTACCCTCAAACGGACTGATAATAAACATGTGGGCATTTTCAGGAGTAGCCCCTTGAACTTCACCTCTCACATTGTAATTAGAAAGTTTAATTAATGCATTTTGCAGCCATTCAGGATGCCCTGTTAGTCGCCCTGCTCCCTCATCTGCCATAAATTCACGTGAACGGCTTATTGTCATTTGGATAATACTAGCAGCAATTGGAAGTAAAATTGCCATTGCAATCATGAATATCGGATTTCCATTTCGATTATTTCGATTTCCGAACATCGCCCCGAACTGAAGTATATTTGCGATAAATGCTACTGAGCCTGCAATCGTAGCCGCTATTGTCGCAACGAGAATATCGCGATGACGTACATGTGAGAGTTCATGTGCCATTACCCCCTCGATCTCATCTTCTGATAAAAGTTCAAGCAACCCAGTAGTGATAGCGACTGCTGCATGAGAAGGATTTCGTCCTGTTGCGAATGCATTAGGAATATGATCATGGATTATATAAACTTTCGGCATTGGCAATGAACCACGTTCCACCAAACGTTCAACGACGCGGTAAAGCATCGGTGCTTCGCGCGGATCAACCTCTTGGGCATTATAGTGTTTGAGTATCATCGTATCGGAAAAATAATAGGTGTAGAAGTTTATTCCTCCAGCCATTACCAATGCGATTAACATTCCACCCTTCCCGCCGAGGTATCCGCCAATAAATACGAGTAGAATGCTCATCGCCCCAAGCAGTAAAAAGGTTTTAATCTGTTCCATTATTATCTCCTTGCAATAGAGCTAAAATAGATTTTTTATGCATTTTACGAGCAAAATCGATTGCATTGAGTCCATATGCATCACGAGCATGCACATCTACCCCAAGCTCCAATAATTTTTTGATGACTTCTGTACGTCCATAGCAAACGGCCCCCATCAACGGGGTAAATCCGCTTTGACGTGTGGGATTATTGACATCAAAACCATGTTGTATTAATTGTTCAATTAAGTTAAGATTATTGTATGTAACCGCTACATCAAAAACGCTCACACCTTCATGATCAACATGATTAATATCAGCCCCTTGCTCTATAATAAGGTCTATTATTTCTTGATCACAATGATAGCGGAGGGCAAAACAGATGACTGATTCACCATTTTCTTCGACTTCATTCGGATTTCCACCATTTTTAATGTATTTTTTGACACTGATATAATCATTCGCTTTTAATAAAGTGATCCATTCTTCCATGCATATCCATTATATTTAATATACAGTAGTATAACACGCTAGCTTCAACTCAAGTCTAGGCTCTTATGGTAAAATTCTATATTAATATTATCAAAAGAGAGCGTATATGGAAATTTTACAGACGGAAACAGCTTTTAAAGCATGTGTACAAGAAATCCAAAATAGTATTGGATATAAAAATCCTCTTGCATTCGGCATTTGCCGTGTTGATTTTGGCCAACTTGATAGTAATAAAGTGTTACAAGCTACCTATCCTCATATCAACTGGAATGAAAACCTTGGCAGTGCAGCAATTTTTATAAAAAGTGCACAAGAGCAAGGGTATTCAATTGATTTTACTTCTGATGAAATGATTATCCCTGTTAATTTAAAATTTTTAGAAAATTGTTTAAATGCATTTACTCCTTATTCTGACGAAGCATTTGGTGACGCACATAAAAATATACAAGTCATTTCTGCACTTTATAATCAAGTCAAAGAACGCGGTATGCGAGAGGGAGAATTTCGTCTGGTTATTTTGTTCAACGATGTTACCTGTACAAGCGTCGAGGGGACTTACCTCAAACTATACGCTCTATCTACCTCTAAAGCGCCTCTTCGTTCACTCAACCTAAACGGTGCATTCGGCGCACTCCATAACGTCGCATGGTCAGACGGTCAGCCAATTGAGCTCGAATGGCTCCGGGAAAATGAGATTGAACTCAAATTTGCAAACGAATATCCGAAAATCGATTTCGTCGATAAATTTCCGCGTTATCTCCAACACGTCATCCCTGCTAACAATACCCGTGTATTGGACGATTCAAAAGTTCGCTTCGGTGCACAGCTCCATGCAGGAACAACGATCATGCCGGGTGCGAGTTATGTAAATTTCAATGCCGGTACAACCGGTGTTAGCATGGTAGAGGGACGTATTTCAAGCTCTGCGGTTGTGGGCGACGGTTCAGATGTCGGCGGTGGCGCATCAATTCTCGGAGTCCTCAGCGGAACCGACGGAATACCTGTCACAATCGGTAAAAATACACTATTAGGTGCCAACTCTGTAACAGGTATTGCACTCGGTGATGGGTGTATCGTCGATGCAGGAATAGCAGTATTAGCGGGAACAAAGTTTTCAGTTGATCCTCAAGAACTTGTTAAAATCCAAGAAGCGAACCCCACAGTAACACTCAGTGGGAGTAGTTTTAAAGGGAAAGATTTGGTGGCACTTAACGGTATCCATTATCGTCAAGACTCCACCACGGGGCAATTGCTTATCCGCCGCTCAACTCGTGAAGTGAAACTCAACGCCGATTTGCACTAATTGGACTAATTCCATTTCCCATCTATCTCTTAAGGTAGAGGGGATTATACTTTTCAAATCTATACACAAGGAGCTTTAGATGATAAGCTCAAATGTCTCTTCTTTAATGTCCAATCAAGTCTACATGAATAATAGTGCGCAAAATGTGGCTAACATTAATACTGATAATTATGTTCCTCGAAATACTACTATTACTGATACTCAAAATGGTGCAACAAAAGCTAATACCTCTTTAGCGACTGATAATGGATCACAACAATCGCAAACTGATTTATCTAAAGAGATAACAGATCAAATAAATCTTGAAAAAACAACAGCTACTAATGTGCAGGCAATAAAAACTCAAAATGAAATGTTAGGTTCATTACTAGACATCCGCGGGTAATTTTATTTTCGTGGATTTTGATTTTTCGTCCCTTTGTCTTTTGATGCTAGAATGATAGTCGTGTGAGTAAAAATATTCATACTTTCAATGCGAGTTAAAAGTTTCATAGCAGGATCAAAATCAGCTAAATCTTTACCAAGTTCTAAAGTACTAATTACTGCCTTTCCAATAATATATCTACCTGTATTTCCAAATTTATCTATTGTACGTATTCCCCAAACATTATGCATAACCATAACATTGTCTCCAAATGTTCCAATATAAAGGAGTACATGCCCTTTTAGATAAATAATTGTTTCAAAAGGAATTCCCTTCTCTTTGATTAATGTTAATTTCTCATCATTTGAGAGTTCTGAAAATGAGATTACTTCGCCTTTGTGAGATTGTGAAAGTGAATTACGTGGTAACCATATACCAAATGGAGTATACATATCACGTATCATTGATGAGCAATCGCGTTCGTGATACATTCCTCCCCATCCATAAGTGTTTTTGAGTAGCTGTGCTCCTATTTGTATTAAATCTTTTTTATTTAAATGACTTATTCCAATATGAGCCGACTTTAACGGTATTGACACATTGATAAGTGTATTGTTTTCATCAATCACATTGACATAATAGTTTTCATTATCTACATGATCCAAAGGTAATACCATACCTATACGTGTATAGGCAATAAATTTACTATCTTTGCGATGAAGAGGTATATCGTCATCCAAAATAAAAACTTTTTCTGCTTTTTCGATCTTTTCAATAGTTGCATTATTAACAATACTTAACCCATCAGACTTTACCCATCCCGATGCATTATTAGTGAAAATATAGCTCCATGCACCGTCTTTTGAAGTATGAGATATAAAGACAGGTTCATTGTAATTTACACTACTATTTTGAAGATAATCAAAAGGATATCCTTCTCCAGGAAGTTTTGGATCTTTATAAAGGGGCTTATCTGAAGGGAGTACTCTTATATCCATCCATTTAAGGGTGATTGCTTTTTGGTTTAATTGTCCAAACATGTCAAAATTACTTTGATCTTCCAACTCTTTAAACCATGTTATAGGTACTGGTCTAAGATTACTTCCGTATCCACCTTTGAAAGCACGAATAGGCCATGTAGCCTCTTGTAGAGATATTGGTGGCATAGTATATGTCCACGGCGAAAAAAAGTGTTGCTCAAATTTGTATTGAGTCTCTAAAAAATCTTCATGATCTACTATATTTTGTTCAGCATAAGGAACTATAGATTGTTCAAAACGAACTAAATCACTTATTTTAGGACCACATTCAAATATACTACTTTCATTGTTTTCAGAAAAGTCAGCACATAATGAATCATTTTGTATAGGAATATTTTTTGTTATTGGCTGAATTTGTTTTAGTAGCACGGGTGGATCAATTGGTAAATGAGTAGTACACCCTCCTAAGAGAAGTACTATGCTACTTATCCAAATCGTCAATCTCATATATTTACTCTCTTTAATCGATACTTCCGAAACGCCCTACTACTTTACCAATTATTTCAACTTCGTTTTTACTGGCAATGTAGATAGGGTAGTCTTTATTATCTGAAATAATATCTAGTTTACCATCAATCCGAACTTGCAGGCGTTTAATAAAGAGTCCATGTTCAGTACGGATGGTAAATATGCCACCTCGACTAATATCTGTTTTTGAACGATTGACAAAAATAATATCGTTATAACTAAATGAAGGTTCCATTGAATCACCTGACACATTAATAGCTTCAATATGACGCAACTCTTTTTCTCCACCTAATGATAAAATAAAATTTTCTTCTAACATAAGTGGTTCGTAATCCAACTCATCATTTTCTGCCCCTCCACCCGCCGAGGCATTGACTGATGAGAAATAACGTACCATATAAAACCGATTGGTAGGTTCAATTAAGCTTTCCGGAGATTGGTTATACAATAACCAGTTAATAGCAATTGAACGTTTAGCACAAAAATCAAGTAATTCACTAAATGGAACTTTATTACGTTTTTTCATTGTCGCAAAATTCATTTGTGAAATATCTAATAATTCTGCAACATCTTTATCAAAAACTTTTTTATCGGGAAATTCGGAAGAGACAATATCTTTAATCATCTCGACAATATCGCTGAATGTTTTCATAATGAAATCCTTTTGAATTATCAATAGTGTATTTTAGGAATTATGACACAAAAAATATATTTATATGTCAAATTGAAATATTTTTTAGTTTATTTTTTAAACTACCTTACTATTTGTCAAATATTGCTTAAGGAGAGTAGACAATGGCAAAGGTAATTCGCAAAGCAAACGGATGGATGGATTTATTAGAAATGAAGATGGAAAAGTGGGCAGAGAAGATTTTTTAGTTCAACTATTTTTATCGTTTTCTTCTTTTTCCATTTTATCCAGACGGGAAAGATGATAGCCGCGAAATATATAGATTAAAAAAAGGACGAAGAGTACCGTCATAACGGTATCGAGTAATTGCATCATGGTTACATCATCTTTCGGTAATTAGTAAAATTTTGTTTGATCGCTTCATATAGAATAATTCCACTGCTAATTGCGAGATTAAGACTACGTCCATCTTTAGTCATTGGGATAGTCATTGTCTGCATTGGATATGACTCTAATATTTCAGAGGGTATCCCAGCTGTTTCGCTTCCGAAAAAGAGATAGTCTCCTTCTTGAAACTCATGTTCGAAATAGGGTCGATCGGTTTTTGTCGTAGCAAAGAAAAAGCGCTCTCGCTCAGGATGAGAGTCCATAAACTCATCGATACTCTCCCATACATGCAAATCGATCTTATGCCAATAATCGAGTCCTGCACGCCGAACCGCTTTCTCATCAATGTCAAAGCCAATCGGTTTGATCAGATGTAATGATGATCCTGTATTGACACATAAACGTCCGATTGCTCCAGTATTATTTGGAATTTGCGGATGAACTAAAACGATGTTAAACATTTAAAAAATAATCGTTTTATTGTCATGAACAAAAATACGGTCTTCCAATGCCAATTTAAGCGCTTTAGAGAGGACGATTTTCTCGACATCTCGCCCTTGGCGCTGCATTTCTTCCCAACCGTGTGCATGATTGACATGAATAACATCCTGAGCAATAATCGGTCCTTCATCTAAATTGTTATTGACAAAATGAGCCGTCGCACCAATAATTTTTACACCGCGTTCATATGCTTGCTTATAAGGGTTAGCACCGATAAAAGCAGGTAAAAATGAGTGGTGTATATTGATAATTTTATCTTCATACGCTTCGACAAAACGGGGAGTCAATATACGCATATATTTGGCAAGTACGATGTAATCAATCTCACCGAGTTCTGAGAGCTGCACGAGGACACGATGTTCGTGTTCATCACGATCACATCCTTCATGTGAAACAGTATAAAAAGGGATATCAAATTTTGATACTAATGGTTTAAGTAAATCATAGTTAGAAACAACGCCAACAATATGACAATCAAGCTCACCTGCTTCATAACGAATCAAGATGTCACCTAGTGCATGTGATTCTTTGGTTGCCATTAGAACAACTCTTTTTTTACGAGGAGCAATCACTTCAAGATGTGCATTTGTCGGTAGAACAGATGAAAGTTCATTTTTGAGTATATCAGGAGCAATTTCACCAGCAACAACACTGCGCATAAAAAATTTATTGTGAGCTTTATCTACAAATTCATTATTCGAAATTATATTAAGATTACGATGAAAAAAAATACTTGATACTTTATATACAAGCCCTTTTTCGTCATTGCAATGGATTAATATTCGATATTGTTCATTCATTTTTCAATCCTAATCATCTCTAAACGGTTATCAATCGTAGCTAAAAGGTATTCTAAAAAGTTAAGAGTTAAATCCACTTTTGCTTCAATTTGCACATTGTTGGGTGATTGAAAACCTTCAAAGAGAACTAATAGACGCTCTCTAATCCCTTCTAACATACGAGACTCATCATCACGTACGGTATGAACTATTTCTATATCTTTATGATTAGAAATAGTATTAAAAACCTCATTTGAGGATTTTTTTTCTTCTTTCAAAGGTTCAAATTTTTCAGCAGGTTCAGAGGATAGAGAAAGCTCTTCAATTTCGGCTAATGTAGATAAAATGACATCTTTTAGTTCCATGCGCGCAATAACCACCTTTCAAATTGAATAAATTCAGCTTCTTCATCCATCTGTACAAAAAAAGCTTTCATTTCATTGTTAACACCAAGAAATTTTTTTCGCATACCCGAAAGTCTACGTATTGCTATTTTTGCATCAGCATTGGAGGGATCTTTTTTTAATATCTCTTTGTAAATTTCAAGAGCATCTTCTTTTAGCCCTTGAAGTTCGTAAATATTTGCGAGAGTTAAAGTTTGCATTTGACCGCAAAATCAGCAATAATTGAGCCCATTTCACTGGTAGAACAGATCTCTTTTGCATCAAAACCAGAAATATCTTTTGTTCGATAACCTTCTGCTAGTGCTTGTTTGATACCATAATCAATACGATCTGCAGCACGATTTTCACCCAATGCGAAACGGAGCATCATAGAAGCACTGGCAATTGTTGCAATAGGATTTGCTATGCCTTGTCCTGCTATATCCGGAGCTGAACCATGTATGGGTTCATATACCCCGATTTTGGCTCCTACGGATGCTGATGGTAATAGCCCAATAGAGCCTGATAGCATACTGGCTTCATCACTTAAAATGTCACCAAAAATATTTCCTGTCAAAATGACATCAAATTGTTTTGGGTCACGAATCAATTGCATAGCAGCATTATCAACATACATATGGCTTAGTGAAACTTCAGGATATTCAAGTGCTACTTCTTCAACCACTTCACGCCATAGTTGGCTTACGTCCAAAACATTAGCCTTATCAACTGAACATACACGTTTTGAACGATCCATGGCTATTTTAAATGCCACATGAGCTATTCGGATAACTTCATCACGGCTATAAACCATGGTGTTCCAACCCTTATTCTCATCGCGCCCTTTCGGTTCGCCAAAATAAATACCACCAATGAGTTCACGTACAACCATTAAATCGACACCTTTGACGATTTCAGGTTTTAACGAACTTGCATTAACCAATTCATCATAAACACTGGCAGGGCGAAGATTAGCAAAAACTCCAAGTTCTTTACGAAAACGAAGCAGTCCACTTTCAGGGCGTTTTTCTCTTGGGAGAGTATCCCATTTTTGACCACCGATAGCACCGAAAAGTACGGCATCACTCGAAAGTGAAATATCGATTGTCTCTTGAGGAAGAGGATCTCCCGTTACATCGTAAGCACATCCACCCATTAGGGCTTCTTGATAATTAAACTCGATATTTTCGCATGCCGCAACGGCATCCATAACCTTGATCGCTTCATCTACGATCTCCGGACCGATACCGTCCCCTTTGATTAATGCAATGTTGTAACTTTTCATAAATTATTTCTCCTGCGCCGCTATTTCGGCATTTGCGTAATTCATCAATCCACCTGCAGCAATAAGTTCTTGCATAAACGGTGGAATCGGTATAAAGTTATAAACTTTTCCGTTTGTAGTGTTGGTAATAGTTCCTGCATCCATATCGATACTGACCGATTCACCCTCTTTGATTTCTAAACTCTCTGTGAGCTCAAAAATAGGCAACCCCATATTAAAAGCATTACGGTAAAAAATACGAGCAAACGTCGGAGCGATAACTGCTGCAACACCGGCAGCTTTCAGAGCGATTGGCGCATGTTCGCGAGATGATCCGCACCCGAAATTTTCATCAGCGACAATGATATCACCCGGTGTCATTTTACTGACAAATGTAGGATCAGCGTCTTCCATTACATGTTTCGCGAGTTCTTTAGGGTCAGAAGTGTTAAGGTAGCGTGCAGCGATGATAAGATCGGTATCGATATCTTTACCGAAATTCCAAACTTTGCCTTCAATTTTTTGCATCAAAAATCCTATGGTACGTAAAATTAAGGGGATTATAGTCTAGAAGTGCTGAAAGAGTTTTAAATTCCCAAAAAAGGAATTTAATAGTGATTAATATTAACGTTTTAATCCATTGACTGTTGCAAGCATTTCATCACTTGTTGTGATAACTTTTGAGTTAGCATCATACGCACGTTGCCCAGTGATCAAATCAGTCAATTCAACAACCAATTGCACATTTGATAGTTCTGTAAATCCTTGACGAATTGTCCCTACTCCGTTATCACCAGGAGTACCTTGTACAGGTTGTCCTGAACTATCAGTTTCTACAAACAAGTTATCTCCCATTGCATGTAGTCCTGCCGGATTGATAAAAGTTGTTAACGATAACTGCCCAACTTGTGTTGCTTGAGCTTGACCTGATTGGGTAACACTAACAATACCGTCTGTACCAATTGTGACATCTATAGCATTATCAGGAATTACAATTTCAGGCACAACTGTATATCCATCAGAATTTACAAGTGTTCCATTTTGATCAACTTTTAATGCTCCGTTACGTGTATATACTTGTGTACCATTGGGAAGTTGAAGTTGAATAAACCCTTTACCGGTAATGGCAATATCTAATGGATTATCTGTTTGTTTGAGACTTCCTTCAGAAAATATTTTATTAATAGCTGTTGGACGTACCCCGAGACCGACCTCTATGCCAGTAGGAGATCTTGTTGTATCGCTGGTTGAGGTTCCAGCATATGTCATAACTTTATACATCAAATCGGCAAATTCAGCGCGTGATTTCTTATAGCCCATAGTGTTGACATTGGCAATATTATTTGCAGTTGTATCGATTTGCGTTTGCATTGCCATCATTCCAGTAGAACTGGTATAAAGTGATTGCATCATAAGTTTATTTCCTTATCTTTTAGTTTTTGGAAGCTAATTTTTCAATTGCATCTTTATTCATATCATTCATTTGTGTATCCATAACTTTTTGATACATACCGACAAGTCGATTTGCTTCAATCAACGATATCATTTCATTGACAGCATTAACATTGCTTTTTTCAGTATATCCCTGCATTACTGATCCACTTTCTGCTATTGGACTAAGGATATCAGCAGGATCTGGAACATACAGATTGTCACCTTCCTTCGTTAGCATTCGTACATTTTGTGGCTCTATTATCATAAGTTTTTTATTTGCAATCATTTGAGTAGAACCTGGAATATTTGTTGAGATAAGGCCATTTTTATCTATTGTTATGATGCTGTCTTGCTGATTTAATGTTATTCCAGTTTTACTTTGCATGTAATCAGAAGGAAGAACTTCATATCCTTGTTTGGTTACCAAGTTCCCTGCATCATTCATTGTAAATGTCCCATCGCGTGTCAAGCGGATACCCTGTGGGGTTTTGACGGCAAAAAACTGTCCTTCTTTATTAAGTGCTATATCAAACGTATTATCAGTTTTTTGCATTGATCCTAAAGAATAGTCAGTAAATGCATCAGTAATTTGAGGGACGCGTGATAATGAACGGTTAAAATACTGTGCAGCAGCTTCTGTCTGATTAGCAATTGGCAGTTCGCTTTGTGCTTCTTTAAAAAGCCGTACAAAATCTCCTGTAATTAACTGATCTTTCTTATACCCAGTTGTATTTGCATTGGCTAAATTGTTAGCAATCGTATCCATACGATTAAACTGCGCTACCATTCCCCCAGTTGCCGCATAGTATCCAGTCTGCATTTATCATCCTTGTGCATTATTATGACTTTGATAGCAACAAGTGTTCCATGTCGTAAAAAGAGTATGTTAAAATTTATAGAAAGGCACTTTAAGAAATATTTCGGTATAATCCACCTCTTTTAACGTAAGGGAGCCTTCCTCGAATGAGTGTCAAAGATCTAAACAAACATCTCGAAACCCTATTTGCCGAACATAAATCTAAAAACTGTCTCACTTATGAAACAATCGTTGAACCGTTTGACAAACAACCGACCCTTGCACAAGCAAAAAGTGTCTTAAAATTAGCGCAAAAACATAAAATTTGCCTATTCACTTCTTCTGAACATGCAAAAATGCTAAATCAGCAAGAAGCAGCAGCAAAACGTGCTGCCCAACTTAAGTTTATTGAAGAAGCAAGCAATGATGAGTTTGATATTCTCAAACAACATGAACTTCTTGAATGGTCACGATCTGATTCACCAGTACGTATGTATTTGCGTGAAATGGGACAAATTCCTCTTCTAACAAAAGATGAAGAGGTCGAAATTTCTAAACGAATGGAAATGGGTGAAGGTATTATTATCGATGCAATCTGCTCAGTCCCTTATCTAATTGATTTTATTCTTGACTACAAAGATCCATTGATCAATCGTGAACGTCGTGTTAAAGAACTTTTCAAAAGTTTTGAAGAAGAAGAAGAAGAACGCGATGATGACAGTGATGATGATAGTGAAGAAGAAGATGTCAGTGAAAAAGCGCCATCAGTCAAAGATAAAAAACGGGTAGAAAAAGTTGTGACCAGCTTTAAAGCCCTCGAAAAAGCAAAAAAAGATTGGGTAAAAGCAACAGAAAAAATGCTTGATGAATGTTCACTTGATGAAATGGATGCTGATTATGTTCTCTTTTTTATGAACGTCAGTTTTAAAAAGAAAACTTTAAAAGAAGCTTTACTTGATCTTGGACCTACCTCAAAACTCATCAACGAACTAGTACGCTCTATGGAGACTGCTCTACGCAGTGATGAGGGGTTTGATCGTGAGTTGAAACGTCTTGAATACAAGCTTCCGCTTTTTAATGATCAACTCAAAAAAAATCACACGTTGATTTTGAATAAAATATGCGAGTTGACCAAAGAGGAGATTGCAACAAAAGTACCTGAAGCAACCATGGTCAGCACCTATATGGAGATTAAAAAGCTGATACAAACGAAAGAAGCTTCCAAAGGGGGCTTCAACATGGAGCCTGAAAAACTTGCCGATATTTTGGAACAGATCAAACGGGGTAAAAATATCTCGGAAGTTTCTAAAACCCGTATGGCGAAATCAAATCTCCGTCTGGTTGTCTCTATCGCGAAACGTTACACAAACCGTGGCTTGCCGTTTTTGGATTTGATCCAAGAGGGAAATATCGGGTTGATGAAAGCGGTCGATAAGTTCGAATACCAAAAAGGGTATAAATTCTCGACTTATGCAACATGGTGGATCCGACAGGCAATCAGCCGTGCTATCGCCGATCAGGCACGTACCATCCGTATTCCGATCCATATGATCGAGACGATCAACCGTATCAACAAAATCATGCGTAAACATCTCCAAGAGCATGGAAAAGAGCCGGATGTCGAAACCATCGCAGAAGAAGTGGGCTTGTCGGTTGAAAAAGTCAAAAACGTTATCAAAATTACCAAAGAGCCGATCTCTCTCGAAGCGCCGATCGGTAACGAAGAAGACGGACGTTTTGGAGATTTCATTGAAGACAAAATGTCTCTCTCTCCAAGTGATGCTATTTTGAAAGACGATTTAAAAGTCCAAATTGAAAGCGTTCTTGAACAACTTAACGAACGCGAAAAAGCGGTTATTAAAATGCGTTTTGGGATCATGGATGATGAAAGTGACCGTACTCTCGAAGAGATCGGAAAAGAGCTAAATGTTACTCGTGAGCGTGTACGTCAAATCGAAAGCAGTGCGATCAAAAAACTTAAACACCCAAAAGTGGGTCGTAAACTTAAAAACTACATCGAGGACTGATGACATTCGATCAGCAATGGATTGAATACGATTTTAATCCATTTATTTTATTTAATTCCGGCGGAAAAATTGTGTCTCTCAATACTGAAGCGCAGTATTTGCTCGGTGCAGTAGAAGCATCTGCTGTTTATAAAATTGCAACAACATATGCCAGTTCTTCATTTGGATTCAAAACAACATTTCTTGAACTGGAATTTGGACGTTTTAAATTTTTTGGTATAACTGTCGGTTACGAAGATGAAGAACAAATTGGAATACGTCTATATCAACTTCCCTCTTTTCAGTTTACTAAGCAAAAACCTGAAGGGCAATTAATTAATGTTTATACGCTGATTGATTTATGTATCAGTTCCAATTCAATTGGTAGTCAAACTAAATATGCAAAAGAACTTGACCCAACAATTCCAGAAATTCGTTTACAAACTGAAATGTTTATCAAACTCTTAAATAAAATATATCTTTCCATGAATGGAAACGAAAAAATATTAACTCGATTGTATTTTCGTGTGGGAGAACATATTAAATTTGAAGGTGAAAAATATTCTCTTTTTTCAATTGAGATTTCCGCAGAGAGTATCATACGAAAATATCTCCCAGAGATTACCCATCTCGCGGAAGAAAATAATTTATTTATCGATATTAAAGAGCATAAAATTACGATCAATGTTCCAATGATCGTGAAATAAATAGTCTTTTTGCAAAAAGATAACCTATCGGGACACCAACTCCAAGTCCTAGTAGATAGAGCGGTACATGTAATACATGATTGTTATTCAAGGTAATAAATCCAAGGATTAAAAAGGCATACGGTACCAAACGATAGAGCGATACCATAGCCGAAGCATTTTTAGTAGTATTTTTAATAATATTACTTTTTTGTCTCGCTTTTTCCTCTTTTATCATCTGCTTAATATCTGTGATCTCTTCCTCACGTTCCTCTTCGTACAGATCATATGGATCATCCATCATATCGATTACATCTTTATGATCTTCTATATCTGATTCACTAATACGGCTTTGAATCATATTTCGATATGAATAGAGCGATCCTGATACAATGAGCATAGATGAAAACATTGCAACTAAAAAACTCTCTACCATTTAGTCCTCATCATCTTCGTCTTTGCCAATTGTTTGTCCCATATTGTAACGAGGATCTTTGGCTAATTTTTCGAACTCTTTGTATTGTTTACTGTAGGCTTTGTAAACATTTAAAAATGCTGCTGCCAATCCGATAAAAACACCAACCCATAGCAACCATGTAATACCGGTAAGCTTTTTTAAACCTATACCTATACCAACTCCGATCAATATTGCGACAACCATTGAGATTCCAAGTGAAAGGGTCTCTGCCCCTTCAATAATCGGTTTTAAACGGGGTTTATGATCTTCTTGCTCCATTACAGTTCTCCAAAGATTTTATCGGCTGCCGCGATCGTCTCTTCGATCATCGCATCCGTTGTTGCCGTACAGATAAATCCGGTCTCAAACTGCGAGCAGGCGAAATAAAATCCAGCATCCAGCATCGCCGCATGAAAGCGGGCAAAACGTGCCGTATCGCTTTTCAATGCTTCGGCAAAGTTTCCTACCGATTCATCGGAGAAGAAAAATCCGAACATCGAACCGCGTACGTCTGTTTGAAGTCCAATGTTATGTTTTTTTGCCGCTTCCGCAAAGCCGCTCATCAAACGCTTCGCACGCTCTTCAAGAACACTGAATACCCGTGCGTTGTTTTTGAGTTTATGGATTGATGCAAGCCCTGCCGCCATCGCAACCGGATTACCGCTGAGAGTCCCCGCTTGGTACACGCCCCCCTCAGGTGAGAGGTGCGCCATAATCTCACGTCGACCGCCAAACGCACCGACCGGCATACCGCCGCCGATCACTTTGCCGAGTGTCACCAAATCGGGTTTGGTTCCCGTAATGCTCTCCGCACCGTGCAGACATGCACGGAATCCGCTCATAACCTCGTCAAAAATGAGCAATACACCGTACTCGTCACATAGCGCTCTTAGCTCAGCGAGGAAATCTTTGGTTGCGGGAACCAATCCCATATTCCCCGCAATCGGCTCAATGATCACACAGGCTATGCCTGCGCTCTCTTTGAAGCACTGACGAACACTCTCGATATTGTTGTATTCTGCCAAAAGGGTATGTTTCGTGAAATCCGCAGGGACACCCGGAGAGCTTGGTGTTCCGAATGTCACCGCGCCTGAACCCGCTTGAACGAGCAATGCATCACTGTGACCGTGGTAACATCCGGTAAATTTGACGATGTCATCGCGCCCCGTAAAGCCGCGCGCAAGACGTATCGCACTCATGACCGCTTCGGTTCCGCTGCTCACAAATCGGATTTTCTCGATAGAGTCATAGATAGAGATGATAAGTTCGGCGAGTTCGCTCTCCGCTTCAGTCGGCGCACCGAAACTGAGACCGTGTTTCACCGCTTCGATCACGGCGTTTTCGATAGACTCATCACGGTGCCCGAAGATCAGAGGCCCCCAGCTTTGGACATAATCGACATAGCGATTTTCATCAATATCGACCAAATAACCGCCCTCTCCGCGCGAAATAAAACGAGGAATCCCTCCGACGCTTTTAAAGGCACGGACGGGGGAATTTACACCGCCAGGGATAAGATTTTGGGCTTTTTCAAAGGCTGCTTGAGAGTGTTCAATGCTCATAAGATTTCCTGCATATATGTTTTCGGTATTATAGAGTGTAAATGCTTTGGAGTTGCCTATAAACATAATGTACGGTAAAATAATGAAAAAACAAGGTTTTGAATGGAATTTAAGGTCGATGCCACCTGCGGCAAAGCACGAGCATGTACTATTACGACGGCACACTCGACAATACAAACCCCTATATTTATGCCGGTGGGAACCGTAGGATCGGTCAAAGCGCTCGATATGTCCGATATGACCGATCTTTTGGATACCCAAATCATCCTCGCCAATACCTATCATACCTATTTACGCCCCGGAGATGAGACCATCGCCAAACTCGGAGGATTGCACGGTTTTACCACCTATCCCAAAAGTTTTTTGACCGACAGCGGCGGGTTTCAAGCCTTCAGCCTCAGCGATATTTCCAAACCGACCGAATCGGGAATCGAATTTCGCAGCCATATCGACGGATCAAAACACTTTTTTACCCCCGAAAAAGTGATCGACATCCAAAATAATCTGAACAGCGACATCATGATGATCTTGGACGATCTCGTCGCCCTACCCGCTACGCAAGAGCGGATCAAAACCTCAATCCAGCGGACAACCCAATGGGCACAGCAATCGATCGATTACCATCGCAACAACCAGACCAAAGGGATCGGGCTGGATCAAAATATTTTCGCCATTATCCAAGGGGGGACGGACTTTAATTTCCGTACCCAATCTGCCGAAGAGCTGTGTGCGATGGATTATGACGGTTTCGCTATCGGCGGACTCTCGGTCGGTGAAGCGAACAACCTCATGTACGATACTGTAGAGCATACCACACCGCTGATGCCGAGTGATAAGCCTCGCTATCTTATGGGGGTCGGGACACCTGAGGATTTGGTTGAGAACATCGAACGGGGCGTCGATATGTTCGACTGTGTTATGCCGACCCGAAATGCCCGCAACGGAACATTGTTTACCACGTTTGGAAAAGTAAACATCAAAGGGGCGCGCTATAAATTTGACTCAGAACCGATCGATACGGCATGTCAGTGCTACACCTGCCGTCGTTACAGTCGTGCCTATTTGCATCACCTCTTCCGCTCACGGGAAATTACCTACTTCCGCCTTGCATCACTCCATAATCTTCACTACTATCTATGGTTGGTCAAACAAGCCCGCCAAGCGATCCTAGAGGGGACATTCATTCAATTTAAAAAGGATTTTTATGCGCGAAGACAATCTTAAACTGGGCGTCAATATCGACCATATTGCTGTGTTACGTGAAGCACGAAAAATCAATGATCCCGATCCTATAATGGCTTTGGGAATTTGTGCACAAAACGGTGCTGATCAAATCACTATACACTTGCGAGAAGATCGCCGTCATATCCATGATGAAGATGTTCGCCGTATTATAGAAAGTTCTTCTCTTCCAGTTAATTTAGAGTGCTCTATTGATCCAACTATTATAGACATTGTTTGTCAGTTACGCCCTCATCGTGCTACACTCGTTCCAGAAAAGCGCGAAGAAGTAACTACTGAAGGCGGTCTTGATGTCAGCGGACAATACAATGCAATATTAAATGCTATTAAAAAACTTACGGAGCATGAAATAGAAATTTCACTATTTATAGATCCTACTCCAGATGTGATCGAATTATCATCTAAACTTGGTGCACAGTGGGTAGAACTCCATACCGGTAGCTACGCAAATGTTTATGCTATGCGTCATAGTTCACTGTCACATTCTCATCATGCTATTGAGACATTAAAACTAAGCCGAAAAGAGTTAGATACGAAACTAAACAGTGCATACGAAGATATTGTAGCCTCCGCAAATCATGCACGTATGTTAGGATTAAAAGTAGCTGCAGGACATGGTTTAAATTACCAAAATGTATCTCTAATTGTCGATATTGACACGATAGAAGAACTCAATATTGGTCAAAGTATTATTGCGCGTTCTGTTTTTACTGGACTAGCAACAGCAGTACATGATATGAAAGTCTTATGCAACCGTTAAAGCGACTCGCAATCAGCGTAGGTGATCTAAACGGTGTTGGATTTGAAATCATTTTAAAAGCACATGACCAAATAAAACAACTTTGTCATCCTCTTTACTGTATTAACTACACGATGGCTCAGCAAGCGGCGATCCTGTTAAAAAAGCAAATTCCCAATGATTTTCACATAATAAAAGTTTCCGGAGAATTTGTTATAGAACCGGGAGTGGTAGATACCAATAGCGGTCGCTACAGCTATGATTCATTTTTATGTGCGGTTGATTTAGCCAAGAAAAAAATTGTCGATGGGATTGTGACCTTACCGATCCATAAAGAGGCATGGATGCTGGCAGGAATCAAGTATGTTGGACATACCGATGCCCTGCGGGATCTCTTCCAAAGCGATGCGATTATGATGCTCGGATGTGAAAAGCTTTATGTCGCTCTCTATACCGAACACATTCCGCTTCGTGAAGTAGCTTCATCTCTTCAAACCGATAAACTTGTCTCATTTTTGATTCAACTGTATCGTACTACAACCCATGAGCCGATTGCCGTACTCGGACTCAATCCTCATGCCGGAGATCACGGTGTATTAGGTGATGAAGAATCCTTCATAGAATCTGCGATTAATAATGCTAATGAAGAACTTGGAAAAGATATTTTTGTAGGTCCAATTGTCCCTGATATCGCTTTTACTCCCCGTTTTCGACAAAATTATTCGATGATAGTTGCAATGTATCACGATCAAGGGCTTGCTCCGCTCAAAGCGCTCTATTTTGATGAGAGTATCAATATTTCCCTAGGGCTTCCAATCATCCGTACTTCTGTTGATCATGGGACAGCTTTTGATATTGCATACCAAAACAAATCCTCTGTATTAAGCTATATAAATGCTGTAAAAGCAGCAATAACATTCCAAATCAAAGATAGCAATAATGACCAATAAAGCACCAATAAATATTTTTAAAACATTAACGCATCCAAATTTTGAGACAAAATCGTATCGTCCCAGTTTTATTAAAGCAGCATGGAAAGCCTATACCGATATTGTCACTACACCTGTTTCACAATCTCATTTTATAAAGCTCATTGGTAATCTTTTTGATTGGCTTTTTGTAGATGGTAAAGAAAATTCAGATAATTCATTAAGTAATATTCGTGAACTATTCACTAGTTCAAAAGAGTTAGAACGATTTTTTACTGATACGTTCTACATTGTTCTCAATCATTACATTAAATCATTTTATGGAACGCTGGGTGGATGGGATAAAATCATCCCTTTCGCAACCGGCATCGAGCGTTTTATAACCTATACCTCTAATCGTCTCGATGATGAATCATTTTTTATTTTTGAAGACGCACTTATTAATGCGCTTGAAACACTTCGTTTACGTTCAGAAACCATCACAGTACTAAATACCTATTATGGTGTACCAATCCAATACTCTGCACTCATAGTCCATACCAATACACAAAATGCTATCATACAAGTACATCGCCTGCAAGAGACGGCAGCTATATTGCAAAATGGCATCTATATTTTAAAAAATGATCACTTTATGAGTGACGTATATGCCGCTGTCGAACCTATTATGTTAGATGGAAAACGTGTTTTACAACTAAGCCGATTTGATAAACTGGAAACTTCTCTTTTTCATCGTCAAAGCATACGAGTTCAACCGCCTAAGACATTATCATTTACAATTAAACATCCTACACTTACAATGCAATCACATTTGTATGATATTTCAATCGGTGGAATTGCAGTAACCAGTAAAAACTCTTACTCTTTTGCGAAACTTAGTGAAGTTATTTTAGTATTTCCTACTGAAATTATAGGGCAATCAATTGAGGTCAAAGGGGAATTTATTTTTAAATCTTCTTATGAAGGGGGATATAAATATCACTTTAAAATTATCCCAAATCTTCAACAAGAATCTGAACTTAGTAAATATATTGCTCGCCGAGAACAAGAAATTATTAAAAAACTTCGTGAAGAAATCATTTAAGAGAGACGGTTACGGTAATCCTCGTAGCCGAATTCGTGGACGATTTCGAGTTTTCCCTCTTTTGTCCAGATCGCGAGCGAAGGAAGTTTGATCCCGTTAAACGTCGTATTTTTCACAAACGTATAGTGGATCTGATCTTCAAAAACAACCTTATCTCCTACTTTGAGCGGCTCATCGAACGAATAATCCCCCATGATGTCCCCTGCCAGACAGGTATTGCCACCGAAACGATAGGTATAGGCTTTCTCCCCCGCTTCCCCTGAACCGCGAACCATTGCACGATATGGCATCGCTAGGGTATCGGGCATGTGCGCTTCGGCGGAGGTATCGAGGATTGCGATGTCCATACCGTTGTGAACGATGTCGAGTACCGATGCGACCAATGGACCCGTCTGCCATCCTACTGCTTCACCCGGTTCGAGATAGACGGTGATGTTGTTGTGGCGTGCTTTGAACGCTCGGATCACTTCGATCAGACGATCCACATCGTAGTCCACGCGGGTGATATGGTGCCCTCCCCCGAAATTGACGTATTTGAGTCCATCGATATACTTGCCGAATTTTGCTTCAAACGCTTCGAGAACCCCCTCCAGCGCGTCGACGTTTTGTTCGCACAGGGCATGAAAGTTCAGCCCATCGAGCTTGCTCACAATACTCTCATCGAAATTTGCCAATGTCGTCCCCAAACGGCTGTACAATCCGCACGGATTATAGAGATCGACGGGGCTGGAGGAGTATTCAGGATTGACACGGAGCGATACGGAGATATTTGGACTTGTAGCTTTAACACGCTCATAATAGCGATGGAACTGCGCGGGAGAGTTAAATACGATGTCATCACTGATGCGAGCAATCTCGTCTATATCTTCGTCTTTGAACGCAGGTGAATAGGTATGTACCTCTTTGTTCATCTTTTCACGTGCCAGCTTGGCTTCGTGCAATCCGCTCGCTGTACATCCGTGGAGGTATTTGGCCAGTAGTGGAAATGTCGACCACATGGCAAACCCTTTTAGGGCGAGGATGATCTTCGCTCCCGATTCTCGCTGTACCCGCTCCATCACTTGAAGATTTTTCTCTAACAGAGCCTCTTCACAGATATAACACGGAGTATGGGGTAGTGATGAGAAATCGATAGCGCTCATGGATATTCCTAAATGGGAGTTTTAATGACGTGATTGTAGCATAGAGTCATTTCACGACAAACACTCATACAAAATAGTAGAACAAAAATTGTACATTTAGAGTTATATAAACCCTTAAGGAACCTAAATGTCAATTAAAGACTACATTGCTGAAAACAAACTCGAATGGATGATCGTTTACAATGCACCGACTGATGCCTACAAATATGCGTACCGTGGATGTCTCGTCGTTACAGAAGGTAAAGTGATTACTGCCGATAAAAGTCTTCCTCCGAAAGATATTGTTAAGCAAGTACTCTTGGGTACTAATAATGATACGATCGATTTTATGGCTCTCGAACTTCAATCATTGGATCTTTTCGAAGCTTTTGTCGCAAAATACAAAGAGTTTTTGACACCAGAAGGAAAGTATCTTCTTTTCGTCTCTGATATTATCGGTAAAGGTAAATTTGTTTATGAAGGAATTACCTTTAATACATTTGCATTGGATGAAAGTTCAGTATGGAATGATCTAATTGAACTTGGCGATCTTTCAAAAGGAGATTTGAAAAAAATGTCTGATAAAGAAAAAATTGATGAGGTATGCAAAGAAGTAGCCCGAAGTAATCTCCGCCTTAGCGATAAAACATTTGATGAGATCAAAGCTATGCAAAGAGGTGGAAAAGCTTCTTTTGGCGCCGTATAAATTTCCCTTTTAAGGGGAGAGCTCTTCTCTATTCAGTAGTTTATTTTCTTTACATTATTTGATACCATAATATGTGTACAATATACATACTTTTAGGAATCAAGGAGAGTAAATGAACCCTGACATTTATCTAATGATTGCACGTGACGTCATAAAATCAAATTTTGATAAGTCATGTATTGATAAAAAAAATCTACTTTTACATCATCCTGAACTCCAAGAGAATAAAGCAACATTTGTCACATTAACCATTAACGGCCATTTACGTGGATGTATAGGTTCTATTATTGCTCATCAAAGTTTTATTGATGATCTAATATCTAATGCACAATCTGCTGCTTTTCATGACCCTCGTTTTCCACCGCTATGTGAAGAAGAATTAGCCAGTATCAAGATTGAAGTTTCTATATTAACACATCCTAAGTCGGTCATATATGATAATAGAGATGACCTTTCACAGCTCATTCGTCCAAAAATAGACGGTATTATTATAAGGCTAGGAAATCGACAGGCTACTTTTTTACCTCAAGTTTGGGAAGAGTTAAGTGATTTTGATTTATTTTTTTCTAATCTAGGGCAAAAAGCTGGTATTGGAACCAATCCACTGCTGTATCATCCTGAAATCTATACCTATCAAGTGGAAAAATTCAAGGAGATATAAGATGCAATACTATTCACAAAGAGAAGATCGTATTGTATGTCTTTTATGTCGTCACTACTGTACCCTCTCAGAAGGACAAATAGGTATGTGTCATGTTGAAAAAAATAGAAATGGAATATTAGAATGTTTAGTTTATGCTCATCCTGCAGCTGTCCACATTGACCCGATAGAAAAAAAACCTCTCTATCATTTTTTACCACAGACTACCAGTTTTTCAATCGGAACCGTCGGATGTAATCTCCGTTGCCCATTTTGTCAAAATTGGCAAATTTCACAATGTGATGACATTGATACTACATTGACTCTATTGCCATCAGATGCTGCAATGCTGGCTAAACAACGAGGATGTAGTTCAATTAGCTATACCTACAATGAACCCGCAATATGGTACCCATACGCAAAAGATATCGGTATTGAAGCTAAAAAGCAAGCGCTATACAACATATTTGTTTCGAGTGGCTATGAATCTGCTGAAGTAAGCGAAGATTTAGGATCATGGCTGGATGCAATTAATATTGATTTAAAATGTTTCAATCCAGAATATTATAAAAAAGTACTAAAAGCTTCTCTTGAAGGTGTGAAAGAGACACTAAAGAATATGATACATCAAGGTATATGGGTCGAAGTAACAACATTGGTCATTCCTGATCAAAATGACACGGAGGAAGAACTTCGTGAAATTGCAAAATTTATTGCACATGAACTTGGTTGTCATGTCCCTTGGCATATTAGTGCTTTTCATCCTGATTACAAAATGAACCAAACCAATCCTACCCCAATCACTACAATGCAGAAAGCTTACAAATATGGAAAAGAGGCAGGACTTTATTATGTTTATTTAGGCAATATTTCCGTTCCGAATCAAACACGGTGCCCTGAATGTGATACGCTTCTTATTGAACGTGAGGGATATCGTGTCACACAATTTAATCTCAATGACGGGCATTGTCCACAATGTGACAGAACTATAGAAGGAGTATGGAAATGAATACACGCACTATGAGCGTATCGGGAAGCTTTTATCCAGAATCACAAGAAGAGATCACCGGATTGATTAACTATTTTAATTCGATCATCGATGCCAACGTTGATATTGTGACACATTTTAATGCATTGAGCGGCAATGCCGTCATTGTTCCACATGCCGGATGGGTTTATTCAGGATTTACAGCCAATCTCGCCCATCGCATTCTCGCGCAATCCAAACCTAAAAATATTATCGTTATCGGTCCTTCACATCGTGTCAGTTTTGAGGGAATCAGCATCGCTGATATGCAAAAATATCAAACACCGCTCGGTTACTTGAGCATCAATACTTCATTGGTCAACGATATAAAAGAAAAATTTTCACTTCTAACTTTGCCAGAAGCTCATCAAGAACACAGTACTGAAGTGCAAATGCCGTTTATTAAACATTATCTCGGTGAAGCAAATGTGGTTGAGTTAATTTACAGTTATGCTGAACCTATACAACTCAGTCCTATCATCGATTACTTGCTTGATATACCGGAAACTGCTGTTGTTATTAGTACGGACCTAAGCCACTACTACCCACTCGAAGAGGCGCAAAAACTCGATACGATTTGTCTTGAAGCGATTAAACATAAAAATAGCTCAATGCTTCATCAAGGATGCGAAGCGTGTGGAAAAATTGGGGTGGAAGCAATGTTGGATATCGCGGTAAAACGCGATATGAATGTACAGTTACTCGATTATCGTACGAGTGCAGATGCGAGTAAAGATGCCTCTCGCGTAGTTGGTTACACGAGTGCATTGTTTAGATAAACGTTAAACGTCCATCTCTATCACATTCCAAGGGAGACCTTGGGTGTTCATCTCATCCATGAAGAAATCAGGATCGAGTTGTTCCATATTGAACACTCCTGTTCCACTCCATTTACCCTCTACCATCAGTTTTGCACCGATAACGGCAGGGACACCCGTGGTGTACGAAACACCTTGGGATTTTACTTCGGCGTAGCACTCTTCGTGATCTTTGACTTGATAGATATAAATTTTGCGTTTTTGACCGTCTTTGAGACCTTCGGCTACGATACCGATGTTGGTTTTGCCTTTGGTTCGAGGACCGAGTGACGCCGGATCAGGGAGTAATGTTTTGAGAAACTCCATCGGTACGATTTTCATACCGTGATGATCGATCGGCTCAATTCCGAGCATACCGACGTTTTCTAAACATTTCATGTGGGTGATATAGCTTTGACCAAACGTCATAAAGAAGCGGATACGTTTAAGCCCTTTGATGTGTTTGACCAGTGACTCCATCTCTTCGTGGTAGAGGAGGTAGCTGTCTTTTGGTCCCACTTCGGGATAATCCCATACCTGCATGATCTCTAGCGGTGCGGTTTCGATCCACTCACCATTTTCCCAATAACGTCCGTTCGCACTCACTTCACGGAGGTTGATCTCAGGGTTAAAGTTGGTCGCGAAAGCATACCCGTGATCCCCTGCATTACAGTCGAGAATATCGATGGTGTGAATTTCGTCGAAATAGTGTTTTTGAGCATAGGCACAAAATACATTCGTAGCACCCGGATCGAATCCGCTTCCGAGTAATCCCATGATCCCTGCTTCTTTGAACGCCGCGTCACGTTCCCATTGGAGTTTATACTCGAATTTCGCTTCATCAGGATGTTCGTAGTTGGCAGTATCCAAATACGGTGTTTTGGTTGCAATACATGCATCCATAATCGCCAAATCTTGGTATGGGAGTGCAACGTTAATGAGGATTGATGGATTGTATTTTTGGATGAGTGCAATCACTTCATCGGTATTGTCCGCATCGACGGTAGTGATTTCAATAGCGCCTGCAGGAAGCTCGCTTTTAATCTCTTCACAACGTCCGATAGAGCGGCTCGCTAAAATAATTCGGTCAAATACGTGGTTGTTTAGTACACATTTGTGTGTTACGACGCGCCCTACTCCGCCGGCGCCGATGATGAGTGCTGTTGCCATAATAAAACCTCTGATAAAAATATAATAGATATTATAAGGTAATCTCTCTTACGAAAACGTTACAGACAAAATGCGTCACAGGTATGCAACTCAATCTCGTTCCCACTCTCCAGAGTGGGAATGCATATCCCTCGACTGTACTGTAACGTTACCACTCAGGAGAGTGGGAACGAGGGAGGGATGTTTTCTCCTCTTGTACTTTAATTTGATTGTTTAGATGTTATATTTTTGTCTTTTAGATATTGCTCTCGCTCAATCGCCTCTATTTGACCTGTTTTTTGATTTTTGGATAAATAGAACCATGTTTCAGCAGTTAACCAGTTCCCATCGTCCTCTTCTTTTCCTTTGGGTATATTTCTACGTGGACCTTCCATTGTTGCTTTATATAGAACATCCATTTCTAGCTTTTTAGAGGGTTCATCAAAGAGTTTATTTTTTCCTCCATATTGAATACACTGTTTAACCCCAGTGAAAGTTGTAAGTGGAATCTTGATTTGTTTATACTTATCTGCGAAAGATCCAACTCCCCAGTATCGCTCATAAGGCATAAGAGGTTTGATTATTTGAAATCCATCAATATCAAATGCTTCTATCCCATCAAAAGGCTCTATATAAAAGCAGGGGATGTCTTGTTCCATTGTGATATGTAACTGTTTTTTGATCGGTTGAGGAAATTTATCTCCCCCATATATGAAATACAAAAGGAACATACTTACAAATAGCACCGAGAATATTCCAAAACTTTTGAGCATAAATTTAGCTCCTGAAATAACCCTTTGTGCGCCTTGAAAACTATACTCATAAAAACGGCTACTAATCAAAAATGCTGTTAATATAACCATCAAACTTACGACTAATATCCATGTAGAAATCCATTTCGAAATTGTTTCTTCAGCTAAAACGGTAAATAAAATGATCCCTATTTGGGCTAAAAAATATTTCACGCCACTCTCCTTGTATTGTTTTTCTCGTTCCCACTCTCCCGAGTGGGAATGCATATACTCACCATACTCTTTCGATTTCAATCAGTCCATCATTTCCATCATAATTTTTAGCACTGCTGTATCTCCAATGTATCGGATCGTCCACATAGCCACGTTTGAGCGGATTATTATGGATATAGTTGATCCGCTCAATCATCATTTCCTCACTTTGTATCAGTTTAGGTGCTATTCCCTCTTGCCAAAACTGGTACTCTCTGTCATCTTTATGTGCTTTTTTATAAAATTTTAGCTGTTCGAGAATGGTTGTGACATTTTTAGATCGAAGTAAATCAAGGATACGTCTTGCTGTGTATTTTTTAAAGCTTTGCACTGTTTTTGGGAGATTGTCACTGCTAATTATGAGGTGCAGATGGTTTTCGAGGATGACATAAGCGTATATTTTGAGATTATCTGATTTTTGGAGGTATCTTAAACTTTCATAAATAATGTCAGTCGTTTCGGTACGTGTAAAAATCGGAATCCAATGCAATACAGTGCAGGTGATGAAATGAGGATGTGTCAGTTCGATGATTTTGTATCTGCTTCTACCCATGAAGATATTATATCTTGTTTTTAAGAGTTAATGAGGTTTCTCGTGTATGCATTCCCACTCAGGAGAGTGGGAACGAGAGTGAAAACGTTACAGACAAAATGCGTCGTAAAGGACTAACCCCCAAATAAATGCCAGCATTGCCAATGAGAGAAATACCAAAGCCGCTCCCGCATCTTTTGCACGTTTGGCTAATTCGTGGTGATCGAACGTTACCAAATCGACCGTTCGCTCAACGGAACTGTTGATCATCTCCGCCATGAGTGGGATAAACAAAGATACAGATAAAATCGAGCTTTGGATAAATGATATTGGCAAGACCCAAGCGAGTATCATCCCTACGATAAAAAGGAGAATCTGCAAACGAAATGACTTCTCATTTTGGCTCACTTCCAGTAAACCATTTAGTGCATAGCGGGTATTTTTAAACAATGTATATTTGGGCTTATTTAGTGCCATACTTATCCTTTAAATAAACAATAGCATCATACACAGTTTGCGGCTCACTATCAAGAGCGATAGGTTCACCATAGATGATTCTGATATTCCGCCGAAACAGTGAACGAGAGGGAGTATGCCTATTCGGAGAACGAGAAAAAATACTGCCATAGATACCATCAATATAAAAAGGGACGATAACGGCATCTGCAGAAGCAGCAATTTTTTGATATCCTGAGAATATTTGTCCGATTTCACCGTCATAACTGATACTTCCTTCAGGAAATATACCGATAATTTCACCATTTTGCAAACGAGTAGAAGCATTTTTAAATGCTTCTTTAGCCCCTTTTGTTGAAATCGGAATTACTTCTCCGAGTTCCATTATTGGCCGAATCAACGTTTTTTCATATATGGCACGTTCCATCAGATAACGTATGCGTCTCTCAATTCCAACTTGAACCAAAATCCAATCGATCCAACTCACATGATTACCTAATAATAAGACTCCCCCTTTTGTGGGGATATTATGCGTTTGCATAGGGATAATGTTGTATTTTATAGAAAGAGTTTTTTCAAAAATAAGCCAAAGAAAGTAGTCTTTATAGCGGATGAATGCACCAAATAGAAGAAAAAAAGATACAGCGATCATACCGTAAAAAATTATTAACGAATCCCATCCTGCATAAGCAAACACTGAAGTAATAACTAAAAACAGTGTCATAAAAATATTTTGCACCCAATTATTCCCCGATAATACATAAGACAAATGAGCACGTGGTGTCGTAGACTGGATTAAAGCATTAAGTGCCACAATCATCATGGACCCACCAAATCCAAATCCAAAAAATACGTAGGCTATTAGATTAAGGTTATGAGTCGTAGGTAAAATAATTAACATAACACTCATAATTAGAGCACCCAAAACGATGACGCCTTTATGGAGATAATGACGTGAAAAATGTGTTGTAATGATGGAACCGAAGATGATACCAAAAGCAGCTAATGCCATTAAGCCCTGAACAATAATCGTATTTTGTATACCCAAAGTAGATTTTGCATAAGCACCGAAGGATGCTAATATAACCTGCGAAATTGACCAAAATAGGGACAAAAAGATTATAGAATCGAAAATTTCTCTTTTTCTTCGTAGTAATATCCAATTTTTACGTAAAGAGGCTCCAGATAAATATTTTTTAATATTAAACTTGATATGGCTATGACTACTCCGCGCACTAAGTTGCAATGTTAAAACAAATTCTATGATACTTCCCAATACCAATAGCCATCCAAGTGGAGCGATTTGTCTTAATATTTCGGCTTCATTTTTATAGGGATAATTAAGAAACTGTTCAAATAAAAGGGTATAAATCATAATACCTGACAAGATGGCCACTGTTGTAGTTGATTGCACCAATGCGTTTAATGCACTAAATGATTTATCATTTGAAAGTTCTTTAATGTATCCATATTTTGCTGGTGAATAAACAGCAGCTTGAATAGCTAGAACAAGGGTTAATGCAAATGAAGACAAAAACCACCCTTGGTAATAGCTGTAAGTAATGAGCAGGGTAATAATAATTGCAGTAAATGCTCCATAGCGCATAACATTGACTTTTGAAAAACGATGTGAAATAAATCCAGCCGGAGTAAACAAAAATATAAATGGGAGCAAAATAAGGGCATTTAATATAGCCGTATAAATAATTTGAGTCTGGTCATCATAAATTTTAAAAACTGTATTCTGAATAATTATCTTATGACCTAAATCTGTAAAAGCATTTAAAAAAAGTGCAAAGGTATAAGGGATTACCCCTTTAATTTTTCGAATACCCATCAACCCAGCACCGTACTCCATCCCTCATAATGTCCATGTTCCTGCATTGCAGACTCGTAGAGCGATGTCGTCGTCTCTTCAACCACTTCTGGCGTAATCAACTCAATTTTGATTAATATTACACCATAAGCATAATCGCTCTCATCATCTGTTACATATTCTTTTACATCAAAACCATGCGAAGCAAGCTGTGCTACTGCACGCTCCATCGAACTTTTTGTTTGAAAAAATAGATAATGTTCGACTTCTCTAGGTATTGATAAATCATCTCCAGCTTCGAGTAGTGCACTAATCGTATGACGATTTTGAATACTAAGTAAACCATAAGCATCAGGAAAAAGCTTATCAATGTACATCTCCCATTTGTTGTCTCTGGAAGAGCCTCTTTCATATACATACCCGCCATGGCGTCCCATAACTTCAGAAGTTAGATTTTCAAACCGTTTAGATTGAGGAGCATAAAAATAAAATTCTGCCCACCCTTCTTTCATAACTCTACCTGCGAATACGGCATCAATTGAACTATTTAGTGTCTTGACAAGATCGTCACTAAAAGCTTCTAAACTGTCTGTTACACTATCAGCTTTTACAAACAGCCACAAAAGAGATGAGCGTTCCTCTTGAGGAGCATTTTCGATGAGGTCAAGCTCTACATCACATCGATATGGCACATTTTCATCATCCAAAAGTTCATAAAATTCTACCATTGCTTGAAACCTTATTTTTTTGGCATTATAGAATCTTTATTCTTGGTTTTCTCCCAAATAACTCTTCTGAAGTTTTACTTTACTTGCCAGTTCCTGAACATTTTTAGTTTCAATGATAGGTATATGTTCACTTTTTTTCAAATTTTGCACCAGAAATTGCATTTGAGCCGTTGCCTCAGAAGCTACTTGTTCTAAACTTTGACGTATAGATCGGTATTCTTGACGTTCATATGACTCTAAAGTTATGATTAACTCATTGAGCTTTCCTTTGGCATTGAGAAATTCATCATGTAATGTTTGAGCTGATGAAAAAAGTTTTGAAAGAGGTTTTAATGATTCAGAAAGATCTTTAGAATTTGATGTCATCTCTCGCATATGCTGAGATGAGAGGACCATCTGTTGCATAATTAGTTCACTCTGCTCCCTACTACCTCTCAACAATGAGTCATTTTCAAGCAATGACGTAACAATTGATTCACTTTTAGCACCAAGCATATGAATATGATTACTAAAGTCATGAAGGATGCGATCAAGTTCTTTTTGCACAATACTGATGGTATGCTCAGGAAGATGCTGATGGCTTATATGAACCAATAAGGTATTTATATCTTTGAGTAGTGCATGCACCTCTTTTTGCTCATCACACGTTGCATGAGAAGCATTTTTGAGTTGGTTAAAATGGTCTTGCTCTGCAATTCTTAAAAGATCGATATGTCTATGAACAACATTGTCTAAACTTGGGAGCTCACTCAATGTAAACTCTTCAAATTTTTCCATAGCGCTATGCTGTTGAGCTAATAATGACTCAATTTTGGACACAAAAAGTTTTTGGTTTGCCTGAATAGTGTTGAGAGCATCTATTTCTTCTTTAAATACATGTCGAATTTGATCATGAGTCGAGCTCTCCATTTGTGCAACAATATCAAGTCGTTCACTCAATGTTGAAAGAGATGAAGTTAATAACCTCATCTCATCGTTAAGGTTGATAATTTGGATACGATCTTCGTAATTACCAATACTGGATACGGTTTGACTCATCACGCTCATAATAGCTGATAAAGTAATACCAACACTCAGCGAAAGTAATGATTCCTTTAGGACACTTATATCTATGCCACCACTGAGAATATAATGGAGTAAAGCTCCGATAATACCTAATGCCAATACGATTGGAGTATAATTGATCTTATTAGGGTCTTTATAGACTACCGTATGACGCAAAAATAACAAAGACATTACAACAATCGTAAGTAACAAATCAATACTCATCATTTTTACTAACTCCTCATATCCTAATCAATCGCTATCTAGCATTATTCATACCTAATTATTTCATTTTATCATACAACTCAATCAGTGTCTGAACAAATAAAGAATGGTCATTTGGGCATCGAGTAACTCGGTACTCTTCAAAGCCTAATTCATGTGCTATCTCAGCATACTCAATTGAAAGCTCAAAATCGGTTTCGGAATTATCAATAGTAAACGCGATAGGAACAATTATTACCCTTTTATTTTTCAGAGTATTCAAAGTCGTTTCAAGCGATGGCTCTAACCATTTCATCGGACCAACTTTGGATTGATATGCCAAATGTACCCTATTAAAATCAATCCAGCTATTTTTCATCATATTTTCAAGGAGTGCAACATGTGCAATCACTTGACGCTGATAGGGATCACCTTGATCAACTATATTTTGTGGTAAACCATGAGCAGAAAAAATAATATCAAAACTACCTGCCTCATCACTTCCCAAAGCTTCTTTGACTCGTTCTAATAGACATCGATTGTAGGTTTCATGCATAAAAAAGTGTTTAATTTCTACCGTAATAACATCCCATCCTATTTTATGAGCACTCTGCTCAAAGTCATCCAAAGACGATTGTGTTGTCGTAGATGAATATTGTGGGTAAAGAGGTATCAAATAAACTTTTTCAACTCCCTGATCTTTTAAACGAGTACAGACTTCATTTGCCATTGGCGGAGTGTATCGCATGATAAAATCAACAATTATCTCATTTCCAATAGCAGTTTTTAATTTATGAACCAATGATTGCGTCAAGCTAACCAATGGTGATTTACCACCAATTCGTCGATATATTTCTTGTGATTTTTCTGCTCGTGACAATGTTATTATACCTGCGATAAAACGTCGTAAAAGGGAGCTTTTTGTTCGAATGATATAGGGATCATTAAACATGTTATGAAGAAAAATTTCAACTTCTTGTAGATTGTTGGGTCCCCCCATATTTAGCAGTATGATTGCTTCTTTCATTAACCCTCATTATCTATCTGTTTTTAAAAGAAGTGTACCATAACGATCTGTTAAATTTTTGTATTATAAAAAAAACTAAAGCTTTTTAATCTATAATGACTACAGTGCAGAATAATGAAGGAGGGTTAATGCTGATAAGACGAACAGTATTATCACTGATTTTACTTACACTCGCAGCCCAAGCTGATTCGCAGAGGCGTGAACCATCACTCTTTTTGGAATACGAACGTGAGTTAAAAAAAGCCAATGATTCAGTCAAACCAGAAGAAAATCCCTTTAATAGAAATAATACTCCTTTATCCATTGCAAAACCGGTAATTTCAACCTTACAACCCATTAAAACAACTTCAACCACTGATTCATCTTCCTCAAAAAACAGTTCTGATTCAATTGGTGCAGATAGCTCGCCATTTTTAGTTATCAATAAGCCCGCACCAATAGCAGACGCATTATCATGTCCTGAAAATGCAAATACCTTTACCCAAATCAAAACACCAAAATCCATTATTCATAATATTAGAACTGCTAAAGATAAAATATTGGCAAAGGCTAAAGCTTTTTTAGGGACCCCTTATTCGTTTGGTGGTAGATCATCTGAACAGACAGATTGTTCCGGTTTTACACAACAAGTTTACGGTCAACTTGGTATTTCACTTCCACACAGTGCTACCGAACAAGCACTACTGGGAGAAAAAGTTGATCCAAACGATTTACAAGTCGGTGACCTTTTGTTCTATCGCACCTATAAATCCGATCCTTCTCATGTTGCCATCTATGCTGGTGATGGACAAATTATCCACGCATCTTTCAATTCGAGACGTGTTCAATATGATTCTATAGATAAAGGTTATTATAAACAACACTTTTTATATGCCAGACGTCTAGCCTTAAACACGCAAGATACTGATACACAATAACCATTATGTCTGCAATATATTCAACACTTGATAAGCATTGGTTATGGAAAGAGATTTACACCAAACTTGATCTCTCTTCACCCGCCTACTCCTATTGGAATGACAGCCGTCATATTAAGCTTAATCGCTATGTATTTCTTGAAAAAAATACCCTGCCTTCAAGATATGCTCATGTAGAAGAAGAACTTACAGATTTAACAGGCTATCTTCCTACTCAATATGCCGCCACACAACTCGGAATAGACAGCCATATCTTTGCCTACAAGAAAATGCGATTACACAATCAATTCGAATACAAATTTGTAAATGACATAAAATTTGTTAATCTCAAACGGTTTTTTCTCGAAAATGGGATTAAAATCGGTAAAAATAGCTACGTTCATTTGGCTCGACTCGATGAATTGATAATCACAGCAGATTCGCGTTTTTACCGCATCGATGATAACTATGGAGTGGTTGTTTACGACTGACGTTTCGCCCAGCGTGGAAAAAATCGTGACGGTGACAAAATAGGATCGATCTCTATTTTATTAATTAAAAAATCTCTCAAACGTTTTGCCAAATACGGTGCCAACACAAAACCATACCCACCTGAACCGTTGATCATTGTCACATTAGGATAGTAGATATACTGCGATGGATCGATGTTCTCGCCATGGCGTATATGGGGGAATTTTGCTAATGTTGCCTCCGCATCGACCAAACTCCCCAGCATCGGAAGATAATCATTGGATCCTGAGCGTAATCCCGTATAGTCTTTGAGAATATTAATATTATTTAATTTTAATGTTTTGGATGCTTTATCGAGGAGTATCTCTCTCCCCTGCACTACGTCATACGGCTCCCCTGAAAATGGCGAAAAATGAACATCGTGCGTCGCACCGATGGCGACAATCCCCCCATTTGTCGTTGGAGAGATCGAGACATGGTGATGGAGGATGCAGGGGATATTCGTGGAGGTCTCACAATCGATCCGATGTCCCCAAATCCCGCGTAGACCTACATAATCGATAGGGAGCAGTTTCGGGTAAGCACCGATAGCGAGGACGAGGTGATTTCCTATCAAATCCCCTACTCTCCACATCCCCTCTTCATGAACCAGTGATTCGACATTAAATGTGAAATAATCGATCCCCTCTACCAATGCATTGCAAACCCCTTGAGCATCGACGACAGCACCCTCATAGAAATAGATAGAACTATCCGCTATGGCTTCAGGGGTGAGAAGAGATTTTAGCTCTGCATCGATACGTGAGTGTTTCAGGGTGGTATCACATTTAAAGTACTCCAACTTTTCAGACTCTTTGGGAGAATTGGCGATGTGTAACAGAGGTTTTGAGAGAGTATATTGTGGAAAATTGGTTGTATAAAATTCGAGAGCTTCGGCGTGCGCTTCACTCATTATCTCTTTGAGTTCACCCGCTTTGGAGATTTTTGGGGAGATAAAGGCTCCCGCCGCACCGCTTCCACCAGAAGCGATACCCACATGATCGATCAGAGCGACACGAAGCCCTGATTGAGAGAGAAAATAGGCGCTAGCGCAGCCGTTTATCCCTGCACCGATGATGATGACATCATAAGGTAATGTTTTTGATGTCGGCAATCGCGTATATCTCAGAGTAAATCATTCCAACCAACGCTTTACGGTTGGCACGGACGTTCAAATCTTCGGCATTAACCATAACGTTGTCGAAAAAGTTGTCCAATGGAGCTTTGAGGGCGAACAATGCATCCAAACGCTCTTCGAGAGTTTCGTAGCTTGCAGAGATCGCAGTGGTAGCAGCTGTGTAGAGAGTACGTTCCGCATCGTTTTCAAAGAGCGATTCATTGACACTGAAACCTTTGTCCATCGCTTCATCTTTGAGGATATTGCTCACACGTTTGAAGGTGGAGAACGCTTCGATAAAGGACTCGGACGATGCGATGGTATTGACCGCACGGATTTTACGGTCAATTTCAAGAATATCAAGGTCAATATTAATCAACTCTTTTGTCACAACTGATTGGATGATCGATGGATTAACACCGACATAGGCACCTGCGAGACGTTCGATAACAAATGTTTCAACATTCTTTTTATACTCTTTACCTTGTGGATAGAGTGATGAGAGCTGATCGATTAGGGTAGAAAAGTTGAGAGGAATTTGGTGCGCTACGGCGATTTTGATGATTCCGTTTACAGCACGGCGAAGGGCAAATGGATCGCGTGAACCCGTCGGTATCTCACCGATACTGAACATACCGATGAGTGTATCGACTTTCATCGACATCGCAACGATGGCACTGAGCATGGTAGATGGCAATGCGCTATCCTCACCGCTCGGGAGATACTGTTCTTTAATCGCCGTGGCAACGTCGGCAGATTCACCAAGCGCTAATGCGTAGTAATATCCCATAAGTCCCTGAAGCTCAGTAAACTCATACACCATCTCAGACATCAAATCGGCTTTTGCCAGCTCCATGGCACGATCCAAATCGGATGGATTGATATTATCATATATGAGATTGGCGATAGTGGAAGCAACAACTTTTTCACGTGTTATTTTTTCTGCCAACGTCCCCAAACCGTTCATAAAGACGACTTTCTCTAATCCTGCGGTGCTGAGACCCTTTTTGAGGTCATTACGGTAGAAAAAGAGTGCATCGGAGAGGCGCGGACGGAGAACCCGTTGATTTCCCTCGATAACATGGCTAAAATCATCGGTAAGGGCATTGGAAACCACGACGAATGCATTGATCAGTTTCCCCTCTTTGAACACAGGAAAGTAACGTTGATGCTCTTTCATCGAAGTGATAATAACTTCAGGAGGGAGTTCGAGAAAATTCTCATCGAAGCTACCGAGCAACGGTGTCGGATGTTCCGTGATGGCAACGACTTCATCGAGTAAATCTTCGTCAATTTCGATTGTGATGCCGTGCTCTTTTTCGAGTGCTGCAAAATTTGCCAAGATCGATTCACGGCGGCTTTGCGGGTAAAGATCGACTGATCCCTCTTTGAGAACGTCAAAATAGTGGTGGATAGAGTTGACTTTTTTCGCTTCAAAATGGCTGATGCGATGGACGTAGGTTTCAGAGGATGAACGGACACCGAAAAGTTCCATATCGACGAGTTCTTCACCAAGTGTGACGTTGACCCAGCGGATTGGACGAATAAAGCTCTCTTGAGAAGACCCCCAACGCATCGATTTTCCAAAGCTGAGGCTTTTGACCCATGACTCGATCATCTCTCCTAAAATCTCGGAACTTGAACGCCCATCAATCGTTTTACTGAAATAAAGAACCTCTTTACCCCCTTTTTCTGCGCGTGAAAGTTGCTCAAATTCTACACCGCATTTTTTGGCGAATCCGAGTGCAGCTGGAGTTGGAGTACCCTCTTTAATTGCCATTTCTACGGGTGCTCCGTAAAATTCTTCGACTCGGTCATCTTGGCGAGCTTTAAATTCACGATGCCACAATACCAAACGGCGCGGCGTGTAATAGAACTCAAACTCTCCTAAGAGGGCATTTTTTTCCAAAACGGCAACCCATTTTTTCTCAATTTCACTCAATTCTTTGAGCAATGGAACTGCCGGAAGTTCTTCGACACCGATTTCAATCAAAAGAGGTTTTAACATTTACATATCCATCAATCATTTTTAAAGCCCGATTTTACCGATTTGATGGTTAAAAAATGCTGTTGGATGATGGTTGCTTTGGAAAAAATTAATTAAGAGATAAAGTATCCGATTTATGTGTAGTTAAAAGTTTTGAGTTGTACAATGTCCAAATTCATATTATCAAAAAGGAATCAATCATGCCAACTATTAACAAATATGTTAATATCGATACTGTAGAGAGAGAAGCTAAAAAAGATCTCATCGATCGTCATTCACCATTCATCACTGTTTTAGGGGATGCAAAAAAAGGTGAAATGCTTGCCATCAATGTAAAAATGGGGCAAGAGTACACGCATCCAGACGATTTTGATCACTTCATCGAAAGTATCACCCTTTTCAATGGTGAAACAAAACTCGCTTCTGCAACATTCGTACCCGGAACATTAGGAAATGAAAAATCTCATGCAGAAGTAACTTTCAATATCCGTCCTATGGGTAAAAAATTGACTCTTGTAGCGCACGGTTACTGTACTAAACATGGGGTATGGGAATCAACTCCAGTGGAAGTAACGGTAGAAGAAGCATCTTCTTGCTGCGGCGGCGGACACTGTTCGTAATCTGAATAAATAATTTTAAAGCCTTTTTCCGGCTTTAAAATCTATACTGAAAGTACTCTAATTATTTCACGTTACTCCGAATTTGTACTTACACAATTTCTACCATTTGCCTTTGCTTGATAAAGCGCACTATCAGCCATTTTTAAAAGTTCTTCTTTTTCGATCTTACTATGATTATTCATCCACGCAAAACCCAAACTGATTGTAATAATTCCACTGACTTTGGAATATTTGTGTGGAATATTTAACGCACTTACAGACTTAACCAATGAATTTGCAACTTGAGTCGCACCATGTTTATCACAATCTTTTACTATAACCACAAATTCTTCTCCACCATATCTGGCTATTACATCAGTTGGACGCTTCAATACTGCTTGTAATGTAATTGCAACCTGTTTAAGTACATTATCACCCATGATATGTCCATAATTATCATTATATAGTTTAAAATAATCGATGTCTAACATCATAATTGCAAATGATTTATGGTCATCTTTTGCTTCTTGATATTTAACATTGAAACTTTGATCAAAATACCGTCTGTTTGGAATTTGAGTTAATCCATCATACATAGATAATTTTTCAAGCATCTGACTTTTCAGTTTAAGATCAAATTCAATCTCTTTTTGACGATTTTTATCAATATGTATTCCAGCCATTTTAATTGGGGTTCCATCTTGATCATAAGCAATGATTTGACCTCGTCCATCTATCCAAAACCATGAACCATTCATATGTTTGAGTCTAAATTCTATTATAAATGCATTTCCGTTTGATATTTGTTCTTTTAACTCATCTTGAATAGGCTGCAGATCATCCGGATGCATCATTTCAAGCCACTTCTTATAGGACATTTCAAACTCATTATTTTTGTAACCCAACATTTCGTAACAATGACTATCCCAAATAACAGTCCCATTCGAAAGATCAAATTCCCAAAGACCAATTCTACTTGCACTAATTGTTACTTCTAGTTGCTGTTTTGTCTGTGTTAATTCATCATGAGCTAATTTCTCTTCTGTTATATCACGAAAGATGACAATAGAACCACCATTGCTTGTTGGTGCAACAGTCAAAAATACCGGAAAAATACTTCCGTCCTTTTTAATAAAATACTCTTCGCCTTCTCTATGTTTTCTATCCTTGATAGTTAAATAAATCGGACATTCAATTATCTCGTATGCATCACCAGATGGCCTATGATGATGAAATACTGCATGCTGATTATTATATAAAATTTCATTTTCACTAAATCCCAATATCTCTAATGCCTTTTGATTTATCCATGTACAATTTCCATCTTGATCCACTCCATAAACCCCTTCTCCCATATTAGACAGTAAAGACTCTACAAATTTTTTTCTTCTTTGCTCTTTTATGTAGTAAAAAGTAATTATTAAAAAAGTAAAAAATACTATCAATATGTCTGTTTTATAGTATTGCCAGATATCCACATAAGTAAATTGCTCAATTTGGTCATACGGCGGAAGTCTAAGTGCTTGAAACATTTTGTGTATATCATCATACACCAATGGAGTTGTCCATCCAATATCACCATCAACTGTTTTATTATTTTGAGCAAATTGCTCCAATAATGCGATGACTACTTTGTTTGAAAGTTTTTTTGAAGTATTAGGCATCTGGGCTAGTGGCCATTCAGGATATAAAGAGGTAGAAAGTAAGTACGGAAACTCCGAAGTATTCTTTTTAGCATTAATAAGTTTCAATTGATTAAGATCGATTTCTCGTTTCTGAGCCATCATCTCCAATACATCTGTTCGAACAAATCCCACATCTGCTTTGCTATTTAGTACATTTTCTACTACCTTGCTGTGTGGCATACCTGTAAAATTGATTTGTAAATCTTTAGAATCAATCTTATGTTGCTTTAATTCATATATTTGAGATGCATAACCACCAAGCGATTCTGGATCGACGGCCATAATATTTTTGTCTATTAAATCATCAAGTGTATTAATATTTAAACTATTTTTACGCGTAAAGATCACTCCTCCAAACCGGTCAATCCATTGACCATTCTTAAACTTCATCATGGTTGCGATACGGGATATTTTATAATTTTTTTCTAAAAAGACATAATGACCGGAATTTGTAATAATAAAATCAAGTGCATCATGTTTAACAGCATCATTGATTTCAGGATAAGTAAGCGGCAAGATCGTAAAATGATATTCTGGTATTGTTTGATTAAGATATTGAGCCGTCGGTGTCCATTCTTGCAAAGTTATACTTTTAGAGCGAAAAGCTAAAATCCCAATTTTAACTTCTGATCCTTCAAGATATACAATAGATAAAATAAGTATAAAAAAAATAAATTTCATTTCTTCTCGTTTAATAAATTTTCAACTCGACTATAAAAGGATAAATCTTATAATCATTATAACAATAAAACAGTTTTATAGATCACATACATTCTTCAAATTGCTATATTTAATACAAGAATGCAATGAATTACTTCACATTAACTTCACATTCGTTTGATATACTGTCAATGGGTATAGAAGTACGTATCTGTGGCATTTAATAAGTACTAAATATAAATTTATTTTTAGTATAACCCACTAGTAATACTCAGATACAAAATTAAATTTAAAGGTCATTATTATGATAAAAAAAGTTGCTTACCTCAGTGCAACAGTAGCAATATTAGTGTTAAGCGGGTGTAGTTCTAAAGAACCAACAATTGATAAAACTGCGAACAGTTCAATGCCTTCAGCAAGTTCTACAATAGCTACTCCTGCAACGGACTCAAGTGCCAAGGATTCGAATGCTGCCATCTCTTCGTCTGCCAATACTAATGCAAATACATCAGTAAATCTTACAGCTGAGCTTTCAAGCATTTATTTTGATTTTGACAAATACGACATACGTACCGACATGGAATCAGCATTAAAAATTGATAGTGATTTAGTTAAAAATAAGACTATCAAACTTGAAGGAAATTGTGATGAGTTTGGAAGTGATGAATACAATGTTGCTTTAGGACTTAAACGTGCAAATGCAGTCAAACAAGCACTAATCAATATGGGTATGAGTGCAGATTCCATCAACATGGTTTCACTTGGAAAAAGCAATCCGGTATGCGCAGAACAAACTAAAGAGTGTTGGGCTAAAAATCGTCGTGTAGAGTTTAAACTCCCGTAATAATTTTACATCTTGAAGCTTTGGGCTTGCAAGATGTATTTTTTATAATATTTAATTTTCTTTTTCTACATTTTTATCTTGCCATATAAAGCGTTTATAGCGAAGTTTACTTGGTAAATTTCTTACTTTATCAATATCTTTCATATTAATACTGATAGAAGTATGCTCTATGTCACTACCTTCACCGAGATTAATATTATCTGCCTTATTAAGAGCAATTTTTTGCGATTGGAATACACTTCGATGGCCCGTTATTAAAAAAGCTATGACTACACTTAGCGCTGCATAATTTGCCATATGTACCCCAAATAACTCAACAGCCATAATAATAGAAGCTATTGGTGCATTGGTCGTCCCAGCAAGAACACTCACAAATCCTAAAGCTGCAAAAAGAGCTATATGATCTCCCATAAAATGACCAAAAGCAGCACCACTGGTTGCACCAACAAAGAAGATAGGTGTAATAACACCTCCACTACCTCCTGCTCCTAATGTTACTGCAGTAAATAAGGTTTTTAGAATAAAGTCATACCAATGTACATTCTCAGACAAAAGTGCTTTTGGATCCAGACAATTTGTGATAGTAGGAATACCTAACCCAAGATATTTTTCTGAAATAAAATATGAAATTGCAATCATAATCAATCCAGCAATAAATGCTTTTAAATAACGGTTATATGGGATTTTATGTATCCATTCTTCTATATGATTAACGGTCGTAATAAATGAGTCAGAAACAATACCAAAAAATACTCCTGCAATAATTACTTGTCCTATAAGTGCTAAATCAAGATGAAAAGATCGATAAAAATTAATATCGTAATACGCATATTCAACTCCAAAAAATTGGGCAGTAGTAAATGCAGCAAATCCGGCAATAAAAGAAGGTAAAAGAACATCGTACATAATTACGCCGATAATTAATACTTCAATCCCAAAAATTGCACCGGCGATAGGCGTACCGAATACGGATGCAAACCCAGCACTAATTCCACATATAACAAGTTTTTTTCTGTCTTGTTTAGAAAATTTAAATAACGTTGCAACAAATGAAGCTGCACCAGCTCCAATTTGGGCTCCTGGCCCCTCTTTTCCAACAGATCCACCTGAAAATATTGTGAGTACCGTAGCAACTAATTTAACCGGAATAATTTTGGCATTAATATACCCATCTTGTTTATGAATAGCTTCAATTACTTTTTCAGTACCATGTCCTGTAGCATTTCTATCAAATGTTCTAACTATCCAAATCGTTAACATCAAGCCAAATGGAAGTGTAAAATAATACGGAAATGGGAGGATACCTCGTGCATCTTGTGCAGCATGTATTGTATTGATAAAGATAGATATCAAAAAGCCAATCATAATACCCGTTGCAGATGAAAGAATAAGCCATTTTGAAACACTAAAGAAGATTACTGTTTGTTCTGTAATATGTTTTTTCACAAATACATCTTTTAGAGGAAGGAGTTAAAATATTATAACTTTTTTAGGTTAATGCTTGAACATTTTTTTTGCAAAAAAGTATTAATTAAGGAACTCAGGCGTAGCATTTCGCCATTAATTCTAAATATTTATGATCAAGGATATACAACGCATACTCGTGAAATCAAATTAATTTTATTTAGCTTCATCGCATTGATTTTAATCGGTGCTTTTTTACTTTCGCTTCCGATTGCGCATAACGGTCAGCTTCGATTTATTGACGCATTATTTACTTCCACATCGGCTGTGTGTGTAACCGGACTGATTGTAAAAGATACGCCGGTAGATTTTTCATCATTTGGACAATTTATTATCCTGCTTCTCATACAAATCGGCGGTTTGGGATACATGACGGCAGTTACATTTTTAGCTGTAATGAGAGGAAAAAAAATCGGACATCGTGACCGTTTGATTCTCCAAGAATCACTTAACTATGAAGGGATGGACGGTTTGGTACGATTTTTAAAAATTGTATTTTCCACAATATTCATCATTGAATTTATCGGCATGGTCATTTTAACTCTCCGATTTTGGGTGGATATGCCTTTGGCACAAGCGGCATGGTTTGGTATCTTTCATGCTGTTTCTGCATTTAATAACGCAGGTTTTTCACTCTTTAGTGACAATTTGATGCATTATAGCGGTGATTTCATTATCAATTTTACCATTCCCGCTTTGATCATCCTTGGCGGTCTTGGATATCTTGTTTTATTGGAACTTTATCATTACCATCGTGGTCGAGTTCTTCGACTATCGACCCATACCAAGCTTGTATTGATTATGTCCACTATTTTAATTCTATTAGGTATGGGGTTGATACTTTCACTTGAATGGGACAATCCAAAATCGTTCGGTTCTATGGATCTTTATCAAAAAATACTTGCTGCATGGTTTGCTTCAGTCAACTACCGTACAGCAGGATTTAATAGCATCGATTTATCAACACTGAGCGATTCAAATCTTTTTTTTGGGACTTTTTTCATGATGACAGGGGGCAGTCCCGGAGGAACTGCCGGTGGTATCAAAACTACAGCCGTTGCTTTGGCATTAATAGGAGTATGGTACACCTTGCGAGGCAGTACCAATGCACATGTGTTTCGCCGCTCTATTTCACAATATCAAATCAACAAAGCGTATGCATTTATTTTTATCGCATCCATCTATGTCGTTCTTTCTACTATAATCCTCAGTGAAGTCGAACGGCTACCATTTTTGCGCATTCTCTTTGAAACAACGTCAGCGTTTGGAACGGTAGGGGTATCGACAGGTAATGGAGGAGTCTTGAGCTATAGTGCCCTCTTTAGTGACTGGGGAAAAATAAACATTATGATTTTGATGCTCATGGGACGGGTCGGAGTTTTTGCTTTTACCGTTGTCATTGTTGGGAAAGCGGCTGAAAGCCGTATAAAGTACGCAGAAGGAAAGGTCATTATATAATATGGAAACATACGCTGTTATTGGATTGGGAAAATTCGGTTTTCACGTTGCAAAAGGTTTGGCACAACAAGGATTGAGCGTCATCGCGGCAGATTTAGATGAAGATCATGTACGGGATATCAATGAATATGTGCAAGATGCGGTGATTCTTGATTCTACCGATATAAAAGCACTGCGTGAAGCTGGGATCGGAAATGTCAATGTCGCCGTAGTCAGTATCGGAGAAAACATAGAAGCGAGCATTCTCACGGTTATGGCACTTAAAGATTTAGGAGTTGAAACCGTTGTCGCGAAAGCCATTACCACAGTACATGGTCAAATTCTTTCTAAACTCGGTGCAGCAAAAGTTATTTATCCTGAAATGGAATCTGCTAAAAAAATTGTCAAAAAAATGGTGCAAAATATGCATTATGAAACCATCGATCTCTCCATAACCATGAAAATCGCAAAAATGACTGTTCCATCATTTTGGGTTGGTATTTCTATACTTTCTCCAATCTTTGAAAGTGAATTTGAAGTTAAACCGATAGCCTATAAACATCAGGGAATATGGTATACCTCATTTGAAAATAACGATATTTTAGAAAAAGGTGATATTCTCGTTGTTTTAGGGAATAGTTCTCACGTCGAAGCCCTAAGCAAAAAGGTTTGAGTTAACCACTTTCTGATAAAATACCAAAAATATTTTAAGAAAGAATTATCATGCTCCGTTTTGCTCCAAGCCCTACGGGAGATATGCATATTGGCAATCTCCGTGTGGCACTTTTTAATTATATATCCTCGATTCAACGTAATGAGCCGCTTTTAATTCGTATTGAGGACACAGATACAGAGCGTAATATCCCAGGCAAAGAAAAAGAAATTTTTGAAATTCTTGCACTCTTTGGAATTACTCATCAAGAAGAACAACTGCAAAGTAATAACTTGCGTTTCCATCGGGCAATGGCTCTTCAATTGCTCCACGATAAAAAAGCTTTTAACTGCTTTTGTACTTCGGATACTTTGAATGCAAAGTGCGAAGATGGAAAAATTGAACACCGATATGACGGAGCTTGCGAAAATCTTCATCCTGAAGAGGTGATTGACAACCCTCTTCCCTTCACTATTCGTCTTAAGAAACCATCCCACCCAATCACGGTGAATGATTTAATTAAAGGCGAATCGACATTTGCTCCGAATGACATCGACAGCTTTATCGTGATGCGCTCCAATAAATATCCGACCTATAACTTTGCGTGTGCGGTAGATGATATGCTCTCCGATGTCTCTCTTATTATCCGTAGTGAAAATCATCTGAACGATACCCCCAAACAGATCGCAATCCATGAAGCACTCGGTTATACTAAAAAAATCGAATACGCTCATGTACCGATCACTTTAGGTGATGAGGATTTCAGCGTCAAATGGCTTCTTGAAGAGGGGTATTTGCCCGAAGCAATCAGCAACTATCTGATTTTATTGGGAAACAAAACACCGGTTGAAATCTTCAGCGTTAAAGAGGCGATCAAATGGTTTGACCTGAAAGCCATTTCCAAAGCTACTACTTGTTTTGACATCGATAAACTCAAATATATCAATCGTGAGCATCTTAAAGGACTCGATCCGAAAGAGCTCTCACGCTATGTCGGATTTGCCGATGAAGAGATCGGAAACTTGGCTAAACTTTTTTTAGAAGAGGCAAGTACCCTCAAAGAACTAAGAGCAAAAGTAGGTGCGGTATTTGCTCCTAAAGAGGTTTCGAAAGAGTACAAAGAGAGATTTGAAATCCTAAGGGCGCTAACACAAAAAGCTCCCCATTTTGACGATTATGATGCCTATAAAGGGTATTTGAGCGAGAAAAGCGCTCTTGAGGGAGAGAATCTACTCAAACCACTTCGCCTGCTTCTCAGCGGTGCGGAACACGGACCTGAGATGAATGATCTCTATACACATATTAAAAATTATCTTAAAGAGGTTGTCAAATGATGGGTGGAATTGCAATGGGATTGGGTGGAATTGTTCACTCGCTTATTACTGTATATATTTGGGTACTTATAATCGGAGCCCTGCTCTCTTGGGTACGACCAGATCCATATAATCCAATTGTGCAGATTATATATCGATTAACAGAACCTGCATATTCACTCATTCGTAAAATAATGCCAACTGTTTTTAATGGACTTGATCTTGCTCCATTGATTTTGATCATATTACTTCAAGTTTTAGATGTAATTTTGGTAAATGTTATTAATGCGGTGGTCCTAGCTTGATGCGTTCTCTTTTACTTTCAACACTGTTAATATCATCTATCCATGCGATTACAATTGATGATATCAACGATAAACCTTCATCACGTCAAAAGAATTTTTTAATCTGGCAGTTTTTGCATCAAGATATCAATGCAACAGAAGCATCAAATGCTTTTTATCAAGTTGAAAATGTCAATGAACGTTTTTTATTTGACTATGCAGCCAAAACAGATGAACCTGAAATTAAATACACAGTTGCATGCATGCAACAACCCGCATGCAATCTTCCAACTATTGAACAAGATGATTGCTTAATGCTGGCACTTACTCCAGCTAAAGCAACAGCCCTATTACCCCAAGAACGTGAAAAGATTGCGACACAGCTTAATAATAAATTTGGTACTACTGAATGGTTACGAGCCATGAATCAAGAGTCTTTATTTACATCAACTAATAATCTATACAATGAAAGTATTGTATTTCGTCTTGCTGGTGCAGAGTATCGACATATCCATTTCAATCATCCACTCACATCGGAAGTTATTGATGCATTAGCACAAAGCAATGATTTTGCAAAAATAGTTTTTCTTACGGTAACTGATCCTGCCATGGATGAATTACAGCAAGCATTTTCTACTATTTCTAGTGGAAACTTTGATCCACAAACTCATTTTTTTCTTGCTATGAATGCTATCAAATTTAAAAGAATTGATATCGCATTGGATCATTTAAAAGAATCGAAAAGACTCTATTATTCCCCTATTGACAAAGATAAAACACTTTTTTGGGAATATCAAATAACAAAAAATGAAAAATTCCTAAATGAACTATCCAAAAGTCTCGATATTAATATGTACGTTCTTTATGCAAGAGAACTATTGAATCTTCCAACTGAAAATTATTTTACTACACTTCCAACGACGCATAATAATCATAGTATTAACGGAATAGATCCATTTCAATGGCGTGAATTTGCTGAAGAAATAAAATCTTCTACTTCTGATTCTATTGCATCCCTCATAGATCGTTGTGATAGTGAAGATTCCATAGGTGTACAGGGTTATATTTTGGAACGTACTTATGAGCCGTACATTCATAATTTCACAATGCCTTATGATCAATATATGATGACTCTAAGCAATGATGAAAAAGCACTGGTATATGCATTAATGCGCCAAGAAACACGATTTATTCCCGGTCTTATATCTCGTTCATTTGCACTAGGTTTGATGCAAATCATGCCATTTAATATTGATTCTATCAGTAAAGTACTTCCTGAAAAACCTACTACTTATTTTGATATGTTGCAACCTGATCTTAGTATCAAATATTCTGTATACCATTTAAAACATTTAATTAGTCATCTATATAACCCGTTGCTGGTTGCTTATGGATACAATGGCGGGTTAGGTTCAACAAAGCGACTTTTAACAGAGGGAAAAAGATTTTTACCAGGAGAATATGAACCATACTTAAGTATGGAAATCATTGGCAATGATGAAAATCGAGAGTATGGCAAGAGAGTACTTGCCAACTATGTTATCTATAAAAAAATATTGGGTGAGCCTGTTTCTATAATGACTCTTTTTGATAATTTAATTCAACCGAGCCAGTCTGATTATTTTCGAGCCGAAGCGCTAATGAAGGTACAGATGTTGAGTCAAAACGAATAAGATAATATCGGTTCCAGTTGTTTTGAACAGGCATTAATGATCGTCTCATATCTTTGTCATCAATAGATTCAATAACAGCCGCTTTTTTGCCATTTAATGTCAAAGAATATCCATATGTTTCCCAATCTCTATTTTTGATTGTTCTATTATCTGTGTCAAAATAAAGTGCTACGAGAAAATATTCCCCATCATGATATTTGGATGGATCAACTTTATTAAGATATAAAGAAGAAAAAATTGCCTTTGTTTCAAATGACATAACAATGGTTCCACTTCGCAATTGCTCAACTGCTCGTTCGTGCGCTTCATCCATCTTAAAGAGGTCAAATGCCCCTTTTTGTGCACATCCACTAAACGCCAATAATGCTAATAAAGCTATCAAAGAAAATCGCATCATAATCCTTTTTATTCGTATAACCATTATTATACGTTAACTCGCCTTAGATATTTAAAGTATCAAACATCTCATACGAGCCTTTCCAACGAGGAAGAGTCAGTGTAAATGATGTTCCACCCTCAATATTAATGACTTCAATATTTCCTCCCATTTTAGTTCGTATGATAGAGTATGTCATATACAAACCAATACCACTCCCTTTGCCCTCTTCTTTCGTTGTAAAATACGGTTCAAATATTCGATTTATAACATCAGGAGCTATCCCCCCTCCATTATCATCGATTATAACTGTTACCCATGTGTCATCGCCAAATATAGAAATTTTAATAGTAGGTTTATTTATCTTTTTCTCTATAAAAGCATCGCGTGCATTATGGAGTAAATTAATCATCACCTGTTTAAATTCGCTTGACGAGCCAAAAAGATATAGAGGCTCATCGCTATAAGCAATATCAATATCGATATCATTTGATTCGAACATTACCGCTAATAACTGAAGTGACTCAGCAATAGATTGATTCAGGTCAAATGGAAAATTTTTTTGATCAGGTTTAATAAAATTACGAAAATCTTCAATGGTTTGAGACATAAAAAGAATCTGTTCCATTGATTCTGATGTCATCGTATCAATATAAAAACTATCTATTTTACCTGCTTTATATGCATACTCGACATCTTGAACTATTATTCCTAACATATTTAAAGGCTGTCGCCATTGATGAGCAATATTATCAATCATTTCACCCATTGCAGCAAGTTTCGATTGTTGAAATAACATCATTTTTTGGTATTCTATTTCACTTTCACTTTCTTCGAGTGCACTTTTTAAACGAAGTTTTTGTTCAGATGTACGCTTTATATCTTCAATAAATATTTTCTTATCGCGATAATCGATAAAAAACATCATAAGTGACAATACAAACAGATAAGAAAATAATGGAACAACGTAAAATCCAATAGATATATAAATATTTTGCCACCAGATAATATAGGCAATCAATGTAGCAGTCAAAATCAAACTAAAGAATACAAAGATAACACTCAAATAGCGTTTTCGAATCATAAGTATCAACAGTATTATTGCACTCATTAGTGAAGTTGCGATATTTAAACTTTGGTAAAAAGAAGGCTGAACTTTCAAATCGCCATTTAACAGATTATTCACCATCGTAGCATGAGCATACACACCTGGTCGAATTGTCCCATCAGCAATCGTATGCCATGTGTCTAATCCAAATGCCGTCCCACCAATAAAGACAAATTTTCCCTCTATTTTTTTAGGATCATATTGTCCACTGAGTATATCATAGGCAGATATTCGCTCATATTGTTCATAAGGATAAAATGAAAGCAATGCGTTTGCATGTTCATCTGAAGCAAATTTATTACCTCCGATATCAAATCCTATATCTCCCATAAATGGTGTTATTGGGAACAAATGGACATTAGATTCTACCGACGATACGGCTGACATTCCCAAAGTAGGAATCATTTTATTCTGATAAGCCATTAATAACGATAATCTACGCAAGATTCCATCGCTATCAGCTGATGCATGGATATGACCTATTGAATCTGCATTATTTTGATAGATAGGTAAATTGCATACTAGTGTACTCAACTTCTGAATATTATCAATATTGACTTCCCCTTGTTTTGTTACAATAGAAGGTACTAAACACTTTTGGCTTTGCGTGGAAATATCTGAAAAAACAGGAAGTACTGTATTAAACCGATGCATTGTACTTGAAAGGATTTTGTCATTATCTTGCAATGGTTCAGGTAGTCCACTAATTGTAACATTCATCTTAAAAAAATCACGATAAAATGCGCTCAATGTCGTAGGTGATGACCTATCTTGCTCAGAAAAAACAATATCAAATACAATAGCAGACGGCTTAGCATCTCCAATTTTATTGACTAAATCAGCAGTAATCATTCTAGGCCATGGCCACTGACCTAATGCCTTTAAACTTTTATCATCGATCTCAACAATTATTGTTGAACTCGGAATATGATGAGAAGGAAATAAATAATTTAGACGATCATAAAACTTGTAATCAAGATAGGTAAGCAAAGGGCTTTGCCACCAAAATAAATAAAACAATATCGTTAAAACAAGTGATCCTGCTGCGAGAAAAGCAGATTTCATATAATCAGCGTACTGTTACTTCAACACGACGGTTCAAAGGTTCTGAAACACCATCCTCGGTTGGTACGATAGGATCATTTTCACCATATGAAAGGACTGTTCTCCGTTCAATATCTACTTTGCGTTCAATAAGAAAATTTTCTACAGTTTTAGCTCGTTCAAGCGCTAAAACATAATTTTTATCTGCGTCTCCGGCACGATCGGAATGCCCTATAATATCAATAGAAGCTGGCTGATGCTCTTTAATAGTATTTATAAGCTCTTCAATTTGATCTTTCGATGCTTGTGTGATATCTGCTGTACCAGGTTCAAAATAAAATAGCATAGAAACTGCTTTAGTAGGAAGTGCATTTAGAACATCAGAATATTTTTCACGTATCGCATCAGCATCAGTTTGTTTAATTTCAGAAGGTTTTGCATTTAATGAATTCAAAGTTGTGTAGTCATATGGTTTGTCTATGGTTATTTTTCCTGCTTGCGTAGAAACATCAATAGCATTATGTGCTGAATCATTATCTAACAGTACTACAGTTGTTTTTGGCTCAGAACTCAGAAATGGCAATGACAGGATAAAAACAGTCCAAATAAATAATGGCTCCATAATTATTTAGCCTCCACTAAAAATTTTGTACCACGAATTCCAATTACCCCTTGCGGCACTTGAAATCGTACTTTTTCAGGTGCTAATTTACTGATTTTTCCTGATTCAAACAAAGCAGTTCCTTTTTGTAAAGAGAGGTCAAAACGAAATTCTTTTTGAGAAGGCTCAAAAGCATAATCATCTATGACTAAAATACTTTTGGGTCCTACAGCTACTCGAGTTCCATCATTAAAGGATAACCCCATAGTACCAGTGGCACCGGTTTGTATAATGTCACGACGAAAAAGCTGTTCACCTTTTTGGGCAGGCTGTGATGTCGTATCTCTTTTTAGTATTGCATCACCTTGAACATTTTTTACAAAAGCCACAACATCTGAAGCCCAAGACGTAGCCATCATTATCATTAATACAGCAACATATTTTAACATTGGTAACCTCTTTATTTACAATTCTTTTTCAAACTTTATCCTACATCAACTTACAACTCATTATAAGCATTCATCGAAATTAAAAATATTTTGAAACTCTTTAGAAAGTTTAAAATGAACCTTGACTATAATACCCCTAATTTAATAGAGGTTGATTTTTTTGAAAAAACGTTTAGCAGTTGCGTTTACCGGCCCCTCCAATAGCGGAAAAACAACATTAATCCTTAAAGTCGCACGTAAATTAATTCATGAACATAATTTACAAGTAGCCATCATAAAAAATGATCCGAAAGATAAAGCCCAATTTGACGTTCCAGGTAAAGACAGCTATAAGTTTAGTGATACCGGAGCTGAAGTTATTGTCACGTCACCAACCCGTACCACTTATTTTTCACAACGTCACAAAGAACTCGATGAACTGATTGCACTTTTTGGTGAATTCGACGTTTTACTTGTTGAGGGGTTAAAAAATTTACCTCTCCCGCGCATCAGTATCTTTAGAAGTTCAATTGACACCGATTATTTTCCTTATATGAATGCGTTGGCTATTGACGAGAGTATTGATACAAAAAACTATGTTATTCCAAATGGAATCGATTTGCTCGATCTCAACAACCCCGATCAAGTGATCGAGTGGATTTTAACTAATGCAAAGGTTATGCAATGAACACTATCTTAAAAGCGATACAAACAAGTGCTATACGGATCAAAGATGCTATTGATGTGAAAGATATTGGCTACTCGCAAGAGCAAAATAGTTCGGGTGAAACACAACTTCAGCTCGACATACAAAGTGATTTGATTATCGAAGAAGAGTTAAGTCATATTACGAGTGTCCACACTATTGCAAGTGAAGAGAAAGAACACCCGATGGTTCTCAATGAAAGCGGTCACTATTTCATCGCATTTGATCCATTAGACGGTTCATCATTAGTTGATGTCAATCTCAGTGTCGGTTCGATCTTCGGTATTTATGAAGGTGCATTTACCCCAAGTAAGATGGTCGGAAGCTGTTATGTTGTTTATGGTCCTCGTGTAGAATTGGTATTTGCCTATGAAGATAAAGTTTCACTCTATCTCCTTCAAGCGGGAGACTTTGAATATGTCAAAGAAATACGCTTGAATGAAAAAGGGAAAATAAACGCTCCCGGTGGTACGCAACAGTGCTGGGCACCATTTCATAAAACGATGATTGACTCATTTTTTACACGAGGATATCGTCTCCGATATTCTGGAGGTATGGTTCCTGATTTGCATCAAATATTGCTCAAAGGTGGCGGTCTCTTTAGTTACCCTGGAGCATCAGACAAACCAGAAGGAAAATTACGAATGCTTTTTGAGGTATTCCCTTTTGCCTTTATTTTCGAAAAAGCTGGTGGTAAAGCTGTTGATGGAAGATCGCGTGTTTTGGAAAAAGAACCTAGGCACGTCCATGATACCAGCCCATGTTTTTTTGGTTCATGCGATGAGATAAATGAGGTTTTGAGTGTCTATGCCAGAGAACAATGATATCTATGAAATACGATTGGATGACGCGATGCAAAAACTTCAGTCTTGCCAGCAAGAACGTAATTTAAACAGCTGCTATATTTGCAGTGAGTGCATTGGCTGTGAAATCCGAACCAAATACATCCGAAGCGTATACGACAGTATGTCCAAGGGTGAAACTGGCGGATTTGATTTTTAATTTAATTAGGGAATAAATATATCATGAAAAATTACATTACTACTCCAATTTATTATGTTAATGGTGAAGCTCATATCGGTCATGCTTACACGACATTTATCGCTGATTCTCTGGCCCGTTATTCTCGACTGCAAGGGAACGAAACTTATTTCCTAACCGGAACGGATGAACATGGACAAAAAATCGAAGAAGCGGCTAAAAAACTGGAGAAACCGACACAACAGTTTGCTGATGAGATTAGTGCAACGTTTCGCAATTTATGGGATGAATTTGATATTAGTTACGATCAATTTATCCGAACGACCGATGAGAGCCATAAAAAAGGGGTTCAAGCCGCATTTTCCAAAATGTATGAAAATGGGGATATTTATAAAGATTTTTACGAAGGAAACTACTGTGTCAGCTGTGAAACATTTTTTCCTGAATCCCAACTCATGGATGGTGGATGTTGCCCTGACTGCGGAAGAGCAACGACAATTTTAAAAGAAGAGAGCTATTTTTTCCGTCTATCCAAATATGAAAAACCTCTTTTGGAATATTATGAAGCCCATCCGGAATTTATCCTCCCAAAATCACGCCGTAACGAAGTTATTAGCTTCGTCAAGGGCGGTTTAAATGATCTATCCGTTACCCGTACCAGTTTTAGCTGGGGGGTTCATCTTCCTGAATCACTTAATGAGCCAAAGCACGTTATGTACGTGTGGCTCGATGCACTAATGAACTACGTGACGGCTTTAGGATACGGTTCTGATGAAGCAAAAATGGATTTCTGGCCTGCAAACGTTCAATTGGTAGGAAAAGATATCCTACGTTTCCATGCGATCTACTGGCCGGCATTTTTGATGAGTCTCGGTTTACCCTTGCCTAAACATATCGGTGCTCACGGATGGTGGACGCGTGATGGTGAAAAAATGTCAAAATCCAAAGGAAATGTGGTTGATCCGCGTGAAGTAGCACAACACTACGGTGCTGAAAACTTCCGATATTTCATGATGCGTGAAGTACCGTTCGGGCAAGACGGTGATTTCTCCCAACGTGCACTAATTGACCGCATGAATTCTGACCTCTCCAACGATCTCGGAAACTTACTCAATCGTATTATCGGAATGTCTGAAAAATATTCAGACTTTGTGATCGATAGTGTCGATGTAGAAAAATACCATGCCAAAGAGCTAAACGATGCTCATACTATCTTGGACTCTTTACACACCTATTTCTATGAGCTTCAGCTTCACCGTTTCCTCGAAGAGTTATGGAAAGTGTTTACCATCGGAAATAAAGCGATCGAAGAACATGCACCTTGGGTAAAAATCAAAGAAGGGCGCAATGATGAAGCTCTTGCGACAGTTGCTTTGGTTGCCAATTTATTGGCAAAAGCGTCGGTTATGCTTCACTCTATTATGCCAAGTACAACGGCAAAAATTGCCGATGCGCTCGGATTTGAGATCACAACAGAGAGCTATAATCGTCTCATCATCAATAAAGGGCTTCTGGAGACCTTTACAATCAAAAAAATCCCCCCTCTTTTTCCGCGCGTGGAAGAACCGCTCATGCAAGAAGCGCCAAAAGCGATGAGTGAAGCATCTGTACCTAAAGTAGAACAAGCAAAAATGGAAGATAAAAAAGAGACTACTGTATCTCCAGATGGTCTTATCACGATTGATCAATTTTTCCAATCATCCATCAAAATAGGCACTGTTCTTGCAGCTGAAGAAGTTCCAAAAAGTTCAAAACTTCTTAAACTTCATATTGATCTCGGAGAAGAATCTCCACGCCAAATTATTGCTGGAATCCGTGAATATTACAGTGCAGAATCATTGATTGGAACACAAGTATGTGCTGTAGCCAATCTCAAACCTGCAAAACTTATGGGTATGCTCTCTGAAGGGATGCTTTTGGCTGCAAAAGATAGCGATGGTTTATCCCTTATACGTCCTGAAAAAACGCGTAAAAGCGGAAGTTCTGTTGGATGAGACTTGAAAATATCCTCGCGTTAACAAAGGGGGCTCTTCTAGGAGATCCTTCTATCAGTCAATTTGAGAATGCTGTCTTTGAGCCTTCCAAAGTTAAACGAGGATCACTTTTTATTGCTTATTCGCCAGATGATATTGAAGAAGCCATTTTACACGGTGCCTACGGAATAATTTTTGACAAACCTACTCAAATATCTGATAGTGAAGTTGCATGGATCAAAATCGATAATATCGATTCTTCTCTCAAAAAACTATTAAGATTTTATCTGCTCGAAAAAGAGCTACAGGTATACGCTTGTGATCCGATTTCACTTCGACTGTCATCAATGATTTCTACACCACCTACATTTTGCAATATTGAAGGTTCAATGAGTCAAATATGGGAAAAACTATGGATTCTTGAGAAAAATTCCATCGTTCTCTTTTCTCCAGCACTCACAGATCCGGATATATTTATTGAACATTCTCAACTTATTCGAGCACAAGAAAGTACCATTACAATTATCGAACAAACCCTTTTTGAAACTTCATTTATCCATAATGATACTTTTTATGAACGCCAAATGCTTTCTCCATTTTTTATCCCTTACTTAGAGCATATCCTCTTTTTTTACACATTTTTACGAATTCCTTTTCAAATCAAAGGATTTGGAAAAATAGGTCATTTTATTCCAGTATTTACAAATTCAAGGCTTGAAATAAAAGAATTTGGCAGTAGTGATCGAGTGATTATATTTGAACCTTTGCTAGAATTGATTGATGAACAAATTGATTTTTTAGCGGATCAAGCATCATGGGCAAAAATTATTTATCTCCTACCTGATTCTATGCGATCTTCGCTTACCATTGGTGTAGAAAATATTATATTTTATCGATATCCAGAAGAAATAATTTCTTTATTACAAACAAAAGATTTTCATTTTGCTTTAGTTGCAGGTGTAGATAAAAATATCTTACGTCCTACCCGCTCATCTATGAAGCAATTAGAACTCGATTTTTAACTGATATGTAGTTGCTTGAGTTGCTGCCGTAATTCTTTTTCATTCCCTAATATTATTCTTACAAATGCATGAAAATCTTTTGAATGATTCATGTATTTTAAGTGTGCCAATTCATGTACAATAATATAATCAATATGCTCATACGATAATTGTAACATTAAGGTATTAAAAGTCACAATCCCAGTATTCGTGCAACTGCCCCATCTACGACGCATTTTTTTATACCGTATCTCTGTAGGCGATAAACCCATCTTTTTTGAATAATAGTGTATTCTTGACGGTAATGTTATTTCTGCTTCATCTTTATAAAATTTATAATAATATTTTTCCATATCCTTACTGTTTTTAGATTTCATCACCATTTTATGCAATTGTGGCAATTGTTCTACAGTAAGTAATTCTCCACGAAAGCGTATCGTTTCACCAAAGGTATAGGATTGTATCGGTGACAAATTAATCGACTCAAGCTTATTTCGAATCCAATGCGTTCTCTCTTCAATAATTTTTCGTATTTTATATTCATCTTTTATCGGTGTACGGATAGATACTTCTTTGTTCTTAGACACACTAATATACGTATTTTTGTTTCGTGGTCGATAATAAATCGTTATTGCTGAAGTATGAGGGTCAAACATAACAAATAGGATCAATCACTCCGGCATGTTCAAAACCACGAAGACGCAAACGACAACTATCACAGACACCACACGCAATATCTTCGTTTTGATAACAACTCCATGTCAAATGCAAGGGGGCACCAAGTCTCAATGCTTCTTGAACAATTTGAGATTTTTTTAAATGAACCAATGGCATCTCAATGACAATATTCGTAGTCTCTTTTGTTCCTAAATTTGCCGCTTTAGTGAACATATCTATAAATGCTTCACGACAATCAGGATAACCACTACTATCCTCTTCGACCACTCCGATAGCGATAGAGGAGCACCCCTCTTTTTCGGCAATCGCCGTTGCAATTGAGAGAAAAATACCGTTGCGAAACGGGACATAGGTGATCGGAATTCCCTCCTCTATTCCTCCTATTGGTACTTCAATTGAATGATCGGTCAATGCAGATGCACCAATAGTTTTAAAAAAATCCAAATCTATTTCATATTTTTCTATTACACCTAAATCATCACAAATCTTACGATATGATTCTAACTCTTTGTTGACAGTGCGTTGTCCGTAATTGAAATGTAAAGTTACAATTTCATAACCACGTGATCGCATTATATAAGCAACTAATGTTGAATCCATACCTCCACTCATAATACAAAGTGCTTTTTTATTCATAGTCTAATCCCTTTCATGTGATTTTACCAAGGGTAGCCTTATGCTACAATGTCATCATGATAGAACTAGATAACAAAACCGAAAAAAATTACGATTTTCTCCTCCTTGAGCAGATTGCTGAAGGGCTAAGTGAGCAAGAAATCGAACTTATATTGACTCATAATGACGAAATAGCCGAAATTAACCGAGAATTTCGAGGAATCGATAAACCAACTGATGTTCTCAGTTTTCCTAATGACCCATTTCCTGGTGCACCACTGGGAAGTATTGTAATTAGCGTTGATAAAGTTGAAAGTGTTGCTTTAGAATTAGGGCATACTGCAGACAATGAAATTGCCCTCTTATTTATCCACGGTATGCTTCATCTACTTGGATTCGATCATGAAGTGGATAATGGGGAAATGCGCGATAAAGAATCAGAATTGATTGTTAAGTTCAATCTTCCAAAAAGCTTGATTGTAAGAACATTAGAAGAATAAAATAATTTACACTTTATTTCTTAATATACCCCAGATCATCAAGCTTGTTATATATCTGAGAAACGATTCCACCAGCCTCTTCCCCACCATGACCACCATGTTCAACTAAAACAGTAACAACAAATTGTGGGTTTTCTGCTGGACCATAGGTAGTAAACCATGCATGCGATCGCTTAAGATATTCCATACTGTGCTCATTTTGACGGGCTTGATTTCCCTGCGCTATACCGGTAGTTTGTGCTGTTCCCGTTTTACCAGCAATTGGAAATCGAGTTGCAACGTGACCTTTTGCTGTTCCTCCCGAATCATTACAAACACCTCTCATAGCGCGTTGAATAATCGGTAATTTTTCTTTTTCTTTCGCCGTCAAGACATCTATAGGAACAGGAATATAAGGATCATTGCCTATCATTTTTGCAGTATGAGGAATGGGTAACATTCCAGTAGCCATTAGCGCTGTGTATTGTGCCATTTGCATTGGTGTGACTAAAAAATTACCTTGCCCAATTGCCGTATTAAGGGTTTCACCTTGATACCATGGTTGTTTAAATCTTTCTCGTTTCCACGCACGACTTGGAACTGTACCAATGAATTCATTAGGCAGATCAATCAAAGTTTTTTTTCCCAATCCCATGCGTAAAAGTCCTGAACTCATTTTATCAATTCCAACAAGAAGAGCACCTTGATAAAAATAATCATCACAACTTTCAACAATTGCTTTTGTAATATTGGTTATTCCATGCCCTGTCTTTTTCCAGTCACGAAAAGTACGATTTCCCAAACGCATTGATCCAGTACTCAAAATAGTAGTGTTTTCGTTCATCATTCCTGATGTAATGTAGATCAAACCTAAACCAGTTTTTACTGTTGAACCCGGAGGATAAAGACCATTAATTAATTTATTAGTAAACGGGGCATCTACACTGTTCATTAGTGCATTCCATTCATCAGAGCTTATACCGGACACAAACGTATTTAGATCATATTCAGGAAAGCTTCCTGCAGCATAAACTGCACCGTGCACATCCATAACAACGACAGCACCAACTCTTTTTTCAAAAATTTGGGTTATATAATTTTGCAATCGCATATCTATATTTAAAACTAGATTATGATTTTCTTGTGTTGGCGTTCGATCTATCTCTTCAATTTCAATATTATGGGCATTAACTTTAATATGCCGTTCACCGGCAACACCTTGTAGAAAGTGATTGTAATATTTTTCAATACCATTTTTACCAACATGACCTAAAAGATTTAATGAAGGGTCTGCATCTACCTCTTTTTGATTTGCTTTTGCAACATATCCAATAAGATGTGAGCCAATAGGACCATATGGATAAAGGCGTTTAGGCGAAGGGGAGATTTTTATCGTATCGCGTAAATTCATCAATGAGTAAAGAGGAATAATCGTTTCATGTGGTATATAATCTATCACATCGATAAATGAATTATTATAATATGAATCCTGCATTTTATATGTTTTAGACATTTTAGCAGCATCTAATGTCGGGATCATTGAGAGCAAATAGGCTATTTCTTTATCTAAACGTGTAGTGTCATCACCACTCGTTAGATGAGGAGCAAGTGAAATCTTAAACCCTAATTCATTAATTGCAATCGGTTCAAGATTTCGGTCAAGTATTTCCCCTCTTACAGGGGCAGAAAATTCTGTTTTTATACTATTATTTTCAGAGAGTGTCTCGTAATAATCATTTGACTGAATTGACAAATGGAATACACGAACAATTAAGCCGATCCAAATGACAATAAAAAAGGTAAGTAATATTTTATTCTTCATAAAAGTGCCATCAGAATTAGAAATTCAATAATTATATATAAAATTATATGCCAATCAATCATCGGAAGGGCTAATAGCAATACTTGATTTGTAAGCCATATAAATATCCAATATCCAGGATAAGCAAGAGCAACGATAAATGCGGCCATACAACCTTGACATTGAAGCATCTGATCAATTTTAGGAATTACCAAACGGGATAACAGAGTAAAAAATATTACTGTACTACCAAACCAAAACCCTTTTTCAGCCTCAAAAATCAATAACATTAATACAATAATTATTACACTAAATAAATCATGACGTTTTAGCGCATTGTTGTAAGAAAAAAACAAAATTGCCAATAAGGGAGGCAGCAAAGGGTATAAACTGCTCAAGCTTACATAGACTGCATAAATACAGACTAATGCAAATTGATTTAGAGCATTTTTATAAGAGAAACTTCGTTGCATACAGGAAAATGTTTACATTTAATACAATCAGCCCAGATTTTATGCTCTGGAATGCTTTCTTTAGGGATTTCTATAAATCCAAGCCGTTCAAAAAATCGTTGTTGGTACGTAAGGGCTAAAACCTCTTTAAGCCCTAATTTCGCTCCTTCTTCACATGCTTTAGCAACAAGCATACTTCCTATATTCTGACCTCTGTAATTTTGATCAATAATCATAGAACGAAGTTCAGCCAACAAAGGAGAATGAATATGAAGTGCAACAAAACCAACTAACTTTTCACCATCCATTGCCAAAAAATACGATCGGATATTAGTTGCAATTTCATCATTACTACGAGGCAAAATTACACCTGATTCTATTTCAGGTTCAACCAATTGCTGCATAGCTGCAATGTCGCTGAGTGTAGGTTTTTTATAACTGATTTCAGACATCATCATCGCTTTTTAGAAAATGAAAAAGTGTTTCAACAATTTTATCAACACCCTTACGTTTAGAGTTGGATATCATCAATGAATCAGGAAAACGCTTTTTAAGTTCCGAAAGCTCTTTTTGGTTTAATTTATCTATTTTTGTAAATACCGTAAGTATGGATTGATTTGGTAAACAAATTTCATTAAGATATTCAGAAACAGATTGATCTATGGCTAAATCAGGATGTCGGCAATCTATAAGATGAACAAAAACAGCTATTTGTCTACGTTCTGCAATGTAAGTTGTCAGATTACTTTCCCAGTCAGTTTTTAGCGATTTTGCAACTTTTGCATAACCAAAGCCTGGTAAATCAACAAATTTTGCTAATAATTTTTCACCATTTTCACGGTCCACAAAAACAACATCAAAATAGTTAATTAAACGTGTTTTACCTGGAGTTGCAGATACTTTTGCAAGTGATTTTCGATTCGTCAAGGTATTCAGCAAAGAGCTTTTACCGGTATTTGAACGAGCCATAAATGCCACTTCATTTTGAAATTCATTTTCAGGTGCGAGTCTGATATTTGGTGCTGACGTAACAAAGAAAGAATCAATTATCTCTATCATTTTGATAAACTTTTAGTTTTTTTATCTTCTAGCGTAAAAATCATAACTACAGGTTCACCTGGTGTACTTTCTGCAGCTGCATGTCCTAAAGTTGTATTTAAAACAACTTTATCACCTTTCACACGACGATAATCATCTAAGCGTATTAAATCAACTTTTTTATAAAATTGATATTCGTTCTCATTTGGTAAATATATAACACTTTGTGCATTACCCTTGTATTTCTCTTTTTGCTCAGTAACTATATAAAATGACACATCACCTTCTGCTAAATATTTGAATGGTTTTTTATCTTTATCCGTAAAAATTGTTACCTTTGAAGCATTAAGTTCATCAGACCCTTTTTCTACTTTTACATTTCCAGTAAAAATTGAAACTCCTTTGAGTTGATCACCTTTAAAATTATCAGAAACAACTTTAAGCTCTTCGCCCATTGAAAACGTAACGATAAAAATAAATAAAACTGCAATTGATTTAATCATTATAAATTCCTAATTTAATTGATAACTACCACTAACTTTGTATGCATTTACAGTATCTTGATTCGTATTATAATCAAGCTTTGTACCCTCCACACGATTGTGATTTTGAGTAATAACAAAAGGGCCTTCAGTATGTATCAAAGAAGATTTTGTGTTATATTTTCCTTCATCCGAAACAAACTTTAGACCATCTTCTCGAACAAAATTTACATTTCCTCTAAGGGTAATTAGATCATCTTTATATTTAGCCTGATCTGCGCTGACAGTTTGAAATAATCGTTTGGTATTATCGCTAAATTTAGCTGACGTTACCTCATAACGATCTTCAAATTCTTTTCCATTTTTAGCTTCCAACACATGATCTACCCCTTTATGGGAAATTTCATACAACGTAAAAGCTTCCAGTTCCAATTTAGGAACTTCACGTGCATCTTGATGAACTAAATAGCTAGGTTTAAAATACCCATACATTCCAATCAACAATAATGCGATAACTGTAAAAAATATATTTATTGACATTTACATCCAACGCGATAAAAATTTCTCTTCTTCACCATTACGTCGAATCACTTTTTCAATCATTTCTCGTACACAGGCATCACCACCAGAACGTTCAAGTACATGTGCAAAAGTTTTGATGTAATCTGATCCATCATTAGGTGTATAGGCTTGCCCTGCCCATTGTAATAAAAGGTAATCGTTCAGATCATCCCCGATTACAGCAACTTCATGAGATTCAATCGCTAACTCTGCGCACATTTGAATTGCTACAGAACGTTTATCTTTTACCCCTTGGTATAAATAAGCGATATCTAACTCTTTTGCTCGATGTTCTACAATTGTGGAGTTACGACCTGTAATAATGGCTGCATAATGCCCCATCCTGACCCATTCTTTTATTGCAAATCCATCTTTTACATTAAAATTTTTAAGTTCCAGCCCATCAGCTGTATAAATAATTTTACCATCGCTCATACATCCATCAACATCTAGAATCAGGAGTCGAATCATACTATACCTTTAGTACTTGGGACACCTGCACGTTCATTGCGTGCCAATGCGCGACGCAACGCAACCGCTAGGGATTTAAAAGTTGCTTCGATAATATGATGTTTGTTCTTGCCACGCATCATAATAATATGAGCTGTAATACCGGCATTAAATACGATGGCACGAAAGAACTCTTCGGCTAGTTCGACGTCAAATGTACCAATTTTACCTGAAACAGGAACATCATATACTAAAAATGCTCTATTACTTAAATCCAAATCACAACTTACAGCCGCTTCATCCATAACAATGACTGCACTGCCAAATCGTTCGACCTGCTCTATCGGATAAATTGCCTCACGCAGTGCTTGCCCTAAAACAATGCCAATATCCTCAACACTATGATGATCATCAATATGAACATCTCCATCGCATATGACATTTAAATCAATTTGCGCATGTTTAGCAAAACTTTCGAGCATATGATCCAAAAAACCTACTTTCGTAGAAATGGAACTTTTTCCCTCTCCCATTATGGTAAGTGAAAGCTCAATATTTGTCTCTTTTGTTTGACGTTTTTTATGAATCATACTATTCCCCTATGATAAATGAGCCTCTAAAGTAGCCCTGAGATATAAAGTCACGTGCTTCGGCTTCACTTTTAAAACCGCTTAGCCATACACGGAATAAACGTTTGCCATTATACTCAGTATCTTTAATGATTGCATTATAGCCTTTAAAAGATGCGTACTTTTGTTTTGTATAAGAAGCACCTTCAAACCGTTCAAATGAACCAATTTGTACATAAAAAGTACTCATAATACTCTCTTTTGGTCCCTGAGCCAAATTTTGAATATTAATCGAACGACTTCCATTTGGTTCGAATCCAAGCACTTCTAATGTAACATTCGCACTTCCTTTTTGAACAATACCTAGCTCATTGGCAGCAGAATATGATAAATCTATTATCCGAGTTTCAACAAAGGGCCCTCGATCATTAATCCGAACAACCGTTTTAGCATTTGTTTCCATATTGGTTACTCTAACAACCGTATTCATTGGTAAAGTTTTATGTGCTGCTGTCATAGCATACATATCGTATGATTCACCGCTTGAAGTTTGCTTGCCATGAAAATCATTCCCATACCAACTTGCTCTTCCAGTTAACCTGTCACCGATACTTACCACCGTTGGATAATATACTTTTCCCATAACAGTATATGGTCTCATTGTAGGATGTAAGTCACCATTTTGTTTATAAATATTTGATGAATTCATCGCTAATTTATCAGATGGATATTGTTGAGATGGTCTATATGAATACGAACCCGTTTTAGTTGTACAACCACCTAAAAAAAGGAGAAATACAATTAAAAAAAATTTAATTATCAATTTTCACTTCCTCCCCTTCTTTTAACAAATTTGTCGTAAAAGGGTTATTACGTTTAATCTGTTCAATTGTTAAATTATACAATGTAGCGACTGAAGCAAGTGTTTCACCGGCTTTTGCCTTATGAAAACCAACCATTTTAACAGAAGGTTTGTTAACAGGTATTTTTAAATACCGTTTTTCACCTAAATCATGTTCATCGGCAATCATATTTTCTATCATAATCGCATTTTCAGAAATATTGTATCGCTTAGAAATTCGTGCTAATGTATCTTCAGACTTTACACGATGCATGAGAAAATATCCTTTTAGCTCATTTGTCCGATATTTTTGACGAAATTCATCTAATTTTGATTTAGGAATATAAACGGGATACGACTCTTCATTTGGAGGTGTAATCCCTTTTTTCAAATGAGTATTTAATTTAACTAATTTGTTTTTTGGCATTTCCAATACAGCTGCAATACGATCAATATTTTCACCTTCTGGTAAATAAATCGTTGAAATCGGATTATCGTGGTCACTGTTTGCAACCGTGTCATATTGAGATAAAAAAGTATCTTCAGTTCCTAAAAAAGCTAATGCAATTACTTTACGTATATAATTTCGGCTCTCAGGAGGAAGATACCCTCTTCTTGGATCAGCAAGAACTTTTAAATCGTCACTCCCAGCTTTACGTATTGCCCTGCTGAGACGTCCATCACCACAATTATAAGCAATAAGGGCCAGATACCACTTTCCAAACTCTTTTTTTAATGTACTTAAGTATGCAATAGCTGCACGTGTGGATTTAATATGATCACGCCGTTCATCAACGTATTGATCAATATGAAGTCCTTGAAGTTTACCTGTTTGCTCCATAAATTGCCAAAGTCCAGCAGCTCCGTGCACAGATGAACTAGAAGTATTTAATCGTGATTCAGCTAATGCAACAAATAAAAATTCACTCGGTAAATCTGATTGTGCAATCAAAGAAGAAAGCATAGGAATAAATATATCAGCATTTTCACTCGAATCTGCAAAACCGTCCAGAGAACATTCTAGTTTTTTTTTGGAATAAATATCATGCAGTGTCGGATCGGACAAAAATGAAGCAGGTATATCAAAATGTTTTAAAACTTCAATCTTTTTACTATCATGTAAATCAAATCCAATACTAAATGCGATTATAGGAAAAAAAATAAATATTAAAATGTATCTCATCTTTTTCCCTATCATTATCTAACCTATACCAAAAAGACTTTTTGCATTCTTAGTTGTGATTAATTCAACATCCTCAATCTTTAACTCCAATAATCCCGCTATTTTGTCCACAACTAGCCGCGTATAAGCGGGTTCATTTCGTGTACCACGATGTGGATGAGGAGTTAAATAAGGGCCATCAGTCTCTATTAGCAGTTTATTATGTGGAATACGAGAAATGATGTTGATTAATTTTTTTGCATTTTGAAAGGTAATGACTCCACCTATTCCGAAATAAAAATTTTTATCAGATAGACTTAAAAGTTCATCGTCTGCATTGTAACAATGCAATACACCACCAACCTCTTCCGCACCTTCTTCCAATAAAACCATTTTTGCATCATGACTGGCATCACGAATATGGACGATAAGCGGTTTTTTATACAATTTTGCAAGCCTAATTTGATAGCGAAATACTTCATCTTGACGTTTTTTTTCATCCATTTTCTCTTCATCAGAGCCTTCAAGACGAAAATAATCAAGGCCACATTCACCAATAGCTACACATTTAGAATGACTAACGTAATACTCAAAATCAACACTCGCTATTCTTCCTATGTCATACGGATGAACACCAACAGCAAAATAAATATCCTCATAGCGCTCACAAATTTCTACAGCTCGTGACAATGTACCAGGATGAGCTCCAGGAATAATAAAAGCTTGGACACCATTATCTCTTGCCCGAAGTAGCATTTCATCAAAATCTTCAACATAGCGTTCATCATCCAAATGAATATGGGTATCTATTATCATCATAGTCCTCGTGAACGTTCAAATAAATCTCTGGCAAAGCCTATGGCTTCATCGCTAATTGCTTCACCGCTAATGATTCGTGCAATCTCTTCAATTCTCTCTGAATCATTGAGTTCGCGTACACGACTCTCATTATCTTTATAAATCAAAAAATGTTGTTGCCCCATAGATGTTAATTGCGGCTGATGTGAAATGACAAAGATTTGATAGCGAGTTGAAAGATGTCGTAATACTTTTGCTACACTCATAGACTCTTCACCACTCAGATTTGCATCAATCTCATCAAGCATCAATACTCCACCATCACCACTCATATTCTCAACGCCCAGTGCTAACAAAGCAAGACGAAGACGATTGAACTCTCCGGAACTAAGTTTATCGAGTTTGGTCCCTGATAGACCAAGAATGGCTTTATCTGTCCCTGCTTCGTTTAAAATACATGGTTCAAGTTCTAATGTCGCTTCACGTAAATAAAGCATACCGAGATAGCTATTTAACGTTTTTAATGTATCTTTTAAAACTCCGTGACGTAAATTAGAAAGTTCGTTAGCAGTGACTTCCAGTTGAGATTTTAATAGTGAAATTTGCTTAAACAAATCCGCTTTTGAATGTTCAATTCTCTCATACGATTCAAGTTCAAGAACCTTTTGATCTCGATAAATCAATGCTTCCTCGACACTTCCATAACGACGCTTTAGCTCTGATATTTGTTCTATACGATCAAGTACGGATTCTACTGATACTTCTTCTAACTCTTCAAGGCGCTCCAAGGAGCTTTCGAATATACCACGCAATTCATTCATTGCATCATCAAAAAAAGCACTATCTACATCCAAAAGTCCTAATACAGAGCTTACATGTGATTCATATAAAAAAATACCTTGTGATTGTTCAATTGCTTTTTCAATTTTCTCTTTTTTAGAGAGTTGCTTTTTAATGATATTTAGTTCTTCATCTTCACCAATTTTTGGTTTTATTGTATCTATCTTATTGATCTCATACGCTGCAAATTCTTTTAATTCTGCAAGGTGTTTTTCCTGCTCTTCAATAAGACGAAGTTTTTCAGAAAATGTTTTAAATTCAGCAAATTTTATACGATGCAACTCTAGATTAATTTTATGCTGAGGATTAGTAGCAATAATCCGATCATCAATTAGATTCAATAATGCAGATGCTTCAAAATCACTGTAGTCTTTTAAGCTTAAATGACGTAAATGAGTTGAACTGATCGATTCCATAGAACTTTTTGAAGTGCTTTGATTGTTTATAAAATAGCGGGTTTTCTCTTTTTTTACGTGACGAAAAATATTTATTGATTCATTTTGAAGCCCGAAACGTTCCTCATCAATCACCCAAGAAACACTTGATTCACAAATTTGAGCTTCAACATTTTCCAGTCCAACCGATGCCAAGATGGAACGCATTAAAATGGATTTTCCACTTCCGCTAGGACCTGTAAATACCACTAGACCCGGATGAAATTCTAAATCAGCCTCTTTAAAGGTCAAAAATTCTTTTAAATAGAATCTTTCTATCACAGATTAATTCCCCCACCCTAATTTCTCTTTGAGAACTTCAAAATAGTTAAATTCTTTCCGATGGATCAAATGTGCTGCACCACTGGCAAGTTTCATGTGAACCGTATCATTGTCACTGATTTCTACTAAATCCTGACCATCAATAATTACCAATGCACTAGCGTCAGGAGTTTTCATCATAATTTCAAAATGACCGGGTAAAACAACAGGTCGTTGCGTCAACGAATGAGGGCAAATAGGTGTAAGGGCAAAAACCTGTGTCAATGGGAACAACACGGGTCCACCAGCCGATAAATTATAAGCAGTTGAACCTGTAGGCGTAGAAACGACTACACCGTCACCATAATAAGTATTAAAACTGCGCCCATCAACAAACGTCTCAAGTCGGATCATCTTAGCAATCGAAGGGCGTGTCAAAACGATATCATTAAAAGCAAAAATTTCACTCTCTCCATTTGGAGTTACAATCGTAGCCTGCAACACTGCACGTTGATCTATACGGTATTCTCCAATCAATAATTTATCTAAAAAAGATTCAAGTTCGCTAAAATCAAGATCAGCTAAAAAGCCTAATTTACCGGCATGTATCCCTAAAACAGGAAGTTGATAACGATACGAACGACGAACAGCAGAGATTAAAGTCCCATCACCGCCAATAGTAACCAAAAAGTCAGAGTTTTGACACATCATATCAAATGGCTGACCCATCACATCAATCATACCACCACTAATATTATCAATTATTACCTCTATATTCTTTGCTTCAAATATACGTTTTGCCTCGAAAAACATCTCTTTTAACTCAGGGGTTGAAGGACGGAGAAGTATTCCCACACGCTTAATATTAATTAATTTCAAATATATTCCCCCTCTTTATATAACCTCTATTATAACCAATTGTTCCATGAGGTCAAAAATATATGACAAAACACTCTGATTCAATACATGTATATTTTTACACTATTATTTTAAGCCATTAATGATTCAAAGTATTCTAAAGCAATCCCTTCACGCAGTCCATCGTCGATAATGATTGCATCGTTACATTCAAATGCTTCAAATATAGCCGTAACCATCAATATGCCCGCAACAATGAGTTTTTCACGCCCTATTCCAACATATTTAGCACGGATAGGCTCTTCCATATCTAACAATTCATGATAAGCACGAAAACATTCAGCCAATGAAAGCCGATAACCGTTTATTTTATCCTGATCATAGCTCTCATAATCCATGCCGTTAATATATGCGGCAATTGTGGTAGGCGTTCCGGCAGTCAGAACAAGTTGTTTTATCGGTCTTGCTTCTATAGCTTCAGACACCTGTTTTTTAAATTCAATAAGATTTTCTCTTAATAATTCAGAAGTAGCGGAGCGTTCTGAAAGGGTTACAATACCATAATTAAGACTTGCAAAGACCACATGATCATTATCACAATGGATAAGTTCTGTTGAGCCTCCACCAATATCGGCTAAAATGAATGAAGTGGGTTCAAGTGCAAGTTTATTAAGGCGATAACGTACTGCCATTAGCGTAAGATACGCCTCTTTTTTCGGATCAATAATGACAAATTTTACATTTGTTTCTACTGCTATTTTTTCAATAATTTCATGAGAGTTTAAAGCCATTCGCATGGCTGCAGTGGTATAACCGACAACTTCATGAATCGAAAAATCAAATATACTTTTTGCTTCTACAATAGCATCAATAATTCGTTGATATCCATTTTCGCCAATTTTTCCTGTCTCGTACAAAGACTCGGCAGTTTTAACTATTTTTTCAAATCTCTTTCCCCATATTTTCCCGTCATACTCAATAAAACGTATCGTATTGGAGCCTAAATCGATTGCTATCATCTAAATACCGGTACATATATTTTCTATTTGAATTGCCGGTGTCCATGATTCTAGTGATCCTTGCTTTAATAATTCCAAATCAAGTTGCGTCTCATATCTATTTTTGAAATAACCAAAGACCGTCAAAATGCCTTGATCAATACCAAAAGTTTTTACATACAAGGTAATGCCATTTTCAATCACAGAAGAAGACTCTTTTGCTCGAATTTTATGCTCTAGCTGTACGCAATAAGACTGTGCCATAACGCTTCCCATAGCAACATATTTGTCTTGTATAGACTTATACGGTTCAAATACTTCCAAAGTTTTTGCTGCCAACCCTTTTGCCGCATATTTTTGTGCTTTATCAACTATTAAATTCCATTGTTGTTCCAATAACTGCGCTTCCGGAATATCATAAAGCAATGGGTATGCACTAAGATATGCGAAAGCATTTAGAAGATTATTGGATGTTATCGCATCATAAAAGAGATGTTTAACTCTAATCGCTTCAATTATTCCATTGGCTTCATGGGCATACGCAGGAAATGCAACCAAAATATCACACGCTTTTTTTGCCGTCGCATATTCGCCGCTTGTATACGATTTTTGAGCCTGTATATAAACTCTATCTGCATAATCGATTATTTTATTGTATTCAGAAAATTCTTTTAAAAATGGGAGTGCTTTAACCAAATCGAAAAACTTGACATAATCGCGTTGAGCAATCACTTTTAAAAAATATTCATACATTCTACGTTGCTCAAAGAGTTGCTGAATCAATACCGTTTTTTCAGAAATACCTCTGTAGGGAGCCAATAATGTACGTGCTTGATCTTCACCATTTGATTTATTGATCAACTCTTGTGCCTTCGTAAAAAGCTTTCTCCAGTTAAGTTCCATTTTACGATATGGCTCAGAGTCTTTAAAAACCGGATATTGTTTTGCCATCGAATACGCTAACGTAAAACGTCCTTCATTGACAGATGTCAAAAATTGAGGATATTTTTCATAATCATGCAAGATTTGAGAAATCATCCCATTTTTTCTTGGTATACCCGCAAACATATTGAGTAACTCTTTAGCTTTGCTAAATTCTTTCTTTTCTAAGTACGCACGTGCTTTTTCAATCACATCTGACCAAATCTGCTCTGCCAAGAAATAAGGTTTCCCATAAACTAATATCGGGTTATCTTCCAGTGCATCATAAAATGCTTTATATTGACGTTCTCGCAACATACCCATGTATAATGCTTCATCCCCAAAAAGTGAGTACACACGGACGATTCCATCCATAGTCCCGACCGCTAATCGTAAAGGGCTTTCGAGAAATGTCATGCTGGTAATTTGCTCACCTTCGACAAGATAGCGCTGTTTCACAAGTTCCATCGTTTGTAAGTCATATAAACCGATATGTCCGAGTTTTGTCCCTACAAAGGCAAACCGATAATCAGGGCTAGTAATCATCGTCGTAATATCATCATTCATTTTTGTCAAACGTTTAATTACTTTTCCGCTTGCGATGTCCCAGAGTATCAAGGCCCCCTCTTTTTCTGCCGAAAGTAGTTTTGCTTCCGGTAAAAATACAATTTTCATGACGACACTGTTATGTCCGCGTAATCTAATCGGATGCTTTTGTGTAGAGAGGTTTAAAACATTAATTGTACGATCAAAACTTCCTGTTGCAACCCACTGCCCGCGATTATCAAAAGCAATCGTACTGATGAAATCCAAATGACTCGGTAAAGAAAACGCTAAACGAGAAGTTGAGAGTACCCACGCAAACGCTTTACCATCTTGTCCGCAGGTAAAACAGTAGCGATTATTCGGATCAATTGCGACACTCTCTATCTCACCGCTATGAGAACCAATTTTGTAAATGAGTTCTTTTTTTGAAATATTAAAAACAGCTGCTTTATGGGTTGTGGGTAACACAGAAATAGCATATTCACCATTCATAGAAGCATCAACGATTGATTCGATAAATAGTTTGTGCTGTATGCTTGCTTTGAAACCACCCGCTACAGCATAGGTATTAGGATCGATAATTCTTAATGTATTTTGGGAATCTACAATTGTCAATTGCCCATTAGAGAGTGTTTTAGTTAGGAGTATAGGGCTTTTAATATTAAATAATTTTATTGGTTCCATACTCTCACAAACTCCTATTTAATGTTCTTCACTGCTAAGGTATCGATGCTCTTTTAATAAGACGCGAATTTGAGACTGATGGTCTTGCCCTTTCGTTTCCAAATGGATAGTAACATTGGCATCACCGTATGCCAATGTCGTAGAAGTACGATCATAAGCGATATGAACTATATTAGCATTCAACCCTTGAAGCATTTCGGTTAATTTCATTAAAGCGCCTGGTTTATCAATCAGTGTAACCGTAAGTTTCATTTTACGCCCCGATTTGATAAGCCCTTTCTCTATAATAATAGATAAAAGTGTTACGTCCATATTTCCGCCACTCAGTATGATGCCAACTTTTTTACCTTTTAATTCACCTAATTTTCCGTGCAATACAGCTGCTACACCTACAGCTCCGGCACCCTCAACGACCAATTTTTGACGCTCAAGCAAAAATAAAATAGCATTAGCAATCTCTTCATCATCAACACTTACCATACTATCAACGCAGTCTAGGATATGCCCCAATGTAATTTCAGAAGTATCACGTACAGCAATTCCATCAGCTATTGTTCTTACAGAAACACTGTCAATCGCTTTTTTTGCTTCAAAAGATTCTTTCATAGCCGGAGCGCCCAATGCACTTACACCGATAACTTGAGTTTTTGGAGACAAGGATTTAAAAACTGAAGAGATACCGGAAATCAAGCCACCTCCACCGACGGGAATAATCACTGCATCGAGATCATTAATAGTACTAATCATTTCAAGAGCAATTGTCCCTTGTCCAGCCATAACGGCATCATCCGTAAATGGATGAACAAATACCATTCCCTGTTCACGACCATACGTTGAAGCATAAGCATAAGCTTCATCATAATTGCTTCCTGCCAAAATAACTTCAGCACCATAATAGCGCACTCCATTAATTTTTGTCAGCGGCGTTGATTCAGGCATAACAATCTGTGCCTTGATTCCAAATATTTGTGCTGCCATTGCCACGCCTTGTGCATGATTTCCAGCACTTGCGGCGATTACTCCGCATTGACGTTCTGATTCACTCAAAATAGCTATTTTATTGTATGCACCACGTATTTTAAATGCTCCGGTAACTTGGAGATTCTCTTTTTTTAAATAAATTTCACATCCGCACTCTTCACTGAGTCTCGGAGCATACGCAAACGGTGTTTCAACCACAATCCCTTTGATACGTTCATGTGCACTATAAATTTTTTCTAAATCAATCAATTTTTACCTTTAACCGTGAATACGTCGATGTTCGACCATACTACAGTGATTTTGAACTACTTTCATACCTGCACTACTAGCACGTTCTGCAGCTTTGTTATTAACTATACCTTTTTGTGCCCAAAAAACTTTAATATCATTGCGTGCAATACAAACATCAGCAATTGCTTCAAGCGCATCAGGTTTCCGAAATATATTCACCATATCGATAGGAAACGGTATTTCTGTAAGCGAACGGTAAACTTTTTCCCCCAGAATGATCTCTTCTTGAGGGTATACAGGAATAATGGTATATCCAACACTCTGTAGATATTCGGCAACTCGATAACTATCTTTACTTGGATCAGGAGATAGCCCTAAAACTGCTATGGTTTTTACTTCATCTAAAATAGTTTTAATTTCATTATTTGTTGCATTGACGGTGGGAAATTCACACTCCATACAAACTCCTTAGGGTAAAAGTTTCTTATTATACCAAAATACGCTACAGTCTCTTTTTGTCGTATCCGATGTAACGCTGTCTTGGCCGCGCTATCTTCATTTCAGGATCATTTTTTAGCTCTATCCATTGAGTGACCCAACCTACTGAACGACCGATTACAAATATAATCGTAAACATCGATTTTGGAATTTTAAGCGCAGTGAGTATTAATCCTGAATAAAAATCAATATTCGGATAAAGTTTACGCTGGATAAAATATTCATCACTCAGTGCAATCTGTTCAATTTTTTCTGCTATGTTTAATAGATCATTATTGACACCCAGTTCATCTTTTAATTGATCCAAAAGATTTTTAAGAATTTTTGCACGCGGATCAAAATTTTTATAGACTCTATGACCGAATCCCATCAGTTTGAATTCGTCATTCGGATCTTTAGCACGCGCTATAAATTCATCTACCTTATCTACACTGCCGATGTATTCAAGCTGTGCAACGACTGACTCATTTGCACCGCCATGAGCCCTACCCCACAGTGCATTGATTCCAGCAGATAGGGCTGCATACGGATGCGCCCCCGTAGAGGCAACGGCACGTACAGTTGAGGTCGACGCATTTTGCTCGTGATCGGCATGCAATGTAAAAATCGTATCTAGTGCCTTCACCTCGACATCACGGATTTCAAGATTCTCTCCCGGATAGGCACGCATCATGTATAAAAAGTTCTCTGTAAAAGGACGCTCGATATCAGGATAAATATACGGTATCCCAAACATTCTCCTGTGGGTAAATGCTGCCAAAGTAGGAATTTTCGCAATAATGCGTCGTGCCATAATTTGAGCATCTTCATCTGTTTTTACATTTAAATGTTCAAAATAAAAGGTAGAAAGTGCTGAAACAGCAGATGACATCATTGCCATCGGGTGAGCTTTATCAGGAAATGCATCAAAAAGACGTTTTAATCCCTCATGAACAAAAGAGCGTTTACGTAATTCCATGTCAAATGACGCCCGCTCACTCTCGTTTGGTAAATGTCCAGTCAGTAACAAATACGCTACATCCAAATAGCTTTTTTTAGTAGCCAAATCACTAATATCGTATCCTCGATATCGCAACTCACCTTTTTCACCATCTATGTATGTTATCGCTGAACTGCAACTGGCTGTTGAGGTAAAGCCGGGATCATACGTAAACATCCCACTCTCTTTATATAGATTCCTTACATCGATAACATCAGGACCTACTGTAGGATGTAAAATGGAAAAGGTATAACTTTTATCGGTACGGTTGTCAATCAATGTAATAGTATCCATAGAAGAAACTCCCAATGCAAAGGATTCATAAGATGTAATATTACTATAGCTAAAAGGGATGAGAATATCAAACAAATCCTAGTTAATACATTTATGTTTAGTTTCGATAAGATATATTTTTATACACTTCAGCATAAAGTGATGTTCATGGCATATCCCATAGAGAAAAAACTCGTTATCGCGATCTCATCGAGCGCACTGTTCGATCTCTCAGAATCTCAAGCGATCTTTACCGAAAAAGGGCCAAAAGCATACAAAGCATTCCAAGAGGCAAATCTCGACAACGTTTTGAACAAAGGGGTAGCCTTTCCGTTTATCAAACGATTTCTCAATATCAACAAACGCTTTAACGTCGAACAGCCCGTCGAGGTGGTCTTGCTCTCTCGAAACTCCGCCTCTACGGGCAAGCGGGTTTTTCGCTCTATCCAGCATTACGGTCTCGATATTACCCGTGCGGCATTTATGGAGGGGAAATCGCCGTATGAATACATCCCTGCTTTTAACGCATCGCTCTTTTTATCCGCCAACGAATTGGATGTCCAAGACGCAATCAGTGCAGGCTACCCCGCAGGTGTCGTTCTGCCGAGCAAGATCGTCCTCGATGATGACGAAGAGGAGCTTAGAATCGCGTTTGACTTTGACGGGGTTATCGCCGATGATGAGTCCGAGAGTGTCTATAAAAACGGTGAACTCAAAGGTTTCCACGCCTATGAAGTCGCTAACTCTCACATCCCTCATCAACCCGGACCTCTCGCCGATTTGTTCACCAAACTCTCACTGATGCAACAGCTCGAAGACAAAGAGGTGGAAAAAGATCACAACTACAAACGTATCCTCAATACCTCTATCGTCACCGCGCGCAGTGCTCCGTCACATGAGCGGGTTATCACGACACTGGAACATTGGGGTGTGAGTGCGAATGAAACCTTTTTCTTGGGCGGAATGGCAAAAGATCGGATACTCTCCCGCCTCAAACCGCACATGTTTTTCGATGATCAAAAATCTCATTTGGTCTCAGATGGGGATGATATTCCGATGGTGCATATACCGTTTGGGATTGCGAATAGGAAGTGATTGAATTCATTTACAAATAAAGCTAATGTTTCTCAAATCCTTTTTGTCGAAACACCGTCAAAATATGCACATTTACCTCTCGTACATGAAATACGATCGTATATCCTTTATATATCAAATCCCTCGTTTGTTCATCTTCAGCATAAAAACTTTCCCGACATCGAAACGGCATTTCCGATAACGTATTAATAGCATTTTCAAGTTCTCTGATAAATTGGTTGGCTTTTGTTTGAGAGTCTTTTGAAGTGATGAAGGTATGAATTTGAATGAGGTCTTGCAGAGCTTCCGGTTCGACGATGATTTCGTACATTTTACGAACGGATCACTTTTTCGATTGCAGTAGAAAGATCTAGACCTTCATTTTTTTGGATATTGTTGATAGCACGCCCTACTTTTAGTTTTGCTTCTTCAAGCGAAATTGCGGGAAATTCGTCTTTTTCCTCGACTATATCGATCTTATCTTTTGGTAAAATCTCTAAAAGCCCCATCAACTTATCATAAATCGTATCATGGATAATCAGTCGAACGGTATGCATTCTAATACCCTCTATTAATTTATTTGTTTTAAATTGTAGCATTGATTGGTAAAAAAGAAGTTAGGTACAACGTAAGCCGCGTGCTTTTTACCACCTGAAATACGGGCTTTCAAAGGATTCTGTGACAGAATTGCTATGCACATAGATATTTATACTTTAAATTATTAATTTTTTATCGAAAATCTTTTCTACTTGTCGATTAATAGCTTCAGCATCTTCGGCTTGCCTTAGTGCATTAATCAGTTGATTTTTATGGTTAGGAATATAATCATGATACTTATCCTGATTGAGATAAGTCATAATGCCCGATATATTTTCAAACTTTGATGATATTTGATCTCCAAATATGCTTCCCATAAAATCAGTAATTGATTTCTCTTCTAAAAAAGATAATAAATTACTAAAAGTACCACCACTTAATGTTCCAAATATACCTTTGAAGAGTAGAAATCTCGTTCCTTTTAGAAGAGATTTTTTATATGATGGCATTTCATTTAGTTTTTTAAAACTATTTGCAAATAATTCGTCTTCAAACGCTTGAAATTCTTTATCATCAAACGTATGTATGTATCTATTTTTAACTGTTTCTGCAGTCATGAGGCGATTTAGCATATCACTCCGTGTTTTTTCTATCTGCTTAATCAATCCGTCAACTGATCTGGAAGAATTCATAAATACGCTAAGCCCTATAGGAAATGTTTCAAATAGCTGTTTTGAATTATTAGTCAAGCTAGTTATTTTCTCTTGCTGTACAGCGTCATTTAAAAGTTTTTTACCGACATACTTCCAGAACAAAAATACTTGTTGAGACCTTAAAGGTTCAATCGATGTATTTGCCAAATATGCAGCTTTTGACTCATTGGCCTGCTCTCCTAAAAAATTAATACGAAATCTATTTATGAGACCTGAAACAATAATCCTTCTACTCATATTATCAGTATGCATATCAAATAGCTTTTTTACATGATCATAGATATACTCTTCATCGATGTGCGTAATCAATAGTCCTATTAAACATTTTGAACCATGGAAAGTATTTTCATTCTTTATAATCGACTGTGCAATGTTCAAAGCATCATAGTGTCTATCTTCAATGCTATAGCCTGATTTGGAAAAATAAGCAAGAAATTTAGATATATCTACATTTGCGTCTAATGGTTTTTCTGATATCTCAACATTTAAATATTTTATTAATTCAAATGATTCTTTTGTGGCAGATTTACACATGTTCATTAATTGACTAGTATCATTAACATGAGCGGTCTTTATTCCACAGCCTAATCCGCCAATACCATAACTATTTATAAGCTGCTCTACTGCCCGTTCAGTTTTTTGCTGTTCTTGAAAAGGCAATGTACCGTCGTAAAATATATTTGGCGACATTACAAGCGCTTCTAACATTTGCAACAAGTTACTTAATTTGTCTATGTGAATTGTATTGGATGAATCATTACCTTCAAACAAGTCATAAACATCATGAATAGTCCTACTATTAACGAGTAATGATCCAGTATATGCTATTTTTTTGGATAACGGCCGTTCAGGAACTGTCATATCTATTCTCACAATAATTTATCTAAAATTTGTCTTTCAAAATCATCTACAGAACATATGGCGTAAGAATTAATATTATTATGCTTCTCCATATCCTGAAATTCTAAAAGTATAATTTTACGTTGTTCAGGGTTCCACTTAGATTTATCCAAGTATCTACAATCATATTCATCACCATCTAAAAGTATATGCTAGTATATTACAGTAAAAAAGTTTTATTGTAATACTTTTTATTATTAAAAATATTGGATATATTGAAAAAAAATGAACAATAAAAAATATATACTTTAATAGACTCATTATTTCAAGAAATCATTAGTTGATGTTAAGATGTTAAGATGTTAAACAATATATAAAAGTCTGGCCTGACTACCAAAAAGTTAAGACTTGTAATGTTCATATATAGTCTAAATTAATTTTTTTGATTATTATAATTAAGGTCGCAATAAATTGACGTATAATAGAAACATGAAAACAAAAAAATCCCCTCTTAAAGACAAACCTCTTCGCCATGCAGGGCAATCACTAGATGAGGAAATCAATCACTTGATTGAAAATGAAGCCACTCCATACATAAGTGCTACCCTAACTCTAATATTATTTGCTGTATTCGAATGGTATCGATGGTATACACATGTTCCCCCTTCTCCTTGGATCTTTACAATTATGGCTTTATTGTTAACAGGATTTACAGTATACAAAAGCATCAATATTCGATCACAGTTAAAAAATCTTCGTCTAGGTCGTGATGGTGAAAAAGCCGTAGGACAATATCTGGAGAGCTTTCGATCAGCAAATGGTATCAAAGTCTTTCATGACATAAAAGGGGATAATTTTAATATCGATCATGTTGTCGTCTCTACAAAAGGTATCTATATAATCGAAACAAAATCGCATTCAAAACCGACCAAAGGCAAAGCAGAAATTCTCTTTGATGGAAAACGACTTTTATTTAACGGTGCTGACTACGGTGATCGCATCATCATACAAGTCAAAGCTGAAACCAAATGGCTCTCTGAACTGGTAGAAGAAATTACTGCCCGAAGCTTTCCTATTCAACCTGTTATCGCTTTCCCTGGATGGTTTGTAAAAATGACCAATACAAATGACAGCGGTATCTGGGCACTCAATCCTAGAGGATTGCCAACGTTTCTAAATAATCAGCCAGAAGTTATGTCACTCGAAGACGTACAATTGGTTTCAAACCATCTAAGCAGATATATTCGATCATTAGAAAAATAATGCAAAAAGAATTTATTAACAACTTGATCTCATATAGTCAGTGCTATCTTCAAGTTGATGATATACGTAAAAATGGATTCATTGATATTCTCAAAAAACATCAACATATTGAGAATACACTTACTTTTTTAGAAAAAGTTCATACTGATTTACATAAACTTCATAATTTTTACGATCAGATTATTACCATCTTACTTGATGGCTTTTACTCCATTATCGATCTTGAAGAAAAACAAAACTCTAGTAGTGAGCATTGGGATCGAATAAAACGCTTTGAGAAACAGCGGAAGAATGTTCTTCCCTACATCAATGGTTTGATCAGTTCTCAAGAAATATATCAAAGTATTGATGATCCACTAATGAATAAACGAATAACTATTGCTCTAAAAGTATTTGAATCGTTTTTAAAAGATGATGACTTAATACTCGAAAATCTGGCGCTCGCCAGTTATTATTCAAAAAAAATCAGATTCAATCAGAGATATGATCGAGAAAATCAAGTATTCATTCCAATTCCTTATGACCCTGAAGACATTATAGAAGAAGACTTCCCCCTTAAAAGCGATATAAAGCTCTATATGCCTGAACTTCTTCCATTCGTTACAAATCTTGGTGATCTGATTTATCTGGCTTCTTTATCAAACTTCTTTTATGGTTATCGCTTAACACCACAGATGATTTTGAGATCAGTCGCTATCAAGCTCTATAATAATCTGTTTATGGTTCCAATGTACAGTTATGATGAAGATGGAGAGGAATATATTAATCATGATGCAATTAATAAATCTGCATTAAAACGCAGTATTGAATCCCTATTACTGCCATTTAGTGAATCCGAAAAGTTTACTATTGATATCAAAAAGTTTCAAAAATATTATGTAAAAACATATTTTAGAGGCTCCCCTATATTGGCTTTAGAGGGCAAAAACAATAAGAACAAATTCCGAAACTTTTTCAATCCTGATCAATATTACAAAGCTGACTATCCTATCAGTATTTCGAGAAATCCAAAGGTTATATCACATCAATCCATGTTTATGTAAATAAATTTTCCTGAATTTCAGGGAAAAAAAACCTATCCTTCATATCCCCCTATCCCCTATAATTTTCCTCGTTATATAACTTTAAAACGACAAAGCGCTTTGTCAAATCCAAAAATCATATAAAGGATTTGACTATGATCAAATTAACTGGAACCCTTCTCAATGTCTACACTTCGAACGATTTCACCAACAAGGAAACGGGTGAAGTGGTACGCGGTAAAAATAAGTTGCAATTGCTTTTGGAAACCCCTCTTAAAAACGGCGCTACACGTAAAGAGCTGATTGACATCTCTATCCCCTCTTCTAAAGTTGCCCTCTATCAAGGTCAGGAAAACTCTCCTGTCGAGGTAGATGTTGCCACAGTCGGTAAAACAATCTTCTACGGTGTCTAACTGAAACTGAGCGCATACGTAGGCTATGAGCTAGCATGCGGCTATGCCGCCCGTAAGCTCGAAGCCGTTAGGTATGCGCTTTAGCTCAGGGGGTTCTAGTAACACCCCCTGACGTAAGTCAAATATCATTCTCCCAATAACAAATTTAAAAATAAAAAATGACGTTAAAACGTCGAAAGGAAAAACCTATGCAATCTTCTATTGCCGAAAAATTGCCTTATGCAAGCGGTATTGACGCATTGTATTACTTTGCACAAAGCGGTGCTTTTTATCATCGGCTCTATGATGACATCATCAATCAGATCGAAGATAAAAAAGCTTATTTTAAATCCATCAATTATCAGTACGCTGACAATGACATTATCGTCTCTATTAATGGAATCGATGTCGTTTACAGCGGAATGGGAAGAGACGGTTTTCACTGGTTCAACCATGACTTTTTCAGATCAGGTTTTAAAGACCCTGAGAAGGCTATGAACATTCACAACATACGAATACAGCTCAATGCTATAGGAATCTATACTCTGGGCTTGAAATCGCTTATAGAGTACGTTAACACGAAATTTTTAGGTGAGTTCACGATGAAGATATTCCCGATCACTCGTATCGACGTTAATATGTTCATACAACACGATTTTAGCTATCTCCGTAAAGAAATGATTTTGTCAAAGAAACAAAATCATTCCGCAAATATAGGTGAGCGTTCCAATGCCTATGAACTTGAAACATACTATGTGGGTAAGAAACCCTTTTTACTTCGTATCTACAATAAGCATAAAGAGCTTCAAAGTGCTACACCGATCAAACGGGAGATGATGCACAACCATTTCGGGATTCACGGTATGGACTTGGAGAAACCGATCTTTAACGTTGAATTTGAAATGCACAGAGAGTATTTAAAGACTTATGGGATTGATACGATAGATGATGCCATTAAGCGTGCCAATATTCTATTTAAAAATGCCTGCGATCAGATCAGACTGATTGATACACAGAGTGTGAGTGAAAAGACTCTTAACTCATCCAATCGCAAACGAGCGGATACATTACCCGTATGGAATCACATAAAATACCATTACGACGTTAAAGAGTTTATGCAGATCGATACACCGTTAGAGAAGATTGAGCGGATCAGCTTTCGATACTCCCTGCAAGATGCCGAGAAGTCGATTAAAAAGGTCATCACACGGTTAATGGTTCATCATAATGAGCCGACATTGCTTTTTTTTCTTGATGTGCTTCAAAGAGCAAAAGCAGAATTCGATTTACGCAAGAGTATAAAAAACCTGCATGAGGAACACAAGGTAGAAACATTTGAAGAGGAACTCAAAGGATACAGTGATGAGGGATTATGGAATTTTGATCGGAGCTTGTCAATGGAAATACAAGGCACACCTATAGGTACACCTCTTTATGATGAACTGGATCATCGTCACTTACTAATTACCAAAGAGTTAGAAAGACGAAAGCTGATTCCAGATGTGTTTTAGGGAATGAGCTATGCGTTACATGTCATTATCTCATCTAGCAGAATATTACGATGTTCACCCAGATACGCTACGTAGGCGCTTTAAAGAGTTTAATATTAAGAAAGATGAACATTTTATCGTCATAGGAAATACTGTCCGTTTTGATGTGGTAAAAGTGCATCCATTGCTGACAGGAGAATACGCCGATGATCGTTTTGAAAGTGTTCTGAATCGGTTGTTAATATGATCGATGCTACAATGTCACCGCATAGCATTTCTGTCCGAAAGGATAGAAGATTGGCAAACATCTACGTGCGTGGCAATAAGTTATGGATTGATTACTTTGTCGAAGGTCGGCGTGTACGCAAGGCAACAGGATTGGAAGACACAACGTCCAATCGTGCCTTCGTCAACAAGACAATCATTCCAAAGCTTCTTACCATGATAGCAACAGGCGAAATACATAGAAAACAGCCCAAGACATTCGGGCATTATTTCAAGGTATTTCTAACTCTCAAAGATTCGAACCGATCCTATTTCGTTAAAAAACCGATCTGGGATAAAGTCAATGAAAAATTTAAAAACTTGGATGTGGACAAGATCACTCGGCTCGATGTAAAAAGTTACATCAATGCTCTGCCGATCAAGTCTGTCTCAAAGGGTGCTTATAAAACGGTACTATTCGAAGTGTTTGAACTCGCCATCGATGATGGCGTATTAAGCACTAATCCTGCGGTCAATATAAAACTGAAAAGCGATGAGCAGAGAAAAATAGACTACTTCACCAAAGAGGAGGTTAATTTGCTTCTCTCAAAAGCTGAAGGTGTTATGAGACCCTATTTAATGCTGGCATTTCATACGGGTATGAGACCCGAAGAAATATTGGGGTTACAATCGAATGACATTTCGGATGGATGGATTGACATAAAACGGGTTCGTACCCGTGGACGTGTCGATATACCAAAAACCCGCAATTCAGTTCGTAAAATCCCCTGCCCTACGTTCGTCCTAGATGAACTGGAACAGATCAAAAGTGATCATCTCTTTTTATTTAGAGATATCGATGATGCAACGAAGTTTAAACACCGATGGCCTGCACTTTTAGAAAAGTGTGAGCTATCGAGACGAAAGCTTTATTCGGCACGTCATACGTTCGCAACGATCATGCTTCAAAACGGGGTTGTAAGTATTAACGAGTTAGCAGGATTATTAGGACATTCAAGTCCGAAGATTACATTAGCACATTATGCAAGTGTGATTGATCCGAAGAAAATTGATTTGGGAAAAAACTTTAATTTGTTTAGCTGATAGTACTGACACAATGGAGTCACACTAAGCTTTCAAACAGCCTAAAATAGGGAGTAGGTACAACGTAAGCCGGGTTCTGGATGAAGTGATAATTAATCTACTGCCATGATCACTCATGGCCTCTAGCGAAACAATAGCGATGTAGGACGCTAACCATCTGTTTCTTGCTGCGCGGTTGGGTTTACATAGCTCTCACAGTTGCCTGCGAGACTGGTGGGCTCTTACCCCGCCGTTTCACCCTTACCTCTTGCGAGGCGGTATACTCTCTGTTGCACTGATCCCTCATGTTACCATGGCCATCCGTTAGATGGAACCGTGTCCTACGGCAGCCCGGACTTTACCTCTTGGGATTACTAGTTCCAAGCTATCACCTGTTGTACCTAACGAAATTATAAAAGAAAATGGATTAGAAAGGGCTTGATAAGAGTTAGGAGGAGATTCTCCCGAAGCGGGAGAAAGGGAAAATTACATTCCGAGTGCAGCTTTAGCTTCTTTGGCGTATTGGATACCCAATGCCCAAGCTTTATTGTTTACTTCATGTACTTTTTTTGGAACTTTTGAAAGCATTACTTCACGCAATGTTTCCGGTTCAAGAACACCGGTAAATTCGTTGGTGATACCTAATGCAACAACCGATTGAGTAATAACGTTTCCGACTTCCTCTTTTGCAATCGTGATGATCGGAATCTCAACAATGATCCATTTTTTACGGTCTTCTTCAGTTGGGTGAACCAAGTTTGGCTCAACTACGATGATTCCGCCCGGTTTTACACCGTTTTTGAATTGTTGGTAACTCACGTTTGCAACGGAAAGCATGAAATCGATTTCACCCTCATTCGCATATGGGTAGAAAATTTCATTGTCATCAAGGGTAATATCAACAACGGTTGCTCCGCCGCGAACTTGTGACGTATAGGTTGCGGTTTTAAGACCGTGACCACCAAGTTTGATTTTAGCCGCAGCCATAATCTCACCGGCGAGAAGAACCCCTTGTCCACCGACGCCTGTAAATCGTATCGTATGTCTCATGGTTTCTCCTTAGATTTTTTTCGCAAAGTCGTCTTGCGTGATTTTAGCGCGTTTACCTTGTGCTGCTTCAATTACCATATCGTACAACTCAGTATATTCTGCTTGTTCAACCTCTCGCAATACACCCGTTGGGAACTTGTTCATTTGTTCTTCCGGACTTAGTGCTTCCCATTTTTTCAATGGAGTTGTAATGCTGTCGATCCACTCAAGATTTTCCATCGCACTTTGCATTTTGTTTTTACGACCAAGGTTAATATGGCAGTTTGACATAATGTCAAAGAATGAGAACCCTTTGTGTGAGAACCCTTTTACAAGAACTTTTTCAAGTTTTTTCGGATCAAGCATCGTCTCACGCGCTACGAATGAAGCACCCGCACCCATCGCAAGTTTACACGCATCGAACGTTGGATCAATGTTACCGTTTTGCGCCGATACACACCACATACCCTGTGGAGTTGTCGGAGAGATTTGAGAATTGGTCAAACCGTAGATGAAGTTATTAATCAAAATAAAGTTCAAATCGATATTACGACGACAACCGTGAATCGTGTGGTTACCACCGATCGCAAGACCATCACCATCACCCGCTACAACAATAACGTGTGCATCAGGACGAGTCAATTTAATCCCCGTAGCATATGCAATCGTACGACCGTGAGTTGTATGAACGGTATTACAGTTGATGTACGAACTAAAACGTCCTGAACAACCAATACCGGAAACGACACACACTTTGTCCATATCCCAGCCCATTTTATCGATAGCACGGATAACTGATTTAAGGATAACACCATCACCACAACCCCAACACCAAAGTGTCGGCATTTTATCTACACGTAAATATTGATCGTAATTGAAAGCCATTAGAACATCTCCTTAACTTTTGCTACCATTTCTAATGGTGCGATTGGACGACCGTTTGCTTTATGAAGCGTAGAGAAATCTCTTCGTCCTGTAACACGTTCAATCTCTTTGAGGTATTGACCCATATTGAGTTCAGTTACAAAAATCTTTTTGTATTTGTCACCGATTTCTTTGAGTTTTTTCTCCGGACTTGGCCAGATAGTAATCGGGCGGAATAGTCCCGCTTTAATCCCATCATTACGAAGTTTCATAACCGCTTCTTTTGCACCACGGCTGATTGAACCGTACGCAATAAGTATAACTTCAGGTTCATCATCCATCATGAACTCTTCATAATCCGCTTCGTCGTCCAAACCGTCATTTTCAAGTGCAACTGCATTGATTTTTCCAACAAGACGCTCAATGTTGAATTGGCATTGTGCCGCATCTTCTGTCGGGAATCCGGTTGGTCCGTGGTGAAGTCCCGTAAAGTGGAAACGATACCCTTCGAACATTGGATTTAATACTGCCGCTTCATTCATAGGAACGTCGTATGGGCGATAATCTTCCGGTTTTCCGTCAAAACGTTTACGGTTTACGATTGAAGCTTTTACATCTTCCAAATCAGGAAGAACCGCTTTTCCGTGCATATGACCAACCGTCTCATCCAAAAGGACAAATACCGGAGTCATGTATCGCTCAGCAAGATTAAACCCGCGAACGGTTTGAGTATAACATTCTTCGAGTGAACCGGCACACAAGGTAATTGATGCATAGTCACCGTGTGTTGGATATTGTGCTTGACCGATATCCGCTTGTGATACACGTGTTGGAAGACCGGTAGATGGACCTCCACGCATTACGTTGATAATTACGAGTGGTACTTCAGCGATAAAACCCAAACCAATTTGCTCTGATTTGAGGGAGATCCCAGGACCTGACGTTGCCGTCATCGCTTTTGTTCCAGCCATAGAAGCACCCAGAGCAACCGAAATACCGGCGATTTCATCTTCCATTTGGATAAATTTTCCGCCTACAGTCGGAAGCATATCGGACATCTCATGCATAACTTCAGATGATGGTGTAATCGGGTATCCGCCGAAAAACATACATCCTGCATCAAATGCACCGAGTGCCGCTAATTCATTACCTGTAGAAATTACTTCTCTTGCCATTATTTCACTCCTGCTTGGTCTAGTGACATAAATTTGTTTGCAATGACCGCCGCTTGACGCGCTTTTGCATCATCAGTCAACTTTGCAAATTTAAAATCTGCCTTGTCAGCGACATAAATCGCGAAGTCAGGACATGAGAGTTCGCACTCATTGCATCCGATACATGACTCGGGATGATCGACAGAGATCATTGCACCTAATGTTGATGTACGCTCATAGCGCATACCTAATACACCCGATGGACATACTGATACACAAATATCACATGCTTTACAGTTATCGGTATTAACCCATACAGGGGTATTACCAGGGTTGATCGTTTTAAACATCTGCTCTCCTCACAAAAATAAAATTATTTTGACTCGTCTTCGGTTGAAAACTTGCCTATGGCACAAGAGACAAAGCTCTTGAGCTTCAGGGTAGCGTTATCAAGAGTCCCCTCTTCTTCACCTACAAGAGGATATCCAAGAGTTCTTAATAGTGCTTTAAACTGTGCTAATTGCGCATCGTCGGCAATCTCTGCCGTTACTTTACGAGGCTCGCACGTGAGATCGACACTGACCTCAGTAAATCCCGCCTCTTTCAGTGCTTTTGTAATCGTGTTAGCACAACCGCTACAACGAATATTAGCTACTTCAAAGACGGTAATCATTATTTTTTCATCACTTCGGCAAGTGCTTTACCAATATCTGCAGGAGAAACAACAACTTTTACGCCTGCCGCTTCAAGTGCCGCCATTTTCTCTGCTGCAGTCCCTGCTCCACCGGAGATAATAGCCCCGGCATGACCCATACGTTTGCCCGCAGGTGCAGTTTGTCCAGCGATAAATGCAACGACAGGTTTAGTGATATGCTCTTTGATATACGCCGCTGCTTGGATCTCAAGATCTCCACCAATCTCACCGATCATAACGATCGCATGAGTTTCAGGGTCTGCTTCGAACATCGGAAGAAGCTGTTTGTAGCTCAAACCGATAATAGGGTCACCACCGATACCGACAGCCGTCGTGATACCGAATCCCTCTTTAACCACTTGGTTCGCTGACTCGTAGGTCAATGTCCCTGATTTAGAGATCAAACCGATATTCCCTTTTTTGAAAATGAATCCAGGCATGATTCCGATTTTACACTCTTCAGCCGTAATGATCCCAGGGCAGTTTGGCCCAATGGTCATCATGTCTTTTTTGACTGCATACGCTTTTGCAAACATCATGTCTTTGACCGGTGCACCCTCGGTAATGATAACCGCAAGGCTAATTCCAGCATCAGCCGCCTCCATAACCGCATCAGAAACGAAAGCCGGTGGAACGAAAATCATAGAAACCGTTGCACCTGTAGCAGCTACTGCTTCAGAAACAGTATTGAAAACCGGTTGACCGAGGTGCTCTTGACCGCCTTTGCCAGGGGTTACACCACCGACAATTTTAGTTCCGTATGCGATACATTGCTCAGCATGGAAAGTACCCTCTTTACCCGTAAACCCTTGAACGATAACTTTTGTATCTTTGTTAACCAAAATAGACATTAATTACTCTCCCTTAGCTGCTGCAACAGCTTTGCGTGCGCCGTCTGCAAGATCGGTTGCCGCTACGATATTTGCAATACCGGCATTTTTTAGAATCTCTGCCGCTTCGATAGCATTTGTACCATCAAGACGTACAATAACAGGGACATTTACATTGGTGATTTTAGTTGCTTCGATAATCCCGTTGGCAACACGGTCACAACGGACGATTCCACCAAAAATGTTTACAAAAATCGCTTTGACATTCGGATCTTTGAGGATAATATCAAATCCTTTCGCCACCGTTTCCGCACTCGCTGAACCGCCAACATCAAGGAAGTTTGCAGGTTTTCCGCCCTCATAGTTGATGGTATCCATCGTTCCCATCGCGAGACCGGCACCGTTAACCATACAACCAACGTTACCGTCAAGTTTGATATAACTAAGACCATATTTGTCTGCTTCAATTTCTGTCGGTTCTTCTTCACTCAAATCACGCATCTCATTGACTTGGTTTTGGCGATAGAGAGCGTTGTTATCGAAGCCCATTTTTGCATCAAGTGCCAAGAATTTGCCATCGCCCGTTTTAACCAACGGATTGATTTCGATCATCTCTGCATCGTGATCCATATATACACGATAAAGTGCAGATGCAAACTTGATAAATGTATTGATCTCTTCTACTGGAAGACCGAGACCAAATGCCAATTTACGACCGTGAAAACTTTGGAAACCAGTCAATGGGTCAATGGATACTTTGATGATTTTTTCCGGAGTATTGTGAGCGACCTCTTCAATCGCCATACCACCCTCAGTAGATGCCATCATAATCGGCATTTCAAGTGCACGATCAAGCAATAGACCGAGATAATATTCTTTTTTAATATCTGCGCCCTCTTCGATGTAGACTTTTTGAACGAGTTTACCCTCAGGACCTGTTTGATGCGTTACGAGTTGCATACCCAAAATTTGAGCCGCCATTTCACGTACTTCAGAGGTAGATTTGGCAAGTTTTACACCACCGCCTAAACCACGTCCACCAGCATGGATTTGAGCTTTAACAACCCAAATGTTTCCACCCAGTTCTTGAGCTGCTTTTACCGCCTCATCGGGTGTAAATGCAATGTGTCCGCGCAATGTCGGTACATTGTACTTTTTGAATAATTCTTTTGCTTGATATTCGTGAATATTCATCCATTCCTCCTGTTATAAGTTTACGCTATTGGTCTTGTCATCTCTTCAGGGATGACATATTTATCGAACTCTTCGGCTGTGAGTAGACCGAGTTTTATCGCAGTCTCTTTAAGTGTGGAGTTTTCTTTGTGTGCTGTTTTAGCGATTTTCGCCGCATTCTCATATCCGATATATGGATTGAGTGCTGTTACGAGCATCAATGAGTTATTCAAATACGCATCGATTTGATCACGTACCGGCTCAATTCCTACCGCACAGTTATCGTTGAACGAAACGATAGAATCTGCGAGTAAACGAACCGATTGCAAGAAGTTGTACGCAATGACTGGTTTGAATACGTTAAGTTCAAAGTTTCCTTGGCTTGCTGCAAAGCCGATACATGCATCGTTACCCATAACTTGACATGCAACCATGGTAACCGCTTCTGATTGTGTCGGATTGACTTTACCCGGCATGATTGATGACCCCGGTTCATTTTCAGGAATAGTGATCTCACCGATCCCACAGCGTGGACCTGACGCTAACCAACGAACATCGTTCGCGATTTTCATCATATCTGCAGCAAGAGCTTTGAGTGCACCATGTGCAAATACAAGTGCATCATGGCTTGTTAACGCATGAAATTTATTCGGAGCTGTCACAAACTTATGACCTGTAAGTTCCGTCAATTTTGCGGCAACTCGCTCTCCAAGTTCAGGATGTGCATTCAGACCAGTTCCAACAGCTGTACCACCAAGAGCAAGTTCACGAACAGCTTCAAGAGAAGTTTTTGCCATTTTTTCACATTTGTTGAGCATCTCTACCCAACCACTAATCTCTTGCCCTAAAGTAAGCGGAGTAGCATCTTGTAGATGGGTACGTCCGATTTTAACGATATTATTAAAATCAACAGACTTTGATATCAAAGTACCTCGTAAATGATCAATCGCTGGAAGTAAGCGTGTCTCAACCGCGATGACTGCAGCTACGTGCAATGCTGTCGGATAGGTATCGTTTGAGCTTTGTGATTTATTGACATCATCATTCGGGTGAACCAATTTTTGAGTACGAAAATCACCACCGAGTATTTCGGTTGCACGAGATGCTAAGACCTCATTGTTATTCATATTAGATTGGGTACCTGAACCTGTTTGCCATACAACGAGTGGATAATGAGCATCTAGCTTACCTTCTAGCATCTCATCTGCAGCTTGAGCAATTGCATCCGCTTTTTCAGAAGAAAGCATTCCCAAATCACTATTAACAAGCGCTACAGCTTTTTTGAGAAGCGAAAAAGCACGTGTAATCTCATATGGCATTTTCTCTTCGCCAATTTGAAAATTTTCTAATGAACGCTGTGTTTGCGCTCCCCAATAGGTGTCATTCGGAACCCGAACTTCCCCCATAGTGTCTTTTTCAATACGATAACCCATTACTTAGCTCCTTCAAAAAAGTTATTTGCATTTAAAGTATCAATGAGAGACTGAACGGATGCGCATGATGCAGCAAACATCTCTTTTTCTGAGTCATTCAATGTTACTTCAATAATTTTTTCTGCACCATTGGCACCCAACATAACAGGAACACCACTGACAACATCGTGATACCCGTATTCTCCTTCGAGGTATACAGCACATGGATGGATTTGTTTGGTGTCTTTTAAAATCGCTTCTACCATAATAGCTGTCGCTTTTGCCGGAGCATAGTATGCCGAGCCGGTTTGCAAAAGGGCTACGATCTCCGCGCCCCCTTTACGTGTACGCTGTACGATTTCATCAATCTCATCCTGGCTTAAAACATCCGAAAGCGGAACACCTGCAACGGTAGAGTAACGAGGCAATGGAACCATATCATCCCCATGACCACCCATAACCGAAGCACGGATCTGCCCGCCGCCATATCCGAGTTTTTCTTGAATAAATGCTGCCATACGTGCACTGTCCAAAACCCCAGCCATACCGATGACACGACTACGATCAAAACCACTTTCACGAAGTGCCACATATGTCATTGCATCCAACGGATTGGAAACCATAATGACAATTGCATTTGGAGAATATTTTGCGACGCCTTCGATGACTTCTTTAGTGACTTTAGCATTAATCATAAGCAAGTCATCACGACTCATCCCTGGCAAGCGTGGACTACCTGCAGTGATAACGACCACATCACAATCAGTCAAATCCGCCATAGATTCAGCAACACTTACAACAGAGTGACTCCGTACAGCGGCAGCGGCTTGTGACATATCAAGCGCTTTGCCCTTAGCAATTTCAATTTTGTTATCACGTAAAATGATCTCATGACATGAGCCAAGCATTGCAAGTGAGTAGGCAATCGTTGATCCGACATTTCCTGCCCCAACAATTCCGACACGTTTTCCTTTTACCATTTCCCTACTCCTTGTGTCATATCAGCATTTCTTACCAAAGAAACAAAAGACGATTCTATCGCCTTTTATCTATAGAAAACTCTTCTACAGATAAAAAACGATTGGGGTAATTCCCCAATCGATTACACTTTAGATAGATGCAATAATTTCGTTAAGTGTTGCACTAGGACGCATTGCAGCTGTTACTTTTGTGATATCAGGGTGGTAATAACCACCGATATCTTGAACTTTACCTTCTACAGATAAAAGTTCTTCCATGATTTTAGCTTCATTTTCAACCAAAGATGCGGCTACTGAAGCAAATTTACTTGCAAGTTCTGCATCTGTTGTTTGCTCAGCCAATGCTTTTGCCCAGTATTGAGCCAAGAAAAAGTGACTTGCTTTGTTGTCCGGTTCACCCGCTTTACGTGATGGTTCTTTGCTATTATCCAAATAAGCAGCATTTGCTTCATCAAGAGCTGCTGTAAGAGCAGTCAATTTGTTGTCATTTTTCGTTTTGTTAATGTGGCGAAGTGACTCAGCCAATGCCAAAAACTCACCCAATGAATCCCAACGAAGGTGACCCTCGTTTACGAATTGCTCAACGTGTTTCGGTGCAGAGCCGCCTGCACCTGTTTCAAACAATCCTCCGCCTGCAAGAAGAGGAACGATAGAGAGCATTTTAGCCGATGTTCCAAGCTCAAGGATCGGGAACAAGTCAGTCAAATAGTCACGAAGAACGTTACCCGTTGCTGAAATCGTATTTTGACCCGCACGCACACGTTTCAATGAAAATGCCATAGCAATTTCTGGAGCCATGATATGGTACTCGATTCCACCTTTGTTAAACTCAGGAAGATATGCATTTACTTTTTTGATAATTTCCGCATCGTGAGCACGGTTTTCATCTAACCAAAATACTACCGGAACATTTTCGATCTCTGCACGCTCTACTGCAAGACGTACCCAGTCTTTGATCGGCACATCTTTTGCACGAGACATACGCCAGATATCACCTTTCTCAACGTTAAAGCTCATCAACACGCCACTATCATCAGCAACAGTGACAACACCGTCTTCGTGCATTTCAAACGTTGTTGGATGTGAGCCGTACTCTTCTGCTTTTTGCGCCATCAAACCGACATTTGACACTGAACCCATAGTGGTTACATCGAATTGTCCGTTTTTCTTACAATCTTCGATAATTTCCGAATACATTGTTGCATAACAACGATCTGGAATCGTTACAACACATTGTTCTACTTTTCCTGCTGGATTCCACATTTTACCGCCATCACGTACCACAACCGGCAATGATGCATCGATGATCACGTCGTTTGACGCGTGAAGGTTGGTGATCCCTTTGTCTGAATCAACCATCGCCATAGCCGGTTGTGTCGGATAAACCGCCATGATAGCCGCTTCGATCTCCGCTTTTTTATCTGATGGTAATTTAGCCAGTTTTTTGTACAAATCGCCTAGACCGAGATTTGGGTTAACACCGATCTCTTTGAAATCTGCCGCGTATTTTTCAAATACGTCTTTGAAAAATACAGAAACAGCATGACCGAACATAATCGGATCACTTACTTTCATCATCGTTGCTTTGAGATGGATCGACCAAAGGATATTTTTCTCTTTTGCTTCCGCGATCGCTTCTTCATAGAACGAACGAAGTGCTTTTGCACTCAAGAACGTACCATCAAGAACTTCACTGTCAACAGCGTTGATCTCTTTGAGCGTTTTTCCATTGATTGCGATAACTATTTTACCGTCACCTTTTTTTGTGATTGATTGCTCATTCGCATAAAAATCACCGCTATTCATGTGAGCAACGCGAGTTTTTGAACCTTCATCCCATGCACGAAGCTTGTGAGGATTCTTTTTAGCGAAATTTTTAACCGCAAGCGCCGCACGACGATCCGAGTTCCCTTCACGAAGAACCGGATTAACCGCAGAACCGAGACAGGTTGCATAACGTGCAAAAATCTCTTTTTCTTCGTCCGTTTGTGGCTCTTCAGGATAAGACGGAAGATCATACCCTTGAGATTGAAGCTCTTCAATACATGCTTTTAACTGTGGGATCGAAGCCGAAATGTTCGGAAGCTTAATGATGTTTCCATCAGGTTGAGTTGCGATAACACCTAATTCAGCCAAATTATCGGGGATACGCTGAGCGTCTGTCATTCTTTCAGGGAAAGTTGCGATAACACGACCTGCAAGCGAAATGTCACTTGTTGCAACTTCAACGCCTGCTGCTTGTGTGAATGCATTTACAATAGGAAGAAGCGAATATGTCGCCAATGCCGGTGCTTCATCAATTACTGACCAAATGATTTTTGCCATCAGGTTCTCCTGTTATTTTTTTTATGTAAGCATCATAACACTTACCGCGAGATTTTTTATCTTTGCTCCTCTAAAGGAGATGAAAAGTTGCAAATATGTTTCATTTTGTAGCATTTAGTATGTTTTGATGGTGTGTAGAAAAGTAACTACTATAAATATGCTCACCATTTTTACCTCGTACGAAATAGAGGTAATTCGTATGTGAAGGATAGAGTGCTGCTTTAATGGCATCTTTAGAAACATTACATACAGGATAGAGTGGTAAACCATAGTTTTTATACGTATTATAGGGAGTTTTATCAATTCTTATTCTGTGTGCAGTAACCTTTTGATGTGAAAATTCCCCATAATTCAATGTGCCATCCATCTGTAAACGCATCTTTTGATGTAAGCGATTATCAATCACTGAGCTAACCATCGGCATATCTGCCAAAGAAGCAGCCTCTTTTTGTATTACAGATGCTTTTGTTACAATTCGTAACCAATTTTGATTTTCATAACTCTGTTTATACTCATCTGCATATTTTTTCATTTTTCTATCAGATTCATTTAAAAGATAAATTATCAAGTCATTTTCGGATATTTCATTTGGAACACTGTAGGTATCAGGAACAAAATTCCCTTCCTTATAGCGAGCATGTAAAAGATAGGCTTTATTCAATGTATCAAAGTCAAGTGAAAGCTGATCGCTTAACTGGTGCAAAAAAACGACTGTTGTTTCTCCTGGAATAAGTGTGATTTCCCTCATGGCCGCTTTTGCAGTTGTAAGTCTGTATAAATATTCAATACGATTCATTTTTTCATTTTTGATATCAATCCATCCCTGTTGCGGTTTTCCGATCAATCGCAAAATCAAAGCATCAATTGTATGAAGATTTACCCCTGCTTCTTGCAGGTGTGCTATACTTTTAAATACAGATCCTTGCGGTATATACACAATTTTTGGTGATGTAACGGTAGAAAATAGGTAGCTCATGAAAGAGACAATCACTACGATTATCATTCCTAAAACCCATCGAAGCATAGTTCTTTTTTTGGGCTTTATTTTTTTACTCGGTTTTTTCATTTTTATCGCTTTGATAGAAGGTATTAAAATTAATCATTTGACATTTAATGGTGTCATTGTAGAGAAATTATATCTCAAATGGGACAATGCGCTCCTTATCAGTGCATCTAAAATTGATCTAAATAATCTCAAAAATAATAATACACCTATCACCCTAAAGCCTCTCTCTAAACTCCCTACACTTATAAAAGAAGCTCAACGTTGGGTCAAGCAAATCGATATTAATACTATTCAATATGATAACATTAGTGTTTCTTTACATTATCTAAAAAATTCTTCCGGTGTTTTAACTATACAAAAAAGTATTTATAAATGGAATGGGACATTCTCACTGACACCAGAAGAATTTAATTTGACTGTACCTTCTTCTAGTTTTGAAGATGCAAATATTTCTGCGATACTAAGCATTAAACTTGCCGAACAAAAATTAAAGGCAAAAGTATCAGTTCTCCTTCCTGATACCCCTGAAATTACTATTTTTGCATTAGGGAATAATGATACAATAGATTTAAATATCAAGACTCTTAAAGAATTAACTACACTTAAACCACTGGTTCGATTATTAAAGATAGATACTGATATCGAACCTTGGATTGTTAAATATGCCAAAGCATCGTACTTTAGACTTAATTCATTAGAGGGTAAATTTCATTACGATCATCCCGAAGAGTTAATTCAGAATATACATGCAGATGCAACTGTTATCAGGGGTGAATATACATTTGCACAAGGGTTTGAACCAATTAAATCACCTCAGATTAATCTGATTTTTGAAAATGGAAAACTCTATATTAGCCCAATAAATGGTACTTTCTATACACTTCCAACAGAAAAAAGTAATCTTAATATTGATTTTACTACTCCGCATACAATGTTAAATATTGCGATAAAAACCGCTAATGCAAGTTTAAATGATCCCATATTAAAGCTTTTGAATTTTTATAAAATATATTTACCCATCAAACAAACAGTTGGAAGTTGTAATGTTGATCTCAATTTATCAGTCAATCTTTATACGTACGACACTACTGCAAAAGGTACTTTTATACCAAGCTCATCAGAACTTTTACTCGATCAAACTCCTCTTCGCTCCGAGGGAGGAATCGTTTATCTTGATAATTCAAAAGTTCTCTTTAAAAACTTTATTGCCCATTACGGAGAAAACGTTGCCAATGCAGAAGTGAATGGTCAATATGATGCTTCGAATAAACATGGCAATGTTATGATTGATGCATACGAAGTTATTCCTGACAAAAAACATCTTTATCTTTATAATCGATTTCAGCCACTGCATGTAATATATACCATTTCCCCTACTGGTGACAGTTTAGAGGTTATGCCATCTGTATGGAATTTTATAGGTGAAACACTCCATATTGACTCGTTTAGTGCTCCATTTGATTATCACAATGCAACTGCGTCTATTCAAGCGGTTGGTTTTAATCTATCAGACAAAATCCATGGAAAAATCAATGCAATTTTCAACGGATCAAAAAAAAATACATCCGTACAGATTCATCTGAATGATTTTGATCATGAAGGAATTAAGCTCATTAGCTCACCCTTTACATTAAATCTACAATACAATCAAGACAATTTGATATTAAGCACATCAGATACTTCGTCGTGGATTATTCATCAACTGCCTACTCTTATATCCCCATTTAGTGCAACATTAATTCATGATAATCTTGCATTTGAAAATATTGAAATTGTTTTAGGTGATCTTCTCAAAGGAAACTTTTCAGGTCAATATCACTTGAATACTCAAAAAGGGACAATTCAACTGAATAATATGCTCCCCATTAATCCAAAAATGCAACCCATAATTGATGCAAAAACATCATTAGTTTTATCACTGGATGCCTCAAATAATGAATTAATATTGGACTCAGAAGCTTTAAATGGACGTTTTGCAACCATGGAAAATGGATGGAAAATTTCTTTAAATGATATATCTTTGCTTGCAAATAAGTCCCCTATTTTACGTAGATATAATATTGATAAGGGAAATTTAAATATCTATTATACGGGTGAAAGTTCACGTTATACGTTTGATGGAATCATAAACTACCCCTATGCACTAATGATTATTAATAATCAACCAATTTCACTTTATCGTTTTAGCGGCACATCCCAAGAGGGAAAATCAACAATACGCGTCAACAACAGGCTATTAATCAGTAGGACAGAAAAAGAAATCGATATTAAAGCTAATAATACAGGTATAAATTTACCTCAATTTATAAAATTTCTTTCCGTTCATAAACCAGATACCAAATCTACATCTGAAGCATCTACTAATGACTCATTACCTGTACGTATTCATGCTGCCAATACCTACTTATATCTCATGAAAGATCGGAAAATAGTAGCCGATAATTTTGATGCTTTATTACAAGATGACACTATGGATGCTTCCTTGCAGCATATGGGTGGTTCAGCCGTTTTAAAAATTAGAAAAGGTCTATTTTACATAGACGGATATGATTTTAATGATAAATTTATGGAGCATTTATTTACTTTGAGTGATTTTATCGGTGGAAAATTTTCATTCGAAGCGAAAGGTGAATTTGAATCTTTTGATGGAATTATGCGTGTCGAAAATACAATACTTAAAGATTATAAAGTACTGAATAATGTCTTAGCCTTTGTTAATACGATCCCATCCCTCACAACTTTTTCATTACCAAACTATAACACCAAAGGTCTTCCAGTAAAAGAAGGATATGCTCATTTTGCTTATCAAAACGATAATCTTCATGTTGATAATTTTACATTGAACTCACCCGAAATAAAAATATTCGGTCAAAGCAATGCAGACATGAAAAACCAAACATTGAATGGAGAACTTACCCTAAAAACAGATCTTGGTTCCAAACTGGGAAAAGTTCCAATGGTTGGTTATATCCTCTTTGGTGAGGATGGTTCGCTCTCGACCACCGTTACACTTAGCGGTAAGCTTGATAATCCAAAAGTTGAAACGGCCATTGCAAAAGAGATTGTAACAGCCCCTTTTAATATTCTGAAACGGACACTGGTGTTTCCATTTTTATGGATGATGGATGATAAGAAAAAGAAGTAACCTCGTTATTCCCCACTAAGTAGCTGAATAGACCAAAAAACGAGAAATCCTGCAAAGAGCCAAAGGGTCGAAGAGGGCTTCTCCTCGATCGTATGGGCTTCTACCAACAACTCATCCGTTACTAGATACAACAACGCGGCAACACCAAACGCGAGAATCGCACTGATGACACTCGTCGATGCACCGGATAAGAGATAATTGCCCAACAGCGTACACGTGAGAACAATACCCGCCAATGCCACACTCATCAGAACAACTCTCCACCCTTTTATTGTATTCGATACCAATGACAATCCCAAAAACAACAACTCAACCGACAATCCCAACGCTAAAATGAACCCCGTATTGCCTCCGGCGGCAAATCCGGCACCGATGATAAAACCATCCACAGATACATCGATAAACGTCGCAGCAATCAATCCGTAATTAAACGCATTGTCCCCTAGATGTTCAGTTTTTTCTTCCAGACGAATACTCCAGAGCTTCATGATATACATCATGATTCCGCCAAAAGTGAACGCACCGATAATAACCCATGTCGGAGCGTGTTCACGTCCAATTTCTGGTAAAACTTCAACCGCTAAAGCCGCCAAAACGACTCCGGCTGCAAAATGCTGTATTAAACTTCGCATTTGGTGCGACGGACTCCAATAGAGCGCCAAAAGACCACCTAAAGAAGCAACAATAGCCGGAATCAGCATTGAGATCCATGGAGACATCATAAATCCTTTATTCGTTACGCAAAACAGTCAATACATCTACTTCAGAAGCTTTCTTAGCCGGATACCAAGAAGATAGCAATACGATTACAAATGCACCGATAATGATCGAAAAGAAATCCATAATGCTCAAATCAAGCGGTAAATGAGCTGTTGGATAAACGTCAGTAGGAAGAGAAATGATATCAAAAGTTCCCAATACCCACATTCCTAGTAATCCAAAAATAGTCCCTGTTGTGATTCCAAGTGTGCCTATCACAATCCCTAAAATGAGAAATATCTTTTTTACCTCTTGTTTTGAGGCACCCAATGAAATCAAGAGGGCAATTTCACTGCGTCGATTCATCACAGTCATCAATAAAGAAGAGATAATATTGATTGCAGCGATTAAAATTATTAGCATCAAAACAATAAATAGTGATGTTTTTTCCATTTTTAATGCTGAGAAAAAATTGCCGTTGTCTTCCCACCATCCACGAATTGAAACCGTATCCGGCAATACTGGAGCAATACGGGTAATATCTTTTTCAGGGTTTGGAGTATAGATGTGAATCCCGTCATAAAGGTTTTCAGGTATTCCTAAAATTCGTTGCAATGAATCAATAGTTGTATAGGAAAATCCTTTATCATAAGCACTTAACCCTGAATCAAATGTTGAAATGACATTCAAGCGTTTAATTTTAGGAGTTAATGCCAATCCACCCGGCTCCATCTCTGTAAATACATAAGTTAGTTTTTCACCCTTTTTAAGAAGAAATTCTTCATTTAATGTTTTACCAACCATTACTTGAAAGCCGTTTGGGATTCCTCCCTTTAGTCCTTCGGCGACAATGGAATTTACTTTAGCTTCTTGAGCAAAATCAACACCGAAAAGATATCCACCTTCCATTTGATCTCCACTGCGTGACAATACTGCAGAAGTGATATAAGGACTAAATGAAAGTTCGGGAAATTTGTTCCGCAACTCATTAACCAAATCCGTATTGACTGTACCATAAAATTTAGGTTGGATTGTAAGAGGGTAGTTCATGACCGTGAGCTTTTTTTTGAACTCATTATCAAAACCGTTCATCAGTGCCATGGCAATGATTAGAACCATCACACCTAGAGCAATTCCGGAGAATGCGAGGAGCGCGGAGAGGAAAATAAAAGGCTGCTCTTTGTCAAAGCGCAAAAATCGTTTGACTAGATAAGAAACGATATTCAAGAGGCAAATACCCCTTTTTTAGGTCCTGATTTGCCACAACAGTTTTTATATTTAAGTCCACTTCCGCATGGGCAGTCATCATTACGAGATATTTTTTTATCTTCTGCTTCACTATCATGATGATTAAGACTCATTTGATAGGCTTCTTGTTTTTTCTCAATTTCCAACTGACGCGCAAATGCTTCAGCCTCTTCTTCAGCACTATCAACTCTAAAACGGATTACGTGAAGTGTTTTGATCGTGTCGTATTTAATGGTTTCAACTAACTCACTAAAAAGGTTAAAACTCTCTTTTTTATATTCAACCAACGGATCTTTTTGATTATACGCACGCAGTCGAATACCGGTTTTCATACTGTCCATTTGATACAGATGTTCACGCCAAGCTGTATCTAACGTTTTTAGATAAATTTCCCGTTCTATCTCATTTCTCAGTTTATCGTCAACAACCGACATTTTTTCGTCATATTCAGATTTGAGATAATTTAATAATACTTCACGAATCGATTCTGCACTTTTTTCACTGAAAATTGCGCTATCAACATCTCCATTTATCTCTTCTTTTAGTGTCAATACCAAACGTTCAAGATCAATCTCATCCTCTGAAATACCATCAAAAATGCCGCAAAAAGCTAATGTTCGTTCTACATATTCCTTACGTATAGTATCTATTTTATCAGCTATTTGATAAGAAGGATCAAGCAATTCACCACGGAATTTATAAACAATTTTACGTTGTTCGTTGGCAACATCATCGTATTCCACAATGTGTTTACGACCTTCAAAATGCATATTTTCGACTTTTTTCTGCGCTTTCTCTACTGCACGTGTTACCATAGTCGATTCGATGTATTCACCATCTTCAACGCCTAAACGTTCCATAATCGATTTGATTTTATCGGAGCCAAAAATACGGAGCAGATTGTCTTCGAGGGAAAGGTAAAACTGACTTGTTCCCGGATCACCCTGACGACCGGCACGTCCTCGAAGCTGATTATCAATACGACGATTCTCATGACGTTCAGTTCCAAGGATATATAGACCTCCAAGTTCTTTAATCTCATCGCTTACTTTAATATCAACCCCGCGTCCTGCCATATTGGTAGCAATGGTTACTGCACCTTTTTGACCGGCATTTTTAATAATTTCACCCTCTTGTGTATGGTTTTTAGCATTCAACACCGTATGAGGAATTTTTTCACTTTTTATTAGTTCATGAAGTTTTTCAGATTTTTCAATCGAAGCCGTACCGATCAATACAGGCTGTCCTTTAGCATGCAATTCTTTAATTTTTGCAATAACTGCCGTAAATTTTTCTGCTTCAGTTTTGTAAATCAAGTCATTATGGTCTTGACGAATAACTGGAACATTGGTCGGAATAGAGATAACCTCAAGATTATAAATCTGAGCGAACTCTGTTGCTTCTGTTTGTGCTGTACCAGTCATACCGCCAATTTTTTTATACATGCGAAAATAGTTTTGGTACGTAATATCAGCCAGTGTTTGCGTCTCTTCTTTGATGATGACACCCTCTTTGGCTTCCAATGCCTGATGAAGCCCTTCTGAATAGCGGCGCCCTTCCGAAAGACGTCCGGTAAATTCATCAACGATAACGATTTGTCCCTCTTGGATGACGTAGTCGACATCGATCTCAAAAATATAGTTCGATTTAAGTGCCTGATCGAGGTGATGCGAAAGGGCTGAATTTTCGATACTGTAGAGGTTATCAACACCGAAAAGCTCTTCGGCACGTCCAATCCCTTCTTCAGTGATGAGGATAAGGCGGTCTTTTTCATCAACGGTAAAATGCTCGTCTTTTACCAATGCTTTGGCTACGGCATCGGCACGGGTATAGTTTTCGAGCGTACGATTTGTCGGACCGGAAATAATAAGTGGCGTCCGTGCTTCGTCAATCAAAATCGAATCGACCTCATCAACAATAACGTATGCATGAGAACGCTGAACCATATGTTCTTTTGTGTAAGTCATATTGTCGCGAAGATAATCAAATCCAAATTCATTATTGGTACCATAGGTAATGTCAGCCGCATATTGCAGACGTTTATCAGACGGATTGTAGCCCCCTTCTAACACGATCCCCGTCTCATATCCTAAAAAAGCATAAAGAGCTGACATTTGTGTACCGTCACGCTCTGCCAAATAATCATTGACAGTAACAACATGCACACCCTCACCGGTCATAGCATTTAAAACAACAGGCAAAGTAGCAACGAGAGTTTTACCCTCCCCTGTTTTCATCTCAGCAATTCGTCCTTCATGTAAAACCATACCACCAATGAGCTGAACGTCAAAATGACGCATTCCCAGTACACGTTTACTCGCTTCACGTGTAATTGCAAACGAATCTACCAAAACATCATTAACAGTGTTAGAACCGCTGCGAACACTTTCTCTGAGTTGTTGAAAAGTATTTTGTAGCTCCTCATCGCTCATAGCGCTAAAATGAGGTTCACGTGCATTGATTAAGCCTACACGTTTAATATATTTTTTGATTTCACGATCGTTTTTTGTACCAAAAATTTTTCCGACGAGTGATAGGAGCATTAGAAGCCTTCATTATGAACAGTATTGAAAAAGTCGCAGATTTTAGCATACGAAATCTATTGTTTTGGTTAATGAGCATAGGATACAATGTCATAATTCATCATTCAAGGATATTATGTGCGATTTTTACCACTTTATTTTTTAATCACTCTCTCACTCTTTGCTTCCCCAAAGGAGTTGAATTCGTTTAATTCAAAATTTGTTCAAACGATTATTGATGATAATGGCAAAAAAATCACCTATCAGGGTGAGTTATGGGCGATGAAGCCACAAAATGCATTATGGCTTTACCAAAAACCTATCCAAAAAAGTGTTTATATCAATGGAAAAAAGCTTACTGTCATTGAACCGCAAATCGAGCAAGTAACCCTACGAACGCTCGGAGATGAGATTGATTTCCTGGAAATTATCAAAAAAGCAAAATCTCTCGATGGTTCTCACTATAGCGCTATCGTCAATTCACAAAACTATATTATTGATTTTAAAAATGAAATCCTCTCATCCATCAGTTACAAAGACAATTTTGATAATAAAGTCAATATCCAATTTACTAATCCAGTACAAAACAAATCGATCGAATCGAGCCGATTTAAAGCGACTATACCTTCTGAGTTTGATATCATTAAAGATTAAAATAAACTTATTTATTGTTACCGCTTAGTTACTATCATAGCGATATGATTTTCGGTGAGTAAGAATAATTTTCTTGCTACACCCGACAAGGAGCATACCATGACAGTTAGTTCTAACTATAGTGCGTATTCATCTTACAATACTTCCGGGGTATCTTCGTCAACGCAATCATCTAAGCCCAGCTTTGAAGATCTCGCAAAACAGTTGTTGAGTTCTTTAGACACGGATAAAAATGGAACCGTAGACTCGGCAGAATTTAGTGCAGCCGCTCAGGCACTCGCATCAAATTCGAGTAACACTGCCAGTAGTTCCAACAATAGTACTTCTGCGACCGATACCTTCAATAAACTCGATACCAACAGTGATGGTAGTTTAAGTACTGATGAACTGATGGCAGCACTTAAAAATATGAAACCACCTGAACCGCCACAGGGTCAAAATGGTAGTATACCACCACCACCGCCACCTCCAAGTGATTCAACATCCAATTCATCAAATAATTCCAGCACATCTTCAACAACACAAAGTGCAAAATTATTTTCAGCTTTGGACACTAACCAAGATGGATCGATCAGTGCAAGCGAGTTAGCTGCCCTGTTTGATAATTCCAATACTAATTCAAGCACATCATCAACATCAAGTACTAAGGCTTCTAATCAGAACAATAATGATTGGCTGCAAAAAATTCTTTCGTATTATGATAGCAATAATACGACATCCACTTCCTCTACTTCTTTGCTCAGCGTTAGTGCATAATGCACCATGCCCTCCTCGGGCATGTTACTTTTTATTTACTTTCTCCCCGATATAATCGAAAAATGATAAATATTTTGATGATTGAAGATGATATTGAATTGGCGCAATTGTTGAAAGTACGTTTAAAAAAAGATGAGATTGAGGTTACAATCGCTGCTACACCTTTAGAAGGATTAAATTTATTTCAAACAAATCTATTTGATATGTTGGTTCTCGATCTCTCACTGCCCCAGATGGATGGAATGGAGATTTGCCGTCTGATTCGTCAAGAGAGCCAAATTCCTATCATTATCTCCTCTGCGCGTTCTGATATACGGGATAAAATGATGGGATTTTCACGTGGTGCGGATGATTTTCTCCCAAAACCATACGATCCACAAGAGCTTATTTTTCGTATCGATGCCATTTTACGTCGACTCCATCCAACACTTCCTCATAAAGTATCCCCCTTTGAAGTCAATGAGGAGCGGCATGAAATATCACGTCACACTACGGTGTTAAAACTGACACCTGCAGAATATGACATTGTTTCATACATGATCAAAAAAGATCGCTATGCCATCTCACGTGAAGAGTTATTGATGAATATCGGATCAATCAAATACGAAAGCAGTCTCAAAAGCATCGATGTTATTATGGGTAGAATCCGCCAAAAAATCGGCGATGACCCAAAAAATCCTCGCTACATAATCTCTGTTCGCGGTGTAGGATACAAATTTGTCAATCAATAACCACTCCATTATACGGCTTATTAGCCTGTTTTTTTTCTTTGTCTTTATCTTGATTAATGGACTATTTTGGATTGCTTATCAACATTTTTATAATGAACACAATAGTGATCAAATGCGTCGATTTCTACTGGCTGAACGACTATTACACGACCAACAACGTGATTTTTCGATTGAACTTGGACAACTAATGATCCAAAAATCAGGACTCTCATCAAAACAACTCTTGAGTACAGGAGAAGTTATGAGCACTCTTCCATTCGGAAAAATAATTACTCTGCATGGACATACCTATTATATTCATTTTATGCCTCCTCATCCACATAATTTATTTGATAAAAATGCGTTTAGAGTACCACCGCCTGATAAATTTGATTTATTCACATTTAAACCACTGCATCAACTAGAAATGGTTGGTTTATCTTCATCTGTTCTGGAAGATATACAGCCTCATACTATGATGATGTTTTGGATTTTTTTAATTTCTGTTGATACCCTCATATTGTTTTTTTTCGCTTTCTTACTGCGTAAACTTCTTCCATTACGCCAACTCAAAAATGCCATAATGGCTTATAGAGATGGAGATACGAATTTAAACATTCCGATCAAAGGTGAAGATGAAATTTCACAAATTACTTACGAATTTAATCGCACACTTGGAAAAATAGCTTCTATGCGTGAAGCACGTTCACTTTTTCTTCGTAATATTCTGCATGAGCTAAAAACCCCCATTATGAAAGGTTCATTGACAACTGATTGTTTGGAAATTTCAAATGATCAAGAGAGATTAAAACGTATATTTGCCCGTATGGATTATCTCCTAGGAGAATTTGCCAAAATGGAACGTTTCTCTAGTGGAGAATGGAAACTTAATTTACAAGAATATCGATTTGTAGATTTACTCGATCATGCATGTGACCTGCTTTTGTGTCATAAAGACATCCTGTGTATTGAAGGTGAAGATTCAGACTTAATTATTAATGTCGATTTTGAGCTTTTTGCCGTCGCTTTGAAAAACATTATCGATAATGCATTAAAATATTCAACTAATAATCCAATAATTGTTATATCTTCTCATGCTATCAAAGTTTGCAGTATAGGCATGCCACTTAGTGCCGATAAGCAAAACTTTACAAAGCCGTTCAATCGCCCTTATGAAGATTCTTCATCTGGTCTTGGACTGGGGCTTTATATTACCCATTCTATAATCCATAAACATAATTTTAATTTTTTATATCACCATATAAACGGGAATAACTGTTTTACTATCATCATAAAATAATAGGATATAATTATAAAAAAGGCATATTTTGCGCAATCAAACATTATCCATTATTTTTATATCTCTCATCTTTGGCTTCTCTGCCAACGCAGAATCTTATAGACTATCCATCAGTGCAGATACAACAAAATTTGATTATGCAGAAACTACTACAGCTGGATTACTTGATACTGAAAAAGCTGATTTTGGCAATGTTAACGGATTAACTATCCGAATGGAACCTCGGTATAACGGTATCTATTTTGATGCGGCATTTTCGAGTGGCGATACTAATTATATCGGCAGCATATTACATTCTGGGAATCCCTACGGCTCTTACCGCTCAATTACAAAAAATGAAATTGCTGACTACACCTTTGGCTATAAATCAACTACGAAACTTGATCCCTACGGTACATGGGAGATGCCAGTAAGCGTTGGAATTGGCTATCGACGTTGGTTACGACAGGTAGGATATGACGAACTTTATGATTGGGGTTATTATGATGTTGGAATCGGTCTGCATTATGCTTTTTCACCAACCGCATCTCTTGGCATAGATGCAAATTTTCGACAAGCATTTAATGCGCAAATGTACGAAAATCTTAATGGATATACCTACAAACTTCAAAATGTGCATGGCTATAAAATTACAGTACCATTTGAATATTCGATCAGTTCATCCATAAGTACCTTTATCTCTTATACTTACGATTATTGGAGTATTAATGCTTCAAATATTGTAGGAGGCTATTACGAACCAAATAGCGAAACAAAGAATGAAATACTATCTGCAGGCTTGATTTTAAAATTTTAGAACAAACAAAGGGATAGTTTTACAAAACTCGACACTAAAACAGATAATCAGCGATGATGCGGACATTTGTTTCATCGTATGCTTTACCCTTATACAAATCCGTACTACTACTGTCATAGTCGATGTACGCGAGCCGTGTACGCAGCCGAAACGCTTTATACGGCTGATAGGTCACATCGATGTTGTATTCGTCTGAATCGGGTCTGGGATTGAGAGTGAGTGATGCAGGATTGGACTGCATGGCATCATTTTGATCGACGCGCATGTATTTTAGAGCAATCTCGAAATCTGATGCCGCCCGATAGGCAAGGGTTGTTCCATAGGCATTTGCTCCGGCATTTTCGCTCTCTCCGTCAATTTGGAGGTCCGTATAGGTAATAAACCCTCCCCATCCCATTTTTTCATAGCGTCCACCCGTCCCCTGTAGACTTTGATCACCGATTCGAGTATACAAAGCACTCAAACTCCACGCCCCCTGTGATACGGTTCCTCTAACTCCGAGCAAATAGGTATTCATATTTCCAGCCACACTCAAACCGATACTATTTTCACGCAGGTATTGCATGGCACACGATAAAGTTACCCCCTCGGACGACTTCCAAATTTTATTGTCTATGAATTGGAGATACGGAGCATTCATCACATCGCGTACATAGGTGTCGTAGAATTCAAATTTAATGAATGATTCGGGAGTGTAAAGCGCTCCAACAACTGCGATATCGCGATCAATACCAAGCGTATAGGTCGGAGAAGAGAATGTATCGGAACCTTTGTACTTCCATCCCGTAATATAGGCGGCTTTGAGAACTATGTTATGCAGTGAACGGTTCTCGGCATATAATGCTTCGAAACTGTTTGGAAGCATCCGGTTGTAATAGTCATTTGCCAGCGGCAGGTCAAGTCTCTGCCGTCCGACTTTGACCGAAGTATCCCCCGCTTTATACTGCAGATACATCTCACCGAGGGTATTGATAGAACTGCCGTCGAGATTGAGATTATGGGTCTGTCCCGATTCAGGCATATGGGTCAGCGATGTGATACCGTTGCTCGAAAAAAACGAAGCCCCTGCATTGAGTCCGGCTATCGGTGCCGTTTGATACGAGAGTATCCCGCCTACCGTCATTGCTGTGCGGTCAGTACGTAATTCCCTCTGTCCGTCATACCAGAAAGCTCTGAGCTGTCCGCTCACTTTCCCCTCTTTGAAGATATCTTCGAGGCTCTCTGCACTGCAAGAGGTGCTGATTATTGCCGAAAGCATCAATACACCGCCGAATCCTATAAATCGCTGTGCAGAGTATTGTGATGAAACCATTGTGATCCTTGCCGCAAAAAAGTTTGTTATTTTACTGGATAATTGCTTCTTATAACAACCCCACCAACGCTACCAATAACACCGGAGGAGTAACGATCAGCCCTACTTTCATATACTCTCCCCACCCTATTTTCACCCCTTTTTTCGCCAAGACATGAAGCCACAGCAAAGTAGCGAGCGATCCGATAGGAGTCATTTTCGGCCCGAGATTGCATCCGATGATATTGGCATACGCCAAAGCATGATTTCCCGCTTCGGCAATCGCGATGTCCATCACCATGATGGTCGGCATATTGTTCATCACCGAGCTGAGGATGGCAGAGAGAAAGCCTGTTCCGATAACAGCGTAAACATTGCCCATAGCCTGTAACTGCGTTATCACCCCTGCTAGATAGGTCGTGAGTCCTCCGTTTTTGAGACCGTAGACGACGACGTAGAGACCTATGCTGAACCATACGACCTGCCACGGTGCTGCCTTGATCGTCATGATCGGTTTGGTCGCTTTAAAATAGGTTGCGATGGCGAGGAAGACTAATGCCCCGCCGAGGGCGAATACCGATACGGGGAGATGGAACCGGTCTCCGATAAAATACCCTACCATAAGCAGAGCCAAAAACCACCAGCTGAGGCGGAACATTGTCATGTTCTTGATCGCGGACTCCGGAGTCGCCAATTGAGTGATATCTATATGGATCGGGATATCTTTTCGAAAGTAGATCCATAATACCGCTATCGAGGCCACGATGCTCAGCAAATTTGGAAAAAACATCGTTTTAGCGTATTCCCAAAAGCCGATGTGAAAATACCCTGCCGTAACGATATTGGTCAGATTGGAAATCACGAGCGGATTGGAAGCACTGTCGCCGATAAATCCCCCCGCCATCAAAAATGCGAATACCGCTATCGGGTTCATCTTGAGATGTTTCATTTTGGCGAGCACGATAGGGGTGAGGATCAACGCCGCGCCGTCGTTAGCGAACAATGCCGAAACCAACGCTCCAAGTATGAGGATATAAACAAACATGAAATGACCGTTACCGCCGGAAAGTCGCGCCATCTTCAGCGCCGCCCACTCGAAAAAACCGATCTCATCGAGTACCATCGAGAGCAAAATTATCCCGATAAACGCCAACGTCGCATCCCAGACGATCGAGGTGACTGTCCATACATCATTTAGACTCACTACACCTAAAATCAGCGCTGCTATGGCACCGATAACTGCACTTGTCCCTATCTGCAATCCACGCGGCTGCCATATAACAAATATCAGTGTAACTAAAAATACCCCTGCGGCTAAAACCATAATCGTCTCCGAATCAAATTGAAGAATTGTAGCATAATATCAATATATCTTGATATATTATTTTTATTTTGTTACACTGTCACAAATCGGAGGTAATAATGGACGTTTTTTTGGAAACCGTATCGGCACTCAATGATGAAACCCGTATCAAACTCCTCGCTTTTCTGGATACCCACGGTGCTCTGTGCGTGTGTGATTTACAGGAAAGTTTCGGAATGATCCAGTCACGCCTCTCGCGGCACCTCAAAATCCTCAAAGACGGGGGGTTTTTACGTGTGGATCGGTGTGGGACATGGGCGTATTACTCTATCCGCTCTCCACTAGATCGATTTCGAAGCGAAGCGCTGGCCGAAATCCGCTGTCTGGAGATAGAACTCCCTCCACTTAAAAAATTATCTGAAAATGGAGAATGTAAATTATGAAAAATGTCCTTATCCTATGTACCGGCAACAGCTGCCGTTCCATCATGGCCGAAGCACTTATCAATGCCAAGATGGCAGATTGCGTATTCGCCCAAAGCTCAGGAGTCAAAGCGAGCGGCAAAGTCAATCCGAACGCACAGGCTCTCCTAGAAGAAAAAGGGTATTGGAAAAACGAATACCACTCCAAAGTGATCGATACGGTCATCAATACCCCATTCGATCTTGTTGTCACGGTCTGCGATCATGCCCATGAGACGTGCCCGATGTTCCCAAAAGCGGTCAAGACGATCCATGTGGCGTTTGAAGATCCAAGCGGCAAGGAGGTGGAAGCGTACGCCATAACACTCGATCTTATCGAAGCAACGCTCCTCCCCATCATTAAAATGGAGCTGTGCGACTGATGTGGCAGGAACTGAGCGGAAAAATCGTACTCGAATGGCTGGGGTTTTCTGGCCGTTTCGGCGATGCCGTACACTTTTTTCTCTACGATACGATCAAAATCTGGTTTTTGCTCCTCTCGATCATCTTCGCCGTTTCGTTTCTGCGCACATGGTTCAACACCGAGAAAGTACGTGCCTATCTGGCAGGAAAACGGGAGTTTACAGGCAATATCCTCGCCGCAGTGTTTGGGATCATCACACCGTTTTGTACCTGCTCGGCCATCCCGCTGTTTTTGGGATTTTTGCAGGCTCGCATCCCGATCGGTGTGACGTTTAGCTTCCTCATCAGCGCTCCACTGAACAACGAGATCGCGATTGCCATGCTCTTTGGATTGTTCGGATGGAAAATTACCGCCATCTATATTGGATTCGGACTTTTTGTTGCCATATTGGGAGGCTGGATTATCGGTCGTTTCAACGTCGAGAAATATGTTCTGATCACGGTGCCTCCCCTCTCGGGTGATCTCGAATTACCGACCTATAAACCTGCGTTTACAGAGCGCGTTAACGAAGCATGGAGCAATACGCGCGACATTTTCCGAAAAATCTATCTGTGGGTGATGGTCGGGGTCGGGGTCGGGGCGTGGTTTCACGGCTATGTCCCTGCCGAATTTATCGCAACGTATGCCGGCGGAGATGCCTGGTACACGGTTCCCGTTGCCGTATTAATGGGGATACCGATGTATTCATCCGCCGCAGGTGTCATGCCGCTGGTCGAAGTTCTAACTCAAAAAGGGATGCTGTTGGGGTCTGCATTGTCGTTTATGATGGCAGTAACGGCACTCAGTCTCCCTGAAGCGATCATTCTCAAACAAATTCTCCATATCCGTCTGATAGCTCTGTTTTTTGCAATCATTACAGTCGGTATAATGGGGATAGGATTTATCTTTAACACCATTTTATAGGAATTAATATGAAAATAGAAATACTCGGAACCGGCTGTGCCAAATGCAACGAACTGGAGATGAAAGTGAAACAAGCCGTCGCACAAAGCGGAAAATTTGTCCAGATCGAAAAAGTCTCCGATCTTCAAAAAATCATGGGCTACGGCGTCATGAGTACTCCAGGTCTCGTAATTGACGGAAAAGTGGTCAGTACAGGTAAAGTTCTGAGTGTGGATGAAATTATTTCTATGATGGGATAATTATAGAATAATACCTACATATTTTTTGGATTTATTTGCGTTAAAATGGCAATATGAAAATCAGATCGCTAAACCGCAATATTATCGCGCTGGGAGCCAACAGCTTTTTTACCGATTTTTCCACCGAAATGATCCTCCCTCTTCTGCCGATCTTTTTGGAACGATTTTTACACGCGAGTAAAAGTGAAATCGGTTTGATCGAGGGGATGGCGGAGTTTGGGGTTGCGATGCTGATAGCACTCTCAGGATTTTACTCGGATCGCCTCGGTAAACGCAAAGGAATTACCGTATTCGGGTACGGAATGTCCAATCTCATCAAACCGCTCGCATTTTTCGCCCAAAGCGCTACGATGATCGCTATGATCCGTATCGGTGACCGTTTAGCAAAAGGGGTTCGTGTGGCTCCTAGAGATGCCCTCATCAGTGCCTATACTCCTAAAGAGATCAGCGGTTTTGTATTTGGATTTCATAAAATGATGGACGGTGCGGGTGCGCTTGCAGGTTCACTCACCGCTTTTTGCGTATTGTGGTTTTGGGGAGAGAGTGAATCGTCCTTTCGAACCGTTTTTGCCATCAGTCTGATACCCGGTCTCATATCTATGATGATCCTCGTTTTTTTGGTTACCGATGTCCCCTTTACTCCCGCCTCCATCCGCCGATTTCGACCGGAGGCACTCCCCGCACCGTTTTACTATCTGGTGGGATTTCAAAGCCTCTTTAGTCTTTTTGCCATGAATTACTCATTTATGCTCCTAAAAGCAGAAAACAACGGTATCGCGTTGGTCATGATCCCCCTCGCCTATGCTCTCTACAACCTCACTCAATCGGCGTTCGCCATACCGATCGGAAAAGCAGCCGATCGATTCGGTAAACCCGCATTGCTCTCCTTGATCTACTTGGCCTTCGGTTTAGGAGCACTCGCTATGGCATCCGGCTCGATCTGGGGAGTATGGCTAGGATTCGGAATTTACGGCTTTTTTGCCGGAGGTTTTAACGCGCTTGCTAAAGCGATCATATCCGATACCGCACCGCAGGAGCTTAAAGCAACCGCATACGGAGTCTATTATACGTCGGTCGGCATTATGACGCTCATCTCTCTAAGTAGTGCAGGATGGTTATGGGATCATTATGGAAGCTATGTCCCTTTTATGATTGCATCCGGTTCCGCATTGGTTTTATCCATTCTCCTTTTCACGACACGGCGTCAATTAACACATCAATAAACAAGGAAGTATTAATTTTAATATTGGTACTATTTATAATAGAAATAAACTAAAAATTTTAAAAGAGAATAATGTTCAACAATATTTCCACAAATGACAAATATATACGCCTCGTATTAGCAATAATATTTTTTTATTTCGGAATGGTTTTCCATCCGATGTTCATGCTTGGATCGATTGCGATGTTTATTACAGCAGCTACAAACAGTTGTATTATATATAAGATTATGGGAATAAACCGCAAACTGGAGCAATACAATTACTATCTAAGTCTTTTGCCAAAATATACACCTCATCCAACACTCATATTCTCAGAAACTGGCCAACTCCTTTTTAAAAACAAAGCATCTTATACGTCTGTTCCTCTCTTATTAACATCTCAGCAATTAAACTATGTAGAACATTCACATAATCTGATACATAAAGGAAATGAATCACTTGCCCGCTACAGTGAGAATCAGAAAACATATCAATTTTTACTCTATGGAAACAAAATCGAAAAAATTATTATGGCGTATGGATCAGATATCACAAAAATTGTTGAACGAGAAGCATTACTCCGACACTATGCATTAACAGATGCTCTAACCCAAATTCCAAACCGTCGGCATCTAATCGAAAAATTAGAATCTCAATCATCACGGATTCAAATTTTAGCTTTAATTGATATCAAAAACTTTGGTCAAATCAACAGTTTTTACGGGCATGAGATTGGAGACCGCTTTTTACAAGCATTTGCAAATTTATTAACAGAGTTTTCAAAGCAAAACAAAACAAAGATGCATCGTATTCAGGGTGATGTTTTTTCTATCTTATCTTCATTAAGTGATGAAACAACATGCATTAATAAGTTACATCAATTTTTTGAACAAAAGTTTATCACCCTTGATGAGATCGAATTTTCTGTTGAAGTTACGATCGCATATGCATTAAAAAACAATAATGGAAAAAACCTTCTCAATCAGTGCGAAACTACATTAATGGAGGCAAAAAAGAATCGTATTAAAACACTCAAATACGATTCTTTAGATCACGTTATAGAGCATTATCATCATAATCTTGAGTGTTCAAAACGAATCAAACATATTCTTTCTCATGAAGGAGAGGGGTCGTTTGTCACCTATTTTCAGCCAATTCAAAATTCTCTAACTGGTGCTATCGAAAAATATGAAGCACTCGCGCGTATTATTGTTAATGGTTCTCTTTATCTTCCGAGTTCATTTATCGATCCGGCGAAACAGCTTGGTTTACTTCCAAGAATAACCATGGAAGTACTTGATTCTATACTTCAGCATTATCCAGCTAGTCGTGCAGAATTTTCTATCAATATTACAATACAGGATCTCCAAAAAGAGGGATTCTGTGATGAATTAAAAAAACGGATCAATAGTGTAGGATTTCCTTCTGAAAAACTTGTTCTTGAAATACTCGAGGATGAAGAGGTATATGAATATCTCAGTGTTTTAAAAACACTAAAAGCATCCGGTTTCAAAATTGCCATAGACGATTTTGGAACCGGTTATTCCAACTTTTCACAATTACAGCGCCTTGAAGTTGACTACATCAAAATAGACGGAAGCCTTATACAATCTATTAACAGCGATCCGAAAAGCTTGGCAGTACTTCGGACAATAATCCATTATGCTCAAAATATCGGAGCCAAGACTATCGCTGAATTTGTTGAAAACGAGACTATTGCTAAGACCTTAATAGAAGAAAAAATTGATTATTTACAAGGATATGCGATTAGTGAACCACGTTCTCTACTCATAACACTCGATAATTGATCTATTTAATCATTCAAGTGCTACACTACACTCATTTTTTCAAAAGGATCTTTTCGCAATGTTGCGCTCGATTCATGACTCTCTCGAACCAAAAATTATTACCTTTTTTCGCCGTCAAGGCTATTCGTGGGCTGATTTCAGTGCCGATGCCATTGCCGGCCTTGCCGTGGCTATTGTTGCTCTCCCTCTTGCAATGGCAATTGCAATTGCCTCTAATCTCCCACCGGAGCGAGGTCTTTTTACCGCTATCGTCGCCGGTTTTTTGATCTCGGCTCACGGTGGAAGTCGCTATCAAATCGGTGGACCGACCGCTGCCTTTATCGTAACTGTAGCAACTGTTGCCATGAAACATGGTTACGAGGGACTGGTGCTTGCAACCATTATGGCAGGGGCTATTTTGATGATCATGGCATTTTTTCGTGCAGGAGAGATGATCAAATTTATCCCTTATCCTGTTATTGTAGGCTTTACATCCGGTATTGCTCTTCTAATTGCTTTTTCTCAAATTCGCGATTTTTTTGGGCTTTCTATCACCACCGTACCACCAGACTTTATTGATAAATTGACTATTTATATTGCCCATTTACATGAGACCAACTTTATTGCTGTATTCGTTGCCATCACTTCAATTGGTATCATTTTCCTTGCAAAGCGTCATTTTCCTCGCATTCCAGGCCCAATTATCGTCGTAACCCTCTCCGGTCTTACGGTGTGGGCACTAAATCTCCCTGTGGAGACCATAGAGAGCCGTTTTGGTGCCATACCGTCCATGCTCCCTACTCCAGTATGGCCTACAATCACATTTGATAAACTTCGTCTACTCCTTCCCGATGCCATTACAATTGCGACACTTTCCGCTATAGAATCGCTTTTATCCGCTGTCGTGGCCGATGGAATGACCGGAACTCACCATAAACCAAATGCCGAACTTTTAGGTCAAGGGATTGCCAATATCGCTTCAGGAATTTTCGGAGGTCTTCCGGCTACAGGTGCAATCGCTCGTACTGCAACCAACATAAAAGCAGGAGCCCGTTCTCCAATCGCAGGAATTATGCACGCGGCATGGTTATTCCTCTTTATGCTTCTTCTGGCTCCTCTTATCATTAAAGTACCCCTAGCCGCACTGGCTGCAATTTTAATGGTTGTCGCATGGAATATGTCAGAAATTAAACATGTCCGTGAGATCATGCATGCTCCACGAAGCGACAGAATCGTCCTTATCCTCACTTTTGTACTCACCGTATTGGTTGATCTTAATTTTGCTATACAAGCAGGCATCGCTCTTGCTTCCATATTGTTTATCGATCAAATGATGAAAGCGACACAGATACGTGCCGTGATAAGTGATGAAGATGATCCTGACTCAATACATAACAAAAGCATTCCTGCAAATGTTGAAGTTTATGAAATTCAAGGTCCCCTCTTTTTTGGTGTTGCTGAAAAATTGGTCGATACCCTGATGCTCTTTGAAAAGCCACCGAGCGTTTTTATCTTACGTATGCGATATGTGCCGTTAATTGATGCGGCAGGACTTCATGCACTTGAAATTTTATATGAAAGACTTCATCATAGCGAAACTCATTTTATTTTATCAGGAGTCAATCCACAAGTACGTCGTTTCATTGGAACATCACATATCGATGATAAAATAGGCCAACAAAATATCGTCGACCACATCGATAAAGCGCTCATTCGGGCAAACGAAATTATCTCTAGCAAACATTAAATACGAACCTATTAATGGCGTGTTTGGCAGCTTTGTACATCGTAACTGAGTAATTCCTCAAACCGTTGCACTTGCACCGGTTTACTGCATAAAAATCCTTGAAAATATTGGCATCCATGTCGTTCTAAGAACTCAAATTGCTCAATGGTCTCAACCCCTTCAGCAATAACATCCAATTTAAAGATAGAAGCCATTGCAATAATAGTTTGAACCAAAACTGCATCATCTGAATCATTCATAATATCACGAATAAAACTTCTATCAATTTTAAGCGTAGAAAATGGTAATCGTTTAAGATATGCCAATGATGAATATCCTGTACCAAAATCATCCATTGATATCCCAATACCAAAAGCTCGTAATTGCCCCATTTTCTCAATAACGCTGTCTATCTTATCAATAACCGTAGATTCCGTTAATTCTATCTCCACCATATACGGTGGAATACCTGATTCATTGATAATACGAATAGTTTTATCCACAAAATCGGCTTGACGAAACTGTATTGCACTCACATTGATTGCTATACGGTTCATAGTCGAAATTCCTGTATTCTTACTTTGGAGACGATTAAATTGTGTGCAGGCTTTTCGCATGACCCATTCACCGATTGGAACAATTAAGCCGCTCTCTTCTGCAATAGAAATCATGTCATCAGGCATTATCAATCCCATATCAGGATGATTCCAACGCAATAATGCTTCTGCACCAATAATTTTTTTCGTTGAAACTTCTATTAACGGCTGGTAATAAAGTTCCAATTCGCCATTTGAGATTGAATGACGCAAAGCATTTTCCATAAAAAGACGTTTTTTAATCCATTGGTCCATCTGCTCTTGGTAAAATCGCGTCGTATTTCGTCCCTCTTTTTTTGCTTGATACATTGCTGTATCAGCAAACTTCAATAAATCATCAGCATTTTGTTCATCTGAACTAACCAACACTATTCCAATACTTGCAGCAGTACAAATACTCTCTTGTTCATCTATAAGAAAAGGAAAGGAAATTGTTTGATGAATTTTTTCAGCAATTGATTCGACATTTTTAGCTGCAATATGAGGATCTATTCCAAGCTCATTTATCAAAATGACAAACTCATCCCCACCCAATCTCGCAACAGTATCTCCTTCACGACAAATCTTATTTAGACGCTTAGCCGTTTCTACCAATAAAACATCACCGACATGATGCCCCAACGAATCATTAATACTTTTAAAATGATCAAGATCTAAAAACATTACAGCAACCAACGAACGATAGCGTCGATAATGGGCTAACGATTGTTCAATTCGGTCTTTCAATAAAATACGATTTGGTATATCTGTCAAAGAATCAAAGTAAGCTTGATGTTTTATTTTCTCCTCGGCAATAATTTTATCGGTTCTGTCGGTAACAATAGCAACCCCACCTATAACGTTTTGCTGTGCATCATAAATAGGTGTTGTTCTCAAAATTATCCACAACCGAAGCTTATTAAACATTGTTGTGTAATACCCTTCATAATAACCTTTTTGCCCATCAAAAACAATACTCATTGCCCCATTTAAAGATGTATCAGGAAGTGTTTTGAGATCCAAACCAATCATTTTTTCGCGACTAATTTTCAATATCTGAAGCATTTCATTATTAGTTTCAATAACCATTAACTCATTATCATAATAAAATATCCCCGCCGGAGCTTCTTTAAAAATTGTTTCAAAACGTTCTTCCGAGAGATTCAAAGCTTCAGTTGCTTTTTGATAAAGAATTTTAGAAACCAATGCACTTAAAATATTAGAATGTATTCGCTTAGATGCACTGACCAAAAGTACAAAAAAGACAGCGACCAAAATCCCCATCATGTGAAATTCAAAACCACCATGCAACCACATCATAGTAAATAAAGGGGCGAGCAATATAAATAAAAATATGACCGCTAGAGAAAACAAAGATGCCAGTGTCCCAGATGCAATACTTGCAATACCAGCAATCAAAAAAATAAGAAAAAATTGTTGAAGTGTATTGGGAGTTTGATAGATAAAAAATGCGACACTACCCCATAATGCTGCAGAAGTAAACATCACATATTTAAACTGTCTCTCCCATACCGATGTAGTATATTTATCTATATGATTTTGATACGATTTCAGTAGCAAAACACGCCAAATAAGCGTAATCAATACCGATAAAAACCATACAATAGTAATTGAGAATAAAGAACTTTGGTAAAAAAAGAAATAAACTACAAAGCTCCCCAATAATAATGGGTAAACCGAAGCAAATGCTTGTTGATACGCAATACTTACCTGCTCACTACGAACATGCTCACCTTCAGTACTATCAGGTTCTATAAAAGTATCTTTTTTTCTAAAAAACATTAGTATTTACTTTTCCGTAAAATTTATCCTCATAGAATAACGTAACACAAATGAAAAACAAATAGCACTATGTTACAATTCACAAATGAATAAGATATTTATACTAATTTTTCTTTGTCTCAACCTAGTAGCGTATGAATTAAAAGAAAATTATGAATACAATCAGAATACTATCTTTTCCAATGACTTATTTCCTGATCTTACTCAAAAATTTGAAATCCTGAAAATCCCTGATGAAAAGACACAATATCGAGTAGACGCACAAGTAATTGCCAAAACATTTGAATTAAATGGTATTCAAGTCGATATCAATCATGTTAGATATATCAATTTTACCAAACACAGTACACTTGATTTCACATCAGTGAAACAGCACCTCAAATCGATGTTGGAAGAACGTTATCCTACGATAAGAATCACTGCTATTACGATTCATCCTCGCGGTTATTTAGCTTCATTGCCTATTAATCCACAAGGAGTATTTGACAAATATTTTTACCAAAATGGTTCTGGAATATTTTATATCACAGACACTGATGGCATCCGACATTATCTCGATTACACCGTTGAAGCAACTATTAATGTTCTGCATACATCAAAACCAATCGAACATCATGAAATTCTCAGTGCTTCCAATGCAGAATTTAAATCAATACCATTTAAATCTTTCCGAGATCTGCCCTTAACACTTTTTCCGGATGAGGTATATCGATTTCGTACAAATTTAAAGCCTGATCAATTACTTCTTCAAAAAAATATCGAAAAGTTACCTCTTGTATTACGAAATGTCCCTCTTCTTGCCGAGGTTCATAATGGCCCAGTTGTTATAGAGTTTAGCGCCACTGCAACGCAAGAAGGGGCACTCTATGATATTATTACGATCCTAAAAAGTGATGGCAAGCGTGCCAAAGCAAAAGTAATCGGAGAAAATCGAGTGGAACTTCAATGAAAATCGTAGTAGGAATCAGCGGTGCCAGCGGTGCGGCATTGGGTCTTAAGCTCGTTCGCGCCCTCCCCTCAGAGATAAAAAAGCACCTGATCGTATCGGATCATGCTTCTATTGTCTTAGAAAAAGAAGAGAACTTGACCCTCCATAAAAACGATGAGATATGGGCATCGGTAGCATCCGGTTCGTACGGTGCGGATGCTATGATTATTACCCCTTGCAGTATGAATACATTGGCAAAAATCGCCTGTGGAATCGCCGATAATCTCATCACCCGCGCTGCAGCGGTCATGATCAAAGAGCGCCGCACCCTCGTACTCGCTCCACGTGAAATCCCTTTTTCGCCAATTGCGTTAGAGAATATGCACAAACTTTCTATGATTGGAGTTATTATCGCTCCTCCCGTCCTTGCCTATTACGGCGATCAGGTGGATCTCGCATCAATGGAAAACTTTATGATCGGCAAATGGTTCGACCTCCTCGGCATACAAAATGATCTTTACAAACGTTGGGATGACAACCATGCATAAAATAGCCCTTTATCCCGGAACATTTGATCCTATCACTAATGGTCATTTTGATATTATTGAACGAGGCATCAAACTTTTTGATGAAGTAATCATTGCTGTAGCTGATTCACAGGAAAAAAAACCAATGTTTACGTTGCAAGAGAGAGTTGACATGGTGAAATTAGCGGTCAAGGGTCTTGAACGTGTACAAGTGCTCGGATTTGACAACCTCACCGTGGAACTTGCCAATACGCTCGGGGCTACCGTATTGATACGGGGACTTCGGGCTGTGAGCGATTTTGAGTTTGAACTTCAACTGGGATATCTTAATAACTCGCTTGATCCCAACATCGAAACGGTCTATTTGATGCCGAAACTCAAACATGCGTTTATCAGCTCATCGATTGTCCGTAATCTGCTGAAATTTAACGGTAAAACGGAGCATCTTCTGCCGAAACCGGTTCAAAATGTTATCGGGAGTATGAAATCATGTACATTGCGATAGAAGGGATTGATACCGCGGGGAAAAGCACTCAAATCGAAGTACTCCGCTCTCTTTTTCCAGATGCTTTGATTACAAAAGAGCCGGGAGGAACTCCTGCCGGTGTCGAAATACGCAACATGGTTTTGCACGGCAATCTGAAAAGTAAAACTGCCGAATTATTGTTATTTTTAGCCGATCGAGCCGAGCATACCGAGTCAGTCATATTGCCTAATATGACTAAACTAATTATCAGTGACCGCTCCGCTGTATCGGGGATGGCGTATGCCAGTGTACAAAATCTCTGCGATGAAGCAACACTTGTAATGCTAAATCGTCTTGCGACAAACGGATATTTACCAGAAACTGTATTTATTCTCCGTCTCACACCCGAAGAACTCGCACATCGTCTTAGCCAAAAAGAACATGATATGATCGAATCACGTGGAATAGATTATCTTTTATCAATACAAGATGCGCTCATATCTGCGGCATATGCATTAGGAATACAAACGCATGTAATCGATGCGACACAATCGATTGATACAATTACAAAAGAAATTACCACCTTTATCAAGGAAGCCTTATGATCCAATCTTTACGCGGAATGAACGATATCCTCTCTGAAGAGTATGAACGTTTTGAATATTTTTTGAGCGTTGCTTCCACTATCGCCAAACGATACGGGTTTCACTACATTGAAACACCTCTACTCGAAGAGACCGCTTTATTCAAACGATCCGTCGGAGAATCCAGCGACATCGTCGGTAAAGAGATGTATCAGTTTATCGACAAAGGGGAAAATGACGTTTGTCTGCGCCCAGAAGGTACTGCCGGAGTTGTTCGCGCGTTCGTACAACACAAGCTCGATAAAAAAGGGGGAATTCACCGCTTTTATTACCACGGACCGATGTTTCGCTATGAACGTCCTCAAAAAGGTCGCTTAAGAGAGTTTCATCAGTTCGGAGTCGAGAGCTTCGGCGTTGATTCAGTTTATGAAGATGCTTTGATGATCATGATGGTTGCCGACATTCTCAAAGCACTCGGAATCGGCTATCGTCTAAAGCTCAACTCACTCGGTGATCAACACTGTATGCCAGAGTATCGTAAAAAGCTCGTTACCTTTATCGAAAGTTGCGATGATGCCATTTGCGGTGACTGTGAGCGCCGCAAACTCATCAACCCTATCCGTGTATTGGATTGTAAAAATGAACAGTGTCAAAACCTTTATACGAATGCACCAAAACTGCTTGATAATTTATGCGACGGGTGCCAAAATGATTTTGACACATTGAAAACTATTCTAGATCAACACAACATTGCATATGAAATCGATACTAATCTTGTACGGGGATTAGATTATTACTCCAAAACTGCATTTGAGTTTGTCAGCGACAATATCGGCTCACAAAGCGCAATCGCCGGAGGAGGACGGTACGACCGTCTTATCGAGTTTTTGGATGGAAAACCGACTCCAGCTGTTGGATTTGCATTGGGAATAGAGCGCTTGATGGAGCTCATAATAATGCCTGAGCCTGTTCGTGAGGGCTACTATCTCGGTGCGATGGATGTTGCAGCATTGATACCTATACTTTTGTGTGCTGAAAAAATCCGTCGAAGTGATAAAGCCGTTGTTGAATACGAACCACGCAGTCTTAAAGCACATTTAAAGGGAGCCGATCGTATCAACGCCCGCTATTGCGCGGTAATTGGAGAAAACGAATTGACTCAAAACAGTATTTGGGTAAAAGATTTAGTTGAAAAAACTGAGTCTCTTATCCCACTAAATGATTTTTTTGTATAAGGGAGATGACGTGAGAACATATGGAATAGATATTTGGGGTGAAAACAATTTTATGATTGATCAAGGGAAGATCAAAGTCAACTATAAAAGTTCCCCTTCTCTAATAGAAATCACCCAACAAATACGGAAAACAAATCTTCGAGGGCCACTCATATTACGTTTCCCCCATTTAATTAGCAAACAAATTGATGCACTCTACTCTAATTTCCGTCGTGCTATTTTTGAAAATGATTATACAGGTAAATTTCACGCAGTTTTTCCTCTCAAGGTCAATCAGTTCCCTGAAGCGGTCGATGCCATCGTCGAACTGGGCGAAAAATACAGCTACGGGTTAGAAGCGGGTTCGAAAGCAGAACTAGCACTTGCTATGGCAAAAACTCCTCTTGGTTCACCTATCACAGTCAACGGTTTTAAAGATGAAGAGATGGTTACATTGGGCTTTATGGCGGCTCAAATGGGTCATAATATTACCATTACCATTGAAGGGCTCGGTGAGCTTGAGTGGATTATCGATGTCGCCCAATCGTGCGGCTTAAAAGTTCCAAATATCGGTATCCGTGTTCGTCTTCAGTCTGAGGGAAGCGGTATATGGGCAAAAAGCAGCGGAATGAGTGCGAAATTCGGTCTAACGTCTACTGAGCTGATAGAAGCAATGCTGATGCTCCAAGACAATAACATGCTCGAGCACTTCAGCATGATTCATTTTCATATCGGCTCTCAAATGCAAGATATTGCCCCACTAAAGCGTGTATTACGTGAAGCTGGAAATATCTATGCCGAACTTAAAAAGATGGGTGCTGACAACCTACGCGCCATCAATATCGGGGGAGGTCTTGCGGTTGAGTATTCACAGCACACCTCTACCCGCATGCGTAACTATACCCTCGAAGAGTTTTCCAACAGTGTTGTTTTCTTGCTTCGTGAGATTATGAATGCCAAAGGGGTAACTCATCCTGATATTTTCACAGAGTCTGGACGCTTTATTGTCGCCTCCCACTCTGTTTTGATTGCACCGGTACTTGAACTTTTTTCACACGACTATCAGGCTAAATCACTCAAACTTAAAGAGAACAATCCACCATTGATTGAAGAGTTACGTGAGCTAAATTCCCTACTCTCTCCACGGACATGTATCGAATATATGCATGATGCACTCGATCACATGGAATCATTGCTTACCCTTTTCAACCTCGGACATATCGATTTGCAAGACCGTTCAAATGCTGAAATTTTAGTGCATCAAATCATCAAAAAGTCTCTTTATCTCTCTCAGGATAATCCTATGCCGGAGATTGAACGTTTACAAGTCAAACTCCAAGAGCGTTACTTGATCAATAGCTCAATTTTTCAAAGTATTCCGGATTACTGGGGATTACAGCAACAGTTTCCGATCATGCCTCTCGATCATCTCGAAATCCCGGCTATCCGTGCAGCAAGTCTATGGGACATTACGTGTGACAGCGATGGAGAGATTCGATTTCAACCGGAAACTCCATTATACTTACACGACATTGATTTAGATGAAGAAGAATATTTCCTAGCTTTTTTCAATGTAGGTGCATACCAAGAGACATTAGGTATGAACCATAACCTCTTCACTCATCCGAGCGAATGCACCATTTTAATCAATGACACCGGATATGAAATCGAAAATTTTACTGAGTCTGACAATGTTCTCAATATCCTCGAGGATATCGGATACGATGGTTCTAAACTTCTGACAAACCTTAAGAATAAACTTGCAATCAGCGATTTTAGGACAGAAGAAGAAAAAAGTGATACACTTCAAAAACTCGAAATGTACCTCTACCAAAATGGGTACCTGCGAACCACACGATAAGGATTGAATTTGGGACTATTTTCTGAAATTGCCGAAGATTTTTCGAACGTTTATAAAAATGATCCTGCTATCAGTTCTCGAATTGAGCTTTTTTTTAATTATCCGGGCGTCTGGGCGATCTTTTGGTACCGCATATCCAATCGACTTTACCGCAGCGGATTTAGATCTTTTGCCCGTATTATAATGGGGCTCAACCAGATTGTAACCAACATCGATATTCATCCGGGGGCAACCATCGGGCGTCGTGTCTTTATCGATCATGGTTTCGGTGTTGTTATCGGTCAAACTACTGTCATCGAAGACGATGTACTTATTTATCAAGGAGTGACATTAGGTGGAGTCAGTCTGGTTGCCGGTAAACGCCATCCGACGATTAGAAGCGGTGTGGTTATCGGTGCAGGTGCAAAAGTACTTGGCAATATTACGATCGGAATCAATTCTAAAATCGGCGCCAATTCTGTCGTCGTCCGTGAAGTCCCCGACAACTCAACCGCAATCGGTATTCCTGCCCATGTAATCCAAAAAGGGCGAGATAAAGATCCATTTAGTCATAATAAACTGCCAGATATTAACAAAGAGATGTTTGAGTACCTTCTCCGACGTGTCGCAGTTTTAGAACACTATATGGTGCAAGACAATACTGAAATATTAGAACAAGACCTACAACTTGAGAATATTTATGAATCCTTTATCAAGGCAATGAAAAATTGATCCTTTATTACCGCATCGCATTTTTTATTGCATTATTTTCTATATCTTTTTTAGCATTTCTTCCTGATTATTCAGGGCTTCCACCGATTGTCTCTATAAGCGATAAAATCAATCATGCAACCGCATTTCTAGTCTTATTTATACTTTATCGAAATGCATTCAAACATACGTTCAAAAGGATTGTATTTTCACTCATTGCTTACGCTGTATTTATCGAAGCTGTTCAATTCTTTTTGCCTACACGCAGTGCCTCTGTAGAAGATATTTTTGCAGACAGTATTGGATTGCTTATAGGAATGTTTCTAGTTCGATGGATAGAAAAAAAGCGCCCCATGATGGGGCGAGAAAGTATTAATTAAAAAAGTCCGGAAAGTGATTTACCCAGTGCATCTTGCAATACCGGTTGCGCTTCTGCGAAATCAAGATTCATTTTATTTGCTGTACTTACCACACGAGTATGATAGGTTTTCCAATCTACTTTTCCACCTTGAATCTCTTGTTTGACCTTTGTAGAACTTCCCTGAGCAATATTTGCAGATTGGGTTTGGGTTACCACTTCACCTGCCAAAGGACGTTCACGAATTTGTACATCTGTAATCATACTGTAGTAAGTATCATCGACTAGTGCATCACCGATAAATCCAAGTGCGGCACCTGCGAGACCTACCGCTGCCGCATCTCTGTTTCCACCATTAAATGCATAACTCGTCGCTACACCCACTGCAGCACCACCCACTACACCGCCAAATCCACTCGCTAATGCACCTTGAGCTTCTCTTAAATCACATTTTCCTACTTGCAATACATTCGCTTGTAACATGAAATTTGCTTTTTGTGGGCTCTCAGTAATCGTGTATCCTCGCGATTTTAGAGAATTAATAATAGTGCTTTTAACATCAATATCTTTATCCGAAGTATTACGAACATCAATATAAATTATCTTTTTATCTGCCTCAGTAGGTTCTAAAAAGATCGTTTCCGACATCTTAGTCTGTACATCAAGATTACGTTTTTTAATCGCGGTATGTGCCGCACTACAGCCGGTAAATTGAACCGCAACTACACTGAATATCCCTGCTACTAAAAGCGATTTTGCAATAGTTTTTAACTCCATTTTTCCCTCTCATTTTAAAGATAACTGATTTTAAACAAAATTGACTTAAAAAATTTAATTTTGTTTACATTTATTCAACAGGATTAATTGTCTCTATTACATTCAAGCCAAATCCACTTAAACCGGCAAAATCAGCAATTTTTGATTCTGATATCAAACGCATGTGCTTCACACCTAAAGATTTTAAAATTTGAGCACCGATCCCATACTCTTTCATGTTTATATGCTGATGGTGAGGTTTATTGATAAAAAGCAATACACCGCTATTTTGTTTAAGATAATGGACTGAATCAATTAAATGTCCATATTTACTCTGATTCAGTAATAAATCGATATCAGGAATCACATTATGAACTTTGACATTTGCAGTTTCACCTGCATTGTAAAATACAACCGCTGTATGACGGTTATCTTGATGATCAGCGAACTCGTATTTTTTAACATTAACACCAAAAAACTCGATTTCCTCTTCCGATATTGCTTTTACGAGCGTTTCGTTCGCTAGGCGGAATTCAACGATATCAGATATATAAACTGTTTTAAGACTATGCTTCAGTGCAAAAAGATCCAAATCATCGCGACGCGCCATGGTCCCATCTTCTTTCATGATTTCACAGATAACAGCAGATTCCGCCAATCCGGAAAGTCGACATAAATCTACAGAGCCCTCCGTATGACCGATTCTAACCAGTGTTCCACCTTCTTTTGCAATCAATGGAAAAATATGACCTGGTGCTACCAGTTCAGATGAATGAGAAAGCGGATTAGCTAAAATTTTGATTGTCATGTCTCGTTCTGCTGTCGAAATACCCGTAGTAGCTGCTGTAGCATCAACAGAAATTGTAAAAGCCGTCTCATGCATAGAAGTATTAGATTTGACCATAGGTTCCAAACTAAGACGTTTGGCAATAGTAGGATTGATAGCAACACAAATCAATCCTTTTGCATGTGTTGCCATAAAATTTACATGATCAGGAGTAGAAAATACAGAGGCATAAACCAGATCTCCTTCGTTTTCGCGATCCTCGTCATCGACCATTATGACCATTCGCCCTTTTTTAAATTCTTCTATAGCATCCAAGACCCGTTGCACTGCTGACATATAAACTCTTTTGTATAATATTTGGACTAATTATAAAGTAAAAGGGTTAAAAAACTATCACAATTTATTTATTCCTCTTTTTAAACGATATTTACAAAATATCTCTTGACAAAATGAACAAAAGTGTCTATAATTTCGGCCTCACAACACAATGTTGGGGTATAGGCAAATGGTATGCCAACAGTTTTTGGTACTGTAGATTGAAGGTTCGAGTCCTTCTACCCCATCCACCTTTTATACCGCGGAATAGAGCAGTCCGGTAGCTCGTCGGGCTCATAACCCGAAGGTCACAGGTTCAAATCCTGTTTCCGCAACCAATCCTAGATATTATTTCTTCTAATATTTAAAGCACTTATTTTTACAACCACTTTTATGTCGCGGAATAGAGCAGCACGGTAGCTCGCGAGGCTCATAACCTCGAGGTCATAGGTTCAAATCCTGTTTCCGCAACCAATAAACCCCCTATAAATTTCACTTCTTAATCTAAATGTTTTTGCTTAATGCGCAACATATACTCTGCACCTGATTGAAACTCAAAATCGACTTTGACGATCTCGCCGCCAAACTTTTTAGCTATTTTGTATACCAATGAACTAAGATTCTCTTTCTCGTTCATTCGAGAGTTTTTATAATCTACCAATGGAAAAATACGGACTTCCTGACCAACGCGCAACATCTCGATGATCGACGCTTCATGAAATGCTTCATCCAGTCTGTCATCATAAACAAATAGCAAGTGCGAACTGAGTACCAGATCAAAACTATCATTCCTAAACGGCAATTTTGGAAGTTCTGCAAACCAATAATCGGCAGTGTTGTAATCAGAACAAAACAATTCCAATGCACTGGTGCGGTATTGTCGATGGTTCTCTATCGAATGATAAAATTCAAAATTATTATCCGCCATCCAGCTCGTATCGGCATAAATTTTCTCGATACTCATTTCCCCTTGTACGCGCAGGGCATCGCGATCATAACAGTACAGGATATCGCATCCTTGTGCTTTGATACCTCTGGCTTTTGCTTCGGCTATAAATGAACTTGCTCCGCTTGGGCAGTCCAAAACTCTCATATTTTTCATTGCCGTGACATCTAAATCAAAAAATGCCACATACTCCTCGAAAATACGACCCGTAATGAGGAAATCGTCCAATATTAACGACATAGGTATCCTTGTACTGTTATGTATGATAAGAAAATGGGGTTAGGTTAAAGGTATGTGTTATGGCAGAAGCCAAAAGAGAGCAACTTGGAAAAATGAGGTTGTGCATTGTAAAAATGGATAGGTCATCTGCTCTCCTTTGTAAATTGTGAGAAAGTGTAGCGTAAAAATTGTTACAGAATTTTTATAAAGATTACTCAGAGGAAAATTGGTTTTTAAGAATAAGAGCGTAAAATGTTTAAAAATATTTCAATTTGTAAGATTCTGCTTGGATATTTCTGACAAATGGTATAAATATATAGTTGGGAGTCATAGGATGTACCGAACTTACCTTCATTGAAAAAGGCACTTACATGGCAACGATTTACAAAGATTTCATTGTCGATGCTTCACCGGATTTCGTTTGGGAAGCTATCAAAGATGTTGGAGCAGTCCACAACCGCTTGGCTCAAGGATTTGTAACCAATACTGAACTTTCTGGCGACATAAGAATGGTCACATTTTCAAATGGATTTATCGTTCGTGAGCAAATAATCACCATAAGTGATGAGTTATGGCGGCTTTCATATACTGCAATAGGGGGAATATCATCTCATCACAACGCCTATTTTCAAATTTTTGGCACCTCTGAAGAGAAGACACAAGTCTTGTGGGTTACCGATTTCTTGCCTGCGGAGATTCAAGATTCGATCTCACAAATGGTGGATGCTGGTTCAGTTGCAATACAGCAAACACTCGAGCGAAAATTCCGTGGTGTGTAGAGTTGAACCCAACAGAATTTTCACTCTTTGATACGGCAATAGGAAAATGCGGCATAATATGGAAAGATCCTGACCATGCAAAAGGGGATCAGCATGTAATTGGCTTTCAACTCCCCGAAGCTACTGAGCAACTAACAGAAGCCCGAATCGTAGAAAGATGGAAGGCAAACAGAGCGAGAATCATTCCGATGTGGATTGACGATATCATCAAGCGCGTGAAGCTACACTTCAAGGGTAAAAACCAAGACTTTTGTGACATTAAACTAGACCTTGACGGAATAGGTTCATTTGCAAAACAGATTTATGATACAGCGCGAGCAATTCCATCGGGTCAAACTATGAGCTATGGTCAACTTGCTGAAGCAGCAGGACATTCTGGAGCAGCGCGTGCTGTCGGACTGGCCATGAGCAAGAATCCGATCCCGCTGATTATCCCCTGTCATCGTGTTCTTGCCGCAAGTAGCAAGCCTGGAGGCTTCTCCGCACATGGCGGTTTAGCTACAAAAATAAAGATGCTTGATATTGAAGGGGCAACTTTTGGCTCTCCTGCCACAATCAAGTCTATGAGGGACTTAAAGAGGGCTGCCACCGAACTTGGGAAGAAGGATCCACTGCTCGCGTCTATTCTATCGCACCCCATTGACTTCAGACTGATGCCGGAAGACTCAATCTATGAAACCCTAGTGAGAGCTGTGGTACATCAACAGCTTTCTCCAAGGGCAGCAGAAACCATTTTGGGCAGGGTTATGACACTTTCTCCTGACCCGAAACTTCCCGAACCCGCTATGTTGCTCAAAATCCCAGATGATCAGTTGAGAAGTGCTGGGCTATCGCGTTCTAAGATTAAAGCCCTCAAAGATATCGCGACACATGCTCTTAACGGGACGATTCCCAGTTCTGAAGAGATATTAATGCTCAATAATAATGAGATTATCAAACGATTGACATCCATTTATGGCGTTGGCCGCTGGACAGTTGAAATGATGCTTATTTTCAATCTCGGCCGTATAGATGTCTTACCTGTAGATGATTATTCTCTCAGGAGCAGTATTGCTAAAGTCTATGGGATGGACGGCATACCGACCCCAAAGCAAGTAGAGAGATTAGGTGAGATATGGCGACCATATCGAACGGTTGCGTCGCTGTATTTTTGGAATCTGAAGGATAAAACATTGAACCAATAAGAATACGAAATTAGAAATTAGGGGTCATGTATCCAATCTTCCCTTTTGAAGTTACTCCATTTGGAAGTCATAAATCATACATGCAAAACAGAGATAAAACTATTCGCATTAAACTCTATACTGTCATCTTTTGAGAGGGATTTCAAATGCTCTATATACTCTTTTTCAAATTTTTCATAGTTTGATTCAAGCTGACTCAATAATCCTTGATAGCCTGTAGAGTTGAGGAGTTTCCACCACTCTTGTATCTGCATCGGAAACTTTATCTCTACCTCACGCACTTCTAACTTTTTATGTGTGACTTGGCTTGAAAACTCTTGTATTTCATCTTCTGTTGAGAGTTTTCTATTCTCCAGTCTTTGTGGCGGTTTTATACCATAGTTCTCTTCCAGCATCTCTAAAAATATTTTCGAGTACGGCTGAAATGCATCCTCGCTAAAGGTCGAAAAGATAAACTTTCCATCCTCTTTTAACATTGCGCATACATCACAAAAAAACCTATCCATATTTGGATAAAAGAAAATCCCATAGCCACAGGTGATAAGATCAAACTTCATATCACCAAACGCTAAATTTTCGACATCCTGCACGTGATAGGTGATGTTATCGATACCCTGCTCTTTTGTTTTTGATCGAGCAATATTGAGCATTTCATCGGAAATATCAATGCCGAAAATCTTCGCATTCGGGAATTTTTTACCAAGCTCAACGGCGATATTTCCCGTACCGGTCGATAAATCCAGTATATGAAGCTCATCACTATCCAGTTCTATAAGTTCTACCATCTTTTGTGCAGAGATTATAAACTGTATATTCTCATCATAACTCTTCGCTACATTGTCAAATGTACTTTTAATGCCATCTTTGATTTTTTGATGTTCTTCGTTACCCACTTTAAGTCCTCATACATTCATAAACCTATAATATTATCAGATGTATTTCTAAAATCCAGCTTGGTTCCGTATTAAATATTTACTCAAACTATTTCGGCAGTCAAAGCCACGACCATCCCGTCTAGATAATAATGAATACTATAGTGATCGATACCGCAGTCTTTTAATAATCTAATCGCTTCGACTAGTGGAAATTTCTTTGCATATCCAAGCCAAAACCTAAATGCCGCCTCCGAAAAGCCGAACAATCCATTCCGATACACGAATAAATCGATTTTATTTTTATCAATCGATTCGGATAAAAACAAATAAGATACTTTCCCCGTTTGTTTACATAGTCGGATCGTCTCGTTTACAAATGCTTTGGGCGATGCTACGACATTGATTACTGAAGCCGCCAGTACAACATCAAATGAGCAATCTTCGAAATAGGTATTTGTAGCATCAAGTACCCGAAAATCGATTGCTGGATAACGTTGTACAGCTCTTTTTATCATGTTAGCAGAACGATCAATACCCACGATTTCGTGTCCGAGATTGTCGAGATGAGCAGCCATATATCCTGTAGCTGTACCTACATCGAGAATTTTTGATGTATGCTCTAAAGAAAGGTTCTGCACCCATAATTCTAACATCTGTTTATACCAATCCAATCGACTGACTCTATCAAACAACTTTGCTGGATAAAGCTGCCATACAACGATACAGGCGGTATAAAACCATCGTGAAAATGTCAACCTCATGCCAACTCTTTTTTTGGCATCCAGATACTTAGAAAAAGAATAATCCATCCTGCATTAAACATCGGAAAAGCCGAAATCGACAGCGATACGACATCCGTAGCAGTGTAATAAATCCCCGCAAGCAAATCGATGAGTTGTATAAGTATCATCACCTGAATCCACAATCGGTAGCGTATCGGCTCATTCGAAATATACAACAATGCAGCACCGTAACCGAGAAAACGAGATGCGAGCATCGATAGAGGATAATAAATATCCTGTTGCGGTACACTATGACCAATAGATGCGAGAAAAAAAGCAGGGGCAAACAGATACATCCCTCCCAACACGACTTGAATGGTTCCGACAAGACGCAATAGCCATATAGTTTTACGCATACTTTCTCCTAGCAATTCTAAATTTATTGAAGTATTGTAGCTCTTATACTATACTTAGGGAAGTAGTTACCTAAAAGATAGTAGGAGTTATTTTGGAAAAAATTATGGAAATATCGTGTTCTAAAGATACTTGTCCTGTAAAATTAGCAGCAGAAATCATTGAAGGAAAATGGACGACGCTCATCATTCGAGAACTTTTTTCTGGAAAGAAACGGTATTCTGAACTACAACGCGCCCTCAATAAAATCAGTCCAAAAGTACTATCGGCACGTCTAAAGTTTCTCGAAGAGCGGGGTTTAATTACACGAGCAGTCTTTGCGACCATTCCTCCTACAACCGAATATGCTTTAACACCAATCGGTTATAAACTCGAATCTCTCTTGCTCGCAATGGCGGAATTTGGCAATGAATTAATCAAAAAAGAAATTAACGTAAAGATCATATCTCCATAAAGTAGATGGTATATTTTTTGCTTGCAACTATACACTATAGTTTAAGGAGAATTAAATATGAATATTAATACTCTTAATAATTCCATGCTTGTATCCAGTACCTATACGGCTAATTCAACATACAAGTCACCACCTGAACTTCAGAATTCGTCACAACCGACGACTGGCTATGTCGATAAAGTAACCATTTCCGACGAAGCTAAAGCACTTTTGGCTACCGAAAACAATTCTGCTCCCACTCAACAAAGAACCTATGCACAGGAAAGGTTATTACAAGCGGCAAGTTCGGATCAATCAAGCGCAGCACAAATTGCAAGTGGCATGGCTAACACGCCAAGCACAATATTCTTTAATATTAGTGATCAAGCAGGTGTTGGGGATGGCAAAGGCGAGTTTGTTAGAAAATTATCAAGCACAGGGGAAATTGTGGATGAAGATTATGTGACAAAATTCAACAAAGAAGCTTCTGCTATCGATACCCAACGTCGATTAATCTACGATACAGAAAAAGCAAAAGGGACCGATCCGTTAAAAATACTTGAGAAAATGATTGATTTTACGAACAAACAATCACAGGGCTATCTCGATGCTACAGGTTGGGGATGGCAAGGGAGCACTCCCCCTGCCTAATAAATGTGACTCCGTTTCTAGCAATAGTAATAAATTCTCTCATCATTTCGATATCTTTGACCCCCTCTTTTTCTACACCGCTCGAAATATCGATACCGAAAGGTTGTAGATTTTCTATGACTGAACAAATATTATCTTTATTTAATCCGCCTGATAGGATTATCTCGCCGGCAATCTCTTTGACCCATTCGGGGAACTCTTCAAATACTCCGCTGCCGATGCTGGCATCATAAAAAAAGTAGTCATAGTTCAAATCTTTTGGAGGTGGCTCTTTGGATGATAGTGCTAGATTTGGCACTTGTATAACCTCATATATCTGTGTGAAATCAAAAAATTCTGCCGCTTCTTTTACATCTTCAGCAGTCATACCGACGACGAACGTTTTGATTCTCCCTTTCGCATAGTTCGCCAACTCTATGGCATCTTTAGGTTCACAGTAGCGTTTGCTTTTAGGATAGGTTACGACTCCGATCGCGTCATAACCGTATTCGATCGCTTTATCGATTTGTTCTTTCGTCTTTAGTCCGCATACTTTTATAAACATGATGATCCTTTGGGATGTTCAAACCGATCGAATTCAAATAACCCAAGAACTCGTCTGGGATTTTTCGTACTGTTTGTGATTACAACATAAGGGGTCTCTTTGGCGTTTAAATGATCGATAAAAAACATCTCCGACTCCTAAATATAATCGCGTTCCAGCGCGACCACATCGTCAAACGTCTCTCTTCTACGGATAAGACGTACATTATCTCCCTCCACCGCTACTTCTGCCGAGCGGCCGCGAGTATTATAATTGCTCCCCATACCGAATCCATACGCTCCGGCACTGTGAACGACCAATAGATCATTATGATTCATCATCGGAAGCGGATAGTTTTTCGCCAGAAAATCGCCGCTTTCGCATACGGGACCTACAACATCGGCAACACTCTCGTCTCCCGATTTATCCAACGCTTCGATGCGATGATACGCTTTATACAGACTCGGACGGATCAAATCATTCATAGCCCCGTCTACGACGACGAATCGTTTATCACCATTACGTTTTTCGTAAAGTACTTTCGTTAGAAGGTACCCCGCATTCGCCGTCAAAAATTTTCCCGGTTCGCAGATAATCGTCACGTCGATCCCTTTGAGAGCCGAGAGAATCGCCTGCGCATAATCATACGGCTCAATCGTCGTCTCATCGTTGTAGCGGACACCCAAACCGCCACCGATATCAAAGAATTTCAATTCAATATCGATTGCTTGAAGAGAGCGGAGCAGATCGGCAACAATCACCGCTGCTTCATAAATCGGTTCAAGCTCGGTCAATTGGCTACCGATATGAAAATGGATACCTACCGGATCAAGATGCGGTGAATTTTTAGCATGGATATACATCCGTTTTGCGGCGACAATCTCTACACCGAATTTATTATCATGGAGACCTGTCGAGATATACGGATGGGTTTTAGGGTCGATATTCGGATTGATACGAATACTGATACGGGCTTTCGCACCAAGTTCATTGGCGATCAATTCGACACGTGCAAGCTCAGCTTCACTTTCCACATTGATATAAAGAATATCGGATTCGATAGCCTCTTTGATCTCATCATCGCGTTTGCCGACTCCGCTGAAAATAACGCGATACTTTGGAATTCCTGCCATCAATGCACGGCGCACTTCCCCAATAGATACACAATCGGCACCTGAACCGAGTTGTGCGAAATGTTTGACAACACTGAGATTCGAATTAGCTTTTACAGCGTATGCCAAAAGGGATTTTCTGCATCTGAATGCCTCTTTAAGCGCTTCAAACTGTTTGCTCATCGCATCAAAATCATACACATACAATGGCGTCCCGTACGTTTGTGACAAAGCTTGAAAATCAATCATCCGATAATCCTCTTGATTCATTTTTTTTGATTTTACCCTAATTCTCGTTAGCTCACCTCTCATCAGTGATTCGAGAAGGATTTTAAAACCCTCCGAGTATCGCCCTCTCAAACTCTCTTTGATTCATGCTATTGGGGGTAATTTTCATGATAAACTCCCGAATCGGCTGAAAAAATGGCGATATGTTATGTGACATACGTCCAATAAAGCGTGACCGATTCCGAATATAAGAAACTCTTTTGAAACGCTTTTGGGAATACAGAGATACAGCTCCATCAAACGTATTACACTTCAACAATTCGCCAAATGCGTACGCGCTTTCTATCCCCAGTGCCGCACCCTGCCCCAGATTGGGTGTCGTGGCATGTCCTGCATCACCGACGAGAATCACTTTACCTTTAGCCAAAGCCACAGAGGATAAATCTGCGATTGGATTAAATAAAAGTTCCGTTGCAGCAGTATCCAACGATGCGACTACATGCTGCCAATCTCCTCTGAAATCTTTAAAATATTCCAATACCTCGGTGAAATCCATCGCCTCTTCACCGCCGCGCGTCGTAGCAAGCAAAAAACAGTAGATTTTATCTTCTCCTATCGGAAAAATACCGATCCGTTTGTTCTTGGTATCCCAAAATTCAGAGCTACTTTTTACATCAAGTGCAGCTGGACGATCACACACAAAACGCCAACACACATATCCTGCATCTCTGAGCGGTACTCGTTTAACGTATAAATCCCTGAGCACCGAACGTAACCCATCAGCACCGATTACATAGTCATATTCTTCATTTTTTCCATTCTCATATACCACTTTCAAGGTGTCATTCTCTTGTGTAATACCTATCACTTTATGGGAAAGACGTATTGTAGAAGTATCGACAGAGTGGAGCAATACCTCATGCAGCCGCTTGCGGTGAACAGCCACCGTAGGATACGTGGTTTCTTCTCTAAGCTTTTTCAGATCGAACCGTCCAATAGTGTCACCGATTTGATCGTATAACATAATCTCGTCCAACGATTGGGCGTATTGCATCAGCGGCTCTTCCAGAGCACACTCTCGAAAGATTTTCATCACATTGGCACCCAGTAATATTCCCGCACCATCAGAACGAAGCACGTCACTTTTTTCGACAAGTACGGGCTTGTATCCTAAATACTCCAGCCGATTTTTACACATCAACCCCGCTACTCCACCGCCGACGATGAGGATTCTTTCGGGGTTCACAGTTAGTCCTTGAAGCTCAAAACGCTAAGAGTACGCACTAACAATGCCATGTTTTCCTCATATATGCGAATATCTTGTTTCACTTTCATGAGGGTCAACGTCCCCTCAATCGATGAGACGATGAATCGCGCCACCGAGTCCGGATCAAACGAAGTACCCATCTGCCCTGAATCCTGAGCACTTTTCAGATCTTTTGAGATCAGAGCAATCCATCGATCCATCAGTAATTCGAGAAGGGTTTTAAAATCCTCATCCAATGCGCTCATCTCCTGAATCATTTGGTTCAGCGGACATCCGTATTTAAAATCGAAAGGACAATCTCCGATAATCGTCGCTTTCGGCAATGCCCTGAAAAGTTCACTCAGTGCCGCGAGAGGATCCTCATATCGTTCAAAATACCCTCCCCAGAAACGGTCTATAAAGTTTTCGCCGACAACACGCATCGCTTCTATCGCCAGCTCTTTTTTAGAACCGAAATAGTGGTACATTCCCCCTTTGGAAGTACCCGCCTTTTTGAGCAGATCGATCAGATTGCTCGCATTGTATCCTTCATGGTAAAGCGATTCGAACATCGTTTGAATCAAAATGTCTCTCATATTTTCTTTCATGATTAAATTATACCATCACGATACTTTTCAAGCGTCTCGAATGCAATATGATCCCCGATGTCTTTGCCGTAGTAAGCGATCTCTATTTTCCCAGAGGGATCGATCAGAAAATCGGCGGGAAGACGCTGTATCTCGTTTTCGATACTGCCGGGGAAAAATCCGCGAAGAAAAACCGATTTGAGTATTTGATGCGGTCTAAAAAGAAAAGCTTTGAGCAGTCCGATCCACGATGTTTCTACACCGTAACGTTTATAGATCTCTAAATTCGGATCACCGATGATGGGGTAGTTTAGGCTCTGTTTTCCCACATATTCGGCAAGCTTTTCATCGGGTGATTGAAATATGGCGATCATTTCTATCCCATGTGCACGAAAAGTATCATACTTTTGTATCGATTCATGTACCCTCAGATTGCAAAACGGACATGACGCATACCGATAAAAACTGAGCAAAAGATATTTTCCATGATATTTATCCAGATCAATTACATCTCCTTGAAAACTTCGAGCGCTAAACCAAGGTGCACTCTCCCCCTCCACCAGACGGCTCATCGATGGTCCTTTTTGAGTTGACGGAGTACTTCGATGATCTCTTTGGGTTCGGCTCGGTTACGAAAATCATCGTCGATGTAAGCATACCGGATGATTCCGCCCTGATCGATGACATACGCGACCGTCAACGGAAGCTCTTCTTTGTGCTCAGGATAATAATCACCCAATCCGAAACGATCATCCATCAAAGAGAGCAATTTCGGTTTAACAGTATAGACGATGCGGTATTGTTTGGCAACCATGTTGTTGACATCGCTGAGGATATCGAAATCGATTGCATGATCTTGCTGAGTGACCTTTCCCATGTTCGGTACTTCCGGTGCGATAGCGACCAATCTACCCCCTGCATTTTTAATCGCATCATGATATTTTTGATAATAAGCAAGCTGAATATTACAATACGGGCACCATCCTCCGCGATACCAGATAAGGACGACCGGAGAGCGTTTTAGTGCTTCATCCAAAGTAAAAACATTTCCATGAATATCTTTGAGAGTAAATCCGATAGCTCTGTCTCCGACCTTCGGAATATTTTTTTCTAAATGATAGCTATGGCGTTCGTTCAGATCATCCTCGACTGCACGGATTGCCTCTTGCGAGCCTTGTTTATGAAACAGGGCATTGTACTCATCCAACTCGCTTTTGAGTGTTGTATCCGCTCCAAAAAGAGATATCACTGATAAACAAATAATCAGTACCTTTTTCATTGGACATCCTTCACCATTTTCATAGGACTCTTTTGACGTTTTTCTATTTCGCGTATTTGTCTACCAACGGCATCTTTCCAGTGAATGGTTGGTGTGTATCCGAGTAATTCGGCTGCTTTTTGATTATCGGTTCCGGTATTTTTCAGAAGATGAACGATAGAACGTGTTACCAATGGATCGAAAGGCATCAGTGGGTCGAGCCTCTCCATAAAATGACCGAACAGATGCGCGATAGGAAACGAAACACTAAAATGGGGAAACGGATACCCAAATTGCGTATGAATAAATTCGAGCACTTCCCGAACGGTTGGAACCTCAGTACCTAAAACATTGATCCCCTCATACGTATGCGGCATGGAGGGAGCGAACGCAGCTTTGACAAACGCCTGAGCGATATCCTCGCCCCCTATCAACGGCATTTGGGTCTTTCCCCCCTCGACCAAAGGGACTAGATGGGTTTTCAGACGAGGCAAAAGGATCGGCAAAAGCCCAAGAGAGTAGTGTTCACCGACAAAGAGACCGCATCGCAAGTTAATCACCTCAAAACTCGCATTTGCTCTGTGTCGCAAATACTCTTCTATCTCGATAACATTATCCAGATGCGGCCAAAAATGTCTTTTAGTCCCTTGTGCATTGGCATCGTTGGCAACATTCCCATTCGCCGCGCTGGCCGTGGAGAGATTAATAAAGCGTTTAACTTTGGCAGCTATCGCCGCATCGATGAGGGCAATAGTCGGCTCAAAAAACAGTTCTCTCGATTCTCGCTCATGGGCATACAACGCCGTCCACGAAAACGCGTTAATAACGACATCTACATCACGAAACAGATTTTCTAAATAGATTCGGTCTCGAATATCACCTTGAGCAATCGTATTATTCTTTAATTTCGGATGGATATGTGCAGCATTTCGGCACGCCAATACCATTTCGCACTCTTCATTTTGTAACTCTAATGCGACATGTGACCCTACAAATCCAGTAGCACCTAGCACAACAATCCGTTTCATGATTCTCCTCCATTTCTATACAGACTAAATAGTCTGTTTTGAGAGCATGATACCACAGACCGTTCAGTCTGTCAAGAGATTTAGCAATTAAAAACGAAAAAACGGACGACTGATAATCGGTGAGAATTCCCAAGGAATTGCCGCAAGGATAAGAAGAAGTGCGATTGTATACCAAACAACAATGGTTCTAAATTTGGAGTTATCAGCTTTTTGACGTTTTGCAATCATAGAACCAAGTGTAATAACGAAAATAGCTAAGAGCATGGTGATACTATGTTCCAGTCCAAAAAAACGGATCTCGCGTATATGGACCGCTTCTTTAAAATGAGTCATGAAATAACCGCTTATCGGGCTAGTGAAATAAAGCCCTATCCCAAATAAAAGCTGAATATGCGCAAACGTGGCTACCGAATGTCTCAGGGTATTATCATAGGATAAAAACGGCTTTTGCCCCTTCCACCCTCTAAATGCACGCACAATCAAATAGATCAAGCTTATAACGACAACCCAACGAAACCAAGAGTGTAACAATAATAACGCTGTATAAATCATGTATAAAATCCAGTTTTAGAGATATTCAATAGACCAATTGGTCTGTAAGTATATCATATAGATTTTTGCACATACCAGTTAAACACACAACGCATCTCTTATGCTCTATATGCCAAAACGGCGAATATGCATCCCATAGATACTGCAAACGGGGTATACAAGCGGGTATCATAGTATGCGAATTTGGATGTTTTTATTTTCTTAAACAACCCCACCGTATTAAATTCACCGATACTTCTAAGGATAAATATTGTGGAAATAATCCATCCGATTGCAATCGAGTAAGAACGATAAAATGACGAAGATAGATCCCGAAAATAGAGAACATACGCAACAAAAGCAAATCCGAATAAAACCAATCCCACAACTATTGTCATGATTTTACCGGGATTTATTAACCGCTCGCCATTTATAGTCGGATCGGAGCGGTTATATTGGTGATCGTGGCACTCTTTTATCTGAATCTCAAAAAATCGTTGGTTTATCCGACGTGTTGGTATTGATTCAAATTTTTATTATGACTACGCAAGAATGGATTGATACAATATCGACAAAAGTCTAAGGGTAAACTATGGGTAGCCAAACCGCATCTTTAAATGAATATGACAAAACATTTATATCAGAGCAAAAGATTTTTTTTATTGCCAGTTGCAGCGGTAAAGAGGTTAATCTCAGCCCAAGAGGATATGACTGCTTTCGTGTAATCGGAGATAATGAAGCCTTATTCCTCGACTATCCAGGAAGCGGTAACCGTACTGCCCGCGACATCGAAAACGATGGTGAAGTAACGGTCGTTTTTTGTTCATTTGGTCAAAAACCTCAAATTCTTCGCCTCTTTTGCAAAGGGGAAACCATCGACCGAAACGACGAATCATTCAGAACTTTGTTTGATCCAGACGATCTGCGTGGGATGAGACGTTTCGTGAGACTTCATATCTATTGTGTCGAACACAGTTGCGGAATGAGTGTTCCACTCTATGAGTTTAAAGAAGAACGCAAAACAATCAAAGAGTGGTGTGCCAAAGATGCCGATAACGGCAAAGTCGATGAGTACATTGCCGATCATGCAATCCCTGTCGATTTGAGCCAATATAATAAATGAATCTCTCCTACCAATACTATCGACTGAACTGAAAACGGCATAAAAAGATGGAAAGCTGATGATTTAAAGGTCGTCCAATCATAAATCAATTAATCGCTTAGATTAACTTTAGAAACTTGATTGCGTCCATTATTTTTTGCAGTATACAATGCTTCATCAATTTTTCCAATGCTCTCATGAACACCTTTTGTTCTATCTAAAGTTCCTACTCCAACACTGATTGTCAACTGAAAATCTAAGCCAAAAGGATAGATTTCTACTGCTTTACGTAAATTTTCAGCTGCAATAGCCGTCTCTTCTAGTGATGTATGAGGCAATACAACAAGAAATTCTTCACCACCCCATCTACCAATCATATCTGTTTGACGAAGTGTCTTATTAAATATTTGTGCCATTTGTTGTAAAATAAAATCTCCACTTTGATGACCTTGTGTGTCATTAACTATTTTAAAATAGTCGATATCTATCATCATTATTCCACACTCATACTGTTTATATCGCTCAATTTTTTTATGTTCCATATACAGTATTTCATCAATTTTCTGACGGTTAAAAAGTCCTGTTAATTTATCAATTATAGAGAGCTCCAATAATTTTGTATTATATTTTTTCAAAATTATATATCGCCAAATGAATGCAAAAAGTACTAAAAAGATAACTGCAAAAAACTTCCACATCATTTTATAGTCAAACCATGCAACTTGCTCAATCGTAGAAGCCCAACGATTGTAAATATTTTGCATTGTCGCATCACCAAGTTGATTAACAAGTTTTTCAAAAATATTATAAAGCATCGGATCATCTTGACGTATTGCAACGCTTAACTCATCTTTTTCATTCAAACGTGATGAAACTTTTAAACTACCGATATACATTTGTTGAATATAAGAAGATGCTACAAGAAGATTATCAATATAACCATACAATTGCCCATTTTCCACTTGTTTCAACCCATCATTTACTGATTCAACTTCAACAATATTTAGTGTTGGGTATAGTCTCTTAATACGGTTAAACGTTGCATAGCCTTTAACTATACCTATCTTTTCACCTTTGAAAGAATTAATATCTTCCCTAAAAGGTTTTTCCATAGTGGTGACCATAACCAATGGTACCGACAAATAGGTAGATGTAAAATTTAAATATTTTAAACGTTCAGGGGTTTTAGCAGCAAGAGATAAAATATCACATTGATGAACTTTAGCATACTCCAATGATTGATTCCATGTTTTTGTTTGAACCAGTTCGATAGGTATTCCAAGCTTTGAACGAAATTCTTTCATCACATCAGCCGCAATGCCTATATGTTTTCCATCTCGGATTGCCTCAAGTGGATACCATTCTGGATCAACACACATCATGATTTTTTTCTTCTTAAGAAGATAATTTTTTTCATCAGACGATAACTGAAATTTATTTTTTGAATTAGCTATGACATCTCGAAATAGAAATGGTGCAAGCTTTTGATCTTCCTGAATTACCCCTGCACGTAAAAGTTGTTTAAAAAGACGGGTTGTCATCTCTTCATTTGTTTCTCCTACGGCATAAAAATCGATCATCATTAATTGTTTAATAGCGTGCGCCTCATATTCGAGAGATTCTGAAGACTTTTTAACACCATATTTTTGTCTAAGAATTTTAATCATCTCTTCTTGATGATCCAGTGCATATTCCCAACCTCGATTGGTAGCATCAATAAAGTGCTGAGACCTCGATGGATGATCAAGCGCCTCAGTTTCAGAGGTGAAAAGATTGCCGGCATTCATAACAAATCCATATTCAATCGGATCAATAATATCATAGGGGATATGAAGCTTGTCGAGATAATACAATTGATTTGATCGGTATGCACTCATTGCATCCACTTGACCTTTGATAAAAGAATCAATGGTAAAAGTTTGATCAATTAAATGTGAATTGGCAGATGTAATGCCAAAATGAGAGAGCAACAGTGACAATGAGCTGTGTTTCAGTTCATTTGGGGTACCCATAATAGTCTTGCCGATTAAATTGGCAGGATTAGCAAGCCCTTTTCGAGTTACTAATATTAGCGGTGAGTGTTGTAGATAAGTGGCCATAATAACAATTGGCTTTATCTTTCCATTGTCCACTACTATACTGCTATTATATACACCATAATTGGCTTTATTATTCAACACATCCGATACAACATCAACACCTTCGCGGTATTCACGTAATTCGACATCTAGACCTGCGTCACGGTAATACCCTTTTTCTTTTGCAGCGATATACCCTGCATATTCAAACTGATATTTCCAATCGAGCTGGATAGAGACTTTTTCATTATGTGTTGCATTTAAAGCACTACATATAACGATAAATAGAATAAAAAAACGGATGAATATCTTCACAAATACCCTTATAAAAAGACTATTATATTCTATCCGTGCAAAGATAAAACTTATCGTTTAGACATTGTTATATGATTATTTTAGAAAATTTTTAAATTTTAACTGGCCATTTAAAAATGGCACAGTATAAAGATTTTTTTAGGAAAGAAAGAATTTATTTTCGTTGCATTTTCTTAGTATTTTTAGATGCATTGGTCGTTTTAGTATCACTGCTTTCTAAAATTTTATTTGCTTCATTCTCAACAGTTTGTTGACGAATCATGTTGCTCAAATATCCTTTTGCCTCGTCAAGCGTTGCCGGGTGCTGAGGCTTGATTTCATCAATCAAAATTACATCCCACATATCTTGTCCGATTGCAAGTTTTGTCAAACTGCCACTTTCTTTGTCTTTTAATGAACTACTAATGACGGGGGGAAGTGCAGCAGAATCTACCCATCCGATAGAACCGCCTCTTTGTTTTGAATTTTGATCAAGACTCTGTGCTGAAGCCAACGAAGCAAACAACTGATTCCGCTCATCTCCTGATTTGGCATTTAGTTGCTTCAAAATATCATCAGCAGCCGTTTCTTTAGCAACAGCTATATGACGTAATTTGTAGCTAGGTGCAACATTGAGATCTTTCGCATTTTCATAAGCTTTTTGAATCTCTTCATCTGTAGGTTTCGTTGCTTCTGCGATACGCTTTGACCACAAATCAAGCGCTAAGGTCTCAGAAAGACGAATGTACTCAGGATCGCTTTTTAATTTTACAGTAAGTACTTCAGCCAGTTTTATCCGCTTTTCATATTCTGTAGTAATTTTTTGTTTTACATCATCAGGAGCTGCATCAAAATCAACATGTAATATTTGAGCTGAAAATTGTTTTATCTCATCTGGTGCGACAATATGTGCCTGTAAAGATGATGAAATCAATAATGCTGCCAACACTGGTGCTAGAGAATACTTTGACATAGAATTTTCCTTGTTTTATTGTTATGACGACAAGTTTAACAAAGTTTTGTAACAAAATAGCTCAAGAGATAAAATACCAATAAATAATTATATTTATTTATTACTATTCGCTATATTTCTACAGTGGGCTTACGTATATTTTATCCCGTCTAAATTTAATTTATCGAAGTGACCTAAACATAATATTTTGTGTTACAATACTTTCAGATCGCATTTTTATCTCAATAATAAAAAGGAAAAAAATGGATATTCTTTCCCAAAATATTCAAAATATAACTGCACTACCGCCGATACCGGACAGTCTACTAGAAATACAACACATTTCTAATGATCCATATAGCTCATTAAAAGATCTTGCTAATGTAATACAAAAAGATCCTATGCTGACAGCCAACATATTAAAGCTTGCAAATGCCCCGATTTATGGGCTTGAAGAACATGTAAATACTATTCAGCAAGCAATATCACTCTTTGGTATTTCAAGTATTGTCGGGTTTGCCATGGTACATGCCATTGAATCCACACTTAATGTCGATTTTTTGCCATACAAAATTAACAGTGCAAAATTTTTAGAAATAGCAAATATGCAAAATGCACTGGCATTTCACTGGAAAGATGGCTTAGACAATGCAAAAACTAATATTTTTCTCACTGCCTCATTTCTCATGAGTGTTGGTTCTTTGCTCATATCAGATTATATTATAAAAGAAAACCTCACGCAAAAATTTCAAAGTGCCTTATCGGAAAACAATACTTTGGACGAAATAGAAACTGAGATTTGTGGTTTCAGCCATAAGATGATCAGTGCGGCTATGTTTGAAGTATGGGATTTCGATCAACGGATTGTTCAGGCTATTCGTCAAAGCACCTTTGCCGGTGCATCACAAGAAGCGATTGACATCGTCAGCTCACGTCTTGCAGTCATATCAGCTGCGGTAAACTTAAAAGAGCAATTGAGTGAAAATTCGATTGCATCAGCCATTGAGCTTGCCAGTAATTTAGGATTAGACGCTCAAGAATTTAAAAATATTATTGAACGAATTAGTGAATAAATCCTTACATTAGAATTTAGATAAAGGGGAATAAATGGCAAAAATTTTAGTTGTTGATGACGCAAGTTTAATTCGTATGGTTGCTCAAAAAGCAATCTTAGAAGCTGGTCACGAAGCTATTCTTGCAGAGAATGGTGCACAAGGAGTTCAGATGTTTCAAAACACTCCCGTAGATTTCATATTTAGTGATATCAATATGCCTGTTATGGGTGGATTTGATATGATTCGTGAGATCAAAAAACTTCCTGGAGGTTCCTACATCCCTATAGTCATGCTGACTACTGAAAGCAATGATGAGCTTAAACTAGTGGGACGTGAGCTGGGTGTTAAAGCTTGGTTATTGAAACCATTTAATAAAGAAAAATTTCTTCTTGTAATACAAAAATTGTGTCGATAATAGCATGAAACTTTTGATTCAAGGATTGACAATACAAGAAGTTGAAAAAGGATTGTCTGAACTTCAAAATGCTCTCACAAAATGGGATGCTCAAGAATTTTTAGATATGTCTAATATCGAACGCATCGATATGTGCGGTATTCAATTACTTTTATCTTTCCAAAAATCTCTCCATGAATCAGGAATGACCTTAAAATTTTCCGGGCTTTCTCCTTTTATACTAGAATCATTCATTTTATCTGGCTGCTCAGATTTACTTGGAATATCTCATGAATGAAGAACTACAATACTTCTATGAAGATGCAAAAGACCAATTAAGCTTTATGGAGCAAGGTCTCATGGATATTGTCGAGCAAGGTGTCAATGATGAAGCAATTGGAGCAATCTTTAGAGCAATGCATACTATCAAAGGTACAGCCGGTATGTTTGATTTTAACGCTATTGTCTCTTTTACCCATATTGCAGAAAACCTTTTAGACTCTGTACGTCAAAAAAAAGTCCCCCTTGATGAAAACTTATTAGAATTACTGCTACAAGTTAAAGACCATGTAGAAAAGCTAATCGAATCAGCTATTGCGAATACCGATTTAAGTCAAGAAACTATTACTACCGATGCTCTTTTACGAAATAGCCTCTCTGAATCTTTAACAAGCAAAATTGTAAATAACACTGATATCACCGTTCAGAATGCACCGACAAATGATGAACCGGACGAACGTGTCTGGCATATTTCTCTCCGTTTAAAAGAAGATTTTTTCAAAACTGGAATGGATATACTCTCTATTTTTGATTTTTTTTCTTCAGTTGGAGATATAATCAGTATCCTGCCTGTCATAGACAATATTCCAAATATTAATGATATAGATCCCCTTCACTCCTATATTGGATTTGAAATATTCTTTTTAACTGCGGCACCACTTTTAGAAATTGAAGAAATTTTTGAATTTGTTGCTGAAGACATTGACCTGATTATTATCTCATCTGATGATCAAGAACAGTTGCAACAATTAATGTTGCAACGTCCTGAAATCATTGATATTTTAGCAACTGCATCGTTGTATAAACAAACATTGAATAAACAAAATGATGAACAAGATCAAAGTTCATCCACTCCTCAACCAAAAGATGAAACTTTTCTCCCATCAGTTCCATCCATTGCACAAAATACTTCTTTGTTAAAAGAAAGCAATAACAAAATCACTCAATCAAAAGCAACCTTTCTTCGCGTAGATTTTCAAAAAATAGATCTTCTTATTAATCAAGTCAGTGAAATGGTAATTGCCAATGCAAAAATTACTCAAATGACTGAAAAATATGATGATCCTGACTTAGATGAAACGACAGCTTCTTTAGCAGAAATGCTAGATACCCTACGTGATGCTGTTATGAATATTCGTATGGTTCAAGTCGAAGAGTCTTTCTCAAAACTTCGCAGAAATGTGAGTGACGTTGCTAAAAAAGTTGGTAAGTCTATTGAATTTACAATAAATGGTGGAGAAACTGAGCTTGATAAATCGGTAGTCGAAAAGCTGAGTGATCCGCTAATTCATATGTTACGTAATTCAATAGATCATGGGATAGAAAATGCGCAAGAACGTCTTGCTGTTGGTAAACCTGAACAAGGACAAGTGTGGCTACGCGCACATCCTGAGTCAGGAAGTATTGTTATCGAAATTGAAGATGACGGACGTGGTTTAAATACTCAAGTTATCTTAAATAAAGCTATTACTAAAGGGCTGGTCTCTCCTAACGATACATTAACTGATGATGCAATTCATATGCTTATTTTTCATCCAGGCTTTTCAACAGCTGAAAACATCTCTGATATCTCTGGAAGAGGTGTTGGAATGGATGTTGTCAAACAAAATATTGATGCATTAAAAGGCCGTATCGATATTCTCAACAATTTTGGTTATGGATGCAAATTTATTATTACCCTCCCCTTGACGTTAGCTATTATTGACGGTTTTTTAATTCAAGCCGGATCAACCAAATACATAATTCCCCAAGACATGATCCAAGAAGTTATAGAATTCAAATTACATTATTTAGTTGAAGTTGGAGGTTCAACTCTTCTAAATCTAAGAGGGGAACTTCTTCCATTATTAAACATAAAACATCATTTTTCAGATTCTGATACTATCATGCACTCTAGAGAAAACATTGTTGTCGTACGGTATGGTTCATATATGGCAGGATTGATTGTCGATGAGCTTTTTGGTGAACAGCAAACCGTTGTTAAATCTTTAGGTTCATTGTTCCATAAAGTCCCTGGTATATCTGGGGGCTCAATTTTAGGAAGTGGAGAAATCGCTCTCATTTTTGATATTCCTGCACTTATTGAATACGTAATCCATCATGACAACAGATAAAGGAGAAAGCATGAATAATTATACTAGCGGCGAGGAAATTTTCTTTGACGATCATGAGTTGATTGTCAGTATGACAGATAAAAAGGGATATATCATTTACGCTAATGATGTATTTTGTAAAGTTGCAGGATATGAGCATTCCGAAGTTATCGGGCAGCCACATAATTTTATACGCCATCCGGATATGCCGCGCAGTGTTTTTAAATTACTTTGGGACCGTGTACTAGCGGGGAAATCCATTTATGCTTTTGTTAAAAATCGTGCCAAAAATGGAAATTACTACTGGGTTAAAGCATTTGTTACCCCTATTATTGAAAATGGTGAGATTGTTAAAATTGCTTCTTATCGTCGTCCGATTTCACAATTTATTAAAGAAGAGATTTCTAAAGTTTATTCTGCTCTCATTGAACATGAAAAATACAATAAACTTGAAGACTCATTTCAATTTTTTCTCGATTATTTAGCCGAGAGAGGTATTACATACGATCTTTTTATAGATCGCCTTTCTATGAATAAATCCATCAGTAATGTCGGTGTAATGAATATCGATTTTGATCAATTCTATATTGATCATGTGATTTTTAAACACAACATTATCTATGCCGCTAAAGAAAAAAAATGGTCGACTGAAGTAGTCAAACCATGTTGTTGCCGTTTTGGAGTAAGTCTCAAACAACTTGATTCCATGCCGTTTACAGCACATCCCTCTTGGGGCAAAGTACACCAATATCATAATGAAGTACATTCTCTTATGCAAGAGTATTTAGAAAAAGCATCACAAGATGCAGCTTCAAATGTATTAAATGAAATTCTCGATAAAGTCGAAAACGATACGAAATTGCTATTTAGCAATCTTCATAACGCTATCGATACGTACCGATAAAGTGTAGTTATGAAAGAGGAAAATAATATGAATACAAATAACACAAGTTTAGCACATACTATTGCAGCTGTGAGATCAATCAAAAACGGTTTTCTTAATGATGAATTTGTTACGTATGATGAAGAGTACAGTGAACTCTTCATGGAGATCAATAGTTTACGAGTTACTCTTCAAAGTATGAATTTAGAAACTCAAAATATGAATAATGCGATTTTGCATGGAGATTTGGATTATAGGATTGCTACGGATGCCTATCAGGGCGATTTATTTCAATTTATCAATGCGATCAATTACAATGTTGATTTATGTGCTTGTGCAACTCGTGATATTTCGTATGCCATCGAACGAATCAAAAACGGTGACTTTACTGCACGTGTAACAACAACATATCATGGTGATTTTGATGCATTAAAAAATGCTGTTAATACATTAGGAGAAGTACTTCATAATCTACATGTTGATGCTTCATTATCTGCTCGCGCAATGCAAAACGGTAATTTAGGAATTAGGCTTAATGCTCAACACTACAATGGAGATTTTGTCAAAATTGTAGAACAGCAAAATGCATCAACCGAAGCTGTTGTTACCGTACTTAATAACTTACAATCCGTTTTAGTTGAATATGTCAATGGCAATCTCAATGCAAAAGTTGAAACTGTATACAATGGTGACTATGCCAATATTACAGAAGCCCTTAATACTATGGGAACGATGTTCAATCAATCAATCTCAGAAGTAACACGAGTAATGGCTGCTTTGAGCCGAGGGGAGCTTGGTGAGAGAATAGAAATTGAACTTCCGGGAGATTTAGATGCCATAAAGGTTTCAACCAACCAATCGTTGCAAACCTTAGCTGATATTGTTGCTGAACTAAGCGACACGCTGGATCGTTTAGAAAATGGCGATTTAACACGACGCATCGCTCAAGAGCTCCCAGGCGAACTAGCCCTCATTAAAAATTCTGTAAACAAATTTATTGATAGTCTGGCTCAAATGATTACAAAAATAGTCATTAGTGCCAATGAAATCACCATGGCTTCTAGTGAAGTAAGCAAATCTTCAAATTCCCTCTCTCACGGTGCAGAAATACAAGCATCTTCAATCGAAGAAACAACCAGTTCTATAGAAGAGATGAACGGTTCTGTCAATGAAACGGCAAACAATGCTAAAAAAACGAATGAACTGGCATTTGAAACCTCTGAAATGGCAAAAAATGGTGGTGATTCAGTTGCTAAAACGGTTGAAGCTATGCGTAATATCGCTGACAGAATCAAAATTATTGAAGATATTGTGTACCAAACAAATCTCCTCGCGCTAAATGCGGCTATAGAAGCAGCAAGAGCCGGAGAACACGGAAAAGGATTTGCCGTTGTAGCTGCAGAAGTACGAAAACTTGCTAAACGCTCACAAATAGCGGCAAAAGAAATCAGTGAAATTACAGGTAAAAGTGTAGCCATTTCAGAAGAAGCCGGATCGTTAATTTCTCAAGCATTGCCAAAAATTCTCGAGACAGCTGCACTAATACGCGATATCTCTGTTGCAGCAACAGAACAAGATGCCGGTATTGGACAGATCAGTATCGCTATGAATCAACTCGATCAAGTAACGCAAGAAAATGCCAGCGCATCTCAAGAGCTTGCAGCAACAGCAACTGAGCTTAATGCACAGGCTTCATCACTGACAGATATGATGAAATTTTTTCGTCTTAAAGAAGATAATTCTAACCCTTCTTTCAAAGAGAGCTCTTCTGTCTTTATGAATACGCCAGTTGCTCATGAACAACAACGCGATTATACGCTTGGGACTCCACAAACACATCATGAGCTTGACCTTCGTGAGTTTGATAGCTATTGATGATGGAGACAAATATGACGTTGTGGGATGATGAAGACGATTTAGACCTTAGTATTAAAGAAGGTGATCAGTATTTATTATTTTATTCCAATGAGGTATTGTTTGGCATTAGTTCTGCAAAAGTTGTTGAAATTGTCGAATATCCTGTTATCACTAAGGTCCCCATGACAAATAACGCGGTCTTGGGTGTTGCCAACATTAGAGGAAATATCGTTGGAGTCATCGACCTTTCGATCATTCTTTGGAATAATGCGACTTCTGTATCAGCACGAACTTCTTTGGTAATCGTTACAATAGAGATTAATGATGAATATCTTAATGTTGGACTTGTTGTTGATGAAATTTTTGAAGTTGATAGTCTCCCTCAAACTGACATATTGAATCGCCCTCCTTTTGGACTCACAATCGATAAAAAATACATTGATTCGATAGCAACATATAAAAATAGCTATCTGATGTTACTTAATCTTTCAAATGTTCTAAATGTTGAATATCTCTCACAAGGAGTAGATGCTTCATGAACCTATCATCAGAAAATGAGTTTGATTATATGATGGACGAAGATGAGCTTGACCTCGTAAAATTAGTAACTTCAAATGCTAATGATGCAAATCAATACCTGATATTTGAAGGCTCAAATCAAGAGTTTTATGCAATTAATGTTGCAAAAATCGAAGAAATTTTGGTTTATAACGAAATGGAAGTAGCTAAAAATACCGATGGCGGATTTATAATAGGAACAGCTGAAATTAGAGGTAAGATGACCCCTTTACTCATTTTTGATGCTTGGTTTGGAAATCCGATTCTTGAAAAAAATCAGTATGAATTAATGATCCTAGCCTCTTATGGAGGTCATAGAATCGCTATGATTGTTAAAAAGATTGAAGATATCATTGTTATTGAATCAAAAGAAATGCAAAACACTTCACAAAACAACATCAATACAACATTTATAGCTAATATAAAAATTCAAGGAACTCAACATCTGTGTACAATTTTTGACAGTGACAAAATGCTGTTAGATATTTTTCGCGAAGAAACAGAAGAAACACATTCAGCATTAGAAGCATTATCTCGCCGCGAAATATCAGCTAAAACAATCTTTTTTGCTGATGATAGCCGCTTTATTCGTCAAATGGTACAAAAATTATTTCAAAAATTAGGGGTAGACTCCAAAATTTTTGAAAATGGGTTAGACCTTATAGAAGCCCTAAAATCATTTCCAACTAATGAGATTGCTTTAATTATTACTGATATAGAGATGCCGATAAAAAGTGGTCATGAAGTTATATCAGCAGTTCGTGGCGATCAACGATATCGTGATATCAAACTGATTGTTCATACGAATATGGCCAATGAACAAATGGAAGATTCATTAATACGACAAGGTGTTAATCGAGTGATAGGAAAGATAAATATTGCATCATTAGAATCAGCGATTGAGGATCTTATACGATGATGGTTTCATCCATTACGCTCAGTGCTCAAGAATTTACCCTGATCCAAAAAATTGTATTTGACGAAGCTGGTATTACTTTGGATGAGAGCAAACTCAGCATGGTTCAAAATCGTCTTTTTAAACGGATGAATCACTACAATTTTGCAAAATTCAATGATTATATTCGTGTTGTACAATTTAATCGTGATGAACGTATAGAGATGATTAATCAAATAACCACTAACGAAACCTATTTTTTTCGTGAATCAGCCCATTTTAATTTTTTAGAATCAGTTGCACTCCAACATAAATCGTATGAACTTTTTAGTGTATGGAGCGCTGCTGCTTCTGTAGGTGCGGAAGCGTATTCTATTGCTATGTTACTTGATGAAATACTTGGAGAAAAAAACTACGCTATTCTTGGTACTGATATCAATACTGATGTTTTACAAAAAGCACGCCTTGGTCTGTATCCTGAAAGTTGGGTAGATAAAATACCGCTTAATTACCGAACGAAATATTGCCTAAAAGGTAAAGGTCCCTATTCTCGACAATTTTTAGTTTCACCAAATATTATTAATCATGTCACATTTAAAGAAGCAAATCTTTTGAAAGAGCAAACAGGTATTGGACAATTTGATATTATATTTTTACGTAACGTTTTAATCTATTTTAATGATGCGACGCGTGAAATTGTTGTCAATAATGTTATTAAAAATTTAAAAGTAGGAGGATATCTCATTATTTCTTTAACTGAAACAATAAAACATCTTCCTATTCGTGATTTAACTCATATTGAAGCATCAATCTATAGAAAGGAAGCAGAATAATGATTCATAATAATGCAAAGATTTTAACTGTATCCACAAAAGGTGGCGTTGGAAAATCAACTATAGCAATTCAACTCATTGCACCTGCTTTATTTGAGCTCTCACTTGGAAAAAGTATCAGTTTTTATGAATGTGATGATGAAAACAGTGATAGCTTAAGTTATGGAGCTTCTCGTCTCGTTAATCGTAATCTAGTCCGTGTTGATACACCATTTTTACGTGATGAGCTTCTAGAAATAATGTTACAAGAGCAAAATACCTGTATTGATATTGGGGGAAATAAAAGTACTACACTTGTTCTCGAAGCATTAGATTCATCAGGCGCTATACATTTTGTAGATTTAGCAATTATCCCTATGCTTGATGGAGAGCAAGATGGTTTAAATGCCCTTGACGTTTACAATAGACTGCGAAATATGCGCCCTGAATTACCTATTTTATTCGTATTGAATCGTGTCAAAGACATCCGATATGTTGAACATCAATTTGATAATTATTTTGGAGATATACGTGGTGTATTTCAAAATATTCACTCTATAAAAGACCACATAGAAGAAAAAGATATCTCCAACTACATCGCCATATCTGAAAGTGATATGATTAAATATAGCCGCCGCTTTGGGCTAACCGTATATGAAATTGCAACACAAGAACGTGATTTTATCAGTCGTTTAAAAAATGATGGAATGGTTAAAGCTGATTTGACAGAGGCTAAATTACTAAGTTTCAAACATTTTGTTGAACGAGAGTGCAGAAGCTATTTAACCAATACCCTAATGCCTGCGATTAATATAATTCATTCTATACTCAGGAGAGAAGCATGAATACAGCTTATAATGGCTATTTACAAGTATTAGCTCATAAAAAACGAATTCTCGTATTTGATGATGATACTGTTGTTCTCCGCATGCATCCGGAATTTTTAGAGGCATTCGATACCTATAATTGCTACTCAGCAACTGAAACAACAGATACTCACTTAATCTCCATTCTTACAGTAGGTAAAATTGACGCTGTAATTATTGAATCAGCAAATCCGTCTGATACACTCAGAATTTGCCGCCATATTAATCAATACGATTGGAAGATTGCACTTGTCGTTATTGTTCCAGACGGTGCTTTGGTCCCCGAATACCGAGAATCGAATGCCATTGTAGATACTATGCTTTGCCGCCCGTTTGAGCAATCCGTTCTCATTAAAAAAATGGTTACTGCTTTAGCTGCCAAACAAGCAATGATGCAGTTATCCCATTCTTTAGGATTAGAATCGCTATTAAATGATCAAGGTGATATCGAGACATTTAAAAATACATTTGAAGGAAATATTCTTTTAATATGTGAAACACTGAAAAATCATGCACAACGACTTGAAAATGGTGAATTATCACCAGAATTATTTAAAGATATAGCCAACTCGGTGGAAAAAATATCCCAAATATTCAGTCACCATCATTACACAAAACATGTTGCCAAGATTTTTGATAATTTGGCACTATATCTAGAACAATATGATTTTTCAAATACCAATATCTCCGTTTTAGAAGGATTTGATTTCCTGACAAAAGTGGTCGAAGATATTATTGTTTATATGAAAGATTTTTTCATCAATAGAATTTTTTCAGATGTCTACGTATTCGAACATTCACTTGATAATTCCATAGAATTTATGAAAAATCATTTGGAAAGTCGCGCTGACACCCAAAGCGAAATGGAGTTTTTTGAATGATAAAAGTGTTTGTTATAGATGACTCAGCCATGGTTCGTCACGGTTTTAGAAAATTGCTAGAGGGGATTGAAGACATTCAACTCATAGGAGAAGCAGAAAATCCGATTGATGCTTTTGAAGTTTTTAAAAAAACAGGTCTTCCTGATCTATTTCTACTAGATATCGAAATGCCAAAAATGGATGGGCTTACTTTTTTAAAAAAAATCAATGAGCAGCGTCCCATTCCCGTTATCATCTGTTCAACATTGACCGTAGAAGGATCACCTGCTGCCATTGATGCATTACGCTTAGGGGCAGTTGAAGTAATTGAAAAGCCAAGATTAAACCTGAGTGGCTTTTTTCAAGATTATAAAAATGAATTTATTGATAAAATTCGCGCTGCAGCAGCCTCGAAAATCAGCCATATTAAACACCAAACTTTACAACCGGTTGTCAAAAAACCCACAATTAGCACAACACCATCAAAATCAATTGTTGCCATAGGTTCTTCTACAGGTGGTGTTCAAGCTATCGAAGAGATTATTGTCCATTTAAAAGCCGGCCATCCGGGAATAGTCATCACACAACATATGCCTCAAGGATTTACAAAATCATTTGCAAACAGACTTGATCAATTAGCACCACATTCTATAGTTCGTGAAGCAGTCAATGATGAAATAATAGAAAATGGTAAAATACTTATTGCCCCGGGTGGATTTCATATGGAGGTTTATAGTATCGGTGGTCTTTTCAAAGTTTTAGTTAAAGATTTCCCAAAAGTAAATTCTCACAAACCAAGTGTCAATGTTTTATTTAAATCAGTAGCCAAAAGTGCCGGCAGAAATGCCACTGGATTTATACTAACTGGGATGGGAAGTGATGGCGCATTGGGACTTAAAATGATGAAAGATGCAGGGGCACATACCTATGGAGAGTCTGAAGTTTCGGCTATTGTTTACGGTATGCCACGTGTCGCCAAAGAAATGGGAGCAATAGATCGAGAGCTCTTACTCACAGAAATAGCTTCAGTTATAAATTCAACTATTGTATAAAAAGGATGTATCATGGATAAAAACACTATTTCAATTATTGCTGAACTCGCAAAAAGAATGCGTATCATGATAGTCGATGCTGATAATACTATGCTAGCGGCTTATAAAGATTTTTTAGAATCATTCTTTGTTGAAGTGCATTGTACTGAACAATCCAAAGACGCTTATTTACTCTGGCGCGCTGATACAGACCGTTATGATATTATCATAATGGCTATGGATGATGCAAATGCAAGCAATCTTGAACTTTTTAAACGAATACGGAAAAAATCATATGAACAAAAAGTGATTATCGCTCTAGCAAGTAATGACTATAACGAACTACGGGATATTGTATCCAACGGAATTGAAGGTGTAATCACAGGACCCGCAGACAAGACATCTCTTTTAACTATATTTTATCGTTCTCTTCGTGACATTTCTGATCGTAAATTATTGCATTCGTATATAACACAATTGAGTATTATGGCGAAAGACAATGCAGACCTTCGTGTCCGTACCAGAAACCAAAATGTATTTATTGAAAATATGTCAGAAGCAGAAAATCCAGATATTTCATCGGAAGAAATAACCAAATCAACCAATTCACTCGTCGAAAAATATGCTATACGCTCATCATTTAAAGATGACTCAATGGCAAAAGCAATACGTGAAATTGATGTTTTTTCTTTGGAAAAAATCGATGTATTCCGTGAAAAAATTCATACCTATTATCAACAATTAATTGATTTGGATATTGCAGATGCAGCTACAAGCAAATCAGCCATAATAGTAACCTCAAATGGTCTGTTAAAAATGATCGAAGTCATCAACTCTTTAGGCTTATTTCCAGTTACCGTTCAAGCAGCATTGCATATGACTACTTTCCTAAAAGAATTAGATCCAAATGTATTTGAAGACGAAGAGAAAAAACATCTAATTATTGACATTTTAACAGCTCTCTTTGATGATTTGGACAAATGGATTGAAACCGTATTTATTAAACAAGATTTAGAGTTTGTAAATTATTTTGATGCATCATTTGCGAATACATGTTTGGAACTCGAAGCTGCATTTACTTCAGAATCCGTAAATAATGATGATGATGCACTAGAGTTCTTTTAAGAATCTATCGTTAGAATTTCACATTATTGATATAAAAACAAGAGATAAAATGGATTTAAAACAAGCGTTAATTGACTTCGGATGTAGCACAGAATTTGTAGAAATTGCTTTAAATTATGGACAATTTTATAATCCGGAGTCTGATATAGAACTATTTATAGAATATGTTGAAGATGAACATGCCAAAGTAGAACAGGCTGAATTAATCAAAAAAATGGATAAAGAGATAGTTGATGCGTCTGGATTATTTGAAGAATTCGAAGACGAAAATGAGCTTTAACGAAATTCATCTCGCTTCTTAAATCGTACATTCGTACCATTTTCCCCGGAAGCACATTTAATTTGAAACTCTACCATTGAATTAAATGGATCTAAAAAATGTTCAATTGAAGTTTTCTCGATTTTTTCCAACCCATGAAACTGCAATAACTCCAAAATAACCAGGGTGGATTCTATGGTTGAAAGACAGAACTCTTTTGGCTGTTCTTTGATTTTGAACTGAGAGCATTTGGAATGGGTGAAACTGATCTTTGGTAAGGATTTTAAATTATTACTTACGCGAAGCATCTTAACTGAACATGGCCATGTCGAATCGATTATAAAGATAATTATTTGCTTTCCATCGGATTCAATTTTTTGTGTATTTAAATTTAAACTATTTTTGTCAGGGTAAAGAACATAACATAGATTTTGTTTATTATTAATCATAGCGTTAACAGCACTATGGTTGGTAAAATCTGCCTCGATAAAGAGTTCAGAATTCGGTAACGACAGATGAGTCAGACGACCGGTACCATTTTTTGTTTTCTTAAACTCTTTAGGATGCATCAAAATAACAAATTTTGTGTTGGTTTTGATCGGTCTGACACATTGACACATACATGAACTGAGTGGTCGATAGCAAATATAACACTTCTTCCTAACTTCTACTTCTTCTTTATCCACAATCATCCTAAATCAATCCTATTATTTAAAATCGCAATTCTACCTGATTAAAAATACTCTTATAATGCACAAGCGATTAAAAGTAGTTCAAAGTCTCTTTTATACTAAACTTTGCTAAAATAAATACAATCATATAGCACAATAAATCTATTTTATTCTCTATAAAGACAAAGTTTTACTTGAGTCAATCGGAGTTATCAAAAATGTTTTCCAATAAACCAAAAACTTTTTCTCTAAGTAGATTTCTTATTTTATTAATATTAATTTTTTCTCTCATTATTGCTTATTTTGTCTGGTCTCTCTCGAAAACATTTTACGATAATCGAGCACAAGAGTTATTTGAAGCAAAGGTTCAAACCAACGTTGATCATATTGAAAAACGCATATTAATGTATGAAAATGTTTTACGAAGTGGTGTTGCTTTTTTTCAAGGAAGTGATAATGTTAGCCGTCAAGAATGGCATCAGTTTACCCAAACACTCGATATTCCAAAATATTATCCCGGTATGCAAGGAATCGGATATTCTCTCATGATAGATTCTGGACAAATCTCTCATATCGAGCACCAAATGCGTATCGAGGGATATCCGAATTTCATATTAAAACCAAAAGGGATCAGAGAACAATACAGTTCCATTCTTTACCTTGAACCCATGGATAAACGAAATATTCAAGCCATTGGATATGATATGTATTCAAATCCAGTCCGCCGTTTAGCTATGGAAAGAGCCAGAGACACTGGCCTTGCATCAGCATCAGCACCGGTTAAGTTGGTCCAAGAAATAGATTCAAATGTCCAACCTGGTATTCTAATGTATTTGCCATTTTATAAGACAGGTGCAAAAACAGATACCGTTCAAGAACGACAAAAAGCGCTTGTTGGATATGTATATAGTCCTTATCGAATGAATAATCTCCTAAATGTTATAGTCCCGCAAGATTCAATAGTAAATTATGAAATTTATGATGGTGAAAAAAAAATAGCATCAAATTTGCTCTATCGCTCATTTACGCCTACATACTATATCTCAAAACACCATACTCATAAAGTCATTAATGTAAGCGGACGTCAATGGCACCTTTATTTAAATAGTACGCAAGAATTTGATCATATAACAGATAGTAAACACCCTATTCTTCTCACTTTGGGTGGTATATTAATTTATTTCATATTAGTTATAATTATTATAATATTATATAGAAATTATAAAAAACTCAAAAAACACTCTATCCAAATGCAACTCATTGAAAACGCTTTACGTCAGGAAAAAGAGACTGCTCAAAATTATCTCGATATTGTTGACGTTTTAATTGTTGTGCTTGATACTAATAAGAATGTAAAACTGATTAACCGACGCGGATGCGAGATTCTCGGATACACATTCGATGAAATTATTGGAAAAAATTGGATCAATAATTTTTTACCAAAACGTTTTCAAGAAGAGGTAAATAATGTCAGTAAGAGACTTGAACTCTCTGATAAAACAGCATACTATTATGAAAATCCAGTACTAACAAAAGATGGAGATGAACGGATAATAGCATGGCACAATACGCCATTGTTTGATCAAAATAATAAATTCATCGGTATTTTATGTTCGGGAGAAGATATCACAGAAATACGTGAAGCTCAAAATCAGCTGATCGAAAGTGAACAGTTTTATAAAACCATTGTCTCTTCAATGGATAAAGCCATATTTATCTTGGATAAAAATATTATCATTGATTGCAATCCTATAGCGCTTTCATTATTTAATTCTTCAAAAAAAGAGCTTATAGGCAATAATATTCTCTATTTGAGTGACCACATTGAATGTGGAAATCAAAATTTTGAGCAATATCTTCAAAATGCTTATGCTGGTCATTTAACACGGGTTCAATGTTCCTATGTTCTTGATGGGGAAATAAAAAATGTTAAAATTCTTGATATTACCCTCTCAAGTTTTGGAAATAATGCAGAAAAACTTATCATGCTTGTTCGCGACATAACACAAAAACTGGAAGAAGAACGCTTTTTCAAAATGCATACTCGCCAAGCACAAATGGGTGAGATGATCTCTATGATTGCACATCAGTGGAGACAACCACTTGCTATTATCAACGCTATTACGTCCCAACTACGTTTAAAAGAGATGATGAAAGAGAATGAAGATGCCGATTTTATTGAGGATTTAATAAAAATTGAGCAACAAAGTGTCCATCTCTCTCAAACCATCACTGCCTACAGAGATTTTTTTAGACCAAATAAACCCAAAGAAACTGTCTCTATTTTAGATATAGTCAACCAAACTGTTGATTTAGTTGATCATGCACTAAAAAGCAAAGGTGTTGATCTGCAAATCGTTATAATTCACAATACCAATATAACAATTTATCGTAATGAAGTATTACAAGTCTTGATTACTCTGTTTAAAAATGCATTAGATGCTTTTGAAGATCAAAATATTATCAATAGAAAAATCATTGTGACAGTCGATTCAGATAATCAATACGCAATCATTACAATTCTAGATAATGCAGGTGGTATTCCTACGGATATAATAGATAAAATATTTATCCCTTATTTCTCAACTAAACATGAAAATATTGGTACAGGACTAGGTCTCTATATGAGTAAAATGATAATTGAAGATCATTGTAATGGCAAATTAGAAGCTTATAATCACTCCGATGGAGCATCTTTTGTAATAAAATTGCTTTTAGATGAAAAAAAAGATATTTAGTGCTTTGCAGTAGCAAAATATCTTAAACCACAAATTCAAATACATTTATAAACGACAGGATATAAGATTGAATAGTATCTTGTCATGTGAAAAAGGGAGAGACTTCCAGTAATTTAGTTATTATTTATCTCCTTTTAACCCCATCTTATCTATACTCTTTATAAATTCTTGCCGTAAGTAGAACTCGTGAACTCTTTTCAAAATCTTGCTTTACTTGAAAATCTATACCGACTAAAATCATTGGGATACTCTTATGTGGATCCTATTACCCCTAATATACAAAACAATCAATCAGCAGCGCTTCCAAGCTCATTGAACTCACTATATGAATCCATACAACAATGCTATCTTTGTGATTTGAGTAAATCACGCCGTCAAAGTATGAGCGGTTTTGGAAATCCTAATGCAAAAATTGTTTTTGTTGATGCATTTGTTTCCCCTGCTGAAGATGAAGCAGGAGAGTATTATCTTGGACGTTCCGGAACAATGTTACGGGATATGATTGAAAAAGTATTACTCCTCAATATTAACGATGTTTATTTTACCCATGCCGTTAAATGTAAACCTTTTGGTTTTCAAAATCCATCACCTAGCGAATGCAATAGTTGCTCACCTTTTTTATCTAAACAATTGGAACTTATAAAACCTCGTATCATTGTTCCATTAGGACCAGATACATATCGCATGCTAACGGGAGAAGAAGATGGATTTGAGAAAATGAGAGGTAAAATTATTCCCTTTAATAATTCTATTTTAATCCCTGTATTCCATCCGTTGTTTCTTATCCGAAACCCTTCATTTAAAAAAGATGCTATGCGTGATTTACAAGTCATTAAAGGAGAATTATTTTGAAACTATTTTTAGCCTTACTTCTTATATTAATTCCGCTATATTCCAATGGAAAAAGTCTGATAATTCATAATAGTAATAATACACTTTCTGACAATATCTTTTCTTTTAAAGCAAATTCAGAAATAAAAATTGCACTCTTATCTTCTCCAAAAACGATTGGGAAATATTCTCAATCAGTCTTTAATGTATCATTGGCAACTCTCATGAGCCGACACAATGACAACTATACGATCAAACAATATGATATCAATGATGAATCTACAGAGTCACTAACACACGCCCTGTCTCAAATAAATCACGACGGTATGAATGCGATACTTGCTCCCTTAACATTAAATGGAGCAAAAAATTTATCGTTGATCAATCCAAATATTCCAACTTTTATCCCGACTGTTCATCGACGTTATATCTCTGACTCCCCAACATCTATTGTATTTGGTGCTATTGATTACAAGGCACAAATTGAGGCACTTTTACCATATATGTCCAATTCAATCGCAGTCTTTTATGACAATTCGCCCGTCGGAATGCAACTCAAAGATGATACGCAAGAAGTCTTTTTTTCTCAACACGCTGATAAAAAGAAAAGTGATACATATGTAATTGACGCTAAAGGAGAGAATATTATTTCACACTTTTCTAAGCCGTCTTCGTTCACAAAACGAAGTGTAATATTACATATTCCAGTTGTTAAAAGTGCCATTTTATGTGCGCATATGACCTTTACAGGGGTAAAAGAACAAAATATCTTATCAACACAGATCAACGTTGATCCAACCCTGTTGACCCTAACACAATATCAAGACCGTAAAAATATGATACTTGCTAATTCTATAACAGAATTTCCACCTGCAATTTATGAAACAAATGAATTAATGAATAATGATCTTACATATGACTGGATTAATTACGCATCAAGTGTTGGTATCGATTATTTAGTCTCACTTCTATCTAATACACCACGTGAATACACAATGAGAATAGTTAATTCTCAAATAATTTACCCTGTCGAGTTGGTTCGACCAAAAGAGTATGGATTTGAGCCAATCAATGAGCAATAATAATTCTACACTTCAGCAAATTGAGCTCTTCAGTCATTTATCCACAGCACAAATTTTTGAACTTGATAAAATTACCAAAGTACATCACTATGAAAAAAATGAAATTGTATTTTATGAAGGAGATGAAAGCCGTAATTTTAACATTCTGATTGTAGGAGAAATTTCTGTTTTTAAATCTTTATCTTCTACGGAAACAACTGAAATACACCGTTTCATTGCACCATCGCTGATTGCAGAAGTTGCTACATTAAAACATATTCCCTACCCTGCTTCGGCACAATGTTTATCCAAATCTACACTTTTGCACATAGAGCGTGTTCCATTTTTGGAACTTTTACGCAATGATGCAGGTCTCAGTATCGGACTCATTGCTTCATTGACACAAAAAATTGGAACTCTCGAGCACGCGTTACAATATCATACAGCCCCTACAGCTTTAGCAAAAGTCACACGTTTATTACGTGATGATCCACATATCTTCTCACGACTTAAAGGGATTGAGATTGCACATCGCCTTGCTATTACACCAGAAACACTCTCTCGTACTCTTAAAAAACTTAAACAAGAAAAAGTCATATCTCTTTCTAAATCAACTGATATACATATTCATGATTTTATAAAACTCGAAAGTTACTGTGGATAATTATTTTCCTTTAAGATGTGCAGTGATACAGTTAAGCTATCTAAAATCAAGGAGTTTATCATGGGTAAAAGAGGTATTTCTCTCCTTCGTGGTATCGAAGCTCAAACTGTATATGATTTATTAAATAAAGCGTACTGTGATGAATGGCTTGCATATTATCAATATTTTATTGAATCTAAAGTAGTCAAAGGTCTAATGAAAGATGCAGCTATCGTTGAACTCACCCAGCATGCCGCAGATGAACTACGACATGCAACAATGTTATCCGACCGTATCATCCAGCTCGGCGGTATACCTGCACTGCATCCGGCACAATGGCTAGAAAACTGTAATTGCGGTTACGAAGCACCCACTGATCCTGATGTACGTAAAGTTTTGGACCAAGCAATAAAAGGTGAACAATGTGCAATCGGCGTATATTCAAATATTTTGGATATTACACGTGAAAAAGACATCATTACTTATGATTTAATCTCTCAAATATTAGCGGATGAAGTTGAACATGAAGAAGACCTTCAAGCACTATTTGATGATATAGAAGAATTTATTGAACAGTTCAAGAAATAACATGATTAAAAAAATAGTTTTTACGTGCGTATTGTTATTCTCATCGTTACAAGCTGCTGATATTATCGCCTTGGTAAATACACTTGATCGTAATGACTCAAAGATGTTTGAATCGCAAATTCATACCGTACAAGATGCAAATACCATGCGTGATGACAATAATAAAACAATTCTGATGTATGCATGTTGGATTGGTAATGAAGAAGCGGTTAAATATCTCATTTCAAAAGGTGCAAATGTCAATGCCCAAGATACAGGTGGAGCGACCGCTTTACATCTAGCCGCTTGGAAAGGTTTCACTTCAATAGCATTATTTCTACTAAAAAACGGGGCTTCAGGAGAGCCGATGAGTAAAGATGGAATGACCCCACTAGATATTGCGATGATGCAAGGAAATCAAACAATAGCTGATGCAATTAAAAAGGCAGCACCTAAGTTGAAGCCACTACTATAATGAGGTTAAAAATACTTTCTCAGAATCAGGAATTTTCCCCATTTTTCCTGTAAAGTCGATATAAACCAATACTATCTTCATTGAAAAAAGTTTCTCCTTTGAGCGAAAAACCTCCTGAAGAAGTGTGAATGAAGCATTTTTGAGCTCCAAAAGTGTTGTCTTTACTTCTAAAATATCAGCGAATTTTGCACTTTTTAGATAATCTGCTTCAATATGTTTGGCTATAAAATGACCGCCATTCAAAACAGGAGAACGTCCTGCATCGAAAAATAGCTGACTTCTTGCCCTCTCGCAATAATTAAGATAGTTGGAATGGTAAACAATACCACCCAAATCAGTGTCTTCGTAGTAGACTCGTATTTGCATCTTTTAATCCCCCATTTATCTAACTAAAAACATGCCCATAACCGTGTCTAAAAACTCAATATTTTTAATCGTATATCATTTGAAATTGGCAATGATACAAATGCATGACGTAAATTATAAAGCACCCTTGCTTTTACTCCACTTGTTTACGGTTTACATTTAAAATTTGCCGCAACTACATCATGAGTATTTAAAAACCGCAAAATTTGCCTCCGCAATTGACACCTCTCACCTTTATCTATCCTGTCTAGTATACCTTTTTGTCAGCCTGCAAAAATCGTAAAAATCACTCAGCATCAAATAGCGAAACTCTATATCTTCAAATTGTTTCTTCATGACCGGTTCGCCTTGTAAAAAGTATTTCACATCTTTTTGAAACTCTTTCGGGTATTCCAGTTTTTCCGCTTGCAACGATGAGAAACACTCTATGAAATCCGAAAAAAGTTTTATCACGATCTCCTCTTGCTCCTGCGATTTATCCTCGAGAAAATCGGTAATGTCTTCAAATCTCTCACATATACGTACCAAACACTGATGCACAAAATTCTCCCTGCAAACAACTCTGGGATACGATATACATAAAGTATTCTCATAAAAACAGACGTTCATGCATGATTTATGCATTTTCTGAAACATCATAATCAGGAGGATACTATGGTATGCAAACTAAACCAGATAATCGATTTTGTACGTACCTACAAACTGCTTGACGATATGGATGATGAATCGATCTCAGAGACGTTTCACTCTTTCCCGCATTGTTGCTCATGGGATAAAGGATTAGGGTTTGCTGAACTCGATGATTCCCGCCTTGATCTTGCTGTAGACAAAATTATGGAAGTGCTCGATGAAAATTACGAGCATGAATACACCGCGCCACAGATAAAAGCGATTGCGACTTCATTTTTTGGTATTTTCGATGCTGCCGGTGCACCTAAAAGCCCAGTTCCTTTTGTGATTGTCGTATTGGCGAGAGTTTAGAAAAGACAACAGGAGTCTACGAAATATGCTCATATTGACAAAAGAGAATTATGATAAAACCGTTCAAGAGAACGAGATAGTGGTGATCGATTTTTGGTCGCAGTGGTGTACTCCGTGCAAACAGTATGGACCGATATTTGAAAAAGTATCTGAAATATATCCCGACATAACATTTGCAAAACTGCTTACGGACGAAGAAACCGCTCTTTCAGACTATTTCTTTGTCCAGAATCTTCCGACGACTGTGTTTATGAAAGAGAAGACGGTTATTTTCAAAATACCGGGATTACTATCTGAAGAGGAACTCGTTGATCTCATCGAGCAGACAAAAGCGACCGATATGGATAGATTTCGTGCGGAAAAAGCGGCGAAAAAAGCGGCTCGCAAACGATAGCCATAAGAAGGAAAGCAGATGCCATTAAATCGACTGGAACGATATTTCGAGGACTACACCTACATACGAAAAGGCCATTATCCCGTCACGGATTTGATTGTCTATGCGTACATGGGCGATGCGTGGACTGAAGCCAACAAATCACACCAGATTGCCATCAGCGAGGGACTCATCAGGTCAATCGAAGCAAAACATTTCGAACTCGGGCGAGACGATGTCGAACGTCTTTTTGAACTCTATGATCTCAAGGGTAAAGCGGAACGCGGAGAACTGGCAGATGTTGTGATGCTGCAAACGGCATTTATGAATATCATCGAAATGCATCACTTATCGCATTAATCACCGTCTTAAAAAGTGTCTACTTTGGGGGTCATTCCATCATACTCATTTTGTAATGTAGCCATTCCACATCCCCACAATTTAGATCATTTTAATAGTTGCGATCTATCAAACCAGCTTCACTAACAGCAATTGCAAATTCTGCTTGTATTATACTGTCAAGTGATGCCACCAATTTTTTATGCTCGGCAACAAGTTTTTCTCTGTATTCTGGATTGGTATCTTTAAATACACTATCAAAACATTCCGCATACATATCGAATTCACAAAGTATTTTGTCTATTTCTCGGTGATAATCGATCCCTCCAATAGACTTGATCTCAATATGATTAGCTTCAAGCTTTTCAAGATTCCAGATCGTCCCTTTTTTCGTTTTAATTTCTCTTGCTTTAGATTTTGTCCTATTTTGCAAAATGTCCATTACATTGTGACTATAGCCTATACGAGGCTGCCATGATGATAGCAATTGTTTATCGTGACACATGAGCATGTAAATATAAAATGCAATATTTCTACCATCCTTTTGGATGGTAGAAATATGAAAATGTAATCCTGTATCCTGATTTGTGTAACCGAACTCTTCAATAATTGGCAAGATATGGCTGATATAGTGTTTGACACCCGCTCGCGATGTAATCGGGATAGATATTTCTATTCCGTGACTTTCAAGCGATTGATCAGGTTTGATTTGAACACAATAGTTTTTATCTTCATCGGTCGGTAGAGTTGTCAAATCTACTAGAATATCGACATTTGTAAAGAAAAGTATTTTATTTTTGATCTTCTCCACCGCATCGAAAAAATCGTATTTTTCAATATCGATATAAAATTCAAATTCACACCCGTATTGATAGACATCATTCTCTGTAATGTTATGAATATCCAAGGCGTTATTAGCTTCGGGATGGTATCTTTTCGTTGTAGAGGACATAATCTACTACAACTTTTCTAAAAAGCTTTTCAATTGTCCGACTTTATATTCTGTATTGTTTTCCCAAACTTTTAACGGCTTTTGATCATTGGGAATCTCTGCATCTTCTCTAATATAAGCGTAGGCGAAATTAACACCTTCATGTGTTTTGACTTTGATTCTTTTTCGTTTATAGTAATCAGGTGCACCTTCAAACTCATCGATCCTGTCTAAAAGTTCTTTACGCTGAATTTCATAAAGTTCTCCTGATATTCTGTTGATCGGCTTGTTGACTAAATACGGATAGTTGCCAAAACTATCTTCGAACATTCCAAATTTACCAACGGTAGACGCTTTACCTAATCTTCTCGTCGATTTTTCTAAAAGTATGTTGTTATCAAACCCTTTTTTTAGCGATCCGTAGACGAATAAAAGTTCATGGAAAGGCTTAATACGCTTGAAATACCCTCTTTGAACAATAGAAATCATTCCGCGCTCATGCAATCGATGCAAATATTTTCTAATTGTATCTTTGGAAACACCTTGTATATTCAGATCTGAAAAAGGAATTATCACATCTATAGGCAAAGCATTTATTTTACGCTCAAGCTTATCAATTGTTTGCATTGCATTCCTCCTTATTTATCGTGACTTAATTATAGCACTTATTCTATAAAAGTGTCACGTATATATTTTATTAAAAATCACAATAAATACGTGCTTTATGAATTTATTCACTCTACATAAATTGCTTTTTTAAAACTTATCTAACTCATTTAAAAAATCTTCCAGTGATTCGGCGGCTACTTCTTGACGTACTTTAGAATATCGTATGAGCGACATTTGTTAATAAAAGCATCAAAAACTGAAATGACTAGCTAGTTCTCTATGAAATAATAAATAAAAATGTCATATCAATTAAAAAAATGAGAGTAAAAATGAGAAGAATAGATTAAATACGATGAAAGCATACGCATTCTTTTTTCAAACTAAATACAAATGCAGATAAGTCAATATATCTATTGATAGTAAAGTGATACCCGTTTTTGGCACCCGTTGTGTTTTTCATAAAAAAAATATATAAACTTTTATGATTTTACAACCTAACAAAAGTACTTATTCATGGGGATTTTAAGGGGGTGGTACCAGTGGGCGGACTCGAACCGCCACGACTCGCGCCACCGGATTTTGAATCCGGCGTGTCTACCATTTCACCACACTGGCATGTCTTGTGAAGAGGTGGAATTATAGGGACTCTTTGCTTAAAAATATGTAAAAGTGATTTTACTAATAGAAATTTCACTTTTGCCGATATTGCAGACATGGAACTTTTATTGCTTAACGATGATTAAGCTTACACAAAAGGATTTGACGTGAGAATTACATCTGGTTCATATTACAATGATATTTATGGTGAAAACAATAAAATAAATCAACAATTATTTGATGTAAACAAGCAAATATCATCTGGTCTTCAGATTCAATATGCGAGTGATAATCCAGAAATATTTGCTAAAACTTTACAACTAGATAATGAGATAACAACACTTAACCAAGTAAAAAGCAGCTCACAAAGTGCCTATAAGGTATCGACACAGACTGATACAACTATTGGTGAAATCGTAAAAACAATCGAATCAATGCAAGTGAAACTCATCAGTGCCGCAAATGGAGCTAATTCATATACAAGTACACAAGCTATTGCTAAAGAATTACGTGGACTTCAAAACAATCTTTTGACCCTAGCAAATACCTCTATTGGAGGACAATATCTTTTTTCCGGAACAGCAACATCAGTCCCACCGATCGGTGCGAATGGTGCATATCAAGGAAATAATAAAAATTTAGAAGCTTTTTTAGGATCGGGTGTTAAGCAAAAATACAATATAAGCGGTTCGCAACTTTTTTTAGGGGATAAAAATCAAGTAAATCGAACAATAACAACAAATGTTCCACAAATGAGTCTAACAGACCTGTATCCGGATATTATGCAAGATGGAAATTTAGTTCGTTCAACATCATCTAAAGAAACATACATATCTGGAACAAGTACCATCCGTGATCTTATGGGTGATACCGATAGCAATACAACTAATGATGCTACTCACTCACCTTATTTTTACTTTCAAGGGACACGTACAGACGGCACTACTTTTAAGTCAAAAATACAAATGAATATGACCGATACGATGGATTCTCTAACGCATCAAATTGCTTTAGCATTTGATCCAAATCAAACAACTCCTTCTGCGAATCAAGTCAATGTTACCATTAATCCAAATGGTCAAATTGAGATTAATGATAAAATAGCCGGTTCAAGTAAACTGGATTTTCACATGGTTGCTGCTGTCGATTTTTCAGGTGGTGCGGCTGCAAATGTTACTAATATTGATAATCTTCAAAGTGGGACTACAAATTTTGAAACAGCAGCAATAACAGCACCTGGTTTGTATGTAAAAGAATTTACTAAAAGCTCTTTTTCTACCCCTGCATCTGTTTCTAATACTATCGAAGGTATCAATTATGATCGAACCAATTTTGCTGCTAATGGAGCAAGTCTCATCTCAGACATTCCACAGATTGATAAAACGACCAACGCTTATGCAACTCCATCTTCAAAATTGATTGATATATCAGGAGCTTCTACTTTAAATGGAAGTCAAATGGTCATTAATGGCAAAGATATTACCGGTACAGTATTTACAGCTCAAATCAATTTATCAGCTACGGGCTCTACCTTTTCACTGGATGGAGGGGCAACCAACTATAATATTTTCACTGCAACTACGCCTCGTTCAGCTGTAAACGGTGATCAAATGACGTATCAACAACTTCTGGATGTTGTCAATATGGCTACGTCAGGATCATTACCAGCGGCCAATACAACAGCTGGATATGATAATGCTATTTATGCATCAAATAAACTCTCCTCAACAACCCTTAATAGTAGTGGTGAAGTTGTTTTTGAAGACAAAACAAATCCTACGACAAAAGCATCTCTATCAATTTACGATGCGACTTCCAGTACCTATCCAATCACAGGGACGTTAAGTACTGGTTCATCTTTAGCATTCAATGCTAACAGCGCACTTACAATACGGGACCCTAAAACCGATTTATTTGCACAAATCGACCAAATGATCAAATCTGTTGAAGAGGGAAAAACACGTTCAGATGGTTCTAGTTTAACTGATCCAAGAAATGTTGGCATTCAAAATTCGATCCAAATGATGAGTGATCTGGCTGATCATATAACTCGCCTTCAAACTGAAGCTGGTTCATATTCACAAGTACTCCAATCATCATCAGACCGTACCGATATGCTCATTGTTAGTGCACAAACGTTACAATCAGATGTTATAGGTACCGATGTTGCGACAGCAACAATCAATATGAATCAATTAAGTTTAAATTACCAAGCAATGTTATCTGGAATATCAAAAGTATCCAAACTCTCTCTTGTCAATTATCTATAGCAATCTGCAATAAAAGGGCTTTATTTCCCCTTTTTTGCTATAATCTAACTACTTTTCATACTGATTCAAGGATCTCCTATTTTACGCGATACACTTTTTATAGCTGGTTTTGGCATTTTATTTTATTTAGGTCTTGCAACAATTATTGGAGACGCTTCAATAATTGGTACGTATGGAGCATCTTTTGCAGTAGCTAATATATACACATTTGGTTATGTCGCCTACACCTATCTTCTTTTATTAATGGTTCCTCTTTTTTATTGGTATCGATTTCGTAGTGAATTACATCGACGGCTTGAGATGGGAGGGATTTTTGCTCTCCTTTTATTTGCATTAATCATATTTCAAGCTATGGTTGTTACAGGCTCATATCGCGGTGCATTTGGTGGAAAGATTGTTGACTTTTTATCTGTATATATTGGCACATTTGGATTATGGACATTATGGATCATGATGGTTACCGTATCAATTATTGTTGTTCTAGAACAAAGTCTTGCAGAGCTTGCACAGCCATTTAAAGAATACATGGATAAACCACTCACAACACCAAAGGCGACCAAAAATGTACCGTCTTATAAAGAAAACAAAGAAGAAAATTTTCTAGAAACATCTCATTATCCAGTTGAAAGCAATTATGAGACACCCCCTTTAACGAATGATGAGATTAATACATTTGTACCGATAAAAGCACCTATAATTGAAGAAAAAATCTTTGTACCTCAAGATGAATTAATTCCAGAAATTCTACCTATCACTGAAAACGTCCCTAAAGAATCAACAATTCTCAGTATGGCAAAAAAAGTCAAAGAATCGAAACAACATGCTCTTGTTGTAGACGAGCTTGAAGAAAACAAACTGCTTTTAGAACAAATCGACAAAGGTGTAAGTGAAAAACCAAAAAATTTCAAACTTCCATCCGTTGAATTTTTTCAAAATCCACCTAAAAAGCAAACACTTGTCGATGAAGCAGAGTTGGATGATAAAATTCGTGATCTTATTGATAAACTGGGACATTTTAATATCGATGGCGATGTTGTACGTACCTATGCCGGTCCTGTCGTCTCAACCTTTGAATTTAAACCCGCAGCAAATATCAAAGTTTCGAAAATTTTAGGGTTGCAAGATGATTTGGCAATGGCACTTAGAGCGCAGACGATCCGTATTCAAGCTCCCATTCCTGGCAAAGATGTCGTAGGGATAGAGATACCAAATAAAGCGGTAGAGACTATCTACCTACGTGAAATGTTGGAAAGTAAACTTTTTCAAGAAGCAGCTTCGCCACTGACATTGATTTTAGGAAAAGATATTGTCGGCAAACCATTTATCACTGATTTGAAAAAACTTCCGCATCTTCTCATTGCAGGGACAACAGGAAGTGGTAAAAGTGTCGGTATTAATTCGATGATTCTAAGTCTTTTATATAAAAATTCTCCGGATCAACTAAAACTGCTGATGATCGATCCAAAAATGCTAGAGTTCTCTATCTACAATGACATTCCTCATTTACTCACACCGGTTATTACCAAACCTAAAGAGGCAATTTCTGCACTGAATAACATGGTTTATGAAATGGAACGCCGTTATCAGCTAATGAGTGAAACACGTACTAAAAATATTGAAAATTACAACGATAAAGCGAAAAGTGAAAAACATGACCAACTTCCATACATCGTAGTAATCATCGATGAACTTGCCGATTTAATGATGACAAGCGGTAAAGACGTTGAATATTCTATTGCACGCCTTGCACAAATGGCACGGGCTAGCGGTATTCATCTCATCGTGGCAACACAACGCCCGAGTGTTGATGTTGTCACCGGTCTAATTAAAGCTAATCTACCTTCTCGCATCAGTTATAAAGTGGGACAAAAAATTGACAGTAAAATCATTCTCGACGGTATGGGAGCAGAATCGCTTCTAGGACGAGGAGATATGCTCTTTACCCCTCCAGGGATGAGTGGTCTTGTACGTCTTCACGCACCGTGGAGTACCGAAGTCGAAATTGAAAAAGTAGTTGATTTCCTCAAAGCTCAACGTGAACCTGAATATGATCGTCGATTCTTGAGAGAAAAAGATGATATACAAAAATCAGAAACTGGAAATGGAAGCGATGAAGAAGTTGATGAGCTTTATGCAGAAGCTAAAAACATTATTCTTAGTGAACAAAAAACTTCTATTAGTTATTTGCAACGACGTCTCCAAATTGGATACAACCGCTCTGCACGTCTCATAGAACAACTTGAAAATAATGGTATTCTCTCAGCACCAAATTCTAAAGGTAATCGTGAAATAATTTCTAGCGATCCTTTTTAATTCTCATTTGCAGAGAATCCCCTTTTTTATTTAATATGTAACTTTTTTTCCGATCATATTAATATTGTTATATTTTTGATTATCATTGTGTTCTATTTGTTGTTACTATATTACACACATTTTTGCCTTTTAAATAAAACAAATGGGTAGAATAGTAACATTACAACAAAACTGCTTTTTACTTCTGATATAATCATTCAAAATTAACTGGCACAGGAGTCACTATGGCTTTTATGGACGAATATAAAGCACACGTAGCGGAACGCGCAGCACAGGGAATCCCTCCATTCCCACTTACTAAAGAGCAAGTTACCTCTCTTGTTGAACTCATTACAGCGACAACTTCTAAAAATGATGAGTTGGTCACTATGTTGGCAGAACGTGTCAATCCGGGTGTTGATGACGGTGCACACGTGAAAGCGGCATTCTTGCATCAAGTAGTCCAAGGTGTAGTAAAAGCTTTCTTGGCAGATAATAGCGATATAAACAGCGACGATCACAAAATAGCGGCGATCAAAATCCTCGGTAAAATGGTTGGTGGATACAATGTTAAACCTCTCATCGATGCCCTTAGCAATGAGGCAATCGCTAATGAAGCGGCACATGAGCTCAAACATACTCTTTTAGTATACGATGCATTCAACGATATCGTCGATCTTTCAAAAACCAATAGCTATGCTGCGGATGTTCTCCAATCATGGGCAGATGCAGAGTGGTTTACCAGTAAAAAAACATTAGCTGAAAAATTCAGCGTGGTTGTTTTCAAATTTCCGGGTGAAACCAATACTGATGATCTCTCTCCTGCAAGCGCGGCATTTACCCGTTCAGACATCCCTCTTCATGCTACAACGATGTTGAGTGCAAAAATGCCAGAAGGTATCGCAAAAATTGCAGAACTCAAAGAAAAAGGGATGCAAATCGCCTACGTCGGTGACGTTGTAGGGACAGGTTCAAGCCGTAAATCAGCAGCAAATTCCGTTCAATGGCACATGGGTGATGATATCCCTGGTATCCCGAACAAACGTACGGGCGGGGTAGTTATCGGTAGCATCATCGCTCCGATCTTCTTCGCAACGTGTGAAGATTCCGGTGCATTGCCGATCGAAGCCGATGTATCTCAAATGGAAACAGGCGATGTACTCGATATCGATACCAAAGCGGGAACCATCACTAAAAATGGTTCCGTTATCGCTAACTTTTCACTTCGTCCAAATACGATCGAAGACGAAGTGCGTGCAGGCGGACGTATCCCTCTCATCATCGGTCGCGGTTTGACAGCAAAAGCGCGTACAGCACTTGGACTAGAACCTGCAACCATTTTCGCTACGCCAATCCAACCTGCTGATACCGGCAAAGGGTACACCCTTGCACAAAAAATGGTGGGTAAAGCATGTGGAATGGAAGGTGTTCGCCCAGGTATGTACTGTGAGCCGATTACCAGTACCGTAGGAAGCCAAGACACTACAGGACCAATGACTCGTGATGAGATCAAAGAGCTCTCCGCTCTCGGGTTCTCTGCGGATTTCGTTCTCCAATCATTTTGTCATACAGCGGCATACCCAAAACCCTCTGACGTAAAATTGCACGCAACGCTTCCTGCATTCATCAGCTCACGCAGCGGTGTCGCTCTTCGTCCTGCGGATGGTGTTATCCACTCATGGTTGAATCGTATGGTTCTTCCAGATACTGTCGGAACGGGTGGTGATAGCCATACACGTTTCCCTATCGGTGTGAGTTTCCCTGCGGGTTCAGGTCTCGTAGCATTCGCGGGTGTTACGGGTGCAATGCCTCTTGAAATGCCGGAATCAGTATTGGTACGTTTCAAAGGTGAAATGCAACCGGGTATCACGTTACGCGACCTCGTCAATGCGATCCCGTATTATGCAATCAAAGCGGGTCTTTTGACGGTAGAGAAAAAAGGTAAGAAAAACATCTTCAACGGACGTGTTTTAGAGATCGAAGGTCTTCCGAACATGAAAGTGGAACAAGCGTTCGAGCTTTCCGATGCATCGGCTGAGCGTTCAGCGGCGGCATGTACGGTTCGTCTTAACAAAGAACCGGTCATCGAATACCTAAAATCAAACGTAACGTTGATCGAAGCGATGGTAGCAGACGGTTACGAAGATGCTCGCACATTGCAACGTCGTGCCGATAAAATGAAAGAGTGGTTGGCTGCTCCAACATTGATGGAACCGGATGCAGATGCAGAGTATGCGGCGATCATCGAAATCGACCTTAACGAAGTAAAAGAGCCGATCTTGGCATGTCCAAACGATCCGGATAACGTTAAATTGCTCAGCGACGTTGCGGGAACTGAAATCAATGAAGTATTCTTAGGCAGCTGTATGACCAATATCGGTCACTACCGCGCGGCAGGTGAAGTGATGCGCGGTGAAGGTAAAATCGCCGTTGAGAAATTCTGGATCGTTCCACCAACCCGTATGGATGAGCAACAACTCATCAACGAAGGGTACTACGACGTCTATAAAGCAATCGAAGCACAAACGGAAGTTCCTGGATGTTCTCTTTGTATGGGTAACCAAGCAAGCTCACGTGAGGGTTCAACGGTATTCTCGACCTCTACCCGTAACTTCGACAACCGTTTGGGTAAAGGGACCCAAGTCTATCTCGGTTCTGCGGAACTCGCGTCTGTATGTGCTAAACTCGGACGTATCCCAACCGTTTCAGAATACATGAGTATTGTTCCTGAGAAATTAGCAGGTAAAGCGGATCAAGTCTATAAATATCTTAACTTTAACGAGATCACTTCGTATTCTCTCCAAGCGCGTAATGTAGCTGAAGAAAAATACGGCGTCACCATTAAAGCGGTATAATTCACCCTTATCAAAACCCCTATTTTAGGGGTTTCTCCCATCTGTGCTATAATCCCTTATCTAACCACAAAGCGACACAATGTCCACTTTCGATTCCATAACATTACGCAAACCTTTAAAAGAGGCATTAAAACGTCTAGAGTTTACCAAAATGACCTCTATTCAATCCTCTGCTCTCCCTGTTATTTTACAAAAAAAAGATTGTATCGCCCAAGCTGCCACCGGAAGCGGAAAAACATTGGCATTCGGTCTGGGTGTATTGGAGCGAATCAATCCAAAAATGTTTGGTATCCAATCTCTCATCCTCTGCCCTACTCGCGAGCTCGCTGAACAAGTCGCCAAAGTAATCCGCTCATTAGCCTCTGAGATCGGTAATATCAAAGTTCTTACCCTCTGTGGCGGTGTTCCGATGAAGGGTCAAATACACTCTCTCAAACACGGTGCCCATATCATCGTCGGCACACCGGGGCGTGTCTTAAAACTACTCCAAATGGAAACGTTTGATCCTTCCACTATCGAATCCGTCGTTTTGGATGAAGCCGATCAAATGATCGATATGGGATTTATCGAAGATATTACCGCGATTTTAAACTTTACACCGCCATCACGCCAAAGTCTCCTTTTCTCGGCAACTTTTCCAGAATCAATCCAAGCTATAACCTCTGAATTTATGAAAAATCCGGTAATGATTCAAGCCGAACATGCGATCAGTAAACCGCGCATTGAAGAGATCGCCTATATCTGTAATGATAAACTCCCCGCTATTGCCAAAGTTCTTCACCTTCATGATATTACCAATACGATCATTTTTTGCAATACCAAAGTAGACGCAAACGCATTGTGTGACGATCTCAACCGACTCGGTATCCACGCGTTGACCCTTCACGGAGATATGGAACAATTTGATCGTAACGAAGCGATCATCCAATTTCGCAATCTCAGTGCCCCTATCCTTGTTGCGACCGATGTCGCAGGTCGCGGAATCGATATAGAGGGACTGGATGCCATTATCAACTACGAAGTACCGATCCAAAATGAGCGATATACTCACCGTATCGGACGAACAGGGCGTGCAGGAAAAAACGGACTTGCCATCACATTGGTCAACCATTATCAGTATGAGCGATTTATCGAGTTACAGCGATCAATCACCCCGATTGAACTTCCTGATATTACGGAAAAGTTCTCCCTTAAAACCCTCATGCGCACTATCTGTATCGATGCCGGTAAAAAAGAGAAACTACGAGCAGGTGACATAGTCGGGGCACTAATTAATGAATGTGGACTAACACAAGATGAAATAGGGAAAATTGATCAACAAGACCATTTAAGTTATGTAGCAATAATCCGTAATAAATCTGAAAATACATACAAAAAGTTTGTTAATCGCCCAATCAAAGGGAAAACATTCAGGAAATGGCTGTTAGACTAATCTAAACTGTTTTACATTTTTGAAAATAGAAGGATCATGATGGCTAATCAAGAATTAACATTTGGTGAAGAAGAGTTTATTGTTTCAAAAACTGACCTAAGTGGTAAAATAACTTACGGTAATGAATTATTTATCAAAATATCAGGCTATACTGAACTTGAGTTGATAGATAAACCGCATAATATTCTGCGTCATGAGGATATGCCCGCTGTCGTTTTCAAACTCTTGTGGTCTAGGATTAAAGCAGGAAAAGAAATTTTTGCCTACGTAAAAAATAAATCAAAGAATGGAGATTTCTATTGGGTATATGCACATGTAACCCCGTCATTTAATTCTAATAGAGAAATCACAAACTACCATTCCGTACGCCGTAAACCCTCCCAAAAAGCTATATCAACCATTGCCCCTATATATGCATCTTTACTTCAAAAAGAACGTAATGGTGGAATCCCAGCTTCTGAAGCAGCTTTGAATCAATTCTTAAATGACAAAGGGGTATCTTATGACGAATTTATCTTCTCTCTCTAAAATTCAATATGCAAATGTTTTTTCTATCACAATATTTTTTATAACGATCATTATCAGCATTGTTTCTGATGGATGGAGTTGGATACATCTATTTAATATCTTCAATCTAGCGCTTGCATGGTTTATCTATATCAATATACGATTAGCGCAACGCACTATTGGAGAAGTTACTATGGTCATCGATAGAGTAGAAAAAGGTCAATTGGAAAACCGTATTACACATATTAAAGACCATGGTGAGCTCAATGATCTATGCTGGCATACCAATAATATGCTTGATCAAATGGAAGTATTTATTCGTGAAATACGTGCAAGTATTGAAGCTGCAAGCCATGATGATTACCATCGAAGAATAATAATACAAGGGTTAAAAGGAGAATATAAAGAAGCGGCTAAATTCATTAATCATGGTATTGACTCAATGCATTCAACTTACCTCCATATTCAAAAGTCTGTTTTAAACGGTGAAGTAGGCAAAATAGGCACGGGTGTCGGAGGTGGCCTCGAAGTGATCCAAAAAGATCTACTCAATACTATTCAAAAGCTTGGAAACATTACCAATATTAGCCAAACAACCTCTCAAAATTCTGCTGAAACCGTAAATGAATTAGAAATAATTATTTCAAAATTAAGTCGACTTATTGAGTTAGTACAAATATCTGCTGATGCGATTCAGTCTTTAAATGACAAAACAAGTGAAATCACATCTGTTGTCAATTTAATAAAAGATATTGCGGATCAGACTAATCTTTTAGCCCTCAATGCCGCGATTGAAGCAGCTCGTGCAGGTGAACATGGAAGAGGTTTTGCGGTTGTAGCCGACGAAGTTCGAAAACTTGCCGAACGTACGCAAAAAGCAACTGGAGAAATTGCTATAGCTGTTCAAACATTGCAACAAGAGACAACTGAGATACACTCAAATTCTGAAGATATGAGTGAGATAGCCAGTGAATCCAATAAAGCAATTGAATCCTTCCGTCAAACACTGCATATTTTCAATAAAGATGCTAAAAGTACTGCGATTCAAGCCACTTCTATTGAAAATACTACTTTTGTTACATTAGCAAAAATCGACCATGTTATGTTTAAATCCAATGCGTATAAAAGTATTGTTAATGCCCGATTGGAAACTACTTTTGGCGATCATCACAATTGCCGCTTAGGTAAATGGTATGATAGTGGATTAGGGAAAGATCGTTTTGGTCATCTCGCAACATTCAAACAAATAGAAGAACCGCATCGTTTAGTTCATAATGAAGTGCATAAAAACATGAATTTTATTAAAGATGGAGATCATACTGTTGAACATCAAGAAGAGATCATCAAAAACTTTGAATCAATGGAAAAAGCTAGTAGTGTCTTATTTACCCTCATGGATAGTCTTATCCATGAATCGGAAAATGAATTAACGAAAAAAGCACTCTCTCAATAACAGAAAGGTATTAACCTTTCTGAAAATAACTTAATAATATTTCTTTTCCAAGTTCAACCCCCGGTTGGTCATACGTATTTATCTCTAAAAGTGCGCCACTGGTTGATGTCAATAATTCATAATACAAAATCATTTCTCCAACCGATATTTCATTAATCTCTTTCCATGCTATTTCATCTACACTCACACCGCTTTGAAGAACACTCTCCATCGTTGCCTGACATTGGGCACTGATTAAATCACTAAAACTTTTACCGTTAATGAAATCGCTTTTCTCAAGATATTTTAACGAAAGTTCTGGAACCATCAAATGCTTCTCAGACGATTCAATATGCATAAATGTTACCGTTTTGTTAAGCGGTCCTTCTATAATAAGCTGTAAAAATGAGTGCTGATCTACTGATCCGATTAAAGAAATAGGAGTTAACCCTACTCGTTCACCACGTCTATTTCGCTTACCGAGTGATTCACCCCATAACTGAACTACCCATTTACCAAACTCTTCAAAAGTATCAGAATAAGCAAACAGCACATTCATCGGATATTGATCACGATGCGTTACATAAAAAGCTGCTTTTTGTAATAGATGTTCTTCTTTACGATTCCAAAACCGTTCTAAAAAATCTGCTCCACCTTGAAGAATTGTTTTTGTATCAAAACCAGCCAAAGTAAGTGGAACCATCCCAACAGCACTTAAAACCGAAAAACGTCCACCAACGTTAGAAGGAATTACAAAACGACGGAGATTATTTTCGTCTGCAAAACGGCTAAGAATCGACTCTTCATCACTAACGATATAAATCTGCTCGGAATTTTTTACGGTTAACTCAAAACTTACAATTAGCCGCTTAAAAATTGAAAGTGTCTCGACTGTACCACCGGACTTAGAAATAACAATAAATAAAGTTCGAAATTTATCAATCTCTTTCATCTCATGCATAATACTGATTGGATCAGAATTTTCAAGATAAATAATTTTTTTAGCATTTGGGGTATTAGAACGCAATAATCGTTCAATCGCTTTTATCCCCAATGATGAACCGCCGATACCGACTACTGCAATCGTATTAAAACGACGGTCAATTGTGTGGTAAACATCTTCTAACTCTTCTACAAGTTTTTGAGAAGAGTGCGGAAGATCATAATATCCAACTGATCCACCTTTCGCCTCATAGCAAAGAGCTTCATACCCCTTTTCAAGAGTAAAAGGATCAAGAGTTTTAGTACTAAAATGATTCGTAAACCGAACCATTAATGATTTCCAATAAGAACAGTCATATCAACCAAACGGCTGCTATATCCCCATTCATTGTCATACCATGCCAAAATTTTGACAGTGTTGCCATCAACAACGCTCGTCATATCGGGTACATAGGTAGAGCTATATGTAGAACCAATGAAATCACATGATACACGTTTTTCATTATCGACTTCTATAAGACCTTTAAACGATCCCGCCGCGGCTGCATTAAATGCCGCATGAATATCATCTTTTGAAACTGATTGACGTAAATTTACAGTCAAATCTACAACAGAAACATCCGGAGTTGGTACTCTCATCGCATATCCATTGAGTTTACCGAGCAATTGTGGCATAACTTTACCAATTGCTTTTGCCGCACCGGTAGATGTAGGAATCATATTTAATGCTGCTGCGCGTGCACGACGAGGATCTTTTGCATGCTTTACATCTAAAATATTTTGGTCATTGGTATACGAGTGAATCGTTGTCATTAATCCATTTTCAATACCAAATGCATGATCTAAAACTTTGCAGATTGGCCCCAAACAGTTTGTTGTACAACTAGCGTTGGAAATAATCGCTTCACCTTTATAATTGTCTGAATTTACACCATATACGTATGTTGGTGAATCATCTTTTGCAGGAGCAGACATGATAACTTTTTTTATACCATTTTTAAGATGTTTTTGACAGCTCTCCTGATCCAAAAAGACACCCGTACATTCAATGACAACTTCTGCACCGCAACTTCCAAAATCGACTTTATCAATATCACGTTCACGAAACATCCGAACATTTTTTCCATCAATAGCAATTGTGTTATCATCGATTACTTTAGCATTAATACCACGATGAACACTATCGAATTTCAATAAATACTCCAGCATTTCAGGTTTTGCAGTTGTATTTAATGCCACTAGTTCAATGTCACTACGTTCAGCAATAATTTTTGCTACGATGATTCCGATTCTACCAGTTCCGTTAATTGCTACTTTTAGTGCCATAAAGTCTCCTAGGTCATTCTTTTAAATAAATAGTGTATATTTTAACAAAAAAAGGCTAAAAGAGGTATAAGAAGCGAGCTGGAGAGTGCTCGCTGAAGAGTTTATTGATTAATAGCTATAAGTAACTGTTACAGGAATTTGTTTCATAGGTTGATCACTTTCAACACTGATCTCTTTTCCTTTATATTTAGCAAAATTATTATAGCCACTAAGAACTTCACGAGTTCGAACGGTATTAACATTTTCGCATCTACGCACAGTCCGATAAGTTGGCGCACTACTTGTACTATTTGAAGTGGCAACACTTTGACCTGCTAGTGTACCCAAAATTGCGCCACCGACCGTCGCAACCGTTTTCCCAGTTCCGCCACCAATCTGATGCCCTAAAACACCCCCTAATGCACCACCTGCAAGTGCACCGACAACACCATTATTACCACCATTGTCATAACCACCGACTTGCTCTTGCGCATCATAACATCTCTGAGTTGGGACTTGTTCTTGAATCGTTGAAAGTATCGGTGTCGATCTTGAGACACTAACGTATTCAACATTTGAAAAGCTATCTGCCATGACGACAGAACCTGTTAGCAATATAAAGATAGTAAAACGTGATAATTGTGCATTTAACATGATCATCCTTTATTTATTTGATTATTAATAAGATTGTAAAGCATATTTGTTAACCGATAGTGAATTTTCACTTTTCGCCATAAAGTAAAGCATTTATTTTTTCATAAATGTCCAATATTTCGCTTTTTTTCTCAAAAAAGCTATTTTTGTTGGCGATCAGATGGGTTGTCGATTCCATAATCGTCTCGACCACTTCCAACCCGTTTTGTTTCATCGTACTTCCCGTTTCTACGACATCTACGATCATATCGGCTAAGCCGACAAGGGGAGCGAGTTCAATCGAACCGTAAAGTTTGATAATGTCCGCCGCTACCGCGCGCTCGGCGAAATAGCGCTTGGTGATATTCACCATCTTGGTCGCGACTTTGATCTCGCTTTTCGTGAAATCAGGTTTTTCCCCTGCACGCATCCCGATGGCGACACGGCATTTTCCCTTTTGCAGGTCAAGCAAACGGATCACGTCCAACCCCTGCTCTTCGAGCGTATCGAGACCGACTACACCGATATCAGCGGCTTGGTGGTACACATACGTCGCAACGTCTTGGTTACGCACCAATAAAAATTTAAAATTTTCCGTTTGCAAGATCAATTTACGATCATCAAATTTAAAACTGCTTCCGAAAATCGTCTCAAAAATTTCCAACGTATCTTCGGCAATCCGCCCTTTTGGGAGTGCGACACTTAGCATTTAACACCTTTTTCAATCAACTTTTTCATCCCTTTGAAGATCAGCTCTTCATCCACGATTGCCCCTTGTAAAAAACGGGACAATCGTGACGCATCTCCTCCACAGAGGTAAAGCGGTTTTCCCAGACTCTCGATTTTAGAAACCAAAGGAGCCAAAAAACCGACACTCAGCGCATCGGGAGTATTTTTCGCCATTTTAGCCAAATCTACCTCAAAGTTAAATGACACGTCCAGTGCGGGGGAGAGTCGTCCATACGCTTCCTCTGCCGCGCGAAGCCCTAAGGAGATAAATCCCCCTTGATAGACTCCGTTTTGCATGACATCAACCGTGATGGCGCTCCCCGCATCAACAACCACTCCATTGTCTATTGCTTCGCACACCATTATCCGATCAATCCCCATCGTCGGATAGTATTTATCCCCATCGATAAATTCTCGAAGATCGTGCCAATTCGAGCAACCTCGTATTCGCTCGCTGAATGCAGCATTGACACTGACGAAATAGACATCATCTGGCAGTGTCGCGGGATCAAAATCCTCGGCACGGAACTTGGTTCGTTTTCCATCCCTGAACAAATCAACCGAGGTATTGCCTATGTCGCATAATATCATGGTGATATTATAGCTTAAGTACCCCACTCACCCGTGCAACGCTGTCACTTTTATGCAGACTCAATCGTACAACCGAATCTTTCAAAGCGTTCAAATCATGTAATACATTCGGTTCCAAGGCTATTACATCTCCCGAACCGAAAATAATCCGCTCATCCCCTACTCCGAAATCAATCTCTCCGCGAATGATCATCACCGTAATCGGGAATGATGTTTTATGGGCCTTCATCGATTGACCTTCACGGAAAACGATCCGTATCTCTTTGGTAAACTCGTTGACCAATATAGGGGTAATAACAGGCAGTGTATCGCCGTAAGTAATGTCGGCTAAAAATGAGCAGTGTTGCATAATCATCCTTTTTTATTTAGGATAATAGCTTTAAGATGAGAATATACTCTTGATGGATATCAATTATTCACATGAAAATAAGATTTTTTTATGATTTTTCTTTTATATACTAAACTTTAAAATAATCCATCTTAAAGAATTGAGCATACTATCAATGAGCGTTGAAAAACACAATGAAAAATTAAAAGAGCTTAAAAATTTAGCCGAAGACATCTGTGTACTTTATGTCGAAGACAATTCAGGATTGCGTCAAAATATTCAACAGTTACTGCACAAATTATTCACCAATGTCTTTGTCGCGGAAGACGGTCTTGAGGGATATCAAGTATTTAGTCAGTATAAACCAAAATTGATCATTACCGATATCAATATGCCTAAAATGAACGGACTCGATATGGCAAAAAAAATCAAAGTAGAAGAGCCAAATACTAAAATTATTTATATCACCGCCTATAGTGAAAAAGAGTATCTTTTTCAGGCAATAGAAGCCGGTGTTTATCGTTATCTTCCCAAACCTGCAAAAGTAAACCAGCTGATCGATGCTCTTTACGAGGCTGTAAAATCAGTTCATTATGAAGAGAGTAAACATCTTTTTGATAATCAGCTCAAGGATATTTTTAATTATCAGAATAATCTTTTACTCATGTTTAAAAATGGCAAACCTGTCATTGTAAATCAGCGTTTTTTAGATTTTTTCAGCGTTGAGAATATAGAAGAGTTTTTCCATCATAATCCGTCATTGGAATCTATGCTTAAAGAACATCAAGGATTTTTGTATACAACTGAGACTGGAACATGGTTTGAAACTGCTGTTCAGAATCCGGGGAAACTTTATCATACAAAAATTATTGATCATAATAATGAAAACCGTCATCTTATCATGAAACTTCGTGAAATTCCAGAAAAACAAGGCTCAGTAATTGTTTCATTTGACGATGTTACGGAACTCAATTTACTTGGCTTATACGATAAAGATTCAGCGGCAAACGATAAAGCACAACAAGACAAAAAAACTGTATTAAAATTTATGAAAATTGTTAATGAAAACCATGCAGAGGTAAAACTGCATAATTTTTATCGTGGGCTGACGATTACCAATCCTGCAGTCATTGTTCTTCTTGATGATGAGCGAGTGATTCTTAAAACCTCTTATTCTCAATTAAAAATTGTGAAACTTGTTAAAAACATGACTATCAGCTCCGAAATATTCCCTTCTGCTGTATTATGTAAATTAGTACAAGAAGTTGATTTTGACAAACAAACTATTCATCTTACAAATATGCAATTTATTCAGCGAAGTGGAAATGACCGTCAGAATACTCGTCTTGAACCAGAAGAAAATCATAAAATATCTCTTTTTTTGGAGGAAAAAAAGTTTTTCGGCGAAATCAAGATTATTGATATATCTATTGTTTCAGTCAAACTCGAACTTAATGCATTACCACCAGCGATTGCCGTTGATCAAGAAGTAAACATTTCAATGGTACTCCCCACTCCAGGTGCACCATTAAATATTAATACACCAGCAAAGATCTATCGTATCGATGAATACAAACGCCATTTTCACATCGTATTAATTTATAACCTTAGTGAACTGGCACATAAAAATCTTATGGAATATCTTGCACAACGTCAAATGGCATTGATACGTGAGTTTAAAGCACTTGAGATTAACTTATGATTCCTCATACTCTTAATGAACAACTATTTGAAGTGGGTGAAATTATTGATCACAGTATGAATGAAATCTATACTTTTGATCCAGAAAGCCTACATTTTACCTATGGTAATCGAAGTGCCATTGATAATTTAGGATATTCATTTGATGAACTAACACAGATGACTTTATTAGATATTAATGCTGAATATAGCTATAGAAGATTTTTGAAACGCATACAACCATTAAAAGAAGAAAGAACTCAACAACTTGTTTTTGAAGCGCTCCATCGACACAAAAGTGGAAAGACTTATAATGTAGAAGTTCACATGCAACTCATAACTTTACATGGCAAAAAATCTATACTTGCTATTGCATTGGATACATCAGATCGAAAAAAATTACAAGAGCAGCTAGAACAAAAAAATGAATTGTACAAAAAAATAGTAAGTGAACTGGCTGAACAAGCAAATATTTTAGTACGCTATAAAGATAAAATAGACAAAAACATCATAGTATCTATGACAGATAAAAATGGCTTTATTACCCATATCAGCGAAGAATTTGAAAAGGCAACAGGATATACAAAGCAAGAAGTAATAGGAAATACTCATGCATTATTTCGACATCCAGATATGTCAAAAATATTTTATCGTGAGATGTGGAATATTTTATTAAAAGATAAAGAGTGGAAAGGAGAAATAAAAAATCGCCATAAAAATGGCAGTGAATACTGGCTATTTTCACATATTGTTTCAGATCACGATACAGAAGGAAATTTGATCGGATACAGTGCGATTGCACATGACATAACAAATAAAAAGAAACTCGAATCTCTGAGTAATGAGCTCGAAGAACGTATAAAAAATGAAGTAGAAAAAAATCGCGTTCAAACTGCCCAGATGGTTGAACAATCACGCTTAGCACAAATGGGAGAGATGATTAGCATGATCGCGCATCAGTGGCGACAACCGCTTGCATCTATTTCAGCAATCTCATCAACACTGAGTATAGATGTCATGATGGATGATTATAAAAAAGATTTTTTTGAAGAGAGACTGGAGTCTATTGCTGAAATTGCTCAGCATCTTTCATCCACAATCGATGATTTCAGAGGTTTTTTCAAAAAAGAAAAGAAAAAAGAGTCCATTTATCCTCGTGAAATTATTCAAGGATGTCTAAATATTATAGGACCTACACTCGAAAATACTGGAATAAAGGTCACAACAATATTTGAAGAAACGACCCCTCTTTACAGCTATACAAACGAGCTCAAACAAGTAATCTTAAATATCTTGAAAAATGCTGAAGATGCTTTGCTCGATTCCAATAGTCTAGAAAAAAAAATTGAAATTCATTGTTATGAAAAAGACAGTTATAGCTATATTTCTATTGAAGATAATGCAGGAGGCGTTCCAAACAACATTATCAATAAAATATTTGATCCCTATTTCAGTACTAAAAAACAAAAAGATGGTACTGGATTGGGGCTTTATATGTCAAAAACCATCATCGAAGAGCACTGTAGAGGGAATTTATCGTCACAAAATACTAAAGATGGCGCATGCTTTCTTTTACGCTTCAATTTAAACAATAAAGAAAAAAACCTATGAATACCGATACAAAAAATTTAAAAGAATTTTGCAAGAAGAAACACCTACTCTATGTAGAAGACAATGATGAAACACGGTTTTATACGTTGGAATTTTTAAGCCGTTTTTTTGATCAAATAAGCATTGCAAAAGATGGAATTGAGGGTATTGAAAATTTTATACAATATCCTTCCGATTTTATTCTTGCTGATATCAATATGCCTAAAATGGGGGGAATTGAAATGGCCAAATATATTCGGAATCTTAACAATATTATCCCAATTATATTGCTTTCAGCCCATAATGAAGAAGATATTTATGAGACAGCTTTAAATAACGGGATTAAGTATTATCTTACTAAACCTCTTGACGTATTTCAATTTCTCACAACGATGAAAGATATCATGAATGAAAGTGAAAATCGATATGCACTCTAATCATTTAAAGCGTAATACTTTTTTAGCACTATTTAGCATTATAACACTCTCATTTGGAACCATTTTTTACATCTTTTATATGTTTCAATCCAATAGATTAGAGGAAACCAAAGCCCAATACTACCAAAAGATCAAAAGCTCTTTTGAAAAAAATGTCGAATTACATTTAAAAGAGCACTATACGGCAACTGCTGAAGCTTTCTTAACAGATGAGATAATAAAAGCAGTTGCACAAAAAGATAGAAAAAAGCTTATAACCTTGACACAAAATAAATACAACCAACTCAAAGCAGAAGATGAGTATTTAGAAATCATGCACTTTCATCAAAGTGATGGTATTTCGCTCCTACGACTTCATGATTTAACTAGATACGGCGATAATATAGCCGAAAAAAGGGCTATTATCTCAACAGTTCATAAACAACATGTACTGCTATGTGGTTTTGATCTTGGATTCAAAGGATTCGCTTACCGAGTAGTTATCCCGCTATTTTACAAAAAAAAATATGTCGGAGCTCTTGAAATAGGAGCAAATCCTAAAAAAATTCTCGATCTGGTAACCCACTTCAATAACATACAAGGAATATTAAATTTTGATGATAATCATCAAAATTTTCAATACAAAGAAATAAAAAATAAAAATATCATAGATATCCTTCCAAAAAATAAAGTATTACCTCCATATTTTGAGATAAACGATCATGATCATTATTTTGCTGTATATTCATTCAAAATAACTTCTTATGATTTAAAACCCCGAGGAGAATTTATCTTTTTTGATGATTTAACAAAGGAAAATAAACAATACACAGATGCAATTAAAAATATGGTAATTACCTTTATTGTTCTTATTGTAGTACTCTATTTTTTCCTAAATCTTGTATTTAATCACTATACAAATGCATTATCGCGTGTTACAAAGAGAACAAAAGCGATTTTAGATACCCAAAATAACATTGTATTAGTCAGTAACGGCGAAAAGATCATCGAAGCAAATAAGACTTTTTTTGATTTTATAGGTTTTTTCGATTTAAAAAGTTTTTTAAAACAATACAATTGCATATGTGATTTATTCGTACGTGAAGAGTGTTACTTAGAACCAAAAATGGGTGAAATAACATGGACTGAGTATATCCTTATTCATCCAGATTTGACCCATTTAGCAAAAATAATCAAAAATGATCAAGTATACACCTTTAAAGTATTTGCGAATAAACTTGATAATGATATTGTTGTTAGCATGCAAGATATCACTCAAGAACTTCAAAGAGAACAAAAGCTCAAAGAGAGTGAAAAAAGTCTTAATAAGGCGCAAAGAATCGCACATTTAGGAAATTGGGAACTGAATTTAAATACAAATGAGCTTTGCTGGTCAGACGAAATATTTTCCATTTTTGAAATAGATAAAAATCAATTTTCTGCATCATATACAGCATTTTTACAATTGGTACATCCTGATGACAGATCGGCAGTAAACACAGCTTATAATAATTCCTTGATAAAAAAAGAGAAGTATGAAATTACACATAGACTTCAGATGCCAGATGGAAGAATCAAATACGTTCATGAGCAATGCGATACTACATTCGATGAAGATGGGAAGCCATTGGTCTCATTTGGTATTGTGCATGATATTACTATAAGTGTGATATCCGAAAAAAAATTACGAGAAAAAGACACCCTACTTCAACAACAATCTCGTCTAGCAGCACTGGGCGAAATGATAGGAAATATAGCTCATCAATGGAGACAACCGCTTGGCTCAATTTCAGCAATTGCAGGCTCTATCATCATCGAAAAAGAGCTTGACATGGAAATTAATACCGATACGCTTGTATCACAAATGACCAATATCAATAATCAAGTACAATACCTCTCAAAAACGATAGACGATTTTAGAAACTATCTAAAAAAAGATCAAAATCTGACTCTATTTAATATATCAAAAGTTTTATTTGATGCTATCAATATAGCAAAAGCGAGCTATGATGACAGCCATATAACAATCTATACAAATTTTGACACCGATATTACCTATCTCGGATCTAAAAGTATCTTATCTCAGGTAATTCTTAATCTCCTCTCTAATGCGAAAGATGCTTTGATTCAAAATGAAATCGAGAATAAAATAGTAACAATAACTCTCAATCAATCACATGATATGATCATAATTACCGTTAAAGATAACGGAGGAGGTGTCAGAGATGACATCAAAGATAAAATATTTGACCCGTATTTCACCACAAAACATCAGTCACAAGGGACAGGTTTAGGTTTGTACATGAGTAGTCAAATTATTCAAAACCATTTACAAGGTCATTTATATGTTTCAAATATAGAAGATAGCAATGGACTCGGAGCGTCTTTTGTACTGAAATTTCCAAACATGCGCCATCATGTGTCGAATTGAAATTTTTAACAATTAACTAAAAAAATTTAATATGATTATTTTATGATAATTTTTATATATACTATCCTAAATAAATTTTAGGAAAAAATATGAGCTTATATAATGAAGAAGATTTATTCAAAAAAACAGTAGATGAAATCAATAATGAACTTCTAGATATTTTATCTGAAGTTGCAAATACAGTTTCTATGGAAGAAAAATATATTAATAGCGGTTTAGAAATCAAAAAACAAGCAAAACTAGCAAAGATATTAGAACGTATTCAGTGCCTTCAAAAGGATATTGATGAGGAAAAAAACAAAATAATTTTTAATAATAATGAGGTTTAAGCTAGTGAGTTGCCATCGGATGATGACTGAAAACCGTCTCTTGAAGATTCTGTTTTTGAACATGCGTATAGATTTGCGTAGTCAGTAACGATGCATGTCCGAGTAGTTCCTGAACCACGCGAAGATCAGCACCTCCGAGGATCAGTGCCGTTGCATAGGAGTGGCGCAAAGCGTGAGGAGAAATACCCAAATATTTTTGGGTGATTTTAAAGGCCGAAATTCGGCTCAACGGCTCACCGCGATAGTTAAGCCATAATGTTCGTTTAGTATACGGACATGCCTCTTGATAAGCACGAAGCGCTTTTAACGCTTCAGGGGCAATCGGAACATACCGCTCTTTTTCTCCTTTTCCATGACGAATACGAAGCCACTCTCCCTCGATATCTCCTTCCTCTGCTGCCAAACATTCACTAACGCGTACACCCGTTGCATACATAAATAAAATCATTGCATAATCGCGTGACCCGATCCAGTCACTTCGATCAATTAACAAAAGACTAGATTGAATTGTTTCATAGGTAAGATATTTTGGAAGATTTTTTGGTATTTTGGAAAGAGAAAATTTTACAGATGATGATTCAAAATGATTGCGATGGCAAAAATCTAGAAATGAGTTAAAAGAAGAGAGTTTACGATTAAGAGTTCGTTTGTTCTGAATCATACCTAAAACCGTAAAAACGGCTTTAGAATCCAATGAAATTATATCGCTTCCTGCAAGTTTTTCAATCTCTCCAAGATCATAAGCATAAGCCTCAATTGTTCGAGGGCTGAGTGCTTTAATCACTGTTATATATTCAATAAAAGCTTCGAGCTCTCTCGACATTATTTAAAATTGATATAGCGATCGTCGAAGTAAAAGCTGTCATCTCCGACAAAAACTTTATTATCATCATCCATATCAATATCATACACATCATACGATAAGAGATTTTTACTGAGTGCAATCATATATCCCTCTTTTTCCATCACAAATACACGATCATTTTGAACACTGATACCGACGAAATGTGCAAAAGGAAATTTCTTTTTTGCTTTGAATTGTAATGTTGGACTTAGTGCAATCACTTCACCTTGCTTAGTCGTTAACCATATTCCATCCGGAGTATACGCAATATTGCGGATTTCATACTTTTCGCGAGACTCTTTTTGAGAGAGTGCAAGAATGCCACTATTGGTTGAAGCTACAAGATTATTATTAATAACATTGAGATAGGTGATATTGTTGAAATACTCTTCTGAGCTAACAACAACAGAACGTAGGACCTGTTTTGTATCCGAATTAACAATTACCAGCTTTCCATCCAACGTTAAAAAAACAACAAGTTCTTTCAAGAAATAAGGATTTGCAATTCTGGCATCAACAGCAACTGCACTTCCTGATGACTCTTTAAAAAGAAGTTTTTTAGACTCCAATGAATAAAGAGCCATTTCATTGTTGGTAAATAAAATAGCAACAACATCACCTTGAACGGATGCCGCAGCAACACCGCGTTTTAACTCGAATGTTATATTAGCATCGGTCCCATCTTCAGGAGAAAAAAGCAGATTTCCTTCAGGGCTTTCACTAATAACATAAGAGTCACTTATATTAATTAAACGATATTCTTTAGGTATTTTAAGTGATTTTAACCCATGTTTTGTCAAAAGATGTCCATCATCCAAAACAGCTGCTGACTGAGTAACACTTGCAATAGGCGAATTCAAATGTCCGGCATTTCGCCATTCACCTTTGACGTGTTCAGGTTTAAAAACTTCTTTATGAGAACAGCCCGTAAAAATAATTGCAGCTACAGTGGCAGACACCAACAGTAGATGTCTCATTAGTTGACTCCGTAATGAGACAATGACTGCCCCACTTTATACATAGGTGATGATTCAGGAATAAGTGCGATTTTTTCGTGTGCTTGCTTAGTATCATTGTGTTCAATAGCAATGACAGCCAATTCGACTGCTGCCAAATCTTTATAAAGCGCTCCTTGCTTTTTTGTATAAACATCAAGTTCATTTGCATTTCCAGCAATAGCAGCAGATTCATATTCTGCTAAATCTGCAACACCAAATGCCTTTGAATTTTTTAACGTATCCAATACGGTTATATTTTTTTGTGCAATCCCACGTGAAAGTGTCCAAACATCAAATAAGTCAGGGTTTTCACCCTTCAAGGTTGCCAATGCTTTAGAATCAGTAGGATTTTTTAATAGTGCATTGAATGCATTATTGGAACGTTCAATCTTAGCATTGGAATATGCTTGATAGCCTACTGCACCACCTGCAGCCAATAATAAAGCAACTACACTGACCATTAGAGGTTTTTGGTATCGTTTTACGAAACGCTCTGTTCTAACGGCACTTTCAAAAAATTTCTCTTCAGAATTCAGCTCCTCTCTGAGGGCCTCCATATTCTCTTTTAGACTCAAAATGGCTCCTGTCTTTCACAATCATTAATTAGGCAATAATATCTTACACTTCGTTAAAGTTTTGTAAACCTATTTTTAGGGTACAATTATTTTTCATAAATTTATCACAACTTAGGTTAACCATGCAAATTGACGAAGCCCTTTTACAACGCTTAGAAAAACTATCATACCTTCAAATTCCCGAAAATCAACGCAGTGAAATGATCTCTCAACTGAGTGAAATTGTTTCATTTGTTGACAATCTCTCAGAGTTAAATACCGATGGCGTAGATGCTACTTTTGCTATGTCAGACTCATCAACATTACTTCGAGAAGATAAGGGAATAGTCAATCGCTCTATAAATGATGATATTTTAGCGCATGCTCCCCATTCTCAAGAGCATTTTTTTATCGTTCCAAAAATCATTGAGTAACAGAATGGTTACTCTTTACGGGATTAAAAGTTGTGGAAGTGTACAAAAAGCTATACGTTTTTTAGATACACACAACATTCCTTATACATTCCATGATTTTAAAACTTCTCCTGTTTCACGTGAGAAAATTGAATCATGGCTAAAAAGCACCGATTTATCAATTCTACTCAATACCAAAGGAACAACTTATAAAAACCTTGGTATTAAGGCTCTTGAATTAGATGAAAATGGAAAAATTGAGTGGATGGGAAACTATAATCTACTCTTAAAACGCCCTATAATCGAAAATGGAGACACCTTGATAATCGGTTATGATGAATCTCAATACGAAGGAAAATTTCTCTCATGAATGCAGCATTAGATATCCATAAACTACTAAAAAGTGTCGTCGCTTACAAAGCTTCTGATTTACACCTCGTCAGCCGTTCTGAACCTCAAATTCGTATTGATGGGCGTTTAGTTGCCCTTAATTTACCTGTTTTAAATGGTAAAGACATCGAAGAGATGGGCTATTCACTTCTTACAGAAAAACAAAAAAAGACATTTGAAGAGAATAATGAACTTGACTTTTCGATTGTCATTCCTGATGTTGGACGATTTCGTGCCAATTACTACAAAACCATGGATGATGTTGCTTGTGCTTTCCGTATCATTCCTGTTACCATCCCTTCATTGGATGATTTGAATGCAAAACAAGTTTTTAAAGAGATTATCAAACGTGAAAAAGGTCTGATTTTAGTTACCGGTCCTACCGGTAGTGGTAAATCAACAACTCTTGCTGCAATGCTTAATGAAATCAACCTTCATGAAGCTCGACATGTCATTACTGTTGAAGATCCGGTAGAGTTTGTCCATACCAATAAAAAAGCCCTCTTTTCGCATCGTAATATTGGTACGGATACCAAAAGTTTCTCAGCTGCACTCAAATATGCTCTGCGAGAAGACCCTGATGTTATCCTTATTGGGGAGATGCGTGACCGTGAAACAATCTCTGCAGCATTAACTGCAGCAGAGACCGGTCACTTGGTTTTCGGGACACTGCATACCAATTCTGCACCGCAAACCATCAACCGTATCATTGACGTTTTTTCCGGTGATGAACAGCCACAAGTTCGTGCGCAACTTTCTACCTCTCTAATTGCTGTTATTTCACAAGCACTTTTACCAAAAATTGGCGGTGGACGTATCGCTGCACAAGAAATTATGATCACAAATCCGGCAATTGCCAATTTAATACGTGAAGATAAAGTACATCAACTCTACTCACAAATGCAATTAAATCAAATTGGTACAAATATGACAACCCAAACGCAAGAAATAGTTGAATTCTTACGTAAAAAACTCATTAGTAAAGATGTTGCACTTCAATATTCCAATAAACCAGATGAACTCCTAAGAATCATCGGGTCAATGTAAATATTCCCCGTAAGGGGAAGATATCTTAAAGTTTTTTCAAAAAATAGCACCTGCTTTCTTCTTTATAAGAATTCTCTCTTTAATTATCTTATAATTTCGTATTATGAAACATGAACACATACTCAAGCATCATCAACTTAAAGTAACGCCGCAAAGAATTGCAATAATAGAGTTAATGCATCACAGGGGTCATATAAGCATAGATGATCTCTATACTGCAATAAAATATAAATTTGCTTCTATATCATTAGCTACTCTCTACAAAAACGTTCACACTATGATGGGAGTCAGTCTCATACGAGAGGTTAAAATACCCGGTCATAAATCAAAATATGAGATTGAAAAAGAGACACATGCACATGTAATGTGTAAAGAGTGTGGGGAGCTAAAAGATATCCCGTTTAATGCAGAAACATTGTTAAAAGATACAATGAATATCAGTAAATATGTGGCAAACGATATCTCGGTTGTTATCTCTGGAATTTGTCCAAATTGTCAACAATAAATCCCGCCTAGACGGGATTAACTCAACGATGAGCTTCTTTAAGAGTATCTGCAATCAAAAATGCCAATTCTAGTGACTGATCAGCATTAAGACGTGGATCACAATGGGTGTGATAGCGACTTTTTAAATTTTCTGAAGTGATCTCAAATGATCCACCTAAGCATTCCGTGACATTTTTTCCTGTCATTTCCAAATGAACACCACCTGCGTAAGTTCCTTCTGATTTATGGACTTGGAAAAATTGTTTCATCTCTTTCAATACAGAATCCAATGGACGGGTTTTATAACCATTGCTGGTGATTGTATTCCCATGCATCGGATCGCAACTCCAAACTACCTTTTTACCCTCACGTTCAATTGCTCGAATCAATGCAGGCATCCCATCAGCAACTTTATCAGCCCCCATACGAACAATCACATTAAGGCGACCAGCTTCATTATTTGGATTCAATATATCACATAAGCGAATTAAATCTTCAGGATCCATAGACGGTCCTGCTTTAACACCGATTGGATTATTTATTCCACGCATAAACTCAACATGTGCACCATCGAGTTGTCGCGTACGATCCCCAATCCATAACATATGAGAAGAGACATCATACCACTCCCCGGTTAATGAATCTTGTCGAGTAAAAGCCTCTTCATAATTTAGCAATAATGCTTCATGTGAGGTATAAAAATCGGTTTCTCTCAAGGTACGATATGTATCAGATGTAATACCGCAAGCTGCCATAAAGCGGAGTGAATCATCAATTTGTCGAGAAAGATCATCATATTTTTTGGTCATTTCATTTTGCCCGACAAAACCTAAATTCCATGCATGAACCTGATGTAAATCAGCGAGCCCGCCTGAAGCAAAAGCACGAAGTAAATTTAACGTTGCCGCCGATTGATTATAGGCCTGAATCATTCGGTTAGGATCAGGTATACGTGCTGTTTCATTGAACTCGACACCATTAATAATATCACCGCGATAACTCGGCAAACTAATACCGTCAATCGTCTCCATATCGGATGAACGAGGTTTTGCGAATTGTCCACCGAGGCGGCCTACTTTCACCACTGGAACACCACCGGCAAAGGTCATCACTACCGCCATCTGCATTATTACTTTAAAAGTATCACGAATATTGTGCGCATGAAATTCCGAAAAACTCTCAGCACAATCACCCCCTTGAAGTAAAAATGCCTTTCCTTCACACACATCAGCCAAATTTTTCTTGAGCGTTCGTGCTTCTCCGGCAAAAACAAGAGGGGGATAATTACGAAGTTGTGATTCGATTTGTTCCAAAGCTACCGCATCAGGATAGGTAGGCTGTTGTTTAATTGGTTTTTCTCTCCAGCTGGATCGGTTCCACGTACTCATATCATCTCCTGTGTGCACAGCACCTTGATTATTAGAGCTAGAATTCTATCCTTTTATCCTAAAAAGCGACTGATTGAAAGAATCAAAAGTTATCTTTATGTTTGAAAAAGTATAATAGCATTACATTTAGAGAGTTTACTTTTCCTTTTTTTTCCAGTAGAAAAGGTTGTTCTAAACATTCGAAACACATAAGGTTACATGGTGGAAACCAACCAAGACAATCCTTTATTGCTCCATTTTTGCAAAGAGCTCTCTGTCCACATAGAGTCACTTAGCAAGTCACAAACAACCATAAATCCTGCCGAATTTGCTGAACTTATTGCAACAACAACCCATGAAGTTTTGGAAGCTTTTGCATCAGGAGAGTTTGATTTATTGGCTTATCGAAACACTATGATTGATGAGTACAAAGAGCTTGCACAAAAAAGTATTGACTCTTATAGTGCCAGTAATAGTACAATTGAAAAAATAACTGAAAAACATGCTGAAATACTCGGAGAGTCAACCTCTTTGGCCATGATTGATTTTGGGAAAATAACCGAAAAGTTCAGCGATATTCAAAATCACCTCAGTGATGAAGTGTCACGCGCTAATGAAATCATTTATAATCTATTAGAACAGGTCAAAGGGTTGGAAATAAAAACCTCTTTAGACCCTCTTACTAAAACATACAACCGCTATGCACTTCAAGAGCATTTAAAATCAATTATAGAAAAAGAAACTCTTGATTTTGAAATTTTTGCACTTATGATTGATGTAGATGATTTTAAAATTATTAATGATAAATTTGGACATATTGCCGGAGACAAAGTTCTAATCTTTATAGCAAAACTTCTCAAAAAAGCACTACGGGATGGTGATAGGGTTTATCGCTTTGGAGGGGAAGAGTTTATAATTATCATAAATCGAACGGACTTTGAGGGGGCACGACTCGTAGCAGAACGTCTACTAAATCTTTGCCGTAATAATAAACCGTTATTTCAAAATCAACAAATACCTGTTACCCTCAGCATCGGGCTAACAAAAATTACTGAAGGTGATACAGTTGATACCATTATCGATCGATCCGATAAAGCTTTATATCGAGCCAAAAAAAATGGTAAAAACCGTCTAGAAATGGAGCTTTAATGGATATGAATTATTTTGACGTCGCCGTAGGATCAATCATTTTGCTGCTAGGGCTAAAAGGGTTGTTAAACGGTTTTTCAAAAGAAGTTTTTGGTATGGTCGGAATTGTAGGAGGAGTCTATGTAGCTTCTCATATTGGAGGATATATCGGTAAGTTTTTAAGTGAAAATCTCTTTCATTTCGAAACACCGACAGCCATCAATTTGGTTGGATTTGTTTTCGCTCTCGGAATTTTTTGGTTGTTAATGGTAAGTCTTGGTGCCGGGTTTAAAAAGTTAAGTTCGCTCAGTGGTTTAGGACCTGTAGATAGAGTATTAGGGTTCATTGTCGGAAGCAGTAAGTTTTTCTTTATCCTTTCCATAATTGTTTATGCACTCTTTAGCGTCACAGCAATACGTGAAAATTTTGGAGACAAAGTTGAAAGCAGTATTTTTTTCAAACCGATGTTGGCAACCGGAGATTTTATTCTACATATCGAAACGGATGATATGAAAGCATTTATTAGCGATAAAAATGAAACACAAGATGACAGTACAGTTCAAATAAATCAAGATAAAAACAACAACAGCTCTCACTTGAAAAAGGAGAAATAATTTATGAATACTTATACTGATTTTACCGAGAGAACAGTAGAATACAATAAATTATTAAGCGATTTTAAACAGCTTTTAAAAATCAATGGTTTGAAATTCACCATTCAGCGCGAAGTCATATTAGAAATGCTTTACAATTCAGATGAGCATCTTACTCCTGAAGCACTTCACCATTTAATTCAAGAAAAACATCCTGAACTAGGGACAGGTATTGCAACAGTCTATCGAACATTATCTCTTTTAGAAGACTCAGAGATGGTTACTTCACTCTCTTTTGGTGCTCAAGGTAAAAAATATGAACTTGGTGCGAAAGATCATCATGACCATATTATCTGCACTACATGCGGTAGCATTACCGAATTTGTTGATGAAGCGCTTGAACAACGGCAAAAAATGATTACTCAAGAACTTGGATTTGTAATGCAAGACCATTCAATGCAGATTTATGGTGTTTGTAAAAATTGCCAAGATCAAACTAAAAAATAAATATTTCAAGAAAGGAAAAACATTGGCATTCGAAAACCAATATGTACAACAACGAATCGAAAAAGCTGAGGCACTTAGAGCACTCGGTATTGATCCGTATGCAAATAATTCATACCGAAATACAACCATAGAAAAATTTCATAATGTAAATTCTGATTTATTCAAAACCGAAGAAAAACGAGATGAACATCGTCATTACACCGTAGCCGGAAGAATCAAACTTTACCGATTAATGGGAAAAGCAAGCTTTTTAAAAATTGAAGATGAGAGCGGAATGCTTCAAATTTACGTTGCGCGTGATAATTTACCTGAGAACTTTTACAATGACGTCTTTAAAAAGTTAATAGAAGTAGGTGATATCATCGAAGTGAGCGGTTATCCATTCATCACCCAACACGGTGAGCTCTCACTTCATGCAGATAAACTAACCTTGCTTACCAAAGCAATCTCTCCACTTCCTGAAAAATTTCATGGTATACAAGACAAAGAGATGCGTTACCGCCAACGCTATCTCGATTTAATCATGAATTCCGAAGTGCGTAAAACGTTTCATATCCGTTCGCGAGTAATCAGCCTTACCCGCCGATTTTTCGAGGATAAAGGGTTTCTTGAAGTCGAAACACCAATGATGCATCCAATTGCCGGAGGTGCCAACGCCAAGCCGTTCGTCACCCATCACAATGCGCTGGGTATCGACCGCTATTTGCGAATTGCACCGGAACTGTATCTCAAACGGCTCATCGTCGGTGGATTCGAAGCAGTATTTGAGATCAACCGTAACTTCCGTAATGAGGGGATGGACGCAACGCATAATCCTGAGTTTACCTCAATCGAGTTTTACTGGGCATTCAAAACCTATAAAGATCTCATTACCCTTACCAAAGAATATTTTGAATATTTATTTGATCATCTTAATCTTCCTAAACGTTTACCCTATGGAGAGTTTGAAGTTGATTTTGACCAATTCACCGAAATTGAACTGATTAAAAGTCTCAGTGAAATCGGCGGAGTGCCTGAGGAGATTGTTAACGACAAAGAAGCCATCTTGGCATTTTTGAAATCGAAAAATCTTGAAGCCAATGCAGCAATGAATCTTGGTCAGCTTCAAGGTGAACTTTTTGATGAATTTGTCGAAGCTAAACTGATTAACCCGACCTTTATCACCCATTATCCGGTTGAGATTTCTCCTCTTGCTCGTAGAAGTGATGATCGTCCAGAACTTACCGACCGATTTGAACTTTTCATTGCCGGACGAGAAATCGCCAATGCATTCAGTGAACTTAATGACCCGGTTGATCAGCTAGGACGATTTGAAGGTCAAATGGCAGCAAAAGACTCAGGAGATGATGAAGCCCATGAGATGGACGAAGATTTTGTAACGGCTCTCTCGTATGGGATGGCACCAACAGCAGGTCAAGGGATCGGAATTGATCGTCTCGTCATGATGTTAACCAATCAACATTCGATTCGGGATGTATTGCTATTTCCTGCAATGAAACCGATTCAAAACAACCAAATCAACCACGGAGAAGAAGAATGAGTTTCCTCAAAGAATTCGATAACGAAATTTACACCCTATGTGAGCAAGAGCTCGAACGACAAACTGACCATTTAGAGATGATCGCATCTGAAAATTTTACGTTGCCTGCAGTTATGGAAGCAATGGGTTCTGTTTTTACCAACAAATACGCGGAAGGATACCCTGCGAAACGTTACTACGGCGGATGCGAATTTGCAGATGGCGTTGAGCAACTAGCGATTGACCGTGCATGTGAATTATTCGGATGTAACTATGCCAACGTACAACCCCATTCAGGTTCTTCGGCAAACGGCGCAGTTTATGCTGCATTGCTTCAAGCAGGAGATAAACTACTCGGTATGGATCTCAGCCACGGCGGTCACTTGACACACGGATCAAAAGTGAGCTTTTCGGGTAAAAATTACCACAGCTTTTCGTACGGTGTCGAACTTGATGGTCGTATCAACTATGAACGTGTCATGGACATCGCTAAAATCGTACAACCGAAAATAATCGTCTGCGGCGCTTCAGCTTATGCGCGTGAAATCGATTTCAAAAAATTCCGTGAGATAGCTGATGCGGTTGGAGCAATCTTGTTTGCTGACATTGCACACATAGCAGGACTTGTCTGTGCCGGCGAGCACCCAAGCCCGTTCCCGTACGCGGACGTTGTAACTACAACTACCCATAAAACCCTTGCAGGACCTCGCGGTGGTATGATCATGACAAATGATGAAGAGATCGCTAAAAAAATCAATTCCGCAATCTTCCCTGCATTGCAAGGGGGACCATTGGTACACGTCATCGCAGCCAAAGCGGTCGGTTTCAAATACAACCTCTCTGCGGAGTGGAAAGTCTATGCAAAGCAAGTCAAAGCAAATGCTGCCGTACTCGCTGATGTATTGATGAAACGTGGCTACGATATCGTCAGTGGCGGAACTGACAATCACCTTATTTTAGTCTCATTTTTGAATAAACCATTTAGTGGAAAAGAAGCCGATGCTGCACTAGGCCGTGCCGGGATCACTGTTAATAAAAATACCGTTCCTGGTGAGACACGTTCACCATTCGTAACATCAGGTGTCCGTATTGGAAGCCCTGCTTTGACATCACGCGGAATGAAAGAAAAAGAATTCGACATCATCGCAAATAAAATTGCAGATGTACTTGACGACATTGAGAATATTGAAAAACAAGCTGTCATCAAAGAAGAGCTACAAGCATTGGCTCGCGGATTTATCATCTACAAACAATCAACTTATTAATTAAAAAAGGAATTTGCCCTATGACTTCGATGGATATGAAACTGATTAAAATGATTTCAGATCACTATTGGCTCAAACATGATAGTGTCGTCAATAAAATCGACTACAAAGGGCGTACATTTTTTAATAAATATGAAAAAATTGATAAAACATTGACTCAAGCGATTATTGATCAACATCTAAAAAAACAGATCACGGTTGCCCATTCATTAATTAACCAATTTAATAAAGTAGAAAATATCGTAATCGACTATAATGGTACTGATCCTCAACGCTTTTATCATAAAACACAACTCCTTCTTCGAGAAGAGGGATTTATTAATTTTACCGCTTTTGAAACCAAAACACCTGGTCATTTGCACGTTTATATCCATAAAGGGCATACAACTTTACAAGAGGCTGATCAACTGGGTAAAATGATTTCCATGAAACTGGCTGCAAAACAACCAAAGCAGTGGCGTATGTTCCCTGCATTGGATCTGCCGTTGGAATATAACATTCTCAATCTTCCCTACGAAGTTTACGCAAAAGAGCGTGGTGCTTCGTGGTCGAAACATATGTAATACGACGCGCTTGATAACTTATACCTAAGGAACAGGAAAAATGGAAGAAAAAAACGAACTTAATGACATCATACTTAATAAAGGCGGGTCAGGGTCAAACGGGAAAAAAATGCTCCTGGCAATCGCAACTCTAACACTTATTCTTATTATCGTATTGGTAATAATGAATTCGCTTAAAAGCCAAAGTGATGAAAAAGCACCGCATGCTGTCGTCCCTCCTACACCAAGTGCACCGACAGAAGTAATTGATGATCCATTATTTGAACCGGTTGAAGTGATTCAAGAAGGCGGCAACCAAACTAAAACTGAAGATTTAGGAAAGATTGCAGAAAAAATAAAACAAGAATCATTCCAAAATACTCCTGTCCAAGAGAATACAGTTCAACCTGCTCCAGTTCCTGTTCAACCAGTTGTTCCTGCTGCTCAGCCAAAACCGGTTGTTAAAACTGCTCCAGCAGTAGTTACTGTTCCAAAAGTTGAACCTAAACCTGTTCCTGTTCCAGCAGCCGTCAAAACTCAAGCTCCTTCAAAAATCACCCAAACAGTAATAACTCCTACAATTAAAACTGTCAAAAGTGAGCCGAAAAAAATAGTTGCAGCCGCGACAGCAACTGAAAAACAAGCTGTCACAACTCCTAAAAAAACAGTTGAAAAACCGGTAGAAAAAGCACCTATAAAAGCAACTGAAACACCAAAAGTGGTTGCAAAAGCATCTGATGGATCAGGAACATATTTTATTCAGGTCGGTTCATTTGCAAAACAACCAAATCAATCCCTGATAGATCGTTTAAATGCCAGTGGATTAAAATATAGCACCGTTCCAAGTGGAAACGTAACAAAAGTCCTTGTCGGGCCGTTCCAAGGTGAAAAAGCTGCACACGAACAACTTGGTAACGTTCGTAAGAATATTCAGGCTGATGCATTTCCGGTAAAGGGATAATGTGATCTCTTCACGCCGTTTTTCACTCGATCAATTCGCCCCAATCGCAGTTTATGAAAAGGCTAAAAGCCTTTTCCCCTCTGAAATCACTTTTCTCCTAGAAAGTGCTGGAAACAGCGATGGAAACTACACCATTATTATTATTGGTGCACGTGAACGCCTTACCTATGCTAATAAAGTAACAACCTACATCGATTCTGCAAATACAACTCATTCTCTTGATATTTCACCTTTTGATTTTTTAAAAGAGTACTATCGTAAAATCGATCAAATGAGTTACCGTGAAGAAGCTCGTAAATTAGGAGTAGGATATATCGATGGGTTTATCGGATATATAGGATATGATATGGTTCAAGTTTTTGAACCTGTACTCGAAGAGTACATGAATCATCTCATTGATCAGACACAAACTCCAGATATGGATTTAATCCTCCCAAAACTCACTTTAGTCGTTTCTCATAAAAATTCTACTATTACCTTATTGAGTTGTGAAGATTCTATGATAGAGCGCTTTGAACATATCGAAACAACTCTCAAATCTCCTTATCTCTATACTCCTCTAAAAGAAATAGAAAATGATAAAGGAGGCGATTTCATCCATACTAAAGAGAAATTTTTCTCGATGGTTGATGAATCAAAAAACATGATTCGAAGCGGTGATGTATTCCAAATCCTCATGACCAATCGCTATATTCGTCATGCTGAGGTCGATCCATTTAGCTTTTATCGCGTTTTGAGGCTCAAAAATCCTTCTCCATATATGTATCTGATGGAGTATGAAGATTTTAGTATCGTCGGAAGTTCTCCTGAAGTGATGGTACGTCTGAGTGAAGGGGATATTTTACTTCGCCCAATCGCTGGGACTCGTAAACGAGGTGGCACCAAACAACGCGATATGGAGCTTGAAGAAGAGCTTCTCTCTGATCCGAAAGAACTTTCTGAGCATCTGATGCTCATCGATTTGGGTCGTAATGATGTTGGTCGTGTTGCCAAAACGGGAACGGTAAGAGTAGAAGAGATGATGCATGTTGAGCGTTATTCTCATGTCATGCATATTGTCTCTGATGTTCATGCCCAAATTGCCGAAGATAAAGATATGTTTGATCTTCTCGCCGCAACGTTTACCGCAGGAACGATGACAGGTGCACCAAAAATTCGTGCAATGGAACTAATAGCCCAATATGAAGGGGTTAAACGAGGATTTTACAGTGGAACCATCGGCTACTTTGGATTTGATGGAAATATGGACAGTGCAATTACAATCCGTACTGCGCTAATCAAACCTGATTTTGTTGTATTGCAAGCAGGTGCAGGTGTCGTTGCAGACTCCGTGCATGAACTCGAATACCTTGAAGTAGCGAATAAGCTGGGTGCCCTTACCAGCACGTTGGATGATTTGGTTAATCCTCTATGAATCTTTTTACCATTTTCGGTGATCCCGTGAGCCATTCGCGCTCCCCACTCATGCACAATAGTGTTTTCAAATCTCTCGAAATCAAAGCTTGCTATAGTCGTACTCACCTTAGTGATGGTTCACAGCTTCGCAACATTTTTTTTGCAAAAGGGCTTAGCGGTGCAAATGTTACCGTCCCCCATAAAGAAGCTGCTTATGCGCAATGTGATGAAATACGCGGTATTGCCCAAGAGATAAAAGCGGTTAATACACTTGTCTTGGAAAAAGGGAGATTAATCGGTTATAACACCGATGCAGACGGGTTTATGTCTGCTATTCAGTCGTTTGGCGAAATCAAAACTGCACTTATTCTGGGTGCGGGTGGAACAGCACGTGCCCTCTCCATAGCATTGCGCCACGGCGAAATCACCCCAACAATCTTAAACCGCTCAAAAGGTCGGTTGGATTACTTCTTGCGCGAAGGATTCGAGTGTTTTGAGTGGGATGATTTTACCGTTAAACCTTATGATCTCATTATCAACACAACCTCTGCAGGTCTCAGTGATAATGAGCTTCCTATTCCACGCTCTTTATTGACGGAACTACTAGAACAGGCAAAAGGGGCTATCGATGTTATCTATGGCAAAGAGACTCCTTACCTACGCGAAGTAAAAATTAGTGGTCTCCCTTATAAAGATGGTTCAGATATGCTGTTGGCACAAGGTGTATTGGCCTCATATTTATTTTTAGAAGGGAAGTTTCCTCTCACTACGATTGAAGTACCGATGAAACACAGTTTTATACTCTAATGAAAATCGATGGACGTTTCTGGCTCACGAAAGAAGGTCAAAGCTTTTTAGGTGCGGGGCGAATCGAACTTCTGGAAAGAATCGATCAAACTGGTTCTATCAACGCTGCCGCCAAAGAGATGAAAATGAGCTATAAAGCGGCATGGGAACGGATCAATGGGATGAATACCCTCGCCGATCATCCTCTCATAGATCGTACAACCGGAGGAAAAGGGGGCGGAGGGACAAAACTCACCCCGTATGCGCATGAGTTGATTGCGACATTTCATCGCTTCAACGAATTGCACCGCCAGTTTATAGACCGTTTTGCCGAAGCGGGAGACGATCCGGAACGACTTGCCCGCATCCTCAGCCGTACGTTCCTCACCACCAGTGCGCGCAATCAGCTCCCCGCCACCCTCCTCTCTATCGAAGAGCGCGGGCTTAACGGTGTTCTCACCCTTTCATTAACAGGAAGCCATACGATCCAATCGGTCATTACACTCAAATCGATCCGCAATATGGGTCTCACTATCGGATGTGATCTCTACGCCATCATCAAATCCAGCGACGTCACAATTGTCACCGCTCCCCCGAAAACCAATGAGCCCATAAATTGTCTCAAAGGGTCAATCAGTCGCATCGAATCGCAGGATGAAACGGACGAGATCACCTTTGCACTCGATCTCTTTACCGAGCTTATCGCATTGATGAATCCAAAAGATACTAAAAAGCTCTCCGAGGGGATGAACGCCTATGCCCTTATCTCTCCGAGTCATATTATTATCGGGTTGTAAGTTTTAGAGCCTCTTCTCATTTGTTTTTATTTCAAACACATTTTTATCAACTCCCTACAAACTTTAAGCCTTTTTCTCTATAATTTCGTTATATCTTACAAAGCATAACGAAATTGTCGCTCTTTTTGAGAACTCTTTTTGCATTATCGTATTTGTAATTTCGTTATATCATAAATGAGATCAAGGAGTTTTCATGAAACTGTTAAGACTAATACTGGCATCCCTCGCATTTGCTTCTGCACTTGCTGCTCAAACAATCACCGTAGCTGCTGCTGCAAATATGAAATACGCGGTAAACGATATAGCCAAAGCTTTTAGTGATGAGAGCGGTATCGAAGTAAAAATCATTACCGGAGCTTCAGGTAAGTTAACTCAGCAAATTATGAGCGGTGCACCGTATGATGCATTTTTGTCAGCTGATGTAGAGTTTCCAGCGAAACTAGTCCAAGGTGGTTTTACTACGACTCCAGCCCAAGTATATGCCTATGGAACACTTGTTCTTTGGAGTGATACAGGAGCTGACCTTTCAAAAGGTGTTGCGGTTGTAAACGATCCAAATGTCAAAAAAATCGCCGTTGCCAATCCTAAAACAGCACCTTATGGTACAGAAGCAATGAATACAATGCGCTATTACAAAGTAGCCGATGAAGCGGCTTCAAAAATTGTTACGGCTGAATCCATATCCCAAGTTGGTAGCTATGTAACTACAAAAGTCGTTGATGTTGGATTTATGGCTAAATCAATTGTCCTCTCACCTGAAATGAAAAATGTCGGAAAATGGGTAGAAGTCGATCCTAAATCGTATAACACGATTGATCAGGCGATGGTAGGTCTCAAAAATGGCTCACCTGAAAATCAAATTGCAGCCAAAAAATTTCTCCGATTCATGTCATCTCCAAAAACACTAGAAATTTTAAAAGCTAGTGGTTATGGCTTGCCAAAAAAATAAATATGCTACTCCAGCAATGGATAGCATAGCCAAAATTATCGTTATATCAAAATATATACAAGGATTAATTATGACAAAACTCAGCTTTGCAACAGCACTCATTTTAGGAACGGCTCTTTTCGCATCCGCTGCGGATGATTTAGCCTCAGCATTTAAAGAGGGGAAACTCGATGGGCGTTTAAGAGCAAATTTTATTTCAACCGATTGGGATACAAATGATTGGGGTACTAAACCTGATGGAGATAGCCGTGGCTTAGCAGTAGGCGGTAGTCTCATTTATAAAACTACTCCACTTTATGGATTCAGTGCAGGAGCTGGCTTTTATACCACTCAAGACAGTCATCTATGGACAGATACAACAAGCGGAACATCAAATGGTTATCCAAAAAGTACAACGGGAACCGATCTATTTGCTCGTGGACCTGGTGCAGCAACCACTTGGGGAGACGGCTATAGTGTTTTAGCGCAATCATATCTCCAATACGATATCGCAAAATCTAAAATTAAAGGCGGTCGCTTTTTGATGACTAACCCTTGGATCACGCCGAACGATACCAAAATGATTCCGATTGCGATTGAGGGATTCGACGCCGTTTCAAATGATCTTCCTAATACAACAGTTCAACTTGATTATGCCGATAAGATCAAAGAACGCGGAATGACCTATTTTGGAAGTATGGCCGATACAGGAGATACCCCTGATGCAATTAAAAACTATTATCGTACCCATTATACAGCTACAACCAATGCAAGTACTTCTGTTCCTGCAGCACAATTCCCACTTTATGGCTCTGGAGGAGAAGCTCCAGCAGTCAAAATCATCGGTGTAAAAAATAAATCCATCAATGCTTTGGAAGTACAAGGATGGTTCATGAACTGGCCAAATATTGTTAATCAGGGGATGTTAGAGGCAAACTATGCGATCGAAGCAGGCGATGTAATTTTTGGGCTTGGTGCACGCTATATGAAACAATACGATAAAGGTGCCGGTGATATCATCACTCCAGGCGATGGTAGTAGCCCGTATAGTAAACTTGGGGTAACCAATACCGCACCTACGGGAAGTAAAGCATCGGATGTCAATCTAAAAGGGGATAATGACAACAGTGTTGATACGTATCTTTATGCAGTGCGTACAACCGCAAGCTATGGAGCAGGTAAATTGATGCTTGCTTATTCACATACCGGTAGTGGTGGAGATATGATCGCACCATGGCGCGGGTTCCCAACCGATGGCTATACTCGCAGTATGACACAAACCGACTGGAATGCTAATACCAAAGCGTATAAAGCGCAAATCGATTACGACTTTAATGCACTGATTCAAGGTGTCAGTACAATATTGAGCTATTCATTCTATAACCGTGATGAATCAAAAATAGGTTATCAAGGACAAACAGACCGCTACTACAACAATGGTGATACACGTCAATGGAATTTGGATGTCAAATACGATGTCCCTGCGGTGAAAGGTCTTGAGTTAAAAGTACGTGAGATGTATCAACACAATAGTGTACTTGCAGCAGCTACTACTTATGGTACAGCCGGTACAGCAGCAACTAAATCTGAAGGTTTTGGTAACGATACTTCTAACCATGAATTGCGTCTCGAAGCGAATTATCGCTTTTAATCGATCTCCCCTTTGGGGGATGAGCAGAGGCGACAGGACGTTTGTCTGCGGTTATTCAAAATACCTGTCGTCTCCCCTGATCGTCCATTTCATTTGAATATTGAAACCCTGAATCTCGCCTCTATCGTGGCGAAAATAACTAAAATGTAAGGATCAAATATGACTCTCTTAACTTCCAATGGCAAACCTGTCAGCATGTTCAGCGCATGTGGAACAAAACCGTTCCAGCCTGCAAGTGCTACACCTCATACAGCCGAAGCCAAAATCGATTTTATCTATCCAGAAGTGCCGTTTCCTTCCATCATTCTCTATCAACAATGGGGAGAAGAGAATATCCGCCATATGGTGAGATATCATCATGGATTGCTACGTAAAAGTGCAATAGGTGACCTTTTTCCTGCTGATGATACAATGTTTAATTTTGCGACAGAAAAGACTGCCGACTTTTTCGTCGAAGCACTCGGCGGCGAGAAAGCTTACACACCTGTGCACGGTCACCCTGCATTGCGGATGCGCCATTTTCATATCACGATCGATGAAAAAGGGCGTGAGATTTGGCTTATGATGTACAAAAAAACGATCATTGATTTGAAAATGCCAACGGGATGCATCGAACAGTTTTGGAATTGGATCGAACCACTATCCATCCGTATGATTAACCGTCGTACTACTGTTGCCGAAATCGAGCGTCATCCTTATACTACCGTTTGGGGTAAACTATGACTTTTTTAAATCCTATCGTTATATCAGAAAAGATACTATATAACGACTCTTTGTTAAAAACAAAAGCATTAACAGCATCCATGTTTGTACATGGAGCATTATTAGCCGCTACACTTTTTATTTATTCACAGCATCCTATCACCATACCGGAAGAAAAACCTGTACTGATCTCATTAGCCGATTATGCTCCCTCATCAAGTAATGAATCAATTAATCTCGCAAAGCACGATCCCATCCGTAAAAGTACCCCTATTACACATAAAGATACTCCTACCCCTATCAAAACAAAAACAACACCTCAGGAGATACCATCCCACACTCCGATGGTATCTCCTGAGGCGTTGCCTCAACCATTTCCCGTGCATCCCAGTGTTGCTCCATCTGATCAAAAACCCATAACCACTGATTTGCTTCATTCAAATCAAAAAACTATTGCTGATGATTCTCCTCATGACGCACATCCTGCACAGCAAGCAAACGATCTACAAAAACCGAACGTTTCCTCGGATGAGGTCAATGGGGCAACACTGGGACGCATACGGATAATGATTGAAAATGCCCTAACCTATCCATCAATTGCACGTAAACTTCGACTAGAAGGGACTGTAGTTGTCACATTTATGTTAAAACCTGATGGTTTTGTAGAAAAGGTAGAAATTCTCTCAACCAGCGGAAGTTCATTACTCGATACGAAGGCACGCCAGACCGTTATCGATCTAAGCGGTGAATTTCCAACATTGCCTAAAACGGTATTTTTAAAAATACCGATTGCATTTTCATTGAAAAATGTTTCTTAACACCTAACCTAAGCCCTAAGGAATCACCATGAATACCCTCTTACGTATGATTATAATATTAATCATTTCTTTGACGCTCCATGCTAAATCTCTCATTGATATGAATAATCAACCCATCACGATCTCTGATCATATTGATCGTGTTTTCGGTTCCTCTCCTCCAATGAACTATCTCATTTATGCGCTCAATCCTGACAAAATGATCGGGCTCAATTTTGCAGCTAAAAACAGCAATAATCATGCAGATGAAACGCTATTAAGTAAAAAGTTCCTCTCTCTACCTGTGATCGGCTCATTTCACGGTGGTGGGCAGAGCATCAATTTAGAAACCCTCATGCTTTATGATCCACAACTCATACTCGTATGGCAAGATGATATGCTGGTACAAACCGTAAAGCACTCCATTGAAAAAACCAAAATTCCCGCAATCCAAATTCCATTTCGTGAAGTCAATGATATGCCCAAAGCATTTCGAATGGTCGGCGAAGCTATCGGTGAAACTAAACGAGCTAATATCCTCGCAAACTATTCGGAAAAAATAATTACAGAAGTACATAATAGTATTGCTAAAACAAAACCAACCCGATACTACTATGCAGAAGGAACAGATGGTCTTTCAACCGAATGTGATACATCGTTTCATATTGAAGCACTCAATTTTGCAGGCGGTGAGAATGTCCATAAATGTCAACAAAGCGGTCTATTAGGGCTAGAAAAAATCAGTTTTGAAACCCTTCTTACCTATAACCCTGAAGTCATAATTGTTCAAAATCAGGCTGTTTATACCGACCTCATCAACGATCCACTCTGGAAAAATCTTCGTGCGCTCAAAAGCGGACGTATCTATCTCGTACCTATTCAACCATTTAACTGGATTGACCGACCTCCATCATTTATGAGAGTTATCGGGATTCAATGGCTGGCGCATCTCTTTCATCCTAAAGAGTACAAAGCCAATCTAACACAACGAACGAAAGAATTTTATGAACTTTTTTTCGGTGTCAAACTCAGTGACCAGCAAGCTGCAAATTTATTAGGAGCAAAACAATGAAACTTTCCCCTCTCATGATCTCGATTACTGTATGTTCAATACTCGCTGCCAACCCGATTAGCGTTGAGAGAATCGTCGTCACCGATACCCAAAGTGATAACGATCAGCTTATTGCCGATACGAATCTCTCAAAACCTGGAAATTTTCAGACTTTTACCACTAAAAGTATTGCGACTTTAGGAACCCAAGCAAATATGAATCCCTACAGTGTCATCCAGTTCTCACCGTCGGTCAATTTTACCCCTGTCGATCCCGCTGGCTCAAATGAACCTTCTTATCACGATCCGATTCGCATACGTGGAAAATCGCAAACCGGACCGGGTGGAGTATATCTCATCGATGGAATGCCTCTCTCGAGTAACCCCGGTGGCGGAAAACAAATGATCGATATGGACAATATAGCCGCAATCAATCTCTTCAAAGGGTATTTACCTGTCGATAAAAATATCGGCTTTTCCAGTTTGATCGGTAAAGTAGATATGGATATTTTACGTCCAAGTAATAAAATGGGGACAAATGTATCCCAATCATTCGGAAAAGATGATTTTAGCCGTACTTTTGTCCGTTTAGATACGGGTAAACTTGGTGATGTAAGTGCATTTGGATCATTCTCACAAATGTCCGGAGATAAAACAAAAGGTGCAGGAAATCTCAAACGTACCAATGCAATGCTTGGGCTTAAATACATACCAAATGATGCAGTCAAAGCCGAAATATTTGCCATTAAAAACTCTGATGATCACCATAACTATTATAATCTCTCGTATGCTGAGTCAACCGATTTAGGTCAAAATTTTGGTAAAGATTATGCTGCATTACACCCTAGCAGTGCCAATGATGTCAATTTTTACGATTGGAACAAACAAAACTTCGATACGACGGCTGTTTTTGCTAATTTTGAATACAAACCCACATCCAAAGACACCCTAAGTCTTAAACCATACTACAAAAAAGACAGCGGAGATTACTGGTATTCGAGTGTCAATGCCGATCCAACCAAAAACCGTGTCATAAACTGGCATATGGACCATGATCTCTTTGGAGGAATCGCGGCATATTCTCATGATTTTTCTGATGCGCTCAATACTAAAATCGGTTATTGGTTTCACAAACAGCTTCCTCCAGGACCTCCATCTGAACAAACAAAATACAAAGTGGATGCAAGCGGTAATTTGGTATATGACGGATATGCCATTTTGGCAGATAATGGCTACCATACTTTATCATCTCCATTTATTGAACTAAGCGGGACAATAGATCGATTTAATTACCTCATAGGTGCACGTTATCAAACATTTAAACTCGGTTCATTGCACAGCTATACAAACGGTACAAGCAATCTAACCAGTCCAAATTACGACACAGCAATCGCCAATGGTACTCTCGATACATGGTCGAGTGTCGATGAAAAAACCTTTCATACCTTTATCCCTTCTCTTTATCTTGGGTATACGCTCGCTTCAAATACGTCGATTTATCTGGATTATTCCAGAACATACGGTATCGATGTCAACCTCTTTCCGTCTTATGTCCAAAACCGTGCCAACTTCGTAGCTAAAGGGGTTACACTCCAACAGCTATGGGATAAGATGGGACTTGAAACCTCTGATAATATCGATCTTGGACTCAAAACGACCATCGGTTCCATAACGTTCAATCCAAATGCCTATGTATCGTTTGTCAAAAATAAACAGGCAAACGTTTATGATTCCCAATATGCCGTTTCCTACCCAGCCAATGTCGGAGATGCACTCGGATACGGTGCCGAAATTTCTGCTTATGGACCAATCAGTGAACAACTCGAATTCCTTTTGGGACTTTCATATAACAAGTATACTTTTACCCAAAACTTCAGCAGCAGTGCAACCGCTACAATCAATACCGATGGAAATCAACTCCCTGATGCTCCTGTTTATATGGCAAAAGGGGCATTATCTTATCATGTGGGTAACTGGACGCTCTCACCGAGTATGCGATACACCTCTAGCCGATATGGGGATGTCCAAAATACACAAAAAGTTGATCCTTACACGATCATCGACTTTGATTTGGCTTATCGTATAGCAAGCTTCATGGGATCGCATAATGCCCTATTCCGTCTTACCGCGACCAACTTGACCAATAAAAAATACATTGCAACGATCAATGCGGCTGATAACTTTCTGGCCGCTTCTACAACAGCAACTACCTATCAAACTGGCGCCCCTTTCGGTCTGTTTGGTAGCATAAATCTGAAATTTTAAGGGCAATGATGAAAAGGATAAAACCGCTAGGATGGATAATCGGTGCGACGATGCTGTTAATCGTTATCGCAACGTTATCTCTATTATGGGGGCAATATCCGATCACACTGGAAACGCTGATCGGATATCTCCAATTTAAGGTTCTCGGAGGTGTAGGTAACGATACCTATACCCTGCTCGATAACATCATTTTACAAATTCGACTTCCACGCGTAATGCTAGCGATCTTGATCGGAGCTTCTCTCGCTACGTCAGGGGCTGCATTTCAAGCAATGTTCGTCAACCCTCTCGTCTCACCTGGGATTTTGGGAGTACTCGCAGGTGCATCGTTCGGAGCGGCACTGGGAATGCTCATCAGCGATCATTGGTTTGTCGTGCAAGCACTCGCTTTTACATTCGGCTTTGTCGCCGTCGGTGTTGCGGTACTTATCGGAACGATGGTGACCAACTCACGCTCCACAGTGATGCTCGTCCTCGGCGGCGTTATCAGCAGTGCGCTCTTTACCTCGATCCTCTCGATCATCAAATACCTCGCCGATCCCTACAGTACACTCCCTGCCATCGTCTACTGGCTGATGGGAAGTTTGACTATGGCGGATCTATCTGGAGTTATCCTTATCTCCGTACCGATGCTTCTGAGCATAGCGGGGATGATAATGCTGGGTAAATACTTCGACATCCTCTCTCTCGGAGACGAAGAGGCAAAAGCACTCGGTGTGAATGTTCCGCTGGTACGCTTCGGAGCCATTTTACTCGCTACCCTTGCCAGTTCACTCTCCGTTGTCATGGCAGGGATCATCGGATGGATCGGGCTCATCATTCCCCATATCATCCGTATGGCAATCGGACCGTCTCATCGTCTGCTCATGCCTCTTTCGGCGATAGTGGGCGGAGCATTTTTACTCCTCGCCGATACGATCTCACGGCTGGCATTCAGTGTCGAAGTCCCTATCGGCATTCTCACGTCGCTCATCGGTATCCCTATCTTTATCATTGTACTTAAAAATGCGAGGGCAGCATGGAATTAACTCCAATAATAACGGTCAATGACCTCCATTTTTCCTATCCAAAACGTCCTGTATTAGAGGGGATAGATTTCACCCTCCAACGCGGTGAAGTTGTCAGCCTACTAGGGCCTAACGGATGCGGAAAAAGCACCCTGATTCGTCTCATACTCAAACTCATTCATGCTGCGCGCGGCGAGATATGGCTTCATAATAAAACTCTTCATCGCTACTCGCACCGTGAGATTGCCTCACATATTGCTTATATTCCGCAGTACCACAATGTACCATTTAACTACAGCGTATTAGAGATGGTAATTATGGGTCGGATCTCTAAACTTGGGCTGTTTGCCTCTCCCTCGGAAAACGACCGTATTATCGCTATCAAATCATTAGAAAGAGTCGGCATTTCTGATTTGGCCACGCGACCTTTCGGACAGCTCAGCGGTGGACAAAAACAAATGGTTCTTCTCGCCCGCGCCCTCACACAGGGGGTGGACACTTTTATTATGGACGAACCGGTATCGGGTCTGGATTACGGCAATCAAATCCGTCTTTTGGAGTTAATCGTCTCTTTGAGTGCGCAAGGCTACACCTTCCTCAAAACTACCCATTACCCGGATCATGCCCTCATGGTTTCCAGCCGTGTTGTGGTGATGAATGATGGAAAAATAATCGCAGACGGCAACCCCTCTGATGTTATTACTGCACCTATGATTCGTGAAGTTTACGGTATCAACACTGATCTTATTACCCATAATTCCAATACATGGTGCATACCCACTTTTTCCAAAGGAGCCTTATAAGAGCATTATCAATTCATAAGCTATTTTCCCTAAATATTGAGGTTAATAGCTTTTTCGTGTATCGTTATATCATTTTTGATACATTATTTTATGAACGACATTCAAACTTAAGGAGTAAAACTATGAACGTCATACACATTTCAAAAACAAAAAAAGTTGCCATGAGCTTTTTAGCTGCTTTGGCTATTGCACCACTATCAGCATTTGCTGCTGCTGATACTGTACTTGAACCGATCAATGTAACTGCACCTATCATAGAACACGATTATCTTGACCCGAAAAGCCCTACAAACCCATACCGTGTTGAAACAACGGCAGAAGCAGGAACTGAAATATTTACTGAAAAAGATATACAAAATCTCGCTCCGAAAGATGTATTTGATCTTTTGGATAAAGCTGTCGGATTGGATATCACCTATCAAGGACGTAAAAGTCCATTTTTTGTCAATGAACGCGGTGGCGGAAGTTTTACCTATATTATCGATGGAGCCATACTCCCATCTACCAGTAACCGTATCTTGCAAAAAATTCCTATGTCGGCTATCGAACAAATCGAAATCGTCCGTGGTTCAACCTCACTGCCCATAGGACCATCTATCAATATCGGCTCATCCAATTCCGGTTCAGGACTTAATACCGGTTTTATCATTATTCGTACAAAACAGCCAACAAAAACGATGCTAACACTGAATGCCGGACTTGAACAATCTGAAGGTCAACCTACTGCAAATAAAGAGAGTATGTACACTGGTCTCGTTTTCGGAAACAGCGATTTTAACGGCTATATCGGGGGAATGATTGCAGGGATGAATCGTCCGAGTCAAGATACATGGTTCGATGGTCAAAATGCCCAATCTAAAATGGTCAATGCTGGAATCAATGCCGGACGTTTCAGTGCCAAAATGATGATTTATAATGATACTGGACGTTTTGAGATGCAACGCGGTGTTACACTCACGGGCACTTTAGATCCCTCAAAGTGGTATTACGATCCAATCACAACGCACCTCTTTAGCACGGATGCAACGATGCAGTGGAATGAACACCATACTACTATCGCATCGCTTTTCAAAACCAATTATTCCCAAACTGAACATGACGACAGTTTTGCTTCGCCTACTGTTACAGCAGCAAAATTATATACGGAAGATACATCAGGATACAGTCTACGCCACAATATCCACTACGGCGATACAAAAGTAATGTTGGGACTCCAAAGAGCAACGGATAGCGGATTTGGACCAAATACCAATACTGCATACAATAAATTTGATACCAGTGTCCTAGGATACTCAGGATCTCTAGAACAAACTCTCTTTGATGGACAATTGATACTGGACGGCGGATATCGCCAAGATACTAAACACATCATGAATTCCAGTAACACTTCTAGTACAAATAATGCCAACAATGATGTGAATATGGCTCCTGCCAAAATTTACACCCTTGGAGCAAAATGGTTTGTTACACCGACCTACGACATTTCCGGCCGATACTATCACGGATCCCAAGGAACTATGGGAGATTTTGATGTAAAACCATATCCATCAGGTACCCTCGATCCAGAAATGCAAAAACGAGTAGAAATGAGCTTTGAGGCAAAATATTCTAAAGCTTTTACCCCTATGATAACATGGTTTGATATTAATATAGACAATTATAAATCTCAATATTCTTATGTAGATGCTTCTAAAGTTACTATCTATCCTACCTATGTACTAAATGGACAAACATACTATTACTACACCCAATCTGATTTACACCGTCAGGGCGTAGAACTTTTACTTAAAGGGAAATTCGATTTCGGTACTACCTATAAATTCGGTTGGACACATATGATAACCAATGAAGCGATCAGCAGTACAGGAGTGATTACCGATAACAATGGAAACTCCAATGCAAAAGATCTTTATGTCGCTACACTCGGTCATGAATGGGATACATACCGTGCCAACCTATCAGTAAAACGTGAGAGCAGTTGGAGTACCTCGACCTCAGCAATGGGTACCGCTACGAATGTACCCTTGGGTGATTTCACCCGCATTGATGCCAATATCATGCGTGACCTTACTATTGGGAATGCAAAAGCCCGCCTGAGTCTCTATGGACGCAATTTAACGGATGAGCACTATGCAACCCGCTATACCACGGGATACTACTATGATCGCGGTCGTACCATCGGTGCTGATATTACAATGGAATTTTAAAAGGAGCTGATGATGAAATTACTATTACCAATACTGACGATTTTAGTTATAACATTTGGAGCTAATGCTTCTGCACGTGAAGTAACCGATATGCTTGGACGCAAAGTTGACGTCCCTGATATACCTAAAAAAGTCTATGCCCCCTCTCCTTATGGCTCATATGCTTTGTATGCGATGGATCCCTCTCTGCTCGCCGGATGGATTTTTGATATCGATGAATCTAGCTTTCCCTATCTGAGTAAAAACATGAAAACTCTTCCCGTTATCGGGAGAGTTTTTGGTGCAGGGCAAAGTGCTAATCTTGAAGTTTTACTCGCAGCACATCCTGATTTAATTCTTATGTGGCAACATACCAATGAGTTCAATCAAAAAGAAGCTGAAAAGCTGAAAATCCTTAACGCTCCATTCGTGTATGCCGTTGATGAGAGTATTGAGGATTACACAAATATCTTCCGCTTTTTAGGAAAAGCATTAAACAAAGAGGAACGGGGAAATAAACTCGCAGCGTACACCGAAAAAACTTTTACCGACGTTCACAACACCCTCGCTAAAATTCCGCTCGACAAACGTCCAACACTCTATTACGCGGAAGGACTAGACGGTCTCAGTACCGAATGTGACGACTCGATCCATGTGCAGTTGCTTAAGCTCGCAGGAGATGTTGATGTCCACCGATGTCATACGTCAAACCATAAAGGGTTTGAAAAAATGTCAATGGAGACGATTTTGGGATACAACCCTGATGTGATGATCGTTCAGGAAAAAATGTTCTATGATAAAGTCAATACCCTCCCTATCTGGTCAAACATTAATGCGGTCAAAAATCACCGTGTCTACCTGATTCCAAAAGCACCGTTCAACTGGTTCGACCGCCCACCGTCATTTATGCGTATTATGGGTCTTAAATGGCTTATGAGTACCCTCTATCCAAAAGAGTACAAAATCAATATCAACAAAGAGACCAAAGATTTTTACAAACTTTTTATGAACGTCGATCTCAGCGATAAACAGCTTCAAGAAATACTTCATCCAAATGAAGATTATCGAAAAACTCCTATGGGAGTAAACCCATGAAAGGTGCTACAAATCCGCAAAGCTTTGATCAAATCGTGCGTGAAATATTCTCCCCTATTTATCCGGTCATCGCAGAGCAAATTGTTTATAAAACTAGAATTACCAGCGGACGATGTCTCGATGTCGGATGCGGTACCGGAGCACTTGGAATCGCTGTTGCCAAGATTACTAATATGCATGTCACTTTTTTCGACCAGTCTGAAGAGATGTTAGGCTTTTCTGAACGTTATGCTGCTTTAAATGATCTCGATAATCGAAGTGCATTTATACAAGGCGATGTCCATACCATCCCCATACCTGATGAAGATTTTCATCTCATAATCAGCAGAGGTTCATCTCCATTTTGGGACGACTGGCATAAAGCTTACAGTGAAATTGTGAGAGTTCTAAAACCGGGAGGCATAGCCTATATCGGAGGGGGATTTGGTAATGCACAACTACGTGAAAACATCGTAAAAACGATGAGTGAAAACAACCCAAATTGGCGTAATTCCTTCAAAGATAAAATAAAACCCGAGCGAGATGCACTCCCTGGAATTCTCCGATCATTGCCAATTTTACATTTTAATATTATCGACGATGAAAGCGGCTTTTGGGCCGTAATCACCAAATAAGGATCATAAATGAAAATAGGTCTATTTTGCCTTAGTGAACATTATGATGGAAGTGTTCAGGAGAGTATTATGGAACAGCTTCGGCTCGTAGAGCTTGCCGATCAGCTCGGATTCGATGAAGCATGGTTCGGCGAACACCATTTTAACGGCTTCAGTATTATTCCAGACCCTTGTGCAATGATTGCTTTTGCAGCAGCACGAACTGGGTGTATTCGACTAGGAACCGCAGGTTTTCTCGCCCCGTTTTACCATCCTGTTCGTCTTGCTGAAAGTATTGCCGTATTAGATAATCTCTCAAATGGACGAATAAACGCAGGATTTGCCAAGGGTGGCTTTGCCCCTGATACCAAACATTTCACCCGCGACCCTGACAATCTCCGCAATGCTATGTTTGAAACGACTGAAGCGATAGATCAACTACTGCACACAAAAGAGACTACATATAAAGGTTCTTTCGTCTCCTTTGAGGATGTAACTCTACACCCAAAATCATTCCAAAAGCGTATCCCATTCTTTGTCGCCACATTTTCTAATCCCGATACGATTCGTTTTGCTGCACGTCAGGGATATGGGTTACTGATGTCACAAGGCGCAAGTTTAGCTGAATGCATAGAAGCACAAAATATTTATCGCTCAATCGCTAAAGTCGATCCTGAGATTGTCTTAATGCGTGTTTTTTGCGTCGCTGATACAAAGGAAGATGCCTACCGTATTGCCAGACCTGCAGTCGATCATTTTGTCAAATCAATGCGCGCCGCCTCTGCCCAAACTCCAGCACCAAAATGGGATCGTGATAAATACGATGCCATTTTGCACGAACGTGAAACATTCTTTGACGGACAAAAGTTTTTTGACAATGCCATTCTCGGAACACCTGCCGAGTGTATTGATACCATTAAAACCATCCAAAAGGAGTTACCTAATATCCACCTCGTTTTAAAACCTTCATCCTCTGATTCTGGTGAAAATCGCCTCATGCTCACAGTTTTTAATTCTCAAATTAGACCCCATTTAACTTAAGGAATAACAATGCAAAAACACCTTCTCATACTCTCATTCGCTGCCGTAACAGCACTTTATAGTGCCGATGGCGTCTTTGATCTCGGTAAAGTAGATGTCACTGATAATGCTGAAAAATCTGCTTCAACAACAACCATTATAGATTTACAAGAGATACAAGACAAAGAACGCAAAACACTTGTCGATTCACTACTCCTTTTACCTGGAATTTCACTTCAAAACGGTGCTGGACGAAATGAACAAATGGTTATGATGCGTGGATTTGACGTCAAACATGCACCGCTTTTTATCGATGGAATTCCTATTGCCGTCCCATATGACGGATATGTTGACTTTTCCCGCTTTACCACATTTGATCTCTCCGAAATCGAAGTTTCAAAAGGATTTGCTTCTGTGTTAATGGGACCTAATACCTTTGCAGGTGCAATCAATATGGTCACTAGACGTCCATCAAAATCTTTTGAAGGAGATATGGGAGCAGGATTATTCAGTGGAAGCGGAAAAACCGGATACATGAATCTTGGAAGTAATCAAGGAAACTATTATGTTCAAGCTTCTTTATCCAAAACCATGCGTGATAGCTTTCCTCTCTCACATGATTTCCCTTCCGGTATCAAATATGAAGATGGCAGCAGCCGTGACAACGCTTATGCTTCTGATAGCAAAATCAATCTAAAAGTAGGATTTACCCCTAACTCAACTGATGAATATGCCATCAATTATATTAAACAAACTGCCGATAAAGGTGTGCCACCGTATGCTGGAATTATTGATGGTACACTCATTAAAGATTCTAATCCTAATAACTCTGGAGGAGGTTACGTACACTTCTGGAAATGGAATTATTGGGATAAAGAGAGCCTCTATTTTCTATCCAAAACAGATTTTGGAAATTGGTATATTAAAAGCAGACTCTATTATGATAAATTTAAAAACTCTCTCTCCATGTATACCAATAACACCTATACAACATTATCTCCAGGATCAAATGCGACCAATCCCTCCATCAATCCAAGCTGGTATGATGATGATACAAAAGGAGCATCTCTCGAAACAGGTATAAAACTTAGCAACGCCGATACGCTAAAAGGATCACTGCACTACAAAATCGATACACACCAAGAAGGTGGATATTACGGTGAAAGTGTCCCTGCAAAAAGTATAGTTGTGGGAACCCCGGCACCAACCTATACCATGCAAAATAATACAAAATCAGCCGCTCTTGAAGAGACACATATCTTTTCCGACACATTTAAGCTGGTTACTGGAGTAAGTTACGATATTCTCTCCACCAACAGTGCTAACAATACTAATCCTACCGATCCTACCTACGGTGCTGAGTTCCCTCATACCAGTACAAATGCCCTTAACCCTCAAGCATCTTTATATTACACACCTTCTTCTTCGACAATAGCGCATATCTCTATTGCTAAAAAAAGCCGTTTTCCTTCTATCAAAGATTTGTACTCTTACCGAATGGGGCAAGCTATTCCAAATCCTGATCTAAATCCGGAACGGGCAATTAATTACGAAATTGGAATCAATCAATTACTATCATCGACCCTATCAGGTACTATCAATCTCTTCCATGCATCTGTAAATGATTACATTCAACAAAACTGGATTAGTACCACTACCTATCAACTCCAAAATATTGGTAAAATCACCCAAAATGGTGCAGAATTCTCTCTCGTTTATGCACCGATTGATACATTGTCATTAGAAGGAAGCTATACTCGCCTACTTATGAAAAATGATTCCAATCCTGCCGTTCCTATCGTTCAAGTTCCTGCTAATAGAGCACTTTTAAGCGCTTCATATTCTCCGATTGCTTCGATAAAATGGATCAATACGCTTGAATACAATTCTGGTTTCACCGACAGTCTTAACAGTGCCTATGTTCACTTGAGCGGATATGCTAAATATAATACCAAAATCATCTACGATGCGACTCATAATCTCTCATTCGATGTCGGTATGAACAATGCATTAGATCGTAACTATTACCTCACCTACGGTTATCCCGATGCAGGTCGCGTATTTTTTGGCAATGTCCGATACAAGTTCTAAGAGTTAGTTGTGGAGAAATTCAAAACCTACATCTGTATCGATGATACGGATGAGATCGGATACCATACCTCTACCGGAGAAATTTGTGAAGAGATTCGTCGACATATCATGGAACGCTATGATAGCTCAGCAACTCCGATAACACGGCATCAGCTTTTTTTACATGAGGATATACCCTACACGTCACACAACAGTTCGATGTGTTTTACTACCTCTTTGAATCCTAAAGAGCGCGATGATGTCACCCGTTTTGTTTTGGATCATGTGGCTGATGTGAGTGCCCCTACTTCCGATCCGGGGGTATGCATTGCTTTTGAACACGAAATTAATGATCTTGATGGATTAATCCAATACGGTTTTGATGCCAAAGTAAAAGTACTAACCAAAAAGAGCGCTTACACCATGGCTGAAAAACAGAACCTTTTTTTACGCGAGCTCAAAAATAGCGGTCAGGGTGTGATAGGAGCCGTTGCCGGTATTGCTTTGCGTGCGCAGGGGAATGACGGTCGGATAAAAGGAAAATTTCGAATCGATACCCCATTAATCGATGCACATTCCCTCCTAAAGAACGACCTTATAGATGAAATTCGACTCAAAAATGGAGAGCTGATTAGCGAAGATTCTCTCATCATCACCAAAGATGAGCTAAAAATTGTCTATCTGAATCACAAGTGCGTTTTACTCGTCGAGAGGAAGGGTGATTTTTACCTCCCTCTTGGCAAAGAAAATCTCACAGAGTACTAAGGGTATAGCATGTTTATAAACACCACCTTCCAATTCGGAAAAAACGCTTATGCCGAAGCGATCAATGCGGCATGTGATTTTTTTGTGCTGGACAAAGACGAAGATGAGCTGGTTACATCCACGGAACAAAATTCCTGTTACAACTGCCTATTTAGACGGTGGACACGTGAGAGTTTTACTTGCATGAAAATGAGCCGCGATGAAAAGTGAAACACTGACTAAAGTGATCGTCATCTTGTTTATGCTCATCTTTGTCATTATTTTGGGAACAACAGCTTACGGGTTTACACTGGGATATTACAATCAGATTGTGACGATATTGCACGTCATCGCAGGCTCTTTATTTTTGATTATTCTGCCGATTCATATCTATTTGCGTCGAGAAAAATTAAAAAAACTACTGATTGAATTTATCTCTATACTCATGAGTAGAAAAGCACAGCCGACATGCACCAATCACGCACTTCTAAAAACGTTCAAAATGCGTTCGTTTATGGAGTTTTGTACCCTATTGGATCTGAATATAAATAGCACCCTTGAGTTTTTAGCTCAAAAGCATATATCCATTCTAAAAAACGAAGATTCTTTGGAAAAAATCGCAAAAGAGAATGGAAACGATCCATTAAAAATTTTTGCACTGATGATTGAAAATCATATTCGTATTAAAAAGGAAAACGATATGTAAACCATCTTGTTCTTAACGCATTATTCGGTGATTCGATCAAAATCAATTTCAACAGTATCAATAATTCAGAAATAAAAGATCAAATCTAAGTTTGATCCTATGATTAATAAAATAAGTTGGTAGACCAACATCCAAAGTCGCAAAAAACAAACAAAGGAAAGCGTATGAAAAGTGTAGTATTAGTATTGATGTTCTTAACAGGACTGTTTGCCAAAGAGGCTGTTTTACCTACTGAATTGACGGCTTGGAAAAGTCTCTCATTTATAAGTGCGGCTAAAAGTGCAAATGAACTCTCCGATGCTTCATTGTCACTCAATCATGCATCTCTTATAGGTCTCCATCCTACTCCAAAAATACAATACGTCGCAAGACCTATGAATGAAGGCGGTACGGTGAGCTATGGCGGTATTTTCCAAATCGACATCAAAGAGAGCGGTGTATACCGAGTCGTTTTAGGAAATGCATCGTGGATTGATTTGATCAAAGATGGCAAAGCGGCACTATCAGTAGCGCATAACGGTGGCCCTGAAAACTCAGGGATTCGAAAAATGGTGGACTATGCCTTGGAAGCAGGAACCTATACGTTACAGCTCTCTGCCGGAGCCGATAGCACCAGTGCCCTTTTAGTCACGAAAATCAAGTAATAAGATGTTGAACATGAAACACACGCTTAGAGCTATTTTAGTAGCGTCGGGGTTGATTGCACCGCTGTATGCCCAAAGCATACAAAGCGATAATCAAGCGGATAAGGTAAAGATAGAACTGGGACGTAAACTCTTTTACGATGCCGATCTCTCGATCAACGGTACGATGTCGTGTGCCACCTGTCATGAGCAAAGACGGGCATTTACCGATGGAAACAAAGTCCATCCCGGAGCGCTGGACGACCCTGGAAAACGCAATGTCCCCGCACTAGCCAATGTCGGCTCGTATAAAAATCTTACGTGGGCGCACAATCATCTCAGCGGATTGGCTGAACAGTCGCTTATGCCGATTCGAGGAACCGATCCGATCGAGATGGGAATGAGCACTCATGAGGAGGAGATAGGCAAACGGTTGAGTCAAAACGAGTGCTATCGCAAGATGTTTACCATCGCGTTTAGCGAAGAAAAAGGCTCGATCAATCTCAGCACCGTTTCACGGGCTTTAGAGAGTTTTGAAAAAACGTTTATCTCGAACGATTCTCTATACGATCAAAAGATCAAAAGCAATCAGCCTTTGCCGACCAAAGAGAGTGAAGCAGGGAAAAAGCTATTTTTCGGAGCGGCGAAATGCAATAGTTGTCATAGTGCACCGCTCTTTAGCGATGATGATTTTCATCAGGTTCAGCCCCAAACTCAAGCGGCTAATCCTCTGATGAAAGACAACGGGTTATCCGATGTTACCGGCAATCTAAAAGATAAAAACGCCTTTCGGACACCGAGCTTGAGAAATGCGGCATTAACCTCTCCGTATTGGCATGATGGGAGGGCCAAAACACTGAGCGAAGCGATCCGTAAACATGATCTAAAAATGAATCAAACATTGAGTGATCGAGATATTGCCAAACTCATTGCATTCATCGATACACTGAGTGATATCTCATTCGTCAATAATCCGAAATACACCAAACCGAGTAAAGAATGTCCATACTAACGCTTCAATTCTTTGCTCTGGTAATGTCATTTTAGATATAATAAAACATCAAAAAGGACTATAAATGTTTCTTGAATCCATCGATTTTGCATCCATGTACCGTGAGCACAAAGCCACTACCGATTTCAAAGGTAAAACCAGCAGTGACTGGGATGAAAAATCATCCGATATGGCGGCATCCGTCATTAACAGCCCGTATGTTAACGACTTCATCTCCCGTATGAATATCACGGGAGACGAAGTGGTTCTCGACATCGGATGCGGACCCGGAACCCTCGCTATCCCATTGGCGAAAAAGGTCAAAGAGGTAATCGCAATCGATTTTTCCGAGGGGATGCTCGAAGAACTGAAAGCCTATGCCGCGCGCGAAGGGATTACTAATATTAAAACATATCATATCGGTTGGGACGATGATTGGAGCCACTTATCCGATGTTGATATCGTCGTTGCTTCCCGATCTATGGAAGTTTCCGACATCGATGCAGCTTTAGCAAAAATGTCCGCTCATGCCCGTAAGTCATGCTACCTCACCTACAAAGTAGGAGGAAGTTTCGTCGATATGAATATCCTAGACTACATCGGTAAAAAGGTAAAAACAAAACCAGACTACTGGTATATCCCAATCATCCTCTACTCTCAGGGCTTCCTCCCCCGCATTGACTACATCGAAACAGGTCGTGGAAGTGTCCGTGCCGGAAACGAAGAGGAGTTTGTAGAATCGCTACTATGGAGCGTACATGAACTCAATGAGGAACAAAAGACGAAAGCACGACAATACTACCGTGAAGTGATTATAGGGCAAAACCGCCCTCCCCGTGCTGTCAACTGGGCATTTATCGGATGGGAGACGACTAAATGATAATCTTGAACGATCATGAGCTAGAAACCCTCCTCGCCGAAGATGTCCCCTACGGGGATCTAACAACCGCCTCATTGGGAATTAATGACCAACGCGCCCGTATCACCTTTGCTACACGTGAACGTCCCATGGTTGCTTCATGCACTGAAGAGGCCGTACGTTTATGCGGGCTTTATGGATTAGAAATTGATGGATTTGTTAAATCAGGAACTTTAGTTCCTCCCAAAAGTGTCTTTCTCGAAGCACATGGAGAAGCAGGCAATATCCATCGTGTTTGGAAGAGCATTCAAAATCTCCTCGATTATGCGGGAGGAATTGCCACCTATACCCGTGAAGCAGTGCTATTAGCTCGTAGTATCAATCCCGATATCGTTGTCGCAACAACCCGAAAGACTACACCGTTTACGAAAAAAATTGCTATAAAAGCGGTCGAATCCGGTGGAGGAGTCGCCCATCGCCTCGGACTCTCCGAAAGTATCTTGATTTTTAATTATCATCGTATCTTTTTTCCAAATAACGAAGCGTTTAGCACTGCATTACATAAAACAAAAAAAGCCAATCCAGAAAAAAAAATCATCATTGAGGTTGAAACTCTCGAAGATGCGCTAAAATTCGCTCAAGCAGGAGCAGATATTCTCCAATTAGAAAAAATGCCACTTACCAAACTTTCCGATGCAATCAGAGAGATACGGAGTGCCTATCCACATGTCAATCTAATTGCTACGGGCGGGATCAGTACTAAGAATATCGCCGAATATGTCGCAACAGGAGTCGATATGATCGTTACCTCATCACCCTATAATGCCAATCCAGCTGATATCAAAGTCACTATTGAGCTGTTATGAATATATTAAATGCCACCATCACCGCTATCGAAGCATCTGAACATCTCTCATTAATTCAAGTTCGAGTAGAAGATAATTCATTTCACCTTCTACTCGCTGAATCATCAGACCAAAATTTGTTGTATACCGATGTAACACTGGCATTCAAAGAGACAGAAGTTATCCTATCAAAAACCTTTACTGCCACTACTGCGAACATTCAAAATGGCAAAGTAACTCATATTGAGAGGGGAATTGTACTTTCTCAGATCACCCTCGCTTATCATGAAACTGTTATTACCTCACTCGTACCGACACTGACGTTTAATGCACTCTCCATACATGAGGGCGACACGATCTATTGGATGGTACAGCCCAGTGAAATTTCCCTGCTTCGGAGTAACCATGGAGTCTGAATTTTTAGCCACAATGATTTTGACTTTTAAACTCGCTGCAATTACAACGATGATATTACTCGTCATTGCAATCCCACTTGCAGCTTTTTTGGTCTTCGGAAAAATGCGATTTAAAAGCATTCTTGAGACCATTGTCTCTATGCCTCTGGTTCTCCCACCTTCGGTATTGGGATTTTATCTCCTCGTAGCATTTAGCCCCTCTTCATTTATCGGAAAATTCTTAACTGATCACGGCATTCGTCTAGCATTTAGTTTCGAAGGGCTTGTTGTGGGATCAGTTATATTTAGCCTCCCTTTTATGGTCCACCCAATTCAATCGGCACTTAGTCAAGTACCTAAATCAATCTTTGAGGCCGCCTATACCCTCGGTAAATCAAAACTGCAAACCATGATACATGTTATTCTCCCATCAATACGACATGGACTGATATCGGGAATTGTACTCGCCTTTGCCCATACAGTCGGAGAGTTTGGAGTAATTCTGATGATCGGCGGAAATATCCCCGGTGAGACACGTGTTGCCTCCATCGCTATCTATGACGAAGTTGAATCACTTAACTATGCACTGGCACATCAATATGCTTTAACCTTGTTTGCCGTAACCTTTGCCATACTTCTTCTTGTTTATACCCTTAATAAGAAATCGCTGGGGGATATTAGATGATATTGATAAATATTAAAAAACATCTCGATACCGCGGAAGGCTCATTTGAAGCCCATTTCAAGCTTGAAGTCAACACCAGTGAGTTTCTTACCCTATTTGGTCCATCTGGTGCCGGTAAGACAACCTTGATGCGTATGATTGCCGGCTTAGAAACACCCGATAGCGGTGTTATCGAAGTCGATGATGAAATATGGTTTGACAGCGCTCGTAACATTAATCTAACGCCTCAAAAACGAAGTATTGGATTTGTATTTCAAGACTATGCACTTTTCCCCACGATGAGTGTACGTAAAAATCTCCTCTTTGCTACGGAAAACGACGAACAACGGCAGAATGTCGATGAACTAATCGAAATAATCGAGCTCACTGCACTCGCTCACCGCCTTCCATCGACCCTCTCAGGAGGACAAAAACAGCGGGTCGCATTAGCACGTGCATTAGTGCGTCGCCCAAAAATTCTCTTACTGGATGAACCTCTCTCTGCGCTCGATCCCACTATGCGGCAAAAACTGCAAAACGAACTTCTCCTCATTCATAAGAAACTCGATGTAACAACCCTTTTGGTGAGCCATGACATTGCCGAGACTGTAAAACTCTCCGATCGAATAGCAGCGGTAGAAAAAGGTAAAATTGTCCGTTTATGCCCACCAATGGAATTTTTCAGTTCTAAAACTCTTAGTGGAAAACTTCAGCTGATTGGAGAGGTATTAAAAATCGAAGAAGATTTCCCGGTAGCAGTGGTTACATTACTCGTCGCATCGACAATCGTACGAGCTGTTATCAGTACCGATCAGGCATCATTATTAAATATTGGTTCGCATGCCATTATTTCATCCAAAGCATTTAACCCGATCGTCATGCCGATTCAGTAAAATCATAAAGAGAACATAGTTTATTTACCAATTATTTTTTTAAACATAGATTTTAAAAATCCATCTTTGATAACCATCTTGTCTATGTATTCATCATATGTCATTTTTTTATCAGAGAGAAGTTGTGTTAAATATGCCTCAGACTCTGCCAGCCCCTTATTTTTTTCTATCGATAAGAGTTCAGCATATAGCTTAGAAATTTCATTCACAAGCTGAGCATCTGCGGCTCGTCGGTGAGCAACATATCCTACAACACGATTTTCATATGGATGTTTTCGTATTTCAAAGTGTGTTGTAACCCAATAATAATCACCATTTTTTGCCAAATTTTTGACTACTGCAAAAATATCTTGATTTTTTTTAAGCCGTTCCCACATCAATTTGAAAATTATTGCCGGCATATCGGGATGACGAATAATATTATGCGGTTTGTACATCAATTCATCAGCACTGTATCCGGAGATTTGACAAAAATCACCATTAACATATTCTATATTACCACTCTTATCAGTACGACTTACAATCAAAATTTGCGGGTCAATTTTTATTTGATTATTCATACTATATTATTCCCCTTATAAAAACGATTTAATATATTATATTCATTTTTGGTATTATTTATAGATGATTATTGTAGAAATTTTATCCATGTCGCCTTATTTATTAATACCAGACAATACGTTATTTAGATGGTTATTCGTAATAAACGCTTTGTGCGACGATATCATCGTTATCTAGATTAAAAGACGACTGAATATTTTTGAAGCGTAAACGCCTCAATCAATACTATCCAAACGATATTGACTGAGACGTCTGTTTTTTTTATATTAACCGCATCGGCTCAGATATTTAAAATCAACAAAATCAGTCCAGATAGAGCTATATGGATATCGTGTAATTTCAATGGAAAAGTTACGACGATTAATCATCCATATCGAAAGAGGCTCAATCCAGTTCCAAAATTCTTCAATACATTCCGATGGCATTGAGAGATCATTAATTGCTTTTTTATACATTGCCAACCACACTTCTCTAGCCTTTTCATCAACTGTTATTTGGAAATAACGCATTCGCAAAGAAGGACATCCAACAATCGGCAAAGAATATTTACCACGCGATAATATATCCACAAAAAAATCAGCCGTCTTTTTAGTGGCAAATTCAAATAAATCATCTTCAAATGGCAAAAAGTTTTCGATACCGCAAAGACGCAATAAGTTATGGTGATAACGAACCATTTGTCTGATTTTATCAGCACCCCAAATCATATATAAACGATGAGAAGGATAAAGAACCTCAGGATACATGCTCTCATGATGATTCAATAGAGCCCTATTCTTTTCGAGTGACAATTTACTTTCATCCATAATCTGTGTCATTGTTCCCTCCATTTAGGTTAAAAGACTTGCAATAAAACGTTATGTCTTTTGTGACATAACGAAATTATAGGATAAATTTCTTAAACAATTGTAAAAAAATAAATAAGTAACTGGGTTATAAAACACAATGGAATAGTTTTCCGGGTCAATCCCGGAAATAGATGTATTATTTAGCGAGAATGATGAAACTGGCTTTGATAAGAGCGTAAACGGTATCGCCTACTTTAAAATCCAAATCTTCAACAGCATCTTCCGTGATAACAGCTGTCAAAGTTTGATCTCCCATTGAGAGTTTAAGCTCACTGTTAACCATACCGTTTTTAACTTCGGTAACTTTTGTTTCAATCACATTTCGGGTACTGATTTTTCCCGGTTTTTCTTTTGCAACCATCACAAATGGTGCCTTGATGATAGCGTATACACTCTCACCTACTGTTAAAGCCATCTCTTCCACCGATTCGTTGGTTACGACTGCTTTTAAAACTTTATCCCCTACTGAAAGAACGACCTCACTATTGATCTGTCCGGCTTTAACTTCGGTAATAATACCTTTTAGCTCATTGCGTGCACTGGTTTTCATGACATTCCTTTTGTATATATTCTGAATGTCTGCGGTTATGAAAGTATCCGATAATTTAACTTAAACATTAGCTTATATTTATTTTGATATTACGTATATCAAGATTACTTTTACTATAAAATATATCGTCTATTTTTTTATCAATGCTATAATCTTCCCATGCAAACAAATCAACCTATACGCCTAAAGATCTTACTGCTTGAAGACGATGAAACTCTCTCAGAAATCATCCAAGAATTCCTCGAAGAGCAAGGATATGAAGTTATTTGTGTATTTGATGGCTTTGAAGCTGTTGATACCATTTATGATACCGATTTTGACCTCTATCTACTCGATATCAAAGTGCCGTTTCAAAACGGTTTTGATGTTTTAACCCAATTACGTGAAGACGGCAGAGAGAGCCCAGCTATCTTTATCAGTTCACTTTCAAGTATAGACGATCTTTCTAAAGCTTTTGATGCAGGTTGCGACGATTTTTTACGAAAACCTTTTGAACTAAAAGAGCTCGGCATCCGGATCAATTCACTCACAAAACGGAAGTTTTACCACAAATCCGATGACAAGATTAAAATTACGAAAGATATCTATTTTCATCTTCAACAAAATCGTCTTTACCATCACGACAAAGAGATTCCATTGGCCCGAAAAGAGTCCAAAATACTGAAAATGTTACTCGCTCATCCGGGAGAAGTGATAAGCAATGAACAATTTTTTGCCTCTGCATGGGATTACGATGATGATACCGGTGAAGAGAGTCTACGCACCCATATTAAAAACCTACGTAAGCTTTTAGGCAAAGAAACTATTATCAACATTCGAGGACAAGGGTACTATCTTGCTCAAAGTTGAACGAACTTCACTGATTCAATTTGTCTCACTTTTTGTTGTCTTAATCATCTCATTTTTACTTACTTTCTCAGTTCTTTATTACTACTACCAAAAAAATATCTTTTTCGAAGTACGACAAACATCAATCCTCTACTATGCAGGTAAAGTATATGAAAAAATTTATTCAGCTTCATCACTCGAAGAAGTTTCTCAGCGTTTAGTCAAAGATTCCCGTTTTGACATCGCTTTGTTAAATGATAAGAAAGAGATCGTTTATTCTTCAGCACCAGTTTTTAATAACATCCCTTTTAAAAAAGGTATTTTTGAGTTTAAACACCATCTTTACGAAATTGAATCGATAGAGATGGCAAAACTCCACCACTACCGTTATATTGTCATCCGTACCTATTCAATAGAACGAGAACTTACACAAACACGAAGGACTATTTATATCGCTTTATTCTCTTCCATTATCTTTATGACCCTTGTGATTTATGCTCTATCCAAACTCTTTCTTCGCCCTTTGCGTGAATACATCGGAAAACTTGATGGATTTATACGTGATACTACCCACGAGCTCAATACCCCTCTTTCCATTATTACTATGAGTGTTGAACGTCTTAATGAAGATATAGATGATCCTAAACTCCAAAAGCATCTCAATCGTATGACAGTTGCGCTTCGTACAATCTCACACCTCTATAATGATCTTACTTTTCTGACGCTCTATCAACAAGAATCAAAAAATGAAAATTTAGTAGAACTGCATACTCTTTTAGAAGAAAGAATTCACTATTTTCGTCCTTTAGCAGATACCAAAAAAATCATTTTCTCTCTCAATATTACGCCAAAAAGACTCATGCTGAATCCTGAAAAAATTTCTCGAGTGATTGATAATCTTCTCTCGAATGCCATCAAATATAACAAGCGTTCAGGAAGTATAACGATCACATTGAATAATGATTATTTACGTATCAGCGATACCGGTATCGGAATACCCGAGGAAAAATTAAGCGATATTTTCCTCCGATACACTCGCTTTGATGATGCAAACGGTGGTTTCGGTATCGGATTAAACATCGTCTATATCATTTGTCAGGAATATGGCTTTCCTATTTCAGTTCATTCAAAAATTGGAGAAGGTACAACCTTCGAAATTACCTTTTAATCCTTTATCGTGATAAATTCATCATTGTATTAATAACTTTATAGGGCAATTTATGCTTTAAAAGCATTTGTATCTCTTCATAAGAGTACATTTTATAAGGGAGCTTTGCTGCTTGTAAATGAGCTATTACCTCTTTTTCGCGTAAGTGCTTATTTCGAAGACCTTCGATGATATCAATTACTCTCCATCCATTAGGACCGATATAAAGCAATTTTTTTTCTGATTCTTCCACCATACTTAGAGCATTTGGATTTTTGTTCAAAATTTCACGCACTTCATAAGTTTGATTTTCTTTTATTTTTTGATTTAACAAACCCATATTAATTTTATTTTCGACTTTTTCACTTTCTTCTTCTTTAGTTATCTTTTTGGATACCTCTTTTTTGACAACTACCTTTTTTATCGGCACTATTTTACTATCTGATTTATTCTCATCATCTACCATTAATGGTACTGTTTCATCCATTTTTTCATTCAAAAACTGAGAGAGGTTATTGTCAGGACTTTGTATCGTTTCATTTTCAAATGTGAGCGTAGTACATCCAAAAAATGTGAGAGAGATTAAGGATATTGCCATTGTTTTAAAATTCATTTTAGCACCAAATATTTATTTAAATAATATAATATAACATTAAAACTTATATAGTATTTATTCTGAAATTGTCTCTTTCCAATTTATATTGGTTATAATCCTAATCAGCTATATAGGAGACGGTATGAATACGTTCAGAACAAAATCCATTCCGTTGATTTATCTTCTCCCATTCATAATGCTAAGCTATATACTACTCAGTAAAGTCAGCCTATTTTTTACCAGTATGCCAGAGGGTATAGGGATTATTTGGTTTCCTAATGGCTTATTATTATCTCTTTTCATCTTACGGCCAATGCGAGAATGGATTTGGATCGTTATTGCGATCATACCTGCTGAAATCATAGCAGATATACAAATGTTCACCGTATTTCAAGCCTTTCAGTTTGTTGTAATCAATCTGAGTGAAACCATGTTTTCTGCTTATTTACTCCATAAGCTCTCACCTGAGAAAGAGACATTTAACAACATACGCTATGTTATGCTTTTTATCATCTTTGCTCTAGCTATCAATCCATCCATAAGTGCATTTTTTGGCGCTATGATTTATAACACACAAATTTCTTCTCAGAATAACTTTATAGCTTTTTGGCGTATTTGGTTTTTTGGTGATTCTCTCGGAATACTTTTTTTAACCCCTCTCATTATCTCATGGAGTGAATATCCCAAGAAATTTTTATTTACTCAACATCTTTTCGAATCAATTTTGACGGATGCTATTAGTATATATCTTGCTGTGGAATTATTTTCGATCCAATTTACCCCTAGTGTTCTCCCTACTACACCGATGATTTTTATTTTAATTACACTATGGGTCGTATATCGAAACGGGATGCGTTCAGGCATTATGATAGGATTTATCATCAGCATGATTGCTATCTATTTTACTATCCATCACCAAGGGCCGTTTACAATCTTTGATCCGGTACAAAACACCATCTATATCCAAGAATTTATTGCTGCGATGATTACTTCAACCCTCTTTTTCGGTGTATTTCTCCGTCAAGTAAATGAAACCAACAGTTTACTTTTGCAATCCAATACCGCATTAGAATCATTGGCTCAAAATCTCGAAAATGAAGTTATGCAAAAAACAGCACAATTACGTGAAGCCAATGAAAAATTAACTGAACTTGCTACTACTGATCCACTCACACATATCCATAATCGACGATTTTTAGAAGATAATGCTAATCTCTCTATTGCTCATGCAATGCGCTACAACATCCCCTTATCTCTTATTATGTTTGATATCGATTTTTTTAAATCTATCAATGATACATATGGACATCAATGCGGTGATAATGTCTTAATTAGCATTACCAAAAGTGTTAAAACACGCCTTCGTAAAGAGGATGTTTTTGCTCGCATCGGCGGAGAAGAGTTTGTGATAATGATTCCCCAGCCGCTTGAGCAGGCAATCATATTGGCGACTGAACTAAAAGAGGTTATTGCCGCATTAACAATCCCTACTGAATCACAGCCTATATCTTGTACTGTCAGCATGGGAATTTCCACATTTTCAACTCATTTAAATAAACTTGAAACCCTCTTGCACGATGCTGATATAAAACTCTATCAGGCAAAAGAGGAAGGTCGAAATCGAATTGTTTGGTAATAAACACTCAAATAATCACACGAATTACTCTTATGAATGTATAATGGTCAAAAAAGTTTAATACACAAGAGAGTCCCTATGGCTATTACCAAAAATACAATCGTTACACTCGATTATCATATCAATGACACCGAAGGAAACCTTCTTCACGAAGAAGAGGAATCCCTAGTCTATCTTCACGGTGGTTACGGTCACATTTTTCCAACAGTTGAAAAAGCATTAGAGGGAAAAACAATCGGGGAATCATTTTCGATAATTCTATCATCAGATAAAGCGTTTGGAGACTACAATCCCGCACTTGTTATCACAGAAGATCTCAGTGAATTGCCGACAGAAGTAAGCGTAGGTATGGAACTCGACGGATATTTTGAAGAAGATGCGGATGATGTCATCATCTATACCGTTACCGAAATCAACGGTAATCAAGCCACGATGGATGGTAATCACCCACTTGCAGGCATGGATCTGGTTTTCGAAGGTACGGTTTTAGATATACATGAAGCAACAAGCGAAGAGATCAAAGAGATACTTGAGTTTCATCACCACCATTAACAATATCGGAGTTTACACTCTCTCATCCCTCTTTGGGGATGAGAATTCATCTGATAAAGATAGCTTTATTCCAGCCACCCTTCTACCTCTTCGATAAAAAAGTCATCCGATCCATCCAAAACATGATTTGCACCTTCAATGCCGTATTGTCGGTAATGTGCTCCGACTAATGATGCACGTTGAATTGCAAACCTTTCATCCTCACTATTATCTCTCCCCCAAACATCCAACGTTTTGATCTTAATATGAGCCATATTATCGGTACATGAAATCAACTTGCTCTTGTTTCCGCGACACCCGACAGCAATGTATCCCGCAATCGGTGCATTGGGATGGGAAACCAGATAGCTGCTAGTCATCCCCGCACCCAGTGAATGCCCCATCAGATAAATCGTTTTAACCCCTTTGCTATGCAAAAAGTCGATCGCCTGATCGATCATTGCATCGACTTTCGGCTGCTCTTTCTCATAATCTTCATACGCTTCGTATTGATTGGGCATCTGCAATGATAATGTGTGAAAGCCGATATCTTTATTGAGTGCCAGTCGCAGAGGCTTTACCACTTTGAAATCAGGGTTCATCCCTTTGCCGTGTGCCAAAATAATCCCTTGATCACTTTGTCCTTGCAGATAAAGGGCGTTTTCAGGGATTGACGCGGCAAACATATACACCGGAAGTAGAATCGATAGCAGGGAAAGACGACGCATGTGAGCATCCTTCTATTTTTGCATAAGCATACTCATTATCTATAAATTTTGTGTAAAAAAGAACTCAATGTAGTGTTAGAATTTCATCATTATCATTAAAAGGAAAATAGTATGATTATCGCTAAAAATTGTATCGTAACTCTCAAGTACCGTGTCACGGATACAGATGAAGAACTGATTGATCCAGGTTCTGATCCGATTATTTATATCCATGGTGGATACGAAAGCATTTTCACACCAATCGAAGAAGCACTGGAAGGGAAATCCATCGGAGATTCATTCAAAGTGGCTCTTAGCGCTCACGAAGCATTCGGTGACTACAACGATGATCTTCTTATACGCGAGTCTTTAGATAATCTTCCCGAAAACCTTGAAGTAGGTATGCAAATGGAAGGAAATGATATCTTGTATATGGTTACTGAAATTCAAGAAGATCATGCCATTCTTGATGGTAATCATCCTTTTGCTGGACTAAATCTCATTTTTGAGGGATCAGTCAACGATATTCGACCGGCAACCGAAGAAGAAATTAAAAACGCCGCTATTTAAAGGGATTAAATTCCTACTCTCGACACAGCTGCATATTCCGTTGGAAGTGCTGATTCCGAAAGCGTCGGCGTAGGGGTTTTCACCCATCGCCCTTATCCATCTTTCCCCGCATACATCGTATTCGGAGACAAAACCCTCTATGAACTCGCCGAACAACTGCCGAGCAATAAAGATGAGATGCTGAGTATCAGCGGTATCGGAGAGGTAAAATTCGAGCGGTATGGGGAAGCGTTTCTGAAGCTCTCGAATGAATTGAGAGTAAAAGAGGGTCTATAAACGAACATAGTAAAAGATTTTTTCTCTACCCGTTGTATAATAATCATTATGAAACCGACAAAAGAACATATTTTAGACTACCTACACGAACTCAAACACGAGTTACACGCCGATGGCATCGTCCAAATCGGGTTATTTGGCAGTTACGCACGTGGTGAAAATACCCTCTACAGCGATATAGATGTCGCCATTAAAAAAGAGGAAAGCTACCTGCAACACCGCAATGCATACACCTATTTTGAAGAGGTTGCAAAAATCAAAAAACGACTCTTTGAAAAATTTCATCGCAGCAGTGACGTATTTGATTTGGACAGCCGTTCGAGTATGAAAGACTCTATCCTAAAGGATATCATCTATGTATAGTGAAAGAGCGGTTGAGTGGTCAAGATATTAATTTATTCACAAGAAGAGAATATTTAATGGAAAAAAAATTTGAATTTATATCAGCAGAAAAAGCACCTGTATCAGAGGAAGAAATCATTGCAGATTTAAAATTAGTAGCCAAAAATTTAAATGAAAAAAATATTACTTCCAGACAATATGCTGAATATGGCAAATATGCTTCTACAACAGTTAGTCGTAAATTTGGAAGTTGGAATCAAGCACTTGAAATTGCTGGTTTAAAATTATCAAACGAATGTAATATTTCGGACGAACGACTTTATAATAATCTACTAAATCTATGGGAACATCTTGGACGCCAACCAAGCAGACGTGATTTAACAAATAAATTATCTGAATTTTCTCAAAGTCCATACAATCGGAGATTTACAACATGGACAAATGCGCTTCAATCGTTTGTGATATGGGCAAATAGTGAAGAATTAACTGCACCTGCGAGTACAGAATATTTAGTTAAAAAAATGTCAACTAGTCGTGACCCATCACTTAGACTACGCTTTCAAGTTATGCGAAGAGATAACTTTACTTGCCAACAATGCGGTGCCAGCCCAGCAAAAGATCCATCAACGGAATTACATTTAGATCATATCTTTCCTTGGAGCAAAGGAGGAGAGACAACCTTTGAAAATTTGCAAACTTTGTGTTCAAATTGTAATCTTGGAAAAAGCAATTTATAACTAATTCTATACCGTTCACCCTGAGCCTGTCGAAGGGTGAATTGTTCATGGTTCGACACGCTCACCACGAACGTGAACTAAATTATCTGTAAAAAATTTAATAAATCATTCCTTCACTTTCCCCCGCATTTTCTTGATATTCCCATGCTTCGTTTTACTGTCCATTCGCCGTTTCTGAGAGTTGCGGGTCGGTTTGGTCGCTTTACGCTTTTTTTGGACAACTGTGACACTTTTTATCAGCTCTTTGAGCCTCTCCAAAGCCGCTTCTTTGTTCTCTTCTTGAGAGCGTGACTCTTGGGATTTGATGTTGATGACACCCTCTTTGGTGATCCGATGATCGGTGAGTTCTAAGAGTCGATCTTTGTAAAAGTCGGGAAGGGTGGAGGCGCTAATATCGAAACGGAGATGGATCGCAGTGGAGACTTTGTTCACATTTTGCCCCCCTGCTCCCTGAGAACGGATAGCGGTAATCTCGATCTCAGAATCGGGGATGCTAACGGAGTGGGAGATTTGTAGCATGAAATGTCGTCCGAGAGATTATCTCCCGCGACCGCCCGATTTTTTCGGTGAAGGTTTTTTAGAGTTACCGAAAGCACTGTTTCTGGTTGACGAATTTCCCTGAGCTGAATCTTCATCACGTGCAAGGCGAGGTCCGCGCTTACCGGCAAATTTTGGCTGAACAGGAGCTTTTTTACGTTTGTTTCCAAATGCACCGGCAGTTTTTCCCTTTTTCTCAGCCTCTTTCGAGAGACTTTTACCGCGCGTTTTGACGAGGGCATTGTCCGCAGGTGGCTCAAATCCGGCAACCAAGATCGTCTCGACATTTTTGCCGAGCATCGTGATAATCTTCGACCATGAGATATGTTCGGCGGAGGAGAGAAGCGTGATAGCCAGACCGTCATTACCTGCACGTCCCGTTCGTCCGATACGGTGAAGATAGTCGGTGCTGACATGGGGGATGTCGTAGTTGATAACGACATCGAGTCCTTCAATATCCAAGCCGCGCGCAGCGATATCGGTCGCTACGAGAATACGTGTATTTCCTTCTCGAAACTCAGTGAGTGCCCGATCTCTGGCACCATGTTTTTTATCGCCGTGAATCACGACGTTTTTGAGCCCGCTGGCGGTAAGATCGGTACTTACCTCATCCGCTTCGGCTTTGGTGCGGGTAAAGACGAGGACTTGGGGATAGTTGTTCGAACCGATCAGGTACGATAAAAGCTCTTTTTTACGCTCTTTTTCAACCGGATGAACCACTTGACGCAATGTCATATCGGCGGCTTTGAGATTATCGATCTCTACCAACAGCGGTTTGTTGAGGATCTTTTCGCTCAACTGTTTGACCGCACCCGTCATCGTTGCCGAAAAGAGCATATTTTGCCGTTTTAGCGGAAGTAAATCGATGATCTGCCCCACTTCACGGATAAATCCCATATCAAAGATCGTATCGGCTTCGTCAAACACCAAATATTCGATGCGAGACAATGGAACATGTCCTTGTTTATTGAGCTCGATCAGGCGTCCTGGAGTGGCGACGATAATATCAACTCCCTCCTCCAGCTCTTTTGCCTGACGAGCCATATTGGCTCCTCCGTACAAGGCGATAGTAGTGATTTCAAGCCCTGCGCCGTACGAACGGATCGCTTCTGCTACCTGTGATGCGAGCTCACGTGTCGGAACAATCACCAATGCTCGGGCACTTGATTGTTTGGTACCGCCAGCACTGATGAGTTTATGGATGATCGGAAGGGCAAACGCGGCAGTTTTTCCTGTCCCTGTTTGAGCAGCTCCGAGGATATCCCGCCCACGCAATACGAGAGGAATGACCTGTGATTGGATCGGAGTCGGCTCACTGTACCCTTTTTCATTTAGAGTATCGAGAAGGTGCGGGCTAAGCCCTAAAGTCGTAAATGACATATGGTGAGTACCTTTTTGGTATGTTATTAATATATATTAACATTTTATCGCTTCAAACCTCCCATTTCTGGCATTTTTTTTGCTAGGATACGGCAATTGAATTTTTGGGAGAATATGAGTGAAAGCACTGGCGCTTTTAATAGGATATATCACGTTAACATGGGGAGCACTGACAACAAGCGGTATTGTTCTCGACAAAAAAACCAATAAGCCGATTTGCGATGCGATTGTCATTTCAGATTCAAAAGAATATCGTACCGATTGTAACGGTACATTTATAATCCCTCAATCAAAATCCATAGGTATTCGGGCAATCGGTTATGACCGTAAGTTTTATGTCAGTGGTGGAAAAATGTACCTCAATCGTTTTATCCCAAAAGCACTTTATCTCTCAAGTTTTGGTGCCACTAACGGTAAAATCATGAGTAATGCCAAGCAGATCATTCAGAATACAGAAGTCAATGCCCTAGTCATTGATATCAAAATGGATCGAGGACAAATCGCTTTTAAAACCGATAATCCAATTGCCAATAAAATCGGTGCACAAGATTTGATTTTATTCAAAGATATCAAAAAATTTGTTGCCGATTTGCACAAAGAAGGAATCTATGTCATCGCCCGTATTGTTTCGTTCAAAGATACTCCTTATGTAACTGCTCATCCTGAGATGGGTGTCCATACAAATGATGGATCACTGTTTAAAGACAAAGAAGGATTGTACTGGATCGATGCATCTCACAAAGAGCCTCGTGCTTATATTCTGAGTATTGCATCAGAAGTTGCTGCATCAGGATTTGATGAAATACAATTCGATTATGTCCGTTTTCCAGATCGAAAGGGGATAAAGTTTGCAGTCGAAAACACACAAGCTGAACGGGTAAAAGCTATTTCAGGATTTTTAGAAGAGGCACGTCGTGTTTTACTACCATACAATGTCTTTTTATCTGCCGATATTTTCGGTTATGTGAGTTGGAATGATGCCGATATCGATATCGGTCAGCGGGTTGATGCGCTCTCACCTTATGTCGATTATCTCTCGCCTATGCTCTATCCAAGTGGTTTTCATATGGGAATTCCGGGACATCCTAACCCTGTTCAAGCAAATTATGAGATTGTCAAACAATCCCTCGATCAAGCCCTCAAAAAATCGGGAACTTCCCCTATGGCTTATCGTCCATGGCTCCAAGCATTTCGTGATTACGCATTCGACCGTCGTATATATGGAGCCCAAGAGATTAGTGACCAGATTCGAGGATGTGATGATTTTGGAAGTTGCGGATGGATACTATGGAATCCACGCAATGTTTATACTCAGCAAGGGTTAAAGTAAAAATTAAGTACAATAAAAAGAAAGAGGTATTATGAATTCTGAAAAAGTCATCTCCGGTTTTTTTATCATTCTCGCACTTACCCTCAATTTCGGTTTTGTGTATGGTGATTTTGATGTTATGGCGTATCACAGTGCTTATGAGTTGGTAGCTGCAATCACGATTAATATCATTGCAACTATCATGAAACTCGGTGATAAAACTCAAACCGGATCAGTTCTCCTCGCTACCAGCTTCGTAGCCGACTTGCAATTAATTGCAGCAGCCACTTTTTGGGGAATTACAAATATGACAGGTATTATGACGCCTGAACTTTTTACTATTGTTGTTTCATTAGCTGCGGGAGCATTGGTTGCCAACATTATCTCCGTCACTCTTTTCGTCGGTGAAACACTTCTGCTTAAACGTTAAGCTTTTTTACCATGAACAGTAACGAAGCATCCCTTTGGCTTTTTTTGCGGAAAATGAGGACTCCTCTCATCATCCTCAATCTCGCCCATGCCATACCGGTTATTCTTCTTACCCTTGTACCGGGTACCGGTGATAATGGACAACCTCTACATCTCAGTTTCTTTGATGCCATGTACGTGGTTGCCTATACCGCAACAACTATTGGTTTTGGTGAGATTCCCTATGCTTTCAGCTATGCACAGCGTATTGTTGTTTTTTTAACCATCTACGCCACCGTTCCGGCATGGATTTATGCTTTGGGTTCTATTATTGCCCTTTTACAAGATAAAACATTCACCTATGCACTTAAAATCAATGCTTTTCGACGTAAAGTAAAACATCTCAGACAAGATTTTATCATCGTCTGCGGATATACTGATGCAGGTAAATTATTGATTGACAGAATCAATAAAGACAATCTTTACAGAATTGTCGTAATCGACAAAAGTATCGAAAAAATCGAATCATTACAAAGCGAACTCTATCTCCCCTCTATCCCGGCGATTGTAGCCGATGCTTCCATGACGGATGTACTTAAATCTTCGGGAATCGAATCTCCCCACTGTAAATTTCTTGTCTCACTGTTCGATGATGATCAACTCAACATGAAAATATCAGTTCGTGCCCGTATCTTGAATCAAAATTTAAAAATTATTGCACGTTCAGGAATCAGACACGGTGGAGAGAACCTCTCTAATATCGGTGTCAATCATGTTATCGATGCTTTTTCAATTATTTCTAAACGGATTGATTTTGCTCTGCGTTCTCCATATTTGTTTAATCTGCTCAGCTGGATACAAGGCGGAAACTTGCATGTCAGTAAAAGTGATATTCTCCCAAGAGGAAAATACATTGTGTGCAGCAAAGGGCGTTTTGGTAAAACACTTCAAAATACCCTCGATAACAACCACATTGCCTATACCTACCTCGATATCAACAAAGAGACACATGAAAAAGTCTCTTCTGATCAAGATTTTTTTATCGAATCAGGAATTAAAGATGCCTCTTGCATTATTGCCGGAACCAATGATGATGCGATCAATCTCTCAATCATTGCTACAGCCCGTTCTCTCAATCCCGATATATTTGTCATCGTACGCGAAAATGAACTCGAAGAGAGAAGTCTCTTTTCCAATCTCCGTGCCGATAAAATATTTGTTCTCGATCAAATCGCCGCACTCGATGGCTACAACTACATTGATCGCCCGATGACTTTCAAATTTATCGACGAAATTTCCAAATTTGATAATGAGATGTTTGTCGATACTCTGCTCAGTATTACCAAAAGAGTCAATAAACGTCCAGCCCTTCTTGAAATGGAGATCGACGAGCAACATATGTATGCATTAAGCCGATATCTCAATGAAGCACCGGTTACTATAGAACAATTGCTCAATAATCCCTATCGTGACGGTGAAGATTTAGAAATCGTTATCTTAGGGTTGGAACGTGAAAATGGAGCATTTATACTACTCCCACAAGGGGATACTCTGCTTCAGCATAATGATCATCTCCTCTTTGCAACAACCCGCCCTAGTTTGGATAGATTCCAAACCATTGTAAATCATTACTATGAGCTTTATTTTGTCATTCACGGTGTTGAAGCACGACGGTTAAAATTCCCGTTCTAACCATGACTAGCCTCCCAATCCATGCAGTAATTGACACTATTCGTACGGTAATATCAAATCATAATCGTCTCATTCTTCAAGCCCCTCCTGGTGCCGGAAAGACAACAGCTGTTCCCTTGGCACTATTAAATGAACCATGGCTTGAGGGCAAACAGATCATTATGTTGGAACCACGCCGTATCGCCACCCGTTCAGCCGCATCACGTATGGCACAGCTTTTGAATGAAAAAGTAGGTGAAAGAGTAGGCTACCAAATTCGAGCCGAAAAAAAAATCAGCAATAAAACAAAAATTTTGGTCGTCACTGAAGGTATTTTGACCCGTATGCTCCAACGTGATCCTTCCCTAGAAAATATCGCGCTTATTATCTTCGATGAGTTTCATGAACGCCATCTCCACAGTGATCTTTCCCTCGCTTTTGCTATACAATCCCAAGAAATTTTGCGAGGCGACCTTAAAATCATCGTCATGTCGGCAACACTCGATACAGATGCCCTACAATCGTTGTTAAATCACCCTCCTCTAATCACTAGCCAAGGGCGAAGCTATCCAATCACGATAGAGTATTTACCGCCTAATATTCCTGCCATAGAAACAAAAAACATTCTCACTCAATTGATGGAAACACTAAAAAATGTAATTCAAAACGATGAGGGGAGCATTCTCGTTTTTTTACCCGGTACTCGTGAAATCAAAGTACTCGAATTTACCCTAAAAGCGTATTGTGCTTCGATGGATATTGTGATCGCTCCACTGTATGGTGAACTCACAAAAACCGATCAAGAGCGAGCAATCGAACCATCACAAAAGCGTAAAATTGTCCTCGCAACCAATATTGCCGAAACAAGTCTTACCATTGAGGGAATCCGTATTGTTATCGACTCAGGATTAGAAAAAGTTCTCACATTCGATCCACGCAGTGGTATGGAGAGACTCATCACTCAAAAAATCTCCCGTGCTTCCGCTGATCAGCGCGCAGGACGTGCAGGACGTACGAACAGTGGAAAATGTTACCGCCTTTGGAGCAAAGTTGCTCACCACTCCCTCTCTCCTCATAAAGAACCGGAAATCCGCTTATGCGACCTCACCCCACTAGCCCTAGAACTCAGTGCATGGGGAGATTCAGAACTTTCATGGATCACACCACCACCAAAAAAAGCACTCGAACATGGTATGGCACTGCTTAATTCATTGGAGGCCGTCGATACTAAAGGGGTACTCACTTCTCATGGTAATGCCATTATGGAGATGGGAATTCATCCTCGATTGGCTCATATGATTGTCATATCTCGTTCTTTGAATCTTCAAAGCGAAGCGATTCTTCTCGCAATACTAATCAATGAAAGGGATATTTTTAACGCTGACAACCGTCGTACTTCAGATATTCGAGAACGCTTTTGGATTCTTTGTGACCGAATAAAATCTAAACCGATCCCCTCTGTAATGATCGAAACAGTAGATTATCTCCTCAAAACAGCGCATGAACTCTCAAAACGGCTAGGCTTATCCCTACATTTATCGGATCATTGTCACGCTGGCATGATTGCCCTGTTGCTCGCCCTCGCCTATCCTGACCGTATTGCCCGTCTACGCTCACCCAAAAGTGATAAATATCTCATGAGCAATGCCAAAGAGGCGATCCTCTCTCGTGAAGATGATTTGATCGGCGAAGAGTGGCTTGTGATTGCCGAAAGCAGCGGAGAATCAACAATGGCACGAATATACCGTTGTGCACCTCTGGAGATTGATCTTGTGGAACGTTACGCACCAACACTCTTTATTAATGAAGAAATCATTACATGGAACAGCGAGTCGATGCGAGTCGATGCGAGGAAAATTCGACGGCTTGGAGTCATCATTATCGAGTCGCACCCTATACAACATCCTGACTCAAATCAGATAAAAAAAGCCCTTATGGATGGAATCCGATCTCTAGGGATAGATACCCTCTCATGGTCTCCAAAAGCACTCTCTTTACGCCACCGTCTTCAAACACTCCATTATTATCTTCCCGACCAATCATTCGGTGATTTTAGCGATGAAAACCTTCTCGCCTCACTTGAAACATGGCTATTACCTCATCTCACTACTCAAACGTCATTACGAGAATGCAATTCAATCGATCTGCATATGATTTTAGCATCACGCCTCTCGTGGGAGGAGACGAAACTGCTTGATACTTTATTACCTACCCATTTTACCGCACCTACCGGTACTACTGTTGCACTGGACTATTCTGACCCCGAATCAATTGTTTTAGCGGTACGAATACAGGAAGTTTTCGGTCTAAGCAACCATCCTAGTATTGTAGATGGCAAGGTGCCACTCTTGGTTCATTTGCTCTCCCCTGCACGCCGTCCGATACAAGTAACGCGTGATTTAGTCGGATTTTGGAACGGTTCATACGCAGATGTCAAAAAAGAGCTAAAAGGGAGATATCCAAAACATTATTGGCCGGATGATCCGCTCAATGCCGAGGCAACGAGTAAAACAAAAAAATTTATTTCATCAATGAAAGAAAAAAAGTATCCTCATTAGACTCTACTCTAACCGTTATATCCAAAAATGAAGAGAGTTCTCTAATTATTTTAAGGCCAAGATTGGAATTAAATAATGCTGGTGATTCTTCCATAGAAATTTGATTGCCAAATGTAATACGTGATTCTGACGCACTCAACGTAATGGTAATTGAGGAGTTGGCTGGAGCATGATTAATACAGTTTTCAAGTACAGTTAAAACCAGTTTTGTCAAAGAATGCCGATAAGTTGTCAGTATAAAAGTGGCTTCCGTTTCCAAAATAATTGATTGTTGTTTCCGCTGCAACAAAGGAGCAGCGTACGCAGTTACATCAGCGATCAAATCTGCTACATCAATACTTTCGCGAGATTCATCTTGGGATACCTGACTTTGATGAACAAGAAGAAGTTCTTTTAGATATTTAAGGAGCTTAGCAATATCGCCATTGGCTTGAATCAAAAATTTCTCTTTATCGGCAGCAGGCTCCAGTGCATATTGATCAAGGCGTGCTTTTAATATCGCCATCGGAGTTTTGATTTGATGGGCAGCTTCCTTGAACATCTCCCGCTCTTTATTACGGAAAAAAGCCACTTTGTTAACAAGGCTCTGTAATGCCCAAGCGAGTCTTTGTATTTCAACACTCGCAGAAGAAACTGGAAATTTTTCTGGATGACCATTTATATCTATTGCATCACATGCGCGAACTAGTTCTTCCATCGGCTCAAGCAATTTTCGCAATACAATGTAAAAAAGAAAACTCAAAAGGCTCAAAGCTCCAAAAAATGAGAGATACAGTTTAACAGTCAAATGCCCCAAACTTTTATCGATAAGACGCGTATCACTGCTCACCATAAAAAAGGTTCCATTTTTAAGTTTTGTAACGACTGCAATACGATCAGATGGAAGTTTAGGTACTTTAGGTGTTAAAATAATTTTAAAACGGGGATTGCTGATGGCATTATCCACACTCAATGTCCGAATGTAATCTATACCCTGAAGATAGCGAAGATCAGCAGAAGGATTGGATAAATCAAGATATTCCGTAGAAATTTCTGAGGATACATGATACAACAATGCACTCAAATCTTCAATTCTATCCTGACGTTCCATCTTGAGAATCAAAACAGCTAGTGTAGAAAATATTAGAAATGCCGTTACAAGAAAAAAAGCGATGATTTTGCTCTTAAGGGTGTTCAATCATGTACCCTCGTGTTTTAACAGTTTTGATCAGTTCAGCACCTAATTTTTTTCTTAGCGTATTAATCAGTACATCAACGGTATTGGATGTAATATCTCCTGGATGGTCATAAACACTTTCAATGATCTCATCACGAGAGACTATGTGTCCTAAACGGCTCAACAGCGTAAAAAGAACGGCATCTTCTTTTTTTGTCAAAATAACCTTATCACCATTCAAAATGACTTGACGTAAAGAGATATCGATACTGAGTGCTCCAAACAATATTTTTGAAGGGGCAAAACGGCGGGAGAGTGCATTAATCCTAGCGAGAAGTTCACCGATATCAAACGGCTTTTCAATATAGTCATCTGCCCCTTGATTCAACCCTTCTATTTTATCTTCGGATGTTCCATAAGCACTCATAACCAATATCCCGCATTGAGGATTTTTTATTTTTGCTGGAGATATCAGTGATAATCCGCTATCACTTCCCATCAAATTTCGGTCTATTAAAATCACACCATACCCATAGCCATCGATATGTTCAGTCGCCATTGCAAAGGTACCGACAGCATCTACTGTGTATTTAGCCGACAAAATCGATTCTAAAAGCTCCCGTAAATCAGGATCATCTTCTACAATCAGGATTCGCATAATTAAATAACGCCTTCATCAAGAAATGGAGTAATACGGTAATAAATACCTGAATTAGCAAATTGTATTTTCATCTCGCGAATAACCTCAGGAAGTGTTTCCGTAGGAAAAAGAACCCTAATAGCAATTTTTCGTTTCCAACCGGTCACTTTTTCTATTACGGTATATTCAGAGTGGTCTTTGTTATATGACTTTACTTGATAGGAGTTAAACCGCTCAATTTCAGGGCGTTCCAACAACCAATCAACTACAATATCTTCAATATCCGGAGTAATGACTATAGTCATAAGTTGGCGCATTTCGTTCATGCTATCTCCTCTTTTTCAGTTGGGGTAGATTCAAGCCATCGATAAAAAATCGGTAAAAGAATCAATGTTAACAATGTCGATGTGATTAATCCGCCAATGACAACAATAGCCAGCGGTTTTTGAATTTCAGATCCCGGTCCAGTAGCAAACAACAATGGCACAAGACCCAATGCCGCGATACTCGCAGTCATCATAACAGGTCTAAATCGCCGTTTAGCCCCTTCAATAACTACAACATGAATAGAATTCCCAAGAGCGCGTAATTGATTGAAATACGTAACCATTACGACCCCATTGAGAACGGCTATCCCCAAGAGAGCAATGAATCCGACCGATGCCGGAACGGAAAGATATTCACCCGAAAGCCATAACGCCATCACTCCTCCAATCATCGCAAAAGGGATATTGGTTAGAACTAGCCCGGCCTGACGCATTGAGCCGAACGTGATAAAGAGCAATACAAAAATAAAGGCAATTGCAATGGGGACAACGATTGCAAGACGTGCCGCAGCTCGCTGCTGGTTTTCAAATTCACCACCCCATTTGAGATAGTACCCATCAGGTAATTCTACCTCTTTTTCCACTTTGGCTTTAGCTTCTTCGACAAAACTAACCAAATCTCGTCCCTGAACGTTACTTCGGATAACCGACATTCTCATGCCACTTTCACGATTAATGAGAACTGGCCCTTCAATCCGTTCAATTTTTGCTAAAGTACTTAGCGGAATACTTTTTCCATTAGGAAGAGCTATTAACATATTACTAAACGCTGTCACAGAATCACGAAAGTTATTTTCACCGCGAACAATAATAGGGCTACGGCGACCTTCTTGGATCACTATTCCTATTTGACTCCCTTCTAACGCAGTTTTAAGCAGTTCTTGTACTTCATCAACACTCAGACCGAAATTCCCTGCAGCGAGGCGATCGATATCTATTTGGAGATATTGCATCCCTTCATTTATCGGTGTAAATACATCAATACTTCCCTGTGTTTTTTGCAATATTCCTGTAATCTGTGAGGAAAGCTGGTTAAGTTTTTTTAAATCTGTTCCAAAAACTTTGAGAGCAACATCACCTCGCACTCCGGTCAACATCTCCGATATACGCATTTCGATAGGTTGTCCAAATGCGAAAGCAATTCCGGGAAATTCAACAGCAACTTGACGCATCTCATTTAAAATCCACTCTTTGTCGTGAACACGCCATTCTTTCATCGGTTTGAGAACAAAAAAAGCATCACTTTGTCCCAATCCCATAGGATCAAGCCCCAATTCATCAGAACCAGTACGGGCAACAATGGTCTTTATTTCTGGAACTTTATCCATCATTTTTTTTTCGATACGGAGTATCAGTTCTTTGGAAGCATCAATATTTACAGAAGGAATTGTTTCAAAACTGATAACAACATCGCCCTCATCCAATACCGGCATAAATGTTTTACCTATTTGTGTGTAAAGAAAACCGGCAAGAAGCAGTGCCCCAAGCGCGCCAAAAGTAACTTTCCGCCCATTAGACAACGCCCAATTCAGTGCAGGTTCATAAATACCCATCAATTTACGCACCAACCAAGATTCATGATCATGCTCAACTTTGAGTAGAACTGATGCTAATACCGGAATAAGTGTCATTGAGAGTATCAAAGATGCCAATAATGCGAAAATGATAGTAAGTGCCACGGGAACAAACATTTTCCCCTCTATCCCTTCTAATGATACCAAAGGCAAAAAAACCATTGCAATAATCAAAATACCCGATACGACAGGGGTAGACACTTCTTTGGTAGCACGATAAATAATGTGAAGTTTCGGAATATTTTTACCGTGTGAATGGCCCAAATGACCGATAATGTTTTCAACAACAACAATCCCTGAGTCTACCAACATCCCAATCGCAATGGTCAGCCCCCCAAGACTCATCAGATTAGCCGACATTCCAAACTGCCGGATCAGAATAAAGGTTACCAGTACGGCCATAGGAACCATTACGGCAACTGTTATCGCCGCACGCAGATCCCCCAAGAAAAGCAAAAGGAGAATAAGTACAAGTACAATTGCCTCAACCAATGCTTTAGAGACGGTATAAATAGACTTATCCACGAGATTGCTACGGTCATAATAAACATCAAGACTTACCCCTTTAGGTAGTTTAATTGATGATATTTTTTCTTTAATCTGCTCGGTGATATCACGGGCATTTGCCCCTTTCAAGGACAGAACAAGTCCTGCTACTGTTTCACCTGTTCCATTTTTTGTCATAAAACCGCTGCGAGTAAGTTTATCCATTTCGACAGTAGCAACATCTCCGATACGGATGATTCTACCACCTGTACTACGTAATACAATAGAACGGATATCATCGAGTGTTTTGATGTTTCCTTCCGAACGAACAAGGAATGCTTCTTCTCCCTCGTGTATCCGTCCGGCACCATCATTTTTATTGTTCGTCTTTAGTGCTTCTTCGACCTCTTTGACCGATATTCCCAACGGTCCTAAAATCGAGTAATTTGGTTTAACGAGATAACTCTTAACCTCCCCGCCTAGACTGTTTACATCAGCGACACCAGGAATTGTTCGTAAAATTGGGCGTATTGTCCAATCCAATAATGTACGTTTTTCGGCAAGTGAAAGATTCCCCTCTACCGTAAACATAAATATTTCTCCCAATGGTGTCGTGATTGGAGCCAGACCACCGCTGACTGATACAGGAAGGGTACCCATCATACCATTAAGTTTTTCACTGATTTGAGCTCGTGCCCAGTAAATATCCGTTCCATCATTAAAATCGATAGTTATATCGGCTATCCCATATTTTGCAGTCGATCGGAGAAGTTTTTGGTTTGGAATACCGAGCATTTCAGTTTCGATAGGGGCTATTATTCTGGTTTCGACCTCTTCAGGTGTCATACCGGGAGCTTTCATGATAATTTTAACCTGAGGGGAAGAAACCTCAGGAAAAGCATCAAAAGGAAGCTTTGTAAACGCTGTATATCCCCCGACTAGAAGCATGATCATTGCAACAAAGACAAGAATTCGTTGCGTGAGTGCTAATGAGATAATTTTATTCATTTAGTAGCGTCCTCTCCGCTGAGCCACATCCCTTTAAGTGGCACTAGTCCACGTATTGCGATCTGCTCATTCCCTTTGAGAGGAGCTGTGATAATAAAAGTAGTACATTCCTCTTTTAGTACTTTAATCGGGGTTGGTGAAAATCCCCGTATCGTTTTAACAAAAATGACACTTTCTCCTTTATTTCGAACCAACCCATTTTTAGGAACTACAATACTGTTCATACCAGGAGATTGAATCGCAGCCTGAATAAACTGTCCTGGACGGACCAATTCTTTCCCTGATATGATTACCGCGCGAATAATGACTGACTGATTTTGAAGTTCTACACCACTCGATATTTTAATTACTTTTGCTATCGCACCCAAATTTGTCCGAATGATATCTCCGATTTTGATATTTTTTGCGACAGATGCCGGTGTTTGTACCTCTACCCATAGAGTAGAAAGATCGGCTATTTTGTAAATCGGACTCATTGCATCTATTCTTTGCCCGATGAGTGCAGATTGTTCGAGTATAATCCCATTTATGGGAGCGATGATAGCACTGGACGTACTCAAAACCCCTGTTTTTGTAGGAGATATCCCCATCATTTTCATCATCCCTCGTTTTTCTGCCAATTCAGCGGAAAGAAGAGAAATATCTTGCTTGCTTTTCAAAAATTCCCGCTCTGAAATGATCCCTTCATTAAAAAGTATTTCATCCTTTTTAACAAGAGATTCTAAACGACTCAAACGAGAAGCTGTTTGCATATATTCACGCTGAAGGGTCAAACCATCCGTAGACGATACAGTCGCTACTGTTTGCCCTGCCCTCACAGTATCACCTACACCAAAATAAACTTTTTGGACAACACCATCATGCATCGAGGATGCGATCGAAAGCTGACTCGGCGGAATCACGACAGTTGCCGGAAGATTTGACTGAGAAAGTGTCTGCGTATTCGAAAGCGGTGCGGTAATAATTCCAATATCCACAATTTGCTTAGGGGTAAGGATAATTTCTTTCGCATTCAATGCGATGATCACTCCAAAAATGGGAAGAATTAACAGTTTATTCATTTTATTTCCTCAATAGGGGGAATTATTTTTTGGATCTCTCCGAGTGTGTCATAATAGTTTTCCAGCGTAGTGAATAACTCTTTTTGATTACCTAAAAATACACGACGAGCATCAAGAAGTTCAAGTAATGTACCATACCCTTCATCATAACTTTTTTGTGCCATAGATTCCATCTCTTTTGACTGAGCAATCACGCCCTGCTGAGAAATTATCATCATTGAAAAAGAGTGAAGCATTTGCTGATATCGGAGAATTTTTTGCATTGTTTCATAACGGTAAGCATCTTCTCTGAGATGATTTTCGACCAATTTGCTTTCTGTATTTTTGATAAGAGGTTCATTTCGATGTAAAATAGGAATTGGCATAGACAATGATGCAACAATTGCTTTTTGATCAAACATTTCTTGATATCCGAGACTCGCTTTTACCCCTGGAATAACCGATTCAATGGCGATCTCTTTTTCTGCACGATATTCATCATTCACCGCTTTATAATAGATCATCATCGGCAGTTTTTCCATAATAACGTTTACATTGTTATCTATCGGCTTAGGGAGTGCGATGGGCATTATTTCGATCGTAGAATCATAACGGGCACTTTCACTAAGTAACTGTAAAGCACTCTCACGCTTAAGATGAGCCATCGCAGATTCTTGTTTAGTCTTCTCTTCTTCGACTTGCAGTTTGAGCAAATTTGCTTTGGAAATTGCCCCTTGAGCAAACCGCTTTTCCCCTTTTTGGCGCAAGGTAGTTGCCAGTGTCAATGTTTTATCTGCTTCTTCGGAGATCATTGTTGCAACCGTGTAAAGATATGCTTTTTGACGTATATTACCGTTCAGCTCATTTTCTTTTTGGTGTATCAAAGCCTGAAGCTGTATCCCTTTTGCATCCAATATCCGCTCTTTTGCCGAACGTAAAGCCGGCTTTTGAATAGACTGTATTACAGCAATACCATACTCATTTTTTCTCTGTATTCCCTCTGGCTTTGTGTTGGCGTACGAAAGAGAAAGTTCAGGATTATCCCAAAGTCGAAGAGATTCTTTTTGATAAAAATACTGTTGCATTATCTCTTTATCCGCTTTCAATGAACTGTCACTTTGATGTGCATGGTCCATAAGTTCTCCCAGAGAATAAGGAGCTGCAAAAAGAGGGAGTGCCAAAATCTGGAGCCAGATCAAACGCATGATTACCCTTTTTAAATTTAATTTATTATAGAGTACAAATCATACCTGCAGTAGATGAGAAAATCATTAAGAAAAATATATGTAAAAAATAAAGAGATGCTAAAATTAAAATAACTTAAATACTGACCCGATCTTCCATCGCCTTGGTAAGCGAGAGAATATCGACGTTTTCCAAACTCACTCCTGTCGGAACCCCTTGTGCAATACGACTGAATCGGACATCAAAATGACTTAATTTGTCTTCGATATAAAGCATTACCCCTTGATTCGCAATCGAAGGAGTCATGGCAAAAATAACCTCTTTTATTCCACTTTGAACGATACCGCGCAAATGGGCGAGATCAAGCTCTTCGAGAGAATCGAGAACAAAATAACGACCGTCAAAAAGACCATTTTCTTCAAATGTTAAAATGTCTTTTGCATTTTCAACAATACAAAGCACTTCATGATTACGAAACTCATCACTGCAAATAGCACACAATTCATCTTCACTCAGACCACCACAGGATCGGCATTTTTTTAAAGATGTAACAGCATTTTCAATAGCATGAGCTAGTTTGAGCGCACCGAAGCTATCATGCATAACCATATGATAAGCCAAACGGGTAGCTGATTTTTGTCCGATAGTCGGGAGTTGCTGTAATGCGTCGACGAGGCGATTAAATTTCTCTAGGGAACGTTTCATGGACGTATTGTAGCAAAGGTTGTTCCAAAAATAGTTTAGTCGTAGTGGCTCAATTAAGCTAACACTCTTTTTCTCATGGTATAATTCGCAAAAAAATAGTCTTTTCGGAGTGAATACGTGGAAAACCTCAGTTATTATGAAATTTTAGAAGTCACTAAAAATGCTAATGGTGATGAGATCAAAAAGGCGTATCGCCGTATGGCAAAGCTCTATCACCCGGACCGTAATCCTAATGATTCAGAAGCAGAGCACAAATTTAAACTCTGTAATGAAGCGTATCAAGTCCTCAGTGACGATCAACAGCGCTCGATCTATGACCGATACGGCAAAGAGGGTCTCCAAGGGGGTGGCGGTCGTAGAAGTAGCGGCGGCTTTGATGATCTCGGAAGTATTTTCGAAGAAATGTTTAACGGATTCGGTGGTGGAGGCCGTAAACAATCACGTGCGCCAAGTGACAAATTTCCACTCGATATGGGTGTTGAAATGCGCATTAGCTTCAAAGAAGCCGTCTTTGGATGTGAAAAAGAGGTTAAATTCAGTACTAAAAATTCATGTAAAACATGTAAAGGAACTGGAGCAAAAGAGGGTAAAGTAACCACTTGTAGCCAATGTGGCGGCAAAGGACAAGTATATGTGCGTCAAGGATTTATGACCTTTTCACAAACCTGTCCTGCATGTCATGGCGAAGGGACAATGGCAAGTGAAAAATGCGTCGATTGTAATGGAAAAAGTTACACTGAGAGCAAAGAGAGTGTTAGCATAAAAGTACCTGCCGGTATCGATACTGGCAACCGTTTACGAGTATCAGGACGCGGTAACACTGGAAAAAGCGGTGTACGCGGCGACATGTATGTCACATTTGAAGTAGAAGAAGATAACCACTTTATCCGAAGTGGCAATGATATATATCTCGAAGTTCCCGTATTTTTCACCCAAGCAGTTCTAGGTGAAGATATCCTCATCCCTTCACTTAATGGTGAGGTGACTTTAGAACTCGAAACCGGCACGAAAGATGGCCAACAGTATCGTTTCCGAGGAGAAGGGGTTGCGGATGTCCATGGACGCGGAAAAGGGGATCTAATCGCTCAAATTCACCTTACCTACCCTAACCGCCTCAATTCTACGCAAGAAGAACTATTACAAAAGCTCCAAGAGAGTTTCGGTATTGAATCAAAACCTCATGAGAGTTTGTTTGAATCAACGTTTGAAAAAGTCAAAGGGTGGTTTAAATAATAAGAAGTTATTATTTATCTAGTATCTCAATACGAAGGTAAATAGTATTTGAAAAAACATCAATTATTAAAGATTTTTTATTTTTTGGCTGCATGCTGGACTTTACTAATAGCTTTTTTTATTGGCTTTATAATTTATCAAAAACAGCATGAAATTCAAACTTTAGCTTTGCTAGAAGCAAAAACAAGTATCAATAAAGATCTTTCTTTTCGGACTTGGATTGCTTCAAAAGGGGGAGTATATGCCCCTATTTCTAAAAATACTCCGATAAATCCTTATTTAAAAGTTACTCATCGTGATGTAAATACTACAGATGGGCTACAGTTAACACTTATTAATCCTGCTTACGCTTTACGACAAATCACCGATTCGTACCAAAAATATTCTACCGTTAAAGACCACCTTACTAGCCTAAAACTTCTCAACCCGCATAACGCTCCTGAACCTTGGGAAAGAGATGCTTTGCAACAAATTGAAATAACACATAATGACCTCTATCATTTTAATGATCAAAATACCTTGCATTACATGAAACCTTTTTTTATTGATGAACAATGTATGAAATGTCATAAAGACCAAGGATATAAAATCGGTGATATACGCGGTGGACTTTCTATTGCAATCCCCCTAAACAATTATGAAAAAATATTTATTACCCCGATGCGCAACAATATTATCATCTTATTTATCATTTGGATAATGGGACTATTTGGAATTTATCGTGGATATCGTATATCACATGATAGAATTCATGAAAAAATTGCTTTATATGAACAAAATCTTTTATCTCTGGTATCTCTCATTGAACAGCGAGACAATTACACTGCTGGGCACGGAAGACGTGTCGGAGAATACTCTCGACTAATAGCCAAGCAAATGGGATTATCACTCGAACAGCAAGAAGAGCTCTATAGAGCAGGTACTATCCACGATATTGGCAAAGTAGCCATTCCTGACTCGATTTTACTCAAACCAGGTGCATTGGATACTATAGAACGCACTCTGATTGAGGAACACGTCAATGCAGGCTACAACCTTTTAAAACAATTCGATATCTTTGCTTCTCTTGCTGAGATTGTTCGCTACCATCATGAGAGAATTGACGGTAGTGGATATCCAAATAAGTTAAAAGGTGATATGGTTCCTTTACTTGCTCAGATTATGGCTGTCGCTGATTGTTTTGATGCAATGACAACAAATCGTATCTATAAAGGCCGTAAATCATTACAAGAAGCATTAGATGAATTATCATCTATACGCGGCGTTAAATTCCTTCCTGAAGTTATCGATGCTGCACTTATTTCACTGTCAAATCTATCCCTTGAAGCCATTACGTCACAGCGCCCAACATCGCCGTTGGAGATGGAACGATTCTCCTATTTTTACAAAGATGCACTGACGGGAGTTTACACTTCAGCCTATCTAAATTTTCTCTTTTTTGAACCAGATTTTGGGCAATATGAGCAATTATGGATGGTCAATCTAGGAAATATCAGCCAATTTAATAAAGCATATGGATGGTCAAAGGGTGATGATCTCCTCAAGCGCTATGCACAAATGTTGCAAGAGCGTTATCCTCAATTACCTATTATCCGTTTTCAGGGAGATGATTTTATTATTTTTAGAAAAGATAATGAAAAACCGCAATTGATTGATTTCTATGCAGAATGGCTAAAAGAAGTCGGTATTGCCATTTCGATCTCGGTCATTCCTCTGGATTCAGAAACAACAACCAGTTTGGATATATTGCAGTCATATTTGGCAAAACATTAATATTTCTCCCCAACAGGGGAAAAATCTATTTTGTAGAACGTTTCGGATATGCCATCGCTATTACTATGGCGATCACGGCGTATGTCCATGGTACAAAATCGGGAACCGGAACCGGATCACCTTTAGCATACGAATGCATCCCTGCGAGATAATAGTTTACACCGAAATAAGTCATCAAGACGGCAGTAAAAGCTAATAAAGAAATCACACTATAGATAAAATCACTGTAAGCACCTTTGATAAATCGAACATGCAATACAACCGCATAAACGAGAATGGTTACTAAAGCCCATGTCTCTTTTGGATCCCATCCCCAATAACGTCCCCAACTCTCATTCGCCCAAACACCGCCGAGAAAATTTCCTACAGTCAAAAGAACCAAACCGAAAATTAAACTCATCTCATTAATCGCATTAAGTTCTTTTATCGCTAAATTCAAACGATCAGCATTATGTGTTTTTTTGAAAATAAACAATATCAGTGTGATCATTCCCAATAACGCACCTAGTCCCAAGAAACCATAACTGGCAGTAATCATAGAGACATGGATACTAAGCCAGTACGATTGAAGAACCGGAACCAGATTAGTCACTTGCGGGTCCATCCAGTTTAAATGAGCGACAAAAAGGATAAGTCCCGTCATGATTGCCGTTGCCGCCATGGTCATTACCGATTTGCGTGAAAAAATAAATCCTGCCAACATACTTGCCCATCCGATATAAACCATCGATTCATAACCGTTTGACCACGGAGCATGCCCTGCTATATACCAGCGCATAATCAAGCCGCTCGTATGCGCAATAAAAAATAAAACAAGAAGTCCGAAAGAGACTTTTGTGAGCATTTCCCCTTTAAAGGTTGGTTTGAGTATCTTGATAAACGATAAAATCAATAATGTAAACCCAACAACAAAATAAAGAGGCCATAACTGCTCGAATATATTTGTTTTATTGTACATAATCTCAATAGAAATTTTCTTTTGGCTTGGATAAACACTCGCACCGACGAAACGTTGATATTTTTCGATACGGGTCAATGCAGCGTTTGCTTTATCCCAATTGTTAGTTTTAATCGCTTCATCAATCGTACTAAAATAACCGATTGCCAATAGACGGACAATTTCAGATTCTTTGGGAGGAAACGTTTGCAATGCATCAATTGTTGCATCCCATTTATGATTTTTATCATTCGGAACAGGCCACATACGTACTAAAGCCCCAGTATAAACCATATAAGCAACATTAACACGTTCATCAACTTGTAGCAATGCTTTGTCTAGCTTATCTCGTTTTCCGGGTGCTTTACGATTGGCATCATCAACCAACGTAGCTAATTTATATCCACTTATTTGATCTGGAGATTCAAAAAATTGTGAAAAAGCTGCTGTTTTTGCATCTGGCGAAAGCCCTATCAGCTTATTAATCTCTTTATCACCTGTGCGTATAATTGCAATCTCACGCCATGCATCAGGACGAAGCATCATGCCTAGAATTACCTGATTTGAACTTAATCCCAAAAAGGTATCGTTACGATTTAGCTTTGCCAAAATCTCATGCGATAGAGTATCTATCGGCTTCATACGGCCACTGGCATCTTGTACAATCAAACGTCCGAAATTATCTGCATGAGTTTTATCAAAAGATTCTGCAATTTTAATAACTGGGTTTGATTCATCAGATGCCATTACATTTGTTGATGAAAAAACCAACATTACCAATGCTAAAGAGGCAACAATTTTTTGAGCATCAAGTGATTTTAGTTTTGCACTCAGTGCATTAAAACGGCTATTGCTAACAATCAACATTCCAAACATTCCAATCGCTAATAACAAATATCCTAAATAGGTAATCCAAGTTCCCGGATCATGATTAACCGAAAGGACCGTTCCCAGTTCATCTTGATCGTATGAAGATTGAAAAAATCGATACCCTTGGTAATCTAAAACATGATTCATATAAATTCGAAAATTAAAATTTTTATGATTTGCTGCATCAAAAACAGTCACTTCACTTGCATACGATGCCGGTGACATTGATCCAGGATATCGCTCAAGTTCAAAATCACGCAGCCCGATTCCAAATGGCAACTTACGTTCAATCGACCCATATGCCGCTTCGATTACCGTGTCCCCTAATACAATCTGTTTTAAATCTCCAACTTCACCTGGTGTTCCGAGAACCACTGCCGTATCTTTTTTATCACCGATAGTAAAGCTGAGTGTTAGAGCATCAGCACCTTTAGACATTGGTCCTTTTGCCGGTTTTGAAACTAGTTGCATTGATCCTTTTGGAAAGAAATCACGCAATACAAATCCACTTTGTGAAGTTTGAAAAAGTGTCCGTTTAGTCAGTTCATGTTTACCGGCATTTAAAGTAGCATTTTTTTGTGTATCCATACTGAGTGTTGCCAAAGCTGAAGGGGTATTGATGTATGCTTTTCCACCCTCTACACTCAATGCTATAACCGGTTTATCATACGTTTTGTTTGAATCAAAATCAATAACAATATCATTTGCTTCTACAGATTCACCACGTTTTAACGTGACTTGTTGTGCCCCTTGTGCTCCTGTAACCATAAAGTTAAAAAGCGGTTCTCCTTTAGGATCTGCGGCAGCTTCATAATTGGCATCTCCCATGTAATTATCCAATTTGACATTGATCAATTCTCCATCTACAGATAAAACATGTTCAAAATGATTTGTCGTACGTTTTGAGAGATAAAGAGGTTCATTAAATGAATACATTTTCCCCTCTTTACGTACGTTAAAACTTACATACGGTTCAGAACTGACAATCGCAACATTACTTTGTCCCTCACGAATATGCATTGTCCCCTCATAACCGACATAACGTGTTACAGCAGCGCCGATCAATATAATGAGAAACGAAACATGAAACGTTAATACTAAAAATTTTGCTTTGCGTATCATTTTAAAATTGATGATATTTAAAATCAGATTGAGCGCTAAAATACCCAAAAGTATTTCAAACCATCGTGCATTATACACATCTGCTTTTGCACTCATAGTACCATAATCGTTTTCGATAAATGTTGCATAACCGATAGAAACGGCAAAAATGAGCATGAGAACCGCCATGGTTTTCATAGAACCCAACAAGGAGAGTATTTTATTCATTTATAAACCTATTAATAGAATATGGATGCAATTGTAGTCTCACAATAGTAAACAGAGGTTAAAGAGTTTGATTAAACACCTTCGAGTAACATAGCTTCAGCAACCCGTTTGAATGCTGCAATGTTCGCACCATCCACAAAATTTCGCTCACGTCCAGACTCTTTCGCAGTTAATGAGACCCTCTTGTAAATTTGACGCATTAATTCATCAAGCTTACGATCTACCTTATCAAAATCCCATTTTTCCATCGAAGCATTTTGGCTCATCTCAAATTCGCTTACTGCAACCCCTCCGGCATTGGAAGCTTTTCCAGGTGAAAAAAGAATACCTTCTTGTAAAAACAACTCGATCGCGCCCGTTTCTGTTGGCATATTTGCCCCTTCTACCACGGCTACACATCCATTTTCTATCAATTTTTGAGCATCTAAAAGGCTTAACTCATTTTGAGTAGCACATGGGAATGCTGCAAAACAAGGAATCTGCCATACGGCATGAGCATCTTGGGGATATTGAGCTTTCGGAGTATAAACCGCTTCAGGATCAAGTTTTGCGTATTCAGCAAGAGAAAGACGTTTGCCTTCTTCTTTCAGCTCGCGCACAACATTGAGCTTTATACCTTTGGGATCATAAATCGTTCCGTCACTATCGCTGCATGTTACGACCAAAGCCCCAATTTGCTGAAGCTTTTCAATCGTATGGATCGCAACATTCCCTGCACCGCTTACCGTACACACTTTCCCTTCCAAAGATTCTTGCAGCTCTACATTCAACATTTCACGTGCAAAATAGACTACGCCATATCCCGTCGCCTGAGGACGCATGAGCGATCCACCAAATGCATAGGGTTTACCACTCAGCACTCCGTCGTATTGATGAGTTATCCGTTTATACTCACCAAAAAGATACCCGATTTCTCTGGATCCTACTCCAATATCTCCAGCAGGTACATCGATACGCGCACCGATATACTGATGTAGTTCACGCATAAAAGCGCGGCAGAATTTCATAATCTCAAAATCACTTTTCCCTTTGGGATCGAAATCGCTTCCCCCTTTTGCTCCACCGATAGGCAATCCAGTTAACGAATTTTTAAAGATCTGCTCAAACGCTAAAAACTTTAATACACCTATGCTCACACTTGGGTGGAAACGAAGACCACCTTTATAAGGTCCAAGAGCATTGTTAAATTGGATACGATAGCCATTGTTAATTTGAACATGATTTTGATCATCTACCCATTGCACTTTAAACTGAATAACTCTGTCAGGAGTTACTAAACGCTCCAAAATAGCATAAGCATCGTATCTAGGATCACTATCAACTACAGATTCTAGAGAATGAAGAACTTCGCTCACAGCTTGCAAAAATGTATTATCAACTGCACATGACGATTTTTCGAGATTGGCTAAGATTTTTTCGACCATTTTAATCCCTTTACGATTATTTCAATTCACCCCAGTGATTCCCGATATGCATCGACGTTTTCAGCGGAACACGAAGTTCTAAGATACTCTCCATCACCTCGACGAAACGGCTCGCATATTCCTCCGCCACATCTTCATCCACCTCAAAAATCAGTTCATCGTGGATTTGCAGCAGCATCTTGGCACGGAGGTTTTCAGTGCGGATCATCGTGTCAATTTTGTTCATCGAGAGCTTGATGAGATCACTTGCTGAGCCTTGAAATACGGTATTGACCGATTCGCGCTCGTAGGCGGCTTTGAGCATCGGGGTCGCACTGCCGAAATCAAAATAGCGGCGGCGGTGCAACAGTGTCTCAACGTAGCCCATCTCTTTGGCCTGCTCAACGATACCGCTAAAGTACCCTTTGACACTCGGGAAGGTCTCGAAATAACGTTCGATAATCTCTTTTGCCTCTTTGGTCGAAATGCCCAACGTATCGGAGAGCTTTTTCTGTCCCATCCCGTACAATAGTCCGAAATTGACCGTTTTGGCGATGTTACGCTTACTTGCCGCTTCCGCTTCGCCGAATAACGCTATCGCCGTTTGCATGTGGATGTCATGCCCTTCGTTGAACGCATTCACCAATACACTGTCTTGGCTAAAATGGGCAAGAAGACGCAGTTCGATCTGCGAATAGTCGATTCCGATCAGTTTTTTCCCCTCAGGGGCGACAAATGCTTCACGGATACGCATCCCCAATGCGGTTTTGACGGGGATATTTTGGAGATTCGGATTTTTAGAACTGAGCCGTCCCGTCGCCGTCCCCGTCTGGACAAATGAGGTGTAGATACGGGAATCGGAATCGTTTTGCGCTAGTGCAATGAGCGGCTCTATATAGGTGGAAAAGAGCTTGTGATATTCGCGGTACTGCAACAGCATCGGTATGACGGGATGCTCATCTTTCAGTCCATCCAAAACCTGCTCATCCGTGCTGTATCCCGTCTTGGTTTTTTTACCGTGAGCAAGTCCAAGTGTTTCAAAAAGAATAACTCCCAGCTGTTTCGGAGAGTTGAGATTAAATACGGTTCCGCATGCAGTATGGATCTGTTCGGTTAGGGATGCGATCTCTTTCGCCACTTCGGTTTTAAACGCTTCGAGTGTCGCAACATCGACCGCTATCCCTTCTCTCTCCATTCCAAGAAGTGTCAATGTAAACGGAAACTCAACATTGATCGCTTCATTGAGCGCTTCATCTCCCCCTTTTAGCAGGAGCTGTTCACGCAATACCTCATACAGACGATAGGTGATGTAGGCATCTTCTCCCGCATATTTACAGGCATCTTCGATGGCGACAGAGGCGAAGTTTTCCCCTTTCTTGACTGTGTCTTTGAAATGGATCATCTCATGGTGCAAAAGGTTCTGGGAAAGGTTATCCATAGAGAGAGAACGCGCGGAATCGGTGAGCCACGCAAGCACCATCGTATCGGCATGGATAGATAAGCGATCAACCCCTAAAAATCGGGTGACGAAATGGAGGTCGAATTTGATATTATGTCCGATAACACGATGTTCAAAGATGGCTAAAATAGCTTTCTTAGCAACTTCAGCACTTATTTGATCCCCTACCCCCAGATAGCTGTGCATCATCGGAACATAGTAGCCGCTCTTTCCGTCAACACTGAAACTAAACCCGACGAGATGATCTTTGGTCGGGTCAAGTCCCGTCGTCTCGGTATCAAAAGCGACAATAGCATCGTGAGGGATGGTTTGGATAAGAGTAAATAACGTCTCATCATTATCAATCAGTATACTGCATCCATCTATACTCTCGCAGTGAGGAACTTCTACCTTTTCTACTTTTGCAGGTGCAGTAGTGGGTTGCGACTCTTCAAACAGTGCTTTGGCTTTGAGGGTACGCAATACCGCATTCATCTCATAGTGAACCAAATCATCATAAATCGGTAAAAACGGATTTTCAAAATGCATCGCAAATTCAGAAAAATCGAGATGATCGAATACGTCGTCTTTGAGCCGTACCAGCTCGCGGGAGCGAAATGCATCGTCACGGTATGTTTCTAACAACCCTTTGATCCTAGACGGTGTCACCTCTTCGAGTCTTTCATAAAGAGCATCGAGTGTACCAAATTGTGTTAAAAGTTTTTCAGCTGTGACTTTTCCGATCCCTTTGACGCCAGGGACGTTATCGGCGGTATCACCAATAAGGGATTGATAATCGATGAACTGACGGGGATGAACACCATACTTTTCAGAGCAATGACGCTCATTCATCACTTTTTTGCTGATCGCATCGACGAGGACGACCCGATCGTCATCGATGAGCTGATAGAGGTCTTTATCGTGCGATACGACACGAACCAAAAAGCCGTGTTGACGTGCTTGACGCACAACCGAAGCAATCATATCATCGGCTTCAAAACCGCTCTGTGATAGCGATTTATAGCCCATTTTATCGATCCATTCTATCGCGATGGGGAGCTGCATCACCAGCTCTTCGGGTGCGGGAGATCGGTTGGCTTTGTAATTTGGATCGATTTCGGCACGGAAGCTCGGACCTTTGGCATCGAGGGCAAAAATCAAATAATCACTGCTGTGGTCTTTATGAAGTGAGGCGATAAAGTTGATAAATCCGGTCAAAAGACCGGTCGGGAAACCTTGTTTATTTTTAAGAGGGGGAAGAGCATAAAAACTACGAAAGAAAAATCCAAATGTATCGATTATAGTAACGGTTTGTTGCGCCATCAATCGACTTTATTTAGGCTGAATTGCGTCAAATATTGAATCAATAGCTACTTGTAATTTTACTATATCATATCCTGCTGCTTGTGCTTTTTGAATACCAAGAGTGATACCATGTTCGTTTAATGGATCATTTATCGGAATAATTGTTTTCACAATGTTCAATGCTGTTGAATACTCTTTTATCTCTTCAGGAGCATTTTCGGGTGTATCTGAAAAAGCGATCATATCTACAAACTCTTTCTCAAAATTCCAATGGGTAAAAATTGCCGCTGTAACAGTAGCTGTTGTCTCTTGAATATAAGTACGTTCCACCATAGCAATATCCACAGTCGAACTAATATCTGATTTAAAACTGCTTGCAAAATCTTCTTGAATAACATCACTGGCAATAATAATTTTCCCTGTCTCCTGTAAAAAAGAAGCCAAAAACAATTTATCTGATTTAGTACGATCAATCTTTCCATACCAGGCATGCATCAATGCCGCTTGCATGGAAGATATTTCTGCAAAACGGTCTGAACTAATGCCATAAGGTTCCATATCGACATTCAAAAGTTTTCGTACCGAATTACCGATACCAATAGATCTCGTCATACTCATACCGAATAAGGAGACTGCTTGAGAAACATTACTAATCTCTCGTCTAAAACTGTACAACGGGGAATTTGCAGCCTTGAGCAAATTAGCAACAATCATCGGATCGTGTTCAACTGTTTTGACTAAATCCTGAATTGATGAGTTTGGATCATTGCAAATACGTTGCATATCAAAGACCGTTTTAGGAAGTGGCGGTAAAGATTTAATACTGTTTATTATTGAGCTTTTCATTCATTGTCCTATACAAAGCAAGTATTGTTATTATAACCTATTTAGCTCATTTGCCAAATATTTTCCGGTAAAACTTCCCGTTTTTTCCCAATCTCTGGCAACACTTTCAGGATCACCCTCTGCGACAAGTAATCCACCGCCGCTTCCCCCCTCAGGCCCCATATCGATGATATAGTCTGCATTTTTAATCATATCGAGGTTATGTTCGATAACGAGCACCGAATTACCTAGTTCAACAAAATTATGAAGCACCTTAGTAAGACGGTTAACGTCGTCGAAATGGAGTCCAGTCGTCGGTTCATCAAGAATATACAGAGTGTTTCCGGTATCGCGACGACTCAGCTCTTTTGCCAATTTAATACGTTGTGCTTCCCCGCCTGAGAGAGTTACCGCATTTTGTCCTAACGTGATGTAATCAAGCCCCACATCACTCAGCGTTTGTAAAATCGCTTTAATTTTTGGAATCGGGGCAAAAAATTCCAATGCTTCACCCACTGACATATTCAGAACATCTGAAATATTTTTTCCTTTGTACTCTACTTGCAGTGTTTGGAGATTGTATCGACTGCCGTGACATGCATCACATTTGACCATGATATCGGGTAAAAAGTGCATCTCGATCTTGATTTCCCCTTCTCCCTGACATTTTTCACATCGACCGCCTTTGACGTTGAAACTAAAGCGTGACGCCGTATATCCACGGATTTGTGCCTCTTTGGTTTTTGCCATTAGATTACGAATCTCATCCATCACCCCCGTATAGGTGGCGGGATTGGAACGCGGAGTCCGCCCGATCGGACTTTGATCGAGATAGATCACTTTATCGAGTTTCTCTAGTCCCTCCACTTCGACTCCAGCTACACGGTTTATTTTACGAGCATGGTTGAGGATCTCACGCGTGACGGGGAGAAGTGTTTGCAAAATCAATGAACTTTTCCCACTTCCGCTCACACCTGTCACACACACAAAATTATGCAAAGGAATCTCAACAGAAAGGTTTTCAATATTATTCAAAGTGACATTTTTAATACTCATCCACTCTTTCTGAGCCCTACGGTAAAAATACTCGATTTTTTTCCGTCCGGAAAGATACTGAGCAGTCAGCGTATCGGACTTTTTCATCTCATCGAGAGTTCCGGCAAAAACGACGTTTCCGCCGAATTTTCCGGCACCTGGACCGATGTCGACGATATAATCGGCATTCTCAATCGTCTCTTTGTCATGTTCGACGACGATAACAGTGTTCCCTTTTTCCTGCAATGATCGCAACGTTCGGATCAGTTTTAGGGTATCGCGTTCATGAAGTCCAATACTCGGCTCATCGAGAACGTACATTACCCCCGTCAAACCACTCCCAATTTGGCTCGCAATACGGATACGCTGAGCTTCTCCTCCGCTGATGGTGCGGGCATCACGGCTGAGAGAAATATATCCCAACCCAACATCAAAAAGGAAAAAGAGACGCTCTCGTATTTCATTCAAAATCGAGCTCGCGATCATCGCACTTTGTTCACTCAAACCTTCAAAAGTTTTGGGATCGGCAAACCACGCATACGAATCTTTGAGCGGCATTGAGATGACCTCTCCGATCCCTTTTTCCGCAACACGCACCGCAAGTGATTCACGCTTGAGACGATGCGAGTTACAGATATTACACGGTTTTTCGGACATATAATCAGCAAGGTCTTTTTCATCTTTGAAAATATCGTAGGCGATACGGACGATCCCAGGCCATACGCGTCGTATCGGGTGATCTTGCCATTTAAACTCCACTTCATCGACACTGCCGTGAAGGATCGCTTTTTTCTGATACTCTTCGAGAGCATAAAACGGTACGGTGATATTGATCCCCTCTGCGGCACAAAATGCTTTGAGAAAGGTGAAATAGTATCCCTTATTAAACCCGTAAACGATTTTGATTGCCCCTTTTTCAATAGGTAATTCAGAGTCGATAATTTTGTCATAATCGAGGGCGTATCGTATCCCAAGCCCGTCACATTCTGAACATGCCCCTTTTGGAGAGTTAAACGAAAACGAGAGCGGCTCGAGTGGATCAAAACTCACCTTACAATCAAAACATGCACTGTGTTCACTGTAATGAATTAATTTCTCTGCCATACCAATTTCATCATGATTTTGGATCTCGATCTCTACCTCACCATAACTCTCTTTGAGTGCTTTTTCAACATCTTGCGCAACACGGTCATGATTATCGTCTTTAACAATCAAACGGTCTATAACGACTTTCAAAGTATGCTTCTTAGTTTTTGAAAGTTCGATCTCTTCATCCAAACGAACCATAACCCCATCTATCATGGCACGAACATACCCCTTGTGACGAAGCGATTCGAGAATATCAGCAAAGGATCCCTTTTTTTCCCTCACTAATGGAGCCAAAATAACAATCTTTGAACCCTCAGGAAGTTTCAGAACCTGATTAATAATATCTTGAGCCGACATTTTTGATATCTGTTTGCCACACAAATGACAATGCTGTATTCCGATACGAGCATATAAAAGACGTAAATAGTCATAAATTTCAGTTATTGTCCCAACGGTAGAACGAGGGTTTTTAGAAGTCGTTTTTTGATCAATCGCGATGGCTGGGGTGAGCCCTTCGATTTTATCCACATCAGGTTTACCAACACGATCTAAAAATTGACGTGCATAGCTTGAAAGTGACTCAATATAACGGCGTTGCCCCTCGGCATAGAGAGTATCAAATGCGAGAGTTGATTTTCCACTGCCGCTGATCCCCGTACAGACCACCAACTTATTTTTCGGAATTTCCAAAGAGATATTTTTAAGGTTATGCTCGCGCGCCCCAATAATTTTAATCATATTCATAATATTTACCTCGCAATCAGTTTATATGCCGTAATGACAAAAATAATAATGTAAAAAACAACCAAAATCTGCTTGTAATGGTTAACTTTAATTCTATGCAACAGCCAAATTCCAAAAAAAATCCCTATTAAAGAGCTGAATGCCATAATCATTCCAGCGTGGAGATTGACAAGCCCAAGCCATAGTAACGTTGAAAAACCAGAAATCGATGTAAACATAACAAAAAAGAGCCCAACAGCAGAAGCTTTTTTGAGAGGAAACCCCATAAAACTTACCAATATTGGTGTCATTAGAATCGAGCCTCCAACACCTAACATTCCCGAAAAGACCCCTATAGCTCCACCTATAGCCCCATATAAAGGACGGTTAATAACTTCTGCACGCGTCGGTACTGGGTTTGAAAAAGCTAAACGTCCCAAAGTAAATGCCACGATACTTAAAAAAAGCCACTCAAGTATCGTAGCTGCAAGCAATTTAACTAAAAAGCCGCCGATTATCGCTCCAAATATTCCGCCATATCCAAAATATTTAATATCATTTACAACATACGTCTGGTTTTTATGATGAATCCATGCCGCCATTAAAGAACCTGCTACCATTTGCATTATGGATATACCGATCGCTTCTTTGATTCCAAAACCTAGATAAAGCAATATAGGAACACTCACAGTGCCGCCACCGATTCCAAAAAAACCTGAAAGGGCCCCGACTCCAACCCCTAAAAGTGCTAATTCAATTGTCATTTCATCACTTTTCTGCCTCACATAGAGACAAGCGTTTCTAGGAAACATCGCAGAGCGAGCGCTTCCCTTGTTTTATGCCTTAACGGCAAGTATAACCAATGGTGCTTAAGCCCCGATGGTATTCAAAATAATTTTTGTATCGCGCGATTATACTTGCTTCAGGCTTCAAAGAACCCCCTTTTATATAACTTGATTTTACGATATAATCAATCTACATACTTAATCTCTAAAGGATAGCGATGTTGCCCATTATTGTTCAAGCAGCCGAGAATTTTTGTCTCCATCAACTCTCATTTGTATGTCAATCTATGGAAAACATTAATCAAAAGAGAACACTTCTTGCTTATATCGATATTGAAACTGACGAAGGGGTATTTCATCGTGCTTATGTAGGTTGTGATTATTCATTGGTCCAAGTAATTGCTGAAATATTCTTAGGCGAAAACACGAACGACGAGCAAACATTAATCGATATGCTTTTAGAAATAACCAATATGATCGTTGGCAGTGCAAAAGTTTTAGCTGCTGAAGCATATGAAAAAACCATGCTCATTGCTACACCATTTTTTGTTTTAGACAATTCAGTTCACACAACTTTCGATAGCGTACACCATTTAGGAATAGAAAACGGTGCCATGATGCTTGCACTAAAAAGGCTTTAAAAATGGAAGAAACTTTATTAACACCGACTATTCATCCCAAAGATCAACCTTTTGATCCGATCAAAGAACTTTCATGGATGGACTACGAAGGGCTTTTGGATATGGAAGTTGAATTTGTTGCTGACTTGGGACAAACCACCCTCTCATTGGGCGAAATACTAAAACTGGAAAAAGGGTCCGTAATCGATTTAGGCAAACCGGCAGGTGAAAGTGTTGAATCCTATGTAAACCGACGTATTATCGGAAAAGGTGAAGTTATGGTTTACGAAAAAAATCTGGCTATTCGTATCAATGAGGTACTCGATTCAAGTGCCGTCCTTTATTACCTTTCAAAAGAGAGACTATGAAAATCATCCTTGCTATTTTACTAATTCCCGTATTTTTATGGGGTTCTAAAATTCTCAGTTATAACGTATATGATAGAAATGACCGCGTAGATGTAATGCTTACATTTGACACTCCCTACGAGGGAGTACTTCGACAAAATCGCCAAGAAAACACTGTCGTTATAAAACTCGAAGGTGCAACAATTGATGCTCCAAAAATAAAAAGTATCAATTCAAAATACTTAAATAAAATCACTATTGCACCACAAGGTGAACAAATCGAAATTGTTGCCAAAATCTCAAATGACGTCATGATGCAAGCGTCCAAAACATCCGATTCTTATGGTCTCAGACTTCGTTTTATGAATCAAACTGTCTCAAACTCTACTGAGACATCTCCTGTAGATGAAACTGCACTTACCGGACTCCCCACAAAAAGTGGTAGTGAATTCGAACAAAGTTATTATGTTGTAATTGCTATTTTGTTAATCGGTATCGCTATCTTATTTTGGCTAAAACAAAATATTGCCAAACGTGCTGAAACCATACATAATGAGCCTAAAGCTCCATGGTTATTTAATAAAAAGTCCTCTGCAGAAACCCAAGAAAATATGACTATACCTATTAAAACAACTTCCGATACTGGCGGGGTTCATATACGATTTCAAAAAACGCTCGACAATACAAATACAGTAGCAATGCTCGATTATGGAACAATGAGCTATCTGGTTATTTTGGGTAATAACACTCTTTTACTGGATAAATTTCAAGACAATGTCCCTATTACTCAAAATGAATTTGAAACTCTTTTACAGTCCAAGCATCGTGAGCTAGACGGATATTTTCAACTTGCCCCTGCAGCACAAGACGAAATGTTCGATTCCTACAAAGAAAAAGCTTCAGGTTCCTATTGATTTAGAATGCCAAAGGAACAATATTCCTTTGACAACATTTACACATTATTCAATTCGTAACGCGCATAAACATCATATGCTTCTTCCCCGCCCGTTGAAGCCAAGACCTCTTTTATTAAAACAGCCGCTTCTTTACGACTCCCTCCGGCATATCCTTTGGCATAAATTTCTGCCAAAGTAACTTTTGCCGCAGGTTCACCTTGAGCCACTGCCATTTTCAGGTAATACGCTGCTTTGTCAAAATCCTCAGGTACACCCATAGCATTCGCAAATGCGAATCCTGCACTTACCTGCGCAGGTAATATTCCAGCTTCAGCCGCTGATGCATAATATTCCGTCGATTTCGTAAAATTACGCGCTACACCTTGCCCATTATAGTAAAGGGTTGCAAGAGCAAACATACAACGCGGATCCATTTCATCTTTTGAAAACCACTCATAAGCTTCCTCAAAACGTTTTGTAGCGTACGCATTCATACCAGCATTGTAAAAATCGATTGACATTATTATTTCCTTTTTGATGCGATTGTAGCCAAAGAGGCTAACACTAAAGTAACCGTGCAAAGGAAGTTGTTTGAACTAATCAGAAAAAAAGCCAAATCAGCAGTGCAAACCCAATTGTAAGATTAATCCAGCTTCCGCCATCTTTAAAAAGCATTACCAAGAGTTCATAATATTGCCGATTTATAACAGATACACTCATTGCTAATCTCACTTGAGCAAAATGTGTGATATCACTTCCCCAAATAAAAGCAATAATTTCAGGAGCAATAAAAAAAAGAATGACACCAACAAACCCCCAAATGGTTTTAGCAGGTTTCATGGACATAAAAACTTTTCGAGTAGCTGGATTTTTAACTATTTGTTGAGTTTTAGCTTTAATTTTATTGTGCATTATCGTAATTAACACTCACATTTCATATCAGAGGCTTTAAAACCTTCGCCAATTTGACGGTGTGTGAGAAAAAACTCATCGACGACGGCGCGAAAGTGGATAGGATCATCAATTCGGTTGACGAGATCACGTAATGCCGATGCTCCCTCATACCCTTTTGAATACGTATGAACGTGTTTACGAAATGTTACAACACCACGTACACCGTAGCAACTCACCATCCCGTCCAAATGTTCCATAATTATCGCATGTTTGATTAGAGGATCAACAGTTGAACTCCCCGATTTAAGCTGATGAAAAATCCACGGTGCACCGACGGCTCCGCGACCGATCATAACCCCATCAGCTTTTGTATGTTTTAATACCCATTGTGCTTTCTCGTAAGAATCAATATCACCATTGGCAATTACTGGGATACCTACAGCGGCTTTGATCTCACCGATAGCGTCATAATCTACAGGAGCTTTGAATTTACCTGCACGTGTACGCCCATGAACGGCGATAAAATCGGCACCGCATTCTTGAACTAGTTTTGCTATCTCAATATGATTTTTAGACTCGAAACCGAGACGGATTTTAACACTCAGCGTCGATTTATTCGATGTTTTTTTAATCATATCAATAATACGTGCCATACGAGGTAAATCATTTAAAAGAGCACTTCCTGATCCGTGGCAAACGATTTTTGGAACCGGGCACCCGCAATTGAGATCGATAATATCGATATTATCCACCGAGTTCAAAACCTCTACCGCACGACGAACAATATCTTCTTCCGCACCGGCAATCTGAACGGAATAAGGGTCTTCATTCGGACTTCGTTCCATCATTCTAAGTGTTTTGGTTGAACCATATGCAAGTGCATTGGAACTTAACATTTCGCTTACCGTCAAATCAGCACCGAATTTTTTTACAACATTGCGAAATGGAAGATCTGTATATCCGGCAAGTGGTGCAAGAGCATAGATTGGAGTATTAAAAGAGAGCTTTGGAGTCATAAAATTACCTTGGAGGGGAAAAGGAGCAAAGAATGCTACCTTTTATTGTCAGTCACAGCTTCTACGAAGAAAAATAGCAATATCGTAATGTTTATTAGCACGTTTAAGATCACGATATGCTTTGAAAATCAAATAATCGTCTTTCGAAGTATTATTGAGAATTTCATTTGCTGTATCAATCATTTGCAAATCATAAAGAGTAAATAAATATCCTTCCATTGCATCATCATTTTTCTCACTTAACATTTCAAATAGACGAATACGTTGCTCAGGAAGCATATTTTTAGACATTGCATCAGAAACGTCAATCCAATCTTCATTCGTTAGTTTCAATCCATTTAGTAAAATTGCAAGCTCATCATTTTCCATGATGATACCGTTTTCTCCTGCATTGATTCGTTGAACAAAATCCAATAAAGAAGCTTTTGTAAAAAAGTTTTTATATTTCATAACAGAACCGACAGATGCCGTTTTAACATACGATTCATACGCTTTAGTACATACGATTTCACCGTAGCTATCAGGACGAGACAAAACACTATCCGCATCAATCTCACCGCGCTCAAGGCGGTTTAGATTGTTTTGAATTGCAATTGAAGTATTTGAAGCCAAATGGAATTTTTTGATATCCACTTTTTTCTTCTCTTTTACATCACGCATCAATTCAAGTGCTTCATCAATTTTTTCATTACCGATTGATCGAAGTGTCTCATAAGGGAAAATAAGAGCATTATCGATTAATTTTCCCATCAATTTATAAGCATCGCTTTTATAAACATAATTACGATCATTAAGCCCCAATAACGAATCACGTAATGCATCAATCATTTTTTCATGGTCTTTATTCAAACGGCGTAGTTTAAAATTGCCTACAAGAGCATATACGCCCATGTGCAATATACTTGCTAAATACAATATCGCTACAGGAACAACTACCCAAAATGCAATCGGAAGATTTGGAAAATGCATCCCTAATAAATCGAATGAGATCGAACCGTTATCAATCGAGTATGCTGCTGCACCAACAAGAATCATCAAAATGATCGAGGCAATCGTGTAACGTTTTAGTTGCATTGTCTTTCCTTATTAATGTTTATTTTTTTCGACGATAGGACGACATACAATACAATATTTTGCATGAGGTTTAACTTTTAAGCGTTGAAAACCAATCTCATCTTCACACATATCACAAATACCATACTGTTTTGTTTTAATTTTAAAAAGTGCTGCTTCAATCTCTTGCAACTCTTGCATTTGTTGTGAACCAATGGCATTTTCAACCATATTATCATTACTGACCGATGCGTAATCTGCTTCATCATTAAGCTCAAGCTCACGTAATTGCTTCATTTCGCTTTCTACGCCGGTGATATTTTTGATAATTTGAGTTTTGCGCGTCAGCAATATCTCCTCAAAGTACTGCAACTCATTGTCTCTCATCGATGCTCCTCATTTGTGATACGGATGGTTTGCCAACAGTGAATAGGCGCGATATATTTGCTCAAGCAATACTGCTTTGGCAATTTTATGACTCATTGTCATTTCAGATAAGCTAATTGCTACATCGCATTGGTCTACAAAGCTCTTTTCAAAGCCATAAGCTCCGCCTATAAAAAATTGCAACGAAATTTTATCACTTATAAGCTTACTAAATGCAAAACTATCCATTTTTTTCCCGTCCGGATGCAGTGCAATCGAGTAGTTTTTACCCAACATCGGTGATAAGAGTTTCGAATACGCCACTTGCGATGCTTCTGCACTGATAGTATGTGCTTTAATTATCTCTTTTGGAAATAATTCTACATCCTCTACTTTCGCAAAACGGGAAATCATTTTCATCTGTTCTTGATAAAGAGGATCATAAAGGGAACGCTCTTTTTTCGCTATCGTAATGATAGAAATATTCATAACAGTCCTGATCCTATAACATGATAAGTAACATGTTGGAACTGATCATCCAATTTTATACCACCAATAGCGGCTACAGGATGAGTGGAAAATGCAGCAATATTATCGAGCTCTTTGCCCAATACTTTGGCATCTGGTTTGGTTGCCGTAGAACGATATGCCCCCAAGCCAATATAATTAATATTCAGTGTATTTGAAATCTCAATTTCCAATTTATTATGAGTCGAAAGACCTACAATTTTATCTTCACCGATAGCCATTTTTAATATTTTTATCGCCCGTACAGGATCAGGATCAATTGCGTATAAATCCTCTTGTCCAATATGAATACCATCACAAAATTGAGCTAATTCATAATGATCATTAATGATCAAAAAACTGTCCCATATTTTACGAAGCAATATTAAATCGGATTTTATCGTAGCAATATCAGCATGTTTATTACGATATTGTAAAACTTCAGCACCAAATTTTTTAGCACGTTCTACAAAAAAAGAGAGACTAACTCCCTTTTCATTGAGCGTAGAAGTATCACAAAGAGCGTATAGTTGCATTAGGAAACAAGAAGTTTGAGCATATCACTCAATGTCTCTTTTAGTTCACTACGGGCAACAATCATATCAATAGAGCCTTTTTCAAGCAAAAATTCAGCTCGTTGGAATCCTTCAGGTAAATCAGATCCAATGGTTTGTTTGATAACCCTTTGACCGGCAAAACCAACCAATGCGCCCGGTTCAGCAATAATAATGTCACCCAATGTCGCGAATGAAGCACTTACTCCACCCATTGTAGGGTCAGTCAATAATGAAATATACGGAAGCTTCGCATCGGAGAGTTTTGCCAAAGCGGCAGAGGTTTTAGACATTTGCATGAGTGAAAAGGTACTCTCCTGCATACGTGCTCCGCCACTGGCGCTAACGATGATAACTCCTTGACGCTTTTCTAACGCACGGTTGACTGCACGGACGATTTTTTCACCCTCTACCGATCCGAGCGACCCGCCCATGAAGTTAAAATCAAATACAACCAACTGTGCAGGGACCGAATTGATCGTACACTCACCGCTGACAACGGATGAATAAGTACCATTTTTGGCATATCCTTCTTCAATGCGCGCCGCATAACTTTTTTTATCGACAAAATTAAGTGGATCTATTGGACGAAGGTTACTGTCATATTCAACAAAACTCCCCTCATCGGTAATCAGCGCAAGACGCTCTTTAACTCCAATACGGAGGTGAAATCCGCATTTAGGGCATACATGATTTTGTTTTTCAATCTCTTTGTAGTACATCAATGACTGACAAGAGGGGCATTTTACCCAGTGAGACGGAGCCTCGCTTTTCGTGGGTTGTTTTTTCTTTTCGGAGTCTCCGAACAGGTTAAATAGACTCAAAAATACTCCTTTTCTACAATCAAACGTATCTGCTTAAACAGCTCTTCATCAGGACTCATAAGAATATATCGATCGTCTTGAAACACATATAAGTGCTCACTCAGATAGAGTCCTGCTTGGATATCGTATGGTCGCATTGTACCCAAAAATAGCACATATTTCACATAAGGGGCATAGGCTAATGAGAGGGCAAGTGCTCCGGGAGAGCGAAATTTGAGCTTTTTATCCATTAGTTTTTTTACTAATTCAGGGTGCTCGGGAGCTTTTTCGAAGAGACCGACTTTAGCCGATACATTGATAATAATTGGATTTTTTTGAGAGGGATTGTTAAGTGCCGCAATGTAGTATTCATCTTTAGTTCGAATAAATAAATCACCGTTTGCGAGATTACAAACGATTGCTTCGGTTGTATTTCCATCAATAACTCTAGCGATAGATATACCATAATAAGGAAATATTGAGACGAAATTATCACTTCCGTCGATGGGATCGAGGTAAATATTTGTAAAAGATTCTGGACTCATCCAGCCGCTCTCTTCTGAAAATATTGATCCAAAAGATGAGAGATGAGAAAAACAGATTGATTCGGCTTGAAGATCAACCCCGTTACTGATGTCTCCGCCAAAGCCTGTCTCATACGTGGTAAACAAAGAAGCATTATCTTTATTATTAATAAGGGCATGTACTTCTTGACACGCTCTTATGGCTGCATCAATAAACGAATTCATCAACCAAGCAATGATTTTACGATAGAACGTGCCGCTTCGCGTCCATCATATGCAGCAGTTACTACGAGATCGGCACCACGATAACAATCGCCTCCAGCATATATTCCGGATGTGGTTGTTTCTAATTTATCATTAACAATAATTCCACCCCAGCTGTTGACAGAAATACCGTTTTCAGCCAAAAATGGCGGCACACATGGATCAAAACCAAGAGCCATAATAATAACATCAGCATTGACGTTAAAATCACCCCCCTTAACCTCTTCCATTTTTTGACGACCGGATTCATCTTTTGCACCCAAGACCGTTTTTGCCATGTGTATTCCAACAGCTTTACCTGCATCACCAAGAATTACCTCTTTTGGGGAAGCATGAAAAACAAATTCAACACCCTCTTCAATCGCATTCTTATACTCTTTAACCGATCCAGGCATATTGTGTGCATCACGTCGATATAAACATGTTACATTTTTAGCACCTTCGCGTTTAGCTGTACGAACACAGTCCATAGCCGTATCACCACCACCGATTACAACAACATCAAGATCTTTAAAATCAAATTTTTTCTCATACGAGAGAGAGAAATTTTTACGCTGAATAGCGCTAAGATATTCCATCGACATGTAAACATTCGATGCATTTTCACCGGAAATTTTAGCTCCCTTAGCTTTTGTTGCACCAATAGCGATAAAGACCGCATCATGCTGATCAGCGATTTCATCAAACTCGATATCTTTGCCCACTTCGCAGTTCGGAACCAATTTCAATCCTGCCTCAATCAATAAATTGACACGGCGCTCCACAATCTTTTTGTCAAGTTTAAAATTTGGAATACCATACGTGAGCAATCCACCCGCTCGATCCGAGCGCTCATACATCGTTACGGCAATACCCGAACGGAGCAGATAGGTTGCCGCGGAGAGACCCGCGGGACCAGAACCGATAATCGCTACTTTTTTATCCGTTGTAATCCCCGGAAAGTATGGTTTTAACCCTTGTTTGAACCCCTCTTCATTGATAAACGTCTCAATAGAGCCGATTGTGATTGCACCGTGACCGTCATTAAGTGTACAGTCACCTTCACATAAACGGTCATGCGGACATACACGCCCCATCACTTCAGGAAATGGTGAAGGCTCATTGGAGAGATTAAACGCAAATTTTAGATCTTTTTCCGCAACCGCTTTTAGCCATTGAGGGATATAGTTGTGTAACGGGCATTTATTCAAACAAAATGGATCACCGCATTGAATACAACGATCACTTTGAGGTGTCGCATCACTTGCACTCATCGGCTCATAAATCTCGCTAAAATCTTTTAGACGCTGTAAAACATGACGTTTTGTGGGATCAATACGCTCAATCGTTAAAAATTCTCTCATATTTCTTAGTCCCCTTTATCCGGATTGAGTGGCAATTTGGTTAAATTTTTCGGGCGAACAAGCCAAAAATTTCGGATTTCAACACGGAAATTTTTGAGAAGCTCTTGTGCCATCTCGCTTTCTGTTTCAGCAACGTACTCTTTTAAAAGGCGTTTGAGGTAATGACGTGCTTCGTCTCCATCGTCGGTATCGATACGAAGAGCATCGATCAACTCTCGGTTAACGTTTTCGACAAAACTGTGGTCTTGGTCGTAGACAAACGCAAATCCGCCTGTCATCCCCGCACCAAAATTGATACCTGTTTTACCGAGGATAACAACAACCCCGCCGGTCATGTATTCACACGCATTGTCACCTGTTCCCTCTACGATAGCGAGAGCACCGGAGTTACGAACCGCAAAACGCTCACCGACAGAACCGGAAATAAAGAGTTTACCCCCCGTCGCACCGTAAAGACAGGTATTTCCGCCGGCAGCATACGCTTCACCCTGATTTTGGGAACGGATGACGATTTTACCGCCATGCATCCCTTTACCGATGTAGTCATTGGCTACACCATCGAGACGAATAGAGACACCGTTGATCAAAAATGCACCCAGAGCTTGTCCCGCGATCCCTCGGAGATTGAGCTTAATCGTGTTCTCTTTAAGCCCTTTGTCTCCATAGTATTGTGCGATTTCACCGCTGATACGAGCACCGAAACTACGGTTTAGATTACAAATGTCTCGGACAATTTTTACCGGTCGTTCCGGTGTTTTAATCGCATCCATCGCTTCTGCGAGAACATCTTGCTCAAACTCATTCAAATCAAACGGCTCATTACTCGCTGATTGACACGTATTAACACCCTCTTCTCGGTGCAATACGGAGCTGAAGTCAAATTTCTGTGCAAATTCGGTATCAATAACGCGAAGTAAATCACTGCGACCTACCATCTCTTCCATTGTTTTGTACCCGAGTTGCGCCATGATTTTACGGACATCTTCAGCCAAGTAGGTAAAGTAGTTGATCAGTTGTTCAACCGTTCCGTTGAAAAATTCACCGCGTAATTTTTCGTTCTGCGTTGCAATACCGACGGAGCATTTGTTGACGTGACAAATGCGAAGCATTTTACATCCGATGATGGTCAAAGCCCCTGTACCGAATGCATAGCTCTCCGCACCGAGCAGTGCCGCTTTAACAATATCGGTACCTGTTTTGAGTCCGCCGTCCGTTTGAACATGTACCAATCCGCGCAAGTTGTTCACTTTGAGCGCATTGTGTGCTTCTGAGAGGCCGAGTTCCCACGGATTACCCGCAAATTTGATCGACGTGAGCGGTGCCGCACCCGTACCGCCATCCCCACCGGAGATAATGATTTTGTCGGCATACGCTTTCGCAACACCCGCCGCGATCGTACCAACACCCGCAGAAGAGACGAGTTTAACGGCTACTTTGGCATTCGGATTGACTTGTTTCATATCAAAAATTAGCTGTGCCAAATCCTCGATCGAATAGATGTCATGATGCGGCGGTGGAGAAATGAGTGTGACACCCGGCATCGTATAACGTAACCGTGCAATAAGACCACTGACTTTATGACCCGGAAGCTGTCCACCCTCACCCGGTTTTGCCCCTTGAGCTACTTTGATCTGAATCTCTTCGGCAGAGCGGAGATACGCCGGAGTTACTCCGAAACGTCCTGATGCGACCTGTTTGATTTTAGAGTTTTTGAGTGTACCGAAACGAGCAGCGTCTTCTCCACCCTCACCCGAATTGCTTTGTGCACCGATGGTGTTCATCGCAACTGCGATGCACTCATGCGCTTCAGGTGAAATAGATCCAAGTGACATTGCTGCTGATGCAAATCGTTTGAAAATCGTCTCTTTAGGTTCTACTTCAGAGATATCGATTGCAGGGCGATCTGATTTAAACTCAAAAAAATCACGGATGAATTTTTGACCGCGACTGTTGATCAAGCTACTCAGCTTATCAAAATCTTCACGTTTGCCGCTTTTAGAGACACGATGTATCGCATGAATAACATCCGGATTAAAATCATGATGTTCTTGCCCATTGTAAAATTTATAAAATCCTCCAATTTTGAGTGGGAAAATATGATTAAAACCATTTTTTTCAAATGCATCTTTATGATTGCGTTCTAATCTTGCATCAATATCATCATACGACAATCCAGGAAGCATCGCATGGGACTCTCCGAAACATTCATGAACGATCTCTTTACTCAAACCGATGACATCGAATAATCCTGAGTTACGGTACGATGCAATCGTCGCAATCCCCATTTTAGACATAATTTTCAAAAGTCCTGCATTAAGGGCATGATGAACCGATTTAAATGCTTCTGAACAGTTAAACTCTTTTTCATTTCGCTCTGCGCGTGCCGCTACCGTAGCAAACAATAGGCTAGGATAAACTGCGCTCGCACCATACGCGATCAAAGTTGCTGCACCGTGAGAGTCAATTACTTCAGACGTACACGCAACAATCGATGCTAAATGGCGAATTCTCTCATCAAGCAATGCACGACTAATTCGTCCTACTGCCATGACCATCGGAATCACTTTATGTTCATTATCTAAGCCACTGTCATCAAGAATAACAATTCGAACACCCTCTTCACGTACGGCTTTAATAACTTGTTCTACCAATGATTGCAATGCAATTTTCAAAGAACCTTTATATGCGGTTGAAAACTCTTGATTGGTATAAAACGATTGATGACGCGGAGATTTTTTATCCCCGAACGATTTAAGAACCTCAAGTTTTTCACGGATAATGATCGGTGAAATCGCTTTAAGACGATTCGCATGCGACGGTATCTCATCCAAAATATTATGAGTTTCTCCAAATCCAGTATTGAGACTCATCACCACTTTTTCACGAATCGGGTCAATCGGAGGATTGGTAACTTGAGCAAAACGTTGTTTGAAATAATCACTAAAATGGCGCTGAACACTACTAAACGCCGCTAGTGGAGTATCATCCCCCATTGATCCGACAGCCTCTTTACCATCACGCATCATCGGCTCAATTACCTGATCTACTACCTCTTGAGTAATGTTGAAATAGCGTTGTCGTTCAATCAAATTGCTCACATCATAATCGCAACGGGTAACGTATTGTTCATCCACGTGTTCTTGAAGATAAATCATGTGATCGTTGAGCCATTTCATGTACGGATTCGATGATTTAAGATATTGATTAATATCTTCGTCTTTGAGTACTTTTCCGAATTTCAAATCCAAGCCGATCATTTGGCCCGATTGCAAACGTCCACGTTCTTTGATTTGATCTTCACTGATGTCGATTACACCGTATTCGCTCGCGATGAGAAGCGTGTCATCATGGGTAATAATGTATTTGGAAGGGCGAAGACCGTTACGATCGAGGACACACCCGATATAACGACCGTCGGTAAGAGAGAATGCCGCAGGACCGTCCCATGCTTCGAAAACAGTAGAGTGGTACTCATAGAAGGCGCGAAGCTTCGGGTCCATATGCGGAGCATTTTGCCACGGAGCAGGGATAACGGCACGCGCCGCTTTGAAGAAATCCATTCCGTTAATGATCAAAAATTCAAAAAAGTTGTCGGCACTTGCACTGTCCGAACCGCCCGGTTGGAGGATCGGTAAAAGACGTGCGATCTCGGCATCGGTAAATACTTCACTCTTTATCGATTCGGATTTGACCGCCACGTTAAAGCGGTTTGCTTCAACCGAGTTGATCTCACCATTGTGAGCTACCGCACGGAACGGTTGAGCCAAACGCCATTTAGGGAGAGTATTGGTCGAAAAGCGTTGGTGAAAAAGGGCAAAAGAGATTTTAAAATTTTCGTTTTGTAAATCGGTATAAAACTCTTTGATATGCGTCGGCATAATCAAACCTTTGTACGATACAACTCGTGCTGACATAGAAGCGATGTAAAAATCAACCTCTGCTACCAAAGCATGTTCTATCTCTTTACGGCTCAAATAGAGCAATGCATCGAAACGTTGACTTGCCATTAATGAATTTGGGGTAACAAAAATATGAAAAATTTCCGGCAACGATGCAAGTGCTTGTTCACCCAATGCATTAGTGTCAACAGGAACACGACGATTAAGAACTACTTTAAGGTCATTATCATTACAAATTTTTTCAAAATGTTCCAAATGTGAAACATTATTGGTAAATACCACTGCAACAGCATACATTTCAGGAAGTTCAACCCCTGCATCCAATGCCGTAGAACGCATAAAATCATGCGGAATTGATAAAAGTAATCCGCTTCCGTCTCCTGTTTTACCATCAGCGGCTACTGCGCCACGGTGCATCATACGCTCTAACGCCGTAATCGCGTTTTCCAAATTTTCATGCGAAGGACGGTTTTTGATATTTGCAATCAATCCAAATCCGCAGTTATCTTTAAATGATCGTAATAGGTCTTGGTATTCCACTCTAATCGTCACCTTTCACCAGAAAATTTTGGCAAATTGTATTTTTTAATCTCTTTTTAAACATAAGTAGTTTAATGAGAGATGAAATTTTCTTATTTTAACGATAACAAGGTTAAAAACGGTTAAAATGATGAATAATTTTTGATCATTTAAAAAAAAATGTGTAGAGTAGAGCCAGAAATATGCAGGGATTCATTATCAAACTCACTCGCGCACGTGAAGAAGATATGATTGTTACTATCATAGCTGAGGAAAACTTACATACGCTTTATCGCTTCTATGGAGCGCGTCACAGTCCAATCAATATGGGATTTAAAATTGACTTTGAAGCTGAATATTCTATGAAAACATCCATCGGAAGATTACGTGATGTTATCCATCTTGGATTTCCATGGATAGGGCAATACGAACGAATCCGTTTATGGCAACAATTCATTTCCCTTTTTTATCCCCATCTCAAAGATTCTGAATCAATCGGCAATTTTTATTTTTCACTTTTACATGATGCTTCAGTACGATGGAAGGAACAAAATCCAAAAAGAGTCGCAATTGAATCGTATGTCCGATTGTTAGATTATGAAGGGCGTTTGCACAAAGATCCTATTTGCTTTTTTTGTGATCTGCCGATAGAAAAAGATATCTCATTAATACGTGCTTTTTTACCTGCACATCAAAACTGTTCGCACACACTTACTATCAATCTAAAAGGGTTGGAATGGCTCTATTCCCATGCATCAACACTTTTTTTAGATGATAATGAGATAGAACGACTGTGGTATGTTATTAACGAAGGATTATAGGTACATTATTTGCTTATACTTACACAATTTAAAATCAATAAATAATTGAGACTATTATGCGCACCAACAAACTCAGAGAAGCTGTATTACGTAAATACATTTCTCAACCTAAGCCCTCTATCTATAAATATACCCACAATAAAACAAAACCTTCTACCCTTGAAGAATTTTACCGTGAAGTCCATATTAAACAAGCGATTCATCATGAACACTCTTATCAAAATAAAAATGCTGAGGAAATTGAATTCCTGATGGTCTCAAATCGCAAGTTGATTGATGATCAGCGCAATCGTTTAAAATAATATTCAAAGGATATTTATGCCAGATCCACAGCCTATTGCAAAATACGGAGATGAGTTTCTAACACTCTTGCCCTCTATGGCTAATCGACATGGCCTTATTACTGGAGCAACTGGAACTGGTAAAACGATTACGTTGCAAAAATTGATTGAAAGTTTCGCATCTATTGGTGTCCCTTGCGTAGTTAGTGACATCAAAGGAGATCTAAGCGGTATTGCCCAACTAGGTGGTAATAATTCAAAAGTTAGCGAAAGACTAATCTCAATGGGGTTGGAAGAAACGTATGATCAATGTCCTGTAACTTTTTGGGATGTATGGGGTGAAAACGGTCATCCTGTACGAACAACTATCAGCGATATGGGACCTCTCTTACTTGCTCAATTATTAGGATTAAATGAAACACAAAGTGGTGTTTTAACTCTAACGTTCAAAGTTGCGGATGATGAAGGGCTAGCATTGCTTGATCTCAAAGATTTACGTGCAATGATTCAAAATGTCGGTGAACGTTCTAAAGAGTTGAGTTTACGCTACGGCAATATTTCCAGTGCATCAATCGGAGCAATACAACGTGCGCTGCTAACTCTGGAATCTCAAGGTGGTGAAAAACTTTTTGGTGAACCGATGCTTAACATAAGTGATCTTATCCAAAGTGTAGATGGCAAAGGGGTAGTCAATCTCCTCGATGCTACTAAACTGATGAATACGCCAAAACTCTATGCTTCTCTTTTGTTATGGGTACTTTCAGAGTTGTTTGAAACTCTCCCAGAAGCAGGAGATTCTAATGTTCCAAAACTTCTTTTCTTTTTTGATGAAGCCCATTTACTCTTTAATGATGCCCCTAACGTTTTAATCGAAAAAATTGAACAAGTTGTACGACTCATCCGATCTAAAGGGGTTGGTATTTACTTTATTACCCAACACCCCAATGATATTCCTGAAAAAATAGCCGCACAGTTAGGAAATCGGGTTGCACATGCATTACGTGCTTTTACTCCAAAAGATCAACAAGCTGTACGTGCAGCTGCCGAGACAATGCGGGATAATGTAAATTTAGATGAAAAAACAGCGTTAATGGAGTTAGGAGTCGGTGAAGCATTAATCTCATTCTTAGATGAAAAAGGGACTCCAGGGATTACCCAGCGTGCCCTAATAATCCCTCCTCTCTCTCATATCGGACCAATCACGGCTGAACTTCGTCAAACCCTTATCCGTTCTTCCATCGTCGGGGATACTTATGATCAGACAATTGACAATGAGTCAGCATATGAGCTTCTCAATAAACGCTTGGGAGAACAAGCAACAAAAAAAGAACAAGATGCTCAAATTTTTGCTCAACAAAAACAAGAGAGAACCAGCAATAGAGAAAGTGCAGTAGAAGCATTAGCAAAATCAGCAGCCCGTGCCATTGGTTCACAACTTGGCCGAGCTATTATTCGCGGTGTATTGGGAAGTATATTTAAAAAATAAAGATTTAATCTATTATTAAATTTCGTAAAAATGGGGTTGATAGGCTTGATCGAGTTCGGAGAGTTTCATTCCAAAAATGCCTTTCATTTTTTCTTCAATATCATTCCAAAAATATTCTAAAATCAAACTGGATCCTACATTTCCATCAATCTTATAAAATGGCCCTTCTAATGCTTCAATAATCTCTATCACCTCAATTTCATGAGGCTGACGTGATAATTTATAGCCACCAGAAGCACCGCGAATGCTGCTTACCAAATTATTACGACGTAAAATAGAAAGAAGTTGTTCAAGATAACCGTGTGATATTTGTGTCATAGCAGATAACTCACGCACTTGCATCGCCCTCCCCTTTGGAGCATGTGAGAGAACATGCATTGCGGCAAGTCCATAGATTGCTTTAGAAGAGAGTGCTGACATTATTCAAAGCCTTTCGGAAAGATTTTTTTAGTAATATAATAAATTTTACACGCAATGCAATAACCAAAAAACAACTCTAACGCTGCACACGAGAGAAAAATTCCTGCAATAATGTTAACAACGCTGATAGAACCCATAAATTGCGCAATACCTATTGCAATAACAAAACCTAGTCCAAAAAATGCCGCCAAACGTTTAGCACCCGCATCTTCCATATTGATTGGCAAAGAAAATTTTACTTGAAGCATTAATGAAAGATTATTAATAATACTAAGTTGTTTTTGCCCAGACAATCTAAAACAAAAATCAATAATTAAAAAAGCTAAGATCACTAAATAGTGTGTCACTAAAAATCCGATAATACCACTAACCACAAACAACGTATTGATTCGTGTAACGGTAGCATCAACTTGACGAAAAATTAAAGGGCATTGTTGAGCCATGACGATCTCCTAAATATTTATGTCATATTAATAGAGTATTTTTTTATTGTCAAGTATCCATACCATTTTACTAATGTATAAAAAAATGGTTCAAAAAAAAGGGGCGAACCCCTCAGAAAATATTAATGACGTTTTTTAACCAATTCACGAACTTTTTGCTCAACGTTTGCCAATGAGTCAAATGGTTTCAACAAATAATGATCAGCCCCAATTTTATGGCTGTGCAACACTTTGTCCAAAGTCGAATATGCCGTCATCATAATAACGGCGCATGATGGATCTTTCGTTTTTATCTCTTCTAAAACACTCAAACCATCTCTCTGAGGCATCATAATATCAAGCAAGACTCCATCATACTCTCCTGAGCGGAAATGGCTCATTGCCGTAATCGGATTATCAAAATAGGTGACTTTAAAATCCCCTGAACGTCCTAGTGCTTTTTCCAACATAGTACCGATCGATGCCTCATCATCAACAATCATTATACGTATCATTTTTCCCCTCCAAATAGATGTCCAATCGCTGTTCCCATAAGATTTTCTGTTTTTTCTGCAACTAATATATCCAACGCAGTAAATACTTCTTTACTAGCTTCTTCTATCGCTTTGATACGCATTTCTATCTGATGTCGCGAGCATAACATTTTTCCATCACCACAATCTGCAATTAATGCATTTGCCTGAGAATGGACAACTGAATGTGGTTTTTCAAGTCTACTATAAGATTTTAACATACCAAATTCTTGTTTTCCGACTCCATTATCGTACCATTTTCCTAAACGGCATGCGTGATGATCGACAGCTTTAAAATCATTCTCTTGACCAAATAAGAAAGCGTACACATTATTTTTATATATAACATGGTCAATTTTTGCCAAATTACTAAAAATGTAATTGCTGATATCCATAATTTCATAAACACTGCGAGATGCATTACGTTGAAAAATAGCCATTTTATCACTCATTTGTGATACTTCGTTTTTGGTAAATAAAACAATTTCAGATAATTGTTCTGTATCTGTTTCAATTTCATTAGTATCTTGCTGCATAGACTGGATCACTATCTCAATCTCTTTAGTCGCTTTTTGAGTTCTCTCAGCTAATTTACGAACCTCATCGGCTACAACAGCAAATCCACGACCATGCTCACCCGCACGTGCTGCTTCAATAGCCGCATTCAATGCTAAAAGATTGGTTTGATCTGCAATGTCTTTGATTAGGGATACTACATTGGAAACTTCATGTGATCGAGAGACTAAATTGGCTGTTGTAGAAATAGTCCCTTCCATTAATTCTGAAAGTTTATTCATATGCATATCGACATGATTGGCAATCTTTAACCCCTCATCAGAACCTTGCGCTGTTTCACGCGATTGTTCTACCAATTCTTTAAGCTTTTCTAAGATTTCCATAAATACTTTTTGTGTCGCATATAATGAGCCTCGAATACTCTGCTGATGCATTTCAAGTAGTCCACCGTCTCCAGAATTTCCAACAACTGTAGATTTAATCAAAATATATGCTTTATTACCGTTACTCAAATTTTTCTGAATGACTGTTGCTTCGCATTCACCTGCAATAATCTCATCCAAGCCTTTACGTAATTCGCGAACAACCACATCTTTATTAGTAATTGATAGAGCTTTTGTATTATAAAAAATAGGTTCATCGTTAGTATCTAAAACGATTACTGCTTCTTTATCACTAATCGATGCAATCTCTTTATAGAGTGCCAATTCAGCAACTAACATATCACGTTCTACACGTAAAAGGTCTGCCTCTTCTTTGTATTTACTTGCATTTGAATTAAAAAACATCTATTTTCTCCTCATATATTTTTAATACGATTTCAAATACTGCACCTTGATTATCATTTGCAACACGTATTATCCCACCGTGCTTATCAATAATCGCTTTTGCAACATTTAATCCTATACCCATACTCTTTTTCTTCTCTCCACTGATAGAAAAATCAAAGATACCTTCCAGCATCGATTCAGGTATTCCACCGGCATTATCACCAATTCGGACAATAATCTCATCCGCTTGTTGAATCAGCTGAACATCAATTCGGCGTTTTTTGTATGTTATTGTACCCTTTTCAAACTCATCTAGCGCATTATTCAGAATAATTATCCATACCTGCTCGAGACGGGTAGATATCCCCATCGTCTGCCATCCAGTCTCATCATATTTCGTCATTGGATTAAAAAGATCTGTGTTAAATTTTATTGGAACGATATGTTTTGAACGATTGTAAACGATTCTTAATGCATAAACCAATGTCATCTGCACACTGCATGGCTTTATCTCTTCTTTACCGGTTCCGGCAAATTCATACATCGAATTCACTATAGATTCAATTCGTTCTATCCCCTCATCAATTGGCTTAAATAAGTTCAAAGCTTCAGGTAATTTATCTTCACACTCCCATTTTAGTAACTCGACATTTCCTTTGATATATGTTATCGGAGTATTAATTTCATGCGTGATAGCAGCAGCCAAACGCCCAACACTCATCAATTTCGCATCACTTATTTTTTCTTCTTTATGTCGTTCAAAATCGGTAACATCCACAAAATACAAAACATGGTATTGTTCATTTTTAATCAGTGGATTAGGCATTGACCCCATATGTACAGTATAGTAAAATTTGTTCTGATTTAAATCCACTGACACAATGCGACCATTAATATTCCCTTTTTTGACTTCTCTAACAATTGTTTCTAATGCCATTTTTTGGGAAGATTTTTTGGACAAGACAGGTTCGAGTCCATGTTGTGTTTCAACCATCCATGCCCATAAATCACACGAATTTAAAAATTCTTCAAATTTTCTATACCCTTTAACATTCAAAAATTTTCGGTTCGCCATAATCGCTGTATAACTGTGATCAAATAAAATGGCCAAGGAGGTATCATAATCGATCAATTGTTTCATGCTTACCAAAATTGCTTGTTTCATCTCACTCACATCATGACCAATAAAAACGATCTCTTCGATTTCGCCAAATCGATCCAAGACAGCATAAATAGTCGAATCCACGGTAACCGTTTTATTTCCAACCCCAACAACCTCGATAATTCCCCGATATATTTCTCCTGCTTGGAGACGCGCTCGAACCAAAGTTCTAAGATATACCCAGAAGCGCTCTTCTACAAACCGCATCCAATGTTTTCCCACCATCTCTTCAGATGATATCCCAATAAGTTTACTCAAAAGTGAATTGACTTCAACAACTTTCCCACTTTGTTCCATCCTAAGAACTAAAGCAGTTTTTGAGATTGACCCGAACATTAAATTAATTTGTTTAAACGCTTGTTGAGCTTGTTTAGTTTCAATAGATTGTTGGATCAAACGCTCTACTACCTTTTTAACTGCGGTAGGAAGTAACGGTTTAAGGAGGTATTTATCTACTCCAACATCAATTGCTTTTAAAAAAAGATCACTTCCATGTGCACTCGAAATAACCACCGTTTTGATTGATGGATTTAATATTTTACTACGACTTATGATTTCAAAAATCTGTGGGTTCATCTCCATTGGATGGAGAATTAGTAAATCAATATCATCAAAGTTTTCAGGTAAATGGCTTTGAATACTTAAATTTGTATTTGTAAAATTCAGCACTTCACCAAATGGATCTTGGCTAGAAAGATTTTGATTATCTATCGACCAGTCGGTTACATAAACAATTTGAACGATTTTATTCATGATTTTTTAGTTTTTCCATAATAGCAGATTATTTTTTTTCATCTTAGCGTAATTTTATTGAGATACAATCACGTTTACAATATTTTGAAGGACTTTATTCGATGAAAAAACTGTTGCTTGTACTCTTGGCATCTATTACATTAAACGCTGAAGATATCTATGAAGGAGATCTTAGTGCCCAAGAAGCACGCGAAATGCAGACGAAAGGTACTGCTATCATTGTCGATGTCCGTACGACAATCGAATTTATCTACACCGGACATGGTGAAGGGTTTATCAATATTCCCGCTTATGAATGGAGTTATGTTCCCCGATCGATTGACGAGAGGGTAAAAAGTGCTGAATATGAACTCAAAAATGATAAAGTTAAAGGGCATGGGGATATTGAAAAACTCTATGATGCCAAAGAGGTATTTAACAAAAATTTTGTTACAGATGTCATGTCAGCCATGAAAATGCGTAACGTTGATTCTGTTATCCTCATATGCCGAAGCGGTCCACGTGCAAAAGCAGCGGCGAATGTCCTAGCTAAAGAAGGAATAAAAGCCTACAATCTCGAAAACGGCTTTATGTTTGGATGGAAAGAGGCAAAAATGCCATGGGATGGATACTAATCTTCCCCTCTTTTATCTTCGGATGACATCACTCTCTTTTACCCATAATTTTTCATCTTCTTTGGGCGCTGTCCATACGCGATTAACAAAATAACCGCTAATGTGAATCCATCCCTCAGATGGATTACCAGCCGTAAAAGAGCGATGTTCTTCCCATTTATCTACGGGATCTCCATTAGGAGCATTGTAAATTATCCCCTCAACTGCCATCCGATACGCCGAATTGATCATTTTTTTAGTATCTTTAATAATTGGTGCAGGCGGTGTGGATTTAAGCTCTGCTACTTTTATTTTTTCGATTGCTTTTACACTATGCGCTTGCGGAATAAGTACTGGTACCTGTTTAAACTCATTTGCCTGAATTTTTTCAATCGGTTTAATAGCACTGGCTTTTAAAATAGTAGGTGAAACATGTTTTGCAGTAGTTATCATTGACTTGGCATCATGTAATTCTTGCGCTAATGTACTGTTTTGCTTTTTTAATTGCGCCATTTCAATCGCATATTGTTGAATTTTTGTTTCAAGTGCCGAAATTTTGTATTGATACCCTTTGACTTCACCCATAACATGTTCACGTTCATTTTCACATTTTTCATACACTCTGGGTTCTATCCCGATAACGCTTTGTCCGGCTCTGCACTCATCATATTTTTGACGAAGTTTTGTCACATCCTGAAGGATATTGGAAGTTGCATTAGCTGTACTAAAAAAAGAGACTGATACAAAAGCACTAATAATAATTTTTTTCATCTTATTGCACCTTTTTTTTCATCAGTTTTACGCCCATTTCCAAATGATGAGTATACGGGAACTGATCAAACGCCGCCATCGACTCAATCGTATGCGTATGGCTCAGTATTTCCAAATCACGGTACAGTGTTTCGGGATTGCAGGATATGTAGAGGAGATGATCAAAGCGTGAAGCAAACGCACACGGTTCCTCTCCCAATCCCGCACGCGGAGGATCGACAAAGAGCGTTTTGAGGTGATAATCGCTCACCCTCAACCCTTCCAATCTCCGAAATTCACGGGTTCCATCAAGCGCTTGCGTAAACTCTTCCGCCGATAGACGGACAAACTCGATGTTCTCGACACCGTTAAGTGCCATATTTTGTTTCGCCGCATGGATGGAAGATTTGGATATTTCCGTAGCGAGAACTCGATCAAACACAGTTGCAAACGGGATTGTAAAATTTCCCGCTCCGCAATAAAGTTCGAGGAGATCACCACCGATGTTACCCAGTTGTGCCAAAGACCATTCGATCATCTGTTCGTTGACTCTCGGGTTTGGCTGGGTAAAACTGTTTTCGATATGGATGTAGCGGTATGAGCGTCCATTGATTTGGAGTTTTTCGGTAACGTAGTCTTGGGAAAGGATCAGTTTTTGTTTACGGCTTCGTCCGATGACGTAAACGCCGAGCCGTTTTTCGAGCTCGCGGGCTTTTGTTTGCCACTCTTCATCGAGCGGTTTATGATAGAGCATACTCAGCGTCATTTCACCATTGCCAGACGTTAAAAAATCAACCCCGAAAAGTTTGTGGTAAATTCCGAGATCACTGATTTCAATGAGGAGTTTATCCATCACCGATGCTATATGAGGAGAAACGATCGAGCACTGATTGATTTTCAATGCTCCTTGACGATCCAGTCGGCTCATCGCGTACGACATTCCGCCATCATCATGATATATTTTAAACTCGGCACGAGAGCGGTATTGCTCACTCGGTGAGGGGCATATGATAATCTCACCCGCATACAAAGCTGCGAACATCTCTTGAACCGCTGAGACTTTACGGTTTAACTGCCTTTCATAACCCTCTTCATAATCACGACAACTTCCGCATATTCCAAAATAGTCACATTGCACCGTAGAAACCCTTTTCTCTATTTAACACTGGCGATCAGATTACCGATCAGGAGATTCCACCCATCTACCATGATAAATACGAGGATCTTAAACGGCATGGAAATCATAACCGGAGGGAGCATCATCATCCCCATCGACATCAAAATCGAAGCCACAACCATATCAATGACCAAAAACGGCAAAAAGAGGAGAAAACCGATCTCAAACGCCGTCTTCAGCTCACTGATCATAAAAGCAGGAATAACGATAGTAAGAGGAACTTCTTTGATTGATTGAGGATTTTCCATATGACGAATGCGCAAAAACAATGCTAAATCTTTTTCACGAGTATTACGCACCATAAAATTTTTAAACGGATCAGTTGTCTTGTCAAACGCTTCATCATAGGTAATCTTATTCTCACTGTAGGGTTTTATCCCCTCATCATACGCTTTGGTTGCCACTGGTTCCATAACAAAAACGGTCAAAATCAGTGCCAACATAACGAGAAGCTGCGTCGGAGGAACTTGCTGTGTCCCGAGTGCCTGACGTAAAAAGCCAAATACGATAACAAAGCGAGTAAATGTTGTCATGACCAAAACGATACTTGGCGCCAAAAAAAGCACTGTCAACACCAACAAAACGTTGAGAGAGCTTACAACTTCCGCAGGAGACTCGGGAGCAGTGAGATTAAAGTTCATCGCGGGAACCTGTGCACTGGCACCCCAAAGTACAATCGGGATCATCAAGAGTAAAAAGGCTAAACGACCCAAACAGGACTCCATAAATAATATTACTTTTAAAGAGGCGATAATACCACAAACTAAGGGTGTATCTTGATTAAATTCTGATAAAATTACACGAATTAATATCAGGAGCTTCTATGTCCAACTCTCTTTCCATCGTTATTCTCGCCGCCGGAAAAGGGAGCCGGATGAAATCACCGAAAGCTAAAGTACTCCATGAGATTTGTGGACGAGAGATGCTCTACTACAGTATCAAAGCCGCATTAGAGATTACCGATGATGTCATCGTTGTTGTCGCCCACCAAAAAGATGCCGTCATCGCCGCAATGGAAAAACATTTCAGTAACTTAACCTTTATCACCCAAGATGCCGAGAACTTCCCTGGGACGGGAGGGGCGATGATGGGTGTCAAACCTCGATATGAGGATGTCCTCGTCCTCAATGGCGATATGCCGCTCATTACACGTTCGTCTATCGAAAAATTCCTCGCCAACCCTGCCGACATCGTGATGTCCGTTATCCCTCTCGATAATCCATCGGGGTATGGGCGTGTGGTGATCGACAATAACCAAGTAGTGCGTATCGTCGAAGAAAAAGACGCGTCAGATGCGGAAAAAGCGATCAACACCGTCAATGCGGGCGTCTATGCGTTCAAACATCACGTACTTCAAACCTATATTCCACGTCTTTCCAACGCCAATGCTCAAGGGGAATACTACCTCACCGACGTGATCGAAATGGCCCGTAATGACGCTCTCAGTATCTCTCCTCTCTACGTCGAAGAGGTGGAGTTCAAAGGGGTCAATTCCAAAAATGACCTTTCTCAATCCGAGATAATTATGATGAATCGCATCCGCAGAGGATGGATGGATGCGGGGGTGATTATGCAACTTCCTGAAACCATCTACATCGAAGAGGGGGTAAAATTTGAGGGAGAGTGTATCGTCGAAAACGGTGTCCGTCTCTGCGGTAATACCCTCATCGTCAATTCGCATATCAAAGCCCACAGCGTTATCGAAAATTCCATCGTGAAAAATTCCGATGTCGGACCACTTGCACATCTACGACCGCTCAGTGTTTTGGAAGATACCCACATCGGAAACTTCGTCGAGGTAAAAAAATCGACCCTTACAGGTGTCAAAGCAGGACATTTGAGTTATCTCGGTGACGCAACAATCGACTCGGGAACCAACATCGGTGCAGGAACGATCACCTGTAACTACGACGGGGTCAAAAAATACCAAACCATCATCGGTAAAAATGTTTTCGTCGGGAGTGATACCCAGCTCGTCGCCCCCGTAGAGATCAGTGACAATGTCATGATCGCCGCAGGAACTACCGTCACGGCAGGTAAATACGAAAGTGATATCCTTATCCTCAGCCGCACCCCGATCCGAAAAGTAGCGGGATTTTTCACCAAATTTTTCGGCAAAGGGAAATGATGGAAATCCCTTCCAATCTTTTAGAGGGTAAAAAAATCCTCCTCGGTGTTACGGGCTCGATTGCGGCATACAAATCACTCGAATTACTGCGCCTCTACATCAAAGCGGGTGCAGAAGTGCGGGTTGTGATGACCCCCTCAGCCAAAAAATTCGTGGCACCGCTATCTTTTGAGGCATTGAGCCGAAACCGGGTCCTAGATGATGAGAACGAATCATGGGCAGGAGATGATTTTAACCACATTAAAATCACCCAGTGGGCGGACATATTCGTCATCGCACCCGTTACCGCTAACACCATCGCCAAACTCGCCAACGGGATCGCCGATACGATGTTGACCCAATGCGCACTCGCATTTTCTGGTATCAAACTCATCGCCCCATCAGCGAATACTGCGATGATCCAAAACCCGATCATCCAAGCCTCCCAAAAGATGCTCGCCATCGCCAACTACGAGATCATTGCTACCCAAACCAAAGAGCTAGCGTGCCAAGTGATCGGGGACGGCGCTATGGCAGAACCGATCGACATCTTTTTTGAGACGGCAAAAATTTTGCTCAAAGAGAGTTTTTGGGCAGATCGACGTGTGGTTGTCACCGGTGGAGGAACACGAGAAAAAATCGATGAAGTACGTTATATCTCTAACTTTTCATCCGGAAAAATGGCAAAAGCCATCGCTCTGTCTCTCTATTTCAAAGGTGCGGATGTCTGTTACATTACTACAAAAGGCAACGAAGGGCTTCCCAAAAGCCTCTACACAATAGACGTAGACGATGCCAAAGAGATGTTGGAATATACCAAAGATGCCCTCCGTATCGCCAAAAAAGGGAAACTCTCTAAGCCCTCACTTATCCATGACGCACCGATAGAGCTGATCCAAAAACGCCCTTTCTTGTTTATGGTGGCGGCTGTGGCTGACTTTGCCCCTGCATTCCCGCAACAAGGAAAACTCAAAAAATCGATGCTGGGTGAAAGTTGGCAGATTGAACTGACACAAACATCGGATATTTTATCCACCCTTATTCCAGATCGTGAGGGAATATCCACCATCGCCTTTAAAGCGGAGATGGATTCTAACGAGGGACTTGCTAATGCAAAAGCTCTCTTGAATCAAAAAGAGGTCGATGCGGTGTGTTACAATCTTCTCGATGATGCCAAAAGTTTTGGCGGAGAAGAGAACACCATCACCTTCATTACCAAAGAGAACCAGATAGATTTGGGACGACATAGCAAATTTAATCTAGCAGAAAAGATTCTACACCATGCCAAAGCGTGTAGCGAATGAACAATCAGCCTCGCCACATCGCAATCACCATGGAATACTCGAAAAAATTTAAACATGTTGAAAGACGCTTTGAAGGATTAAACGGATGAATTTACTGTTTGTTTTTATACTAGGATCGGTCATCGGCTCGTTTTTGAATGTCTTGATTGTCCGGACACCACGTGATGAAAGTGTCTCATTCCCTGCATCACATTGCATGAGCTGTAATACACCACTTCGCCCATGGCACAACATACCGATCTTTTCATGGATCTTTTTACGGGGAAAATGTTCATTTTGCGAAGCAAAAATCTCGATACAATACCCAATTGTTGAGATTTTAAGTGCGCTTATTTTTCTATTTACTGCCATGAAACTCGGGATTAACCTTCCGGCATTCGGAATCGCACTAACCTTTGATTTGCTGCTTGCTCTTTCAGTCATCGATTATTATTACAAAATGGTTCCCGACAGTATCAATCTCTCTGCACTGAGTATCGCTATTATCAGCGTCAGCTCATTTTCACAGCTTGGCTACAATTTTTCCAATGCATTATTATTTGCAGGGGGCTTTACCCTCCTTCGCTTTTACCTCTCCTACATTATTAAAAAAGAGGCGATGGGAGAAGCCGATATCATGATCGCCGCAACGATGGGTGCGCTTTTGGGTACTAAACTCGCACTGGTAGCTATTTTTGCAGGTGCAGTTTTAGCACTCCCTGCCTTATTGTTAACGCAAGGAGAGAGTGAAGATTCCAAACAGCTTCCATTTATCCCATTTCTTGCAATGGGATGTTGGATTGTTTTAATGTTCGATACTTATGTAACGGCATATTTGGCAGGTTTGTATGGATAAATTACGTCATTACATCATTTCAAATCTATCATTACTGTTTTTCTCGATATTTTTGCCCCTTTTCGCAATCGCATCAGTCATTTTTATGATTAAACTTGCCACTTACACATCGATGATTCAACTCACTATCGGTGAGATGGGAAAACTGTATCTTTTCGTATTACCTGAACTTTTATTTTATACTCTTCCTATTGCCTTCGTCGTCGGTGCAGCACTAACACTCTATCGCCTCTCAAATGACAATGAGATGGTAGTGGTTTTTTCATTGGGAATATCCCCCGCTTATGTGACCCGTGTACTGGCAAAACCGGCCCTGTTGCTCTCATTAGTGTTGTTAATCGATTTTTTACTGGTCACCCCTTATATCAAAATCATCTCCAGCAATTTTGTCGATCATAAAAAAGCCGAAGCAAAATTTAACCTCACCGCTTCAGAATTTGGTCACCATTTTGGCGACTGGATGCTCTTTATCAACAAAAGCGATAAGCAAAATCGCCGCTTTGAAGATGTTGTTTTATTTAACAAAAACATCAAAAATGAGATCATAGTTACCGCCAAAAGCGCAGAGCTTTTAAATAACAAAGGTGTCTTGCAACTGCGTTTACGCAATGGAGAAAGCTACAGCTATGATAATCTAACATTGAAAAAAATGGTTTTTGACACTGTTTATATTAATGACGTCCTCAGCAGCGAAGAGACCATATACCGTGATCCTATCGATTACTGGACGAACAACGATCTCAGAGAGCGCAAAAATCAGCGTCTCGTCACCAATACGCTCCTGAGCCTATTCCCCCTCATCTCTTTGTTTTTAATCACAGCTATGGGTATCGTCCATGCCCGCCATCAAAAACGTTGGATATACATGTGGCTCTTTCTTAGTGTTATCGTATTTTATTCTGCGGCGATTATCATCCAAAAATGGCTCGGTTTCCATACGATTTGGGTCGTATCGATTATCTGGCTGATAATCTCCTATATTTTCTATCAACGATTGGTAGGGAGACGTTTTTGAACCGTGTCAAAATCACTCTCAGCTACAACGGTGCGGCGTATTTGGGATTCCAATCCCAAACCACGACACCCAATACTGTCGTAGGAAGATTGTCCCGTGCCTTTGAAAGTGTCGGTATTACCTCTGCAGCCATAGGGTCAGGCAGAACAGACCGCGGTGTCCACGCTACCCATCAGGTTATTCATCTCGACCTTCCCCATTTTTGGAATGATCTCAAACGATTGCGCGAAATGCTTAATCTCCAGCTCCCCCCTTCGATCCGTATCGGTCGGATTGAAACAGTTGCGGATGATTTTCATGCCCGTTACAGCGCATCTAAACGTAACTACCGATATATCATTAAAGAGGGTGAATCCAACCCTTTTGAAGATGACTTTGTGACCTTTATCCCTACTATTAACCCCGATGCCATTCTCAATGCGATAGGTGCATTTGAAGGGGAACATAATTTTGAATTCTTTAAAAAAACAGGTTCCGATGTTACCCATTATGTTCGTACCATATACCGAGCTTATGGCTACCGCCATCGAGGCTATTTAATTTTATGTTTTGAAGCAAACGGCTTTTTACGCTCCCAAATCCGTCTGATGGTGGGATTTTTACTCCGTATTTCCTCAGAAAAAGCGACAAAAGAGCAATTAATCGAGCAATTAAACTGTGTAAAACGACACTCTACCGATATTGCACCCCATAACGGACTCTATCTCACACACATCAAATATTAAAACTTTAGTCATATACACTAAGGTTATTTGATATAGCTTGCATTATTAAATCTATTTTGTTACAATCACAGCCTAAAAAATCTCAAGGAAATTACTATGGCAAAACATCAATTTCAAACTGAAGTATCACAAATATTACACCTTATGATCCACTCTTTGTACTCCAACAAAGAGATTTTCGTCCGCGAGTTGGTTTCCAATAGCTCCGACGCCCTCGATAAACTAAACATGCTCGTCCTCACCGACGACACCTATAAAGCGGTGAACTTTTCACCGCGTATCGACATCATCATCGACAAAGAGGGCAAAACCCTCACGATCAGTGACACAGGGATCGGGATGAATGAAGCCGATCTCGTAGAGAACCTCGGAACCATCGCGAAATCAGGAACCAAAGCGTTCTTGGAAAAACTCTCAGGGGATCAGAAAAAAGATTCCAACCTGATCGGTCAATTCGGGGTCGGTTTCTACGCCTCGTTTATGGTTGCCGACAAAGTCGAAGTTATCAGCCGTAAAGCGGGTGAAGAGAGCGCGTACAAATGGAGCTCAATGGCAGGTTCAGAGTATGACCTAGAACCGGCACAACGCGACAGCCACGGTACGACGATCATCATGCACCTCAAAGACGATGAGAGCGAGTTTTTGGAGACTCACCGCATCGACTCTATCGTTAAAAAATACTCTAACCACATCCCTTTCCCAATCTACATGGACAAAGAGGAGTGGGTAGCACCGGCTGAGGGTGAAGAGAAAGGGCACAACGAAATCGTCAATAAACAAATCAACAAAGCCAACGCCCTCTGGACGATCAGCAAAAGCGACATCAGCGAAGAGGAGTACAAAGATTTCTACTCCAGCATCGCACACGACTCTAGTGAACCACTCCTATGGATGCACAACAAAGCTGAGGGTGCATTAGAATACACCACCCTCTTCTACGTGCCCTCTAAAGCGCCGATGGACTTGTACCGCGTCGATTACCAAAGCGGTATCAAACTCTATATCAACCGCGTATTCATTACCGACGATGAAAAAGAGCTTATGCCGACCTACCTTCGCTTCTTGCGCGGGGTGATCGACTCTGCCGACCTACCGTTGAATGTCAGCCGTGAAATTTTACAGAGCAACCGCGTTATGGCGAAGATCAAAAACGCGTCGGTCAAAAAAGTGCTCGGAGAACTTTCAAAAGTAGCTGAGAACGACGCAGAGAAATACGACGCATTCTACAAAGAGTTCGGAAACGTTCTCAAAGAGGGTCTTTACAGCGACATGGGCAACCGTGAGCGTATCCTAGAGCTTCTCAAACTCAACACTCTCAACGCATCTGAGCCGGTCATGTTCAGCAAATTCGTCGAGGGTGTAGACGCCGAGAAAAAAGAGATCTACTACATCACGGCAAAAATGTCTCTCTCCATGCTCAAAAACTCCCCTGCCCTAGAGCGTTTCAAAGCCAAAGGGATTGATGTGCTCGTTCTCAACGAAGAGATCGATACGATCGTATTCCCGATGGTCACCGAGTACAACGAGTACAAATTCGTCAATGTAACGGATGCTGTCCTCGAAGAGTCCGAAGAGGAGAAAAAAGAGCACGAGGAAAAAGCCAAAGGGCTTGAGTCTTTCGTAGGTCAGCTCAAAAATGCATTGGGTGAAAACGTCTCTAAAGTCGAAACCACATTCGATCTCACCGACTCCGCCGTATGTCTAAAAGTCGATAAAGAAGACCAAGGCTACATGATGGCACAGATGATGAAACAGTTCGGGCAAATGGGCGGTGATTTTCCGGCTCCAAAACCGATCCTCCAAATCAACCCGAATCATGAGTTGATCAAAAAACTGAGCGATTCAGCAGACATGAACCTCATCGACGATGCGGCGCATGTTCTCCTTGATCAAGCGAAACTCTATGAGGGTGAAACACTTGCCGATACCGCAGGGTTTATTGCACGTTTAAATCGCATTATGGCGAAAGCGCTGTAAACTTTTTTTCTTCCAATTCCCGCAAAGGCGGGAATCGAACAACTTTCCTAAAATATTTTTAATTATTATATGAATTTTTCATACTCAAACAATATATAATACACAAGATATTTATATATTACATTAGCATCAGGAAAAAAAGAATGCAAATATCCATTAATAATAAAATATATCAATTAAGAGATATACCAAACATTTGTCCAATATGTCATCATGCTATTGCCCCACAGTATAATTCAGGCGTCGTTACTTTAAACTATAAAATTGACATCGCATTCCAATGCCCTAACTGTAGAAATATGTTTATAGGAAAATATGCGCAACAGTCAGACGGCACATATTCATATTTTAAAACTTGGCCAATTGTTCCCGAAAATATAGATTTTGAAAAAGAAATCAAAGAAGTTAGCCCAATGTTTGTTGAAACATATAATCAATCGATTTATGCAGAAAGCAATTCTCTTAATCAATTAACAGGTATCGGACTTAGAAAATCTTTGGAATTTTTGATTAAAGATTTTTTGACTTCACAAAAACCAGAGAATGAAGAAAGCATAAAATCTTCAACATTGGCACAATGTATAAATAATTTTATCGACGATCATAGCTTAGTTGAAGTTTCAAAAAGAGCAGTTTGGCTAGGGAATGATGAAACTCATTATGTACGAAAATGGGAAGATAAAGATATTAATGACCTAAAAATATTGATCAAGCTAACTGTCAATTGGATACACAATATAATTTTAAAAGATAAATATATCGCGGAAATGAGTTAATTTTTTCCTCGTTTGTATAATCACATCACCATTCAAGAAGGCAGTATTCTCTCGTTCCCACTCTCCTGAGTGGGAATGTGCAGACTGATGCTATAATAAATCAATATAAGGATAAAAATGAATGATAAATTAGAACTCTCCTGCCCAAAATGTGATAAAGACAACACAGTAAATCTATCAACACAATTAAGTTGTAAACACTGTGGTGAAATCTTAACTGAACAAAAATATATCAAAAAACCGTTATTAAGTATTTCAACTACAAAAAGTATTATTTTAGGAACCATTTTAAGTGGACTTGTAATGAGCTTTTTATACTTCACATTCAAAAAAGATCGTTATTCAACAAGAGAAGAATTTACAATATTAACTAACTGTATCATGCAAAATAAAAATTTATTTGGTCGTTCTTCCAGTGATCGACAAAATATCTGTATAGATGCATATAATCAAACGCTAGAAGATGAAAGAGATCTTGATCAAAAACTTTATGCTGAAAAAAGTCAAATTTTTAGCAAGTTATTTGATGCAAATGTAGATAAACTTTCAAAATAAAATCTATTTTTCCTCGTTATGGAAAAAGGGGAAAGGCTGCTTTTCCCCTCGTTCCCACTCTCCTGAGTGGGAATGCAGACAACTAAACTTCATTTCAAATTGCCATATAATTTCATAACACGATAATACCGCATTACAATATCCCAAAAAGGGAGTTGATTATGCTGGGAAAAAACAATCAAACTATTTTTCTTCTCTTTCCAAAAGTTATCATTTTTGATATAATCACATGAAATGGGTTATCGAATTTTTCAACGAAACAGTTGAAGCAGATACCCTATCCTTTCCTGCCAAGATTTTGGCGAAAATGCTCCACATCTTTGAGATGATCCAAGAGCATGGTCCCAATCTCGGAAAGCCGTACACCGATGCTTTCGGTGAGGGACTCTTTGAGGTTAGGGCAAAAGGAGCGGAGGGGATAGGGAGAAGTTTCTTTTGTTATGCCAGTGGAAAAAAAATTATTATTCTTCACTCGTTTGTCAAAAAGACCCAAAAAACTCCCCAAAAAGAGATCGAAATCGCCCTAAAGCGAAAAAAGGAAATTGATCATGAGCAATAGACCCTCTTTTGAAGCATTCAAAGAAAAAGCTCTAAAAAACCAAGAGCTCAAAGCCGAATACGACGCACTAGAACCAATCTTCGCACTCAAAAAACAGATGATAAAAGCGCGTCTCGAAGCGAAACTCTCCCAAGAAGACGTTGCGTCCCTGCTTCATACCAAAAAAAGCAATATTTCGAGATTAGAAAGCCCGAACAGCAAAAATATGCCCAATCTATCTACTTTGATGGAATACGCAAAAGCCGTCGGTTTCAACCTCGAAATCAATCTAAAACGAAGCCCTTTAGCTTCGTAAAAAAAATACTCTATCAATTATAGAGCTTCAGCGTCTCCCCGACACTCACCCGAGCTTCTCTTTGCTCGATGCTGATACTCTCACGCCAAGGCATCGGACTCACCTCCGGTGACATCAAACCTTTGGACTTATGAACACGGATGACATACTCGCTACTGTTGACGAAATAATTGTTGTATTCGGGTATATAGGGCATATCCCATACGATACACCCCTCAGTCGGACACACATCGGCACATTTCGGAACGGCAGAGTCCACACACTCGATACATTTTTCAGGCTTGACATACGTATATTCACCATCACTCAGTGGAAATTAGGGGTCAGGTGATAACTATAACTATGTGCAAGCCATCCCTCGTTCCCACTCTCCTGAGTGGGAATGCAGACTAATACCAAAATAAAAACTGCCGTGATAATAATTTTAAGCATCACAATGTATAATTAATAAAAATATATTACATGGGAAATTTTAATGCATTCTTTCATAACATTAATCTTGCTTGTCCTATTATCAGGATGCGCAGCACTTCAGCCAAAACCGCCTATGGAAGCAAGTGCTCTCCAATCTCCCGAAAAAGACAAAGCACTTATATATACTATGCGTCTTAGTCAAACCCTTGGTCTTGCAAGTCCTGCACACGTTTTTATTGACGACAAAGAAATTACAACTTTGTGGAATGGTGCTTATGTCACTACACCTCTTACGCTTGGAAAACATACAATTATGGTTAAATGGCTTTACTTAAAAAACCAAATCATAATTGATGCAAAGCCTGATAGCACTTATTTCGTTCTAACGGGTTGGTATGAAACAATACTTGGATGCCCTATGTGCGTTGAAACCAGAACTCAAGAAATCTCACAAATAGAAGCTTTGAGCCAACTATCAGGCATGTACGAAATCAAACCTGAGTCTCAAAATTAAATGATCCCTCGTTCCCACTCTCCTCTGAGAAATAGGGGTCAGGTGATAACTATAACCAAACAATAGCTATTCAATTTTCACTTTTTAGGAAAGAAATGGGGAAAGGCTACTTTTTCTAATTATAAAGCTTCAGCGTCTCCCCGACACTCACCCGAGCTTCTCTTTGCTCCATACTGATACTCTCACGCCACGGCATCGGACTCACCTCCGGTGACATCAACCCTTTGGACTTATGAACACGGATGACATACTCGCCGCTGTTGACGAAATAGTCATTGTATTCGGGCGTGTAGGGCATATCCCACACGATGCACCCCTCGGTCGGGCAGACATCAGCACATTTCGGTACGGCGGAATCGACACATTCGATACATTTTTCAGGCTTCACATAGGTGTATTCCCCATCCTCCAACGGTGAATCCGAAGCGCTGACGATCGCCGTCGCGGGACACTCCTCGATACACGCATCACAATTGATACAAGAGTCACTAATCAAAACAGCCATAGATATCTCCATTGTTTAATGAAAGAAAATATGCATGATTTGTTCTTTTTTATATTGAGGATTAGGGGTAAGCTATTCACCCTCTTAAAACATCCACCGACTACCCCAAAGAAGTGCAGATAAAACGATAACACTTACACCTAAAAATGGGAAATACTTATACGTTTTTGTCAATCCAAAAAGAGGTTTCCCATCGACAAATATTCCCAATTGAATAGCAGTGACCATCAACGATACCATGGTAGCAAATACAAAGAGCAGAGGTACAAAAACATACCATGAAACATACAATCCACCGTATCTCAAAATGGCTAAAATCGCCAATCCAACCAACCAATGTTGCACCAAAAGAGTGCGAGAGGATTTTTCCTCTTTACGATGAACACGGGCAATTTTAAAATATAAAAATGCAAAAAATAGCGCCAAATAAAAGAGCATAAGAACATCCCAAGATAATTTTCGAGATTCTATCCAAGCAAAGGTTAATTATCCGTAAATATTATTTTAATTATAAAATTAACAAAACATTGTCAAGAATATATCTCTAAAATATTAAAAAATTAAAAAAAACAAAAGTTAATTCAAATATAATATTCCATCATTTTATCTTTTAATGCATAGGAGTATTTGTGAAGCAACTCAAAAAAGACATCAAAACTGGTATGAATAAAGATGTAGCGTTTACAAAATTTGTTTTTCGAAAAGGTGATCAAAAAAAAGGATCACGCGTTTTAGCACTCTTTCCCGAACCGAAGTATGCTGAAAAATATGCAAAAGAAAATAAAATTCTGATAATCATCTATGGGCTGTTGTCTCTTTTTGCACTTCTTGGATTAAGTGTTCAATTTGCACATTTGCCTCCACTATGGCTACTTTTTTTACTAACAATCGGTTTCTTATTACCTGCATTAGTGCTCTATCTACTCTACAAAAAAAACGCTGGTGCCTATATGTTTCTTGCATTCTTGCTTGTAAAAGGCATCTTGGATTTACTACGCCAAAATGATCATTCAATTATTTTAATTGGAATACTTGTAAATCTAGGATTATTGATTTTTGTCGTCATCCTAAAACAAAAATTGTTTCCCTATCAAAATTTCTTTAATACAAAAAAAGATGAAAATGGTCTCTATATTTACAAAGATGCTGTTACAGCATGAGTTTATTGGTAAACAAAGGGTAGATGATAACCATAACCACGAACAAACCCCTCTCCTGAGTGGGAATACAGACAACTAAACTTTCCATCATTCCCCTCTCCTGAAAAGTCTATCTCTTCCAATTACCATACTGTGCTACAATATTTCAAGCCTATACCAAGGAGTTCACAATGAATGATCATGCCATCAGTATTGCTATCGAGCAAAACGGAAATGATATTTTGATGAAAATGAAAATAGTCGGTAAGCTAAAACACAGCGATTATGAAATGATAATCCCCCTAATGGACGATGCAATCGCAGGCGTAAAAAACCCGCAGATAAAAGTCCTCGTCGATCTCATCGAATTTAGCGGATATGAGCTTCAAGCACTCTGGGATGATTTTAAATTCGGAGTGAAATACAACAAAGAATTTAGCAAAATCGCCGCTGTCGGAAATAAACGCTGGGAAGAGACAGGGATCAAAATCGCCAACTGGTTTACACATGCCGAAATGAAATATTTTGAATCACCGACAGAGGCGTTAGAATGGATAAGTGCTCATTGAAGCTTGCACTACTTTGAAAGCAGAGCAACAACTACTGAGTCAATACCTCTTCCACCGCAATAGCTTCTCGTAACTATTGCACAAGGATCATAGATAATTTAATCTAGGAGAGTGGTTATTTATGCATTAACATTTATTATTATTTTATATGTTATAGTAATAAATATTTAAAGGACAAGGAGTTACTATGAAAAATTTTCTTATTGCAGCAACAATTGCTGCTACCTCTCTCACTGCTCCGGCGTTTGCTGCTGATGTCGGTGTCTCAGTCAGCATCGGGCAACCCGGCTTCTACGGCCAAATTGATATCGGTAACTTCGCACAACCTAGAGTGCTTTATGCTCAACCAATGATCGTTGATCGTGGAATACCAATGAATCGAGCACCGATCTATCTACGCGTACCGCCTGGTCATGCAAAACACTGGAGTAAACATTGTCATGAATATAACGCTTGTAATCAACGAGTTTATTTTGTGAATAATGAGTGGTATGAACGCGATTACGCCCCCCGCTACCAACAAGAACATGGCTACCAAAGAGATGATCGACGTAATGAAAGTAGAGGCGATGATCGAAGAAACCGACATAATGAAGATAGAGGTGACAGAGATGACAATCGCGGTAACCAAGGCAACAATGGACACGGTCGCGATCATTAACGTATTGATGTAGAATTTTTTCCTTATTCCCACTCATCCGAGTAGGAATAAGAAATTAATCATAAAACTCCAACATTTCACCCACCTTCGTTTCATGACATCAGATAAATCTTAGTTTGTTCACTATTTAAAAACAAAGCAGTACCTATGCTAAACTATGCTGCAAATAACATAAATGGATAATGTAATGACCAACAAACATGTTAAGAAAAAGAGCTGTGCTATTTGTGGCAAGCAATTTTCCACATACAACCTCGTTTCAGGGGAAATAATACGAAAAGAGTTGGAAAGCGAAATACTTAAATCTTATCCTCAGTGGTCATCCGAAAAATTTATATGCAAAGATGATCTCAAAAAATTTCGAGGGCAATACGTTCATTCTATACTAGAATCTGAAAAAGGTGAACTATCATCATTGGAACAGGAGGTAATAGAAAGCCTACGGGACCATGAATTACTTTCGTCCGATGTAGATTCAGAATTCGAGCAGCAATGGTCTCTCGGAGAACGTATGGCAGACAAAATCGCTACATTTGGCGGAAGTTGGACATTTATTATCGTTTTTGGAATTTTACTTAGCGGTTGGATAATCGCTAACTCGTTGTTACTAATATCTCATCCTATTGATCCCTACCCGTTTATTTTTCTGAATCTGATTCTCTCATGCATTGCCGCTATACAAGCACCGATCATTATGATGAGCCAGAACCGTCAAGAAGCAAAAGACCGAGTTCGTTCACAGCATGACTATCAAATAAATCTCAAAGCAGAATTAGAAATTCGACAACTGCATGAGAAGATTGATCATCTCCTCTCTCATCAATGGGAACGATTAGTCGAAATACAAGAGCTTCAACTCGAAATGCTCTCTGACCTCGGTGTTAAAAAATAAGTGTATTTTATGAGATTACAAAACGCAGAGTTTAAAAGAATAAAAAAAGCTATTAACAATGTTCCGTAAATTCTGTGCAATAATTTGAGAGTTGTTCATGATAATGGATATGATTTAATGTTGCAGTAGATTCGATTGAACACAGACAAAATTCACGGGTGCAATTGGGACAAAAACCGCATTCACGCTCAGAATAACAAATGAATGTTGGTGAGTTTTCACTAAAATCGATTTTCCATTCACCATTTGCAAACATCCGGGCGACTTCTCTTTTTCCATTAAGGCGTTCCAAATAATTAAACCACTCTATAGTACTCATAACGAAGCCTCCCATTCAAAGAATTATAATCGTGTAAAAATATTATATGCCAATAATAATTTAAATAATCTTGAATAATGGGATAAAAGTAAATAAAATTGGATTACTCTATGAATTATTCAGCTCTTTTAACTGCAAATCAAAAAATTTCTCAAGCAGTTCTTTCTCTTCTTGATTCAAAACAGCATTTTTATGCATCATAAGGTATTCATGTTTTGGCATCAATTCATTGTTTAAAAGTTGTTCTGCCCGTTCTAGACGCAATACTTTTATTTTCGCATCAATATTTGCCCAATTTGAAAAATCGAGAGCCTTTCGACCTCTGGATATATTATCAGACATGATCCATGATACTGGTGCAACATTGTGGTACCAAGGATATTTTGTTTCGCTGGAATGGCAGTCATAACATGAATTTTTGAGTACACTCATAACTTTTGGATCCGTATTTAACGCAACCGTCTGATCCACTGCGGGATTTTTAAAATCAGGGCGGATAAATTGTATCACGATTGCGACGCCCAATACAAAGTACACTACATTTTTCATCATTCACATCCATTGATTAAATATTTAATCAGAATCATACACGCTTAAAGTAACTACTTAACCAAAATAGAAAATTAGCTCTCACACTTATCTCATCATCTAGCTACTTATGAAGTTGTTTGTACAGATACTCTTCAAGTATATTTGCGTCGGTAATTTCTCGTTTTACAAGCATTTGTCGGGATAATTCATCTTCCAAAACCATTTCAAAAACATCTTCAATATGGACAAAATTATAATAACTTCGGACAAATTCAATTAACAATAAAAAGTTATCGAGCCCTTTTGGATTTGGTCGTTCTTGCTTGTATATCTTGAATTGTTCCCAATTGATCTGTGTCATATCTATCTCTTTGTTTCTCATTTGCACTATTATAGTAAAATTCTGATCATAACAAAGGAATCACTATGTTTAAACCATTGATTTTATCACTATTTTTTACACTTTCATATCTCATGCCTAGCCATGCCGCAGAACCGACTGCATGGGATTTATTTGACTGGATGGAACAATCACTCAAAGGAGAATGGGTACTCTCTGATCCAGATCAACAAATCGGAACCCAATCGTATAAAAATCCTGCCGTTTTTCCACTCATAGGTACTTCGACCACAGCAACCGCATATAAACTCATCGGCGGTGATGTCGTGATCCAAGAAGATCTCCTCCCCAATACTAAAAAGCAGATGGTGACGATGTACCACTGCAAAGATATTGCATGTACAAACCTCAAAGCAACTCATTATTGCTCTAAACAAAATCAACCTGAGTTTCTCGCGAATCTACACGAGAGTACTCCACACAAAATGATTTTTGAGTGTGACATGTCCACAGAACTTTGCCAATCTGATGAAGATCATGTCCATGACATTATCCTCGAGCTCAGTGATGATAACAAACATTTAAAAGCGTCATATCTTAGCTGGCAGGACAAAAAACCAAAATCTGATAGCTCTATCTACTATTTTGATAGAAAATAAAGGTTGAGGCTGATTAAGCAAAACAAACTACAATGCGATAATAAAAACCAATCATACAATACAAGGATTTACCATTAAACCACCAAGTACAAACCGAAACAGCACTCTAAAAAAAAGTTATGTGAAGCCATCTCCAAGCTTTCAACGTAAAGCACCACCGAAAAAAGACAATATCGAAACAACTCAAAAAAATGAGATAAAAGCGATGTTTATGAATTGGTTTAAAAGCAGCCGAGCAGTTTCAGGACACATCATGACAAAGCAAGATGTCATCAAAAATATTTTAAAAAAACTCGATTCAAAACAAGACAAACTTTTTGAAAAAGCGATGAATGAACTCAAAAATGACGCGCTAATCGAAATCAAAGACGATGGTGTGACATTGGTATTAACGCAAAAAGGTGCCGAGTCTATTTGCTAATAACTGAAGCATTCAAAAATTGCTGCATTATGATGCAAAAGCCCAACAAAAATCAATATGCAAAAGCAGTGTTATAATGTTATACTCTTAGAAATATTTTTGATGGAAAAACATGGCTTTTGATATCTTTAATCGGGTCAACGTACTCGTAAAAAAAACTTATTATATATATCAACGGTACAATGTTGATGCAACTTTTGCATTACTCTATCATGAGATGCCGATCAACGTTGTAGAACTCTCAAAATATGTCCGAATTTCAGACCAGCTGATACCTCTGGATGACAATCACTACTTTATTATTTTTTCTTTTACAACGCAAGAGAATGCATACAAAGCATCCCAAAACATCATCCAAAATTTGGATAAATTTTTTAACAATCAAACCAGCTGTATCGCACTTGATCGGTTTGATGTCTTAAAATCAGCACAAAGTGTTGTCAATCGTTTAAAACAAATTCTCGCTGAAACCCGAAAAAGTTCCTATATCCGCGTTGAAACAGAAGATATCCTCGACCATTAACAATAATACTTCCCATCTGCACAAAACCTTTTTGTGACAGCAATCTTCATTAGGTTATAATGTCAAAAACAACCCAAGGTTTCCTTCTCATGTCTAAACATCCAACGCTCCTACAACAATTTCGCTCTTTTTGTTTTCAAAATGATGTCACTGATCTCGAAAATGCGATAGAGTATTTTGCCGTTTTCGGAGGGATGGGTTGGAAAGTGGATATGACTAAACCGCTTGATGAACTAATCCAAGAAAAAGTGTTGGCAAATTATCGCTATATACATGGAGATTTAACCAAAATCACTCAGAGTAATAAAACCCATCATTCCCTTCTTACCGCCCTTGCAAGTGGTGACCGACGGGAACATTCAGCATTTAGACGTGCAAATATCCCACGCAAAGAGGGAGAATCATCTGCAGAATTTTTAATCAAAAATGGACTACTGACTCGCGATAAATCACAAGAAGACCCAGCCGATGCCAATGAAGAGATTTCAGACCGTCTCATCTTTACTGCACCATTTATCCGCTTTTGGTTCTCAATGATCTCCCCTTATTACAAAGGGATCAAAGAGGGAGATTTTAGTGAAATGAAAGAAAAATGGGAGAATACCAAACAAACATTTTTTGAAAATATTTATGAAGGCCTTGTTCTTTCACTGGTTAAACAAAGCCTCAAAGAAGACTGGGTAGCTAAAATCGGCTCATACTGGGATAAAAACAATGAAATAGAAATTTTAGGGCAGACAAAATCGGGCAAAGTCATCGCCGGATCATGCAAATATTCAAAATCAAAAGCCAATAAGAGCGAACTTACAAAACTTTTGGAAAAGTGTGAAAATGCGAAACTCAAAGCCGATATGTTTGTCATATTCTCAAAAAGTGGCTTTTCGAGCGAATTTAAAAAAGAAAAAAATGAGAACTTAAAACTATATAGCCTAAAAAATCTCAAAATACTTATGGAAGATTTGAACGAAAAAGATCTCCTGATTAATACCAATAAAAAATATTAATTCAATGCCATCATTTTTAAAATAAAAAGAGAACATCATTCATAAATTCATTGACAATTCATTGGAATGAATTATAATTCCATTTTATTTTCAATCTACATCTAAAATTTTGCTTATATTATATTTATGAAATGGAAACCATGACCAAAACGGTTAAAAAAAATCTGGATAAATTGCTTAAAAAAGGTGGATTAAAACTCAAGCTAATTATCTATACATCCTTTATCATCATTTTTACTGTTGGCATTCTAAGTACATTTATTATCGAATTAACTAAGTCAACTATAGAAAAAAAATCTTTTGAAGTTGCAACAACATCCATTGAGGGAATAGCCAACTCTTCGCTACATGCACTCTTAGAACGAACAGATGAAAATCAGATCAACTTAAATGAATTATTGAAAGAGATGAAAAACAAACATATTGAAGGTGTTGTAGATGTATCCATTTATCAGCATCGAAAATCTGATCTAACTTCAACATTTACTTACATTGCAGGATTTAGAGCAAAGCAACCTGATCTTACCGATGCAAAATTAATAAAAAAACTTTCCAACCTCACCTCAAAAAATTTACTTTATGATGAAACACCGCAAACTTTTCGCTTTATACAACCGATCATTTATACTTTTCAAAATAAGTCCATATTGCTAGGTGTAGCTACTTTAGATTATGATAAAAGAGTAATTTATGAACTTCTGAACAAAATGTTTGAAATGGCGATATGGGTCTCTGCAACTATTATTGTTATTATGATTCTTATTGTAAATGCTGCCGGTCTTAGATTTACAAAACCTATTTTGATGATTGCCGATGCTGCTACAGATGTAGCAAATGGAAATTTAGATGTTGAGCTCACCATTAATACCAAAGATGAAATAGAAGATCTCGCATGTAAATTTAACAATATGATTAAAGGGTTAAGAGAACACGAAAAAATACAAAAATTTGTTTCCTATTCAACAATTTCTATGATTCAAGAAGACTCAAGACAAAAATTGATTTTGGGTGGAGAATATCAAACATTAACTTTTTTATTTTCCGATATTCGAGGTTTTACTACAATAAGCTCTCTCAAAGAGCCAGAAGAGGTAGTTGAAATAATCAATTTTTACCTTAATCTCCAATCTGAAATTATCAAAAAATATGGTGGTGATATTGATAAATTTATCGGTGATGAAATCATGGCATCATTTGGCGGCAAACATGGAATCGATAACGCAATACAGTGTGCTATCGAAATGCAGCAAACTATTATTCGCGTCAACAAAGAACGGCTAAATAAACATACCGTTTGTGAAGTGGGCATTGGAATCAATAATGGAAAAGTTATTGTTGGCAATATTGGTTCACACGAACGAATGGATTACACATCAATCGGTTCTGAAGTGAATATTGCCTCCAGACTGTGTTCAAATGCAAAAGCCAAAGAAATTTTAATCGAACAAAAAACCTCAACACTAACTCAACATTCTTACCAATATAGCTCCCAACAAGCATTGTTACTTAAAGGGATAAAAACTCCTGTTAACATTGTCTCAATTTTTGTAGAAGATACTGATTAATGTCATTTTTTACCACAACAATACTCTTTATAGCACTATTTTTCAGTGGATGCAGTACTCTTTTTAATTCAACCGATAAAACGGTGGAAGAAAAAAAAATCATCTACAAAAATGTCACCAATGAGATAGATTTTTTGAAAGAACGGGGTGAAAAATCATTAGAAGAGGGATATTACACCTCAGCCGCAACTGATTTTAAAATGGTAAATTATTATAAAGATGCCCCCGTCATACCCATAGAAAAAATTGAAGATATTCAATATAAAGCAAAAATCAGCAGTAAATACCATTATGAACGTGGAATGAAACTGTTACATACAAATAAAAAAGAGGCATTAATTGAGTTTAATAAAATGGTGCAAAATGACCCTTCTTACAAAGATGGAAAAGAACAATTTAACAAGCTACGTACAGATGAACAAATTGTACCCTTTTTAGCTTCTTTGGAAAAAAGTGTAAACGATCAATTAAAAAAGAATTTTTTCACAATCAATGCACTTGCAAAACTTAACAGATCAACCTTACAGCTTTTAGAATACAACCATGAAAGTACAATAGCTTCTACAGCCAAAAATATCATTAAAGATCATCAAAAAGAGATGATTGATGAATCAGTATCACTTTATAATGAACAAAAATTTGACGTTGCGTTGGAACATTTTCAACTTCTAAAAGAAATATACGGTAAAGACAAAACCGTTCAAAAATATTTGGATAAATATGCATTCAAAAAAGAGGTTGAAACTAAGTTAAAACTTGCAAAGCACTCCCTTAATACCAGAAAGTATCCCCTTGCCATCAAATATTCCGAATCTATTTTGGAAATTGATCCAAACAATAATGAAGCAAAAAACATACTTATAAATGCCACGAATAAACACAAAGCAATCCTCCCCCATTTACTGTATAAAGGGATTACATACTACAATAAACACGAATTAAATAATGCTCTTAAAATCTTCCAATCTATCCTCGAAATGGATCCAACAAATCCTACTGCAACGGTATATATTAAAAAAATAACGCAACAGCTTGAAACCATAAAATGCCTCAAATAAAGCTATCACATCCCAATCCTAATGCTTAATGGCAAGTATAAATAGAGTAAAATTTCAAAAATAATTTAAAGGATCATCATGGCATGGGCAATTGCACGTCATATATTAGTCAGCACCGAAGCAGAGTGTAATGAGCTTAAAAAACAAATTGAGGAAGGGACTCCGTTTGCAGAAGTAGCAGCAGATCATTCACAATGTCCTTCAGGAAGAAAAGGGGGAGATTTAGGGAGATTTAGCCCTGGTCAAATGGTAAAAGAATTTGATACGGCTGTATTTAACGGCGATGTCGGCGTTTTGTACGGTCCAATCAAAACCCAATTTGGTTTTCACCTCTTAGAAGTAACTGCCAGAGGTTAGATATTTTTTCTCCTCTTGCATGCAGGAGTGAGATTTAATAGAAATCGTATTTCCCGGCTTCTACATCCGATTTTATACGATCAAGAGACTCTTGCATAATAGAGAGTAAAATATTTGCTGCCTCTTTATCATCGCCCTCAGGTACATCCCAATCAGTTATTGTCATATTTGCTTTAAACATAACTAGCATCGCATTTTGAATCTCTTCTTTTCGATTTTCAAGATCTTTTTGTACGGCATTCATAATCAACTTCTCCTTAGATCATCTATTGATTATAGTATAAAATAGATACACTTTTACAAACGTCTATTTTCACACTAAAGGAATTCAATGCAAAAATACATCCACTATGACCCATCGTTCGAAGATATCCATACTTTCCATATGCAAGTAACATCTGATAATGCACACCACTATTATAAAATCCACCTCTCAGAACTCACAGAAGGGCAACGTAAACATATTTCCCAAAAATTTGGAATATCACTAAATATCCTCGAAAGCGAACCTTATCTCATTTTAGTTAGGATCACCGATATCTAAAATTATTAGATTTATTCTTTAAAACTGAATATTTAATATTAATTTTAGTTGCAAAATACTTTTTTTATTATATACTATCCATGATATGTTATTTTGTTATTTTTAATATTATAACGTTTTATTAAAACCTTATTTTGGAGAATCAGATGGAAACATTACCGATTACATGGGCTCTTGCATTGCGAGTATGGTGGAGTTTTACATGGCGCGGATTACTTTTGGGTATTCTTGCCGGTGCAGGCGTAGGTGCATTTGCCGGAATCATACTAGGTGCAATGGGTATGGTTGGACAAATAGCTGTATTTGCACAATATTTAGGGATGATAGTCGGAATTATTGCGGGGGTATGGGTCGTAAAAATGGTCTTGAGCAAACCGTTTAAAGGGTACCGTATTGCACTCATTCCATCTGATGATACATACATAATTCATGCTTCTCCTTTTAAAGGGACAAATGATTCTGTTGAACGCCAAATTTCCCGCCTTCATTAAATAAATATTTTTTATTGTCTATCTAGGAGCGGCTTTTTGCTATAATCTATGCCCATAGAGTGTTCGTGTAAAAGGCAGCCCCATGTTGAAAGCAATTTTCCCATCTCTCTTTTTTTTATTATTCATAAACGGTTGTACAAAAAATGAACTGACCTCGTACCAAGGTTATGTCGAGGGTGAATACGTTAATATCGCTTCATCTCAAAGCGGACGTCTTACCAAACTCTTTGTAAAACGTGGGGACACGATAAATGCTTCGACTCCTCTATTTGTACTCGATTCAGAAAATGAAACCGCGCAACTTCGACAAAACGAATCAGAATTAGCATCCGCCAAAGCCGTTTTAAACGATATGACAAAAGGTTCCCGTCCAGAAGAGTTGGAGGTGATCCAATCAAAACTTTCCCAAGCTAAAGCTGATGCGGAAAACTTTAAAACACAACTTACTCGCAACAAAGAACTCTATAAAGGCAATGCTCTCTCCCAAGAATCTCTGGATAATACAACAGCATTAGCACATCGTTCTTCAGCACTAGTGAGCGAACTCGAAAACACACTAAAAGTAGCCAAATTAGGTGGTAGAAAAGATCTAATAAAATCCCAACATGAAAAAATAGATCAAATACAATCTTTAATTACTCAATCCCTATGGCGACTAGGTGAAAAGGGACGAAAATCTCCAACCAATGCACTGGTATTTGACACACTCTACCGTGAAGGTGAATTTGTTCCAACAGGTGGAATTGTTGTCCGTTTACTTCCTCCTCAAAACCGTAAAATACGTTTTTTCGTCCCAGAGAAAATTGCCGAAGGGCTTCAAATTCATCAAAAAGTTCATTTTTACAAGATGAATGATCCGAAAAGTATAGAAGGAGAGATCACCTATCTCTCTCCTGAAGCCGAATATACACCTCCACTCATTTATAGCAATGAGTCAAAAAATCGCTTAGTATTTATGGTAGAAGCCTATCCAAAACTTTCAGAAGCAATTCAATTTCATCCTGGTCAGCCGATACAAGTAGTAATCGATGAAATTGCAAACTGATTTAGCGATTGATGTCAAAAATTTGCAAAAATATTTCGGAAATAAACATGTCGTCAAAGATCTCTCTCTACAAGTCAAAAAAGGGGAAATTGTCGGCTTCTTAGGGCCCAATGGAAGCGGCAAAACAACCGCAATTCGAATGATGTGTGGTTTACTAACCCCAGATGGCGGTGAGGGAAAATGTCTCGGTTACGACATCGCTACCCAAAGTGATGAGATCAAACGTAAAGTTGGCTATATGACCCAAAAATTTTCCTATTGGGAGGATTTAAGTATTCGCGAAAATCTCGACTTTGTGGGACGTATTTACGAATTATCTAATCGTAAACATCTCGTAGAGGAAGCACTCGAGAATCTCGGCCTCACTTCACGCTCATCTCAGCTTGCAAAAACCCTCTCAGGTGGTTGGAAACAACGCCTTGCATTAGCAGCTTGTATGCTCCGAAAACCCCGTTTACTTTTGCTTGATGAGCCTACTGCAGGAGTCGATCCAAGTGCCCGAAGAGATTTTTGGGAAGAGCTCCATGCTCTAGCTGCCAAGGGAGTATCAGTTCTCATAAGCACCCACTATATGGATGAGGCTGAACGTTGCCACTCGCTGGCATACATTGCTTATGGAAATCTCCTTGCAAAAGGGACAGCAGAAGAAATCATCACTCATCAATCTATCAAAACGTTCAACGTCTCGGGTAATGATCTCATGCCGCTTTCTAATCGCCTCAAAGACTATGAAGGAGTTGAACAAACTGTCATATTTGGTCAATCTCTTCATGTAAGCGGCAAAGATACAAACCTCATACAACAAGCCCTTCAAAAAGAGTGTACAGAAAAATTTCAGTATGAATCTATTGCTACATCACTGGAAGATGTATTTATCTATATCATGAAACATTCGACCGATAATTTCGGAGAATCTCTATGAGCAATCGTTTTTTTCACTGGAAACGATGGTGGGCAATAGTCATTAAAGAATTTTTACAACTCAAGCGTGATCGTATAACGTTTGCAATGATGATCGGTATTCCTATTATGCAATTGATGCTTTTTGGATATGCGATCAATACCGATCCTAAACATCTACCGACAGCAATCATCTCTTATGACCAAAGTGAATTTACACGCAGTTTTATCTCAGGAATGGAAAATTCCAATTATTTTGATATCGTTAAGTTTTCGCAAGATCAACAACAAGCATATGAAGAGCTTCGTCAGGGGAAAATTTTATTTATTCTCACTATCCCCGCAGACTTCACCCGAAAGCTGCTGCGACACGAACACCCTACTTTGCTCTTTGAAGCCGATGCAACTGATCCGATAGCTGTAGGTACTGCTCTCTCTTCGATTGATCCGATTCAATCAATGGTCATACGAAAAGATATGAACGGTCCGTTAGCTATATCCAATTCAACATCAATCGATATTCGCGTACATAAACTTTATAATCCTGAAGCGATTACTCAATACAACATCATCCCAGGTCTTATGGGAACGATACTCACACTCACGCTCACTATGATGACCGCTCTCGCTATCACCCGTGAGAGTGAAAAAGGGACAATGGAAAACCTGCTCGCTACACCTGCTCAACCGATAGAAATCATCACCGGAAAAATTATCCCCTATGTCTTTATCGGACTGATTCAGTCCTCGATCATTTTAACGGCAGCCCATTTACTTTTTTCGGTCCCTTTTGAGGGGAAACTTTTACATGCATATAGCGTTATTCTCCTCTTTATTTTTGTCAATCTCACTATCGGAATCACTATTTCATCTTTGGCGCAAAATATGCTTCAGGCAATGCAACTTTCTATTTTTTATTTTCTTCCTAGTCTCTTACTCTCAGGATTTATGTTCCCATTTTTAGGGATGCCAAAATGGGCTCAATATGTAGGAGAATTTTTACCGCTCACCCATTTTAACCGTCTTATACGAGGTATTGTCCTCAAAGGAAACGGATTTTTGGAGTTATGGCCAAACATCTGGCCATTGATGTTGATAGGGGTTCTGACATTGACCATTGCAGTGAAATTTTATAAGCGGACTCTCGACTGATCTGAATCACTTTTCGGTATAATCGCGCCAATGAAAAACATATTATTATTCTTAATCATATTACTGCAAACCGCCCTTTTTGGAGACAACAATCCCCTCTACGAAATCCGTGGTGAATCTTCCGAAATCGATGCCAATCTCACCCAATTTTTGAAACAATGGCGAGACAATACAACTAAACCAATTGAAGATGGAAACTACACCAATATTTTTCTTCACGCAGACATTACGAAGGGAAAAATTGTCGCCCTTACTTTTGATGATTCACCAGATGAAAATAATACCGATAAAGTATTAGATATTTTAAACCATTACAACGTTAAAGCAAGTTTTTTTATGATCGGTTCACCAATACAAGACAACAATGCTACTGTTGTAAAACGCGCCTTTGATGAAGGACATTTGGTACTTAATCACAGTTTTACCCATCCCCATTTAAAAACACTCGCCAATGATGAAATTATTCAAGAATTAAATGCAACTTCAGAAAAGATCGAAAGTATAACCGGACATTATCCCCTCCTCTTTCGCCCTCCCTATGGTGACGTAAATCAACAAGTTATGAATACACTCAATACAAACGGCTACACCACTATTCTTTGGTCGTTGGATTCGCTTGATTGGGCTATCAAAAACAAAGATGCTATCATCGAAAATGTCATTAACCATATACAGCCCGGAGATATTGTTCTTATGCATAGCAGTCGTGCTAATCAATCAAGTGTAGATGCTTTGCCCGAAATTATCGAAAAACTCCAACAACTGGGATATAAATTTGAGCGTCTCGATGAGATGCTTGGCATTAAAGCGTACCGATAATGAAACCCAAAAATGCTCCCGAAATTTCATATGATGTGATCGTTGTCGGTGCAGGTGCAGCGGGAATTATGGCAGCAATTACCGCTGCCAGACAGGGCAGTAAAGTTCTACTCCTCGAAAAACTCTCAAAAATTGCTGCAAAACTAAAAGCAACCGGAGGGGGAAGATGCAATCTCACCAATACACTCTCCAATGAAGACTTTATGGCACGTTTTGGGCGTAATGGACGTTTTATGACACCAGCACTCAATGCCCTCGATCACAAAAAGTTAATTTCTTTTTTTACGGATATTGGAGTCAAATGCCATGCACCTGATGGCTATCGTGTATTTCCAATCTCTCATAGCTCAGTTAGTATTATCACTGCTCTCGAAGAGGAGATGAATCGTCTTGGTATTACACTCTTATGTAATACCCGGATAGAAAATTTAGAACATGATTCTATAAAGATCATTGGAGCCAGTACGGCAGAACAAATCTATCATTCTACTCATGTCATCATTGCGACCGGAGGATTAGGCTATCCGCAACTCGGTGCAGAAGGAGATGGATTTACCATCGCTTCACATGTCGGGCATAAAATCACCGATCTTTATCCAGCCATGATGCCGCTTCGTACCAAAGAGAGTTGGGTAGCAAATTGCCGTGCTGATACCATCTCAAAAGTTGAAATTAAGATAGATCTCCCCAAAGCAAACAAAATCCGCCTGAAAGGGGATTTAATTTTTACCCAGAATGGTATTCGCGGCCCCGTCGTTCTCGATGCTGCACGGGAAATAAATCCTTTTCTCTCTAAATACGGTGAAGTTCCTCTTCTGCTAAACCTGACCAAAGGACTGAATGAAGAGCAGATACGTTCTCATATCAAAAAAGAGATTGATAAAAATCCCGAACAGTCTGTACTGACACATATGATGACCTTGCTTCCCGAATCAGTATGTCGTACATTATGCACTCTTTCCGAAGCCGATCCAGATAAAGGTTTTAACCGTTTAGAAGGGATTCAGCGTGACCGCCTTATCAAGCTCCTCGCATGGACACCTCTCACCGTAATTGGACATGATGGGTTCAAAATGGCAATGATTACCCGTGGCGGAGTGTCACTCAAAGAGATCTCTCCCGATACAATGGAAAGTAAAATTTTACGCGGACTCTATTTTTGCGGTGAAGTGATGGATCTCGACGGTCCCTGTGGCGGATATAATTTACAATGGAGCTTTGCCAGTGGGTATGTTGCAGGACAATTATCCTCCTCCAAATAGATGATTTATTACGCTATAATACGCTTACCATTCGCGCATTCGATCACGCGTAAGAGACTTCATTATGATCGCTTATCCCCCCCTCTTTAGTGAGGCCTATGTATCCAAGGACTTTTTATGTCATCAACACCTATCAAACGCCAAAATCATCGTATCCACCCGTGTAACCGTCCACGCAAAAATGAATTAATTGACTTTTTGATCGAACGCAATACCGGCAAAAACATCCTTATCGTCACTTCGAATGAGATCGGAGAGCTCAAAAATATTTTTAAAGGAAATAATATCACGCTCTTAAGTGATGCCGATTTAGCAAAAGTACCTGAACTTCGATGTGATGTACTTATCAGTTATGATCTCCCCGATAAAGCAATCGTTTACATGTCACGCTTTGCCCGTGCCAACGAATACGCCCTCATTACACTCGACGAAGAGGATCAAAAACGTCTTTATCCGATTGAATTACTCAACGGTCGCACCATCACCCAAGAGATTGTAAAAGGGTTTGAACCTGATTTCGGAATCGCCGTAGATAATCAGCAAAAGGCTGAGGCAAAAGCTCGCCGCGAAGAGCGTGAAGCCCGCGATGCACAAGATCCGAGAAATCGTGATAAAAAACCGGTTCGTGACACCCGTCCTGAACGTAAACGCGACGATGCCCCGCGTGGTGAACGTCGTCCTGCACGCAATGAAGGGGATGGGTTTGAAGCAAAAAAACAGCACAACAGTAAACCCCGTTTTGTTGGAAAAGACGAAAATGGTAAACCGATCTTCGAGGGAAAAACCCGAGAACGTAACCACTACATAGACGGTACACCCCGTAGTGATGCTGAAAAAGCAACCCGAACTCCGTACAGTAGCAAACCAAAATTTTTCGGTGACAAAGAAAAAAAATCGGATGAGCGCAAACCATTCGACGGTGAAAAAAAACCTTACGGAGACAAAAAACCATATGGGGATAAACCTGCATTTGGTGAGAAAAAATCATACGGAGACAAAAAACCATATGGGGATAAACCTGCATTTGGTGAAAAAAAATCATACGGAGACAAAAAACCATATGGGGATAAACCTGCATTTGGTGAGAAAAAATCATACGGAGATAAAAAACCATATGGGGATAAATCTGCATTTGGTGAGAAAAAATCATACGGAGATAAAAAACCATATGGGGATAAGAAGCCTTATCAAGATCGAAAACCCTCTGATGCACCTGCGGCACCGAAACGCGCACCTCGCCGCATCGATGTAAAATCGTTCAAATCACCAAAAGAGAGTGAATAAAACGCATTTTATGCTACTATTTCCAAAAAATTAGAGGGCATTTATGGCAATAATTTCTATCGCCTCAACCAAAGGTGGGGTAGGTAAAACCTCACTCGCATTTTCTCTTGCCAAGGATCTACGATATCGGTATGCAACCAATGATATGTCAGTTGTCCTGAACAAATACAAAAATGCCCGTTATTACCCGAATAAAATTCCCCTCTATCCCGATACAGTCTATGATTTTGGAGGATTCGACGATCCTCATGCCGAAGAAATTCTTCGACAATCGGATATTATTATTTTGCCAACGACTAATGATCAAAATTCAATTTTAAAAAGCCAAATTTTTATTAAAAATTTTAGAGAAAAAACAATCCTTGTATTTGCTAACATGATTGAAAATCCTAATGATGCAGTAATGATACGTGAAAAGATCCATGAACATTTCCCGAACCTCGCATTTACTTACCTGCGACGGACAAAACTGCTGAAAAATGCATTGGAAAGCGGGATGAGCGCCAGCGAGCTGTATGAAAGCAACAACCACACCCAACACCTGTATAAACAGGCATTTACTGAATACTCAAAGATTTTAAACCTTTTTAGTGAAGAACACGAAGTATTTTAAATTTTTTACTTCTGATCGACCCCAATACCGATAACCCTTTGTTTAATCACAGTTTTATCATTATACATATTCTTATCGGCTAATTCTATAATATCAATCAAGCTATCGTAAACTTGAAACGTACTAACTCCAAACGAGAAGCTTGGTCTAAACATTATAGCTTGTGCTTTTAGTTTCTTGGTCAAAATATTTTCTCTTAAACTATGTAGTTTTTTTAATGCCTCTTCTTCTGAAACCTCATCCGAAAAAAGAATCATAAATTCATCTCCGCCATATCGAACAATATTTTTGTCTATTTTTTTTAAATTATTTGCTATGAACATTAAAACTTTATCTCCGATTATATGCCCAAAAGTATCATTGATAATTTTAAAATAATTTAAATCAATCATCACAAGTGTTCCTGAACGTTTAAAGCACTGAGAATCTTCATCTAAAAAAGTATCATGCAGCCACTTTCGGTTAAATACTCCCGTCAATTCATCTTTATATACAGAAGCTTTGAGTTTTTCTATCTCTTCACGCAATATTTTTGTTTCCGATAGTACCTCATTGAGTACTGTTTCATCTCTCATTTGAATCGCACCAATTGCTTTATCGGTACTTTCACTCAACTGCTGCATATTTTTGGATGTTTCATTATTTAAATTTGTAAAAAATGAAATTTTTTCATTCAGCTCATTGTCAGCGATATTGACTTCATCATTGATCTCTAGTCCGTGTTCAGACGCAAATTTAAAAAACAGACTGGAATAAATACTTGGTGTAACAACGCTTAAACTGTTAATAGAATTCATAGTTTTATGAGAAATAAGTTGTAATAGCTCTTGATCTTGATACATTATTTTTCTCCTGTTTTCTTACGCACTATCTACACCAATTATTAAAAGTATAGCTAAAACAGCATCTCGTCACAGAATTTTTTGTATAACAATTCATCAAAATGACCATTACTTACATCAACCCTTTTTTCACTTCCAGCCGATCATAGAGTTCGAGCATACTCACATAATCGCTATGCAGTGCGGTGCTTACCAGCGACTGCTCTCCCGTAATGATTCCCACCGCTTTATTGACCTTCTCCGTGGTATACAAATCACACAATGCCTGTGAATAATCATCCAGCTCTAGCCCTAACTGTTCCATACGTATGAGTTCCACGATGAGATTGCCCATCATGCTGTTTCCAAACTCCAAATAAGCTATCGCTTCATCATAGTTTTCCAAAGAGAGATGGAGCTGTGCTTTAAGTTCTCCGATAGTGAAATTTTCCTCGAAAATTACCCCGATAAACTTCTCGACATTAAGATGATCTTCGAGTGCTTCAATCTCATCCAGTACTGTTTCAGAATCATATTCAGCAAAGTTCAAAATCACTTCCCGATACATCTTGCCCCGATTGCGGTTGTTATAAATCAAATCATCGATTGGATAGACCTCGGAAACGCCGGGGACGATCATCTGACACGAGTAAAATCCGAGATAATCGTAATTACGGATATAAATACCGCTTCCCATCGATTCGATAATCGCCGTGAGATAGGTAAATTCATCTTCGGTAGAGCTGCCCTCATAATTCCACGATGCGAACTCAAAGCTCTTTTTAGAACTCAAAAACTGAATCCCCATCTTGCCGTTGGAGTCGATAAAGTGCGATTCGAGATTGAAGCTCTCAGAGACGAGCGACATATCAAATGTCGGAACCTCAAAGCTCTCCAGATTCTCTAATCCACGCCCCTGCATCAGCTCCGTCATCGTCCGCTCCAATGACACTTCGAGGATCGGATGTGCGCCGAAGGAGACAAAGAGTGTTGCATTGGCGGGATTAATAAACGAGATCGCCGTGACGGGGTATTTACCGCCTAAGGATGCGTCCAAAACGTTAACGATATACCCAAGAGAGCGAAGCTTGGTCAAATCACCGTACAGACGCTCGAACTTCACCAAAAACTCATCGTCGTAATGCGGAAGCGAATAGCCGTTTTTGATAATCTCGATTTTTGCATACCGCTCTAAAATTTCACTCATCGCCTGAACTTGAGCCTCTATTGCCGTATTTCCTGTAGCAAGACCATTACTGACATAGAGGTTGCTGAGAATATTGATCGGAAAATAGACCACCTCATCCGTTCCCAACTTTTCAAACGGCAATGCAACGATTTTATCCTCGGTATCACTGTTAAAATCGAGCAGTTCATCCATACTCAGTTCGCCGCTTGGATCATAAACGCTCATCAGCTCAGGGCTAAGATATTCCCCCTCAAAATCAAATTCCACCTCATCGGGATAATACTTACGCTCAGGGAGATGAAAATCGATAAAAAAATTATTAGTTTGGAGCCGCTCAATATACTCCCCCAGCGCACTCGCCGTTGAGGCTTCGGAATAGATCCCTTTTCCGTTGGAATAGATATGTTTTGGTGCTTCTAGCGAGGCGAGATTGACCGAATAGCAGTTACCCAGCGGATGTTTCTCCTGCGAATAGGTTACACGGCAGCCCATATCCGATAGCACTGCTTCCATTTTTTTAATGGACTCTTCGACGGGGGCATTTTTGGAAAGAAGATTCATAATAATTCACTTAAGAGGAGTTTTGTCTAATTGCCAAAGTATAGCCAAAACTCCTCCTTTAACCAATCGTTACCAATCTAAGTTATAATCCTTTCACTACCTACAAAAGGAGATACATATGGAAATGTTACTCGGATTAAACCTTTTTTTACTATTTATTGTAATCGGTTTATTTACAATATGGATATGGGCAATGATCGATATCATTACCTCAAAATTTAATGAAGATGTTATGCAGATTATTTGGCTTCTCGTCGTCTTCTTTTTACCGTTTATTGGTGTTTTGCTCTATTTGCTGATCGGACGAACGATGAAACGTCTTCCTCCGGAAGATCATAATCCAACTGATAAATACGATCATTTAACCAAACTAAAATCTCTGTTGGATGAGGGAATTCTGACACCCGAAGAGTACGAAGCGGAAAAAGAGAAAATACTAAACCGTTTATGAAACTTTAATAATGCTTAGAAATAGTGCTAATTTATCTTTAGTGAATACAATTCAACTATTATAAATTACTATATGAGCATATCTTCTACATAAAGGGGACAAGATGAAACATACTCTTATGGACCTGCCTTATGAGCAAACTGCATTAGAGCCATATATTTCTGCGGAAACGATCTCGTATCATTACGGTAAGCACCATGCAGGATACGTTAATAAACTCAATTCGCTTATTGAGGGGACAGAATATGAGGATAAACCTCTAGAGCATATTATTAAATACGCACAAAGCACTATCTTTAATAATGCGGCGCAAATCTTTAACCACGATTTTTACTGGAAAGGGCTTAAAAATGCGCCTACCATTCCCTCTGTTGAGCTTTTAAGTCTCATTGAGCGTGATTTTGGATCAATGAAAGCTTTTGAAGAGACTTTTTTAGCTGCCGCTACAGGTTTTTTTGGTTCGGGATGGGTATGGCTGAGCGTATCGAATGACAAAAAATTAGAGATAAAAATGACCACTAATGCCGATACGCCTATGCGGCATGGAGATACTCCTCTACTCACTTGTGACGTATGGGAACATGCCTATTATATTGATTATCGCAACGGCAGAGCAACCTATCTATCCAATTGGTGGAAACTGATCAATTGGAATTTCGTATCCGACAATCTCTCAGACTTTTTAAGCGATCCCATCGCAGGCTACAATCAATCGTGCAATGATCTAACTTCCGTATGTGAGTATGTCGATTTTATGCAAAACAATGAGCGTATACCCTCTTAAATGACGGGTGCGCTATTCCGCCAACTCGGTAAAATCTTCTTTACCTACACCGCATACTGGACATACCCAATCCTCCGGCAACTCTTCAAAAGAGGTCCCCGGAGGGATACTGTTCTCAGGATCGCCTAACTCCGGATCATAAATATAGCCGCATACATCGCATTCGTATTTTGTCATTTTCTACCCCTTTAACAGTATTTATCCATCTCATCACTAAGTTTACCAAAATCAACGTCATGAGAGAACAACGGATTCAAATCCATCTGAGCCTCAGAACGTAAAATCTTTTCCAATGTCTCTTTGGGAGGACTTTTATAGATAACCCCTATCGGAAACGGATGAGACTCCAACGCTTTTTCAAACGCTTTTATCTTGTCTGTCGGATCATATTCCTCCGGCAGTTGATACACATTTTCCTTGAACCATTTAAAGGTATTGATTTTGTTAAACGTAACGCACGGCTGAAATATATCGATCAGCACATACCCTTTGTGCTCAATCGCGATTTTGAGCATTGCTTTGCAGTGTTCTTTGTTCCCGGAAAACGTCCGGATCACAAGAGATGCGTCCAGAGATATCGCCGTGGCTATCGGATTAAACGGCTCAACATGAACCCCTTCAGTCTGCACCGGTGTTTTAAATCCTCGCTCGGATGTCGGGGATGCTTGACCTTTGGTAAGACCGTATACCATATTGTTATGGACGATGTTGATGATATCGGAGTTTCGACGGATTGCCGCCATAAAATGGTTCCCCCCTTCGCCATACATATCGCCATCCCCCCCTTCGGCGATCACCATGAGGGAGGGATTGGCAACTTTCAAACCCTGAGCAACCGGAAGTGCCCTGCCGTGCAATCCGTTAAACATATTGACACTCATATATTGCGGTGTTTTAGCCGCTTGCCCTATCCCTGAAATGACTGCGCTCTGGAGCGGGTCAAGCCCCATTTCATCCAACGCCTCTTTTAAATGTGCGAGAATCGAAAAATTTCCGCATCCGGGACACCAGGCGTTATCTTCAACAATTCGGTCAAACCGTGTACTCATCGGATCTCCTTTAGTACGGATAGTATTCTTTCGGAGAGTTCGTCAACAAAAAAGGATAACCCGTCGGATTTGAGTATCTGGGCATGAATCACTATTTTGTGCAGTTTTAGCAATTTGGCGAACTGCCCCGTCGCATTATTTTCCACCGTAATAATCTTTTTTGCTTTTCTCAACACGTCTAGCTGAGCTTCGCTCAACGGGTAAACCCATGAAAAGTGGATCGCCGATACCGTTTCATTCTCTATTTTATCAACGGCCTCTTTAATGATATGTTTCGTACTTCCCCATCCAACGATGATAATTTTCTCTCGGGCATCACCTTCGGGAATTATTGCTTCATTAGCAATCAACTCTAGCTTTTTAAGACGTTTGGCGTTTTGCTCATTACGCACAGACATACTCTCTGTAATCAGCCCCTCTTCGGTATGTTCATCCGAATCGACGAGCACGAAACCCTCTCCGTATCCGGGAATACCGCGGGGACTGATACCATCATCGCTCAAAGAATAGCGTTTATACTCCGCATCAGTTTTTACGATATGATGAACAGGCTGTTTCGAATCAATATCAAACTGCTCGACATGGAAATAACTATCTGCCAAATACTGATCACTCAATATAATCACCGGAATTTGATACAAATCGGCAAGTTCAAAAGCCCTGCGGGCGAGTTCAAAACACTCTTTCGGATCGCCCGGTGCCAGTACGATACGGGGAAATTCACCATGTCCGCTGTAGATAGAGAGTTCCAAATCCCCCTGTTCCGTTCGCGTCGGAAGACCGGTTGCAGGACCTGGACGCTGCGCCAAATAGACAACTATCAGGGTTTCGGTGATTCCGCTGAGACTGAGACCTTCTCCCATCAGGGCAAATCCGCCGCCGCTTGTCGTTGTAATCGCCCGTCCGCCGCCGTACCAGACACCCAATCCCATTTGAAACGCCGCAATCTCATCTTCCGCCTGTTCAACACAAATGCCGAAAGCCTGACTCTGCTTTGCCAAAAAGGTCAATACTCCCGTCGATGGGCTCATTGGATAGCTGGAAATAAAATTGCATCCACCCGCAATCGCTCCGAATCCGACTCCTTCCGTCCCGCTCAAAAAGTAATCCTTGGTTTGAATGGCTGAAAGCGTCGGTTCGATACAGTAAAGACAGTTCCCGTTCTCTTGACCCAAATTTGCTCCGATCTCTAACGCTTTGAGATTCACTTCGAGCAGTTCATTACTGTATATCTCCGCAATAATCCCTCTCAACACCTTCACATCGCATCCAAGCAGTCCGAAAACCAGTGCTGCAGCAATTGTGTTAGATACGATCGGGCTCCCGATACTTTTAGCCAATGATTCCAAATCGTGATCGTAAAACGTGCAGTCGCATTTATAATCCCCTTTTTTGGCGATTACAAATGTCTCGTTTGTAATCCGATCTTGCGCATGGTAAAAAGCACTAATGTCCAGAGGAACGAAAATATCTGCTTTGTAAACGGGTGCATTAACCGGATTCTTCGAGATGCGTATCAGCGTTGTATTGCTTCCGCCGCGCACTCTGGACATAAACTCTTTGGTCGAAAAAGTATAAAACCCCGCTCTTTTGAATCCTTTGGTCAAAAGAGTTTCGATACTTGCGATCCCCTGCCCCGCTTTTCCCCCGATCAATATCGAAACCGAATCTCTCATTGTCTCGCCCCCCAGGTAATTTTTCCGCCGTAAAACCCTACAATCGTGACCGAAATAACCGTTAGAAAAATAATAGAGTGATAGATAAACCCATCTAAACCTTTTTCAAACGGGATATTCGAATTCATAAACATTTGAATGATCGGAACCACTCCTACAATAAGGGTAAAAAGTGCACCGCTCAACTTGATCATAAAAGGTTTTGATTTAACAAGGTTGTAGTTGACCCACCAACTGAAAACACCCGCGAATAAAGCGAATATTCCCATGACTGTAGCCATAAGAAAGGAGAGAAATACGGCCTCTTCGTAGGCAACGGAAGGATGTGCTAAAAATAGGATATCCGCCGCACCGCTGAAATAATGTAACGCAATAGGGAAATGGACAAGCATAGGATGGGGATGATACACAGCGTACCATTGACGATACCGCTCTTTCCGAGCCTCTTTTTCGTCTTGCGGCGATTTTTTGGTCGGGAGAATGAAAAGACCAATGGGCTCAAATTGTTCAAAAACTTCATCGGCGTGAGGCGCATCTTCCATTTCGGGTGTCAGATCGCACCCCGCAAGATGTCTTTTAAAATGGGTCCCGTTTTTCCATAATTTGGATGAACTGACGTCGTACACTTTCCCTTTGAAAGCGATATACGCCGGTACACCGTTCTGACCATTGTATTTTCGGAGCTCTTTCTCGGTAAATTGCTGCATAGATTCCTGCTTACATTTGGTTATAGATACTTTAGTCCAACTTGGTAAATACAAAAATATAAAATCAAACTAATTATAAAATTTATTATTGGATGCGCTCATTCTAAAATCGCAATTTATGCTACAATAACCTCATCAAGACGTGGAAGGGAAGCCGTGAAATTTGAGTGGGATGATAAGAAAGCAGCCTCAAATCTGAAAAAGCATGGTATTTCATTCGAAGAAGCAAGTACGGTGTTTGGGGATTGGCTCGCGATCACAATCGAAGATCCTCTCCATTCAGAGGATGAAGAGAGATTAATCATCATCGGAAAATCGGAATATCTCAATACATTAGTAGTCGTTCACGTCGAAAAACGCGAAGCCATTCGGATTATTTCGGCACGTGGTGCGACTAAAAATGAACAAAACTTTTATGAGGAACAGCAATGAAAAAACAACCTGAAATGCTGGATGAATACGATTTTAGCAAAGGTGTTCGCGGTAAATATGCGCAAGCCTATCACGAAGGTGTCAATATCGTCAAAATTGACGATGATGTCACCAAAGTATTCCCTGACTCAAAATCTGTCAATGAAGCATTACGAACTCTTATGCGCCTTTTAGATAAGACACCGCAATCGGCATAAACTTCCCACACTTCCCCGTCATTCCCGACTTGATCGGGAATCCAGCTTAAGAATATGCCAAGGCTTAGCAGTTAAAGGATTGATTTCTTTAAACTTCTCGTCTGTTACAAATGTGTCTTGAAAAACTTTCCAACCATTCTTATACGGAACAAACATCCATAGCCTTGAGCTGTCTTCTTCTAATCTTAATGCATTTCCATAAAGAGGGCTTTCATCAGTATCCAGCATCAATTCAACTTTTATTTTTTTCTTATCAATTTGGATTTTACTATTTCTAAAACACCATTTTTGATTTAATTCGTCTCTATAACACTTATTTTGAAATAGTCTGTTAAAATAAATCGTATTTTCATCAAAATCTTTGCTTACCCGTATAAAAGGTCCTTCCCAGTGATTTGTAAACTCATTAATAACCCATAATTTGTTTTTTATGATAGAGCTACATATCGGTTGAGCAGAACCTTCATGCCAACCAGTAGCAGCAGTAACCACTCCGTGTTCGTCAATGTAAACCCTGCTAATACCGTTATGAGATTGCCCTCGTGTTGACGACCAATTTCGCTGTATAGGAATATTGTGCCAGAGCACTTGATCAGCGTAATAACCGGCATATTTTGCCAAAATATTTTGCTGTTCACATGTTGTGTTTAAATCTAAACTCCAAAGAGGGACTAAACATAAAATGAGTAAAAAAATTTTATTCATGAGTATCCATTATCTATTTTCCAACTCACTCACCACCTGTCGCATTTTCAACAGCGAATCGGGGTTAAGCGAGATCGAATCGATCCCCTCCTCCACTAAAAATCGGGTGATTTCAGGATAGTCTGAGGGTGCCTGACCGCAGATACCGATGTATTTTCCCCGCTCTTTGCATGCGCGTATCGCCATGGAGAGCATCCGCGTCACCGCTTCGTTACGCTCATCAAACACCGCTGCGACCAGGGCACTGTCCCGATCTACACCGAGTGTGAGTTGCGTGAGGTCGTTGGAGCCGATACTGTACCCATCAAAAATCTCCAAGAACTGATCGGCGAGGATAACGTTGGAAGGGATTTCACACATCGCATAAATCTCCAAAGCGTTCTCCCCCTGCACTAATCCTGCCTGATTCATTACCTCAATCGCTTTGCGCCCTTCTTCAGGTGTTCGGACAAAAGGGAGCATCACTTTGACATTAGTGAGTCCCATATCATCGCGTACCCGTTTCAGCGCTTCACACTCCCACTCAAACGCTTCTCGGTACTGCGGGGAGTAATAGCGGCTTGCCCCGCGAAATCCGATCATTGGGTTCTCTTCATCGTTCTCATACGCCGCTCCACCGACCATGTGTTTATACTCGTTGGATTTAAAATCAGACGTTCGGACGACCACGGGACGGGGATAAAATGCTGCCGCGATCATCCCGACCCCCTCGGCGATCTTATCGATAAAAAATTGTTTCGGATCGTCATATCCACGCATCGCCCGATACACATCCTTAATATCACGGATTTCTTTGCCTTGAGAAAGTTCCACCAATGCCATCGGATGTGCCGCGACATAATGGGTGATGATAAACTCCATACGTGCCAATCCTACACCGTCATTTGGGAGTTTCGCGACTTTAAATGCAATATCAGGATTTCCGACATTCATATAGAGCTTTGTCACAGTAGGTGTAAGATTACCCAAATCGATCCGAGTCGTCTCATACTTCAGCAATCCCGCATAAACGCGACCGCTCTCACCGTCTGCACAACTTGCAGTCACTTCATCGCCATCGTGAAGCAGTTCAGTCGCATTGACCGTTCCCACAATAGCGGGAACTCCGATCTCACGCGCCACGATGGCGGCATGACAGGTACGACCTCCCCGATTGGTGATAACGGCGGACGCTTTTTTCATGATCGGTTCCCAATCTGGATCCGTAATATCAGCGACGAGGACATCTCCCGCATTAAATCGATCTCCCTCATGAGGAGAATGAATAATTTTAACTTTACCTGAACCAATTTTTTCCCCTATAGCTTTACCGCTGAGAAGAATTTGTATATCTCCTGATTCTTTAAGATGATACTGCTCAAAACTGTTATCCCCAATCTTACGACTTTGAACCGTTTCTGGACGCGCTTGAACGATAAACAGTTCCCCACTTTGTCCGTCTTTTGCCCATTCAATGTCCATCGGACGGTATTCTCCCGCAAGTGTCGTATAATGTTCCTCAATAAGCAAGGCATAACGAGCGAGTGTGGCAACCTCATCGTCGTTGATCGAAAATGTCTCTTGGAGCTCTTTTGAGGTGGCAAAATTGATCGTATGGTGGCGTTCATCATATTTCATCGTCAGTGCTTTTGAACCTATCTGACGTTTAAGGATCGTCGTTTTTCCCTCTTTGAGTGTCGGTTTAAATACGTAAAACTCATCAGGATTGACACGCCCTCCGACGATATTTTCTCCTAGTCCCCAGATCGAATTAATCAAAATTAGATTCTCCGAACCGTTTTCAGTGTCGATGGTAAACATAACCCCGCTGCTCGCCAAATCACTCCGCACCATTTTTTGCACCCCTACAGAGAGGGCAACGGCAAAATGATCATACCCACGACTGTGACGATAGCTAATAGCGCGATCGGTAAACAGTGACGCGAAACAGCGCTTGACATGTTCAATCAGCATTGCCTCTCCGCGTACATTGAGATAGCTCTCCTGCTGACCTGCAAAACTCGCATCAGGTAAATCTTCTGCTGTTGCGGAGGAGCGCACTGCCACATCAACCGATTTCATACCATAATCAGTTTCCATAATTCGATAACTCTCAGCGATTTCACGCATTAACTCTTCTGGCATCTCTCCCGTAAGCATCAGAGTCCGTATAGAATCTCCACATCGATTTAATGATTCAATATCAGTCAAATCGACACCCTCAAAATAGTGACGAATTTTTGATTCAAAATTATTATGTGCAATAAAAACTAGATATCCCTCAGATGTAACAGCAAAACCTTCAGGGACCTTTACCCCTAAACTTTTAAGTGAACCAATCATCTCACCTAATGAGGCATTTTTACCTCCAACTAATGCAATGTCATTTAAATTCAATGAATCCAATCGGCGTATAAAGCGCATGTGAACTCCTTAGGAAATATTGGAATAAGGATAACACAAATTTACCTCTTTGATATCACCATAAAATTAGACAACACTCCCGTTTTTGAAGAAAAATAGGGTATTATTCGGTTTAAAATCTCAAAAACTTGACAGATGAGGTCATCGTGAAAACAAAAAAAATCAACAAAGTATTAATCGCCAACCGTGGTGAAATTGCGCTTCGTATCATTCGAGCGTGTAAAGAGTTGGAGATTAAGAGCGTAGTTGTCTTTTCAGAAGTCGACGTTAATGGTGTTTGGGTTCGTAAAGCTGATGAATGCTACCCGATTATGGGCGATCCAATCGCTGCATATTTAGATTATGATCGTATTATCTCTTTGGCTAAAAAAGCGGACTGTGATGCAATCCACCCGGGTTACGGATTTTTATCAGAAAGTGCTGAGTTTGCACAAGCATGTGTTGACAATGATATTATCTTTATTGGTCCAAAACCTGAGCATATTGCCCTTTTCGGTGACAAAATGGCATCAAAAGTAGCGATGCGTGCAGTAGGTGTTCCAATGCTTCCGGGTACCGATGAACCAATCGATAATATTGATGATGCTGAAAAAATTGCGACCGATATCGGTTTCCCAATTATTATCAAAGCAGCATTCGGTGGAGGCGGACGTGGTATGCGTATCGTTGAAAAAGCATCTGATTTTAAAGAAATGTATGAATCAGCAACCAATGAAGCATTACGTTTCTTTAATCGCGGAGAAGTATTTATTGAAAAATATCTCAAAAATCCACGCCATATCGAGATTCAAATTGTTGCTGACAAATACGGTAACGTTGTTCACCTCGGAGACCGTGACTGTTCTATCCAACGTCGTCACCAAAAAGTTATCGAGATTGCCCCTTCACCGTTGTTAAATGAAACAACGCGTCGTGAACTGTATCGTATTTCGACCAAAGCAATGTTCAAATTGGGCTATGAGAGCGTCGGAACCATCGAATATCTGGTTGACCAAGACGATAACATCTATTTCATCGAAATGAATACGCGTGTTCAAGTAGAACATCCGGTAACTGAAGCAATCTCAGGAATCGATTTAATTCAGCGTATGATTCAAATTGCAGAGGGTGACCCACTCAAATTTTTACAAGAAGAGATCAAATTCCGTGGATATGCGATTGAATTCCGTATTAATGCTGAAAATCCGAAATTGGGCTTTGTGCCGTCTCCGGGTCTGATCACCAACTATCTCGCTCCAGGTGGACCAGGAGTGCGTTTGGACTCTATGGCGTATACTAACTATCAAATCCCGTCCAACTACGATTCGATGATCGGGAAGTTGATCGTTACGGCATTAACATGGGAAGATGCAGTTCGTAAAGCACGTCGTGCTTTGGATGAGTTCCTAATCGAGGGTGTTCCGACGAATATCCCGCTTCACCGCCAAATTGTTCGTGACCAAGATTTCATCGATGGTAAATTAGACACTGGGTACTTAGATACAAAACTCAGCACGTTCAATCTTGATGCTATCCACAATATGGATGATGAAGAGGCTAAAATGAAGCAAATTTCTGCTGTCATTGAAGCTATCAAGAAAAACAACCTAAACGTTCGTCACTAAGAAGTAGGGAGAGAATTTTCTCTCCCACATAATATGAGCACTATTCTCCTCACAACATTAAATGCCCGCTACGCCCATACCGCATTGGGGCTTCGCTATTTATATGCCAACCTACACGAACTGCAAGCAGAAACAAAAATCGTCGAATTTACGATGAACGAACAGATTCAAAGCATTACTGAAGGGCTGTTAATCCATGCTCCTCGCATCATCGGGATCGGAGTCTATATTTGGAACGCCGCACAGTGCTCCGAGCTGATTCAAACCCTTAAAAAAGTCTCCCCGCAAACCATTATCGTTCTCGGAGGACCTGAAGCAGGATATCTACCCCACCGCGTTGATTTGAGCAAAGCCGATTATATTATCAGCGGTGAAGGTGAAGTGGCATTTTATGAGCTGTGCAAAAAAATCCTTGCTGATGATGCGCCTGAAGAACATTTTATTAAAGCACCGATCCCTAATCTTGGATCGATTTACCTCCCCTATAACGCCTACAATGATGAAGATGTCGCCCATCGCTATATCTATGTCGAAGCTTCACGCGGCTGTCCGTTCGAATGTGAGTTCTGCCTCTCATCCATCGATGAAAAGGTACGAAACTTTCCACTCGATCAGCTCCTCGAAGAGTTTGAAATCCTCTGGCAGAGGGGAGCACGCAGTTTCAAATTTATCGACCGTACCTTTAATCTCAACATGACGTTTGCCAACCGCATCCTCGATTTTTTTCTCTCTAAAGAACCGCCCTACTTTGCCCATTTTGAAGTAATCCCTGACCATTTTCCCGAAGTTCTGAAAGAAAAAATTGCCCTTTTTCCCGCCGGATCACTCCAACTGGAGATCGGTATCCAAACACTCGATCCCATCATCGCAAAAGGGATAAACCGACCGCTGAAAGTGGATAAAATCTTTGACAATCTCCGTTTTTTGGAAAATGAAACCCGTGCACACATGCATCTCGATCTCATCGTCGGATTGCCGGGAGAGACACTGGAAGGGTTCGGACGAAATCTCGATCAGTTGGTTTCTCTAACACACAGCGAGATTCAGATCGGAATCTTGAAAAATCTCTCAGGAACCACCCTTTCCCGCCATGATCAATCACATGGGATGATCTACAGCGATACACCCCCTTATGATATTCTCCAAAACAATCTGCTTAGTTTCGTGCAGATTCAAAAGATGAAACGATTTGCACGGTTTTGGGATATTTTTTACAACAGCGGAAGTTTTAACAAGAGTGTTCCATTAATCTGGAAAGAGGGAAGTGTCTTCGAAGGATTCTACGCTTTCAGCGAGTGGATCTATTCTCAAACCCTCTCTACGTGGAAAATATCACTTGAACGTCAGATATCCCTACTTCATGCTTATTTGTGTCTCTATCACGACAAAGAGAGTGTTGAGAGTCTATTATCTGAAGATTTGGCACAAAGACCTGAAAAAACCATTCCATTTTTTCTGAGACAATCAACAGCAGAGAAAAAAACGAAAGAAAATGAAAACTTTGTAACGCCAAAGAGGCAGGCCAAACGAAGCTGATTACGAAGCTTAAATTGTTATGCTAATAGTTGTTTATTAATCATCCGGAATTTTTTTTACGTTATAACACTTTATTATTATTTAAAGGATCGTTATGCGTAAAATAATTGTAGGGGCATTCATTCTCGCCGCATCCCTTTATGGCGATTGTCAGTTTCAAAGCAACTCTTCGAAAGTTTCATGGAAAGCATTCAAAACCTATGAAAAAATTGGCGTAGCTGGATCATTTGATCGTGTCACATCACAAATCATCGATGCGAATTCAATTGATGCACTTTTAATGAAAAGCTCCATTATTATTGACACCTCCAGTGTTAATTCAGGAAACCCAAGTCGCGATGCAACTTTAGTAGAATCATTCTTTAAAACACAAAATGTTCAATCCATCAATGCAAACGTAAAATCTGCCAAAGATGGAAAAGCACTTGTTGACATTACCATGAACGGAATTTTAAGAACTATCCCTTTTTCATATACAGTTAATGAAGATAAAATTGTAGGAAAAGGATTTATCGATTTAGCTGATTTTGGAATGATTCCATCATTACTTTCAATCAATAAATCGTGTTATACACTACATGCAGGAAAAACATGGCAAGATGTAGAAATAGGATTTGAAATCCCTCTACAAAAAAACTGTCAATAATCATCCCCTATTCGGGGATTGAATTTTACCAGTTACGAATCCGGATATGACACGATGTACATTGTTTTAGAAGCTGTGTATAATCTTCTAACGCATCATCCATACGACCGGCATCGATAGATGTAATCATATCATCTGAATAGAGACGAAGCATACTCGCTGATTTTTGAGCAAATTTATAAGCATATACCTGATCTTTAGGAAGTATAAATTTAATCTCTTCACTCTCTAAAATCTTTAATGTACCTTGGAGCTTTTTAACCCCTAATTTCATATCGTCTGATGAACTATATAACCCGCCACGCTGAATCTGCTCCATAGCATCCAACATCGAACGCATATCTTTCATAAGCATTGTACGATGATCCATATCTGCTTTTTTATCCGCTGCATTCAACGAAAATGCAAGGAGAGAAGAAATGAGAAGTGTAGTAAGTCCTTTTTTCATATATACTCCCTTAATATTGGATAACTTCTTTTGAAAACTCTGTTAGTTTAACAGTTTTTGCCGAAATTGAAACTAATTGCTTAGCTTGAGCTGTTCCGCCATAAAACTCTTTAAATTCAGGCTTGAATGCTTTGAAATAATCCTGAAATTTATCAGCTCCTAAAATACCTACAGCCCAAATCGTATCATCATCCGCAACTTTTAACACAACTGCTGCTAATGGTTGTTGCGCAGCCCCAGCTAAATTTTTTGCCCCGGCAGCAGCATCATAGGCTGAAAGATGCGATGAGCATACAATGATCCCACTCTTAGAATATGCCATTGTTGGTGTGGATTTTGGTACGTATTTAATAAAGCTGTCATTAGGAGTCGGATGCGTTAGCTGATGTGCACAGATTGCTACATAGGCGACTACTGTACGATCTTTTCCGACTCCATTTTTCCATACATATGTTTCACCCATTTCAGATTTTAATTCTACCTCTTGACTCGTTGATTCAGGCAAATTGATCAACATACAAGGAGTTGCTGCATACGGATAATTAAAAATATAAGTTACCTCTTTTTCAAGAGATGATGCTTTAATCGGTACACCTGCCGCATCAACAATTTGTACTTTCTCGTACGCCGCATACATACGTCCATCATCTGCATAGAGAGTTCCACGGATAAGTGAAGGATTTACCGCCACAACCGTAGCGCCTGCCGCCATTATTTTTAAAAAATTTCTACGTTCCATTCTCAATCTTCCAATAAAAGGCAATCAAGCCATATTTTCTTATTCTATATTATCCAGCCGGAGTAATCGCGACTGTTTTTTGTCCTTTTTCATCTTCTGAATTGACAAAATCAACTACCAATGTACCGGGAGCCGTTACTTTTAGCGGAAACTGAATTACAGGATTTTGACTGGTCGCCACATCTAAATCAAAATGGGCAACTATCACGCCGTTATAGGTTGCTGTAATCTCTTTCATATAAAAACGAGGGAACTGTTTACCTGATTCCTTATCTTTTGTAAATCCTGTATCCATTTTATGAATAACAATGATTTTTGCTTTTACGACATCACCAACTTTATAACTTTGATCTAAAATTTTAACTACGCCTCTTAATTCCATCTAATTCTCCTTCTCAACCGCATCCGCCGAGTGCAACTCGGACGTTTTTAGATGACTGAAATATTCTACCTTTATTGGTTTGCGCCAAAATGACTACATCCTGAGTTTGACCCATTTTTACATTAACATACAAATATGCCATCCCGTTCGCAGGTGTCAAATCAAATGAGATCGCTTTATTGGCTTTATTTTTAGTTGTTAACACCGTAATGTTACTAATATAATCATCAGCTTTCATAGGATAATCGACAGTTACTTCGACAGGAACAACTGCACCATTCTCTGGAGCATCAGGGATATTTAGACTCATAATTTTACTGCCATCTTCCACTTTTTTACCTCTTAGATACTCATCAAGAGCATCTTTATAAGGTATTTCAATCGCATCTTCAGCTGCACTTAAACCATGCCGAAAAAGGATAGGATTGAGTAAACCGATCGTTGCTAGGGCAAAAGTCCCTTTAATGAAACTACGTCTTTCCATTCTTTCCTCTCTTTCAAAAAAATCATCTTGTATTATCTTATCAAGACAAATTTAAACAATCCATAATTGCTTGAATCTGTCTTGCACGGCAACAAGCCGCGCAAAAAATTGAATTAGTTAAAAAAGTCTCGATAAAGACCTTTGCCCCATTCAAGAAGACCTTTACCAGCATCTTCACCCTCTTTGGTATCCCATTTTTCCATTGTACTTGCATCTGCAAAACCAAATGATTTTTTAGTTGCATCGTATGCATAACCCGCGTTAACGGAAATAGCACGCAATGGATTAGTTTCAACCGCAGAATAACATGTTGTATGCGGAGATGCCCATGTTTTTTGACTAAGCTCAGTGCCAGCAAGATATTTAACAATATTTCCTGCAACAATGCGCCCTTCAGTATTTGCTGTATTAGCTGATTTACTAAAGCCCATAGGACGAACGTCCCCTGTACAGAATACGTTAAGATCACCGATAACTTGATACGTAAACGGATCAATATTCGCTTCACCTTTATTGAATACACTGTCTTTAGCAACACCGGCAATTTCAAGTAATTTATTACCACGAACACGGCTATAAAGTGCAGCATCATTAAACTGTATCTCTTCACCAAGTTCAGTAACAATTTTTTGTTTATGTGGATCAATACTAGTAATAGTAGTACTTGGCATATATGTGATGTAATCTTTATACAATCGATCAAATGCTGAATGGAAACCATCCGCTTTAATTGTGATATTTGGATTTTCATCCAAGATTACTACTTTACCTTTGATTTTGTTGCGTTTCATGTAATCCGCAATCAAACAGCTGCGCTCATATGGCCCAGGCAAACAACGGTAGTTTCCGCCAGGTACTGTTTGAACGAATACACCGCCTTCAAAGTTTTCAATTTTAGATTTAAGGGTTAATGTTTCGCTACCTGCAATAAATGCACCAGGAAATTTCGTTTTAAGTGCTGTTTCAAGCTCTGCATCACCATTAGTCCATTTAGAATAGTCATAATCGATACCTGGTGCCAATACAAGGACATCATATTTTACAGTACCTTCATTGGTATAAACAATTTTAGCAGTACGATCAATTTCATGAGCAGTTGCTTGTAAAAATGTATAGTTACCGTTACGAGCACCTTCCAAAAAGTCATGTGTAATAAATTCTAGTGGGAGAACACCTGTTGCTACCAAGTTACTGATAAAACCAGACATGAATACCGAACGTTTGTCCATCAAAACAACATCAATATTTGGATTCCCTTTTTTTACATATTTTGCAATAGTAAGTCCTGAGGGACCAGCACCTACGATAACAACTCGTGGTCCTTTAGCAGCGGGGATTGGAGCGGGTGAAAGCAGAACACCTTTTGCAGCTGCTTTAGCCCCTTCATTTCCTTTTGCATAACCGCTTGATGCAGCCGTAACTGCTGCCAACCCGGTATATTTCATCGCATCTCTTCTTGATAGCGCCATCGTTAACTCCTTCGTTAAGTATAAGATTTTTGTATCAGTCGGCAGTGTATCTATGCTAAGCTTAATGATTTTTAAATATTATAAAAATTTATCTTATAGGTAGTATTCGTCAAAATTAAATCTCACATATTTATCACTAAAATTGGGGTAAATATGGTAAAAACAGGGGTATATATCACTTTATCATCAAAAATAATCTTTACTAGATTGCTTACGATTGTCAATTTCTGTGATATGAATGTGATGACAAAAGTGATAATCCATTTAAACTACAAAGTGATATGATATGATAAATAAAAAATGTGAGGTAGGTTGATATGACAATAGAAAATTGCCAAAGCTTAGAAGAGGTCCGCAGTTATATTGATCATTTGGATGATCAGATCGTTGAGCTTATCGCAACACGTAATGCCTATGTCAAACAAGCAGCAAATTTCAAACATTCAATTGAAGAGATTAAAGCCAATGATAGAATGGAAGCAGTCATGGACAGAGTACGAACCCGTGCTATGGAGTTTGGAGTATCTCCGAACCTGCTCACTAGACTCTATACAATTATGATAAATGAAATGGTTGAATCAGAAATTTCCGAATTCAGAAATGCAAAGTCATTATAAAAAGCTCGCTTGTGGTGATCCGCGCTAAGCATAAATCACCATGCAATCAGCTCATAGGAAACGATAAATTATAAGTGTGTAATTTCCCCTCGGCACAGGGACATAATTACCCTACCTTGCAAAGTCTCATTTTTATAAAGACTGTGATGATGCGTCACTTGCGTCGTTTGATTCGGGTCAAAAAGAATAAGATCAACTTTTGATCCCACAGTAATTTCACCACTTTTTATTCCAATATGATTTCCAGTAACCTGAGAAGTACACTGAATCAATCGATTCAGTGTAATGATGCCACCTTTTATCAAATAGGTATATAACAACGGTAAATATTCGGTGATGGATGTTGTGCCGTAACTAGCATCAAAGAAAGTTATATCTTTATGCACATCCGAATTAGGCTGATGAAGCGATGTCAAAGAATGAATATCTCCAGATTTTAATGCTTCGATCAATAAAAGACGTTTTGTTTCACTTACCAAAGGAGGATCTATCTTTGCATCCGAATCAAATCCAAGACATGCTGAATCATTTTTACATAAATGGTGAATAGCAACTTCACATTGAACATCTACTCCACTTTTACGTGCATCCGAGATTAATGCTATCGATCTTGGTTCCGTAACGCTTTTAAAAACAATTTTAATATCAAAATAACGTGCAATTTCAATCATGGATGCAATATGAACTACTTCACTCATCGGGGAAATCCCCGGAAGACCCAGTTGCGCTGCAATAGCACCATCAGCCATCACACCACTCTCAAAAAGACTTTTCTCTTCGGCTTTATAAAACAATGTTTTATCGGCCATTTTGAGATATTGTGCAATGCGACTGATACGATTATAATCATCAATTGTAGAGGTGTGGACGGCAACAGATCCTTTTTTCAACATAATCGCAATATTACTCAGTGCACCTGAATCATTTAATGCACTCACCGATGCTTCAAGTGTTGCCCCATGACTAAGATATCGATGTTGCTGAACAAACTCCAAAGTTATCTCATTATCTATACGAGGTTTCGAATCACTGGCTAAAACTACAGTGGTCACTCCACCGCTTAATGCCCGACGTGAAAGTTTTTCCAAATTTGTACCGTTAAGTTGAGTATCTTTCAGCCGAACATCCGTATCGACCAGTCCTGGAAGTAAATAACACCCCGAAGCCAATATTTTTTCATCTCCTGAAAGGTTGCTTCCGATTTCGGTTACAACTCCATCTTCGATACGTATCTCTTCTCGACGTTCTCCGTTAATATCACAGATAATTGCGCCTGAAATGATCATAATTAACTCCCGTTCGCTATAATTACACCATTTTAGTCTAAGAAATGTTTGAAAAGGATTAGAGTGCGTAAAATTATACTTATAGCTTTGCCTTTTATCGCACTCTTGGCATCCCCCTCTACTTATGAAGAAGGCAAAAGAATCTATTTTTCCAAAGGATGCAATGGTTGTCATGGTGTTTCCGCCAGTGGAACCAATACCTATCCAGCACTTGCATTTCGACGAAAACCATTTTTAATTTACAAGCTTAAAAGACTCCGTGCAAAACAAGGTGACACCCAACTTTCCCAAATGATGATCCCATTTGCTATGGGACTAAACGATGCACAAATCGATGCAGTAACCACCTTTCTTAGCGAATATCATGAGCAAGAAAGCGAAAAATATTGTCCGGATGATTCCAATACCGGTGGTGGAAGCTCATGAAACTTCTCGTCAGTGCATTGGAGCACTCCGCTAACATTCATCTTAAATACTTAGTAAAAGAGTTAGGAAGCGACATTGAATTGTCTGGAATTTTTGATGCTTCTTTGGGTAAAAGTATTGTTGATTTGCGTTCTACGTCTATTATGGGATTCGTTGATGCAATCAAGAAACTCCGCTTCTTTTTTCGACTTAAAGATCAGATGGTTGATTTGGCTGCTGATGCCGATAAAGTATTACTGATTGATTCTTCCGGATTTAATCTCCCATTAGCCAAAGCAATCCGTAAACGCTATCCTGAAAAAGAGATAATTTATTATATCCTTCCCCAAGCATGGGCATGGAAGAAAAAGCGTATTCCTGTTTTAGAAAAAACAATTACGCACTTGTGCTCTATCCTCCCGTTCGAACCCGCATACTACTCTAAAAAAGCCCCTATCGAATATGTTGGGCACCCTCTATTGGATGAAATTACCGTTCATAAAACAGATTTTGAACCAAAAGGGAAAATCACTTTTATGCCAGGAAGCCGTCCTGGTGAAATCAAGCGTCTCATGAGTGTTTTTCGCGAATTACGGACCATGATTGATTCTCGTGCTCTGATCGTCATCCCGCCCCATTTTACAGATGAACAAATTTCAGAACTCTATGGGGATATTTCAACCTTTGAAATCACCCATGAAGCGCACCAGAGTTTAGCAGATTCAGATTTTGCATTTATTTGCAGTGGTACAGCTACCCTGGAAGCTTCGCTTATCGGTACCCCTTTTGTCTTGGTTTACATTGCGAAATCTCTCGATTATGCTATTGGAAGAGCTTTGGTCAAACTCAAATATGCCGGTCTTGGAAATATATTATTCGATCACCAATATCATCGACCGATTCATCCTGAATTCATTCAAAACGAAGTCAATGCTCAAAATCTGTATAATGCGTATTGTCAAATGGATAAAGAAGCTTTTTTCAACGATACTGCGCAACTGCATGATCTATTAAAACATGGCAGTGCTGTCCGTGTCAGTCAAATAATCAAGGAACACAATGTTTAGAATTTTTTCATGGATCAAAAACAAAGTACGAAGTTTTACTGATGATAAAATTATCCCTTATGTTTTTACCCTGAGCGATGGACCTATGCTTTTTCGAGATTTACTCAAAACCAATAAAATGTATCAAGATGGATTAAAGCTAGAAGGAAAAATACCAGGTTTTCGCCTCAGTACCGGTAGAAGTTTTCTTGTTTTTATAGGGCTTTGGAATCTAATAATTTTACCTATTTCCATTGTCTTTCACCCGCTATTGGCCAAAATTGATTGCCATTTACTGATTATTATGGCCATTTTATTTACCGGGATGTTTTTTGCAACCTATTCAATCTTTAAAGAATATCTCATCGATACTGTTGCATTGCGTATTATTCAAACTGCATGGGAAAATCATTTTCCCCATTTTGATTACGATCTACACTCAAAAGAAGTAGCAAAAATTTATTCTGAAGCACTCGAAAAAGAGATACCGCACAAAAATATGCAACTATATATTTTAGATAAATTAGTAGAGAAAAAATAATCTACTAAAAAAAATAGACTAAATCAAAATATGCCTTACTCTCAGGCTGATCTGTCTCCAAGCTTTTTATGACACTAAGTGAGGTTTTTACTTTCTTGTTAATATTATGTTTATGTGAAAATTTGATTTTTTTATTCGGTCGAAGAGTTTGGTCTGTATCCTGAACCAACATATATGATGCATTAATCGAAGTATCAGTACCATCAGTATAAGTGACCCCTGTAGCATAACTATAAGGATTACGATACGGTGTGCTTTCCATATGAGGAGTATCCAACAACGAATAACTCCCCTCTGCAAAAACATTATAAACATCATCAACGGGATAAAGTGCTTTGAGCATGCTCGTATATTTCATAGAATCAGTTTGATCATTGGCAGTTTTAAGGGGTATAGTAACGTTTTCGGAAGCATTTAGAGATAAAGTATTCCAAAATTGTTTTTGATATTGCACCAACAGATTTGTTTTTCCCAGCGAAGGGGTATTATCAAATCTGCTTTGCATGTAAGAACCTTGAAGTTTTGCTGAAAAAATATCTCTCGCATATTGAGCATCCATCGATATCGTTTCAAAAGTGCCTTTTTTCTTTAAGTCATACTTCATGGTTGTTACACCGCCAAATACCTGCGATGGAACTGAATTTTGAGAGTACTGAATAACTTTTTTCTCACATTCATCCTGATGATAATCCCATGTCAATAACGACTTGTCGCAAATATTATCATACTCTGCACCAGATACTATAGTCGCAAACATAACCAATATAACGCTATAGCTTTGCACTTCTAAATACCTATTGATTGATCTATTTCATCTTATATATCTAAATGTATCTAAAAATAGTTAAGCTTTTGTTGAGGAATTAACGGCTTAGAATGATCATCCGAGCCAAATCACTGTCCATATTGAGCAGGTGCGTACGAAACCAATCCCCCAATCGATCTTTCACATATGCTTTCGCAAATATCAGTTTTTTGCTTGATACTTTTTCCCGAAAGTAGTTCATTTCATCCAGCGCTTTTTGGTGCTCTTGCTTATGTTCGGCTTTGTTAGCATAGACGAGATGCTCCATATCCGCTTCTTCTTCGGCAAAGTGTCTTTGAGTATGGAGGATTACAGCATCAAAAGCGGCTGAAAAGTCACTATCAGAAGCATTTTTGAGGGCTTCAAACAATCCCCAGAACTCTTCGTGTCTTTGATCGATCGAATCTACCCCGACTTTTAGAGCATCCGGTAACTGTGACATAGAGAGCCTTTTTTATAAAGCTATTCAATTATCGTTCTACACTATAAAAGGCAAAAACTACTTTTTATATTTTCCCAAAATTCCTATAAAATTAGGGATATTCGCTGCACCGTCATAGCGACCTATTTTTTTCCCATTTGCATCCAAAAAATGAAATGTAGGTGTACCGATAAATCCTAAGCCATCTGGTATAAAATCGTTATGTATATCGATATGGACAGGTACAAACGATTTATCCACTTCTGAAACTACCATCTTTTCTTCAAAAACGATATCAGTCATATAGTCACATGCAGGACATCCCTCTTTTGAAAGCATTACCATCACATTTTTTTTCTCTTTTTTTGCTTGCGCTAATGCCGCTTCATACGACGGTGCCCACTTGAGTTCGGCAAGAGCACAGCTTGCTAAAAGTGAAAGTGCTAAAATTATTTTTCCCATTACAGTTTTCCTAAGTGATTTAAAAATTCTTGTGGCTCTTTAAAACCGACAATATCGTTATTTTCTTTATGTACACCATTTTCATCAAAGAACAAAATTGCTGGAGGACCGAAGATGCCAAATTTTTGACTGATCGTTTTTGCAGCGTCATCATTTGCGGTCAAATTAACTTGGACAAGAACAAAGTTGTCCATTGCCGTTTTAACCTTCTCGTCACTAAATGTTTTATCTTCAAATTCTTTGCACGCAGTACACCAATCGGCATAAAAATCAACCATCACACGCTTGCCTTTGTTCTCTGCCAAAATAGCATCCAACTCTTCGATAGAGGTGATTCTCACAAATTTTTTATGCTGAGATTCATTCACGACCGCCAATCCTTGAGTAGGGAGAAATGGGTTGAGTGGATGAAGAGGATTTTTTGCTCCCGCCATACCACCTAAAAGTAATGACATCCCATAAAGTAAAATAATAATCCCTAATGCTTTTTTATTCGAATGTGCACAACGAAGACAATTTGAAGGAATTGGTTCAAGTGCTCCAATATTAATGGCAATAAATACCGCTAATCCTCCCCAAAGCATCATAGAAATATTTTCGTCGATAATACGGCTAATCATCCAAATCGAAATACCGATCAGCATCACACCAAAAATCGATTTAACATTATCCATCCATACACCCGGTCGAGGCATAAATTTACCTGCACTGGTTCCGATAGCAATCAATGGAACACCCATACCGATACTGAGGGAAAAAAGAGCTACACCACCGAGCACTGCATCACCGGTTTGCCCGATATAAATCAATGCACCTGCAAGTGGAGCTGCAACACACGGTCCGACGATAAGAGCAGATAAAAACCCCATGATAGCGATACCAACCACACCACTTTGTGATCCGCTGACTTTAGTAATTTTAGACTGAATTGCATTAGGAATTTGAAGTTCAAACAGATCAAACATTGACATTGCCAAAACAACAAAGATGAGAGAAAAGAGTGTAATTATCCACGGCGTTTGAAATGCTGCTTGAAGATTCGCGCCAAACAACCCTGCCAAAATACCCGCTATCGTATAAGCAACCGCCATAGAGAGAACATAAACGACTGAAAGCCAAAATGCACGCTTTGTCCCTAATCCTGCCCCCTGAGCCATAATAACCGATGAGATAATAGGAATCATCGGAAATACACATGGTGTCAATGCCAAAAGCAATCCGAATCCAAAAAAGCTAAAGATTATAAACCAAAGGCTTCCCCCTTTAATAACTCCAGCGATTTGATCGGTTTCAGACCCTTTGGTAGCTACTTTTTGATTGGTTTTAGGCTCTGGAACTTCTGCTTTGGGTGTTGGAGCAGATATCACATCAATAGCACTGATCGTCGCATCCGGAGCTTTGAGAATGGATGATTCTTTTTTTACATCGCTTGAGAGTTTATCAGTATTGACGACAACTTCCAAAGTCGACTCAATCGGTTCGTAGCATAACCCTGCACTTGAACACCCTTGATAAGAGACTTTTATTTTTATCTTTTTATCACCACTAAGCTCTTTAGTTTTTGTCAAAGAAATACGGACAGCCGGTGAAGTCTCATAGACTTTTTCACCGTCAAGCTCAGTCGGTTTAGCCATCGTGATCGATTTAAAATCAATACCGTCATTTTTATCGATATCTTCAACTTTTAGTTTATCGGCATAAATATGGATTTGATCCCCCATCACAATCTCAACACCGAGTGTTTTAGAATCGATCATTTTAGCAGAGGGTTTAAATGCCTCATCAGGCTGTAAAAATCCAACAGCCCAAACATTTAAAGAAATCAGTAAAAACAATAGGAAGCGCATACTTTAACCTTATGAAAATTTCATCTCTATTTTATCGCAATTAACTGTTACAAAACTCAGTGAGCAACATTGTTAATATTTTTCAGCTTACTCATAGACTCAGATGCTACACTACCCTCACTTATCTATGGAGTTTATCATGTCAAACCGTCTCGCCCTCGAAGATTCTCCTTACCTTCAACAGCATAAAAACAATCCTCTCGATTGGTATCCATGGTGTAACGAAGCATTTGAACGTGCGAAGACGGAGCATAAAGCAATCTTTATTTCAATAGGTTACAGCAGTTGTCATTGGTGTCATGTCATGGAGCATGAAGTATTTGAAAATCCCGAGATTGCCGCTTTTGTCAATCAACATTTCATCTGTATCAAAGTAGATCGTGAAGAGCGCCCCGACATCGATAAACACTACCAAGAGCTTCACAACCTTCTCAACCGGCGTGCAGGAGGATGGCCGCTTTCGATCTTTTGTACTCCGGAAAATAAACCTTTTTACGCCGCTACCTATATTCCACCGCATAACCAAAATCAGATGATGGGGTTTAGTGAACTTACGGCTATCATTGCAGAAAAAATAGCTCAAAACGATGAAAAACTTTTTCAAAACGCTGATGAAATTACCACATTTATGCGTCCGAAAAATGAGAATATCCAAGCAACCGTGTTAAATGACAAAATTATTACCCAATTTACCCTCCAAGCACAGCACAACTATGATGCCGAAAATGGTGGATTCTCAAAATCGCCGAAATTCCCCCATGTCTCAACCCTCAGAACTTTGATGACAATCAATCGACTTGCTCCCAATGCCGATATTAAAACCATACTTACCCATACTCTCGATTCTATGGCATTGGGTGGAATGTATGACTTAATCGATGGTGGATTTTGCCGTTACAGTACCGATTCCGCATGGCTTGTTCCCCATTTTGAAAAAATGACCTATGATAATGCCCTCCTTTGTACTCTATATACCGAAGCAGGTATGCTTTACAGTAATGCTCATTATCTCCGTATTGCCCAAGAGAGTGCCAATTTTATGATCCATTTTATGATGGAAGATGACCTCTTTTACAGTGCCAGTGATGCTGATAGCGAAGGTCATGAAGGAAAATATTTTGTATACAGCTACGATGAAATCATAAGTGCACTTGAAAAGTGTTCAGTAGAGAATCCCCATGAAGCCGCTAAAATCATCGGTGCATCCGCTAAGGGAAATTTTGAGGAACATTGCATACTCCGACTAGATTTACATGAACGTCCTGAATGGTTTGAAATACTCCGCATAGAATTATCTCGTATACGGCAATCTCGTATCTATCCATTTATCGACCGCAAAGTTATCACGGCATGGAATGCAATGATGATCAGAGCTTTATTTATTTTAGGACGCCATATTCATGATTACCGTACACAGGCGATTAAATGTCTCAAAAAACTCTCTTCAACCATGATCATAGAAGGTTCACTTAAGCACTCTACTCTCATCCATAAAAAACCAAAAATAGACGCTTTTTTGGAAGACTATGCTTACCTATGTCAGGCGCTGTTAGAAGGGTATCAGGTAACATTGGATGAGACTTATCTAATCGAAGCACAACGTCTGAGTAATAAAGCACTGGAACTTTTTTATGAAGAAGGAAAATGGTACTTTAGTCGAGGGGAATTTACTACCCTTGCCGAATTGGATGATAGCACCTATCCCAGTGCAATATCAGTGATGATTGATGTTTTACTCTCACTCGGACTATTGGTCGATCCAAAATATCGCCGATTCGCATTTAAAAGCCTCGAATACAGTTCTCTCAAACTCATGAAAACTCCAATCTATTATCCGACACTCACCGAACAAACCATCCGATATCTCAACGAGCAACGGCTCATCAAGAACTCATCCAAAAATCTTTTAACCATTGATGAGATATTCAACTATCCATTTGTACTTCTCCAAAATGATGAAACACTAGAAGAATTTACGATTTGCGGTGAGAATTCGTGCTATACAAGTACACAAGAGATATCAAAACTTGACGAATTAATTACTTCAACGCTATAATGAAGTAACATAAGGAGTAATAATGGGCGCAAAACACTCTATGGCAACAGCTGAAATTGCTGAAGCCAAACAAATCGAAGATATAGTTCATGAAGATCGGCGTAGCGATAAAAAGGAAAAATCTGATAACAAGAGCAAAGAAGAACGTCTCCCTATTTGGGTTAAAAAATCGGTACTGGAATATGAAAATGAGCTCAAAAAACTTCAAATAGAACTCCTTAAACTCCAAAATCATGTAAAAGAGAAAGGGCTCAAAGTTCTAATGATTTTTGAAGGACGCGATGCTGCTGGCAAAGGGGGAACGATCAAACGTATCACCGAGCATCTCAATCCGCGCGGTGCACGTGTCGTTGCATTGGATAAACCCTCAGATGTTGAAAAAACACAATGGTATTTTCAACGCTATATCGAACATCTCCCAAGCGCAGGCGAGATGGTCTTTTTTGACCGTAGTTGGTATAACCGTGCTGGAGTTGAACCTGTCATGGGGTTCTGCAGCGAGGAAGAGCATAAAGAATTTTTACATGAAGTGGGTGAGTACGAACGAATGCTAGTAAATTCGGGAATCATCCTCTTTAAATTCTATTTTTCTGTATCTAAAAATGAGCAAGCTGCACGTTTTAAAGAGCGAAAAACCGATCCTCTCAAACAATACAAGCTCTCTCCTGTTGATGCCCATTCTCAACAATTATGGGACAAATATACCATTGCAAAATATTCAATGCTATTGGCCTCACATACTACACATTCCCCGTGGGTCATCATCCGCTCAGACAATAAGAAAAAAGCGCGTATCAACTGTATACGTCATATTCTGAAACAAGTCGAATATCCTAAAAAAATCAAACCATCCGCACTCAAAACATCCGAAAAAATATTACTCGATGGTGATGAAGAACTAAAACTTATGGAATCAAGTATGTCATTGAAAAAAAATGAAGAGTTTAATGAAAAAGGATAAATGAAGCGGGGAAAAAAATCCCCAAGAAAAATTACTGTAAAAAGCTCAAAATCTCTTTTTCAATATTCTCTTTCTCAATAACAATCGGTTGAGTGATTGGTTTAGCAAACAATCCTTTTATCATTTCAGGAATAGAAACATTAGCCGTTGATGCAATCGAATGAAGAGCATCAATATCATTTGTATCTTTTTCTCCACTCAATGCATTGGCAATTGTAGGAGAAAATTTAGTCCATTCTGCTGTTGAATAAACGATTGTTTTAATTGCTTTTGTTGCACAGCAATCATAGGCTTTAAAACAAGTTGCCGTATGAGGATCCATGAGATATCCATGGTCAAAAGCCTCTTTAATATACCCTTTTCCTTCAGCACCGTTACAATAATCAGCTGAGAATAATGTTTGGATTTTCATTGTTTCATCATCGCTCAACGCGTAAAAACGTTCGCTCTCCAACCCTGCCATCAACTCTTTTGTCCGTTCTGTTCCAAAGAAATCATATAAAATTCGTTCAACATTACTAGAGATTAAGATATCCATTGCAGGAGAAGTGGTAGCAACTACACTCTCACCACGCAAATCATAACGTCCTGTATTGATTAAACGTGTAAGGACATTATTTTCGTTAGAAGCAATAATGATTTTTTCAACGGGAAGACCCATTTTATATGCATAATATCCACCTAATGCATTACCAAAATTTCCACTTGGAACATCCAAATATACTTTCTCACCCAGTGTTATAACATTCTGACGTACCAATTCCAGATAACTATGAATATGATAAATGATTTGAAAAATGATGCGTCCAAAATTGACTGAATTAGCCGCTGAAAGAGAGATGTTTTTTACCCTTAGTGCATCTTTGAACGTTGGCGAACTGAGTAAACGTTTTAAAGCACTTTGCGCATCATCAAAGTCACCTTTTATTCCGATAACTTTAAGATTCGCAGCATCTTCAGTAACCATTTGGAGACGCTGAACATCAGATGTACCGCCATCAGGATAAAGACATGCAACACGAACATTAGGACGATTTTTAAAGGTCTCCAATGCTGCAGGTCCCGTATCGCCACTGGTCGCTGCAAGAATCAAATACTCTTCACCACGTTTTTGTGCGATCGAAGAGAGGACAACACCAAATGGCTGCAAGGCCATATCTTTAAATGCGCGAGTAGGTCCATGGTAAAGTTCACTGACATATAAATCATCACGTACTTTTACAACCGGAACCGGATTTAAGGGATTATCAAATTTATCGTACAACGATAAAGCTTCATCTATTACCGATTCTTCAATATCAATAGCCAAGGTTATGAGCAGATCTTTAGCCAATTCTTTATAAGAAGATCCCAAATGTTTGGTTAAAAAAGCTTCACCCAAACTTGGAAGTTCACTGGGAACATAGAGTCCACCAAACGATGCTATCGGGCTTAAAATCGCTTCTGAGAAAGAGATTTCCTGTGAATGGATTCCGTCATTTCCGCGTGTTTCTATAAATTTCATCGTGTCACTTTGTAAAATTTTTATGATTATAACAAAGCCGCTATCAGGGCTTGCTTAGAGTGATAAAACAAAATAATAATTTCTAAACCTACTCTAAAGCCCAAACTCCCTAAAATACTGCCAATTTATACGAGGAAGCATTTTATGCCATTTTCATCACTCGGACTCTCCCGCGATATCATACGTGCTCTTGATAAAAGCAGTTTCAGTATACCAACCCCTGTTCAAGAAAAAGTAATCCCTCTCATCCTCGCTCACCATGATATATTGGCACGCGCACAAACCGGAAGCGGCAAAAGTGCAAGCTTCATTTTACCAATTTTAGAACTTTGGTCAAAAACAAAAGGGGAAGGAAAGGGCAAAATCAAAGCGCTTATTTTAGCCCCTACCCGAGAATTGACACTCCAAATCGCAGAAGCTTTCGACACCTTTGGTCAATTTTTACCAAAAAAACCGAAGGTAATCAGTATCATTGGTGGTGAAAGCATCGGCGATCAGCTCTATGCAATTCAACAAGGGTGTGATATCCTCGTCGCAACATCAGGAAGACTGCTTGACGTATTAACAAAAAAACAGATGAATCTCTCCCATTTGGAATTTTTTGTTTTGGATGAAGCGGACAAAATGCTTGATCTTGGATTTGCCGAAGAGTTGGAACTCATCCTAAGAGAGATCCCATCACAGCGACAAAATCTCCTCTTTTCTGCAACGTATCCTCCAAAAATGGCTGGAATCGCTTCTAAAATAACTCAATCAGCGGTTGAAATAGCGATTGAATGTGAAAATCCAACAGTTGAAACAATCCATCAACGCGCCATTGAAGTCAATCGTGAAAATCGAGGTCCACTCTTAAGATATTTATTAAATAATGACAAATGGGAGCAAGTGTTGGTATTTATGGCCAACAAACGTGCTTCGGATAACATTGCCATGAAATTTAAAAAATATGGTTTTCTAGCTGAATCGTTTCATGGCGACTTAAGTCAAGAAGATCGTAATTACACACTAAATGAGTTTAAAAAGAAAAAGATCCGTATCCTTTTCGCGACCGATATTGCCGCACGTGGATTAGATATCGATAACATAACCTGTATTGTCAATTTTGATCTCCCTCGATCTCCAGCCGATTATATTCACAGGATTGGTCGCACCGCAAGAGCCGGTAAATCAGGAATTGCCGTTTCATTTATTGATTATGAAGATATGGATCATTTTCGTCTAATTGAAAAACGTTCCAGTATTAAACTGCCACGTGAGCAAATAGAGGGTTTTTTACTGACAGGGACACCACCCATAAAAGAACGAGGTCCGCAGCCTGTCAAAGGCAAAGGAAAAAGTAAAAAAGATAAGCTAAGGGAACAAAAAAAGAGTGAAGGATAAAGAGGGGGGAACCCCTAAAGCGTAATTTGTGTCCCTACCCCATCTGATGTAAAAAGCTCTAGCAAAATTGCATGTTCAATCCTACCGTCAATAATGTGAGCTTTTTTTACACCACCATCCACGGCTTCCAGACAGGCGTCTACTTTTGGCACCATTCCCCCATGAATCGTCCCATTTGCTTTTAACGATTCAACTTGAACTTCGCTGAGTGTCGAGAGAAGTTCTTTATGATTATTCAATACGCCCGGAGTATCGGTCATAAAAATCACTTTACACGCGCCAATAGCACTAGCAATCGCCGATGCGGCCAAATCTGCATTGATGTTATAACCAGGATGTCCTACGATATTATCGGCTCCGATTGGTGCGATAACAGGGATAAAACCTTCACGTAATAAATTATGGATGACATCTGATTTAACACTTTCAACCCGTCCGGTAAGACCAAATTTTGCTTCATCTTTAGGTTTTGCCATCAAAAAATGAGCATCTTTTCCGCTGATACCGATTGCCTTGGCACCGTGAGAATTTAATAATGATGTAATCTCTTTATTGATCTCGCCGCTTAGAACCATCTCAACAATTCGCATAACTTCAGGAGTACTGACTCTCTCACCATCGATAAACTCAGTTGGAATTTTCAAATCGGAAAGAAGCTGAGAGATACGGCTTCCTCCACCATGAACAATCACTACTTTTACCCCTACCAAATGAAGCAATACAATATCTTGAGCAAATTTCGCTTTGAGTTCATCAGAGCTTTGTGCAGAACCGCCATATTTGATAACGACAATTTCATCACGAAACTCTTTGATGAATGGCATCGCATCCATCAAAGTTTTAACTGTATCAATCTTACGTTGCATTTACATATTCCTTGACCGTGGTAATCAATGTCTCATTCAGTTCTATCGAAAGTTCCATACATGAGATGTTGATATTAAAAGATGACATTTTAACAAAGTCTTTCTGAGTTACCAACAAACTTGTTGCACCGGTACGTTCTATAATTGCTTCAAGCTCACCTTGAGTAAAAAAATGGTGATCTTCAAAATAGATTTTTTCACTCACTTCAGGCAAATAAGGATCAAGCCTTTCAGGTCGTGCAATGGCTGTCACTAAAACCATTTTTTCACTCGGATTTCGTATGATGACTGATCGAAAAAATGATTTTCCCTCATACAACATCTCCACACATTTATTACCCCATAAACGCTCTCGATAAGGACCTGAGGGGAGACAATAATGATTTGGAGTAGCCACATCAATCACCAGATCGAGCTTTTCAATAGCATGTTTTCCATATCCATCATCGAGAAATACGACTTCACATCCCATCGATACAGCTTCTGCAATTCCCCGTTCTCGAATCTCACTTACAATTACTGTAGCATTTGTGAGATTTTGTGCATACAGCATCGCTTCATCTCCACTGTGCACTACATCACATAGTATGGTAGATTTATCTTTTACAACGACCATACCGTGACTTTTACGTCCATACCCACGTAAAACAATTGCAGGTTTATCAAAATGTTTTGCCAATTCAATTACAACCGGTGTTTTCCCGCTTCCGCCTACCGTCAAATTACCGATGCTAATAACTGGGATACCCATATTTTTAGGTTTACTTCGATGATATCGTATGAGTGCAATCAAACAATAAAGCCAGCTCAGCGGTAACAGGAGAAAAGAGAGAATTTTTTGGCTCAGCGAGGGGTGATAAAGATACTGTTCACCCCATTGAACCCAAAAACGTTTCAAACGCGTGTTGAAGCTACATCCAAAATTGCATCACAAATCTCTTCAACTTCATCATCGCTTAAAGCAGCGTAATTTGGGATGGAAAGAACTTGCTGATAGTTACGTAACGCAATTGGAAAATCATTAACGCGCAATGCATATTTAGATTTATAATAGCTGAGTAAATGGAGTGGAATATAGTGTAAACCACATTCGATACCACGGAATGCCAATTCTCTTGCAAAAGAATCTCTATTTTTATCCACTTTAATAATATACAATGAATACGAATGCTCATCATTTGCTATAGGTAATTTGATATGCGGTGCATCCGCCAAACGCTCGTTAAAAATTTCGGCAATAGCACGCTGACGTTCGATATTTTCATCTTGTTTTTCCAGCTGTACCAAAATGGTCGCTGCATCAAGCGGACTCATCATGTATTGACTTCCAATATCTGTGACATCATAAATATATCCCAAAGATTCTTCATCAACTACCATAGCATGATTACGAAGCAGTTTTGCTCTCTCCATAATCTCTTCGTCATCGCAAACAAGCATTCCGCCATTGCACACATTACGTCGTAGATGCGGACTAAAATTAAAACAAGTAATATCAGCTCCAGTTGAACCGATTTTTTTGCCTTGATAGATTGCACCTAATGCATCCGATGCATCTTCAATAATTTTAACATCATACAATCGAGCTATGCTGTAAAGACGATCTAACTCAACACTTTGCCCAGCAACATGAGAAACAATCACTGCTTTTAGCTTTTTAGACTTATTTTCAGCCAAGTATGCTTCAAGTTTACCTAAATCAATTGTAAAAGTATCCGGATTAATATCGATAAATATAGGTTCAGCATCAAAATGACGCACCACTTCCGGAACTGATGGATAAGCATTAATGGAACATAATACTTTATCGCCACGTTTTAAATCAATCGCCAACATCGCTAAATGCAATGCAGCTGTACCATGTGAAGTTGCGAGAGCGTATGAAGCACCGACATACGATTCAAATGCTGATTCTAAATCTGCAATAATATTTGGTGCTTCTCCATCAAATACTTCATCAATTTTTTCTCGTTCATCACCACCGACTTCGACACGATAAAATGGGATACTCATCTGTTTTTCCTTCTTTTATAAAGTAATATCTCTAGGATAATTAAAATCATGGTTGACCGTTCTAGAGGTCAATTTAGCTATTACAGGCATACGACGTTTAAACTGATTTCGGTATATCTTTTCGATAATCATATCGACCAATAGAGGATTTTCTCCATCTGCGATCATCTCTTCACGAGTATGGCGATCTTCAACGTAACGTTTTAATACATGATCAAGCTCACTATAGGGAAACCCTATTTCCTGCTCATCACTCTGCCCTGCCCATAAATCAGCAGAAGGTGCTTTAGTGATAATCGATTCAGGAACCCCTAAATATCGTGCCAGTTCAAACACTTCAGTTTTATACAAATCACCGATAGGATTGATTGCGCTGGCCAAATCACCAAACAATGTCCCATAACCAAGCATCAATTCACTTTTATTACTTGTCCCTAATACCAATGCACCTTCTCGGGCAGAAAGGTCGAATAAAGTTACCATTCGTAATCTAGCAGAGAGGTTTCCTACTCGCAGCGGTGACATCTCCGCAGTCTCATAAGCACGAAGTAACGGTTCGATACTATGAGTTTCAAATCTAAGACCGAATACACGGCACAGTTCATCAGCATCATCAAGAGAATTTTGTGATGAATAGTGTGATGGCATCTTTACACACAATACATCATTTCCGAATGCACGATGGGCCAATACGGCAACTACAGCGGAGTCTAGCCCTCCACTTAGTCCTAAAACAACCTTTTTAAGACCTGTTTTAAGAACTTCATCGCTTAAAAAACCGGTCAAATATTGGCTGATAAGATCGTATTTTCTCACCTGCAAACCTTATCTTAGTATTAACAATTTGCATTATAACTAATTTTTGTAACGAAGTAATCAACACTTTGTAAACGAAATTTTTTCCAACTCATCTGTATCAAATCCAGCTAGACGTCTCGCATCACAATTTATTGCAACTTTTCGAGGAAAACTCATCGGATAGTGTTTTTCGATAATCTCAAAATAGATTGATCTCTCTAAACCTGATCGTTTGCATCCCTCTTCAAACCATCGATCCCCTTTACGTACATGATCAATCTCTTCCTCCAAAATCACATAAAGCGCAGAAATGATTTTTTGGATCATAGCGTCATGACGAAAAGAATCGAGTTTTCGTAAAATTTGAGGAGTTGCATCCAATCCGTTGGCTTCAAGATAACGCGGTACAACTGCCATCCTCTCTACCAGGTTTAATGTCCTCATAGAAGCTTCAAAAAGTGCATCATGTACAGGAAATGATCCATAAAAGCTCCCCAATTCTTTTAATAACCCCTCGATCATCTCGAAATGGCGCACTTCATCATCGGCAACAACGAGCCAATCATTTTCAAATTCCTCGCCACAATCACGGAAACGGTACACCGCATCAAGCGCCAAATCGATGGCACTGTATTCGATATGGGCAATCGCATGGAGGAGTAAAATTTGTCCGTGAGGAGTATTAAGCTTTGTACGACGAGGAACCTCTTTGGGATCGATGATCGTACAATGATCGCGATACGACGGATAATCAAAAACGATCAAAGAGGTCGTGGCATCACGCGTAATTTCACCGCGACGATAGAGATCAAAAAATGTTCTAAAAAGGGCAATCTTCTCAGTGGGAGCAGATGTGGTTAAAAGGGTTTCAAGAGTGCTATAGAGTTCCATAAAAGCCATTATATCGTATACTCTCCTTATGAAATCATCCCTCAAAGCCTATAGCCTCTACATTCTCAAATGCAGTGACAATACCTACTATACGGGGATTGCCGTCGATGTAGAAAAACGGCTAAATGAGCACAATACCTCCGACAAAGGAGCCAAATACACCCGTTCTCGCCGTCCACTCACCTTGATGTATACGGAAATGTGTGTTGACAAAAGTACCGCATTGAAACGGGAACTCGCTATCAAAAAGATGAAGCGATCTGACAAGGAGGCACTATGGAGTTGTGGATAAAAATCGCGGTTATTTTACTAATCGCATTTTTCGTCTATCGAGAGATTATCAAATCAGCGCAAAAGCCTTCAATTCAAACCTCCAAAGCCAGCTTTATGAGTCTTGTAGGTGTCAGTGGAGCGGTAGGAGTATTTACCTATATCGGAATGACAATCACATGGGTAGAAACACGCGATTTGCGTCCGTATATTCCAATAGATTCACCGCAAATTGTCAGTATCTTTGATCGTGGTGTCATCGAACTAAACGGCATGGTTATTAAGACTAATCTCGCTCGAAAAGGAGAGCTCGCTCCCCTCGCAGAAACGCTGACACGTGAATGCAACCACAATGACGGATGCGAAGCCCAAAAGCTTTTTGACTACGTCACCGCGATCCCTTACCACACTGACTACACAAGCCGAAATGCCCTAACTGTAATCAAAAGCAACTGGGGAGACTGTGATGATAAATCAAACCTCTTTGCTTCCTTGCTCAATGAGAGGGGAATTGATTACCGTTTCGTCTATGTCCCTCATCATGTCTTCGTCGCTGTTCATCTAAACGATACCCGAAACATACCGTTTCTCAATGCCAAATTGACGATGGAAGGGAAAGATTTTTATTATGCCGAAACGACGGCAAGCGGGTCAAAGATCGGAGAGTTTAACGGGCAGTTTCCGTACAGTTTTGAGGGAATATACGATATGAACAAAAATAAATCCGAAGAGCTATCCAACGTCAAATTTTCGATTGGATAGATTATTAGTGGAAAAGAGGTTTATCATACAAGCTAGACTGAATAATCCTATCTTGTAAAAATGACAAATCATTGTTGCATAAAAATCTAACTGATTCTAAAAAATATTTTGGTACTAATGGAGAGACATGTATTTTTTCGATTAACATATCTAAATCAACTGGAATAAAACATCCTTTTCCAAAATCTACTTCATCTAATTTAATACCGGCTCTAAATTCTTTTTCATACTCAAAAGCTTTTCGTTTTAAAAATCCACGATAATATTGGTGCCCTTTTTCAATGGATGCAGTATGAAAATCTTCATATCGCACTTTATTAAATACAATTTTTTGATGATAAGTCAACGATCTTTCTAACTTATCAGTTGTTGTTTCAATAGCAATTCCTTGTCCTTGATTTGTATAAATCTTCCATAAAGCCTCGTTTTCATAGTTATTAATATGCCAACAGCTAAAAGCAAACATTTTTTTTACTTCTTCTCCCAAATTTTTTCCATTTACTACTGATGCCAATAGTTCTTCTATATCTTTATTTTTTTCTGAATCTATAAAATTTGGATCTGATTTCAATATTTTCTTTGCAAGTTCTATTTGCTGAAAAAGTGGAAAAATAATTTTATTGTATTCAGCTTCTTCATACGATACAGGAAGATGACCTTCCAAAGGATCAGGAAATTGATTTTGTGCAGCAAAAAAAATTGCTTTTTCCGAAAGTAATGAAATAAACTTTGCTAAATCCATATAACGCCAAATTTTCATTTCAAAAGCTCTCTTCTTAATAATATGTGACTCTGTATAGAAGATTATAGCAAAGGATAATGCCCCCTCTCCCATTTATGCTACAATCCAAATAAAAAAGAGCCTATTATGGAAATCCTAAAACGCCCTATGGGTGATTATCAAACCAACTGCTATATTGTCAAAATCGACGGCAAGGAGATCATCATCGATCCGGGGATGGGTGCCACCGAGTGGGTCATAGCAAACGTCCAAAATCCCGTCGCTATCCTCAATACCCACGGTCACTTCGACCACGTATGGAGCAACAGCGCTCTGCAAGAAAAGCTGAATATCCCTCTCTATACGCCTAAAGGAGACATCATGCTACTGCAAAACAGCAGTTGGATGCCCGCTCTTCCCCCCTCAACACCCGATATAGAAGTGGACGGTGACCAAACGCTCACCATCAGCGGTATCGAGGTTAAATTTCACCATTTTCCTGGGCACTGTCCTGGGTGTTCGATGATCGAAATCGGCGATGTTATCTTTAGCGGAGATTTTTTGTTTGAAGGTTCCATCGGACGGTGGGATTTTCCCTATTCCGATGCTGGGTCTATGCGTGAAAGTTTGAAAAAGTTTGCGTCATGGAGTATCGATAAACCCCTCTATCCGGGGCATGGAGATTCTACGACCGTTTATGCTGAACAGCGAAATATTACTCATTGGCTTCGTATTATTTAAGCGCCTCGTTCAACATTTTTCATTAAATCCAGACGTAATACATGACGTTCAGTTACAACCGTTTTAAATTCACCTTCAAAAACTTTGATTTCATGAACATAACCGCGTACCGTAACATTACGTTTTCGCCCCTCTTTTTGGTGTTCTGTTGCTTCAAAAGTAACAAAATCCCCAACTCTTACTGGAGCTAAAAAAAGACAATTACACGATGCTAATACAACATTTGGCTCATTTACTGCCACCATTGCAGCATAATCAGCAGAGCTGAAAATAAACCCACCATGCACCAATCCCACTTCATCTGCACGCATAGCTTCTGTTGTTTCCAATACTACTCGAGAAAAACCTTTTTCCAGTTTTTCAATATCTCCACTGTATACTGTATTGATTTTCTCATGCGTATTGAGCATGACTTGTTGGTTTACAGCGATTGGAAGAACCTCTTCTAATTCATCTGGTTTGCTTTTTCCCAAAATTACCCCTTCTTGATTCGTACATAACCACGTTTAGGTGCGGGATATCCCTCACATGTTTTGCTACTATCGGCAGGATCGAGAAAATCTTCAAGACTTTGCGATTCGATCCAATCCGTTTTGCGTTGTTCATCAGAAGTTGTTAGTACGCTCCCAAGAACTTCAAATGAGCTAAATCCGGCACGATTACACCAGTTTTCGAGAGCTTTAAGCGTTGGAACAAAATAGACATTAGTAATTTTTGAGTAACTTTCTCCCGGACAAAGGGCATATGGCTCATCTCCGTCAATGATAAAGGTATCAAGATAGATTTCACCTCCATCTTCTAATCCTTTAGCAAGTGCTTTCAGCATCGCGACTGGATCACTGCGATGATACAAAACTCCTAAACAAAAAATGACATCAAATTTTTCTTCATAAAAAGGGAGATGTTCCACCCCTAACAATTCATAAACAATATCGCTTTTAACATAATGATTAATCAAATCAAATTGCGATTTAAAAAGTGCAGATGGATCAAATCCAACTACTTTTTCCGGATTGTCTTCGAGAAAACGGAACATGTAGTAGCCGTTATTGCATCCGATATCGGCTACTTTTTTATTATGCAAATTAAAATGAGGTCGGAGAAAATTGTATTTTATATCACTGCGCCATTCAGTATCAATAATAAGTCCAAAAAGGTCAAATGGTCCTTTACGCCATGGCATCATTAATCGTGCAATGTGCTCAAGTTCGTCTATATCGACCTTTTCAGTTGTATGAAGTTTCACAGTATTGCCCAGCTCAGCTGTTGTTTCAATGCTTGAAAGATGCTCCAATGCTTCGCGCAATGGAGCAATATTTTTCCATGTCATCCATTTTGCTCTCTCCAGCCGAACCGCATTCAAATCCATATTTTCTCCTTCTCTTAGTCCCAGTATTTTAACAATATTAGGCTAAAATACCCCTATGCGTATTGAACAAAAAGCCACTCTCGTTTCCACTGTCATAGCCTTTTTACTGGTTACATTTAAACTCACTGTTGGAATCATCAGTGGTTCTGTCGCCGTTTTAGCTTCTGCCATTGACTCGTTACTTGATATGGTCGTATCCTTATTCAACTACTTTGCTTTACACAATTCAGACAAAGAACCTGATGAACATTTTAACTTCGGACGACGTAAACTCGAACCGCTAGCAGCTGTAATCGAAGGGACTATCATCAGCCTTTCCGCACTTTTTATTCTTTACAGTGCTATTTCAAAAATGGTACAAGGAAGTGTTATCGAGCATTTGGATGCCTCTATTGGGGTAATGATTACTTCTATAGTAATCACTGCTGGCCTTGTATTTTTTCTCAATTATATTGCTCATAAAACTGGAAATATGGTTATTCAAGCAGATGCTCTCCATTATAAAACGGACCTTTTTAGCAATGGTGCCATATTACTCTCACTTGTCGTGATCAACTTTACCCATTTTACATTTATCGACCCAATTTTAGGGATTGGAATAAGCATTTATATGATTTATTCTGCTTTTCCTTTGATTAAAGAGGGGATTTTAATGCTGCTTGATGCGGCATTGGATCCTGAAAGTGTTAAAAAAATCAATCACATTCTAAATTCAGATCTCGATATTAGTGGACATCATGATTTAAGAACACGTAAATCAGGATCCGATATAAACATAAGTGTCCATATCGTCTTTAGCATTAGTACCTCATTGTATGATGCACATATGGTAGGAGATCGTATTGAACTAGCACTCAAACAACTTTTTCCTGAGAATACTGTATATGCACTGATTCACCTCGATCCATATGATGATTCTGAAGATATTCATCTGGATTAATCGAACTTCCAATTCTTAAAAATTAATCTGTTAAAATTATATATACTATAATCAAGGGATATAAATATGAGCCGTTTTTCGATCTTCTCACTTCTAATTCTTTCATCTGTGCTTATGGCAGATCCTTTATCGCAAGACCAAATGGTTCAAAAAGGGGCTGAAGTTTCAGCAACATTGATTCAAAAACTCGGAAGTGAACTTAAAACACAAATGCAGGCAAACGGTCCTATAGCGGCGCTAAATTTTTGCTCCCAAAATGCCCTAAATTTAACTGAGCAAGTAGCCAAAGACTCTGGAATATCACTCAAACGTATCAGTCTCCAAAACCGAAATCCAGTCAATGCTGCAACGCAGGAAGAAAAAATTCTTTTAGACCAATGGCAGAAAATGATAAAAAATGGCGAGACTCTTCCCGTGTATACATTAATAAAGCTTACCAACAATCATAATGTTTATTACAAACCGATTGTGATAAATAATGAAGCATGTTTAAAATGTCACGGAGATATTGCAGCTAATTCACCATTAGGCAATGCAATCAAACAAAGCTATCCTGAAGATAAAGCAACAGGATATAAAATGGGAGATTTAAGAGGGATGATAGCCGTTTCTTTTTAAAGAAAACTGCTACCTTGTAAAGCAAATAATCTTCTCTCTAGCCGTTCAATGGTTGTAACCAATTTTTCAGAAATTGTTTTCAACTGTGAATAATAATCTTTTGCGATATCCTGCTGTGAAGCAGAAACTTTTTTACGTGTCCCAAATATTTTAGAGAAAAAAGAACGATCTTCATCGCTAAAATAAATTTTAAATATTTTCATGTAAGTATCATGCAACTCGAAATGTAGTACTTCTATCTCTTTAAAACAATCCATTCCCGGTATCATATTTAATTTTTGTCCTTCACCATAAAACCATAAACCGAATTTACAATCAGTACAGCTAACAGGAACTTGCTCTTTTTCGATAGGGAGACCTTCGATAAGAGCATGCGCACGTTGTACCCATGTAATATGTGCTTTTTTCGCATTTCTAAGATGTTCTAATGTCTCTTCTTTACCCATAATAGCAACCTTATTTTATTTTGTTTCATTTTACCAAGTTAATGTCTATAATAGAATCATACTCTTTTTGTATCACATCAGTATAACAATTTTTGATAAAATATTCTTTACAAATACCTTTATCGTGCATATTCTGTAACACGACTCTCTCGAATCACATTTACTTTTATCTCACCAGGGAACTGTACTTTTTGAGAGATTTCATCAGCAATTTCCTTGGCAATTAATGCTGTTTCATCATCACTAACACTTTCGGCACTTACAATAACCCGAACCTCACGTCCTGCATTAATTGCATAAGCTTGTCTTACACCCATTTTTTGGGTTGCAATCTCTTCTATCTCACTCACACGACGCAAGAAACTCTCTAATACCTCTCTACGTGCACCTGGACGTGCAGCTGAGAGGGTATCTGCAGCACAAACGCTTGCACACTCAATACTTTTTATCTCTTCATAACCGTGATGCGCATAAATAGCATTAATTACCACCGGATCTTCATTATAACGATGGCACAATTCAGCACCGATATCCACATGGCTTCCACCATGCTCTTGAGTGAGACTTTTACCGATGTCATGCAACAATCCTGCACGACGTGCCAATTTAGTATCTCCTCCCATTTCAGCAGCCATAATTCCAGCCAAATGGGCAACTTCAAGAGTATGAGAAAGGGCATTTTGTCCATAACTTGCCCGATATTTGAGTTTACCAATCAATTTCATAAGTTCTGGATGCATTGCACTAATTCCAAGATCAAAAATAATCTCTTCACCTTCACGTAAAATTGACTCTTCAAATTCATCGCATACTTTTTGATAGACCTCTTCAATCCGAGCAGGCTGAATACGTCCATCCTGAACTAATAATTCAATTGTTTTCGTGGCAATCGCACGACGATATAAATTAAAGGAACTTACAATAATTGCATTGGGAGTCTCATCGATAATAATATCAACGCCACTCACCATTTCCAATGCTTTGATATTGCGTCCTTCTTTACCTATAATCCGCCCTTTTAGCTCATCATCGTCCAAATGGATAACACTAATAAGACGTTCAGCTGCATATTCACCTGCAAACCTAGACGTAGCCTGCGCCAAAATGTAATTGGCTTTATGTCTCAATTGCTCTTTTGTTTGTCCTTCAATCACACGTACTTCATGTGCTAACTCCAAACGCGCACTCTCTCGTATCTGTTCAAGCAAAATCGATTTTGCTTCCACTGCAGATAATCCTGAGCGTTGTTCAATAACTTCTTTTAAGTGATCACTTTTTTGTCGGTAGTCTTCTTTTAATTTCTCTAAAGCACGTTCATTTCGCTCAATATTAAGCCGTCTATTTTCTATAACAGAACGTTCATTGAGTAGTTTATCCTGTTCAATTTTACGAATATTGTCAAATTCCAGCTCAAGACGCTGAACTTTTTCTGCACGATCCGCCAAATCTTTTTTGACCAGTTCATGCGTTTCATCGTATCGTTTTTGTGCCTCTTTTTCAATTTCCCGCGATCGGATTGATGAACGTTCCAATAACATTTGCGCTTCATTTTCAATTGCTTTAGCTTTTGCTTTAGCCTGTTCAACATAAAGGTCAAAATGAGCAGCAGAAATTTTTTTCGAAATTAAATATCCGACTACACCGCTAAGGGTAGCAACGACGCCCCCTACGAGTAGTTCGTTTAACATAAATATCCTCTGGGCTATAAACCCTGCGAGGGGTTATTAAAAGGTCTCCTTGCACATCATAATCATCACAAACGTTTTGCGTTGTTAAACACTCACATGATTGAATAAATATTGTAAACGGTTTCGTTTTAAGGGTCGGAAAAAATCGATCATACATCCCTTTACCGAAACCTATTCGGCGCAGTGACCCGTCTACCCCTACTACAGGGACTATAGCTACATCTATTAAATTATATTTTCTATACGAATCCCGAGGCTCATAAATCCCAAAAGCTTTACGTTCCAACGGGTATCTTAATGGTACCATCTTGAAACTGACGCCATCCATAAACGGCAAATAAACTTTTGCAGTGTGACGTGAAGATAAGATTGTTTGTCGTATATCCGCTTCAAATCCCATAGGCCAAAACGCCAATATCCGTTTTGCTTTTATTTTTTTAAGAATTGCAGAAAGAGAGCTTCTAACTCTCGCATCACGATAATTTTTGGAATATTTGCTGGAATATTTCATCCGATCCAGACAATAGGCTCTAAAATCGCTTTTGGTCACTTTTTACCTTTGCTTCGTTATAATCTTCCTTATTTTACTCTAAAAAGGTTTTGTATGCGTTTTTCAGCTTTTTTAATCCCTTTGGTTTCTCTAACTTTGCTCATCCAAGGATGCAGTAAAAAATCTTCTGATGATGCAATGGTCTCTACAGCAGAATTTACCCTCAATGATACGCAGGGGACATCATATACAGTAGAAAAGCGTGGAAATAATTTCACACTTGATGCCGGAAAAGACAAGATTGTATTATTTGATATTTTTGCCACATGGTGTCCTCCATGTCAAATGGAAATACAACATCTTGGTAATCTTCAAAAAAAATACGGTGATAACCTCATCGTTATGGGCATCACTATTGAAGACGATAAAAGTAATGCAGAACTTGATGCATTTCGTGAAAAATTTCGTGGAGGAAATTACCTGATTGCGAATAAAGGAGACAACCAAAATCTTGCACGATCAATCGCTTCAACCATTGGTGTCGGTGAACAATTTCCAATTCCGCTTATGATTCTTTATAAAAATGGTGAATATGTAACCCATTATGAAGGTGCAACACAAGAAGAAATCATTGATAATGATATTGCCCAAGCTTTAGGTAAATAAATAATGTTTTCATTTATCAAAAAAGGTCTCCAAAAAACAATCGAAGCGATTGCTGCCATCGCACCAGAAAAAAAAGCAAAAATTTCTAAAGACGATCTAGAAAATATTCTTTTAGAAGCTGACGTTGAATACGATCTCGTTGAAATCATCCTCCGAGAATTGTACCAGAACGATATTACTCGCGATCAACTCCGCTCAAAACTCCTCGCGACACTGAGCTTTGCTCAGAACACCCTACCTGATAATCCTAATAAACCGACTGTCACCCTCATCATCGGTGTTAACGGTGCAGGAAAAACAACTACAATCGCCAAACTCGCACAGCATCATCTCAACAAAGGTGAACGGGTTATTCTCGGTGCAGGTGATACTTTCCGCGCCGCTGCCATCGAACAACTCACCCGCTGGGCAGACAAATTAGAAGTTCCGATCATCTCTTCACGTCAGGGGCATGATCCAAGCGCGGTTGCTTATGACACTATCGAATCAGCCAAAGCTCGCGGTTTTGAGCAGGTCATCATCGATACGGCAGGACGCCTCCATACGCAGACCAACCTCGGCAATGAGCTGAAAAAAATCGTCCGTATCTGTGATAAAGCCCATACCGGAGCACCTCATCGCAAGATCCTGATTCTCGATGGTACCCAAGGATCTTCCGCCATCGCTCAAGCCAAAGCCTTTAATGAGATGGTCGGAGTGGATGGGATCATCATCACCAAACTCGATGGAACCGCCAAAGGGGGATCGGTATTCTCTATCGCCTATGCATTGCAGCTTCCAATCCTCTACATCGGTGTCGGAGAACAACCGGAACATTTGATAGCGTTTGATAAATACGAATTTGTCGACGGAATTTTGGATGCGATATTCGGGGAAGAATCCAACGTATAATGGCCAAGAAAAAAAATGTCCTCTTCGAGTGTCAGCACTGTGGATTCACAACGCCAAAATGGATGGGAAAATGTACCAACTGCGGAGGATGGGACAGCTTTGTCGAACTGAGCGAACAGCAGCAAGAGGTGATTAAACTCACCTCAACATCTTCCCCCTCAGCGGGGACAAAAGCCAAAGAAATCACCCAGATTGTCGAGGAGCATACCGAACGGTTCACCAGTGATGACGCGGAACTCGATATGGTGCTCGGCGGCGGAGTCGTTCCGGGTTCTTTAGTGCTTATCGGCGGAAGTCCAGGGGTGGGAAAATCAACCCTTCTGCTCAAAATCGGCTCCAACCTCGCCAAACAAAACCGCAATGTTCTCTATGTATCAGGGGAAGAGAGCGAGGGGCAGATCAAACTCCGTGCCAATCGACTCGGTGCCAATGTCGACAATCTCTATCTTCTCGCAGAGATTCGGCTGGAACAGGTTCTTTCCGAGTTGCATGAGCGCTCTTATGAGTGTATCATCATCGACTCGATCCAAACCCTCTACTCCGAAACCATCGCCTCCGCCCCCGGATCAGTGACACAGGTACGTCAAATCACCTTTGATTTGATGCGGATCGCCAAAGAGCGCCGCATCGCCATCTTTATCATCGGTCATATCACAAAAGAGGGTTCCATCGCCGGTCCGCGCGTATTGGAGCACATGGTGGACGTAGTACTGTATTTCGAGGGGGACAGCGGACATGAACTTCGTATCCTTCGCGGATTTAAAAACCGTTTCGGACCTACAAGCGAAATCGGAGTATTTGAGATGCGTCATGATGGACTGATCTCCGCCAAAGACCTCTCTTCGCGCTTTTTTAACCGTACCAAATCGCAAAGCGGTTCCGCTCTCACCGTCATCATGGAGGGGACTCGCCCTATCGTCCTTGAAGTCCAAGCACTTGTAAGCGATACCCACGCTCCCAATCCGAAACGTCAGGCAACGGGCTTTGAAAACAACCGCCTTAATATGCTTCTCGCACTATTGGAGCGTAAACTCGAAATCCCCCTCAACAGCTACGATGTTTTTATCAACATCACGGGGGGGATCAAAATCACCGAAACCTCTGCCGATTTGGCAATTCTCGCCGCCATCATCAGCAGTTTTCGCAACCGTGCCATCTCCAAAGAGACTGTATTTATAGGTGAAGTTTCTCTCGTAGGGGATATTCGTGAGGTGTACCAACTCGATCAACGCCTTAAAGAAGCAGCATCTCAACAGATTACTAAAGCACTCATTCCAAAAAAACCTCTCGAAAAAACGACGATGAAATGCTATGAAATTGATGAAGTGAGTAAACTTTTGGAGTGGTTTTAGTATAATAAGAAATATAATAAAGTGATAAAGGATATATACATGCCAGTTTGTTCTATTTTTGCCGATCATAAATCTGAAGAGCGCTATTCTAAACTCTCATTAGCTTATTCCACCGAAGAAGAACACCGAATGATAGAAGAAGCAATTCAAGCATGTACTCCATTATGTTCGATTGCACCTAATATTTACAGTGGTGATATCACTGAAGGAAAAAAAATGATAACGATCGAGTATCATGATGATTGTGATCGAGAGGGTGGAAAAGTATTTGAAGAGATTATTAAACAATTAGGGATCTCAGAGTGCCACTAAGCAAAAATGCAGCGGATATAAGTGTTCAACGCCTCAAAGAGTTCGCAGACGGAAATGAAACGTTCCAACAAACTTATTTTAAAAAGCATGAAACACAACTACTTAGCCTAGTTAAAGAGGGACAAAATCCTCGTGCACTCTTTATTGGATGTTCAGACTCCCGAGTTATTCCCGATTTAATCATTCAATCTAGTCCTGGTGATCTTTTTGTCGTCCGAAATGTAGGCAATTTTGTTGCACCATACAAAGCCGATGAAGATTTCCATGCTACTGCAGCAGGGATAGAATATGCCGTATTAGCTTTAGAAGTTTCCGAAATCATTATTTGTGGACATTCACATTGTGGAGCAATCGAAGCACTTTATAAAACTTCATGTGATACTTCAATGATGCATACCGCTAAATGGCTTACTCTGGGTGAAAAAGCCAAAGCCATGGCAACAGTAGCATTAGGTGAAAATGCCGAACGTGAAGAGCTACTTCGAGCAACTGAGCATCTTTCAATTGTTACCCAGATTGAAAATCTTTTGACTTACCCTTATGTAAAAAGGCTAGTTGAAGATGAGAAATTATTTATTCATGGTTGGTATTACGATATTGAGACAGGTGCGATTGAATACTATGATCCAGATAGCTATCAATTTCGCCCTCTAAGTGAATTAGCAGAATAAATCCTATAAATATTCCCGATAAAGTCGGGAATTTTTTACCAATCTAAATATAAAAACAGTGATGATATAAAATAGTTGGCAATAAAAATTGCTACCGCCGAATAAACTACGGCATTAATAGTCGACTCACCAACTCCACGTGCTCCGCCGTTAGTATGATATCCGATATAGCTTCCAATCGAACTAACAATAAATCCAAAAACTGCTGCTTTAATCACACCCGTCATTATGTCTCTAAATTCACCTAAACGCATTAAAGTTTCTTGATATGCAACAGGATTAATCCCCAACACTCCTGTGGATATGAGATACGCTGAACCGATCGCAATAAAATCGAACCAAATAACTAATAGTGGCAAAGATATAACTGTTGCAATAATACGAGGCACAATCAAATATTCTTTCGAATTCACTCCTAAAATATCTATTGCATCGATTTGTTCAGATACCCTCATCGTCCCAAGTTCAGCGGCCATAGCACTAATTGAACGTGATATAAGCATCAATGATGCAAACACAGGTCCTAACTCTTTTACAATTGATAGAAATATCGTATAACCGATAAAATTTTCTATACCAAATTGATGAAATCCACTGTAAAGTTGAATTGCTTCAACCATCCCGGTAAAAAGTGCTGTAAGTGTTACAACACCCATACACCCGAATCCAATCACCTCAATCTGTGTCAATACAATTTTAGAACGCTTAATAGCACGTAAATAAAGTTTAAATAGATTGAGCTGAAATAGTATAAATACCCCAAAATTTTCTACTGTTCCGAGTATTTGTAAAAAAGGGCGCCCTATAGCACCCAATAACGATTGAATCATATACGTATCCTCATTTTAATCTTCTAAGTGTACTCAAATCAAACCTAAATTCAAAAGTTTCTCGCTACAATAAGCAATAAATTGTCCTAAGGAGCAACGGATGGCTGAAAAAGAGAAAGAAGAAAAAGCACCCGAAGAAGAGGGAAAGAAAAAGTCGAGCAATATGCTTTTGATCATTATTGTTGCAGTATTAGTTTTAGTATTGATTATTGGAGGCGTCGTTGCTTTTCTCATGATGGGAAATGAAGATGCTACTGCAAAAGAAGGTGCTACTGCAAAAAAAGAGGCACCTGCTACTTCTGAGAAAGAAGCATCGGCTGAATCATCAGCTGGAAATGAAGAGACAACCGAAGTCGGTCTCATGTTTCCGCTGGAAACTTTTACCGTAAATTTACTCTCAGAGAGTGGACGACGATACCTGAAAGTGGAAATGAATCTCGAAATGGGTGGTGAAGAACTTAGTCCAGAGCTAGAAGAAAAAAAGCCGGTATTTAGAGATATTATTATTCGCATCCTCTCTTCCAAATCACTCGAAGAGATTTCTACAATCAAAGGCAAAGAAAAACTCAAACAAGAGATTGTTCATGATCTAAATACACGTCTTAAAGATGGTAAAGTTAAAAATGTTTACTTCACCGATTTCGTGGTGCAATGATCGGCATTGACCTCATTAAAATCGATCGCATGAAACGCTTGATCGAGCGTTTCGGCGATCGGGGATTACAGAAATTTTTATGTGATGAAGAGATTCAACTCATAAAAAATCATCGCAATGCTGCAGGTTTTTGGGCGGCAAAAGAGGCCTGTGCTAAAGCTCTCGGATGCGGTATCGGGCACGAATGCAGTTTCCACGATATCATCCTCTCTAAAACCCTAAAAGGGGCTCCACAAATCACCCTCACCTCAAAAGTAATCGATTCTTTCGGTATCACCGATGCCTCTGTATCAATCACTCATGATGGTGAATATGCCATTGCCGTCGTTGCATTGGAACATACAAAAAGGTAAAAAAGCAATGGATTCATCTGAATTAATTTCGATCCAAAAATACGCGGCAAAAAACCGTCTCAGTATCCACACCGTTATCAAGAAGACAATGACTGGGGAGATTCCGAGTGTGGTAAAAGAGGAGAATGGCAAAGAGGTAACCTATATTGTTATGAACTTTACATCCGTCCAACCACAGATTAATACAAACGATACCGTACATGAAGAATATGAAATTGATTATAAAAAAGCGTACGAAGATTTGAACAAAGAGTATCTGATCCTCAAAACCAAATACGAAAGGCTATTAGCCGTACAGGGTAAAAATTAAATTACCCTCCCCCGACGAAATCGAGCAATTCAATCACATCACCCTCTTTTAAAATTGCATTTCCCCACGCATCTTGCTTCACGATCTCCATGTTTAGTGCGGAAGCCATAACACGTTCTTCCACGCCCAAAGATCGGATCAGATCAAGCATACTCGACCCCTCTGCCATCTCTCTCATTTCACCGTTAACTTTTACCTGCATATTCTCTCCTACATATAGAGTTTGATTATTTGCGCAACAACCAGATTTTTTTTTGCAATGGCAAAATCGTACGGTGTTGCTCCATCATTATTTTTCAAATATGGATTAGCTTTAGCTTTGAGCAAAAAATCGGTTACATCTTCATTGCCGCTAAATGCTGCCTGATGCAACGGAGTAATCCCGTCATTGTTCGCGAGATTTACATCTGCCCCGTGCAATATTACAAAGGTGACCAGCTCAATATTTTTTTTCTTGACAGCCAAAATAAGCGGTGTATTACCGTTAAAGTCTTGAGCATTGATATCCGCACCTTTGTCAAGGAGAAGTTGAAATATTTTCAAATCTCCCAATTTAATCGCCACATGCAGTGCGGTAAGTCCTGCTTCGTTTTGTTCATCAACATTATGATTTTGAAGATAATTTTGAATTTTTTCGATATTTCCATCGTATACCGCATCATGTAACATACCACCGTAAGCGATCATATAAGACAAACACAGTACCAATAACCCTCGCATCGTTATTCCTTGATGAACCGTATCATTTTAAATCTCTCTCCCATCAGTGACGGTGTGATTAAAATTTTTACCTTTTCAAGCTCTTGAGCATAGATATCTTCACCGGCATGTTCTTTAAGCATCGCCAAAAGATCTAAAATCCCCATCTCCACCAAAGCGACAAGCTGGGTAGCGTATTGAGTACACATGATCCCCTGTTCTTCAAAAGCTTCTTTAACATGAGAAAAATTAACATCATAAGTAATATCACTTTTTCCAAACGCTTCACCAAGACTAAGTGCTTCATCAAATAATGGATAGGTTTGATGTTCCCGATAAACCCGAATCGAAAAATCACTTCGTGCCTCTAACTCTCCATAATCAAAACTCATAAATTCAAATTTTTCTATACTCTTTGCGATAGATCCAGCAAATGCTTCATATCCTACTGCAATTTCACCACGATCTTTTTTATACTTTTCAGCATGTTTTACTAAATTAGGATCATCTATGTCAAAAATCACTTTATTATTTTCTACACGACCGATTTTTCCTTGATAGAATAATTCACAAGGAAAGGCATCAAAAATTTCATTTGCAATCAAAAAAGCCGATGATGCATTAATTTCACTCACATCTCGATAATGTTCTAATTTAACCGCATTTCCAAACGACTCTGTAAAATATTCTCTTTGATGATTTTGTAAAGAGTCAAAACGTTCAATAATTCCAAATCGAAGTGTTGAAAGCAATTCTGGACGTAATGTATGAAGAAATTCAATAATATCTGCCAACAAATATCCGTGATGAGCTCCAATCTCACAAATCAAAGATTCCGTAGATAAAAATCCATCATCAATACGAGTAATGATGTGTTTAGCTATGGTTCCTCCAAAAAACTTTGAAGTGCTGACTGCCGTATAAAAATCCCCTTTTTTACCGATCGGACGATACGTAGCATAATACCCCTGCTCTGAATAGAGCCATTTATCCATAAACGTGCTAAATTTCACTGTTACAGTGCCTTCATCGCTTTTTCTAAACGGACAAATCCTTCATCAATTTCCCCTTTAGTTATTGTGAGTGGAGGAAGAAAGCGAAGGGTATTACGTCCCGCCTTAAGGACAATAACCCCTTCTTCACGTGCTGCATTAATAATTTTACTCAGAGTATCCGCATCAACTACACGTAACCCGCGCATCATTCCTAGACCTACATGTTCCAAAAATATTGCTGGATGCATACTCGCAAATTTTGCCAATGAAGTTTCAAAATAAAGCAGTTGTTCATCCAATTGACCACTCTCTTTCATCTCTGAAAGAATATCAAGTACCTCATTGGCTGCAGCAGTAGCAAGATAATTTCCTCCAAATGTCGAACCATGATCACCAGGAGCAAAAATATCTTTTTTAGAAGTCATTACAACTCCGATAGGGACACCACCACCCAGCCCTTTTGCCAATGTAATCACATCCGGTTCAATACCATAAAGGTTTGAAGCCAAAAATTCACCGGTACGATAGATTCCCGTCTGCACTTCATCTACCATCAATAAAATATCGCGTGACTTGAGAAAAGCAGCCAATGCTTGTACTTTCGCACGCTCTTGAGGCTGAACACCTCCCTCTCCTTGCACTAATTCAATCATTACGGCAACAGTATGATCATCAATAAGTGATTCGACTTCATCTATCGTTTTTGCATACACAAACCCATCAGGAAAAGGGCCGAAATAGTTATGCATCGATTCTTGACCTGTCGCTTTTAATGCAGTGATCGTACGCCCGTGAAATGAATGATCCAATGTAATGATTTTATAGCGCTTCGGTTTCCCTTCTACCTCACCGTATTTTCGTGCGATTTTGATAGCCCCTTCATTCGCTTCGGCACCACTATTTCCAAAAAAACACTTCATATCATAACCACTAAGGTCTACAATTTTATGCGCACACACGGCTTGCGGTTCTATCAAATAGAGATTAGACACATGAATTATTTTACTCACTTGTTCACAAATCGCTTTTGTTAAACGATTATTACTATGTCCAACACTGCATACCGCTATTCCAGCAGCAAAATCAATATACTCTTTTCCCTCAGAGTCAACTAAAACAGCATTTTTTCCTTCAACAAAACTAACATTTTGACGACCATATGTCGGCAAAACAAACTGATTAAAATTTTCTGTTGTCATTTTTTTTCTACCTTTATTTTATGCTCTTGATACACCGCATTCTCTCCCTCATAACTGAGTAGACCAGGGGTCAAGATATTTACATCCGGTGTCCCTGAATAAATCAGTAAACAATCCAGACGTAACCTTTCATCATACTTTACTTCCATTTCAACAACGCCGCTTAATGATGAGAGAATCACTCTCTCTCCTTCAGAAAACCCTGCTTCAGGATGGAAATAAACACCTTCTGAACGATAAAATTGTGAATTAAGACTTTTGGATGACTTCATTGTTATGAAATAATATCCTTCTTCGTCATTGACATCCAAATCAATTTCATCCAAAAAAACAAATTCTCCATGCTCAAATCCATTTTCATAAGGAATGACCGGAGAATCTTTACGATAACCAACCCCTTCAGCAAAAACAATTTGTGACCTAAAATATTCTAAATAATCCGATTCATTTTCAATTGGAAATGAAAATGCTTTACACAAGAATACACTTAAATCATATTCAGATATACCTATCTCACTATTTAATATCTGTACCATCTCTTGAAACGTATAATCTCCGTATGAACTACGAAAATCCGATTTTTCCAAAAACGTTTTTGCTGGTATCACTAAATCCGACGCATAAGATGTCTCATTTTCATACAATCCAAAATAAACTCTAAATCCGGCTGAATCAAATGTTCTTCTAGTATGATTACTATTAGGCATTTGAGCGAGAGGATTACCACCTTGAACAAACACGCAATTATACTTTGAAAAATCAACCGTTGGTTTACTAATTCTATTTTTTATCGTTTGAAACGGGTTTGCCACCCCTTGCATTGAATTACCTAAATAGCTAACTCCACATCCCTGTTTTCCAAAAAGCCCTAAAACAGCTCCAAATCCATCGATTGAACGAATGACATCAGCACCATTTTGATATTTTTGAACTCCTACACCGACCAAGATTGCTGTCTTTTTACCTTGAATCATCTCTAGAATCATGCCAATCTGTCCAAGAGTAACATTCATCATATCCAGTGTTGACTTTATCCTAACGGTTTGCGTCAACTCATAAAAATCACTGTATTCAGATGCAAATTTTTCCAAAAATTCCTGATCATGAGACCCTTCTATAATTGCAAAACGGGTCAATAATAAAGCTAAATGGAGATCATAATGAGGTTTAATCTGAATAAATAAATCTGCTTTTTTTGCTATTGCTGTTCTTATCGGATCAATGACAATAATTTTTTTTCCTTTTACAAAAGGGAGCAAATGAGAATGTGTCACATGCGGATTAGAACCCCAAAATATAACAACTTCACTCTCTCCAATCATATTAGGAGAAAGAAGATAATTTGAACCTCTTCCCAACATGATTCCAGCTTCTCCAGCCCCGTCACACAACGACCCTGAAGTTCCAAAAGCATTAAGTTGAGCAAAAAAATGTTCACAGCTTCGCTGCATTAATCCCATATTGCCGCTCCCGCGATAATATAAAACATGATCTGACTTCGATTCTTTTAGCTTCTCTTCCAATAAGATTAATGCTTCATTCATAGAAATATTTTTACCTTGAAATCGAGGTAATTCAATACGTTTGTGTTCATCATAATGATTCAAATGAGGACATAAATAACCATGTGTAATAGGATGAGTTTTATCCCCTTTGAGTTTTTGATTTTTATCAACCACTATACGGCATGCATCATAACAATCTAATGGACAAGCAGTATAAAAATCCATATTACCTTCTCGCTAATAGAGTATTTTGATATTGTACTTTGAATGGACTTTATAATTTAGTAAAAAAACCTCATGAATAGGATATGATTAAGCAATATAAATTATTGAGGTTATTATGTCTCTTCTCGCACATGTCGACGCCGCCACAAATTTAGCCAAAAACAATGAAGTTCAACTATTAGTCTTTAAAATAGATGTATCAGAAGAATCGCCCTATTACGCGATCAATGTTTTCAAAACTCGCGAAGTAGTTGAAGCAAAACGTCATCATCTTACCCAAATTCCGGGAGCACACCCTTTATTAGAAGGAACAATCGTTTTACGTGAACTGCAAATTCCTATTTTAAATCTTCCCAAATGGCTTGGAGTAGAGCTTGATGATGCACATAAAAAAGCATCCAATCTTCTTATTTGTGACTTTAATGGGATAATAATAGGAATTCGTATTATGCTTGCCTTTCGGGTTTTGAAAAAAAACTGGAATGAAATGCATTCTCCTGATAGCTATCGCATGGGAAATGATGGATTGGTTATTAATGATACTCGACTCGATGATGGAAGCTTATGTTTAGTTCTCGATTATGAAAAACTTTTAGCAGATGTTATTCCTCAAGCTATGGTAAACGTTGATGCTGCAGCTAATTCTTTGGCTAATATTACTGTTCCAGAAAAACTTAAAAATGGAATTGTACTAATCGCCGAAGATTCTAAAACAGCACAACGTCATCTCAAACTAATATTTGAACACGCTCATATTGCCTATCAAATTTTCAATAATGGGAAAGAACTGATAGATTTCATAGAACGTCATCCTAACCCTATGCTCATTCCTGCCATCATCACCGATATCGAAATGCCTGAAATGTCAGGATTTACGGTTATACAGCGTCTAAAAGGCAATCCGTTAACGAAAAACATTCCAATTATCGTAAACAGTTCCATGACGGGAGATAATAACAAACGTGAAGCAGCAGGATTAGGTGCAGATGGATTTATTGATAAAACGAAAAGTGAAAATATTTTACCGTTGATTGTTGAAAAGATGGAAGATATGGAAATGAGACTTCTCCCAAGATAAGGGAGAAGAGAGAAAATTTACTCAACAACTGCTAAAATTTGACCTGCTTCAATTTTATCATTTGGTTGCACATTTATAGAAGTTACTTTACCTGTACGTGGAGCGACTACGTCAATTTCCATCTTCATCGCTTCTAAAATCATAATCTTATCGCCGGCATTTACGCTATCACCAACAGCTGCAACGAGTTTAAATACTGAACCTGGAAGTTCTGCACAAATTGCGTTTGCATTTCCTACCGGTGCTGCTGGGGCTGCTACAGGTGCTACCGCTACTGGAGCCGCTACCACTGGTGCTGCTACTGATACTGATTGAACATTTGCGTTGCCATCTACGATTTGTACATTATATTGTTGTCCGTCTACGATTACTGTGTACGTTCCATTTGCCATTGTGAAATTCTCCTGTGTTGATTGATTTGATTTTGGTTCTGCCGCTTTCGGGCTGTTTTTTCGAACGTTTACGGTCGCTTCCCCTTTGAGGAACGCAATCCCTTTGACATCGCATGAAGCCGCGATGAAAATATTCTCATCGGTCGCCTCAAGTCCTTCGTCACTCAATTTTTGAGTCCAATATGCGATGGATTTTGTCTCATCACGATCGGCAATATCGATAGCATTATCGGTTGTCGGATCGAGTTTGAGTTGCTCAGCGGCGATACGAACCACTTCTGCATCGGGTTCAGTAGGAGTTTTACCGAAGTAACCCAATACCATTTTGCCATAGCCCGGTGCAATTTTTTTCCATGGTCCCATAAGAGCATTGTTAAGCGCTTGTTGGAAATAAAACTGAGATACCGGAGTCACGGAAGTACCGTATCCCCCTTTCTCAACCACTTCACGCATCGCGCGGATAACTTCAGGGTAGCGATCCAACATATTGTTATCACGCATCATTTGGGTATTCGCGGTCAGGGCTCCTCCCGGCATCGGGGAGAATGGGATAAGTGGTGACACCTGTGTTGCTTCAGGCGGCATGAAATAGTCTTTCAGACAATCACCCAAAACATCTTCATATTTAAGGATTTTTTCGAGTTTAAGCCCACCAAGATCAAAATTTTTCCCTTTAACTGCGTGCAACATCGTCAAAATATCCGGTTGTGATGTACCGCCACTCACCGGAGCCGCCGCCATATCGATACCATCAACTCCGGCATCGAGTGCCGCGAGATAACACGCTACGCTCACCCCAGCTGTTTCATGGGTATGAAGACGTAAATGAGTCCCCTCAGGTACTAATTTACGAGCCATTTGAAGGGTTTCATACACTTTTTGAGGACTTGAGGTTCCACTAGCGTCTTTAAAACAGATGGAGTGGTATGGAATACCTGAATCCAAAATTTCACGAAGTGTTTTCTCATAAAATGCGACGTCATGCGCACCGACACATCCCGGAGGCAAATCCATCATCGTGACGACAACTTCATGTTTCAAACCATGATACGCGATCCGTTCACCCGAATATTTAAGATTTTCAACATCGTTCAATGCATCGAAATTACGGATGGTTGTCGTACCGTGTTTTTTGAACATTTTGGCATGCAAATCGACCATTTCACGGCTGCCGGTATCGAGCATAACCGTATTAACCCCACGTGCAAGGGTTTGAAGATTTGCGTCTGGTCCCACGATAGCGCGGAAACGATCCATCATATCGAATGCATTTTCGTTTAGATAGAAAAAAAGGCTTTGAAAACGGGCACCGCCTCCAAATTCAAAATGTCGGATTCCCGCCTCTTTGGCCGCTTCGAGCGCAGGGAAGAAATCTTCCATCAACACCCGACCGCCGAATACGGACTGAAAGCCGTCACGGAACGTGGTGTCCATCACATCGATGTATTTTTTTGCCATTTACGTAATCCCTACTTCTTTATATTGTTACGGTGGTGAATTGCGGCTACGAGTGCCGCAATTCCTAACAAGCCACCATTTTGAGAGTTTTCCATTTCATGATGGTGCAATGCAGCCGCAATCGCTGCCACTTTTGCCCGAACATCATTGTTTTCCAAATCATGGTGGTGCAATGCCGCTGCAATTGCTGCTACTTTGGCACCTTGTGCACGATCATGCGATGCATCAGCTGCAAAGTTTTGAGATTCCGGGGCATTCTTGGATTGAAACATTGTTAAATATTTCATTACTTTTTTCAGTAATGCCATTCACTATCCCCTGTTTAATTTGCACGCGTAATCTTTACACGATGCCTTATTTTAGTATAAAGTTCATTAAAAAAGATTTACTGTGCCCTCTTTCAATGAACCTTTTAGTTTCTTTCGTTACAATCCGCCTCATTATTTTATACACAGAGGTATCTCATGGATCTAAGCAAAATCGGTTACGGCGAAAATCCCGATAAGGTCAAAGCAATTATTGAAATTGCATGTGGATCAAACATTAAATACGAAGTAGAAAAAGAGAGCGGTGCTTTGGTACTTGATCGTGTAATGCATTCAGCAATGTATTATCCTGCAAACTACGGTTTTGTGAATAAAACACTTTCTCAAGACGGTGATCCAGCTGATATTCTAATCCTTACTGAGTATCCAATGGTAGAAGGCTGTGTTACCAACTGTCGTTTAGTTGGTGTTTTGATTATGGAAGATGAAAGTGGTATTGATGAAAAACTTCTTGCCGTTCCAACATCAAAAATCGATCCTACATTTGAAGAGATCCAAGACCTCGGAGATATTCCACAACATACCTTGGCAAAAATTAAAAACTTTTTCGAAACCTATAAAATGTTAGAACCGGGTAAATGGGTAAAAGTAAAAGGGTTTGAAGATAAAGCATCCGCGACTAAAATCCTAGAAGACGCTATCAAAAATTATAAAGAGTAATAGATTATGATCAACTTCGATTCACCGGATTTTTTTGCCTATGCTATTTTTGGACTCATTTTAAACTTCATGTTTTCAATTGCGTTTGGCCTATATCTTAGCAAGAATATCGGTATCGAAGAGATGATACGCTCTAAGGGAGAGAAAAAACAACCGTGGTGGTTGGGGATCTCTCTTGCAATCCCTTTTGCCAAAATGGCTATTACTCTTTACCGAGTCACCATATTGCAATTTTATTTTCTAGATCAAGGTAAAAGCCATAAAGAATATTGGGTTTATCTTACAAGTGATGAGTATTAACATTTCTACTTTTCTTCTTTAATACAATATTTTCGTATCTCTGTATCGTACAACCCTAGTTTTTCCACTTCTGCCCCTTTTTTTGCCCGTAACAGTTTCCCATTCCACTCTTTATTGTTAAATGTAGGATCAATAATCGCAAGTCCTTGACGCAATAGCATCTCACTGTAACTCTCTAAACCATTAGCATACAAAACACATTCACCATTAATCTCTTCATAATGATAGTTCTGTTGTATAGTTAAATGTTCAGCTGCAAACACTTTTTCATGAGGATGTGTATGATAAAAAATTTCGATTTGTGCCTGACACTCTTTTGGATTAACAGCTTTTTTCAAAATTTCATCCAAAGGTAAAATACCGAAAGCTTCACAAGGGACAGAAATATTTTTCGAAAGCAATTTTACTTTACTATTACTATCAATAGATATGAGCAATCCAACTTCTATTTCACTGTGTAATGGCATACAAAAAATCATTACTCCAAATAATCGAAAAATAAATGTTTCATTTTTACTCATGATGTGTTTTTTATCCTATTTTTTTTCAACTTTTAGAAAACTTTTTACTTCTAAACTTAAATCAACAGCAATATTTTAATTATTTTAAAACTAATTTTAACAGTATTTTGATCCAAACTTAATCTGTTGTTTCCCGCTGTAAGGTGTCATGCACCGTATTTCTATTACTTTTTCTTAACTGATTTATTTAAAAAATTATACCCTAGTTACAGTTCAACTTATGCTTTAAAATTTCACATCCCATTAACGAGGTGCAAATATTGAGATTTATTTCCATACTACTGCTACTTTCCTTATCCTTGCTAGCTAACGATACTGTCGAAAAAATGACCCCAAAACAGCTTTATGTTCTCCAAACAATCCGAAATGTAGCCAAAGATATTCCAGACCGCCACGGTAATACATATGAAAATACCATGAGTGCTATTTGTCTTACAGAAAGCAGTGCAGGTAAAAATACCATCGGCGATTTTCATCATAAAAAATCATTTACCAAAGCTTCACTCGGACCGATGCAGATTCAAGTTGCGACTGCACGACACGTTGCACAAAATGTTCGTAAACTCCATTGGCTTAATAAACTTACTGATACACAGCTTGCAGGACGATTATTGGGTGATATTAAACTATCGGCTCAAGTTGCTACCTATTACGTAATATTACTTCATCAACAACATAGTGATCACTTTAATGCTATAAGCGGTTATAACGGAGGAACTATCAATCATCCTTATTATGCGCGTGTAATGAAAAACATGGACTTAATCAATCATCTTGTCTCTTCAGGTAAGCTCACTTAAAATTAAAGTATAATAAGTGCAAGATTGCACGGGAGTGATACAATGGGTGATGATGAAAAACTCAAAATTATGCTTGCATTACTCAGTGGTATTATTTTCAGTTTAATTTTTATCCTTTTAGCTTTTGTGCTTCCCGTCCAAAACTAAGCACAATTTCTCTCTACTTCCAACCAACCTTCTATAGCCAACACAATACACTGATTTACAAGAACATTGCTAATTAATCTCATAAGTGATACAATAATTGATATGTTGCTAAGTATTTTTTTTCGTTCTAACTATAAAGACGGGAGTAATTAAAACCAATGCATGTCGTTTCTTCATCTTCAGTTGGCCTTCCTGCTTCGGTATGCATACAAAATATTGAACGTTTAGAATTTGCCATCAGTAGCTCTGAAGACGGCATTTGGGAATACAATATCCCCTCTAATACTACATATGTCTCAAAACGTTGGTTAGAGATAATAGGGTACAATGAAGATGAATATGAAAGCTCCGTAGATGCATGGAAAAAGCTTCTCCACCCCGATGATGCTGAAATGGCCTTTTCTGTACTGCATAATTCGATTATCAATAAAGTGGAAAGTGCTCATGTACGTTATCGTGTACGTCATAAAAAGGGTCATTGGATCTGGATTTATGATCGTGCTAAAATTCTTTTTGATCCAGCAGGAGAGCCGCTAATCGTTGCCGGTTTTCGTACCGATATAACCAAACAAATCGAACTTGAAACCCACAAAGAAGAGCTTGCGACTATTGTACAAAACAGCTCAGTTGAAATTTATATTATAGATGCCATAACATTACACTATCTTTATGCAAATGATGGGGCACTCAAGAGTCTTGGCTATACATTAGAAGAATTGCAAAAGCTGACTGTCATCGATATCAATCCCGAAATTACGTTCGATCAAATCAATATATTTCGTCAATATCTTGAAAACATCACGCCTGAACTCACCAACATATCTCATCATAAACGAAAAAACGGTACGATTTATCCCGTTCAAGCAAGTGTTCACAAACTTACTTATCAGGGGAAAACTGCCGTCGTCATCTTTGATACCGATATTACTGAGCTCACCTTTGCTCAAGATCAGCTCAGACATTTAGCAACACATGATCCGCTGACTGGATTGCCTAATCGCGTTTTATTTCATGACCGGCTTCAAATGGGCATTAAACAAACGCGTCGAAATGAGGAAAAAATTGCTCTCTTATTTGTTGATCTCGATAATTTCAAACAAGTCAATGACTCATTAGGACACTCAATAGGTGATTTATTACTTGTTAAAGTAGCGAAACGGCTACAATCACTGCTACGTGAAAGCGATACTATTGCACGCATGGGAGGAGATGAGTTTAATATATTATTAGATAATTTAGAAAACACGGATGATACAATTAATGTAGCACAGAAATTGATCAATGCTTTTAAAGAGCCATTCATGATCCATGATCACCTGCTTCATATAACACTCAGCATTGGAATTGCTATCTATCCAGATGATGGAAAAACTCCGGAATCCCTCCTAAAAAATGCCGATATTGCAATGTACAAAGCAAAAATGGAAGGTCGCAATACATATCAATTTTATACCAATGAAATGAGTGAAAAAGCATTTGAGCGGGTTGTGATGGAAAATGCTCTACGTATTGCTATCAAAGAGAAACAATTCAGTGTCTTTTATCAACCACAAATTAATATCGTCAGTGATTCACTCGTCGGTATGGAAGCATTAGTACGATGGAATCACCCTACGCTTGGAGTTATATCACCTGATGCATTTATTCCATTATGCGAAGAGACAGGGCTAGTTCAAGAGATTGATTTCTTCGTATTTGAAAGTGTTATCGAACAACAAGTGAAGTGGCAAACACAAGGGATTGATACACCTACTATTGCAGTTAATATTTCAGCTAAAACTCTCGCTTATTGTTTTCTTGTGAGTGAGTTGCGTACTCTTATAAACTTTCATCACTGCAAACCAACGTGTATAGCCATCGAAGTGACTGAATCTCATATTATGACAAATCCAAAACAAGCAATAAAAGTATTAGGAGAGCTAAAAGCGCTCGGATTGGAAATTTCTGTTGATGATTTTGGTACAGGATATTCATCTCTTTCCTATCTCAAAAAACTACCAATAGATAAACTAAAAATTGATCAATCATTTATCCATGACATCCCGTATGATGAAGATGATATGGCAATCACAAAAACCATCATTACATTGGCACAAAATCTTAAACTAGAGGTCATTGCTGAAGGAGTAGAAACATTTGAGCAACAACAATTTTTGATAGAATGCGGATGCCTTCTCGCTCAAGGGTATCTTTATTCAAAACCCCTTAATTTAGATCAAATAAATAAAATTTTACGTACAAAACAACAATGGATAAAAGAGCAAAAAAATTAACCGATTTTATTCACTCTGTGATACAATAAATCTAACTACTTAAAATACTTCGGAGGATCTTGATGATCAATATTGCCACTATACGAGGAAAACTTACTGCTCTAATGATACTGAGTTTAATCACTTATCTGACGTTGGGGTATTTATCGTATTCCAACAATCAAGATGCAGAAAAAACAACTGATAAAATGGTTCTACTCGCCGATGTACGAGCGAATGTAAATGGCGCTATAATGGAAATTCGTGGCTATCAGCTTCATGCTACATCCGAATATCTCACACGCTATGAAGAGAGAAATAAAAAACTCTCAAAAGCACTCAATGATTTGCTAGCAATTGTCCATTCTGATGATCATAAAAAAATGATCAATGAGCTAATTGCAAAACAACAAAAATGGGAAGATGGCAATCTACCCCGCATCGCGATGATCCAAAAGTACGGAAACAAAATTCATACGGATGAATTTAAAACTACGTCAGATGGAATGGAACTCAATCGCTTAGGCAAAGAAGCTGAATCGATGCAAAATGAGTATATTGATGAATCTATCAAACTCAATAAAACAATGGAAGAATACAATCTAAGTGTCCTTAGTAAAAATGCCGGATGGATGGACAGTATTATTCTCTTTTCAGCCATTGTAATGTTGAGTATTTTTTATTTTATTATCCAAAATATAACTGCTTCTATTACACGGTTGGAAGCAACCATGGAAAACGTGGCTCAAAACCGTGATTTTACACGAGATGCACGTATCGAAGGAAATGATGAACTCGCACAAATGAGTCATAAACTCAACGATCTTGTCAATGTTCTACGTCAAGCTTTTCAAGGAATCCGTTCTGCTTCAAGTGAAAATCTCTCAGTTTCGGCCGAACTTTCAGCTACTACACTCTCCATAGGTAAAGCTGCTGAGGCAGAAGCAAAAATTGTTACAGAAACGACAGCAGAATCAGATCAAATGAAAGAGGTAATGAAAGCTTCTTCTCATGAAGCACAAATCGTTCGTGAAAAAGCAATCGGTGCACGTGAAAATCTGCAAGAAGCACAAAGTGCGCTTCACAATACCATCGAGCAGCTCTCATTAACGGTACAGATGGAGGGTGAAATAAATGACCGCCTTAATTCTCTCTCCCAAGAAGCCTCGCAAGTTAAACAAGTACTGACGGTTATTGCTGATATTGCTGATCAAACAAATCTTCTGGCTCTTAATGCTGCTATCGAAGCGGCTCGTGCCGGTGAACACGGACGCGGATTTGCCGTTGTTGCAGATGAAGTACGCAAATTAGCAGAACGTACACAAAAAAGTCTTGTTGAAACCAATGCCACAGTTAATGTTATCGTCCAATCGATTAATGATATCACCGATCAAATGAACCACAATACCAAACGAATCGAAAAGCTCACTGAAGCATCGGCAGAAGTTAATGATCATACAGAAGTTGCGGTAATTGCCTTAGCCGATACGGTCCATGCAATCGAAAAACTCTCCAATGATACCCAAAAGAATGCGGCTACGACGGAATCAATTATTCATAAAATAGAAAATATTAACGAGCTTTCCACCTCAAATGCTCGAAGCGTCGAAGAGATCGCTGCAGCTGCAGAGCATCTTCATCAAATGACAGAGCAATTAACTTCGCAAATTTCAGTTTTTAGAACTTAATTTTTGCAATAAATTACCCCTGACTCCGAACGGACAGGGGTAAATACTTCTCTCGCCTGCATATGTTCATCCGCATGTCCAAGAATCAAATACCCTTTTAAATGATCCCGAAAACGTTCTAATAATGATCTATTTTTAATCGAATCAAAATAAATCATCATATTACGACTAAAGATAACATCAAATTCACCCAATTCTCCCCATAAATAAGGGTCAAAAACATTTCCGCAAATAAACCGAATGGTAATACCATTCAAAGGATTTATCCGATAGTTCTCTCCCTCATTAGTAAAATATTTTTCTAGTATTTCAGGATTAAGTGCATGTACGGAACGAGGAGAATAAATTCCACTTTTTGCCTTTCCAATCATCTCTTCGGAAATATCCACACCAATAATCTCGATTGCTCTTGAGCACTTCAATGGATAGCTTAAAATACGCAATGCGATCGTATATACCTCTTCTCCACTGGAACATGGGGCTGACAAAATGCGAATGGGTTTGGATGAAGAGTTATTTTCCAATTCCGGAAGAATTTTTCCCATTAAATAATCAAAATGGTGTGATTCTCGTTCAAAATATGTTTCATTAGTTGTTATGAGATTAATTAACTCACTAGATAAAGGTGAAGAGTTAGATGGTATTTCCCCCCCTCTATCAAGATATCTACCAATGCGATCACGGTCACTTACGCGCGATAAAACAATTCCAGTTTCATGTTGTATTCGTTCCAAAAGATTAGTAATTGATTCTTCTCTCATCAGCTCAAACCAAACAGTATAATAAATTGTGCAATTTCATCCGGAGCAAGAATTTTAATCGCACCACCGCGTTCAATTGCTCTTCCTGGCATTCCAAAGACAGGGGAACTTTTTTCATCCTGACAAATACTCATTCCACCCAATGATGTTATCTTAACCATCCCATCAGCACCGTCATCGCCTATTCCACTCAAAAGAATCGCTAAAACCGATTTAGGCGAATATGTCTCTATTGCACTTAACATCATCACATCGACACTGGGGACGAAATCATTGCGTTTACCATCTTTAGCTTCAATTTGATGTACGATTACACTTCCATCACCCTTTTGTTGAAATCCTAAATGGACACCACCTTTGCCGACTATCACCATACCCTTGCCTAATACTAAGCCCTCATAAGATTCAATCACTTTATTAGTGGTAAACATCTGTAATCGATTTACAAACGACGGAGTCAATTCAGCAGGAAAATGTTGTACGATGCAGATAGGATAAGGATAATCTGGAGGCAGTAAGCTAACCAATTTTTCAATAATACCAGGGCCTCCGGTAGAGGCACCAATAAGAATAATTTTTGAATTTTGCGGATGAAGCATCATCACTCTTTAATGAAAGATTTAAAATTATAGTATAGCTAATCTTTTAACGACGTCCTTCATAACTTCGTTTCTTTGGTTCATGTCGTCCACCATCACGTTTTTGAGTCGGTTTTCCTCCACGGTCTGATCCACCATTATTTCCACCGCGATTACTCCCGCCGCCCGAACCACCTCTACCTCGTTGTATAGGTTCAGCTTTAATTGTCGAGTCTGGTTCATATCCTTCGATCACACGGCTATCTAGCTTTTTGTTAATCAGTTTTTCGATCCCTTTTAAATAATCAGCTTCATCAATACACACCAGCGAGAGAGCTTCACCCGCACATCCCGCACGTCCTGTTCTCCCTATTCGGTGAACATAATCCTCCGCAATATTTGGAAGTTCAAAATTTACCACATGTGGCAAAGCGTCGATGTCAATACCTCTGGCTGCGATATCCGTTGCTACAAGAATACGGACACTACCACGCTTAAAATCATCAAGCGCTTTAGTACGGGCTGATTGACTTTTATTACCATGGATTGCTGCAGCAGTGATACCGATCTTCTGAAGATATTCGGTCAACTTGTTAGCGCCATGTTTGGTGCGGGTAAAAACGAGAACCTGTTCCCATTTATGTTTACCGATCATCTCTCCCAAAAGGGCACTTTTACGTTTGCAATCGACAAGAATAACACTTTGACTCACCAATTCACTCGCCGTATTACGACGTGCAACTTCAACTTCGGCAGGATTTCGAAGCAATGTATTTGCCAATGCTTTTATGTCATCCGAATATGTTGCCGAAAACATTAAATTTTGACGATGTTTAGGGAGAATAGTGATCACACGACGAATATCACGAATAAACCCCATATCAAGCATTCTATCTGCTTCGTCAAGTACAAAAACTTCGACAGCACTCAAATCAACGGTACCTTGGCTTACATGATCGAGTAAACGACCCGGTGTTGCGATGAGGATATCTATCCCATTTCTAAGTATTGTGATCTGAGGATTAATCCCTACACCGCCAAAAATGACCGCGCTTTTGAGAGGAAGATATTTTCCATACAATTTGACACTTTCACCTACTTGGGCTGCGAGTTCACGCGTAGGAGTGAGAATAAGAGCACGAATTTTTTTATGTGCTTTTGGTTGTTTTTTTTCACTCAAAATTTGGAGTAAAGGGAGTGTAAAACCAGCTGTTTTACCTGTCCCTGTCTGAGCGCCTGCCAACATATCACGCCCTTCTAAAATAAAAGGAATCGCTTGAGCTTGAACAGGTGTAGGCGTAGTGTAGCCTTGGTCATGAATTGCTTTTAGCAACGGATCTACTAAGTTTAAATCGGTAAATGTCATAAAGGTCTTCCTTTGGTGGTTAGGCCCAACCAAAGTCGTAACTCAGGACGGTTTTAGGCAAGTAAAAAAATAGGTTGGAAAGTGCAGTTAAGAGCAAGTTCGTAGGAGCGCCAACCGTAGGCGCAATCAATAAGGTTATTCTACCACAATCATCTTATCAAATTCCTATGATTCTTAACAAAAATAATTATCAATATGGTTTGCAAGCTTAATTTTATATCCTATCTCATATTTTAATACCACTATTAATCCAAAGGGTAGTAAAACATAAAAAATAGATTAAAAGGAGTCCAGTATGAAACGGATCATAAGTATCTATACCGATCATAAAAATAGTATTCAGTTTTATCTTCGCAATACACTGGAAAAATTTCACCCTTTATCGTTCAATGCTCAAGATATGAAACGTTTTTTTGAATTTGAAAAAGCAGCAGAAATCATTTATGCCGTTTCTCCCTCTTTTACACAATCTACCTCAAGTTACGGAAGGAAAAAAGATGATGATGCACGTCAAGGAGCCGATAAATCGTTTTATTTCAAATGGGTCAGTTTTACCGAAGAACCAATCCATATCAGTAATCCATATTTGCATCATATGACCGGACGCCCTACATTAACAGCCGTCAAACAAGAAAATGGCAATTTTCTCGTTATCGATTTTGACATGTTAAAATTACTCGAAGAACTCCGTTTGATCGAGTTTAACAGTGTATTGGAAAAAGTCAATAAAATTGTCATGGGAGGCGGAGGAATACTCTTAGGAATAGTCTCCGTTTTTTTAATTTTATATGGAGCCTATATCTTTGGAGCAATGCTTTTTGTCACACTTCATCAAAACGAAGTCATGCATGAAATATTTACTTCTATTATCTCCATTACGATAGGGCTTGCAATTTATGATTTAGCCAAAACAATGATTGAGAATGAAGTTCTTTTCAAGACCCTCGATTACGGTAATGATGTACAAACTAAAACACTGAGCAAATTTTTAACCTCAATTATTATTGCTCTCTCTATTGAATCACTAATGGCAGTATTTAAAATTGTATTAGACGATTACAGTAAAATCATTAACGCGTTCTATCTCATCATTGGAGTTACCTTACTTATCGTCGGTACAGGAGTGTATAATTACTTATCTAGACAAAATAAATAAATTCTATACTCAAATAATAGGTAAACGATGAATACACCAAACCACTTTGACTCCATAGCCGATGTATTTAATCGAATTTGGTATTTTTCAGATAACTATAAAGATTTTGTTTTGGAACATATCCTTCATGATTTATCCTTGAATTCAGAGGATATACTCGTAGATATCGGAGGTGGAACAGGAACTTTTACCAGCCGCATAATGGAAAAATCATTATTACAAAAAGCCTACTGCATTGAGCCCTCATCACCCATGTGCATAGAAGCAGCAAAACTTGGAAATATTACCGCGCTCTGCTTAGATGCCCACGCTTTTTTAACCACAGAAACTCCTTTTAATAAACTACTTCTAAAAGAGGTGATCCATCACATCGATAATCGGGAAACATTTTGGCACGACATCTACAACCGCCTTCCGATAGGGGGAAAACTTCTCATCATTACCCGTCCTCAAAATATCGATTTTCCATTTTTTCAATCAGCTAAAACTGCATTTTCAAAAAATCAACCTCCACATGAAATATTTGAATCAGAATTAAAAAATTGTGGCTTTTTTGTTGAAACAAAATATCAAAATCACACTTTTACTCTTCCAAAAGAGAGCTGGTATGAGATGCTAAGATACCGTTTTATGTCCGATTTGTGTATCTTCAGTGATGAAGAGATTGAAGAAGGAATTCAAGAAATCGACAATTACTATTATGAAGATATCCTCGAAATTGTCGATAACCTAATTTTTATGTCGGCAGAGAAAAAAGAGTAATTGTTTTCTTATTGCATACATTTCATTATCGATTTCTAGATAGACTATCATATTATTTTTACAAGGATTGATCGAATGAGTCAAATCATACTTTTTACTCTTTTAGGAGCTGTCTTTTATTGGATTTCTAAAAGCTATTCAGCATACCAATCGAGTGAATATTCTCCCAAACAGTTTCAAAATTTTGTTCTTACCAAAGATCGACTCGCACAAAGTGAATTAGGTCTATTTGTTGCTCTCATTGCTAAAGTTGCCAAAGCTGATGGAAGAGTTGATGAGCTCGAAGCCGAACTTATTAGCAATATGTTCAATGACATCAGCAAACTTTTCCCTGATCCTCAAGAGACAAAAACTCTCTTGAAAGAGATTTTTTCAATCGAAAAAGAGATATCTAATAATATTGATGATGTTGCACTATCACTTTACATTGTCCTCAAAAATGACCCGCATAAACGACAAAAAATGGTTGAGTTTATGGTTAATCTTGCTTATATTGATGGAATACTCAGCCACTCCGAGGAAGAGATGCTTCATAAAATTGCATCGCATTTACATTTTTCAAAAGAAGATTTAACTTTCTTACTCAATCAGTTTGGCTCACTACACCGTCATAGTGTCAAAGAAAGCTCTATTTCTCAATCGTATACTGTACTCGGCCTCACCCCTGAAGCAACAAATGACGCCATAAAAAAAGCGTATCGTGCACTCGTTCGAGAACACCATCCGGATATTATCAAGGCTCAAGGAGCCTCAGATGAATATCTCAAAATTGCAACCGAAAAAGTACAAGAGATCAATGCTGCCTATGAAATGATTAAAAAAGCACGTGGCATTTAAAATACGACAGAGTATGTTAGACTAATGAGATGATTAATATATCAACGGACTCTCGATTCAACATTATCCTCCCAAGTAGCAATAAAGCTCTCGGTGAAGCAATTAAAAATGCTACGCCTGAGCAACTCGCTCAGCTCAAAGAGGGCAAAGACATCAAATCACTCCTAACCTCGGTATTTCAGGATAAAATCAGTGTGACAAAATCCGATACCGTTTTGCTCGATATTTTAAAAAACTCTACCGTTTTTAAAAATATGGGAAGTCTCACCGATAATCTGCAATCGCTTCTTAAAGAGCTAAAAACTTCTCCCGATCTCTCCCCTAAAATCACTGTATTGGAAACGTTTTTAAAAAATGCCGCAACCATGGACGGCCCTACACTTAAAAATCAAATCGCCAACAGCGGTGTTTTTATGGAGTCCAAATTCGCCACAGCCTTACAAAAGATACCCAATTTGACCCAAACACTGGAGCAGCTTCGCACTCTTCTCACACAAAGCCCTCAGAGTGAAGCGAAAGTCCTTCAAAAACAGATCTCGACCCTTTTGGATAGCCAAGTCCTCCCAACGTCGTCACAAAACCTGCAAAGTGCCATCACCCTCACCGAAACACTGAAAAAAGTATCTGACAATCTCCAAACACTGCTCTCAAAAAGTGATCCCCTATACTCCAAAGAGGTATCAGTTCTAGCCCAAAAGCTCGATCAACTCAGTGCGCTGCAGGAGATAAAGACGACCCTATCACAACTCTACGGAATCCTCTTAGGCAGCAATACCGCTGACACGAATACTCTGCTTGATTCCATCGAAAAACTGCTCAAAAATTTGAGCAATACCCCTACTGAAGAGTTGAAAACATTTACCCAGAATCTCAAAAGTTCCATCAACGAAGGAAATATCACAAAAGAACTCTCCACGATTATCACGAAACTGGACGAATTCACCAACCCCAAAGCACTGGTCACAGAAACATTGTTAAAAGAATCGATGGAAAGTGATCTGAAATCCAATCTCCTCTCTCTGCATGAGGATCTCACCCAATCAAGTGATCCAAATGCTCCGAAACTGCTGGAACAAACCGACAAACTCTTAACCCAAATCGATTATCATCAACTAGTTTCCCATGTGGGTACGTCTAACTCGGTCTATTTCCCCTTTGCGTGGGATCAGCTCGAAGAAGGCAGTATGACATTTAAAAAAACAACGGGAAAAAAGTTTTACTGCGAAATCAATCTTCGACTCAAAAATTATGGAACCCTAGATCTTATGATGGCACTTTATGAAGGCAATCAACTCGAAATTCAAGCACAGACTGAAAGTTCGGACTTGAAAACTCTCATTCATGAAAATCTCCCTCAGTTGCGAAGCCTTCTGATCGATTCAGGTCTAAGTCCCAGAACCATACGTGTTTACGAAAAGTCAGAAACAGTATCTTCACAAAATGATACTTATACAATACAATCAGGTGGAAACGATTTAGGATTTGAGGTAAAAGTATGAAAAAAGCAATTGCGATGCGCTATAACAGCGAAAAAGAAAATGCCCCTCGCATTGTTGCAAAAGGACAAGGGGTCACTGCCGAAAACATTATTAAAATCGCAGAACTTCACAACCTGCCAATCAAAAAAGATGAAGATTTAGTAGAGCTTTTAAGCAAAGTAGAGTTAGATCGTGAAATTCCTGAAAAACTCTATGCCGCAGTGGCGGAAGTGTTTAGTTTTATCTACAATATCACGAATCCTCGATAGAATCATCCACAATATAATCTTCCAGCTCGATATCATCACTCTCTAAAATCGGGTTTAGTGCATGCATTCCGTACGGACGAACCGAGAGAGGGTCTTTGGTGATCAGCGGATGCCATGATGGAAGCGGCTTGCCCAGATGGCGCAAACGGTAAGCACAGGTTTCGGGGAGCCAATCATACTCAGCCGTACGTTCGACATTGAGTCCCATGCATCCCTCTACCCGTTTAAAACGGTTCTCGTAATCGCTGCATTTTCCTGCTTTAATATCGTAACAATGGCATGCCACCCGCGTTAAATAGATAGGAGCCATATCATCGTCTTCATCTTGAAGCCGATTTAAACAGCATAGACCACATCCGTCACAGAGTGCTTCCCATTCGACAGGGGTTAATTCATCGAGTGTTTTCGTTTCCCAAAATGGGGTATTTTCATGTTGTTTCATAATGAAAAAATAGCATATTTACGGTTAAAATCTCCCATCCAAGGCTGTCAGAGGTGAAATTAGGTTATCATGAGCAAAAGATATTGAGGAATAAATTATGGAACCAACACCAGCCGAAACGACAAACACCGAACAAACATTGGGAGAACTCTTACACGAATGCGCATCTGCTGTCGGAGGCAAAAACTTTTTTCTTACCCTTGCTGAGACTATCCGATCTACCCGTGAGGGGATTCTCGTCGGAGAAAAAAAACAAATCAACTACTCCAGCGGAATAATGACATGGAATAAAACTCTCTATGCCGATAACTGGAGATTGTTAGTCGAATCGGCAAAAGTACGCACTAAAGACGGCAATATTTTACTCCCTACTGAAGACAAACGGCACAAAAATATCCTCAACATGATCCGCACCCTCAAACCGCTCGTATTTACGGTGAAACCAAATAACAGTGAAGATGGAGAGGGATTTAGCTTTAGTGCACTGGAAGTGATCGACGATAAAACGACACAAATATCGCCGCTGTTTAAAGCAATGTTTACCATGCCGATGGACGTTTTGAAAAAGACGATGGTATAAATAAAAAAGGGATTGTTTTAAGAAGAAAGAAGTGGAGCGGGAAACGAGACTCGAACTCGCGACATTCAGCTTGGAAGGCTGACGCTCTAGCCAACTGAGCTATTCCCGCATCACTGGGAGAATTATAGTCTACATACCCTTAAATTTAACCGATTTCAACTCGATTTCTTCCACCTGTTTTTGCATGATATAATGCAATATCAACCCTTTTGACCAATATTTCAGATGTATCATTTTGAATATATTCCACAACTCCAGCACTGATTGTAATATGTCCTGCAATTTTAATATCAATAGATGAAACTTCATCACGTATCCTCTCAGCAATCTCTTTCGCCAATTGTTTATCTGTATTAGGTAAAAGTATCATAAATTCTTCCCCACCTATACGACCGAAAATATCACTTTTTCGTAAAGAGTCATTGATATGTGCCACAACTTCGATTAATACCTGATCACCTACATCATGACCATAGGTATCGTTGATGCATTTAAAATAATCCAAATCAAACATTACCAATGAAAATTCATCCTTGTATCGGCTACTTTTTTCAATCTGGGATTCTAAAATATTAAAAAAGGCATAACGATTATATATCTTCGTCAATGTATCTGTCGTCGCAATCTTTTGCAACTCATCATGCGCCATTTGAAGTTCAGCCGTGCGTTCTTCTATTTTATCTTCCAGTGAAGTGTTTAACATGGTCAATTCAACATTACTTTGCTCAATATTTTTATGCAAGGCATCAAACTTACGCATTAAACGCATTGAGATTAAAAATGAAATAATGACTGATAAAATGGAAAAAAATACTGAGTACAAAATAATACGATTAGATTCAGTTTTATTCAAAGCTATTAACTCTGCTTTTTTTACCTTTACAATGTGATCAATCGTATCTGTGTAAAATCCAGTTCCGATAATCCAATCCGTTTTAGGAATTTTCTTTACATATGTCAATTTGGTTTCCAGCTTATCAGTAAAAGGATTTTTCCATAGATAACGGCTAAATTCAGATGAATTATTTTTGGCTTTATTGATAAATTCTAATACCAAATCATGATGTTCATCATACGGAGGTTTTAAAAGATTTTTTCCCTCGTACTGAAGATTAAACGGATGCAAGATATCTTTGCCATCCGTATTGATAATAAAAAAATAATGGGTTGCATTTTTGTTAATATTTCGTAATATTTCAATCGAAGTATGTTCAATTTCCTTTGTTGTCGTATCCAAATACTCGGTTGAGCCCATATACCAGTTAAAATGACCAAAATTTTTAACATAGGCTAACTGCTTGTATTGTGTATGTTGGTCATATCCTGAACGAGTAAAGGTATCCCATAAAAATCCTTCTCCACTCGTTTGTATCATCTTAATTTCTTCTTGGATAACATACCGCCCTGTCACATCTTTAAAATCAATAATACTTTTCCCTTCCAGATGTCTTAAATACTTTGGAGCCAGTGCGAACTCCCCTTTTTGATCCAGTATAAATATAAAACTTTCTCCATTATTCCAGATCATCGGACGCAATGCATCGATAATCATCTGTTTGATTTCCGATTCACTTTTTATATTTTTATTTTGTTCATAGATGTGTTGTGCAACTTCATAAGCAGTATCCACTCGCAATTTTACTTTTGTTTGTAGACGACTTTCAATTGTAGAACGTTGATACTCGATTAATTCTATCGCCATATTTACTTTTGAGACAATAGTATTTTTTTGTTCTGAAATCAGGCGTGTATGGATATTTTTAATACTTAAATCTAATATTTCCTGATTGTGATGCAAACTGATAGCAGAAATTATCATAACAATCATCGGGATAACGATGATTGGAGTAAGAGTAATAAAACGAATTAAGTTTTTATCATTCATGTAAATTTATACCTATTGCTCTATAAACTAGCTTTATTATAACTTATTTTAATACATTTTGTATATAATTTTACATCTGAAAACATAATGAATACTATGAAAACGCAACGAATTCCGTTTGGTCAAACTCGCCAAAATAAAAAAAATGCTGTCTTTTTAGCCATCTATGTTGATGCTATATCGCCATGGAGATATTTCAAAGACGATATGCAGCATCTACAATGTCCAGCACTGATCATGATTGACCGTTGGGATGGAAGAATGGGATTTCCAGGTGGTACCGTAGATGAGGGAGAAACCCTCCTAGAAGCATTAGTGCGAGAGATTAAAGAAGAAATCGGCATCACAATCAAACCGGAAAAAGTACATCCTATCGCCACTCATGAAAACAAAATTGTCACCCATTTCTATGGTTTAAAAGTACTCGAAGCAGAATTTTTGCATATCTACTACCATATCCTAAACAACTTTTCCCGGTCCATACTCTTACACGCCTATGAAGAGGGAGATGCCTCACACTTCATGTCAGAAATTACAGGGATTAAAATTGTCCCCCTTATCCATCATGACAATAAAGGGATCAATCGGTTCATAGAAAACACGTTTGCCGGAGCTACTCGTGAAGATCTCATCATATTACTACGGGAAATTTTGAATATTGAGTTTTAATGCACCCTTACGCCGACAATATCACCAAAAAGTAAAACATCTTCAAGCACTGCTTTATCGCATAATCCATCATTTCCTAGATTGATTAACAACTCTCCATTAGCACTGCTGAAAATACGATCATTTAAAATTACTTTTAAGAAGTCCCCATCTTCCATATTTAACTCTTTTTTCATCTGCTTGAGTGTCTCATTTTTAGGATAGATAACATCAATTCGTCCATCTTTGCCATTACCACCTACCGCATACAAAGCACGATTTTGAGGTGTTTGCATGTAAAATTTAAAATTGAAAAATAGACTTAAAATATCTTCTGGTGCATAAAAATCATACACTTCTTTGCTACGATTATTTCCCTCAATCGTCTCTTTCCATACTGTTTTGTTCACATGATCAAAGGTATATATTTTAGTAATCTTTTTAAAATTTGTTTTACGAACTTTACTGTAAATATCAGGAATTAATTTACCATTTATTACGTTCCCACGACTCTCATAAATCTCAGTACGATTACTAGAGAGAACTTTAGCGATCCCTGTCGTTCTGGCTTCAATATGTATGGTGTACGTTTGATCATCTTTGATTTCCATCCGTGCATCCGCAATTCCCATTGTCTGAAAAATCCCAAATGAGACTTCATACGATGCACTAATAACCTTTGCACTGAGAATCTGAGATAGCAGCGCGAACAAGAAAATAATTTTTTTCATGGTCTTATCCTTTTTATGCCATTGTAGAACTAAATTGTGGAGGATTTGTGCATTACATATTTAGGAGTAACGTTCCTGCCCCTTTTGAAACGATCCCTATAGGTACTTTGATCCCCTCTTGCATGTGGTCGGCAAAAATACGGTTAAGCCAAATACGATTGGTCTGTACATTTTGAAGAATCAGATATTCTTCTTTATCGATTGTGAGCGTCATGTAGGATCCGATTACGACTGAAAGTCTTTGAGTCTCTCCTTCTGGCAAAAGGTTAAAAGTGAGCATTTTTTTCGATGTATCGACCGTTACATTTTCAACCTTTCCGTATCCACGGGATTTAAAATACAAAGATACCGCCGAAGTGAGAATTTTTGATCGGATAGAATCCATAGTAGAAAGTTCCACTCCATGTACGGAGCTTAAAAGTAAAAAAAATACCAGTATTAAACGTTGTAGCATCAAGCATCCTTATTTTGGATGCGGATTATATCTTTAGGGCTCTAAAAGTGAGCTAATGGCGGCAATCTCATCAATATCAAGTTGAAATGTAAAAATCGCTAAATCTTCATCGATATGATGTTTAGACGTAGAACCGATAAGGGGAATAATTCCATTATGTGAAATAAAACGGTAAAAAATCTGCGCTTGCGTTTTTACATATTTACGAGCAATTGCACAGACTATTTCACTTTCTAAAATATGCGGGTTTGCGGTAAGTGACCAAAAACTTTGATAAATTATCCCCACATCGTTACACCATTGTCGAATTTCAACGTCATATCCGCTCTCTGCATAAAAACGGTTTTGTACCACAGCAGGTTTTACCTCAGCATCATTATAGAGTTTCTGTAGAAGATCCAAATCGTAACAATTACTGATACCGATCTGATGTGCACCATGACATTGATGGACCACTTCCATCGCTCTCCAAACTTTTAGGAGATTTACATACGGAAATAGCGGAGAATGCAATACAAGCGAATCAACATATTCAGTCCGTAAATTTTTCTGTGATGTCGAAAAAGATTGTGCAACCTGAATATCCAAAGAAGCATTTGGATCATACGGAATACGGGCAGGATCTTGACCGCTCAGAGGTGTAAATTTTGTCTGAATAAACAACTCCTCACGTGTAATTCCCTGTACTTTTAGCCGTGCCAATGCTTCACCTACTCCCGCTTCATTATAATGCTTAGGCTGACAAGCCGTATCGATTCCACGAAATCCGCTTGATATTGCCATCTCTACTAAATTGGATGTATGTTCTTTTTTCCATGCGGTGCCATACATCAAAGGTGGCATTTTTGTATTTGCATTTATTGTCGCAGAAGAAATCATCCATACATCCTATTAAAAATTAAGAGGCAGTATAATCAATCCATTGTCTATTTCAACTTGACTAATACTAAAAACCATTCCCATTCAGGAGAGATTTAACATCTATGAGAGTGCTATAATAGTATTAATTAATTTATGGAGAAAAAATAATGGATCAATTTTCATTGTATTTCGGTGTTGCTGCACTTTTATTTATCCTTTTCAAATATGTAACTCGCAAATTAGAAAAAAATCAAAAAGATAATGAAAATGACGAGGATTGTGATATAGATTAAAATAGCTCTGTTAGATGTGATTGTTGAATAAACGTATATTACAAGAAAGTTTGAAGGTGGTGGGTCAACCAGGACTTGAACCTGGGACAACTCCGTTATGAGCCAAACGTACATAATTATCTTATATTATATTCAGCTCTAAAAAGCCCTATTCTGCGTTAATGTAATTCTTTCTTAATCTATGTAAAACTATACTATTAGATCAAAAGTCGGTACCCAACTCGGTACCTAACTTCTTATTGAAAGTGTATCAAAGCAATGGCTATAAATAGAAAAGATTATCCAAACAAAATAGAAACTGGTCTGAGTGCAAACAATGCCCACACTGTATTTTTATACCGCTTTATGTACGAAAAAAAAGAATATAGTGGTTTAATTGATTTAACTGATAAGTCTGCTTGGGGCAAAAAAGATCGAATCACTTTCTCCAAAGGTGAACTAGTTCGAATCAAGAACGAGAAGCGTGATTCTGTCTTCAATACAGAAATTACACTTGCTGCATACATGGAAGAATTTTGGAAGAATGTACCAGAAGGGAAATACAAGTCAATTCGTCAAAGTCACTATGATCGATATGTGAAGCCTCATATTGGAATGAAAAAGCTTGTGGATCTTCGTCAAAAGCACATTGAAGATGCACTGAAAAAACAAGAAGAAGCAAAGCTCTCTCCCAGAACCAGAAAGCAAACAATGGAAGTTTTGAATCCGGCAATGAAAAAAGCTATCGCCAACCGCATGATTCAATTCAATCCATGCGACGGAATTAAAATTAAGCTCCCTCCAACGAAAAAAATCGTAGTCAATGCCACATTAACATTAAACAAGATCCACGTAGCGATAGAAGAAGAGTTCAATGGAGATCCTTTTTATCACGCTCTCTTCCTATTCGCATTGCAAGGGAGACGCAGAGGAGAGATTATTACCCTTCGATGGGAAGATATCAACTTTGACGCAAACTATTACGTCCTACGCAAAACAAAGAACAATGAAGAGCAAAAGATCTTTTTACCGGAACGGATTAAAGAGCTGCTCAACCAATTTAAAGAAAATGAGGGTTGGGTATTCCAGTCCCGCCGAACCGGTACTCACCTCGTGGATATCCGACGCGTTACAGATCGTATGAAAACACGACTTGGTGATCCTAAGTTTGGCATTCACTATCTCCGGAATGTAATGGTATCGGCGATGGCAGAACAAGGGCTTGAAAGCATACATCTCTCAGGAGCATTGGGACATAACGACCCTAATACAATCAAAAAATATCTCACCATGAATTATCTCCAAAGTTCAGAGAAAGCAAGCGATGTCATCGATGTTATCGTCGAGGATGCGAGGAAAAAGAAAGAAGAAAATCGAAAAAAATAAAACAACTTCCCCTCTACATGGTTAATCTGAGTCCTGTTTCGACAAGCCTAATCAAATCATCTCGAATTTCTATCTCTTTGGCTCTCTGGCTGAAGGAGCTGAGAACCTCAATAGTCTGCTGAATTATCTCTTTTACGGCACTTTCTTTAATTTCAAGCGATAGCCCAAAAGCGATCAAATCTTTGCGCGTGAAATTGTTTAGTTTTGCACCGATCGACATCTGATGATTGGCTGTATATTTTTCCCCATTGGCAAAAGTAATATCATACGCTGGAGAGAGGTTCCATTTCCCTGATTCATCCATCAAAAATGAAAAGTTTTTTGCATGGTCATCTTGATTACTGGCAATCACATTAAAAACAGCCCGCTTAAATATCTCAAGATTGACCGAGTTATCCCGAGTCAATGCTTTTGTAATTCTCCAAAACTGCTCATATGAATAATGTCCTGGTTCATTAAAATCAATATGGGTCAAGCCTGCTAACGTATGCATATGGATCTTGCGCCCTTCAACGCGATCAAATCGTTTGATCGCGTAGTGCCAGTCGTTTCCATCATAGAGCATTTGAGTTTGAGGAACACTTATCCCAATCTCTCCCGCCATCTGCATATAGAGGTATTCGAGTTTGGTAAAATCGAGCGCACGTCCCAACTGATCCGATTTGCTGAATTTTATTAGCCAGTGCTCAAACCCTTGCGGAACACCCAACTGTGCACCACTTATAATCTCTTTCGTTTCACGGTTCCATCCGATAGAAGCTTTTGGCTGTGCACCTCCGGGTGATGCAGCATTTTCCATAAAAGCTGCGATATGATGAAGCGCATCGGATTGTTCACCTTTGATGATAACTTGAGAGTCCAAATACATCTGACGCAAATCCATGATTTCGGCTTTTTGATCAGCAAATTGTGGCTGATCACTCGGCTCATATTCCAATGCTCCCATCCCGCGTGAACCAATATAGGATAATCGCATCAAGAGATTTACATCTGCAATGCTTTTTCCTTTTTCCTCGTAATAGCGATCGATTACTTTCATCCCAAATTTATCCGGCAGACTATCATGAAAAACACCGGGAATACCTTGGAAATAAGTGGTATCTGTGTTGGTATATGCACCTTTTAAACTATTGATTGCAAGTTTGTGAGGTGAAATTTCCAGTCCCATCTTTTGAAATATCGGATCATATTCAAAATAGACCGTCCGTCCATCATACAGCAATGTCCCAACGGTATGACCATACAGTTTTGCAGTAATCTCTGTCATTTACGAACTCTTTTACGATCTTGTTGTGAAGCATTCACACGGATTTCTTCCAATGTTTTTAATTCACGTTCTTTGACGAGATTCTCGCCCTTTTCATCCAACTGCAAAACAAAGAGTAATTTGAACATATTTTTAGTAGACAATGTACCATTTTTTAGAAATGCACGGTAGGTAGGGAGCGGAATCCCTGCACGAGATGAAAGCTCTTTCTGGGTAATATCTTGAGCAATACGTTCTTTTTCAAACATCTCTGCCAGACGAGACAGCATCTCTTGTTCAGTATACAGCTGTAGCATAATGCCTCACTTAAAGTATAATATATTATATATTAAAGCAACAAATACAGAATAATAGATATTAAAATATCTCTTGCTTTATCTCTATACTTATCGCTTATTTTATCGCAAAACAAATAAAAATGTATTTTTCTATATTTTTATTTATATTGCTATCAGTATCGTTAACTTTACCATAGTTATATCGAAGAGAATATCGTTTTAATTACTGACTTCCACCAATGAATAGCTATAATGACTTAATTAATATATCAAAAGGAATAACTATGGCAAAGCATGTTTATTTGGTGGAATTAGATGGAGGTAGATCAAATAAAGATTATTTTCAATTTCTAAAAAATGTACAAGAGTTGAATGCAAAAGAACCAAGTTTTGGAGGTATTCAAAACTCTTGTCTTATCTCTCACCATTTAGATGCTGATACATTACTTGGACTTTGCACATTTAGATTGAAAAATGAGAAAAAAGTATCTATCGAAGAAATAACAAAAGAAACTATAGAAGATGAAAATACACTACATGGTATTTATTTAGATACCATTCAAAACTGTTTTTTAAACTATGCCCCTGAAGAGTATGTAAACTTACAATTGGATGAAGATTTAGATGATTAATTTCGGTTCATTTCTGACTTTCTTTAAAAAAAGCAGTTTGGATGAACCTATAGATCACATTGTCTTCAATGAAGCAATTATCCCTCCAGAAACAAACTGCTTTAATTCGAACGATCTTTTCAACTTTGACAATATGTACCACTTAGTTTAGAAGACCTAAATATTTATTGCAATCAATTATAGCCATTATTGATCTCACCTTCCGATATAAAACTTCTAAAATTACTATTTACTTAGAGTAAGAACTTGGTTTTGGAAAACCGCCACGAACGACAACAACTACGATTGCAATTATGGCATTGCCGGTCGGATGTGCAAAAACTTCAATATCTTTTTCTATAACACCTACGGGTGCAGATTTTGGTGAGGCTTCGAGTACTGCCAATACACCTATTCGTTTCCCAAGTGCGATTGCATAAGCAGCAGTCTGATTGAAATATTTAGAACAATCTTCCGGATATAGAACTTTACTGTTTTCAACTTTCAGTTCAATTGGAATGTCACGGAATGTGAGATCAGTGATTCCCCCTGCAGCTTCAGCATGACTCTGCAAATGTCCACCGATGTTAGGATAGTTTCGAAGCATCGTAGAGGTTTGTTGTTGAAATGGCTTCTCTAATGTACCAGCCTCAAACAAGCCGTCTCTCAGAGCTTGTGCAGCAATATTTCCCAACCCTCCAAGTATTATCATTGTGTTGGAAACATCATCTGAATGCAAACCATGAAAGTTTCTCAAATTATTTCGAATATCAAGGAGATGCCTATCGACATGTGAAAACCCAGATAGTGGATTTGAAGAAACATCACTTCCTTCCAACAGTAGACGACGATGCCCTACAATTGCAACATCATGAGAATTACTCATATCATCGAACTCAGCTGCGTAAAGGAATTCGTATGGTCTTGAGCCGAATGAATGTGCTACCATAAGAACGGCTCTACCAGTACCAGTAAGAGTAAACGGTCCTTCCCCTTGGGGTTTCGTGAACTTGAAACTAGGCAACCAATCACGCTCTCGGCTGTCAATTGTTACAGGTGTCAAAGATAAGATACTCGTATCTTCGGGCCAATTTGAAACCCTAACTTCTATCGTAAGGTCATATGATACCCCAGGCTTAAGGTAATTACAGTTTTTGGCCGGCGCGCCATCAATGTCAAACTTCAAAAATGCAACAGTAGTTTCAAGTTTCTCATAATGAGCTGAATTCCCATTGGAACTTGGGTTACGGTATCTTCTAACCTCCTGAGACAGTTGGTTGGCAAACAATAAAAGTGGTAACGTCCATTCTTTCAAATGATCCAAGATGGCTGATAATTCGTCCACATTCTGAAGACCTTGTATTTGATCCAAAAACACATTTAGTCGCTCATCGGTAGTGAAACTCAAAGATTTGTCAATTTCTGATACTTGCAGCTTTGCTGAGCTCAAAAATCTTTGTGCGTCAGGTTCAGCATTGCGTATAGCGTGCTTCCACTCAGCCAAGAATACAAAAATAGCAATTGCTTTTTGATAAGCACGGTACTGATCCTCGACTGTTCCTTCACCTATTTCAGAGATTGTTTCTTCAAGCTCAATGGAAGCTTTTTTGAGACCCCTAAAGTTATCTGGAGAAGACTTTAAAGCCTCTGCAAGTGCTTCAACAATCTCAATTCTCGAAGAGAAAGCTCGGTAGAATATCTCTAAGTTTGGATTGTTCGTCATTTTCTTTCTCCAATTTTGCTAGAAGGTTTTTCCATGTTTCGATTAATTTCATAAATGCAACATCTTCTGGTGCATTTTCCATCTCTAAAGCTGCAATAATCAATGCAATCTCAACGCGCCATTTTTCATGTCGATCTTCGGTAGGAATACTTGCTAAAAGCTGCTTAAAATAATCGCTCGCAATCGTATAGTTTCCTGTTCTGGTTAGAACGGCTGCATATAGCAGAGTTTCTGTAAAATCTTTAGGCTTATACGGCTTTAGTGTTTCTAATGCCTTTTGTATGTCTAGTACACAGCTTTGTAGCTCTGTTTTTGAGGCTCTTAATATCACGGACATACACTTGTCAATAGAAATGGAACGTGTATAGTTATCTTGAATTGCTTTCAATGCAACCTTAGTGAAACCAGGAACATTCCTGAAAAAATGATGTAGCCAATCTATAGCTCGGTACAGGGAAGCTCCTTCTAGATTGTATAAGACATCAGAAAGCCACTTCCCAATTTTCCCTTTTTTTTCTTCAGGAGAGAGACAAAGAGACGCGAATGCATCAATGCAACTAACAATGAATTCCTCTTGTTTGTTTTCTTGAGAGTAGATCACAATCAAGTTAAAAAGCTTGGCTCGTATGAGACTTCTTTTATCTTCCGGAAATGGTCTACGTCTGAGTGAATGAACTGCTGATTGATGAACAATTTTATATGAGTCTGAAAGCAAAACAGCAAATGCTTCAAAGAATAGATCTGGAAAGTTCTTTACCGAGTCATATGGTACATTTTCCCATGCTTGTACGGCACTAGCACGAATCAGTGTACTTTCGTCCATAAGTGCACCATACCAATCGGAGAGTACCAGAGTAAGACTTTCAACCCCTCTCAACAATTTCGAAATATGGAGTATCATATTCGCACGCATTTGTACTTGATCCTTGGGTAATCTGCGATACAGTTCCAGAAACTCTTTAATACCTTCAACCCCTTTTGATTTTGCTCCTACTGCAGCCCACTCGATAAAAGACCCTTGTAAACTGTTTATTGCAGTGCGTTTGTTTCTTTTCTCCATTTGTGCAAGTGTATCGTCAGGCAACTCCAAAGACAACTTTTCATCAACTTGTGCATATTTTTCACTGAGTGTTGCAGCTGCACCAATTAGATTATCAAAATGCTCAACAGCAAGCTGAGCGAATTCACTCGAAGCATGTGTGAAGAAATCCCTAGCATTATCATCAAAATTATCTGGGCTTTCGGCAGCAGCCCATAGCAATCTCTTAAATGCTATTCTTTGCGCAGTTTCTATCTGTAATTTTTCATTGTAGTGGAATCTCAGGGCTGAGCTATAGGTTCCATAAGCTTCTTGTTTCCCTGCATCGTCGCAACCTATGAGGTACGATTGTATAATAGCATCCGTCTCCTCAGGAAAACGTTCGAAACACTTCGATGCCGCCTCACGAAGATAGTAGAGCAAACTGCTGTCTCGTCGTTCTCCACGAAGTAATATTCGTCTTCGCATGAGCTTGACAAAGATAGTTCTAGTATGTTTCAAAAGCAATTCATCATTATCTATCGCGAGGATAGTTTTAATAGCTACTTCTAAGTTTTGAGGGTTTTCGTCACGGATTAGTTCATCTATGTTTACATGTAGGTCAGATGATCTTTTATGAAAAAGAGTACGAATCGGAGTGGCATTTAAAGTAATTCGCGTACTCTCACCAAAATACATTCCAGGTGGTGAAGCCAAGGCCATCGACACAAATCGGGGCAAAATTTTTTTTAGCTCGTTTTGTGAAAGCTTTTCTGCATCGGCTAGAACAATATCGATAGCCATTGACGATTTGTCATAGTTACTCAGTAAATGCACTGCCACTGAAAGTTTCTCTTCTGGTTCCAATTGCGCTCTAAGTAATGCCTTTGCAGCAGGTATAGAGTATGGTATGTGTCCATGAAGCACCACAGGTAAAAGATGTTGAACTACCTTTTTGGTAAATGTTTCAGGAGCTAGACTTGCAAGTTGTTCAAGCCTTGGATCATCTCCCGCTATATCGTCCTGATCAAGTTCATCCAAAAGGTCGAAGACGAAGGTCTCTTCCAAAGAAAGCTCATGGCGAAGATTTGCACGATCTTGTTGTCTATCAGTCTGTTTCTGCTTTCTCTCTCTTTCTTGTTCTTCGCGTTGTTTTTTTCTATCTTCTGCAGCTTTTTCCCTGGGTCCAACAAAATCTATGATATTTGGAAATCCAACGGGAACACGTTCACTACAGCTTTTGCAGTTATTCTGGTAAAAGTCGTAAACTGAATCTTCAAGTAACCACGAGAGCATAGAGCCTTGTTTGGAAAATTTACAATTGACACCCATGTGCCCAATGGGAATACCTGTTGCTGCTTCAATCATCCCTCTGCCTGGCGATCTTACGAGCTCGGCATAGAAACACCAATTGTTAAGAAGCTTTATTGTTCGAAGATTACGTTCGCCAGCTTCTATTGCCTCCGTGTATTTGTCTTCAAAATCATCCATTAATTATTCCTAAAGTGCACAGTTAGTTCGACTGATTTGTTAAGATAAGTTAATAAATATCCACTATTGATAGCGGACACTATTTGATCTTCCATAGTTTCCAAACAAATCCTTTATATTCAAAAAATATTTACTTAATCAACTCAATTCACAAACAAAAGAATGTCAGTAAATATCAGATTAAAGCTAATGCCCATTTAAACTCATTACAATATTTAATATTTAAAGTTGAAAACGTATCATCAAGCGGAGGTTTTGCTGTAGGAGCAGGACCAAAATCCTTCGGATTATTTGTTATAAAAACTACTTTTTCAGTAAATCCATTTAATCTTAGCCTACTTGTTAATTCTATATAATGCTCAATAATTACACAATCTTTTATTTCTGATTTTCCTCTTTGTGAAGGTGCAATATTCTGTGTCATACGATTGAATGCCTTTAATTTCAAAGAATCATCTTCTGCTAAAATTAATGAGTTTGCGAGTAAGTCATCAACAATTTTTGCTATTGAGTCATTAAGACTTATAATAGAATTATTTGTATATTCAATACTATAATCAATGCCAAGAATATTGGCAATTTCTAACGATTTGTCCAAAATCTTTTTCAATCTATTTTGTTCTTGTATAAATTCTTGAAATGTTGGTTCTTTATGTTCAGCAACTTCATCAACAACTGTTTGAACTAAAACAATTAATAATTCATTTGTTTTCAGTTTTTCAATAATATTTATTACACCGTCTAAATGAGTAACACGAATATTATCTCTAAAACCTGTTCTTATCACATCAAGAATTGAACATGTATCTATAAAAAAAACAGGTTTGCATTTGGATAAAATTTCTTGTTTGATTTCTTCAATATTCATTCATGACTCAATGCTGTAAAACAAATTTCATTGCAGCATATCCATATTCAAAATCGAGATATAATTCATATGCACTTGCTGAATCCCATCCAAGTTCTTCTAAAAAAAACTGAAATTCATCTGGGCTAATATATTCATCCCTTTTTACCATTGAAAGAATAAAATCAAACCAACGACTTTCATCTAATGGATGCGAATGACCAGTTGATTTGTTAGCAAAAAGACTAAACGATTTTAATTTTTCCACAGAATCAGGTGAAAGTAAATCATCAATTGTTATATCATCTTTTGTTATGACATATTTAAAATGTATTTTATCAATTTCAATAGCGAATGTATTCAAAATCCTGTTATACTCATCTATGCTTAATTTTCCTGATTTATTCGGAACGATATTGGTAACAGTCAATAAACCATTTCCTTCAACAAGCCATAATCCGGCATTTAATCCATCCCCTGAATAGTCAAAACAAAATTGCTTTGATATCCCCCCAATTCTCTCTTCTTTTTCTGTATTTCTTGACCAATTTGGAGATAAAATTTGAGTAATTTTTTCTATCATACTTTTTGCATCAGTATTCATTTGTATTTCTAAATCTTGAAATTGTTTCATTCGAGCCACCTTCTGTTGAGTAGTGTAATAAATCTAATAGCCTATTACAAAATATATCTAAAAACAATTATATCTCATTAAACCGATTCTTCCGATACGACTAAAGTTCAATCGTCTATCCTAATTACTTCCAAAAAAGCTTTATTTAGCAATGGATTAATCATCTCCATTCCCATTTCGTCTAGCCTTAAAAAAAGATCACCTCTATTATCGACTGATGCCAGTAAAAATTCTTCAAGTGCATGAATCACCTCATTAGCATCATTGGCCATTAATACCTCAAAAGAGCCAATTGAGATGATAGCGATATTGTCTAGATATGCAATATCTGGATCTTTATGCTTCTCTCTCATATATTCAACCACTGAACTGTTCGCATTCAATTCCCCAAAAATTACAATAAGCCCCATTTTCTTTGTTTGGTGAACATGTTTGAAGGTTTTTTCAATCTGACGATATGCTTTTTTAATATGGCGTTCAAGTAGTGTGTCGAGCTCATCGATGCTATTTTTAAATGCTATATCGCGTTTCAGAACAAATTTTTTTGCTTCGATGACTACTGCAGTATCGCCATGATTGATAATAAATTCAGCATTCAATGAACCCTTTGGAACTATCGCTTTTGCTTCAGTAACATTTTTGAATATACGATTAGTCAGCTGTCTAACATAGTTTTCAAAACTTATCCCGAGCTGATCCTGAAAAGCCCCACTCAGTTTTTGGTCTTTTTTTCCCAAAAATTCTAGTAAATGATTATACATATTTTGGGCAGCGGAATAAAATAGTGCGTCAACTGAAGGAACGATATAACTTCTATCATCGTTTTTGATGATTGGGTAGCGTTCAAGAAGTCTAAAGCTGTAAAGCTGTTCTCTATCAAATCCGAGATCTCTCAGCTTTTCCTTATATCCTTTGATATTTATTGAGAAATGTTCAAGGAATGCGCTTATACGTTCAGGTTGTAAAGCATCGTATCCTTGAATTTCTAAATACTCCGCCAAAAAAGCGAAATTTTTTGGTTCTTCATAGAAAGCATTTATAGCCAGTAAAATAGTAACGATTTCACGAATTTCCAATCCTGTCATTTCCCTAATCTCATTAGAATAGTCTTCATATAGACATAGAAGGCGTCCAAGTATATTTGCAAGAGGAAATTTGAACTTTATCTGTTCAAAGGTTATCAATGTCAAGGCAAGCATTCCATAGTCTCTAATAAGTTTAGCTTGTATCCCATCGGCATTGGAACTATTAATATACAGACTGATGAATTGAAGGTACTCCTGATCTGTAGGCAATTTCCGAGTAATGTAGTTATTACGTGAGATCCTTAGTGCAACGTCTGCCATAATGATAATGAACTCGGCACTTGCCTTGATCGAAAGATCAGAATGTTGAGAACGGTCAATACGACGCTCCAAGTCGACACCTTTTGCGAGCCAATTAATGGAATGATAGCGGTCAACAAATTCTTGAAACATTTTCTTTTTATTCATAAAATATTCTACTTTCTGTCTGCGACAATATAACTCTCTTTCTGCTTAGAATATTTTATCAGGTATTAAAGTAAAATATTTCTATGCTGATTCTTCCGAAACTACAGAATGTCTTTCGATCCATGCATCAATTTCTAGACGATCATAGCGAACGTAGCCACCCAGTTTTTTATATGGAATGAGCTTTTTTGATCGCATCTTATCCTGCCATTTTTTTTTGAAATTATACAGTTCAATCAAGTCATCTGGGGAAAGCCAGCGTTTTTCGGAAGGACTCATTCCTCACCCCCTATATCATTTGACCATTCCTCGATTAATTGGAAAATGGTTACCCCCGGCGGGAGAGCAGGTTCTCCACGATTTGAACCAATCCTAGGACGTCTATGAGATTTTCGAATATTTTTCAAAGTACGTCCAGCACCAGATAGAACTTCACGGATCAATGCTTTGCGGTATGTCCCTTCATCCCCAGCATTAGCTTTGACAAGTTGTTCGATCCCCGAGATTATTACCTCACGCGGCAGTCCATCCATCCCTTCAGAAGGAATTGAGGAATATGGATCACTTGGGACGAATTCGGTAAATATCACTCCTTCTTCTTCATCCTCAGCAAATGGAGGAGGTAAGGAGGAAGAAGAATCATTGATAGTAGAGTGATTCTTGATTAAAGAATATGTCGGATATTTTTCCGAATCAATTTCGAATTTTTTTCCGTGTTTACTCGGATCTTTTCCCGATATAGTAGCTTCATCAAGTCCGGATTTTTTTCCGACATAGTAAGATTTTCCTCTTTTTGTAAGTCGGACACAATCCTTTTTACCAATTTTTTTATACTCTATAATGCCAAGTTTTTCTAAATTTTTAAGATAACGGTAAACTGTGTCTTCCTTAAGACCAAGTATAGGAAGCTGTCTAACAAACTCTTGACGAGCCGTCCAATAATAAACTGTGTTTTCGATAACCTGAGGTTCAGCCCAGCTGTGACAATCACAAATCATACCTAGAATAATGGCATCTGTTGTATTTTTCAAGCCAAGCGCTATTGCCATGCGCTGATTTATGAGAATATTCCACTTCATAGGTGATCCTCAAAAAGACTCTTTACTGAATGTTCAGCAGGTTTACGACGTAGTCGGGTACGAGTTCTATTCCCAATCACGGATCGCATTTGAGAGGGCTCAGAGAGAGTTTCAATCCATTCTTCGACTGCTTCAGGGATTTCAATCCCCTCCTCTTCATCGCTAAATTCAACAATTCGAAAAGGATCCACCCAAGGTACATCCCGAAAATCAACTATTGCCATCGATGCCGCACGTTCAAAGCCACGTGCAGCATAGAAGATCGCAGCATGATCATTGTTTTGCCATATTGCACGGAGCTTAGCACGGAGCGCGTCTTTAATTTCGCGAGCATAACAAACTTCAATGTCAACGGCAGCAGCTGCCGCAACAAGGCAACGTATATCATCTTCACCACCACCAGCCAAAGAACGTCCATCTCGTCCGGAAAACGCTGAAACGATTTCATATAGCCAAGAGGCCACAATTTCTGTATCAGCCTCTGCAAGAATTGGAAATCTTTTTTTAAAGCCAAAAAGACAAAACGCGCTATAATTAAAGTCTGGATTTTTCAACAATGGAATCTCCTAGTAATTACTCTTTTTTGCATTTTAATGAGTAAGCAACCAAATATTTGTATTATGTATAGCACAAATATTTGTATTAAAAAGAATATTAACACTATAAATAGTATTTGTCAAGGAATTATTATTGGATTCGGATTTAATTGCTACTCGAATTTTTACTATTCGTACCGATGCAGGAATGACACAAAAAGAATTTGCAGAGGCTATTGGAGTTCCATTTCGTAATTTACAAAATTATGAAGGTGCTAAAATAGAAAATATTCCGCATACTTTTATGTATGCACTTTGTAAAAAATTTAAGATAAACGCTAATTGGTTATTATTAGGAGAAGGTGCTCAATATGCGTCTTCTGAAAATCCATTACAAAGTTATTTTCAAGACAAGATGGATATCTTAAGGAGCGTTTGTACAAATATTGAAGAATATGATCAAGCAATTGAAAGAATTTTTGTACATATTGAAACGACAAGTGAAAAAATAATCACAAACAAATTAATTACAAATCTTTTAGAGTTAGAAAAAGATACACCTATCTTGCAACCAATCATAAGTTGGGTTTCCCATAATGGTATCAGCGCAACTATAGCTCTCTTTACTATATTTGCCAAATCTACCAAAAATTTTGAAGAACAAAAAGCAAAATCTTCTTTTTTAGAATATTCTGAATTTGGACAATTTACAGCTCATCAGAGTACTAGTACAAAATTAACATTGTACAAAGCAATATACGATCTTGATGAAAGTACGTGTGAATATCTTTACTCTCACCAAGCTTTATTTTTATCAGCACTTACAAAATTAAGAAAAATGGCTGCGGATGCAATTGAAAAGAATCAAAATTTTGAAGAAATAGTTCAAAAAATAATTGAATTTTTCATGAATTCATAAATTTTTATTTTTCTCTAATTCAAGTATTGCTTGCTCCTTTAGTTGATTAAACCATTTCATAAATTCCATTTCTGGATATAAAACTGATCCATTTTTACCACCCGTTTTCATATAAACTGGTCCATGACCACTTCTCCGCCAATTACGTAATGTACTTAAATTAATACCTGTTATTCTACTTATATCTTTATCACTTAGGCACATATATTCAGAAACCTGATTGTCATTCATTTAATAATCCTTTCTTTCCTGTTATACAAATTTCACATGCTCGCGCTTTCTATCATCGCTACCATTTTTACAAACTTACCAACAGTAAGCCCATATTTAGCAGCTGCTTGTTCAACTTTTTCAAGTTCATCATTCGATAAATAGATAGGTACTCTCGTGAGTTTATGATCTCCGTCTTTTTTGGGTCGCCCTCCCCGCTTACGATCTGCTTCAGCATACGTTTGCGTATTATCGGCACCTGTCCTTTTGGCTCTTATCGCTTCTTTTATATTAATTTTTTCAGACATATTTATCCCTTTTTTAGCGCTATTAAAGTGTTATTTATCGCTATTAAACAGTTCAACAAGGCTTTGATACTGTTGATAAACCGTTCTATAGGCACTTTTTGAAAGAGGTGTCTCAAAATACAGTTGTGTAACCGTCTTCCCTGTTTCCATACTGTTCTTGAAAATCTTCGAGTTTCGAAGCTCCAAAAAATATAGCTCTTCAAAGAATGAACTGATTTCATCCCGGAATGTCTCAAAATCGCTCTCTTTCTCTGTTTTGGTGATGACGACTATGATGTTGGAATTCACCGTTATGATCTCTTCAATCGTCTCAACGGTACGCATCAGTGCGTTATAATCAATAGAACACGGTACGATCACTGCATTGGATGCTTTGATAATATCCAACACTCCACTATCCACAAACCCGCCAAAGTCATATACACAATCGTCTTGCAATATTGGTCTACCGATTCGAGCTTTGTCAGGATAAATGGTTTCAATCACCGAGTTGTCATTTGATTGCAGCCCATATCCCAAATCTTTTGCGAGTGAGAATGAAATAGGTGTTTTTCCGACACCACCCTTTTTATTGATCACTGAAATAATCATCTTTAACCCTTTAAAAGCGTTTTGTTAGCGTTATTTATCACTGCACAACCGATAAACATCCGTTATCTATATACAAATTTCACATTTTTCGACTTTTGGAAGTAAATCAATTGAGTTTTGCGAAATTTGTATATAGATGAAACCATTTACAAGGAGGAATAACACAATGAGTTTGGATACTTCAAATCATCTCAAACTATCAGATGTAGAGTTAAAGCAGACGTATCTTTTTTACGCACGATGTCCAATAGCCGATCAAATAGAAATCATGGAGAGACACGGAAGGTTGATTCACAAACTTCGCTCCAATAATGTTAATGAGTTGAGCTTGCCAGAGCTATCCTTTATCGCGATGACAAAAGCAATCAGATCCATGATGAATGATCGCGATTCAATACGTCGAAAGAATTTTGGTGAGATGACTTTAGATGAGATCGAAAAGTTGTCAGAGATGAAAATTCGACGCTTCTTTGATAACAACACAGGTCAAGAATCCGTACGATCAAAACTCATCAATAAGTGGCCGTTGGTTGTATCACTTCGTAATGCACCGATCAAAAAAGGAAACAAACCGTTATCGTTCAATAAACTGGCTTTAGTTCTGAAAAAAGAACTACATTTAGATCAGTTGGCACCTTCTACTGTCCATAAATTGTGGCATGAGCTTGAGGCAAAAAATTCAAAAAAGGATGAGCAATGAACTTCACAAAAATACTATGGAGACTTCAGTCTCCTGTTTTCTATTGCTACGCGATACCATTGGATGAAAAAGGGCGATTACTGTTGTATTTAGTAGTACTGGAAGACTCAAAAGGGAATAATTTTCTTTTGTATGAGTGGCTGGAAGTTGATAGAAAATTTCGAACAAATACTCTGGCTCAACTTTATAAAATAAAAGCCGGTTTTGAAAAATACTCTCGTGGTCATATGACAAAAGAGTATGCCCACGATTATTTTCACTCAACTGAAAAATCTGAATTTGAAGATACAGCAGATAAAAAGAACAAAACCTATAAAAGTCTTCAATGCACTTTCCCTGGTATGGATAAACCTGTCTATATAAAAGAGCTTGATATTGCTGGAATAATCATGGGATGGGATCAAGCGTTAAAAGGGAGATCAACTATATACTTAATGGACTCATCCATTATATTTTCGCTCTCACAGCCACATTACTATTCTGCAAAAGAAGCATCATTGGATATGATTAATCAATTTGGGAAAACCTATGAATTAATTAGTGAGAATTATGCCAATGAGGATGTCAAAGAAATGTTCCAACATCATATTTTTGATACCTATGGAGGTAAAGAACTTTTACGAAAATACCAAAATTTCATTAAAAGTGGATTAATACAATAATCGCACAATGTTTTTTTGATCGTTCGCATTTTGTTTTCTTGGTCATTTTCCAAATACAATTTATCACTATCTTTCTTCCCCGTATTTGCGGGGATTTCAAGCTCTTTACATGCAAAAATAGAAACCGTAGAAAACATCGCACATAGTCCCTCAAAAAATATTCACATCACAAGTTCAAAATGATTGATAGTCTTTTGTTTTTAAACATAAAAATGTGAAAAATCGGTGGAGCTCAGATCTACCTACGGGGAAATCACACCATCGTAATCAAAAGAGCCGAGGTTCAGCGCAACTCGTATAAAAACGTAGATTGACTTAACAAATTGCCGGACGGCGGCTTAATCCGTTCATGATATTTTTATGAATTATAGGAGAGAAATTTATGCGGGGGAGTGTATATTATTTGTCAGCAGAACTCATAAAAGCACTGCTAGTTGAAGGCGCAAAAAAGACAGAACGTATCGATCCGAATCATCCAAACTTTCAGAAGATTGCATCGTTTGGTACTGCTAAAACTTATCGCGCTGTTTGGGAGAATTTTTTTCATTATTTACGCGAACATTGGTTAGTAAAGGACCCTGAAATAATAACAGGCGATATGGTCGGTTCCTATATGGATTACAAGGTAAGTTATCATCCAAGTAAACAATATTTGGAAAAGCTCAGCGCTTCCTTGGGGGCTCTGGAAACAGCATTGAAATTTTATACTCAAAACAAATATGGCGCAGCAAAAGAATACGATTTTTCAGTACGACAATTCATCTTAAATGAGTCAAGAAATTTGGATTTAGTAGCCGATAATTATCACAACCGCACTTATGAAAATCCTGAACTTTTGATCGAATCACTATCCGAGCCTTTCCATCGCCTAGCTGCAAAAATTCAACTAAGTGGAGGCTGTAGACTTGAAGGGGTGGCTCTCATCAAATTTGATCAACTACATGGTATCCGTTTCGATTCAATCACTGGTACCGATAAAGGAGTAATTTTTACAAAAGAGAAAGGCGGTAAAGAAGGCGATGTGTTAATATCCCTTGAAATCTATAAAGAACTTTTAGAACATATTACTGTTCAAAAACATTTTAAAATTGATCGTCAAAAATATTCAACTGACATTCGAGAATCATGTAAAAAATTAGGAATACCAGCAGAGGGATCCCATGCATTTAGATGGAATTTTTCAAAGCGTCGTATGATGGAATACGCTCGTGCCGGTTATACTTATGAGCAGAGTCTACAGGCTGTCAGCTGGGAGATGAAACATAACCGGGCATCAATTACTGAGCATTATCTTGGTTAATTTTTTTTATTTTTTCTACAATCTGACATGCAGGTGGAAATTCTTGAACACATGATTTTTCAAATAGTTGTCCCGCGTATGTGTAATCGACATTGACACCCTCTCCGTTTATATACATTGATGCCAGAGCATAACAACTTGGTCCATAATTTTTTTCGCAGGCAGATTGGTAAAGTTTGATAGCTTTATTGGCATCTTTTTCAATACCGTTACCGTTTCGATAGCATCCGGCCAATGCATCACATGATAGTGGTCCTGTACCATTGTTACAAGATTTAGTCAGATAAGGAATAGCATTTTTCATATCACCTTTCAACAATGCTGAAAATGATTCTGAATCACTGAGTTGAGCAGAAAATACATTGCCAATCAAAATTCCAAAGATTAAATAAAATTTCATAATTTACATACTTTCATTCATCATAATTTGATAATTATTACATCCATTTTGATTGCCAAGATCACACCCTTTTTTCGAATATTCTTTCGCTTTCAATAGATCTTTTGAAACTGTTGTGCCATTGTAATATTCAAATCCAAGATCGACACAAGCATCTTTACTGTAATTTTCACAAGCAACTTTAAAAAGATCTATTGCTTTGAGTTTATTTACCTTCACTCCCTTTCCATCATAATACATTTTTCCAAGTTCATAGCACCCAGCAATACGATAATCGTTGCACGCTTTTAAAAAAAACTTTGTCGCTTGAATTGGATTTTTCTTTGAATAGTATATTCCTAATATGTAACATCCTGATTGCTCGCCAGCATTACAAGAATTATTCAATAGCTTTATTCCCTGTTTGGTATCTTGTTCAACACCATCACCAGAAATATATAAACTTCCAAGATAAGAACATGATATTTTCGATCCAGATTTACACTCTTTCTCAAGCAAACCTTTTGCTTCAGTATAATTACCTTGCATATAAGAGCCCAATCCACTTGCATCAGCATAAACACTATTGACGGATAACACTATAAAGCATCCAATATGTAACATTTTTTTCATATTTTTACCTCTCAAAATATTTTTTAACTCAATTTATTTGCTACACCCAAACGTTTCTTTACCAGCAAATTGATTACCCCGCGTATAAATCATATTGGCGATACAGCTTGATCCGGCACCTTGTCTGACACATACTGCCGTATAGTTATCAACCCCAAGTTGTGCTGCGCCGTAGGCGCTGCATTGATTCACCAATGCTTTTTTCGCATCAATCAGTTTTTTAGGCAATCGTGAGATCGATTCAAATGTCCAATTCGGATCAGTGATGTCGTTTGCTGTACCGTTGGTAACTTGATAATTTCGAAGTGAACTGACATTGCCGGCTTCTTGAACGTTCACCAATGTGCTTGAGCCGTTGGCGGCATAGACGGTTGCTACTAATTTTCTGTTTCCGATATTGTTTTCAGACGTACTCCCTACCGGCATAGTGCTCACACTGGCTGCCAATTCTTTCATCGGATCGGATGGTGATACACTTGATTGGATTGCTTGTAAAGCATTCATCCCTTCCGGCAGAGTATCTTTGGAAACGATAAAGTGGAGATTGTAGTATTTCAGCGTAAAAGGGTGTTCTACACCGATACAGGCCACTTTTTCTTTCATACTGGTATTGACCTGTTCTCCCGGTTTAACGGTACGAAAATCAATCATGGTTGTTCCGCCCAATGAATCGCAATATTTATGTGCGGTATCGGCATAGTTGGTGGAGAGAATGGTGGTAAATCCGGTTTGCAAGAGTAGCTTGTTATCTTTTTTATCCTCGATAAATGGGGCGAATACATCATCAACAGTTTTAGTTGCCACCGGTCGTTTTAATAAATCATTTGGCATCTTCTCAGCGAAGGTGATATCGATGTATTCCATGTTGTATTTGCCATCGACTTTTTTACTGTGCGCGGTATAAATCAATTTATTGGTTAATGGATCTTTACAGGTGGTATTGTAGTAATAGCTCTCCGGGCGAAGATAATCGGTATCAAACATAAACGTTCTTTGCAAGCGTTCATCGGTCATAAGCTTTTTACGCAGATCGAACCAGCCAATAACATACTTGTCTCCGATATCTTTAGAGTTAGAATCTTGCTCAATATATTTCATACGTTCTTGCGGACTCATTGCTGCAACAAGCTCTTGATTGAAACTGTGCATGGAGACGGTATCACCGAATTTGTCTTTTTTATCGAAATAGACATCTCCACCATATACTAAACAGTTGCGTTCGATCAGGTTTTGGACATCATGTCCATAGGATACTGTATTAATGCCTCCACCCACCATTTGACGTCCAGTGATGGGGGTGTTGATACTGATCATGTTGTCATCAAGATTTTGAGTTGTTTTTATAGAACTACCAAATATTTCTAGTTGTTCAACAATTGATTGAGAGATCGGTTTTTGATCGGCCGACAATACTGCCGATATAAGAAGGGATAAAACAATTTTTTTATTAACCATATGAGGGTTCCTTTAGGGTAAAAAATCTTTTACATAGTAATCACTATTTGAGTGATGAGTATAACATAAGTACACTGTAGATAGTAATTACTATTTATGGAGACCTTTTGAAAACTGTCGATGACATTAACGAAACTGACATTGACAATTTGCATATTCGAATAGGGATGAATGTGAAGAAATACCGTGAACTGCGCGGTATAACACAGCTTCAGCTCTCTTTAGCCATGAATCTAAAATCACCCGGATTGATTTCGCAAAGCGAACTCTATCTTGGTAAACAGCACTTCAACATCAAACATCTCTATCAACTGGCTTATATTCTTGAATGCAACATCACCGATTTTTTTGAAGAGAATTAAGAGGCGTTAAGCCTCTTATCTCATCTCTTTTTTTATCGGGATAATGAGCGCTGACGCTTCGATTGTTTAACTGTCTTTGCTTTCTGCACTTTTCCATGATGAAACGTTTTCCACTCCGAACTCTTATCGTCATTACAGGCAGTGATCATTAATAAAATCGGTGTATCGTTATAATCAACCGTCTTTGCAAACACGAAGCTGTGTCCACGTCGGAGAATAGTGATACACTCAGAACGAGTCGGAACAAGGGTTCCGTTACGAACGATATCTTCTGCTGCGCGTTGTGCTGCATCTTCTCCTCGAATTCCAAAACGTTTAGCAAGCCGCTTTTGAGCATGATGGGTTAATCTCACCGGCAGTGATTGCATGTTCTCACCTTAGGCTTAATGGCCCAATGCCATATAAGCACTGAGTAACGTGGCTGTGCTAAACACAACAATATCCAGCCCTACTAAAAACAGAGCAATACGTTTCCAATGACGTCTAATCATCTTTTTCCTCCAATAGTACTTTTTTAACGGAAACGCTCAAAATCGTTCCAGTAGACTTCTCACCCAAGTAGTATCTTTATGGGTGAGGAGATAGCACAGCAGAGCTCCCAGTAGCACACCGACGATACTTTGTAGATAATCGATGAAACTCTGGGCATGCCATGCTAATACTAATGCGGGGAGATAAAATCCTCCCCAAATGATTAGCCGTTTTATAGGGTCTCTTTCGGATTTGCTTGATACCTTCTCAAGAGGATACGGATGATTCTGCTCACAAGAACCACAGAGATAAGAATGATGGCTACGACCAATTCAATATTCGATTGAATTGCCGAAGACGGTGACGTCACTAATGCTCCTACAACACCGCTCAATACCACTGCGATAAAGAGGATCAGTTTATACATAGGTTTTGTAGCTTTAACGCCTGTGCTTAACAAAGCATCGATACGTCGGTCCATCTGAACCATAGAATATTCAACTGCAACAATAGTATAAATCATGATGAATGGAATGGTTTTATGAGCGGAATCGTTCATGATCCACCCAATAGCTATTGTTGTAACGCTAAGCAAGACAAAGAGCGCAAGAATCGATTTCTTTTTGGTGTGTGTCCATAGCATAACACTTCCCAGTATTAACATACTGACTTCTACTAAATAGACGAAAAAGTGCTCTAAACTCATAATCGTTCTCCCTTCTCAAGCAGTTCAAGTTTGGGCTTCAATTCTTCGATTAAACGTAAATCTTCCTCTTTACTCAAACCATTACTTGTATGATTTATCTGAAATAATCGTTTTATAAACTCCATATTTTTTTCTCCAAATATACATGAAGAGCAATCTCTGATCACTCTTCACAACATGACCTCGCCTTGTGCGAAAATCAGACATCAGAAGATTCTCCTCTGATTGGGCCTTTTTTAAAATACTTTGACAACGGCAAAAATCTGATCAGGATTTCATACCAAAACGAAAAAGAGTGCGGTAGCTATTCACTGCTCTTTTCCAAGATATTTGAGAACGTTCTCAGTCGCGACTGGGATAATTTTAGCCCATAATTTCAGATGCGTCAATAGATTTTTTTCAAAAGTTAAGAGTACTAAGGGTGATTTCTACTTGAAGAAAGTGTTGGAAAACAATAGTTTTTTAGCACATTTAGTTCTTAATTAACATAAGATAAATTATATTGAAAAAATTATGCACTCGCTTTGGCTAATAGTATTCTACTTCCATGTAATCTTTCGCTATCGACTTGAAGTTTATATCCGTTATTGTGTGCAAGATTGATGGCAATACTCAGTCCTACCCCCAAGCCGCTTTTTTGCCTGTTTTTACTCGCATCCGCTGTTATAAAAGGATCGCGTATTTGATCCAAAAGTGATGGATCAATACCGATTCCCGTATCTTCAAATACAATAGAGTCTCCGATACAATAGAGCGAGATTTCTCCCTCCTCTGTAAATTTGGTACTGTTATGGAGCAGATTGATACACACTTTTTTAAAATCCATCGGATTAAATAGGATCGTAAAATCATCGGGGATAGTGATATCCCAGCGTACATTCGGCGAAATCGGGATTAGTTCTATACACTCTTGTACATACTGTTTTACCATGAGTTCTTCTCGCGCGCGTCCGCTTTGTAATGATCCCAGATACTCTAGCATGTCACTGCTAAGATCGTTGATGTATCCGCTCTCATGTTTGAGCTTCTCTACAGCCGTGGATGTTTCTATCAGACCGTCTTGAAGCTCTTCGAGATAACCATCGATAATCATTAACGGTGTTTTTACATCATGGGCGAACGATACGCTCATATTTGCCATCGTCTTGTTGTGATGTTTGAGATTGTTGATAACCTCGGATAGTCGTGTAGCCACACGGTTGATAGAGTGGTGTATGTGGGCTAACTCATCTATCTTCTCATCCGATTCAACTCTCTCGAAATCCTCGTTTGAAACGGCATCCAACCGCTTCGTAATATCCTCAAATTTTGAAAAAAAGTAGCTACCGATCCTATAACTGATAAAACCGATCATCGGCATCGCCAGAACGACGCTCAAAGAGATTTTGGAAAACATCTTCATCCCGATCGGTTCGCCGATAATTAGGTAGGTCATGAATGCGCTAAATGCTGCAATCATCAAACTTGCTAAAGTATAGACACTGATCAAAAAAAATTTAAAACTCATGCAGTGTATATCCTAACGAGCGTTCTGTACGGATGATTTTTGCTTCGGTATAGTGAGCAATTTTTTTGCGAATATTGTAGATATGGGTATCGATCCCTCTGACATCAATCTCTCCAAAGCCGTGATCATAAACAGCCTGTGACAGCTCATCCCGCGAGACAATATGTCTCGGACGTGATAACAATAGTGAAAAGATCAAATATTCGCTCGGTGTCAGTGCAAGAGGATGTTCATGGATAAAGATTTTTTTGGATGCATGGTCGTGCCTAATAAATTTTAAAGAGGTAACCGCACCGTTGATCAATACGTACCGCCGTTTGAGAAGCGCATCCACCTTGATGGCAAGTTCTTTGGGTGAAAAAGGTTTGGCGATAAAATCATCGATTCCAATTCCGTATCCTTTGATTTTATTCTCTTCATGGCCGAGTGCACTGATCATGATGATAAGTATTTCACTACTTTTTTGTCTCAAACGTCTGCTAACCTCGAAGCCATCAATATAAGGGAGCATAAAATCGATGATAGCGACGTCATAATCCTCTTTTGCAATAAAACGTATCGCTTCTTTGCCCTCTTTCGCCACGGTGATCTCATAAACTTTCTGATCGAAACGGTTCACAATGAGACGGATGATCTCTTCTTCGTCTTCCACGATCAGCAATCGGTTTTTCATAACTCAATACATGTTTTGAAATGTGGTGAAGAGGTAGTCGTTGTTTCCGACAGCAGCATGACAGGCAATACACTCCGCAGAGCCGTTCGCGTACGGTACATACGTATCTCCTTTTTTCACATATCGGGCATATCCCCAATGATCGCCGTTTTCATTATACCGTTTTGAGTCTTTGACCATATACTCAACCCTCTGAATTTTATCGGCTTCAAGAGCATCGGGATATGTAGTCATTGGCTTGACGCTCCAGCCGATTTTAACGATTTTGCTCCCCTCCGGCATCGGCATCTTTTTGGATTTCAGCGCATCATACGCTATAGGGTTTGCCAATACATAGCGCAGTTCGTTTTTATCGGTACGCCAATGGGTTGCGACGATTTTATAGTCCTGATACCCCTCGATCATTTTAAAAGAGAGACCGTTATCGGGCATTTTTATGTCGGGAAGTGAAGCCGCTAGTAAAAGAGAGGAAAAGCTCAAAGCTGTTATGAAAGTGATAATACGTGAAAACATGGAAACTCCTTGGTTCATTTCCATTATCATAGAATCTCTTTCTCAAGATTGGATGAAGACAGGCTCTATTTTCTTAAATTGAAATTTTCTTCATTAAAAAATCAATTTAGGAATACATACAAAACATTCTTATCACTATATCTCAAAGTGTTTCAGCCATAACCAATATCCAGTTAAACTAGGTATTAAAAAAATTAACAAAAAAATAGAGAATTCTTCTCCTATTCCATATCCTGCTTTCATTATTCCAATAGTCATATTTGTTATAGAAATAGCTAGCCATATAATGAGAAAAGAGCAAGCTCCAAACGCACGAATTGTTGGTATTGTTGGAGTAAATAATTTAATCAACAAATAAAAAAAACCTAGTAATAAAAAACCATTTAGTAAAAATAACGCCGTACGCATTGCTGTTCCTTAAAGTGATTTATCAAAATAATCAGGACTAATTCCCCAATGCAAGTATAATCGTAAAATATTATTCAAGCTAGCCTATTCTTCGATTGTTTTTGCCTGATACTATAAAATTATTTACATTACTATTATCCGAATCCTATTTAGCGCTGCACTATCCTCTTGAAAATTCATTGTTACTATTATCAGGAATAAACATACATCAAATTCCTTTCCCTAAAAACTAATCTAGAGTTTGAAAAATTACCACCAAAAAGACACTTTATTTCTTTACAGTTCTCTATTCTATCTTCAAGGAGTGCCTATGTCCTATGCGACGAAACGATATTGGTTCTATGCCTTTGTCACTGTCTTTACGTTTATTGTGCCATTTATTACGGTCAATGACAATCACCTTTTACTTCTCTCATTTGAAAAGCTTCAATTTCAATTTATGGGATTGTCATACGATGTCAACGAGTTTTACATCATGCCATTTTTACTGATGTTTTTGTTTATCGGGATTTTTGCCCTCACTTCCATACTTGGAAGAGCGTGGTGTGGATGGGGATGTCCGCAAACGATCTTTCGAACCATTTACCGTGATTTAATTCAAGGAACTTTACTTGATCTGAGAAATATCACTAACAAACAAAAACGACCAAATACCTCCAATATCGAAAATAAAATCAAAGTCGTTGTCGGGTTTTTGCTCTGGACGTTAATTGCAATAACCGCATCGACTAACTTCATTTGGTATTTCGTCCCTCCCGAAGATTTTTTTAAATACATGCAAAACCCCGAAGATCATCTCTTTATCGTTATCTTCATTGCTACAACTGCGGCATTTCTGATCTATGACATTGTATGGATGCAAGAGAGTTTTTGTACATACCTTTGTCCTTACTCACGGATACAAACTGTTCTCTATGATGATGCAACCAAACACGTTGTATATAACTATAATCGTGGTGGTGCAATTTATCAAAACGGTGAAAAATCGGTTTTTGATTTGAAACAATTTTCAGCCAATGAAGAGTGTACCACCTGTGAAGCGTGTGTCAAAGTATGCCCGACACATATCGATATTCGTAAAGGGTTACAGTTAGAGTGCATCAACTGTCTGGGATGCGCTGATGCTTGTACATCTGTCATGGGAAAACTAGGCAAAAAATCGCTGATCGAGTGGGGAAGCCCAAAATCGGTTTTACAAAATATACAAAGTAGTATTTTTTCAAAACGCAACATCATGTATTTCGTTGCTATGGCAGGGTCATTAATTTTTGCGGCAGTATTTGCATCGGATCAAGAGCGAGTATTGGTCAATATAAATAAACCAAACGAACTCTACAAAGAGCAAAACGGTATCGTGAGCAACAACTATATTGTCAATATTCACAATACACAAAAACAAACCTATACCTACGATGTCAAAGTTGAAGATAAAAACTTCCATATCGATAGTTTTGAAGCACTAAACCTTAAACCGGACGGTATGCGTAAACGAATCTTAGTGATCTCAACCAATAAGAATCTATCACTGTCGGATAGAAGAGACACTGCGTTGAAAATCAAACTGGTTATTTTTGCGAAAGAAGACCCGAAAGTAGCCATCACAAAAGATATTTCTTTCATGTATCCACAAAATCACTGATAGATAGCTATCGAGAGGGTAAAGGTTGTTCCCTCTCGAACTTTACTCTCTACCTTGATTTTCCCTCCGAAGCTTTTTTCAATAATTATTTTGGCCAAATAGAGCCCTATTCCACTTCCCTCTGATTTCGTCGTAAAATAGGGTTCAAAAATCTTTCCAAGTTTATCGCATTGTATCCCTTTGCCGTTATCTTCAATAACGATCATCGCTTCGCTTTCACTATATTTAGTACGGAGGATAATCTTTGGCTCACTAATCCCGCTCAGTGCATCGGAAGCATTAGAAATCAATGCCAAAAGAACTTGAGAAAGCTCATTCTTTTTCCCAAAAAGGATAATCTCTTCATCGCAAAGTATCCAATCGAGGACAATCCCCTTACTTTTCAAATCAGGGGTAATGACTGCGATACTGTTTTGAATTGCTTCAGTAAGTAAAAAAGCTTCTTTAGCTTTTGCTGGGGTATAAAACTCTTTGAAATCATCGATTGTTTTGGATAAAAATTGCAATTGTTCGTGCGCCGAAGCGATTTTTTTATCGAAATACTCATCATCAAGTGTTCGGTTTTCATACCGATTTTTCAGATTCATCAACATATAAGAGAGGTTATTAAGGGGCTGGCGGAACTGGTGTGTGATATTGGCGATCATCTCACCGCTTTTCGCCATCTTCGATTGCTGCAACAGCATATTCTGATGATCTAGCGCCTGATTTTTGAAAAGATTGTATTTGTACGAAATAGAGATAGTAAACAGCACCGCTTCCACTGCAAATGCCGCCAATACAATATCGATATACCCGTGTTGAACGTACACCTGTTTGAGCTGAAATACAAACAGCAAAATACATAGCAGCGACCATCCGATGACATAAACGATCGTCGGTTTAAAACCTGAACGGAGATTAAAAACTACCGAAAGAAACAAGATCGCATAGACTACCGTATAGGGGAGATATTCAAAAAGGACATAGTGATAAAAAGCGGTCAAAATTACGACATTGAGCAAAAGAGTATTGATCACCAACTCTTTAAAATTAGTAATCTTTGGAATCAAATTTCCCTCATGAAACGTTATTGCAAAAACCACCGCGCTAAGGGTAGACAACAGAAGAAAAACCTCCTGCATAAAAGACGCGAAGGGAAAAAGATGACTGTAAGCACTGATATACCCTAAAGAGAAAACCTGCATAGCGCAATAGCTGATATACATAATCTCTTTGGAGTAAACATAACGCACGAACGTATAGACAATACTCATCAGCAAAATGCCAAACGTTGCTCCGTAGGCTAAGTGGGTGAACGCTTCAGCACTCAATTTTATACCCTGTTCCTGAGAGATTGGAAATTAGATTCGGAGGAAGTTTCGCTTTGAGATTTTTAATCAGGGTTTTAAGGGCATCGGCAGTCATCACGCTTTCCCGCCAAAGAGTATGTTCGATCTCGTTATAAGTCACATAGCGATTTCTATGCCTAAGGAGTAAACTGAGCATATGAAGCTCTTTCGTCCGTAGAATAACAACCTCTCCGTTATGAATAAGGGTCTGATTATACATATCAAAAAAGGTATTATCGGGAAGTTCCATAATGTTGGAATCTTTATTGTGAATGCTTTCTACACATAACTGCAACGCTTCTTTAAAAGCGTTCTCTTGCACCGGTTTAATCAGATATTTGACTAATTGCAACTCTATTGCCTGAAGAAGATATATCGTGTCACTGTACGCCGTAATAACAATAATCTGAGTCTCTTTATTCTCTTTTCGAATTTGTTTGATAAACTCTAAGCCATTGAGTTTAGGCATCTGAATATCAGTAATAATGATTTCGGGATGAACCACCCGATAGAGTTTTAATCCTTCAAAAGCATCCGAAGCTGCATGAATATGGTCGAAGTAATTTTCTAGATATTCAATACCATTTTCGCGTGCCACATCATCATCTTCGACATACAAAACGTGAAGATTTTTTGTGAGCAATTTATCCATCTATTTTCTCTATACCATTTCTTGTATCATGCCATTTAAAATTAGACAGCATGGATACAATATTTATTTATTGTTCTTTTGAAGCAATTATAAACGAAATTTTAACTGCAATTGGAGAGATTATTAATAATGAAGGAAAAGAAATAGAATAAGCTATTATCCATGCATGAAACCATCTCTGTATAAATGTTTCAATCATACCGAGATTTATATATGTAATTATCCCAGATACTACAAAACTCATAAAGCCAGACATAATCAACGCTTGTAGTTTAGACTGATATTTTTTCTTTAACATGTTGACTCCAACTAATAAATAAATCAGATCACTTTCTACAAAAAAAAAGTGGCTATTCGGTGGTATATAACTTTTTATTTTATAAAAAATGAAATATATTGTAGAGGATTAGGCATGTATTCGATAGTTTTTGTCTAACAATGTTTATTCTAAAAATATAAACTATCCAGACAAATTCTTATCAAGACAAAAGGATATATAATGAAAAAAACTTCTGTTCTAACAGCTTTATTTTTATTGAGTTCTGCATCACTTTTTGCAGGTACCTATACTATAGACACAGAGCACTCTACCGTCGGATTTAAAGTAAAACACATGATGATTTCTGATGTCAGTGGTAAATTTGACACTTTCAATGGATCCCTCAATTATGATGAAAAAACTAAAGTACTCAAATCACTCAATGGCACAATTGATGTAAATTCAATCAATACGGCTAATCCAAAAAGAGATGATCATTTAAAAGCATCTGATTTATTTGATGTTCAGAAATACCCAATGATCATTTTTAACTTAACAGAAGTCAAAAATGATTTTGCATATGGGCAACTGACATTACACGGTGTTACTAAACTCATCAAATTAAAATTGGATAACAATGGAATTGTAAAAGACCCTTGGGGAAATCAACGCGTAGGTCTAGAACTTAGTGGACAATTGAATCGAAAAGATTATGGCATTACTTGGAATAAGGCTTTAGAAGCTGGGGGTGTGGCTGTAGATGAAAATGTCAAACTTGACATTCAGCTAGAAGGAATTTTAAATAAACAATAATAGAGAATTAGGCAAGAAAACAATAGGATACTTCTATCGTTATATATCGCATTAAAACTATAATTTCTACACAAAATTCTTCACTGGAGAGAGAACATGAAATTAGCATTGGTTACCGGAGGCAGTAGAGGTTTAGGCAAAAGCATCTCTTTGCATCTTGCAAAAAAAGGGTACGATATAGTCTTGACCTATAAAAATTCAAAAACTGAGGCAGATAAGGTTGTCAGTGAAATCGAACAATCTGGGCGTAAAGCTTTCGCGTTGCAACTGGATGTTGCCGATGTGAATACTTTTCCAGATTTCGTTGAAAAGCTATTACTTGCATTGAATACACAATGGGATCGTTCCGAATTGGATCTTTTAATCAACAATGCCGGCATCGGTATCAATGAGTCTTGTGCCAATACGACTGAAGCACAATTCGATGAGCTAATGAATACCCATCTAAAAGGTCCTTTTTTCCTAACGCAAATGATATTACCTTATCTAAAAGATGGTGGACAAGTCCTAAATCTCTCATCCGGTCTTACTCGCTTTACCTTGCCGGGATTTGGTGCCTATTCGGCTATGAAAGGGGCTATTGAAGTGTTAACCCGTTACATGGCTCTCGAACTGGGTAGTCGTAATATTACCGTCAATGTCATTGCACCGGGAGCCATCGAAACCGATTTCGGTAATGGTGTTGTTCGAGACAATCCAAATGCCAATGCGTTTGTAGCATCTCAAATCGCACTCGGACGGGCAGGCTTGCCGGATGATATCGGAGCGGCTGTTGCGGCAATTGCATCAGATGACTGTCATTGGATCAATGGCCAAAGAATTGAGATTTCCGGCGGTATGCGTTTATAATTACTTCGTTACTAATGTGGTACAACTATACTGGAATAAACTATGACTGATATGATAAAAGAATTGATCCCCATTGTTGACAAAAGCACGAAATACGAAGGAATCAACCAGACAGCTATACCGTTTGTGCAATTTTTCAAAGCTTTTACTACATCGCAAATATTGCATACGGTATATGAGCCATCTCTATTCATCATCCTTCAGGCAGCAAAAATAGTGACACTAGGGAGCCATACCTATCGATATGATCCCCTCTCCTATTTAGTTTCATCGGTTCATCTTCCGGTTGCGGGACAGATCATCGAGGCTTCTGAAGCATTGCCATTCTTATCGGTACAAATCACTTTTACCCCCGAACAAATCTATAAAATTGCCGAGCAATTAAACCCTATAAATCAAGCCGAATCTCATGAAACATCCATCGGTATCTCCATGAAAGAGATAGGACATGAGCTCATCGAAGCGGTACATCGATTGATTTGTTTATCAAATAAACCTAGAGATATTGATGTTTTAGCCCCTTTGTATCTGCAAGAGATTCTTTATCGTTTATTACTATCGGATCAAGCAAAAACACTCATGCAATTTGCCCCTATAGAGAGTAATGCTGGTCGTATTGCCAAATCGATTCAACTCATTCAAAAGGATTTATTCGAGTCAATTACTATTCAGGAATTAGCAGATCAGATAGGGATGAGCGCATCGTCTTTCCATAAACATTTTAAGAACATTACTACCATGAGCCCCATCCAATACCGTAAATTAAACCGCCTGCAAGAGGCTCGACGATTAATGCTATCACAACACTTAGATGTATCAGATGCAGCATTTCAAGTTGGATATGAAAGCCCATCCCAATTTAGTCGTGAATATACTCGATATTTTGGATTGTCTCCGAGCAAAGATATAAAACAAATGAAAAAAATATTTGCTATATCTTAAATATCAGCTTGACATTTAGGATCAATTCAATATACAATTCGACAACTATCGAATTTACTAATGGATTGGATTTATATGGACATCAAACAAGCGGCAAAAGTGATGAAAGCACTTTCTCATCCTAATCGGTTGGAAATCTATCTCAAGATTGTCAAGGGCGAACAAAATGACTTTCAGGCACATGAATGCAGTGTTGGTGATCTCATCGAAAGTTTAAAGATCGGAGCCCCTACGGTTTCGCACCATTTGAAAGAGCTTTCTAACGCAGGTCTCATTATGACTGAACGACAAGGTAAATATCTAATTACCAAACCGATCCTTGAAACATGGAATGAAGTTAAAGCCTTAATGCCTTAATTTTTTTATCTTTTCAATTCGATAGTTGTAAAATTCTACAATAAGGAAACCATTTATGAGTTGTTGTAAAACCAAATCGAACAAAGTACCCCTACAAGAACGTACTGCATTGGTAACCGGTGCATCTTCCGGTATCGGTGAAGCGATTGCCATACGACTGGCATTTATAGGGATTAAAACGTATGCAGCTGCAAGACGAACCGATAAAATGGATCATCTTGTTCGTCATGGTATCCATGTTATTTATCTCGACATCACGGATGAGTCGTCCATTTGGCAATGCGTAGCCAAAATTGAAGATGAATCCGGCGGAATCGACATCCTTGTCAATAATGCAGGATATGGATCCTATGGTGCGATAGAAGAAGTTCCTATGATTGAAGCCAGACGTCAAATGGAAGTCAATCTTTTCGGACTGGCAAATTTAACTCAGCTTGTTATCCCGCATATGCGTGAGCAACGATGGGGGAAAATCTTTAATATTTCTTCTATCGGAGGGGTAGAAGCATACCCTTATGGCGGATGGTATCATACGACCAAGTTCGCTTTAGAAGGGTATTCTTCATCGCTTAGACAAGAACTTAAGCCATTTGATGTCGATGTAATGATTGTCAGACCGGGAGCAATCAAAAGTGAATGGGCACAAATTGCCGCCAATAACCTTCAAAACGTTTCAGCTAGCGGTCCTTATAAAAAAGCAGTTGATCAACTTGTATCCTTTTTTACTGGAAAAGATGTAGAAAAACTAAGTGGAGAACCGGAAGAAATCGCGGATTGTATTGAAGCAGGAGTCCGTTCCGTACATCCCAAAAGTGTTTATGTTGCACCGCGCCATGCACGTATAATGTTATGTGTTGGACGATGGATTAACAATGACTGCATCAAAGATGGGTTAAAACGCAAATTTATGAGATTGCCGAAAAAAATGTAGTTTTAAATTTTAGTACCTTCTATTATGAAGGTACCTTTTATGATAAAGGATCAATAATGAACAATATTTTAAACTCTATTGCAGAAAAACGAAATAAACAGATTCAAAATGGAGAATATCTTCCAAAAGATAGATATGAGTTCAATGATAAAATGATTGCTAATTTAGCAGCATTTTATGCTTCAAAAAATGATTTATATTGCTTATCTATTGATCAAAATCATAGCGATATTGAACTTTCTAAAAAAAGTCAATTAGTACGTAAGGAACAACTTATCACTGCTGGGGCACTAATAGTTGCAGAGCTTCAAAGATTGGAACACTTAAATTCTGATCTTTACTGTTTTATAAAATATTTATGACTTATATGATGAAAATATAAACGGTTTATCTAACTTTTTAGTAAATTATCCTTGGCTATCCACTCTCCGGGAGTCACACCATACCACATTTTAAATGCACGAATAAAAGCACTAACTTCAGAGTATCCCAAATAGATTGCTACCGTACCGATATCAATTTTATCCTGTAAATAACGTGCAGAGAGTTTTTTACGCACTTCCAGCAATAGCAATGTGAAGCTGCTACCTTCTTCTTTGAGCTTTTTTTGGAGAACTCTGGGATGGATATTCGCTCTTTTAGCTACGCTTGCGAGAGAGAAATCAAGTTCACCAGCGCAAATCAGGATCAATCCTGATATCTCCTCTTTTAATCCACCACGTATCTCCATTCCAAGAGATTTTTCGGCTTCATTTTCAAATAATTGCAACAATGTTGGGTTCTCATATAAAGTTTTAACCGCCAGTGACTCTTTGGAAAATATGATCGCATTTTCTTCCTCGCCAAAATAAAGTTTGTTTCCAAAAACTCTAACATATTCACTGAGATCAACTGGTTTTTGATGCCGAAATGTTGCGTATTCAGGAAGAATTTTCTCCGAAGCAATTTTATTGATAAGACTTAGCGCTGCTGAGAGATGTATCTCGCACTGATATTTTCCCAAATGGGTATATTCCCCCTCATGATAGAACATAAATCCGAGTTTGTAACGGTTTTTGGTCTCATCAAGTATCGGTTTAAGGGTTCGTCCAATCAAAGGATAATAGCGACATAGTTTCTGTAATGCTTCATTAATATTTTTGGAGTGCAAAAGTAGATAACCGAATACACCCAGCGAATGTGGATTTGCCCATTCCCCCAATTTAAAAGAGAGATTGCTATCGCCGGTAAACAAAGTTGCTTCTTCAAAAAGTTCCGATAGATAGAGAGCATTTACTTGTGTATCTTTCATTCGCAGAGTCTGCATATCCAGAGAGCGTACCGATAAAAAAGCATCGGTATCAAAACGATATTTTTGTTGCAAAAACATTAAAATAGGCCATAAGACTTCGGCGCGTACCATTCTTTGGCGTTGATTTGTTTTTGCCGTTCGCAAAATGTCAATCCTTTGTCATTAAAAGTCATTTGTGATAACCTGTTCTCATTATACAATAACGTAATTTTTGATAAGGCAGTAATATGGATAAAAATAATACAGAAATAGTAGACAGATATGTCTCTTTTATGAACATCGATTGTTATCAGCACGCTTCGGATGTGATCGATGCGATAATTGAAGTGACTGAAAATGAGAAATACGACAACCTATTCTGGAAGTCTTTTAAAGCAAAAATACCACAAACCTACTTTGACAAAAATGCGGATGAAAAGGTTCTTTATCATGTATGTGCATCGGTATTTTATATTGAAGAGCTGTTTGAGACAAGTAATCATCTTGTTGGACTCGAATTGATGAAGAACTGTGAGTATCAATGCTGTTAGGATTTTACAGTACCAATTTGTTTATAAGAATAGATGCTCTCCGCTAACAAAATTGATATAAATTCAAATGGTATTAAAACTTTCCGTTCATAGGTATATCAAAAAGTAAAAAATCACTCTTTTCTTCCGCAGAGATTGAAATGTTATCGATTCGATTTTTTCTAATTCAGCCACAATAATTGCGGCTGCTTGTAAAAGCTGCTCTTTTCGTGTTAAGCCTAATTTGTTTTTCACTTTTAGATGATCAGTATATAGACTTGGAAAGAGCTCTGATTTGATTAAGATGTCGCTGTACTGATATGGTAGAACATAGAATGCGGCCAAAGAAGCGTTCACATCGTATCGGAACAGAAAACGTACAATCCGTTCTTTTTATGTTGATGGTGCCTTTCAGACACCATCTCTAATATTGCATCTATGCTTCTCATTCTTACCACGCCATGGTATAGATTTCCAGTGCTTGAGCCTTATTGATTGGCGACATCGTTCCGATATCTCCAAACTCCGTTGCTTTTTCAGCCAGATATTCAAGTTGACTTTTTTCAACCCCAGCATCTCTCATCCGTGATGGCATTCCAATGCTTTGATAAAAACTTTCTAGTTCTTCAATACCAACCAATGCTGCTTTTGCATCATTCGTTTCAATGACTCCGAAGACATTACGGGCGAACCGTGCGAACATCGAAGTGTACTGAGGTGCCGATATCAGTGTAAAGCGCATCCATGCAGGCGTAATAAGTGCCAGCGTAATACCGTGCGTCATATCATTAAGGCTTGAAAGTTCGTGTCCGAGCGAGTGAACAGGAAAAGCGCCGAACTGTTTACCCATCATGAATTGAAATCCTGCCAATGCCATGCTGCTGGCCCACATGATGTTGGCTCTGGCATTATAGTTATTCGGATTATGACGGAGTTTTGGAGCATTGTCCAAAACCGCTTTCATGACCCCCTCATTCATACGATCAGGAACATCGACCCCGACATCCGGTCTCAAGTACTGCTCCATCAAATGGCTTAGGATATCCGAGCAGCCTGCCATAGTGTGGTGCTCAGGAACCGTATAGGTGTACTCAGGATCGAGAATCGAAAACTTCGGATTGAGCAATGGGTGAAGGATCGCGTATTTCTTATGATTTTCACCCACAGTGATAACACCGCCCATATCCATTTCGCTTCCCGTTCCTGCCATAGTCAAGACCGTTGCGAGCGGTGCAGCATCGCTAACGGCTACTTTGCTGCTGATCAAATCAAAAACGTCACCATCGTATTTTGCGCCTGCTGCCATCGCTTTTGCCGCATCCAAGGCCGAACCGCCACCAACGGCAACGATGAAATCGAGATGGTTCTCTTTCATGAGACGTATACCCTCATAGACATCCTCGATCGGCGGATTGGGTTTGATACCCGAAAGTTCTACATAGAAAATTCCCGCTCCATTTAACTGATCAATCACGGCTTGATAGATACCATTGCTTTTGATACTGCCGCCTCCATAGGCAAGCAGTACTCGACTACCGCCAAATTCTTTGATTCCACTTGCCAGATTCTCTATCTGTCCTTTTCCAAAGTAGGCTCTTGTCGGTATGTTAAAAATAAAATTTTCCATTGATTTGCTCCTTGATTGTTGTTAGAATATTGTAAAGCATCATAGTAATACTCGGTAGATCAATTATCCGCATTGATTGCCTAATCATGCAAATATTATTTTTTTTGGGCAAGTTCTCCAAAAAAATACGATGACGTTACACCGCCATCCATTAAAAAGTCGCTTCCGGTAATAAACCCGCCATCAGGTCCCATAAGCAGAGCAGCGACCTGTCCGACTTCATCAGGCGTACCCGCTCGTCTTACCGGGCAACCTTCTATCATCCGACGGTATCCTTCACCTCTTGGACCGTTCAGTTCATCATTAGCAAGTGGTGTGATAATGATACCTGGGCTGATCGTGTTAACTCTGGCACCCCGCTTGCCCCAGCGTACCGCTTCGGCCATGACACGTAGCGAGTTCCCCCGCTTGGAGAGCTGATAAGCGTGGAGGGTGTCTTTGATATTCTCCGGCTGAAGCATAGGCAAAGAGAGCAACTCCTCTGCTGGAGTCATTGCAAGCAGTTTATCCTCTTCGAGAGTCAAGGCGGGTAAGCGATGCCCCGATTGAGATGAGATGACAATTCCAGATCCACCTTCGGCAATCACATTGCCAAATTCTTCGAGTATGACTGCCGTTCCGTAAAGATCAACTTTTAAAATTGCTTCGATGGGTGCCTGCGAAGGGGAAACACCTGCGGCATTGATGACACCGGTAATTCTCCCTTTGGATGTAGCCGTCTCAACAAGGGTTTTGATCGATTCTCTAGATGAAATATCTACCAAAGTACTGCTGATGTCGAATCCCGCATTTTTGAAAGTTGTGACAGCAACGCTGAGAGGTTCCTCATGCAAATTCGCCAGAAGCACATGTTTACCGGAGCCTACTCTGCGGGCGATTGCCTGACCGATCATTCCTGCTCCAATTATTACAATAACGTCTTTCATGTTTGATCTCCTTTGTTAAATAACTATTTTTTTAAACATTCAGGTTTCGCTCACCAAGCCATTTCACTTTTTCAGGGTCTCTGTGATCAAAAAAGCTGCTCGTCTTTGTGTCCAATGTCGTAATGGTTGCCATATCTTCCGCACTTAACTCAAAATCTAGAACATCGATATTTTCTTCCATTCTTTCCTTGTGACTTGATTTTGCAAGGACAATAATCCCTCTTTGTGAAACCCAGCGAAGGATTATCTGTCCAACACTTTTTTTATACTTTGCGGCAATCGAAAGTAATAAGTCATTTTGAAAAATATTGTTCCGTCCCTCTGCAAAGGGTGCCCATGCTTCCACCTGTACATTGTTTTCCTGCAAAAACTTTTGTGTATCGATTTGTTGTTGGAACGGATTTACTTCTATCTGATTGATTGCAGGCTTTATCTCATTATGAATCATCAAGTCCATTATGCGATCGGGATGAAAATTCGCAACTCCGATAGCTCTAATCTTCTTTTCTTTGTACAGATCTTCTAGTGCACGCCACTCGCCGTACACATCGCCGTAAGGCTGATGGATAAGATACAAGTCAAGATAATCTAACTGCAATCTTTTCAGAGAGTTCTCAAACGCTTTTTTTGTCCCATCATATCCGTCTCTTTGAATCCACAGTTTAGAGGTTATAAACAACTCTTCTCTTGGCACACCGCTTCGCTTGATCCCTCTACCGACCGCTTCTTCATTCAAGTACGAAGCAGCCGTGTCGATAAGGCGATATCCTGCTTCAATCGCATCAACAACACTTTTTTCACATTCAGCCTCATCAGTTATTTGAAAGACTCCAAAGCCAAGAAGAGGCATTTCAACGCCATTGTTTAGTTTGATTTTTTGCATGATTGACTCCTAATTTAAATTTTAGAAAAACGAAGGGCAAAAAATGCAACGCCCATCGCACATACTACGGACATGGCACCTATCCAGTTGATTGCCATTACCGACCAAGTGTGTATCGCTACACCGCCAATACCCGCACCTGCTGCGAATCCAAGCTGCACAAATGAGCTGTTAAGCCCGATTAAAGTGCTTGATGCTTCAGGAGCGATCGTTGCGAGATTCAAACTCTGAGTTGGACCAAACATCCAAGTCGACATTGTCCAGAAAATCAGCATAAGTACCATCAAAAGCAAGGAAGTCGCAAAGATCGGAATAGTGCCCAATGACAGGATCATGACTCCCATACTGCTAAAGAGAATAGGGGCTATGCCAATCCTGTCTGCCATGGATGCTCCCAACTTCGAACCCACGACACTGGCGATACCCAAAGCAAGAAATGCCATAGCGATCTGATGTTCTGTAACATGTTTGAGTGAAAGTAGCAGCGGTGTGATATAGGTACTGATAATGGAATAACTGATAAAGACCAGAAATGTAACCCCGAGAGCTAAAAGTACCTGCGGTTTTTTGAGCAATGCCATTTGCGCTTTCATCGGTATCGGTTCACGGTCTGCCATGTTTGGGATCAGCCAGATAATCAATGCTGTCCCGATCAGTACTAAAACGCCAAGTATCCAGAAGATTGCCTGCCAGTCGTACTGAATAGCGACAGCTCTGCCAAATGGTACCCCGATAACCAATGAAAGACTAAATCCCAATGCGATATTAGCCATCGCGCTTCCTTGACGTCCTTCTTTTGCCAGTTTGGCAGCAAGTGCATATGATATTACGACAAAGGTAGTCGTAGCTAACCCCGCAACAATCCGTGCGACCATCAAATAATCAAAACTATATGCAAGCGGCGTCAATAACGTACTGATGAGAAAAATAAAAAGTGCTATCAATAGCTGGGTTTTTAAACCGTATCTGGCCAACAGCATGACTAGAATCGGCGTCCCTATGCCGCTAGCCATGGCAAACACTGTTACCAACTGACCAGCGGCAGAAATAGAAATCCCATAGGTATCGGCAATTTTGTCCAAAACACCTGCAATGACGAACTGTGATGTTCCGACCATAAAGCCGACCAGGGTCAAAAGATAGATTTTTATTTGATTGTTCATCATTGTCTGTCTCTAATCTTTTAGAGTTTTATAGTACTCATCCGATACGCTCTCAAGCCATTCGTTACTGGTTTCTGTGCCGGGAATTTCAACAGCGATATGACTGAACCAACTGTCAGCCTTGGCGCCATGCCAATGCTTCACTCCAGTTGGAATATAGGCAATAGATCCCTCTGAAAGGCTGATAGGCTCTTCACCGTCTTTTTGATACCACCCTTCGCCTGCAGTACAGATCAGTAGTTGTCCTCCGCCGCTTGCAGCGTGATGAATATGCCAATTATTACGACATCCCGGTTCAAACGTGACATTAGCTACAAATGCGGGAAAACCTTCCGGATTAATCGAGAGGTTAAGAAAGGAATTGCCTGTAAAGTATTTTGCATATGCTTCATTGGGTACACCAGTACCAAACATATTAGCTTTTTCAAATGCTTCTTTGTCAGTATATTTCATGTTGTTCTCCTTTTTTCTTATTTTGAAACTCCGAAATTCTCAGGATATTGCTAAATCCTTGAGCACTCAATATCTGTCTCAATTGTAGCTTATCATTAAAAACTGTCGTAACACGATTCTGTGTACGAGTTGCCTATTTCTGCAAATGATGTATAATGACAGAAAAAAGGCAGCGTGATGAGTCAGGATTTCGGTATTTACCATCAGGAGTTGAAGAATAGAATAGAGACTACATATGCCGGTGAAGAGCGCATCGAAACTGCTATAGACGCACTCCGTTTTTATCTCATATCCAATCCGACTGAAATGCTCGCTACAGTCTATAATCCTTCCATTTGCATTATCGTACAGGGGGCCAAAAAGGTGGGCATAGGGGAAGAACTTTTAGGCTATGATCCCTATACATACCTGCTTGCCTCGGTGCATATGCCTGCAAATGTCCGTGTCTCTGAAGCTTCACCCGAACATCCTTACATGGGTCTTACCATAACCTTTACAATGGAACAGATTTTTGATGTACTCAAGGACCTCGGACCTGTATCTAAACCACAGGGTGGCCCAAAACGGGGGCTATATTTCGGGGATATGCAACTACGCTTATTAGAACCAATCACACGGTTGGTACGATTGCTTGATTCACCGGAAGACATTTCTATCATGACACCACTAATTCTCAAAGAGATTCTCTATGTTCTGATGCGAGATCAAGGGGGTGATTTTATCCGCCAGTTTATTATGGATGGTAATGCAGCCCAGAGAGTTGCGCAGGCGATTACGAAGATCAAAGAAAATTTCAAAGAGCCGCTTAATGTCAAAGAGCTTGCCCGTTCGGTCAGCTTGAGCGAATCTTCGTTGTACCATAACTTTAAAAAAATAACTGCAATTAGTCCACTGCAATTCCAAAAACAACTGCGTCTGCATGAAGCTAGACTGATGCTGATGTCTCAGGATATTGAAGCAGCCCAGGTGGCATTTGAAGTTGGCTATGAAAGCCCATCACAGTTCAGCCGCGAGTATGCACGGATGTTTGGACTACCTCCGAAGGCTCATACAAATAGGGGCTGAAACAATATTTGTTAATCGACTCTTACAACTTAGCACATTAAGTTGAAAAAAATATGCCTATATACAAACTGTTCATTTCTACCGATCTATCACGACAATCAAGTGTTTTCCATATACTCTACCCTACCCTTCATTTAGCAGCTAAAAAGCTGCCATAATCTATACGAAAAACCCTATCGGAATGATATAATAGTCGGATACTAAAATTTGAGGTTTTCCGACATGCTAATAGGATATATGAGAGTTTCAACCGATGGTGATCGACAAAGTACTGATTTACAGCGAGATGCACTCATTAGTGCCGGAGTGGATGAGCGAAATATTTTTGAAGACAAAGCATCGGGAGCCAAAGATGATCGTGTCGGTTTGGCGAAAGCACTGGAGTATGTCAAAGAAGGCGATACACTTGTCGTTTGGAAATTGGATCGATTAGGAAGGTCCCTACCCCACTTGATCGAAATCATCTCACAACTCAAATCTAAAGGTGTCGGGTTTAAATCTCTGACTGAGGGGATGGATACTTCCAGCCCATCGGGCGAACTATTATTTCATGTGTTCGGAGCATTGGCACAGTTCGAGCGCTCACTGATTCAAGAACGGGTCAATGCCGGATTAGCTGCCGCAAAAAAGCGCGGACGAATCGGCGGACGACCGAGAGCGATTCCTCAAGAGAAGATGGATGCTATTTTAGAAGCGTTGAATAATGGAATGTCAAAAGCAGCTGTTTGCAGAACGTTTGAAGTGAAGCGGTCAACGTTGATTGATGCGTTAAAGCGTCAACAATAATGAATTTTGCCATATAAACATTTAACTTTATCAATTATGATCAGTGTATTGTGGAAGCTATAAATAAAGTGACGTGGTGGGTCAAGCAGGACTTGAACCTGCAACAACGCCGTTATGAGCGGCGGGCTCTAACCATTGAACTATTGACCCACTAAATGAAGAAATCGGTACCCAACTCGGTACCCGTACAAATCTTAGACTGTTTAACGCCCTATCTATCGGCGTAGAATTATTTTAATTCAACACGTTATGAGCGGAGGGCTCTAACCACTGAACTATTGACCCGTTTTGTGGAGCGGTATTATAAACACTCTTAGTTTAGACGAAGCTTTTTTTACCCGTACTATCGTAAAGAAAACGAAAACGATACGCTAATAAATTTTCCATAATGGCAAATAAGACCATAAAATTGACAAAACTACTCCCACCATAGCTAAACAGAGGCAATGGGACACCAACAACCGGTGCAAATCCAATCGTCATTGCTATATTAATACTCATATAGATAAATATCAACAAAGAGAGCCCCCCTGCAACCACTTTTATATAATAATCCTGTGCCCATGATGAAATCATAAGTAAATGCATTACCAATGCAGCGTAGAGAGAAATTAGAATAAAGGCTCCAAAGAATCCGGTACGTTCAACAACATAAGCAAAAATAAAATCACTGGAAGCGATGGGGAGAAACTTCATCTGTGTTTGGGTTGCATTTTCTTTGTCTTTGCCAAAAAATCCACCCGATCCGATAGCAATAATCGATTGTTCAACGTGATAACTCGGTTTTTCACTGACGAAATCATTTAAACGCTGTTTTTGATAATCATGCAATTGCGTATAAATTAACGGCATAGAGATTACAAATACGGTTGCCAACCCAACCCATATTTTCCAATGCACTCCAACGATAAATAAAATACCAAATCCCAGCAATAACAACACAGTTGCTGTTCCCAAATCTGGTTCTTTTGCAATTAAAATAAAAGGCAAAAGGATAAAAAATGAAATTCTAAAAAAATCTTTGAGACCATATCCCTCTCTAGGAGGAGGATTTCGACTAATCAAATACGCCATCATTAGGACAAATGCAGGTTTTATCAACTCTGAGGGCTGGAGAGTAAAGTGGATAAATGGAATTTCTATCCATCGTTTTGCACCCAATCGAGCGTGACCGACAAACTCAACAGCGATCAGCAAAATAACACTGCTCCAATAAAATATCGGAATTGTCCAAACCATTCGGCGAAGAGGTAATAAAAATAATCCTAAAAAAACTCCGATTCCGACAAATACATAAATCAAATGTTTTTGCCCTAAAACAGGATGTATCTCATGAATAAGCCATCCAGACATAAATATAATCGGAATCAACAAAATAACCGTTATGAAATCAAAATGTGCTAGAATTCGGCGATCTATATTAAGCACTGCAATCCCGTATGTAAATTTTTAACTGATTGTATCATAAAGGACGTCAATGAACAGAGAAAACGTGACACTTTATGTCGAAGAATCGATCCGCCTGGATCTTTTTTTAGCCGGAAAGCTAGAACAAACACGCAACCAAATCACCCAACTTATCGATCAAAACTGTATTCATATTAATGGAAAAGCAACCGCTAAATCCGGACTAAAGCTCAAACCAGGGCAAAGTGTTTATATTGCATTTCCCGAAGCAAAATCCACCCCTGCACAAGTAATCGATTTTGAGGTAGAAGTTCTTTTTGAAGATGATGATGTTCTCGTCATCAACAAACCAAGTTCTCTTACCGTCCACCCTGCCCCAAGTGTCAAAGAACCGACATTGGTAGACTGGTTAAAACACAAGGGAGTAAGCCTCTCAACCCTCAGCGGTGAAGAGCGTCATGGTATTGTTCACCGCCTGGATCGCGGAACCAGTGGTGTCATGGTAGTAGCTAAAAACAATGAAGCGCATGAAGCACTTTCTTTGCAGCTTCAAGACAAAACCATGGGTCGCTATTATCTGGCAGTTATTACTCCGCCAATGAAAGATCACATGACAATGATCGATAAACCAATAGGTCGCAGCAGTCATAATCGACTAAAAATGGCTATCAATGAAGATGGGAAAACTGCTAAAACAGAGTTTCGGCATATACTCATGTCGCATGATGAAACAATTGAACTGATCGGATGTAAACTCTACACCGGAAGAACCCATCAAATACGCGTCCATTTAGAGTCTATAAGCCGTCATATCATTGGTGATCATCTCTATGGAACCTCCTCTAAAAGCGACAAAATGGAACGTATCTTGCTTCATGCTTATACGCTCTATTTCATCCATCCTACATCCAAAGAAACCGTCCAATTTACGGCGCCTTTAGACCCCGTGATGGAAGATTATTTACAGAAACATTTTGATTCAAAGGAATTGCATGAACACATCGATCCGATACGCATTGAGCGTCTCTTTAGCACTGAGTCTCTTTAGCGGATGTGCTCCACAACCTACACCAGAAAAAGTTGTTACCATTGATTCGACCCTTCCGGTCATCTCTCTGAACGGATTTATCGCGGATATTACCTCTGCAGCTTTTGAATGGAAACCTGTTGAAGATCCACGTGTAGCCGGTTATTATATTTATCGGGACACCCCAAATGGTGAAGACAAAAAACTCCATCGTATTGCAACTATCGATAGCCGTTTTGCGACCCATTTTGTTGATAATGATCTTAAATCAGCTACCCAATACCAATACCGTTTTTCTACATTTACCAAAGAAGGAACTGAATCCGTAGGAAGCGAAACACTGAATGTAGCAACACAACCTATGATTGCTCCAATCAGTTTTTTCCAATCCGTCGGTAATATGCCACGCAGTGCAAAACTCCTTTGGCGTCCGCATCCAAACGGAAAAATAAATAGCTATATCATCGAACGTCAAGATGCCGGAGATCAAAAATGGAATGAGATTGCAACCATCACAGGCCGACTCAATGCTGAATTTATCGATCGTGATTTAAAAGATGCTCATGTTTATTATTATCGAATCAAAGCAGTTACTTTTGACAAACTGGTAACGGAACCAAGTGAAACTGCAAAAGTTGTTACCAAACCGCTTCCGCCTGAAATCAAAAATATTACGGCTACCAATAATATTCCCCATGCCATCACACTTACATGGGAACCAACGACGATTAGCGATTTGAGCCACTATAATATCTATCGATCTTCAACTTCGAACGGAACTTTTGCTTATCACGTTAAGCTTGAAACAACTACTTTTACCGATAGCATCAATGAAGATGGGAAACTCTATTTTTACAAAGTCACTGCAGTTGATAAAGATGGTCTTGAAAGCCCATTACCACTCATTACATCTCAAGGTTCTACGTTGGCAAAACCACTTACTCCGGTTGCATATGAAGGTAAAATTGTTAATAAAGCCGTTGACTTAAAATGGAGTAATTCCGATCCTCGAACCGTCTCATACACAGTCATAAAAACCACAAAAACGAGCTGGATCACTCGAGAAAGTCTTGAAATAAATAATATTTCAGATACCACTTTTCATGATGCAGATATCAAAGCCGATGTACCGTATATGTATGAAATTATGAGTGTCGATAAAAACGGTATCCGTTCAGTACCGACTGCACCTGTCGAACTTAGTTATGAGGCCAAATAAATAATATGCCGCATTTAAACCTCGAATCATTTAACACGCTCACATTACCTGCATACTGCGGTGACGTTGAGTTTTTGTTTCAAGCCGATTATGCCAATTCTGATGAAGGTGCCTTAATCGCTACTAGATATAAAGGGCGGGAATTCTTTTTAGTCTATAAAAACGGATCAAAAAAACTTCTCAAGAGTGATAAAATCACCCGTCCTTCTCCGAATTTTATCCTTAAACACGCACTACTTGCCTATGCGGAGTGTTCCGCGTCGCCCATTCTCGATTCAAATGTCGATAATGCTCCGGAGAACACCCATCTCAAAACGCATGACGCCCTCAAATCGATCTCTTATTTTGCCGAAAATTTTCCTCAGGATCGAGAAGTAAGAATCGAAATCGGATTCGGTTCGGCACGCCATCTGCTTCATCAAGCAGCGGCAAATCCCGACATCCTTTTTATCGGACTTGAGATCCATAAACCCTCTATTGAGCAGGCACTTAAACAGATCGTTATCCAAAATCTAAACAATCTTATGATTCTCGATTACGATGCAAGACTCTTTTTGGAATTTGTCCCCTCCAATATCGTCGGTAAGATCTATGTCCATTTTCCCGTTCCTTGGGACAAAAAACCACACCGCCGTGTCATTTCGGAGGCATTTTTAAAAGAATCGGAACGTGTACTGCGCGTCGGCGGTACACTGGAATTGCGCACGGACAGCGAAAACTACTATCGTTTTGCGTTAGAAACATTCAGTTCCCCTTCTGTAAGCCGTTTCGATGTGCGTAAAAACCAAGAGATCGCTATTGTGAGCAAATACGAAGATCGTTGGAAAAAACAAGAAAAAAATATCTATGACGTCACATTCACCTGTGAAGCCGAGAGCCCTGAGCCTGACATCATCGGTGATTTTACATTTGCTGGCGCACCAATCGACGTAAACGTCATTGATCGCCTTTCCAAAGATACCTATAAACGCGACTGGGGATTTCTCCATGTCGAACGTCTTTTTAGCATCGGTGAGAACGGCCGCATGATCCGACTGGCGATGGGAAGTTTTGATCGACCTGAGAGCACGTATGTCGTGATCGAAAACAACAGTGCCCACTATTATCCATCCTTTCCGGTTCGTTCAAGCGCGAATCTCAAAGCCCATATCTTATTAGACGAGTTGATCCATGGATAAAGTCATCATTGCCGAAAATCTTTCCCTCTCCTACAAAGAGTTTGAAACCATCATCAGTAAAGCTTCTTTCTCTATTGATGCAGGAAGTTTTGTATTCATCACCGGTGCCAGCGGAAGCGGTAAGTCAACTCTCCTTAAATCATTTTATGGTGCAATAGAACCTCGTGCCGGACATCTTACCGTCGGAGGAGTCAAAATGAGCCGTATAAGCACCTCTAAACTCAATTTTCTCCGTCGACATATCGGTATCGTATTTCAAGATTATAAACTTATCAAAGAGTGGACAATCGAAAAAAATGTCATGCTTCCACTCATCATCTCAGGCTACACCAAAGATGTCAGCGGTGCCCAAGTACAAAAACTACTCGGACATGTCAAATTAATCCACCAAGCAGGTAAATATCCACCTGAACTCAGCGGCGGGGAACAACAACGTGTTGCAATGGCACGCGCATTGGCTCATAATCCGATTTTAATCTTGGCGGATGAGCCGACAGGTAATTTGGATGAATATTCCTCTGAAGTTATTTGGAATCTCTTAGAGGGGGCTAATACGCAATTAAAAACGACTATTATCGTCGTTACTCACCATATCCCCTCTTCCATCAATGTTCCATACAAACATTTTCATATCGAATTAGGGAATATCCATGAAGTCTCTTAAAAATCATATATCACTTATTATTGCCCTCTTTACAGTCTTGTTTTCAGTTCAGATCTATGTTTCTGTCGACCGAACCATCGCCGCATACGAAACACGTCTAAAAAATGATTATTCAATCATTGTTGTCTCAAGCAAGCTACTCAATGTCAGCGAATTTAAAGCCATGGACAATTTGATTGACCGCAGTGAGCCGATCGCAACTGATCAGGTATTGGAACGGCTAAAAGCAGAAATGAGTCAAAAGAATCTTGATCTTCTCAAGCTTACATTGCCTAAATTTTATCGCCTCTATTTAAACCGTTTTCCAACTCCTTATGAGATTGAGAAACTTCAAAAACAACTCCAAAAAAATCCTGCGATTGAGAGAGTTGAGGGGTATGCTCAAACTCATGATACCGTCTATAAATTAATGTTGTTATTTAAAGATGTTGTTCAAGTTTTTTCCATTGTCATAGCAGCCGTTACTTCGTTGCTTATCCTAAAAGAGATGCGACTATGGCAATTTCAACATGCAGAACGAATGAGTATCATGGCACTTTTCGGTGCTCCGGTATGGCTACGTTCAGCAGTATTATTTCGACTTGCCATTGTTGATGCAATCATTGCGACATGTATGTTATGTCTTGCATTTTTTATCATCAACGAATATGGATGGATGGATGTTTTATTACATACTGTAGGTATTAAGATTCAACTCTTTAATTTTATTAACGACTCAATCCGATCACTGATCATTGCATTAAGCGTTTCGATTGTATTAACCCTGACAATCGTTATCGGACAACAAGAAGAGGAATAGATGAAATTACCCCTCTCAATAGTTGTAGCAACATTACTCTCCGTAAGCTTATATGCTGCGGTGCAGATTGATGAAAAAATAAAAACAACAGCCAGTAAATTAAATGAGACGAAACAAACTTTTTCCAGCTTGAATGCCAAGCTCGAAATTACTGCCTCTAAAATCATTCAACAAAAACAAATCGTAGGGACACAGGAAGAACATATAAATACCCTCGTTGAACAGCTTAAAACCAAAGAATCAGTCTATCAATCCAACAAATCGACGCTCAAAGGATTAGAAGTCCAACAAGATTCATTGATAAAAACTCAAAACGATATAGAGCAGCGTCTTGTTTTTGCTATAGCACGAAACACCTCAATATCATTATTAATCAATGATGATCGTGCAAAAGAAGCCGATGCAATCATCACCGAGGAAGCGCTTAAAATTCATCTCAAACAAATTCATCAAGAGATAAAAGATCTTAACTCTGTGTACGCTGATAATGCAGAAAAAATTTCAGGACTCACCTCACAAACAACCGTTCTTAAACAATCTATCGCTGTTATCGATAAACAAAAAAATAATGTACTTGAAACGAAAAAAGAGAATGAAAAAGCAATAGCTCTGTTAGAAAAAGAGAAAAATGAGTACAAAAAATCGCTTGATAAAATTCTGGATCAACAACGCTCACTTCAAAATACCCTTGCAAGCCTAAATATTATTAAACGAGAACTGCAAAAACCTAAGAAAGTACCTCCACCATTAGTAGCACCTAAACCTGGGTACAAACCGGTACCCGAGGATGTTCGAGAAGCGGTATCAGAGTATCGTCCTTCCAACATCGCTGCATACGCCGGAGAAAGAACGATTGCACCGCTAGAAAGCTACGTCGTTACAAAACGCTTTGGTCCTTATACAGATCCTGTTTACGGAATTAAAATTTTCAATGAATCTGTATCTTTACGGCCAAACGAAAGCGATGCAAAAGTAAAAGCTGTCCTCAATGGAAAAGTTATTTTCGCCAAACCTACTGCGATGCTTGAAAATGTCATTATTATTGAACATGATAACGGACTGCATACCATCTATGCTCATCTGGATAAAATTGCGCCTACTGTTGAAGTGGGAAAACGGCTCAAACAAGGATCGATAATAGGACGAGTTGAAAAAGAACTAATGTTCCAAGTAACCCAGAGAAATGCCCATATTGATCCTCTGCAAATGATTCATTAAATCCTGTACGTGGTTAAAACGGCCAAACGGCGCTGGCAATTTTGCTAGCCCATCCTTGGTTGATTGAGCGATCAATATCCCCTTCGTTCGCATACATAATTTTAGCATCCGAAATTTTTGCAGAAGTGATCTGATTGTATTGGTCAATATCATACGGTCGAATAACCCCACTTAGTTGCATAATCTGTTTTTGGTCATCCACCATAATCTCGCGACGACCGGTGATAAAGTAGTTTCCATTAGACATGACTTTAACAATTCGTGCCGATACAGTTGTTGTAAAAGTTGCATTTTTAGTTGCACTTCCAGATCCGCTATATGAGCTTGTCGATCCTCCTGTTAAACCGATATTTCCCAATCCATTTAATTTACTTACAGCTGAACTAACCGCAGCATTTTGTCCCCCCGAAGTAAATATACCACCATTTAATCCTAAGGTATCCGCTTCTGAAAGAGATTTTTTACCGGCATTGGAGCTACTAGCCGTTTCCGAAATAACGACAGTAACGATATCGCTTACATGCATCGCTTTATGATCTGAAAAAAGTGGATTATCCCCTTGTCCAAACAAACTCCCTTGAGAGACAAAAGTATTTTCTTCTTCACGCGGAGGCATCTCTTCTACATATTTAGGAGGACTAAATGCCATATCAGGTTCAGTAAGATGAGATGTACATCCTCCCATTATCAAACTCAAGGTCACAAGCGAAAGATGGGTAAATGTACGCATACTGCTAAATCCTATGGGAATATTTAGCTATAATAAAGCAAAAATAGTTCCAAAGGATATTTATGAGTTTAAAAGAACAAATCAATAACGATATTAAGACGGCAATGAAAGAAAAAAATGTTTCTACTCGTGATGCCCTTAGATTACTTAGCAGCGCAATGAAACAGATTGAAGTGGATGAACGCAAAGAATTAAGCGATGATGATATCATCAAAATTATTCAGAAACAAGTCAAACAGCGCAATGACGCTATGATCCAATATCGAGATGCCGGACGTGAAGACCTATACGAAAAAGAAGCAGCAGAAGCAGCTATATTTGAAACCTATCTCCCAAAACAGCTTAGCGATGAAGAGTTAGAAAATGCGCTTCGTACAATCATTGCTGAAACAGGTGCTGAATCGATGAAAGATATTGGCCGTGTAATGGGAGCTGCTTCTAAAACTCTAGGGGCTCAAGCAGATGGCAAACGCATCAATGAGTGTGCAAAAAAGATTTTAAGCTAAAGGCAATATATGATCCAATGGAAAAGCTATCTCCCTCACATCCGATCAATCTTAGAGAAATTTTCCGAAGATGCTCGAAATATCGAATGTTTTAATAAAAAAGACCACTCTTTTGTGGAACTTAATAAAAAACAAAATGAAAAATTAATCGCTATCTTTGAAACTTTTGGAACCCCGCAAGAAAATGAATCCGTAGAAGAATTTCTCTATTTTTGTATTCATCATGAAATCCCCTATCTCTATGTTACAGGAGAGATATCCAATATTGTCAAAGAACTTTTAACACTTTTAGCTGCTGAACAAAAATACATTGATATCAGTTCTGTAAATGATTATTTTGTACAAATAGAGTACCGACTCTCATGCGAGTATTACCATCAATTTTTACGTAAACTTGCTGTCAAAAATCATTTACGCCTTTCACATCTCTCATACCTCATCGAAAAACACTTAATGATACATTACCAACACCATTTAGAATGGATGCTAGTTTTAATATCTGAACTTGAGGGGACGCCGAGAGAAGGTAGTAATTGCGAGCTGGATCATACAAAATGTTCTTTTGGACAATGGCTTCACAATCCAACCCTTCCTTATATTACCAATACAAGTCATTTTGCTGATATTCAAAATCTCCATATCGTATTGCATGGGCTGGCCGATACTGTACTGCAAAAGCATAAATCATCCAAATTGGACCATAAAATCATGATTCAGCTAATGCAACGACTGGACTATACATCGCTTGAGATAGGAAATGAAATCGCTATTATTAATGACATGTTGATTATTGGTGAATACACAAAGGATCCACTAACTGGGCTTTTAGGACGAAGACTGTTTGATAAAATCGTTATGGGACAAATCGAAATCGCAAAAGCTACAGAAAGTGATTCCTCAATGATTATGTGCGATTTAGACAATTTTAAAAGCATAAATGACCAATTTGGACATTTAGCAGGTGATGAAGTGATAAAAAACTTTGCAGCATTGTTACAAAAAACACTTCGAAAATCAGATTTTATTTTTCGCTTTGGCGGGGAAGAGTTTTTGATATTACTTCCATGTACAAATCATTATGAGGCATTTGTTTTAGCACAAAAACTTTGCGATCTTGCTGCATCTGAAAAAATTCCCTATCAAAATGAAACACTCTCTTACACTGTCAGCATTGGTGTCCATGGTATCGATACCAAAGAGCTCTCATTTGTCACAAAAGCAACGATCGAACAATATGTAAAGATTGTTGATTCCAAACTCTATTTAGCTAAACAAAATGGTAAGAATAGGGTTGAATAGGTTATTAGTTACCTATTCTAATAATTGAGGGCGTCCGTAATGATACCCTTGAGCATAATCAACACCTATCTCTCTTAATACATTTAAAGTCTCTTCATCCTCAACATATTCTGCAATGGTTTGCTTCCCAAATTCTTTAGCGATTTGATGGATATGCTTAACAAAAATACGATCTTTTTCATTCACAGTAATATTTTTAACAAACTCACCGTCTATTTTTACAAAATCAGTATCAAAATATTTTAGATATACAAATGATGAGAATCCTGATCCAAAATCATCAAGAGCAAAACTAATATTCAATTTTTTCATATTTTCCATAATCTCCATGAGACCATTAACATTATGAATCGCTTCACGCTCTAATATCTCAATCGTAATACCTGTTTTAGCATTATCAGAAAGATTTGGATTCAGTGCATAATGGGCTTCTATAAGCGCACTGTATTCGCCACCAAAAAGACTGTTAGTTGAAAGATTAAAGAAAAAGCGCTTATTCCACCACCCTTTTTCCATTCGTAATTTTAACCCTTTCGCCAAAATTATTTGATCGATTCTTGCAGCAAAACCTAAACGTTCAGCTACTTCAATAAATTGCCCTGCTGCCATGTACCGTTTACCATCACGTATCCGAGCCAATACTTCATAACCGAACAATTCTCCATTTTTGATATTGTAAATAGGTTGAATAAATGGTTCTAAACAATCTTCGTCAATAGCTTTACGTAGGAATTCACCTTTTTTCTGTATTTCTGCTGCCATCTCTTGATCACTTTGATCTGCACGTGCAATCGTATTTTTCCCAGACCTTTTTGCCTTATACATGGCTAAATCTGATCCGGTTAACAAAGATTCTATTGATTCTCCCTGCTCAGGATATTCAGCAATACCAAAACTGGCTGTCAATGAGACTTGATCAAACATCAATGAAATTGGAGTAGATTCCAAACGTGAACGAAGCTTTTCAACAACATAATAACCATTTTCATAAGGAGTTTCAGGAAGAATAATTGCAAATTCATCTCCACCCAAGCGGGCTAGAATATCAGCATTACGTAAATTTGAGCCAAAAATTTCCGTCACTTCTTTCAAAACCAAATCCCCAGATGCATGCCCATATGTATCATTTATGTATTTGAAGTTGTCCAAATCAATCATCAATATAGTAAATTTATGATGATGGCGTAATGAACGTTTGATCTCATAACTCAAAAATTCTTCAAATTTACGACGATTATAGAGACCTGTCAAATAATCGCGGTCGGAAAGTTCTTGGAGTTTTTCATAGTAATCTTGAATCGAATCAAGCATTTTATTGAAATAATTTTCAATATTTTTCACTTCCAAAATTTTTGTTTTTAGACGAATCCGTTTTGCCATATCATTTTTATTAATAATCTCTTGAATCAACTCAATAAACTGCTTGAGAGGCTGAACTAGCAATGCATTGAGCCGAAAATACAATATAGCAAAAATTATAATTGTGAAAAATACAAAAAAGATAATGAAAGAGTTAATCATCGTCGTCAACGAGATTTTTAGATTAGCCACAGGAAAGCGTACATCGATAACACCGTTAATATCACCAACATGTGCATTTTTATGACATACGATACACTCTTGATTAACTACAATCGGGTAGAGATAGCGTATCTCATCATCCCCCGTTAAAATTTCTTCACCTTTCATGGCTCTCGCGACCATCGGGTCATGTTCGCGAATTTGTTTATCATTGACACGATCTCCAAAAAGGGCGGCAACGATAGGGCTGCGATAAGCATTAATTCGCATGCTAGGTTCAACATTATTTAAACGGACAATAATCGCATCCAGCTCTTGTTTACTCCACCCTTTTTCCATGGCAGAATATAGAGCTTCAAACGCCATACGACTCGTTTTACGGGCATCCACACGAGCCAAATCATCAATTGCCCGCTTTTTGATAAATACACCATATAAAAATGCTACAGCTAAACTCGATAACAATGATATCACGACCGTTTTAGCAATGAGCCGCTTATAAGTTATGTATGAATCCACTCTCGTTTCCCGTGCTATATTTTAAATCATTATAACATCTAACTTTCAAAATCAATCAAAAACTATTTATTTTTATTCAATTAAATCTATTTACTTTGCTGATGCAATACGAAAGGCAATTGAATTTTGAAAAATTAACGGATGTGCATATTGACAAGTTAAAACCCCGCCTGTAGGGGCAACGATGTCTTCAAGTTTTTCTCCGCTTAAAGCATCGGTAACCCGTCCAAGAATATCACCTTTTTCGACATACGAACTGCAACTGACATATGAATCAAAAATTCCGGCACGAGTTGCTTTGAGAATAGTGATATTTTCAGGTTCAATTATATTGCTTTGAAATCCCTCAAATATTGGGATATCCAACATACCGCGTTTTGCCATAAAACGGGTCAATGCGCCCTGAACCTCACTGCTGATAGCATGGTCAATGGAACCATTTTTTCCAAATACTACTGAAAGTGCTTTCGTTTCCCATAATTGCCAGTTGTACTGAAGCATAACCGTTTCAATCGGGCTATAAGGGCGATAATGGATAAATCGCATCCCTAAATCGCGTGCAGACTCAATGTCTTCATATCCGCTGCGAATCATTTTAACATAAGGAAGACACATTCCCTGATCACGGCGTCCTTCCAAAATTATTCCAAAATCATACCCCTGTAGTGCCTCAAAAAGCTTTGCAGCAATACGTTGTGTTGTCTCACCTTCAGTATATCCAGGAAACATCATATTAAAATCAGTTTTATCAAGAGGCCAAAATTTTTCTCCCATATTAAGAGCATACGTATTGACCGCAGGTATAACCAAAATTTTCCCCGAAATTTTCCCCTCTTCTTCTTTTTGCCGCAAATAATCGACTAAATGCGAAGCAACATAAAGCTGGTTGATATGATCTCCGTTCATTGCCCCGACAATAGCTACAGAAGGGCCTTTTGAATCTTCACCGAATAAAAAACCTTCAACTTTTAAAGGGGCACGATTTGGAGATTTAAAGTTTAGAATTTCAAATTTTTTCATCCATTTTCTCCAAAAATACGTCCTACTAACGAACCTTCATAAACTATAGGATAAGCTCTTAGAGTAAATAAAATTCCTCCAATCGGAGCAATAATTTCATCCAATCGCTCTCCACTTAATGGGTCTACGATGTAACCAACTATGCACCCTTTTTCAATCATTTGGCAATGTTCAATTTCTGGTACAAAAAGACCTGGTACAGATGCGTTTAAATATGCAACTTCCCCTACATGAGATTGAATTGGAAACCGAATTTTCGGAGGTTCTATGGATAAGAATCCTTCACTTGCCATCAAATGTAAAATACCATCCAACAGCTGATGACCGTATGCTTTACCTAAACGCATTCCGACACCCATCTCAACAACAAGAGTCTTTGTCCCCAACGTATTCATTGCATGGGCAAATGTAGATTCCAAAACCGTTACGGCATCATGTACCCACACGAAATCGATATTGAGTTTGTTTGCAAGAGGAACAAGAATCTTTTCCTGAGATTTTGCAATCCTTACTTGAGGAATTTCACGCAGGAAAACATTCGATGAATGGATATCAATCGCAATTTCTGATCCTTTCATCGCATTTACAACACCATCAGCAATCTGTGCAGGTAGAAAATCATTTTTACTTCCGGGGAATATACGATTTAAATCAACATCATAAAAAGGGATAGAACGTGTAATACTGTCTATTCCGAGACTGTTGATTGCGGGATAAATATCAACGGTTGCTTTAATTTTGTCAGGATTAGCACGCAACCATTCACCGAGAAGAAAACAGACATATTGTCCCTCTAATTCATCACCGTGTATTCCGCTGACAATGGAAATTCGTTTTTTTGTTTCACCATTTGATGGGGTATAGCGACAACGCTGTATTCGAAACTGCTCCCCCACAGGGAGTTCTATCGAAAAAACCTCTTCTATAACACCCGACACATTTTCTCCTTATCCTTGTGTTTGCGACATTCCCAAAGGCTGAATTACTTTATCCACGACACTGTTGATAGTATTAAATGCTTTAGCAACATTTGAAGAATTAATACTGATCGGCTGATAATGACGGTTTAGCCGTCTTGCTATTGCATTCATAGCATCTAACTCGATATTAACAAGATCGATACGATCATACAGTCTCAGCATTAAATCAAGCCGTTCGATTTGTTGACCAAGGCGGATAAAGTTATATGCTTTCGGTCGTCCAATTTCAGATGAAAATATACCCAAAATCAAAGCAAAATCATCTATTGCTTCTTCTAAATACGTAGCACTGACAGCACGATCACGCCCAGCAACAATATGGTTGTAAATTTTGTTCAGTGTTGCGAATCCGCGTTCATCAAGCAGATGTCGTGTTTCTATAGCATTTTCTCTAGCCCAGTGGACAAGGGACTCAATACTTCCTGCATGATTGCCATACACACCCTCTTTTAAAAATTCATGTGCATTTTTATAATCGATTTCAACCCCTAATTTCGCGTAAAGTTTTCGTCCGTCATCTATATCACGGTCTATTACGTAATCATAACTGTTGACTAATTCACATAGAACGGTTTCCGCACGCTGAATATAACGGCCAAACCAATAAAGTCGTTGAGCCGTATTTACTGAAATAGCTACACCGTTCATCATAATTCCACCACCCATGTATCTTTAAAGCCACCGCCTTGAGAAGAATTAACAAGATAGTTACCCTCTTCCATGGCATAGCGAGTAAGTCCGCCCATACTGACACTAATCTCTTCACCATGTATTACATAAGCACGCAAATCTGCTTTACGAGGGACAATTCCACCCTCCATCATACAAGGGAGATCGTAAAATTCAATTACCTCTTGAGCAATCCAACGACGTGGTTCTGCCAAAATCATCTCGATAATCTCAGCACGTTTTTCGCTCGTTAAACGGTTTCCAAATAAAACTCCATATCCACCAGCTTCTGCGACATCTTTTATAACTAATTTATCAATATTTGCCAGTACATATTCACGATCTTTTTCATAATAAGGGAGATACGTTGGAGCGTTTCGGAGAATAGGTTCTTCATCTAGATAATATTTAATCATTTGCGGAACAAAATAATAAATTCCTTTGTCATCAGCGACACCATTTCCGATACTGTTCATAATAGCAACATTTCCAGAGCGATATGCACGAGTTAATCCACGAACTCCGATTAAACTCTCTGCCTCAAACTCTTCTGGATCAAGAAAATCATCATCAAGACGCCGATAGATTGCCCCTACACGGAGACGTTCACCATTATATGCAGATAAAAATACCTCATCATTTTCCACAATCAAGTCTTCACCTAATGCTAAAGTAGCACCGGTAATTTTTGCCAAATAACTATGTTCATAATAGGCTGAATTGTATCGGCCAGGGGTAAGAACAACATTCAGTCCCCCTGTATTAACATAATCCATCGCTGCTTTAAGCTCATCACCATATTGTTTTATCTTAGAAATTTTCATCTCTTCAAAAAATTCGGGATAGGTATGACGAAAAGCACGCCGAATAGTGAGCGGGTAGCTAACACCACTTGGTACACGTAAGTTATCTTCAAGAATGACCCATTCATTGCTTACAGCATCTTTTACAAGATCAATCCCACTGATATGAGTACGAACCCCTTTTGGTGGGTTTACTCCCATAAAATCAGGTAAAAAAGCTTTTGCAGAATCGACATATTCTCGCGGCACAACACCATCATTTACAATTTTTTGCTCATTATAGATATCATTTAAAAAAGCATTAAGGGCTTTTACTCTCTGTATAATTCCAGCTTCCAAATGATCAAATTCTTTTTTTGGGATAATTCGCGGGATCATATCAAAAGGGAAAGAACGCTCAATAAAATTCCCCTCTTTAAAAAGATTGAAATTGACCGCATTGGTTTCTAAAAAGTCTTTAAACTCTGAGACTTTAGTTTGATCTACACTATCGAAGACATCATAAAACTTTTGTAATTCTGGACACACTGGTTCAATCATCGGCACCCCTTGGAATTTAGGACTAAGTCAATCATATCCTAAAGTATTCTCAAGGGTTGCTTAAAAAGTAGTCAAATGTTATTTTTCTCCATTTTTAAGAATACTAAGTGCATTTTCTACATCATCTTGGCGCATTAGTGACTCACCGACGAGAAAAGCATCCACACCCGCTTTATTTAAATCTTCCAATTGACCATGCTCATAGATACCGCTTTCGGCTACAATAATTTTACCATTAGGGATAAGAGGTATTAAATCATAGCTCAGATTCATATTCATATCAAATGTCTGAAGATTACGATGATTGATCCCAATGATATCTGCACCAGCAGTAATCGCTTTCGTCAGTTCAGACTTATCATGAATCTCTACCAATGCTTCCATCCCAAGATGACGAGTATAGTTTAACAACTCTTTGAGTTCACTGGTCGATAGAGCCGCAGCAATCAGCAGAACAAAATCAGCACCATAAACAAGTGCTTCGAGGAGCTGATATTTAGAGATGATGAAATCTTTACGAAGCAAAGGTATACTGACATACCGACGAATTTCAGCAAGGTAATCAAGATTTCCCTGAAAAAAATGGGGCTCTGTCAAAATTGAAATAGCATTAGCACCGCCGCGTTCATACGCCTGTGCAATCGCTACCGGATCAAAATCTTCACGAATTACCCCTTTGGACGGGCTCGCTTTTTTTACTTCTGAAATAATACGATAAGGCTCTTCCGGAGTGGAAGTCAAAAAGGGACGTACATCACGTGGAGCACGAGCGTTAAATGCGAGTGAACGTCCTAGCCAATCCATACTGAACTTGGCTTCACGCTCTTTTAAATCTTCTTTTGTTTTTGCAATTATCTCATCTAAAATCATTTGTTTTTCTCCTTTGGTTTGCACTTTTCAATCGCTAAGATATGATCTCTTACCTCTTGTTCATCATCTCCGACCTTTGATTCAACTTCTTTGATGAGCTTGAGTGCTTCAGCACATTCACCCAATTTATAGTGTCCCCAAGCTAAAGAGTCAATGTAAAATGGTGAATCAGGCTGTTTTTCCAGTGCTCGACGCACATACCCCATCCCCTCGTTAATATTTAAATCATGATCAATTAGCAAATAGCCCAAATAATTCAAATACAGTGGGTCATTGAGTTGCGAATTTGCTTTTTTCAACCCTTCTACGACTTTTGCAATCATTGCCGCATCGTGACGATTGCTCGAACCTTCATAAGTAAAAATTGAACTTTGTGCTAAAAATAAAGGGTTATCTTCTCGTTCATACAGAGTCTGTGCCAGAGTAGAAGCCTTTGCATACTCTTTATTTTTAACATACAAATCTAACAATAGTTGATCGTTAATATGCGATTTTTCGAGTAATAAACCCATTTTAGGAAGATTTTGCTGATACGCATAAATTTTAATCGCCTCTTGTGCGACGAGAGGATCATGATCAATATCATAGGTTTGTTCATACATCAAAGCTGCATTATCAAGATCACCGCTATCAGCATATAGAGTCGCTAAGCGTTTTCCAACTATCTTACTGTTACCATGAACACTGATATGTTCTTTTAGAAATTTTATTGCTTCTGTTTTTTCACCGAGTTGTGCGTACTGAATCAATGCGATTCTTTCTGCTGTTTCATTACTATAGTTAATGGCATATGCTTTTTTCAAAGCACTTATTGCCCCTTCATAATCTACTAGCTTTAAACGCGATTCTCCGTATAAAAGATAATCGGAAGCTTTATTTGTTTTTTCGCTGAGTAAAAACGCTTTTTGGGAAGCTTCACCAAAACTTCCACCCTTGAGCAATCCGACAATTTCAAACCGTTTCAATGTCTCATCATCTGGGAATTTATTCAACGCATCTGCCGTCGATTTGGAAAGAGATTTTGGATCATTCGCATCTTCTAACATTTGTAAAGACTGATACAAATACTCTTTTTTAGAAGTTTGTTTATAGAGCTCAGCAAAAAACTGTGAAGCTTGATGGTATTTTTGATGCATCTGCGCATCCAATGCATACAGCGAAAAAGTATCTTGAAGCATATTAGGATTTACTACCGTTCTGGCTGATGCACCTGTTACACAAATCACTAATACAAAAATGGATAATAATTTAATCATGGATAATCCCCGGACATTCAGCTTTTAGCTCATCAATACGGTGACGAAAATAATCCCAAAACGGAAACGTTCGACACTGCAATGGACGCGCTTGATAAATGCTACACCCATTTAGTGAACGGTTAAAAAACACACAGTCATAGGAGTCATTCACTTTTTTCTCCGTGAGAGAATAACGGAACCCCTCTTTACGCAGATAAGTGCGGCGAAACTCCCCCTCATCCATCTCCAACAATTTGGCGATTGCAGCGATCTCCGTCACGGATACAAAGATATTACCGCTCTCACCCGTACAACAGTTTCCTCCGCATGAGGCGCAGGCAGAAGAATCAAATGCGTAGCTGAAGCCTTCTTGTGTCATGTAATCGGACATTTGATACTGTGCACCTTTGCTTTGTCGTAGATCGTTTGTACCGCAGGGGTATATTCGCCGTTTTCTTCCGTAATCATCGGAGGCAAGACGGTGAGAGCCGCTTTGGAGTTTTTTTTCAGATGAAGCATCACGAGCGTACTGGGACGATCCACTTTTGAATGGACGAATTGTACCTCAACGACTCTTAATCCTGTACGTTCACACGCACTGCACAGTTGGACAAATTGCCGTGCATCGTAACAGATCCCCGCCTCTCCGTCGGATTTGAGGAGCTTGGAGATTTTTGTGATAAACGGCTCAATCGGCAAATGGACGTTGTAGCGAGCCTGATGGAGGATCGGGTTTTCGGAACGTGAAACATTTTCGTGATAAAACGGGGGATTTGAGACGATCCAATCGTAACTCCCATGCGGAGCGTGATCCAAAAAATCCCCCTCATGCAAAGTATAACCGATACGGTTTATCGCGGCATTTCGGCGAGCAAATTCGACATACAACGGCTGTTTCTCAACTGCTTCGAGGCTCACTTGCGGAAAATCTCGCCCGATCAAAAGCCCTACGATTCCGCTCCCTGCCCCCACATCGAGAAGCTTTCCACGCGGGGAAAATCGGGAGATAAATCCGTACAGCAGTATCGAATCGCTGTTGTAACAATAGCCGCCGTCGGGTTGATAAAGGAGCATTTACGACTCTTTTCGTTATTATTTAGGCAATTATATCTTATCTATAGGTTTAACTATGATTATTATCCCAGCCCGTCTCGCTTCTACCCGCTTCCCCGAAAAAGTTCTCGCCGACATTGGTGGTTTGCCGATGGTGATCCGTACCGCCAAACGGGTCGAATCGATCGATCGCGTTGTCGTCGCGTGCGATGATGAGAAAATCCTCGAAATCTGTGCCGCACACGGTGTCGAAGCACGCCTCACCTCCACGACCCACAAAAGCGGAACCGACCGTATCAACGAGTGTGCTCAGATCATCGACGTTCCGGATGATGAACTCATTATCAATGTCCAAGCCGATGAGCCGTTTATCGAAACCGAAGTACTCGAACTCCTCATCGAGCGACTCAATATGCTCAAAAGCCAAAATGCACCGTTCATCATGGGAAGCTGCTACAACGCGATCAATACCGAGTCGGCACAAGATCCGAACCTCGTCAAGGTAATCACCGACGCTGATCACAACGCCATCTATTTCTCCCGTTCACCAATCCCGTTTAACCGCAGCGGAGAGGCAAACTATTTCGGGCATATCGGCATTTACGGTTTTACCAAAAAATCACTCCACGATTTCTGCGCTCTGGGTGAAGCACCACTCGAAGACATCGAAAAACTCGAACAGCTCCGCGCCCTCTATCACGGCAAAAAAATCTCGATGGTCAAAGTCGCAAGTAGCGGATTCGGGATCGATACGGTAGAAGATTTAGAGCGGGCGAAAAAGATTTTCGGTGTTTAAGAAACTTTTCCTTATCCGATTCGTGCTACGCTATTGCTACGATTGAAGCGTACAATCATTAAAACGAATAAATAAGGAGTTATTATGTCACTCATAGAAACTTTTACCGATTACGTCCTAAACCGCAAAAGCCTCAAGGATTATGTCGAAGAGCGTAAGACTATCAACGAACGGGGCGAATTTAATGATACAAAGCTCATCCAAGCCCAAGAAAATTTGGATCGTCTCAAAGCTGAAGACTCCGAAGTTTATGAGGGGATGTACGAAACATTAGCAAAAATCTATGCGCGCAATGCAGGTTTATCTATCGAATATCCACTCGATTTTATCCGACAAATCCTCAGAATGTATAAAACATCCCTTACACCTGCGCAAGTATATGAAGAGTATAAACGGGTATTGGAACATTATCATCACGATGTATGATTATTAACTCTGATAAAAAATTATAAAGATTTAGAAAAGAAGAAGTTCCCCGAAAATCGGGGAAAGAGGGGATTAGATGTTGTCGCGGATTCCGAGATCAGCAACCAATTTGTTGTAACTAGTACGGTTTGTACGTTTCAAATAACGCATCAAACGACGGCGTTGACCAACTAATTTCAAAAGACCAAGACGTGATGAATGGTCTTTTTTAAATGTTTTTAAATGCTCAGTAAGAGCAGCGATACGAGTTGAAAGAAGAGCGATTTGCACTTCACTTGAACCAGTATCACCTTCAGTTCTTTGGTATTGTTTGATAATTTGCGTTTTGTTCGCCGTATCTAAAGCCATAATAGCCTCCTGATGGGTATAAAATTTACTTGTGAAAACAATTTTTCTCAAGCAGGACCGGAATTATAGCTAAAAATTTCTCATTTTGCGTTAAATTCCACTACAAGTCGACTCTAATAAAATTTAGCTATAATAGCTTTTCAAATACAGGAGACTAGACGATGCTTATGACCCGTGCCAGCGAATACGCTTTATTGTCACTCATCGTTTTAGCCAAAACCGGTCATGCACTCGATGCGGACACCCTCTCCAAAGAACTCGATATCTCTAAAAGTTTTTTAGCAAAAATTCTCCAAGCCATGGCACGCAAAGGGATCCTTAACTCATACAAAGGGGTTAACGGCGGATTCGAACTCGCCCGTAAAAGCTCAGAGATTACTGTACTCGAAGTCATGGAAGCTGCAGAAGGTAAAAGTCCTGCAGTCTTTAGCTGTTCCCCTTCACAAGAAGATTGTCCTTCTAATAAAGCAATGAGTTGTGGTTTATGGCCATTTTTAAACCGATTACAGGGGAAAGTCGATGCCTTTTTAGGTATCCTGACCCTCGAAGCCATTTTAGAAGAGTGATTCTTGGCAAAAGCAAAGAATAAAACGCCCACTGTAAAGACGGTATTATCCGCCCTTTTCGCTTCACGGGATTTAAGTGTCGTCTTTTTTGTTATGACAATTTTGGCGATTATTATCGTCCCGCTACCCAGCGCACTGCTCGACTTATTTCTTGCTGTCGTTATCTCAATTTCAGTATTGATTTTATTGATTTCATTGTATATTCCAAAACCAACCGATTTAACTACCTTTCCGACATTACTATTGGTCATTACCCTCTTTCGTCTATCGCTCAACATTGCAACGACACGTATGATTCTCAGCCATGGTCACGAAGGGCCGCAAGCGGTCAGTGACATCATTACCAGTTTCGGAAATTTCGTTGTCGGAGGTAACTACGTTATCGGGGTTATCGTTTTTAGTATCTTGGTCTTGATCAATTTCATGGTTGTAACCAAAGGGTCCAACCGCGTCGCCGAAGTCGCAGCACGTTTTACTCTCGATGCAATGCCAGGGAAACAGATGGCAATCGATGCCGATTTAAACAGTGGTCTGATTGATGAAAAACAGGCCAAAAAACGTCGTGCCGAAATTTTGCAAGATGCCAATTTCTATGGAGCAATGGACGGGTCTGGAAAATTTATTAAAGGGGATGCGATTGCAGGGATCATCATTACGTTGATCAATATCGTCGGAGGATTTTTAATCGGTATTTTCCAATTTAACCTCGATGTCTCCGCAAGTGCACAAACCTATACAATCCTCACAATCGGGGACGGTCTGGTTTCTCAAATCCCTGCTCTTATTATCTCAACGGCAACCGGTATCATGATTACCCGCGCTTCAAATGACGAAGGCAATTTCGCAGAGGGCAGTATTAATCAGCTTATGGGTAATGCAAAAATCATGCTGATTGTCGGATTTATCATGATCATGTTTGCTGCCGTACCTGGTCTGCCAACCATCTCAATGGGATTTGTCGGACTTGTTTTCTTAACATTAGGATATGCTCTGCACAAATACGAAAAAGGGGAATTAATCCTCACTTCAGCCCCTCAAATCAAAAAAGCGGGTGAAGAAGATATCGAAGAAACTGCCCCAAGTACCTCACGTAAAAAAAGCAACGAAGAGATTGCAAAAGAAGAAGAAGCCGCACTCGAAGATATTCTCAAAATTGAGATGCTCGAACTCACGTTGGGGTATCAGCTCATCCGTCTCGCCGACAGTGCACAAGGTGGAGATTTGCTGGAGCGTATCCGCTCAATGCGACGAAAAATTGCCTCCGATTTTGGTTTTTTAATGCCTCAGGTACGTATTCGCGATAATCTCCATCTCAAACCAAATCAATATGAGATCCTCCTAAAAGGGGTCAATATTGGTGATGGAATTATCCAGCCTGATCGCTTTTTAGCAATGGACAGCGGTATGGCAATCGGAGAAATAGACGGAGAACCGACAAAAGAGCCGGCATTCGGTCTCGATGCACTGTGGATCGACCCTGCTCTCAAAGAAGATGCGATTATCAATGGATACACCGTCGTGGACCCTGCAACTGTTATCTCTACCCACATGAGTGAACTGATCAAACGCCATGCCGAAGAGCTTCTTACCCGCCAAGAAACTCAAGCACTCATTGAAAAAATTAAAGGCGATTATCCTGTTGTGGTCGATGATCTGCTCAAAGTAGCGAATATTGGTTTGATCCAACGTGTTTTCAAAGCATTATTGCATGAACGTATTCCTCTCAAAGATATGATTACGATCTTAGAAACGATGGCAGATGTGGCTGAATACACCAAAAGTATTGATATCATCACCGAACATGTTCGTGCCAAACTCTCCCGTATCATTACACAGCTCTATACCGGACCAGATGGAATTATTAAACTTCTCACTTTTGATACGATGAGTGAGCAAAAAATGTTGGAAAAATCACAAGAACGTGATGGAATCCGTCAGCTTTTACTTAATGTTGGAGAGATCAATGATCTTATTCAAGCAACCAGCGCAAAAGCAACAGAGCTCTTACAAAAAGGAATTTCTCCGATCATTATTATCGTCGATCCAAAACTTCGTCGTCCGCTGGCTGAAATCTATGAGCGTTTCAGCCTCGACATCGTCACCCTCTCGCATGCCGAAATCGATTCAAATGCCAAATTTGAAGTACTCGGTTCCATTAATCTAGACAATAAATAGGATATTTATGCAAAAAACTTTCTTCCACCTCTCTCACATCGATCTTGACGGTTATGCCTGCCAGCTGGTTATGGCACAGACAGAACATACAATGGTCAGCTTTAATGCCAATTATGGTGCCGAAGTGATGGATCGCCTCGAAGAGATTATCGAGCGGATCAAAAAAAACAAGCAAACTGCGACCATCTTAATCAGTGATCTAAACCTCTATCCGGATGAAGCACGCTGGCTCAATACAGAAGTAAACCGTCTAAATGAAGGTGGATGGAATATTACGATTACTCTGCTCGATCACCATGGAAGCGGCAAAGATACGGCGGCACAATATCCGTGGTATTTTCTGGATACCGAGCGTTGTGCTACGAAAATCGTTTACGAATACGCGATGGAGCATTACGGGTTGGAAGGTGGCGGATGGCTCGAAGCCTTTGTTAAAGTCGTCAATGCTGTCGATCTTTGGCATCAAGACGAAGAAGATGATTTTGAATACGGTAAAGTTTGTATGCGCCTCATCTCTGATGCTAAAGAACTTAGCCGCGTCATGTTTGCTGATGAAGACCGCGCCTACAAACTTGCCATGCTTGAACATGCTGCAACTATGCGATTTATGACAAATGCCAATATCGTCCTCGACGAATCACTTCATAAAATGAAAAAAGATTTTTTCAAAGACGGTGTGGATAATACTCTCGATAATCTCTCCACCAAATACATCGTCGCATTGCTGGGAACCAAACGCTCAACCATGACCATCTATTACAAAGGATGGCGCGGATTTTTGAGCTATGGTTTAGGTAATACCTCGATCATCGGAAACGGCTTTTTGACCGAATTTCCCGATTTTGATTTTATCGTTGACGTAGGAACACGCGGAACGATGAGTTTACGAGGTCATGATAAAGTCGATGTGGCGATGATGTCAGGCGAATGGGTCGGCGGCGGCGGACATCCCAATGCAGCTGGGGGACGGATTAATGCCTTTAAAGAGCAATTTCGCTACGACAAAGTGAAACGTCAAATCGAAGATATGCTCGCCAATAAAGAGGCGATGCCCGGTAAATTACCACACAAAATAGAGGAATAACTGCCGCCTCATGATTCAAATCAATAACCTCACCAAAAGCTACGGGACACGCGTCCTGTTCGATAACCTCTCTCTCAAACTAAACGCCGGAAACAAAGTGGGTTTCGTCGGACGCAACGGGACGGGTAAATCGACCCTCTTTAAAATCATCCTCGACGAAGAACCCTACGATTCGGGAGAGATCATCATCCCGAAAAATTACCGTATCGGCACCCTCCGCCAACACCTCCACTTCACCCACAAAACCGTGCGTGAAGAGTGTGCCTCCGTCCTCACCGGAGATATGGAACATGAAGTGTATCGGGTAGAGAAGATCCTCTTTGGTCTAGGATTTACGCAGGACGATTTAGACAAAGACCCGCTCAGTTTCTCAGGTGGGTATCAAATCCGTCTCAACCTCGTCAAACTCCTCGTCACCGAACCGAACCTGCTGCTACTGGATGAGCCGACCAACTACCTCGATATCGTCTCTCTGCGATGGCTAGCAAGCTTTATCCGCAGTTTTGAGGGGGAAGTGATCCTCATCACCCATGATCGTGATTTCATGGATTCGGTCACTACCCACACGATGGGATTGCGCCGCCGTAATGTGAGCATCATCAAAGGCAATAGCCACAAGTATTATGAGATGATGGAAAGCGAAGATGAGCTCTACGTCAAGACCAAAATAAACCACGACAAAAAGCGCGCCGAATTGGAAGATTTTGTCGCCCGCAACAAAGCTCGTGCATCGAGCGCGGTGATGGCGCAGTCCAAACAAAAAGAGCTGGACAAAATGGGGGTAATGGAATCACTGGAGGGGGAAAAAGATCTCTCCTTTTCCTTCTCGTATAAACCGACTCCCGCCAAAGTGATCATGCAGGTGAAAAATCTCTCGTTTGGCTACACACCCGAAGAGCCGTTGTTCCAAGATGTCTCTTTCTCCCTCGAAGCGAAAAAATGTCTCGCCATCATCGGGAAAAATGGCAAAGGTAAATCGACCCTCCTCAACACCCTCGCGGGAGTTTTGACACCGAACGGGGAGATCATCTCTCACCCCGCCACCGCCATCGCCCATTTCGGTCAGACCAACATCGACCGCCTCGATAAAAACCGCACGATCACCGAAGAGATCCAAAGTGCCGACAACACCCTCCAAAACGTCCGTATCCGAGGGATCTGCGGGACAATGATGTTCAGCGGCGACGATGCCGATAAAAAAATCTCGATCCTCTCAGGGGGAGAGCGCAGCCGTGTCATGCTGGGCAAAATCATCGCCACCCCTGCTAACCTCCTCTTTCTCGATGAGCCGACCAATCACCTCGATATGCAGTCGATCGATTCACTCTGCGACGCTATCAAACGCTTCGAAGGCTCCACGGTAATCGTCACCCACTCCGAGATGCTCTTGCGCGAGCTTGCCGATCAGCTCATCATCTTTCGTGAGGGAACTGCCGAGTTTTTTGATGGCGGGTACGATGACTTTTTGGAAAAAATTGGATGGGATGAAGAGATCACCGACGCTCCAAAACCTGTCAAAGTAACCCAAAATATCAACAAAAAAGAGAATAAACAACAGCGTGCCGCATTGGTACAGGAGCGTTCCAAACTTCTAAGCCCGCTGAAAAAAGAGGTCGAAAAGTGCGAAGAGACGATCATGAAGCTCGAAGAGAAGCTCAAAACCTCCCATGAACTCCTCATCGAGTATTCGAATAAAGGAGAAAGCTCCAAGCTTATGGAACTCTCCAAAAGCGTCGCAGAGGATGAGAAGATGATCGAAGAGCTGTTCGAGAAGCTCGAAATCGCTCACGATGAGATCACACGGATCGAGGCCGAATACGAGGAAAAGCTAGGTGAATTCTAAAACCCGCCTCGACAAACTCATAGGCTCTTTGGGCTATTGCAGTCGCAAAGAGGTTGCCTCTCTCATCCGTGAGGGAATCATCACCCACACCGAAAACCTCCCTCTCAAACCCGACACCAAAGTCTCTCATGAACATATCCTCTTCGAGAAAGAACCGCTTGACCCGCCGCAGGGGATGGTGATTTTGATGAACAAGCCCGTAGGGTATGTTTGCAGCCACGACGACGGCGAAGGGCGTCTCGTCTACGATTTGTTGCCTGAGCGGTGGCGCAGACGCGATCCAAAAATCTCCACCGTCGGACGACTGGACAAAGATACGAGCGGACTGCTGCTGCTCACCGATGATGGCGCACTACTGCATCGCCTCACCTCTCCGAAACATCATGTCTCGAAAATCTACGAAGCGACATTGGATCGACCTCTCAAAGGGGATGAAGAAGCTATTTTTGCTTCGGGGGCGCTGATGCTTAACGGCGAAAAAACACCGTGCATTCCTGCCCATCTTACCGTGATCGATGAGACTCATGCCACGCTAGAAATCGTCGAGGGGCGCTACCATCAGGTACGGCGGATGTTCGCGGCGGTGGGGAATCATGTTGTCTCCTTGCACCGCTCATCGTTCGGGGATTTGACGCTGGGGGATTTAGAGGTTGGAGAGTATCGAATTCTAACTCAAAAAGAAATACCTAACTAATCTGTCATTCCCTCCAGCTCAATTTTAATCGTTCACAAAATCCCTCTTCTCAAAACTCCAGTGATACCATTCATCCCCTACTTTCAGTAAAGCATGTGTATCTGAATAACGTTGGCGATCAAAAAAATTATACAAAGGATTTAACCATTGATATTTCCTATACATAGCTAAAATGATGATGACAAATATTTTGCTACTAGTTAATTTTTCGCTACATGGAATCATGTCACAGCGTTGCACCGCTCTTCGTTTGTGGGAGTTAAAGGTGGGAGAGTATAAGTTAATTTCTTAATTACTTAATTTTTCTGACTTAACGTGCTAACTATTTCATTCCACTTTTTCGATAGAGCAATTAAATTTTCTGCTGATTTGTTTAATCTCTCTCGATCAATAATAAATATTTCGATCTTGTGTTCCTTATCTTTGCCAACAACTTTACCAATTTTAATTTCATTTTTATCGTAAAATTCCAGAACACCATGAGCACAAACATCACGAATTTGTACAGTGTTTTTTGTTAATTTAATTATTGATTCAATTTTATACTGCTTCGCCAATTGATCAGGTAATTTGTTTGAAATAAAGTCGAACTTTCCAGCCAGTCTCATTGGTTTACACTTTAATGGATTTTGTTTATGTAATAAGTGGACACATTGATCTATTGACCTCTCTACTGAAGACCAAGACACAACTATCATACCAATCACACAAAACCACGATATGAGTAATTCTTGATCATTTTCCATAGATGCTGATAGTGAGATGGATTCTTGTACCATAATGGTCATATTGTATCAAATAAAATGGTTTCATTTCCCATTTTTAACTTGATCCCACTCTCCTGAATAGAAATGACGTTGTTACCCATGCGCCTTTAAGCCATCCGCAATCAACATCTTTAGATACGACTGATAGGGAATGTCATTTTTATTGGCTTGAATTTTGAGTGTTTCGATCATATCGACAGGCATACGAATCGAGATCGTTTTCGCACTCTTTTGCAACTTTGTAAGGCGTACCGGTTTGGCTTTGTCCCAGTCGATATACTCGGTCGAGTCGTGTTCGTCCCAAAATGCCGCAATCTCTTCTTCGGTTTTAAGTTCAGGATTTTTTTTCATAATAGCTTCTCTCCTTTTTGCTCATCGGTCGTGCCGAAATCACCCGGATATTTTGTCCTCGCACCGTAAAGGCGACAAAGAGCATTTGTCCATTATCGGCTTTACCCAACGCATAACATCGGCACTCTTGCTCCGAATGGGCATTATCTTCATAGATGAGTAACGGTTCGTTGAAAAATATCTCTTCGATCAGCCAAAAATCGAGACCATGTTTGAGTTTGTTTTTTTGGATATTGCCATCGTCCCAATCAAACCCGTGTAATCGTTCGACATCGAGACAATCAAACATTACTCACCTTTTTATAGAATGTATATTATGATTATATACACTATTATATACCATGTCAAGATAATGAATCAAAGCTTCTCACCCCACAATCGTAATGCATTCGTAATCACCGACATCGAGCTGAAACTCATCAATAAACATCACGGCAAATTTTCCCGATACAGCGTCAATATCCAAATCTGATCTTTCTCAACGGTATAGATGATCGAGTAGCCCTGATATACAAGTTTGCGCGAACCACTGATCAGTTCTTCCGAACTTCGCCCCGCATAGGGAAAAGCACTCAATGTACTCACAATAAATTCATGAAGACGTTGCAAATACTCTCGTGTAAATTTTTTGGATTGTGTTTGTTCATAGATGTATTCGGCAATCATCTCCAAACGATGATGCGCTTTGGGTGAAAAATCAATCCGCATATTTCGCGATTACACAATCAAATGCTTCATCTATCCCTATGTATTCGCCCCGCTCGATCTGCTCTTTTGCCTCTTTGAGTTCGCGTTTGAGCTGTGCATGGGTACGGTTGTATTCATCGAGCGACATGATGACGACACTCTTGTCGTTTTTGGTCGTGACAATCACCTCTTCGTTATTGTCACACACCTCATCGATGATCGATTTGAGTGAGTTGCGAGCGGTTGTGTAGTTGAGGGCTTGCATAGGATCGCCTTTATGACAGCTTTCTGTCATTATATCGGATTTTTAAGGTTTTATGTATGAAATCTATATCGTCATCAGAGCCTGACATTGCGCAACCGCAATGCATTCATAATCACTGACACCGAACTGAAACTCATCGACGCCGCCGCGATTATCAGTTCCAGCGCCATCGCGCAGACAACGTCTTTTTCCATAGTAACTCCCTTTATAAAAGTTCTTCACCTCGCTGCAATTTTCGCTGCATCACCATCTGATACAAAATCGGGATCAAGATGAGACTCACTACTGCCGAGGTGACAATCCCCCCAATCATCGGGGCGGCGATCCGCTGCATCACTTCGCTCCCAACACCGTGGTTGTACATGATCGGCAGCAGCCCCGCGAGGATCGCAAATACCGTCATCAGTTTCGGACGAACCCTCTTAACCGCCCCCTCGTAAATCGCCTCATTGAGGGCTGCTTTGTCCATTGCGACACCGCCGCGGATACGGCTCTCGATACTCTCGTGCAGATAGACGATCATGACAATCGCCGTCTCCGCCGCCACCCCCAGAAGTGCCAAAAATCCGACGATAACGGCGACACTGATGTTGAAGTGGAGCCATTTGAGATAGAGGACACCGCCCAAAAGGGCAAACGGGAGCATCGAGAGGACAATGATCGTCGAGACCCACTCGCGCAATGCCAGATAGATAAGGACGATGATAAGAGCGATCACGGCAGGGACAATCCACATCAGCGTATTGAGCGCCGATTCGAGATATTCGCTCTGTCCCGCCCACTCGTACGTGTACCCCTCGGGGAGTTTGAGCGAAGAGAGCTGTTGCAGCGCCTCGGCTTTGTACGCCGTCGCACTCACCCCCTCTTTGGGAGTGATGTAGACATAGGCGACGGGACGCGCTTTTTCACTCTTGATCATCGCCGCACTCTCGCGATAATCGATACGGGCGAAGGTCGAGAGCGGTGCGTAACCGAGCGGTGTTTTAATCAGGATGGATCGGATTGCGTCAAGTGAGGTGCGCTCATCCTCTTCGAGACGGAGGCTGACGCTGTAACGTTCCCGCCCTTTGTACATCGTCGAGAGCCCCATCCCCCCGATCGCGGCGGAGGTGTAATCCAGCAGCGCCTCTTTGCGGAGGTTATAGCGCGCCAATGCCGCTTCGTCGATATCGATATCGATGTAATACCCGCTGTCGCTGCGGTCGGCAAAGACGCTCTGGGTAGAGGGAATCTGCTGCAAACGGCTTTCGATCTCGCGCGCCGTTTTTTGGAGCGTCGGCAAATCATCGCCGTAAAGCTTGATCCCCAGCGGAGTGCGGATACCGCTGAGGAGCATATCGATCCGTCCTCGGATCGGATAGGTCCATGAGTTGACCAGTCCCGGAACCTGTAGGGCGCTGTCGAGTTCCTGCTGCAATTTGGCAGTTGTCATCCCATCTCGCCATTGATCTTTGGGTTTGAGGGTGATAATCGTTTCGATCATCCCCAGCGGAGCGGGATCGGTCGCACTGTCCGCCCGTCCCCCTTTTCCAAATACGCTCTGCACTTCCGGAAAGCTTTTGATCACCGAATCGGTATATTGGGTCAGCGCTTTGCTCTGATCGATACTGACACCGCTTTGGGTGACGGGCATGTACATCAGTGTCTGCTCATCCATCATCGGCATAAACTCCCACCCCAAAGAGCGGTACACATACGCCGTATACCCCAATGCGACAACGACCAAAACAAGGAGAAGATAGCGAAACTTCATCGAAGCAATAAGAATCGGATGATAAAGCCAAATGAAAAAACGGCTCACCGGATTGGTCTGTTCGGAGAGGATACGACCCCGTACGATCAGGTAGATCAGTACCGGTACGAGCGTCACCGAGAGCAGCGCCCCTACCCCCATAGCGAAACTTTTGGTAAACGCCAGCGGAGTGAACAGCAATCCCTCCTGTCCCTGAAGGGCAAAGATAGGGAGGAACGATACGACAACAAGCGCCAATGCGAAAAAGATGGGACGCCCTACCATTTTCGACGAATAGAGGACGGCATCAAGCCGCTGTGCGGTTGTAAGCGTTCCCGACTCACTTTCACGCTGAAGCAGTACCTTGTGGGCATTTTCGATCATGATAATCGACGCGTCTACCATCGTCCCCACTGCGATGGCGATCCCGCCCAGCGACATGATGTTCGAGCCGATCCCGAAAAGTTTCATCAGCAAAAAGGTGATCGCGATGGTAAGCGGCAAGATAATAAGGACAATCAGTGCACTGCGCAGATGGAGCAAAAAGAGGGCGATTACCGCAATGACGATCAGACTTTCATGCTCGAGCGTCGTCGTGAGGGTAGCGATGGCGGAGCGGATCAGGCTGGAGCGGTCATATACGGGGACTACTTCGACCCCTGCAACATGGATCGTGTCGAGTTTCTCCCGTATCCGCTGAATGACACGGTAAACGTCTTCGCCGTATCGGACGACGACGATACCCCCGACAACTTCCCCCTGACCGTTTAGATCGGCATACCCGCGACGGTTTTCAGGGACTTTTTCGATACGGGCGATTTGGGAGAAAAGGACGGGAACACCCCCGCGGGTCGCAATGACAAGGTTTTCGATCGAGTCGATGTTTTGGAGATACCCTTTGGCTTGTACCATCCACTCATACCCGTTTTGGACGACAATCCGCCCTCCGACGTCGTTGTTATTCCCTCTAATCGCTGCGGCGACTTCGCCGACACTGAGGTTATAGCGCACCAATGCATCGTTGTTCAATGTTACCTGATAGGTCGGGACGAATCCTCCGACGGAGGCAACTTCACTGACCCCCGAAACCCCCTGCAGCGCATAGCGGTAGGTGTAGTCCTGCAATGTCCGCAATTCGGCAAGGTTTTTGGTTTTGGAAACAAGGGCGTATTCGTATACCCACCCTACCCCTGACGCATCGGGTCCGAGAGAGACTTCAAGCGTTTTGGGAAGCTGCGACTGCAGCGTTGAGAGCTGCTCAAGGACACGCGAACGTGCCCAGTACAGATCGACCCCGTCTTTAAATATGATGTAAATCAGACCGTTCTCATACCCCGAAAATCCCCGAACCGTTTTGATCGCAGGGAGAGAGAGGAGCTGACGGACGATCGGATAGGTCCCCTGCGCTTCGATGATCTCGGGGCTTTGCCCTTTCCATTTGAGCTGCAAGATCACCTGCGGTGGAGAGAGATCGGGGATAGCGTCCAGCGGAGTGTGCCGTATCGCCCAGATCGATAACAGGCTCAGCACGAGTGCCGCCGCTATAACCCAGTAGCGAAATCGCAGACTCCACTCTATCAGACGCTCTACCATGACATATCCTAAAAGTTCCCGTTGATCTGGGCATCCGAGTCGATCATGAAGAGGGCATTGGCTACTACTTCATTCCCCTCGGAAAGTCCTGAACGGATCTCATAGCGATCATTTCCGACCGCTATGGCATTGACCTCTACCGGCTCGTATTCCCCCTCGTATTCCCCTTTTTTAAAGCAGAACCATTTCCCTTTTTTTCGGATGACGGCACTGCGGGGGACGACCAAGGCTCCGCTTGCATGCATCATCGGGGTAATCGAAGCATACATCCCCGGAAACAGTTTTCCGCCCGGGTTTGGAAGAGTGATACGCATCGTCAGTGTCGATTCGCTCGGATTGGTGTTCGGATAGATTTTCCCCCGTTTGGCGTATAACGGACGCTCAAACCCCGTTACACGGATTTCGTAGGAGTCCACTTTTTGAAGCGTTTCGAGCTGTTCGGGAGGAAATTTCATCTCCAGCCAGATCGGATCGAGCCGGACAACCCGAAACAGCGGCTGCATAGCGCCAAAAGCGGAACCTTTGTCGATCTTTTTATCGAAAATATATCCGGATACGGGAGAGCGTACCGTCGTCGTAGATCCTACCGTCCCCGTTTTTTCGATCGCGCTTATCTCGGACATCGGAACATTCAGATAAATCAGCCGCTCTTTCGTACTCTGAACCATCCCCGGATTAGGACGGATAGCGTTGTATTTGAGCGAACTGAGATACTCATCTTTGGCCTGCAGCACTTCGGGGCTGTAGACCTCTGCGATTACTTCTCCTTTGGAAATATGCTGATAGGTCTCGGTAGCGCGAAGCTTTTCGACATATCCGCCGAAACGGAGCGCGATGATCGATTCTTGAGATTCATCCGCCCTGAGATAGCCGAAGTTTTTTCCCACATTCGCCGTCGTGTCAGCACGTTTGACCTTTACCGTCGTGACGTTAAACTGCTGGATGATCGGGGCGGGTTTGGCCCACAATACCGATCCCACTATCACTAAAGCTAAAAAATATCTCATGACTCTTTCCCCACCAGTAAATCAAGTTCCGCCTGGGCACGGTAGAACGCCGCAACGGAGCGTGACTGTTGCAGTTGCAGTTGCAGTTTTTGTTTGAGCAGTTCAGTAAATCGGAACAAATCCTCACCGTTGCGGATTGAAGCTTCGGAGAGTTCGAACATGTGGTTGAGCTGCGGCAGACTTTCATCGTGAATCACTCTCCACACTTCGGCAGATTTCACCATCTCGGCATATTTTTGGCGCATTGAAGCTTCCAGCTGCAGATAGACCGCCTCTTTGTCGCGGCTTCGCTCCAGTACCTTTTCACGGTTAATCTGCTCTTTCACCGACTCCGTACCATACACAGGTAGCGGAATGTTGACACCGATACTCCAATAGTCATTGAACGCTTCACGACGGCTGTATCCTGCCTGCACCGTTACGTCCGGATAGACATCGAGCTGTGATTGGCGCAGCTGTACCCCTGCCGATTTTAGCTGAGCCTCTTTGGCACGGTAGCCGAAATTGTTTTCCAGAGATGTTTTATACGACTCGATGGGTTCAATCTGCCCCATGTTCAAATCCACATCTACCTTCTCTACCTGTTTTGCACACAACTGTGAAAGAGCGGCATAGGAGCGTTCCTTCTCCTGCGCCAGATCGGCCTGAATGATTTTGATCTGTGAAAGATCCATTTGAGATGACATGATCCCCATATGCCGCCCCGCAGCAGCAGAGGATGAGAGGGCGGTATAAAGTTCGCCGTTTTGGCGGACGATTGTCTCAAAATCTCGATATATCCGTTCCTCTTCGCTAATCTGCCAAAGACGGTAAGCCTCTTTTTTGATTTCACTGACCAATAACGCTTTGGATTGGCTCAGAGTTAAATCTGCATACACTTCCTGTGCCTGTGCATCCTCGTAACGCAGATCGCGCTTGCCGGCAAACGGGAGCTTTTGCTGTAATGAGAGGGTCGTAAACTGCATCGGTTCTAACGAACGGTTGGTAATATCCCGAGTCTGGATATCATTGACCAGCAGCTGCAAAGAGGGGTTGTCAAAATTACGGGATATCTCTTTTTGAGATCGGCTTTGTTCGACACGAGCCTGCGCACTGATAAGAGAAGGACTATTTTGCAATGCCTGACGTATCAGGACATCTACACTCTCACAGTAGCCCAATACCGCGGCAACCGATAGTGCCAGAGCGACTCGTATCATCGCCCTATTCCTAGAGGCTCAACGATGTTTTAAGACGGTATTTTTTTCCCTCTTTCGTGGTTACGAAGATTTGAAACTGCCACGTTCCGCCCATATCCAGATTAACCGACGTTTTGTATATTCCATGACCTTGTGCGACCGCTTTGCCTTTGGATTCCATAGCGGGCATTCCCGGCATTGCCGGCATAAATGCTTTAACTTCTACACCCGCATTATCGATCGGCATATTTTGCTGATTCAACGTAATCATGAGAGCATTATTGCCAACGATCAATGGCTTGTCGGAACTGACAACCGCTTTTACATTTTGTGATGATGTACTTTGTTCCCACGCCGCACCAAATGACAACGATGCGAACAACATGCTGATAAGGATAAACTTGAATTTCACAGGAGACCCCTTTGATAACTTTTTATTATTGTAACGCTATTCTCGCTCAATAAGTATGAACGCTATATTAATGCAGTCTCTTCGTCTCAAATTCTACGATTAAAAATCCGAAATAAAACGGCAAACACAATAACCCCAACGATATCAAAACCAAACACGATTAACGAACCGAGCCCTCCTCCATCGCCTCACTTCTCCAAAACATGCGGTTGGGAACCATGTGACAGCATTGCACCGTTCGTCGTTTGGGAATTTGACGTTGGGGGATTTAGAGGTTTGGGAGTATCAGATTATCAAATACGAGTAAAACCAACTTATGGGTTTTTAATTGGCTCTGCTAATTTGTTAAACTTTTTTACCAATAATTTCTAAGTCTCCATTTTCTCCATCTAAGACCATGATCAAGTTTTCAATTATATTTTCTTCAATTAAATGACGACCAATTTCTTTTTCCAAATTATGAATATCAAATCGAATTTTTTCTAGCTTTGTAATAGCTTCGATATAAGCATCATTACTCATCAGAGGCCAACCATAATCTCTTAAAATATGATGAGCAACATAATTTCTTTTTTCTACTGTTTCCTCAAGCAAGATGGTAAGCTCTGAATTTTGAAAATGTTTTTTAAATCTATTTGCAATCCATCCCAAAGTTTTTGTTGAAAGTAACTCTTGATTTTCTTTAAAATTTTTATCCGACTGATTGTTTTGTGTAAGTAACGCTGAAAATTTAAAAGACAAAGAAGCCTCAAAAACCTGAATTTCTGCAACTGTAGCACCCAATAGCAAAAATAAAGCGTGATCAGCATCTTCAAAGTCAAAATTAAAAGCTGTTTCACCAATGATAAGCATATATCTCCTATATTGCGTTAAACTAGAATTTTTTTCCTCAGTACTAATATTGTATCAAATAAAACTACACCCTTTCCCCTTTTGACAAAAACACTATAGAGGGATATAATTTGAGAAAAAGGAGTTTAAGAATGCCCTGCACCAAACAAACCATTCTAAGCTACCTTACAACGCATATCCAAGAATTTAAAACCAAATACGGTGTACAGCAAATCGGGCTGTTTGGCAGTTATGCCAGAGACGAAGCAACCGATACGAGTGACATCGATCTGTATGTCCATCTCGAAAAAAACACTTTTGACGCGCTCAGCGGACTATGGGTTCAAATCGAAAACGATCTACTCAAGAAAGTAGATTTGATCGCTTCTCATGCTCACATGAGACCCGGATTAAAAAGCACTATCGAGAACGAAGTGATCTATGGATAAAAAAAGCGCACAGGAGCTTTTAGAGTTCATCGCGGAGAGTATCCAAATCATTAAAAAGCGGATGAGCGTGATAAAAAGTATCGATGACTTTTTGGATACCGATGAAGGTCAGGAAAAACTCGATTCCATCTTGATGCGTATCCAAGCGATTGGAGAAGCTACCAAAAATCTAAACAAGAGAAATGCGGAACTCCTTGAAAAGTATAGAGACAACACCTATTGGAGTCAAGTCATCAAAACGAGAGAAGTTATTTCACACCACTACATCGACATTAACGCTGAAATCGTTTTCGACATCGCGACCAATAAATTAGATGATTTATACTCCGTTGTTAATACAATCCTCGAAAAAGAATTTGCGTAAAGATAGGAGGGGCTTCCCTTATCCCCTTTCGCTATAATCACATCATGCTAATCTATGATCACCCCTCTTTTCTCCTACTCACCAAAAATGCAGGTGCCAACTTCCACTCCGAAGACTCGGCTGGATTTGTCGTGCAAATGTCCGAGCAGTTCGGTATCCCCCTTTTCCCCGTTCATCGTCTCGACAAAATGACTTCCGGACTGGTGATTCTCGCCAAAAATTCCGAAACGGCGGCGCAGTTTGGGAAAATGTTTGAAAACCGAGAGATCGAGAAATACTACCTCGCGATCTCGATGCGCAAGCCGAAAAAAAAGATGGGATGGATAAAAGGGGATATGGATAAAGCGCGGCGGGGGGATTATAAACTCCTCACCACCATGAACAACCCCGCTATCACCCAATTCGTCAGCTGTGCCCTGCGTACCCATGAACGGGGATTCCTCATCAAACCCCATACGGGCAAGACTCACCAAATCCGTGTCGCGCTAAAAAGTCTCGGTTCCCCCATCGCCGGAGATGAGCGCTACGCACAAGCTGATATTGCGCGTAAAGAGGATCGCGGGTATCTGCACGCTTATGCATTACGCTTTACCTTGAACGGCGAGGAATTTAGTTTTGTAGTCCCGCCTGATGAGGGGGAACGGTTTATGAGTGCAGAGATGAAAACACAACTAGAGCACTGGAACAACCCGTGGGAGTTGTTTTAAAACCAAACAATGGTTAAGTCCTGTATAATCTTGTTTTATCTCCTACAAAAAGTTATATATGACACATTCTAAAAATATTTCATTTATTGGTTTTTTCCTTTATTTATTTCCCCTGCTGTTTTTCATCGGCTGTGGCGGCGGTGGCGGTAATTCAGGAAGCGTAGCTATCTCAGACCTCTCATTTTATTCTTGGAACGGTAATAGCGGATATAACACCGTTAAAACCAATTTTCCAAATCGTACACTGACAATTTATCTCAATCAAGATGCCAACTTCACAACCAATGCACAGCAAATGGAATCATCCGGTTCTAACGTTTGGATGCTCGGTTCGGGGCATCCAACACAGGCGACGATTGATCAATGGGTTAATCAGATCACTACTTACAACGCTTCAGGGGGGAAAGTAATAGGGCTAAGTTTGGATATCGAACCATGGACTACATTTGCCAATCAAACTGATCCCGCAAATATCCCCGCATGGCAAGCCTATCTTGATCTCGTAACCTATGCGAGCACTACTCTTCACGCTCATGGATTAAAACTCTCAGTATCACTCCCCTATTGGCTCGATCTCATCGCTACGACAGGCTTTCCCAATAATAGAGCTATCGATTATACTATTATCGATTTGGCAGATGAAACCATTATCATGAATTACACTAATGACTTTGCCGCTTTTAGTTCCAATTGCCAAAATGCCCTCCTCTATGCTGATGCTAAAACAGGAAAAAGCATTAAATTAGCAATCGAAACGGTCGCTTCCAAAGAGCCAAATGTCTCATTTTATACAGATCCTCAGTCTGTTCATACCATTTTGAATACGTCGATCACTAACCGCTCATTTCAAGGTTATGTGATTCATCAGCTTGACACCTTTGCCTCCTTCTCTCCTGCGCTTAAGGCATCCTCAATGCCCCATTTTAGAGGGACATTAATCCCCCTTTATACCTATCCAAGTGATTCAAGTTGGCAAAAAGTAGCGCAAACGGCTCACGCAAAAGAGACCATCGCTATCATCAATCCCAATAGCGGACCCGTTGATTGTAATACTTCAACTGCAAGTGATTATCGACTAGGAATTTCAACCCTGAAAGCCTCATCCGTAAAAGCCATAGGCTACGTTTATACCTCCTATGGTGCACGCTCCGAGCAAGCCGTTAAAAATGATATTGACAGCTATTATGGTTGCTACCCGGATTTAGACGGTATTTTTCTCGATGAAACTAACTCCTCTGCCGATGTTAATCACTATTACGATCGATTGTACCGCTATGTAAAAGATCACAATCAATCAAGCCGTGTGGTTGTCAATCCGGGCGTTTATCCTGATGAATCGGTTATTAGAGCTTCGGATACGGCTGTCATTTATGAAGACAATGGCATGAATTATGATACGCTCTCTCCGCCGGCTTATACACTCCATTACGGTGCAGGACGATTTGCCCTGCTGGGATACGGTGCAACGATTAATTCTGATAAAATAACAAAGCTATCATCCTATCAGTTAGGGTATATTTATCTCACAAGCGATACCCTCCCAAATCCATGGGACACATTAACAACCTATTATGATAGTTTAATAACTTTTATCGATTCACTATAACAAAATAAGGGCGTATAGATTTTGAAAACCTTTACCTCCGAAACCATGCACGACATCCTATCATGGGGGCAAACAGCACTCCAAGAGTCTGATAACCTCACCTTTGAAATCCTCAATCCAGATATCGGCCGCGGACACTACGCCGGCGAAACGATAACGGTTGCTGGCACTTCCTATCTCTATCGCAGCTACAAAGCGCTCAGCGATCTGGGCGAACTGCTCTTTTGCCGGATGCTCACCCCGAAAGTAATTTCTGAACACATCGTGCAGATCACCTACGAAAAACTTGATCTCAGTGACTCGTTTCACGCTAGCGAAGCCAAAGAGGAAAAATACGGAACAGCATCGCGTTTCGCGGCAATCCATAAAAACGAAGAGCCTGCATTTCTCAGTGCCTATCTGCGCGCGCTTCGGAGCGTCAAAGTCGGGGAGAAAAAACGGATTTTGAATCTGGGGATCAATACAGGTGACGAATTCGATCTTATTCGTCAAATACTTCCACATGAAGAGTATATGAATCTCTCCCTCGTAGGTATCGACCACTCGCCAAGTGCGATCACCGTTGCCCGTGAACGGTTTGATGAGGGAAATGCCATCTTTTACGTCCACGATATTAATGATCTCGCTTCACTGGATTTAGGACGTTTTGACCTCATCATTACGATCGGTACTTTGCAAAGCAGTACATTGGAGTTTAAATCACTGTTTGCCTCTTTAGTACAAGAGTACCTGAATAAAGAAGGGGCAATGATTTTAGGATTTCCAAACTGCCGCTGGATGGGAGGAGAGATGATTTACGGAGCCAAAGCACCGAACTACCCCTACTCAGAGATGTCGATACTGATAAAAGATATATACTATTGTAAAAAATATTTGCAGCAAAAAAAATTCAGAGCAACTTTGACCGGAAAAGATTACATTTTTTTGACAGGAACCAAAATCAATATATCCTAAATCCTTTTCATTAAACTCACATTTGTAAAAATAATCTTTTTTTTGATATCATAAGTAAAATCTATAAGAATAATCTACATAGGGGATAAAAATGAAGCCGATTATTTTATTCTCTTTGATGCTCATTTCTTTGAACCTCTTTGCCCGCAGTGATCTCGAATCCATCGATATTTCTTTACAATCCCTCCAATCAAATGAATCTATCTTGGACACCCCTGTGTTAGACAATACCCTCGATCATTACCGAGGAACCATAGCCCCTTTATTTAAACGTTATCATGAGACGACAAAAGATCAAGCACATATCGAAGCAAAATTTGCAGATGAAGGAATCCCTCCTTTTTTTGCTCTCATCCCCTATGCAGAATCAAAATTTAATCCTAAAATAAGAGGATATGGAACAGCAGGTCTATGGCAATTAAGTAAACAAAGTGCAAAAAATTTCGGCCTATCGGTTAAGAAAGGCAATGACGGACGCCTTGATATAGATCGCTCTACCAAAGCAGTCGCTCGATATATTCTCTATCTAAAAAAAGAGTTTGGAACATGGTATTTAGCCGATTTTGCCTATGCTATGGGAGAGGGGACATTACAACGCCTCATCACTCATAACGGCAGCAAAAATATATCGATTTTACTCAAAGATCCCCATTTTCCCTCAGGTGCAAAAGCACATTTTGCAAAAACACTTCTTTTGGATGCCAAAATACATTATAGTAAATCTGAAAAGGATGATAACAATGAGACGAAGAGTGAAGAGGAGCAATTTTCTGCCGTCCAGAAGCAATCTTTAGTGCCTTAGGCTCATGCGTAACCAAAGGGATTATCCCTTTGGTGTTCTAAAATAAATGTAGCTTAGCCAATATTAGTATAGACAGCTTGGACGTCATCGTCCTCTTCGAGTTTATCAATCAGCTTTTCGATATCTGCCATCTGCTCATCACTAAACTCTACCGGAGAATTTGCAATACGCTCCAGTGCAGCACTATCAGGGGTAATCCCCATTTTTTCAAGTTCAGCAGACAAAGCTCCGAATGCGGTGTATTCACCATAAACGCTCACTTCACCCTCTTCTTCTTCGATGCTGTCAATCCCTGCATCGATAAGAGCAAATTCGAGTTCTTCTAAATCCATAGCAGGCTTAGGAAAACGAAATACCGCTTTACGGCTAAACATAAATTCAAGTGAACCATTATTAAGCGTTTCACCTTTAGCCCGTCCGAAGATCGTTCGTACGTTTGAAATAGTTCGCGCATTATTATCAGTAGCACACTCGACGAAAAACAAAACGCCATGCGGCCCTTTTCCCTCGATATTCATCTCTGCCAACGAAATAGCATCTTTACCGGAAGCCCGTTTGATTGCCGCATCGATATTATCTTTTGGCATATTTTGCGCTTTTGCAGTCAAAATAGCACTGCGGAGTTTTGGGTTCATATCAGGATCTTCACCCCCCTCTTTAGCCGCCATTGTGATAATTTTTCCGAGTTTTGGAAATACTCTCGACATATTTCCCCAACGCTTCATTTTTGCCGCTTTGCGATATTCAAACGCTCTTCCCATACGGTATGCTCCTGTAAAAATTACTTAAAAAATTATCGCAATTATAGCGCGTTTAGATAGGATGTTCAAATCATCAAATTCTTTATCACCTGCATCATTTTTGAGCAAAAAACTGAAATTGATGCCGACCGCTATTTTTTGATTTATACATTGCTGAATCAGCGTTATTAATGAGTCCTTCCGCATCCTCTCCATCTTGAGGAAATATACTAATACCAATACTACATGCACTATAAATTTTTTGGTTGTTTATTATAAAAGCTTCATCAAAAAGGCGTTGAATCTTTTCGGCAATTTTGCCAAAATAATCCCCATGAGCTCCATTTTCAATAATCAGAACAAACTCATCTCCACCAAAACGCGAGAGTGTATCCCCTTTTCGGATCATATTTTTCATCCTGTTTGCCGCTTCCATCAATAATTTATCTCCGCTTGCATGACCGAGGGAATCATTAATCTCTTTAAAATGGTCTAAATCAATAAAGAAAACAGCAAACATCTCATTGGTACGTTTTTTACGTTCAATCGATTGTTCGAGTCTATCCATCAAGAGACGTCTATTCGGTAAATGAGTTAGTGGATCGTGCAGTGAAATATGTGAAAATTTTTCTGTCTCAGCCAAAAGACGATTTTGAGCAGTCAAATATTTAGTAATATCATGCGTCATTTCTACATAAGCCGTTATCTCTCCCTCAGCATCTAAGACAGGACGCATATGCACTTCAACATACCGATTATTTCCCTCTTTATTTTTACGAAGATGTCTCAATGTTACCGGCTGTTTTATTTTTCGAACACTGCTCATTGGGCATGAACTACCATCCTCTGAACATGCAGGGATATTTTTTTGTGCAAGATTAAAGCATTTATTAACCAATACCGAATCATCAGCTTGATCTTTTGCCGCCTGATTCATCATCGAAATTGTATAATCAGGTTCGATATAGAGAATAGGATCCGGAATTCCATCGATCATTGTCTGCATGATTGTACGCGTAGTATTGAGTTGCTTTTCTAAGCTGATAATTTTGGCAGCCTTCTCTAAAACATGCAACAATTGATACGGATCCGTCGGCTTGAGAATATAACTATCGACATGCAGTGCGATACTGCGCAGCAGCAAATGGGTATCGCTAAATGCAGAATTAACAATTATCGGTAAAACTGGATATCTTTGACGTATGTGTGCTATCATCTCCAAACCACTCATTTTAGGGAGTTGTAGATCGGTAATAACAATATCTGGTGTTTGTTTTTCGAAAAGTTCTATCCCCTCTTCCGCATTACGTGCAACAACTACCTCTTTAAAATAATCACCAAATGCACTGATAAAAGAGCGTATTGTCGGTTCATCATCTTCGACGTATAACAGTGTCAAAGTTTTAAGCATTCACACATCCTGTATTTAACTCTATTTCCGTTTTCATCCCATTTTGAGCCGATTCCATACGAATTAAACCGTTCATACTGTTTTCGATAATCATCTTGGACATGTACAGCCCTATCCCCGTGCCATCTTTTTTCTCTTTGGTCGTAAAATAGGGTTCAAATGCCCGTTCTATCACCTCAGCAGTGGATCCTCCACCGTTATCGGTGATGGTGACGATTGCACGATTTTCTTTGCATAAGATTTGGATATCGATAGACCCATGCTCTATTTGATTGGTGAGAATAGCATCTTTAGAGTTATTGAGAATATTAATAAGCACTTGGGCAAACTCATTTTCATACCCAAAAATTTCGAGATCATCTTCGCCTGATTTTGTGAGTGCTATCCCATGATTTTTAAACGAATCATGGACGAAAGAGATCGTTTTATCAATCACATAAGAGAGTTTAAAACTCATTTTCGCCTTGTTAGGATTGAAAAAATCACGAAAATCGTCTATCGTGTTGGACATATGCTGAATCGTCTTTTGGGATTCCTCGACAAACGTATGAAAGTCCTCTTTATCAATCGTATCGGTATTAAACTTTTTATCCACGGCAAAAAGATTCAACGCCAAAGAGTTAAGCGGTTGACGCCATTGGTGGGCGATGTTACCGATCATCTCTCCCATACTCGCAAGTTTAGACTGCTGAAACATTAACTCTTGGTTACGGATAATATCGGTTTTGTCGGTAAAGCCGATGATGACGCCGAAATCATCGCTTGAGAAGTTGATCGATTTGATTTGAAACCAATAGATACGATTGTCGACAATCAGATCGTATTCCACCTCTGTTTTATTTTGCACCACATTTTTCACGTTCTCAAACAAATTGGGTATGGATACCAAGGCGTTGATAATAATCTCACTGAGATTGATTTTATGGGTATAGTTAATTTTGAAAAATTTCTCCATCCCTTTGGTGTGGAGAAACAGATCGAGATTTTTATCCAGAATCAACACCTCGGTATTAATAACCTCGACTACTTTGTTGAGTGCTTCATTGACAAACGCCAACTCTTTGTTTTTGTGTTCGAGTTCATCATTAACCGTATGAAGCTCTTCATTAGTACTTTGCAGCTCTTCATTCGAGGTTTCAAGCTCTTCGTTGGTACTTTGGAGCTCTTCATTCGTACTTTGCAGCTCTTCGTTGGTGCTTTGCAGCTCTTCGTTCGATGTCTCTAGCTCTTCGATCGTAATTTGCAACCGTTCTTTAAGAGCGGTCAACTCATTTTCGAGAATGTTGACATCATTGATATCATGCACTTGCATTTGATGGGAGAGGAGAACGGAGCGATCTGTTTCATTGATCTCATCAAACGTAATGAAATAACTGTTTTCAGAGAGCTTATTACGTGGAAGAGGGAAAATAGATATTGTAATGTAAACACGATCATCCGTAAGCGGCATAACGCGGATTTTTTTCGAGACACTGACACACTCATTTCTCACAGCTTCATTTAACGTCGCTCGCAAATCGAGTCGAAGAAAATCAGCAACCTGCTTATAAATGTCATTCGTTGCAATCCCGCTGGGATGAGAGATGTATTTATTCTCTCCCTTATAAAACAAAATACCGCCACTCGAATCGACAACAAGGCCATTTTTAGCAAAAAATCCGGCTACGGCGTTGTTGATAGAGCCGTTAATATCTAACGCATTCACTTCATCCCGTAATTTTCGTGAACCGCGCTGAAAATCTTTTTTTTGAAAATAGGCGAGCGCCTCAATATCGACATTACCCATATCGTTGGATTTACGATATATTTTGTACTTGTTCTCGACTATCGTAAAAATAGAGACGAGATTACCGATGGTTTCCGATAACCCTAAAAACATCAACCCTTGGTAGCGCAGTGCATACGAAAAAATGCTCATTACACGCTGTTGGAGCTCAGAATTAAAATAGATCAAGAGGTTACGACAACTCACCAAATCCAAATTTAAAAATGGGGGATCTTTGATGACGTCATGCTTTGAAAAGACGATCATATCCCGAATCGGTTTTATAGGGGTGTATCGGTGGTTATTGTTGACAAAATAGGTCGATAGGATGTTTGGATCAATCTCACTGATCTCTTCGGGACTAAAACTTCGGCTACGCGCTTCATCAATCGCCTCTTCACTCACATCAGTTGCAAAAATGGTCACTTTTTTAGTGATCCCCATTTTTTTGAGTATCTCACTGATAACAATCGCCAAAGAGTAGGCTTCATCCCCCGTAGCACATGCCGCAACCCAAACACGAAGATGGTTATCGAGTTTCTCCTCTAAAAGATGCTCAACCTCTACGGCTAATGCTCTAAACGCCTCTTTATCACGGAACAAAGAGGTAACAATAATCAAAAGCTCTTTTTTGAGGTTCATAATTTCAGCAGGGGAACGCTGTAAAAGATCGATGTAATCATTCACGCTTTCGGATTTTGTATCGATGATTCGACGTTCCAAACGACGGTGGATCGTATTTTCTTTGTAATCGCTAAAGTCGACTTCACTTTTTTGGTTTAGGAGGCGAAACACTTTATCGATGTTGTCTAACAGATCAAAATGACGATCAAAATATTTCGGATCATCAATCGCATAGGGGATACCTTGCGCTAAGAGTTCTGAGGGGAGGACTGCATCCACTGCGTGCGTGTCAATAGCCGCTTTTGGCATCGAAAAATATTTGGCATTTTCATTTTCAGCGAGGGCGATACCACCGCTTTGTTTGATCGCTATGATCCCCTCTGCACCGTCACTCCCCGTTCCGCTGAGGATGATTCCGATTGCTTTTTCTTTTTTTTCCAGTGCCAATGATTTTAAAAACCGATTGACTGAGGGTTTCGGATAGGGTTTTAAAGAGGGTTCGACAAGTTTAAAATGACCATCTTCTATCAAAATATCCGAATTTGGAGGACAATAGTAAATATGATCCGCCAAAGGGGTTAATCCATCACTAACCGCAATAATAGGAATTTTTGAAGAGCGTTCCAAAAGCGTCCCGAGCATTGTCGGCTGTTTAGGATCGAGATGCTGAACGATAACATAGGCGATGCGTTCCGATGGCTCGATATTTTGGATGAATTTTTGCAGTGCTTCAAATCCGCCTGCGCTTGCACCCAATCCCACAATGGTTAAATTGGCATAGTTCTTATCCACTTTTCTCTTTGCCATCTCTATAACATCCTTTTGATTTGTTGAATCAGCTTTTGAATTGCGGTGACATTTTTTTGTACACCTAAATAATATTTTAGTTTTTCGGTTTTTTTATCAAAAATAGGACTGATGGTTAACTCGTTAAAAATGAGCTCACCACTTTTGGAGTAGTTGCGAAGTGTCGCGGTAATATCTCGCTTTTCACTGATAGCACTTTGAATCTCTTTAAGCGCAATCTGGTCCCGATCCTCACCGTGCAAAAATCGACAATTTCGACCAATCACCTCTTCGGGTGTATATCCGAACAGTTCACTAAACGCTTCATTGACAAAAATCACTGGGTTATCAGGTAGATTAGGATCAGAAATGGTTATCCCATTTTTCGCTTGATCGAGGATCTCAAGAACGTAATCAGTGATATCGGGGATATTATCTCGATATTTTTTGAGGACATAACGCCCTCCATAATAATTATTTATACTCAAACAGGGGATTCTTTTACGTAGGTTACTAATCAGATTTCGTACATTTTTAGGATTAAACTCTTTTTCATAATCATCCCAAACATGGAAAAAAATATCAACACTACTGACAGGTTTATCATGATGATCAATCAATATTTCTAATAGTTTTGTCATACTCGATGTCAGAACTAAAATTTGATTCTCTTCACTGAGTGTCTGTGTCAACGGATTCCAATAACATTTATCACATAACTTTATCAGTGTTTTTGTATTCATAACAGCCATTCTAATACAAAAGTATCTTCAAAGTGCCTTTTTTTCCGCTTTACAAATACGATCAAATACGACAATACTTAATACAGTATTTTCAAAGCACTTTACTAAAAAATAGTCCAGAAAGTAGGCACAAAATGCATTATCTTATTATAATTATAATATTTAACTTAAAGAATATATTTTATATATTTTTAAGTTAATATGCAAATATCTCGCTATATAAAGATAATATATAAAGACATACAATTATGCTATTATCAGTATCTTAATTTAATATAATTTATAAAAAAACAAAAAGGGGAGTTGTATGGCTTTTCCCAAAAATCAATCATCATTATTCATAAATCATTTATGGCAAATGAGTGTTGTGTTCTTGCTTTTCATCTTATCTTTTAGCATATATGTATATTCAGAAAAACAACTGGACCGCGCAAATGAAATGCGGCTGAACTCTTTTTTACTTGCCAGTGAATTACGGCAATCCTCAGATGATCTTACCCGTATGATCCGTACCTATGCCGCTACTGAAAATATCATATATAAACAACACTACCAAGAAATACTCGATATCCGCAATGGGGTAAAACCTCGACCGCTCAATTATCAAAACATCTACTGGGATCTTGTCGGTTTAGACGGAAAACGCCCACGAAACTTTAGTAATCAAACTATTCCCCTTATCGAAATGATGCGGCAAGCTGGATTTTCCCAAGAAGAATTTGCAAAACTCTCAGAAGCAAAAAATAATTCTGATGCATTGACTAAGACTGAATTTACAGCAATGAAGCTAATTGAAGGCAAAGGCACTGATGTCGAAAAAGCCAAACAAAAAGCTAAAGCGCTTGAAATTTTGCACGATGAAGCGTACCACAAAGCTAAAGCTTCCATCATGCGCCCGATAGATGAGTTCTATATTCTCATGGAAAAGCGCACTGAGAGAGCTGTGCACAAAGCAGCTCTAATCGCTACTGCCCTTCGAATCATATTTGTAATGATTGGGATAGTTTTGTTTTTTATGCTTTTACGCCTCTATCGAAGTATGCAAATCATATTAGGTGGTAGCATTGATGAAGTTCACAATCAAATTTCACGGATTGGAAAAGGTGATTTTTCTGAAACGATACATATTCCAGTCGGTGCTGAAAACAGTATTTTAGGATGGCTTAGCGAAACACAACAACGTCTAAAAGAGCTTATAAACCATAACGAACGCCTCAAATTGCTCTATTCTGCTCTCAGTCAATGTAATCAAGCCATTGTACGATCCAAAAATGAAGAAGAACTTTTCCCAATTATATGCCGTGATGCTGTCAATTTCGGTGGAATGAAAATGGCATGGATCGGTATGAGTGATGAAATAACAAAACAAATCAAAGTTGTCAGTTCTTATGGAAACGGAATCGAATATCTTGAAAACATTCAAATTTCTATCGAAGATACTAACCCAACTTCACATGGACCGACAGGAAATGCTTTTCATACTGACAAATCGTATTGGTGTCAGGATTTCCTACACAGTGACGCTACTAAACTGTGGCATGAACGAGGAAAAGCATTTGGATGGGGTTCATCTGCCTCAGTACCTTTGCACTGTAATGGCAAAGTTGTAGGAGTTTTTACCCTCTATGCAGAAGAAGCCAATGCTTTTGATGATATAGCGCAAAAGCTTATCGAAGAGATGGCTATGGATATCAGCTATGCACTGGATGGTTTTCAAAGTGAAATAGAACGCAAACGAGTTGAAAATGCATTACGCGAAAGTCAGGAACGTCTCGAATCAATCATCTTGAATGAGCCTGAATGTGTCAAACTAATCGGACTTGATGGCAAATTAATCGACATGAATCCGGCAGGTTTAGCTATGATGGAAGCGGATACGCTTCAAGATGCCCAAAATTACAACTTAAGCAACTTTTTACTGCCGGAGTGGCGAACCCCATTTATAGAAATGCATCAATGTGTTATAAACGGAGGAAATGCAAAACTCGAATTTGAGATCCTAGGGCTCAAGGGGACACACCGTTGGTTAGAGACGAATGCAGTTCCAATGCATGATGCCAATGGAAACGTTTCTATGCTCTTAGGTATTACCCGTGATGTGACCGAGCGAAAAGAAAATGAAAAACGGATTCACTATCTTGCAAACTTCGATGGACTGACCGGCTTACCAAACCGTTCACAACTCGATACCCGCATTAAAGATTTGCTGAGTCTCTCCAAACGCCATCATCGAGATATGAGTGTGATGTTTCTCGATCTAGACCATTTTAAAGATATCAATGACTCTTTAGGTCATAGTATCGGGGATCATTTATTAGTCAAAGTTGCCAAAAGTTTAGAATCTGTCTTACGTGAGGAAGATACCATCGCACGTCTTGGAGGGGATGAATTTATAATTTTGCTTCCTAATATCTCCATGAACGGAGCGGCTAAAGTTGCACAAAAGATGTTGGATACATTAAAAAAATCTTTCCATATTCAAGGGCACGAGCTCAGCATAAGCGGCTCAATCGGAATCGCTTTTTTTCCAAATGACGGCAACGATTTTGAAACATTATATAAAAATGCCGATACCGCGATGTATCGAGCCAAACAAGATGGACGTAATGCATTTTGTTTTTTCACTGAAGAGATGCAAAAAAATTCTGTACGCCATCTTGAACTAGGTAATGCCCTTCGGCATGCACTCGATCGTGATCAATTTGAACTCCATTTTCAACCGCAGTTTTCTGCAAAAGACAAAAGTATCATTGGGGCAGAAGCTCTTTTACGATGGCATCATCCCGAATTTGGAACTGTTTCTCCCTATGAGTTTATACCGATTGCCGAAGAAAATGGAACAATTTTAGCCATAGGAGAATGGGTTCTTAAAACTGCTACATTGGCAGCAAAAAAATGGATGGATCAGGGAATGGCTCCGATCATTGTGGCAGTCAATCTCTCCGCCGTACAGTTTCGTTCACTCGATCTTCCAAATCTCATTTCCGATATTCTGAAACAAGTAGGGCTTCCTCCTGAGTACTTAGAGCTGGAACTGACAGAGAGTATTGCAATGCATGACCCGCATAGTGCAATCAATATTATGAATGATTTGCATAAAAGAGGGATTCGAATGTCAATTGATGACTTTGGTACAGGATATTCTTCTTTGAGTTATCTCAAAAAATTTAATATCTATAAACTCAAAATTGACCAATCTTTTGTTCGGGATATCAATGTTGATCCAGAGGATAAAGCAATCGTTTCCGCGATTATCAGCATGGCCAAAAGTTTAGGATTACAGACGATTGCTGAAGGTGTCGAGACCATAGGACAACTCGATTATCTCAAACAACAAGGGTGTGATGAAATTCAGGGATACTACTTTTCAAAACCTCTTCCGATAGAAGAGTTTGAAACATTTAGAAAAGAGTTCTAAATACTCTAATCAAGAAAAAGATTAATCGTCGATATAAACAATATCACTTTGTATATTATTGAAAAGTAAAGAGCGGTTATCGACGCGGTGCTGATACAAAAAAGTATGCGGTTTCATATTACGCAATACAGTCGTATTGTAATAATAGGCATTTGAACATCTTCCGATATAGAGAAATGAAAAAATCAATTTAATACGCGGATTTTCAAAAATCTCATGAGGCTGTGTCAAAAATGTCAAACCGAATTTTTTGAGATTAACTAAGTCAAAAGTGTAAAATATAAAGTCTTCAAATTTAGTATAAAACCCTTCTACATTTGCAATATCTTGCATAAAATAATAATAATTATTGAGCAATTCACGCTTCTGCATCATTTGAGAAAGTTTACTTTTGATGTCTCGTTTGCTGGCAAAAAAAGATGGATTTACAGCCATATAGATATTCTTGCGTTCCGCAATTGCAGTGTCAAGAACACTATTAAATTCATCACTTTCGTCAAAACGCATATAATGAAAATCACTCCCATGCTTAAATCGCTCTTCGATTTGATCCAGTTCAGGATCTGAAAAATCAAGATAAAGAGTTGGTATACCACTCTCCATAACAAACTCACGAATCTTATTTGCTAAATGGGTTTTTCCTGAGTTTGGTTCTGCAAGTATCAGGGTATTCTCTGTTAGTACGCGGTCTTGAAGCTCTAATTTCGCAATAGAACTTTTAAATTTTCCGATTGTTCTTTTCATTCTTTAATCCATTCGTAATGTAAATCTATTGTGACAAGTATAACCTATGCAGATGGATTTAGAGGTAAAGAATCCGTTCTATGATCAGTTCCAGCTCTCTTGTGTTACCGTTATATCACCACGTTCGCTGTGAAAGCTGAGTTCTCCATCACTGATATTACATTGCAGTCGCATAGTACGTTCACACAATGATTCAATACCTTCAACGTGTAAATGGATCACTCGAAGATTTTTAAAACGCTCAAACGTCATGCCGTATTGTTTCCACCACGCTACAGCTGCCTTGTAGTTATAGGTATAAACAATCACTTGCTCGGAGCGTCCACACGCTTTACGGAGCCGCTTTTCATCCATCTGCCCCAAATCGATCCACACTACCACTTCATCACCATAGTTTTTTTCCCAGAGTTCGGGTTCGTCATCTGAGCCAATCCCTTTGGTTATCACCATGCGTTCACTCGCGTTGAGTGCAAAGGCTGCGAGTCGGATCATCAAACGCAAATCGGTTTCTGAGGGGTGCTGGGCTATCGTGATATCATGGGTCTCATAGTAGTTACGATCCATATCGGAAATGCTCAGTTGTGCTTTATAGATCGTGGAACCTGCAGCCATAATGACTCCTTATAAGTGTGTTATTATGGCACAAGGGGGCTTAGAAGCTTATCTAAGCAATATTTTGATGACAATTCCGTATAATTTAATCGTAAATAATATATTTAATTATTTATTTCTACTATTTAAGGAAAAAAATGAAGTCAAAATTTTCTCTTTTTACATCCATATTCCTCATCAGTGCTTACACAGCACAAGCTAGCGATCAATCTACAAGAGATGATTTAATCTCCGTATATGGAACACACAGTTCATACGACATCAGTAACAACAGTAGTAACAGCTATGGTCTTGCCTATGATACGGAAAAACTCAAACTAAGTATTGCAGGTGCATCAGGTCTTTTTGCTACAAGTGCATTATATAAATTTGATCCGATGAGAGATCGACAATGGTTTGTAAAAGTTGGTGGAAATTACACTCATCAAGACTTCTCAACGGTAAAACTGACTGCACTTGGCGCTACATTAGCCACTGGATACATGGTACAAGATGATATTTATGTCGAAGCTGGAGGAAGTATCACAAAACATGATGACACTACCAATCTTGCAAATGAGAGAATAAAGATAGCAAGTACTCATGCAGTTAAACGTTTTGAAACTTCTATGGGCACTGTGGATACTGCGATAGGTTTTAACCGAATCTATCGAAACATATCGGATGAAAATTTTTACATTGGAACCCTCAATTATTATCCGGTAGATAATGCGCGACTCGGATTTGGGTACGCTTATTCTAACAACAGCATTTCAAACAATTTTACTGTTGATTATGGCTATTTGCATACCAATCACACCAGAAACTTAACGACTGATATGACGACAACAACTATCGGTGTTCAATTCGCTTTTTCAGACATTACGGATTTTGCAAGCTATAAAATGCCTACAAATATCAAGCGACATATTTCGGAGTAAAAAAGTAGAGGAAATTCCCGCCAAAGCGGGAAAGAAAGAAAATAACTATTTAAATCGCTTTTAGCTGATCGGAGAGAGGAGGGTTTTTCGGGGTCAATACACGCCCTATTTTTTTATCTGAAAAAGTAATACCTCGTTTTTTTCGTCCCATTGCAAGATCATAAAATCTTTTAAATGTTGAACTTTCCATTTTTTTTGCTTTTAGTTGTTCGTAATTCGTCATTTGCTCTCCTTTTCTGTATGAGCTGAACGAAGCGCTTTTGCGCGGTCTATTTCTTTTCGCGGGGTTTTTTGTGTCTTTTTTATAAATCCGTGTGTAATTATAACACGCTTTCCACTAACATAAAAGTAAAGTGTACGTGCAATTCCATCTGCAAATGTTGTTCTAAGCTCGAAAATTCCATCTTCCAATGCCTTAGAAAGATTTTCTTTGATTTTCAAAGAATTATTTTTCTTATGGATAAAATCGTCAATCGTCGCAAAAATTTCAGCTTGTACTTCTTCACTCAAGGAATCAATAAATTCTAAAAATGGTTGATGACCATTTTCAAGTTCTACAAACTGCACTTTATATTTATTCGGCAAGGAAACCTCATATTAATTGTGATTTTTTCAACAATTCTTCTTTATTCTTAGCTCTGAGAACCTGCACCAGTAACTTGATCGACTCGAACCACACTTTCGGTTCATCAGCTTTGGGTGTATACTCCCCTTTTGCGATGGCGATGGTACGTTTGATGTAATCTGCTTTGCTCAAGATTCCGACGTTTAGTATTTTTGACTCCATGTTTCTCCTCTATTTATACAAGTTCAATAAAGTGTCAATCCAATCAGGAATATTAGAATTATTAGATAATTCAGAATATATTTTAGCTATTTCATTTTTTGTTTCTAAATTTTCCATAATATAATCATATACCTTCTGCTTTTCGTCTTGTCCTTCTACTTTCAAGAGTTTTAAAAATGCTAAATCTTTAGATACATTTGCATATTTTGATTTTTCATTATATTGAAAATATTTGATAATTTCTTTTAATTCTGGATCATTTTTATACTCGATGTATTTGTTTACTGCATCAAAATACACTTTTGCATCGAGACAATCTTCCATTTCTGTTTGATCATACAAGCCCGATTTTTCCAATGAAAGCAAATCTGTTACATCTCCATTTATTTGTAAACGTCTAATATATAATTTTTTCTTTTTATCATTACCAATACTTGAATTACCTTCAAAATTAACTCTTTGTTTGTCTGAATCAATCAAACATACAATTGTTCCATTAAGCGCTTTCTGTTCACTTTTTTCTTGGACAGGAATACTTAAATAGTTAAATAGTTTTATAACATTCCCAGAACCACCAACTGGTAAAATAATTATATCAGTACGTTTTTTTATTTCAAAAAATGTTTTCAAATATTGGGCGTCATCAGCACCTTCACATATAAGCCAATTGGTTTTTTTTGTTCTACTCAAAGATAGAATAGACGTAACTAAATCAAAATAACTTTTAATTTCTATATCATCAGGCATAGTACCACGATTATCAAAAGCTAAAGACAAATCAAATACACTGATTTTATCCTCTTCTTTATCTATATGACACCATGTACCTGATTCAGCCAGTGGAATAAAACCATACCAATGCGTTGTTATCAATGTCTGATAATGATAAGTGTTAGCAAGATTAGAAACTCTTAAAAATTGTTCAAAGCAAGCGGCAGTATTTAATGAAGCTTCAGGCTCATCTAATGCAAAAATAACTTCGTATTCAGGTTTATCATCTTGAGCTAAAAAAGCATATGCCACATCTATTAAAGCTGTTCTTTGTTCACCTGAACTTAAAATATCTAAATCTTTTGTTGTTTTTTTTAGGCTAATTGTTGAGAAGTATGTATCAATAATCTTTTCTCTTATGATTTTTGTCGATAGTTTTTGTGCGACACCTTGACTAGTTTTATAACTGTATTGATCATCTATTTCTGACATAGATTTGTTGATATTTTTAATAAAATCTAATAGTTTTTTATTGATAAAGCTTACAATACTATCTTTTCCATCAATTATTTTGTTATCAAGAACACTATCGATTTCTGATACTATATCCTTACCCATTAGATATTGCATTTTTGTTGAATAAAGCTTAGTTGCTTCGCTAACAGAAGTTTCAACCGGAAAATAAATATATGCATATGAATCCCAAATTTCTTGTCGTAATTTTTCAATATACTGTTTAATATTAATATCAGGAAATTCGGTAGTAAAAAAATTGTTTAATGTTCCTACACCAAAAGGACTATCTATTTTCGTTTCTCCAAGATCCTTTTCATATGGCAGATAGGGCAAGCATACAAGAAAATATTTAGTATAATCAATATTCTTTTTTAATTCTTCTTTGTAATGAAGAAATTCTTGTAAAGCAGCTATATTATTTGTATCTTTTTTTGAAAACTTCCATAAAACATTACCTATTTCAATCAACATTTTTTGTTTATATTTTGATTTTTCCAAAAGAAATATAGGAGCTACAAGTGCCTCATCTCTTTTTCCATTTTTTAATAAATTCCAATCTCTTTCAATATTAAAATAGTAATCTAATACTTCCAATATAGCAGATTTTCCTGCCCCATTAGCCCCTGAAAAAACAGTGAATTTATTGTTTAAATCATTTGTTAAATGAATATAATTTAAACCATTGTAATTTTTATAAGCTCGTAAAAATAGTCCAATAAGCATTTTTTTCCTTCATTTTCTAATTTCTAATACGTCTGCACCCCAAACTTCAAAAGCATCTTCGGCAAGACATCATCAAGATTAAAAACGTCCTCATCACGCAACTCTATCAATTTGAAATTATATTTCTCATATATCGCTTTTTTCAACCGTTTTCGTTCGGCATATTTGGGATCATTTTCCATCCCCCAAAACTCGATATACACTTTACCCGTCGGGATGTAAAAATCACAATAGACCTCTTCCTCTATCGGAAGCCGTCTCTCATACGCATGGACGATCTCCGCCATATAAAGCCAGTTATCGATCAGCATCTCCGCTTTGCTTCGCACGAAATGCCCGTCAGTCGCGCGATGTTTCGCCTCGAACTTGCTACGAAAGGCATTATCTTCGGATTTATCAACTTTGGCTTGGGTATCTTCTCCCGCATCGCCTTGTACCTCTTTGACCACCGATACAAAAGCGGGATTCTCAAAAATACTCTCAGGCCATTCGACATAGGGGACACCTGATTGGGTGTTCTCTTTTTGTACTCCGCCGTTTTTGATCCCCAGAGCGGTGATCGTCCATCCTTTGAGATAACGTTGTATCCATCCGATCTCGGAGAGCATCATGTTGAGTTTTTGCGCCGTGATGTTGTATCGATTCCCGATAGCGGTGGCTTTTAAAAATTCTTTACCCTGTGTGATCGTTTTATTGGGGATAGCGACGTTTTCAGGCCAAACGATATAAGTTCCGTACTTGGGACTGGTTTGCCATTGCCCGCCGTGATTTTCACCGATTTTTGTGAGGATAAAGTTTTCATTTTCTCGCTGTATGAATCCAGCATTTAAAAGTAGCTCATCGAGAGCATGTTTTGTGATGGAAAGATTTTTGGAGAGTTGACTAGTAGAAATGAGTTTTACATCCGACATTAATTTTCTCATTTCTCGTTTTATTTCGTAGAAAGAGAATAGCTCAAAAAAAATAAAAAAGCAAATACGTCTTAGGGGACTAGGCGGGATATTTTAAGGGCAAAAAAAAAGGCCGAGGGGTAATTAATCTCTCGACCATTGCCGCTCCATTAACTACAACAAAGCTATACTCACGAAAAAATTATACCCTTTTTTAAATCGTTAGAGAAAATCTATGTGCGGGACTGAAGTCCCACTTCCGATTACGGGCAAAAACTTACCCTTTGACTTTTGCTTCGATGGTTGCAACGATTGACGGATCTTCGAGAGTCGAAATATCCTGAGTGATCGCATCGCCTTTCGCGATAGAGCGAAGAATACGACGCATGATTTTACCTGAACGAGTTTTCGGCAAGCCCGGTACGAAAACGATATCATCACAGATAGCGATGTTACCGATCTCTTTCATGATCACTTTGTTAATCTCTTTGACCATTTCCATCTCTTCACCGACGGTGTCATCGCTTTTGAGAACGATGTAGGCGAAGATCCCCTCACCTTTGATATCATGCGGTTTACCGACAACGGCAACTTCGGCGACGTTCGGGTGTTTTTTACATGCCGCTTCAACTTCAGCAGTACCCATACGGTGACCCGAAACGTTGATAACATCATCCGTACGACCGGTGATCGTGATGTATCCGTCTTCGTCGTAGATCGCGCCGTCACCGGTAAAGTATACCGGTTGTCCGTCTTTTTTCACATCGCCGAAATACGATTTCACGAAACGTTCCGGATCACCCCAGATACCGCGGATCATTGACGGCCAAGGACGTGTTACACACATATAACCGCCCTCTCCTGCTGCAACTTTGACACCCGTTTGCGGGTCAAGGATCTCAGCCATGATACCCGGAAGCGGGAATGTCGCACACGCCGGTTTGATCGGAGTAGCCCCCGGAAGTGGAGAAACGATGTGTCCCCCCGTCTCGGTTTGCCAGTAGGTATCGACGATCGCGCATTTGCTTCCACCGACTGCTTCATAGTACCATTTCCATGCCGGAGGATCAATCGGCTCACCAACGGTTCCAAGGACTTTGAGAGAGCTGAGATCGTATTTAGCCGGCTCATCTTCTCCCATTTTGTGCAATACGCGGATTGCGGTCGGAGCGGTATAGAATTGGTTGATTTTGTACTCTTCGACCATTTTCCACGGACGTCCCGCATCTGGGTACGTAGGTACCCCTTCAAACATAACAGTAGTCGCACCCATCGCGAGTGGTCCGTAGACGATGTAGGTATGTCCGGTAATCCAGCCAACGTCAGCTGTACACCAGTAAGTGTCGTTTTCTTTGACGTCAAATACCCATTCCATCGTCATTTGTGCCCAGAGGATATACCCTGCGGAGTTGTGTTGAACCCCTTTTGGTTTTCCGGTTGAACCAGATGTGTAGAGGAGGAAAAGAGGATCTTCCGCATCCATCTCTTCGGCTTCACAAATGCTCGATTGGTTTTTGATGAGTTCGTTATACGAATAGTCGCGTCCCGCTACCCAAGTAATATCTTCGTTATTTCGCTCAACAACGAGGACTTTTTCAACCGGAGATTTTTCGTCAATCGCTTGGTCAACAACCGGTTTGAGCATGTACGGTTTGTCTTTACGAAATGCGCCATCCGCAGTGATAACTACTTTGGCTTCTGCATCTTCGATACGATCTTTGAGTGCTTCAGAAGAGAATCCGCCGAATACAATCGAGTGGATTGCACCGATACGGGCACATGCGAGCATCGCATACGCCGCTTCCGGGATCATCGGCATATAGATAACAACACGATCCCCTTTTTTGACATGAAATTCGTTTTTAAGGAGGTTAGCAAATTTGTTGACGTTGTAATAGAGTTCAAGATAGGTAATGATTTGTTTATCACCACGGTCACCTTCGAAAATAATTGCCGCTTTGTTTTTGCGTGAGCTGAGATGACGGTCGATACATTGGTGAGCGACGTTTAGTTTACCGTTCACGAACCATTTGTAAAACGGTGCATTGCTCTCATCGAGCACTTGGGTGTACGGTGAAAACCAGTCGATTTTCTCATTAGCAAAACTGCCCCAAAACCCTTCATAATCTTCACTTGCCCAAGTTTGAAGGTCATGGTACTCACACATATTTTTAATACGGGCTTGCTTAGCGAACTCGCGGTTCGGCTGAAAAGTAGGTTTTACGATATCACTCATGGTTAAGGCTCCTTGTGTTTAGTTTAATTTTGTCGTATTTTTTAATTTTATATAGACCATTGCGGTCATGATTGCATCGTTTAACGCATTATGCTGACCCATCCTAGGGATTTTGAGATCACGAAGGATTGTATCAAAGCGCAAATCAATATTTCCTTGAGGAATCAGGGCAATTTTCTTGTCAAAATAAATCCCAGATATCTCAATCTGTTTATGGGGAAGTTCACACCCCAGCCATGGTTTGATTAAGCGATTCATCATCGCCATATCAAACTCCAAATAATACCCTACTAGTGGGCGATTTCCAATAAAATCAAGAAACTTTTTGGCCCCTTCTAAAGGCTCGATTGCGTGTTCCAAATCACAGGGGCGAATATGGTGGATTTTGATGCTTTCGACACTAATTTCTTTATGAGGTTTTAAAAAAACTTCAAAGCTTTCAGAAGTGAGAATTCGATCTCCTTTGACCTTCACTGCACCGATACTGAGTACGGCATCTTTTTTAGTGTTCAGCCCTGTCGTTTCAGTATCAAATACAACTACTTCATCACCATCATAAGGGTCAAAAAGCCATCCGTAATTCTCATCACGCAACTTTTTTCGATTCCAATTACGCTTGAATGACTCAAACATCAAACAACCATGCCTAGATTAAAATGGTAGGTCAAAAATTTTTTAAACGTATTAACAATTTTGAAAGCGTCTTTTAAGAGATCTCTTTCAGCTTTTGTCAAAAGTTTTGGATTGATATAATTATTTTCAACACTAGATTGTTGCTGAGACAGCATAAAACGCAAGCGGATACTGAGTAAAGTATCGTATGCTTCAATCAATTCACTCGCAAACTGCTTATCAAATACACCAAGGTTATTGAGTTCTTTTATCCGCTCTGTTGTATTAGTTATCGAAATTTTGTATTCCAATGCCAAAACCCGAATTCCGTGGAGAATGGCAAAAATTCCCCCTTTTTTAATATCGAGTTCACTTTCATGTTCTGCACGCCCTAATACAAATCCTGAAAAAAGGCTAAGAGGCGTATCAAAAGCAAGCGTTGATTTTGCCAAATGAGCCAATACATCACTTCGTCCGTCAAACTGTTTTGCTAAGAAAATTTTACACTCATCCAATAATCCCTCATCGCCAGCTACACATTGAGCATCCATAAAAATCGATAATCCCATCAATGTTTCTTCATTCAGGGTATCAATCCAACCCGAAATTGCTTTTACATATCCACTTACACTTCTGCGCCAATAAGGGTTGCTAACCATAACATTACCATTGCATTTTGGAAAGCCAAGATGCAATAAATATTCATTAAATTGCATCATACACGGTTCGAATTCAGCTTCATCAACACCATCTCGAATGATCAATCCATTGTCCTGATCCGTTCTAAGAACCTGTTCACCACGTCCTTCACTTCCCATTACGATCAATGCACATCGATCTTGTAAATGTACAGGTACTACCATCTCAAATACTTTACGATAGACCTTTGCATTCAGTTCACTCACTAATTTGGAAACATATCGTACACGTACCCCTTTGGTCGTCAACGACCGAACAAGATGGGTCAATGAACGCTGTGCGTTTTGAAGTTCATCTATACTCACCGCACGATCAATCGATGCCGCAATGAGATGGGTATGGTTGGCAAAATGGCTTAAGAGGTCAAGCTGTTCCAAAATGCCGACAACCACGTCATTTTCAACAACGACCAGCCGCTTAATACCGTGTTTGGTAAAAAGTAACAGTGCATTGAATAGAAAATCGTTCCGCTCAATAGTAATCAAACCGTATGTTGCGATCTCACCGATCGGATCGGTGCGGCTTTTATCGCTTAAGAGGAGTTTTTCGCGTAAATTGGTGTCAGTTACGATTCCCATTCGCTCGCCATCACGAACTAAAATAACATTACCGTCTTTATCCGCCATTTGTCGCAACGCGTCTTTTATCGGTGTTGTAGCGTCAACAAAACAGGGAGTATGCAGATAAATTTCATCCACACGCGAAACCATAAATGGCGTCAACTCATTTTGATGTTGCCGTTCTTTGAGATTTTGATGTTTAGTGATAAAGTCTTGCATAAAATAATTTTGAAACGATTCGACATCTTGGAGAAGGTTGAGGAAAAATTCTTTGGGGAGTTCGTAACAGATGAGATCTTCAGCGACGCTAAATGTGCTTTGGGTATTTCCGTATATCAGGGAGTTCGCATCAAAACTGTCGCGTTCCCCGTACACATTTTGGAGTTCACCCTCAATACTTTCGTTGACTATACCCTTGATAATGATGTAGAGCGATTCCGCCCGTACCCGAGGAGCGATCAAAACTGTCTCTTTGGGGTAATAGGCGATATCCATCTGGGACATCAGTTTTTCGATCATCCTCTCACCCAAAAGGTCAAAAGGATGAATCGACATCAATAGTGCTTTTTGGTCAAACAGACTCAAAGCTAACTCCTAAAAATTCTGCCTCAAAAGAGGCAAGCTTTAGTGCCATAGCGGCAAGCGTAGCCGAATGGAGCTTTGCCCCGTCGGCGTTCCAATTAGTGTTCTACAGCACCTTCAGCACCAATACCGGTTTGGCTTCGGATAAATTGAGCTTCATACGCCTCTTTCTCTTTTGCAGCAGTTTCACTGCTATCAGTGATAGAGAAGAACCAGATTCCAATAAACGCTGCACTTACAGAGAAGATAGCTGGATATTTATATGGAAAAATCGCCTCTGCATGTCCTAAGAAATCCACCCATACAGTTGGACCCAAAATAACCAAAACCGCAGCAGTCAAAAGACCTAATGATCCACCAAGCAATGCACCGCGAGTCGTCAATTTTGACCAATACATAGAGAGGAACAAGATCGGGAAGTTTGCACTAGCAGCAACAGCAAATGCCAATCCGACCATAAACGCGATATTTTGAGATTCAAATACGATTCCCAAATAGATTGCAACGATTCCCAAAGCAACAGTAGCTATTTTAGAGACTTTCATCTCCATCAATCCATCCGTTTTACCTTGTTTGATTACGCTTGCATAAAGGTCATGTGAAATCGCAGATGCCCCCGCCAAAGTAAGACCGGAAACAACCGCTAAGATTGTTGCAAATGCTACCGCAGAGATAAATCCGAGGAAGAAGTCGCCGCCCACTGCATGTGAAAGGTGAATCGCTGCCATGTTATCGCCACCAAGAATCGGGAAACCACCATCAACCGCTTGTTTAGCCAAATCAAGATATTGTGGATTTTTAAATACCATAACGATCGCACCGAAACCGATAATAAATGTCAAGATATAAAAATATCCGATCAAACCTGTCGCATAGAAAACCGATTTACGTGCTTCTTTTGCATCACTGACGGTGAAAAAGCGCATAAGGATATGTGGAAGACCAGCTGTACCAAACATCAATGCTATACCGAGTGAAATTGCTGAAATTGGATCACTTACCAGTTTACCAGGAGCCATAATCGCTTGATCTTTCATGCTAACCGCAGTTGAGAACAATGTTTCAAAGTTAAAGTTATAGTGTGCCATAACCGCAACCGCCATAAATGTCGCACCAGAGAGCAACAAGAACGCTTTAATAATCTGAACCCATGTTGTTGCAAGCATACCGCCAAATGTAACATAAAGGATCATCAAGACACCAACCAAAATAACCGCTACTTCATAATCAAGACCGAAAAGAAGTTGGATGAGTTTTCCTGCTCCAACCATTTGGGCGATCAAATACAAAATAACCGTTACGATAGAACCAAACGCCGCTAATGTACGAATAGGTGTTTGACGTAAACGATACGATGCAACGTCAGCAAATGTGTATTTACCGAGGTTACGAAGCTGTTCAGCCACCATAAACAAGATAATCGGCCAACCGACCAAGAAACCGATAGAGTAGATCAAACCATCATACCCTTTTCCGTAAACAAGGGCAGAAATACCCAAAAATGATGCCGCTGACATATAGTCACCCGCGATTGCCATACCGTTTTGGAACCCTGTGATTCCTCCGCCGGCAGTGTAAAAATCTTTTGCCGTTTTGGTACGTTTTGCTGCCCAATAGGTGATCCCGAGAGTTGCACCGACAAAAATAACGAACATAGTAATCGCTGACATATTCAGCGGTTGTTTTTCTACTGCACCAGTGAGTGCCTCACCGGCAAATGCAGCCATTGAAAATAAAAGTGCCAATAACGCTTTCATCACTCTCCCTTTGCTTTAGCTTTAATTTTTGCAGTCAATTCATCAAATTCACCGTTTGCACGACGAACATAAATACCCGTAAGGATAAATGCACTAATAATTACCGCTACACCGACAGGAATACCAATCGTAGTCACACTTCCTGCTGACATCGGTGCACCCAAAATAGACGGATCAAATGCGATCGTCAAAACAAACCCGAAATAAATAACCAACATCACAATTGTCAATGTCCATGCAAACGAGCTGCGGGTTTTGACAAGATGAATAAAATCTGGATCGTTTTTAATACGATCTACCATCTCTTGTTTCATTCTAATACTCCTTTAAAAGTTATAATTGACGATAAAACGGTATTCATCCCAACTCATACCACCGGTAGAAGCTTGAAAAAAGTTATCCGCATAGTTAGCACGAAGCCGTAATTGAAGGTTTTTGATTTTTTCTGGAGAAAAAATCATATCAAAACCAGACTCTTTTGCTGTCCAAGCATAATTTGCTGAATAGCCATTTAGAGCATCCATTTTAAACGTTGCATAGTATACGCCCGTATTTAGATTAATTCCAAAGTCTTTCCAATTATAGTTTCCGGCTACTTTCATAGCATTCGTTCCTGCCATGAATTGATGACGCGTTACCATACCTTGAGTATATGCCGGCATACCACCCCATGGAGAAATAGTTCCACCATTTGCTGCAGCACTTGCATCTTTACTGTTATGTGAAATTGCTCCGTAGATATCAAAATTAGCAACTTTTGCCCCTACTTTAGCAGCCATAAAGTCACTTTTTACTTTTGTGATTACATTATTGCTTCCAACATCACGCTCATTAATGTATTGAGCAGCAACATAAGGGGCTACACTTCCTGCAGACCATCCATAATTTGCTTCACCATAAACAGCATTAAGTATATCGCGTGCATAATAATCCCAAACTTGAAGTTTCAGACCAGGGATGCCAGAATAAATCGCAGCAGCAGTTGTTACACCGCTAGTGCTGTCTCCAATAGCATAAGTTCCCATATTGACAAATTGTCCAGTATCTACATCTCTGATATTGTTTAATGAATATCCGCTTGTTACACCTAAAACACCACCTGTATAAGCACGTCCAAATGTACCTTGTGAAAACTTAGTCACTTGTGCTGCAAGCAAAGTCGTATCTTTAACATCAGTATTACTCACTACATACGCTTCAAAAAGGCTTGGAAGCATACGTGCATCATCGCTACCTGCCATAGGAGTATCAAGTTTTTGACGCCCCCCTTTAAACGCAGTATTCCCTTTTTTGTATTGGAGATACGCTTCTCCCAAATAAAGGTCGTTACTATTATTGTTACTTAGTAATGTCGGATCCATTTCACGATTTGCAGTGGATCTGTTATCGCCAAGGCCAACACCAATAGTCCCATATGCTGCTGCACCCATACTAAGACCATTGAATGAACCGGTTTCATATTTTACATATCCACCAATAGTATTCGCTTTACGCGTATAATCATTATTCACTACGGGTCGAGTATCATCAATGGTTCTATTGATAGAAAATTCACGGAATTGCCCGCTTACTTTTCCTTCTTTAAAAGCTCCTGCCAAATCATCGGCAGCTGAAGCACTCATTACTAATATTGAGGCTAAAAGCGAAAGACGTACTGTATGTCTCATTCCCACTCCTTCAAGTTTTTCGTCAGTGTTATTATGAAAACGAAACGTAGCATGAACGTAGCAATAGTTAAATTAGAAAAATTTATCCATAAAATTGAAGGCTAGAAAAAAAATATGAGTAGAAATGTAGCACTAGTGAATGCGAGGAATATCGATCATGTAACCTAGAGCGCGAATATTTTGAATGAAATCTTCTTTGAGGCTTTTCTTGAGACGGCTAACTTCAGCTCTAATTGTAGCATTGTCCACGTACTCATCATCCCATATATAGGTACGAAATTGGTCAAAATCAACGACACGACCGCGATTGCGTGCGAGAAGATCAATAATCTGAAGCTGCCGTTTAGTCAATGGCTGTGTTACATTATCACACATCAATGTTGACCTGGATGCATCATAAGCGTAACTTTTTGAAAGCCGCAAATGATTTTGAGGTGTCATACAGTTTTGCATCACTTTATCAATACGCAATGAAAGTTCTTTTAGATGAAACGGTTTTTTGAGATAATCATAACATCCTAAATCATATGCGCGGCTAATCCCCTCAATATCAACAAGAGCACTGATATAGATGGCGGGAGGACGGATTTTGAGGACATGAAGTTGCTCGAGCAAATCCAATCCATCAATTCCAGGAACATTAATATCCAAAATCAACAAATCAAATGTTTCACTTTTGAGACATTTCAGAGCATCTAGCCCATCAAAAAAAGAGTTAACTTGATGTCCTAAAGAGAGGAGATACTCATTGATTGCCTCGCTAAGCATTTGTTCATCTTCAAGCAGAAGTATTTTCAAAATCGCCCTTTCTAAACCGATACTCAAACCGAGTTACATCATTATTAGAGAAAATTTTAATCTCTACTGCATCTTCATCACATATTGATTTTACCAAACTCAATCCAAGTCCAAAACCATCTGTTTTTTTTCGTTCCCGATAGTATGCCTCAAAAATCTTTTGCTCATCATGAATTTTTTGAGATTTACTTTCCACCCAAAAGAGACACTCGTCGATATGACTGCTGACACCAACGCGAATGCTCTCTCCCTTTTTTGTATATTTAATAGCGTTAGTGAGATTGTTATCAATAACTCTCTGTAGTTTCGTCTCATTAAACAAAATCCATGCCGGAAAGTCACTTTTTGTATATTCAAAAGATAAGTTAGAAAACAAAGCGACCTCATCGAAAAATTCAAGTCGTTTTTGGACATATTCGCCCAAATCAATTCCTTTTTTTGGATATTCGATTTGATCTTTTTTGACAAGGTAACTCAAATCATCATAAATACTAAATACATTTTTTACCGCAGCCTCTATCTTCGCGAGATAACGATTCCGCCCCTCATTCATCGTAAAAAGTTCTATATTTGCCATAATTACCGATAATGGAGTATGCGTTTCATGAATTGCATATCGGATAAACTGTTTGTGCGATTCTAATAATCCTTGGGAAAACTTTTGCTCCTCTTCGAGCGCACTATTTTTTTGGAGAAGGGCTTGCGTTTTCATCCGTACCCGCTCTTCGAGCCCTGCATTTAAATTTTGTAATGACTCTTTTTGCTCTTCAAGCGTAGTTGCCATCTCATTTGCATATCCTGCCATCCGTTTAAACTCACTAAAATAAAGCTCTTTTACATCTATAGGTTCTGTTTGATCTCTAGCCGATTCAAAAAAATCCATAAATCGTTCCATATCCCGTGCAATCATACTATTAACGATTTTAGATATACCGACGATAAAACCAAATAGTATCAATGCTAACGTCGAGATTTCTAATACGATCTTGATCAAACGCCCTTTAATGGCAGCATGAGATAAAGCGGCTGATTGGGTAATATTACTGTCACTTTGAGTTAAAGTTTCCAAATGAACAGTTTTTTCAAATCCTTTATATTCATCATAAACCAATAATGAAGAAAAAATGACCGTAAAAAGTAGAATAAAAACAATCGTATGAAAATTAAGCTCTCGCAGAGAGATAGACGACAAGCGACGTTGTAACCACGACTCCATACTACCCCCGAGGAATTAATTCGCTCTATTATAACCGATTACACCGGATTGGTTAAGATTTATCTACTATAATTTCAAAAAAATCTTCCAAGGATCATACTCATGTTCGGACGTAAAGAACTCAAAAACTACAACGCTACCGCTGAAGAGCTCGCATCTTACCAATGGGCAAAAATGACCACAGCAAAAGGGGTTATGTGGATCAAACTTTACAGTGATGAAACACCAAATACTGTGGCTAATTTTGCTGCACTTGTAAATAGTGGTTATTATAACGGTCTTAATTTTCACCGTGTAATTCCAGGGTTTATGGCACAAGGCGGATGTCCTCACGGAACCGGAACCGGCGGACCAGGTTGGGCTATCCCATGCGAAACAGCACTTAATAAGCACCGTCATATCAAAGGAACACTTTCTATGGCACACGCAGGACCAAACACCGGTGGAAGCCAATTCTTTATCTGTTTCGTCAGCACACCTCATCTTGACGGAGTTCACACAGTTTTCGGCGGTATCGAAAGTGATGATGCAGAATCTATGGCGGTTCTTGACAGCATCCAAATGCGTGACACCATTGAATCTGTAGAGATTTTAGCTTCTCGCGACTAATCATGCTCGTCCACATCTGCTGTAGCGTCGATTCTCACTTCTTTATCGAAAAGCTCCAGCAGGAATACCCCGATGAAAAACTCATCGGGTTCTTCTATGACCCCAATATCCACCCTTATAGCGAATACCAATTACGCCTTTTAGACGTTGAACGTAGTTGTAAAAAACTGGGGATTGAGCTGATAGAAGGCGAATACGATTTTGAGCGCTGGATGGACGCCGTCCGAGGCTTGGAGAGCGAGCCTGAAAAAGGAGCACGCTGTGAAGTGTGCTTTGATAAGCGTTTCGAGGTCAGTGCGTACAAAGCACTCGAACTCGGTGAGAAATCGATGACCACCACATTGCTCGTCAGCCCGAAAAAATCTCAAGAACAGCTTACCCGAAGCGGTGAAGCATTCCATGCTTCCCACGGCGTTGAGTTTATCTCCTTTGATTACCGCAAAAATAATGGAACCACCGACCAATCCAGAGTGAGTAAAGAAGAACAGCTCTACCGTCAAGACTATTGCGGCTGTCTCTACGGGCTCTCCATGCAGCGTGATCAACAACACCGCCTGATGGATGAGATGTTCTCTCCCATCTCCCATCAAATCCTCCCCGCCTCCATCGAAGAGAGGCTGGAACTCTACACCCGCCGCAATGAACTCGAAGAGCAAAATACCCCCTACCGTATCATCAAAGAGCGTTTTTTAAACTACCGTTTGATCCGCTCATCTCTAAAAGTCGGCTCCGAAATCGTCGCATCCTATCCCCTCTTTTATTCGACGATCAATCGAACCTCCACCGAGGGGAAAATCGATTTTGAACTAAACGGACAGTTTTTTCTCAACCGCGAAGAGGTACGTTTTATCACTTTAGAAACCTTTAACGCCCTCACCTCATCGTCATATATAAACACGCAAGAATTGATGTTTAATGCACCTTCCGTCGATACCGATATTGCGTTACGCACACATCTCACCAATAATTCATTCAGTATCTCAGCCATTATCGTAGTCGATGAAATCCCTAGCTCTAAAATTGTTTTAATATTGGAGACAAAAACGTATGAGGATACGAGAGAAAAACTGTTCATTCTTTAACCCGCCTACTTTTTAACCACTCTTAGCACATTCCTTGCACTATAATGCTCTTATGGAAACACTATTACTCTCAATCTTTTTAACTCTTGCCATCGCAACAGTTCTCAACATCATCCTAAAACGCTTCGGTATCTCACATATCATCGGCTATATCGCGACGGGAACCATCGTGAGTACCCTCTTTGGATTCAACGGTTCCGCGAACGACTCACTCGATTTTATCGGAGAATTCGGGATCGTTTTTTTGATGTTTACCATCGGGCTGGAGCTGAGTCTGGAAAAAATCAAAAAGATGAAGGACATCCTCCTCACCAACGGGATACTTCAAGTACTCTTCAGTGTCGTGGTGATCTTTTTACTCTCATATTTTCTATTTCACCTTGATTTCAACACCTCGCTCATCATATCCTTAGCATTTTCTCTCTCATCGACCGCCATCGTCCTCACCTATCTCAAAGAGTCCAAGGACATTCACACCCCATACGGGCAAAAATCAATGGGAATTTTGATCTTCCAAGACCTCGCGGTAATCCCGATTTTGCTCCTCATTACCTTTTTGTCAAACGACACCCTCTCATTGGGTGAAGTATTAGTCAAAACCGTTTTATCCGCCCTCTTTGTCGTCGCCTTTATGTTCACCATTGGCGATAAAATCGTCAATGCGCTGTTACAATTTTCCGCCAAAACCGAACTCGAAGAGCTCTTTTTAGGTTCAGTTTTTTCCATCCTCATTGGAACCTCACTCCTCGCACACTCTATGGGGTTCACCTATTCGCTCGGTGCCTTTATCGCGGGTATGATCATCGCCGATACTCGCTACAACGTCAAAGTCGAATCGGATATTTCCACCTACAAAGACCTCCTGCTCGGGGCTTTTTTCTTCGGAGTTGGGACAAAAATCGATATTTTTTATTTTGCACAAAATATTCACATTATTCTATTTGTATTTATCTTTGCCATGCTCTTTAAAGCAGCGGTTATTTATACCATTATTCGACGCAATTCAGATAAAAATACCTCCGCTAAAACTGCACTCTCACTTGCTCAAATCGGGGAGTTTTCGTTTGCCGTGTTCGCATTGGCGGGAACGCAAAAACTGATCAGTGAAGAGATGGCTAGTTTTCTGATCTTAGTGAGTGTTATTTCGATGATTCTCACCCCGTTTATAATCGGAAATATTTATAAACTTTCATCTTATTTTGAAAAAGAATTTTACGAATCCGACGTCATTACCCCGATTGAGCGCAAAGATCATATTATCGTTGCCGGATTTGCGATGTTGGGAAAAATCGTTGCCTCAAATCTGCAAGCACAAGAGGCAAATTTTGTTATCATTTCCGATAACCTAAAACACGTTTTACATGCCAGAAAATTAGGGTATATGGCCTACTTTGGGCACTTAAATAAACTTCCCGTACTTGAATCTCTGATGGTCAAAGAGGCCAAAGCAATCATTGTTACCATGAGCAGCGAGGAGAATCGACGACTCATCAGTGAAGCCGTACTCAGTTACGATGAAAATGCCAATGTAATCGTTAAAATCGACAGCGTTGATGAAAGAAAAAGTATGAGAGATTTACCAAAATTAGAGTTTGTGGATGCAAGTTTTGAAATAGCAGACCTTCTCGTCAATCGTGCCATTAAACATTGATTTTCACGATTAGTATCTACATACCTTCACCGGAAATTTTTCATATAAGCCCAAGTATGGAAATACATTATGGTTTATTAACAATTTTTGCGGTAAAATTGGGCGATTTTTTACGTTAAGGTGTCCCATAATATGATAGATGTAGTTCAAATACAAAAAATTTTACCTCACCGTTTTCCTTTTCTTCTTGTCGATCGGGTCACAACTCTTACTCCAAATGAGTCGTTAATCGGTTTTAAAAACGTCACTATCGGTGAGCAGATTTTTGAAGGCCATTTCCCGGGTCACCCTATCTATCCGGGCGTTATGATTTTAGAAGGGATGGCACAAGCCGGTGGAATCTTGGCATTCCAAAGTATGGATATGACCGAAGAAGAAGCGGCACATAAAGTGGTCTATTTTATGAGTATCGACGGTGCAAAATTTCGTTCACCTGTCCGCCCGGGTGACCGCTTGGAATATCGAATGCGCGTTGTCAAACACAAAGGTTCGATCTGGGTATTAGAAGGTAAAGCTTACGTAGACGATACGCTTGTCTCAGAAGCTGAACTCAAAGCCATGATCGTTGACAAGTAAGCGAGCGCTGATGAGTAAAATTTCTCCACTCGCCTTTATCGAAGAGGGTGCAATAATCGGCGAAGATGTTGAAATCGGACCGTTTTGTTACATTTCCGGTAAGTCCAAAATCGGGAAAGGGACAAAAATTGCCGCAAGTACCTGTATTTACGGTAACACAACAATCGGCGAGTATAATGATATTTTTTCACATGCCGTTTTAGGTTCTGTTCCTCAAGATTTGAAATACGCAGGTGAAGAGGTCGAACTCATCATCGGTGATCACAATAAAATTCGTGAATTTACCCTCTTTAATCCGGGCACTGCCGGAGGTGGTGGGAAAACTGTTGTCGGCAATAACAACTTGTTTATGGGATATGTTCATCTAGGGCATGACGTCATAATCGGTGATCATTGTATCCTTGCAAATGCTGCAACATTAGCTGGACATGTCGAAATGGGCAACCATGCCGTCATCGGCGGTATGACTCCGATTCATCAATTTGTTAAAATCGGTGATTATGCTATGATCGCCGGAGCATCTGCCCTTTCTCAAGATATACCACCATATTGTCTGGCTGAGGGGAACCGCGCAGTACTACGTGGGTTAAATCTCAATGGTTTGCGCCGACATGTAGATCGAAGCGACATTGATGCACTTCGTTCAGCTTATCGTGATCTATTTGAATCAGGAAAACCTCTTCAAGAACAAGCATCCCATTTGCTTGAAGAGACAACCAGCGAATTGGTTAAAAATTTATGTTCATTTATCGTCAATACCAAACGGGGAATCCCTTATGAAAGGAATCAATCATGATTCATCGCCATTGCAGCTTCTGTGACGCACAAGAGAGTGATCACAATCCGCTTATTGCCGGAACCAATGTATATATATGCAAAAATTGTGTATTTTCTGCCTATAAAATCATGTTCGGTGATACCGATGGAGAAAGTGCATCTGCTCATGAGCATAACCATGCTGAACTGCTTACCCCAAAAGAGCTCAACACCTTTTTAGGACAGTACATTATTGGTCAACAACGTGCACGAAAACTTCTCTCAGTTGCCGTATATAACCACTACAAACGTATTTTTAAACATACCCTTGTTGAAGATGAAACTGAAATTGCTAAATCAAATGTCTTGCTAATCGGGCCAACCGGTAGCGGAAAAACATTGATGGCACAAACGATAGCGCGTGTTTTAAATGTTCCTATTGCTATTGCCGATGCAACCAGCCTCACTGAAGCGGGATATGTTGGAGAAGATGTTGAAAATATTCTAACCAAACTGTTACAAGCAGCTGATGGGGATGTAGAACGAGCTCAACAAGGAATTGTTTTTATCGATGAAATCGATAAAATCTCCCGTATGAGTGAAAACCGCTCCATTACCCGTGATGTATCGGGTGAAGGGGTTCAACAAGCACTTCTAAAAATCATCGAAGGTGCCGTCGTCAATATCCCTCCAAAAGGGGGACGCAAACACCCTAATCAGGATTTCATTCAAATTGACACATCCGGTATTCTCTTTATTTGCGGCGGAGCATTTGATGGTCTTGGGCAAATTTTAGAGCGAAAACGCGGAAATAACATTATGGGCTTCGGACATGAGAAACGAAGCACTACCGATATCGATGATAGTTTTGAAAACGTCGAACCGGATGATTTAGTAAGTTATGGACTCATTCCTGAGCTTATCGGCCGACTCCCGATTATCGCATCACTGAATAAAATCACTGAAGAAGAAATGGTTCGTATCCTTACAGAACCAAAAAATTCTTTGGTCAAACAATATACAAAACTTTTTGCTATTGATGATGTTGAACTTACTTTTGAAAAAGAGGCTTTAAACGCAATTGCGGCAAAAGCAATAGCTCGTAAGACAGGTGCACGTGGACTTCGAGCTATAATGGAAGAGACTATGGGTGATACGATGTATGAACTTCCCGAATACAGCGGATATGAAGTACTTATCACCAAAGATGTAGTAGAAGAAAAAACTCAACCAGTCTACATTAAAAAATCGAATCAAAAAAGCGCATAGGAAGTACAATGCTATTTAATAAACTTATCGGAATGTTTTCAAACGACCTCTCTATTGACTTAGGAACAGCCAATACTATCGTCATAGCAAAAGGGAGAGGTATTATTATCAATGAGCCCTCCGTTGTTGCCGTCAAAATGGAAAAGTACGGTCAACAACGAGTACTAGCAGTTGGTCGTGAAGCCAAAGAGATGGTCGGAAAAACTCCGGGCAATATCAAAGCAATCCGTCCTATGAAAGACGGTGTTATCGCCGATTTTGACATGACTGAAAAAATGATCCGCAAATTTATCGAAAAAGCGCACGGACGTACTACCCTCATCAGCCCGCGTATTATCATCTGTATCCCTTACGGTTTGACTCAAGTAGAACGTAAAGCGGTACGTGAATCGGCGATGAGTGCAGGTGCTCGTGAAGTTTACCTGATTGATGAACCAATGGCAGCTGCTATCGGTGCCGGAATCGATATCCGTGAACCTAAGGGGAATATCATCGTTGATATCGGTGGTGGTACAACTGAAATCGGTGTTATCTCTCTCGGCGGTCTTGTGCTTTGCCGCTCTATCCGTGTTGCCGGAGATAAAATCGATCGTGCTATCATGGATTATGTCAAACGTAAATATAATCTACTCATCGGTGAACGTATCGCAGAAGATATCAAAATCAATATTGGTACAGCTATGCCGTTGGCACAAGAGCTTAAAATGATTATCAACGGCCGTGATCAGGTAGAAGGTCTTTTGACCTCCATTGAACTCAGCAGCGAAGATGCTCGCGAAGCGATGCGTGATCCTCTCAAAGAGATACTTGAAGCGGTACGTGACGTACTCGAAAACATGCCTCCGGATTTGGCAGGGGATATCGTAAATAATGGACTAATTCTTACCGGAGGGGGAGCATTAATCCGTCAGCTGGATAAATATCTCTCTGAAATTATCAGAATTCCGGTTTATGTTGCAGATGAACCTCTATTATGTGTTGCTCGCGGAACCGGACGTGCTTTAGAGGAAATCGATCAACTTCACGAACTGTTCGATAATGAATAAACAAAAGTTTTCATTTTTCCTTTTACTCGCCGCTTTGGTGGGTGGAGCACTCTATTTTACCAATTTTCTCCAATCTCCGATTATTCGGCTCTCCCTTGCATTTAAATCTTCTTATCTTCACGCGATAGAAAATATTCAACACGGTATTGATGAGCACTTCAACCAACAAGCAACAATTATCGATTTACGCCGAAAAAATCTTTATTACGAACAAGAGCTACTCAATCTACATCAAGTAGCTGATGAATATCAAAACATACTCAGAGAAGAAAACAGCTCAATCAAAACCGACGCACATGTTGTACTGGCACGGACTCTTTCATATGTTCGCTTCGGAGATACACACCGCGTGTGGATAGAAATGGATCATTTTAATCCAACTCAAGTTTATGGGCTCCTCTATAGAGGTTATGCCGCCGGTATTGTAGTTGCTAACGATAATCGTCCTATGGCACTACTCAATGGAGATGTGAAAAGTTCCTATGCAGTCAATGTCGGTACCTCCATGGCGCCAGGAATCGTCAGAGGAAATAACGGACGGCATCTAATAGTTGAATTTATACCTACTTGGATTCCAATATCAGTAGGTGATGAAGTCGTCACTTCCGGTCTGGATAAAATATTTTTATCCGGTTTAAAAGTGGGAAAAGTTACTTCAATTACAAGGGCACAAGGATATCAAAGTGCCATCTTAGAACCCTACTTCTATGGTAAAAATCCTGCTTACTTTCATGTCATAACCAAGGTCAGATAATCCGATTTTAAGTGCTTCTCGTCTATAATAATAAAATTTTTATGACGAGGGGTCTCAATGCCAAAACGCGACGACATCAAAACGATATTACTCATCGGATCAGGCCCGATCGTCATCGGTCAAGCCTGTGAATTTGACTATTCAGGAACACAAGCGGTTAAAACGCTCAAAGAGCTTGGCTACCGCGTAGTTTTGATTAACTCGAATCCGGCAACGATTATGACTGACCCTGAATTTGCCGATCGTACCTACATCGAACCTATCAAACCTGAAATCATTGCTGAAATCATTAAGAAAGAAAAAGTTGATGCGATCCTCCCTACCATGGGTGGACAAACAGCTCTCAATGCTGCGATGAAAATGCACGAACTCGGAATGCTTGAGGGGATCGAATTTCTCGGTGCCAACCCTAGCGCAATTAAAAAAGGGGAAGACCGCCAAGCATTCAAAGAGTGTATGGTTAAAATCGGTATGGACCTTCCGATCTCCCGTTATGCGTACAATATGGATGAAGCGATGGCAGCAGCCGAAGCGATCGGATTCCCGATTATTATCCGTGCATCGTATACCCTCGCAGGGGGCGGAAGCGGTGTTGCTTACAACATCGATGAATTTAAACTTCTCGCTCAACGCGGACTCGATGAATCTCCGATTACCGAAATTTTGATCGAAGAATCTCTCCTTGGTTGGAAAGAATACGAAATGGAAGTTATCCGTGACCGTAACGATAACTGTATCATCGTCTGTTCCATCGAAAATTTCGACCCTATGGGAGTTCATACGGGTGACTCGATCACTATCGCCCCTGCCCTCACATTGACTGACAAAGAGTACCAACGTATGCGCGATGCATCGTTTGCAATTTTACGTGAAATCGGTGTTGATACCGGTGGATCAAACGTACAATTCTCTGTCAATCCTGAAACCGGACGTATGATCGTCATCGAAATGAACCCGCGTGTGTCGCGTTCATCCGCTCTCGCATCCAAAGCGACCGGATACCCTATCGCCAAAGTTGCTACACTACTTGCCGTCGGATTTACCCTTGATGAGATAACCAACGACATCACCGGAACTCCTGCGGCGTTTGAACCGGTCATCGACTATATCGTTACCAAAGTTCCTCGCTTTACGTTTGAAAAATTCCCTGAAGCGGAGTCAACCCTCACCACCAGTATGAAATCGGTCGGTGAAGCGATGGCAATCGGTCGTACTTTCAAAGAGTCAGTTCAAAAAGCTCTATGCTCACTTGAAACGGGTCTTAGCGGTTTCGATCCGATTGAAGGTGATCTCGAATTCGTGAAACACGAAATTCGCCGTCCGAATAGCGAGCGTATCCTGTACGTCGGGCAAGGGTTCCGAATGGGACTTTCTAAAGAAGAGATTTTCGAACTCTCTAAAATCGATCCGTGGTTCCTAACCCAAATCGAAGAGATCATTGCCCAAGAGAAAACAATCACTACGGCTACACTCACAGATGAACCTCAGCTTCGCCGTCTCAAAACCGAAGGATTCTCGGATAAGATGATCGCTAAATTGATCTCTCAAAACGGCGGAAGTGCAAAAGAAGGCGATGTTTATAACGCCCGCAAAGCGCTCGCAATCGCGTTTGAATACAACGAAGTTGATACCTGTGCGGCGGAGTTTGGTTCATTGACACCGTATCTCTACTCGACTACCAATATCACTCGCCTCGGACTTCAAGCTCCGCGTCAAAGCGACAAGAAAAAAGTGATGATCCTCGGCGGAGGACCGAACCGTATTGGACAGGGGATCGAGTTTGACTACTGCTGTGTTCATGCCTCATTCGCACTCAAAGAGATGGGAATCGAGACGATCATGGTCAACTGTAACCCTGAAACGGTATCTACCGACTATGATACTTCTGACGTTCTTTATTTCGAACCGATCGATTTCGAACATGTCCGCTCTATCGTCGAAGCGGAGCAACCTGATGGAATCATCGTCCACTTCGGAGGGCAAACACCTCTTAAACTGGCAAACGGCCTTCATGCCATCGGTGCAAAGATTGCGGGAACCTCGGCAGAAGTGATTGATTTGGCGGAAAACCGTGAAAAATTTTCTGCATTCGTCGTAGAGCAAGGGCTAAAACAACCTGAAAATGGTCTCTCAATGACCAAAGAGGGGGCATTTGAGATCGCTAATAGACTTGGATACCCTGTTCTTGTACGTCCATCATACGTTTTGGGTGGACGTGCGATGCGTATCGTCTACAATGACGATGAGCTCCGTACCTATATGGACGTTGCCGTATCGGTGAGCAATGATTCTCCGGTTCTTGTCGATAAATTTCTCGATCAAGCTATCGAATTGGATGTTGATGCGATCAGCGACGGTACCGAAGTTTATATCGGCTCTGTCATGCAGCATATCGAAGAGGCGGGAATTCACTCAGGAGACAGCGCATGTTCACTTCCACCTGTAAGTTTGAGTGCTGATCTTCAGGCTCAAGTGGAGCAACAAACTAAAAAAATTGCATTGGGTCTGGGAGTTATCGGATTGCTCAATATCCAATATGCGATCTATCAAAACGAGGTCTATCTCATCGAGGTTAATCCGCGCGCATCTCGTACTGTTCCATTTGTATCGAAAGCAACCGGTATGCCGTTAGCAAAAGTCGCAACTCGTGTTATGCTCGGCGACAGCTTACGCAATGCACTTGCTTTCTATGACAACTACAATATCGTGATGGAAGGCGATGGCTTACTCAAACCACGCCTAAAAGGACACGTAGCAATCAAAGAGGCCGTCTTCCCGTTTAACAAACTCTATGGTGCTGATTTAGTCCTTTCCCCTGAGATGAAATCGACCGGTGAAGTTATGGGAATCAGTGCCAACTTCGGTATCAGTTTTGCAAAAAGCCAGCTTGCGGCAGGAAATAAAATACCGACATCAGGGACTTGTTTCCTCTCTTTTATCGAAATGGATAAAGTCCATGCAGCTGAAATCGCACTTGGTCTTCATAACCAAGGCTTCAAGCTTGTTGCTACTCGCGGTACTCAAAAAGCTATCGAAGCAGCTGGTATTCCATGTGAAGTAGTTCTAAAAATTTCTGAGGGACGACCAAACATTGAAGATATCATGAAAAATGGTGATATATCTCTTGCCATCAATACTTCAGACAATAAAACATCGAAAAAAGATGCCGAGCAAATTCGTCAAATCGTTTTGCGCATGGGTATCCCTTATTTTACAACGCTTAGTGCGGCGCGTGCTGCCATTGAAGCAATGGGACATATGAATGATGATACGTGGATGACACCAGGTGCATTACAAGATTATCTACGCTCATAAACCATGAGAGTATTCCTCGCACAAACCGACACTACTGTCGGTTTTCTCTCTCAAAATCCCCAACGATTAGAAGAGATAAAAATGCGAAAAGGAAATAAACCTTTTCTAAAAGTCTACTCTGATTTAAAAATTCTTCGCAACGATATCCGTATCCCAAACCGATATAAACGACTTATCCGATATGCGCATAAAACGACTTTTGTTGTTAAAAACCAAGCATTTCGATATGTCAACGATCCTCATCACTCACGATTGATTCAACCCTACGGATGGCTTTACTCTACATCAGCAAATGAAAGTGGAAAATGTTATGACTCCGATTTTTGTCAATTCATGAGTGATTATGTCATCGAAGATTTTCGGGGGCTCAGTGAAAAAAATGCATCAAAAATATTTTTACTGACCCAAACACAATTAAAACAACTACGATAGGAGAATATTTATGAAGCATTTCACCACAGCAAATACTATTATGACGGGAAGCGTAGGACTATTAGTACTCAGTGTTCTTAGCGGATGTCAAAGTACTCAAGAAGAAAATAACCAACAAGCAGAAGGCGAAAATAAATTTCTTGTTGTTGAACAACAACCAAACGGTAAATACGTCGTAATTGAAGAAGCTCCAACGAATGGACCTAGCCATGCGATTATCCGCTCAACCGATGCAAATGGAACCGTCACTGAGCGAGTCATGAGCGAAGCGGAGATGAAAGAACTTGCCGATCAAGAATATAAAAAAATGCAATCCGGTCAATCAGAATTAAACGCTGAACCGCATAGTGAAGGGATGGGATTAGGGGGAACGATTCTCGCTGCTGCCGGAGGGGCATTATTAGGAAACATGATTGGAAATGCTTTAATGAATAATACAAATTTTCGTAAAAATCAAGATGCTTCTAACCGTTCAGCCTATCATCGTTCTGCTAGCGGTTCAGGATTTTCTGGTGGATCTAACACTCAGAAAAAAAGTTTTTTCGGTAATTCAGGATCTAAAAGCACCACTAGCGGTGGATTTTTCGGAGGATGAAAATGGTTAATTTACAAAAAATAAATCCTATCAGCGACAAAGCTTTAGAAGAGATTGGCTTTAGCTGGCATACCGATAGCGATGAGAGTAAATACGTTGCTGACGAATTAGTACTTGTCACCAATCGTGAAGCAGAAGCCTACTATGAAGCGGTCAATGAATTGTATGATATGTTTGCAACTGCAGCACAACATGTCATTGATAATAACCTATTTTTCGATTTAGGTATACCATTTAATCTGATTGAAGCTATCAAAAAAAGCTGGGATAACGATGTCCACTGGCACCTTTATGGACGTTTTGATCTAGCTGGCGGAATAGGCGGTACACCAATTAAACTTATCGAATTTAATGCTGACACGCCAACAGCACTTTTTGAAACAGCTATTTTACAATGGGCATTACTCAAAGAGAATAATTTAGATGAAGAACGACAGTTTAATAATATATATGAAGCAATCAGCGATAATTTTCATCGCCTCATCACCCTATTTGATGATCCTGATACATTTGCATCTATATACGATGGGTGGAAAATTCTTTTTAGTTCCATAAGTGGTAATGTAGAAGAAGAACAAACCGTTCGCTTACTGCAACAAATGGCAATAGATGCAGGATTTGAAACCGGGTTTGAACCACTCGGCGGGGTAAAATTTGATGAAGAAGGGATCTATGACGCTCAAGACACCCCTTATGAATATTGGTTTAAACTCTTTCCATGGGAAGATATAGCAATTGAAGAGCCTGAACTTGCAACATTACTCACAACAATTATGAATAACCAAAAAGCAATTATTCTAAACCCAGCCTATACCTTATTATTTCAATCCAAAGGAATGATGAAAATACTGTGCGACCTCTTTCCAGATTCACCCTATCTACTAAGAACCTCTTTTGAACCATTAAATGGTATTAACCATGTGGAAAAACGGATGTTTGGTCGCGAAGGGGCAAATGTGCGGATCATTGATGCATTAGGTGATGCAATAGAAGCCAATGACGGTCCATACGGTAATTTTAAACCCATCTATCAAGAGTATGTCGAATTTCCGAAAGATGCACAAGGAAACAGCTATCAAGCGGGAGTATTCTTCGCTTATGAAGCATGCGGATTAGGATTCCGTCGCGGAGGAAAAATTTTGAATAATATGTCTAAATTTGTAGGGCATATTCTACGATAATCATTTTACAAGTAAAATTACATCGCAATAAATTGTGATGTAATATTTTTTATTAATACTTTTAATTTCAGCATTCATTAATCACATATTGACTATCTTTAGTAAAAAAAATGAGGTCTGTAATGGAATGCAGAGTTGCATTAACGGAAATAGAAAAAATAGCTATATTGCAACAACGTCATGATGTTTTTATTGAAGAGTTTAATTTTTTTACACAGCGAACCGATAATGCACGAATAGAATCAGATAAATATGATGAATACGCTCTTTTACTAGGAGTTTGGGAAAAAAATATTTTAATTGCATCTTGTCGACTCATTCTTCCGGATAACCCTTTAGGACTGCCAACACTAATGTCAATGCAAATTGATTCTAAAAAATATCTGGTTAAACAAAAAACAGCTGAAATTTCTCGCATTACTGTTGCTTCTACCCAAAGAGCATTCAAAAAAACAATAAGAATTCTTCAAACTATGCAAAAAGAAATCAATAGAGTTTCTATAGAGCACAATATAGTTCAATGGATTGGAGCAGTTGGACCTGCTTTTTTGCGACTTCTTAATCAATCTCGTTTACCATATCACCCTATAGGTCCACTTCAACTACATATTGGAATTGAACGCTATCCTATTGTTCTTACACTTCAAGAGTATACTTTTGCATTAAATTCCAAGTAATTATTTGTTGTTGACATAAAAAAATATTTATTCTTCTCTTAATAAATCGAATCACCTCAAAGTGAGGCTGGTTTACCCGTAAAATACCCTTGTGAATAATTTACACCCAATTCTTTAATACTATTGAATATCTCTTCATCCGATACAAATTCTGCAATTGTTTTCGCACCGATTTTTTGTGCAAAATCAATAATCGTTTCTACGATAATATGATGACGAGCATTCCCTGTAATCTCTCGTATAAGAGATCCATCTATCTTAATATAATCAACATTTAATTTTAAAATATTTTCAAAATTAGAATATCCTGTACCAAAATCATCAATCGCAATTTTCGCACCCAATGCTTTTACCTTGGCAATGAAATGAATCACCTCCTCATAACTCTCTATCCCTTCTGATTCAAGAATCTCAAAAACGACTCGTGATGCGGTCCCTGTTTCAGTAATGGTTTTAATGATCTCACTCACGGTCTGAGGATTACGTATATCACTGTCAGAAAGGTTTATTGAAAATTCTTCACTGCGTGTCGAGAATAAAGTACATGCTTGATATATTACTTCACATGTAATTTGAGGATAAAGTTTAGTCTGCTTTGCGATCGGTAAAAAATCCATAGGTAAAATTATATTATTTTCATCATCAATCATCCGAACTAATGTTTCATATTTAGCTATTTTCCCACTTTTGATATCTATGATAGGTTGATAAAAGCATATTATACGATGCTCAAAGAGTGCTCGTCGGATATTTGAAGCCATGGTTAGATTTGATCGATATTGTTTTTCAATCCCTTCGTACTCATTATAAAATGCTATCTGTTTTTTATTCTCTTTTGCATGATGCAAAGCTATATCAGCACGAGTCAGCCCCTTGTCACTGCCAATCGCTACACCAATAGTAACCCTGATGCTCAGACTCTCCTCATTGACTATAAATGTCTTTTCATCTAACAGTTTTATTAACATTGACAGACGATGTTCTAAAGTTACTATATCCAATGACTCAAAAAACGTCAAAGCAAATTCATCGCCCCCTAAGCGATAGCATGCACCGGGAGTAAGTTCATTCAACCATTGAGCAAACAGACCCAATACATCATCACCGATTGCAATTCCAAAAAAATCATTGACCTCTTTAAAATCATCAATATTTACAATGGCTAAAGCACTAATACCACTTTTTTGTAATCTCTCTTGCAGTCGATAACGATTTGGCAGCCCCGTCAATTGATCCATGTAATATTGATTTTCCAATTCATCCGTTTTCTCGTGAACTGCTATTTCCAATGAAGAGTTCATCACTTCCATCTCTTGAAGGTAAACTTGCGTCGTTTCTTGCATCGCTTTAAATGCAGTAACTATCTGTTCAATTTCCACACTCCCGTCTTCTTCAAATTGCATTTGATCTCCGGGTTTATAAAAACGGACTTTTTTCGCTATTTTAGTAAGCGGCGAAAGTAGATAACGCACCCACCATACGGCAAGAAAAAAAAGAATCGCCATACTGATACCGATAACATACATTATTTTATGCAGAGATTGGCGGGTCTCATCAAAAGCTCGATCACTGTAAGATAACGAAATCGATCCCATCAAACGTCCACTCACAGGTTCCTTGATAGAATGGATAAGTTTAACGGCTTCATGCCCTGAACGCACTTTATTAATATAGTGATACAGTACCTTTGAATTTTGATCTAAAACAACCAGATCAACAACATCAGATACCGATACGACAGGATATATTTTTGGTGCTATTTGATCGTAAAACTTTAGATAAAGGGTAATTTCAAGTGGTTTTTCAATGGTTTGTAGCAATAAGTTTGCTTTTTGTTTTTCGGAGACTGAAATCGTATTTTCTATGACCAGATTAATTACAAAACCTAACGATACAAATATCAATAAAAAAATAAAAATTAAAGAAGTAACAATTTTATAAGAAAGACGAGGTTTTGGAAAAAAAGTCATTAATGAAAACCTTAAAAAATATCTAAACAATCACAAATAATATCATAATTCATATCTAAATTCCCAATATAGACACATGATTTTGGGAATTTTATACAAAACTAAAACTAATATTTTTCTTCAAAACATTTTTCAGCAACACTTAACGATTTTTTGACTATCTTTCGTCACACCAATTGAAAAGATGTAAAGTTCATGCACTCTAAACTTGTATCCTCAGATGTTAAAAAGTATGACATGCCCCTAAAATGTAATAAAAAATTTGTGATGGAACAATCTCAATGTTAAACCGTTTTTCCCTTTCTCTTTTTTTCATCCCTATGGCTCTATTCTCTGTAGAAAATGATTCTCAGCTTTTCACGAATCTTACAGAAGATATGAACACAATTGCCCAAACTGCTAAAAATCAACGGGCAAATATTGACTATCTCCCTTATATCATGAGCGTGTTTGATGGAGAGGAACTTTCACATGCAGGAGTTTCATCACTTAAAGATGCTCTTAGTTTAGTCGCCGGTGTCAATATCGCCAGCGATAATCTTTCCCTCTTTAATCCTGTTTTTCGAGGTTCTAATCCAGTAGCCTACGGTCAGAGTAAGCTGATCGTAGATGGCGTCGAAGTTAATGATCTTTTTTTCGACGGCTACACCGCCTATCTGAGTATGCCGATCGATATGATTAAGCGGATTGAAGTCGTTAGAGGACCAGGAAGCTATAGTGATGGTCACTCAGGATATGCAGGTTCCATTATCGTTACAACACATAAAGGAGAACCTACACAAATGAGTGGCGTGCACTGGTTTGCTTCTGCCGGATCTTATGGCACACGTAAAGCAGGTGTTTCATACACAACCAAACATGATGATCTCTCATTTGCCGCAGATATCTATACAGTGCATGATGATCTGGCTCTTTCGTATGGAATGGATGGGCTTTCCAATAATCTTTTAGGTGTTCCTAATGCTCATCTCTCTCGATCCGGAGATGCACCATCAGCTACCGATGCAACTATGGCCTCTGTGTCTGTAAAAAAAGGCAACTTTTTCGTCGATGGACGCTTTTCTGCTTATAAACATGGTTCAGGAGGAGGTATCAACTTTGCTCTCGCCGCAGATGGAGACCATTATAATGTCGATCAATGGCAAATAGACACAGGTATACATTACAAAGTAAAAGATTTTAACGGAAAATTTCAAGTGGCTATGGTGCAAGATAGTTTTACTAGCCATCAGCTTTTAGCCCCAGCAGGATTGATTCTACCATCACTCACACCACCAACGACTATAGTCAGCTATCCAAACGGCTTTTATGGTATCCATGAGGCTTTCATACAAACACTAAAGGTCAACAATACCCTCTCCGGAACAGTGTATGGTGGAGAGCTTACTATTGGGATGAGTGGGTCACGAAGCAGTGTTACCTCTGAAAAAACCATTACGACTGATAGAAACACTGGAACAGGAATGAGTGATTATTCATCTATCCTTCCATTTTTTAATCCGGATGGTTTTATCAATGAAGCAACTGCTTATGTTACTTACGAACGTCCTCTTTCTGATTCCTGGGTAGGGTATTCATCACTCACTATTGATAAACGCAATGCTCTTTCATCTCAATTTGATCCGCGTATTGCTGCTGTCTACACAATAGACCCTAGCAACCTCCTCAAATTTTCAATCTCACGTGCTCATAGAAATCCCTCATGGCAAGAGATGTTTACCCTCAATAACAAAGCACGTTGGGGAAATCCAAATTTGACCCCTGAAACGGTCATAGCCTATGAAACCCAATATATTCATCATTTTGAAACTGAACATACACTTTCTATCAATCTTTTTCAACTCAATAACAATGACCAAATTTATTTACAATACAATCCGACTCTAGCCCGAAACGAATATATAAATGGGTTAAAAAGCACTCTAAAAGGTATCGAAAGCGAATGGAGAAAACGGTATCAAACAACTACTTTCTATGCTGCATATAGCCATATTTTGGCAGAAGATGGAAAAGGAAATACCCTTCCAACTCCCACAGATACTGCGAGAGGGTTTATTACCCATAATATAAATGAAAATTGGTATGGCTCACTCGCAGGTCGATGGCAAAGCTCTACACCAAGAGTTGCAGGGGATACACGAAGTAATATGAAATCAATTACCGTCATTGACAGTTCTATTGGCTATAAACTACCTCAAAAACATTGTGAAGTGCAGTTAAGTGTTAAAAATTTATTCAATGCAACTGAGCTTTATCCTAGTCCAATTGGCACTTACAATAGTGATTATCCCGCGCCAGGACGCACATTCTTAGTCACTTTCAGGGGGAATTTTTGAAAACATTACTCTTATTATTGATTACGACAACTCTTAGCTGGGGGGTTTCGTATGATCCATTTCTATTGGACACGCAACTCTCATTATTACCTAAAATTGCTATGCTTGAAAAAAATCTTTTACCTCAAGGTAAATCCCCGATTAAAATTCTAATCGCGTATGATAATGGAGATATAGATACAGCAGAATCATGTGTAAAAATTCTAATGACAAAATTTAATGGCCATATAAATGCTCATCCCATAGTTGCAACGATACTTCCATTTGATAAGCTAGATAATTCAGCATCATACCATTTGATTTATGCACTCAAAGCAAGCCTAACGCAGCTCAAAAAAGTACATAATGCAGTTGGATCATCCGGTGCAGTTACTGCTTTATATGATGCTGATAAGCTTGGCGATGATGGGCTATTACTCTCCATTCAAATGGAACGAGCGCCAGTTATCATGATTAATGCCAGAGCTCTTCGAGAAAATCGTTTTTCATTTCCCGATAGCCTGCTTGAAATAGCAAGAATAATACAATAAGATAATCTTTTTTTTAATGTATCTCTTTTTGATTCATCTTTGCTTGCAAAGCATTTGATATATTCATTAGAGAAAACGTAACAATAAAAATCATTAGCCCCGGGAAAAAGCTTACCCACCATGCAATATCAATAACTTCTTTTCCGCCGCTTAGTATACTTCCCCAACTCATTTGCGGTGCAACAATCCCCAATCCCAAAAAAGAAAGCCCTGATTCTGCTAATATAGCTCCTCCTACCCCAAATGTAAAGCTCACCAAAACAATAGGTGCTAACAACGGTGCATAGTACTTGAGCATGATTTTTAATGGATGAACGTTTCCAATGTGCAATATACGTATAAAAGGTTTTGATGAAATTGCAAAACTCTCAGATCGAATCAGACGCGCTGTTCCCATCCATCCCGTCACCGATATAATAAGTACAAGAACCAAAATCGATGCATTAACATAACTGACAAGTGTTAAAAGCAAAAAGAGAGTGGGAAATGTCAAGAATAAATCGACAATGATAATAAATACTTTGTCAAATCCTCCACGTAATAATGCAGCGCTAATACCATATAATAATCCAATAAGTGTGGAAATCAATGCACTGGAAAATCCAATGATCAGTGATACCTGCCCCCCTTCCATTAAACGTGCCAACAAATCACGCCCTAATCGATCCGTTCCAAACCAATGAGAAGTTGAAGGAGGTAATAAAATAGTATGTGAATTTAAAAAGAGAGGATCAACGGTATAAATAAAAGGGCCTATAAAAGAGAAAATAACGATTCCCACCAAAATAATAACACTATAAAATGGCATTAAGCTTTAATGCCCAATAGGGTTGTCATCATTTGATCAATCGTCGTAATTACTTTAGCCGCAGCTCCATATGAAGTTTGATAGCGAATCAAATTTGCCATTTCTTCATCAATATTTACAGCACTGATTGAATCATATTGCTGCTTGACCGTATTATATTGGGCCGTCAAAGTATCATTATTTGTCTTAGCTGCATTAGCAGCTGTTCCGACTTTGGTTGCTAATGTGTCATAATATCCATACAAGGTATCATTATTTGTCAATCCTGAAGTATTATGAAATACCAAAGAGGAAAATTGCAATTGAACCATATCTAGAGCAGTTTGATTATCTCCTGCCATAGGTGATTTAAATGCATTGATGATTGTATTATCATTTTTCATATTATTGTTTAATGAGATAGTTTTTGCATTAGTACCGTCAAAAAATCTACTTAAACCCGTCGCACCTGCAAAATTTGTCCCTTTATCTTCAATCGCAAAAGTATAACCTTGTGATGCATAAGTCGGGTTAAGATCAAACTGCAAAACATTTTGAGTTGAATTAAATGCCGGATTGATAATACTGTTAATATCATTCAAAGCATTGTTATCACCATTATCATCTTTTTGAATAGACAGTTGCTGAACAATACTATTTGGAGTCACACCATCAGCAAGGAGATTAGTTGCAGAAGCACTATCTAGAACAGTATTCTGATCAATTGTAACACTTCTTCTGGCAACTTCATTTCCGTTAACATCATACGCAACGAGATCAAATGTTCCAGCAGCTATTGTTTGATTAGTATTTAAAAGCGGCTGATTAGCTGATGAACCCAATGGGTTTGAGCGCATTGAAGACGTTGCACTTTGCGCATAAATATTATTGGTTGATTCAATCAAAGTTTTTGAAAATGTGTCAAGGTTATTAATTGTATCTTGCAATAAACCATCTTGAAACTGACCATCAGTTCCAATACTTGAACCGCGCAATTGCAAAATTGCACCTACTTGACCACCTTTAATATTTTGAGCAAAAGGGATTTTTGTACCATCTTGGCGCTGATAATATAGATCATTATAACCATTTTTATTGCCTGTCGAATCAACTCCAATAGGGTGGAAATTGGCGCCATCAACAATATTAAAACCACCAATTTGAATGGTATAAGTTCCAGTTGAATCAGCTGTACTGTTACCTATAGATGTACTTGTTTGTACTTTGCTCATCGTAACGGTTGAACCTACTAGATTGGCAAGGTTCATTTCCAGCTGATTACGCTGATCTCTTAAATCATTTGCATTATTACTTCCACCGGCTTCAGTCAAATCAATTGATTTATTCAAATTCGCTATTTGTTGAGCTACTTTATTAACTTCATCAATATTGGATTTTAACTGATCGTTTAATGTATTTTGCATAGACGTTATTTGATCACGCGTTTGAGTGATATGCTGAGTCATCGTTTGCGCTTGTTGTGCTAATGAGACCTTTAATGCATTATTTCCCGGATTATTTGCAAAAGATTGCCACGCATTAAAATAATTTTGCATGTCATTTTTTATCCCAATATTATTAATATCAGGAAAATAAGTCGAAAGTGTTTGTAAATTTTTCGTCAAAGTATCTGAGTACTGTTTGTTTTGAGATGCCGACGCATAACTATTAAAAACAAACTGATCAAACACACGAGCTATTTGAGCAACTTGAGTACCTGTCCCTAATGCACCTGGAGTAACATTTAACGGGGTCGATGCTTGCGTGATTACACGCTGACGTGAATACCCAGGCGTTGATACATTTGAAATATTATGGCTTGTTGTATTAATCGCTACCTGCGACGCATTTAAACCGCTATAACCGCTGTATAAAGAATCAAGAATAGATGGCATGTTAAACTCTTACTTCCAAAAAAGTTGCATCACTAATGGCAACTTTTTTATAACCTTGCATTTGAGTCGGAACAACCCTCTCAAGCAAAGTATTATAAAACGATCCTACACTTAGAACCATTTTTGCGTATTGTTGATTGATTTCTCGAAGAATTGAAAGATGATCTTTCAAAGAGTCTAGCTGTTGATGTTGTTCGTTATCTAAAAGTTCTGAAAGAGGTTTAGCAGGTTCAGCTGTCATTAATTTTGATATTTCACGATCAATCATTGCTTTTTTTTGTTCAAAACTTTTTATTTTTTCTTCTTTGATCGCTAGTCGTTCGAATTGCGGATTATGTTTTGCCTCTTTAATATCAATAATATCTTCTTGGGATAAAGAGATAAGGGCATCAAGATCTTTGATGGCACTTTGTAATTGATAAGACAACATCATAAACTCCTATATAATTAAGTCAACGTTTGCGCGATGCGCTTAGCCAACGATTCAATATCGACACGGTATTCCCCTTTTTCGATTGAGGCTTTTAACTCATCGATTCGGCTTGTGTCACCTTGCTTTGTAATAGATTGCGTGGATTTCCCCTGCTCTTTGGTTTTAATCGATGTGTCTTGATATGCTCCGCGTATAAGCGAGCCATTTACACTTGAAATCATGTTGAATCCTTGTTATTCCGTTTATGATGTTATGACATAATATCGGCAAAAATCCTTTATGATTTAATCTATTTCACTGTTTTTATTCCCTTTTGACTCAAATTTTCATATAACATTTGTGAAAATCCAAATCCACCTGCACTTGCATTTGAAAGTTCATCTCGGTACATCGATTTATAAATTTTATCCCCTGGATCATTACTTCCAAAAAGATTTTTTTCATCTTTCATCGCTTCATCCAGCATCATTTTAATAATTACAGCTTCAAACTGATCCGTTTTCTCCCGCAATGCTTTGTTATCGTCTTTACTTCCGATAGCAGGAATGGCCTTTTGATATTGTACGTTTGAAATGTCCATTAGATCACTTCCAAATCAACAGAGATTGCTCCGGCACTTTTCATCGCTTGTAAAATTGAGATCATTTGTTTTGGAGAAGCTCCAAGTTTATTAAGTGATCGAACGATATTCGCAACTGTCGTCGTCCCCTTTTCCGTATAAACTTCATTTTCATTCAGTCCAATAACTAAACTTTTATCCATAGTTACACTTCCAGCAGGTTTTGAAACACTGTTTTGGGATAAGATTTTTACCGTGATATCACCTTGCGTAACAACAACCGGTTTTACCTCAATATCTACTCCTGCGATAATAGTTCCAGTCCGCTCATTGATAATAATTTTTGAATCCTGCGTGTAAGCAATATCGAGGTTTTCTACTTCAGCTAAAAATTCAACCATTGTTTTATTGCCCGGCAATCGTAAATTAATAGTGCGAGGATCAATAGCAATAGCAATTTTTTCTTTGTATTTATTGTTAATTGCATTTTGAATTGATACAGCATTTTCAAAATTTGATGTTTTTAATGATAATGTGGCGTTTTGCTGATGAAATAAATCTTGATTGATTTCGCGCTCAACTAATCCTCCGCCATATACCATACCTGCAGTTGGATGAGATTCTGCACCAGCACCTTTTTCATTTTTTCCGCCAATACTGATCGGTCCTTGTGCTAATGCATAAATTTTGCCATCGACGCCTTTGAGAGGAGTCATCAACAACGTTCCCCCTTCAAGTGATTTTGCATCACCAATAGAGGAAACTGTAACATCAAAAGAATCCCCTTGACGAGCAAATGGGGCAAATTTTGCCGTTACAACAACAGCTGCAACGTTTTTGGATTTAATATCAGTCGGGAGCATATCGATATTCATAGCTTTAAGCATGTTGGCGATTGATTGGAGAGTAAATTTTGATGTAGTACCATCTCCGGTTTTTTTCAAACCGACAACCAATGAATATCCAATAATTTGATTGTCACGAACACCTACAACATTGGCTACTTCATTAATACGGGCTGCTTGCAAGAGCGTTAAAAGTGAAAAAAGAAATATAATTATTTTCATGCCAATCCTTTACTAATCAAAAGGATAGAGCAAATAGTATTCCAAAAGAAATTAAGCGTAATAAGTTAACGAAGTTTTTCCAAAACGTTTTGATTTTAATCGATTGAAATGACCAATTGATTCAGGTAATTCCAAAGTACTCATATGTTCAATGATAATCAAATTTGCTAACTCTAGAGGAAAAGATGCGATCAGATCAATTGTTTTGTCATATATCTCTTCCATCCCTTCACGGTATGAAAATGGTGGGTCAACATAGATAAAAGCACCACCACCTAAAGCATTTAACCGTTTCTTAACGGTCGAAATATTTAAAAAGCTATCCCCATCATAGATTTCACACGCACTTGGATCCGTTTGAGCAATATTTTCACGTAATGCTTTAATAGCATCACGATCTTTTTCCATAAAAATAATTTTTTTCGCCCCTCGACTAAGTGCTTCAAGTCCAATTGAGCCACTACCAGAAAAAACTTCTACTAAAACGGCATCGATAATATCAAACTGTAGCGTATTAAAAAATGATTCAACTACAATAGCTTTAGAACTCCTTGTTGTCTCTTTCGAGGGGAGCTTAAGTGTTTTGCCTTTGAATTTGCCGGCAATAATTTTTTTAGTTAATATAGGACTATTTTTCATAAAATGCTCGAATCGCTTTAATTATATTGGCTTGATATTCGGAAGTCAATTTTTCAATATGACGTTCAAGTATCTCAAAACTAACCCCATCTTGTGGAGTTTCTGATAATGTCATTTTTGACAAATCGGGCTGATGGAGTAAAACTTCTTTTTTTTCATCAATTTTTTGACTCAATGCATGAAATAATTGTGCTTTTGAAAAAGGTTTAATAAGATCTGCTGAGACGGTGGAACCTATAATAAAAGTAGGATGAATATCATCACGGATATCTTTATCACGAATCAAAATATCGCATTGTCGTATAGAAGTTAAATATCCATCCAAAAAAAGTTCCAAAGAACGTTGTAACAATGGAGAATCACACTGCACGGCTACTTTCAAAACTGTTTCCTCAAATAATATTCGATACTGTAGCGTAAATCCTCATCCATGTCCATCAAACTCTCTATCATCCATTTTAAATATCCAGGATCTTTTAGAGCAATCTCTTCAATACGTTTTTTACCGTATTTTCCAAACGGAAGACGTGTTAAGAGTACATAACTTTTTGATATCTCTATAAGCTTTTCACTATTTGCCAAATCAAGTAAATACTCTAATACCATCTGTGTATGCAAAGAATCACTTAGTGCATTGTGTGGTGTGATCGAGATACCATATTTCTCAAAAAGAGTCGCTTCATTACGATAGAGTCTAAGCTCATAACGTAAAAATTGGAGGCTATAACCTTCCAAATCATCCATCAAAGATTTAGAGCATTTCAGCGTATCAATAACCCTTCCCTGCCATGCAATCCCCTCTTTTTCAAGCATACCCAGTTCAAAAGGGGCATTATGAGAAACTAAAATATTTTCTACCGTATTGAGTTCTTTAATCTTTTCGGCACTAATGGATTGAGAAAAAGAGGGAGCTTCTCGTACCATTTCATTAGTAATATGATGAATCGCCGATGAGGACGGAGGTATTTTTTTACCGGGGTTAATCAGTTCATAATGAGTGATATCCCCTTCGATCAAGCCAACAGCACAAATCTTATCCTTGAGTTCCAATCCTGTTGTTTCCGTATCGAGAAAAATAAACATATTTATTCCGGTATTGCCGTTTTTAACTCAGCAATCAAATTATGATAATGTTCTAACGTGCGAAAACTTTTCTCAAACCGCCATCCCAAAACAAATGAAATAATCTCATTTTTTTGTACAGTACTCAACTTCTCAGCACGTCCGTAATAACCCAATGAAATATTTTTATTTTTAACTTTCGCGTTTTTATCATAGATAATTGCAATAATTTGTGCATATTTACCCTCTTTGATTGCACCCAAATCTTCATCGGCCAATGATAATCCGGAAAGATTGATTGCTTTATAGGTAAATAAATCTTCAAATACTTCTATTTTGTCTGCAATACGCAACTTTTGATAGAGTTCTTCAACTCTTTTAAGATTACTTTTGCGTTCCAACTCATAGCTGGAGATCTGTGCTGTCAGGTTTTTTAGACGATCAAGTGCCGAACTCACATTATCTCCTTTGAGATTCCTAATTATTGGTAATTTTAACCTACCTTGACTTATAATACGACACTTTTTATCATTGTGGGAATTTAATGGACTATTTACGAATTCAAGGGCCGACTAAACTCAGCGGGACTGTCACCATCTCAGGCGCTAAAAATGCCGCTTTGCCACTCATTACATTGGCTCTTTTAGCACACAATCCGCTTAAGATAACCAATATGCCGGAAGTTGCCGACATCAAAACCCTGCTCAAACTGCTCCAAAATTTAGGGGCAAGCTGTACACTCCAAAATCATGTTCTAAATGTAGACACTTCTACCGTAAACCACACGATGGCAAACTACGATATCGTTAAAACCATGCGGGCTTCTATCCTTGTTCTCGGACCTTTACTTGCCCGTTTCGGACACTGCGAAGTCTCTCTTCCGGGCGGATGCGCTATCGGACAACGCCCTATTGATCTCCACCTCAAAGCGTTGGAACAGATGGGGGCACAAATCACCATTCATGCAGGATATGTTCATGCCCTCGCGCCAGAGGGTCTCAAGGGAGCACATATCATTTTTGATAAAATCACTGTTACGGGAACGGCAAATATCGTTATGGCAGCCGCTTTAGCACATGGTAAAACCGTCCTTGTCAACTGTGCAAAAGAGCCCGAGGTCGTTCAACTATGTGAAATCCTCCGTGATAGTGGTATTGATATTACAGGAATTGGCACATCTGAACTCACCATCATTGGAACAGGTGGAAAAACAATTGATATGGTTGATTTTGAAGTAATCCCCGACCGTATCGAAGCGGGTACTTATCTCTGTGCTGGAGCCATTACCAACTCTACCATTACGTTAGAGCGCGTACGCCCTGATCATCTCGATGCAGTAACGGCGAAATTAGAGCAAATGGGATGCCGTGTCGAGTGCGGGGAAACGACCATGACAATCCATCCTGCCGAACGACTCAAGCACGTCGATATTATCACCCAAGAATACCCCGCATTCCCAACCGATATGCAAGCACAATTCATGGCACTTGCAACGCTTTCCAGTGGAACAAGCATCATAGAGGAGCGTCTATTTGAAAATCGCTTTATGCATGTCAGTGAACTTCAACGTTTAGGCGCTGATATCAAACTCAACGGCCATACCGCAATGGTCACGGGTGGATCACCGCTTTTTGGAGCTGATGTTATGGCAACCGATTTACGTGCATCTAGCGCTTTGGTACTCGCTGCGATGACAGCAGAGGGAACAACAAATGTCCACCGTATCTATCATCTCGATCGCGGATATGAGAATTTAGAACAAAAGCTTCAAGCACTTGGTGCATCGATTGAACGGCTAAAAGAATAATACTTCCACAAGAGTTTCCCACATTTTCGTGGGAACATATTTTCTCTTCTCTTTATTCCCCACAACGATAGCTAAGATTGGTAATGTAATATTCGCAATAGTTTTTCGGACGGATCCGAAAGATTTTTCTGAGTAATTTTTTCATATAGAACTACTTGCAAAAAGTGTTCCAAAATGGGGATTTATGAAAGAAGAATTGCACTTCCTCTTGCGAGGAAAAAAGTGATTAAAGATCTCCTTCGATCACTTTTTTGAAGGTATTGTAGTAAATGTTTTGCATCTCAGGGAGACGCATCGTTACATCATTCACGCTAAACGTATCTCCGCCGACAGTCCCGATTTTTTGACATGCCATTGAGCCAACCATCGCTTCAAATGCCACACAATTTTCCGGAGCCACTTCGATGATCGCACGAGACATACTCTCTGCAAAAATGTCACGGGCATCGTCAACTACTATAGAAGCATGTACCCCTTTATCGCTCACACATGCCATTTTGGCTAACGCTATTGCCACACCGCCGGAACTACAATCTTTGGCAGCTGAAAGAAGTCCTTTTTTATTCGCTTCGATGACGAGATTCCACAAAGCACGCTCTTTATCATAATCGATAGCCGGAATGGTTCCCGCTACAACATTGTAGAGTTCTTTCATATAAAGTGATCCGCCGAATTCCGAACGGTTTTCACCAACGAGATACAATACATGTCCATTTTCTTGGAAAGCGGACATCAATACTTTATTTTGATCTTCATTGACCCCTACCATCGCGATAGACGGAGTCGGGAAAACTGATTTACCATTTGTTTCATTATAGAGAGACACATTTCCGCCGATAACTGGAGTGTTCAATTCAGCACACGCTTCTTTGATTCCTAGACACCCTTGACCAAACTGCCACATTACTTCCGGATTTTCAGGATTACCGTAATTGAGACAGTCCGTGATCGCTTTCGGTGTCGCACCACTCATCGCTACATTACGTCCGCTCTCGATAACCGCTGCCGCCGCTCCCGCTTTCGGATCGATAAAGCAGTAACGTACATTACAATCGGCACTCATAGCCAACGCTACACCGTTTTCCTTGATACGGATAACAGAAGCGTCTAGTTCCCCACCTTTTTTTACTGTGTTGGTTTGGACCATTGAATCGTACTGCTCATAGATCCAATGTTTATCCACAACTTCCATCGATGAAAGGAGTTTTTCAAACGCTTTTTGATTCTCAACCGCTTCAAAATCATTCAACGTTACTTTTGCAATCTCATCCAAATACGCAGGGCGAGACATAGGACGATCGAGTATCGGAGCCTCTTCACTCACAGGATCAACAGGTACTTCTGCACATTTTTCACCGTGCCAGAAAAGCTCCATATTTCCCGTCGCCGTTACTTCACCGATAACGGCGCAGTCAAGATCCCATTTTTCGAAAATATCGATGATCGCTTGTTCTGAACCTTTTTTCGCACAGATGAGCATACGCTCTTGTGATTCGGAGAGCATAAATTCGTACGGCATCATCCCCTCTTCACGAGCAGGAACTTTATCGAGATGCATAATCATCCCGCTCCCTGAACGTCCCGCCATCTCGAATGAGCTCGACGTTAGACCTGCCGCACCCATATCCTGAATCCCGACAACGTAATCGGTTTTGAAAAGCTCTAAACACGCCTCTAAGAGGAGTTTTTCGGTAAACGGATCACCCACTTGAACGGTAGGACGAAGCCCTTTGGACGCTTCGGTGAAACTGTCCGAACTCATAACTGCACCGCCGAGACCGTCACGCCCTGTTTTAGACCCGACGTAGATGACCGGATTTCCGATCCCTTCTGCTTTTCCGTAGAAAATCTCGTCGCTTTTCGCAAGTCCGAGGGTAAAGGCATTGACAAGGATATTACCGTTATAGCACTCATCGAAACTTGTCTCACCGCCGATCGTCGGAACCCCCATACAGTTACCGTATCCGCCGATACCCGATACGACACCGCGTACGAGATAACGCTGATGCGCACTGATGTCATCTTGGTTCAGGACGTTTCCGAAACGAAGCGCATTAAGGTTGGCGATCGGGCGGGCACCCATCGTAAAAACGTCACGCATGATCCCGCCGACACCCGTCGCGGCACCTTGGTACGGTTCGATAAAACTCGGATGGTTGTGGCTCTCCATTTTGAAAACCGCCGCATATCCGCCGCCAATATCAATAACCCCTGCATTTTCACCCGGTCCTTGGATAACCCACGGTGCTTTGGTCGGAAAACCGCTCAAATGTTTTTTAGACGATTTATAGCTGCAGTGTTCGCTCCACATAGCTGAAAAAATCCCGATTTCAACGAGGTTCGGCTCACGTCCGAGAATTTTTTTGATATGGGCATAATCGTCCATGGACAATTTATGCTGTTTTAGAACTTTTTCGATGTCTGGCAGGGGAGTGCTCACGGCAGTTTCCTTAGTAAAATAATAATAGTTCCGCGATTATACCAAAGGGTACAAAAGCGCCCCCTTAATTTACCCTCTATTTACAAAATAGATTTACATTTATAGTTCTAAATTCATTATTGGAGGTTACTCTATGACTCTGTACAAACATCTTATAATCGCTTTTGTCGCTGCCCCGTTATTTGCCACTGCAGCCGTCACACCCGCTCAAGTAAAGTCCGAAAAACCGTGTGAGCAAGGTTGTCCGTTTTGGAATATGGAAGATATGGAAAGTTTTTTCAACCGTCCGTTTTCCCGTATAAGTGGAACCTATACGGCTTCGACTATGAAAGAGAGTGACAAAGATTACCTCATCAGCATCGATCTGCCGGGAATGGATAAAAAAGATATCTCTATTGAAACATATGGAAATGGATTAATGATTTCGGGAGAACGAAAAGAAGATTCTGAAAATAAAGAGGGGTCTAAACACTCGTTTCGTCAATTCAATCAAAGTTTTTCACTCCCAGATGATGCCAATCTAGAAGCGATAACCGCCACATCAACCAACGGGGTGCTAAAAATTACTGTTCCAAAAACTGGAGGAAAAAAAGTCTCTAAAAAAATAGAGATAAAATAGAATTATTTAAACCCGAAATCTTTCTCACTTCGAATATTTTTTTTGAGTGAGAAAACATCGATATAGGTAATTTTTACCACTTCAAAACTTTTCTTTCCTGCGGGGAGATGAACGCTAAACTCATCCTCCTCTTCTTTTCCCAACATCCCGCGAGCCAGTGGCGAATGAACCGAAATGAGACCGTTTTCGGGTTCGCTTTCCAACGTTCCGCAAATCGTATAGCAAAACTCTTCCTCGCTGTTGACATCCATAATCGTGATGGTGGCACCGAAATGAACGCGGGAGTGATCGAGTATCGAGGGGTCAATCATTTGCGCTTTTTCAATCATCGAGTTGAGATAGAAGAGACGTTTGTCGATGTGACGAAGCTTCTCTTTCGCCGCATGGTATTCGGCATTTTCACTCCGATCCCCCAGCTCTGCCGCACGCTGTTTTTCCTGATTGACACGGGGTTTTTCGACGTCTTTGAGAAATTTAAACTCCCGCAAAAGTTCATCGTACCCTCGCGGGGTCATCGGTTCTTTTTGGCTCATTTATTTATCCTTTTGCCTACATACTATCGAATAATATCCTAGAAATAGCATCTCTTGACATTTTGTACTAATCAGTCTACAATTACAGCATGAGAACAACTGTAGGTAGACCAAAGTCATTTGACGAAGGCGAAGTATTAGCACTAGCAATGAACTATTTTTGGGAGCATGGGTATGAAAACTCAAGTCTCGATGATCTTCTTACGGCAATGGGAATTAAAAAAAGCAGTTTTTACCACACCTTTAAAAACAAAGAGGATCTATTCTCTCGTTGCCTTGAGCTTTATGGAAAAACATTATTGCACTATTTTGAAACACTGAAAAATGAAGTCGGACCTAAAGCGGCACTGTTAGCCCTGAGTGAGGGGATGATAAACGAGCTCAAAGAGACCGGAAAGATCAAAGGGTGTTTGCTTATGAACTCTGGTAAAGAGTGTTACAATCGCCACAGTGCCTTGAGTCACCAAATTGGAGTTGGTCTTCAATTTTTGCTTGAGGTATGTGAAACGTTTGTCAAAGAAGCGCAAGAGCGGGGAGAAATATCTAACCTGAAAGAGGCAAAGCAAATAGCAGGAAGATATATCAACGCTTTTAATGGCATGATTGTAACAATTCAAGCTGGAGCGAATCAGGAAGTCATAAATGATTTAAGAGAACATTTGAGCGAACTATTAGAGTAGCTTTAAAATCCAAAAAATGGGTTTTAGAGGTGCTCTTTTTATTTCTCTATTTTTGTACTAACTGGTACACTAATACAGCAAGGAAAGTGCTCGCGTAAATTTGAGGTGTACATTTTTGTACTGTTTAGTCTAAAATAAAAGGATACAAAATGAGTTTATTACATACAGTGGAAGAAAATGTTGCTACAGGCGTAGTTAAAGAGGTTTATGATGAGTTGAAAGGGATGTTTGGAGCGGTCCCGGATGGTCTAAAACTATGGAGCTTGAAGCCAGAAGCTCTGCAACACCACTGGGAAGAGATCAAAGAAGGTTTTGCAAAAGATACTGAAGCACAAAAATTTGATGCAATCGTGCGTTATTTGGTCTCTGAGGTGGAAGAGTGTGAGTATTGTGTCGGGTTTAACGGCGGATTGCTTATCAATATGTTTGGCATGACGCAGGATGAACTTGCTTTGATGATAAAAGAACCGCAAACGGCACCGCTAGGAGAAAAAGATATGGCACTTTTACTTTTTGCTCTCAAAATCGTAAAACAGACAAAAGATGTAAACAGCGAAGATATCTCAACACTAAAAGCGCTCGATATATCTGATAAAGAGATCTTTGATATAGCATACACGGCTACCTCTTTAGTCATGGGAGACATGCTTTTGAATATATTTAAAGCACAAGACTAAAGGCAAAACAATGCGAATGGAAAACAATACTATTCTCATAACAGGCGGTGCAAGCGGTATCGGCTATGAATTGGCAAAACAACTTTGTGAAAAAAACACGGTCATTATTACAGGTCGCAATCAAGCAAGATTGGAAAAAGCAAAACATGAGTTGAAAAATATTCATATCTTTAAAAGCGATGTTGCTGATCCTCAGGAGATAGTAGCATTGTATGAAATGATTTCAAAATCATTTCCACGCCTCAATATCCTGATTAACAATGCGGGTATTTCGAAAAAAATCAACATGCATGATGAGCATGATTTCATCCATTTAACGCAAGAGATCAACACCAATCTAAGCGGTGTCATTTATATGTGTAACCAATTTTTACCTCTTTTAAAACGACAAAAAACTGCCGCAATCATCAATGTCAGTTCTGCGCTAGCATTTGTGCCGTTGTCGATTACTCCGGTATATTGTGCTACCAAAGCCGCTTTACATTCCTTTACCCGTTCACTTCGTATTCAGCTAAAAAACACCCCTATAAAAGTTATCGAGTTGATGCCTGCGGGTACAGAAACACCCCTATTGGATGAGTTTGAGCAAAGTGAAAAAGACAAAATACCTATTATGCCTGCATCGCAAGTCGTAAAAATTGCTATCAAAAAAATAGGTGCCGGTGTTGTGGAAATTAGAACTGGACAAAGCAATGCCCTTAAAATGATGAGTCGTATAGCTCCAAATTTTGCACTTAATATGCTTAATAAATAAATGAACAAAGGATATACCATGTTAAAAAAAGCACTTGTTTTTCTAGCGTTTCTAATGAGCGTAAATTCAGCATTTGCCGATACAAATAACTCTCCTGTAGGTACTTGGCTTACAGTTGACGATAGCACACACAAACCTACGGCATTGATTCAAATCATTCAAAGCAATAACGGTACTTTAATTGGAAAAGCACTCAAGGGGCTTCGTCCTATTGATTCACCGGAAAGCCGCTGTACCGAATGTACTGATGAACGTAAAAATCAGAAAATACAGGGAATGACGATCATGAAAAACATGAAACCAAATGGCGACGAATGGGATGGTGGCAAGATTCTTGACCCTGATATTGGTACAGAATACAGTTGCAAAATGCATCTCGAAGATGGTGGACGAAAACTCGTTGTACGAGGCTATATTGGCTTTTCGCTGTTAGGACGGACACAGGTTTGGATTCGTCAAAATAATGAATAAAAACTAAAGGGATAAGTTGTGAAAGCTTTTGTTATCAATAAATACGGAAAAAAAGTCGCATTAACGGCTACGCAAATGCCTGAACCTAAAGTGCTCGACAATGATGTGCTCATAGAAATTTATGCCGCCGGCGTCAATCTGTTGGACTCAAAACTAAGAGACGGTGAATTTAAGCTGATATTACCGTATAAAACACCTTTGATTTTAGGGCATGATGTAGCTGGAGTTGTTGTTAAAACAGGGTCACGTGTAAAAAAATTCAAAGTAGGCGATGAAGTATATGCAAGACCATCTGATCATCGCATTGGGACGTTTGCCGAATTTATTGCAGTGGATGAGAATGATGTAGCCCTAAAACCAAAAACGCTCACAATGGAAGAAGCTGCCTCTATCCCTCTTGTAGGATTGACGGCATGGCAAGCATTCATTGAAAAAGCGAAGCTAAAAAAGGGGGAAAAAGTCTTTATCCAGGCAGGTTCAGGTGGGGTCGGTACCTTTGCTATTCAATTGGCTAAAAGTATGGGTGCATTTGTAGCTACAACTACCAGTACAGCTAATATAGAGCTTGTAAAAAGCCTTGGAGCTGATTTAGTAATCGATTATAAAAAAGAGCATTTTGAAACCATCTTAAAAAATTACGACGTGGTTTTAAATTCTCAAAATGCTGATGAGCTTTATGCATCGTTAGGAATCCTCAGACAAGGAGGCAGACTTGTCTCATTATCAGGTCCGCCAGACCCCGATTTTGCGGATGATCTGAAATCATCATGGTTTATCAAAATGGTCATGACAATATTAAGTCGTACTGCACGAAAAAAGGCAAACAATTTGAATGTCGATTATAGGTTTCTTTTTATGAGAGCAAACGGAACCCAATTGGGCGAAATAGCTGCATTAATTGATGCAGGGAGTATTCGTCCCGTAGTTGACAAAGTTTTTGCTTTTGACGCTACAAACGATGCTTTAACCTATGTTCAAAGAGGACATGCAAAAGGGAAAGTTGTAATCAAGATTAAATAATAGCTATTTAAAGAGAAATGAACGCCATTATCGGCGTTCTCTCATGAAATATTTACGCCGCAAATCCCACAATATAATAGGTCCGTTTTCCGTCCACTTTTTGGAGACTCACTTTGTATTTATCGGCGAAATGGTTGATTTTCTCCATCGCATCCGCCGCACTGATCTCACTCGTCGCATCGATTTTGATCTTAAAATAGTCGTTACTGTTTGACATTGCCACATACGATTCATCCGTTTTCAGAGCTTCGTGCAAATCCAAAATATGTTTGATAATTTTTTCATACCCTGTAGTATTCCCCTCGATACGGCTAAGTTGCAGACTTAACGCCTCATTGGGTGCATATCCGAGTTGGTTTAAAATCGCTTCGTGTGTCATTATTATGTTCCTTTGTAAAATTAGAGGAGTTATTCTATCATAGAAGTATTTATTGACTATAATATCCGCATGAAATCACTCCTAATTCGTCTTACCCACGGCCTTTATGACCAAGATATTGCAGAAACCGAACGCGAATCGGTACAACACTGGTTTGGGATGAAACTCCTCACCCATGAAGAGAACAAATACCAATTTGCCTCCCAATACCGAGCCGGAATCGTCTCTCTCGCTTCGGAGAGCGGTGCGTATCTGCAAACACTGGGAGAGAGTATCCGCGACCACTTTATCGAAACCAATAACCTCATGGGGGCGAAAAGCGGCGATCTGGTCATCGCACAGCGTCTTTTAGGACGTCGCGGCGGACCTCAAGCCAAAGTCATTGTCATTGCAGGACGGAGTGAAACCTATAGTGTTGCCGTCGTCAGCTCTAAAAACGGACATTTGGGATTGTACGACATCCGAACCGATCATCCCGCAGGATTTGCCCTCTCTGACCTCCCCGAAACTGCCGAGGGGTCACTCTATCAGATCAATAACCAAAGCGGAACCATTGCCGCGTTTTTGGGAAATCTGAGTGACCCGAAAGTGGATGAGAAAATCGTCCTCGCCCTCTACAACAAACACGATGCGTTCGAAGATGACGTGCTCGCCATGGCGCGTGAATTTCCAAAAGAGGTTGATGCATCCCAATATCCTCATCGTCGAGACCTTCGCCATTTGCCGTTTTGCACCATCGACCCCGTCACCGCAAAAGACTACGATGACGCCATCTGTTACATCCCCGAAACCTCCACCCTCTACGTCGCCATCGCCGATGTGAGCGAATACGTCCACCCTTTCGGAGCGATCGATGCCGAGGCGATTTACCGCAGTTTTTCTATCTACCTCCCTCACCGCTCCATCCCGATGCTTCCGCGAGAACTCAGCGAAACCCTCTGTTCGTTGCAAGGAAATGTTGATCGCCTCGCCTACACGTTTGAGATGCACATCGATCCCACCACCTACGAGATGGACTCCTATGATCTTTACGAGTCAATCATCCACTCCCATCGCCGCTTTTCGTACGAGCAGATTGATGCATTTTTCGAAGGCAATCACCAAGCCGAAAATGAAAAAGAGGCCAAAGTTTTAGCCTATATTCCTGCACTCAATGAGCTAACCGAAAAACTCCGAGCCGAGCGGATGAAAAAAGGGTATAACTTCCGCTCCAGCGAACTGGAGATGCGGATTGATGAAGAGCAAAATATTGTATCGACCGAATTTGCCGTCGAAACCCCATCGCACGCCCTCATCGAGGATTGTATGCTTCTGGCGAACAAAGCCGCCGCTTCGATGTACGAACGGGGAGTCTTTCGTATCCACGAATCTCCAAGCCCACTCAAGCTCCAAAGTCTCTATACCGAACTCGCCAGCATCGGGATTTTCGTCGAGTCCCAAGGCTCGATCAAAGAGACCATCACCGCCATCCAAGCCGAAGCGGAACGGCGCGATCTCATTAGTGAAGTCGATACCCTCATCATCCGCGCTCAGATGCAGGCACGCTATGCACCCTACAACATGGGACATTTCGGATTGGGATTTGCTCGCTATACCCACTTCACCTCCCCCATCCGCCGTTACAGCGATCTGATCGTCCATCGCCTCCTCAAAGCAATCAAAGCGGGAGACACCGAAGAGGGGTCGTATGTTCTTCGCAATATCGAATCACTCTGTACCTCCATCAGTGAAAAAGAGCGCGAAGCGAGCGACATCGAAATCCGATTCCATGAGCGTAAATTCGCCCGTTGGGCGGCCACCGTCATCGGTCAAGAGTTCAAAGCCCGCATTATGCGTGCTGAAGAGCCGTTCATCGCAGAAATTCACGATACCATCACGGGTGCCAAGGTAGCTGTTAACTCCCAATTTGGACTAATGCTCTTTGATGACATCATCGTCAAAATCGAGAGTTCCAACCTCGCTACTGCCAAAATCACCGCGTCGTTTGTACGCCATATCGAAAAGGAAACGGATGAACCGACAAGAGCTTGATCGTCATCTTCAAAATGCTACTGCGCCGCGCGCAATGGCACTTTTCGGGGAAAGTCACTTTCTCATCGACCGCTACGCTCACGGACTTGCCCAGATTGAGGGTGCCTCGGTTTTGAGCCTCTATCATGACGAATACGATTTCAACACCGCCAAAGCCCACCTCTCCCAAGGTTCCTTGTTCGGTGATCAAAATCTCCTCATCGTCAAACACGAGAAAAAACTCCCCAAAGCCGAACTTGACACTCTCGTCGAATTGGTCGGCAAAAACACCGACAACACCTTTATCTACTGCTACTACGGCGAAGATGTCAAAGGTGCCGACACGGCGTTCAAAGGCTCCCACACCGGATCAGTTCGATTCTTTCACCCGTTCGCCGCCGAAGCGCGTGCTATCGTGATGCAAGAGGCACAAGCCCTAAGCGTTCAGCTCGATAACCAAGCGACGTTTCATCTCCTCGACATCCATAACAACGACCTCGCCCTCGCCTGTAACGAACTCTCCAAACTCTCCATTTTAGGCAAACCCATCGGGATCAAAGAGATCGACGAGCACGTTTTCGGTCTGAGCGAAATCAAACTCGACCATTTCATCGCCCGTGTCATCGAGAAAAAGGAGTTCCTCCCTTCCCTGCGCCATCTCCTCGAATCGGGAGAAAACGAGATACAGCTCCTCACTGCGATCAGCGGTTTTTTAACTCAGCTCTATCTGTTCAACAGTGCGATCAAAATACATGGTATCGCCGATTCGGCTCTCGTATTGGGGTATAAACTGCCGGGATTTATCGAAAAAGAGCGCGCCGCCCTCTCGATCAAAATCTCCCCTGAGAGTTACAAACGGGGCATTAATCTCCTCCTCGATACCGAGTTAAAAATGAAATCAACAGGCTCGCCAGACCAAGAGTCCCTGCTCCTTTCCGCCTTACTGAAACTCCAATCTATCTTATAACCAAAACTTAAATTAAGCGGATTTTTAGTATAATCCGCGCGTTCCTTGCTCTTTGCAACACGACTGTCGTGCTGTATAACACATCCATAAGGGGCGAACACCATAAGGAGACATACGCTATGAGACATTACGAAAACTTAGTAATCGTAAAACCTACTCTTACAGAAGAAGAGATTAAAAACACCATCACACTTGTTGAAGACGTGATTACTGCTAACGGCGGTGAAATCATTGCTCGCGACGCGATGGGAATGAAAAAATTAGCTTACCCGATCGAGAAAAACGCTCGCGGTTATTTCTACGTTATGTATTACAAAGCGGCACCTGCTGCTATTGCTGAAATTGAACGTCGTTTCCGTATCAACGAGGAAATTTTGCGTTTCGTAACTATGAAATATGATAGTAAACGCGAAATTGCAGCATGGAACGGTATGGTTGAAAAAACTAAAAAACCTGCTCCTACAGCTGCTGTTGCTGAGAAAAAAGAAGAAGTAGCGTCTTAAGCCATTACAAGGAAAACCTATGTATAACAAAGTCATTTTGGTTGGAAATCTTACCCGCGATATCGAACTTCGATATTCACAAAACGGTTCGGCGATTGCCAAAACTGCTATTGCAACCAGCCGTAAATTTACGGTAAACGGAGAGAAAAAAGAGGAGACATGTTTTGTCGACATCACTTTTTTCGGACGTTCCGGTGAAGTAGCCAACCAATACCTTCGCAAGGGTTCTAAAATCCTCGTCGAGGGGAGACTAAGTTTTGAGCAATGGGTTGACCAAACCAACGGCCAAAAGCGCTCTAAACACTCCGTTATCGTTGAAACAATGCAAATGCTCGATTCACGCGGCGAGGGTGGTTCTCAGGGCGGTTATAACGAATACAGCGATGCGGGTAACAGCGGCTATGATGCTCCAGCACCAAAAGCGGCTTACACTCCTCCACCGTCGTATTCTAAACCCGCGCCGGTAAGAATGCCGGAAAACAATCTCCCAGAGATTGATATTAACGAAGACGAAATTCCGTTTTAGAAAATGCACAAGGATAGAACCATGTCAGAAAAAAGAAAATACAAAAAACGTTATTGCAAATACTGCGAGCAAAAAGTTGATTTCATTGATTACAAAGATGTACCGTCATTGAAATATTCACTCTCTGAGCGTTTCAAAATCATGCCACGTCGTCTTACAGGTAACTGTAAACGTCACCAAGATATGGTTACAATCGCGATCAAACAATCACGCGCAGCTGCGTTGATCCCATACACAGTATCACGTAAAGTGATCGCCGGCGCTTCTTTCGATAACAATTAAGCCCTGCATGTCGGCACTCTGCCGGCATACTTTATAGCCCTCCACACTTCCCTCTTTAATTTACCAATAACGTAACGCGCTAATCCATCCAACGTCGTGGATCGTATCCATCAGATGGACGTACAACTGCCGCTTTTTTAAGTGTTTTACTCAATGTGATCATATCACTGCAGTCGACAAAACTTTGCTCTACAGTGTAGCTATCGTGCCGTACAAACCCATGCCGCTCATAAAAAGATACTGCACGAGAATCATGTACAACACTGACACTAATTTGCTCATACAATGCACCCGCTTCTATAAAGAGCTGTTGGAGCATCTCTGATCCTATCCCTAGACCTCGAAACTCTGGAAGCACACCTATATTCAAAATAGGGGTATTGTCATTTATATAGCCATTTGAGCCGTGATCAGCATTTAGACGGCGTATCCATACGGCTCCTGCGAGCTGATTATCCACAAGAGCATAAAGCCCTAAATCTTTACTGGTATAGCCGTAAAATTCGCTGTGAATGGATAGCTTTGGAATATCAGACAATGTTTTATTGACTTCATCTAAACGCATTGCGTAGTGGAGCATATCGGTGAGTATTTTTTGTTCGGAAGATCGGAGGAAATAAAGTGTTGGTTTCATAAAACAAAGTATACACCAGGGATGCTAAGAGGTTAATTTTAACAGTAAAATTTATTGGTTGGTTGATTATTAAAGAAGAAAGAAATCTGAGAGCCAGGCGGCGACCTACGTTCCCACACCTGAAAGATGCAGTATTATGAGCGATGAGGGTCTTAGCTTCCG
>JAQTTG010000006.1 GCA_028710885.1 Sulfuricurvum sp.
TGCGGTACGGACGGGTTGTGAACCTATCCCATTTTACCCCTACATATCAATGCGTTGTATTCTTTGTTACTTTTTTGTTACGATTTAGTCCCAAATTTTCAGACTCCATTTTGGTAGCCTTTGACTTCACTTTGTCATGCAATTATTTCGAATTCAAAGCTACTCATTATTTATTGATTACCCAAGGATCTGTGGGTTTATTTATAATAAACCCACAAATCAGGTTTGAGATACAATATTTCCTTTTGTAATCACATCAACATCAAATATTTGCAACAGAGAACCATTATATTAACACTCGGCTACGCAATTTCATGAGCATTAAAAATGCCTGGAAAGTCAGGACAACCCATGCGGTTTTGCCTTACTGTTTCATGCTGAGCACTCAAATATAGTGCTTTGAACTTTGCGGTGAAGATTACGTTGGCACTGTTCGTAGCTTGGGTTTGATAATATTTTACATTGCAATGATTCTCACAACACAACGAATTATGACAACTGTGAATTTCACTCCCCGCTTGTTTCAAATGAATAGTGAAAATTAACCGCTATTTAGTTGAAAATAACAAAAAATAGTTGTGTGTGAAATAAATATCTGGCCATTTTCAATCAAAGGTGAAAAAGCATTCCAGAGGATCTTAAACTTGCAGATCACTATCTTGAACAAATTGTCAGTCCTGCAATGGGATTATGTGATAACATGCGATTTGAAAGTATCTGAAGTGAGCCATGAAAAATTAGTTGTTACTGGATTTAATGATTGTTTTACACCAGAAAATAAAAGCAATATTACATTACGAAATATTTTAAATTTGAATAAAGTCCTTTTTAAAAAAAATATAAGTAGTTAAATGATTTATTTTTGAGTATTTCTTGAATGTTCCGCTTTCTTTGGAATTGCATTATTACTTCTTATCAGTGTGTCATTTAGTGTAAATGAATTGCCATTTAGTGTATTAATTGATAAATATACTTCTTTTATCTTTGTAAAACTATTGAAATAGTTTACCAAAAGTAGTTGTATTACTTTGAGAGCTTATATGTTATTTACTTACTTCTACTTTACTAAAATAAAAAAGTCCAAATATATATTTGTTATATAATTGAATATTAGTGTGTTTGTGTCATTATAAATCAGATTTGATTGTTTTATCAAGGAAGCCAAAACGGACAGATAAAAAAGCATTTCAAAAGTCAGGTATGCAAAGAGGCTATTAAAAACAGTCAATATGCATATAGTGAAATGTATAGCTACAGATAGCACGCACACAGCAGTTGTGTATTTAATTGGCTGCTTTGATGTGAAAAAGGACATGAGAACATGGAACGAATTACAGAAAAAATAGAAGATTCCGACTATAAACGAAACATGCATTTCTTGTCTGTTAGCAATTGGAGTGCATCAGAATTAAATAATGCAACCTTGAAGGCTACAGATAATTTATTGAGAGAACAAAATAGGATGAGTGGTTTGCCCACAGGTTTTGTAGTTGACGAAAAATCTCATTTAAAAAAGGGATCAAAGTCCGTTGCATTAGCTTTTCAATATGCAGTTGAAGCTGGGAAAGTGGATAATTGTCAGGTTGCGGTACATGCCACACTTGCAAATGGAAAATTTTGTACATTAGTTGGTACAGAGATCTTTATTCCTGAAGCTTGGATAAATGACAAAAAGCGTTGTGATGCAGTAGGTATACTAAAAAAGGAACAAAAATTTGCAACCAAACCTCAGTTAGCCTTGAAGTTAATAAAGCAAGCTATTGAGGTTGGAACTGAATTTGATTTTATTGCTGGCAATGGGTTGTACGGACATAATGCAGAATTAACTAGAGCCTTAGATAATTTGGAACAGTTTTATATTTTAGATGTGCATAAAGATGAAACAGTTTTTCTGTCTGAACCCAGGTTTTCGATACCTGAGTGTAAAGGAATTAAAGGAAGAACACCCATAAACACACAGCCAGACATAAAACCGATACAGCTTCAAGCTTACATTAAAACACTTATTGAAAAGGATTTTACAAATGAAAATGTAAGACAAACTGCAAAAGGATGGAAAGTAGCAAAAGTTCATACAGCAACAATCTGGCATTGGGATGGTCAAGAAGAAAAAGCTTGTAAAAGGACATTGGTTATTTCCGTTTGCGAGAAAATAAAATTCTCTTTGAGCAATGGTAATATAAAAGAATATACTAACAAAGAATGGGCCTATTTTCAATGTAGCAGGTATTGGGTAGAATGTTGTTTTGTTACTTTAAAGTGGTTAACGAATTTCAGGCATTGACATTGATAATTGTAATAACGAATTTGGAATGTCAGGTTATCAAGTAACTGGTTGGTTAGCATGGCGGTCACAAGGCATTAGTGTTAATGGCAAGTCTTTACATATTGAATATTATGATCCAGGAACAAAAAGGAATTCGATGATTAAGTGTTTGAGATGCTAGGATATTGTTAATTGAAATAAATTTTGCCACTCCAAAAGAAGTCGATCTATGCACGGAACATATCTGAATTAGACATAGGAAAAGAAAAGAAGAAACAGAAACATAAGATATAATGTTAAAATCTAATTTATTAAATATTAAAAATAATTTTAAATAATTCAACATGAAAAAAATTACATTATTTGTTGCACTCATGTGCAGCCTTTCAGCGTTTTCTACGCGTTATTTAGTAGAAGGCACAACAGGTACTAATTCCTGGCGTATTGCAGGAGCAGGTGAAGTTAACGTGACATTAACAACTGATTTCAGAACATGGTATTACAGTAATACATATACTGCAGATGGAACAGATGAAATTTGGCTTGCCGGCGGAACTTACACTATCAGTTTACCTTTTGGATCGAGGAAAGTGAATGTTTATGGAGGTTTTGCAGGAACCGAAACATCTATTGCCGACAGAAGCAAGGTATCCGGCGGTAAAGCATGGGAATTCAGCAACCCAACCATCATTGATGGAAATAATACCAGTCCTCAGGGATTTAATTCGAATGGAATAGCCACTACTCCTTCCACCTATATAGATGGTATTACTATTACCAAATGCTTAGTAACTAATATTGTATCAAATGTTCAAGGAGTTGGCGCATACATAACCCAAGGATGTGTCATGCAAAATTGTATCGTGTCGAACAATACCTATAATAATTTAGGTGCTGCAGGAAATCTATTTGATGGTAACGGAGGGGGTATCTATCTCACCGGAGGGCAGGTACTGGATTCTCATATTGTAGGTAATCAGTTAATCAAGGGTAATGGTCGCAATACTATTGGTGGTGGTATAGCATTTGTATATACCTCGGAAGCTGCACTTAATATTGTCAGTGGTTGTACCATCGAAAACAATACATGTACGACTTACGGTGGAGGAATAGAGATAACTCTCGGAACCGGTGGTACCATAGAAAATTGTATAATTAAAGGCAATTCTTGTTCCGATAGGGGTGCCGGTCTCGGATATACAAATATTGGAAGTGCCGGAACTTCAATTTTGAGCATAAAAAACTGTCAATTTATTGAAAACACTTCATTGTCTTATGGAGGTGGGGTAGCATTGAATTTTGGTACTGGAGCAACTACTATTTTCGAGAATAATTCAATTATTGGGAATACCGGAGTTACTGCTGGGGGCATGTATATAGGAGGAGGTAAATTCTCACCTATTAAAAACTGTATTTTTCGTGATAATAAATCCACTGATGCAGCAAATGGTGCAAACTCATCAGGAGCATTATATTGTAACGTGGCAAATATAATTATTCAAAACTGTGTATTTGCAAATAACAGCACAGTTGCAAACACGAGTACTAATTGTACTGTAAGATTGTTGAATAGTACGAACAAATTATATAATTGTACATTTGTCAACAATTCAGATCCTGGAGCTGCCGGCTATACATTAAACCTGAATGGTCAAGTACAAACAGTTACAAATAATGTTTTCTGGGGAAATGTTGCAACTGCTAATTTTTATACAGCAACGAATGCTATAAGCACTTACAATGCAACTACCTCTGATAAAAACACTACCGGTACAACAACTGGTGGTGGTAATGTAGGAAACATCACCACTTTAACTAGTTCGCCAAACAACACTTTTGCATCTCCGACAACATTTACAGGTGTGCCATCTACAACAGATGGTGGTGTACAAAAAACTGCTTCGGCAGCTGCCGACTGGAGTATGATAATAAGTTCTCCAACAGTTGATGCTGGTATTGATTTAACTGCTTCAGGAGTTGCTACAGATATTTCAGGTAATGCACGTCCCCTAGGTACTGCTTTTGATATGGGTGCGTATGAAAGAAGCAGTGTGCCAACAATTATCAATACAGTTCACAACAGTATGTTATGTTACTCAGGTAATAACAGCATTGAAGTTCGTGGTTTAAATAAAGACGAAGTAGTAAAAGTTTATGGAATTTCAGGCAATTTGATTTATAATCAAAAAGCATTGAATTCTACAATTTCAATATCTTTACGACAAGGCATCTATTTGGTTCATGTTAACGACAGAGTAACTAAAGTGGTGGTTAGATAGACCTATTTTTAATTTTCTTTAAACTATTTAGAAAGGGTAAAAACTCTTTCTAAATAGTACTCTAAATTTATTCATAATTTTAATAAAAACAACATGAAAAAAATTACATTATTTGTTGCACTCATGTGCAGCCTTTCAGTGTTTTCTACGCGTTATTTAGTAGAAGGCACAACAGGTACTAATTCCTGGCGTATTGCAGGAGCAGGTGAAGTTAACGTGACATTAACAACTGATTTCAGAACATGGTATTACAGTAATACATATACTGCAGATGGAACAGATGAAATTTGGCTTGCCGGCGGAACTTACACTATCAGTTTACCTTTTGGATCGAGGAAAGTGAATGTTTATGGAGGTTTTGCAGGAACCGAAACATCTATTGCCGACAGAAGCAAGGTATCCGGCGGTAAAGCATGGGAATTCAGCAACCCAACCATCATTGATGGAAATAATACCAGTCCTCAGGGATTTAATTCGAATGGAATAGCCACTACTCCTTCCACCTATATAGATGGTATTACTATTACCAAATGCTTAGTAACTAATATTGTATCAAATGTTCAAGGAGTTGGCGCATACATAACCCAAGGATGTGTCATGCAAAATTGTATCGTGTCGAACAATACCTATAATAATTTAGGTGCTGCAGGAAATCTATTTGATGGTAACGGAGGGGGTATCTATCTCACCGGAGGGCAGGTACTGGATTCTCATATTGTAGGTAATCAGTTAATCAAGGGTAATGGTCGCAATACTATTGGTGGTGGTATAGCATTTGTATATACCTCGGAAGCTGCACTTAATATTGTCAGTGGTTGTACCATCGAAAACAATACATGTACGACTTACGGTGGAGGAATAGAGATAACTCTCGGAACCGGTGGTACCATAGAAAATTGTATAATTAAAGGCAATTCTTGTTCCGATAGGGGTGCCGGTCTCGGATATACAAATATTGGAAGTGCCGGAACTTCAATTTTGAGCATAAAAAACTGTCAATTTATTGAAAACACTTCATTGTCTTATGGAGGTGGGGTAGCATTGAATTTTGGTACTGGAGCAACTACTATTTTCGAGAATAATTCAATTATTGGGAATACCGGAGTTACTGCTGGGGGCATGTATATTGGAGGATCAGGTACTTATGCACCTATTAAAAACTGTATTTTTCGTGATAATAAATCAACAGATGCAGCAAATGGCGCAAACTCATCTGGAGCATTATATTGTAACGTGGCAAATATAATTATTCAAAACTGTGTATTTGCAAATAACAGTACAGTTGCAAATACGAGTACTAATTGTACTGTAAGATTGTTGAATTTGACGAACAAATTATATAATTGTACATTTGTCAATAATTCAGATCCCGGAGCTGCCGGCTATACATTAAACCTGAATGGTCAAGTACAAACAGTTACAAATAATGTTTTCTGGGGAAATAACGCAATTGCTAATTTTTATACTCCAACGAATGCTATAAGCACTTACAATGGAACTACCTCTGATAAAAATACAACTGGATCTGATAGTGGTGGTACTACCGGCAATATTACAACCTTAACTACTTCGCCAAACAACACTTTTGAATCACCAACAACATTTATAGGAGTCCCAACTGATGATGCAACAAAAGCTGCTTCGGCTGCAGCCGACTGGCGTATGATAGCTACTTCACCGGCTGTTGATGCCGGCACTGATTTATCTGCTGTTGGTGTTACTACAACTATTGATGGAGATGATCGTCCTATTGGAATTGCGTTTGACATGGGAGCTTATGAAACAAGTAAACCCACAGGCCTTAATAAAATATTCGATTATACGAACTTCTGTTATTCAACAAACCACAGTGTCGAAGTCAGGGGTTTAACCAATGGTGAAGTTGTAACAGTTTATGGTATTTCTGGTAATTTGATTTATAAACAAAGTGCACTAAAATCGACACTTTCATTTTCAGTACCTCAAGGCATTTATTTAGTTCGTGCCACTGACAAAGTCAATAAAGTGGTAGTTAGATAATACACTTCAAAATTTTAAAAACCATTCAGAAGGAGTTTTTACTCTTTTTGAGTGGTTTTTTATTGTAAAACCACCTCTTTTATATCTCTATATTTCCTTGTGGCATTTTGTGCAAGCATTGTATCACTTTGTGTATTGAATAGCCTCTTTAACTCCTTTTATTTGTAATGTTCGTTAGTTGAGGTATTTATATCAGTAATTTCAGTGAATATAGTCGTCATAACAGGAGTGGAAGTATTAGAATGTGAATCTTAATCAATCAATATACAACATGAAAAAAATTACATTATTTGTTGCACTCATGTGCAGCCTTTCAGCCTTTTCTACGCGTTATCTGGTGCAAGGTACCACCGGTACTAATTCCTGGCGTATTGCAGGAGCAGGAGAAATTAACGTAACTACGAGTGATTTCAGAGCATGGTATTATGCCACTTTCCCTGCAGGATATGTCTATAATGTGGCTGATGAAATTTGGCTTGCCGGTGGAACTTACACTATAAGCACATTTTTTGGATCGAGGAAAGTGAGTGTTTATGGAGGCTTTGCAGGAACCGAAACATCTATTGCAGACAGAAGCAAGATATCCGGCGGAAAAGCATGGGAGTTCAGCACCCCAACCATCATTGATGGAAATAATACTTGTCCTCAGGGATTTAGTAGCAATGGAATAGCCACTACTCCTTTCACCTATATAGATGGTATAACTATTACCAAGTGTCAAGTTACCAGTGGTACAGCGAATGTTTCTGGAGTGGGTGCTTATATAACGAAAGGATGTGTGATGCAAAATTGCATCGTGTCGAACAATACATATAATAATACAGCTACCATTAATACTTTCTATGGTAAAGGTGGTGGAATATACCTCACTGGAGGTAAAGTGTTAGACTCATATATAGCAAACAATACCTTAACGAAAGGAAATGGCGGTTCTACCTATGGTGGGGGTGTGGCGTTTGCTTACACTTCGGAGTCTGCACTTAATATCATAAGTGGTTGTACCATCGAAAATAATAGTTCTACAACCTTCGGCGGTGGAATGGAAGTAATAAACGGAACTGGTGGTACTATAGAAAATTGTATATTCAAAACCAATACCTGTACCGCTGGAGAAGGCGGTGGTCTGGGATCTACAAATTCAAATGCAGCAGGCACATCGCTTTTAAGCATAAAAAACTGTCAATTTATTGAAAATACGGCAGCTACTCAAGGTGGAGGTGCTGAAATACAAACTTCGTCAACGGCGCCAGTTACTACAGCTATTGAAGGTTGCTCGTTTATTGGCAATTCGGCATTGAATGTAGGTGGGCTAACTTGTAGGGTTGGTACACTTTCGCCCATAAAAAATTGCATTTTCCGTGATAATAAAAATACAAATGCTGTGAATAGTGCTGCTGGAGCAAGTGCATTATCATTTACTACCTCAATTGCAACAGTGCAAAACTGTGTTTTTGCTAACAATAGTACAGTTACAAATACTTTGGGCAATTTCACGATAAAATTTAACGGTTCTGGGAGTAAACTGCTTAACTGTACAGTTGTAAATAATTCGGATCCAGGAACTGCAGGCAATACGGTAATGCTTAATAACAGTGCACTAGTTGTAATAAATAGCGTTTTTTGGGGAAATACGGCAACTGCAAATTTTAAAAATCCAGGCAGTTCTCCATGTACTTATAATGCAACTACATCTGATAAGAATACTACCGGTTCAACTGTTGGCGGCACTACCGGAAACATCACCTCATTAGCAGCATCAAATACTTTTGTATCTCCTACAACATTTGTGGGGATACCTTCTACAATAGATGGTGGTTTGGAAAAAGCGGCATCGGCAGTTGCCGATTGGAGTATGAAATCGGGTTGTCCGTCTATAAACTCTGGAGCAGATTTGAGTTCTTCTGGCGTAACAACAGATATATCAGGAAATACACGTCCTACCGGTTCAGGAAAAGTGGATATAGGAGCGTATGAATACATTTCATATCAGTCAAACACCTCTGGGAATTGGGGAGATTACTCAACATGGCAATTATCGGCCGATGGTTCAACATTTACAAGCCTTCCAGATGCTACTTATGTGCCAACTTCAAGTATGGCAGGTTCGGTCAGTATTTTAAACGGACACACGGTTACAGTTGCTGCAAATGCAACTTCACGTGCCTTAAACGTAAATGCAGGAGGAAAACTAACCTTAAATAATGAGGTGACACTTAGTACTATTGCTTTAAACCTAATGAGTGATCCGACTCTCGGTACCGGTACCTTTGTTGATCAGAATACCAATGGGGGTTTATCAGTAACCGGAACAACTACTGTAAATCAATCCTTACAACCTGCAAGTGCTGTGAGAACCTGGTATATTACTCCACCGGTTGCTTCTGTCACCCCAACACCTGCATTGAGCATCATTAAGTATTTTGATGAAACTTTTAATGATCCAACTCCAGCAAATAATTGGGTATCCTCTTCTACTATGGTTGCCAAAGTTGGTTATCAGGTAGTTCCTGTTGCAGGAAATGATATTTCATTTTCCGGAACGTTGAACAATGGAAATCAGGATATTACGCTCACCAGCAGAGCCGGAACTGTCAATAAAGCAGGGTTTAATTTGATCGGCAATCCATATCCATCGTATCTCGATTGGAACTTAGTTACTGCTAATTCTGCTAATTCTGCATTAATGCGTTCAACTACCATGTGGTACAGAACAAAAACTGCCGGAGTTTATAGTTTCTGGACAGTGAACGGTGATGGAGTGAGCTCACCAAATGGTGCAAGCTCATTAATTCCACCCATGCAAGCATTCTGGGTAAGAGCCAATGGCGGTGGCGGAACTCTGGCTTTAACCAATGGCATGCGCTCGCATGCACCGGTTGCCGATATGTTATTAAAAGCGCCGGCATCAAAAAAGACAGCTAACACATTGGTTCGATTACAGGTTAGCAACGGAATTAATACCGACGAAGCTGTAATCTATTTTAGTGCCAATGCCTCTAATGGAATGGATGTTAACGATGCACCAAAAATGAGTAATGATAATGTTGACATACCTGAAATATACACAACTGTTGGTGCTGAACAAATTGTTATCAATGGTATGAACACTATTCCGTTGGATACACCAATTGGGTTGGGATTTGTGCCCGGCAATGCCTCTTCTTTTAGACTTACTGCCAACGAAATTAGCAATCTTCCTACTGATTTAAAAGTAATATTAAAGGATAATGTAACTAAGACAGAGACCGACCTGACAGATGGTGTTTCAATTTACCAATTTAGTCCGGTGGTAACCAGTTCCGACCGTTTTAGTGTTATTTTCCGTTCGAATGGAACAGTTACAAGTGTTGAAACCCCTCAAGATAACAGCATTTTAGTTTACAGCAATGCCCCTCAACAACTTATTGTAATGTGTAATAATCTCCATTTAGGATCAATGCTATCGGTTTACACTGCGATTGGTCAAAAACTGGTGAGTCAACAATTGACAAGTACAAGTACACAAATTGGCGGAAAATTTACACCCGGAGTTTATATGGTGAAAGTGAATAACACTACAAAGAAAGTAATTATCAATTAACAATTAAATCAGAAAGACATGAACACAACAATTGATAAACTAGTATATTCTCAACCAGAAATTACGCGTATGAAACTAGATAACGAAATTTCTTTGGCTTTGGAATCGAATCCGGCTGCCGGACCTGATGAAGTTATGAATAATACTCATGAGTACTTCAATAATGATCCGTTTAAATCAAATCTGGGCTAAACAAAAAAAGCAACTTAACGATCACTCTATAATAAATTAGTTTTTTTAAGGTAAGGAAGAATGTTTGATGTTCAAAGTCAGACATTCTTCCTATTTGTACAACGTGTTACTTCTACTTAAATCACAAGATTTCTTATACTATGTGTCATTTAGTGTAAATGAATTGTCATTTAGTGTATTTGGATCTTTATAGGATAAAACTATCTTTGTAAGGTTAAGATATAAAGAATTTGTTACTTAAACAAAGGAGTAAAATAGTGACAAATATTAACTCTGATTATACGCCATGAAGTAAATAAATTATGAAAAAGTCATTTACAATTTTAGTATTAGTTTTTTTTTAATGTAACTGGATTTCTGCCACAATATTTAAATGCTCAAACACCGCAGAAAATAAGTTATCAAGCATTAATCCGAAATAACAGTAATGCCCTCGTAACCAATGCTTCAGTTGGATTGGAAATAAACATCCTGCAAGGTTCAACAACTGGTACAACTGTTTACACGGAAACACAAACACCAACCACCAATGGCTTTGGTTTAGTAAATATAGAAATAGGTACAGGTGCAGGTTTTAGTACTATTGGTTGGACTAGCAATGCCTATTTTATAAAAATTAAAATTGATCCAACTGGCGGGACTAACTATAGTATTACAGGAATCACTCAATTATTGAGTGTTCCGTATGCATTGCAGTCAAAAACTACGGAAAGTTTTGCAAGTATGACCCAATCACAAATAGACGCCTTAACGCCTGGTGCAGGATTAATTGTTTATAATAACTCAACTAAAAATCTCGTTTATTATAATGGTGCAGCATTTAGAAATATCGTTACTCAACCTATTAGTTCAGGAGCGCTTTCAATTGGTCAGAATTATCAGGGAGGTACAATATTTTACATAGATGCGACTGGTCAACATGGCTTAATTGCCGCACCAACTGATATTCCAGCTATCAGTTGGTGTGTAGGTACCGCGTATATCTCAACAGGAGCAACAGCTACTGCAATTGGTAATGGGAATGCCAATACAAATGCAATAATTTCAAGACAAGGAGCTGGAAGTTATGCGGCTCAAGCCTGTGCTGATTTAGTTTCAGGTGGTTACAGCGATTGGTACTTGCCAAGTTCAGCCGAATTGCAACTGATGTATACGAATATAGCTATTTATACAGGTATGAATGTTGCTACCAGGTATTGGACTTCCAGCGAAACTACCGGAGATCCTACCTTTGGAAATGCTTTAGCTGTGAGATGGTCTGATGGTGTAGTGACCTTAGTTAATAAAAAAAATACTTTGTACTCAGTTCGAGCAGTAAGGTCCTTTTGATAATATTTCAGAATTGCTTTTCAGATTAATATAACCTATTCAAATAAGTAATAACCAATTAAAATATGGACTCAGAATGAACTTTGAAAAATTAAAAATAAAAGCAATGTTATTTGTAATTGTTGGTATGGCAGGACTACAAGCACAAGTAGTGGTTCCATCAACAGGAGGTAATGCGATTGGCAGTGGTGGTTTCGTTAATTATTCAGTAGGACAGGTTGTCTATACTAGCAACATTGGAACAAACGGTTCTGTGGTACCAGGAGTACAACAACCTTTTGAAATTTCCACAGTTACAGGACTTAATGATGTTACTGGAAGAAGCATGATTTGTACGGCTTATCCAAACCCTGCAACCAATGTTGTTCAGTTAAAGGTTGATGATTCTATTAATATCACGATCCAGTCAATGCGTTATCAGCTTATTGATATGCAAGGGAAACTCATAAAAACCCAAAAAATTGATATGTATTTAACGGAAATTGTTATGAGCAGTTTGATTCCAGCTACTTATTTTCTGAGGATTACACTAGGAAACAAAGAGATAAAAGCATTTAAAATTACTAAAAATTAAGGAGATATTCATCCATGAAAAAAACCGTCACATTTATCGTAATTCTATTTTTAGTTTCAAACATTTTTCGGTTGCAGCAGACAAGTGCTCAAACACCACAAAAATTAAGCTATCAGGCAATTGTTCGTAACAGTAGTAATGCTCTTGTCACCAATAAACAGGTTGGAATGCAACTAAGTATCCTTCAAGGTTCGATAACCGGCACAGTAGTTTACTCCGAAATCCAAACTCCAACTACCAATGCCTTTGGTTTAGTAACTATAGAAATTGGTGGTGTGGGTTTTAGTACTATACCCTGGGCAAATTCTACCTATTTTATTAAAACAGAAACTGATCCAACCGGAGGAACTAACTACAGTATTACAGGAATCAGCCAATTATTGGCCGTGCCGTATGCTTTCCAGTCAAAAACCACTGAGGGAGTTGCAAGCATGACACAATTTCAAATAGATGCTTTACCACCAGTAGCAGGTTTGATAGTTTATAATAGCACCTCAAAAGAGCTCATTTTTCATGATGGCACTATCTGGAAAAGCATTCTGAACTAATTAAAAATCTCAGCGAATATAAGTTGGAAAAATAGTATCTAAAATTACATATTGTTAATTTTTAAAATAGGTCTGTTTATTAAATACTTATTAAACTATTTTATTGAGCATTATCGAAATATCTTACTTTAAAACAATCTAATGTATGACAAAAAATCAAATTATTCACGTATTCTGTAATAGGAAGAAGTTGAATGTATTTTTATTTAAAAATCGGATCCTCAGTATGCTGATTTTTGCAGGAATGGTGGCTTTATCCACCAACTCATATTCGCAGGTAAATAAACCTCAACGAGCCTCACAAAATTCAAATCAAGCTGGAATTAAGAAAATTTCTGGAAAGGTTACTGACACAAATGGTGAGCCTATTTTGGGCGCAACAGTTTTGATAAAAGGCTTCTCAACCGGCACTATCACAAACGAAGCGGGCGTTTTTTCACTTACACTTCCGGCAAGTGCCAAAACAGTTTCATTCTCCTATATTGGATACAAATCAAAAGAAATAGAAATAGGAAATGCTGCAACTTATAACATAGTATTGGAAGATGCCAGTATTGGGATGAGTGAGGTTGTTGTGGTTGGTTATGGAACGCAAAAGAAGTCGACACTTACAGGTGCAGTTTCTACTGTCAAATCTGACGCAATTTTGCGTACCCCGGTAGGAAATGTTACCAACGCTTTAACCGGACGGATGCCAGGAGTTGTTACAGCTCAACGAAGTGGAAAACCCGGAGCAGACCAGGCTGATATATTTATTCGTGGGCGGGCTACAACAGGAGACGCATCTCCATTAATTATCGTAGATGGTGCTGAAAGACCGTCGTTTGGTGATATTGACCCCAATGAAATTGAAAGTATTTCGGTGCTGAAAGATGCCTCACAAACAGCTCTTTTTGGTATAAAGGGTGGTAATGGTGTTATTGTAATTACTACCAAATCAGGTAAAGAAGGTAAACCAAAAATCACATATACCGGAAATTTTGCGATGCAAACTTATACTACTATTCCACAAACACTAGACGCATTCACCAGCGCAAGTCTTTTGAATGAGGCCAATGCTAATGTTGGGAAGTCACCCGCATTTACGGATATTGAACTGCAAAAGTATAAAGATCATTCTGACCCCGTTTTGTATCCTGATTTTAATTGGCGGACGTTTATGGTTCGAAAATACTTCCCTCAGACACAACATAATATCAATATTTCAGGAGGAACAAAAGTTGCCAAATATTTTGTTTCAGTGGGATATTTGTTTGAAGATGGTTATCTTAAAAAGTTCGATAATCCCTATAGTGGTTATAGTACAACTCCAAATTATAACCGATATAATTTCAGGTCTAATTTAGATTTAAATTTAAGTAAAGATCTTACTGTTTCTATCAAACTTGGTGGAAGAACGGAAGCAAGATATGTACCTGCCGCAGGCGGTTTTTATACAAACGGACAATATGCGGACGCACAAATTGAATATTTGCTCTCCCGTATCAATAACATTCCCGCCTGGGCATTTTCGCCTTACTTACCTGACGGTCGTTTTATGGAAAACCCTTCAGCAGGTGTAAACCTGACCAACCCATTAGGATGGTTGTTAACACAGGGCTATTCGATGAAACAAACCAATACAATCGAAAGCACTATAGCGTTGAACTATAAATTGGATAAACTTTTTAAAGGATTATCTTTTCGGACACAATATGCCTATGATGGAACATACTACGCAAATAGATTACAATCAGGTTCATTTGTTTCATATAACGTCAATAAAACTACAGGTGAAATAGCAGCCGGAACTGCCTCCATGGCTACCAGTGATTCTCCATTGGGACCCATACAGGCAAGTTATGATGGGATTATCAACTTTGACCTACAAGCAAGCTTAAATTATGCCCGTGAATTTGGAAAACATTCGGTTACAGGATTGGCCTTATTCCAACGTCAGGCAAAAATGCTGGCAGGTGCACAACCGGCTTATGCGTCCCAGGGTTTTGTCGGCAGAGCAACATACAATTATGATGGAAAATATTTCGCGGAGTTAAACGGGGCATACAATGGTTCAGAAAATTTTGCTTCAGGTGTTCGTTACGGTTTTTTTCCGGCTATTTCGGCTGGTTGGAATATTAGTAATGAGTCGTTTATGAAATCGCTTACCTGGCTAAACCTACTAAAAGTAAGAGGCTCTTATGGGAAAATTGGTTTTGATAGAATTGGTGGTGCCCGTTTTCTTTATTTGGATGAATATACCCAGAATACGTCGCAAGTTCAGTTTGGGTTACCTACCTCCATACAGTTTGGCTATCCAACCTCTGCCCAAACCTATACAGCGGTTGTCCATTCAAGAATCGGCAATCCGAACATTACATGGGAAACATCCCTGAAACGTAATATTGGGGTTGAAAGTAGTTTTTTTGATAATTTCTTATCTGTAAATTTTGATTTGTTTGATGAAAATCGTAGTGGTATCCTGCTTAACCGAGCATCCGGTTTAACTACTTATGGTGAAGCTTATCCGATGTTAAATCTTGGAGCAGTGTATAATCATGGATATGAAGTGGAAGTAAAAATTCAGAGTAAACCAGGCAAGGATTTTAGATATAGCGTCACTACGCAAGTCAGTTTTGCACGAAATAAAGTTATAAGTCTCGATGAACCTCAAGGGAAACCTGACTATCAGAAAGCAGCAGGCTATAGTATTGGCCAATTCCGTGGATATATAACAGATGGGTTTTATAAATCGCAGGAGGATATCGATAACTCAACTCCAAATAAACTAGGAAAACCCATACCCGGTGATTTGAAATTTGTCGATTTTAATAATGATGGAGTTATTGATTCAAATGATAAAGTGCCAATAGGTTATTCAATTGTTCCGGAATACAATGGAAGCATAGAAGCCATGGTCGGTTGGAAAGGATTAACCTTATCTGTTATGTTACAAGGTGTTACAAATGTTAGTTCAGATATTCAGTATGACCAAAGACCGTTGAATGCTAATCAGATGTACACCAATATGTTAGGTCGTTGGACTCCTGCAACAGCAGCAACTGCAACCTGGCCAGCCTTACAACCTGCCGTTGGTGGAAATTTTATGAGTTACCTGACCAACGACTTTTTGTTGACTGATGCCAGTTATTTAAAAATCAGAAATTTACAGCTTTCTTATCAACTACCTGTCAAGCTTGTGCATAAGCTAGGAGTTAGTAATATTAGGTTCAACTTATCAGGTCAAAACCTATATACCTGGACAAAAGTATTGTATATTGATCCTGAAAATATTGGACGTAGTGCCCCACAAGGTGGCACTGGTGTAATTCCAAGTACCAGGGTTTACAACTTAGGTCTTAATATTGAATTTTAAATTACTGTAAAAATTACTATTATGAAAAAAATAAATTTATTTTCAATTATATGTTTTGTCACCCTGTTAGTCGGCTGCAACGATAAATTTCTTGATGTTGCACCTGATGTAGCTATTGATGAAGCAAAGGTTTTCTCAAATCCTGTATTGGCTGCACAGTATGCCGATAATGCGTATAGATATCGTCCCGACGATTACTTACGTTGGAACAGTATAGCGGGAATGTCGAATGTTACAGATGAGTCAGTAGGAACTGATATTACTTCTACCTTAATATATACATTACAAAAAGGGATGTGGCATGACCACTCACTATTGACAGCAACTAATTCGGACAGATACTTTTTAAATGACATAGCAGGAGTTTGGGGAATGAGTTACTCCGGAATCCATGTTATAAATAAAATGCTTTCCAAAATTGACCTGGTCCCTTGGACAACTCAAGATCCGGGCAGAATTAAAGGAGAAATGTATTTTCTACGAGCATCCATGTATTTTGAGTTGATAAAAAGATTTGGAGGCGTGGTTATTATGGATAAAGATTATGCAGCCAATGACGATATTGATTTTCCAAGAAGTACGTATGAAGAATGTGTAAGTTTTATATTAAATGATATTGAACAAGCCATCTTGTTATTGCCTATCAATTACGACCAGGGAAATTATGGGCGGGCTACCAGTGGTGCTGCCAGAGCACTGAAATCACGTTTATTGCTCTATGCTGCCAGCCCGCTTAATAATTCATCTAACGATTTGACGAAATGGGCTGCTGCAGCCAGTGCTGCCCAAGATGTAATTGATATGAACAAGTATAAGTTGCATAAAAATTACGGAGAAATTCTAAATATCCCAATGAGTGATACTTGTGAATATATTTTAATAAAAGTCAGAGGTCCTATAGGTACACCTTATCCAAGTTTATCGGTTATGTCGCCAGGCTCGGGTGGAAGTAATGGTGAGTTTAATCCCACTCAAAACCATGTAGATTTATATGAAATGAGTAACGGCCTTCCAATTTCCGATCCAGCTTCAGGCTACACACCAACAGATCCTTATGCAAATCGCGACCCACGTTTTTATGCCAATATTTTGTACAATGGCGCAACGTGGCAAGGTCGTAAAATGGAAATGTGGGATGGAGGAAAAGATTATCGGTCGATAGGTACCAGCTATACTCAAACCCGTTATTATTGTAAAAAGATGTGGCCGGTTGAATTTGATAGTCAATTAAATAAAAAAGCTATTATAAATTTCATATTCTTTCGATATGGTGAAATTCTATTGAATTTTGCGGAGGCCCAAAACGAAGCTGTTGGGCCAGACGCAAGAGTTTATAATGCAATAAATCAAATTCGAAAACGTGCCGGAATGCCTGACTTGCCCGTGGGATTAACACAGGAAAAAATGAGAGATCGCATTCGGAACGAAAGAGCAATAGAATTGGCTTTTGAGGACCATAGATTCTATGATGTGATGCGTTGGAAAAAAGGGAAAGAGATTATTGCCAATCCTGTTTATGGAATGAATGTAGTTAAAAATACAAATGGGACATTTACTTATACTCCTATAAAACTCAATGATTATTATCAACGTGTTTTCGAAGATTTTATGCATCTGTACCCTATTCCAAGGACGGAGATTCAAAAGAGTAAAAAACTGATACAAAACCCGGGTTGGTAAGAATAAACTTAAATTAAATCACAAAATATGAAATATATATATATATCCATCTTTGCTCTATTTTCTTTGCTGGTTAATGTATTGCAAGCTCAAGAGCGGGTTACAAGTTTAATTACTGGTAAAGTAACCGACACGAATAATCACCCTGTTTCTGGCATGACCATCGAAGTTCAGGAAATAGGTACCGGAACAAAAACGGATGCTACTGGTAAATTTGCAATTTCTGTCGCAAAAGGAGATGTCCTGGTGTTTACTAAAGAAGGTTATTTGACCTCATTTCAGGACGTTATAGTTAGTAAGAATGAGTTAGTGATACATGTAAAACCATCTATTGCGGAAGCCGGGGAAACTGATAACGTGCACATACCTTTTGGTATAGTAAAAAAACGTGAAATTAATGGTGCAGTTTCAACAATTCAATCTTCCGGTCTATCCCATACACCTTCAAGTTCTTTATTCAATGCGTTGCCAGGACAGACCACCGGATTTAATATTTGGCAATCAGGAACATTGCCAGGTCGCGATGATGCAACTTTTGTAATTCGCAATAGAGCCTCTTTTGCAGGAAGTAATGTTCCGCTTGTATTGGTCGATGGTGTAGCCCGTGATTTTTCGGATATGGATTTGAATGAAATTGAATCGGTTACTGTATTAAAAGATGCAGCCTCACTGGCATGGTATGGCAATAGGGGAGCAAATGGTGCTCTTTTGGTAACCACAAAACGAGGAAATGCCGAAAAAACGACTTTTTCCTATGATGTACAGTTAGGTTCACAAATGCCTACAGCTTTGACAAAACCTGTCGATTCGTATAATTTTGGGAGGCTCTATAATCAGGCATTACAAAACGATGGTTCCCAACCTTTCTATACGCCATCTCAATTAGACAACTATAAATCAGGAACAGATTTGTATGGATATCCTAACAACAATTTCGTAAAAGATTTCATTAATAATAATGCTTTGGTGCAACGGCATGTATTGACAGCTTCGGGTGGCTCTAAAGCTATTCGTTATTTTACTACGCTGAGTTTTTTTGATCAGAATGGGCTTTTTAAAGGTGCACAAACTCCTTTGTATAATTCTAACGTTGGTTATCAGCGCTATAATCTGAGAACAAATCTTGATATGCAGGTTACTCCGATGTTAAATGTACAGTTAGACATGGGTGGTAGAGTCGAAGACCGTAGTCAGCCTGGTGGTGGAAGTGATGCATTTCTTAATTCTGTATTTACAACTCCATCAAATGCTTATGCATTGTTAAATGAGGATGGTTCTTATGGAGGAACCAGTTCGTTTCAAAACAATCCCTTAGCTCAGTTAAAAAGTAAAGGATACAGTGATGAAGTTACGCGTATATTGATGGGAACTTTGAATGCAACCCATAAACTTGACTTTATTGCTAAAGGCTTGTCCGCAAATCTTTTTTATACTTTTGATATTCAAGGAGTTTTTACCAGTGGAAGGAGTCAAAATTACGAAGTTTATCAACGAAGTGTAGCCGGTTCATTAACCCAATTTGGAACTGCGACTCCACTTGTTTATTTAACATCTGCTTTTTCAAACAATATACGGGCAAATGAATTATGGACCGGATTTGATTATAAGAATAGTTTTGGAAAACATACGGTAAGTGCTACCGTTCGCTATCAACAGGCCGTAGTATATGCCGCCACACAGTTTGAAAACAAACGTCAAGGTGTCTCTGCACGTGGTTCGTATTCATATGATAACCGATATTATCTGGATTTGGTTGCCAGTTACACAGGAGCCGACAATTATATGCCAGGCAAGCAATTTGGGTATTTCCCGGCAATGGCATTGGGCTGGGTCATTTCTGAAGAAAAATTTATGAAAAATATAAAATTTATTGATTACCTGAAGTTGCGCGGTTCTTATGGAATGGCTGGTAACAATTCAACAGGTGAATCGAGTAAATTTCCATATGCCTATTTATATACTCCTACAACTGGTGGATATACATTTGGATCATCATATACATTTAATCCGGGAGGGGCTGAAGCTACTTATCCTAATCCAAATATCACCTGGGAAAAAGCGTATAAAACAGATATTGGATTTGATCTTAAATTATTAAAAAATAGTCTTTCAATATCCGGTACCTATTTTAACGAGGACAGGAAGGATATTCTTACAAACCCGCTTTATCCATCCATTGTTGGACTGAATTCCTATAACATTAATGATGGACAAACACGACTTCGTGGTTTTGAAGGAACGATAGATTATACAAAGAAAATCGGTGATTTTACGCTTTATGTAGGTGCCAACTTTACTTCGGCAAAGAATATCATCCTACGAATTAACGAATCGGCAGGTTTAACCGATTATCAGTTACAAAAGGGACACAATATTGGGTCGATAAATGGTTATGATAGTCGGTTGATGCTCCTATCTGATGGTATTTTCCAATCGCAAGCAGAAATTGATGCAAGTCCGGTGCAGCGGTTTTCGGGCAAAGTTGTACCCGGCGATATTAAGTACAGGGATATTAATGGAGACAAGGTAATTGACAACATGGATAGGGTAATGACTGATTATAATGACACTCCTGATGCTTATTACGGATTCAAATTTGGAGGCATGTACAAAGGCTTCGATTTTTCAATCCTAATGCAAGGAGTAAATGGTCGAACCATCCAGATTCGTTCGTTGGTGTTGGCAGGTTCTAATAACACTGGGTATATAAATCAGTTTAGTGAAGATGCCTGGACTTCTTCAAATCCAACTGCCCCCTATCCAAGACTTGGTATTTCCGATAGAGGAAATAATACCGCCAATTCTGATTTCTGGTTAAGATCCGGTGATTATCTACGGTTAAAGTCTATTGAACTTGGCTATACAATCCCTTCTGTGTTGACTGACAAGGTCCATATTCGGTCATTAAGGTTTTACCTGAATGGTTTTAACTTGTATAATTTCAATAAAACAGGAATGGATATAGACCCGGAACTGAATCTGGCAGGTTTCAATTCTGTGTACCCTTATTCACGAACCATATCAGTCGGTTTAAATCTGAAGTTTTAATAATCTTAAAAAAACGAATATGAAAAAGTTCTTTTATCTTATATTGATATCAATTTTATTGGGTGTAACTTCATGCAATTATATGAAGTATGACTTTTATGACGGACCAGTTACAGAAGCTCAATTTTGGAAGTTGAATAATTCTGCCCGTGGCGAGCTGAATCAGGCATATTCTTTTCTTCAGCAGGGATATAACAGTTATGACGGTGCCATGCTGGCTGCCGGTTGTGATGAGGCTGTTAATTCCAATTTAAATTCAACCGTGAATATATTTAATAATGGCACGTGGAGTTCACTTCGCACGATGAATGATTTATATGCCTATTATTACAGAGGAATCAGGCAGGTCAATGTGTTTCTGACCCATGCGAATACGGCCAACATTATCCCCGCAACTGATATTCCAAGGTTGCGTGGAGAAGCATTCTTTTTGAGAGCTTACTTTCATTTTGAATTGTTGAAGCGATATGGAGGTGTGATTATTGCTAAAAGAGTCTATAATCCCAATGACACGATTGACCTGCCAAGAAATACATTTTCTGAAACTGTTGGGCAGATAGTGATGGATTGTGATTCAGCCTTAGCAATACCTACTTTACCGCTTGCTATCGCCAACTCAGCTTCATCTGATTTTGGTCGTGCTACCAAAGCGGCTGCTATGGCCTTGAAATCACGCACATTATTATATGGGGCAAGCCCATTGAATAATCCGAGTAATGATCTTACACTTTGGCAAAAGGCGGCTGATGCAGCTAAAATGCTTATCGATAGTAAAGCACACAGCTTGTTAGCTAATTATGCTGATGTTTTTAATTATAGCGTGGCGGCTTTTAATTCAGAAGTAATTTTTGCCACTTCAGCCGATAATCGAAATGATATAGAAACGAACAATGCCCCGATTAGTTTTGCCGGTGCTTTGGGGAGAACCAATCCAACCCAGGAATTGGTTGATGCCTACGAAATGAAAAATGGCCTGTTAATAAGTGATCCATTATCCGGATATAGTGCATCAAATCCCTACTTAAACAGGGACCCAAGGCTTACACTTTCTATTTTTTATAATGGCTCGAAGTATAAATCAACTACAATTGATACCTATGTTGATGGTAAAGATTCCAAAGAAATAAACATAAACGGAACGAAGACAGGTTATTATATGGCAAAATTTTTAAGTAGTTCTGCAACATGGAATCAGGCAACAAATACATTAGTTCGCCGGCCATGGGTGATATTCAGGTATGCCGAGATTTTGCTGAACTATGCTGAAGCACAGAATGAAGCAGTTGGTCCTGATCAAAGCGTGTATGACGCGGTTAATCAAATCCGGAAACGGGCACGGAGTGGAATCGCAACCGACTTGCCGGCAAATCTGACAAAAGATGAGATGCGTGAGCGTATCCGAAATGAGCGAAGGGTAGAACTGGCTTTTGAAGAACATCGATTCTACGATGTACGTCGTTGGAAAATTGGTGAACAAACTTTTGGAAAACCAGTTACAGGAATGAAAATTGTGAATTCAGGAACAAATTTCACTTACGAACCATATACGGTTGAGACAAGAGTTTTCGAGGCAAAAGATTACCGCTTTCCAATCCCTCAATCTGAAATAGACAAGACAACTAAATTAGTTCAAAATTCAGGGTGGTAAAATCTTTTTTTTAAAATTTGATAATCGAATTAATACTTATAATTTTGATAAGAAACGAGCATAAATACTGATTTTTACCAAATGGTATGAAAATCTGTCATGCGAGATCCATGTTACAACTTAAAAAATATTTACAAATGAAAAAAACACTAATAATATTAATATTATCGATTGGCCTAATAGCTTGTGTGGATAATAGATTTGAGGATTTCAACTATACGGCAGGTTATTTCCCATATCAATATTCGGTATGTACATTTAATTTAAATGACAGTACCAACGGAAATAGTTATAAGTTCCAGATTCCAGCTATAATGGGTGGAGTTTACAGAAATACCAATGATAGGGTATTCGATATTGAAATAGCAACTGATCTTTGTACCAGGGCATTGTTTGCATCAACAATGGATACCATCCATTTGATGCCTTCAACGTATTATACGTTGGGCTCATCTGATAAATTGACAATTCCTGCAGGCAAACTTAACGGAAGTATTGACTTGCAATTTACGGATGCGTTCTTTAATGATCCTCTTGCCTGTAAGTTGCATTATGTAATTCCTCTTCGCATTAAAAGTGTAACAAGCCTGGATTCTGTTTTGAGAGGCAAATCCACTATGGATAACCCCGATCCCAGAGTTGCGAGTCAATGGTCAATATTACCAAAAGATTATGTTATGATTGCGGTAAAATATATAAACAAATATCAAGGAAACTATTTTCACCGAGGAGCAAGTATCATAAAAGACCCAACAGATAAGGTTGTCGAAAATAACGTGTATAATCTTAATAATCAGATTTGGAATTTGTTGCCTTTCGGACAAAATAAGGCTTATGTTAATAGTCCACGAAACAGCACGCTCTTGACGGGTAATCAAAAGCTAAATTTGGCATTCAGTACAACAGGTAGTATTACAATTACCGATTCAATTGGTTCTGTTGTAGGAACAGGAAAGTTTTTAAAAAATGGAGGGAATATAGGAAGTCAAATACGAGATTTGATTGTACTTTCCTATAAATACCCTGTACAATATACAGCACCTACGCCTGAAAACCCAATAAAAACAGTAGATGATATAGATACTAAAATTAATTATGTAGGGTCTTGGACGGCCAATTCAGATGCCTCTTTTTATGGTGGAACAAGACATTATTCAAACTCAGGATCCTTTACTTACACTTTTACCGGAGATGGGATTTCGCTCTATTGGAAAACAGGATCTACTTATGGTGCTTTTGATGTTTATCTTGATGATTTGTCTGTACCAGTTAAAACAGATGTTAGTACTGTAACACCTGCTACACTTTACAAACAAAAGTTATACGAAGTCACAGGATTGCCTTTTAAATCCCATACAATAAAGATTGTTGTAAAAAATGCTAAAAATACTTATTTCGATTATCTGGTATATACAATACCTCAAATTATTGTTCCAAGTGGATCCTATACTTTCGAAGCAAATGACACTTTAGTTGTAAAAGATAAAGTATTTCCAGTGGAAACTTTAACGCCACTTGTTTATTAAACAAGTTGTTTGGCACTTATAAGTATTTTGCAATAATTGTCAATATTTCAACCTAGGAAAATAAGCTTAGATATTACTTGATGTAAAAAAATGCTTTACATTAAAACTCAGAATCATTTTTTACAGTTCAAAAATTAAACTTTAATAAAAAAATATATGACAATGAAAAAAAATCTAATTAGCGTCATAGTAGTCACGGTTCTTATATTTGTAATTGTAAGTTGTAAATCTGAAACGCCAACACCAACGCCAACACCAACGCCAACACCCATAGTTGTAGTGACTGGTGATAGTATATTAAAGGTATCCTCAGAAGGCATTTTTATGCGTAACAAGATACCCTATCGGGGAATTGGTGTTAATTATTTCAACGCTTTTACCCGCACAATTGACAATCAGAACGATAAATCCTATACTGACGGATTTAAATATTTGAGCGACAATAAAATTCCTTTCGTTCGGTTCTCTGCCAATGGTTTTTATCCTAAAGCTCTTCAATTGTATCAAACAAACAGAACAAGGTATTTTACCTTACTTGATGAGTTTGTGAAAACAGCTGAAAGGTATAACGTTGGATTAATCCCAGATTTGTTCTTTAATCTTACCGCAGTACCTGATCTGGTAGGAGAACACGTTAATCAATGGGGTAACCCGAATAGCAAGACCATTGCTTTTATGCGCACCTATACCCGTGAAATGGTAAGCAGGTATAAAGATTCACCGGCTATTTGGGGTTGGGAATTTGGAAATGAATATAATGCATTTGCGGACTATCTGGATCAGGCGATTAATAATTTGCCTAAAGTTGATACTGCTAATGGGACACCAGCTTCAAGAACACTTGAAGACGCCACTACCACTGATACTTTTGTTTCTGCGATGAATGAGTTTGCCAAAACTGTAAGACAAAATGATCCGGACAGGGCCATCTTCAGTGGAAATGCGTTCCCTGCTCCTTATAAGTACCATGCTTACAAATTTAAAAATTGGACACAAGACTCTTCGACCGATTATACCATCTTGCTCGGATTACAGAATCCATCCGTATTTGGAACCCTGACAATCCATCCTTATCCTTATCAGGAGTTTACTCATTTCTCCGACTTTCAAGCAAGCCTTGCGCAAATGATTCAGGAGTCCATGAGATCTTCAAAGGAATTGAAGAAAGCATTGTTTGTTGGCGAATTTGGTGCACCCAAAACACTTGGGGCAACCCTTGAAGCCCAGAAATTTCATGACCTTTTGAACGCAATAATTGATAACAAAGTTCAACTTGCAGCACTTTGGGTGTTCGATTTTTCTTCTCAGGATGCTACCGACAATGTTACTCCAACCAACAGTCGTAAATATATGTTAGATGCAATTATAAAAGCAAATGCAGATTTTAGATTGACACAGTGAATTAAATATAAATGAAATTTAACAATAAATCAAATGAGATTCCATAAAGACATTTCCAAATTTATAGTATGCTTCGTTCTTTTGATGATTAGTTTTAACTGTAAATCAGAAACAAAAGCAGCGACAATCATTTCTTCAACTAGTATTTCTGGCACGTTAACAGTTTCTGCCGATGGTGTTTTCATGCGTAATGGCAAGCCCTATCGGGGAATTGGCGTTAATTATTTCAATGCTTTTACCCGGACAATAGCCAATCAAAACGATAAATCCTATTCTGACGGATTTAAATATTTGAGCGACAATAAAATTCCTTTCGTTCGGTTCGCTACCAATGGGTTTTGGCCTAATGATCTTAAATTGTATCAAACAAACAAAACAAGGTATTTCGTACTGCTGGATGAGTTTGTGAAAACGGCTGAAAAGTATAACGTTGGATTGATACCCGATTTATTCTGGTTTATTGGCACCGTGCCCGATCTGGTAGGAGAACACATTAATCAATGGGGTAACCCGAATAGCAAGACTATTGCTTTTATGCGCACCTATACCCGTGAAATTGTAAGCAGGTATAAAGATTCACCGGCTATTTGGGGTTGGGAATTTGGAAATGAGTATAATTCATTTGCGGACTACCTGGAGCAGTCGATTAAATACTTGCCTAAAGTTGCTCCGACAAATGGGACACCGTCTTCAAGAACACTTGAAGACGCCACTACGACTGATACTTTTGCATCTGCTATGAAAGAGTTTACCAAAACGGTACGACAATATGATCCAGATAGGCCCATTTTCAGTGGAAATGCATTCCCTGCTCCGTATAAATACCATGCTTACAAATTTAAAAATTGGATAAAAGACTCTTCAACTGATTTTACCACCTTGCTCGGATTGCAGAATCCATCCGTATTGGGAACCCTGACAATCCATCCTTATCCATATCATGAATTTACTCATTTCTCGGACTTTAAAGCAAGCCTTGCACAAATGATTCAGGAGTCCATGAGATCCTCAAAAGAATTGAAGCAAGCGTTGTTTGTTGGAGAATTTGGTGCCCCCAAAACACTTGGTGCAACCCTTGAAGTCCAGAAATTTCAGGACCTTTTGAACGCAATAATTGATAACAAAGTTCAACTTTCAGCACTTTGGGTGTTCGATTTGTCTTCTCAGGATGCTACCGAGAATGTTACCCCAACCAATAGCCGTAAATATATGTTAGATGCAATTATAAAAGCAAATGCAGATTTTAGATTTTCAAAGTAAAAAGTGAATTAAATATAAATCAATATTAACAATAAAATCAAATGAAACTCCATAAAGACATTTACAGATTTCTAGTATGTATCGTGCTTTTTATGCTAAGTTTTAACTGTAAATCAGAAACAAAAGCAGCGGCAACCATTTCTTCTACTAGCGTTGCCGGCACATTAACAGTTTCTGCCGATGGTGTTTTTATGCGTAATGGTAAGCCCTATCAGGGTATTGGTGTGAATTATTACGACGCATTTGTTAGGACAATTGCTAATACATCAAATAAAACTTACAATGCCGGATTTAAATATTTGAGCGACAATAAAATTCCTTTTATCCGTTTCTCTGCCAATGGTTTTTACCCTAAAGCTCTTCAATTGTATCAAACAAACAGAACAACTTATTTTGCCTTACTTGATGAGTTTGTAAAATCAGCGGAATCTTATGGTATAGGATTAATCCCATCATTGTTCTTTAATCTTACTGCAGTGCCAGATTTGGTAGGAGAGCACGTTAATCAATGGGGTAATCCGAATAGCAAGACGATTGCTTTTATGCGCACCTATACCAGTGAAATGGTAAGCAGGTATAAAGATTCACCGGCCATTTGGGGTTGGGAATTTGGAAATGAATATAATGCATTTGCGGACTACCTGGATCAGTCGATTAATTTTTTGCCTAAAGTTGATACTGCTAATGGGACACCAGCTTCGAGGACACTTGAAGACGCCACTACCACTGATACTTTTGTCTCTGCCATGAATGAGTTTGCCAAAACTGTAAAACAATATGATCCGGACAGGGCCATCTTCAGTGGAAATGCGTTCCCTGCTCCGAATATTTACCATCGTTACGTATTTAAAAATTGGACGCAAGACTCTTCAACTGAATATACAGCCTTGCTCCGATTACAGAATCCATCCGTATTTGGGACTCTAACAATCCATCCGTATCCTTATCATGAGTTTACTCATTTCTCCGACTTTAAAGCAAGCCTTGCGCAAATGATTCAGGAGTCCGTGAGATCTTCAAAGGAATTGAAGAAAGCATTGTTTATTGGCGAATTTGGTGCACCCGAAACACTTGGGGCAACCGTTGCAGCCCAGAAATTTCAGGATCTTTTAAATGCAATAATTGATAACAAAGTTCAACTTGCAGCACTTTGGGTATTCGATTTTTCCTCTCAGGAAGGTACCGACAATGTTACTCCAACCAACAGTCGTAAATATATGCTAGATGCCATTATAAAGGCCAATGCACAATTTTTGCTCTCAGCAGGGATTAACGAAACTGTAAAAAATAATACAAACTGTTCTGTTTATCCAAACCCTGCAACAGATGTAGTTCAGTTAAAAGTGGATAATTGGTCTATGCTCGACATGAAATCAATGAGTTATCAGCTTTACGATATGCAGGGACAACTGTTGGAAACAAAAAAAATTGAATCAGAACTCACGAATATAGCAATAAGTAAATTTGCTCCTTCTATTTATTTTATGAAAGTAATTCAAGAAAACAAAGAAGTTAAAGTGTTCAAAATTAATAAAGATTAAATAGAAATTAAATTATGAAAAGGTTATTTTTAATTATAGTGGCAGTTTTATTAACTGCTAACGTGTTACTACCACAGTATTTAAGTGCTCAAATACCACAAAAGATAAGCTATCAAGCAGTAATTCGCGATAACAATAATGCACTTGTAGCCAACATTCAAGTCGGTATGAGAATTAGCATACTGTTTGGTTCGGCCAACGGAGCAGTCATTTACAGCGAAACCCAAACACCCACTACCAATGCCAATGGTTTGGTTAATATCGAAATAGGTGGAGGTACTGGCTTTAGCACTATTAATTGGGCTACTAATGCTTATTTCATTAAAACTGAAACTGACCCAGTTGGTGGTACAAATTATATTCGGACGGAAACCACCCAATTGTTAAGCGTTCCTTATGCTTTGCACGCGAAAAAGATAGAACAAATGTCGAGTTTGACGCAGGTGCAAATTGATGCATTAACGCCTGTTCCGGGTTTAATGGTTTACAATATTACAACTCAACAACCAAATTTTTACAATGGTACAGAATGGAGAGGTGTTGTTGCAGGAAATGCAACAGGTGCAAATAAAAGTTATCCTAACGCAGTAGGTCTTCTTCCTAACAATTACTTAACTGAAGGTAATCTTGATAGGCTTTTTACGGTTTTTAACAAAGCCCTAAATGGTGGAAATGTGGTAATTGGAGGACTTGGTGGTTCTATCACTGAAGGAACTGCATCGACAAGTGTTGATAAACGTTATATTAACATAGTATATGTGTGGTGGAAAAATACTTTCCCAAAGGCAAATATTACATTGATTAATGCAGGAATTGGATCTACTGCATCTGATTATGGTGCAATGCGTGTAAATCGCGATCTACTTTCTAAAAATCCTGACTTTGTTGTAGTAGATTATGCTGTTAACGATGCAACATCTGAACCTGAGTATAAATTATCTTTTGAAGGTGTGGTGAGGCAGATACTAAAAGCTCCACAACATCCTGCTGTCATGTTGCTTTTTATGACAACAAATGCCGGAGTGAACTCTCAGGATTTTAAGATTCCTGTCGGAATTAAATATGAATTACCAATGGTTAATTACCATGATGCAGTCTGGCCTGAAGTACAAGCTGGCAGACTCATTTGGTCGACAATTGGTAACGACTACATACATCCTAATGATGTTGGGCATGCCTTGACTGCAGAAATGATTTGCCTTGCATTGGATAAAGCCTATCAGAAATATAACTCAGCGAACGTACCTGTAATAAACTCGACACTTCCTGCCCCAATTTTTTCGAATTGGTATGAATTTACCTCTCTCTACGACGGTGCAAGTCTCGTACCGGCAACTAATACCGGTTGGACTTATGATGGAAGTGTTGCATCGAGGGCTGGTTATAGGAGTTCCACTCCTGGGAGTGTACTTACATTTCAACTTAGTGGTAAAGTAATTTATTTTTCGTGTTGGAAAACAAATGGAAATGCAGGCAAAGTCAACGTTACCGTTGATGGAGTGAATCCAGTCGTTGTTGATTCTTGGTTTGATCAAACAACCTTTTCGTACAGGTATATGCTCAAAATCGCCAATAATTTAAGCTCTGGAAACCATATTGTCCGAATTGAACTTTTAGCGGATAAAAATTCTTTAAGCACAGGAAATGAATTTAAGGTGCTTTGCGTAGGATCAGCAGGAGTTGGATTATAAAAATATAAAAATATTAAAAAACAAAAAATATGAAAAAATGGATATTGAGTATACTTATTTGTTTTATTTCTGCTTTAATTATAAAAGCACAGGATACTTCAAAAGAACTTAGGATTTCAATTGAAAAAGGTGAAAGTGTCTGGGCTGGAGTTGTTATGGATGGGCATCTAATGCCATTACACGAAAAATACAGTATGGATTTTTATGCAAATAATAAGAGTAACCAGATACAACCGGTTGTACTTACCAATAAAGGGCAGTTTGTATGGAGTGAAGAGCCATTCAAATTTGAAATAACAGCAAATGAAATTATTATAACTAAAAACCTTGGAAAGATTATTTCCGGAAAACAAGGTACAACACTGAAGGAAGTAAGAAACTTTGTTTCACAAAAATACTTTCCAGCAAGTGGGAAAATGCCGGATGAATTGCTTTTTTCTGCACCACAATATAATACCTGGATTGAATTAAATTATGACCAGAGTCAGGCGAGAATATTAAAGTATGCAAAGGCAATTGTGGACAATGGGTTTCCTCCAGGGGTAATTATGATTGACGACACCTGGCAAGAAGATTATGGACTTTGGGATTTTCACCCACGTCGTTTCCCAAATCCCAAAGAAATGGTACATCAATTACATCAAATGGGTTTTAAAGTCATGCTTTGGGTATGTCCTTTTGTAAGTCCAGATCAGACACTGATTTATAATTCTTTAAAAAAGGATAAAGCACTATTATTAGAAAAAAATAAATCCACTGATATTTGGAAAACCACAGATGATCCAATTATGATACGCTGGTGGGATGGTGTTTCCGCAGAACTGGACTTTTCAAATCCTGTTGCTGTAAAATGGTTTAATAATCAATTAGATCGATTAGTAAATGACTATGGTGTTGATGGATTTAAATTTGACGCAGCTGATACACGTTTTTATCCGGCATATTCATTAAGTATGGGAAATGTGATACCGAATACTCAGACCGAATTGTATGCCCAGTTCGGACTACGTTTTCCTTTAAACGAATATAGGGCTTGTTGGAAAATGGGTGGGCAAGCTCTTGTTCAACGTTTGCATGATAAAGCGCACAGTTGGTCAGATTTACAAAAGCTTATTCCAAGCATGATTATTGAAGGATTAGTAGGATATACATTTTCTTGTCCTGATATGATAGGGGGTGGTTTGTTGTCAGGATTCGAGGACGAATCAAAAATCAATCAGGATCTTGTAGTTCGCTCAGCGCAATGTCATGCATTGATGCCTATGATGCAGTTCTCTGTAGCACCATGGAGAGTATTGGATAAAGAGCACTTAGCTGCTGTTAAAAAGGCAGTTGAATACAGACAAAAATTTGTTCCGTTAATTCTGAAGTTAGCAAAAGAATCAGCCATATCTGGTGAATCTATTTTAAAGAGTTTAGAATATGTCTTTCCTGATCAAGGATTTGCAAATACAATTGATCAATTTATGCTGGGGGATGATATATTAGTTGCTCCGATGCTCAACAGTGGTGACACAAGAGATGTAAAATTGCCAAAAGGGACATGGATTGACGATCTTGGAGTAAAATATAAAGGTGGAAGTACGATAAAAATAAATGTACCAATTAATCGGCTTGCTTATTTTATAAGGAAGAAATAGAAGTGTTAAATAGTTTGTCATATTTTGTTTTTTCTCGAGTGTTTTGAAATTTATTTATGGTTAGGGAAAGATGAAATTTATTTGAAAAAGTTGTACTAATGGCTTGAAAAATATGTTGCTTATTTATTGATCACCAGGGATTCGGATGGTGATGGGTGTTTGGAGGCATAGACAGTCTTTGTGATACCAATGAATACAATACCTCAAGGATGACAGTTGCAACAAATTTAATACCATATGATTTTGATCCAACTCATGAGAATGGAAAAAATACAAATTAAGCGGGCTCTTTGACTCAAAACACGATTTAGAAAATTCATTGCCAGTTTCCATAGAATTAATTGATGTTATGTCATACTACTAGTGTACACTACAAACTTAAATTAAAATTTTATGAAATCCTGGTAATGGATTATAAACTATTGGTAATAGAAATCGGAAATATTATACCTAACCTGGACAAGCCAGAATTAAGATTGGAACGCGGAAGGTACATTCTGACTTTGCGGAACTACGCTGATTTGGCGGATTAAAAACGGATTAGAAAAATACTACGTTATTTGATTTTATGACTGATCATTGTCTATTATGAATAAGACAGTTAGAAGTAAATTATGCAATATTGTGCCAAGAAATACACGAATTTGAGAATTAAGATACTAATGGGTCTTTTGTTGGCTATGTAACAAGAATGCCTTAGAGTAATATAAAAAAGTTGAATTTACAAAGCTATTGACAATATATTAGCAAACCATTCTTTCTAGCAGTAAAAAAATAAAAAAATAAAAAATAAAAAAAATAATCATTGACGAATGAAACATATTAAAAATTACAAAAGGAATGGCTTGAAAGTTATTATTGCTTTTTACCTAGTTACGGGACAAATTATTTGTTTAGGACAATCTTCACAAATCAAACCAGCAGTTCTATTGAAAGTGTACAACGATTCGGTATTGATGACCGACTTTCTGGGTGTGAACGGGGTATATCATGGTTTTGCATATATGCCTGAACAAATAAAAAAAGGAATGAACGACGATGATAGAAATCGTGAGTTCTCCAGAGTAAAGAACATGGACTTGAAAATAGCACGTACTTGGTATCGAACCGATTGGGCTTGTGGCGACAACATGTACAATGATTTTAACTGGGAAACAGAGAAGATGAAAGCCTTTTATTTATGGCTGGATAAAATGAAAGAATTGAAAGTTGATGTTGCCATACAAGCAGGTTGGTGGTTTACTAAAGATACGTATCCTTGGGTGATAGGGAAAGAAAATACCGCAATTGGACCACAGCCAGATAAAGACCCGCAACGGTTTGCCCAATGGGTAAATGAATCGTTGTATCAATTGATTAAAGTGAAAGGTTATACTAATATTAAGTATCTTGTGCTATTTACCGAGACATTGAATTACCCTGCAGGAATTCTTCCTTCAGGATATACAAAACCTGAATATTTCTATAAGGTTAGTAAGACAATACATGATAAGTTAGTTAAATCAGGTTTGAGATCTTTAATAAAATTTGTTGGACCCAATAGTGGATCTACCGATACTGCGGCATGGGTTGGCTGGTCAGTACATAACATGGATAAAGTAATTGATATTTACAGCTGGCATAATTACAATGGTGGTAAAAATAACGGCAATACACCTTTGGAATATGCTGGTTGGAAAAAGATTGTAGATGTAGGACGAATTAAAGTGAAACAAACCGGAAAACCATTTTGGATGGATGAGTATGGTGCAAGCCGTCCTGATGAAAGCGTTCGTAGTAGAGCAGACTATGGAAACTATCTTGCCCAAGCTGTTGCAGCTTTTACAAATGAAGGTGTTCAAACTTCCCTTGTTTGGTTATTGTTCGATCAACAATATGTAGCACCGTTAGAAGTGACAACTAATAAAGATAGTTTTTACGCTGGAGTACATCGTTGGGGGCTTACCAAATGGCCGCATGATAATGTAGTTGATTCTGAAAGTCCCTATCCTGCCTGGTATGCTTTCAGTATGATGAGTAAATATTTGGGAGGACGAAACCATACGAAGGTTTATAAAACCAATAGTGCTGATAGCGTATATGTTGTTGCGACACAACCTAATAACAAGGAATTGTCTGTCATGGTTGTCAATGCTTCTCATTCCGCAAAAAGAATCAAGGTGGAATTTCATCAAAAAATAAATGGAATACTTGAGCGACACTTGTATAATCCGGCTAAGCTTGAAATTACAAAAGATGCCACTATTATTGGGTCAGACAAAAAGATAGATATTAAGAACCGTTCATTTGGCGATGAACTTCCATCTCGCGGAGTTGCAATTTACACGACATTAAAGTGACTTAGAAAATTAATTTTAGGTTTGTTAAATGAAAATTCTCTAAATTATAAATTTTAACCATATAAGGCACATAAGTAACCACTTTGGTTTAATATTGATGTTAAATTCTGTTTCGTACTTTAATGCTTATATGAGTTTGTCTTGCTTATGTTTTCTTATGTGGCTTGTATGGTGAATACTTATTTTTACATTTTGTTTGGTAATGTAAAAATAAGTATTATCTTGTAAAAAATAAAAACATGAAAAAAATATTAATTGTCATCTTGTTTGGAGTCGTTTTATTCTTGAGTAAAATAGAAGCACAAAATCTCATTGGAATTGAAGACAATGCGCTGAAAAAGAACAGATTTCAAAATGTCACTTTGGAGATGTCACTAAAACCTTTCAAAGTGAATGACAAGGATTATTTTCGTCAAGTTGCTAATGAGGTTTTCAAACAGTGGTCAGCACTAATCAGACAAGCCGATACTGTTTCGGTAATGTTATGGACAAGTGATGGTTCGGAAATACTTGACTATAAAGGAGTATTGAGCCAACCACTTGAATGGGCAAAGTATATTGGTAATCCCAATACCGGACGTGAGATTGGTTCTGGTCCAAAAGAGCTTACATTGCATGAAAGGGCGTACTTGTTCATGGAAAATCCCCCAACTTATACTTATGGCGATCTGAAATTTATTGTTCAATCTTTGAAAGAAGCGGGGCACACTATCACAGGTAAACCAATAAAGGTCGGTGCAACTTTTGATCCAGGACCTGAATTTGCAAAATCGGATTTCAAGTATAAAAAACATCCGGAAATTTTAGGAGGCAATGCAATGGGCAACAAATCAATGGTTAGTTGTTACTCAGTTTTAAATGCCGACAAGGAACCGTATGCCGGTTATCCTAATGGTATTAAAGCAAATACACCATTTGGTTCTTTTTTTGGAAAGCAAAGTCAACATTTCCTGACCGATCTTGGGTTTGACTTTATCTGGTTCAGCAATGGATTTGGGTTTGGAGTTGAAGGTTGGAATGCCATTGGTTCTATTTTTAATGGCAAGGGGTTTGAACAAGAAAAAATGGATGTAGCTACTTCAAAAATGACTGAATTTTGGAAACTTTTCAGAAAAGAATGTCCTAACTTTCAGATACAAACACGAGGAACCAATCTATCGGTTGGAAGTGATTTAGCACGTGATGCAGTTGATATAAAAAATATATACAAAGGAAATTTCAACATGCTTCCTCCGCCAAATTCGCCCTGGGCTGCTCTGGATGGCGACTTTGGGCTAGAGTTAGTTGGATACATGTCTCGTATGTCTGAACTACCCGACAACCGGTTTCCCTTCCGATTCTATACACATGATCCATGGTGGCTTAATAGCCCCTGGCTCGATAGATATGGTCGTGAACCACATGATGTATATATGCCATTATCAGTCAGTCGGATTGATGTCAACGGGAATATTGGTATTCCTACTAATTTGAATATCCTGACTGTTGATGATTCTAAAGGTAACATGCCGGTTCAGGTTCCCAACGAGGTAACACCACACATATTAAAAGCAAGAATGGATGCACCTACTGCTCCCGGACCATTGGTGTGGGTATATCCGTTTGACGAATACCACGATTGGGCACATCGATTCAAAGACCGCTTACCCGAAATTTACTATGGTGATTGGTATATTCGTCAATCCATTAATAACGGATTTCCACTGAATACAGTGATTTCAACCACTTCGTTTCAATCAGTTATCATTAAAAATCCAGATTTGTTTAAACAATCTATTTTGGTAACAATAGCTCCTGATGCAGGTTCTGCATTGGAAAAAGCATTGATTCGGTTTGTCGAAAACGGTGGAAAATTAATTGTCTATGGTCCGGTTGATCATTCCAGCGAAGCATTTACCGATTTTTTGAATTTGAAGAATGAATCTCCATTGGTAGGTGAATTAAATATTAGTTCATTTTATATGCCTGATGTGCTTGAAAATGCATTTCCTAAAGTATTAAACCACCACTCGCTGCTTTCAGGAGGTGGAATAAGTTCAATTTTGAAAAATAGAAATGACAGTACAACTAAAATGTTGGCTCAAGTTGAACAGTCCGGTACAAAGCGAGATATTGCATGGGTAAGAAGCAAGCCTGAATGGCTGGGTGGAAAGGTTTCTTATCTCAGGGGCACAAATTCCTGCAGTTTTTCAGGTGGGCGTCTCTTAACTCCTGATGATCCGGTAAAATGGTATACCGGACCACTATTATCGCGCTATGTGCTGCACGAGTTTGGGTTTGATTTCTTTGTCGATAAACAAGACCCGTCGGTCAAAAGTCCGGTACTTACGATTTCAAGGTCAAACAATGCATATGTTTTTTCGGGTTATAATCCGAGTAATACTGTTAAACTTAGGTTTAAAATGCCACAGGGCGCACCTTTGTTTTTTGGTTTGGAAACAAAGCTCGAAAATGGAAATTCAACCTACACAATGCCAACAGCATGGAATCGGGAATGCAGGGTCTTTGTGGAGCAAAATAACGGAATTGTGTCATATAAAGAATTATGTTCCGGTCAATTGGGTATTAGCAAGCGTTTTCAGATTAATGGTTTAAAGAATGCTACTGTACATATTTATCCAGAAGATAATATTACCTCACAGCAATTTCATACGTATATAAATGTTTATAAAGTATTTGAATATCCATGGATTGGTGGTGAAATACCATTTAAAGTAGGTGATAAGAAATTGGGAAAGTGCTTTGTCGTTGAGAATGTAACAGGTGAACTCGTAGTAGCTTGGTAACATTTCTAATAAAGCCTCATGGCTTATTTCAATTAAATTATCGATTAATTGTAATCATGAAAGCAAAAATAGGTATACTGATTATTCTATTGCTGACCTATAGCGTTAGTAATGCAGTAACCTATTAAGTGGATGGAGTTTCCGGATTGGATATTAACAATGGTACTTTAACTTCTACTGCATGGAAGACTTTTGCTAAAGTAAATTCCGCAAATCTGGTAGCAGGCGATAATGTTTTATTTTTGAGTGGACAAACTTTTAGAGGGAATATAGTTACTAAAAGTGGATCAACATCTGGGTATATAACTTATGGAGCTTATGGAACAGGCAATAAACCATTAATATTAGGGTCAATAAAAAAAACTTACTACAGATTGTGTAAATGTAGGAACAAACTTATGGACAACTTCTAATGTAACAACAATTGATGGTAGTGCTTTGGAAGCCGGCAACATAATATTTAATAATGAAGCTTCTGTTGGATGGAAAGTATTCTCTCTCAGTTTAGTAACGAGTCAAGGGAAGTTTTATTCAAATATCACTGCAAAAACTGTCACAATGTATTCCGTTGGAAATCCTGGAACAGTATATTCAAATATTGAAATTGCTTTAAATAAACACATATTAATATTAATTTAAAAATGAATAAACATTTCATATTATGAAAAAATATAGAATTTATAGTGTTATTTTTTATCTTACATTTTTGTATTCCGTTGTTGGTTTTACTCAAGTAAAATCTTCTGTAGCGAAAAAAGAAATAGTTCTATTGCAAAATGAAAAATGGTGGGGTGGAGCAGTAGTAGATGGTCCTAAAATGCCTTATAATCAAGATACTTTTGTATATGATCAGTATGCCAATTGCAAAGGTAATCAATCTCAACCATTATTTATTTCCAATAAAGGACGTTTTATTTGGAGCGAAAAACCGTTGAAAATTGAATTCTCAAAAGGAAAAATTAGCGTTGTTGACACGGAATCTCAAGTGGTAACTGGAAAAAGTGGTGAATCTTTGAAAGATGTTTACACTTATGTGAGTAAGAAATTTTTTCCTCCAACAGGAAAAGCGCCTGACTCACTTTTCTTCAGTAATCCTCAGTATAATACATGGGTTGAACTCCATATTAATCAGAATGAAAAGGATATTTTGAAATATGCTCAGGCAATAATTGACAATGGATTCCCAACTGGTGTGTTGATGATTGATGATAACTGGCAGGAGTATTACGGTACATGGGAATTTTCGGGTACCAGATTTCAGAATCCAAAAGAGATGATTGATAAATTACATAAAATGGGCTTCAAAGTAATGCTTTGGATTGCACCATTCGTATCATCTGATACCCCAAATTTTCGTCAATTGCTAGCAAAGAAAGAATTAATGTTTGCTGATAAGAAAAGAACAAAACCTGCCATCGTTCAATGGTGGAATGGTTATAGCGGCTTGTTAGATTTTTCCAACCCTGATGCAACTGCATGGCTCAAAAATCAATTAAAAAATCTTGTGGACAAATATGGAGTTGATGGTTTTAAAGTTGATGGAGGTAATCCCAAGTATTACAATGGACTATATTCCTTAAACGAAATAATTCCAAATGAACAGAGTGAATTGTATGCTAAAATTGGTTTGGATTTTCCACTCAGCGAAGTAAAAGATACATGGAAAATGGCAGGTCAGCCTATTGCTCAAAGATTAAGGGACAAATTTCATACATGGAATGATTTGAGACTTTTAATTCCTGATATGATAGCATTAGGATTAATAGGACATCCGTTTGGTTGTCCTGATATGATTGGAGGCGGTGTTTCTTTTGAAGATAAAGTATTGGATGAAGAGCTGATTGTACGATCAGCACAAGTAAGTGCATTAATGCCAATGATGCAATTTTCTGTTGCTCCATGGCGGATTTTAAATAAAGAACAACTTCAAATTTGTAAAAATATGGCCATCCTTCATGCTAAAATGGGATCTGAAATTCTTGAGTTGGCTATTCAATCAGCTAAAACCGGTGAACCTATACTGCGCAATATGGAATATGTTTTTCCAGGAAATGGATATGAAGAAGTTAAGGATCAGTTTTTAATGGGAAATAATATTCTGGTTGCTCCAATAACAGAAAAAGGGTTACGGTCTCGAGAAGTAATTTTTCCTGACGGAACATGGCAAGGAGAAGACGGTAGTATTGTCATTGGACCGATAAAATTGAAAATTGTAGTGCCATTGGACAGATTACCATGGTATAGAAAAAAACTACAATAAGAAAAATAAATAATTACAAATACGAATTAAGAATTGAAATTAAAACCGAAGGAATCATAAGCTTAGAATTAATTGTGCTAAATGTTTTTCTAAGATGCAGAACTCTAATGATTTGTAACACATTATAATAGTTTCACGCTGATTATCAACATTTTTATTTAAAGTCTAATTTATAAAAATATATGTCAAATTTCAATAAAAGCACACTTATTTATTGCTTTCTAACGTTGTTTTTTCCAGCTATTTTTGCATCTCAACCAAAGGATGTCAACATACAATCAATAAACACTCCAGTTTATAAAGATGTCAAAAAGAGTACCGAAGAGCGGGTAAATGACATTTGCAGATTAATGACACTGGAAGAAAAAGCTGATTTTCTTACGGGTGTAGACTCTTACCATTTCAAAGGCATTGAACGTTTAGGAATTCCATCTATCCAATTAACCAATTGCGGACATGGAGTTACTCTTATTTTTGATAAAAAAGGGAATTGGGTAGGTAACGCTACTTGTTTTCCTACTGCAGTAGGACAAGCTGCCACATGGAATCGGCCATTAATTCGGGAAATGGGTAGTGCCTTAGGGCGAGAAGTTCGTGCTACCGGATCATCTATATTGCTCTCGCCGATGGTTAACATAGTAAGACAGCCGCTGAATGGGCGCAATTACGAGACTTTCTCTGAAGATCCAATTTTAACCGGCGAGATGGCAACGGCTTTTATACAAGGGGTGCAATCGGAAAATATCGGTGCTGTAATAAAACACATAGCTGCAAATAATCAGCAAGTCAACCAAGAAGACTTAACAGTGAAAATGGATGAACGAACCCTACAAGAAATTTATTTACCGGCTTTTAGGATTGCTATTCACAAATCAAACCCTTGGGGAGTGATGACAGCCTACAATGGATTAAACGATGCACACACATCTGAAAATAAACATTTATTGCAGGAAATATTAAAGAAAGATTGGAAATACAATGGATTTGTAACTTCGGACTGGCGTGCAATAAAAAGTATTGAAGCTATTACATCTGGTTTAGACTTAGAAATGCCCGGTCCAGGCAAAATCATGACTAAATCAAATATTTTGAAAGCAATTGACGGCAAAAGGTTAACCATTACAGAATTAGATGACAAGGTAAAACGAATTTTACGAGCTCTTGTAAAGTCAAAATTATTGGACGCTGTGATTCCAAAATTGAATTCAGAGCTAAACTCCGAAAAACACAAAGAACTTGCACGCCGTGTGTCCGAAGAAGGTATCGTGTTACTTAAAAACAAATCAAATATACTACCATTTGATTTGTCAAAAATAAAATCAATTGCTGTTATTGGACCCAATGCCATCATGGCTCGCTTAGGCGGTGGTGGTAGTGCAACTGTTTCGCCTTTTTATACAGTTAGTCCCATAGCTGGTTTACGCAATTTTTGTGGAAAAAACACTAAAATTGTATTTGAAGAGGGTTGTGGTATGAATGGAAGTTTAAAGGTTGTGGAGAGTAATTATTTTAGAAACACTTTGAATGGCAGAGTTTCAAATGGACTAAAAAGTGAGTATTTTAAAAATGATAGCCTTGAAGGAATAGCCGCTGTTACGAAGATTGATGAACAAGTTGATTTTTCATGGGGTTGGGCAAATCCAGTAGCCGAATTGGGCAAATGGGGATATTCAGTACGATGGACAGGTCAATTACTACCACCTGTGACAGGTGAGTATAAATTAGGCATTACTGGTGCCGAGTGTGCGTTTAAATTGTATATAAATGGCAAATTAGAAATAGACCAATGGGCATCTACTACGAATAACTTTGAAGCCGATTTCAATTCAAGTGCTCGTTATGTATCATTAGCATTGAAAGAAAATACACCTCTCGATATCAAAATAGAGTTTAAAAAGCGGTCTAATCGAAACTTTATTCGTTTTGAATGGGAAATACCCGGGAATAATCCGATTGATTTGGCAGTAAAGGCAGCAAAAGAAAGCGATGCCGTAGTAATCTTTGCCGGACTATCTAATTTTTTTGAAGGTGGTTCGAATGACAGAAAAGACATTTTACTTCCCGGTGAGCAAAATAAACTGATTAACGAAGTAGTTAAAGCAAATCCAAATACGGTGGTTGTTTTAATTAATGGTTCACCCATAGGTATGCCTTGGGTAAAAGATGTTAATGCAATCGTGGAAGCCTATTACCCCGGACAGGAAGGTGGAAATGCCATTGCCAATGTATTGTTTGGTAAGGTGAATCCATCAGGAAAACTCCCCGAAACATTTCCCATAAAGATATCTGATAATCCTGCTTATGGTAATTATCCTGGCGTAAATAATGTTGTAAATTACACTGAAGGCATTTATGTCGGTTACCGTCATTATGATACCCGAAATATCGAGCCCTTATTCCCTTTTGGATATGGTCTTTCATATACAACATTTGAATACAGTAATTTGAAATTGAAGAAGAAGGGTAAGTTGTTGACTGCCAGTTTTGAGATTAAGAATACGGGTAAAATCGCAGGTGCCGAGGTTGCCCAGTTTTATATTCATGATTTAATTTCATCCGAAGATCGTCCGATAAGAGAATTGAAGAATTTTGAAAAAACATTTTTACAGCCAGGTGAAACGAAAACAATTACATTCCCCATTACTGATGAGGATTTGTCTTTTTTCTCTGCTAAACAAAATAAATGGGTTGTTGAGCCGGGTCAGTTTGAGGTGCAGATTGGAAGTTCTTCAAAGGACATCAGGTTAAAGAAAATATTTGCTAAATAAACGTCATGCAGAATAACTACACAGCATTCGATTTCGGTGAATGGAAATCCAGTAACAGATATAAAATTAGGTAGTTGACATAATATCAACGGACTTTGGCAAAAAGGAGATAAAATAATTTTAAAACTTGATATGAATAGTCGGCTTTTTGAACTTAACGGATATCAGGCACTACTCAGAGGTCCTGTTTTGCTTGCTCGTGATAGTAGATTCTCAGATATATTTGTAGATTAAACCGCTGTTATTCAACAGAAAAATAAACAAATGGAGATTTTGCCATCAACAGAAAAACCTGAACATGTATGGATGGCATTTACAGCACCATTGTTTCTGGGTACAGACCTTGAAGGAAAATTTAAAAAACCGCTGCAGATTCATTTTTGTTACTTCAGTTCAGCAGGAAATACCTGGGAGCAAAGTTCACGTTACAGGGTGTGGATTCCTAAAACATTGAATGTAATGAATGCAGAATATAAAGCATACTTATCTTAATAAATCTTGTTCCCGACAGTAAAACAGAGTGCAACCAAGTTTAGCATCACTGAAATTATTAGGTTATTTTGAATTCTTCGATGACAGATGAACATGGGATAAGCAGAATTATAAATTTTACTTGCGACTCATTGGTATAGTATTTACTGCGGCCGAACCAAGATATTGATTTAAAGGCCTTAGATGATCTACATTATAAACAAAAGTACACAATTGAAAGAACCAATATTGAGATGGTTAGTTTTAGATTATATTAAATAAGTTTGATATTGCAATTTCCAGTTAAAGAGGCTCCAATTACAGTACCTTCATAATCATACTGATACATAATATTTTACTTAACAAAAAGTCAAGCTGACTTCAATTTAATAATTTAATTTAGAATATATTTATAAATGGAAAAAGAAATTACAAATAAATTGAAAATGAAAGGAGTTTTATTATCAATTATAATGATTACTGTTGCCTTAAATGTTTTTGCTGAATCAGGCTATGAATTGTGGATGCGTTATAATAAGATTGATGACAAAGTTGTTGAAATTGAGTATAAGAAAGCCCTCAAAAATATATTGATTAGTTCGACTCAACCAACTCTGAATGCTGCAAATGCGGAATTAAATCTGGCAATTACCGGTTTATTAGGCATGAAACCCAGCAATGATAACACACTTGTTGATGGAACTATCATTATAGGAACTCCTGCAAATTCCGACATTATCAGGGATTTAAATATCGCTTCTGATATTGCAAAAACCGGAGAAGAAGGATATGTAATAAAATCAACGTTCATTAATGGAAAATCGTGTACAGTTATTGCGGCCAACCACGAAATTGGTGCTTTGTACGGCACATTTCATTTCATCCGTTTGTTGCAAACGTTTCAATCAATTTCAAATTTAAATATACTTGAATTTCCAAAGCTTAAATATCGCATATTAAACCATTGGGATAATTTAAATGGAACGATTGAGCGAGGTTATGCCGGATATACTCTTTGGGATTGGCAACGTTTGCCAATGTATGTCGATCAACGGATGATAGATTATGCCAGGGCGAATGCTTCCGTTGGAATTAATGGAACTGTTTTAAATAATGTAAATGCAAGTGGCAAAAGTTTATCCAAAGAATATCTGATTAAAGCTGCGGCATTGGCCAATGCCTTTCGTCCTTATGGAATTAAGGTTTATTTGACAGCAAGATTCAGTGCACCCATTGAAATCGGATATTTAAAAACAGCCGATCCACTGGATTCGACTGTCAGGAAATGGTGGAAAGATAAAGCTGATGAAATTTACAGTTATATTCCCGATTTTGGAGGTTTTCTTGTAAAAGCCAATTCGGAAGGACAACCCGGTCCTCAGGATTACAACAGAACCCATGCCGATGGAGCTAATATGATGGCAGAAGCTTTAGCACCACACGGTGGAATAGTTATGTGGCGGGCATTTGTATATGAAAATAATCGTCATACCGATCGTGCAGGAAGCGGTTATATTGAATTTATCAAACTAAATGGTAAATTCAACAAAAACGTTTTTGTACAACCGAAAAATGGTGCTATTGATTTCCAACCCCGCGAACCATTTCATCCACTCTTTGGCCAAATGCCTGATACACCTCTTATGCCGGAGTTTCAGATAACACAAGAATATCTTGGTTATTCCACTAATCTTGTTTATTTAGCTCCATTATTTAAAGAAACTCTTGAATCTGATACGTATACCAAAGGAAAAGGTACAACAGTTACCAATGTAATTGAAGATTATCAAAGAACACATGGAATGTCGGGAATTGCTGCTGTGCCGAATATTGGAACAGATATAAACTGGACCGGACACGTTTTTGGCCAGGCAAACTGGTTTGCTTTTGGAATGTTGGCATGGAATCCAGATTATACATCGGAAAAAATAGCAAAAGATTGGATTAAAATGACCTTTTCACACGACGAAACATTTATTAAAGTCATTTCAAATATGATGATGCAATCGCGTGAAACCGCTGTTGATATGCGGGGTGCATTGGGTTTAAATCATATTATGAATTATGCTACTCATTACGGTCCAGGTCCCTGGTATAAAAATTTAAAATGGGATGCAATTGAGTATCATAGAGCCGATGAGTTTGGTTTAGGAGTAAATAGAACTGCCACCGGAAGTAATGTTGCCGGACAATATGCACCGGAAGTTGCCAAGCTTTTTAGCAACCCTGAAACGTGCCCGCAGAAGTTTTTGCTTTATTTCAATCATGTGTCATGGGATTATAAAATGCCATCCGGTCGAAATTTATGGGAAGAACTTGTGTATCATTATTATAAAAGTGTAGAAGATGTAAAACAAATGGAAAAAATCTGGGATGGAATAGAGAAAAATATTGATGCTCAACGTTTTAATCATGTTAAGCAACTTCTGAAAGCTCAGGAAGAAGAAGCCATTTGGTGGAGAGATGGATCAGTGCTTTATTTCCAAACTTTCTCAAAACGTCCGATACCTGCAAAATATCCCATGCCGGAACATAATCTGAATTATTACAAACAAATCCCTTTCCCTTATGATTGGAAAGATGCCTATTAAAAGAAGTAAACCAATAATTTGTTTGTTGGATTTTTGATACAAATTGTTACTATAAATAGCCCTACGATAATAATTCATATTGAAAAGAGCATAATTTCAAAAGTGATATTTAGACTTTACACAGAAGAAAAATTATAGCTTTGGGGTTGAGAGCTTTGGACAAAAGGAATTATGTAAATACTGTGGGAAAACATGGTGATAAATCTGCAATACAAGTGTATGTAAAATGTCAAGGTAGGGAAGAAAACACAAAAAGGTACATAGCCAACATCTGACTTTGATTTAATCAGAAGTTGATCATGAATCACATCTGTACGCAAACTCCTGAAATTCAATTTTATAAAGTATTTAATTCATAGACACTAAATAAATTTTAATATGAGAAGTATTCTTACTGTCTTTTGCCTAACGATGGCCATGTTAAATTCTTACTTACATGCGGAGGGCATTGATATATCTAAGATCAACCAAATTCCTCATCCGCGCATATTGCTTTTGAAGGATGACGAAAACGCAATAAAGGAAGCCATAAAAACGGATACAACATGGATGAAGATGCACAATGCTATCATTGAGGCATCTGATGAAATTATTCCGCTGCCTTGCCTGGAGCGTATTTTAGAGGGGATTCGACTTTTGGATGTGAGCCGCGAGTGTTTGCGTAGGGTGTTCTATCTCTCCTATGCTTATAGAATGACGGGACAAGAAAAGTACCTGCAGCGTGCTGAAAAGGAGCTGCTCGCGGTGTCCAATTTTAGCGACTGGCAGCCGCTTCATTTTTTGGGTGTGGCGGAAATGTCACTGGCTGTAGCAATAGGTTATGATTGGTTGTACGATAAACTTCCTCCCTCATCGAGGGTAATTATAGAAAATGCTCTAATCGCCAAAGGTATAGATAAGTCGTTTGGTACTAAGGATGGCAATGGACACATTTATTTAGGCAGTAATAATTGGAATCAGGTGTGCAATGCTGGCATGTCCTATGCTGCCTTGGCTGTATCGGAAATCAAGCCCGATTTGGCAAAGACTGTGCTTGATCGTGCGGTTAAATCAATTCAAATCCCCATGAATGCATATAATCCCGATGGAGCTTTTACCGAAGGCTATATGTATTGGCAGTATGGGACAGTATTCAATATTTTCTTGTTGGATGCATTTGAAAAATTAGGGATTAATGAAGTTAATCCGCTGGAATTTAATGGATTTATGAAGACTTCGGGCTATTTGCTGAATATGATGGGCAGTTCAGGACAAAGTTTTAATTATTCGGATTGTGTACCTAATTCCATTTTGAATCCTTCGCAATTCTGGTTTGCATCTAAGTTAAAAGATCCATCTTTGCTTTGGGTAGAAAAAAGTTATCTATTGGGTAAAGGTTTTGTTAGATTGACAGACGGGAATGGTCTTCCTCTAAAGCCAGATGAAAATAAAGGAACTACATTTTCTCAGTTCACATCAGATAGGACTTTGCCTGCCATCCTGATTTGGGGATGTAAGATTAATCTGACTAAGACATTACCGCCTCGCGGTGTTAATTGGGTTGGAAAGGGTGAAACGCCGGTTTGTCTTATGCGTACGTCCTGGGTAAATCCAAATGCTATTTATGTTGGATTCAAAGCAGGGTCGGCAAAGACCAGCCACAGTCACATGGACATAGGTTCCTTTGTTTTAGATGCTGATGGCCAGCGCTGGGCTTCTGATTTCGGTATGCAAAGTTATTTTTCTTTGGAATCCAAAGGAGTTAAATTGTGGGATATGGGTCAAAATTCAGAACGCTGGTCGGTTTTTCGATACAATAATTTTGCCCACAATACCCTCACTGTTAATGGCAAATTGCAAAATGTAAATGGTGTTTCGAACATAGACAAATACGGTTTCGATCCAGCATTTTCCTATGCCATTTCCGATCTTTCCGAAATCTACAAAGGGCAGTTGAATGCTGTGAAAAGGGGCATAGCTATAGTAAAGAAAAAGTATGTGGTGTTGCAGGATGAATATGAATCGACTTCTAAGAATGACACTATTCGATGGACGGTAATGACTGAAGCTGAAGTGACCATCAAAAATGACAGATGCATTTTGTTGAAAAAGGGTGGTAAGGAGATGAATGTGCTATTTGATACATCATTAGATTTGAAGTTAAAGCAATGGAGTACTCACTCCACAAAAGACTACGATGCTCCTAACGCGGGAAAGACCTTGTTTGGTTTCGAAATGATATTGCCTGCCCACACAAAGACTTGCGTGAGTGTTAAATTTATTCCAGGAAGTGCAAAAGGAGAAAAAACTTTGTTTAAGAGCGATTTAAATCATTGGAAATAGTAATGTTAATTGTTTAGAATACTTGTTCTCAATTTTTTAATTAGTTTGTTCATCTCAAATTAATCATACAAAATACTATATGAAGATTAAATTAAGTGCAATTTTCGTTTTCGCTTTTATAATTAGTTGTAGTGCCACTCAACTGAACAAAAAGGATGTTAAGATTCAAATGAAAAAAGTAGCCGACTGGCAAATTTTGCATTTTGAAGAGTCTGTAAATCGGGAGTCAAGTTTTAAGGGCTCTTATGCCATGTGGAGTTGGACACAGGGCGCCATGTATGTTGGGATGGTACAATGGGCAAAGTTGAGTGGGGAAGATAAATACTGGGACTTCCTGAAAGGGGTGGGGACAAAGCTCCAATGGAAACCCGGAAATAGAACATTTAATGGCGATGATATTTGTGTGAGTAGGATGTATCTTGAATTGTTTGATAAATACAAGCAAAAAGAAATGATACAGCCAACCATAACAAGGCTTGATTCCATCATCGCGTTTAGGCCAAATGTACCCTTAGATATTTCTGTAAAAGGCAATAATGCACGATGGAGTTGGGCCGATGCCATTTTTATGGCTCCACCTGTATTTTTCAAACTTTCGAAGTTGAGCGCAAATGCAAAATACAAAAAATTTGCTCAGCAAGAGCTGTGCGCTACTTATGATACTCTGTATGTAAAATCAGATAGCCTATTTTTAAGGGATACAAGTTACAAAAACAAAAGGGAGAAGAATGGGAAGCGGGTTTTTTGGGCCAGGGGAAATGGTTGGGTCGTGGGTGGTTTGTTAAGTATTATTTCTAATTTGCCCAACAAAGATCCTAACAAAGCGAAGTATATTCAACTGTTCAAAGAAATGACTTCTAAAATTGCCACGTTACAGGGAAAAGATGGATTCTGGGCGGCCAGCTTATTGGATGCAGGAGCTTATCCTGTTCCTGAATCAAGTTCTACAGGCTTCATGACCTATGCCCTAGCCTGGGGTATCAATCAAGGATACCTTGATAGAAAGGTATACACCCCTATTGCAATCAAAGGCTGGAATGCCTTGGTTAGTGCCGTTGAAAAGGATGGTAAGCTAGGTTGGGCGCAATCCATAGGTGCTTCGCCTGGTGCCACTAAGAGGGGAAATAGTGAAGTTTACGCCGTGGGCTCATTCCTTTGCGCGGGAAGCGAGGTTTACAAGTTGGCAAAGTAATATATCCAGTAGACATTTTGCTTCTCAACTATCAGAATCTGATTGAATGCTGGGCCGAAAATAATGAGTTAACAATATATCTGACAATAAAAAGTAAGTAATGAATAGAATAACAATTTCAATAGTCATGCAGTTGATATTTGCCACTATATATTCTCAGGCAAATAATATAGAGAAAAACAGATGGGAAACGACTTCAATTGGCACCATTAAATGGCAAAACCAGGGAAGTTTGCCCCATATAGACAATATTGAAATGAGCGGACTTAAGGTTTCTGTCATTTTAAGATATGGAATAAATAGCGACAGCAGCTTTTCAATAAATCGCAAAATTGTTTGGCCTATGTTGAGAACTATTCCAAATGATACACGTGGCAGTTTAATACGAACCTTCAATTTTGATTATATAAAAACTATAAATATCGATGGTAAACAAATAGATAATGAAAAGGTACAAAGAATTGATCTAAATGGCTTGTTAAAATCAAGAAGTTTATTTTGGAAAAATGTTGAGTTAACTCGGATTATGTTTCCGTCAACAACACAGCCTGATTTTTGTGAATACTATTCGTTAAAAAATAAAGGAAACAAAACGATTAATGTAGAAATTCCTACTTGCAATTTAAAATACTCAACCGAACCAACCAAAGGAGTAGATGGAACATATACACTTGAAGTGCAATCAACAAAAAATGGAGTTTTTGATATTGCAAAAGGTGATAGTATTGAATTTGGATTGATAATTAGTGGAAGTAAGAGTAATGAACCAACTCATATAATTGATGTTGTCAGTGAACTCAATGCAAGAAAAGATATTATAGAAAGCTGGCTGAATAATTTGGTGCTTGAAACTCCAAACAATACACTCAATAACGCTTTTGCTTTCGCAAAAATAAGAACTTCCGAAAGTATTTTCGATACAAAGGGAGGTTTAATGCATAGTCCGGGTGGCGAGAATTATTATGCAGCAATTTGGGCAAATGATCAAGCAGAATACGTTGGTCCATTCTTCCCATTTCTAGGATACGATAAAGGAAATCAGGCATCTATGAATGCATACATGCACTTTGCTCGTTTCATGAATAAAGAATACAAACCTATACCAAGTTCCATAGTAGCCGAAGGGCTAAGTTTCTGGAATCGCGTTGGTGATAGAGGTGACCAAGCCATGATTGCGTATGGCGCATCACGTTTTGCACTTGCGAAAGGCGACAAAGTTACAGCCGAGAAGCTTTGGAATTTAATTGAATGGTGTCTCGAATATCTAAAACGGAAAGTAGATAATAATGGGGTTGTAAAATCAGATGCCGACGAACTTGAGCATAGATTTCCGGCAGGAGATGCAAACCTTTGCACATCATCGCTCTATTATGATGCTTTATTATCAGCTTCATATCTTGGACGGGAGTTAAATAAATCTACAAATCTTACTGACGACTATCTGAAAAGGGCAAAAATAATAAAACAAGCCATCGAGAATCATTTTGGATATAAAGTGGAGGGTTTTGATACCTATCGTTACTACGAAGGAAACGATGTGCTACGAGCTTGGATTTGTATGCCACTAACAGTCGGCATTTTCGAACGAAAAGAAGGAACAATATCAGCATTATTTTCTCCAAAGTTATGGACAGAAGACGGATTGGCGACACAATCAGGGAAAAATACTTTTTGGGATAGATCAACATTATATGCACTAAGAGGCGTATTTGCAGCAGGTGAAAAAGAAAAGGCATTAAAATTTTTGGAGTATTACTCCAATCGTAGGCTGCTGGGCGAACATGTGCCCTATCCGGTTGAAGCCTATCCTGAAGGAAATCAACGTCAATTATCAGCCGAAAGCGGATTGTACTGTCGTGTTTTTATCGAAGGGCTATTCGGTATTCGTCCAACAGGTTTAAAATCATTTAATCTTACACCTCAATTGCCTAATCAATGGAATTACATGAGTTTAAAGAGAATAAAAGCATTTGGTGAAATCTTCAACATTGAAATTAAAAGAAAAAAAGAAAAAATTGAAATCAATGTCATTTCAGGGAATAATGTTGTGTTTAATACGTACTCCAATAATGGAGAAACCGTGCAAGTGAAATTTTAAATTATTAATATTTATAAGAATACTAGTCAAAAATGAAAAATGTTATAACTATAGTACTGATTTTTAGCTTTGCGATAGGAATTAATGCGGTGAATAATTCAACTATAAGTTTTCCGAATATTCTTAATATAGCCTATACACCTAAGGATGCACAATCAGAATGCACCGGATTATTCACAGATGCCGGCTCATGGATAGGATTTAGCATTCCAACAACAAAAGAATGGGTAAATGGTTTCTGTGGTCCTTATATTATTGACAATAGCCAATGGATTAGTAAATCAATTGCAGAGGTTGGAGTCGAAATAAATGGTCGAAAAATAAATGCTAACGAATTTATAACTGATAGTACTTCCTATTTCCCCGGTTTTCTTTATATGAAGAGTAAATTTAAAGGAGTTTCGGTAGTGCAGCAACTTTATTTTGTAGATAAAAATCATTCCTTATTGGAGTTGAATTCGGAAAAGGCAAGATGGAATGTCAACTCAAGTATTTGGTTATCTGGCTCAACATTCAGACGAGATAAAAACAATCTTATTTTCAATCTAGGAAAAGGGGGAATTCTGGTAGTTTCCTTTCCCACAGATTATAAAATAGCCAGCGATGACAAAAGCTACAATGCAAAAAGTACTAAAACAAGTAATAAAACCTATGTTCTGATTAGTTTTTATAACGATGAAAAACAAATGTTTGAAAGTGCTTCAATGGCTCAATCGATATTAAAATCTCCAACAATTTATATTGCTCAGAATAAGGTTCGTTGGAACGGATACCTTACAAAAGTTCTCCGTAATGATATGCCAAAAGATTACAATCGTGTAGCAGTAAAAAGTGTAATCACGCTAATATCTAACTGGCGTTGTTCTAAGGGCGATTTGCTGCACGAAGGTGTTATGCCGTCACATGCACATTTCCTTGGTTTCTGGGCGTGGGACTCATGGAGACACGCATATGCGCTAGCACGTTTCGCACCTGAACTTGCTAAAAATCAAGTTAGAGCAATGTTCGATTATCAGACTAATGATGGTATGATTGTGGATGTAATTCGTACTGATAAATCTAAAAACAATTTACTCGATAGTAAACCACCATTAGCCGCATGGGCAGTTCTAGAGATCTTTAAACAAACCAAAGATACTGACTTTGTAAAAGAGATGTTTCCTAAATTAATAAAATATAATCAGTGGTGGTATAAAAATCGGGACCACAATCAAAATGGCATTTGTGAATTCGGATCCACAAATGGAAAAACGCAACCTGCCAAGTATGAAAGTGGTATGGACAATGCCATAAGATTTGATAGTTCGGTCGTAGTAAGAAATAATGCAACAGCATGGAGCTTCAATCAGGAATCGGTGGATTTAAATTCATTTCTTTTCCTCGAAAACAATATTCTACGGGAAATGGCTTCTCTTTTAAATGTGCCTTATATACAAGTGGTTGATGGAGTAAAATTAGATAAATACTTTTTTGATACATCCAAAGGGTACTATTACGATCGTAGATTTAATGGTGATTTTGTTGACATTGAGGGTTGTGAAGGATTTACCCCTATGTGGGTAAAAATGGCATCGAAGGAAAACGCCAAATCAGTAGTTTTAATGTATGAAAAGCCTAATAAGTTTTCTTCATATATACCATTCCCAACTGTTAGTATTGATAATCCTAAGTACATTTATAATGGTTATTGGCGTGGTCCAATATGGTTAGACCAAGTTTATCTCGGAATCTCGGGTTTGAGGAATTATGGATATAAACAGCAGGCAGATAAATACACTAATCAGGTTTTCGACCGATTGTATGGAGTAAAGTCAGATGCTCCTATATATGAGAATTATGATCCTAAAACAGGTGAGTGTCTGAGAGCACCACATTTCAGCTGGTCTGCAGTACATTTATTAATGCTTTACTGGGAATATGGAAAATAATTTGTGTTGATTGTACCATGACAAACAATAGCCTGCGTAGTTTATATACAGAATAATTTGATAGATAAGATTGTAAAAATGACTTCAATTGTTATTAAAATTTAAGAAACAAATATATCACCCGAAATTATATAATATAAGAGTTAAACTTATTTGAAATATTAACAGGCATGATTCAGTAAACTAATGTAATTTATTATAAAAATCAAAACATATAAAAATTTAAAATACATGAAAAATTATTTTAAAAAAGGGGTTTCCTTTTCAATTTTCTTTTGTTTAATTGGGTTACTTACTGCCCAAACTATCATCCCTGTTTATAAAGATGTCAAAATGAGTACTGAAGAGCGGGTAAATGACATTTCCAGATTAATGACACTGGAAGAAAAAGCTGATTTCCTTACGGGTGCAGACACTTGGCATTTCAAAGGCATTGAACGTTTAGGAATTCCATCTATCCAAGGAACCGATTGCGGACATGGTGTTACTATTATTCTTGATAAAAATGGAAATTGGGTAGGTAACGCTACCTGTTTTCCTACCGCAGTAGGACAAGCTGCGACTTGGAATCGGCCATTAATTCGGGAAATGGGTAGTGCCTTAGGACGAGAAGTTCGTGCTACCGGATCAACTATATTGCTCTCGCCGATGGTCAACATAGTAAGACAGCCGCTGAATGGGCGCAATTACGAGACTTTCTCAGAAGATCCAATTTTAACTGCTGAGATGGCAACAGCTTTTATACAAGGGGTGCAATCGGAAAATATCGGTGCTGTAATAAAACACATTGCTGCAAATAATCAGCAAGCTAATCAGGAGGACCTAACAGTGAAAATGAATGAACGAACTTTACAAGAAATTTATTTGCCGGCTTTTAGGATTGCTATTCAAAAATCAAACCCTTGGGGAGTGATGACAGCCTATAATGGATTAAACGATGCACACACATCTGAAAACAAACATTTATTGCAGGAAATATTAAAGAAAGATTGGAAATACGATGGATTTGTAATTTCGGACTGGCGTGCAGTAAAAAGTGTAGGAGCTATTACATCTGGTTTAGACCTAGAAATGCCTGGTCCCGGCAAAATCATGACTAAATTAAATATTTTAAAAGCAATTGAGGACAAAAGGTTAACCATTACTGAATTAGATGACAAGGTGAAACGAATTTTACGAGCTCTTGTAAAGTCAAAATTATTGGACGCTGTGATTCCAAAATTGAACTCAGAGCTAAACTCCGAAAAACACAAAGAACTTGCACGCCGTGTGTCCGAAGAAGGTATTGTGTTGCTTAAAAATAAATCAAATATACTACCATTTGATTTATCAAAAATAAAATCAATTGCTGTTATTGGACCCAACGCCACTACTGCTCGCTTAGGCGGTGGTGGAAGTGCAACTGTTTCGCCTTTTTATACAGTTAGTCCCATAGCTGGTTTACGCAATCTTTGTGGAAAAAATACTAAAATTGTATTTGAAGAGGGTTGTGGTATGAATGGAAGTTTGAGGGTTGTGGAGAGTAAATATTTCAGAAACTCTATGAATGGCAGCGTTTCAAATGGAATAAAAAGTGAGTATTATAAAAATGATAAATTTGAAGGAATAGCCGCTGTTACAAAGATAGATGGGCAAGTTGATTTTTCATGGGGATGGGCAAATCCTGTACCCGAATTAGGCAAATGGGGATATTCAGTACGATGGACAGGTCAATTACTACCGCCTGTGACAGGTGAGTATAAATTAGGCATTTCTGGTGCCGAGTGTGCGTTTAAATTGTATATAAATGGTAAATTAGAAATAGACCAATGGGCATCTACTACGAATAACTTTGAAGCCGATTTCAATTCAAGTGCTCGTTATGTAACATTAGCATTGAAAGAAAATGCACCTCTCGATATCAAAATAGAGTTTAAAAAGCGATCTAATCGAAACTTTATTCGTTTTGAATGGGAAATACCAGGGAATAATCCAATTGATTTGGCAGTAAAGGCGGCAAAAGAAAGTGATGCTGTTGTTATTTTTGCAGGGCTTTCCAATTTTTTCGAAGGTGGTTCGAATGACAGAAAAGATATTTTACTTCCGGGCGAGCAAAATAAACTGATCAGCGAAGTGGTTAAAGCAAATCCAAAAACGGTGGTTGTTTTAATTAATGGTTCGCCAATAGGTATGCCGTGGATAAATGATGTAAATGCAATTGTGGAAGCCTATTACCCCGGACAGGAAGGTGGAAATGCCATTGCCAATGTATTGTTTGGCAAGGTGAATCCATCCGGAAAACTCCCCGAAACATTTCCTGTAAAGATATCTGATAATCCGGCTTATGGTAATTATCCTGGCGTAAATAATGTTGTAAATTACACCGAAGGCATTTATGTCGGTTACCGTCATTATGATACCCGAAATATCGAGCCCTTATTCCCTTTTGGTTATGGTCTTTCATATACAACATTTGAATACAGTAATTTGAAATTGAAGAAGAATGGTAAGTTGTTGACTGCCAGTTTTGAGATTAAAAATACGGGTAAAGTTGCAGGCTCAGAAGTTTCTCAGATGTATATTCACGATTTGGTTTCATCAGAAGATCGGCCACTTAGAGAGTTGAAGAATTTTGAAAAAACATTTTTAAAGCCAGGTGTAACGAAAACAATAACATTCCCTATTACAGATGAAGATTTGTCTTTTTTCTCCGGAAAACAAAACAAATGGGTTGTTGAACCGGGTCAGTTTGAAGTGCAAATAGGAAGTTCTTCAAGGGACATCAGGTTAAAGGAAATTTTCACAAAATAAATGACATAAAGATAGAAATTCCAGAAGAAATACTACTGTTAAGCGTCAAATATGCCAGACTTTAGTCATTTCAATTACATTCTGATAAAAAAATAGATTTGTGCATCGAACATATCCAAATAGAATCCAAAAAGACAAGCTGATATCGATAGGTATTGAGTTAAAGTTTATTTTTGGAAAAGTAGCGCTAAGGTATCAATAACAAACGAACTTATATAAACTCTAATTGATGATTAAAAGGATGAAACACATTAATAACTATTTTAGATTAATCTTACTATTATTTCTCTTTCTTTTAAAAATACCAACGGTTAAAGCTCAGGAAACCATTCCTAATTTGACCGTTTTACAACCAAAACTTACTCAAAGAGCTGTTGTTAATCCCGGGAAAGGCTGGGTTGGTTATGGCTCAGTAAAAAAACAACCAAAGGAAGTTTTAGAATTGATATCTTTGGGTTATAACAGGTATATTTGGGGAACTATTGAGCCAAAAGAGGGAGTATATGACTGGTCAATAATTGATAAAGACTTAAGTGAATGGGCTGATAAAGGAAAGAAATTTTCATTTGGAATTATGTGTGCTAGTACGCATTCAAAAGAGTTCTGGACAACTCCAAAATGGGTTTTTGATGCTGGAGCAAAATATGAAACATTCAATTTAGATAATCCGAAACTAATAACAACCGGAATTCCGGGATTAAAATTGGTTCCGGTTTTTGATGATTCTATTTTTATGCAAAAGTTGAAAGTATTTATTAAAGCTTTGGCAAAAAGGTATGATGGTAATCCTAACATCGCTTTTATTGATATTCGGTCGTATGGAAACTGGGGAGAAGGCCACATGTATCCGTTTAATAAACTGGAAATTACTGCCGAAAAGTATTTGGAGCATGTCAAGATTTATCGAGATGCATTTCAAAAAACGTTACTTCAACTTCCCGCAGGCAAAAAAGAATATTTATCTGTATGTCAACAGGCTGTTTCAATGGGTATCGGTCTAAGAAGGGATGGAATCTGTGGCAATAGCAATGGTTCTGATGTTGCCAGCTGTGATGGTAAAATGCCTGGAGTATTTGAGTTTTATGGAGTTTATGAGATGATGGAAAATTTGGGCTGGTGGTATGGTAAAAAAGATAATCAAGGCCGAGGATTTACACTTGAATCGTGTATTGAAAAGGGAAAACCAACTTACTGTGACCTTAGCAGAGGTGGTGATTCTGGATTATTGTTGCTAAAAAAAGAACCTGAATTGATTCAAAAACTGAATAACCGGCTTGGATATCATTTTGTAATAAACAAAGCAGTTTTTCCAAATACTTTGTCTAAAAATATAATAAGTTCAATATCAATGACCTGGGAGAATAGGGGTATTACTCAAATATATTTTCCTGTTAGGGTAGTTTATGCACTTATCTCATCTGAAGGCAAAATTGTATCGACTTATGATGCTGATGTTTCACACCCAGCCGAATGGAAATCGGATCACCAAATCACTTCAACAGATCAATTAAATTTCAAATCGGTAAGTAAAGGAAAATATATGTTGGCGGTTGGGATTCTTCAACCAAATGACGGCGAAAAGCCATCTGTTAAGCTGGGAGTAGAATTAAAAAATGAGAATGGCTGGTATCAATTAGGTCAGGTAGTTTTAAATTAATATCTTATCATTTTGCCAAGTATAAAAAAACAGCTTTGGTTTTATTATTTGCTTTTTAATTTCATCACAAAGCGCAAAAAAAAAGACTCTTTGTATAAAATGTAACTAAAATAATAAATTAAACCATGAAATTATTAAATAGATTAATTCTTGTATTAATATTCTTTCCAACAGTAACTTTCGCTGGTGTAACCAGTGCATTCTTCAATGTGAAAGACTATGGTGCTATTGGTGATGGTAAAAATTTAGATAGCAAAGCTATCAACAAAACCATTGAAGCAGCAGTAGAAGCCGGTGGAGGAACTGTATTTGTTCCCGCTGGAAAGTATTTAAGTGGATCGATCCGCTTAAAAAGTAATATATGCTTATTTATTGATCAGGGTGCAACTATTGTTGCAGCACCTGTTTCTGTTGAAAATGATTATGATGAGGAAGAACCAAGTATAAATATAACTTATCAGGATTATGGTCACAGCCATTTCAAAAATAGTTTGATTTGGGGGTGCGATATTGAAAATGTTTCCATAATTGGAACTGGATGGATTGATGGCAAAAACCTTCAAAATTATATGAAGGGTGGAATCGGAGTTGAAAATGATTTCCGTACCAAAAATCTGAGAACCAACCAAACAGCCAATAAATCAATTTGTTTTTACCGTTGTAAAAATGTAACTATGCACGATATTTCGATTATTCATGGAGGTTGGTTTGCAATTTTGGCAACTGGTGTTGATAATATGACCATCGACAATTTGAAAATTGACACGAATCGCGATGGGATTGATATCGACTGCTGCCGGAATGTGCGTGTTTCCAATTGTTCTGTAAACTCACCTCACGACGATGGAATTTGTCTTAAAAGTTCGTTTGCATTGGGATGTCCTCAAGCTACTGAAAATGTAACTATTACGAATTGCTTTGTATCTGGTTACGATGAAGGATCAATGCTTGATGGAACTTATAAACGCTCGTTGGATAAATCTCCTCGAGGTATGCCTACAGGTCGTATTAAATGTGGAACAGAATCGAATGGAGGCTTTAAACGAATTACAATAACAAATTGTATTTTTGAGTATTGTCGTGGTTTAGCTTTAGAGACAGTTGATGGTGGTGTTATGGAAGACATTACGATTTCAAACATTATTATGAGAGATATTGTGAAAGATCCTTTCTTTTTGCGGCTTGGATCACGTATGCGTGGTCCGGAAGGTACATCGATTGGAGCAATGCGCCGGATTAAAATCAATAATGTGATTGTTTATAATGCTAATCCTAAATTTGTAAGTACTATAGCGGGTTTGCCTGGGAATGATATTGAAGATGTAGAACTAAGTAATATTCATATTTATTATCAGGGAGGAGCTGAAAAACCGAATATAAACATAGCTATTCCTGAAAAGGAAAATGCATACCCTGAACCGGGAATGTTTGGTGAAATGCCTGTTTATGGACTTTTTGTAAGGCATGCGAAGAATATTAAATTAAACGATGTAGAATTTTTTACTTTATCTCCCGATCAAAGACCAGCAATTTGGTTTGATGATGTGAAAGGTGCTGATATTCGCTTTGTAAAAGCACAAAAAACGCAAAATAAAAAATCTTTAGTGCTAAAAAATAGTTCGGAAATTAAGATTTTCGAGTCGCTAAATATTAAAAATGAAAGAATATTAAAAGCTGAAAGTACTGCAAAATAAATTGATTGATGAATAAAGTTATAATCCCCGAACTTGGGAACTTTTCAGGAATGATATTGGCTGGAAAATAGCAAAATTACAATCTCAAACAATAATTCCGATTCCGACTCAATTTTCATACATGCCCAAAATGAATGGGAAGTTTTTGCCCTAACCGAAATAGTACCTCAACCGTATAATCCTAAAAGTGAAATGCTATATTGTAAAAACAACGATTCGAGAAAACATGGGATAAAGAAAGCAATTGACTTCAAATAGCAAAATGAATCAAAACTATCTGAGAGTAATCCTCAATGCACAAAATGATTTTTTTAGACTGTGGGCAGATGGAAATGGAAGAAAACTATAAATTTAAATAAATGAAAAACAAATTATTTTATATTGGATTATTGGCATTGGTGGCATTGAATGTATTTGCCGGTGGTAGAGTTATTGAGAGTATCGAAATGAAAAGTAAGATTCTGAATTCACCAGTAAATTATTCGGTGTATTTACCAGCGGATTATGAAACATCGCAACGGTCATACCCAGTAGTTTATTTATTTCACGGCACATCCGATAATGAAACATCGTGGATCCAATATGGAGAATTAAATAAATATCTCGATGAAAGTATTCAAAATGGTATTTTCCCACCTGCCATTTTTATACTGCCTGACGGTAAACTAACTTGGTATAACAATGATGTTGAGAAAAAAGATGCATGGTGTGATATGTTTATCAATGAGCTTATTCCTACAGTTGAAAAGGCATATCGTATCAGATCGAAAAGAGAATTCAGAGCTATTGCGGGAAACTCAATGGGCGGTTTTGGAGCACTTTCAGTTGCATTAAACCATCCTGAGTTGTTCTCAACATGTGTTCCTATGAGTGCAGCCATATTTACCGATGAAGAAATCATTAATATGGTAGACGCAAGATATTCGGATCGTTTTGCACTTTTGTGTGGAGTTGGTCTAAAAGGCGAAGACCGTATAAGCGAAAATTGGAAAGCAATTAGTCCATTTCATTTGATTGAAAAATATTCAAACACCAAAAATACTTCTATCCGGTTTTATTTTGATTGTGGAGATAAAGATTATTTGTCAAAAGGCAACATGTTGATGCATCTGAAAATGAATGAACTTAAAATACCTCACGAATTTAGAATTAGAGAAGGTAATCATGGTTGGGCATATTGGCGTTCAGGTTTAGTCAATGCACTTAAGTTTATTGGAGATGGCTTTCATAGATAAGAACAATTATATAATTGACCTCATTTAATTTTTAATTCAAGTAATTTCATGGTTTTCAATTCAGTAAAAGCATTAATTACATCTAATCAAATGGGAATGTTGGATTTTAAAGTAGATCTGAATCTAACTTTTGCCGATATGAGAGGCAGTAACGATTTAGCTGCAAAACTTCTGGTAGTTACGAAGAATGTACGAAATGCTTACAAAGCATTATTCATTTCATTGCCAAATGGAAAACTCTGGCTTTCCCAATTGAAATATAATTTGAAAAGTTGAAAGCTCGTTTTTTTATTGTGACAAAGGCTAGAACTATTTGCCGAACGACGTGCGCTGGACAATATACACTACAGCGGGTAAAGAAAATGAAGGACTGAGAAGTGAAAATTAGTATTACCGAAATAAGGATTGATTGCAATATTTATCTTTTTACTTATCAATAACATATAGAACTCACCATAAAAAATCATTGATTATTATCGCTCTTCTTTTTCAATTAGGGATTATGTAATGATATACGATGCAATCGTGCAGTAGCGAGGGTTTACCTACCTATAAAATCAAATTAGGATCTAAAAATATCAAATATTTTCCCTTTGGATATTCGTTTTCAAAACAAATTTTAAATTTATTGATATTTGTGATTTGATCGTAGCAAATCCTCTATTTTGATCATTGTTCTGTATCTTTATATTATTATTTACCGAATTATTGTATTACCAGTAGTTAAGTTTAAATAAAATAGCGGAGTAATAATATATAGACATAAATCTGTAGAGCAACACATTATGCCTAAATATTATTAAAACTCCACTATTGCTTATAAAATTAAGAATCTTTCTGTATATCTTTTGTGATTGATTACTGCTTGATAAATTTCTGTGTCATCTTAGGATTACTTTTCATTTTTACAAAATATAACCCATTTGATAAATCTTCAATATTAAATTGCTGACTTAATGACGATACATTAAATTCCTTAACTAATTTTCCCATCGTGTTATAAATTTGAGCCTTTTCATTTACCGATAAATTAGATAATTGTATTGTTAAATTGTCCATTGCGGGATTAGGATAAATACTTAAATTAGCTGCTAAATTTTCATTAGTTAAATTTGTCGCAATTTTTGGACTTTTAAGAGGAATAGGATAAGCAGTTATTACAACATCATCAATCCACACAGCAGCAGTGCTATTCCCAAGGAAAAAACAGAATTTTTCGGTAGCATCGGTTGTGGTACATACAAAAGTGTAAGGTCCGTATGTAGTTGGGGTTGTGGTTATGTTGATTGCTGAACTAGCCCAATAGTTAGTATAGGGAGAAATTGCTTGTTGAAACTCTATCTTAATTGTTCTTGCAGCTGCAGCACTTGCTTTAAATGTAACCATATAGGTGTTACCGGTTGTAATAGGTAGAACTTGAACAAGTTGAATATGCCAATCAGCGGTTCCTGCATTGGTTATGGTTGTCTTAGCAGCCTTACCAGTATATCCTGTTTGTGCAATAGAAGCAACTGTCGCTACTGCAGGACTGAATAAATTAAAAATCCAAGGACTTGTATTGCTATCAAATGATGGGTTGAGCAACAGGTTACCGACCGTAATTGATTGCGAAAGTTGATTATTTGTTTCGTTGGATTCAGGGAATCTGTCAACATCGTCAACAAATGCCGTGATAGTGTGGATGCCATCGGGTATGATATATGTCCCACCATCAGACTCAACTGTTGCCGATGCCCCTGCAGCCAGTGGAGGCGTTGCCACATTGCCCCAGGTTCGCGAAACTCCATCCACAGAATACTTCACGCCAACAGCTGTGCCTGACGGAGTTTCTCTCGTACCTTGATTCTTTACAACGCAGGAAAAGATATGTGTTGATGGGTTATAAATGAGCGAGGTGACAATGACATCAGGAAGATTGTATTCTTGTCCACCGATATCAGGCAAATTTCCGCGAGAGGTTCCAAAATAGTCTCCGGTAACTTGTGAGAGAACAAGAGCTTTGTTAATGACAGGCGAAAAACAGGAGGTGAGCATAAAGTAGTTTGCAGTGAGCTGTCCAGGTGCGGTAGATCCTGTTCTTGCTATTTGAGGGTTACCGATCACGTCCGAGGTTGACGTTGCTGCAAGCGGGGTGACCGACCAGTTGTTATTGGAAAAAGTAATACCGGTTGCGTTTGGCACACTGCAGCCGGATCCTAAGATAATATTATTCCTGATTTGAGAATTTGTATTTGTAATGTTCATAGTGCCGCCGAACCCTGTTATCAAAGGACCATCAATTATGGTATTGTTGGCGATGAGTACGTTGTTGAGTCCGGAATTGGCAACCAGGGATCCTGAGAAAGCCTGAAGGTTAGCTTTGTATATCAAATTATTTATTAAGGTATTATTGGCAGAACGAGGGACGGTTGATACCTCATCCATCAGAGAAAGCCCTGTTATCGCATTATCTCGAGTCGGGATGGCAGGTGCTGACGATATATACACTAAATTTCTTTGTACCAAGCTATTGGTGGCATCGGAAAGATAGAGATTGGGCGCCCAATTATCGTAAGTGATATTGTCTTCCATGGTACAATGATCGGCTTCGTAACAGGATATTCCTTCGCCCCAGTTGTTATACGTGATATTGTGCCGCAAAATAGCGTATGAAACAATTCCCGGGATTAATGCTGCTGCACTGTTATTTCGCCCGGCGGATAAACCAGACGCGGCACCGGGTACCGGAGTACCCGAATTATTAAGTACGTTATTATATACCGTACAATATTCTACGGTAGTGTAATCTCCATGTATGATGATTCCGTTCTGCCATGAGTCGTGCACGATCAAATTGCTCAGCGTATTATGAACGCCTGTCACATACACGCCAATACCGGCCGTAGCCTGTGTTCCATTAACATTACTGTTTTTTACCTCAAACCCATTCACCGTGTTATTGTTACCTACAACACTGAGCATTGAATTAAAATTCTCACCGGGAAGCGTCGTTCCTCCATCGATGACCGGAGTATTGCCCGGGTACGCGCTAATCGTGAGTCCGTTCTTCGTTACCCAAAGGGTTGTATTATATGTCCCCGTCATCACGTAAATAATATCGCCATTGTTACTGATCGCGTAACTAATCGCTTTATTAATAGTCTTTACCGGTGTTGAAATTGACGTGCCGTTGTTCGCGTCGTTTCCTGTAGGTGAAACGTAATAGAGGGTGCCTGCTGCTACTGAAAACATTACTGCGCTTGCAAGATATAACATTCCCGAAATAAATATTTTCTTTACCATAGTATTTTTTTATAAAAATGATTAATGATTAGTCCAGTCTGATAATTCAATTTATCTCAACCGAAGGAGAATCAGGTATTATCGTAACTTGACGGATTGTTTGGTGAAATTGCCATTAAAAATGATTTGGCGGTCTATAACCCTCAAGGCGATCGCAAATAATAGCAACCAATAATAAACCAATTACTATATTTTGATTTCTGGATCATATTCTTAAAGACTATGCAACGATTAATATAAAAGTAAGTGTTAGTAGAGATTAAAAAAATACACAAAATGCGAAAATGTTTGCACTAAATGACACAATGTAATTGGTAAATTGTTTTGGTCCAAACTAAATCTATTTAATGAAAAATAGAACTTTGACTAATTGCATTTATACTAATGTCCAAAAGTCACTTAAAAAGAAATAGCTATACCTACAAATGGAGTTGTTTTATGCAGTAGTAGTATCTATCCTACTTGACACTTGAAAGCTTCCGGTTTTTCAAGGAAGTCAAATACTAAATTTATAAATTGCCTTTTTACTTAGCTCACATTTTCTCAGCAGGATTTAGCTCCGGAATATATGGTGGTAAAAATACGAGTGTTATATTTTTAGGGATATTAAGTTTTATTTCTTTGTGGAAAGTGCCATTATCAAGAACTATAGATTTGAACTCATCAGGATTATAGTTTGATAAATCTTTTAAGAAAATCTGGGAATTGTCTTTATTTCAATCATAGAGATTAAGGTGTAAACTATCTCTGGTTATGGGAGAGAAAGCCCTGAAAAGGTAAGTTGATTGAATACTTGTTGGAATGGGTAAATTGGCTTGACACTAACAAGAACTTCGAAATGAAATTAGTGGTTGTTTTCATCAGGGAAAAGGTTGGTTAGAAGATGATGCACTTTCTCCATCTGCATGGTCAAGAGGTCAAGGTTGGATAGTGCATTGTTTGGTGCATTGTTTGCCTTTATTGGAGTGTTGGCCAAATTTACATAATCAAATAATATATTATTTGAATGAAATCCTGTCTGATTTAGTGAAACGACAATCAGAGTTAGAATTTTGGCATCAATTGATTGAAAGACCGAATGAATCATTTCCAGATACAAGCGGATCTGCTCTAATATTTGAGGCATTACAAATATCTCTCAATAAAAGTTATATTTCGGGAGAAAAATTTAGCATTGCTGCCGATAAAGCTCGGAATATTCTCAAACTACAAATAGATGATGAGGATTTTGTTGACCAAGCATGTAAAGGCCCCGGAACGATTTGGAAAATTGAACCTTGGTCAAATTCAAAAGCTCCAAATGGAGAACCACATGGCATATTTGCTATGTTATTTGCATGTCGAGCAATTTTACAATGAAAAACAATTACCAAATTAATTATATTTCGTAAGATCTATGAAAACGGGTATTTGTATTTTATTGATTAAATTAAAGCATATTGATAAGTACAATAGTCCGTTAGAAAAAAATTAATATTAAGCGGCTTTAATGCCGAAATAGAGTAGCTCTTTGAAATGGTGATGACTTTTAATGGCATTCGGTTTAATGCCGAAAGCCTTGATAAATCGGTTTAAGATAAAAGCATTATGATACAGTACTTTATAGTCTGAAACAGAAAAAGGTTTATTTCGATTATTTTCATCTGATAGAAAAATTGCTTTAACTATATTAATAGTTGTAAGCGAAGTATTGAAGTGAAAATTGAGTTTGTCTAAATCTCTGGCTTGACATTGATTCAATCCTGCTGCTTGTTTGGCATCTCTGAAATTAAACTCCATCTGAAATCTACAATGATAATACTCTAAAACCTCTAATGGGTTCATTTTTATATCAGTTGAGAAAATGAGTCGCTGTGTTATTTTTCCTTTTTGATCTGTTTTTCGTTCAACAATTACAAGAATATCTCTTTTTAATGATTTTGAATTTACTATAGCAGAAAATGCCTGTGTATCTTCAGAAAATTGGAACTCAGTAAATATGTCCATATCTAAATTGTCAAGTTTAATTTTTCCTGCATACTCACTTGGTCTACCTTTTCCAGGGTATTCACCTGTGAATTTATAACGTAGATGCGCATCGGTTCTTAATTTACTTATGACATGAAATCCAGCATCTAACAGTGGATTCACAAATTTTATTTTTGAAAAATAGGCATCTGCTACAACAATAGAAGATATTTTTTGGAGCTCCTCTTTCCTGGAACATATAATTTGTGCGTACCAAATGATTAAGCTCATGCTGACAACCTTTAATGTCTTTGGTGGAACAGTTTGAACAGCTTCTAAATGAAACGCCTGGTGAAGATCTAAATCAATAACAGCGATCTCTGAAATTTCTAGTCCTTTCTTGACTGCTTGATCAGAACCAGACCAAAAACTTGCAAGGTAAGCTGTCTTCTTACCAGACTTATCAATATGGCTAGGATCAAATGCAATGGCAATACGGTTACCAAAATAAGTAGCAGTGAGTTCTCGATTGAATTCCATGAAATCAAACTTTTGTTTAAACTGATTACGGAATCTCTGTTCTCCATAATCGCTATATCTACCCATTTGTTTAAAGTTTATACGATTTGGGATAACCATATACAACATAAAGATTTCTGTTAAAAAGTCATGTCTCCATTTATTGAGTTTTGTACTCTTGTTTAAGGTCTGTTTAACAACCAATAAAAATGAGTTAATTTCTGTGAAAATCATACATTATAAATTATGTGGTGTAATCTATAAAGGTACTGATTTTCATGGATTTAACCTAATTTAAATGTAAGTTATTTAGCTGTATTTCAATTATTTAACTGTAAGTTTAACGCACTATTGTAAGTAATTAAAAGCATTTAAATGCGATTAAATGGCTCTTCGGATATTGATTCCCCAAAACATAGAGTTAAATATCATTAGCCTTTATATTAATTCAAGTGTTGAGTATACTCGTACTTTGCTATACATTAAATGTATACGGTTAATATGTTAATTTTTTCACACTAAAATATCTAAGATTTAGTCTCTGGAAAATGGTTTAAAAGTTAGTTAAATTTTTATGGTTGGAATTTTAAATTTAGTGTCATTTAGTACAAACATTTGCGCATTTTGTCTATTTTATCAGACTATGAAAACACTTATTTTTGTATTGTGTAGTTTTATCAATATATAAATAATGTTATTTAAGAGTTGAATGAATAACCCATTAAATAATGGCAACGGCAATACTACCGCATATAAAGGTAATTAAGTACATGATATCACTAAGACTGTTGATATTTTTGATAATGCGATAATAAATTGACAATTAATGATACTTATTATTAGAAATTGTACAAATATAATATTAAAGTTTTTTTAAAGTATTGAATTTAATTACTCACTCATTAAAATAGAAATAACTACCAATATGAGTAAACCAGAAATTATTATATTGGATAACAACCGAACCTTTCGTCAATGCCTGAAATACCTGTTTGCTGTAGAGGACATTGCCAGTGTAATAGCTGAAGCATCTAATGGCATTGAGTTTATGGATATCTTGATTAAAAACAAACCCGATATAGTTTTAATGGGAATTTCTCACGATCCAAAGAATGGAACAGAAATAATTAAAAGGGCACTTCAATTCATGCCTGATTTAAAGATTATTGTTTTATCAATGTTCGTGAATGAAGAATATCAAAGAGGAATGATCGAACTTGGTGTTAAGGGATTTCTTCAAAAATCAACTTATTTAGAGGAATTTGAAAAAGCAATTTACATCGTGACGAAGGGAGAAAATTATTTTTTCAACATCAGACATTCTTAATACGAGGCTTAAACAAATTTTTTAAACAGTTTCTTAAAAATTGTATCTAAATAAAATGACCATTCCTGGATTAAAAACAGCTTTCATTTATACTTTCTCCAATGAGGCAAATGTTGTTTGTTTTGCACCGGGACATATAAATTTATTGGTTAACAGACCAATTATGATATTGATTCGGTTTGTAAATCTGCCTTAAGCAATGGGAAATATTTGTTAATTGCCAGGATTAATAAGAAATTTATCAAATTTTGGTCATTGGATGAACCTGAAGCAATCCAATTAGAAATAAATTAACCAATAAATAAAAACACATTAAATCCAGAAGTTCTTTACTCTTCTAATGAACATTATAATGCCTATTGTTTTACTATTAAATAAGTGTGAACCCTAAATATTAAATGAATATCAGTTTTAATACATTATAAATGATTTAGAAAATTGACTTTTGAATCATAAAACAAATTGCCATACAAAGGTCAATGGCATACAATTAGCCTGTTTATTGATACCAGTTGGAATGAATAATAGTTGGTTCGAAGGTGAATCAATTAAAGGTTTAAAATTAAGAGTTGAATTAAAAAATTAAATAAATAAAAGCAGCAGCAATTCTCCCACAAACAAAAGACAAAACCCTTTTGTTGATCGAACTTTACTAGCTCTTTGAATAACAGTTTTCTCTATTAACCAATTAAATAGCGATTCAATTGGTTGTCTAACAGAAGAAACGGCTTTTGAGAATAAGTCATTATATGCCTTTTCTCTTTTCTTTTGCGATTCATGTTGACCTTTTATATCTTTAATAAGTGTAAGAATTCTGGAATTATTTGTTTTCTCCATTTCAGCCCAAAACTCAACATTGTCATAGATTTTATCCCCGATATACGTGCGGTTATGTATGTAAGTAGTAACACGCTTTAAATGGGTAATATCATTCTCAGAAGCTTTTGTAAAGAGTAATTGCTCTTGATGTGGCAAATGCCCCTTACTGTAGAAGCCTAAACTGTGTAACTTTAAACCGTGGTAATAAATTTTTTTTAGTAGAGCAGAAACTTTTATCGGTTATTTCTTTAGCTACCTTTGAAATTCGTTTACCCTAAACAGATAATAACTGGCATAGAATCAATTAGACTTATCTCTTGATTTCAATCATTTGGTATGAATTCTGTCAAAACAGTTTCCGATAAAACCCTGAATACTTGACATAACCGATTTATGTGATTCGTAAAGGCTTCATAGGAAGGTAGTTTCAAAACCAAGTTCAAAGATGCTCGCTTGCAAATTCGTGAATATGTTTTACTTTAAGGCGATACTCTAAATGCATTGCATAAAGGTAAAAGGTTATCGCTTCTTTATCTGAAAATTCAGGATTATTATTGTTACTAAAACGCTCACAAAGATATTTCCACCGGTATCATAGTAATCGCAAATATAAAAGTATATTTTAATAAGTTTAATTTTCTTGTTAGGAGGAGTCATAGATTAGAATTTAATTGTGGTAATATTTCTTATAAGATACTGATATCTCTGATATATGAAATTATTTAATACTTATTATGTTGATAATAAGCATTATATTTAATAGGGTTCAACCCTTAATTCGAATAAATAGAGAAAATATATTTTTCTTTTAGTTTTGATGATTAGTGAAATGCATCCATTTGCTTAATTACATTTGAAATTATCGGTATAACTGCTCTCAGATTTTAAAATACTACAATAATTTTTCAAAATATAAATAACTGTAACAATTAAATCATGAATATGAATAACTTAGAAATTAAAAGTTGCGTGAACGAATTAATAGCGGAAATTGAAAAAATTCTTCCAATTTATATGCAAAATCCTATTGATAGCAAAATGAATGATGGCAATGTTTCCATCTGCATTATTGACGAAAACGGCAATGTATATGGAAAAATGTATGGTGAGCGTAAAATAACTCAACGCTGGACTTATAAAATTGCATGGATTAAAGCTAGTCAGGTTTGGATTACCGGTATGAAAACAGGTGAGTATGAGAAAATGTTGTTTAACGATGAAATAGCCGAAGAATTACAAGTAATTGAAGCTCCTGATTTGCTTGGATGGCCAGGTGGTCAACCTGTTAAATTAAAAAATGGAACTGTGCTTTCAATCGGTTTTAGTGGCTTTCGTGGTGAAAAAGACCTTGAAATAGTTATTACTGCACTTACTAATTTAAATTATTTATAAAAGAATCAATCAGTAGCAATGGATTATCAACCTTCAGAAAACAGATATAGCGACATGATTTATCGTCGTAGTGGTAAAAGTGGTATTGACTTACCAGCCATTTCGTTGGGCTTGTGGCACAACTTTGGTGGAGTAGATACTTTTGAAAACTTTCGCAAAATAATTTGGAATGCATTCGATTCGGGTATAACACATTTTGATTTGGCCAACAATTACGGACCACCTCCGGGCTCAGCCGAAGAAAACTTTGGTAGAATTCTGAAAATGGATTTTCAATCGCATCGTGATGAGATGATTATTTCCACCAAAGCAGGTTGGGATATGTGGCCTGGACCTTATGGCGATTTTGGCTCACGAAAATACCTGATTGCCAGCTTGGATCAAAGTCTAAAAAGAATGCAACTTGATTATGTTGATATTTTTTATTCTCATCGTCCAGATATATCGACACCGCTGGAAGAAACCATGGGTGCTTTGACAACCTCGGTTAATAGCGGAAAAGCGCTTTACACAGGTATATCGAGCTATGAAGCTGAAAGATCTCAACAAGCCATTGATTTACTGAAATACTACAATACGCCTTGTTTGATTCACCAACCTAAATACTCGATGTTCGATCGTTGGGTGGAGGATGGTTTAATGGATGTACTTGGTGTTAATGGCGTTGGATGTATTGCATTTTCGCCATTAGCACAAGGATTACTTACCAATAAATATTTGCATGGAATTCCTGAAGACTCAAGAGCAGCAAAAGCTACAGGACATCTTCAATCCAATGAAGTAACTGTCGAAAAGATTGATAAGATAAAAAAACTGAATGAGATTGCATTAAACCGAAATCAATCATTGGCACAAATGGCAATTGCTTGGTTACTGAAAGACGAAAGGGTAACTTCTGTTCTTGTTGGAGCCAGTAGTACAGCACAACTTGCTGATAATTTGGCTTCGTTGACAAATTTAAAATTTGAAAGCGAAGAATTGAATCTGATTGAGGAAATTCTTAAAGCATAAAGTTTTAGATTATAACTCACAAGTCAATGTAATATCTGTCAAAAGAATGACAAATTTTGTTGATTTTTAATGAATTATTTTCAGCAAATTACCTTAAATTATCCAATAATATCAAATTTAAAAACACAAACCAACTTCAAAACCGGAAACTACTTTTAAGCTGCTAAGTCCATTCGTACTATTGTAAATTTGTTGCTGATGTTTACAATGACGCAAAGTTTCATTGGTTATTCTACTAGAACTTGATGATGATGTTAACGTGAATATGGTTACGCAAAGTCTTTACTGGTAAATGTTGCTTTGTCAGTCTATTCTTTCAAAAATACGATATTATAATAATTATAAATAATTCATTATGTCAATTAAAAATTTATTTTTTTGTTTTGCATTACTTTTTCCTGTTTTGTTATTTGCTCAGTCAGGTATAGTGACACAATATGTCGATCCTTTTTTCGGAACCACAAGTGGTGAAGTATTTCCAGGTGCTAGCCTTCCATTTGGGATTGTAAAACTAAGCCCGGATGTGAAAACCGGTTATAGAACTTCGGGCTATACGATAAATGGAGAAATTGGAGGTTTTAGTCATACTCATACCAGCGGAACAGGTGGTGAAGCCAGATATGGAAATATTTTCGTTGTTCCTCAACCGGGGAATGTAGATTTGAGAAATTATTGGGCTACCCAAAAAGAGAATGAATACGCAAAGCCAGGTTTTTATAGTGTCCTACTTTCAAAGGGTGCTGGAAAAGTATTGTGTGAAGTCTCTTCAAGTAATCATGTCGGAATTCACCGGTATACATTTAACAATAAAGATAATAAAGAATTAACGGATGCAACCCTTTTGATTGATGTTGGTCATGTAATTAAAAACACAGGTGATAAATCTGGTTGCGATGAAGGTGAAGTTAAAATAATATCTGATCGGGAAATTGAAGGGTTTGGAGAATATCATGGAGGATGGTGAGGTCCAACACCTTACAAAATCTATTTTGTTGCAGAATTCGATAATGCATTTAATTCTTCCGGCACTTTTTCTGATTCTGTAATTACAAAAAATAATAGACGCCTCCACGTAACTAATAATAATAAATTTGGAGTTTACACTACTTTCAAAGTAAATAAAAACCAGCCAATACAACTTAAAGTTGCACTTTCGTTCATAAGTATTGATAAAGCCAGAGAAAATCTGAAAGAAGTTAATGGACTAGGATTTAATGAAGTAAGGGTTAAAGCAGATTCTATTTGGAACAATTATCTTTCGAAGATACTGGTTGAAGGCGGTTTGCCTGAGCAACGCGAGATTTTCTATTCCTCATTAAGAAATACTGTGCTAATGCCTACTGATATGACGGGTGAAAATCCGCTTTGGAAATCTAATAAACCGCATTTTTGGGATCATTATTGTCTTTGGGATGTGTTTCGTTCGGTAATGCCTCTTTATACGCTTATTGTTCCGGAACAACAAGAAAGGATAGTACAAAGTTTGTTAGATATTTATGATCATAGAGGTTGGTTGCCTGATGCTTGGCTGGCTGGTGGATATGGATGTATGCAAGGAGGTTCAAATGCAGATGTGGTATTGGCTGATGCTGTAGTAAAAGGATTGAAAGGCTTTGACATTGGAAAAGTTTATGAGGCAATAAAGAAAGATGCAGAAGTTGCTTCTGATAATCCCGGATTATATGGCCGTTATTTAAATGACTATTTGAAATATGGATATTGTACCAAAAGTGTTGGTTCCGGGTCTTGTTCAAGAACGCTTGAATATGCTTATAACGATTTTTGTATTTCTCAGGTTGCAAAAAAATTAGGGAAAGATGATGATTATCAAAAATACATCAAGCGGTCATTAAATTCTTTTCTATTGTTTAACGATTCATTAAAAGCTGTTTGGGGAAAAGATGAAACTGGGAAATGGGAAACCGCTTATACTCCTGTTCAAACACGCAAGGACCCATGGAATGACCCGTATTTCTACGAAATGGGATCCAGTATTTACAGTGGCTATTATCCTCATGACATGAAAGGTTTAATTAACAGGCTTGGTGGAAATGGCAATTTAACTAGTTTCCTTGATAATATTTTCAACAAAGGATACTACGACCTGAATAACGAACCCGGATTTTTAGTTCCGTACTTATATAATTATTGTGGAAGGCCGGATAAAACAGCTCTTCGTGTCCGTGAAACATTGAACTTTTTTAAAGTTGGGAATAAGGGATTTCCCGGACAAGATGACTCTGGAGCCTTGTCTTCCTGGTTTGTATTTGGTGCAATGGGCTTTTTCCCGGTTGCCGGACAAGATGTGTATTTAATTGGAAGTCCTGTTTTTGAAAAAACAACTATCGATCTTGGAAAAGGAAGAAAATTTGTAATTAAAGCAAAAAACGTGTCAAGTGAAAATATTTATGTGCAATCGGTTACGCTAAATGGAAAAGTTTGGACTAAGAACTGGTTCAAACATTCTGATATTATTTCGGGTGCTGAATTAATTTTGGATATGGGGAAAGAACCTTCAGAATGGGGTAAGACAGATTTACCTCCCTCAATAACCAAATAATATAGAACATTTTTTCTGAAAATTGTTTTCTTGTCAACAAAGCTGACGGTAGAGAACTAGTAGAAACATGCATTAGGTCAATTTATGCATGAACGATTTTGTAAAGAAAACGTGGATTCATTTTATATTAGTACACTTACATAAATCAGTCTTTACTGGTAAATGTTCTCGGTCAGTATTAATTTTTTTTGAACACGGATATTATAACAATAACTTAATTTTAATTAAATGAAATCAATCCATTCGATTTGTATGCTGACTTTTTCCATAATTGTACTTAATATCAGTAGTGTAAATGGTCAGAACTTTTATGTTTCGATTACCGGTGTAGATTCAAATCCAGGCACTGAAGCTCTGCCATGGAGAACAGTTTCAAAGGCTGCAAGAACCCTTACAGCTGGGCAAACGGTATATATTCATGGTGGAATTTACAACGAAAATGTTACAGTTTCAAATTCAGGCACAGCAGGCAATTATATTACTTTTAAGGCTTACCCCAACGAAACGCCAATAATTGATGGGACAGGTAAAGGTACAGGATCCTGGGCACTGTTTAGTATTTATTCTAAAAATTACATTAATGTATCAGGTTTACGGTTACAAAATGGAGGAATGGGGATTAATGCTACTGGGAATAATTTAATAATCGAAAATAATTACATATATAATTTCTCAAATCCCGGAATTACGCTTTCCTTATGTTCGAATTCAGTTGTCAGAGGAAACACAGCAGACAGAACTGTTTATACTTCCTGGGGTGAATGTATCACTTTTAATCAATGTGAATATCTTGATGTTTGTTTTAATGAAGTTAAAAATGGTAGTACAACTAATAATGCCGGTGGTGAAGGAATAGATGTAAAAAGTTCAAAACATGTGCGGGTGTATGGTAATGTTGTTCATGACCTGCCGTTGAAGAACAGCATATATATCGATTCTTATGATGGATTGGATTATGACATTCAGGTGTTTAATAACAAGGTGTATAATAATATGCTCGGCATTATACTTTCTTCTGAAAAAGGAAATGATATGGAAAAGGTGTGGGTGTTTAACAATATTATTTATGATATTAAAGATCGTCTTGGTTTATCAGTTCAACGATATAATCATGATATAAGAACTAAAAACTATCGAATCAAGAATATTATTTTTGAGAATAACACAATTTCATCAAAAGGAATAGAAATTGATGCCGCGATAGGGAGCGATTTTATTCTTCGAAACAATATTATTTACGTTAACAGAAATCCAATAGTTTTCACGGGTATACCTACAAACTTACTAATAAGTAATAATTTATCAAATGTGGGTGTTATAACCAATCTTGGATCCAATGGCATTCTTGCGGATCCACAATATGTAAATTATACGTTGAGAAATTTCAACTTGAGTGCTACTTCCCCTGCAATTGATAAGGCTGCTGCAACTAATGTTCCGTTTGATTATAATTTTATGAAACGATCGGTTGGAAATGGTGTGGATATTGGTGCTATTGAATATGGATCGACTGGATTAGTTCAATTGCCACCGCTTACAAAACCAGCTTTTACATTTACCAAATCAACTGTGAGTCAATCTACAGATGACGGTACAGAAGATACATCAACTGGTGTCGTTACTCTGGCTTCTAAATCGCTTACAACTAATTTCACTACTGATTTAAGCAAAATTATAACTGCACTTCGGTTTACAAACGTGACTGTACCTAAAGGTGCTACTATTTTAAATGCCAGAATAAAAGTTCAAATTTCCGCTAACAGCAATAGTGATACTGCTGTAATTAAAATCAATGCAGAAAATTCGACAAATTCACAAACACTGACTTCTGCTAACGGAAGTATTAGTTCAAAACCAAGGACTACTTATGCCTCCTATTGGATGCCGATGAATGCCACTACAGGAAACTTAAAAAGCACACCCAGTCTCGATTTTGTGGTGGGCGAGTTAGTTTCAAATGATAACTGGATGAGTGGTAACGCTATGACTTTTATTTTTGAGTATGTTTCAGGTACAGGAAAAACGGTTCAATTTAATTCATTTGATAATTATTCAGTGCCGGCGGAATTGTCAATAGAATATACTCTAAATCAAACTAATGATGTCAAAACGGTTAACGGTTCTTCTGAAAATCCAGTTGTTATTTATCCAAACCCGGCAAGTCAATTCATTACAATTGACACAAAGGGAGGAAAATATAGAGAATTATCGGTATTTGATGTACTTGGGAAAAATATTTTTAATAGTAAAATAGACTCTGAAGCAAATTTAATTACTTTAGATATAAAAAACTGGAATAAAGGAATTCATTTTATTCAATTGCAAAACCATCAAGAGATAATTACAAGAAAAGTTTTGGTTAACTAAAACTATTTTATTAAATATTGATAAATTGTGATAACACTATATTGATTAAGCTATTAAAGTTATTCACACACAGTATGTTTCCTAATTATTCTGTTGATAATTCAATAACGGATATGAATTTAATTTAACAATTATTCGTTACTACTCACCACCCTATAATGTTTAAATAACATTTTTAGATTTAGAGTAAACTAAGTTAAAAATAGTTGATTGACTATTTGCTCATCTTATTGATATTCAATATATATACAGTTTGGACGAGCATATTTTAGAAATATCTTTTGTTACTAATACGATCAATTGGGGAAATGATATCTTGACTAAACATCTCAATATTATAATACAAGAGAATAGGGTTATTAAAAAGGAAATCGTTATTTTATAAATCTTTTGGTGTATTATACACCCAAAGATAGTCATAAAAGCAATATTCCGCCTACAAAGGAATCAATTAAATCAAATGCTGTAAAATTGCAAAAATTGTTTTTAGCACAGTCGTTGAGAAAGAAGTTAAATAAAGCATCAGGTGGCCTTATAGGGCATAAAAGTTAAGTATTGAACCTGATTATATTGTTCAACACAGTCTGTTCTTTTGAACTCATTGAGAAAATGATCTTTCTCAAATAGAAGTTTCTGTTATTGAGGTTCGTCAAAGTGTTGATAAACCAATGCCAGTTTGCTCAGTTATTACATAGGATAAATTAATAGGCAAAAGTGTAACTGCAGACAATGTTTCGAAGTTGATTTTTCAAAAAGTGTTCGTTCTAACAATTCTTGTGGTCCAGACATAATGGCTTTGGTGATATGTTTGAGTTGCACAACATGTGGCTATATGCGAATAACAGAGGTGCTACTTGATTGTTTTAGTGTAAATATAAATCAAAGATTAGTTGATAATACTTAGCGAGGCATGTTACTAAAATAACTGACTGTATATAATGAAATCCATGCTTGGGTTGAGCAAGCTGAGGTGGCTGGTGGTGCTGAAACAGGGGAGAATGAATATCTTGCACTTTTTTTATAGACCTTTTTGTTGGGACAATAATAGCTTCAGCAATCTTTTATTTTTAAAGAAATGACCAACTTTAAATCCTGTAAAAACAGCTATTGTATTTGGCACTTCAAATGCTAAAACTCTAGATTATTATTTTCCTACCCAAAATAATTTATTGGTAATGGATCGATCAAATGCTGAAACTTCTGAAGCTTTTATTGTACAAATGGCTCCCAATAAACGTTCTTATAGACATTTTCACAACGCCACCGGCAGTTTTTTTATGTCCACCAAGGTAAATGTTGTTTGAATTTGGAGTGTGGTGGGAAAAAAGATAGTTTTGAGATAGACCTAGCCGATTTTGTTCATATTTCATAAAATTTATATCTCCAAACTTTTTGTGAGGGAAGCGATTCTTTAAAGTATTTTGCCATTAACTGCTCACATCTGGTCATAATCCTAGCGAACCTACGTGGGACTCACATGCAAGAGTAGTTTGTGATATGAATAACTGGGATTATAAAGACGCGAAAATTAAAAAGCATTAATAACACATTAGCTGATGACCAGAAAATTTTATAGTATGAAAAACTTTGCATTGTCCAAGAAGTTTATGTTCTTGGTATTAGGTATCAGTTCCACCGTTTGGTTTTTAATACGGGTTATTCCCAAACCGTCAAGGGCTGCATATCCATGTATGCAGGCATCAGCACCCATCATGTCGGCATTTGTATTGTATTTGTTGACTTTGTTTGGAGGAATTGGAGCTTGGATGAAAGCAAAAACCTTTTTAAAAAATAAAAAATATGGTTATGCCACACTGTTTATTTTTCTATTGTTGGTTTGTATTATGACTTTTACGATTCAAAATTCAGACAGAATTTATTCTCAGGTTATTGCTATTGTAAATCCCCCACTAATGATGGAAGGTGCAAACAAACCTGTGGGGATAGCAAAAGGGATTTTTCCCGGAAGAGTGGTTTGGGTGCATAAACCTGGAGTTGCAACTTGGGATGAACAAACCGGGTTTTGGTTTGAAGATAGATGGAATTCGCAGCAGAAAGCCAATGAAATGATTCAACAAGCAATAACAAGCCTAACAGGCGAAAAAACAGATATAAATGCATGGAAAAAGCTATTTTCACATTTCAATAAAATCAATAATAGAGGCAATGGTGGTTATAAACAAAATGAAAAAATAGCCATTAAAATCAATCAGAATAATACAAGTTCACATGACAATAGTCAAAATATTAACGCGTCTCCACAGCTGGTTTATGCTTTGATACGGAGTCTGGTAATGGACGGTCGTATCCCTCAAAAGAATATTACAGTGTTTGATGCCAGTAGGTTTATAACCAACTTTTTATTTAATAAATGTCATATTGATTTTCCTGAAGTAGTTTTTGTTGATAACAGTGGTGGTGAAGGACGTGTAAAATCAACTTACGATAAAAATGTAATTACGTATTCAAAGGATAATGGGGTTTTAGCTCGTGGCATTGTAACTTGTGCAACTCAGGCTGATTATTTAATTGACATGGCATTGCTAAAAGGTCACACTGGACAAGGTGTTACTTTATGTGCAAAAAACTGGTATGGTGCTACTGACATTGACAAAAACTGGAAAAACAATGCTCATAATAATTTTAATCAGGATAGAGACGGTAAGTCTAAATACATGACTTTTACTGATTTTATGGGTCATAAAGAGTTCGGAGGAAAAACGATATTATATCTCATTGATGGTTTATATGGTTCTAAATCGGTGGGTGGGGCACCTAAACCAAAATGGAATATGAAACCTTTTAATGGTAACTGGCCTTGCAGCTTGTTGGCTTCTCAAGATCCTGTGGCAATTGATGCTGTTGGAATTGATTTTATAGCTGCTGAATGGCCTGACGTGAATAATATTGCATATTCCGATGCCTATTTGTTAGAATCTGCAAAAGCTGACAATCCACCTTCCGGAACTTTTTATGATCCTGAAGGAGATGGAATCCGCTTAAAAAGCTTAGGGGTGTTTGAACATTGGAACAATGCTGACAAAAAGCAGTATAATAAAAACTTAGGCAAAAAAACTGGGATAGAATTAATCGCTGTTGAAAACTAAATTTATTTAACAAGCACTTAAAAGAGAAATAGTTAACATTTAAATTATGAACCGAAAATCAATTATTTCTTTGGTAATAGCACTAATTACTATTTTTCAATTTTCACATGGAGCCAGGATTAGTAAAATTGTATCTAAAGACCCGCTTCAATATGTCGACCCTTTTATTGGTGTTGATGGTGGCGGAAATGTCTTCCCAGGTGCCGCTTTGCCTTTTAGTATGGTAAACCTTAGCCCTGATTCAAAACGCACCAAATCTCCTGCCGGATATTCAACCAACAGCCCCATTGTTGGCTTTAGCCACAATCACATGAGTGGTATGGGCGTTAAACGTGGTTTTGGTAATTTGTTGGTTTTACCACAAATAGGCGAAATTCGATTAAATGATAGCTCCTACGTGAAAGACGAATTTGCCAGTCCAGCTTATTATTGTGCTACATTGTCAGCATCAGGGATCAAAGCTGAGCTAACTTTGTCATCCAAATGCGGTGTACATCAATATATTTTTCCAAAAGGAAAAACTTCCCGTATATTAATCAACGTAAGTTCTACGATTATTGGCAGTAAGAGTAAATGTGTTGCTTCAGAAGCCCGATTTGTTTCTGATCAGAAAATTGAAGGGCAAGCTTCTTTCGAGTCGGAAGGCAAGTCGAGTGCTTATACCATTTTCTTTGTTGCCGAGTTTGATAAACAGGTGGTTGTAACAGGTGGCTGGCAAGGATCTGAAATTTCGAAAAATGCAAAAAATGTCGGCGGTATCAATAGTGGATTATTTGCCGAGTTCAACCTTCCACAAGGCGGAGCAGTAGGTCTTCAGATTGGCATTTCGTATATGAGCCTCGACAATGCCCGCAAAAATCTGTCTGTTACGCAAGGTAAAACCTTTGCCGAAAATAAAAAAGCAGCTGAGGGTATTTGGCGTAATTACCTGAATAAGATTAAAATAGAAGGCGGAATTGAGGAGCAACGCAAATTGTTTTACACAGCACTTTACCGCTCGGTACTAGTTCCGGCCGATGTTACCGGCGAAGTACGGGGTTGGGATCCGAAAATTCCACATTTTTGGCACATATACTGTATTTGGGATACGTATCAAACGGTTAACCCGCTTTATACACTGATTGAACCCGAGAAAGAAGCTGCACTTATTCGCTGTTTGGTTGATATTCAGCAGAAAAAAGGTTGGTTGCCCGATTCGTGGTTCGCCAATGATTATACACATATTCAGGGTGGAACCCATGCTGATATGGTTATTGGAGATGCTTTTGCAAAAAATCTAAAAGGATTTGATCGTGATGCTGCATACGCATCCATTCGTAAAGATGGAACAGTGCCCAGCACAGATGGCACACATAAAGGGCGTTATCCAGAGTATTTTACCCTGGGATATCTACCTTATTTCCAGCCTGAAAGATACATGACGAATGGATTGTTTGATGTCCAAAAACACATTGCAACTTCTAATAATCCCTCTTCACGCACATTGGAGTATTCCCGCAATGATTATGCCATTGCTATTGCAGCCAAAGCCCTTGGGAAGTCTGATGATTATTTGTTTTTCAAAAAACAGTCTATGAACGGTTGGAAAATATGGAATCCGGAAACCAAATTCTTTTGGGGTAAGGATGAAACAGGGAAATGGGTAGATGGGCATTTTGCAACTAACTATGCTTCCAATACAACTAATTATCCAAATTTCAAACCCGGCATTTGGGATCCGCAAGGTCATTGGATATATGGCTTTGATCCTAATTATTTACCCAGGACTTGGACACCACCATTTTATGAAGGTAGTCCATGGGCTTATGCTTTTAGCATGCAGCATGATGTAAAAGGCTTAATTCAACGTCATGGTGGAAATAAGGCATTCCTTGCATTCCTTGATCGTTATTTTGATGAAACTTGGAACAATGGATTTAATACTGTAATCGGTCACCACGAAGCGGACAACGAACCCGGTTTTCTATACCCCTGGCTACATACCTATGCCAATCGTCCCGATAAAAATGTGGATAGAGTTAGAGAGACAATCGAAAAAGTGTATCATACAACACGTAAAGGGCTACCGGGTAACGATGATGGAGGAGCTATGTCATCACTGTATGTCTTTAGTTCCATGGGCTTTATGCCAGTAGCAGGACAGGATGTGTACCTGTTGTCTAGCCCCTTCTTTTCGAAAATCACTATTCAGCTCGAAGGAGGGAAAAAACTGACTATTTGTGCCAGTAATGGGAGCGCAACCAATAAATATGTGCAATCTGCCACTCTGAATGGAAAATCATGGGATAAGGGATGGTTTCAACATAAAGATATTATTAATGGCGCAGAATTGGTGCTCGAAATGGGAGCTAAACCTTCAACATGGGGATCAAAAGCTTCACCTCCACCATCTGCATCGGATAATTATTAGTATAAAAAACTGTTTTTTAAATAAAATTAAAGTCTGTTTAGCATCAGCTTAATCAACTCTAAAAGTATCCTGTTTTTCACTTTTTTCAATATGAAACCCAGAGTCTTTAGAAAAATTTCGATAAATTTCAAACCGGGCAAAAGATCTTTCTACCAATGCAATTTAGAAGTATTTTGAAGTTTTAGGTGAATCAACTTTTTGAAGAAAAACTTAAAGAATTCAACATAAGGCAGTCTTGGTATTTTCAATTAATTCACTACGATAACCACCATCGATAATAATCTTGATAAGTCTATTTTAATGTTTTTTCAATAATTTGAGTACTTTAGTTTCATACTTGCTATCTTGCTCATTTGCAACAGGAGCAATAACCAAAAATAATCCGAAGGTGTAAAAGATAATAAGTCTTTTACAATCTATTGTATTCTTATACCGTCATCACCACGACAAACACGTCCACGCGTTTAATGGATTGACTTTTAATAAGACCCAAACCTGACGATTTATCTTTTCCCGCTTTAATGCAGACTTTATCACGAAAGTGGTCGTGAATTAGATCAATAGTTCCTTTAAGTTTCTAACTAGTAAAACAGGAATAAACTGTTCGCAAAGAAAGGAAACACAAAGGAAGTATCCGCCATTGGCAGCATGTTTTATAAATTGAAGAACCATCAAATATATCTAAAATTTCATATTTTTGATAGTAGTTGTCTTTTAAAAGGTTATCTTTTATGTTCCAATGACTATCGGTGAGGTTGGTCGTATAGATTTTCATTGTTCATTATGTATTTTATTTCCATAATATTACGATTTTACATCCAATTAAACAACTGAAAGTCTGTTTATTTTATCAAGCAGTTTCTAAAATAAAAACTAATATGAAAAGATGTGAATTCTTAACCGTAGCAACCGGTGCAGTTGGATTAGCGCTAATGCCAAAAATTACTTTAGCCGAAAAGTCTATTTCTGATCCAAAGCTAGTGAGTAAAGACTTTAGCAAACACCCTTATTACGACAACAAGGTCGTCAGGGTGTATGACAACAAAGTTTCAAATTATGATTTCACAGATGGAAGTATTTTCTAGAAAACAATTGACCAAACTGTATTAGCTTCAATGCTTAAAAAATCGCTGGTTGAATTAAGCAATCAGAAAAACGAATCGAAAGCTTGGAAATAAATTCTAACCTGTGGAAAAAGTGACAATGTAGAGAATAAAAAGGTCGCCATCAAGATATACTTCAATAATACGGGCAGAGATATAAACACAACACTTAATAATAAACCGGCTATGATGGTTGTTTTAGTAAAAAGCCTTGTTAATGCGTGGTTAAAGGAAGAGTACATACTTGTCTTTGATTGTTCGTGTCCTTTTCTCGAATTATTTTAAGATGAAGTAAGGTCACATGGATTAAATAAGCTTCAAATGAAAGGTAAAAGTGAAAACTTGCCGGAAAGCGGAAAAACTATTTTCTTGTCGGATAACAAAGGAATGATGCGAAAAGAAAATCCCCAAGATCAGTTCCCTATCCCAAAATGCTTACTAGATGCTGATTATCTGATTCACCTGCATTTAGTGAAGATACACGAACGCGGAGTCACCGGTGCAATGAAGAACCTGTATGGGATATCCCGCGAAGTGGGGCTTTATGTGCATGGGTTGCCTAAAAGTTACAAAGAGACCTATCATTTGCTTACATATTGTTGGCTCCTGAGAACATGCAATGTAGCCGTTTAAATAAAGCTGAGTTTATTTTCGAAGGTCATAGTCCGGATACCATCGATAAATTTGAAAACAACTTATTTTTACCGGATGGGAAACCTTCCAGTTTGATTGTTAGTCGAAGTCAGTTTTTTCACGATACAATTTATCCAGTTTTGTAAAAGCTGAATACACCTTAGCCAATATTGAAAAGATCCGTAAAGATTTTAAAACCATGGGACCGGATAAGTGGTTTGAAAATTCGTCTGAACGCTATGAAGGTTGGCTGTATGACTGGGGTAGAATTCAAAATGCGAACTAAGACAATTTTCCTGTGAAGGACCTTGCTTTCAGATATATTAATTAAGTATCTATTTGACAACAATTATCACATTATAAACACGTGAAACAAACACGAACCAACGGTCGGCATTAGCAAATGCGGATATTCACCTGCTCGGCTTGCTAAGAAATGGTATGAAAATCTGTCATGCGAAGTCCATGGTACAACTCAAAAACAATTATTTACGTATGAACAAAATCAAGTATTATTTCCTAATCTCTATATTTGCACTAAAGACAGGTGCTTTTTATTTAAGTGCAAAAAATAACCTGCCTCAAGGATATAAAGGAGATCCTTTTAAAGGCAGCATCAACACCAAGGGAGCGCAAGTTATACGGGGTTGTGTAGAATGCAAGTATTTCGATTTGGTAGGTGAAGGTGTTGCTTATCCCGATAAAGATTCTCTAAATAATGTTAGTGGTCCTTACAATTACCAATTCGGACGTGCGAACCCAGTGCCGAATATGTGGTCTTTTTCGAATCAACGAAGGAGTTGATTTGTCGTACACAAATGAAAAGTTAGATTTCAGTCATTCCAATGTTTTTCACTCCCGAACGTCGTCAGGAATTTATTGGTTGGACCAACGATGGGGAGTGGTGTAATTACACCGTGAATGTAAAATAAACAGGAACGCACATAATTAGATTTTTATACTCAAACAAATTGAAAACATTTAAGATGTCAGTTAACAATAAAGCATCCGAGGAATATGCAGTCCCTTTGAAAAATGATAGCTAACTAAATGGAATTATGCTGATAATATAGGCACAATAATTTCCCCCAAAACAGGCTTAAATTTAGTTACATAACATATCAGTGGTGGTATGAATTATGCTTATCTGGAGTTTAAAAAACAGTAATCTATCTAATGAAAATAAATAAAGTGAAAATATCAACTAAAATGAATAGAAAACTAATCATACAATTCGGATTAGTTTTGATTATGATTATCCCAATCGATGGTATGTGTGTAACTAAAATTCAGGTGCAAAGCCTGCAGATGAAGCAACTCAAAGGATTAAAAGTATTTAAAGAGGAGTTATTACATGGTGAAATAGCAGACACACGTATTGAACATTTTGCCTTTGTTGGACCTGTTTTAAAGAAAATGCTATTACCAAAAGATAGCACATGTATGTTTGTTTTCATTAAAGGAAACGCAAGTCTGAATGTAGGTTTTAAGAAATTTACAATAGTACAGGAATCAATTGTTCTGCCATTTTTGTATAATGAAATTACTTTCAATATTCCTAAAGGTGAAACGCTTCATTTTGTTTTATTTACCAAAAAGTTATCCGAGCAGGATAAGGTTGATTTCTCGAATTTTCCGTATGAAAATAAAATCGATATCTATTTCACTAAATTCAGCGATAGTGAACCTTATACCGAGAAAATTAAAAGTCCGAACACAGTCAGTCGCACCGTACTTAAATCCGATATAATTCCACGTGTATCGCTTGGAACCGTTGAAGCCAAGGGCCCTGATACTGTGGGAGCACACGAACACCCAATGCTTGATCAGTTGTTTCTTGGACTTGAAGGTAACGATATTGTTGTGCATGCCGATGATAAATCAGCTGAACTGAAAGAGTTTTCGCTTTTACATATTCCCATTGGTTCGAGCCATTGGGCTATCGTTGGTAAAGGAAAGAGAATGTACTATCTGTGGATGGACTTTTTTCTGACGAAAGATGGCCAGGAATGGCTCAAAACTCACAAGCCGATTAGTAAGAATACCTAAATTTCTAAATAATCCGGAGATTCCATACAACAACTAACAAAAAATAAATGTATGAAAAATATTGATTGCTATATTTATGATAATTTCAGTAATAGCAAATGCTCAAACGCATCAATGCTTATTACTCACGTAAGATAAATTGGTAGAAATAAGGAAAAATTATTTGCTGTCCTTAGCTACGAAAATCATAGTAATGTTTGGATGTGATTTTGAAAAAAACTGGCCTTCTCAACGAGTATTATGACCCCGTTTATTTGCTCCGATTTTAAACAGGATTCCTGAATTGTAACATTCTGGTTTTGTAGATGTTGAATTGACTGGATGGGAATGAGGTATTTGAAATATATTTATAATATTTGATTGTCAAAGGGAAAATACATGAAAATGATTAACAGTTAGTTGAAGTTCTGATGTATAAACTATATCGAGTCTTTTTCTGAGTGTCATTTAGTGCAAACATTAACGCATTTTGTCTATTTCTTTTGGCTCTGATAACACCTATCTTTGTTTTTATTATTTTAATTATTTTGTAAAATGAAAAAATATATTTTGATATTGGCACTTTTTGTTAGTGTAATGCTACTGCATGCTGAAATTACTCTACCTGCTTTAATTGCAAATAATATGGTGTTGCAACAAAAGTCGGAAGTAAAACTGTGGGGAACTGCCAACGCAAACAAAACAGTAACTGTCAAAATGTCATGGAGCAATAAAAGCTATAAAACATTATCGGACAGTAATGGGAGTTGGTTACTTAAAGTGCAAACTCCAAGTGCAGGCGGACCCTTTACAATCACTTTCTCGGATGGACAGAAGAAAACTATTTCTAATGTAATGTTAGGCGAAGTTTGGCTCTGTTCGGGACAATCCAATATGGAAATGCCTGTAAAAGGATATAATGCACAACCAGTTGATTATTCATTAGAGACTATCAATCAATCTGAAAATTCCACACCAATTCGACTTTTTAAGATTGATAAAATTAAAAGCATTACGCCATTAAATAATCTTCCAGGAGATTGGCAGTTAAATAATCCTTCATCAGTAAAAGATTTTAGTGCTATAGCTTATTTTTATGCACTTTATCTGCAGTCGGTTTTGAAAGTACCTGTAGGAATTATTACTGCAGCCTGGGGCGGCGTTGGCATCGAATCATTTATGGATAGTATTTCTCTTTCTCAGTTTCAGAAAGTGAATACTCCGAAGCAGAATACTTCTAAATTCACTTATCCAATGAATTGTGAATTATATAATGCAATGATTTTTCCGCTCCGAAATGTTACAATTAAGGGTGTTATATGGTATCAGGGTGAAACTAATGCAGAACAATCGGCTTTGTATAGAAAAAAATTTCCTGCAATGGTTGCCAAATGGCGAAATATTTGGAAATTGGGCGATTTTCCGTTTTACTTTGCTCAGATTGCTCCATGGAAATACAAAGCTGTAAATGGTACTGCTGCTGCACGAATGCGCGAAGTGCAGCAATATTTGGCAGAGGATGTTCCGAATGCAGGCATAGTGCCAACTATAGATACCGGAGATTCGCTTATAATTCATCCTGCTGCTAAAAAACTTATTGCAGAACGTTTTGCTCATTTGTCCTTAGCAAGAACCTATAATATAAAAGGTATAGAATATCAAGCACCTTTGTTTAAATCAATGACGGTAAATAATGATACTGTTGTGCTTGATTTTAAAAATGCTGAATTGGGTTTTCATACCAATTCAAAGAAAATACAGAGTTTTGAAATCGCCGGTAGTGACAGCATTTTTAAACCTGCAAGAGCTATGATTACTGATAAAGCTACTAAAATAAGATTGACAGAACCCTCGATCAAAACTCCAATTGCAGTAAGATATGCTTTTAAAAACTTTGCCCCTGCAAGTTTATTTAATAATTTAGGATATCCTTTAATGCCATTTAGAACGGATGATTGGAAAGAAAAAAAAGAGATGAAATAATTTAAAAAATGAAACAACACGATCTGAAAATAATCCCATGGTTGGTAGTGGCCTTACTTTTCATTGTAACCGCACTTAGTTTTATGGATAGGCAAATATTGTCAATGTCCATTCTGAAAATTAAAGAGGAAATTTCAATTACTGACACCGATTACAGCTGGATAACCGGTGGATTTATTGCTGGTTATGCTTTGATGTTTACCTTGGGAGGTGTTTTTATCGATAAATTTGGCTCAAAGCTTGGCTTAACACTTTCGTTAGCGATATGGACAATTGCTTCCGGTTTGCATAGTACAGCAACTACAGTGCCTCAATTAATCCTGTTCCGGTTTTTGTTGGGAATTGGCGAAGGCGCTTGTTTCCCTGGTGTAATAAAAGCTGTTATTGAGTGGATTCCTATCCAAAAAAGATCGTTGGCAACTGGTATAGCCATTGGTGGTTCGGCTATCGGGGCAGTGGTGGCACCTTTACTTGTTATATCGATGCTCGATACAGTTGGTTGGCGTGTTTTGTTTTTAGTTTCACCAGTAATCAGTTTTATTTGGATTGGAGCCTGGTTGTATTTAAATAATAAAACAAATTCGAAACAAAAAATAGAAATTATTCCTGCTGCAAATACTCTATCAAGTGTCAAGTATTCATTTTCCACGGTTTTAAAAAATAAAAATGCATGGGTATTTATTGCTATGCGAATGTTATTCGACCCAATATTTTACTTTCTCATGTTTTGGATTCCAAAGTTTATGAGCGAGAGTCGTGGTATATCCATCGATTTGATCGGAAAATTATTTTGGATTCCATTTATGGTATTGGGTATTTCGAACATTTTAGGTGGATATATTTCCGATAAAATTTTCCAAAAAACTGCTAGTCTGAATGTTGCCCGAAAGTCCATAATGACTGCGGCCGCATTGCTTACTTTTTCAGTTTTATTTATTCAAAAAGTCGATTCAGCTTATGCTGTAATTGCCTTGATTTCGATATTCTTCTTTGCACATGGATTATGGATTACCAACTATTCAACAGCCGTTGGCGATGTCTTTGGAAGTAAAGCAACTTCTACGATGTTCGGTTTGACAGGCACTTTTGGAGCAATTTCTGCATTCTTTATTAATAGGGGAATTGGGCACGTTGTTACTAATTATTCTTACGATCCACTGTGGATTTGGGCCGGCTTAATGTATCCTTTAGCATGTTGTATTTTCCTGATATTTATTCCTAAAATTAAAAAGTCGGCTGACTTTGAATAATATTCCATTTGTCAGCCCATTATAAAAAGAATTTTAAAAAGATTGTAATGAAAAAAGTTGAAAAAGTTGATTTCTCTATTTTTAAAGAAAATTTAAAACCCCGCATTGGAGTTATTGGCGTTGGACATCATACCTATTGGGCTCAATTTCCGGGATTACTCGAAGAAATGTATAAAAAGCAAGATGTTTTTATAGGAAAAATTCCTGAGTTTGTAGATGTGGTGGATTTTGGATTAGTAGATGATGCTGAAAAAGCATATCAAGCTGCGAAATCCCTCCTTGCCGCCAATCTCGATTTGCTTTTTTGTGATATGGTTACCTATGCCACTTCGGGGACTTTTGGTATAATCATGAAAGCGCTGACCATTCCTATTGTGCTGGTGGCATTGCAACCCTTAGATGCGTTGGATTATGCCAACGCGACTACCTATATGCAACTCAACAACGATGATATTTGCTCTTTGCCCGAATTTACAGGAGTCGCAGCTCGCATGGGAGTACGTATTCCAGATACCATTATAGGCACTTTATATAATGATCCGTTGGTTGACAAACAAATTGATGAATATTGTCGAATTGCTGGTGTTTTACATGGATTGAAAAATGCACATTTTGGTCATATCGGTCATTCGCTCAATGCCATGCTTGATATGCATTTTGATCCAACTATGTTTACAACTTATTTTGGATGCCATATCAAAGCCTGCGAAGCAAATGAATTGGTAACAGCTTATGAAGAGGTTACCGATTTAGAAATAGAAAATGCTAAAAGTAAGATATTATCATTTTTTGATACTCCTGATCCGGTTTCTGATCCTATTTCATTGAAATTGATAGATGAAGATTTGTATGTATCTGCACGTGTTTATGTCGCTTTGGATAATTTTATCAGAAAAAGTAAATTAAGTGGATTAGCATATTATTACGACGGCATTTATGGGAGTTTGGTACGTCAAGTGATGACTAGCCTCGCTGTAGGAAACTCTTTGTTGACTGCCAAAAACATACCAATGTGTGGTGAGTCAGATGTGAAAACCTTGATTGCACTCTATATTATGGATAAAATGGGCATTGGGGGGAGCTTTGCTGAATTTCATCCGGTAGATTTCGTAGGAGACTTTGTTTTGGTAGGTCACGATGGACCACATAATATTTCAATTGCTGAAGGAAAACCTGTTATTCGTAGTTTGAAGAAATTTCATGGCAAACCGGGTTCAGGGGCAGGAGTTGAGTTTAAAATAAAAACCGGACCAATTACCATATTAAGCATCAATTCTACTTATGATGGAAAGTTTAAATTTGTGATTGCTGAAGGTGAATCTGTTGCAGGGTCCATTCCTGCAACAGGGAATACTAATACACGCGGAAAATTCAAACCTGATGTTAGAACGTTTTTGACAAAATGGGTAAAAGAAGCTCCTACACATCATTTTTCCCTTGGGGTAGGACATCATGCTGCTACGATAGTCAAAATTGCGAATTATCTAGGACTTGAATCGGTTGTAGTTACGGATTAAACAGAATTTCTTTTCCTGTATTCAGCCGGTGAGATTTGAACTTTTTCTTTGAAAATACGTGAGAAATAGAATGCGGACTCAAATCCAAGTTCGTATGCTATTTCCTTTATAGTTTTGTTTGTAGATGTAAGTAAAATTTCAGCACTGCGAATTCGGAGTTGCAGATGATATTGTACTGGAGGTAAACCTGTGTATTTCGTGAACATTTTACGAAAGTACGAATAGCCCATATTCAATTCTTTGGCTAATTTTACCGCATCAACTTCTTGGTATACACGTTCATTTAGCAAAAATGTTGCTTTCCTAATTTTATTTTCAATATCCGTACCTTCAAATTCTTTGTACTTCAATAAAGCTATAATTTGACTGATATAGGCTATAAGTAAACCCACACAGATCTGGTGATAACCCGGCTTTTCGTTCATAGTCAGGTTATAAATCTTATTAAAATAGTCAAGGATTTCACTATTTAATCCAATATTTTGAATAGGATTTTCAGGTGTAAAGAAAATTCTTTTTAATAGCAAATTGGTCATTTCACCGTTAAAGCCAATATAATGAGTTTTCCAACCGGTACTTTTTAGAGGGCGATATCTGTGCCACTCTCCCGGAAGTAATACAATCATGCTGCCGGGAGTTACACGGTAAGTTTTGAAGCTGTTCTGAAAAACGCCATAGCCTTCGGTGACATAAATGATTTGATATTCCTGAAGAATCCTTCCTTTCTCCGAATTAAACCAATAGCGGGAAGGATGACCTAATTTTGGTGGGTATATGGTTCCTGGCAGCACATTTGAAATTCCAACAACAGTTAAGTTCAGATTTAATTCCAAATCTTGATCTGATAGTGTTGTGTATTTAAATGGTGTGGTTTTCATTGTCTGTCATTTTATGCAAAGATATAGCCATTTTATGTATTTTCCAAATGAATTTTAATTAATAATTTTGTATCGTAATTCTTGAATTATTACGGATTTTTGAGTAATTATAGATATTACTTAAACATTTTTATATTTAACAATTAATGAAAATTATTTAGTAGAATTCATCATAAATCATATTGTTGATTTTGATTATCAATAATTAAATTGTGAATATTATTCTAATTTATTGTTCTTAAAAGTTCTGTTTATATGCTCCAATCTATACTAAGCGAAAAATACTTGACATTTTACAAAGAGCTGTCTAAAGTACTACCTATTGACAGAATATATCTGGATGAAGTGCGAAAACTTGCATGGGGAACAGATGCCGGATTCTATCGATTGATACCAAAAATGATTGTTCGCTCTTCAAATGAAGAAGAAGTAATTACTATTTTGAAACTGTGTGATAAATACAATGTTCCGGTTACGTTTAGAGCCGCTGGGACAAGCCTCTCTGGCCAAGCAATTTCAGATTCTATTCTTCTAGTAGCAGGTAAAAATTGGGAAAAATACTCTTTATCCGAAAATGGTGAGACAATTACCACACAATGCGGCATTGTTGGTGGACGAATAAATGAAATTCTGTCAAAGTATGGCCGGAAGTTAGGACCTGATCCTGCTTCGATAAGCTCGGCTATGATTAGTGGAATAGTTATGAATAATGCCAGTGGAATGAATTGTGGTGTTCACGAAAATAGCTATAATACCATTATTAGTTCGAGAATCATCTTCGCAAATGGAACATTGTTAGATACCGGAAATGTCGAAAGTTGTGAATCTTTCAAACGTACCCATGCGGATTTTATTGCAAAAATTGAGGAAATCAAAAATAAAATTCGATCAAACAGCACGTTAGTTGAAAGAATTAAACGGAAATACTCGATAAAAAATACCACTGGTTTAAGTATAAATTCGTTTGTCGATTATGATGACCCAATTCATATTATTGTAAATCTGCTTGTTGGTTCAGAAGGTACGCTGGCTTTTGCTTCTGAATTTACCCTTAAGACTATTGCTGAAATGCCTTTTAGGGCTAGTGCAATGATTTATTTTCCTGACATTGTAACAGCATCAAGAGCAGTTGTTTCAATGAAACCAGGTAAAGTTTACGGAGCTGAACTACTCGATCGTTTAGCTTTGAAATCAGTTGAAAACCAAGATGGAATTCCAGAATATATTAAAAATTTTTCCAATGGTGTGACTGCAATTTTGGTTGAAACAAAGGCAGACAGCCAAAAAGAATTGGATGAAAATATAGCAGAAATTGAAAAATTGATTATTGATTTTCAAACTGTAAGGCCGCTTCGTTTTACAGATAAAGCGGAAGAATACAATAAATATTGGAAAATCAGAAAAGGTATTTTTCCATCAATAGGCGGAATGCGGCCTTTGGGTACAACATGTTTGATAGAAGACATTGCTTTTCAGCTCGACGATTTACCAAATGCTGTTGCAGACTTGCAGATATTGGTTGCAAAACATGGATATGATGATGGTGTAATCTATGGTCATGCGTTAGAAGGAAATTTTCATTTCATTGTCAATCAGAATTTTGATCAACCCGAAGAAGTGAAACGATACGAGGCATTGATAAAAGATGTGGTTGAATTGGTGGTTATAAAATACGATGGTTCACTAAAGGCTGAGCATGGAACTGGTAGAAACATGGCTCCATATGTGAAAGTGGAATGGGGTGATGAAGTGTTTGGTCTGATGAAAGAAGTGAAAGACCTTTTTGACCCAAAAGGATTGCTAAATCCAGGAGTTATTTTCAATGACAATTCCAATTGCTATCTCGAGAACTTTAAGTCTTTGTCTCCAACTAATAAACATGTAGATAAATGTATTGAATGTGGATTCTGCGAAGTAAATTGCTTAACGAGTGGCTTTTCTCTTTCTGCCCGTCAACGCATTGTGGTGCAACGTGAGATTTCGAGACTTCGAAAAACCGGGGAAGATAGTTCCCGTTTAAATGAATTGGAGCACAATTTCAAATACCTTGGAGAACAAACCTGTGCTGGCGACGGGCTTTGTTCTACTAGTTGCCCCGTTAGTATCAATACTGGTGAGATGATTCACGATTTGAGAACCATAAAAAACCAAACGTTCCCGAAAAAACAATTGGGCAACTTTACAGCAAAAAAATTCGGTTTAATTACGCCTTTTTTTGCGCCCTTTCTTTCACTGGTAAATAAAGTTCATACAGTAATTGGGACAAAATCGCTTACTGCTATAGCTTCTGAGCTTCGAAACTTTAGTGCTAATAAAATTCCATTGTGGACTCCGGCAATGCCGAAAGGTGTTAAACGTCCGAAGAAAATACCTGTGAATTCCCAGAATCCTCTTAAAGTTGTTTATTTCCCTAGTTGCATTAATCAAACTATGGGCCCGGCCAAAGATGCTCCTGAACAAATGTCTTTGCACGAGAAAATGGTAAAATTACTTCAAAAAGCAGGCTATGAAGTTATTTTTCCTAAGAATATGAAACAGCTTTGTTGTGGTACAATATGGGAAAGCAAAGGCTTTTATAAAGAAGCTGATGAAAAATCGTTTGAACTCCAAGCCATTTTAATCGAGGCTACTAAGCATGGACAATATCCTGTTTTGTGCGATCAGAGTCCATGTTTACACCGAATGAGAAATACAATGAAATCACCATTGCAACTCTTCGAGCCGGTTGAATTTATTACTGAATTTCTATTGGATAAACTCAAATTCACAAAAACGAATGATCCGATTTCTATTCATGTAACTTGTAGTATGACCCGAATGAACTTGAAAGAGAAAATTGTAAAGCTCGCGGAAATGTGCTCTTCAAATGTGCTTATTCCCGAAGAAGTTGGATGCTGTGGCTTTGCTGGTGATAAAGGTTTTACACAACCTGAAGTAAATAAATATGCTTTAAGAAAGCTCAGGCTTCAAATTGAAAGGAACAACATAAAATACGGATTCAGTAATAGTCGCACTTGCGAAATTGGTCTCACAACTCATAGTGGAATTCCCTACCAATCTATTGTTTATTTAGTAGATAGATGTACTGAAAGCAAATAAATCATCACAAATAATAGAAGTATGAATTATAGTAACTTAGGTATTTATTTATCATATACTTTAGATAATGAGATATACAATAAATATGGAGTTATGGTAAATTCAGTTGGGCTCCAATCTGTTAATTCAAATTTTCCATATCCTGCGAAAGCACATCTGAAAGGTTATTATTTTGATACAATAAAAGAGAGCACAATAAATGAATATCAGTTTACGACATTTGAGAAAGATGTGTTTCAATTCGTTTATATGTTTTTCGCACAAATAAGGTTGCCCTATGTACTATTTTTGAATATTCCTATATGGGACTTCTAATCTAATTAAATTAGAAAAATTATCCGTTTAAATCTTGCGAAAATCAATTGGTAATTTGACAACCTGTCAATAAAATATTTTTAATATAATTTAATAATTTGTTTTATAATGAACTATAACGATTTAGGTATTGATGTAAAATATTTACAGAAAAATAAAGCTAATAAAAGTTTGGGAATTAGCGTAAATACAGTAGGGTTTCAGACAATAAAACCATATACTCAATATCCTGTAAAAAGTCACCCGGCAGGTTATTATTTCAGTTCCCAAAAAGGAAGGAAACTAAACGAATTCCAGTTAATATATATTACTAAAGGGGGTGGTAAGCTATTGATAGAAAATTGTGAATATAATCTCTCTAAAGGGAATATCTTTATTCTATACCCAGAACAGTGGCATTCTTATATTCCAAACGAAGAGACAGGATGGAATGAGTACTATATCGGATTTGAAGGTAATGTTTTATATAAATGGATTGAAAATTCATTCTTAGGATATGATAGTCAGGTTTATAACATAGGCTTAAATGAAGAACTGGTAAAACTATATAACAGGGCAATTGAATTGGCTAAATTAGAACAACAGCCTCTGGAATTACATTTATCAGGAATTGTTTACCATATGATTGGACTTTTGATTTCAGAAATAAATAATAAAGAAATAGCAACTAAATATGATTTACAACTTATTGAAAGAGCCAAAATCATTATGAACGAGAATGTTTTAAAAAATATTTATCCGGAAGAACTGTCAGAAAAATTAGATACGAATTACACTTCATTTCGAAAACTGTTTAAAAAAGTCACTGGTTTTGCACCTGCAAATTATTACCATGAGCTTAAAATAATGAAAGCAAAACAATTGTTACTTGAAACTTCTTGTTCTGTGAAAGAAATTTCATGTACCCTGAATTATAATACAGTAGAGCATTTTGGTACTTTATTTAAAAAGCGAACCGGATATTCACCTTCCCATTTTAGGAAATTCTGTCGGTAATAAGTCCAAAAAGTATAAATCAATATAATTCTTAATGCTACGATTTGAAGTTAAGTAATTGAACCTAAATAATGTCGTATAATTTTCATAGTTGCACTCGGCAAAGTCCCTCTAGAAGAGGTCTAAATTTTAAAATGCGACATTATATTCGTCAAGCTAGAGATTTATCATTGTTCGCAGATGTGTGAAGTTTCAAAAGTTGGATTCTTCCATTAATTACAACCATAGTATTATAGTTTCATTTTAAAATGACAAATGTGGTCAGATAACGAAATAATAGTAGATTTACTAGTATTTAAACACAATTCTGACAAAAGAAAAGTATTGGTATTGTTCGATTTGCTTTTATTACAATCGAGGTATTTATATATTGTGGAAGTGCCAGATCCAGTTTTTTACAAATAATTAAAGAACAACTAATCGAACTCTCAACTATGAAAAAATATACTCAAGATCTCTTGGAAAGAATTAATAATGAAATTCAAGTTCTGGACTTGGAAGAAGATGATATTTTCAAAAAATCACTAAAGGCAACTTCCTTATTAGAAAAAGCATTTAATGAACTTAAAGTTTACATTTCTGAATACTCATTTAAGAATGAGACTGACGAAATTCAATTTTTTAAAGACCTGAAACCACAGATATTCAGTAAACTCATTTATTATAGCACGATCTATAAGATCGAAATGAATCGACCCACTGGAAGTGATCTAATGCAAAAGACCTATACATTAAAACAACTTGATAGGTTGAAAGTTTTTTTTGATAATAATATTGACTTTTATAAGTATTACCGTACGGGAAGCACGGATCTAGATAAACAATATTTTTTAAGAGGGAAACCGGATATTCATTTAAATCTGGATAGTTTTTACTTTGAGAGAGACCCAAAGTTCTTTACAGGATTTGATTCTAAAGTTGCAAAAATATTAGCCAATGATATGTTGAGTATTTATCTCAACGCAGAATTGTCAAAGTTGGAAGAGCCATCAACTAACAAATTCGAAACAACCAACTTTCCTAATGTCAAAGTAACGTGGACAGATTCCAAAGTTGCCCTTGTAGAACTTATTTATGCGATATATTCTACCGGAAGCATCAACAACGGAAATTCTGATTTAAAGAGTTTAGGTTTTTATTTTGAGAATGTATTCAACATTGAACTAGGCGATATTTATCGTACTTATCTTGAAATTCGTGGTCGTAAAGGCAACCGGGTACAATACTTGGATGAGCTTCGGAAAAGATTAATTGCTCGAATGGATGAGGTAGATAATATGTAAGTTACATATTTAGTACAAATTGAACCTTATGATTAAAAACCAAGTTTTTCCGAAAATAGAATTTCAAATATATAGTCGTATGTAAAATATTTTACAAAACCTAAAGGGATTTATTTAGTGTATCCCATTTACACTGCTGTTTAAAAGCCCTAAAATTGCTGAAGCTCTATAATCAGTTGTTATGAAAGTAAATTTGCCGTGTTTTATTTCCTTATGCTTGGGGTAGATTTATTCCATCGTCTTATTTCTGTTCATCGTTTCGCAAACTTCACTATCTTTCACTTCAATATACCTCATTCATTATAACAGTCTTAGTACCGCACTCCATAAGTGGCTTCTTCATTCCTCTCCATAATCAACCCTCTCATTCCATTTAGATGATCCGGCTATTTCCACTCACAAATATTCCTTACACAACATCCAGTTTTGCTCCATTTCATTTCCCAACCCATTGTTCTGTCACATTCAATCGCCACCTATGCCACTTTCCGACGCATTTCAACTGTTTTATTTTCTCCACTACAACGAGTTTGCCCCAATAATATGCCTAAAGGTAGAGCGGAAAGTAATTTCGCCTTGTCGGCGAGTTCTTATGTGTGCCGCAAATATAAGATAGCCACAAAAAAAACCACCACCCATTAATTGTGCAGAAAATAAATACATGCCGAGTTTAAGGCAATGTGCCAGCGGTATATGCAATCATTCCAGCTCCATTTCTTTCCGGGACTTCGTTTATATCGCAAAACTCATTCTCTTCGAATCCCTGCACTTCATTTCACTTTCATTTTATACAAACACCTCAGCACCGCATGGCTTCGGTAGTTCCTTCCTTCCCATTCCGCAGGCTCCATTAATTCAGTCAGAAACTATCCAAGCCTTTTTCCCACGCATTTCCAAAGGTATGTTTTTATTTTCTGCGGCGAGTTTGCCCAGAATAATGAATATCCTCAATGTCCCACTGGTAGTTTTTAAAGTCACTTCGGTCAATCGTATTTTATTACCTGTGCTTACGGTCGGTTCATTCCATTCTGGTTCCATAGCGCTCGGGAAATACAGTTTACTTTTCTCCGGACCCCAAGCACTACATTTGCCTTCATTTTTTTCATTATCTTATCGCATGGCATAAGAAATGCTTTAATTTCAATGCTTTGTTTCCGCTTTTAGCTACTGACTAAGCAACTGTTCAACATAATTCCAATGGATTTTTTTTACTGCTACGAGTTGATCCCATAATTAAATCTCAACAAACTAAAATGTAAGATTCCTTTTAAGCAAAAAGCGAGTTTTCAACCAATCCGGCAAACCTGAGAATAATGCCCCGCAAACCACTTATGACTTTAATGCGTGTATAGTTTTTGATGGAAGTATAAAAGTCATAACAGGTTTTCCCTGTGGGGACAGTGGACACAACACGTTTTTTTCTCGCCTGACACTTCGGGCCCCGGTATCCACTCAAAAAAATGCGTTGTGATCGGGTTTGATAATGTTGAAAAGTAAGAATAATTTTCAAGAAATGATTCTTACTTTTTTAGGATACGGATAATGGAAAAATTATTTCCTGCTTTCCAACATTTAAGAAAATTCAAGATTCATGTTTTATGTTTCAACTCGATAGGAATACCCCAAAAGAATATGTCTGTTTTTTTGAAACTATATTTCTGGAAGCAAAGAAAACAGGCATACTATTTTTTAATAGGGACAACGGTTAAACTACATTAAGCGATTAAATTATTTTGCTTGACGCTCTGAATAAAAATAATTTATTCGCTAAAAGAAGTTATAATATTTAGCACTTCGTGCAAAACAATACATGTTTACACTTCGTGTCAGGGAAAAGAAAGTGTTTAATATTTGGCGTATAAAACAAAAAAAAAGAAAAACGAGAAAAACTTGTTCGGGCTAGATTCGCCCACCTAAAGTTATTTCCCGCTTTTCAATAAATGAAGATTCAGTTGCTTTTGAAATGATTATTATTACTTAATTCCGACAAAAAATCAATTAATAATTTTATTTGAACTAAAACAATAATTCTATGATATTCAGTTAGTTGAATTTGGGGTTCTTCTTCCGGTTCCGGTTCCAGTTCCAGTTCCAGTCCTGGTAACGGTTACACTTTCATTTGTAAAACTAAAACTTAGCTTAAATTCCTGATTGAAATTATCGCGAATAGTTATATCTATGACCTGTTGAACAAGGCAAGACGACGTATAAAAAAGACGAAATGTTTCATTGTCCAAATAATAAAAATCGTTAGGAACGAATACAATACCATTTTCATTTTTGAGGAAACCCTTACCTTCAGGTTGAAAATAGCTAATGGTATACCTGGCATCTTTATATTTGCCGGAGCAATTCAACTGGCAACGGATTTCTACCGTTTTACCCGAAATGATTGTCTTTTGCACCGGCAAGGTGCTAAGTGAAAACTCATACATCTGTTGTACATTCAGCTTATCGTTACATCCCACGAATAGCAACGACACTATAGCTACTATGCTGATTATAATTGTATTTTTCATAAAAAATGCTGTTTTAATTGATAATAATTTTAAGACCTGTACCTAATTGAGTTGAAAATTCACCTATGGATGATCCCCATAGAACACGTTCACGAGCATTCACTAAAAGGATAATGCGGTCGGTGATAAAAGTTTCAAGTTCTAATGTTAGCGCACCTCCATACAGAAATGCATCCCGATTAAGAAGAGTTGCACCATCAAAAAGCAGTTTATTTCCCCAATTACTTGTTTCGTATCCTGCCAACCCAGATGCACCAATGGATAAAAGTAAAGTCTTACTCGGATCTGAAAGGAAACTATAGTAATAACCTCCTTCGGCAGTAAATTGAGCCACCGGGATTTGCACTTGGGTGTAATCAAGTTGCTTTAGCAGAAATTCAGTTCCAATAACCCAACGGCTATCGTTTTGTGTGTAGGTGGAAACGGATGCGCCTCCATAAAATGCTTTTTTGAGGTTTATTCCATTCACAGTTCCCAGAGTGACTTGAATACCTTCCTGTCCGGGTAAGTAACGCTGTGCGTTTATGTATCCAAACGAAGTAATACATACGATAAACATTAATATTGACCTTCTCATATTACTTGATTTTTAATTCGTTGACAAGTTTTGCTCTCACGACATCACAACTTTCAACACAAAAGCGTTGATGGCGACCGCCATTTTTCTCGTTAAGTTCCACGACGAGCTCTTTGTCCTGTGGTATGGTGAACTTATCCATTGCAAAGACAGTGCGTTCACTGCTTTTTCCATTCACACGGGTGATGTAGTTAAAAGCCCGAATGGGAAAAATAACCGTTTCTTGAATGGCAGTACGTTTCATAACTTTTTTGTCTACAATCTTGAATGTGATAAAATCTAAATCGAAAGGAACATTGGAAGAATTATTGATTTGAGTATAGAAATAAAGAAGTCCATCATGTGTATAGATTCCTTTAAGTAGATACTGAATGCCAAAACTCATGCTACCGATTTGATTAATTTCTCTCCGGTCATTTTTATAAATTGAATTCATAATCAGATGTACCATCATGGGAGATTCATTCCCCAATTCTTTGAGATAGACTTCGAGCGCATTGTTTGGATGAGACACCGTATCACCATCGTGTATAAAATCCTTCATTTCCACACTCATTAAGAGTGGCTCATTGGCATACTTCACTTTGAAGGTATAAAAGCTTCCTTCTTCGGTGATTACTGAAAAATTGGTTTCGGTCTTGAAATTTCGAACGGCAGCTTTTACTCGGATAACATTTTCTGCTCCATCAGCTTTGCCCGCAATGATATTCGTGGAACCCAAATCGATATACCGAATGGCTGAGGGAAAAATAATGTGGACAGTCTTATCGAAAGTAACTTCCAGCCCGTAAGGAGGAATCATTTTGTCGTAGGTGATTTTCTTTGTAAGTCCTTCATAAAAATCCCCTTTGGTTGATTGTGCAACGGTGGAAGCAATGATTCCAAGAAATAGAATCAGCAAGAATCTTGTTTTTTTCATTTTAATTTAGTTGTTTGTGAGAAGCGAAGCTCCCCTCTGTTTAATGATTTGTTGAATAGCTACTCTTGATTTATTAGCAGCAAGACTTTATACCCGGCCTTTAATTTGACAGTGATGGTTTGGAATTTTTTGGACAAGTACTGAGAACCACTTTGGATGAATCCTTTTCCTAATCCAGACACCAGTTGTTGACTGGCAGATTGATTAAAGGAAACACTTGATCCCAAGTTTGATCCAATATTCCCCGCCATTCCTTTAAAGGCATTTATTTCCAATGACCCCGGGATAAAAATTCCCTCCTGACCATCGGTATCATACACTGTTAATTCCACGGGAAGAATAATTCCCATATATTCCAGTGATTGAATCAAAATCTCAAGGCGGTCACCTTGTATCTTGACTTCACCTGAGATCATCGTGTTTCGTGGAATAAGGGTTTTCCCAACTTGCAAAGGTTCGAGCAATCGTAACCGGACACTTTGACCGTTTATAAGCGAGCAATTCTCATGTATACAAGCTCTGATTGTGTTTCTGTCTTCCTGTAAACTTTTGCCAATAGCCGTATTAAATCCGTTATTATGTGGGTTTTTATTGTTGCCAATTCCGAGGGAATCTATTGCTTGTGGCAAACTCGAAACTGTTTGCTCATTTTGTTGGTTGATTCTCGAAATCTGCCTCTTTTTCTTTGTGCTCATAAGCGAAGAACCAACTGATTGATTATTTTGCAGACCCACTATCTGTCCTTGATTTTGACCCTGCGGAATATACTTGGCAGCCATTTGATATGATTTTTCCATCAATTCAATTTGGTCTGCCATGGCGTTTCTACGACTGTTATTCTCCTTAATTCTTGCCGAAAGATCTTCCACCTTTTGATTCCCTTTTCTATTCTCAGGTTTTTCTTTCGATGATTTGAAAAAATTACTCAAATTTCTGTTTACTTGCCTGTAGGCAATGTTAGAACTTTGAATTTTTGCAATAGGTTGTCTGGTACTGACATTCCCGCTTGGATGGTTAATTTTTGATTTCGATTCGTCATTCAACTTTTCGTTATTTAACTTATTGGCATCAGAGCTTTTCATTTCTTCTGAGAACATGGAAGCCATACTTTGCAACGAATGTTTTTGTTCTCCCTGGTTCTCTTCCATTTTTGCCTGTTCGAAAGCTGCTTTTTTATCCCCAGCTAACACATTACTTTTTGGCATTGGAATCGTGGTGTTAAAACCTTTCGTTTCTTTTCCTTTCTCCGACTTCGAAGGAGAAAAGATATACCACATGATTAAACCGAAGATGATGAACATCAAAGGAAAGATGAGCATCTTTTTTTGCCTTAACTTTTGTTCGACTGTCAACAGTTCTTTTTGAGGTTTGTCGCCCTCATTAGTTTCTTTCATACTGTTTTAAATTTAGTTTGTGAATACTATCGGTTGCATGTAGTTGCAGTTGGTTGATATGTCCTATCTTGATTTGCTGCCTATCTGTTTTCTTGATATTGTAAATAGAAGAAAGAGAGAAATAGAGTGAGACAATTCCAAAAAAAGAACATAGAATCAATATCGAGACAAGTCTTTTCTTAGGCGAGAGAGAAGCACAATAATTTTTCAATTTATTTTCAATCAGACATCTGAATTGAAAAATTTTCATTATTATTTCGTTTCTCATTGAGTTATCTGTTTATGACTTTTAGGTCTTTATTTTCGACTATCTCAAAATTTTCAATACTAAACCCCTGGGGATTATTATCACTTCGCACAGAATTTAGTAGTAGGCAATGGGTTATCAAGCTCCGCTCAGTTACATTACTCTCACGGATAATCATTTGCCGGGCATAAGTCATGACCTGATACGGATACTTATCGAATTTGCAAACCACACTATCCACTTGAATAGCTTGATTTATATTTCCCGAAACGATTCGGGCGTAATATCCTTTTTCAGACAAATCCGAATAGTAATTGAAGGCACTTCGGTCTGAGAGAAACAAGGCTCTTTTGATGTTACTTTCAATCGCATCCTTATCGGGCGAGAGTGTGAAGAAGAGTTCATGAAAGCGTTTTACATGTTCCCGGGCTTCAACCGGCCTATTTTGTGAAAGGTCTTGTGAAAGAGCCAGCATCAAAGATTTTCCATTGTCCAGAACATAAATTTTCTGCCGTTGTGCTTCTGCAAAATTGTAGGAACTCCATACCGAATACCCAGTAACGGCTCCACATAGGCAAAGAAAAATAATGCTAAAGAGTCTGATCTGCTTAAAACTCGATTCTATATTTTTTAATGATTTGAATTCCATTTGTCTTTTTATTTAAAAAGTTATTTTCCAAGTAGTCGACCGGCTACATTTCCTGTTGCGGCTCCTGCTGCACCACCTGCTATTGAACCCGCTTTTCCAGCTGTATTGCCGACGTTTCGACCATAATTTCCCATTCCTCCTGCCTGAATAATCCATCCTGCTACTGTTGGAACAGTAAAGTATCCGATGATTCCAATAATCAAAAAAATGATGTACACTACGTTGGATGAATCTATGGAGTAATTGGGATTATTCTGCAACTGCGAAATATCATTCTGCAACATCAACACTTGTATTTTGGCAAGAATGGTACTGAATAAATCGGATACCGGGAGCCAGAGATAAACACTCACATACCGTGTGATCCATTGGGTCATGGTAGATTGAAACCCATCCCACACACTTATAGCAAAGGCAATGGGACCAAGGATAGCCAATACGATTAAGAAAAAGGTGCGAATAGTATCAATCACAAGAGAAGCTGCTTGAAACAATATCTCTAACAGTTCCCGAAAAAAATCCCGAATGGATTTTTTCATGCTGTACATCCCTTTTTCAATATACATTCCCGTCATGGTGGCTAAATCGCCCGGACTCCATCCCAACTCATCAAGTTGCTTATCAAATTCTTCATTGCTTACCAAATAAGCAGTTTCAGGATTTTTCATGGCAGCATCATATTCTAATTTATCTTTCTGCTTTTGATACCCTTCCATATCAAAAGTTTGTGATTGGAGCATTTGATTTGTGCCTTGAACAACCGGACTTAGTATCCCGTTGATAGTACCCAAAACAAAGGTTGGAAAAAACATAATGCACAAACCAATGGCAAAAGGGCGAAGCAGCGGATAAACATCAATTGGTTCAGCTCTTGCTAAGGACTGCCACACCCGGGAGGAAACATAAAATAAAGCTCCAAGACCGGCTATCCCTTTGGCTACCCCTGCCATATTGGAGCAAAGAGGCATCATTTCTACATATAGACTCCGCAGAATCTGGTGCAGCGTTTCGAATTCAATAGATAACAACATAGCTTACCAGTATTTTTCGTTCGTATCATATAAAGCTTTCACTCTATCCGTGTCACCAGTACGTTGTGAACGAAGGTAGCTTACAGCAATATTTTTGTTGGTATAATAAGTGACCAGATTACGATATTTCTTAACTGAGTTGTAGGTCCGGTCAATAATATCCAGTCGCTCTTTATCAGTCATGGAAAGTCCGTTGGAACTTACTACCGCTTTTAATTCGACAAGAAGATCTCCACTTTGCTCTAACAGTTTAGCATAACCAAAAGCAATTGCACCCAACTCTTGTACGGTATAGTTCTTGTCAATGAGCATTTTTTGAAAACTATTGACATATATGTCTGAAATTTCACCCACCATCAAGATGGTTTGCTGTACTTTTTTTGCATCCTTGACTAAATTACTGACTGTCTTCAAAGCATCATAATACTTCTTGCCCTGCTCATAGAGTTTCACTGTTTCCTTGAAATTGTTCACCATGTTCGAGGCGGTTGTTGAGGTTTCAATCACTTGTTTGGTCGTGTTTACGATACCTTGAACCATGTTGGTAGGATCAAATGTAACAAATTGGGCTTTCGAGGACATGACGCAAGTCATTAGGAAGATGACTGCTAAATAGATTTTTGTTTTCATCTTAAGAATTGATTTTTTAATGAATTTTGAAAGTTGATTTTGATAATTGCTTTAAAAGTAAATGCTACTGGATTATTTCTAAATTTGAAATGAAATGATATGACTTAAAATCATGAGCAAAACTGATCATCATTCTTTTTTTATTTGTTTTGTTTCACAAAGCTGTTTGATGGCTAATTCGATATCGCCATCCAACTTTTCAACGAGATTGAATAGTTCTACTTTTTCGGATTCTTCAGTAGTATATGTAAGATATTCCTCCATGGATACTTCCGTGGCATAGACGGCAGATTGTGTACCTCCCAGGCCTATCCAAACCTCTTTATACAAACGGTTTGGATTATTTGACAGATTGATGGAAAGTATCTGTGCTTTCTCCTTTTCTGTAAGTCCTAAAAGTGCCTGAATAGCATCAAATTTATTCATGTACTTACGTTGATCCAGGAGAATTTTACAGTCGGAATTATTGATGATGGATTCTTTGACAATGGGAGAAGCAATGATATCTTCCACTTCCTGCGTTACGACAATGGCTTCGCCGAAATACTTACGAACCGTTTTAAAAAGGTATTTGATATATTCTGCCATGCCTTCTTTGGCAATTGCCTTCCAGGCTTCTTCAATCAGGATGACCTTTCTTATTCCTTTCAGTCGTCTCATCTTATTGATAAAGACTTCCATGATAATGATGGTAACAATGGGAAATAAAATGGGATGATCCTTGATGTTGTCCAGTTCAAAAACGATAAATCGCTTTGAAAGTAAATCAATTTGTTTGTCGGAATTTAGTAAGTAATCATATTCCCCGCCTCTGTAATACGGTTCGAGCACATTCAGAAAGTTGGCAATGTCAAAATCTTTTTCCCGTACTTTCTTCCCATTCAACACCTCATGGTAATCTGTTCTTATATACTCATAGAAGCTATTGAAACTAGGGGATAATTCCCGTGATTTAATTTTGTCGATGTACAAACTTACTGCATTGGAAAGAGCCACCTCTTCAGCACGGGTCGGAGGTTCATCGTCTCTTTTCCATAAAGTCAGAATCAATGTTTTGATACTTTCACGCTTTTCAATATCATATACGCCATCTTCGGTAAAGAAAGGGTTGAACGCTATTGGATTTTGTTCTGAGTAGGTAAAATAAACGCCATCTTCACCCCGGGTCTTGCGATGGATCATCTCACAAAGTCCCAGGTAACTATTGCCGGTATCGATTAACAGGACATGCGAACCTTGTTCGTAATACTGCCTTACCATGTGATTCGTAAAAAACGATTTTCCGCTGCCTGATGGTCCCAATATAAATTTGTTCCGGTTAGTGATAATCCCTTTTTTCATAGGCAAATCCGAAATATCCACATGGATTGGTTTCCCTGTCAGTCTATCCACCATTTTTATCCCAAAAGGAGAAACAGAACTTTTGTAATTTGTTTCTTCGGTGAAAAAGCAAATGCCCTGTTCAATGAACGTATAAAAACTCTCTTCTGCCGGAAAGTCCGCTTGATTGCCCGGAATGCCAGCCCAAAATAGCGTTGGGGTATCCACGGTGTTATGCCTGGGTTTACATTCCATAAGTGCTAATTGACAGCCCACATCATTTTTGATGTGTTTAAGTTCTTCCCGGTTATCACTCCATGCCATCACGTTACAATGGCAACGAATAGAGGTAAGTCCATAACTGTGGGCTTCGTTCAGGTACTTATCAATCCACTCTTTATTGATTTGATTGCTCCTGCTGTACTTTGATAAAGAATGCATATTACGCCCCATTTTCTCAAATTTTTGTAGGTTCTCGACACTATCATCAATGAATAGGTATTGATTGTAAATGTGGTTACAAGAAAGTAGCAACCCAACCGGAGAAGCAAACGACAACCGGCAATCGGAACGGTCGGTGGATAGTTTCTCGTATCGGATATCTGTTCCCACGCTGGCAGGCAGATCATCCACATCCGACAGGGTATGCAAGCAAAGAATATTATCACCAATGCACATCTCTTCTGCTTTGAGCGTAATATCTTTGAGTGTAGTGGTATTTTCCTGAGACAGCGAAAAGTATTTTTCAACAATTCCGGCTTTGGATTCAGAACCTACAATCTCATCAGTGGTTAGTCGGGTAAGGGTAATGAATCCGCCATCGTTGATAATCCGTTCAAATTGTCCCACAGCTTCCAGAAATCTTTCAACAATTTCCTTGTCTCGAAACTCTTTGGGGATAATAGAGCCCCGGCACAAAGTCGAAAAGTTACTCTGCATCCGGGAACGTTCCTTGGTAGTCTTAGTCAAAAAAAGGTAACAGGTATGATTCAGGTAAGGACGTTCATTGAAATGACGTTCAAAACTTCGGGAGTGATAACTCATTTCTTCCTGTTTGATTTCCGGCTTGTATTGTTCCTTGATATACCAATCCTGTTTGTGCAGGATGCAATAATCAGGAAGCACCTTTACTGCCTTTGTCCAGGAAGAATGAATGGCTTCATATTCCTTACCGGTAACCGTAAAGAGTTCGGGCAGTTCCACTTTAAAAGCAACCGTTATATCGGCGTCCTTTGAAATGATGCAACCCATTTCTACTCCCCAAATCGGGAATTTACTTTCAAGCATTGCTGCTTTTAATATGTTTCTCATACTTCTTTTTGATGAATGTGTTTGAATAATCGGGGAAATCTTTTACGGTTAAGCAGGTACTTCGGATGATTCCTGACAGCACTCAGCTTCATAAGTCCATATTCACCGTATTTATGATTCAGTGCAAAAGTTTGCCAGACAAGTACAGATGAAGCGATAACACCAAAGCCAATACAGAACCATTGACCGATTCCAGTCATATACAGAATCACGAACAGGACAAAGATGGTGAGTAGTCCGCCTGCAAAAAGGAAGAGGTACTGGCTTTTCAGTCCTTTGAACTCCACCGATTTGCCAATACCTCTATTAATTGGATAATCTGCCATTGACTTACAAGAAAAAGGAACGTAAAACGGTAGCTGCTACAATCAGAAAGATACAGGCTCCAAACCATGATGCCGCTGTTTTGCTGGTGTCCGGGTCACCCGAAGAAAACTTACTGTATACCTTCACACCACCTATCAAGCCGATAACGGCACCTATGGCATAAATCAATTTAGTAGCCGGTTCGAAATAAGATGTAACCATGGTGGTAGCCTCAGTGATGCCTCCGGAACCATTCCCTTGCGCCCGAAGAGAAGCATAGGCAGTTAGTATGCAAACTGCTGTTAGAAATACTTTTTTGTTAGTCATAATATATTTTTTAAAATTATCAGTAATCGAAATGGATTTAAACACCATAAATAAGTGTTTTTAGATTGCTTTTAAGTGAGTTTAATTACCATTAGCCATATTTGATTTTCTTCATGATGTTAGCTTATTATATAAAATTGTTTATCTCGAATTGCTGAAAGTCACCATCGTGACTTTCGGGATTCATTGCGTTTGTCTCATTAGAATTTATATTGTACTTATTCAACATCTCTGTTACCCGTTCTTTGCCTCCAGAAATTTGTGAAACCATAAGATGAAATAGCTCGGTTTGTTCCATCTGTTGAAACGTTTTCATTGCAATGAGTTCTGCTTCTTGTGAAGACCCGCTTTGCTTCATTACCTGAACAAGATTTTCCATTTCATCATATTGAATACCTGTGGCTGGTCCGGTAATTTCATCTTCCACAAAGCAATTCAAATCTTCTTCCTCCAACAAATCGTCTTCATTGTATTCAGATTCTATGTCCAAATCCATGGATTCGGGAGAGTCGGAAAATACGCTGTCCAATTCGCTATTTTCGACCACTGGCGACCTTGTATTTCCATTGGACTCAGCAAATGTAGTGGCGTTATCAATCGGTTTTTCAATCTGTCTCAGGCTGTCATCGTTTGTCACAACATGGCTTAATTGAGTTTTCGTTTTACCCATTATATCGTCATCGTCTGCAAAAATTGGAGTTATATTGGGTGGTAATTTTACTTTCGGATAGAATAACTTTTTTATTCGCTGATGTTGAAGATAAAGCAGTACCCAAATGAGGTATAAGAGAATGGATATTAATACTATATTTGTCATTACGATATGGGTTTTTTGAATTTGTTTTCATATAGATTGTTGATTTCATCTTTGTGACTTTCAAGATGGTGGAGGATGATATTTTCCACATAGCTGCTAATGTTAACTTTATGGCCTCCAATAACATTGACGATACTTAAAAGGGTCAAATGGGTCTCTCTTGTAATGTAAAGGCTTTGACGATCTGTAAGATCTACCTTTTCAAAATAGGTCTCCCGATAATCCGTTTGCTCTGTTCGTTTTCGCTTTTGGGGTTCCTTGATTTTAGTAGTTTCGATTACAGGTTCATCTTCTTTGATAATAGTTGAGAATTCTTTTTCTTTTTCATTCAAGATTTCCTTTTTCATAGGAAAACCTTGTGAAATGACTTCTCTCATAAAATTCTCATCCACTTTTGGGATAGTTGTTTGTTTTGCCATAATGTTTATAACTTAATGATGTGAGCTATTTCAATTAATAGTTCTTCCAGATTACTCCCTTTAATCATTTTCCTATCGGTAGGAAACAGGGTGGAACGAAATACAGGTTTCCGATTTCCGGATAACTCCTTATTGTATCTTTTGGTGTCAGGGATAAAGGTGCGAAGCAGCGGAATACCGAATGCATGGATGGATTTTTCGTAGATGTCATACAAATCGGTCTTTTCACGTCCATCCACCTGATTCCAAAAGAGATGAAGTTCTTTCAGACGCAAGGATGCATTACTGACCAATAGCTCATTGATTGAAAGTGCGAATGATAGGCAACTTTCCAAAACCAACCGATCTGCAATAATGGGCGTAAAAATGTAATCCATGTTGGCAAGCGATTGTAACACCCCCGCACTATTTACTGTCCCGGGCAGGTCGAAAAACACTACATCAAATTCCATTTCCGTAGAGGCTAAAAAGCTGTTGGCTGAAGCGATAGCATCCTCAGGCGAACTGCAAATAATCGGATAGGCCTTTTTATTCAATTGCTTGAACTGATTATAGGCTATCAGCTTGTAATAGTCATCCGTTTCCACTTGTTGTGTATCCCGTTTGCGCATGGCATTGATGCTGTATTGCGGATAATCACAATCCAACACCGCTACATTATAACCTTTGAGGTAATGCAGATAACTCGCCGCTAAAACGGTAAAGGTCGTTTTGCCAACTCCACCCTTTTGTGTAGAAAAGGCGACAAACAATGTTTCTTTCTTCATTTCAATCATTTTTTAAGTTTTTAATTCTGGGTTGTATTATTGCTATACCTCATTCCTGAATTCAAGAATGTATGTTTACAAGTTTTCAAGATTGCATGATTTCAAGAATTCTTGGTGTCATATTGTCAAGACTTCTTGGTGTCATGGTTTCAAAAATGCATGTTGTCAAGAATTCCTGGTGTCAATATTTCAAGGTGTCATGGTGTCAAGATTTCTTGGTGTCAAAGTTTCAAAAATGCAAGTTGTCAAGATTTCTTGATGTCAAGAATTCATGGTGTCATGGTTTCAAGATTTCAATTTTTATTGAAGTCAATTATTCATTTATTCAATCATTAAAGACTTTTTTCAATCATTCATGATTTATAGTTTTCAAGAAAGCAGTAAAGCAATATTTCAAGCAAATAAATACATTAAATCGACCTCTTTTTCGAACTGTCCTAGTTTGGCACTCTCTGACCTCTTTTGTCCTATATCCAGCTATGGTACAGCTGGGAAACAGATACTAATTTTGCGCTGTCATGAAACAAGAGAATATCAGTAGGCTATATACGCAGTCAATAATGCTAATCACATTTGCATTTGGCAAATGGCAAGTTGTATTTTGAGCTGCTTGAAATTCTTTCAGCATCTCAAAATGACTTGCCCTTTCAGGGACAAAAAGCATCCTCCGAAGTCGGTGCTTTAGAAGAGTAATTTATGGAGCAAATAGCTCAAAAGTAAAATTTCAAGAATATGAATACAGAAGATAATAAATTGCATCGCAAAACCAAAGCAGGAAGGAATCAAAAGAGTGATCCAGCCATATTTCGTTACTCCATAAGTTTCAATGCAGTGGAAAATACTGCATTTTTAGGTCGCTTTGATGAGTCTGGAATGAAGGTAAAAGCACATTTTATCACCGCTTGCATCTTCGATAAACCTATTCGGGTAGTCAAACTGGATAAGGCGGCTATGGATTATTATATGAGATTGACAACCTTTCACTCACAGTTCCGTGCCATTGGGGTCAATTATAATCAGGCAGTGAAGTCTATTAAATTTGCTTTTGAAGAGAAAAAGGCCCTTTACTATTTGGCAAGATTGGAGAAGGCAACCCTTGAACTGGTCGTATTGAATCGTCAGATTATTGACTTGACACAAAAACTTGAAGTAAAAATATACGGTTCCGCAGATGCAGAATCAGAAAAGACTGATACCAATTTGAAATGATAAACAAAAATGGTTGCGAAGATAAGTTCGGGTAACTCCATTTTTGGAGCATTGGTCTATAATCAAACCAAGGTAGATGAGCAAAAAGGGAAAGTAATTCTTACCAACCGGATGATAGAACCCCGGGATGGGAACTATACGATAGGTGGTTGCATGCGTTCCTTTGACCCTTATCTGACAGCAAATCAAAAGACGGAAAGTCCGATTCTGCATATTTCTTTGAATCCAGACCCGAAAGATATTTTGACGGACGACCAATTATCGGAAATTGCGCAGGAGTATATGGAAAAACTGGGTTATGGCAACCAACCTTTTATCGTGTACAAGCACGAGGATATTGATCGTCATCACCTCCACATTGTTTCGGTTCGCGTAGACGAGAACGGGAAGAAGTTGGATCACAATTTTGAATACCGTAAATCCATGGAGATTTGCCGGCATCTTGAACAAAAGTTTCATTTGATACCGGCTGATAAGAAAGAAAAACAACCAGTGACCCCAATCAAAGCGATACAATATGGCGATGAAAATTTGAAAAGTCAAATAGCGAGTGTCATTCGTCCGATTGTGAAATCCTATTATTTTCAGACTATGGGAGAATATAAAGCCTTGTTGTCATTGTATAATATTACGGTTGAAGAAATCAAAGGTGGTACAGCCGATAAAATATTTAACGGTTTGGTTTATTCGGCAATAAATGACAAAGGAGAACGGATTGGTAAATCGTTTAAGTCGTCTCTTTTTGGAAAAACGGTTGGATATGAAGCGTTGCAACAACGAATGGCTCAATCCGGAGAAATTATTAAGCAAAAACAGTTGAAAGAAAGAACCAGAGCTATAGTTACCAAAGCAATGAAATTACCTTTAAATCGAGCTGACTTTGAAAAACAACTATCCGCTAATAATATAAATGTAGTGTTCCGATATAATGATGCCAATCGTATCTATGGAGTAACATTTATCGATCATCAAAATAAATGTGTACTTAACGGTTCCCGTTTGGGCAAAGAGTTCTCGGCAAACGTTTTTAATGAGCTTTTTACCTCATCTAAAGAGAGTAATGGCAATCAATCACAGCAACACACTAATAACCATATTGGACACGCTGACGAGCCTAAAATCAAGTCTCAACATAATACCGAAAATTTTGATGATTCTCTCAATTTATTCAGTATGGAGACCAACGGAGGTATTGATTCTGAGGAAGAAGCTTTTATCCGTCGGATGAAAAAGAAGAAAAAGCGGAAGAAACCTATCTGATACGATATTGAAGATTCAAAAACAACAAACAAGAAAACAAATAAAGAAATTAGAAACTAACAAACTAAAACTAAAACAATAAATATTATGCAACAAGAAGATGATTTAAGAGGCTTGGCAAAAGTCATGGAATTTATGCGAGCCATCAGTATACTATTCGTACTGATAAATATCTACTGGTACTGTTATGAAGCTTTCCAACAGTGGAATCTAACCATTGAAACATTGAACAAAATACTGCTGGGTTTTCAACGAACGTCTGGATTATTCTCCTCTATCATTTGGACAAAGTTGTTCGCAGTGGTTTTTCTGGCTTTGTCATGCCTGGGCACCAAAGGCGTAAAAGAAGAGAAAATATCATGGACAAAAATCACAATTCTCCTAATTATTGGAAGCCAGTTGTTTTTTCTGAATTGGTGGATACTTTCTTTGCCTCTACCTATACTGGCAAACGTGGCTTTTTATATTTCAACCTTGACCATTGGGTATATTTGTATGATGATGGCCGGTTTGTATATGAGCCGTCTTTTGAAGAATAGTATGATGGACGATGTGTTCAACAACGAGAATGAAAGCTTTATGCAGGAAACCCGTTTAATGGAGAATGAATATTCCGTCAACCTGCCTACTAAGTTTTGGTATAAAAAGAAACAGTGGGATGGTTGGATCAACATTGTCAATCCTTTCCGAGCCACTATCGTGTTGGGTACACCCGGTAGCGGTAAATCGTATGCTGTAGTCAATAATTATATTAAACAGCAAATTGAAAAAGGCTTTGCAATGTATATCTATGATTTTAAGTTCGACGATTTATCGACTATTGCTTATAACCATTTGCTAAAACATCGTGACAAGTACAAAGTGGCTCCCAAGTTTTATGTCATTAATTTCGATAATCCGAGAAAAAGTCACCGCTGTAATCCAATTAACCCAACATTTATGACAGATATCAGTGACGCCTATGAAAGTGCTTATACCATTATGCTTAACCTGAATCGCAGTTGGATACAAAAACAAGGTGATTTCTTTGTGGAATCGCCGATTATTCTGTTAGCCGCTATAATTTGGTATTTGAAAATCTATAAGGATGGAAAGTATTGCACTTTTCCCCATGCCATTGAATTTCTGAATAAAAAATATTCCGATACTTTTACGATTCTTACTTCTTATACCGACCTTGAGAATTACCTTTCACCGTTTATGGATGCCTGGGAGGGAGGAGCACAAGACCAGTTACAAGGACAAATTGCATCCGCTAAGATTCCGTTGTCCCGTATGATTTCACCACAACTCTATTGGGTAATGACCGGTGATGATTTTACCCTCGACATCAATAATCCCGAAGCACCCAAAATTCTTTGTGTTGGTAATAATCCCGATCGCCAGAGTATTTATTCGGCAGCACTAGGATTGTACAATAGCCGTATTGTAAAACTTATCAATAAGAAAGGGCAACTCAAAAGCTCGGTTATCATTGATGAATTACCGACCATCTATTTTCGTGGATTGGATAACCTGATTGCCACCGCTCGTAGTAATAAAGTTGCTGTATGCTTGGGATTTCAGGACTACAGCCAATTGAATCGGGATTATGGAGATAAGGAAGCGAAAGTAATTCAAAATACGGTTGGAAATATATTCAGCGGACAAGTGGTGGGAGAGACAGCTAAAAACCTATCTGATCGTTTCGGTAAAGTTTTACAATTGCGCCAATCCATGACTATCAATCGTCAAGATAAATCTACATCCATCAGTACTCAACTAGATAGCCTTATTCCTGCTTCAAAGATAAGCAACTTGACTCAAGGAGTTTTTGTGGGAGCAGTTTCCGATAATTTTGAGGAACGCATCGAGCAAAAGATTTTTCATGCTGAAATAGTGGTAGATAATGCCAAAGTAGCAGCCGAAACCAAAGCTTATAAAATGATACCCGAAATAGCATCCTTTGTTGATAGAGATGGTAACGATAACATGAAACATGAAATTGACAAAAACTACAATCGAATCAAACAAGAAGTTGCCCAAATTATTGTGGACGAGATGGAACGAATTAGAAATAATCCGGAATTGAGCCATTTGGTGAAGAAATGACAAAATATTTTATAACGTTTCTAATTTTAGTTTCTTTCAATGAGATTATCTGGGACATCTTCCCATGTATTACATTTTCTGGAAATTTGTCGTTTGAATGTGCGAAATATAGATCTCGTATCAAAGTTTTGATTTGGAAAGTGCTCTTCTAAAGTAGCTTCCAGCGATTTTCAAATTTTATAATCGAGATGATTAATTATCTCTTCAATCTTAACTTGTGCCATGTGTATCGAAATTAGTTTGAAAATAATTAGTCAAATTATTGTGAGTTAGATTTGGTATTAGCTTCACTAAAGATAATTTTGTTGGAATTACTCAAATAAACAACCTGTAATCATACGTTTTTCCTTCAAAACGAGCTAATAATTTTCCTATTCTCGCAATCTGATTCGAAGAATTTATAGTTGCAGGTAATTTAGTGTATAAGTCAAATGAATTCCAATTCATTTTTGTGAGTCCAAGTATTTCAGTTGCTATGAGATTAATATTAGAATCCCCATGATGTTTTACAATTTTAAGTGGTGCCGGAATACTTCTTCCACCAAGATAATATCTATAATTTGCATCTCTTACAGATGGAACAATCCCATGTGTCCAGAGTAATGCAGTTGTATTATTTGTAACGATACAGGTTCCTCTTGAAATTGGAAAACGATCAATTTGCATTTCATTACGAAAAATGCTGGTTGCTACAAATCTGGCATCAGGCTCATAATTTATTTCTATTAAATCTATTTTTTTTATTCCAGCCATTTTTAGACTTTCTGTTATACCCTTAATTTCATCATTTGTAAATCTTGTTCTTTTGTGTATTACAACTCTTTTGGGAAGTTTATCCATGGAATTGTAAAAGAGTTCTCTAATTGAAACTCCAAATTGAAAGGCGTCATCATATGATAAAAAAGGATTTGCTTGTTTGTCTAAGTAAAAATTATCAACTTTCGATAATTTGTATTTTAAACCCTGACCTTCGGAATTGTAAATATGACTACAGCCAATAACAATATCTGTTTGATTTGCCTTATGGTTAATGCTATATCCAATTCCTGCATACGCAGTATCTTTTTCTGTATTATTTAAAACCCATGGAGTTCTTAGAGATTTCACATAAAATGATAATGATAACCACCAGAATATCTGACATCTTAAATTATCAGAAAGAGTATCTTGTCTAATTAGTTGTGTTGAAACCCCTTTTGATGCTGAAAATGCTTTTATATAATCATGTAAATCGAATATTTCGCCATCCTCGTCATATGATTCATAAGCTTGCCATTCATCAGGTATAAATATTACAATTGTATGCTGATTCTGACTATTAGCAAGATGGTCAATTTTTGCTGTAATTAATCTAGCCAACTTTAAAGCAATATCTTTTATTTCTCCTTTAGAATGATCAATTTCAATATCAAGCCATTTGTATGAGTCATTAATCAATGGTATATTGATTGGTATATTATAAGCAGAGGCAAAACCAGGATAATCTATAAGATAGTCTGGATTGACATTTGATATATGCTTTTGATTTAAAGCATTTAAAAAGTTGAAAAGCTCATTGGAGTATTTCTGGCTACAAATTATGCTCAAATTTATTTCATTTGAGTATAGAGTGCCATTTAATGGGAAATCAAAAGGCCTATGATTAGTAAGGGCTCTCATTGGGTGAAAATCCTTAGTTTGATTAAATGAGTTATTGTGAGTGAAAATTAGTTGAGGCTCTAGTAATTGAACCCCTTTGTGTAATGTGAAATCTTTATTATAGGATGTTGGATGATAAGCACGGAAATTGGTATCTGCGACCATTATTTCGGCAAAAGCAGTATTTTGAGAAATAGAGAATTCGAATCCAGTACCAGATTTAGTGGGATATTCAAATACTAATTTTTTCCCATTAAATAAAATACTTTTCCAATCCTCTAGAGTCCTATCATATTGATTGTTGAAGAGTTTTTCTAGCGATACTTTACTCAAACTCTGTTTTATTTCTTTTGATATATCTGATTGACTAGTCAAATGTACACTTGGCTTAAATGTCAAAAATGCATATTTGCTTCGATAATCAAAGAAAAGAGATAAATAAATTGATTTGTGAATTTCAACCGTTTGTGAATTTTGAGTTATTGAATTATAACTTTTTGTAAGCCATATTTCATCTTTTTCATTTGTTTGAATTAATTCATTCTTTGATAAGGTTTTTAATACAGCTTGAAGCATTAATGATTTAAAAGCAGTAACAATTTCAATATCAAATTTAGAAATAGGGACACGAATTATTTCACCCTTAATTTTATTGCCAAAAACATTGTTAATTGAAGATAAAGTTCCTAAGGCAAATACTTTTTGTTTAAATGGGACAGCACAAATGTCATTAGCTTTTGTGAGTTCTCTTAATGTCGACCATGGTTTTTCCCCACTATACTCAAATTCAAATTGAAAAACCTCTTTTGGGAAACTTATGGGATGCAAATTACTCTTAATATATTTGTCTGTCCTCGTTATCTCTTGAGTGAAATTTGTCATCTCTAATTCTAAGGTTTGAGATGATGACAATATTTCATTTATCCTTTCTAAAGATGTTTCATCATCTTCAAAACAAGACTTTGTTAAATGTAATAATGTTTTATCAAAACCATCAGTTGGTATAAAAAATGCTTCTCGACCACTATTCCGAGTAGTTTCAATAAGTTGTTTTACTTCTTCGTCAATCTCATGTCCATACCCACACCAATAAAGTCTTACTGAACCCTTTTTACTAAATGCTTCTGAGATAGCACACATTAAAGACCTATCTCTGCCACTATAACCAATAACAATCAAATTCTTATCACAATGGTATCTGGTTAATGCTTCAACAAAGACATCTTCCTGTGAGTCTAATTCACTTTGAGTATTCTTCAAAGTGCTATATTTATAGTCTCCATGAAGTGAAATTGATAATAGTTCTTTTTTACTCTGATTTCTGTATATTCTCTCTACACTATCTAAGGTTATTTCGATAGGAGTTAAATTTGCTTGGTGAGCTGATTTTACAACTAACCCATCAAAATTGGTAGACCAAACTGCTTTTACAATTTCATTTTCACACAGTAAGCATAAAAGTTTATAACCTATATACGGATCAATACCTTCTATAAGGGATTGAAAGTATTTTCTTCTATCATCCGCAATTGGATACGCTTTTTCTGCATAATATGAATATTCTTCATTTGAATTGAATTTAGGATGAATACCTTCGTTATCAAGCCAATTCTGTATACTCAATCTAACAGACTCATTTTTAGTATTTTTATAATAGTCCGATGCGTTGGGATTTTTTGATAAATAAATATCTTTTTTCCATTCCCAGATACAATCATTTGCCGATTGAATGCCAGAACTGATTGATGCACCAGCACCAATTAAAAGAGAGTGGGGAATGTCTTTATTTCTTTTTATTGATCTTAAAAATGCATCATATTCTAAAATTATTTCTTTATCCATTTATAGTTATTATGTTTAAGGTAACCTTTTTTTTAAACATTATGTTGCAATTATATATGAAACTTAATATTCTGTTTTAATAGATTTATTATTAGCTTATTATTGGTTTCTTGTTTCACAAAAGTAGTCGATATTTGTGAAATGAACAACTGTTGTACTATATTATAATAAGACAGACTTTAGATAAAAGCAAAGCATTCTGTCCTTGCATTGGATTCTATTGAAAAATCCCCGACAATTGGATAAAACGGAGAATGCTGACCACCATCCGAATTCGGTCTTAGCAAATGCTATTCAAGAATGATTTTTTGAAAAATGTCCTAACAATAAGGCGGATGTTGACCAATTTTAAAAGAAAGGAAAATCTATTTTACATTTTTTATTTCAGTAAGTATAAAAATTTCAATATTGATTTTTCGTTGGTGGACGGGCTTCATTATTTCGGAGCATTCTGACCACTTTTTTCTTACTGAACTCAATTTTGCAGTAAGGTTACATCCATAGTTTAACAAGTGGCACACTTTGCCGAAATTAGTGGCTCAGTTTCAATCGGAATATGTACGTCTCGATTTAGATAAATCAGTCCAATTCATTTCTTGAAAATTTAGTTTATGAGTGATAATATCAGTTTTGAAATCCATTCAGGTGCTAATTGAATATCATGTTTTATATTCTTTGGGGATTCTTTTTTCAGTGCTTTAGCAAGTTGAAGTTGCACTTCCGGTGTAATCCCATTCTTGCCTAATTGTTTTAACCTGAGTTCGGGATAAGGAAATGACATAAAAAGTTGTAATATAGAAGTTTATTTTGTATCTTTGTGATTGACAGTCAAACAAATAACAAAATAAAACTCCTATGATTACAACAGACAAAATTATAGAAATATTCTGTATTGCAGATGATTTTTACAAAGAATATGAGTCAGAAGTCCAAAAAGTTGCTATTTGTACCTCCAGCGAGGTGAAAACACGCAATAGGGCTACTCAATTATCACCAAGTGAGATCATAACTATTTTAGTATGTTTCCACTTTGGTACGTTTAGAAATTTCAAACATTACTATCTGTTTTTCATCAGAGAACACCTTAATGGAGATTTCCCAAATGCAGTTTCTTACAATCGCTTTGTCGAATTAGAAGCTCGTGTATTTGTTCCATTGATGATGTATTTACAGCTTATTTGTTTTGGTGAATGTACCGGCATAACTTATGTTGACTCAAGCTCAATAAGGGTCTGTAACAACAAAAGAATTAATCGAAACAAAGTATTCCAAGGAATTGCTGAAAGAGGAAAATCAACCATGGGTTGGTTCTACGGATTCAAACTTCATTTAGTTTGTAATGAAAAAGGAGAACTTCTAAACTTCTCATTGACAAAAGGTAACGTTGACGATAGAAATCAAGAGGTGCTGAGTGTTCTTACAAAAGATCTGTTTGGAAAACTATTTGCAGACAAAGGATATATATCACAAAAACTCTTTGAAGCGCTCTTCAATGATGGTGTGCATTTGGTTACAGGGATAAAGAGTAACATGAAAAACAGCTTAATGTCAGTAAGAGATAAAATCCTTTTAAGAAAACGATCTGTTATTGAAACCATAAACGATGAACTCAAAAACATATGTCATGTTGAGCATAGCAGACACAGATCAACTCATAACTTTATTATGAATATCATATCTGCACTTGTGGCATATTGCTTTTTCCCTAAGAAACCATCAATCAATGTTGAATGGGATAATTCTGGACAATTAGCTCTCAATTTCTAAAATTCTTAACCCGAACTCAGGTTTTTAATGCTGCAATTGCAAAACCACTTACTTTTCCTTTCATCGATAAATTTTTTGGTGCAGTTTTCTTAAACTTGATAAAACGGTTTCCGTATTTTATCTTACGCGGAATACCATCTGTCAGGTAAACCACATTAACCGGTATTTGAGTTGACAGACCCAAACTATGAAGTGCAAATACTCCAGTAGGTTCAATCCTTGCTTTATCTCTTTTGGCTATAGCCTTGCATACATCATCAACAGATGGATACAGAATACCAAATTCGGCATCAATTTTTGGGTACAGATAAATTCCTTGAGTTAAACGTACAAGTGTACCTCTTTTTACCAATACAGAAAGGCTCTTCCTGATTGATTCAGAACTGCCAATAGAAGAAAAATCATCGAGAAAATATATTTTACCCTTTGCCCTGTATTTTAGGAACTCTATTGTTTTATTATCAGTTGATTGAGTCATAATAATTTGAGTTATATTTCACAAAAGTTGTCGATATTTGTGAAATATACAACAGTAATACTATATTATTTCAAAACAAACTAAAGATAACGTAAACCATTCTTTTTGGGTATTAGATTCTAAAGAAAAAATCCCTGACAATTATGTTAGTTGCCAGGGGTTATAACCATTTTAGGTTTTGATAGTGGTATAGTGATAGTGAACAGAAAACTCGATGCTGATATTTATTCGTTTTTCTTAGCTGTAATTTTTATTTTATTCTGTTGGGCTCTTAATGACTGCTTCTTTGATAAACAATTATTTTAATTTTAATTTAGACTTAGCTTTCAACATTATAATAAATTTTGTAATACTTTCTGCCTTCGTTGTCAGTTCCCTGTTCAATCATTTCTCTGTCACCATGAATATAAATATGGAAGTTCTTATCTAGTTTGATTACACTTTTTATTGTACGAGCTTGTTTTTTTACAGCCGACTCTGAAATAGTGAATTTCTCCATAATAGCTAATTCGCGCGCAAACTCATAATCCGATTTATATTGATTGAAAGTTTCAATTACTTCCGGCTTACCAATAACTTCCATGGCAAAAGTAGCCATATCAAAGTTTTCATTTTTTTTGAAATACTCCACCGACTTATTCAGAAAATCTACCTGATCGGCTTTTGAAATATCTGTTTGTTCTGAAAGTTCTTCTGTTACAAAGTTCTTACAAAGCAAGAGTACATTTTGAGTGTTATAAAATTCGTCTTTGCGAGGTTTTATATGCAAGAAATCATCAATCCAGTATTTTGCTTCGACATCTTTATTGGTGTTATCAACCACCGAAACTAAATAACCATTTTCCTTCTCAATATTAAATATCAAGCAGCCTTTGTCCAATTTATTGAGATTAATTCCTTTATCACACTCAATTTTATAACTATCATCATTTGGATATACTTTTAAAAAGGTATCTTTATTTTCCGATTTAAACATGCCTATAGCATCTGTGGTAATACCATTAACAATACAGTTTTTAAATGAAACAATGTATAATTCCCCATCTTTAATTTTAGGATGAGTGCTTTGATCATAAAGATGTTTTGCAAGGGCTTGAGAAACCTCGATAAAATTATTTTTCTCGTTAAAAAGACTATCAATAAAATTATAAACAGGATTTAAGTTTATATCATATGTGAAATATAGTTGAAAAAATTCTTCAAACTTGAATGCTTTTTGCACTTGCGCTATAAAATAGCTTTCTATATCATTAAATACTGAGGTCTTGTTAGAAAACCGGATTCCACTTCCATTAGACTTATTGCCTATACCATGAATAACTAATTTATCTATAGCCTTAATCGATACTATCATTTTCTTCTGTGTTTTTTGATAAAACATATTGTGGTATTAATCCATTACCATTAATAAACTCATCTACTGTATGGAAATATTCTAAGTCATTATCCTCCCAATAATCTTTTGGAGCATGTTCAACCATAAATATCTGGAATTCACTTTTAAGATCATTTATTACATACGATAAAAAAGAATTTAAAAGCTTAAACGCATCTATTAATTTCTCTTGATCATCAGTTTTTACCTTGTCTCCCCCAGAAAAATAAGGGAAGCTTGGTTGATCTATAAATAAAAATTGTGGAACATGTTTATGATTGTTTTTTATCAAATACTCATGCAGTCCTAAATAAAAACATAAATGTAAAAACATATAGTTGGAAGAACTTCCTATATCTTCAGATTCAAATAATTCTCTAGGATTTTTTAACTTTAAAACCATCTCATCGATATCAAATCTAATTGTATGATTTTTATAATTTGGCATCGAATTGATTAAGCTATATATTCTTTGAATAGATTTATTTAGTTCTTCATTTAAAACATATTTATTTTTATCGATATCATAAAATTGCAAGTCTAATTTTTCAAGTTCTTCCTTCAAATTCGCTAACAATTCTTTTTGAGGAGAATCTAATTTTAATCGATTTTTCTCATTGTTTGTTAACTTGTTTTGAAGATTTCCAATAAAAATATATTTAGCAGCTTCACTTGTGAAAATTGATTTTATTTTAGGTAGACTCTTAATTTCAATATCAATTTGCTTTAATCTCTCATTTAAACTTGTCAATTCTGTTTGATATTTATAAAATTTGAAATCCGTTTTTTTGTACCCAATTTTTATTTCTTTCAATGAATCTTCTAATGAATTAATAAATAAATGGATGCTTCGAGAAGGAATAATCTCACTGAAATTATTTGCTAAATATTCTATCGGTTTAAGACTATCAGCATATTTGTTCAAATTTTTGTGATAAATATCTACTTCATTTTTGAAGTTTTCAATGGCATTTGTTTTTTTTATAAGATTCCTTTTCTCTTTGTTAAGACTATCAATCTGTTTAAATATCTTCTCATTATTTGCCAATACAATGTAATCTTTGACTATTTGATTTAATGCATTATATGCTTCAATATATGTACTATATTCAAAATCGACATTTAGCAAATTATATTCCTTACATTCTGTGATTAGTTGGGCTAATTCATAATCCAAGCTCTTTTTTTTTGCTGTTTCAGTGTTAATCTTATTTGCTAACTTATTAATCTGTTGCTCAATAGGTCTCCTTTTTTCTTCAATTAAAATATTTTGTATTTTATCAATCCCAGTACTTATATAGAATATGTGTTTAAGGTCCTCATCTGTAGTTATTTCATAGAAAGACTTGTCAAAATAATTGTTTGAAGTAATAATTATATCAGCTGATATTGATGTTAATACTAGAAATTCTCTGTAACTTAATTTTTGAGGATTTTTTATTGTCGGATATTCAATTTTAGGGATAGAGAATTCTTTGTTAAGAACTTCTTTTAATTGGAATATACTAATGTTTGCAACTGGAAGTGTTGGATAGATACCTCTATCTGAAAAATACACTTCTGCGGATACTTCGCCCGCTTCTGGTGATTTTCTTGCAATAATGAAATTCTTATCATTTATAAAAAAATTAATGCAATACCATGATACATTTTCATTAATTATTGATTGAACAATTCTATTCTTTTTAGACAAAAGACAATAATCAATTATTTTTAGAAAACTAGTTTTGCCTTTTGTAGCATCACCTGTAATGACATTAATTTTATTAGGTTTTAATTCATAACTTTTAGGTTCTGAATCATTCTTGAACCAAAGTTTAATTTCATGTATATAATATCTCATATTTGAACTTTTAAATTTTTATATAGCAAGTCTGTGCTTTGCATTCCTAACAAAACTGAAAAATTTAGAATTACACTTACGATTTTATTTGCTCTAATTCCAAAATCATGATTAAAGTCAAACTTATTGTTTTCAATATATATAATCTTGTCGTTTAAAATTTTTATCGTTTTTGATTCATTTAAGATATTAATGGTATTTAGCGTTATTGGCAACAACTCTAAGTACCTTTCATTAAACCCGACTAATAGTTTTGCATTATCATCAAAAAAATCATCCATTGAATTATATGAATATGACAATTTTCTGACAATTCTATCATCTAGCAATAGTGGCAGTACTATAAAAACCCTTGCGACATCTAATGATTTTACTATTTTCATTAAACCTGCAAATACTACTACAGATATTGCCTCATTATTATAAATATAAAATTCCGAATTCATTGCTTATATTTTTTTTCCCATTCATAATGCCATCCAATTCTAGGTTCATTTGATAGCAGATAATACTGACCATTACTAAAATCTGAACCTATTTCTATATTTTTTACTTTTAAAATATCTCTTCGTATTTCATCTATACAAGAATTTGCAACATCAATAATATCTGAGTCTTTATCTGTTTTATTTAAGTAGGCATTTAATGTTATTTTATTTTTTATTTTTTTATAATTGGTAGTAAAAACAACTCTCCACCTTGCAAAAGCTTCTTCTTCCAATTTAATTTTATCTTCTCTTGAAATAATGTGATCTTCATCTATCCAACTTCTAATATTGTTAACAAAACTCAACATCTTAGTTGTATAATCTATCATTTCATCATCAGTAAGCATTTCTCCTATTTCATTAAGTTGTTTAATGAAAATTTGAGATTCTAAATTTTCAGGATAAACTATAGGTAAGTTTCTTTTTGGGAGAGATGAAATATCATATGCTAAATCAAAACAACTACTATATTTGGTGTTAAAATCTTCAAATGTTATTACAAATTTTTGTCTATTTGCAATTGTCAAAAATTTTTCTTTCTGAATAGTAGCATATAACGCATTATAAACTAAATCAATTTTGTTTTCCCTCCTGATTTGCTTATATAATCGCTTCTTAATTAAATCTATGATAAATTCTGGATTAGAAATAATATCGATATTAGTTAGAAACTGTTTTTTTTGTTTGTCAACTAATTTATATAACTTTTCAATATGTTTTTTGATTTCACCATCTGTTGTTTCTAACAAATTCTTCAAATAGATATTAAATTCATTCATCTTAATTTCAGATTTTTGAAACTTTAATACGTTTTGAAGAAATGGATTTTGATCAATTGACTTATTTGTAACTAACCTAAATTTAGTATTATCTAAAAAATCTACCTGGCCTTTTGAACCTTGAATAAATAAAATCCAATTATTTATTGTCTTCCAGAGGTCTATATCTCGTTCTGTTAAATTGATAATGCTTCCGTCTGATTTCTTTTGAACAGTATGTTTTGTTTGGAGTAACTCTATTTTTCCATTTGGTAATTCGATATGAATATCATCAAATACTTCAAATCCAATTTTCTCATTAGGACTTAAATCTAAAGTTAAGTAAAGAAAATAGTAGAATTGATAATCAAAACCGATTGCATTTGGTCCAGCCGTATGTTGTTCTTGTATTGTTTCTATATTATTCATATCTAATTGAATTTTGGTTTGTATTTAGTTTGTTATCAACCAAATCAACTCATTTTTAGCAAAGATAACAGTTTTTTCTAAAATAATGGTCGTTTCTTTTTTATTTTTATAATTTGTCCAATTGGCTTTAATTATAAGTAAATGCAATGATTTTTTATAAACTATTAACCTGAGTTCGGGATAAAAATAAATTATCATGTTAGCTAACAGTCTAAATATAAGTGAATAAGGTTGCACTGCTCTGCTTGCCTTTGCTACTAAGGTAGAAAAAGTTAGTAAATAGGGTCTTAATCTTAGTAGTTATATAGGCTCCATTCAACATTAAACCTTATTGATAAATTGAAAAAATTTAATATGAATAACTTATAAATTACCTTATCTCGAACTCAGGTTATTATAAGTTTTTATATGTATTCACAGCCACTCAACGCCACCCTCTGCCAAATAACGACACCCCAGTCCTAACATGATAATAGGTTGATTTACAAATATAACTTTGCCGGTGAATAAAGTATTCACCAATAAAATCAATAGTTATGAACGAGAATGTAAATGACCAGGATGTGCTGTTGGTCGCAGACAAAAAGGACAACAAATTAAAGGTTGTCGAAGGAATGGGCAAAGATGGAAAATTAAAGACTCAAAACCCAAATAAGAAAAATGAAGCCCTTTTTCTAAAACTTGACAAGCAGGGCAATGTGTTGGACAATTTCTTCTCCAACTTTCACAGGCAGTACAAAGATCCTACCCATTTCCAATTTTTCAAAGTCCCGGCCAATCTGGTTGAAGGCATGTCAGCTCTTTTACAGGAAATGCTGAAACAACCGGAAAATCCCTTGAACAAAGAAACGCTTGATAAACACCGCGTGTTTTCAGATGAAATTTCAACAAAACAGACCTATCAACCCATTGATGAAAGCCGAATCGACTGGAAACAGTTGGAACGACTGGGAGTAACGCGTGAAACACTGGAGAAAACAGGTAGTCTTGATGCCATGCTTAACTGGGGCAAATCACCGGTATTGATTCCTATTGCACCCAAGTTCGATGAGGTAACTCTTCGCACCGATGCTCGATTATCATTTCGGGAAATAGATGGCAAGTTAACCATTGCAATTCATGCTGTTCGTAAATCACCCGATCTGGATAGACCTTTCTTTGGTATTCATTTTACAGAAGATGAAAAAATGAGTTTGCTCAAAAATGGAAATGCCGGAAGTATACTTAATGTTGAATATTCCGGACAAACTCCTATCCCCGCTTATATTTCAATCGATAAATTGACCAATGATTTGGTGGCTGTCAGAGCCGATAAAATTCATATCCCAAATGATATTAAAGGTGTATCTCTGGATGATAAACAAATGCAGAGTTTGAAAGACGGCAAAGCCATTTATCTGGAAGATATGATGTCCAAAAGCGGTAAGCTATTTAATGCTACTGTTCAAATCAATGCCGACAAACGAGGTATTGAATTTAGTTTTGACAATGACCATAAGCAAACTCTGAAACAACCGAATTCAGAATCAGGCAAACAAGAATTTGCTATTCCGAATAAATTGGGTGGTATCGAATTGAGTGAAGATGTCCGTAACCAACTTAAAGCAGGTGAAACTATCTACATCTATGGTATGAAAGATCGCGAAGGTCAAGAATACAATGCGTATGTAAAAGTAAATCCGGAAGAAAATAAACTTAATTTCTACCGCTGGAATCCTGACAAATCAAATGCAAAAGAAGTAACCCCTGATAATGCAAGTAAAACCCAGGTTGCAGTTAATTCCGAAGGCAAAACCAATGAAGCCACTAAGAAAATAGATGCACCTTTGAAACAAGGACAAACCAAACCAACAGAGGTACAGGAAAAGAAGAAAGACGAACAGAAAATTTCTAAACCACGAATCCGCATTAAATAATATCAAAATCTAAAATCAACACAAATGAAAATAGCAATAATAGCTGAAAAGCCCGGTGTGGCTCGTGAAATAGCCCGAATTGTTGGTGCAACTGACAAGAAAGATGGTTTCTTGCAAGGAAACGATTATATGGTTACCTGGGCTTATGGTCACCTTATTGGACTTGCAATGCCAGCCGAATATGGAATAAGTGGTTTCAAAGCAGAACAATTACCCATTCTACCACATCCATTTATTCTCAAAGTTCGACAAGTAAAAGTAGATAAGGGATATAAACCTGACTCTGGAGCATTAAAACAATTGAAAATAATAAAAAAGGTATTTGAGGATTGTGACAAGATCATTGTTGCTACCGATGCTGGGCGTGAAGGCGAATTAATTTTTCGTTACATCTACAATTATTTGGGATGTAAAAAACCCTTCGACCGACTTTGGATTAGTAGCATGACAGATAAAGCCATTCGTGAAGGACTTCAGAAACTCAAATCAGGCATCGAGTATGATCATTTGTACATAGCAGCCAAAGCACGTAGTGAAGCCGATTGGCTTGTGGGTATCAATGCCAGTCAAGCGTTGAGTATATCGGCTGGAAGTGGAACATTTTCCTTAGGCCGGGTACAAACTCCGACACTTTCCATGATTTGCAGCCGTTATCTCGAAAACAAAAATTTCTTATCCTCTAAGTATTGGCAGTTGAGGCTGCAAACTGAGAAAGATGAAAAGTCTTTTTCTTCCAATGCATTGGATAAGTTTGATTCATTGGAAATTGGTAGTAATTCGTTGACAAGGTTACAAAAACAGACTCTGGTAACAGTTCAATCGGTAGAAAGTAAGAAAGTAAACCAGGATTCACCACTACTATACGATCTTACCGCTTTGCAAAAGGAAGGCAACAGCAAACACGGTTTCTCGGCTGATAAAACGCTCACTATTGCCCAAAAACTGTATGAAGCTAAACTTATCACCTATCCAAGAACAGGCAGTCGCTATATCTCGGAAGATGTTTTTGAAATCATTCCGGAATTAATCGAATCACTCAAATCGCATCCTCGTTTTGGAACATATGCAGCCAATCTATCAAATAGTCAATCTCATCTCAATCAACATTGCGTGGATGCAAAAAAAGTAACCGATCATCATGCACTATTGATTACCGAAAATAGTCCAACCAAATTGTCAGAGGATGAAAATTTGATTTATGAGATGATTACCGGAAGAATGTTAGAAGCCTTTTCTGATAAATGTATCAAAGAAATTACAAGCATTATCTTGAATTGTGATGAGGTACTATTTGGAGTGAAAGGAGCAGTTATTAAACAATCAGGTTGGAGAGCGGTATTTAATGCTCAGGAAGAAGATGAGACAATCATACTCCCAGTTTTAGTAACTGGTGAGACGTTGCCACTCAAAGGTATTGAATTACTGGAAAAGCAAACCAAGCCAAAACCACTGCATACAGAAAGTACTTTGCTTTCTGCCATGGAAAGTGCCGGCAAAGAACTGGAAAATGAAGAAGAGCGATTTGCAATGAAAGAATCGGGTATTGGAACACCTGCTACCCGGGCAGCCATTATTGAAACACTCTTTACCCGTGATTATATCCATCGAGAAAAGAAATCGCTTGTTCCAACTGAAAAAGGACTCAGCGTCTATGAAATCGTAAAAGACAAACAGATTGCCAATGTTCAAATGACTGGAATGTGGGAAAATGCACTTTCCAAGATTGAGACTGGAGAGATTAATGCAGAAACTTTTCAAAAGGACATCGAAGAGCATGCAACACAAATTACCAAAGAGTTACTTGAAACGTCAGTTACTATCATTGGAGCAAAAGAGTGCGCATGTCCGAAATGTAAAACCGGACAAATGATTTTCTTCGACAAAGTAGTGAAATGCAGTAATCCTGATTGCATCTTTATCATTTTCCGCAATAAAAGCGAAAAACAGCTAACCTACAAACAAGTTACGGAACTTATCATAAATAAAAAAACAACTGTTATCAAAGGATTCAAAAGCAAGAATGGAAAATTATTTGATGCCGCTCTGGCATTTGATGAGCAGTATAAGGTAGTATTTGAATTTGCCCAAAATAAAAGTGCACTAGCGAAATAAGTTGCTGGCACGAATCATTTCCATTATGCAGCATTTTTACTGCATAATGGAAATGTAATTTTTTCAAAATTTCAAAAAGAGACGAATCAGTCAAAATGAGGGCTGAAATAACAAAATTAAAAAATCCAACAATCATGAAAAAAAATATCGATTCTGTTAAGTTGTCATATTATCGACTTACTCTTCAATCTTTCCTAAAAGAAAGTCATCCTGAACTAGCCGATGATGCTGAATTTATTGCGGGCCGTGGCGACCTGACTGCACAAACATACTCTCAAGCAATATTTGAAGGGCATTCCCATAACCAAGCTGAAGCCTTGGCTAATGAAGTGCTTTATAAAGGTCTTTACTTCTCAAAGCATGATACCATCGTCAATGTGCTATGGAATGAGTTTAATCTGGAGGTCCCGCAAGGTTCAGCCAAGAATATGGCTCAAATACTACTCGCTTTCTGTGAAGATGTTTTTGCAAAATATCCCATCTCGGATGAATTCGCTTACGAGCCGGAATTTAATCAGCTATACACGGAACTGACAGGAACTATTGTCATTTGGATGGAAGAACATGAGCTTTAATAAAAAGACACATCTAAGTGCCAACATTGAAGCTATAAAGCTGGCATTTGCACTTGAAAAAGAGCACCGTCAACCCACTGCGGAAGAAAGAGTAGCTATTCAGCGTTATTCAGGGTTTGGGGGAATAAAGTGTATTCTCAATCCCACCCAAACCTCGTCTGATTATGCCTATTGGCCAAAATCGGAACTAGAACTCTTTCCACTGGTGGCAGAATTGCAGGTTCTCATTCGTGAGAATAGCAGCACGGAAGAACAGTACAAACGGTATTGGGGAAGTTTGAAGAATTCCATACTCACTTCGTTCTATACACCTTCGGAAATAGTTGTAACCATTTCAGAAACCTTGCAAAAAAGCGGAATCACCCCATCCCGCTTTCTTGATCCTTCAGCAGGTATGGGAGAGTTTATATCAGCTTTTAAGCAAACTGCACCGGAAGATAGTTCTATCATGAGTTTTGAGAAAGATTTGTTGACCGGCAAACTCCTATCGCAGTTGTATCCAACGAGTACGGTTAGCATCAATGGCTTTGAAGAGATCGAATCAAGGTATAATAATTACTTTGATGTGGTGTCTTCCAATATTCCATTTGGGGATGTTTCCGCCTTTGATTTTGCTTTCACCAAAAGCAAAGAAAAAGCAAAGCAACAATCCACCAGGGCCATTCACAACTATTTTTTTATAAAGGGAGTTGATACCTTGCGTGAAGGAGGTATTCTGGCCTTTATCACTTCTCAAGGAGTGATGAATTCACCACAGAATGAAGTGATCCGCCAATGGTTGATGGATAATACCAATTTCGTTTCAGCGGTACGACTCCCCAACAACCTTTTTGTGGATAGTGCCAATACCGAAGTAGGAAGCGATTTGATTATCCTTCAAAAGAACTCCGCAAAAACAGAATTGACCAAAGATGAAAAACTGTTTGTGAAGAGTTCGTTTCTAAGTAGCGGGGTTGTGACCAATAGTTATTTCAAAAATACCCAACGGATAGTTCACACCAAAGGCAGTCTTAATACCGACCAATATGGAAAACCTGCTATGGTTTTCCTGCATGAGGGAGGCGTAAAAGGTATGGCAAATGATCTACGTATCATGCTAGCCGATGATTTCTCAAACAGATTAAATATTGAACTTTTTGATAAAAACAAACTTCAATCATCTACACAAGGTAACCCAATCTCATCCTATGCCACTTCTTCTATTTCCCAGCTCCAAGTTGTAAAAAAAACAATAGAAACACCTTTACTGACTCTCTATGACCTTTTCGAAATGAATGTGGTAGAACGTTCTCAGATTATAGTCAAAGCCAAACATAACGGTCCAAAACGAATTCAAATCCGGCAGCCATCACTTTTCGATTTGCCTTTTGAAACTACGGAAGTTAAAGCGGATTCAAAACCAACACTAACACAAGTTCCAATTTCAAAACCGATTGACCCTGAGATTTCAATGGAGCCATTTCCATACACAGGAATACGTGAACCGCATCATCAGGTTGGCTCTTTAGTGAAGATGGAGTCACAAGTCGGCTATTTGTCTGAAGTGTTCAATGCAGGAGCGACTTTTACGCCATTGAAGCTAAGTATGCTTCAAAAAGAGAAGGGGTTGCTTTATATTGATTTACGTGATGTCTACCAACGTCTTTATACCTATGAAGCAGAAAATCGGGAAGAACACAAGCAGTTTCGGTTGGAATTGAATACTCTTTACGATGAATTTGTCAAAAGATACGGTCAACTTTCAAACCCCAAGAACCTTGATTTAATCAAGATGGACAGTGGTGGTAAGGATATCCTATATCTTGAACGTTCGCTAGATGGTCAAATGGTCAAAGCAGACATTTTCAATCAGCCTGTTTCTTTCAATCCCAACGAACTAACACAAGTTGATACGTCAGAAGAAGCCTTGTCAGCTTCGCTCAATAAATTCGGAGAAGTCAATATCGAATATATGGCTTCTCTCTTGCCTGAAAAGAATCGGGAAGAGTTTTTGCAAGAACTCCATGGGCGTGTTTATTACAATCCATTGGTAGAAAATTATGAGATTAAAGAAAAATTTATTGCCGGTAATGTGGTTGAAAAAGCGGAATCCATAGAACAATACCTGACCGAACATCCAGCCGATGCGCTTTCACAACAATCCCTTGCCGTATTGCAGCAAGCCATTCCCCGACCCATCTCTTTTGATGAGCTGGATTTCAATTTTGGTGAACGGTGGATACCAACCGGTATGTACAGCAAATATGCATCCTATCTGTTTGATACCAATACCAGCATTCACTATTCAGCCGTTGCTGATGAGTTTTCTGTGAATGCAACCAATCTGAATGCCAATATCAACGATAAATATGCCGTAAAATCCCAAAGCAGAACCTTTAATGGATTATCTTTGATGAAACATGCACTGGTAAATACCTCACCCGATATTACTAAAAGTATCATAGTAGGTGATACTGAAGTTCGAGTTCGAGACAGCGAAGCAATTCAAATGGCTAATGCGAAAATCGATGAGATACGCAAGGGCTTTTCCGATTGGCTCAGTGAGCAATCTCCTGAATTCAAAGATAGGTTGTCCAATCTATATAACCGAAAATTCAATTGCTTTGTGCGACCAGATTATAACGGCTCCCATCAAACTTTCCCTCAACTTAACCTGAAGAATTTAGGTATTGAAGACCTTTATGGTAGTCAAAAAGATGCAGTCTGGATGTTGAAGCAAAACGGGGGTGGTATTTGTGACCACGAAGTGGGAGCCGGAAAAACACTTATCATGTGCTGCGGAGCCTACGAAATGAAACGGCTCGGATTAGCCAACAAACCCATGATTATTGGGCTAAAATCCAATGTGCAGGAAATAGCTCAAACTTTCAAAAATGCCTATCCCAATGCCCGTATCCTGTATCCGGGCAAAGAAGATTTTACGCCCGACCATCGGGTGAAGATTTTCAATGATATAAAGAACAACTCCTGGGATGCAGTTATTCTAACGCATGACCAGTTTGGCATGATACCCCAATCAGCCGAAATGCAACAAAAGATTTTGCAAGCAGAATTGGATAGTGTGGAAGAAAACTTACAAGTTCTCAAACAGCAGGGACGGGAAATATCCCGGGGTATGCTCAAAGGGGTCATCAAACGTCAACAAAATCTGGAAGTAAAACTGAAAATAATAGCTTCAGATATCGCCGAACGAACTGATAAGGTTGTTGACTTCAACATGATGGGAATCGACCATTTATTCGTAGACGAGAGTCACCGTTTCAAGAACCTGATGTTTAGCACCCGCCACGACCGCGTAGCAGGTCTTGGTAACTCCGAAGGAAGTCAAAGAGCACTGAATATGCTCTTTGCTATTAGAACCATTCAAGAGAGGACAGGCAAGGACTTGGGTGCAACCTTTCTTTCCGGAACAACCATTTCAAATTCGCTCACGGAGCTTTATTTGATATTCAAATACCTGCGTCCAAAAGAACTGGAACGTCAAAATATCAATACATTCGATGCCTGGGCTGCTATTTTCGCCAAGAAAACCATCGATTATGAGTTTTCAGTTACGAATCAGATTGTACAAAAGGAACGTTTCCGTTACTTTATCAAAGTTCCGGAACTGGCAGCATTTTATTCCGAGATTACAGATTTTCGTACGGCTAAGGGAATAGGTATAGACCGACCAGAAAAGAATGAAATCATGCATAATATTCCACCTACACCACAGCAGGAAGAATTTATTGAGAAGTTGGTCCAGTTTGCTCAAACCGGTAATGCCGAGTTGTTGGGTAGAGCTCCCTTATCAGATTCAGAACAAAAAGCCAAAATGTTGATTGCAACAGATTATGCTCGAAAGATGTCGCTGGACATGCGTATGATTAGTCCCGAGTATGAAGACCATGTAGATAATAAAGCCTCACATTGTGCCGCTAAGATTGCAAAATACTACCATACCTATAACGCTCAAAAAGGGACACAGTTTGTGTTTACGGATTTGGGCACCTATAAACCCGGAGAATGGAATCCTTGCAGTGAGATTAAACGTAAACTGGTAGAAGATTATGGTATACCAGCTCACGAAATCCGATTTATACAAGAAGCTAAAAACGACAAGGTAAGAAAATCCTTTATTGATAGCATGAATGCCGGAAGGATTCGTGTATTGTTTGGATCAACAGAAATGTTGGGAACTGGCGTTAATGCGCAAAAACGAGCCGTTGCCGTTCACCATTTAGATACTCCTTGGCGACCCAGCGATTTAGTTCAGCGGGATGGTCGTGCCGTAAGAAAAGGGAATGAGATTGCCAAGTTCTATGCCGATAATAAGGTGGATGTGATTATCTACGCCGTTGAAAAAAGTCTGGATTCCTATAAGTTCAATTTGCTTTATAACAAACAACTTTTTATTCAGCAACTCAAAAACAATAATATGGGAAGTCGTACCATTGACGAAGGGAGCATGGATGAAAAGTCGGGCATGAATTTCTCCGAATATGTAGCTATTCTGTCCGGTAACACGGATTTATTGGAAAAAACTAAACTGGAGAAAAAGATTAGCTTCTTGGAAAGTGAACGACATGCATTTAACCGAAGTAAATCAAATTCTGGTTTTAAACTAACCGAGATGACCCGGACAATCGATAGCAGTCAAGATATGATTGTCCGAATGAGAAAAGACATGAAGAGCCTAAGTGGTAGAATAAAGACAGATAAGGACGGGAATAATCTTAATCCGGTACGATTGGACAATCTTCAAAGTACCGACCCCAAGATGATTGGAACTAAACTGAACGAAATAAGCGACAATGCAGGAACAAACGGTGAATACTTTATGATAGGGACGCTTTATGACTTTAACTTGTTGGTAAAAACAGAAGCAAGCCAATGTGAAGGTTTGGATTTGAGAGAGAACAGATTTTTTGTTGAGGGCGAAGGAAATATAAAATATAATTATAACAATGGGCATTTAGCTTCCGAGCCTAAACTGGCAGCTTTTAATTTTCTTAATGCACTAGATCGTATTCCAAAGTTAATTGAGAAATATGAAATTGAAATAGCCAAAATATCGAAAGATGTTCCGGTACTTCATGACATTGTCAACGGAACATGGCGAAAGGAAGATGAACTTAAAGTGCTCAAAACCGAATTCCTGGCATTGGATCGTAAGATTCAATTATCATTAAAACCAATTGAACAGGGCGAAACTAAACCTGAAGAAGGAGATTTGAAAAATAAATCCCAAAATAACGTTCAACTTCGTCCGGCAGTTGCTCACTCATTTGCTGTTTGATAAACAAGCTTATTATTTGTAATACTCTATAAGACAATATTCTATGTGTCCCAAAAATAATCTTGTTTTATTAAACTTGAATAATATATAGATAGTCGTTGTGTTTAAAAATCTTGTTTATCAGTAATTTATGACTTTTTACACACTGAAAAGAAACTAATTGTTAAGATTGACCGTTTATGCATAAAAATCTTTGTTTTTTTAATTAAAAACTACTGAAGTAACCAAACTATCAGATTCAAAATTAATTATAAACCTTTATATTTAAAATGAATCATATGATACAATACACGTTGAATCTTCTCGATAAAATTAAAAACGACATCCAAATTATAGATTTGGAAGAGGATACTATTTACAATAAATCTGCAAAGATAATTTTGTTGATAGAAAACTATTTTAACGAACTCAAATTTTATATTTCTGAATACTCCTTCGAAAATGAAACTGAAGAAATTCAATTTTTCAAGGAAACGAAGCCGCAAATATCTTGTCAACTGTTATACTATAACGGCATATGTAAATTCGAAACAAGTCGTCCAACAGGTAGTGATAACGTGCAAAAAGCATTTACACTTCAACAGTTAGACATGCTGAAAGATTACTTTGATAGTAATATTGATTTTTACAGGTATTATCGTGCTCAAAGAACTGATCTTGATAAACATTTCTTTTTGCGATGCAAACCTGATATCGAACTGTATTTTGATAGTTTTTACTTCGAGAGGGACCCAAAATTTTCGACAGGATTTGATTTGAAGGTTGCAAAGATTTTGGCAAATGATATGTTAAGCGAATACTTGAAAGCAGAACTGATCAAAGGAGACCAACCAATTGCTCACCAGTTTGATATTACGAACTATCAGAAAGTAAAAGCAAAGTGGACAGGTTCTAAAGTAGCTCTTATAGAACTTATATATGCATTTCAGACCTCTGGATGTATTAACAACGGAACAAGTGATTTAAAAAAAATAACTTCATATGTAGAAAATCTATTCGACATTGATTTAGGTGATGTTTACCGAACTTTTCTTGAAATTCGTAGTAGAAAAGGTAATCGTGTTCAATGTTTAGATGAATTTCGCAAAAAATTAATCGCTAGAATGGATGAATCTGATAATGTTTAAGTTAAGCATTGAAAGCTTATTAATATTTTGATAAACACCCAAGTGTTACCCAATATTTCACATTAAACTTATAATTATTTTACCAAAATAATAGCACTTTACATATTGATTGTGATACTAATTTATTGAAAACTGACAACTCCCAAGTTGTCAGTTTTTTTAGTTGAAGATTACCTCTCAACAAAGCCCACTCCACAAGACTTTTCAGATTATTTTTACAAATAATTTACCCAAGTTGTGAAATCCATGTTTTTAAATACTAGACCTTTGTAATCAAAAATTATCGTTATGGACGTCATCACAATCGAATCTACAGCATTTAAAGAGTTAGAGGCAAAAATCAATTTAATTGCCAAGTTTGTAAACGAGCAACAACCTTCAACAATGGAGAACCCAGATGAGACATGGGTTGATAACTATGATGTTTGCTCATTCTTGAAAATCAGCGAGCGCACTTTACAACGTCTACGTTCTAAAGGATCAATATCATACTCTGTTATTTCCGGTAAGTCTTATTACACTATCACTGAAGTAAAACGGATGCTTAACCAACACATTATACGAAGTAATGAGGACTGTTTACAAGATTTAATTACTAACCATAAGCAATCTGCTGAAAGAAGAAGAGTTAACAAGGGGACAAAATAAAAATTTACAGTTAACTCCATTCAATCAAATTTCAAATTTATTATTATGGAAATCAATAAAGATAATTTAGAAGTAATAGTTGAAAGACTTTTCGATAAACTCGATTTGACGGATAAGAAGATAGATAGGTTACTCAATCATGATGCTTGTCTTAAAGGAGATGAACTCTTGGATAATCAAGATTTAATTGGAATGCTTAAAGTAAGCCATCGCACCCTGCAGCGTTACCGATCTCAAGGGAAACTACCTTACTGCAATCTATATGGCAAATCATTTTATCGTCTCACTGATGTAAACAAATTTATCGATGACCAATTTATGGGAATTAAATAGATTGCTATTATGGATATGAGAATTTTAAAAGAAAAGTTCGGAGATGGAACTCAGATTAAAATAAAGAAGTCAGCAGGTTAATATCTTACTTCCAATTACAAAACATGTATAGATAATCGGAATTTAACCGATTATCTATACAATTATTACTTATTTTTCCACCAAGGTCTTGCCCAAAAGTTATATCCGCCGAATTGTTCAGAATTGTTTTGATTAGACCTGGAATGTCGTTCAGAATTGTTTTGATTAGACCTGGAATATCGTTCTGAATGGTCAGACAGGATAATTTCATCTTTATCATAATGATCCAGGTATTCATCTGCTTTTGAGATGAATGGATCCAGCCAATCGGCTTTTTCTTTAGCCCATTCAATTTTTGCTAAAATCTCTTCATCATTAATATCATTTTTCTGAAGATATTCCTCATACGTAAAAATGTAATTACGCAGAATATTTGCTTTCTGCAAACGTTCAGCCATAGTGAATAATAATTGAAATTCTTTTACTTCAGCTTTACGTCTCGCTTCAAGTTCTTTTAGTTCAGCTCTACGTTTCGCCTCGAATTCTTCTCGTATTCGTTTTTCTTCCTCCAACTTAATTCTTCGTTTCTCCTCTTCTATTCGATTCTCTTTAATTTCCTCTGATTTTATTTCGCAAAAAGCAATGATAGTTGCTATCTTATCTTCCAATTTTGTGAAAGACGTATCTTTATAACATGTGTTTTTCTCCCAATAATTATAGAAATAAAATACATTGAAATGTAGTTCTCCACAAAACACATTATTATAATTATTATGAGGATTATCGCTATTGCGGCTTTGTTTTTTGCGTTCAGTAATATTTATACGAAATTCTTCTCCATTTACAACTGCATATGTTTTCTCTTTGTTTATTTTTATGTTATGCCCTCTGTTTCTTAGCACCTTAATTACTGTGGAAAATATTGATAATGCTCGATCAGTCGACTCAATAGAAACATGAATGTCCAGAGTTTCTTTAATCTGGCTTTTATAGGGATTATTTCTCAAATAAATATTACTTGCATTAGGTTCATTTTCTAACCTGAGTTTTTCTTTTGTATCAAAAATGAGTGCTTCTTTTGCATACAATACTTCCGGAACAATATAGCTATCTGGACTTTCAATTGCAAGTCTTTTTTCAAGCTCTCTCTGCTTATTTACGGGAGGATCAAGATCAACAATAATTTCATTTGGATCAACTTCATGTAAATTGACATTTTGTTTATTTCCGTTATAATCGCCGGGAAGTGGTATTTTTTCCACTTGTTTATGATTTTGGAATTTTGCCCAATACCCCATAGGAGGTGTGGGTATATTCATGGATTTACAATGTTTTCTTAATCCATTATCTGATATACCAAAGCGCTTACTTACAGTAGTCATTGGTTCATTCCAAACCAAATCATATAATTCTTTTCTGGTTAACTTCATAATGCATTATCTCCTTCTAAAATTATATTCTTCAGTAAAAGTCTTAACGCGAGATGATTCTACCCATTTGACTAACTCATCCTCAAAAAAATATACTTTTTTGTCTTGTACATAATGGGGAATGCTTCTTGATCGAACCATTTTGTTTACCATGTTTACTGTTTGATCTAATATTTTACAAGCATCTTCAATTCCAATTGGGCGATGCTTATCTACACCTAAACCTAACTGTTTTTCGATGTGTTCTAACAGTACTCTCATTTCAGCAATTTCATTGATTAAATAATTGACTGCTTTAGGCACATTCTGTAGAGTCAATTCTTCTTTGATTTCATTTAGTGCTTTTTCCATATCATAATTTATTTATTGAGGGTACAATATTAGAGATTATTTCGAAAAAATATCTGAAATAACACAACATTATGACAAAATTCTTTACTTGAAAGTAAGTGATGATATTAAAGCTTTGAAAGAAAAGTTTGGAGACGGAAATCAAATAATATTAAAATAAAATACACGAAGTTCATTGTAAGTTCAATTAGAGAATCATAGTATTCTCAATATGACTACCATACAGATAGCTAACATTTCTCTTTTTAGCGATAATGATTAAAGAGGGTCTGAAGTGTTGGAATTATTAGTTAAACAAAAAATATTTAAGAACGGGTGAAATTATTTTCACCCACAAAACCTATTCTAATAGTTTACAGACTCTATACTGATTATTTGATACGCTACTCTAGTTTTAATATTTAATTGATTCTGAATGTAATCACTAATCCACATTTTAGCATTTATTTCACGTGCCTTGACGTTGATAATATTATCCATAAATTCCAAACTATGGATATTTCCCTCCATTCTAAATGTTACGACAAATTTTTTCATTTGTTTTTAAATTAGTAAAAATATAGAAATTCAATTTCTTTCTTAAAGTCTACAGAAAATAAAGTAGCAAAGAAACAACTTGTAATAATTTTATTAATATTCATCACTTACTTATTAGAAACTTTGATTTTCCCATAAATAATTTTGCTGCATCAATTATTTCGTTTATTTCTTTGGGACATTTGTCAATATCAATTTTAAGAGATATATTTCTTGAGAATTGAACTTTATCAAATTGTGCTTTTTTCTTTTTGTATAGAACTTTCTTTATATTTAATAAAAAATCTTTGGTCAAATCGAAATCTGCTAATTCAATAGGTGTACCTTCTTTATACATTTCATTCAATACCTGTATAGAAGTATATATGTCAAAGATATCTTCAAATGTACCCTTTTCTATACAAATAACTTTGTATTTATTATGATTATTTTTTATAATTCTTTGGATATCATTTCTCTCTTTAACTGCATCTGAATCTAATAAGCATATCATTTTTCGTTTTGGATATTTTTGTTTAAAATTTCGAAAATCATTCGCCAGTTTTTCCTTTGATTGAGAATTATATACTTGTATCCCTTGCATAGATAAAATATATCTTTTTCTAAAAGCTAATATTGGTATCGCAGTTTCTTCACTTTCTCCTTCAACTAAAATAAGGCATTTAGGATTATCTACCTTATTAATATTGGGGAAAAATGAATTAAATCTTTCAGACAAACTATTTTTATAATCCTCAATAAAATCTTCTAAATATAGAATACCAATTTTAGTGCAAAGAGGTTGATTTTCTAATAAGAGTTTATATTGTAGCACTTCTTCTGGCAATTGAATTTCTTGTTTATTTCCACAACATGGACATATGAAGTTGTCATTGAAAAAACCTTTATTCGCTGACACTCTATGTTGTATATCTTCAAATTCAGTTTTATTTTGCAATAAACTTGGATGGTTTATAAATGTATCAATACCATATTTTTGAAATGTTCTGTGTGAAATATGAAAGAATGAATAGTGCAAAGATTCTTCCATATTTACAGGAGGAATATCAGCTTTTCTCATTAAAGAAAAAGCGACAGATAAATTATCTATTTGTTGATTTAAATTTTGATTATATAACTCCACAAATTTTGCAAGTTCTCCTAGTGGAGGAAAATTCACAAAGCGGAAAAGAAGTGATAATTCTTCTTTCTTTGTCCGTGGAAGAAAATTTTCAGGGAGTTTGCCTTTAAGACCATGTTCAAATCCTATTTTATCAGCACCAATTAAAATTAATAAATTATCAAAATCAGATTCTATTTGCTCATCTCCTATATGTAAAATATCTTTAAGCAAATCAATCTCTAAATCAGTAAAATTATTCTTTGTAAACTCGCATAACATAATAGTATATGGAGTTATTTCCACTTCCCACTTGAATTCATATTTTATATTTGGCATATATGTTTCATATAGCATTTCTAAAACTCCCTGCCAAATTTTTCGATATATGAAAAACTTATCTGTAGCTATTAATATCTCATCTGCTTTTGGAGGATTCTCTATATGCATTCTTATTAACTGATTCATTAATGAATCAATATCAAAAAGTAATATTTTATTCAAAGAGCCTCTAATGATATGATGATAGGTATCTTTAACTAGTTCTTTTAAATCAGTTTCCATTTTCTAAATAAAAATTGTAATCTCTAAAACTACTTGTTTACTGTTTGCAAATATGCTATGACAATATATAATTCATCAATCAACGTTGTTTTGAAAATATTAGAAGAATAATTGATTTGAGCCATCGGACTATCCTCATAATGAGATATTAAATGAAGAAATGATGAGTCTTTTATTTTTTCAACATATACAATTTGTTCATCTCCTAGATATTCTTTATAATCCTTTATTGAATGAAGAATGTCTAAAATTTGTTCTCTTGTAGAAACTAAAAACTGAAAGTTATTCATTTGGTAGCCTGCAACTATAGCATAAAATGAATTTGCATACATCTCGTTATTGTTTAATATTACAGACAATTCATCCTTTGTGATATTTATATTTTGAGCTATTTCCTCCCTTTCAAAAGTTTGTATGCAAGCGAAAATTTGATTACTCAGATTCTTTATCTTCTCATCTATTACAGGTTTAAATTTTTTCTTTTTATAGATATGAGGCAATTGCGTTACCAAAAGAAAAAAGAATAATCCAGCAAAATAACTATACGAAAGATTGATTAAAACTTGATTGATTTTCTCTGCATTTTCAAAAGAACCGATTGTCCAAAACCACCCTATTCCAACACATAAAATGATATATAGAGAAATCATTCCTGTAGTCAATAATATAATATTTACTATTCTTTTCATATAATCTTTACGAATTGATTTGAATTACAAAAATACCCATAATAAAGCACCTGACAAAATTGCTTCTCAAATGTTTTTCAATAAGTTGACTAAACATTCCATCGAAATTTCCTTCATCCATTCTAACAGTATCCAGTTCGACTGTGTTTCTAAAATACTCGGGCATAAAAATCTTCACATAGCATTATGCCAAAATTTTTGACATGAAAGCGTGCGACGATATGAAAGCTTCGAAAGAAAAGTTTGGAGACATAAACCAGATTATGTTAAAAAATACAATGGGATAATTTTAAAAGCCAGGCAATGATCTAAAATCAATTGTCTGGCTTTTTTCTTTCATAATCTTCAAAAAGAAATCTTTTCAATTTTGCAACCCCCACATTAAATTTAGAGGGATTCGCTTCCTTCAGTGTTAGAATATTTTTCAATTTCCATTGTATGGAGGGATAACCGCTCAAATCACCGGCACAACATTTATCCCAATCAGGGCTTCCACTTTCGAAAGATAGCAGAAATTCCCTATCAATATTTGTAAGGTTTTGATTGATATTTTCTATTAACTCCTTCCTGGTAGTCTCGAAATCTGAATAATCGAATGGCATATCGGACATACCCTGAAATTGATTTTCAAGGGCTTGTTTCTGATCTACAGGATTCGGGTGCAATGATTCTATAACAGGCTTATCGCTTCCCAACAAATAGAACATCAAACCATTCTTTATATCGGCAAATGATTCAATTTCCATGTACTTATAATCAAAAAGATCACGAGGGTGTTGACGGCCTAATGCCGCAGCAATTTTACCGCCATATAATAATGAAAATGGGACTATTCTTGCTACACAGTCCATTTTAAATTCATTTCTGGCCTTTTCACAAAGTTGCCGGTCTTCGACCTCACCTATAATACCCCTCTTAATTGCATTCACCTCAATTTTCACCATTGCATCACCATGAGTACACAACAATTTCCAAATAGCTGGTTTATGAACTACTCGAATACCCGGAATGGCCTTTTCAATTTGTTGCTTCAAACTAATCAGATGATTGTTGATTTCTTGTAAACTATCTTCTCTGTTTTTAAGCGGAAGGTAAGTCAGGTCAACATCTACAGAATAACGAGGCATGTTTTTTACAAACAAATTAATAGCTGTACCTCCATGTACTGCAAAGTCCTTGATTTTGTATACCAATGGCATAATTCGGATTAAAAGTGCCACCTGCTTTTTATACGCTTCATTCATATTCGTACAATTCTTTTGGTATAGTTATTTTGTATTCAGGCAAGTAAACACCGTTATCCGCTAATTTTTGTTTTCCGATGCCTAAGTCTACTTTGCTTGTATCTAACCTGTCAAACCAATCATGACCGGCTTTCTTGGCCATATATAAAAATAATCGTTTTATCTTTATATTGCCGGTATTTTCCAGCAGTTGTTGTACAACTTCAGCCCTCAAAGTCGTGAGTTGTTCCATAATATAAAATAGATCTATATAAGCATATTGATTCGGTGCTAGCAACAGACATTCAAGAAATGCTTGTTCCGGTACAGAAGTGAGTATTTTATAATCCCCTTTATTGAAAGTCGTCAATTGTGGGTTTAGGAATGTTTTCGTTGAGAAGAATTTTAGTTCACATTCAAAGTCTGTATCTATCATCCAATTAGGAACATTGTCCTGAATTGGATATCCGATCATCAAAACAGGTTTTCCCATAGGAACATAATGGTTGAATCCTGATAGTTCCAACGCTGAATGAGCGCCTACATAAAATCCTTTATTCACTTGGGTATTGTAACTGGATATTGCCGCAAAGGAAGAAAGTTTATCACCAGTCCTATACATGACTCCCTTTGTTAGCATAGAGAACCATCCTGATCTTCGATATTGTTGTATTAACTGAGCCGAATATCCGTTTTTATTCAACCAGGAAGAAAAAAGCAGTCCTCCGGTTTGCCAATACTGTAGCAGTTGGTTTAATTTATTCCCGTTATCTATATTCATAATATACAATGAGCATTTAAATTCAACTACAAAGATAAATTATATTATTTATTTCAACAAACATATATTGAATTTACTTGTCATACATTTTAATTTTAGTTGAATTTAAACGTATATTATATAGTATTACTATACTATACATATATTATTTCAACTATTCCATTACTTCCTTTTATCCTTCTCTCCACTATCAAATGGAATAAGCGCTAAGATTGATTTTTATTGAATATTTTATAAAAACTAAAAAGCCCGCAAATTATTGATTTTGCGAGCTCTTACTTCAATTCTAAATGTTATTTGCGGAAGAAATATAGTGTTAAGCAAATATTGAATACTATATTCTAAACATTTTTTCGATTCCCTGTAATTTTCCTGCGAGTGCTTGCATATCATTACTAATTTTACTGTCTGTAATACGTGCATAAATTTGAGTAGTGCGGATATTTGTATGCCCGAGCATTTTACTTACAGTTTCAATTGGAACACCTTTAGCTAAAGTTATCGTGGT
>JAQTTG010000024.1 GCA_028710885.1 Sulfuricurvum sp.
CACTGCGAGGTCTGTAGCGGCTTTTATGGCGTTCATAGATTGAACCGCATCTAAACCTGCCTGACCCATCAACTGAAGCCCCTCGCCCACCTCAGCGAGGCTGTAGCGGGAATTACGTGACACTTCTTGCATCACATCCCCAAGAACAGCAATTTCTGTGTTTGTTGCTCCTGTGATAGCTTTCAAACTATGGAGAGTCTGATCAAAATCAGCCATTGCAACTACAGCAGTCCTTACCGCCGTAGTCACACCATATAAAAGAGCAGCAGACGCATAATACATTGCCAACTCTTTTACTTTAATAATCAATTTCTGAGTTATGGATAACTCATCATTTTTTATTTGGTTTGCTTTTTTTCTGGCTTCAGCTTCTTCCTTAACCTTTTGTGCCGCTTCTTCTCTTTTCTTTATTTCTTTATCGAGACTTTCCTTTGCCTCAATATTATTCATACTTTGATTTTTAATCTGGGTATTTAATTCTTTAATCTTATCCTCATATCCCTTCATAGGAGGAAGTAATTCATAAATACCACTTCTTACACGATCAGTCACATCCTTTGCAACACCCTGGGATTCCACATAATTCAATACAGCATTGGCTGTATTTTTATTGGCAGAAGTAGTACTATCCAGAATAGTTTTCTGATCTCTTAAAGTATTTTCAAATTTCTTCGTTTCGTCATTTATTTTTTGAGTATAATCAATCAATCCTTGCTGATCGTTTTTATATTTCTCATTGCCTTTTGCAACTTCAATTAAACTGTCAGCAATATTCCTATTCTGAGTGATTAAGGATTCGGCTGTCTTTGCATATTTTGTAACTGCTTCCGCATTGTATTCAATTGCAGCCCGATTGGTTTCATGTCCTTTGGTTCTTTGATTAAGAGCTTCAACATATGAAGTTCCATATTCAGAAACCTGTCTGACTGCTTTATTTAATCCATAATATTCTTTGCCTAATTCCTGAACAGACAGAAGATCACTATGATTTGCAAGGAGATGTTTAACTACTCCATTTGTATTCGCATCAATCTCTTTTGTAAGAGCTTTATAGATTGATTCCTGTTTATTTAATTCAGAAGTAACAATACCTTTTTCTTTGGATAAGTTTTTCTCCAATTCAGATGCAGTTAAAACTTTACCGTTATGATCAGTAAAAGTTTTTCCTGAATCTTTTATGTTTTCAGTTAAAATCCTCTGCATGGACTGAACTTCAGAAACAGCCTTGGAATAATCATTGGCTCTTTTTACAATTCCATCCCAATGCTCTCCAGATTTTAATTGAGTTTCACTGAAGTTTTTTAAAGCTCCAACATAACCATCGTTCTGATTCCTGAGTTTTGTAAGAGTTATTCCAAAATCACTCAGAACAGTTTTTGCTTGTCCAACACCACTCGATAATTTTTTATATCCTCCATCTATAGCTTCAATCGAACCATTCAACAAATGATTTGCCAATGTGGTTAAGGATGTTTTGGATTTTAAAGCAGACTGAGCTTCCCCATAGGTGTGCATCGTTGGAGGAATAGAAGAAAGATGGTCATATACAGATTTCAATGACTTCGCAAAGGTGACACTTTCCTGAGAAGAAACACCAAGACTTTTTGTTCCTTTAACCAACTGATCATAAAATTCTTTTGAATAATTGGATGTTGCTGCAAATACTTTACCTAATTCAGTTGTTTTAAAAGAATTATCAGTTATATCCATACCAAGTTTTTTGTATGTCTTGGCAAAATGTTCATTGAGTATTTTAACTGAATTTGCACTTTGAGCATAATTATCAATAGCTTTCTGTGCCATATTCAAAGGACTGATCTGATCTCCAAAAGCCTTTGCTAAATCAGTTCCACCAACTTCCAACTTATTATACATCGTGTCAAGTTTACGAAGTTCTCCCAATGCCCCGGTAATGGCAACTTTATTGTCGCCGAGCTTCTTGATAATTTCCTCAGCAGCCTGAGAATAACGCTTACCTCTACGTTCTCCTTCAGACTGTGATTCATTCATTTCAGATTGGGATTTTTTTGCTTCATCCAAAGATTTAGCCAAGTCTTTATTAATAGCCCCGACTTTAGACATCTCGGAATTCATTTTGGATAAAGCAGCTACGGATTGATTTATCGTGGAGACAAGATCGAATAAAGCTGAGGATGACTCAGCCATATTCTTATTGAAGATATCTGCGGATTGGACTACTGAAGCAAAAGAATCTCGTAACTTTCCTATTCCTTTAAGAGCATCTTCTACATCAGCAGTAAATTTAGTGGAGAGTACTTGTTCGGTCATAGTCTGTCCATCCTTTTATAACAAATCACCAGTAACTTTCTTGAAATGACTCATCATTTTTTGGGTCAGACTATCCCGATCCTTGTTGTTCAGTTTCTCATATTCAGCAGGATCACCGAATAAGAAATTGGTTTGTTTTTTTGCAGTAGGAGTCTGTTGAGGAGCAACATCAAGTTCTTTATCAAGGTCTATTCCATTTACAGCAGCCAAGAATCTGTGTCGTTTGTATTCTCTTTCCTGATATGATTCATACAGGAAAAAGAGTTGACACATACTTATTCCACCGTCTCTCCAGGACTTTCTGAGGATGTCATTGAGTTTGTATCCATAGACTTCACAGACTGTTGAGATTGCCTCTCCGAGACTGATTCCTTCTTCGTTTTCTCCAAGAGGCTCTTCACGTTTTTTGATAAAGACTCATAATTCACTTCGTAAATCGCTTTAACGATAACCATCATCTGTTCATTGGACATATCTTTGAGAACTGCTTCAGGACTTTCTGTTTCATCCAAAACCATTTTAAGGATTTCAGAAGCATTCGTTCTGATCTGTTCCAACATGAAAGCGACAAAAAGAAGATCGTTGTTCTTCACATCCTTGTTCGTCATAAAGACTTGAAGGGCTGAAGTAACAAGGTTTGTGGCAGTGAGTTGATCGGAAACTGATAAAGGATAAATTTTGATACTCCTCAGATTACGAATGCCGATTTCAACATCCTTAATCTGAGGATTGAGACGAACCATTTCATCTGACGTATTCATAACATTCTCCTTAAAGGATTGTGGGGGTATCTCTACCCCCGTTTGAAAAAGGATTTATGCAAAAGCAATTCTGCCCAAAGGTTTGTCATCCCAAGCAGAATTACCACCAGTTACTTCACTGTCAGCACGTTTTGCTTCAAACACAATCGGTGCAGCAGCAGCATCTTCCATCTTCAGATCAAGCTCCATGGATGCCGAAACCTGCGCTCTCGGAAAGATGATGGTCATGGTATTCGAACCATTCGGAAAGGTGTAAACAGCCTCCATACGCACATAATCCGGACTGACACGGCCACCCAATGCAATCTCACCAGAATGAACTTCAGTATAGGTGGCAGGGTCTTTACCATAAGCAATTGCCAGATTGTATGGAGTGATTTCTTTGAATGCACACTCAAGTGCAGCAGATTCACGGATTGCAGTTGTAAAATCTTCCAACAGAGGAAAACCAGATTCGAGTTTATACCAATCTGTTTTCCCGGTAAATTTGGTGTTTGCCAATGCTCCAATAGAATCAGATGCAGTCAAAGCAGGATGAACAGCAGCAATGTGAGTTGCAGCTACTCCTACTCTTATCTGAGCTAATCCCAACGCAATAGTCGAAGTATCTTTTGTTGTCGGCCCTTTTCTTGCCATAATGCTTCTCCCTATTTAAAATTATTACAAAAAGAAAAAGTAATTTACGTCAGATTTTAGGAAAACCTAATTGAAAATCGATCATGACTTTCTTTACCAAAAAAATGAAGAGAATGCAAACAATTTTCAAATGTCCTTTGTGAACACAGGAAAGAAGTTGAGAACATTTTTATGACCACAACTCCTTCTCAAACATTTAATAACTACATTCCCATGAATAAGAATTTCAACTGGTGGATCAGTTCGATCTTCACTTTTCCCAAATATAAACTTCCACACTCCATTTGGAAGACGTTCAATCAATCTCTTACCACATTTTTCACAATTAACAAAAACCTTTTTATCACTCATTTAGAAGCCATCCTTGCTGTAAGAGTGAAAATTGAAAATTTTGATTTATCAGGAGCTTCCATACCGCCTCTTCCTTCATCACACTCTGTTACAACCATAGCTCCGTTTTGAATTTTTGTGTCTGCATCATAGAAGGGGATTCTCTTTAATCCATCTGTTGTTGTATTGTCTGTAAAAGCACCTACTACCTTATCACTAAGAATGGAAAGATTATCGCCTTCGTAATCCCTTCTGGTCACACAATAAATCATGAAATCAAATGCCGATAGAACTTCTCTATTCAATCCACCAATATCAACAAATATCCATTCAGACTGTGATTCTGCTGGAGGAAGAAACTCATCAAATATCGGTAATATTCCCAAAGAATCATGAAGTTCTTCCAATATGAATTTCTTTAAGGAATAAATGAAATTTCTTTTCTTGGATGTAGAATCAAGTTCCATACTGTGCCTTTATCATATCACAAAGATTGTGCATTTGATCTGAGAAAGTGGATTTGAATTTCAATGTATTTTCAAAAACATCTGGATCAACATCTAAATGTGAATTATCTAATATGTTAAGGAGAGATTCAATTTCAGTAAGCGTGAGTTTTGCTGTTACCGTAACTTCTTCCGGTTTGATATTGATTATGTCCATTTAAAATGCCTCCATCCATGCTTCGGCTACTTTCTTCTGAAACTCTTTTTTCATCTTCTGAGTCCAAAATTCTTCGCCAAGATTCGCTCTCGTTGGAGCAATTGTAGGTCTTGCTGGTTGAGGACCAACTTTAAACTTTCCGTTATCAATCGGTCCTCTGCCAAATTCATTGTAGAATAAATACTTCCAAATTGCAGTTTTCTCAGTTCTTTTATTATCAAATGATGTTGATCTTGTAGGATAAACACCAAGTTCTGCGCCAACTGAATATCCTTTTTTTGTTTCCCGAACACCTATTTCCTTGACAGTTATGGCTCTGTGAAGATCACCGTATGCAACCCAGAAGTTTGGGGAAGCTCCATGTTTTGCTTTCCATTTCTTCCAAGCTGGTGATAATGGATCGAATGTTCCTGAAAATCGCTGAGTTACGATATTCAGAACTAAATCCATTCTGAATTCTTCAGCCATTTTTCTCATGGATTCTTTTGCGGCTCCTACATAACCTTTAACAAATATCTGGAATCTTGCAGTTCTTCCTTGGAAAGAACCTGCTCCATATCTGGTCGTAATCTTCGCTTTTACTAAAGGTTCACTCAATGTTCCACCACAAATCCATTTAAAATATTCACTATCGGCTCAAGTTCATCTCTTGGATACAAACATTTTATACTGATCTTTATTTCTTTCCTGAATAACCGTGGGCATATGGAATACTTTTCATTTCCAACATTTTTATAAAATGCAAAACATTTTGTTTTACCGAGATCATCCAATAAAACTGGAATGGATTCAAGTAAAGATTCATCCAATGCTTCGTTATCATGTAAAATCATATACCAATCAGTTTGTATTCCTTCATAATCAATATTCTCAAATTTGTCAATAAAAACAATTTCTTTGATTAAGAAGGAATCACTTTCCAAAGACTTGATTGTTTTATTTCTATCCGATGCAGGATGATTCGATTTCTTTATAAAGAGAGTTAATTCCATTTTTTATATTTCTCCTCTAAGAGATTGCGGTACTCAATCATTTTCTCAGACGAAAGACCTTTCAATTTGACTTTTGTTTCATATTTCCCCGGAGTACCTTTGTACCAAAACACATCATCCTTATCAAATTGTACACCATACTTTTCAGGATTCATATAAATGTCACTGCCCGGCATCGGTTTGAAAATACTTATATCCAAATCATCCGGCTGTGTCTTTTCAATCCATTCAATCGTCTCATTGATCGTTCTTTCAGTTTCTCCTGGAAGACCGATGATGATAAAGGTCTTTGCTCTGATTCCATGCTCTTGGAGCAGTTTGACAGCTTTGTGGTTCGTCTCTGGTGAAGAACCCTTCGTATTTCGAACCAGAATCGCTCTGGAGCCACTTTCAACACCCAACCCTACTTCTACCATACCCATTCTTTTAAGGTCTCTACAAACGGCTTCTGAGATCAAATCGGTACGGGAAAAACTTCTGAAGATGAATTTGCTGTCTGAGTAGTAATCTGCAATCTGTTTCAGTCTGGATTTTGAAGAAGTGAATACATCATCAAAAATCATAAATGCATCGAATCCAAATTCAGCATTAATCTGATCTATTTCCTTGATGACATTCTTTGCTGATCTCAACTGCATCGAACCTGGAAGTCTTCCACAGAATGCACATTTTCCATAACATCCACGAGCAGTCATTATTGGAGTAGCTTTTCTTCCATTAATTGTGTATTTATAATCATTAACTGGAAGAAGATGTCTATTTGGAATTGGAAAATCATTAAAAAAAGCAAACTCATTCTGATTCAACTGTTTATTGAATAATTTGAGCAATTGGATCAATTCATACCCGAATACCACTTCATTCGCACCGGCATCAATACAATCCTGACGTTCATGAGTGGCATGAGGACCACCTACCACCACAAAATGTCCTTGCTTCTTGAAATAATCAATTAACTCAAATCCTTCTTTCTTCTGAGCAGTAGTTAAGGATATTCCAACAAATTCTGTGTCAATCATGTCAGGAGTATGACCGATTCCCATATCATAACACTTCACTTCAATACCTTTTGTTTCCAAACATGAAGCGACATAAAGAATACCGAGTGGAGGAAATACACCTGAATCAATCAAAAACGGACTGTTTGGAAAAACCAATGAGATTTTATTTTCCATTAGTTTCTCCTTTGCAGCACAACATCAAAGGTTTCGCTGATATGAGGAATTGTGTCAATTTGAATCAATTTCAAATTGGTTAATTCAGGAAGAATCTTTTCTTGAAAAAGTTTTGGGCCGATATCAATTTGATGTGAAGGATTGCTTCCCGGTTCACCAGCTTTCGGGTATCTGCCACCTTCAATATCAGGCATCAATAAAACAATCCTGCCTTCTTTGGCTAAAGACACTGACCAAACATTAAGATAAAGAATCATATCATCAACTGTTGGAAGGTCTTCAAGCATATGAGAACTGAAAATAAAATCAAACAAATCCTCACCATTCAGACAATGTAATCCATCTGAGATAATGAATTTTGGTCTGACTCTCTCTATATTCAGTTCATCTTTTCGTTTTAAAGAATTCTTAATTGCTTCAAGAGCTATTGGTTGTTCACTTTGATCCCCATAAACATCACATAAAGGACGAAGTAAAGGACAACTACCACATCCAATATCAGCACCTCTTCCATAAAGATATTCTTGAACATAAGCTACATTTTTTTGGAATTGAGGTCT
>JAQTTG010000025.1 GCA_028710885.1 Sulfuricurvum sp.
GTTCCATCAAAGTAGGTTACATCTGAATTGGCTGCAGATAATTGTATTCCTAATAGCATTGCTATATAGATGATTTTTGTACGATACATTGAAAATGTTAAGTTCATAGGTGCTTTTTCCTTCTTTTTATATTCGCAATGGTATATTCTAACATACAATTGTCATTCAAATGTGTAAAAAAGCTTTTATAAAATTTATATTTGTATAAAAAATATTGATTTTTTTGGCGTCATGAAACTGATATAATAATTATTGCTACAATATAAAAATGAATTTCACATGAATTTTTATACTATTGATGAAAAAATAACAGTTTGTATCAACATTTTACGTACATTTGTTGTGTACAATAACGGGAATTTAGTTTTCATCTATTAGAATATCTAACTTTAAAACGTAAAAGCGAGAGTAAAAAATGCAGAGCAATAAAGTTTTCTTTTCATCGTTTGCCGCAATATTAGTCTTAGGTGCATTTTCATCTTTAAATGCATTAACATTGCAAGAAGGAGTTGATGAGGTTCTTTCTAGTCATCCGGTGGTATTGGAACAACTGCACAACTACCGTGCTACGTTGGAAGACTTGCGTACCACTGAAGCACAATACCTTCCTACATTAGACTATGAAGGGACAATAGCACGTGAAAAAACAAAAGCTCCTACAACAGCATTTGTTAGTCGATCATTAAGCAGCTATGAACACTCTTTAACTCTTTCACAAAATCTTTTTAACGGATTCGGTACAACATACGAGGCTGATTATAATAAAGCACGTATCCTTGCAGCATCAAATCATTATGTTGAAAATGCAAATGATATAGCTTATAAATTTATCAATGCCTATGTTAACGCTTTGAAAACGCGTGATTTACTTTGTATAGCAAAATCAAATGTACAGTTTAATGAAGATATCTATGCTAAAGTCAATAAACTTTATGGTGCCGGTATGACAACCCGTTCAGAAGCGGAAAAAGCGGATACATCACTTTCTCTAGCTAAATCAAATTATATTGTTGCTAAAAATAATCTTGATGATGCTTTATTTAATTTGGAACGCGTATATGGAAAGCATATTAGTGCCGGTGAACTTCAAGATGCGACGTTTTCCGGTAATATTCCTGCCACATTAGAAGAGATGAAAGCATACGCTCAAACTCATAATCCTTCTGTTCTGGTCAGTAACTATAATATTAAAGCGGCTAAAGCACAACGAGATGCTTCATATAAAAATTATTATCCGAAAATAGATGCATTTGCCCGCCAAAGCTGGGGGAATAACCTCGGTGGCTTAGAAGGTCAGGATGATCGAACGAAACTTGGAATAAGTCTTTCTTACAACCTTTATAGAGGTGGTGCGGATGAATCGCAAATCCAAAAGAATTTGAGTAGAATTTATCAAGAAAATGAAAATAAACGAGAAACTGTACGTAAGCTTGATGAGCAGGGTGAACTCTCGTGGAGTGCTAAAACTTATTTGTCTGAACAACTCGCACAGCTTAAACGTTATGAAGAAACCAGTGCAAAAACACTTGAATTATATCAAAAAGAGTATGATCTTGGTCGTCGTACATTGCTAGATCTTTTGGTCGCTCAAAATGATAATGTCGCAGCACAATCTCAAATTGTCCGTGCGGAAAATGATCTCTTATTTGCTCATTATCGAATCTTAGATGCTATGGGATCTATGGTAGAAAATGTATTGGGTGCTAAAGCAGATCCATATATACAAAAAGGTGGGTTAACCGTATTAGATAATCGACTTGATAATGACACGAAAGTCGAAAACCTTATTTTTGCTGATCGTAAGATTGACAAATATAAACGAGATAGTGAATAATACGTAAAATTTTCCGCTTAAAGTAGGTAAAATTGGTATTTTTAAGATGAAGGTTAATAAAAATGAGCGAGGAAATTGAAGGACGGATTGTTGATGCAGAAGGGGCGGCTTTTGGTGTAGATCCTTTATTACAATGTTTGGTCTTATTTACGCAACTTTATCATAAACCATACTCAGCTGAAGTTTTGATGGCTGGCTTACCGATTTCGCCATGGGGTGGTGCGCTTAGTCTTTTCAGTTTAAAATCTTCGAAAGGGCTTTTTGCTCGTGCTGCAAGTCGCGCCGGATTAAAAAGTACACTTGTCAGTCGAAAACTTCATGATATTTCTCCATTGCAGCTTCCGATGATTCTTTTGCTTGAAAATTCTCAAGCGTGTATTTTGGATTCTATATCTGCAGACCGTATGACGTGCAAAATTATTTTACCTGCTGATGAAGCGATTGAAGAAACAGTTCCTTTTGAAATGCTTGATGGGGAATATACCGGTTTTGCATTTTTGGTAAAAAAACCTTTCGTTTATAATGAAAATGATGGATTAACTCTTAATGTAAAATACAAACATTGGTTTTGGGATACATTAAAACTTTCTAAAAATATTTATCGGGATGTTATTTACGCAACAGTTTTAGTCAATCTTTTTGTGTTAGCAACACCTCTTTTTACTATGAGTGTTTATGATCGTGTTATACCTAATAATGCTACTGAAACATTATGGGTATTTGCTATTGGTGTATTAGTCATTTATGTTTTAGATACATTTTTAAAATTTACGCGTGCTATGTTATTGGAAAGTGCCGGTAAAAAAAGCGATGTTATTATGTCATCAATTATTTTTGAAAAGGTGCTTGATTTGAAAATGGCATCTCATCCAAAATCAGTTGGTTCATTTGCGAGTAATTTAAAAGATTTTGATTCAATACGTTCATTTTTAACCAATGCTACACTAACGGCATTGGTTGATTTTCCTTTTGCAGTTTTATTTTTATTGGTCATTGGCTATATCGGTGGATGGATGGTGATGGTCCCTATCCTTATGATGATTTTAATTATAGCTTATGCGCTCTTTCTTCGTATTCCATTACGAGAGAGTATAGAGGAGAGTCATAAAGCATCAGCAGCTAAAAACTCGATACTTATAGAAGCATTACATAATATTGAGACGTTAAAAACATTGGGTGCAACCGGACAAGTACAATGGGCATGGGAAGAAGCAACGGGTGAAATTGCCCAAAAAAGTTTAAAATCAAGACTTATGTCTACATCTATTTCTACGGTAACCGGTTTTTTGACGCAGTTGACAACAGTATTGTTGGTTATTTTTGGAGTCTATTTGATATCTGAACATGAACTAACGATGGGTGGGTTGATCGGAATCATTATTATCGCTGGACGCACCGTAGCACCTATGGGGCAAGTAGCTGCACTCATCTCTAATTATTCTGATGCAAAATCAGCATATGATGTATTGGATGGGATTATTTCGCAACCATCAGAACGTCCTCATGGCAAAAAATTTATTAATCGTCCAAAATTAAAGGGAGAGATAGAATTTAAAGATGTCTTTTTTGCCTATGACGAGTCAACACATAATGCATTGGATGGAGTTTCATTTACGATTAAATCGGGTGAAAAGGTAGCGATTATCGGTCGTATTGGCTCGGGTAAAAGTACAATATCAAAACTTTTACTTCATTTATATGAACCAACATCCGGATCAATTTTACTCGATGGTATCGATATAAAACAGATCGATCCTGCAGATTTACGGAAAAATATGGCATATGTAGCGCAGGATATTATGCTTTTTAAAGGGAACGCAAAAGATAATATTGCTTATCGATCATCTCGGGTAAGTGATGAGCAAATGATTCGGGCATCTGTTATATCTGGAGCCGATGAATTTATACGAAAACATCCGCAAGGGTATGAAATGCCAATCGGAGAGCGAGGCATGGGACTTTCAGGCGGTCAACGTCAAAGTATCGGTATTGCACGAGCACTTTTATTTGAATCTCCAATCGTGATTATGGATGAACCAACCAATGCTATGGATCAGCTTAGTGAAAACCGTTTGATTGGAAATTTGAAAACCTATTTGGATGATAAAACTGCAATTATAATAACGCAAAAAAATACTATTCTTTCTCTTGTAGATCGTGTGATCGTGTTGAATGAAGGTAAAATTTATCTTGACGGTCCACGGGATCAAGTCATTGCAAAACTTTCAGGAGGCGTAATATGAAAGAAAAAAGACGTTTTTCTTTTAACGCCAATGACTATGAATTTATGCGTAGTCTTTCTGCTGCTGTATTAGAAGATGCTCCATCAAGATTACGCTCAATACTTCTATTCTGGATTGTTTTTGTATTTTTTTTCTTATTATGGGCTGCACTTTCTCCGATTGATGAGATTGTTAGAGGCGAAGGAAAAGTAATTCCAGGTAGTGAAAATCAGATGATTCAACATCTAGAAGGTGGAATTCTCAGTGCCATTATGGTTAAAGAGGGACAACGGGTTAAAATAAATGATGTATTACTACGTGTTGATAATTTAAAATCGTCATCTACTTATGAAAGCTCACAATTTAAATCAGCTGAGTTACGTGCGAGAATTGTCCGTTTACGAGCAGAGAGTTCCGGAGGCCCTTTTTCACCTTCAGCAGATGATCTTGCAAAAATACCGATGCAAATTATGCAAGAGAGAAATTTGTATACTTCAGACATAGAACATTTGCATTCACAAATCTCTGGTTTGCAAGATCAATATGCACAAAAACAGGATGAAAAGCTTGAAACTCAGGGACGTATTACTGAGCAAAAACATGCATTGGCACTTATTAAAGAAGAAGTTGCTATTACAGAACCTATGGTTGCACAAGGGATAAAACCTAAAGTAGAGTTTTTAAAATTACAACGTGATTTGAGCGATAAAAAAGAAAATTATAATGCTTTAATTGCTTCTATCCCTAGATTAGATTCGGCGATGAATGAGATTACCAGTAAAATCAGAGAGGCAAAAGCTGAATTTACAATGAAAGCACGGCTGGACCTCAATGCAGCAGAGACAGATTATAGTCGTGTAGGTGCTGAAAGTTCAGAGTTAGCAGATCAGGTTACACGTACGGTTATTAAATCACCTATCAATGGAATCGTTCAACAGTTATTTGTTAATACAGTCGGTGGGGTCATTAAGCCAGGGGATAATTTGATTGAAATTGTTCCAACTGAGGGTGGTTTACTGGTTGAAGCAAAAGTGAAGCCTTCGGATATTGCATTTATTTATCCGGGTCAAGACTCAATTGTCAAAATTACCGCTTATGATTTTTCAATATATGGTTCTTTGCGTGGCAAAGTTGTAACGATTAGTCCTGATACCGTAACGGATAAAAAGGATAATGTATATTATGTTGTAAAAATTCAGACCGATAAAAAATATCTCGGTAGTAAAGAAAAGCCACTCAAAATCATTCCAGGTATGATGGTCAATGTTGATATTATTACCGGTAAAAAAACAATTCTGGAATATATTTTAAAACCGATATTAAAAGCCAAACAGTATACATTTACGGAGCGATAAATGAAACTTTATTTGATGTCGGATGAGATTATGCTTAGAGGTAGATGGATAAGTGCATTATCTGATTTAAAGCCTGTAACATTTTCTGAAATGACATTAGATATTGATGCAGATGGAATTATCTTAATCTCTGATACCCTTTTATTCAATAAGCAAGATGAAACATTGAAAAAATTATTCAAATATCGAGTAATGGTATTTTCAATGGATCCAAATTTTTTAGAAGCGCAAAATTTTTTACAAATGGGTGCTATGGGTTATGGGAATGCTATGATGCATGAATCCCATTTGCATTCGGCTTATCAAGCTTTGGAAGAAGGAAAGGTTTGGTTGCATCCTGATTTTATCACTTTGATGATAACTCAAATAAGAGATCAAAATAACTCTAAAGAAAAATCGTTATTAACACTCAATATATTAAGTAGTAGAGAACGTGAAGTAGCTCTTCTATTAGGTAAAGGTGCCAGTCATCAAGAGATTTCTGATAATTTGGATATTACAGTTAGGACGGTAAAAGCACATGCCACTTCAATTTATCAAAAGCTGAATATCAAAGATCGATTAGCCCTTTCTCTTCTATTACATACCTGATTTTTTTGATAATTAGTACCTTAGTACAATAGATTTGTTATTTTGGATACGTTAGAATGTAGCATATAAAATTCTCAAAATAATAGGGGATAGCTATGGCACGTGTCATTGGGTATGTAAAATCTTTTGAATCAGGTATTTTTTTTGTAAAAGAGACGAATAACAATACACATCAACTTAAAGTTGGGGAAGCAATATATGAAGGTGAATTTGTATATGGCGCACAAAGTAATCCAAAAAATGCACAAATTATTATCGATATTACTCTTAAAGACAGTGGTGATTTAGTATTAGCCGGTAATGGCGCACTTCGTTTTGATACTTCTTTGTTAAAAGGTATTTTTACTCATGATGATGCTGTCATTAATCAGGAATCTGTCAAGGCTGTTCTAGCTTTAAGTGGGAATGTCAACACGGATCTTGAAACTGAACTTAAAAAACTTGATGTAACGCATAGTGGTCATGAAACGGCAGCAGGGGATATTCTTACAAATAAAGAACATGCAAGTAGTGATATATTTTACGATCGTACTGGTTTAGTAGAAGATGTTTCAACTTTATTGGATGTTAAAGGGAGAATTATTTCTAATCCTGAAGTACATGTACCTTCGTTTAGACCTGATATTATTTTGGCAGAAACTACAAATACGACTACATCGGGAGTTATCACGGTCAATAACGTTACGGCAGACAACATCATCAACGCCGCGGAGGGTGCAAGTGCTGCGGTTCCTGTCACCGGAACCGTCGGAGGCGATGCAAAAGCAGGCGATACCGTGACTCTCGTTGTTAACGGTCACACCTATACCGGAACCGTTGGCGCAGGACTCACCTACAGCATCAACGTCGCAGGAAGCGATCTTTTAGCCGATACCACTATCGACGCAAGTGTTGCGGCAACCGATGCTGCGGGTAACCCAGCTACGGGTTCTACCACCCATGCACATACTACCGATATCGCAGCG
>JAQTTG010000007.1 GCA_028710885.1 Sulfuricurvum sp.
TCAATGATCTCAAACTCAAACTCGATGCTCTTTTCAAAGCGTCTCATCGTTTGTGGACGGGAATTATAGGGGATTAAGTCTTAAATGTCAAGAGAAAAATTAAAGAATTTAGCGAATAGTTAAAAAAATATTTATTTTTTATTCCTTACCTTCAAAAATGTAACATTATTACTCGTTTTTCTCCCCTAAATTCATTTTTTTAGCTTGAATCTCAAATCAATAGTTAATAGAACTGATGTATAATCACTTTCGAAAAAACCCTTATAAGGAAAAAGAAATGGCTTTATATGATCGCGAATACGCACGGCAAGGTGCTTTTGGTTACGAGAGTGCATACAAAAGTGAAGCGCAGATCGTTACATTTGTTAAAGAAACCTACAAATTGTTTGCGGCATCTATGCTCGCAGGTGGTGTAGGTGCATACGTTGGTATGCCGTTCGCAGGAATTGTTGCAACAAATTATTGGTGGATTGCAATTCCTTGGATGTTATTTGGAATGTTTGGACTTCAAATGATCAAAAATAAACCGGGCATCAACATGATTGGCTTATTTGGCTTCACATTTGCTAGTGGTATTATCATCACTCCTCTTCTCAGTCATGTATTACATATGTCTGGTGGTGCGATGCTAATCGGGAATGCATTTTTTATGACAGCAGCGCTTTTCGGTGGTCTCAGCTTCTTTGCTATAAAAAGCGCTAAAGACTTCACATCATGGACTAAACCAATCATGATTGCTTTTTTTATTATATTAGCAGTCTCATTGATCAACGTCTTCTTCTTGAAAAGTCCAATGATTTATGTAGCTATCCAAGCAGTTTTCTTGCTTGTTATCAGTGTCATGGTATTGATTGACACTCAAAATGTCATTCGCGGTGCGTATGAAACACCGATGGACGGTGCTATCGCATTGTATCTCGATTTCTTCAACCTATTTATCACTTTGCTCCAACTCTTCGGAATCTTCGGCGGCAGCAGCGATGAATAACACTCTTCCTCCGGAACTTTTCCGGGTGGTGGATGCCAACCTGAATCGCCTCAAAGAAGGGATCCGTGTGATTGAGGATATAGCGCGCTATGTTCACAATGACAAGGAACTCTCCACATCTCTTAAAAAACTTCGTCATCAATGTCGTATTGAACCCATCGAAATGCTCCTCTCCTCACGCGACAGTCTCAATGATGTATTACGTCCGACAATGCAAAGTGAGATGAATCGCACCGACCTCTCTTCTATATTAATAGCAAACTATAAACGAGCCCAAGAATCTTCACGCGTTTTGGAAGAACTCTATAAGATCGTAGAGCCTGAATACAGCGAGCGATTCAAACAAATCCGCTATGAACTCTATACATTAGAAAAAGAGAACCTGTTAGGCCTTATTGAAATCTAAGCACATTGTCATCATCGGAGCGGGATCGGCGGGGTTGATGGCAGCAGATGTTCTATCCTCTGCGGGGATGTCTGTAGATGTTTTTGAATCAAAACCTTCTGTTGGAAGAAAGTTTCTCATGGCGGGCAAGGGGGGACTAAATATCACCCACAGCGAACCGATGGCTGATTTTATCGGCCGATATGATCAAAGCGATTGGCTGGAACCGATGATTCAATCCTTTGATGCGGATGCGATTCGAGAATGGATGGGCAGTTTAGGTGTCGCTTCGTTCATCGGAAGTTCGGGACGAGTGTTTCCGACAGAGATGAAAGCTGCACCGCTGTTACGCCGCTGGCTCTCCTCTTTGAAAAAACGGGGTGTTCGCGTCCACTGCCGCCATTACTGGCACGGCTTTAACCAAGAGGGAAGTTTACGCTTCAGAGCCGCTGAGGGGGAGAAAACACTAACCCCTTATGCAACGATTTTGGCTTTGGGCGGCGGAAGCTGGGCCAGCTTGGGTTCGGATGGGAAATGGGTGAGCATATTGGCTGATGCGGGTGTAAAGATTGCCCCTTTATTACCCTCAAACTGCGGATTCAAGACACTATGGTCCCCGTTCATGCAAACCCACTTAGGCAAACCGTTAAAAAATATCTCGGGCTGGGTACAGGGGAATAAAGAGTGCATCAGTTCATCCGAAGCCGTTTTGACAACGTATGGGATTGAGGGCGGTTTGATCTATGCCCTATCGCGTCCTCTGCGAGAAGCAGTTATGGCAACGGGCAGTGCAACTCTCTATTTAGATCTTTTACCGCATAGCAGCGAAGCGGCATTAGCAACACGTCTTGCACACACAGGGAAGCAATCAACCGACAATATCTGGCGAAAAGCAGGGTTAGAGGGGCTCAAAGCGGCGCTCATTCGGGAAATGCTTCCCAAAAAGAAATGGTCTGACCCCTTCGCTGTTTCAGCATGTGTCAAGAAATACCCTCTCACCCTTACGGGAATGCAGCCTATCGATGAAGCAATTAGCACCGCAGGCGGAGTAATGCGCGAAGCGCTCTCTGAAGATCTTATGCTTCACTCCCTGCCGAATGTGTTTTGTGCAGGAGAAATGCTCGATTGGGATGCACCGACGGGAGGGTATCTCCTAACCGCATCATTTGCAAGTGGAGTATTTGCGGCTAAGGGTGTTTTAAAAATGGCGGCCTTGGATTGATTAGAAAAATTTGCTGTATCAGTGACGGCAATCTTCTCCTTGACAATGTATTTGTTGCACAAGATACTCTTCTGAGAGGTGCAAATTAGAACACGAGTCTAATAAACCATACAACTCCATTTCATGTCCCGTAAGATGTTTTACCGTACTACCCGCTTCATCAATAAACACAAATATTTCATGCTTGTGCTCATTTTTTTTGATGTGCTGCGAAAAAATGACATATTCAGCTTTTTTAAGTTCAGAAAATTTTTCACAAACTGCAATGTATTTTTCACACCCTTTATTTACCATTTTGATTTCCAAAAATTCTGACTGAATTGCATTTCTCAGTACCGGCATAAGATTGGGCATAACATCTTGTAAATTGGTATATTTTTCAATTCCACGCATCATCATCTCCTTTTAGGATTTTTATATTATGGATAGTATAACGCCTTATATCAAATATCGGTAAAATTCCAACACTAACTAATCTAGAAAAGGGCTTTATGCAAACGTTGGCACAATTACGCTCCGGCGAACTCAAAGGGATAAAGCAACTTACCCTCTCTGAAAATCTAACCTCTTTCCCCGAAGAGATCTTTGAACTGGCGGAAAGCCTTGAAATTTTGGATTTGAGCAACAATCTCCTCTCCTCTCTCCCCGAAGATATCCATAAACTATCAAAACTCAGAATCGCTTTTTTCTCCAACAACCGATTTACCCACCTCCCCTCATTTAAAGGGTGTGATACACTCACAATGCTCGGTTTCAAAGCGAATCAAATCGAGACGTTTGACGAAGAGATACTGCCTCACAGTATCAACTGGCTGATTCTGACCGATAATAGACTTACGTATTTGCCCCGCTCTATCGGCAAACTCACCAAACTCCAAAAATTTCCTTTGGCGGGCAATCAGCTCACAACACTTCCCGCTGAGATGGCGTCATGCCGAAATCTCGAACTCCTCCGTCTCTCGGCCAACTGTCTCGAAACAATTCCCTCATGGCTACTAAGCCTTCCGAAACTCTCTTGGCTCGCCTTTTCGGGAAATCCGTGCAGCAGTGCACGCCAATATCCGCTCGAAGAGATTGCGTATGAAGCGCTAGAGGTCAAAGAGCGTCTGGGTGCGGGGGCTTCGGGAGAGATATTCAAAGCCTACTCATCACGGCATGCACACGATACTGCGCTCAAGATATTCAAAGGATCTATTACGAGCGACGGATACGCCCACGATGAGATGAATGCCTGCATGAGCGTAGGGGAACATCCGAACCTCATCAAAGTACTGGCGAAGCTAGCGGGGGAGGAACGATTGGGGCTGCTGTTGGAGTATATCCCTGAGGTCTACCGAAACCTCGGATTTCCTCCCGATTTTGAGAGTTGCACGCGCGATACGTTCACTAAAGAAACATCATTTTCTATCGAAACAGTCTACGCCGTGGCAAAAGCTATTGCCTCCGCGAGCGCTCATTTGCATAGTCGGGGAGTGATGCACGGCGATCTGTACGCCCACAACATCCTCATCAATGATAAAGACCACTGTTATCTGGGCGACTTCGGCGCGGCAAGTTTTTATGAACCCCACCGAAAAGAGTTCGAGAGGATCGAAGTGCGGGCATTTGGATGTCTGATCGAGGATATGCTTTCACTCTGCCCTGCCAAAGAGGGAGATATTTATGAGCGGTTGGATCAGTTAAAAGAACAATGCATGAATGAAAATGTAGAGGAGAGACCGCTATTTAGTGAGATGGGGTTATGACGTAATAAACACCACTTCAAATTCGAGATAATCCAACGGATAACTCTCCATCAGTTTTTTGGTTTGTGCAAAATCAAGAACTCTTCGCCCCCCGCTCACTCCGCTACGCTTGATGTAGCGGAACATCTCCCGAACCGAATCAAACTCCAACGTCGTATGAAGCACTTCGTAATGGGCATCCACATATTTCTCAGCGATAGAAATCACCTCATCGCTAGAACGCAAAAGCGGTGTGACTCCCGCACATTCGTGAAGGGTTTTGAATGTTCCTGCAGTGAAGATCACGAGCGACATCGGTGTGTTAAGCGAAGCGAGGGATTTGAATACCCCGTCCAAATCCTCCGCCCACTGCAACGCCGATGCGGAATAAAGTCGATCATACCGTTTACTTCTCAATCTCTCAAAGAGCGACGGATCATTGAAATCACCTAATATCAGCTCAACGTTCAATGACGAGGGATGATGTTCGAGCATGGAGGCGGAGAAATCAACACCGACGAAATATTCAACTTCCCAATCAATCAGCGAATATAAGGTTCCGCTTCCGCACCCCAAATCCAAAATAGTCTTTGGTTTATCAGAGGTAGAGGCAATCAGTTTTTCCGCAACATGACGCTGGATGACATTACGGCTGCCGTACTCGGCGGCGTAGCGGGAAAACTCGTGACAGGCGCTGCTCATCGGCGGTTAATGACCAATGCGATGATAAAAATGACCAAGAGACACAAAACAATCGCCGCACCGCTGGGGAGAGAAAAGAGATACGAAGCACTAAGTCCGATCACTACGGATATAAGGGCAATCGCAATGGACAAAAGAGTCGTCGGATAAAAACCCATCCCGAATCGGATCGCGGCAACGGGAGGGATGACCATCAAGGCTCCGATCAACAGTGTCCCGACCACTCGAATAGAGAGGGCGATAATCACGGCAATGACACTGACAAGCATGAAGTTAAGCATCGCTACTCGAATCCCCCCTGCACGGGCAACATCTTCATCAAAGGCGATAAAATAAAGTTCTTTAAAAAAAGCGAGTAACAGTGCCATCGCTATAGAGCCGAAAATCCCCATTACCCACAAATCTTCAACACTGACCGAGAGGATGGAGCCGAAAAGATAGCTAAAAAGCGACGCATTAAACGACCCCGCCAACGAGACGATGACGATCGCAAGAGCGAGTGAACCGGAGAGGAAAATGGCAAGTACCGAATCGGAATACATCCCGTGCATACTACGAAGATACTCGATCATCCATGAAGCAACAAGGGAGGCGACAACCGCCATCCACAGCGGACTCATCCCAAACAATAGCCCCACCGATACCCCGACGAGAGAAACATGGGCGAGGGTTTCACTGAGCAGTGAGTAGCGGCGCAAAACAATAAACGATCCCCCAACAGAGGCGAGAACAGCAATCATCAATCCGGCGATAAACGCACGCTGCATAAAAGGGTAATCAAGCATTTCTAGCATTACTTACCTCCTTCAATGGTTGTGACACACGACGTGTGCAGGTGTACCGTACAATCGGCTCATCTCGTCACATCGTATCACTTCAGAGGGATTTTGAGAAACAAGAAGCGTTTGATTGACAAATAAGACACGGGTGATATCTTCTGCGATTACCCCGATGTCATGGGTGATAAAAAGGATGGTCATTTTCTTGGTACGATTGAGGGTACGAAGAAGCTCATAAAAACGGTGCTGTGATTCAACATCGACCCCCGTATTAGGTTCATCGACAATCAATACATCCGGTTTGGAGGCTAAAGCCCGCGCGATCATGACACGCTGACGCTGGCCGCCGGAGAGATTACCGATCAAACGGTCTGATAAATCAGCTACCCCCATCAATTCCATTGCTTCGACTATTGCGGCTTTATCTTCGGCAGATTCAAATCCTAACATTCCCCGCTTGGCATATCTTCCCATCCCGACCACTTCGCGAACGGTTGCCGGAAAAGTACCATCAACAAGAGCAGAACGCTGAGGAACATAGCCAATACGATTCCAATCTTTAAAGCGATTTTGATCTGTACCAAATAATTTAATTACACCCGATGTCGCTTTTTCAAGCCCTAGGAGCAGACGGACAAGCGTTGTTTTACCTCCACCGTTCGGTCCGATAACGGCACAATATTCTCCCGGTAATATGCGAAATGTAGCCGCTTTAAGCACTTCATTACCATGACGTTCAAAGCACAGCTGATCAACTTCAAAAAGACTTGGGGAAAATTTCAACGACACTCCATAGCTTCTCTCAACTTGACAAGATTATCCTGCATAATTGAGAGATAAGTTTGATGAGATTTTAACTCATCTTCACTAATATTCTCCAACGGTTGAAGACTCACCGCTTTTATCCCTGTCTCGTGAGCAATCGTTTGTGAGACGTTATCATTAATAAAATCTTCAAAGAATATCGTTCTTACTCCATGTTTTTTCACAACATCAATAATATCAGCTATATTTTTTGCACTTGGTTGTTCATCAGAAGAGAGCCCAATAACCGATACATTATCCAGATTATTAAGATGTGCCAAATAGCCAAATGCATTATGATTTGAGATTAAAGTACGATTTTTACACTCTGATAATCCAATTTTATATTCTGATTTCAATTCTTGCAATTTTGCAATATAATCAGCCGTATTTTTATGAAACAACTCCCCATTAGATGGAGAGAGTTTAGACAACCGCCCTTCCATCACTTGCGTCATTCTGATCATATTTTCTATATCTAGCCAGTAATGGGGATCATCCGCATCCTGTTGCTGTGGCTCCTCGCCACCTTTAAGCAATACCACATGTTGACTCATATCTAAAACATCCGTTTTAGCAGAAAGAGTCTGTCGAAGTTGATTCGCCCAACTCTCAAATCCGGCTCCGTTATAAACAAATAAAGCAGAGTTGGATATCTCGGCTACTTGCTGCGGATTTGGATTAAATACATGCGCATCTGTTCCCAGTGGAATAATCGAATGAACCTCAAGTGCATCACCGGCAATCGCATGAACAATCTCATACAATGTGAATGTACTGACGGATATGATCGGTTTTTGCTGTTGTTCTATAACTTTTAGTTTAGGGTTCGGAGAAAAAAAACTCATTCCGATTACGATTGCGGCGAGAGTACCGCCTAACACTATCAATCGTTTTGTTTCCATATTTCAGCTCCGTTCACACTCATTTCGTTTAGAATTTTAGTTCACTTCCATTACAAATAACATTAAAGGCCTTTAGTGCTCCGATATTTACTTCTTCTATCAACATTCATAACACTAAGTTGGGGATGCTTGGCATGCAGTTACGGAGACATCAAAGTACAAACCGCACTCTTTCTCAATATTTCCAAAAATACACTCACCTCTGTCGATGTCGAATGGACACTCGATCCCATGTTTTCACAAATGGTACTGGGAGATTTTGATCTTAACCGTAACGGTCAATTTGAAAACTCTGAAAAATATGAGGTCTACAAGGCGATAGAGCCGATGAAAGAATTTGCTTTTTTTATCCGCCCAAAAGTCAATAACCACTTTATTATGCTCAAAGAACTGAAAAATTTCACGGTTCTACAGCAAAAAGGGTTGGTTATCTACCGCTTTACTATTCCCATCAATGAACCGATTTACAAATCTATCCATTTACAAATCACCTACAATGCCGACGCCGCATACAACAATGCAATCGTATTCCATCTAAATGAGAAATCCGTTTATCTCAATCCTGTCGATGCAGGAGAACTCACTAAAAAACTCACCCAAATCGTCAATCCCAGAACCAATGATTCCTTACTCGATATCACGTTTCATCCTAGAATAATAGCTCTCTCCCCAGCACTGGGCGGAAATACCCGAAATCAATATCAAAGCGATTTTACCCAAAGTTTACGTACCCTTACCGAAAAAATTCACGGAGCTTTAGTAGAAGCTCAAGACCATCCTTCTGTTCAAACCATAGGGGCTATTTTGTTTTTTTCACTCCTCTATGGCATTCTCCATGCCGCAGGTCCAGGGCACGGAAAAACATTGGTAGCAAGCTATTTTAGTACAAATGAACGCAGTTATACCCGAGGAGTAAGTATAGCCCTCCTTATCGCAGGTACTCATGTCATCAGCGCATTTACTATCACAATGATTTTATATTGGTTTATCCATACAATGTTTTCACAAACCATCTCTGACATCTCCCTATATACAACTAAAATGAGCGGCATGATTATCCTCCTCATTGCCCTCTATCTGACTCGTCAAAAATGGCTCTATTATCAATTAAAACCAAAAAACATGCGTTTTAGCACAGTACCACACACAAGTAGCTGTGGATGCCATAGCTGTAAAAAAACGGCATATTCTACAGACCTAATGCTCATACTCGGTGCAGGAATCGTCCCATGCCCAGGAACTATCATCGTATTTTTGTTTACGACCACGATGGGAATGTATCTGTTGGGCGCACTCAGCGCAATCGTGATGAGTCTTGGAATGGGATTAACCATCGCCATTACCGCTGCATTTGGAACAGCGCTTCGACACAAAGGCTCAGCAAAAGGGGAGAAATATCTAAAAACAATTGACTTCCTAGGGGTAGGTATTATGCTATTTGCTGGAATAGCCTTAGTGATTTCATAACCTATCTATGCTATAATCGCGAACTTTTTTAAATATCAAGGATTAACATGACAGGTATACTGCTCATCGTGCAGATCGTTTTGGTCGTTATGATCACCATCGCGGTACTTCTGCAAAAAAGTTCTAGCATCGGACTTGGAGCCTACAGCGGCTCAAATGAATCGGTATTTGGAGCTAAAGGACCGGGAACATTTTTGGCAAAAGTGACTTTCTTTCTAGGGTTTGTTTTTGTTGTAAATACCGTTGCGTTGGGTTATTTTTACTCTCAACAAAAAACTGCTTCTGTTGTGGATACTATGGTCGAAAATACCAATGTAGCAGCACCGACAATCAACGTTGTAAACGATACCAACGCCACCAAATAAGACGAAGGGAATATCATGTTAAACGAAGTGTATCAATTTTGTGAAGAAAAAATGCAAGGAAGCTGCGATCATTTGTTAAGCAATTTTCGTACTCTCCGAACAGGAAGAGTTACAACAAAAATTTTGGATAATGTTCGTATCGACAACTATGGGTCAATGACCCCAATCGATCAAGCGGCAAGTGTACTTGCAACCGATGCAACAACCATCACCATCTCTCCGTGGGATAAATCGATGCTTTCCGTCATCGAGAAAGCGATCATGAAAGCCGATATCGGTGTCAATCCGAATAACAACGGAACCGAAATCAAACTTTTCTTTCCTCCGATGACAGTAGATCAACGTCAAGATACGGCGAAAAAAGCTCGCGGAATGGCGGAAGATGCAAAAGTCGCGGTACGCAATGACCGTAAAAAAGCAAACGATAAAATCAAAGTGCTCGAAAAAGACAAACTGGTCACTACCGATGAATCCAAAGGTGCTCAGGACAAAGTCCAAAAAATCACCGATAAATTTATCGCTAAAATCGAAGAATTGCTCAAAGCCAAAGAGCAAGATATCTTGACGGTATAATCAGAATGGATATCAAACAAATCTATCTCGATGCGAGCGCTATGCTCGAAGGGCATTTTAAACTCAGCTCCGGCAATCACTCCGCCTATTACCTCCAATCGGCAAAAGTCTTGGAGCAGCCTCGCACAGCAAAATTACTTGCCGATGCACTGGCAGCAAACATTCAAGCCAACGGGATCGAAATTGATACCGTGTGTGCACCGGCTCTTGGTGGTTTGATCGCAGGATTTGCCCTTGCAACCGCACTCGATAAACGCTCTATTTTTGCAGAGCGTGTCAATGGTGAGATGCAAATCCGCCGCGGATTTGAGATCACCAAAGGTGAAAAAGTTCTCATTTGTGAAGACATCATCACCACCGGCGGTTCAGCGATGGAAGCGGCGAAGGCAATCGAAGCACTCGGCGGTGAAGTAGTCGGTTTCGCCGCTCTTGCTAACCGTGGATTCTGCAAACGCGAGGGAAGTGCGTTGGAGCGTAAAGTCAACTGTGCATTGCCAAGCGACAAACCCCTCTTTGCCTTGGCTGATTTCGATTTCGAAATGTATGCACCAGATAACTGTCCGCTTTGTGCGGACGGAAGCGAAGCGATTAAACCGGGAAGCCGTGGAAATTAAAATAATTTAAAAAGCTGATTAGATGCAAAATCCTGAAAAATTCAAAGTCGACATTGAACATCTTCAAAAAGTACAACGCACACTTCGTAAAGCGGGAAATATTTTCCCCAACGAATCAGAGCTTGTAGCTACACTCGAAGACCTCATAATCAAAGCGCAAGACGATAATTCACTCAATACCTATTATCATATGGCCCAATATCTCAAACAACGCCTCAAAGAGCTAAAAGTGCATCTAAATGAACCGCTTGAAGCGGTCGATGCAGCAATTGAAGACTTAGAGTGGTCTATCCGCTATCTCCAATGGCTCGTCACTGAACAACCAAAAAAAGATTGATTTTTACAGCTGGCATTGCATCGCTTCTCCAACGAGGCGACTTGCAACCTCTTTTTTTCCATCAACCGTAACAGCGATAGGCAAATCATGCAATGCTTCTTTCTCTTCCAAACTCACCACTTTGACTACTACTTTTACATTAGGGTAATAGCTTAGTACACTCTCACATACCAATCGTTTTTTCTCCATATTATCCAAAGTAATAATAACACTGATGGCTTGTTCCACATGCAGTTTTTCTAAAATTTGATACTTTGCCATATCTCCATAATAAGCATCTTCACCCTCTTGAAGAGCCTCTTGTACGTGCTTATAGTTATTATCGATAATCACATACTCGATTTTTTGAGATCGAAGTTCTTTAGCAACAAATTTTCCGACGATTCCATACCCGCACACTACGACGTGATTAGCATGTTTAGTTAACATACTAAAATCTTCAGTCACTCCGGGATCTTTAAAAACCAGAGCACTTATACGCGTAATATTAGAGAGGATGATTGGGGTTATTATAATCGATAGTACCACGGTCAAAACAAGCATTTGAACCAATTGATCATCCAATAAATTCTGATTACTTGCTAGAGCAAAAATTGCGAATGAAAATTCTCCGACTTGAGAAAGAGCCAATGCGGTTTTAAAAGCAATTTTTGTTTTTGAAGAGAGACGAATAACCCAAAAGATGACAACTGCTTTGATCATTAATATAATGAGCAATGCCGCAATGATTGTTTCAAAATGTCCCCAAAAATAGCCTAGATCAATTTTCATCCCAACCGTGACAAAAAATGTCCCTAATAATAAATCTTTAAAAGGGGCAATATCGGCTTCGACTTTATGATGGTATTTTGTCTCTGCGATGATCATTCCTGCAATAAATGCTCCAAGTGAATAAGTAAATCCAAATGCATGCGCCAAAAGTGATGCTCCGACCACTATCACCAAAACCGAACCCATGAAAAATTCATCAACCAATGAGTTGGATGAAAAATGAAGTAGCCATGTCATCAAGCGCTTACCAACCACAAACATCAATCCTGCAATCATCACGGCACTAAATGCTGTTTGAATCAAAACATCTTTGATATGCCCACCATCAGAACTCAAAAAACCAATCAAAAGTAAAATAGGGATAACAGCGATATCCTGAAAAATTAAAATCCCCATAGAGCGTTGCCCATATGGGCGATGGATCTCTTTTGTAGCTTTAAGATAGGTGAGAACAACAGCAGTTGAAGAGAGTGAAAGAGCCATCGAAGTGATCAATGCCGTCTCCAATGCTAATCCAAATATCCAAAATGCAAGAGCAAAAAAGATCACTGCACTAATGACGACTTGCAAAAAGCCATTAACAAAGACATCCACTTTCATAACGGCAAGGCGCTGAAGTGAAACTTCTAAGCCGATAGTAAACATCAAAAATACAATACCGAACTCTGCAATCATCCCCAACATATGGGAATTTGCCATATTATGCAGATCAAAAAGATAAGTAACACTTACTCCGGTTACAATATAGCCGACAATTTGAGATATTCCTAACCTTTTCAAAAAAAGATTTAAGACAATTGAAATTCCCAAGGCAATAGTTACATAATAAAGCGCCGATTCCATTCTTTCCTAACGCCATCAAAACACGTATTGATTAGCTACGCAAACGCATAGTTTACCTCGACGGTGTACCTACACGCTGATTGCGTATTTATTTTTGTTTCAAAGTAGCTTTTTATAAGTCTGTAAAGTATATAATACGTTCCTTAAGAAGAGCGACAAAATGTCCCTATTTTGGGTATTAACACCCATTCAACCCCATCTTTGGACTCGTAAACGATAAGGAACCATGTATGACTAAGTATATTTTTGTGACCGGCGGTGTACTAAGCTCCCTCGGAAAAGGGATCACGGCGGCCAGTATCGGAGCCCTTCTCAAACACTCCGGCAAAGAGGTCGGAATGCTCAAGATCGACCCATATATTAATGTCGATCCAGGGACCATGAGCCCATTAGAGCATGGTGAAGTTTTTGTTACCCAAGACGGAGCTGAAACCGATTTAGACATCGGGAATTACGAACGATTCCTTGATGCTTCATTTTTACGTACCAGCAATTTTACAACAGGACAAGTTTATAGCTCTGTTATCGAACGTGAACGCACCGGAGGATATTTAGGTCAAACGATCCAAGTTGTCCCTCATATCGTTGGTGAAATCGTTGATCGTATCAAAAAAGCGGGAGAAGGTCACGATATACTCGTCGTTGAACTCGGCGGTACGGTTGGAGACATAGAGGGCTTACCATTTATGGAAGCGATTCGTACGATGAAACATGATGACGAAGTAGAAGGGACATTTTTTATCCATGTTACCCTCATTCCATTTATAAAAGCCGCAGGTGAGCACAAAAGCAAACCGACACAACATTCAGTTCAAGAGCTTCGCCGCATCGGAATCACACCTCAAATGATTATTGCCCGTAGTGAAGAAAAACTCCCAAAAACATTCAAGAAAAAACTCGCTCTTGCGTGTGACGTAAGTAGCGACAGTATTATCGAAGCGATGGATGAACAAACAATTTATGCTGTACCGCTTAGCTTCCTCCATCAAAACATTCTTGCTCCAATCAGTAAAGAATTAAACCTAGGCGATCTCAAACCCGATATGGAACAATGGGATACCTTGGTCAAAAAAATTGTTTCACCCAAATACCATGTTACCATTGGGTTTGTCGGTAAATATTTAGAACTCAAAGAGTCGTACAAATCACTCATCGAAGCGCTGATTCATTCAGGTGCCCATTTGGATACACGTGTACAAATCAACTGGGTAGACAGTGAAAAAATCGAAAGCCAGGGGGCTGAAGTACTCTTACGTGACTGCGATTCTGTCCTTGTAGCCGGTGGTTTTGGAAATCGTGGAGTAGAAGGTAAGATTGAAGCGATCCGTTACGCACGTGAAAACCGTATTCCTTATTTGGGAATTTGTTTGGGTATGCAACTCTCTATCGTAGAATATGCTCGCAATGTATTAGGCTATAACGATGCAAATTCAATTGAATTCAGCCCTACCACTACCCACCCGATGATCTATCTCATTGATAATTTTATCGACCAATCAGGGGCAAAACAGCTTCGTACACATCACTCTCCGATGGGCGGAACTCTTCGTTTGGGAGAATATCCATGTGAAACCAAAGAAGGTTCAAATTTACGAAAAGCATACAATGGAGCCACATTAATCCATGAACGTCACCGTCACCGATATGAAGCTAATCCAACGTATCGTGAAGCGCTTGAAAATGCCGGCATGATAGTTACAGGTGAATCAAACGGGTTGATCGAAGCGGTTGAAATTCCGGCTCATCCATGGTTTTTAGGGGTACAATTTCATCCTGAATTCACGTCACGCCTTCAAAGTCCGAATGCTTCTATCCTCGGATTTGTAAAAGCTAGTTTTACTCATGCGAATCCTGCCTGAGGTACCACTTCTCGACCATAATACTCTCGGGAGTTTTTTGGCGCGCCGTTTTGAAGCGCAGAGCGAAAAACTCTCCGACATCCCTCATCCAAAAGAACTCAAAGATGCTACAAAGGCTGCAAAACGTTTAGCCCATGCAATTCATAACGGTGAACGTATCGCATTGGTTGGTGATTACGATGTGGATGGCGTCACCTCGACTGCCATTGTTAAACGCTTTTTTGACCTCATCCCTTATCCACTGATTACTACAATACCAAACCGATTTACCGATGGGTACGGCGTTTCTAAAAATGTTCTCGAACGACTTGATGCGGATGTCATTTTTACGGTCGATAACGGTATTAATGCTATCGAAGCAGCCGTAGTATGTAAAGAAAGAGGGATTGATCTGATCATCACTGATCACCACACTCCCGGTGATATTCACCCTGATGCCTATGCCATTGTCAATCCAAAACAAGATGATTGCCCCTATCCGTTTAAAGAGATTTGTGGTGCTCAGGTGGGATGGCTTTTAATGGGATTACTCAAACAAGAGCTAAATCTCACCATTGATATGCGCCAGTTTTTCCCTTTTCTCGCCCTCGCAATCATCGCCGATGTGATGCCACTGGTGGGAATCAACCGTGCTATCGTCAAAACAGGCCTGGAGATGATGAGTCGCACAACGCTCTCTCCGTTTGTCCTCATCCGTGATTTCCTAAACCGCTCAAACGTCTCCTCGGAAGATATCGCTTTTCAAATCGCTCCCCGAATTAACTCTGCGGGTCGGCTCGAAGATGCCTCTATCGCACTCGATTTTTTACTAGCGGATACGACAGAAAAAGCATATCATCAGTTTGAGCTCCTCACCGCACTCAACAACTTACGCAAAGAGACTGAATCCCAAACAACAACAGAAGCGATGATTCATGTTAATCCAAATGACTCCATTTTGGTTATCGCAGGTAATCATTGGAATGAAGGGGTTGTAGGGATTGTAGCTTCACGCCTTGTCAACCATTTTCAAAAGCCCGCTATCGTTTTAAGCATCCATAACGGCATTGCTAAAGGCTCAGGACGAAGTATCGGCAATGTCGATCTCTACAGCCTTATCAAATCCCAAGAGCACCTCCTCGCTAAATTCGGCGGGCATAAAATGGCGGCTGGGCTTTCTATGGATGAAAATGCGGTTGAAGCATTTCGGTGCGGAATCAACGAGGCATCAAAAACACTCAACCCATCCGACTTTATCCCTCACAATGAAATCATCGGAGAATTGGCGCACGAAACAATAAATCTTCAGCTACTAGAGATTTTAGAACAATTCGAACCCTATGGAGAAGGGAATCCCCGTCCGAGGTTTTTGATACGTGAAGCCGATGTTGTCGCGGTAAAACTCTTCGGAAGCGATCAATCTCACAGCCGGCTTGAACTACGCCCCTCACAAATCAGCTCTAAAACCATTGAACTCATCGCATTTCGACGAACATTAGCATGCCCAGAAGATAAGAAAATATCCTGCAGCTATACCGTAAATAAAAATGAATGGGGTGGACGTGTTTCGATACAATTGATGATGGAGCAAATATTTTGATTTTCAAACTCTTAATTTTATTGTTTTTACCCCTCATTTATATTGGCTGTTCTACCCCGAACAATGCACTCCCATATTCTCTTACCATTTCCGAAGAGGGGCTTGGCGCAATTCATCCTACCACTTCATTTGAAGAGATCAATACCAAACTTAGTGGCTTTAACTTTGAAAAATTAAGTCAAATCTCTCCAAACAATCCGCAATCGATTTTTTTGATTAAACGAGGTGAAAATCGCATTGCTCAGATTATTTCTGATTCTTCCGGTAAAAAAATTGCTGAAATTGACATTCTCTCTCCCTTGATAAAAAACAAACACGATCAAGGAATCGGTGACACAATGAGTCCTCAAAATAATTTGATTTGCATTAAAGATATATGCCACTACCGTGACGAACCTTCACTCTGCTATACGCTGGATATAAACAGCCATATCATTCGCGAAATAACCTATCAAAAGATATAATACGACATGGATACTTTTTTTATTGAATTTCGCGATCCCCTTTTCGGTGTCGTTGTCTTTTTTATACTCCTCTTCATCCTCTCATTTCTGAGCTATTGGTGGGGACGTTACAAAGCAGCAAAAGAACATCGTGACCTCGAATCATTTTTAGGTAAATTTGAATCCATTGGAGAAGCAAAGCTCAGCGAACAGGTGCAGAGCAACTCTCTCTCGAGTGAATCATGGCTTTTACTGGCACAGAGCTTTGAGCATCAGGGGAATTATGAAAAAAGTGTTGAGATATATCACGCCCTCCTATCCAAAAACCGTGATCCCATTTTTCAAAAAGACGCCCTTTTATTGTTGGGGAAAAGTTTTTTTAAAGCGGGGTTTTTAGAACGTTCTCGTCAGACATTCCTCCAAATACTTCAAAACAACCCCCGTACTCCGCAAGCGCTTCATCATCTGGTATTGATTTATGAACAACTTCAACAATACGATAAAGCACTAGAGGTAATGGAATCTCTCATTGAAATATCATCCGAAAGCATTGATGAAAAACTCTATCTCGAATGCCGTATCCTCATCGGAAACCATCGTATTGATATGGATGAAAAAGCCCAAAAACTGTTTGAACTTTATGAAGCGCACCGTAAACTAGGATATATGATTTTTGAATGGCTCTTTACCTATCGCCCGCAACTGGGATGGAGCCATTACGACCAATCACTCAGTGTACGCTTAAGTGACATATTATGGCGTCTTAGAGATGAGAATCTTGATTTGGATATAATTTCAAGTAACACTTATCTGCGTGAACTCTTTAGCGCAAAAGGTTCAGTCGATCTCTCTGAGGGAAGCTCAATTTTCGAACTCGATACCCTAATCGCACTACGTCGATGCGGTGAGAGCAAAGCTACAATGCAGTTTGAATATACCTGTGACAAATGTAATGTGATTTCATTCTTACCGTTTCATCGTTGTCCTCACTGTCATGCCATCGATTCAGTAAATGTTATTATGAATCTCTCAAAGGAACGGTTTGAAGAAAATAACTCTCTTCAGTGACGGCTCAGCACTGGGTAATCCGGGACCAGGAGGATTCGGAGCGATTTTACGCTACGGAAGCAAAGAACGGATTATTAGCGGTGGGGAAGTACATACGACCAACAATCGTATGGAACTACTCGGGGTAATTGAGGGGCTTCGTGCTCTAAAAGAACCGTGTGATGTTACTATCATCTCCGATTCGAGCTATGTCATTCGCGGGATTAATGAATGGTTGGAAGGGTGGATTAAACGGAACTTTGCCAAGGTCAAAAATCCCGATTTGTGGCATGAATACATTACTGTCTCCGCCGGACATCACATAAACGGCGTCTGGGTTCGAGGACATAACGGCCATCCCGAAAATGAACGCTGTGATCAAATTGCCCGTGAAGAGGCAGAAAAATTTAAAAAAGGAATACAATCATAATGGATAACTTAGCCACCCTGCAAGAACTTTTAGGGTACCAATTTAAAAACCAAAAGCTCCTTATTGAAGCGCTGACACATAAAAGCTACAAACAGCCCTACAATAATGAGCGCCTTGAGTTTTTAGGAGATGCTGTACTCGATTTAATTGTCGGTGAATATCTTTATAAAAAATTTCGCGATTTTGACGAAGGTAAACTATCAAAAATGCGTGCTTCTTTGGTAAACGAAGGGGGATTTACCTCTCTCGCTACCCATTTAGGACTAGGTGAGTACATTTATCTCTCAAACGCTGAAGAAAACAACGCCGGACGAACTAAAAGTTCACTACTCTCTAATGCTTTTGAAGCACTAATGGGAGCTATTTACCTCGAAACCGGCTTGGGTAAAGTTCAAGAAATAACCATTAATCTCCTAGAACATGTCCATCCCGATATCTCTTTGGATTCATTATTTAAAGATTATAAAACATCTCTGCAAGAACTCACTCAGGCTCATTTTGGAATTACTCCCGAATACCAGCTCATTGCCGCACATGGACCTGATCATAAAAAAGAGTTCGAAGTAGCTGTCTTAATTGGTGGAAAACGCTACGCTTCAGCCCAAGGAAAAAGTAAAAAACAAGCGCAGCAAGAGGCGGCACTGATTGCCCTAAACATGCTGTCAAAGGAACTTAAATGAATCGTTTTGGTGAACGCTTTACAATCACCACCTTTGGTGAATCTCACGGCAAAGCGATCGGCTGCGTGCTAGATGGTGTCCCCGCAGGGCTTGAAATCGACGAATCATTTATACAAAGTGAGCTAAACCGTCGCAAACCGGGACAAAATGAGTTCGCTACCGCCCGTAAAGAGGATGACAAAGTTGAAATCCTCAGCGGCGTATTCGAAGGGCTCAGCACCGGAACTCCGATCACTTTAGTCATTTACAATACCGATCAAAAAAGCGGTGATTACTCCAATGTCAAAGACATATTCCGTCCGGGACACGCCGATTTTACCTATTTTCAAAAATATGGTATCCGCGATTATCGCGGTGGCGGACGTTCATCAGCACGTGAAACGGCGGCTCGAGTTGCCGGAGGAGCGGTAGCTAAACTAATGCTCAAATCGATTGGCATTGATTTTCAAAGCGGTATCAGTGCCATTCACGGTATCAAAGCACAATCATTCGATTTTTCTTATCCTCACAATAGCCCTATCTATGCACTGGATAAAAATGTCGAAGAAGCCCAAAAAGAGGCTATATTAAGTGCAAAAAATGCTCACGACTCCGTCGGTGGTGTCGCTACGATCAAAATATCTGGTCTTCCGATTGGATTAGGAGAAGGACTCTATTATAAACTTGATGCTATCTTAGCAGAGGCGATGATGGGTATCAATGCCGTAAAAGCAGTGGAGATTGGCGAAGGTATTCACAGCGCGGAACTCCTTGCCAGCCAAAACAATGACTCCATCACTCCGCAAGGGTTCAAAACTAACTATTCAGGAGGAATCTTAGGGGGGATGAGCAATGGAGACGATGTCCTTGTCCATGTTCATTTCAAACCTACCCCCTCTATATTTATTGAGCAAGAAAGTATCAATATCCATAATGAAAGTGTCCATGTATCCCTTAAAGGACGTCATGATCCGTGTGTCGCTGTCCGTGGTTCCGTTGTTGCAGAATCAATGGCAGCCCTCGTCATTGCCGATATGCTCCTTTTAAATATGGGAAGTACCATGCATGGTATTCAAAACTATTACCAAAAATAAAAAATTTAAGGTTTAATCCACTACCATAAAGAATTCCTATAAAAAGGGTTCTTTGTGACCAGTACGATTCAAAATTGCTACCTCCTAGATACCTCCGTTATTTTAGATGATCCAACTAATATCCTCCGCATCAGCGACGAAAATAATAACGGTATCGTTATTACCAATATTGTGCTTGCTGAACTCAACAGTAAAAAAGATGATATGCGCTCTGAAGCCGGTTTTCAAGCACGTGAATTTTTTCGCCTTGCTGATGCAGCATGGGGTGAACCAATCAGCGCCGTAGAACTCCCAAAGTGCGTACAAGAACGTATAGATCTTGCTTTATGCCAACATGATCGTTATTACCGTTTGTCATTAAATTTTGATCGATCATTACATGGTGGAGAAGCCAATCTTATCGATCTCTTTATCGTCCATCGCGAGCACTATCGCGTAAGCTCTTCATTTACCGAGCCAAAAGGGATTAATGACGCGAAGATTGGTGAAATTGCTGATGATTATGATCTCACCCTTCTCTCAAATGATATGTCCTTTCGAATTGCAGCAGAAATTCGGGGAATCCGAACGCAAAGTATCCGTAACAGCAGTGTCGAGGCTCCTGAACAAATTGACTTTTCTTACACGTATGAATACGAAGAGACACCGCTCCTCCCTATCGAACCTCTTCACCACAATTTTGATCAAATAACTTTTGTCCAAAAAGCACTTAGTAGCACTTCGGAGATGTACGAAACAGGAATCCAACGCCACGCTTTTAGCTTTAATAATCAAATCGAGTGGTGTGATTTCGACCGCCGTTTTGGCGAACATTTCAGTGATGAACTTGTGCGTCCTCTGAATTTGGAGCAAAAGTTTTATTACGCCATGATGACGCATCCACAAAACTATGTTACCGTCGTTTCCGGCTCAACGGGATCAGGAAAAACCCTAGTAGCATTGCAAGCGGGATTGGAACTCGTTGAAGAAGGGATTGTAGAAGGGATTGTATACGCACGCAATACGGTCACTTCTAATGATCAACAGGCGGAACTCGGCTTTCGAAAAGGGGATGAAGAACAAAAACTCAGCTTTTTCATGTACCCGCTCTATTCTGCCGTTAACTTTACCATCGAACACCAAAGTAAACGCTCAATTGATGCCAGAGTCGAATTTACCGGCAATACCAACTCGGTTAAACGAGAAAATGCCACAGAAGTATTTATGAAAAAATACAATATCGAAGTAATGGACATTGCCCATATGCGGGGGACAACAATATCACGCAAATTTGTTATTATCGATGAAGCCCAAAACATGACCAATGCGACTTTAAAACTCATCGGAACGCGTATGGGGGATGAGACACGTCTTGTTGTCATGGGAGATCCGGGACAAATTGACCACCCATTTCTCTCTAAACGTCGTAATGCTCTTGTCAGCTTACTCAATAAAGCACAGCATAACGATTTTATAGCTGGAATGCAATTGCGGCATACGATCCGAAGTACGGTTGCAGATTGGTTTGATAAGAACTTCTAAATTTATACGCCATCGGAACAAGTACCGATTGGCTACGCTAACCCTGAGTTCTCTTCGGCAGAGTGCCCAAAATCGCAAGCGATTTTGAGTACTTAGATCGGAAGAACGCGGATTTTTTGAGAAAGTTTTTCTTTCAATGTTGCTTCGATCGCGTACAATGTCCCCGTGCTTGAACTTGCACAGCCGTTACAGGCACCCAAATAACGGATATATACATCGATATAATCAGGTGAATCTTTAATATCGATAACTTCCATATTGCCGCCATCCATAATCAAAAACTGACGAATCGATTCATCGACGATGCCATCAATCGCTTTGATCTTTTGTACTAATGTCATCGCTTCGAAATCACCATGGCTTCCCGCATCAGCAGCGGCGCGCATTTTTTCTTGATCCATTTCAGCACGAACATCTGCCAAAATATCCACGAGATAGTACTCACGCGCTTCATGTCCACCGGGTTTGATACATGATTTACAAAAACCACCTGCTTTGGTATAGTCGGTAATCTGCTCGACTGTTTTTAAATCATTGAGTTTAATCACTTCACGAAGGGTTCCCAAGCTTACACGGGCACATTCACATACGATGATCTCATCTTCAAAACTGTTCTCATCGACACCGAGATACAGTCCCGCCGCTTTTTTGATAACGTCGTACGCCATAACCGAACAGTGCATTTTTTGCGGTGGAACAGCCGGAACATCCGGAGAATCACGCAATGCCATCTCAACATCGATATTCGTGATTTTTACCGCTTCCTGAACCGTTTTGCCCAAGCAAAGCTCAGTCATCATATCTGAACTCGCGATCGCAGTACCGCATCCGAAACTTTTGAACTTTGAGTTTACGATAGTATCGTTTGCCGGATCTACTTCCCAGTACAAACGAACCGCATCGCCGCAGCTCTCTGCACCGAAATCAGCTACAATAAGCTTGTGTCCTGCAGCGGATGCTTCTTCTTCCGTAATCTCACCCTGATGCTGAGGGTTATTCATCAATGTTGTAACTTTGTTTGAGTACTGATCCCAAAGAGATCCGCCCAATAGGTCATTTTTTGCCATAATTTATTCCTTATTAGTGGTGGATGTGACATTCTCCGGCTTCACCGCCGGGAGTAGGTTGAACTTTTGCGTAAGAGCTTGAAATCGCACGTAAACGTTTTACCGCATTTTCAAATCGTTCAATGACATAATCGATCTCTTCATCGGTGGTAAATCGACTGAGACTTAGTCGAATCCCCGTGTGAGCGAGTTCATTATCCGCACCGATTGCAAGCATGACCGTATTGGCTTCCAGACTCTCACTAGCACACGCTGATCCGGTAGAAGCTCCAATGAGAGCATTATTCAAATCCCAGAGCATCCCTTCCCCCTCAACCCCGCGAATAGAGATGAGAATCGTATTGGGAGTACGGTTATCACGATTTCCAACAACCATTACATCTTCAAGCTGTGCCAAAAGAGCATCTTCAAGACGATCACGTTTAGCTCGGATACTTGCCATTTTAGCTTCAATATTTTCAGTAGCGAGTTCAATCGCTTTTCCCATTCCGATGATATAAGGGACATTGAGAGTACCCGAACGGCGTCCTCCCATATGTTCACCGCCATGCAAAAGTGGAGTGAGTGCTTCGGAATTTTTAATATAGAGGGCTCCGATCCCTTTTGGTCCATGAAACTTGTGCGCTGACATTGACATAAAATCAACATGAACATCTTGTACGTCAACAGGAATTTTCCCTACCGCCTGAACTCCGTCGGTGTGAAACAGTACACCGCGCTCTTTACAAATTTCACCAATCTCTTTGATTGGAAAAATCATCCCTGTCTCATTATTCGCCCACATTACCGAGACAAGGGCTGTTTTGTCGGTAATAAAACTGCGAAGTGTATGTGCTTCAACAATACCTTGATCATTTACAGGAAGATAGGTAACCTTTACCCCTTGTTCTTCAAGAAATTTACAAGTAGAAAGAACCGAAGGATGTTCAATTTCTGTCGTAACGATGTGGTTTTTATCGCCATTTACGATTTTATCAATCCATACTGATTTGAGCACCCAGTTATTTGACTCGGTTGCACATGACGTAAAAATGATGTCATCGTTATCACCGGCATTAATCCCCTTATACATCTGATTAATAGCTTTAGTGATTGCGGGATGTGACGCGGTACCGTATCGGTGAAGCGAATTAGGATTTCCATATACTTCACTGAAAAATGGAACCATCGCTTGCACGACAGCCGGATCTACCATTGTTGTCGCGTTATTGTCCAAATAGACTTGCATTACATGCTCCTGTCAATAGGTTTCTAATAAAAGACTAATTTAGTCCTGTTTAACTTTTGGGATAATAGTGCAAACGATGTTATAGTAACCTTAAGGGTTTTTTATGTTTAGCATCTCTTAAGGATATATCTAATTTTCTGATCTGTAAAATGTATAAATATTACACACCATCCTCTAAAATTTTATCTTTTTTAATTAACTGCACATAAAATAAATGATAAAATATTAACTATATATTTTAAGAATATAAAATAAAATCAACCACCAAGGGTAGCTATGTCACCAACAAAAATTGTCCTCTCAGCTCTTACATTTGCCTGTATTACTACAGCCGTTTCTGCAATGGAATTTCAAGTTTTAGGTGCGAAAGCTACTTCTATGGGAGGTGCAGGTATCGCTACATCACCCTCATCATTGGCTTCCTATAATAATCCGGCATTACTGGCAAATAATCCTGAAAAATTTTCTATCCATATCGGAGGTGGAGTTGGTCTAAAAGATACCGGCGCCGGAAAATCTATGAGTGAATTAAGCAAACTCGACTTTTCTGGAGTTTCTGCCCTAGTAAATGGTAATGCCAATAACGCAAGTGCAGGTGACATTGCAACCTTAACCCAAGCTCAAGGAATTATTAAAGGGATGAATCAAAAAGGATTTGGCGTAAATCCGACAGTTGATCTAGCCCTTTCGTACGGTGCTTTCGGAACTGGAGTTTTCCTAACTTCCGATATCGGTGGAATAGCAAATATCGATCAATCCCACATGGACTTGATCTTTGAAACATCGACTCCCGGAACGTATATGGACATAATTACCAGCACAACCAAAACATTAGCAGAGTATCAAGCTACATCGCTCGACTATGCTGTTAAAAATGGCCTTACCAATGTGGACGTTGTAGGTTTGGCCGTTGCCGAAATCCCTTTAGCATACGGTTATGCAATTAAAACCGAGTATGGTTTAGTCTCTGTTGGTGGAGCTGCTAAAATCATGTCCGGTAAATCTTTTTACAAAAAAGTTACTCTTGACAATACAAACTCTCTAAGTAATATCAGTCAAAATGCACTCAGTTCTACCACGTTAGGACTTGATCTTGGAACAACATTTGTACCTAAGTTCTCTGATAAATTAACTCTGGCCGCTGTGGGTAAAAACCTCAATACCCCTTCTTTTGATCGCATAGACGGTGGAAAATATGAACTAAAACCTGCAGTTCGTATCGGTTCTGCATATAAAGTAGCAGATTGGATTGAGCTTGCCCTTGATGCTGATCTCACAAACAATAAATCACTTACCGGATATAACACCCGCTATATCGGAGGTGGAGTTAATTTTGACCTCTCTGCACTAGAGCTCAACGCGGGTCTCATGAAAAATACTGCATCTAATGACTTAGCCGGTCTGATTTACACTGCCGGAATAGCAACCGGTCCTGATTGGCTCCATCTTGAACTCTCTGCTCAAATGGCAAGCAAATCAGGACAAATTGATGGAACATCGTATCCTATGCAGGCATTAGTAAATTTTGCCGTTTCATCTGCTTGGTAAAATCAAGCTACAAAATTAACTTATCCAAAGGAGTATTTATGTTGAAAATGAAAAGTCTAGTCTTGCTTGCTGCAATTGGCGTTGTATTTATGGGGTGTGGTGCAAAACAAGTGCAACTCCCCCTAGAAGATACCATAGGTAAATCATACGAAATAACAAAAGGTATGGACCAAGCTACTGTCAGTTCTCTCTTACCAATGAAACCGACCAGTATGCAAAGGATCAATAACGAAGAGATTTGGAAATACGAAGGCAACGTTGTAAATCCAGGCGCTAAAGAGGGTACTTATCATAACCTTATTATCAAATTTGTTGATGGCAAGATGGAACACATAGGGACATTCAGTTGCAAACTACCGTATATTTCGGAGAAATAAAATGAAAAAAATCTTACTTCTGACAAGTATACTGCTGGGTATTGCTTTTGCTGAACCTACATCATATTGCCCCAATCAGGGTAATGCGTGTTTCAAACAAAGAGATATGATGTACAGCGATCAAGCACTTTTTGAAGGACTTAAAAAAACTCTCATGCAATCGAATTTCAACATTGTTACCGTTTCAAAAGAAAATGGTGTCATTACTGCAAAGGGTGATCAATACAACGAAGAAACCATTACCGAAATAACCGTTTCTTTGACCTTTAAATCTGTAGATTCACATACCTCATCTGTTTCTATGATTGCCAGCTATAACGTAATGGAAAAGAAATTAAATACGGGACAAGTAGGATTTTTAGGTGTCAGCTTGCCAATGCCTGTCCCATTAACTGGAAGATATGCCATGGTTGGCAGTGGCAATATCGAGGATAGTTCATGGTATCTAGGTTTTTATAATAGTTTGGACAAAGTTTTATTTGAAGAGAGAATGAAAGAGATATAAGAACTTATCTCTAAAATTTTACAAGGGGAGGTTTTAACTCCCCATCAATGCAATCATCTGTTCAATTGACTCTTTATAAGGCGAAATCACCATTGCTTCTTGTGAGAGAAATGCTTCCATCTTCTCTTTTTTATTAATCGCTTCATCCAACTCTCTATCGCTCCCTTTTACATACGCACCAATACGGATCAACATTTCATTCTCTTTTAATATTGTATAAAGACGACGAAATTTGCGGACAGCGGCAAGATGCTCAGGGGTAATAATATCATTCATAACCCGCGAAGCAGAATTAAGGATATGAATTGGAGGATAAATCCCAAAATCAGTTAACTCTCGGGAAAGAACAATGTGCCCATCCAAAATAGATCGAGATTGATCAGCGATCGGATCGCTCAAATCATCCCCCTCTACGAGGACAGTAAAAAAAGCAGTAATTGAGCCATTACCCTCTTCTTTTCCGGCACGTTCCATCAACTGCGGCAATAGTGTCAATGATGAAGGAGGATATCCTTTTGAGGTAGGAGGTTCTCCAAGAGCAAGACCGATCTCACGCTGTGCCATAGCAAAACGGGTCACTGAATCCATCATAAAAAGGACATCTTTACCTTGAGCTTTAAAATACTCCGCAACACTCATCGCACTGAATGCCCCATATTTACGCATCAGAGGCGAATCATCACTGGTAGCAACCACCAAAACGGTATTTTCGAGATTTCCTCCGAGTGATTTTTCAATAAATTCGGGAACCTCGCGCCCCCTTTCACCGATGAGGGCAACTACTTTTATCGGAGCATCCGCACCACGAACAATCATCCCCATCAAGGTAGATTTACCCACTCCGCTTCCAGCGAATATACCGAGTTTCTGCCCTTTTCCGCACGTAAGTAAACCATCGATTGTTTTCACACCGACACTAAACGGCTCATCAATCATCCCTCTCTTCATCGCGGCAATCGGAGCTTTAATGATTGATTCGATGTGCGTGCTGCTGATAGGGCCTTTACCGTCAATCGGGTTCATAAATGGATCAACGACTCGCCCCAAAAGAGATTCTCCAACCTCAATCATCATTCCAGTCTGATTAGGGTAAACTTTATCTCCGGCACGAAACCCTTCAATAAAACGAAAAGGGGTAATAAAAAAACGGTTACGCTCTACCTCGCTTACCATACCAAGCGCTTCGGCACCATTAACATCACTTACCATGAGGACCGTATCTCCGATACTGACATGCAATCCCTCAGCAACAACAACCGTTGGACTGATTTTAGTTATGGTGCCGAATACTGTTGTGAGTTTTTCTATCCCAAGACGGTTGCGAAGTGCTTTTAACGGCATAATTTAGTAACGGTTTCCGCTCGAAGAGTTAATGAGACTGAAAAACTCCATACGAGTTTTTTCATCACGTTTGAACAATCCGCGTAAAGCACTGGAAGTCGTTGTTGAACTGATTTTTTCGACCCCACGCATCTCCATACACATATGACGCGCCTGAATAACAACAGCAACCCCTTTAGGAGAAATAGCTTCCATCAGTGCATCTGCAATCTGCTCCGTAAGCTGCTCTTGTATTTGCATTCGACGGGCAAACACATCGACTACACGGGGGATTTTAGAGAGCCCAACTACTTTTCCATCCGGAATATAGGCAACATGAGCTCGCCCTATAATAGGGAGGAGATGATGTTCACATGTCGAATAAAATTCAATATCTTTAATCAAAACCATCTCATCATTGGATGATTGAAACATCGCGGAATTTAAAATAGTTTGCGGATCTTCTTTATAACCGCCATAAATAAACTCATACGCCTTTAAAACGCGTTCAGGAGTTTTTAGCAATCCTTCTCGTTCAACATCTTCGCCGACGTGTCTAATCATCATTTTGACTGCATTGATAAACTGCTCGTTATTATCCAATCCCATACTCACTCATTCATAATCAAATATTGCTATTACTCTATCACGACTTTGCTTTTATTTTAATTCAGCGTATCATTAACCCTTTTTGGATATTATTGCCGCTATTTAGTCTATCCGGACAACGTTAACAAAGGGATTTTAATGCAAATAACCACCAACAAAATAGATTCTGCAAACGCAAAAATCAATGCAGCCATCACTCGCGGTACAATCGATTCAAACATCGAAAAAATCGCTAATCAGCTCTCTAAAGAGGCAAAAATTGCCGGTTTTCGTAAAGGAAAAGTTCCATTAAGTGCGGTTAAAAAGCAATACGGTGACCGTTTAGTTCAAGATGCGGAAGCACAAGCTTTACGTGATCTTTTGAACGCAGGCCTCCAAGAGATGGCAATCGCTGCCGACACCTTAATCGGTGAACCTCAAATCGCTAAATTTGAAAAAAATGATAACGGTATTGACGTTGAAGTAGTTATCGCTACTCGTCCAGCGATTGAGCTTGGTGATTACATCGCAATGGTTCCTGATGTTACAAAACCTGCCATTGATGATGCAGCAATCGTAGCACGTATCGAAGAACTAGCGAATGCGCAAGCACCTTTCGTTAATGTGGAAGAAGATCGTGCGCTCGTTAGCGGTGATACAGCTCTGCTTGATTTCGAAGGATTTGTTGATGGTGAACCATTTGCAGGTGGAAAAGCGGAAAATTTCTCACTTCGTCTTGGAAGCGGACAATTTATTCCAGGCTTTGAAGATCAAGTAATCGGGATGAAAAAAGATGAAGAAAAAACCATTGACGTTACCTTCCCTGAAAACTACGGCGGAGCTGCTCTCGCAGGTAAACCAGCACAATTCAAAGTAAAAATTAATGCGATTCAAACCAAAGAAGCAGTAACTCTTGATGATGAATTAGCTAAAAAAATGCTCCCAGGTTTTGATGATGCAAACGTTGATATGCTCAAAGAAAAAGTAAAAGAACAACTCCAAAGTGAAGCGATGAGCACACTTTATAACGATACTTTAAAACCAGATTTGATGGAAACATTTGTAAGTGCTTTCACTATCGATCTTCCTGAATTTATCGTTGAGCAAGAGATGGATATGGCATTGAACAAAAAAGCGAAAGAGATGAGCGAAAGCGAAATCGAAGAGCTTCGCAATGATGCTGAAAAAGTAAAAGCTATCCGTGAAACATTCCGTGACGATGCTTGCCGAGCAGTAAAAGCAACCTTTATCGTAGATGCCTTAGCAAAAGCGGAAAATATTCTTGTAAACGAGCAAGAGTTAATGCAAACGATTTATTATGAAGCAATGCAAATGGGTCAAGATCCAGCTGCTGTTTACAAACACTACCAAGAATCAGGATACCTTCCTGCGATCCAAATGGCGATGATCGAAGATCGCGTGTTGAGCAAATTGCTTAACGACAAAATCAAAGAGGCGTAATGAGCTATATCCCTTACGTCATTGAAAAAACAGGGCGTGGCGAGCGCTCGTATGACATTTATTCACGTCTTTTAAAAGACCGTATAATCATGCTCAGCGGTGAAGTAAATGATCCTGTTGCCTCTTCCATCGTGGCACAGCTATTGTTTTTGGAAGCGGAAGATCCTCAAAAAGATATCTACTTCTACATCAACTCTCCCGGCGGTGTTATCACGTCAGGAATGGCTATTTATGATACGATGAACTATATCCGTCCGGATGTTTGCACAATTTGTATCGGACAAGCTGCATCAATGGGGGCATTTTTACTCAGTTCGGGAGCTAAAGGGAAGCGCTATGCTTTGCCTCATGCACGTATTATGATTCATCAACCTCTCGGTGGTGCACAAGGTCAAGCAACCGATATCGAGATTCAAGCTAAAGAGATTTTACGCATGAAAGCCGAGCTAAATGAGATTTTGGCCAAAAACTCTGGACAAAGTGTGAAAAAACTTGAAAAAGATACAGATCGTGATAATTTCATGTCAGCCGAAGAAGCAGTGCAATATGGTATTATCGATGAAGTATTAGTTCAAAAAGAAAAAGAAGAGAAGTAAAGGTAAAAAATGGCGGGGCATGGTGATCTCAAGCGTTCACAGCGACAAACCTCCCCTTTTGGTGGAGATGAAAACAGTTTAATAAAAACTGGCTCTTTAGGCGACGCGACCAGTGATCTGGAAATCTTTGCCAAAGAGGTTCTAACCGCCCTCATCTCTGATAATCTCCCTCCAACACCCAGTAATTTTGCCCTCTATTTTGATCGTATCCTAGAAGACAAGAGCGAAAGCCTACGACGTCAAATCGGTTCAATCCTTGAGCTTGAGGAAGGTAGCGAAGATGAAAAGAGTATGGAGCTGGAAAAAACACTCAAAAAAGGGTTTTCTTCCGTTAAAAGTATCTTACAACTGACGGCCGCTTTATACAAAAACATCTCTTTGATGGAAAAAATTTTAGATAAACGAAAAGATGAATTAAAAAGTGTCCCTTCTCTCAATAGTGCCAACGATTTACTTCTATCTTTGAGCGGTGATGTCAGTAAACTCGGTACTATTTTGAAAAAACAAGTTTCTCATATGAAAAATATTTATGATGAAACAGCAAGTATTGTACGACAAGTTGAGCATGAAACCATATTTGACAATCAATTTGGAGTCTACAACAAACGCTTTTTAATTACAAAACTAGAGCAAGAACGCAATTTAATTGATGAGTTTAAACACAAAAGCTCTTTAATTGCTGTACAACTTTCAAAACAAACAATTGCTTCCATTGTCAGTGAAAAAGCTCATCAATTAATGGTCCGTACAATAGCCAGACTTCTATTAAAGACTTCACGTCGAAGCGATATTGTTGCCCACTATGGTGATGGTATTTTTGCTATGATGCTCAAACATACCGATATTGAAAGTGCGAAACGGGCATCTGACCGTCTTTTTGAGTTAGTAGCTTCTAGCAATTTTTTCTTAGCAGAACAAGAAATTCAACTTCGTATCGCAATCGGTCTTGCAGAGCTTCAAGTCTCTCAGTCAGTAGAACAAACGCTTGTATGTACACTAAATGCGATGGAATTGGCACAAAATGAACCTAATGCACACTACATGGTATGCAATCAATAACAAGGTCCCCATGATCCTCCCTATTATTACTTATCCGGACAAACAACTTAAACTCAAATCCAAAGAGGTCACCCTCTTTGACGAAAAACTACATACTTTCTTAGATGATATGTATGTAACAATGATAGAGCGTAATGGGATAGGACTAGCCGCTATTCAGGTTGCGAATCCAATCCGCGCATTAATTTTATGCATCCCCGATGATGATGGGAACCAAAACAAAGAAAATATTCTCGAGATTATGAATCCTGTTATTCACAATCCGCAAGGTAATCTCCTATATCAGGAAGGATGTTTAAGTGTTCCGGGCTTTTATGAGGACATTGAGCGATATGAATCACTGGTTCTTCACTACCAAAACCGATTTGGTGAACACTGCTCACTCAATGCAACCGAATTACTAGCAATAGCTATTCAACATGAAATAGACCATCTCGAGGGGAAACTCTTTATCGAAAAGCTCTCCTATCATCGACGCAAAAAGTTTGAAAAAGAGTATAAAAAAGCTCAAAAAGAGAAAAAATAATCCTTCTTTAAATATTGCATAATGCAATATTTATTTTTCCACTTTCTATTTTTGCTACAATCATAAAGTTAAATGCAACACAAAATGTTTTAAACAGTTATATTTAAAATCTTAAAAAAATTTGCCGGCCTTAAAAATAGCTATTTTATTTATGTTTCCGGCATTACAATATAGGGATTTTCTAACTAGAGGTGTAGCATGAAACTTCAATTCAACAAGCAATACTACAGCATTTATCTAGTTGCAGGGATTATTACTGCCTGCTTTATATTTATGTTTATCAGTACAGTTGCTGTTTTAAAAAATATCGGCGGTGGTAAAACGAGCGCGGACATTGCTCTCGAAAATGCCAAACAAAGTTGTGACAGGAAAAATGGCGAGTTGGTACATATGAATCGAAACAATCCATTAAACACATTATGTTTTGTGGATGCACATAAAATTCATTCTCAAAACTAATCTTTGCTTTAATACTTTGTACAAAGTATTTTACTCCTGTTGCTCTACAACGAATAGGAGTTATATATGAAGCAGCTGAAATGTGCAACATTTGAAGGTATCGATGCTAAAACAGTCGAAGTTCAATTCACTGCTACAAAAGGGCTTCCTGCCTTTACCATCGTTGGGATGGCAAATACAGCAATTACCGAATCAAAAGAACGGGTGAAATCAGCTCTTTTGAGCAACGGCTTCACCTTTCCACCCAAACGGCTTACCGTCAATCTGGCACCCAGTGATTTGAGAAAAGAGGGATCTCATTTTGATCTGCCAATCGCCGCACTTATCGCTTTGGGTAATTATGATGGCGATCTATCTGAGTGGTATGTTTTTGGAGAGCTTGGCCTCGATGGAAGTGTTACAGAAAATACTCTCCTCTATCCTATCATCCTCTCTTTAGCCAACCAAGGGACCATCAACAGAGCTATCGTTCCTAATATCAGTCTTTCTAAACTTTCAAAAATACCTAATATCACTTTTTACGGAGTAGATACTCTCACTGATACGCTCAATCTTTTACGCTCCGATAAACTGCCCGAAGCGAAGGCACATATCAGCACTTTTGATTTTAATCATGTTGTTCATAATGATAAAAGCTACTTTTTTCATGAGAACTACCCTCTTGATTTTATTGACATAAAAGGGCAAGAGCATGCAAAACGCTCTGCGCTAATCGCAGCTGCCGGAATGCACAATCTGCTATTAGAGGGCTCTCCTGGGAGTGGAAAATCAATGATCGCAAAACGATTGGTGCACATTATGCCTCCACTTCACAATGATGAGATGCTGGAGTGTGCCAAACTGGAGATACTCGAGGGTAAAGAGCCGACATTTACCCCCTCACGCCCTTTCCGATCACCCCATCACTCATCTACCGGTGCAAGCATCTTCGGCGGTGGTACTCACAAAGCCCAAATCGGGGAAGTAGGTTTGGCGCATGGGGGAATTTTATTTTTTGATGAACTCCCTCACTTTTCAAAAACGGTACTTGAAGCGCTTCGAGAGCCTCTCGAAGATCGCCATATTCGTATCTCTCGGGTCAATACCAAAGTTACTTATGATGCCAATTTTCTCTTTGTAGGGGCTATGAACCCCTGCCCGTGTGGTAACCTTTTTAGCACAACGACAGCATGTCGATGCAGCGATATAGAGATCAATCGCTATAAATCCCGTCTCTCTGATCCATTCTTAGACAGGATCGATCTGTATGTACAGATGCATGCTGTAAGTGCCGAAGACAAACCGAGCATCTCCTCGCATCAACTCCATAAAAAAGTACGAGAGGCTTTCTTGCGCCAAAAAGAGCGGGGGCAAAAATCCCTCAACGGAACTCTCAGCGATGCGGAAATCGTCCAATACTGCCCGCTCAATCCGGAGTCTCAACAAGTAATCGATCAGGCAATAGGAAGATTCGGATTATCGTTTCGTGCGGTGAGCCGTGTGCTGAAAGTCGCACGAACAATTGCCGACATCGAAGGGGAAGAGGATATAGTAAAAAAACATCTGCTTGAAGCGTTGAGCTATCGAAAGAGATAAGAGAAAGATATTGAAGTCGCAATATGCGACCTCAAAAGATTAAAACGTCGCGACAACCCACTGAGTAATCACGAATCCGCCGACAACCAACCAAATAAACATAGAACCAGCCGCATAAATCGGAGCAAGCCCTAGCCCTTTGAATTTAGCAAAGCGGGTTCCCATACCCAGAGCTGTCATTGCCATCGTGAGCAAGAACGTATCGACCGTATTGATATTGGCAATGATCGATTTAATGGTTCCGCTAATCGCCTCTGCCGCATGTGCATCGGTGAAGTTTAGAATCAACGAGTTGACCCCCGCCATACCGACAAAGTACACAGCAAACCAAGGGATAACGAGCTTAACACCGCCGCCCGTTGTTCCACTTTTCTTTGCAGTATATGAGAGATAGATACCCAATACGATCAACATCGGAGCAATCATAATAACACGAGTCATTTTAACGATAACGGCGGTATTTGCCATATCGGCACTCGCACCCGGAATCGATGCAGGAACGGCTACGACTTGGGCTACTTCATGAATCGTCCCACCGACATACATCCCGAACGTTGTCGGAGCCATATGTAAAAATCCGGTTGCCGGCTCAATAATCGCCGCATACAATACCGGATACAAAAACATCGAAATCGTCCCGAACAAAACAACCATAGAAACCGCAATAGCCGTTTTATACTCTTCACTTTTAAGCACCGGTTCCGTCGCCAAAACTGCTGCCGCACCGCATACCGATGCCCCTGCAGCGGTCAGCATAGAGGTGTCACGATCGAGTTTAAAAAACTTTTGCGCCAAAAATGTTCCGAGGATAAACGTGGTAGAGAGCATGATCAAAGAGACCATAAATCCCTCTATCCCTACTTGTTCGATTTGCTGAAAGGTAATACGAAAACCGTAAAATACGATTGCAAAGCGGAGAATTTTTTTACCGGAGAATGTAATTCCACCTTCCCAAACGGAAGGGATACGGTTGTGAAGGGTATTTGCAAAAAATATCCCTAGTACAATCCCGACAACCAGAGGGGAGATCCCAAGATTTTTAACTACCGCCAAATCAGCAATCATCGTTGCTGCAGCGGCAAATATAGCAACAAAAAGGATACCGCTCAGGGTACCTTTTCGCTTTGCAGGTGAAAAAGGCATAGTTTCTCCTATAAATTTTAATAATGACATTATAGAGCGATTTACCCTATTTTAAAAATCAGCACAATTGAATACAATATTCACTTTTACGGGACAACAATTTGCAAACGTAACGGAATAGTATTGTCTACCTCTGCTTTTACTGACTCAACCCCTTTGAGTATCACCCTTTTTTGGATTTCAGGATTTTTACCAAGATAAGATACAACCGCATGTGCTCTCTCTTGTGCTAAAGCTTGAAGTTCTGCAGAAGAAAGCATCTGAAGTGCAACAAGTTTTTCTGTCAAATCAGCACTATAATGACGGACATAAGCAGCTTCTTCTGGATATGCCGCCTCATTTTTTGCTTTGAGTGCTTTTAGCTCCCCTTTATCCAAAATATCCGTCGCCATATCTTCAAGCAACTCTACACTCATCGCCTGAGGGGAATCGATTTTAAGATTTTTATTCCGTTTAAGAGCTGCTGCTACCAATTTTCGTGCTTTTAGCGCATACGTATCGTTGATCGCTTCTGATGCTCCGTACACTTCCAATGAAAGCTTTGGACGTTTTATCAGCATTGCCGTGACTTGGTCAAGTTTTTCGATCTGTGGAGGGAGAATTGTTGTTGATCCCCCTTCAAAATCGATATTTGAAAGCTTATCACTCTCTATCCCCATCATCGATCCGAGCAGTTTAAACGGTGAAGTTACTGCCTTTGTAAAAAGGTTCCCGATCACCTGCCATACAACTTTTCCATATTTAAAATCTGGGCTGTTGACATCCCCTTCGATTGGGAGACTAATATCCATGACCCCCTCAGAATCTTCGAGCAAAGCGACAACCAGCCGCATCGGCCACGGCGACCCGCCCTCTTTTTCAGCACCAAGTTCAATTTGTTTAATCAATACCTGATTTGCCCCATTTAACTTACCATCATTAATTTTGTATCCGAGATTTAAGAAAAGCTTCCCTCCATCAATCTTGTATCCCAAAAATTGCAACGAATACGGGGTATAGCTTTTTAATTCCAGATTATCAAATGCCACCTTGATGTCGGTAAACTGTTTAGGTGCTTTAGTATTTAAAGATCCATCAATTTTTGCCAACCCATATTGATCGACACCTCCGCGAAGCTTCACGAATGTCGTTACATCTTTAGTCGTTGAAATTCCCAGTACTGACCCCTCTAAATCATGAATATAGGTCTTAAATGGAAGCGGCAGCGATTGATCGCTAAAGGTCGCACTGCTATCTCTCAACAACAGCTTAACAATATCGAGTCCAAAAGGGTGATCACTAGGTTTAGATATATTCCCCTCACTTGCTGTGTTCTTGCTCAATGTCGTATAATTAAGGATTTTTTTCGAATCAATCAGCGCATTAGTATAAAGTCCGTCAATCGCCAACTGATTAATTTTAAGCCGATTGTCCGGATAGGCATAAACAAACGGAGTTGCACCGATGTTTTGCCAACCCAATAACACAGAGTCATCTCGTGAATCGTTTACAACCCAGTCATTCAGGGCAACCTTACCGTTAAGTGTTGCTTTATTTGCCGCATAACTATAAGCACCGGAAACAGAAAGATTTCCTCGACGCAGTGAAGCATACGTGGCCCCTTGCAAATATGGATCAAACGTAGAGAGTTCAATCCCTTTTAAATTAAAGTTTCCATTGCTTTGCAAAGGTGATCGGATTAAATCACCACCCGCGGACAAAGTACTTTTTCCGTTAATACGAGTCTCTACCATAAACTGATTTTTCAGCGCAGGATTACTCTCAAAACCGCGAAGAGAAATATTGAGTTGATCGAGATTAAGTGCTACGGTTTTAGATGGGACCTCATCCACAAAATCTACCAAACCGTTATTAAGCCCCATCTCATCCAAACGATAACTCCAAGGAGTTTCTGAAGAAGGTGCCTCTTTTGACCCAGAAGCATAAGCATAACGACTAAGATCAATCGAACCGTCTTTTAGCCGTTTTATCGCTACATGCGGCTGAAGTAAAGATATTTTTTGAACTCGAGCAAATCGTCCTGCTCTATCAATATCAACACCATCAATCCCGATACCATTAACCCCAATTACAACACTATTGTCCTGCTGACGCAGCAATGAAATTGCATCACTCGCTACAGAAAGATTGATAGGAAGTTTTTCATCACTACTAAGCATACCGGTATGGACGCGAAGATTATTTACACTTACCTGATACGGTTCCAAAGGGGCAAAATCTTTCCATACCGCCCCAATGTTTTCCAATGCAATCTGATTGAGGTGAAAAGTCCATGGGACTTTGGTTTCATTATCATCTTCAGGAAATGCCTTTTGAATCTCTTCGATATAGTTAACCCAATCAATTTGTCCGTTTTTTGCTCTTGTAGCTGCAACATTCACCCCACCGATCTCTAATGATTTGGCAGAAAAAATCTTGCGCATCGGAAACACATCTCCCTCTTTAAGATGCACTCCTGCAACACTCAACAAATTATTATCTTCCCCTTTAGGGATAATTCGGAGTTTGTTCATATCAAAACTCAGATTAGAGAGCTCAGTCGCATTAACATCATTGCTGTCAAATCGATAATCAAATCCGAATGCAGCTTCTCCATCGGCAACCTCTATTGGAAACTTTTCTTTAAAATAACGCCATGGCGTGTAAAGTTTCCCCGAATGAAATGCCATATTTCCCTTTAATTTCAACGGTGATAAAGCATCAATATTCCCATTTAAGTCGATAAACCCTCCATCATTGATCGTCGCATAAAGTCTCATTTTTCCATTTTCACTCGTAAGATTACGCAAATCGATATTATCAAGGCTAAAGCCTATCGGCCCTAATCCAAGAGCGTATGCCTTTCCATCTGCATAATCACGATAATCAATGATTCCATTTTTGAGTGAAAAGTTTTTAATCAATAACTTTAGAGGCTTAGAGGGTTTATCTTCCCCATTATCATCTCCCAACTCAGTAAGCCATTTAAAATTGAAATCCCCTTTATCATCCCGACTTATTGTTACTTTAGGATCACCCAAAGATATCTCACCTACGACCACTTCTCCTTTCCATAAAAATGCGATTGGATTAATATTGATCACAAAATTTTCAAGGGTTATAAAGTCGGTGTTTTGGGGTGTTTTAAATGAAAAATGCTCTAAACCTAGCCGAAATGTAAACGGATTAAATGTTGCAGATTCGATCTTTAAATTCCCGCCGTTGGTCGCTTCATGAACTTTTTGGGGAACTACATTTTTTAGAATGTACGGAACTCCAAAAAAACCTGCTCCGGCATATATAATTACCGCTGCCGCCAGCGATTTAAAGATCAATCCCTTATTCATCTTCTTCACCCTTTTTAAAAACTCTTTTCATTTTATCATACTTAAATCTATATTTCGACATAATCATCTACTTTATCTGCACATAGGATAGTCGAAATGAAGCGCAAAAAAATTTACAATCCAACCTCTAGCGAACATGTAAACGATCGTCAGATTTTCGGCGGAAATCCAACCGGCATTTTCGAACTTAATAATATCAAGTATCAATGGGCGTATAACCTCTGGGAAATGATGCTGAACAATACATGGTTTCCCAAAGAGGTCGATATGACCCGCGATGCGGTAGATTACAAATACCTCACAGAGATGGAAAAAACGGCGTATGACAAAGCCCTCTCCCAGCTCATCTTTATGGACAGCCTCCAAACCAACAATCTGATGGATAACGTCAACCCGTATGTGACAGCTCCTGAGATCAACCTCATCTTGGTGCGCCAAAGTTTCGAAGAAGCACTCCACTCTCAAAGTTATGCGGTAATGGTTGACTCGATCAGCCAAAACTCTGAAGAGATTTACGATCTATGGCGCAAAGACATGATGCTCAAAACCAAAAACGACTCGATCGCCGCGCGTTATGATGAACTCGCAAACGATCCAAGTGAGAGCGCATTTGTCAAAGCGTGTTTCGCGAACCAAATTTTGGAAGGGATCTACTTTTACAGCGGATTTACTTACATCTACACTCTCGCCCGTTCCGGTAAAATGCTCGGAAGTGCACAGATGATCCGTTTTATCCAACGTGACGAAGTAACCCACCTCGTCTTGTTTCAAAACATCATTAACACCCTTCGTCGTGAACGAAGCGATCTCTTTACCGAAGAGCTGATAGAAGAGGTCTACGATATGTTCCGCAAAGCGGTCGAACTCGAAACGGCATGGGGCAAATACATCACCCAAGGTCAAATTTTGGGTCTCACCAACGAAATCGTGGAACAATACATCCAATACCTCGCCGATCAACGCCTCACCGCTGTCGGGCTTAAACCACTCTATAACGTCACTCATCCAATCAAATGGGTCGATGATTTTTCTAAATTCAATGACCAAAAAACCAACTTCTTTGAGGGAACCGTCACCAACTACTCCAAAGGAAGCCTCAGTTTTGACGACTTCTAAAACTCGGCCTATCGTATCTCTGTGCTTTGAAACGACATCTGATTTTGAAAAAAATCTTACGTTTCTGGTCACTTTGATCATTCAGTCCCCTGAAAATGCAATTATTGTCGCTCCTGAAGTATGTTTAAGCGGCTTTGCTTATGAACGATTTGATGAAGCAGCGGCATTTACTACCACCGCACTCGAAAAACTTCAACAATGCGTAGAAAATCGTCTCCTGATTTTTACGGCTATCACCCGTCGCGAAAACTCTTTTTTTAACATAGCTTATGCACTGCATCGTTCTGAAATTCTCCATACTCAAGGCAAAACAAAACTCTTTACACTGGGCGCGGAACATGAACATTTCACTGCTGCCGAAGAGAGTACAATTTCCCCTTTTATCTTTGAAGGGATCAAAATTGGTATTTTAATTTGCTTTGAACTCCGTTTTAAAACCCTCTGGCAAGCACTTGATGGGTGCGATATCATTACCGTTCCGGCACAATGGGGGAAACTGCGACGTGAACATTTCGTAACACTGACCAATGCACTAGCCATCATGAACCAATGCTATGTTATCGCCTCTGATGCCGCTAATACCGATACTACCGCTATGAGTGGTATTATCACCCCTTTTGGCGGTGAGATTCGTAACAATGGCGAGAGGGCATTAATCTCCCATTATGAAGCGCGTACCGTAGAATCTATGCGCCGATACCTCAATGTAGGAATAAAATGAGCATCGATAAAATAACCATCATTAAAACCACACGAATGACTGAAGAAATTACCAAAAAATTTCCTCTTCGTCCCATGATCAAAAATGCCATCGTCCACACAAATCGTGAAGCATTTGTCCCCCTCGCCATGCGCCATAACGCCTACCGCCTCGATGCACTCCCTATCGGTGCACAGCAATACATATCATCACCCCTGACAGTTGCCAAAATGACTCAATATCTCAGCCCTGAGGGGTGTGACAGTGTTTTGGAAATCGGTTGCGGAAGCGGCTATCAAGCAGCCGTTCTCTCCAAAGTATTTCGCCGCGTATTCACCATCGAGCGGATCGAATCACTGTTACTCGAAGCCAAAGATCGTTTTCGCTCTCTTAATCTTGGAAATATCCATACTCGTACGGATGATGGACAAAATGGCTGGGAACAATACGCCCCGTTTGATCGTATTTTGTTCTCCGCCTCCGCACGTGCCATTCCCCAAAAACTTTTCGATCAGCTTCGTGATGGAGGGATTTTATTGGCACCTATGGAGAGAGGTCGAGAGCAAGTAATCACCCGCTTTACAAAGCAAGGCGGTAAAATACACGAGGATGCACTAGAAATATGTGACTTTGTCCCCGTATTGGATGGAGTAGTTAGATGAGCCTCCCGGAAGCATTCAGCGAACGGCTGGAGAAGATTGTTCCACGTGAACAGTTCGATACCATCATCCGCACCTTCGACGCACCCAAACGGGTTACGTTCCGTTTTAACCCTCTCAAAACAACCGCTACCGAACTAGAAGCCGAACTTGCCCGAGAAGCAATCCCGTATGAGCGGGTAGGGTGGGATATTCTCGAGGGTGTTTATCGAATCGACCCCTCTGATAAACTTCGCCTCACTCAGACCAAAGCATTTTATGAGGGACGATTATATATCCAAAACCTCTCGTCCATGATCGCCCCCGTTTTGCTCGCCCCAGAGCCGGAAGAGACCGTCCTCGATCTCGCCGCCGCACCGGGCGGAAAAACCCTGATCCTCGCAGGGATGATGCAAAACACCGGATGGCTCTCAGCAGTAGAACTTCAGCGTGAGCGCTTCTTCCGCCTCTGTGACAATCTCAAAGCCCAAGGGGTCACCAACGCCCACACCTATATGACCGACGGGCGAAGCGTGGGGAAAAAATGTCCGCTGATGTTTGACCGCATCCTCCTCGATGCACCGTGTTCTTCCGAAGCGCGATTTAAAACCTTTGATGAAAAATCGACGAGCTACTGGAGCATCCACAAGGTCAAAGAGACCTCTAAACTCCAACGCCGTTTGCTCCTCTCAGCATTCGATGCCCTCAAACCGGGGGGAAAATTGCTCTACAGCACCTGCTCATTCTCCCCCGAAGAGAACGAAAGCCCTCTCCAACACCTCTTAGAGCGCCATGGAGAGCATTTAAAGACCATTCCCCTCACATTGCCCTTCGATAACATTCAAAAGCCTCTGGAGCGTTGGGGAAAAGAGATTTACGACGAGCGGATTCAAAACGCCGTCCGTATTTTGCCAACCGACACGATCGATGGGTTCTTTATTTGCTTGTTGGAGAAATTAGCATGAAATCGATCCTCTTCGTCTGTCTCGGAAACATCTGCCGTTCACCGATCGCCGAAGGGGTGGCGCGAGCACTGATAGAGCAGGGCGGTCATGGTATCACAGTCGATTCGGCAGGGACAGGAAACTGGCACGTCGGAGAGGCTCCCTGCAAACACTCTATTAGCGTCGCCCGCAACCATGACGTCGATATCTCCCATCTTCGCGCCCGTCAGGTGAAAAAAGCCGATTTCAGCGCCTTTGATTTGATCGTCGCATTGGATCAGAGTAATTATCGGGATTTAAAAGCATTGGGATGTCAGAATCTGGTCAAACTGGGTGATTACGGTCACGATGGAGCAGATGTCCCCGATCCGTACTTCTTTGACGGTTTTGAAGGGTTCGAGCACGTCTACACGATGATCGAGAGTTGTGTGCGAGAATTGCTTAAGCGCTAAAAGGGAGTTCTTCGTATCCGATCGAGGTTCCGAGAATATAAAACGGTGCTTCATTACAGCGTCCGCTGTAACTTCCTATCGCTAACGCACAACTGTTAGGTGTTATCTCCACTGTTATCCCCTCAGACATATCCAAACCACGTAGAACATTGTCACTCACGAGTTTGGCATCATTGACACCCTCGATTCGAAACACCACATCGATCCAGTCATAGCCGCGTGCGATGTCCTGAACACTGAAACGGATCTCAATCGAAGTAGGGGAGAGTGGGGTTAGAGAGCGGATTTCACCCTCTTTGGCGTAATCGATACGATCCAGTAGGTTTTTGAGCGTTGAAGCGCTCAGGGGCTTTACTGGCACCCTTCACACTCCATTGATCTGTCTGCGGTATCTTGTTTTTGCTCCGGTGATTGAGAACGGAGATAGTAGGTCGATTTGAGGCCCAGTTTCCATGCGAGCATATAGATATCGTTGAGATATTTTCCGCTGGCACGATCGAGAGTGATAAAGATATTAAGACTTTGCCCTTGATCGATCCATTTTTGACGGATTGCTGCCGCTTTGACGAGGATCGTTTGATCGAGATCGTACGCCGGAGTGTAGTATCCCCATGTATCTGGGCTGAGTTTCGGTGCAACCACCGGGATAAGCCCTGAGAGATTCTCTTCAAACCATTTGCGTTTGTAGATCGGTTCGATCGTTTGTGTCGTCCCTGTGAGGATCGAGATCGAGCTTGTCGGTGCGATAGCCATCAGATAGCCGTTACGCATCCCTTGTTTTTTAATGGTTTCACGAAGTTCATCCCATTCGTAATTCGGAGCGAACAATCCGCCGCGATCCACGAGGTTTTGAACCTCTGCCGTTGCATGATCCATCGGAAGAACCCCTCGACTCCATTTTGACCCCTCATACTCAGCGTAAGAACCTTTTTCTACCGCAAGATCAGAGGAAGCTTTGATTGCGTTATAACTCACCGCCTCCATCACTTCGTCCACTTTATCAAAATGCTCTTGGCTTCCCCAAACGATCCGGTTTTCAGCGAGCATTTGCGCTTCACCCATAACACCCAAACCGATCGCACGGCTACGTAAGTTCGTCCGTTTTACTTTCTCTAACGGATAAAAATTCAAATCAATAACGTTATCGAGCGCGCGGATCGCAACAGGTACGATACGATCAATATCCTCTTTCGTATGAACACGAGAGAGATTAACAGAGGCGAGATTACACACTGCCGTCGCACCGTCCACTTTCTCTTTTTCAACAATGTAGATCGGGCGTCCGCCGAGTGAATCGAGAGCTGTGATCTTGTTTGCCGGTTTTTCAATCCCGCTATCAACACGAACAATCTCGTCTTCTTCATACGTAACAAAGCTTCCATCTTCGTATTTAACTTTGATCAAATAATGGTTCGGCTGTGTATTTTGGAAAATTTCAGTACAAAGATTTGAACTGCGGATAATTCCGAAATGGTCATTCGGGTTAGCGCGGTTAGCTGCATCTTTGAAACACAAAAATGGGCTACCTGTTTCAAAATACGATGTCAGGATTTTTTTCCAAAGATCTTTCGCTTTGGTATGCTCTTTAATCACGCTAGGATCAAGTTCCAATTCAATGTATCTTTTTTCGAACTCATCTCCATACAACTCACTGAGTTCTTTGACATCATACGGATCGAACATCGTCCAAATGCCATCTTCAACGACACGCTTCATAAACATATCATTAATCCATAGGGCAGGGAACAAATCATGCGCACGTCGACGCTCTTCCCCTGAGTTTTTCTTCACATCAAGGAAATCTTTGACATCCATATGCCATGGTTCCAAATAAACAGCGATAGCTCCCTTACGGGTTCCGAGCTGATCAACGGCAATCGCGATATCGTTGGTGATTTTCAAAAATGGTACTGTACCACCCGCTGCGTTTTTGTGCCCGTCGATAAACGATCCCATTGCACGAACTTGTGTCCAATCCCAGCCGATTCCGCCGCCGAATTTAGAGAGCAATGCCATCTCTTTATAGGCATCAAAAATACCTTCTATATTATCAGGGGCAGAACCGATATAACAAGAACTGAGTTGATGACGATTGGTGCGAGCATTAGAGAGAGTAGGGGTTGCCATCATCACTTCGAATTTGGACATCATGTCGTAAAACTTTTTCGCCCATCCTTGACGATCAGATTCATTTTGCGCCAAAAACATCGCGACTGCCATAAACATATGCTGAGGGAGCTCGATTGGGTCACCTTTACGGTCTTTGATCAAATAGCGGTCATATAATGTTTTAACACCGAGGTAATTGAATTCCAAATCACGATCCGGCACAATATACCCATCCAATTCCGCCAAATCATATTTTTCTTTGAGCCCAAGCAGGATTCGCCCTTCGGCTTCTCCGCGTTCAAAGTAACTTTGCAAAGAGCCATAACCGGTAAAACCATTCACACGATGATAAAGATCATACAAGAAGAGACGAGATGCGACAAACGTCCAATTCGGAGAATCGATATCGATTTTATCTACAGCGGTTTTAATGAGCGTATGCTGAATCTCATTACTATTGATACCGTCACGAAACTGGATCTGAGCATCTACCTCTAACTCACTTTGCGACACATTGACCAATCCCTTGACCGCAGCGGAGGTGTATTTTTGAATTTTGGTAATATCCAGCGGCTCTCGACGGCCGTTACGCTTAACAATAGTTAACATATAGCAGTTTCCTTGATGTACATAAGAGGGGTATTATACCCTCAAAATTTAGAAATTTTTCTAGCTTTTTGACTTCTTTTAATACAAGCTTATTAAAGCAATTTTTGAACCAATTATTTGAACACGCGTGCAAAAATTTTATCAACATTTTTAGTGTAATAATCAAAATTAAAACATTCGCGTATTGCCTCTTCACTCAAGCTCTGACGTAACTCTTCATCCGCTAATAGATATTGCAAATAAAGGCTTTCTCCTTTTTCATTCACAGCACTGTTTCCTTGCTGCAATCCTTCCCAGACTTTCATCGCGTTGCGTTGAACGATTCGATAAGCATCTTCACGGCTTACCCCTTTGAGTGGAAGCTCGAGTAAAACACGTTGGGAAAAAACCAAACCGCCGGTGAGGTTGAGATTACGCATCATGTTTTCAGGATAAACAACGAGGTTAGCAATAACGCTGTTAAAACGGTGAAGCATAAAGTCACTCGTTACAAAACTGTCCGGTAGCCAAAAACGCTCAGTGGAACTGTGTGAAATATCACGCTCATGCCACAGGGCTACATTTTCCATCGCAGGGATAACATAGGCTCTAACCATACGCGCTAACCCTGTGATATTTTCGGTCAAGATCGGATTACGCTTGTGTGGCATTGCCGATGAGCCTTTTTGACCTTTGGCAAAAAACTCTTCACACTCATACACTTCTGTACGCTGCCAGTGACGAACCTGTACTGCAAATTTTTCGATCGAACTCGCCATCAATGCCAAAGCAGAAGCGAGACGTGCATAACGGTCACGTTGAATAACTTGGTTTGACGCCGGAGCCGATTTTAGCCCTAACGCTTCACATGCATACTCTTCGAGTTCTAATGGTGCGTGAGCAAAGTTACCCATTGCCCCTGAGACTTGACCGACACAAATCACTTCCATGGTTTGCTCCAAGTTAGTGAGATGTCGTGCCATCTCATCGTACCAAACGGCTAACACTAAACCAAACGTAATCGGCTCACCGTGGATACCGTGACTTCGTCCTACCATCAACGTCTTCTTATGTTCTTCTGCTCTTACTTTGATAGATGTCATCACCATTTTGACGTCTTCGATAATAAGTGCCAACGAATCACGCATCTGAAGAGCGACAGCCGTATCAACCGTATCGGATGATGTCATCCCATAGTGGAACCAACGGCTCTCTTCTCCGAGCGTTTCTGAAACGGAAGTAGTAAAGGCAATAAGATCATGACGAGTGACCGCTTCAATCTCATCAATACGCTCAATACTAAACCCAGCATTGTCAACAATTTTTTTCGCATCTTCATCTGGAATCAATCCCAATTTATTCCAAGCGATAACAACCGCTTTTTCTACATCGAGCCATGCTTGATATTTTGCCTGGATACTCCATTTTGATTTCATCTCTTCTCTGGCGTAACGATCTACCATCTCTACTTCCTTACTATGCTAAAATGCGCAATCTAATTATTATTATAGTCTATCTAACCCTCCCTAAAAAGGAATTAAATTGCCCTTCATTACCAAAAATCTCCATGCACCCTCACGACAAAAAGCATTTCGTTTTTTGATGCAGGAGTTAGGAATTACCCAAAGCGAAGCGCAACGTTTAATTGCCAAAGGGAGACTTTCTCAAAATGGTATTGTTATGGCTAACAATGCCGGATATATAGAAGGTGATTTTGATTTCATCTGTTTTGAACCGTTATCACTAGGACTCAATCCAACATTTATTGCCAACGATTTTGCTGTTTACGATAAACCAAGCGGGGTCCTTGTCCATCCACAAAATCGACATACTCCTTATTCACTCAATGATGAGATTAAACACCGATTTGGACATGATGCCAACATCACACACCGTATTGACCAAGAGACCAGCGGTTTGGTTTTAGCTGCACGTAACAAAGAAAGTGAACGTGTTTTAAAAATGTTATTTGAAGACCGTGAAATTACCAAACGCTATCTTGCTATGGTACAAGGCCATCTGCAACATCCTATCGATATTGAAGAGCCTTTACTGCGTCGAGAAGACTCTAGCTCAATCATTAGAATGATTGTTCGTGTACATCCGGAAGGCAAACCTTCTCGTACCTTTATTAAACCTCTTCGCTATTTTCCTGAAACTGATACGACCTTGATAGAGGCGTCTCCTTTAACTGGTCGACAGCATCAGATAAGGGTTCATTTGTTCCACGTGAAACATCCCATTGTAGGTGACCCTATTTACGGTCAAAATGAAAATGATGCCGTTCGCTTTTTAGATCGAGAGATGTCAGCCGAAGAACGCTTTAATAATACCCGAGCAACTCGTCTATTGCTTCATGCTTATTCTCTTGAATTTAATTATGAATCCAACCCTTATCATATAATTTCACAAGTAGACTTCATTGCACAATGTTTTGATGCGATGAAGAGACAATAAAAAACCATCCTTATAAAGGAATACATTTTGCCTTTCGTTACTAAAAAATTTCATTCTTCGTTTCCTCAGCAAGGACTCATCTTTTTAATCCATGAACTTGGTATTACTCGAAGTGAAGCTCAACGACTTATAGCAAAAGGACGTATCACTCAAAATGGCATAGTTCTTACTGATCAGTTTTGTATGTTAGTGGGAGATATTGAAGTCATCTGTTTTGAGCCGTTATCGTATGGATTAAAACCTATGTTTGTTACTAACGATTTTGTTGTGTACGACAAACCAAATGGGTTATGTGTCCACCCAAATAGTCGCCGTTCTGGCTATTCTCTGAATGATGAAATAAAACATATGTATGGTTCAGATGCTAACGCCACCCATCGAATTGATCAAGAAACAAGTGGTCTTGTTTTAGTTTCATGCAATAAAAAAAGTGAAAGCGTTTTAAAGCGGTTATTTGCCGAACGTCAAATTGTCAAAAAATATTTGGCTATGGTAAAAGGAAACATGGCCTCTCCTATCGATATTAACGAGCCAATTTTACGTACAAACCATCCTAATCTTTTAGTCAGTATGGTTGTTAAAATCGCTCCAGAAGGTAAAAATGCACGTACATTAATTACACCTCTGCGTTATTTTCCCGAAACAGATACTACATTAGTAGAGGCTTCTCCGCTTACAGGACGGACTCATCAAATAAGGGTGCATTTGTTTCACGTGAAACATCCAATCGTTGGTGATCCTGTCTATGGTCAAGAAGAAGTTGATATTGTACGCTACATTAATAAAGAAATTTCACGGGAAGAAAGGCTTGGTAAATGTGGAGCAACGCGCCTCTTGCTCCATGCACATTCACTTGAGTTTACTTATGAAGGACAATTTCATCACATCATTTCAGAGGAAGATTTTACAGCACGCTGTTTTGAAGCAATGAAAATTACTCCGCACCTCTGATGTAACGCTGTCGTTTTGCCTCTTTGATTTTACGTATATCAACCAAAATATAGCCATCGATACAATTATTAAAATCGATGTCTACACCAAAATCCATGAATTGTACCCCACCTTTTTCACACAATTCACTGTATTGTTTATAAAGTGTAGGAACAGAAACATCCAATGCTCTGAGATAATCTTTTAAACGTTTAAAGTCTTCAATATAATTATCACCAATAAATAATTTTTCAAATTCTGCACGTACATAATCAGATAAAAAATAAGGCGATTTTGCCCTCACCATTTTATGGTCTGCACCAAAATAGTGGGTATAAAAATAAACCAGGGCCTCTTGCGCATGCTTAGGAAAGCTACCCGAAATACTTACTGGTCCCATCATATATTTGACCTGAGGATTATGACTCAAATAAGCACCTATACCTTGCCATAGATAATCTAGTGCTCTGCTTCCCCAATATTTTGGCTGTACAAAACTACGCCCCAATTCAATTGCATCTTCTAATATTGGATCAAATTGATCATGCATGTCGCATAAATCGCTCATATACAGCCCCTCTTTTCCTAACCACGATAAAATCCATTCACATTCGCCTATACGATATGCTCCTGCGATTTCTAATGCCTCGTCATCCCAAAGCACCAGATGATGATAATAACGATCGTATGCATCGATATCACGTGCATGACCACTACCTTCACCCACTTTACGAAATGAGTACTCTCGCAGCCGACCAATTTCATTTATTATATTAGGGGCATTTTCATGTTCTATAAGATAAATTTCTTTATTGTCATTGGTATGTCCTAACAATTCACCTCTGCGAAGTTCACTTCTTAACTCCTGACGAGATACCGGATGAGCAATCGAGCATTCCGTTGGATAAATTCCCTTTTTACCTTTTGAAACGCGCATAAGATGTTTACGAAACAACTTTGCATGACGCTTTTCACTAAGATTAAAATCACTCAATGCCCTTTCAGTGACCATTTCCCCTATCGTAAAATCAAACACTCGATTACGTGCTGCAAATATTTCATGACTAAGCAATAAAGCTCCAAGTGGTTTATAAATCCATGAAATACCATAGAACAATGGACTATTTTTGCCTCTGATATGGATAGGTAAAATAGGGGCAGCATTACGCTTGGAAAATTTTATAAATCCCCCTTTCCATATTCCCTCTTTAATACCAAATAACCCTGCGCGAGAAACTTCTCCTGAAGGAAAAAAGATTACGGCTTCTTCAGATTGAAGAGCATTATCTATTTGTCTCAATGCATGTTTAGAAAATCTATCATTGAAATTGTCAACACCAATCATATATTCTTTGAGTTGTGTGATTTCACTGAGCATTCGATTGGCAACTATTTTTACTTTTTTATCTTGTCGAACGGAACATACCATTTGAATTAAACACAGTGCATCCAAAGCTCCTAATGGATGATTTGCAACAATAACAACCTTTCCCATTGTAGGAATATTTTCAATTTGACGATGAATCGTTTTATACGATACATTTAAATATTCTAAAACTGCATCTATAAATTCCAATCCAGATTTTTCTTGATGAATTTCCATAAATCGATTAATCGATTTTTCGTGAAGTAGTAGCCGAGTTAATCCTACTATTGTTTTATTGACTATGGATGGATATTGAAATACTTTTGGATGTTCTTTACGTAATATATATTCTGCACTTACCATGACAAACCTTTTAAAGCCATACACATTTATTGATATAACTTATTTTTTAAAACATTAGTTGATGCTCATTTCAAAGGGATTACCTTTTGATTACTAAGTGATTACACCCCAAATATAAGAAAAAAAACTTATTAAATGTGAATAACTTTTTATAACGATAATAAAATATATTTTTGAAACATAGAAATTCGCTAAAAGGCCCTATTTTAGGCACTTTAAGGCATACTGAAGGATATCTGTTTCAGTGTATATTTATATAAAATATTTCTGAATTTATAAAGAATTTTTACACTTTTTTTAGAAAATTTTACAAAAGTTATTCACAAGAAGGTCACAGTGTGAATATTACACATTTTGAAAATATTTTGATCAATTTTATGTAATTCAGAATTTTGTAAGCGGTATAACGAAGAAAAACATTTAAATGACATATCAACAAATTATTCTTAAGGTTTTATAAGCCTCTTTAGATACACTTGCATTCATAACGATCTTCCTGGTGTGTTGATCGTTTATAATTTATTTTATACGCTACTTTTTCTTCTAGCATTTTGATTTACTTCGAGTTTAACTCTTTGAGCATGAGTAATTGCTACTGCCATCGCATCAGTAATATCGAGAGGTTTGATCTCTTTTGTTATCCCTAAAATCTGTTTTACCATAAAAGCAACCTGTTCTTTTGCCGCTTTGGCTTTTCCGGTTAATGCTTTTTTGACTTGTAAAGGTGTGTATTCAGCAAACATCCCATATTCTTGCAAGAGTTTAAGAGTGATAGCTCCTCGAAATTGAGCGAGCTTTAAAACAGTTTTAGGATTATGTGCGTAAAAAATGTCTTCCATTGCTACTTCGTCTATAGTGTGTATGTGAAACAATTGTTCAATTGCCTCCGCCACTTGAGGAATTTGATATTGAAGTGCTTCAGCTTTAATTTTTATAAGTCCAGCTTCAATAAGTCGTATTTTTTGCCCTTCTATAGATACGATTGCATATCCGCAGTTACGCGTCCCCGGATCAATCCCCAAAATATTCATAATAATTCCTATTCACAGGGTGAATGAATTTTATTCACCTCATATTTGAGGCTAATTATAGGCAAATATTGCTATTATTCACATCACTATTCACAGGTAAGGTAAAAGATGAATTCGATTGGTAAACAAGTTTTAAGTGCACTTAAAAGTGAGATCAGTGAAATAGACTATCAACGCTATATCAAGCAATTAACATTTAATGATGTCGAGTCAAAAAGCAATTTAGCAATTTTTAATGCTCCAAATCCACTTATTGCCAATTGGATACGTACAAAATTTTCTGAAAAGATGGCTCACCTTTTTGAAATTAAAACAGGAATAAAACCAACCATATCCATAATCGTTCAATCAGGAAAAAATATACCTTCATCTCCTGCAGTAATTGCTGCACCAGTTGAACGCGCTAGTGGCTCATTACTCAATCCCTCTTATACTTTTCAAAATTTTGTTGTCGGTGGATCCAATAATTTTGCTTTTATAGCTGCAAAAAATGTAAGTGAAAAACCGGGTGTTGTTTATAATCCTCTTTTTATATATGGTGGAGTTGGATTAGGAAAAACCCATTTAATGCAATCTGTTGGAAATGTCATGCTCGCACAGGGGAAAACTGTAATTTATACTTCTGTGGAACAATTTTTAAATGATTTTTCCCGTCATCTTAGCAATCGAACCATGGATCGATTCAAAGATAAATATCGCAAATGTGATCTCCTCCTTATTGATGATATCCAATTTCTAAGTGGGAAAAATCAAATTCAAGAAGAATTTTTTCATACATTTGAAGCGCTCCGAAATGAAAATAAACAAATTATTATTACCTCAGATAAACATCCTAAAAAAATCGGTGGTCTTGAAGAACGATTAAAGAGTCGCTTTGAATGGGGACTCGTAGCTGATATTCAACCACCTGAATTAGAAACAAAAATTGAAATTATCAAGAAAAAATGTGAAATCAATCGCGTTAAACTTGATCGTGAAGTAATTAATTACGTAGCTACAATTATCGAAAATAATACAAGAGAAATTGAAGGGATTTTATCCAAACTCAATGCTTATTCACAACTCATGGGAGTTGACATAACCATCGAATTTACCCGAAATGTATTAAAAGAACAAATGGCCGAAAAACGAAGCAATATTACAACCGATTTGATTATGGACACTGTTGCAAAAGAATTAAATGTTAAATCAAGCGAAATTCGTTCTAAAAGTCGTAACAGTAATATCGTCTATGCCCGTCGTATTGCAATTTATCTTTCACGATCTCTTACACCAAATTCTATGCCTCAATTGGCACAATATTTTGGAATGAAAGATCATACGGCTGTCAGTCACACTATGAAAAAAATACAAGAGCTTATGAAAAATGATGAAGATTTTAGAATCAAGGTAGAAGAGCTTTCCAATAAAGTTTCCATGGTTACTTCCGAATAACATTTCTAATTGTAAAGCCGTTTTAAAAAAGATATAATTCGGAGTAAGTGAATAGATGTGAATGAAAGTAATTTAATTCATCACATCATTTTATCAAGAAAAATAGGCGTTTGTGGAGTGTTTTCACACATTCACACCCCCTTATTACTATCTACTACAATTGATAATAAAAATATAAAAGGAGTTTTTCATGAAAATTACCGTTGACAAGTCGGTTTTAGAAAACATTTTACTTCACCTCCAACCTTTCTTGGAAAAAAAAGATACATCCCAAATTACTTCACATGTTTTACTTACAACAGATGGAAGAACTCTTTATGTAAAAGCAACTGATTATGAAATAGGACTTGTCATTCAAACTAATTCTGTAAATGTTGAAGAACCAGGTTCACTTACTGCAAACGGTAAAAAATTATTGGACATCATCCGTATATTAAAAGATGAAGAAATAGAATTAGATCTGCAAAAAGATACTCTTCATATTCGTCAAAAACGTTCAAACTTTAAATTACCAACTTATAAAAGTTCTGAATTTCCTTCATTTCCAACAACTGAAGGAAAACCAAACATCGCTATTAATTCCCATCTTTTAATTGAATCATTGAAAAAAATTACCCCTGCAACAGATACCAATAATCCAAAATTTGAACTTAACGGTGCATTAATCGATATAAAAGCCAATCAAATTAATTTTGTTTCTACTGATACCAGACGTTTAGCATTAGTTCATATCGATAGTCAAAATGATGCTGAACTTTCAATCATTGTTCCTAAAAAAGCAATTATTGAAATACAAAAATTATTTTCAGATAACATTGAAATTTACTATGACAATACGCATCTAATTATTAAATCACAAGATACACTTTTTTACACAAAACTAATTAATGGAAAATTTCCTGATTACAGCCGAATTATCCCTAGAGAAACCCAACGTACTATAATCCTCCCCAAAAGTGCTATAGTAACTGCTATCAAGCAGATTACAACTATTTCAAATGATCTTAAACTTACTTTTCAAAGTGATGCAATTTTATTTGAAAGTTTAAGTGATGATAATATCGAAGCTAAAACTGCTGTTGAAATTGAAAATGGATTTGATAACCCATTTATTTTAGCAATTAACAGTCGCTACATCTTGGATTTTTTATCCCAAGTCAATAGTACTGAATTTACTCTCGAAGCAAATGAATCCAATCAACCTTTTGTTTTAAAAGATCAAAATTTTAAAACTATCGTAATGCCGATCGTTATCTAAATATAACACCAAAGAAATTTATCCCTTTGGCTACGCTAACGCTATGTTTCCTTCGGCAGAAAGCCCGTGTGCGGTTTACTGCACTTGTTATATATTTCCGCAAACTTTATGATAAAACCTTCTTTTTAGTTTAACTTCGCTAAAATAAAGCATTAAACACGCTTAAAAGCTGGAGCAACTATGGAAAATTACGGTGCTAGTAATATTAAAGTCCTAAAAGGTCTCGAAGCCGTTCGAAAACGACCGGGTATGTATATCGGTGATACAGGTCATCGAGGTCTTCACCATCTTATCTATGAAGTTGTTGACAACTCAATTGACGAAGCGATGGCAGGACATTGTGATACGATTACTGTAACCTTGACAAAAAACGGTACGGCAATGGTAAGCGACAATGGTCGTGGTATTCCAACCGATATGCACCCGACTGAGGGAATCTCTGCGGCTACCGTTGTTTTAACGGTACTTCATGCAGGGGGAAAATTTGACAAAGACACCTATAAAGTCTCGGGCGGTTTGCACGGGGTAGGGGTATCAGTTGTTAATGCACTCAGTAGCGACTTGAAAATGACCATTTTCCGTGAAGGGCAATCGTTTGAACAAAATTTCAAATGCGGTATTCCACAAGAGCCCCTTGCGGTTACCGGTAATACTCGTAAACGTGGAACAACTATTGAATTTTTTCCGGATCCTTCGATTTTTACTGAAACTATCATTTTTGATTACGATTATTTAGCAAAACGATTCCGCGAACTCGCGTATCTTAATCCGCGTATTACGATAATTTTTAAAGATGATCGTAACGGTGCAAACAATACTTATCATTTTGAGGGCGGTATTAGTCAATTCGTTACTGATGTGAATAAAAAAGTAGTCGTAGCTTCTCCATTTGCATTTAGTGAAAAAATCGAAGATATCGAAATGGATATCGCGGTAATGTACAATGACAGCTATGACGAAAAAATGTTCACGTTTGTCAATAATATCAATACTCCTAACGGCGGTACTCATGAAGCCGGTTTTCGCGCGGGGTTAACTCGTGTTATCTCCAACTATAATAAACAAAACGGTAATGCTAAAGAAAAAGATATCCCTTTATCAGGTGAAGATGTCTCTGAAGGGCTTATTTGTGTTGTTTCCGTTCGTGTACCGGAACCTCAGTTTGAAGGTCAAACCAAAGGGAAACTTGGAAATACCTACGTTCGACCGTTGGTTCAAAAAGTCACCTATGAAAAACTGACCAAATATTTCGAAGAAAATCCGATTCAAGCTAAAGCAATTATTCAAAAAGCATTAATGGCGGCGCGTGGGCGTGAAGCGGCGAAAAAAGCACGTGAATTGACCCGTCGTAAAGATGCAATGACGGTTGGAACGCTTCCGGGTAAACTTGCCGATTGTCAAAGCAAAGATCCATCAATCAGTGAATTGTATCTGGTGGAAGGGGATTCTGCGGGCGGTTCAGCGAAACAGGGACGTGACCGCGTTTTCCAAGCAATTTTGCCTCTCAAAGGTAAAATTCTAAACGTTGAAAAAGCACGTTTGGACAAAATTTTAAAATCCGAAGAGATCACCAACATGATCACCGCTTTGGGTTGCGGAATCGGTGAAGAGTTTAATGAAGATAAACTTCGTTACCACAAAATTATCATTATGACCGATGCTGACGTCGACGGAAGCCATATTCAAACGCTTTTGTTAACTTTCTTTTTCCGATATCTTCCAAAAATCGTTGAAAATGGATATCTTTACTTGGCACAACCACCGTTGTTTCGATATAAAAAAGGGAAAAAAGAGATCTATTTTAAAGATGATCGTGTCATGAATGCCTTTTTGATTGAAAACGGAATCGAAGCACTTGATGTCAGTAATTTAAATATTGGTACAAACGATTTAATCTCATTTTTCAAAATGGTTGATCATTATCGTAGTACTCTTGATTCATTGGAACGTCGATATGCATTGGTTGAACTTATCCGTTTTTTCATTGAAAATCCGGATTTAATCGCATTGTCATTGAGTGAATTATATACGCATGTTGAAACATTCCTAACAGCTCAAGGTAATAATATTCTCAGCAAAAGTGTAAATGATGAAGATATGCATCTGTTTGTTCAAACAAAAGAGGGACTTGAAGAGTTACATGTAAACGACGAACTGTTTTCATCACCGCATTTTGCTGAAGCAAACTATATTTACCAAAAAATTCAAGAATGGAATTTGCCACTCGAGGGAGATTTGCTTGATCTTCTAACCCAAGTTACTGATTATGCGAAGAAAGGTTCATATATTCAACGTTATAAAGGTCTTGGGGAGATGAATCCTGAGCAACTTTGGGAAACAACTATGACACCGGAAAATCGTGTATTACTTCGCATAACGATAGAAGATGCCGAATCTGCAGGTGAATCATTTAATCTCTTTATGGGTGATGATGTTGAACCGCGACGTAATTACATTGAAACACACGCTAAAGACGTTAAACATCTGGATATTTAAATAAATAGTATGTGTAATTTTATAAATGAGGTTTACTCTACGCAGGTATTTTGTCGAAGAATACTTAGCAATATCGCAGTTGTTCGGGGTTTTACTCCGATAGCGTATTAATTCACATGACCTATACTGAAGAAAAAGAGCGTTCTTATCGTTTTGTATTAGCATTGCGGATGGGATTGCCTATTTTTTTTCTTAGTACTATTACAGTCTTTGCACTTTTAACGCAAGATTACACCACATATTCTTCTTTAATCGTATTATCCATCGCTTTATTGGGGATAATGATTTATTTTATTTTTTATTTAATTTATCAAAGCACTCGAGAAAATATTACCGATACAATCACTCATACATTTACAGTAGATTATTTTTTCAAATTATTAAAGAAATCACTCTCTAAAAAAACACAAACGATTGTATTAATCAGTATTGAAAATTTACGCTCTATTAATGAACATTATGGAATTAAAAATGGGGATCATGCATTACACAGTACAGCATTAAAAATAGATCATTTTTTTCAGGATAAAAAAATAGAGAAACTCCCCATGTGTCGATATAAGGGTGGAGATATTATTCTTTTTTTACCCGGAGAAAAAGAAGAGTATATTGCATTAATCGAATTGTTAATGGGTAAATATCAAAATCATGTGGAGAATGATATAGAGATAAGACTGGAACATTCTTTACTCGATTCACGTCTTTCGGATAATGTTGAATTATTGATAAGTCGTTTGTATGAATTGCATAATGATCGAATAAATAATGAAAAAGAGGAATTTTATTCAATAACCGAATTGGAAAATGAAATTATAAATGCATTGGAAAAAGAACATTTTTCAATAGGATTTTGGCCAATTTGCTGTGATGAATTTCCAATATTTGATACTACGGTTAAGTTACTCGATTCAGGAGAACGTTTTATCCATCAAAGCCGTTATGTACCAGTTCTTAACCGACTCAATAAAATGCGGGATTTAGAAAGTAATGTATTGGAAAAAATCGCTGCTTTATGTGATGAAAAAAATCGAAAGTATGTTATGCAGGTATCTCCCGCAACATTGCGCAATCCCCATTTTTTTGAACATGCGTTGACGCTGTTTGAACGCTATCCGCTCGCTCAAAATAAAATAATTTTGATTTTCGAAGAAAAAGAATATTATCATCAGCTTGAACGTTTTAGCCATCAAATAGCTTACTATCGCAAATCAGGATATATGGTAGCGTTAGACCGGTTAGGAGCTTATCAAACGACCCTTTTGTATCTCAAAGAGATAGAGGTTGACTTAGTCCGTTTTGATTCTATTTATACACGGCATATAAAAGAGGCAGGATATCAAAATATACTTCAGGGATTAAATCTAACAGCCCATTTATGTGGTGCAAAAACATGGATGTCCATGATAGAAGATGAACAGATTGATCAGTTGGCAAAATCATTAAAAATTAATTATCGACAAGGAAATTATGTGGGTAAAATTTTAACAATAGATGAAGTAAGGAAATAATAGATGAAATACGGAGAACAAATCGTAGAGAATTTTGATATCGAAAAAGATTTTGAAATTTGGCCAAATCAACATGAGCGTGATTACGTGATTAAAGTAACTTTGCCGGAATTTACCTGTCTTTGTCCGCGCAGCGGATATCCCGATTTTGCAACGATTTATGTCGAATATACGCCGGATAAATGGGTAGCTGAGCTCAAAGCTATCAAACTGTACATTAATTCGTTCAGAAACCGCCATATTTCGCATGAAAACAGTGCAAATGAGATCTATAGTGTATTTGAGCAAAAGATTGCTCCTAAGCGCTTAAAAGTGGTTGCAGATTACTATCCTCGAGGAAACGTTCATACGGTAGTAGAAATTGATAGTGAAAAGATGGTGAAAGAAAAATAAATATCTAACCTATAAAGAGGAGAGATCCTCAAAAAGATTAGAATTTATAGGTGTAAGTGAGATTTGCACTGCGTCCCCAGTGTTGGGGTATCGTGTTGGTTCCATTTGTATAATTGAGATTAGGTGTATAGACATTTTCATCTAAAAGATTATCCAAATACAGAGCAAGCAAAGAGTGATTCGGCTTTCCGAGCCCCCACATTTTAGCAGTATCGATAGATATATTGGCAGTTAGAAGATTGTAAGCGTCTGCTTTAGGGTTTTGAAACAGCGCACCGTTCGTTTCTGTCAAATCGGTTGATTTGCCGATGTAGCTATTAAAAACGCCTATTTCCATTCCGTGGATTCCGCTGTAGGTACCTCCCATTTTTGCCATGATATTCGGAGCGAATGTGCTGTCTTTTACCCCAGAGTTTGTTTTATTTTTTTGATAGCTTAAATTACCTAAAACACTGAATTCTTCATCTACTTCCATTCGTCCTTCAATCTCTACCCCTTGAAAGCGAACATATCCCTGATTCTCAAACGTTGACCGGGTCGGTGAAGAGAGAGGAATCGGTACCCTGACAATTAAGTTTTCCATCATAGAATCGTACAAAGCGACCGATAAATAGTACTTTTGGGTTTGGTAAATGAGTTGCGCATCGTATGTTGCCACTTTTTCGGGATCCAACGAAGCATTTCCAAGGAGTGTCGGAGCATTGATTTTTGCTTCTTGGAGATTCGGTGAGCGGTATGCTTCGCTGTAGAGGAGTTTAAGCCACCAATTATCCCCAAATCCCTGAATAAATCCGGCACGGGAAGATAGATTGGTTTGGGTATCTTCGGGTTTGTTTAATTGAATTCCGGCGATAATTTTTTGTTTCGGAGAAAGCATATAATCGATTTGCGTATAGGCGCTTTTATTATTCATCGTAGAATACGGGAAGCCTGTTGTAAACTCTGTTTCGTAATTGGATGTATTGGCACCGAAGAGGAGATTAAAATCAGAAGCGACGTTGCCACGTACGATTACTTCTGTCATATCGTAGCGATCTTTGTAGTGGTTGCGCGCACCCGTTCCGTTGATTTGCCAATCGAATTCGCCCAAATTGACGGTGTAGTTGAGTGATACATCCCATCCGCTTGTAATATCGTAGAGATATCCGATATCAACATACTTTCTTTTCTTTTTCATCGGAGATGAAGGGAGAGCAAATGTTGAACCGCCGCTGTCGGCGTTGTTATTCATCACCATGGCATTAAGGGTGAACCCCTTGTATTTACCGTTAAGCACCAAATTATCGCTGTTTTCACCGGTATCATACGTTCCTACCGCGTTACTTTTGTCATGGACTCCCTCAACACTGTCTCCATTGGCACGGATAGCGTTGAGACCAATGTTCAAACTGTAATCAGTCCCTCCGATCAGGGTTGAAAGCTCAAGCTGGCGGCGATCAAAGCTTCCTCCACTCACATCTACTCGGGTCTCGTTGATGGATTTCTGGGCATCTTTGGTGATAATATTAATAACACCTGCCATTGCATTCGTACCGTAAATAACCGATCCCGGCCCCCGTATTACTTCGATATGATCGATTATAGTCAACGGAAAACCGAGATAGATATCGAAGTTGAAGCCACCGTCGGTTCCGTCATGGATCGGACGACCGTTGAGAAGCACTACGACCGATCCGTCCTGATGAGCACCGTTCATTGCTCTGATGGAGGTTTTGTTGTGAGGGCGTTGGTGGGAGCTGAGTACCTGCATACCGACAAGCCGGTCGATGACATCGCGTAAATGCCTGGCTCCGTATTGTTGAATTTCTTGTGAAGTCACAATCGTAATGACTCCAGATGCCAGTTGTTGGCTTTCGTCGCGTCGTGAAGTACTGGTAACTTGTATATTAAGGAGGTCTTCGAGAGTAAGAGGGGCTAATTCATTTTGTTCATCAGCCTTTAGCAATGAGCAAGAAAGCGCTGCAGCTAAAAAAAACTTTTTCATAACAACCCTTTTTCATAAACTTATCTAATAATAACATTCATCTCTTAAAATTTATTAGGTGCGTGAAAAATTATTATATTAAGGCAGCGTAAGAGGAAGTAAAGCGGTAAATTTTGTTCCGTTATACGGTTCGGAACTAAGAGTAATCGTTCCCAGAAGCTTTTGAGTAATAAGATTGTAGACGATGTTAAGCCCCAATCCTGTTCCTCCGGCATTTCGTTTGGTGGTTGTGAAAGGCTCAAACGCGCTCTTTTTGATTTTTTCATCCATGCCAATACCATTATCGATATAGGTTAAAGTAAGATGATTTTCATCTGTTGTGAAGCGGATGGTGATGGTTGCATTGGATGTGGATTCGTTAAAAGCATGCAGCAACGAGTTTTGGATAAAATTGCTGATAATCTGCGCATATACACCGGGATACGATTTGATAATAAGATCATGATCTCCTTCGAGATTGACGGTTACCGGTATTTTTTTAAGTTTGTTATGGAACGTGAGAAGTATCTCTTCAAGGTATTCATACAGTTTGAATTCCTGTTTGTCTTCGACACTTTGATCAACAGAAATACGTTTGAAACTGCGAATGAGATTGGCGGCTTGATTGACACTTTTAAGGAGAAGGTGAGCAGTTTCGTTTAATATCTGGAGTTTTTGTTCCATAATCGATTTTTTAAGCGTTCCCTCTTGCATCTGGCGGAGGAGTTGCAGTGTTTCTCTTTCAATAATAGATCCTCCGGTAATAGCATTGCCTAGAGGGGTGTTTACTTCATGGGCAACACCGCTGACAAGATTTCCAAGCGCCGCCATTTTTTCGGATTCAACCAGCTGAAGTTGGGTTTTTTTCAATGTTTCAAGCGAGTCTTGAAGTTCCTGAGTTCGTGATTCTACACGTGATTCCAAATGGGTTGTCAATGATTCGGTATCGCTTAAGAGGTGGTTGAATGCATCATAGAGATAAGCAATTTCATCGTCTTTATCATGGCTAACACGAATTGAATAGTTGCTTTTTTCAGCAATTTCCTGAGCTGCTTCGGTAAGTGTAAGAATCGGCTGTAGAATTTTTTTGCTTAACATACGTGAAATCATATAAACAAAAAGGAGCAAACCAAAGGAAAACAGAGTAACCATTTTCAGCAGTTCTTTAACGAAAGAGGTAATGCTATCCGTTTTTTTCTCGATATAGAGGTAGCCTAAAAGCTGATTGTTTTGTTTAATTTCGAGGGTTGTTTTTACCCTTCCCGTTTCCCATGGTAACCAACCGGAATTTTCAAAACGTGTTCCTAGTGGGAAGATGGTGTTGGGAACAGGTTGCCGGTTTGGATTAAAAGTGACTATAGAACTTTTATCTGAATTATAAACAATAGCTAAAATAACATTAGGATTTTCGTGGAGCCTGCGCATGTTGGTATTGATTCCCTGCACGTCAAAAAAGGCCAAAGGAGCCGTTACAAAATCGACGACCAGATCAGCTTGCAGTTGGCTTTCATGAAGATACGCCTGTTTTTCATGATTGATACTGTACCACGCTTGGAAGAGCGTAACAAAAATGATGATAACAAGGCTTGTTGTGACCAGTGAGAGAACCATTTGTGAGGTAATGGAGTGTTTATTTATCCTCATTTCATCCCCCCTGTCGGATCTATAACAGTAGCAAAATTGAGAAGTTTGTAGCTGACATTCAAATTGGCGTTTTCAAGATTGCGTTGATTGATAACAAACCGAAAGGTATTGTTTTGCAGATAAAATCCGATCATTGCACCGCGCTTTGCATCATCATTGTCGTCGCTAATTATCAAAACATTATTTTTTCGCAATGTAGTAAGCTGTGCTTCATTTTGTTGAGGTTTAGAACCTCGGAAATAGACGATGTGACATTTTTGCATCTCATCGGAAGAGTCTCCGGCATGGAGAGTAATAACTTTGAGAGGGTGGTTGTTAAAGGGGCGGGTTGAGTAGCTTTTTTGAAGAGTTTGGGCAAAAATGTCGTCATCGTAGACGCAAATATTGTAGATATCAATCGGTTTTGGCCACCGAATAAACATCGTAAATCGTTCTAAATAGGCGACTTTAATGCTCTCTTCCGAAACGGCAAACAGCGAAACGGTGCAAAAAAGGTAAAAAATAGCTATGGAAAAATTTTTTATGGATTTCATTGAACCAAATCAGGTTTGGGTTCGCCTAAAAAGTACCCTTGGGCATAATCGATCCCCATTGATTTGACAATTTCGTACACTTCGGCACTGTGCACGAATTCGGCTACGGTTTTTACCCCTATTTTATGGGTAAAAAAGAGGATAGACTCTGTTATTGTTTGAGACTTTTTATTGATATCAATATCTTTGATATAGATGCCGTCAATTTTTACAATATCGAGATCTAAGTCGCCAATTTGAGCGAAATTCGAACATTGAACGCCGAAATCGTCTAAACAAAGATGGTATCCTAATGCAGTAAGTTCGGTTAGATGCTTTTCGGCTATAGGATTTGTTAAGATACTGCTCTCTTCAAGAATTTCAAAATATATCCGGTCGGTATCAATTCCATAACGGATACGAGTTTCTTCGATAAATTGGATAAAACTGGATTCGATTAAATCCTGATCGGTAATATTGACTGAAAAATGAAGCGAGTTCGTACTGAATCGTGCACAGGTTTGCTCAAAAACCCGTTGCGTTATTTGATACAGCAATCCGGCATATCTGGCAGTAGATAAAAAGTGATACGGTGTATAAATGATTCCATCGTGTTCAAGACGGACAAGGGCTTCGTATTTGGATATTTCACCATTTTTACAATCAATAATAGGCTGAAAATAGGCGATTATCTTATTATTATCGAGAGCATCTTTGAGCCATTTGGTCCATTTTGTATTTTCTTTGATTTGCTGAATGACCGCCAGACTGTCGGAATAGACCTGTATCCGATTTCGGCTCATTTTACGCGCTTCGCGTAATGCAATTTCGGCTTTTTGGATCATATTACCTATATCACGTTCTACAACCCCCATGGTAACATTGATTCGATGCTCTATTTCGTTTATGAGAAAGGAGTGGCTGGTGATCGTATTTTGGATACGGAAAACCTCATTTTGAATATTTTGAAGCACTTTATTGCATGCTAATACAGCGAAAATGTCGGCTTCCAGACGATAAACGGTACACATTGGGCAGGAAGAGTCCCGTAATATATTGCCAAACTGTAGCAACATCTGATCCCCCACCTCAAACCCATACACGTCGTTAATCATGCTGAAGGCATCGATATTCAATAAAATCAATGACATTGGCTCATCGGTATCGAGATCGTAGTTGAGTTTGACCCTATTTCCAAGGCCGGTCAGACTGTCGGTTATGAGGGCTTGATAGATCTCATTTTTTTTATTGAGAAGTTCGATAATTTGTTTGTATTGGGAAAGGGTGCTTCGGATCGTGGTATAGAGTCTATCGGTTGTTAACTCTGTTTTTTCTTTGTAGTCATTGATGTCGTAATGGTCAATAACATACCGCTCCGGTGCTACTCCGGGCTGTCCGGTTCGGATGATGATTCTAACGGACTGATTATTGAAATGGTAACGGATGGTTTCGACAAGATCCAAACCGGCTGTTTCGCTCTCCATGACGACATCAAGCAGAATAATTGCGATATTGTCATTCTTTTTTAAAATTTCAGTTGCTTCTGCGGCACTGTATGCGGAAAGAAAACGAAGGGGTCTGCGATCATACGTAAAATCATGAAGAGCTAGCTTGGTAAAGGAGTGTACTTCGGTGTCATCATCGACGATCATCACGATCCATGGGGCTTCAGATAATGTTTCTTCTTCTTCAGGAGCGAATAAAAGTTCATCATCCTGCATTTTAATTCCTCTTTCTTTGGATTAACGTTTCCTATAATAACATAAGTATTGTATATATTTTCAAAGATTGAGGGAATTTAAATGTACTACTCGGGTATCAACCGAATTTACCGGTGATGTATTCTTGGGTAAGTTTTTCTTTTGGGGTTACGAATAACTCTTCTGTATGTCCTAGTTCTATCAATTCACCCAAATACATAAATCCTGTGTAATCACTGACACGGGCTGCTTGCTGCATATTGTGGGTAACGATAATAATACTGACGCGCTCTTTGAGCTCGATGACGAGTTTTTCAATTCCCTGTGTCGAGATTGGGTCAAGTGCTGATGTCGGTTCATCAAACAAAAGAACTTCCGGTTCTACTGCGATGGCACGAGCGATACATAAACGTTGTTGTTGACCTCCTGAGAGGCCATTTGCATCATGTTTTAGACGGTCGCTTACCTCTTTCCAGATAGCTGCATCTTTGAGTGCTTTTTCAACACGGTCATTTAATTCTGTTTTATTTTTAATTCCTTGAAGACGCATACCATACGCTACATTATCAAAAATAGACATAGGAAATGCGGTCGGTTTTTGAAAAATCATTCCGATTTTTGTGCGAAGGTGAATTAAATCTTCTTTTGCCCCGAGGATATTACGCCCTTCAAATTCGATTTCACCTGCATAGGTATTTCCAGGATAAAGATCATGCATACGGTTAAATGATCGTAATAGAGTTGTCTTACCGCATCCTGATGGTCCAATGAGTGCTGTAATAGAGTGTTTTGCAATCGGCATAGTCACTTTTTTCAAACTTGGTGCAGCGGCACCTTTGTAGGTAAACTCAAAATCACGTACATGAAGTGCACATTCGTCTTTGATATCGATAATACTTGCCATAGTTATTTCCTTTTACCGGCGAATAAAATAAGTCGTCCCACAATATTGAGACCCAGAATAAACATTGAGAGGATAAAGGCAGCTGCCCATCCGAGTTGTTGCCAATCTTGATAAGGGCTGATAGCATAATTAAACATGGTTACGGTCAATGATGGCATTGCATCATTGAGATCGGTGGTGAAAAAGTTATCGTTAAATGAGGTAAAGAGCAGGGGTGCTGTCTCTCCTCCAACACGGGCAATTCCGAGCAGTACCCCTGTCAAAATCCCCGCTTTGGCGCCTCGGTAAACAACATCCATGATCACTTTGTATTTTGGTGCGCCTAGAGCAAATGCCGCTTCACGCAATGTCCCCGGAACTAAGTTTAGCATATCATCGGTTGTTCGTAAAATAATTGGGATCATAATAATAGCCAAAGCAATCGCTCCAGCCCAGGCACTGAAATGTCCCATAGGCATAACGACTACGGCATACACAAACGCACCGATAACGATTGAGGGAGCCGACATCATAATATCGCTAATATCACGGATGAAATGGGCGAGTTTGGAGTTTTTGCCGTATTCACTTAAGTAAGTTCCGGCGAGAATCCCTAGTGGTACTCCGATGAGTGTCGCTAATCCGACGAGAATCGCTTGACCTACCAGCGCATGTTTTAAGCCACTCTCTGGGTATCCAGGGGGTGAACCTTCATAGATAAAAATATTCCAGTTGAAAGCACCAACGCCTTTCATGACCAGAACTGTCAAAATCCAGAATAAAAATGCAATAGCAATAACAGCGCTCAGGGTAGAGAGAGCTAGGATGATTTTGTTGACTAAAACCCGTTTTTGAACCGCAGTCATACACCTCTCCTTTCTTTACGTAAAAAGTAAAATTTGGCAATGGCAATGACAACAAAGCTCATGACCAAGAGCGTTAATGCCAACTCGAATAAGCTGGAGAAGTAGAGAGAGCTGTCAGCTTCGGCAAATTCGTTTGCCAAAGTAACTGGAATAGATGTCGCGGGATCGGTGATATGTTGCGGAGTATGATGAACATTTCCCATTACAAATGTAACTGCCATTGTTTCACCGATTGCTCGACCCAGTGCTAGGATAATTGAACCGATAATTCCGGCACGAGCATAAGGGATGATTACATCTTTGATAACATCCCACTGCGTACCGCCAAGAGCATACGCTGATTCTTTGAGAATATCGGGAGTCGTATTCATAGCATCGCGGGTTACTGCTGCCATAAACGGCAAAATCATAATGGAGAGGACAATTCCGGCACTGAGCAAGCCAATTCCCATTCCTCCGAAGATGTCACGAATGATAGGGACAAAGTAAAAAAGTCCCCACATACCATAGATGACCGAAGGAATTGCAGCGAGAAGCTCAACACTCACTCCAAAAAATCCTTTGATCTTATCATGCGCAATTTCACTAAGGAAGATGGCAACACCGATAGCGATAGGGATTGCAAACAACATGGCTAGAAAGGTTGATGCTACTGAACCAAAAATCGCTGAGTAGGCTCCAAATTTTTCGAGATTTGGTGCCCATTCATCTTGGGTGATGAAATCAAACCCGAAGGCATGGATAGCTTCTAGCGACTGATTGTAGAGCTCTACAAATATCCATGCGACAATCACGAGGATTAGCAGAGCGCTAAAACGGGTAAGATTGGAAAAGATTTTATCGATCATACACGGCCTTGACAAAATATTAGTGAGCAATTGTATTACACGATGATTACAACACTGTTACGAGTGCTCCAAAAGCCATCGTAGAGCCTCTTCGCGAGTTGAAAAAACTTGATCTAATTGAGCGCTGTATGCTTCATCTAAAAGTACTTTGAATCTAGGTGAAGGCTCCTGTCCTAAAGCAATTAAATCTCGCCCCATTAATAGCGGATCAGGAGGATTATGTAGAACTCCTAGCGCATCAGCACGGCTAAAGAGCCATTTTCCGGCTTCAAATTCTTCGTGGTTTTCGTTAATAAATATACGTCCATAGAAATCTGCTTTTGCTATTAGGAGGAGATCGGAGATAATAACATGTGTGCTGAGGCGGAGTATATCGCTCTCTTTTGCATGATTTCGATAAAACTTTCTGGGCCATCCGTGGTAGTGTATTAGTGGTAAAACCGATTCAATCAGGGCTTTATCTTCGGTTATGCGAAAAAGCCAATTACGAGCGATTTCGACTCCGGCTTCTGCATGTTTCGGCGCATTGTATAAATTGTTTTCCATTACAGTGGTGAAGGGCTTTCCAATATCATGCAATAGAGCCGCTAGCATTAAAATGGTATCGTGCTTTGGCTCGCCGCTGCGGAGGGATGCCATCGTATCAACGCACATCAGGGTATGGTTCCAAACGGATCCTTCAGGATGAGAGAGAGGATCTTGAGGGGTTTTTGAGAGTTGATCGAGAGGAGAGAAAAAACGGAGTATTCCCATTTGTTCAAGCAATTTTAATCCAATAGAGGGTTTTTCGCTTTGAAGGAGAAGTTTTTTAATTTCTTCAAAAATACGCTCTTTCGGTAGCTCATCCAAGGCACCTTGTTGAACCATTTTTTGACAGAGTGCGAGTAAGCATTCATCACAGGTAAGATCAAAACGGGCAGCAAATTGTACGGCGCGTAATACCCTGAGCGGGTCATCGACGAAGGTTTCCGGATCAACACATCTGAGTATTTTTTGTTGCAAGTCATGGACACCGTTATAGGGGTCCAAAAAGGTATTGGTGATTGGGTCAAAACCAATCGCATTAATCGTAAAATCGCGTCGATGTGCGGCTGTAGCAAAGTCAAGTTCACTAAACCAAGTGATTTCAAATCCTTTGTGCCCAAGATCATGTTTGGATTCACAGCGAGGTGGTGAAAAGTCGATGGAATATCCCGCATAAGAGAGTTTAAAGACTCCAAAGCTTTTTCCTACGGAATTTACTTTTCCAAACGGTTTTAGTGCAGTTTCCAGTGCATCTAGGGATGTGACACCATAAAGTTCAATATCCAAATCAAGGGTCTGATGACCGGTAAAGGAATCACGTACAAATCCTCCTACCAAAATGGGTTTTATCTTCAAGCGAGAGAGATGGTTGATAAGTTTTAGTAGCGGTGGAGGAAGGGGAATCATTTTTTGGATTTAGTATTTTTTTGGATCAAATTTTCAAGTGAAAAACCAAAAGTAGAACCGACACCTAATGTACTATGGATTTCAAGTGTTGAATCATGAAGTTTCAGAACATAACTGACGATAGAGAGTCCCAGCCCCATGGAGTTGTCCCAACGGTTTTTTTGAACACGATAAAATTTGGAGGTGATTTTATCCAGTTCTGAAGGGGCTATACCGATCCCTTTGTCAGTGACGCTAAATGTAAGGTCTGTTAGGGTAAGTGTGACATCCTCTTCGGAATATTTGAGGGCATTGTCGAGAAGATTGGTGATGATAAGCTCCATCATGGTTTTGTCTGCATAGACCATTCTGGAGACACCGTTATAACGAATGTGGCGTGTGGAATATTTTATTTGCAGAATGGATATTGATTCGTTGCATATATCGGCTAAATCAAACAGGGTCGGTTTTATAGAGAGATCATTGTTTTCTAATTTGACAGAAAGGGCAAGCCGATCGAGCATAAGGGTGACTCTGTGGGTATTGGAAAGGATTTTATCCAAAAATCTTTCCCTGATTTTAGGATCGAGGTTGAGATCATCATGCAGTGTTTCAGCATATCCCATAATGGCGGCAATAGGATTTTTAAATTCATGGCTGATGGCGGAGAGGATATCGTTTTGCTGTTTATTGATGAGACGAAGTTTTGCGGTGTGTTTGCGTTTTTGTTTGTCACGATTTTGGAGTTTTTTAACTAAATTTTTGAGAAGAATAGAGATTTGTAAAAATTCGCGAAAATATTCAGGTTTTAGGATGGCGCGGTAGTTTTTGGCTGAAATCTGGTCTAGGTACTGAGTGATTTGGAGGATATCATGACGCGCTTTTTTAGAGATTTTAAATGCGATCATGAGTGCAATTACGACTAAAACACCAAATGCGAGAAAAAGTTTGATCCATAAGGCATAAAAGTGGTCCATTACCCCTTTTAAACTCATGGAAAGACGAAAATAGAGTATTCCATGAGGGGTCGATACTTTTTTTGCCACATACACAAAGTCTGTTTTGAGAGTTTTGGAGTAGCGAATTGTGATACCGTAGCGTTCCCGCATGGATTGCATGATTTCGACTCGATTGGAGTGGTTTTCCATCTTGGTTTTGTCAGTATTGCTCTCGGCAATGACTACTCCATTTTCTGCAACAATGGTGACGCGCAGATGAGCTTTTGTAGCTATAGAATGCGCCAGTGTATCGAGATCCGTAGAGGTTACGATTTGTGGCTCCAGAAGCTCAACACTTTGGATAAGCCGCTCTTTTCCCTCTTCGATAATCATCGTTTTGAGGCTCATAAAGCTGATAAAGGATGCAATTAACAGGGCAACAATAAAAAGCCCTAAAACATTGAGGAAAAAAAGCTGATGGATTCTTAGCACAGTGTGTATCCGACTCCCCGTACGGTTTTGATGTAGTCTTTGGTTTTATCGGGGTCAATTTTTTCTTTGAGACGGTTTATTGCGACGTTGACGGTACGATCTTGATAAACTTCATCACTGCCCCATACGTGTTCGAGAAGATAATCACGGTCTAGCACGATGTTTTGATTGGCAATCAGGGCATGAAGCAGATCAAACTCGAGTTTTGTCAACTCTATTGGATTGTTTTCTATAAAAAGGGTACGAGAAGCAAGATTTAGAGAGATGTCTCGATAGATCAGTGCGCCGCTGAGAGAGGTTTTTTTAGTGCGGCGTAATATTGCTTTGACGCGTAAAACCAGCTCTTTCATGCTGAATGGTTTGGTGATGTAATCATCCCCTCCACGCTCAAACCCTTGTTCGATCTCTTCATCTTTGTGTTTGGCGCTTACAAAAATAACAGGAGTATGAATTCCCCGTTTGCGAAGCGATTCGACAAACTCGCTTCCCTCGGCTCCGGGGAGATTGCGATCCATTAAAATCAAATCAACCGGTTCTTCTTCGAGGGCATCAATAACATGTTTCGTATTGAGAAAACCGATCGTTTCAAATCCCTCTTTGGAGAGGTGATATTCCATGAGTTCTAAAATATCTTTTTCATCTTCTACGATTAGTATCAATGCATCCACGATCATCTCCTTATGCTAGAGGTTTTTATTAATTGTAAATTTTTAATTCTCCGCCTTTTTGCGCATAAAGAATCAAAGCTGCGATGTTAACGGAGCGGTCACCGGTACGTTCTAGCTTGCGTAATGTCCCTAATACCTTTACGTATTCGACAGAGAGTTCACCGGATGTGATGATCAATGTGAGTAATTCTTTCTCCATAATAGAGAACAAATCATCATTTTTGGACTCTTCTACCATCACTTTTCGATAAAGTTCTTCAGCATCACACATCTCTTTTGCATCCAAACATTCATGGATATATTGTAGCGCATGAAGTGTCGTTTTGTGCAATTGAATAATCACATTTGTGAGTACACTCAAATCACAGTCACCATTGCAATGTTCTTCGAGACGTTTTGCATATTTACGCATGCCGTTTCCGATCTGATCGAGTTCATTGGTCATTTTTAGGTAAGAAACAAGAAGACGAAGCTCATCTGCTTCCGGACCGAAAAGAGCAAACGTTTTAATGATTTCATTATCGATTTTATTCGCGTCGGTTTGAAGCGTTTTGAGATGATTCCGTGCACTTTCGTACAAAGAATCTTGACTTTTTTCAAACGCATTGAGCGTGTCTTCACTAGCGAGAATGATATGGTGTAATAAAGTGGAAATCATTTCTCGAATTTCGTTCAATTTGTTTTCGTAGCGTGGTAGCATGAATGGCCTTTAGTAAATGTCAGTGCGCGATTATAACAACCTTTTATAACAGAGTGATTACAAAGAAGTCGTGTTGATTGTAATCATTTCGTTACCGGATAATTCTACAATGTCGCCATCAAAAATTCCAAAGGATTTCAGTATGCTAAGCAAAGTAACTAAAGGTTTTGTAATCGCAGCAGTTGCGGCAACATCAATTATGGCGGCCGATAAAATCAGTGGAGCCGGAGCAACATTTCCAGCACCGTGTTATTATGATTGGGCTTACAATTACCAAAAAGCGACACATACTCGTGTTAACTATCAAGCAATCGGTTCAGGCGGTGGGATCAAACAAATTTCTGAGCGTATCGTAGATTTCGGTGGAACAGATGCCCCATTGTCACCAAAAGAACTTGATGCGGCTAAATTGTATCAATTCCCTGCAGTTATCGGTTCTATTGTTGTTGCGTATAACATCCCGGGAGTTGCCGACGGTCAACTTAAACTTAAAAACAGTGTTGTTGCAGATATCTTTGCAGGTAAAGTTACAATGTGGAATGATCCTGAAATCGCATCAGATAACGCGGGTATTAAACTTCCGGCAGAAAAAATCGTTGTTGCTCACCGTTCTGATGGGTCAGGAACAACTTTTAACTTTACTGCGTATTTGAGTGAAGCATCTAAAATGTGGAAAAGTAAATTTGGAACCGGTAAAGCAATCGGCTGGGAGACTGGTGTCGGTGGAAAAGGTAATGAAGGGGTAACTAACCTTATTATGCAAACCCCTTATGCTATCGGTTATATCGAAGAAGCATACAAAGAGAAAAATCACCTTGCGGCTGCAACGCTTCAAACGCCACAAGGTAAATGGGTAAAAGCAGACATGGAAGGGTTCCAAGCAGCGGTTAAACTCGCAAAATGGACTAAAAAAGACCATTTCTACAGCTCTTTGGTTATGCAAGACAATGCTTATCCTATCGTAGCAGCGACCTTTATACTTATGCCGCGTGAAAAAGCGGATGTTAATAAAGAAGTAATCAAATTCTTTGACTATGCATTCCGTAACGGTGATGCTGCGGCTAAAAAATTAGGTTATATTCCATTGCCGGTTGAAACGAGTAATCTAGTTCGTGAATACTGGGCGGAAAGTAAATAATTTTTCCTCCTCCTCTCGCCCTTTTGGGTGGGTACCTGTAAAAATATTACGGTGTTTTTACAGGTGCCCCTGTGGCACATTGATTCTCTCTCCTTCTTCAATTCCTTAAGTTTATCAAGCCTGTTTGTTGCACCGCTTTCAGGCTTGAATTTCTGATTAAAAATTACCTATTTAATATTCATTTTCCTTATTGTAATCATTTTGTAATGTAACAATCATGTAATCAAATTTTCCTACAATGACATTACTAAAAAACAGGAGTGATTCTTATGAAAAAAGTTGCATTATCTGCCCTTGCTGCGGCGATGATTAGTGGTGTTGCATCAGCCGATGCACTAACCCTTTACAGTGATCCGAAAACAGGACAAGTGTACACAACTCCGGCTGAGGGTCGTGTAGAGATGGGTGACTTCATTGATGCAAAAAGTGTAGATATGGCTCAACGTGAGAGTGAATCAGCATTTTCTGAATACAAAGATGGAATGAAAAAATACGTAAACGTAAAATCGCATGCTAAAACTCTTGAATTCAGTGGTCAACATTTCTTTGGTTTAACAAGCAACAGTTATGGTGCTAAAAATGCACAAGGTGCAGATCAATCAACCGGTTTTGAGCTTCGCCGTAACTATTTGCAAGTTAAAGGTTACTTCAATGATAAAGACTATTTCCGCGTAACTATGGACTCAACAAAAGAGTTAGAATCAGCACAACAAACAGTAAGTGATGGCCCGGCTAACACTATTATTAAATATGCTTATTTATATCTTGATAAAGTTCTCCCATATACAGGAGTAGAGATCGGTATTGCTCACCGTCCATGGATCGATTACGAAGAGCATAACTCATGGTACTATCGTTCAATCAACAAAGTTATTTTGGAAGATAAATTTACGAGTACAAACGGCGTAGATGCTCTCAACTCAGCTGACCTTGGGGTGAACTTTCAGACTAAAACACCGTATTTCTCTAGCGAACTCGGTCTTTTTAATGGTGAGGGTTACCACTCTACTACAAACCAAAAAAATAACAGCGGTTTGTCTGCTGAATGGCGTTTGACTGCTCACGTGATGGGTAACGGTGAACATGTAGGTAAATACAAACTCGATAAAGATACGTATGCAAACATCTCTTTTGCTGGTATCTCTACAAAAAAACGTGGTATGAGCGCTACTGCACTTGTAAATGATCCAACTCTTTATGACCGTAATGGCTATTGGTTCCATGCTGTTTACAATCAGCCTGAATTCTTGATTGCTGCGCAATTTAACCACATTCAAGATAAAACATTGGACTCTTCTCTCAATAATAGTAATAACAAAACGATCAAAGGATGGTCGATCAATGGTGAGTTCCGTCCAATGCAAGATTGGACCGTATTGGCACGTTTCGACAGTGCTAAAACAGAGTATGTGAACAATACAACCAGCAACACGAACAATGTAGGTGATGCGACACAAATGATTTACGGTATCGCATACGATTACAATAAAAACGTGAAATTCATTGCTTCAGGTAAAACAGTTAATTCTAAAGATACGACACCGGTTGCAGCAACTGCTTTTGAAGGTGCAACAACTGTTGGTAGTCAAGGCGATAAACAAAGCTGGATGCTTACGACAGAAGTTAATTGGTAATCTGCCAACGTTCTCACTTCTCTTTCCCGCATTTGCGGGAATTCTCCTCTTTTAGCCCTTTATTCTCCGGTTATGTTACAATATCTTCATAGTTGATTTTAAAAAGATAGAGTAGATGGATACAACAACCCTTATTTTAACGATGATTGCCCTTTTGTTTTTGCTGGTCGCTCTGGTCTCAGTGTATGTGTGGATAGGACGAAGTGCAAAGGCATCTCCCGATGCTGTAGAAGTTATCGAAACGTTCGATACACTCTCTTTTGTGATTAAAAATGCGGGTTCTAGCAGTGCTCAGTTACGCCATGCTTCTACACGAATTGTTGAGAATTTTGGAAGAATCGATTCACGTAATGTGAATGCTTATCGGGAATTGGTACAAAAACTCTGTACTCATCGTCATGTTGATTCTAAAATCATTTTAAATTTTGAAAAAGGGCTTCGTCAAATAAATCCTAATTTTGCTCATGAAATCGAAGAAGCTTTAGCTCTCGGTCTTGCCGCGAGAGATAAAATGGGGACGTGATCAGCGTAGTTTATATCCAATCGGTACGGTAATACGGACATTTTTTGAGGGTTTTGGAAACGCAGCAGCAGTTGTTTCTATGAGATTCCGCGCTGCATCATCGAGCATATCAAAATCAGAGCTTTTAGTGATCGTAATAGCACTTACTTCACCGTTTGGACTGAGGGTAAAGGTTACAGTTACTTCCCCTTGCTGATTGAGTTTTTTTGCATTTTTCGGGTAGCTCAAATGTTCTAAAAGCAATGAACGGATGCGTCCTAAGTTTTCATTTTCGTAGGCCGCTTGAACATTTACCGGCGGTGGCGGAGGGGGAGGCGTAGCCTCGACCTCTTTTACAGGTACTTTTGTCACTACCGGAACTGGTGCTTGCGTCGTTGTTGTCGGGATTGGCGGGGTAATGATAGGCTTTGTGGGTACAGGTGTAATCGGTTTCGCCAATGGCTGTGGCGGCAATATTGCGGGTTTGGGTAACGGCGTTGGGATTGGCAGTGGCTTGGGTGTCTCTATCGGTTTTGGCTGAGTCACTGCAGTGCGTGTTAGGGGAGCTTCCGGCGGCGGAGTAAAAAGATTTAGCCGAATTTTAATCTCTTCGGGTTTAGGCTTGTGGGTGATGTTTAATATCCCAAAGACTGCTGCGATGAGGGTAGCATGAAGTCCCAAAGAGAATAGTAATGGCTGGTTATTGCGCACGTTATGCAAAAGTTAAATTTTAACTTCTACTTTTGCTGATGATCGGAGCGCATCTGTTGTCTTGTTCATAAGCGCTTTAAATTTTTCAACTTTGATAAATTGAGTGATCTCTTTTTTGACTTGTTCGTACGGGAGTTTTTTATCTCCTTGTTTCATCTTGTCGCCGTTAGCATCGTAAAAAGCTTTTGTTTCAGTGTCGGTAACGCTGATTTTCGCCATTTGGAGTTTCATCCACATATCAACAGCCAAATCATTTTTGAGATTAGCATAGGCGACTTTGAATTCCGTAGTATTTTGAATCCCGCTTTTTGCAACTTGGTCTTTGATAAGACTTTGGTTGATTAATTGATCAACAACCTGACGTTTCATTTTTGGATCCAGTTTGTCAAAACTCATACCTGGAATTGCTTTTGCCATAAATGCATTGGCATCTTCTGATGTGATTGCTTTTCCATTAAGAGTCGCAAGGGTAACAGGGGCTGCAAAAGCAAAAGTAGTTGCTGTAAGCAAAATGAGTGGGAGGTGTTTTAGCATGAGGTTTCCTCTGAAATAATTGCTGTAATTGTAACGAAAAAAACCGTTGATCGGTAAACGGAACGTATCGTTTGATTTACGTCGTCGATTTGATTAGAATTGGGGTATGAATATAATAGAAAATGAGCATTTGAACACCCTGTTGCGTGATGCAGTATATGAGAGAGCTCTGGAACTGTACCATAACAATAAATATGCTGAGGTTGTAGTCGCGATCGATACTATCATGCCGGAGTTGTTGAGTGTACCGCTCCTCACAATTGCCGCTTTCTGTGCAGATCAATGTGAACAATATGACGAAGCACAAAAATATTGGCGTGACGCGATCGAGATGCAACCGGAATATATCGATGCTTATAATAATTTGGGGATATTGCTTAAAAAATTAAAACGTTTTGACGAAGCGGAAGATGTGTATCAACGAGCGATATTGCTATCAGAAAATGATCCGAAACTTTATAATAATCTCGCAAATCTTTGTGTAGAAACAGGAAATTTTGAAAAAGCTGATCATGCGTACGCAAAAGCGATATCGATTGATCCGGAGTATGCAGAAGCGTATCACAATTTGGGGAAGCTTTACAAGCGGATGCATCGGTATACAGAAGCCGAACATGCCTACAAAGAAGCTTTGAAACTTACTCCGGAAAATATTTCCATACAGGCAAATCTTGGATTTCTTTTACTTGAACTCGGACGATATGATGAGGGATGGCCATTATATGAAACACGGTATGACCCGCGTATCAATCCCTCTTTTCCTGTGTATGAATTTCCATTTGCGCAGTGGCGCGGCGAGCCGTTGATAGGCAAAACAATTTTGCTCGTATCCGAACAGGGCTTTGGAGATGATATCCAGTTCATCCGTTTTGCAGCACTTTTAAAAGAACGCGGTGCACGGATTACACTGATGTGCAAACAATCGCTGCAACGACTTTTTTCGACATTATCTGATATTGATCGTCTGATCGACATGACAGAAACGCCGCAAAAGCATGATTTTTGGAGTTTTCTTTTAAGCGTGCCGTTGTATTTGGGAACGACGTTGGAAACAATTCCCGCTCGATTGCCGTATTTAAAAATACAGCCTGAATGGAGTAAAGAAAAACTGATACTTCCTGTGGGAGGATTTAAAGTCGGATTGGTTTGGAAAGGTTCTGCGGAGCACGGTAATGATAGCAATCGTTCATTGCCGACGTTTAATATATTGGAGCCGTTGTGGTCGGTACCGCAAGTGACATTTGTGAGCCTGCAAAAAGGGGAGTTGTCTCCCCAAGAGGCGAAACAGCCGATTATCGAAAGAGACATAGAGGATTTCGCTGATACGGCGGTTCTTATTTCGCAGCTGGATTTAGTGATTTGTGTTGATACCTCAGTGGCTCATCTCTGTGGTGCTTTAGGAAAAGCGTGTTGGGTACTGCTCCCTTTTATCGGGTGTGATTGGAGATGGATGTTGGAAAAAGATACTTCACCCTGGTATCCGGAGGTGATGCGATTGTTTAGACAATCTGTACCAAATGGTTGGGAGGATATGATAGCTAAAGTGGTAACGGAATTATCTAATGAGGTCGTGAAGCACGGAACATGAGTTTACAATTATTTTAGTAGAAAATTGGTGGACCCTATCGGGATCGAACCGACGACCTCTTCGCTGCCAGCGAAGCGCTCTCCCAGCTGAGCTAAGGGCCCAAAGTAGCTTTGGAGCGGAGATTATACGATTTAGGTTCTTAAAATTCAATGAGTAGTAAAAAAACGCGTACTTGAGTAAAGTTTTTTCTTTATCATGTCGATATAGAGTGCATGAAAAACTTAACTCTAATATTATTATGCAGTGTTGCAAGTATGGCGTTTAGCGCGGATGAGTTCACGATTCAAACGATCAGTGCTCTGAAAGAGAAATCGATTACTCCCGCTTTTGAAAAGAAAGTAGATAAAACAGCTATCCCCTCGGTGCAGAAAAAAGAGGGTGCATGTAATATCGTTACGATAGGGACGTATCCGACGGCTCAAAAAGCTCATGCCGATCTTTCAAAAGCAAAAACAGTTGCTAAAGATGCTTTTATCCGCCATGTGAGCAGAGATACGCCAAAAGTGTGTGAGCTAAAGGGTGATGTTCACTCTATCGCGAAGAAAGATACCAACAGCTCTGTCGGTATGACGAAAAAAGAAGAGACGGCAGCCGTCATCACTCCCAAAAAAGAAGATACAGCGTCTATAGTAGCGCATTCTGATATTAAAGAGCCGACAGTAGCACAGGGTGTGATTCCCTCAATTACTCCAGCGGCGGTTGCGACTTCTGAAAAAGGTGAAGCAAAAGCAGAACCATGCAAATCGGATTCATGTACGAATATCTATGTATATGATCGCAACCTCATCCGTAAAAGTGATATCTCGGAAGCGATAGAATTTTATAAAAATTCCCCGTACTACTCATTTCATCCGATTGCCCTAATGCACTAAGGGCAATTCGCCTTTATCCTTCGTTTTTGAGAAGAAAACCTAGATTAATATGGTGTACTTTTTTAGCTTCTTGATAAAGTGATTCAAATAATTCAGATGAATTTTCACCGTTTGAAGGATAACAAACAGCTGCAGAGGGGATAGGGGTGGCAAACAGTTCTTCAATCATCCGTTTAACGATTCCCGTTCCGTACCGATCCGTATACGGCATTACGAAAAAGTAGTATTGTTCGTAACAAACAATCGAATCAGAGGTACGAAGCAGACTCGGCAGATTAGCATCGATTAGGGTTTGTTCAATATTTGAAAAATCGCAAAACAAAACGGTAAAACTCTCAGAGCGGTTCTCATCGAGTCGATCGGAAATCCCGATGTTAAGGTCAACCAACGCAGAAAAATTTAAAAATGAAAACATTACTCCCGCCATCTCTACTCCTCATATAAAATGTACGAATAGTATAACGTTTATTTACTCAAACTAATAAGTATTTAAAATAGGAAAGAGTACACTCTAGCATAACGACAACAGATTCTGTTTATGTTAAGCAGGAGTGAGGATACAAATGGCTTCTATCAAAATATTGGCGGTTGATGATCAGGAATTTAATCTTGATGTCATTGAACTTGCGTTTATGGAGTCCGAGGGTGTAACGATCACGCGAGCAGTCAATGGGCGAGAAGCTCTTGATGAGCTGGAAAAAGACTCGGATTATCACGTCATTTTGCTCGATTTGGCAATGCCGGTTATGAATGGATTTGAGACGCTGCAGAATCTGAAATCCCACCCGATATGGTCACAGATACCTACGATTGTCGTCACCGCTAACTCAGAGGAGAAACATCGTGCGCTCAGAGAGGGTGCGAGTGATTTTTTGAGCAAGCCCATCGATGTCGAAGAGTTAAAATTACGTACGTTTAACTATGCAAAGATTAAAGAGTATCAAGACTCTCTATCTGATATTAATCAGCTTTTAGAGGATAAAGTCTCAATCCGTACTCTTGAATTGCAAGAAGCGTTAACATTAGCTAAAAAGACAGAGTATGAAATCTCAGCCCGTTTGGGAAAAGCATCTGAATACCGTGATATGGAAACAGGGATGCACATTAAGCGGATGAGCCATTATTCAGCAAAATTGGCAGAACTTGCAGGATTATCACCCGAAGAGGTAGAGCTGATTTTATATGCATCACCGCTACATGATATAGGAAAAGTTGGAATTCCGGATCGGATTTTACTCAAACCGGGACGTTTTACTCCGGAAGAGTTTGAAATTATGAAACTGCATACGACTCTCGGTGGAAAAATGCTTGAGAGTGAGGGGCATTATCCTGTGATTGAAGCAGGGCGGATTATTGCCCTTCAGCATCATGAAAAAATTGATGGCACGGGATATCCGCTTGGCCTCAAAAGAGAAGAAATTCATATGCATGCCCTCATTGTCTCTATTGCTGATGTGTTTGATGCACTTAGTTCAGAAAGAGTTTATAAAAAATCGTTTACTATTGAGCAGACTATCGAGATACTCCGTGAAGGGAGAGGAACCCATTTTGAAGAGAGATTGATCGATCTTTTGATTGACAATGTTGATCAGTTTTTGAAAATAAAAGGTGAGTTCCCTGACGATCATGAAGATACCCCCTCGATCATAAATTTGATCGATCAGTTGCAATAAGGAGTTTCTGTGCGTATTTTAATAGCAGAAGATGATGAATACAACCAAATGGTTGTAGAGGCAATGATAGAGTTGCTTTATCCGGATGTGGCAGTAGAGATGGTCTCTAATGGAGCTGAAGCACTTGAAAAATTGAAAACAGAAACATTTGGATTACTCCTTTCAGATGTTGATATGCCATTGATGAATGGATATGAGTTGGTAAGTGAAGTTAAAAACATGGGGTTAAATGTTCCTATTGTATGTGTTACAGCATTTGCCATTAGCGGAGATCGTGAAAAACTTTTGATGCATGGTTTTGACGGATATATTTCAAAGCCGATCGATATGGACGACATGAAAACGGTATTGGATAAATATCTTTTAGGAGGCAATGTGGAATGAAGTATCAGCCCATTACGATTGAGTCTCTGCGCAGTATTTTCAAGCTAGACGATGTGCAAATGCAAAGACGTGAAAAGGTTGGAACGTATATCCATTCTTTTGCAGCATTGGTTTATGATCGGATGTACAACCACTATCTTTTAAAAGATGCAACGTATCATGGCATCCTCTCCGCATCGGATGTTCCAAGACTCGTTCGAATGCAATCGGAATATTTTAGCTCACTGTTTATCCATCCGTTTGATCAACGTATTATAGACCGTACTAGACAAATCGGGGAGATTCATATCGCTGTCGGTTTGGAATCGATTCATGTTGCCAGAGGGTTTGATATCCTCACCGAAATCATTTTGGATTTATCAAAAGTTAATACGCAGATCGGAGAAGATATAACAATCATCCTGAAAATGCTCCGTATTTCAGAAGTGATCATGAATGAGAGTTATTTTGAGAGCTATCGAGAACATCAATCAGTAGTGACAAAAGAGAATGAAATGCTTGCTGTATTTGATACGTTATATAGCGCATTGATGATTCATAAACAAAGTCAAAAGAAAATTACTGACTTCTGGTTTGAAGAGCGCTCTCATGTTACTAGTACTTCAGCAGCATTAGGTCTGTTTAGTGATGAAAACTCCTGTCCTTTTAGTGCGGCGCTTAATGAGATTGAGTCTAAAAGAGGGATTTTGGATGGATTCGGGGTGGATATTGATGAAGCGCGTTCTTTGCATCATAGATACCATGAACATATTGATACACTTTTGGAGATGGGTGGAGGAGATAGCCCGGAATCCGAAGCTATTTTTCATGAAATAGAAGCTATTTCATCTGCATTGTATGCAGTGATTGATAAACCTCTCGCGGATATATCTGCAACGTCATATTTGGGGATACATTCGGGAATCGAATTTTTGCAAGCGTGTACGCAGTCGATGTTAGAAGGGGGAGCCGCTCGCGATCCTGAAGAAATTTTGGATAATGTCCAAGAAAAACTCCATGAGCAACTTAAACAGATTTTGGGATGGTGCATTGATGAACTTCATGTAGGTATCGGGGAGATTCCACGAAACGTGAAGTTTGATGTGACGGGAAAAATCATTCTAAAAAACAAACGTATTAATATCGCAGTCGCGATAAAAGAGATTCCAAATAAAATTTATATGGTAGAGATTATCAAAATTTTAGTTGAAATTATGCGACAGAGTTTTCATAACCGTGAACGAGAATATGCGTTGATTCAGCTTGTTGATGAGGTTGAACGAGCCAGTCAGTCCAAAAATATGTTTTTGGCAAATATGAGCCATGAACTTCGTACTCCGCTGAATGCTATTATCGGGTTTTCTCAAATCTTGATGATGAATAAGTCGTTACCGGATAACCTTCACCCCTATATTCAAAAAATAAGTATTGCCGGAAATAATCTTTTGACATTGGTTAATACAATTTTGGATTTTGCTAAGCTTGAAGCAGGTAAATTGAACTTTAAGCCTGAAATGACACTTCTCTCTACTATTATGAATGATGTTTCAACAATAGTTGAACCGATGGCACAAAAGAAATCGATTACCTTTACGTATCCGGAAATGATCTCATTGGGGCTTTATCTGGATCGTCAATTAATTATGCAAGTGTTGATAAACTTGCTTAGCAATGCAGTGAAATTTACTCCAGAAGGTGGAACGGTATCATTGCATGTAGAATATGAAGAGGCGAAAAAGGCTTATCGATTGGGGATTTGTGATAATGGGGTTGGCATTAGTCCCAAAGATATTACGACACTTTTTGATCCATTTACCCAAGTTGAAAATCCATTTCAAAAAACTGCCAAAGGAACAGGATTGGGGCTGGCTATTTCCAAGCGGATCATTGAAGATTTGCATGGAGGTGCTATTTGGGTAGAGAGTGAAGTGGGCAAGGGATCGTGTTTCTATTTTACCATTCCTGTTTCGCAGACACAAAATACGATTGAGCGATTTGTTGCAGAGAATCCTGATGCAAAACGTGTTTTAGTGGTTGAGGATGCTCCTGAATATCAAAAAGTACTGATTGATCGTTTATCATCCGAATTTCATCTCTCTGTTACCAATTCGGTCAACAAAGCAAAAGAACTATTGGATGATGAACCTTTTGATTTTATTATTCTCGATTTTTTCTTAGTCGATGGGATCAGTTCAGAAGTGATACAGCATATGGAGGGGAATGGTATTAATATCCCTATTATTATCATTTCTGCGGAGGACGATAGCAAGCTCATCGCACATCTCCCTGATGCCGAAAATGTTGAAGGGATTTTCAATAAGTCCAATATTTCAGAAATATGTGACTATCTATCGAAGCGGATAAATTAAATGAAGGAAATAGCGTGATTGATGATATTAAGAGTCTACCCCCATTGCCTATCTCGGTGAGCAAAATACAAGAGTTGTGTTTGATGAGAGATGTGAATATCTCTGAATTGACTAAAGTGATTGAAAGTGATCCAATGCTGAGTGCCAATATTCTAAAGTCGGTCAATTCTCCTTTATACGGGATGAGTAAAGAAGTTGGATCGATTCGACAGGCTGTTATGCTGTTTGGTGTTTCCATGATACGAGGATTTGCAGCGGCTAATGCCATAAAAAAAGCCTTGCCTTTGGATTTGAGTCCTTATCATATCAATATTGACAAATTAGCCGAAATATCGGCATTGCAGTTGGCTCTTGTGCGTGAATGGTATACCCTTGTCAATAAAGAGATGTTACCGCTTTTGTTAAGCGCATCTTTTTTGATGGAACTTGGGAAGCTTATCGTAGCCCGAAAAGTTTTAGCATCAGGTGAGGCAGAAGCATTTGGAGCAGAAGTCATGCAGGGGAAATCCATTCAAGAGATTGAGAAATGCTATTTGGGGATGGATAGTTATGAGATCAGTGCCATGATGTTCAAACATTGGAATTTTGAAGCATCATTGGTAGATGCAGTGGGCTCGATTGCGAATACTTCGCCTGGGGACAACACTTATGCCGCTGTATTAAATGTTATCAGTAAAGCAATTGATATTCGTGGAAGTTTAACTTCTGAGAGTCTTGCAGAGGCATTAAAGGCTATTGATAGTTATGGATTGGATCGAGATGCTTTTGAAAAAGCGGTAGAGATTGTAAAGTCAAATACGACGAAATAGTTAAAACCTGATTATTAGGAGAATACGATGGTAAGTGAACAAATACGGTGGAATGAAAAAACTAGTTGGCAGGGTATTGATGAATCACTGGCATCCAAACGAGATTTGGTATTGGTATTTTTTGATCATCCTGATTGTTTGACTCAGGAGTGGTATCAGGAGCTGAGTCGTCACTATCCTAATGCTATTATTGCTGGAGCGAGTAGTTCGGGTAGCGTTTTGGAGACGACAATCAGTGATAACGATGCAGTGGCTACGGCAATAACTTTTGAACGATCTCGAGTACAATGCACATCTAAAAAAGTTGCCGACTTTTCAAATATGGAAGCTTTGGGTTCAGCCCTCGGGCAAGATCTATTAGCCGATCAGCTGCGGCACGTTTTTATTCTATCAGATGGTTTGATGGTGAACGGAAGCGAATTGGCTCGAGGGTTATCTCATGTTTTACCGGATGGCGTCAGTATTACGGGGGGTATGGCTGGAGATGGGACACGATTTGAAAAAACTTATGTTATAGCTCAAGGTGGGGCAGAAACAGGAGTTGTTGCAGCAATTGGTATTTATGGAGAGACCCTTCGTGCACGAAGCGGATGTTCAGCTGGATGGGAAGAATTTGGAGCAGAACGTCGCATTACTCATGCTGAGGGGAATGTTCTTTATAGTATTGATGACAGACCGGCTCTTGAGCTTTATAAAAGCTATCTGGGAGAATTTGCGGCGGATCTTCCGGGAAGTGGATTGCGTTTCCCTATGAGTGTTCGCAACAATCCTGATTCTACCCCATTGATTCGTACGCTTCTTGCTGTGGATGAAGAAAAGCAAAGCTTGACGTTTGCGGGAGATATTCCAAGCGGCGGATTGTGTCGATTGATGAAGACGAATATGGATAAACTGATTGAGCATGCAGGATTGGCGGCGGAAGCGTCTAAAATGGGGCATGAAGAAGAGTGTCTTGTATTGTTGGTCAGTTGCGTAGGAAGACGTCTGGTGTTGGGACAATTGTGTGAAGAAGAGCTTGAAATCATTCGTGAAACAATGGGTGATAAAGCGGTCATAACCGGATTTTATTCATATGGGGAGTTGTCAGAAGTTGGTGAAGCACGTTGTTCTCTCCATAATCAAACAATGACCCTGGTAAGTATTTACGAATAGGGATATTTATGGGAGAATTGCCATACCATCGTTTATTAATTCGTCAGATGCGTCGTTTTGTTCGACCTGAATTAGTAGATGAGTTGGGACCATTTTTGGCAACTATCAGCGAATTTTATGATCAAGCTGAAAAAGAGCGACGACTTTTAGAGCATACTCTCGATGTCAGTTCCAAAGAGTTGGAAGGGGCAAACCGTTCACTTAGAGAGCAGTATGAAGCATTAAAAATGCAAGAAGAATTAAGAAACTCTAGAGATAAAGCGATCATAGAGATGGAGCAAGCAAAAGAGGCAAATCGTGCAAAAGATGCGTTTCTTTCTAATATGAGTCATGAATTACGTACACCTCTTAATGCGATTATAGGGTTTTCTCAGATATTGATGGCGAAACCGGATACCCCAAATTCTGTCAAATTATTTGTTGATAAAATTCATATTGCAGGTAAAAATCTTTTATCATTAGTCAATACTATTTTGGATTTTTCAAAAATTGAAGCTGGAAAAATGGAAATAGAAGCTACGGTATTCTCGATGAATGAGTTGATACGTGAAGCAAATGTTATGGTCGAGTCGATGGCAGAAAAAAAGTTTGTAGATATTTCAAATGAGATTGAGGAGAGTGTGTCCATTTCTGCTGATCGTCAGTTGATAAAGCAAGTGATTGTCAATTTATTGAGCAACGCGGTGAAGTTCTCTCCCGAAAAAGGGTTGATTCGTATAGTGCATGAGTACGATAGTCAATTTGAAAGATTTTGTGTGATAGATCATGGATATGGAATCCCAAAAGATAAGCTAGAAACGTTGTTTGATCCGTTTGTTCAAATCAGAGAACATCAACAAGACGCGATCAAGGGGACAGGATTGGGGCTTACAATTGTGAAGAATATTGTTGAGTTGCATGGTGGAACAATATGGGTAGAGAGTATAGTCGGAGAAGGAAGCCGCTTTTGTTTTAGTATTCCTAAAGAGAAAGAGCGCACGTAAGGGCGAGGGAAACGGTATTTGTTTTAGTACTTCCCTAGAGTGGCAAATCGAAAAAATAAGCTAACCCGTAATAAATACTGTAAATACCGTAGATGAGGATTGCCAGTGCCGCAATACGGTTCATTGTCTGACGAAATGCAATCTCTTTGAAAAAACTAACCGACTGACCGAGTGTGAGTAATGTCGGAACAGTTGCTAGACCAAATGCTGCCATAATCAATCCTCCGCTTACGATTGAGGCAGACGCAGCAGCTTTGGCAGCAAAAAAGAAAACAAATCCGCAAGGAAAAAATCCATTCATCAGTCCAAGTGCGAAAAAGCTTGTGATGCTTTTACTTTTTATGAGGCGGGAAAAGAGTGTTTTAAACAGGGGATTGGATGAAAATGAGCGTTCAAGTATATGGATGAGCTTTGAGAGCCCGAACATCCCTAATGCTGTGATGATCATCACAGCTCCGGCAAAAATAAATAATGCGCCATGCATTTGCATGCTCAGTGTAAAGAGTGAACCTATTCCTCCGAAAAATATTCCCAGCAGGGTATAAGAGCTGACGCGTCCGAGGTTATATGCTCCGTGGCGAATAAACTGGGAGCTTCGACTCATAGTGCTATCGATTTTTGTGGAACTGTAAGCAACGATGAATCCACCGCACATTCCGATGCAGTGTCCGAAACTTCCGGCAAATGCGATCGTAATAATTGCCCACCATTCGATACTGCTCATCTTGCTCCCTTAACACGCTTTTAACAAAGATATGAAACAATAGCATGAAATTATTAAAAAGGCTCGAAGATGAAAAAAGTTTTATTGGCTATGGTGGCATTGGTATCAATCGTGGGTGCTGATGAATTGGTAAATCTCAAAATTGAGGGAATGATGTGTCCTGCATGTGTAAAAAATGTAAAAGGCTCATTAAATGATGTCAAAGGGGTCAAGGAATCTACTGTTTATCTCAAAGAGGGTAAGGCAGAAGTAAAAGCTGCTGAGGGCACAAAACCTGAGGCAATGTGCGATGCAGTTAAAAAAGCGGGTTATGGCTGTAGCGTCGCTAAATAAAATATTTCTGCGCATCGTGGCGACTGAGGTCGCTCACGGTGGTTAGTTCTTCTTCGCCAAACAATAGTGTTTGTTCCCCCTCAAAGTCCTGCTTACAATACGCTAACATCAGTTTTGCCGCTAACACTTTATCGTTATCGCTCGCATTGCGCGAGATGAGGCAATGAGGGCCGAAAAGTTTGGTGGTGATGTGAAGGAATTTAGAATTTTCGATCCCCTCTAATATCTCGTTATCTTCCGCATTGCGTCCGATGATGAGTTTTGCCCTCTCTGGTAGCCGCAGTTGGCGACCGTATTTAAGCGTCGGTATATCCTCTACGCTAAAGGTATCGTGAGCGATAAAATCGCGGATTTTATTGGAGAACTTTTCATCGGTAAGGAGACACCCTCCCCCTGGTGCTTCGTAGTCTTTGAGTCCAAATTGAACAGCAAGCTCCATTTGACGATCACGATTGCGTCCGTTGATACTTTCGAGTTTTTCACGATTTACCCACCCTTGCGTTTCTGGGATGGTCGGTGTTAGTAATTGAGCGCTCAAGGGGCGGAGGAGTAATCCCTCGCAGTCACTGAGATTGAGTACTTTTTGGAGTGATTCGCTGTTTTGGCTCATCGGACGCTGTCCTAACACTTCGCCGCTGATAAGAAAACTCGCCCCCCACTCTTCCATTACCCGTTTGGCGACTTCAAACATTTTGGCATGACAATCGATACAGGGGTTGAAATTTTTTCCGTAGCCGTATTTTGGACTAAAGAGCACTTCGCGGATGTATTCGTCACGAATATCGACGCTCCGAAATTCGGCACCGATTTGCTCACACATGTTGAGCATGTGAGCGAGGCGGTCTTTGGTTGAACCGAATCCTGTATTGATGTTGCAGGCGATCACTTCGATCCCCTGATCGATGAGGAGTTTTGCTGCAATGGTAGAGTCGAGACCGCCGCTGAAAAGGGCTATGGCTTTCATTTGTGTTCCTAACGCAATCGGAATCAAATCCCGATTACTACGCTAACGCTGTGTTTGCCTCGGCGGCAAGCCCACGTACGCTTGCGTACTTGTTTAATTTTGATATTATGTGAGCGGGACGAGTTCACCCCGTTTGAGGCGTTCGATTTTGTCCCGAAATTGACGTATTAAGTACGATTTTTGATCGAATGATACCGTATTTTGGGTAGTGATTTTCTTGAGCTCACGGTTATAATGGGCGGTTAAAAAGGTGATAAGTTCAGCCTTTAATCCATCATCTCCCTCAAAAGAATGAATACGAGTATCCATCATAAGTGCACTCAACTGCGGATCATTTGTTTTGCCTTGAAGTGCAGCTTCAAATTCAGAGGCATGATATAGAAGCATTGAAGTATCAATAAAATCGAGGAGTGAATCGGTAATATGGGGGCGTTCAAGGATAGTTTTAATCAATCCCAATTCCCAGTTATCGTAATTTGAGAATGAAATAGGTTTTGCATTGGCTGTTTGTGTAGAGCCTAATCGGATCATAGCCGGAGATGTTCCCGGAATTCTAGACGCAACATAGGGACGATATTCTTCTTGAGAAAGTGGGGCAAGTGTTTTTAAAAAAGCGATGCTCTCGTGTAATGCAGTTTCTTTGGCTTTAGGATCTTGAAGATCATAGACACTAATCATCTCTGTAATAACAAATTCGATAAAAGGGATAGGACGGTGCAGAAGAGCATTTAGCTGTTCAATCTGGCCATTTTTGATCATATCAGCGGGGTCAAGCCCCCCCTCAAAGAGGATAACGCCACCATCAAATCCCGAAGAGCTGAGAAGCTTGGATGCTTTGAACGCTGCGGCACGCCCCGCTTTGTCCCCATCGTACGCCAAAAATATTTTTGGTTCCCCTTTGCGCAATAGCGGTAAATGCTCGGCAGTAAGGGCGGTTCCAAGTGTTGCGACGGCGTGAGTAAATCCTGCTTGATGGAGCATTACGACATCGAGATACCCCTCAGTGACAATGATCTCACGGCGGCGGTAGATCGCTTCACGGGCGAGATGGTAGGCGTAGAGGAGACGCGATTTGTTGAAAATAGCGCTTTGGGAGGAGTTGACGTATTTGGCTTGATGTCCAGTAATGGTGCGCCCGCCGAAACCGACGATGGCACCGCTGGTGGAGTGGATCGGGAAAGTAATCCTCTCGATAAAGCGGGCAAATAATCGCCCCTCTTCCCCTCGTCCTATGGCACCTTGCTCGATTGCTTCGGGGGTAGATAATTTACGTTGCTCTAAAAATCGTAGTGTCTCAGGAGAGGTTGGGGCATACCCGATTCCGAATCGTTCGATACTGGAAGCGTAGATGCCCCGATCATGGAGGTAAGTCATCGCCGTCTTATTTTGTTCCAAAAGTTTTTGGTACCAGTCGTTAAGGGTTTCGAGAAGGTTGGAACGTTTTTTTTGTTTGGTATCGTCGGTATAGTGGAGGGTAAAGTTAGTCGATGCGGCGAGTTTTTCGATCGCTTCAGGGTAGCTGAGCTTTTCGTATTCCATAACGAAATTGATCGAATCTCCTCCTGCTCCACATCCAAAACAGTGATATTTTTGACGGCTAGGATTGACAGTAAAGCTGGGAGATTTCTCATCGTGAAACGGGCAGGGTGCTTTAAAGCTGCTTCCTGCACGCTTTAGCTCGATATAAGAGCCGACGACATCAACAATATCAAGTCGGGCTTTGAGCGCCTCTATAGAGTCTTGGGTTATCATAAAGCTATTTTAGCGAAAAGGTGCTTTATTGATGTGTTTTAAATTGTCCTAATTGTGTGTAGAGTGCATTAGCAGAGGTTGCAATCTGGGAGACAATCGTCGAAAGTTCCTGCATTGATTTCTCATCATTGGTCGTGATACTTTCGAGACCTTCCATTTGTAAAAGCATGGAGTCAATATGGCGAGCTATGGTTTGAGAATTGGTGACGCTTTGTGCAGTGAGTGTGTTCGTTTGCTCCATTGCACTGACTGTCGCACTGATATCTTTATCCACCCGTTCGGATATGGTGGTAACATTTTTCATTGCATCGGTATTGTGATGCATCTGATCGGTGGCATCTGAAATGCTTTGAACAATGATGTTGATGGTTCCGTTAATCTCAACTAAACTGTGCTGGGTTTTTTCGGCAAGTTGACGAACCTCATCAGCAACAACGGCAAAGCCACGTCCATGTTCTCCTGCTCGTGCTGCCTCGATAGCGGCATTGAGTGCAAGTAAATTGGTTTGATCGGCAATATCACCGATTACCGATAGGATTTTTCTCACTTGGGATGCTTCGGTATTGAGTTGTTGCAGTTTATTGCCCAATTCTGCTTCGAGCTGTGTGCTGTGTAAAATCGTTTCAAGCAGGGTTGAGAGCTCTTTTTTTCCATGATGCAGCTGTTCGAGTGCGCAGTTCATTGTTTCTAATGTCACAGTAAAATTACTTACCCCCTGATCCACAATGATTTGAACGGATCGTGCTTGTTCGGAAGTAGCATGGGTTATTTGGTGACTTTCGTGAACCCTTTTATTTATTTGTGTATTGATCGTATCGAGTTCTCTTGCCGCATCCAAATTTGCAGAGGCAATCTCTTTGGAATGTGAAATTGAGTGTTCTATCTCTTCGACAAAACGGTTGAGTGTATTCATCATTACTCCCGTCTCATCACGGGTAAACCCGCAAAAAGATTTGGTTAGATTAAAAAGGTCAGTTTTGAGTTCTTTTATGAGATTTTTAACGGGGCGTGTAACCTGAGCTACCAATAGGGTGATGTTAAGGGCTGAAATCGCGATACCGATCAGGGCTACTACGATGTTTTTACTCAAGAGCGTTGAGAGATTAAGCTGTGGAACTGAATGGAGCAATATGGCATTGAGTAAGACGAGCAATACGATATTGCCCAGTACAGTCGTAAATATAGCAAGAACCATTTTTTTTCCAAAGGAGATAAACGGATACCGTTCACTTAACGGAACGCGTATAACCCACTCTTCGAGACGGATAACAAATAAGATAAACACAGGAATAATAAAGAGGAGCAAAAGGGGAAGAACTGCCAGTTCCGCCAATATAAAGCGATCAAACGCAATAAATGGTTTTCCCCATAATACGACCGCAGGGCCCAAAGAGTTATAAAGCAACTGACCTATTAAAAACCAATAAGGGAGTTTGGAGATAATATCGGCGGCTTCTTCACGATTGCCGGTACCATGCATAAGGGTTTCAACTCGAACCAATGCATTGTTAAATCCAAATATCATGATGGTAGTGGCAATGACCATGTATATCGCCATAGGCAAAGAAATTAAAATGGCTATCAGCTCATCAAAACTGAATAGATGAGAAAAAGCTAATAAAAAAACCCAAACGATTGGAGGAATCATCATTCCGATAAAAACAAGCCACATTAATCTTTTTCGTGGATTCATTATATTCCCTCTTCTTATAGGCTGTTAAATAATAATATCAAACAATAGTATAAAAAACACCTTATCCACTAAAAAACATGCTATACTTCGCGTTCAAAATTTTAAATAGAAAGTGGGTGATGTGAATGCCTGGTATTATCTTACGTCAAGATGATAATTTTGATGCTGCTTATCGCCGTTTCAAGAAACAAACAGATCGTAATCTGATTGTTACTGAAGCTCGTGCTCGTCGTAACCATGTTACAGAGACCGAAAAACGTAAACAGTTCAAAATCAGCGCTCGCAAGAAGATGTTAAAACGTCTCTATATGATGCGACGTTACGAATCTCGCCTGTAATTTCTTGCGCTTCGGCGCGAGAGTTACTCTCTTCATTATTTCTCCTTTTTACGCTCTAAATAACAAAACCTTTACTAACCCTGTGATAAACTTCGTGTAATAAATTCTGCACAAGGCTATACCCATGCTCTTTAGCGCACCTCTTAAAAATAATTCCAAAAAAATCATGTTGTTGGGTTCGGGCGAACTCGGTAAAGAAGTGGCAATCGAGGCACAGCGCTTAGGGATCGAAGTGGTCGCGGTGGATCGTTATGCTCATGCTCCCGCTCATCTTGTTGCTAACCGCTCTCATGTAGTGAATATGCAAGACAAAGAAGCGGTGTTAAAAATAATCCGTAAAGAGAAACCGGATTATATTTTGCCAGAGATTGAAGCGATCAGCATCGATGCACTGTTTGCTGCTGAAGCGGAAGGGTTTTGCGTGATCCCGAACGCGGAAGCGGTCAACAAAACAATGAACCGTAAAAATATCCGCCGTTTTGCGAGTGAAGAGTTAGGACTTAAAACAAGCCGTTATCATTTTGTGAGCACCTATGAGGATATGTGCAGTGCAGCGGAAGACGTCGGATTCCCGTGTGTGATCAAGCCGGTAATGAGTTCTTCGGGTCATGGGCAAAGTATCGCCCACAGTCCGTTTGATTTGGAAAACTCATGGGAGATTGCCAAAGAGGCGCGCGGGGATGCGAGCGAGCTGATCGTCGAAGAGTTTGTCCATTTTGATTACGAAATTACTTTGCTAACCGCACGTAATGGTGTAGAAACAGTATTTTGTGAGCCGATCGGGCATATCCAAAAAGACGGTGATTATATCTACAGCTGGCAACCGATGCAGATGTCCAAAAAAGCACTCAAACGTTCTCAAAAAATTGCGAAAGCGATTACGGATGGTTTGGGTGGTAAAGGATTGTTTGGTGTAGAGCTATTTGTCTCCGGTGATGAGGTCTATTTCAGTGAAGTGAGTCCTAGACCGCATGATACGGGGATGGTAACCCTCATCACTCAAAGCCAAAGCGAATTTGCCCTTCATGTTCGTGCAGTCCTTGGACTTCCTCTTGGATTTACCTTCTACGGCGACGGTGCGAGTGCAGCGTTCAAATCAAATGTCGAGTCACATGAACCGGTGATCGATGTCGCCGATGAGCTGTTTGATGATAACAGTTTTGTCCGTGTGTTTGGAAAACCTGAAGCGCATGTCGGACGACGTATGGCGGTAGTGCTGGTGTTTGATAAAGTAAACAAAGCGATGAAAAAAGCGAAAAAATTGATCAAAAAAATCAAGGACGCTTAATCGGATGAAGATAGTTATCCTCGATGCACTAACGTATGGTGATACCTCGTTAGCGGGTTTTAATTCTCTCGGAGAGGTTAGTGTTTATCAGACGACCACACCCGAAGAGACGGCGGAACGTGTTTGCGATGCGGAAGTAATTGTTACAAACAAAGTGCTGATTAACGATGCCGTGATGGAAAATGCTCCTGCGCTCAAACTCATCTGTGTGGCGGCGACGGGAACCAATAACATCGATCATGATGCCGCTACACGTCGCGGGATTATCGTCAAAAACGTGGCGGGGTACTCAACCGATGCGGTGGTACAGCATACGTTTTCAATGCTCTTTTATCTGATGGGGCACAGCCGCTATTATGACGAATATGTCAAAAGTGGCTCGTGGCAAAGCGAAGCGGTGTTTGCCCATATCGGTCCCTCATTCAACGAACTGCGCGGGAAAACGTGGGGGATTATCGGTCTTGGTGAAATCGGTCGAAATGTGGCAAACATTGCTCGCTCATTCGGGGCTAACGTCTGTTACTACTCCACCTCTGGAAAAAATGAGAACAGTGATTTTGAAAAAACGACTCTGAGCCGTTTGATTGAAAACAGCGATGTTATTTCAATCCATGCACCACTCAATAAATCGACAGAAAATCTGATCTCCCACTCGGAATTGCTTCAGATGAAAGACGGTGCCGTATTGCTCAATCTCGGACGCGGCGGAATCGTCGATGAGGATGCCCTCTCGGTTATTATCGATGTTAAACCGATTTATGTCGGACTTGATGTGCTCTCACGTGAACCGATGAAAACACCCCATCCACTTTTAAGTGTTAAGCACCCTGAACGTCTCTATATTACTCCTCATATCGCATGGACATCCCGCGAAGCAAGAGAGCGTCTTATTGCGGCTACAATTGAGAATATCAAAACATTTGTAAGAGTGTAGGCAAGAAAAACGCAATCCCTAAAAATACGACAGATGTCGTAAACACTTCCACTGTCACGGTGCGGGGTGAGCAATTATAGAGCGATGCCAGATTGACGTTCGCCACCGCAAGAGGGACGATCAGTTCCAAAAACAAAATTCCTTTGATTGTCGCATCCATATCAACATACTGTAACACACCAAACGCAAGCAGTGGGATTAAAAGAAATTTTGTCCCATTTACCCATACGGTAAGTCTCAGATTTACCTCGCCAAGCTTGATGCCATAAAGATAAATCCCGAACAGCACCAATTGCATCGTCATCGAGGCATACGCTCCCATCATCAGTGTTTTATCGATCGCAGGAGAGGGATGATAACCGATGAGGTTCAGTGCTATGGCAATCATGGCCGCCCAGAGTACGGGAAGTTTGATGATATTCATGAGTGACTCTTTGACACTGAACTCCCCTCTTGAATAGTAAAATACTCCGATGGTATAGACGACGAAAACATTGACGAGGTTGATGAGGGTGAGATAAGGGACACTTTGCTCGCCAAATAGAGCGATTCCTAGAGGGATACCGAGATTTCCTGTATTGCCAATCAATGCCGCTACGGTTGCGATAGAACGCTTTTTCGGATCATGAAAAAATATTTTTGCTAGCGGGATCATTAGCAACAATGCCAAAAGAGAGATTCCAAGATAGAGGGCGGGGGCAAAGAGAAGTTCGGTGTCGATAGGGCGTTTCAGCAATCCCCAAAAGGTGAGAAAAATTTGTAAAAAATAGACACTGAGGAGGGTGATCGTACGGTCGTCAATTTTTTCTTTGAATGTCCATTTGGCACCAAAACCGACAGCGATAAAGAGGTAAATCCCAAAGAGTGAGAGAATGGTTTCAATGCTCATAAGTTATTTTAACATACTTTTTCTTTTCGATATTCCCGCAAAGGCGGGAATTGAGCTAAGTAGCAAAAAATAATCAAAATAGACATGAAGATTTCATTTATGAACTACAGCATAGTTAAACTAAGAATAAGTTTTATAGCTATAAAATCTAACATCAACTAACTATAGTTAGCTAGTTAGATTATATTTGAGGGTAAAGAATGAAAAAAATTGTTTTAGCAGTGTTGGTTACTACGGGATTGATGGCAGCAGATAGTGGAATGTATATCGGTTTAGATGTTGGAAAAGCAAATAACACGGATAAGCTCACGTTAACGCCAGGAGGTAGTTCAAACTACAGTAATAATTACACTGATTTGAAATTAAAACTCGGTGGAGGCACAGATGGCGGGATGAAATTTCAGGGGTTTATTTCTAAAATTGATTATAACGAAGGGGTATTTATTACTAATGAAAGTAATAGCCTATATGAACTTGGATTTGATATTATTAAAGAATTTGAAGCTGCACCATCCGTTTATCCTTTTATCAAAGGAGGGGTGAGTGTTGGTTCCATGAACAGTAATGTTACTGTAGATGGTAGTGTAAAAGAATCATCATTTAATCTTGGTGCAGGTTTGTCTTATAAAGCAGCGGATCATGTTTATTTTATTGCAGGGGCTGATTATATTTATCGTAGATGGAGCGAATTAAGAGCAATTAATGGAACTTATACGCTGCAAACTACGGGTTCAGCTGTAAAACCTTATATCGGTATTAATTACAAATTCTAACTATTTTGTGGTATCTCAAGCTTGCTGCGAGATACCATTCTCTTTTTCTAAGAATACTTCATGCACAATATTTTAAACTAACATAACCAATTTATTCATGACTGAGGGGTGATAAAGTACAATCGCGTCTATAAGGAGTCTTTGCATGTCAAAAGTATTGATTATCGGCAGCGGTGGTGCAGGATTGGTGAGTGCGCTTTCCGCTCATGAGAGCGGTGCAGAGGTGATTGTTGCCTCAAAAACACTCCCTACGCGATCTCAAACCTCGATGGCGCAGGGGGGGATGAATGCGGTTTTAGGAAGTGATGATTCTATCGCAAATCATATCACTGATACCCTCAACTCCTCTGCTGGATTGGGAGATGAAAACCGAATCACATTTATGTGTGAAAAAGCGCCGGAAGCGATAGCATGGTGTAACTACATCGGATTGCCGTTTAGTCGTGACAAAGAGGGTCAAATCGCACGTAGACGTTTGGGTGGAGCAAGCGCACCACGAGCGTGTTATGCCCAAGACTATACGGGGCTTAAACTGCTTCATACCCTCTATGATCAGTGCCTAAAAGCGGGGGTAACATTTAAGAATGAACGGTTTTTGCTTAATCTTATCGTCGATGAGGAGGCTAAGCGCGTTCTTGGGGCAACATTTTTGCATATCGAAACGGGTGAGGTCGAAGAAATCCGTGCCGATGCAGTGATCTTGGCAACCGGAGGATACGGCAATCTCTACGGCAAACACTCTACCAACTCAGTTCAAGCGAGCGGTGATGGTCTTGCGGCGGCAGTACGTGCAGGAGCAAAGCTTGCTGATATGGAATTTATTCAGTTCCACCCGACAGCACTGAAGGGGTCATCGATTTTGATTTCCGAGAGTGCTCGCGGTGCGGGTGGATATCTGCTCAATGCCCATCATGAACGTTTTACCGATGAGCTAGCTCCACGCGATGTGGTGGCTCGTGCTATTCACGACGAGATGGCTAAAAGTGGCGCTGTTTTTCTCGATATTCGTCATTTGGGAGAAGAATTTATCAACCATGAACTCCCTCAAGAGCGAAAGTTAGCACAGATTTATGAGGAGATCGATCCGGTACATGAACTCATCCCGATCAAGCCCTCTGCCCACTACAGCATGGGGGGGATCGAAGTGAATGCTGAGTGTATGAGCAGCGTAAAGGGACTCTTTGCTGTTGGTGAATGCGCTAACCACAAAATACATGGCGCAAACCGTTTGGGCGGTAACTCACTGTTAGAACTCGTCGTGTACGGGCGTGAATGCGGTAAAAATGCGACTGAATACGGTACTAAAAATCCTGCTCCATCGGCTGAATCGATGCAATTAGCCAAAGATACGAATTTTATTCGGGGGGTGATGTATTTCACGAACCAAATCGATTTTTATCAAAAACAGGAGATGCTCGCTAACATCTTTTATAACAACGTCGGATTAGTTCGTGATGATATGGGATTAAAAGCAGTTTTGGGGGCAATCCGCCAAATGCAGAAAGAGTTACCGTTTATGGGGCCGCGTGATAAATCCAAGATTTGTAATACCAACCTCGTTGAATTCATCGAGTTTGGAAACAAGGTTGAGTTAGCGGAGATCATCGTTGTGAGTGCGATTAGCCGTGTTGAGAGCCGAGGGGCACATTACCGTATCGATGCTCCTGTACGTAATGATCGAATGTTTGGAGCCCACACAATCACATGGAAAGAGGATGGAGTGCTATGTGCCGATTTTATGAAATAAAATGTACCGGTGATGATAAAGCATGGGAAGAGGAATCTGAACAGGAGGGGTGCTGTGAAGATCCTTACGATGATGACGAAGAGTACGAGAAAGAGTGGTGTGATTGATGGAAATATCTATTTTACGCGGTGAAGAAGCTCAGAGTTATAACGTCGAGTTAGAAAATGTCACACTTTTAACGGTGCTTAATCACATTAAAACCAAAATCGATCCGACACTCACCTACTCTCACGGGTGCCGAAGCGGCGTATGCGGGAGCTGTGCCGTTCGGGTGAATGGGCGCGAAGCGCTGATGTGTGAATACAAACCTAGCGATGGCGATCTCATCGAGCCGATTCGCAACACTCGGGTGATTCGGGATTTAGTGGTTGATTCCGGTATGGTTGAGCGTTTTAATTGTAGTGCCAATACATGGAGCGAAGGTTCAGATAAGGGGAATGTTAGTGAAGAAGATGCGAGCCGTATTGAGACGCAAAGCGACTGTATCCTTTGCACATCGTGTTACAGTGCCTGTCCCGTCTATGCGCTAAATCCTAACTTTATTGGTCCGTTTGCTCTTACCCGTGTTTGGCGGTATGTGAATGATACGCGCGAAGAGAGTAGTAATGCAAAGCTTGCCGCCGTACAAACAAACGGTATTTGGGATTGTACTCTCTGTGGCGAATGTGTTCCTGTATGCCCGCAAAATATCGCTCCAAAACAAGACATTACGATGCTGAGAATGAAAAGTGTGATGATGGGTTATCAAGATCCTAATGCTGCTATGGCATTTGGAGGCGGGCTTAATTTTTAAAACATTAAGGTTTTAGTGTGTTATACTAACTGTTATAAAAAAAAGTTTTTATAGGACACATACTTATGGCATCTGAACACTCTCTCGATATCTCCGCAAAAATCGATCTTCAAGCGTTTAAAGACGCGATTGCCCAAGCTGAAAAAGAGGTTATCGGCCGTTACGATTTCAAGGGGATCACCTATGAAATCAATTACCGTGAAAAAGAAAAACAGCTTATTCTCCTCGCTTCCAGCGATAATAAACTTGATGCACTTAAAGATATTGTCATCGGAAGGCTCATTAAGCGGGGGCTTTCATCAAAAGCATTAGATGAGCTCAAAACGGAAGATGCGAGCGGTGGAAGTCGAAAAGCGACCTATAAGGTGGTTGATACTATCGAAGCTAAAGAGGCAAAGAAAATCATGGCTGAGATTAAAAATCTCAAAACCAAAGCCTCTGCACAAATCGAGGGGGAGCATATTCGCGTTAAATCCAAACAGATCGATGAGCTTCAAAAGATCATGGCACATATTAAGGGCATGGAGTGGGATGCACCGCTCGTGTTTGATAATTTCCGGTAATTAAATGCGTAAACAAACTCGATATAGAGAGATTGATAAACGAATTATTACCGAAGGTGAAGAACTTGATTTTTCACTTTATTCCGCAAATGATACAAAAGATGCAGTGTATTTGTTTTTTAAATCAGGCACTCCGATAGATGGAAATTTAAAAGTTACACTGCGCTCCATTGAAAAACTCTATATCGATGAAAATGACTATGCTTCTTATCAAAATTACCTCAACTCTCATCTCCAACATATTGCTTCGCGTAATGATATATCGACAGAAGAGAAAGCAGCAATCGTGTATGAAAAAGCGACAGAGGTTATGAATCAAATGTTTCATGATCCGGAGGCTCTTGGAAATGTGCAAGCTATTCAGCCGTTGGTAGGTGGCTTTATCGATATCGTATTGCATGATCGTGGCGCAGTAGAGTCATTGATGCAAATAACTGCGCATGACTATTATACTCATACTCATTCGATTAATGTGAGCATTTATACGATCAGTTTAGGATCGTTCCTCGGGATTAGTGGCGATGAATTAACAACACTCGGGACGGCTGCGGTATTACACGATATCGGTAAAAGCAAGGTTAATTATAAGATTATCAACAAAAATGGTCGATTGAATGATGAAGAGTTTGAAGAGATGAAGCGTCATCCTGCAGAGGGACATGCGATTGCTTTAGCGCTTGGGATCACCGATCAGCGTATTTTGAGCGGTATTCGTCACCATCATGAGCGTCTATCAGGTGGGGGATATCCAGATGATATTAAAGGGGTAAAGATTAGTAAATTTGCCCGTATTATTGGTGTATGTGATGTTTTTGATGCCCTTTCAACAAAGCGTTCATATAAAAATCCTATGAGTTCGTTTGAAGCGTTATCGCTAATGAAACGAGAATTCAAAGAGCATTTGGATATGAATATGGTTAATTCATTTATTAAAATGTTACAAAAACAGGAGCGGGAAAAATGAAAAAAATGACAATTGCTGACGCAGCTGAATATTTCAATGTATCCAAAGAAGCGATCCACAATCGCATTCGCCGAGGGAGTCTTGATTGTATCGTAGAAAATGGTGTCAAATATGTTGCCGTCGAACCTGCAAAAGGTAACGCTGTTACTAACTCTGTGATCGATGGCCGTTATACCCAATATATCGAACAAGAGAATGAGCGTCTTCGGGAAAAAGTGGATGTTCTCGAAAAAGAGACAAACCGATTAAGAGATCAGCGCGAACAAATGTTGATTGATGAACGGGTAAAAGTAGAACAAATATACAAAGAGCGTGATGCACAATTGCGTAGTGTATTACATGTCGTCGCGACAAAATTTCTCTCTCATGTAAATACTGAGACGGTGATGCAAGAGGGGATGGGGAATGATGCTATCAATGCCGATGTAGTGGATAGCGAAATTGATGAATGGATATCGCTCAAATCATTTTTAAAACTAAAACGGATCAAAGATAAAGAGAAGAAAAAAATTAAAGCCCGTTTTGAAGCAGCAGATGCGGACGGTGACGGGCGACTCAGTATCCGTGACGATAAAATTTTCTTGAATCCTTCAGAGTATGATTATTCAGACTTATTGCGTTTTTGATATTTTTATCTCAAAGAGATTAGCGTTGCCCTCTCCTCGGCGGAGTGCCTGCGCGTAATCCGTGTTTAGGAACTTCTCTAACCCCCTGTTTAGCTCGATTGAGATTATTAAAACAGCTTTGACAGATTGCAAATTCACTGTTCGGAGCTAACGGTTTTCCGCATGTTTTGCATCGAGGGACAAAATGACTTTGTTGGAGTGAATTCTCGATAAAACGGTTAAGTTCCCCTCTGAAAGTACGTGCTTTCTCTGCATCGACGAAAAATTCACTCATACGATACGACAGCCACAAGTAGAGACTTATCTCTTTTATTCGATCTTCTGCATCTTGGAGCTCTTCCATCGATAAGGCATAGTTGCCCAAAGCTCTCGGCGGTATATAGGCGATCGGTTTCTTTTGTTCCAGTGCTCGAACATAGCGTTCGAATGCTGCCATTACTAGAGGTGATGAGGTTGATAGCGGTGCAGTAGCAAGTGTATATTTGGTACGCATATCGAGATCGTATTGATCGACAATTGCAGAAGCTTCCTGCATTGATTCGAGGTTTGCGGCACGAAAAGGACCTTCGAATTTCATATTTTGAACGAAGAAGTCAACAATAGCTGAGAGAGATTTTTCCTCCAAAATATTGGATACCAACATGATGTGATCGAAATTAGCCATGACATTAAAGGGGAGAGAGATAGGATCGATATTTTTGGTAAAAAGGGTAGTTATCGTTTTCAAAACATCCCCTGTGAGTGCTCCAACATAACCTTTTTCGCTCAATCCGTAGCGTCCTGCACGACCTGAAATCTGACGTACTTCGGTTGCGGTGAGATTTCGCTGATTCTGTCCGTCAAATTTATCGGCTTTGGAAAACAACAGTGTTTTGATCGGGAGATTCAGCCCCATGCTGATCGCATCGGTGGCGACGAGGATATCGGTCTCACCTTCACGGAAACGTCGTGCCTCTTCTCGGCGTACTTCTGGACTTAAATTACCGTAAATGACGCTGGTTCGATAGGTTTTTGAAAGCTGCTGTTTGAGACGTAATGCATTGGACCGAGTAAAGGCGATAACGGCTGTCCCAGCTTCAATAGCTGTAATCGGTGTAGGTGATTTTAGAAGTTCGAGAGGATTTTTCCGATCAAACTCGATGATCTCCAGTGGTTCATCAAGATATTCGGCTAACGCAATAATTGCCTCACGGGCATTAGGGGAACCTGTCATAATAACGGTTTTAGCAGGTGCACCAATGATAGCATTTGCCCATGCCCATCCACGGTCACGATCGTCTATCATCTGTACCTCATCGATGACACAGCAGTCGACTTCCGTCTCAAAATTGAGCATCTCTATGGTGGAACTGATATGAGTGGCATTTTCGTCCAAAAGCTGCTCTTCACCGGTAATCAGTGAGGCACTAACACCCTCATCTCGTAAGCTCTCATACCCTTCTAACGCTAACAAACGCAACGGTGCAAGATAGTATCCTGTCCCGGCACGTTTAAGGTGTTGAAATGCCGTATAGGTTTTACCGCTGTTAGTGGGACCAGTATGGAATATGAGGCGGCGGCGGAGAGATCGAGCGAGTGGAAAGAGATTTTTAAAATCGCGTACGGTTCGCGCTAACAGTGCTTGGCGTTGACGTTTGAGCAGTTCTCCGGCAATGCGCTGATCAAAGGAAAAGAGTACACGTCGAGATGTTTTTGCGCTGATATGAGGTGTGAAGGTTAGGTAAGGAAGTAAAATCTCATAAATCACTTCAAATAGGGTCACATTATCCATTTCTAAAAGTTTGGAGCGGGTACGGCTCTCTTCAACGAGATGATTCAATTCCCCTAGAAAGATTCTCTCTTCTTCTGCACTTTGTTGTTCTACCATCTCGCTTATGGTAAGATCTTCTTCATTCCAGATCTGGCGGCTTAGTTCGGCGGCATCGAGATGAAGAGAAAGAGTGTATTCCAGCGGTTCACTACGGTGCGGTAATATGAGTTGTTTTCTTATTTCGATAATCAGATCATCTGAACCTATAGAGGTGATCGGTGTATGGAGATGTTCTGCCAATACTGTACGCAGTATATTGGTGTTGAGGGTTCCGAAAGTTTGTGTTGAAGGGGGTGCACTTTTGAGTGACGTAATCATTTGATCAGAGTTGAGGTAGCGATGAGAGGAGAGATTAAGAGACGATAAAAACGTATCGGTTTGTATTTGTTTTTGATGTGTTAGTGCCGTTTTAAGTTCGGTTATCTCGGGAACTAATACCTCCAATGTCTCTTCTTGTAGTCGTTTTTCATTGAGCGGAAGCGTTTTGAGAATATGGATTTTTGTAAAAGTTTCGGTATCTATATGATAGATAATAGGGGCATAATACTCAAAAGAATCGTCGTAATTAAACTTTCCTTCCAGTGTTTTTTCGAGTAGTTCTCTTTTTTTGGTATATCGGATATGCTCTATTTTTGAGGCAATTTTTTCAGGAGTGATCTTTCGGGTGCGGATATCAATAAATGCCGCATGTAGATCACGCCGTTCGGTGTCGGTAATTTCAAAAGCTTCGAGAAGTTCATCGATTTTTTCTTCTCGCTCATGCGGTTTTTCGCGCGGTTTTGGGTTAGGGTAGATTTTCCCCTCATGTTTGAAAAACGCAACGATCATTTCTCTGGTTTCGGTTTCCCCCTCAGACCATAAACGACGGAAGGTTTTGATTAATTGTGTTTTGTCTGTGGTACCGTTGAATATTCCGAGTGTATGTGCCAATGCAATCAATACATCGGTAGGGATTCGCTCGATCCCCTCATCGAACCCTTCATCGCCGAAATAGTGACGAATCTGTTGGTTGAGTTTGATCATTTTTTTCTTTTTCTTTGCCATAATGTAAGTGTAGCCTAAAATCCTAAGGCTAAAGCCTTTGTAGCTTTGCTAAACTCTCATAAAATAACTGAAATGGAAAAAACCGATGGTCGATTTGAATGTCGATGAATGGACGCAGGAAGAATTTTTACGAAATAAGCAGTCGTTAGAAGCACAAGGGATCGAAGTATTGTTGATCGACACGATCCTCAATCCGATCGACGGGATAGAGACAACACTTTATGCTCCGCCATTACTCAAAAATGAGCCGGAGGGGAGTGTATTTGTCTTTTATTGTGACACAGGGAAAAGTTCAAAAGAACGCTTAAAAGAGTTCCGTTCCAAATTTCCAAAACATGTATGTATCAGTTTGCGAGGAGGGAGAGGGTATTGGCGCAAGAACTTGCGGATATAAACAAAGCATGTGAAGCATTTATTCTCTCGATTACAGAGGGACGCTATTATGACGCGCATGAGGATTTAGAAGGCATTTGGCATCCGAAACGTTTTGATAATAATGATGAAGTGAGACTTTGGAAAGGGTTTATTAACGCATCGGTCAGTTTTGAACTACTTAAACGAGGTCGTCCAAAACCGGCAGAAAATGTTTGGATGACTTATCTTAAATATCGGGAACTTTTAGAGAGTATTGATAGTGTACATTATCTGACATACGTTAAAATAGTAAAAATTATCGAAAAAAAACGTGAATTTATTTTACAAAAGGGGTAATAATGTCTGAATTTTTAGAGGCGATGGCATTTCGTCATGCGTGTAAACAGTTCGATCCAGCTAAAACTATTCCTGCTGAGGAATTTGAATCGATTTTGGAAGTAGCTCGTAACTCTCCATCATCATTTGGAATGGAGCCATGGCGATTGATCGTTATTCGTAATGAGGGGATGCGAAAAGCATTAAAACCTTCATGTTGGAATCAAAATCAGATTATAGAAGCGAGCGAGTTGGTTGTAATTACGACAGATAACAATGTTATTCGCAGTGGAACGCGTTATGTAAAAGAGATGTTCTCGCGTAGAGGTTTGTCGAGTGAAGCAGTAGAGACTTATTTGGGTGTGTATAAAAATTATTTGGCTTCTATTGAATGTGATGAGGTTTTATTGGAAAATTGGGCGGCAAAACAGTGTTATATCGCATGTGCCAACATGATGACATATGCAGCAACTCTAAAAATCGATACCTGTCCGATCGAAGGATTCGACAAAGAGGGTGTAGAAGCGATATTAGATCTTCCAGAAGGGCATTCTGTGGCACTTATATGTGCATTTGGATATCGCGTAAATCCTCAGAGTGAACGAAAACGGCTTGAATTAAAACAAATCGTTGAGTATCGTTAAGGAGAATTTTTATGCTTCAAAAAATTGAGCACGTTGAGGATAAAGTAACCCATTATACTGATCTGGTATTAGGGTATGCTACTGAATACGGCATTAAAATCGTCGGGGCACTTCTTATTTTTATAATAGGAAAATGGGTTTCCAGAAAAATTGTTATTTTGATACGTAAAGCGATGGAACGTGCACATGTCGATCCGACATTGATTTCGTTTGCAAGCAACGCCATCTATGTAGCATTGGTGGTATTTGTCGTTATTGCTGCAATTAGTAATCTGGGAGTAGAGACGACCTCTTTCGTTGCCATATTCGGTGCAGCCGGTTTGGCGATAGGCTTAGCCCTCAAAGATACCCTTTCCAATGTTGGTGCCGCAGTACTGATTATCTTTTTTAGACCGTTTAAAGTGGGAGATTTTATCGAGGTCTCAAATGTCATGGGGACGGTTAAATCGATGAACCTTTTTTCTACGACGTTGACTACTGCTGATAACCGTTCAATCATTATTCCGAATGGGACGCTGATTGGAGGGAATATCATAAATTATACCGGCAACGAAACACGTCGAATCGATATGATTTTCGATATTGATTACAAAGATGATTTGAAAGTGGCTAAAGAGGTTATCTTAAAGATTTTAAATGAGCATCCAGGGGTTCTTAAGGAACCGGCTTCTACGGTTATGGTCGGAGCATTGGGAGATAATTCAGTTCAAATTTATGCACGGCCATGGGTTAAAACTGATTTGTATTGGGATATGAAGTTTGAGATTACCGAATTGGTTAAGCTTGGATTTGATGATCATAATATTTCGATTCCGTTTCCACAGATGGATCTGCATGTACGAAAAGGTGAGCTGTAGCTGACCTAGCGCGCATTAATCCGAAAAGCAATTCCTGCTCCCAGAGCTGCGATAGCCCCTCCAACAAATAAAAAGACCGGAGCATACTGATAGAGTGCTCCCGCGCCAATAGCTCCTATAAACCCTCCAAGACCGTATGAAATGCCAAAAAAGAATTGTTGCGATAGACGACGTGCTCTATAGAGGTGAAAAAGAATAGCAATGGATGTGGAATGAAATAGAGCAAAGCTAAAGGCATGAAGACTTTGTGCGGCGAATAGCAGCGGTGTATTGTTGGGAAAAATGGCGATGAGAAGCCATCGAAATACGGTGATAAATGCTGTGATCTGCAAAATTTTTGGCAGGTTTCCTCGTAACAGCGGCCCTTGGAAATAAAACATGATAATTTCTGCGATCACACCAAAACTCCAAAGCCAAACCGTAGTATTTAACGAAACACCTTGATCGGTCGCATAAATCGTAAAAAAATTATAAAACGGTCCAAAACTTACTTGCATCAGAAAAAATCCGATCCATAATGGAATGTGATTTGCGATTGAAAATCGACATGTTTCATCATTGGCATCGCATTCATTGTCGGGAATTTTGTTTTGTTTTATGCCGATAAATGCACCAAAAACCAGTGTTATTAGTGCCATAGCAATTAAAAAAATGATACCGCTTTGTGGGGAACTCAGATAATGGACCAAAATTAATGAAACTGCAATAAATCCGAGTGAACCGAACATTCGAATGCGTCCATAACGTTCTTTGCCTATTTGCTCAAGTGAAATGACCTCAATATAGGGTAAAACCAAAGAAATGCCAATCCCGAAAAAGATATTAACCAGCAGTAAAAACCAAAAATATCCTAGAGCAGGATAAAAACCGATAGCGCCGATTCCCATCAATATTAATGAGAGGAAAAATATCCGTTGGTCGAGTCGAAATCCATTTAAAAATAGAAATGGCATGGCAAACCGGACTAATGGGGCAGAAGCGAATATAATCCCGATATGGAGGGGATCATAGCCTACCATCGTCAGTATTTTAGGGACAAAAATAATGTGTACACCGATTAGGGCAAAATAGAAAAAGTAGAAAGAAGCGATTAAAACAGCCACGCTAGGAGACGCGTATTACAGCTGTGCCGCTGAGGAGATCATGAAGTGCGCGTTTGTCGTGACGAAAGAAACCAATAAAAAAACCTACAAGAGTGATGAGAGAGACAAAATAACCGATGAAGCGGAGAACTAGCTTCCAATAGGGGGCATTTGTTAGCGTTTTTGCATCGACTACACGGATGTAGGCGAGTTTTTTTCCGGGTGTTTGACCTGATTGATGCCAAAGCCAAACATAGCTGATGAGAAAAAGAGATATCTGAGTTATGGATGAGATAGGACTCGGGGGATTGGCTAGAGCTTTATCACTGTGGACAATAACATCCAATGCAGTGGCGGTATGCATTTGATCATGTCCAAATAACACCATCATTATAATGGTAATAGGCAGGCCAATCATAAATATATCCGTAACAAAGCCTAATGCCCGAGGCCAAAAAGGGGCATACTCTACGGTTTGTTTGGAGGTGTTAGGTTTGTTGTGTTTTTTCTTTAGTGTTCGCCATCGCATGTGAAAGTATATCTTATTACCGTTTGTTTACTTGTTTGATTCATAATCTTATTACCCAAATGACTGCAGCAGGTCAAATGGTTTTCATTCACGAATCACTCCTTAAGTTTCAAAGCTCTTCCGTTTTAGGCCGACGGAAAGAGCCTTATCGAAACAAACAATCAAAAAAATAAAATTGAAATAGTTGTGCAAACGCGCAGAGCGCGTTAACGTTTGATCCCTAAGAGGGTTTCTAGAAGTGTATCAGAAGTCGTAATGGTTTTAGCATTAGCTTGATAGCCGCGCTGAATAATAATTAGGTTCGTAAGTGATTTGGATAAGTCAACGTTAGACGCTTCCAATGCAGAGGATTGCATAAATCCACGCCCTGCTGTTGCCGCCGTACCAATAATCGAATTTCCTGAGTTCGCTGATTGGAGATAAACATTTCCTCCATCGCTTACAAGTCCCTCATTGTTTGAAAACTTAGCCATCCCGATTTGTGCCAAACCGAATGAACGTCCGTTGGTAAATGATCCGATCAGGGTTCCACTTTGGTCGATACGAATACCGACCAAATCTCCACCGGGATAACCGTCTTGGCTGATACCGCTGGTAGCAGATGGGTTATCAAAGCTGGTAATTCCATCAAATCCATTGATTGCACCAAAATTTAAGCTGATAGCCTGATTTGGTTTTGATCCATTGTTTCCTGTAAAGTCAAGACCGGGAATGTTATAACCAGCTAATGCCCCTGTGGTACTAAAAGAGATAATCCCAGCAGGATTCAGGATGTTTTCATACGGGGCAGATCCACCAATAGAGGCAGGTTTTGGAACGCTAACTGAATAACTCCATGAGGTACCTGTGGTTGGCGAACTGGACTCTTTTCTAAAATCGATTTTTAGGGTGTGTTTTGTCCCTAGTGAGTCGTAAACATCAATGCTGGCCGAGTGTGTTGCGGCATTGACCGATTGAGATTGTTTTGCAGAGGCTGAACCAGCTGCAATATTTCCAGAAAGGGTAAGAAAATTTGAGGTAAAAATATCATTTTTTACTGTATTGGTATCGGTGATACCTGCGATTTGAATGCTAAGACCGCTTGCTCCGGCAGCATTTCCGATCTGGATCTTACCTTGCGCATTATAGTTTACGGTTGCTCCGGTTGATCTTCCCGGATTTTGTGTATTTGTTGATGTCCAGTTCGCAAGTGCCGCACGAAAATCTTCGGTAGTATTGAAATAATAGACATTTGCATTGGTTGATGCTGCACCGGTACTTTGTGCCGGAGATGTAGCTGTACCGGCTGCACCGGTTCCTGTCGTATTAACATCGGCACTATTACTGGTGTAACGAAACTCTGCGTAGGTAACACCGCCATCCGTACTCATGAAAATACCGTCTCCGCCAACTCCAGGACCGGAAGCAGCAGAACTCAGAGAGAATGCTTTACCGCTGGCATCGAACATTATTCCCATGTCTTCAGGGGAAGCAGGTGCACCATTGGTATTTAAAATAACCCCTGCCGTATCAGTTTCATAAGTTGGGGAAAATTGAGTAAGAGCATTACTCGCACTGAGATTGGCTTTAATTGTTAGTTCAGTACTTGCATTTGCCGGAGTAGTAAGCCCTGGTGGGATTTGGATATTGGTGATGGGTGCTGTAGAGTCTACGAGACCAGTATTTTTGTCTCGTAACCATCCTTGTACGATAAACCCGTTATTGTCAACAAAGTTTCCGGATGCATCAAATTTAAAGTCACCTGAACGGCTGTATTTGTAGGTAGATCCTCCATCGGAACTGACGACGAAGAAACCATCACCTTGAATTGCAACGTCGGTGTTTTTATCAGTATTTTGGATAGATCCTTGGGACATGATGCGCGTCATGGAGCTAACGGTGGTCCCTAATCCGATTTGAACCGCATTTTTACCACCAAGTTTCCCTTGCGGTGCGGTAGCAATTTGGTTTGTTTGAGCTAACAAATCCGAAAAGTTGGCACGAGAATATTTATAACCGATCGTATTGACGTTGGCGATATTATTAGACTCGACGTCCATTGCAATTTGTTGAGATTGCAATCCGCTAACACCAGAATAAAGTGATTTTAGCACAGCATATCCTTTTTATATAAAGTAAATATTTAAAGCAATAAATGTTCCAATTATCGATGCATTTGTAATGCTTTTTGGATCATTTCATCTACGGTCGTGATACTCTTTGAGTTGGCCTGATAAGCACGTTGCGTGACAATCATATCTGTCAAACCTACACTATAGTCGACATTTGAATTTTCCAATTTACCGCTGTAAATCGTTGATCCGGCGGTGTATGCTCCGGTAGAGTCAGTCCAAAATTTTGCATCTCCGCTATTTTGGCTTTTTGCAAAGAGCGTTCCGGCGATACGTTCAAGTCCTTGATCGTTTGCGAAGTGATAGATGGCTACCTGACCGATATCGCTTTGGCGTCCATTCGAAAAATCGGCGGTTATAACGCCATTGGTATCAATATTATATTTTGTCAGTGTTCCACTGGCGAGGCCGTTAGACGAAGAAGATCCGCTAACACTCACTGTACCAACGGATATTACACCATCGTAGCCAGTTCCAAGATTTAGAGCTACAGGGGTACCGTCATTATTCACAGAGGGGATGGTAAAACTGCTTAATGCACCATTCGCATCAAAAAGTGCTTGACCGGTTTGGGTATCATAGAGTGTATTTCCATCATTGGAAGTGACGGTTGCTACAACATCCCATGCGATACCTTGGGTTGGTTGCGTGGCACTCATATTAAAGGTTAGTTTTACGGTGTTTTTTTGATTGTTAGCACTAACTGCTTGAGCACTTATGGTGCGTGGTTGATTATCTGTTCCGAGATTTCCGAAAAAATTTGCTTGAGTTGTCGGTTCGGCAGGATAGGCTAAATTGGTCGGAAACTCCAATATACCTTGTTTATTCACACTTGCCATGGTCCCCACAGTCGTAGGATTGACGACAAATGCTCCGGTAGCTTCTGTGGTTGATTGATCTCCATAGTTAAAACCACTGTCGTAAGTAAAGTTGTTAAATGTCGTTCCCATCACGTATTTTCCATCAGAGGTAACCAATCGCGATGCTGCAGAGTTGATATCTCCGGAAACACTTTGGTATTGGTCAAATGAAAAAGTACCATCACGTGTATAGAATTGATTTGTACCCGATGCTACACCAAACCACCCTTTTCCCCCTATGGCGAGATCGGTATAACGATCGCTTGGAGCGAGTGATCCATTTTTTAGTTGCGTCGTGGTAGCTTGGAGTTTTTCTCCGATACCGATGTCGTTTTTGGTAGGGCTTGAAGCACTGGCACTTTTTAAAGAGCTTGAAAAGATATCAGCAAATTCGGCAGTCGAACCTTTGTATCCGGTAGTACTGACATTGCTGAGATTTTCAGAGATAATATCCATTCCGGTTTGATTGGCCATTAATCCTGAAATACCGGTGTAGTAAGCTTGCGTCATTGCATGTATCCTTAGTTAGCCGATATTTCTTTGATGGTACTAAAATCAACATAGCTAGAACCGAGCTTAGCGTACGTTTTTCCAGAATCGAATTTGATGGATTCTATCGGATAAAGCCCTACTCTGGTTGTTCCTGAAGTATTATCGGTATTTGTAAAAGATGAATCAACATAATAGGTTCCATCTTTGAGTGTTGCTCCTGTATTGTCTTTACCGTCCCAAGAAAATTTTGCTGTACCGGCACTGGTAGCACCCACTTGCAGTGTTCGAAGAACAGTTCCATTGACATCCATGATGTTGACGGTTCCTTTTGAAATATCTTTAGGGTAATTAAGTTCAAAATCGGTTGTTTGACCAGTAGTTAGAACAACAGCATTGCTACCGGTGTCTGCCATTTTACCGATAGCCGATACCCCTGAATACTGCATCGATGAGGTCAGTGCTGTGGATAAATCGGTAAGGGCTTTGTTGGTATTGGTACTTGATTCCAATGTTGCCAACTGAGATGTTTGTGCCAAAATCTTTTCCGAGTCCATAGGGGAGGTTGGATCTTGATTTTGCAATTCCAGTAAAAGCAATTTTAAAAAAGCATCTTTTCCTAAAACACCGTTTGGATTGGTTGCGGTCGATGAAGTTGTTGTAGCGGTGCTACTGCTGGTGGATGTTAATGTATTGCCATATGCGTCGATTGCCATAATAAACTCCTCTTTGGTTATGCGTAATGCGGAATGATGATTTCAAGAGCACTTAACTGCTCGTTGTTTAGCTCAAGATCGTTGAGCGACTCATAGGCATGGAAACGGTTTTGTTGCTGTTGCTGCTGTTGTTGAAATGTTTGCTGCCCCGTTTGTCCATCCCCGCCGGATGACATGAAATTCATAGTTGTGTTTGTAATTCCTTGCGTTGTCAATTGTGTTTTGAGCTCCATCGCATTTTGAGCTAAAAAGTTGACACTGTTAGTATTATTGGATTGAATGTTTACATGTACATTATTTCCACGTTGAACGAGTGTTACCTCTACTTCTCCCAGTTTTTCAGGATTGAGTTTCATGGTTACTCGGGTAAAAGGAGGTTTATAATTGTCTACGACTTCTTTGAGATCGGTAGCGAAATAGCGCATACTTTGTTGAGCCTCTTTCGTTTTTACTTCAAAAGAGTCTGGTTTTGGTGTTTGAACTATTTTGGATGTATCGAGCTCATCTTTTGTGTTAGCGGTTTTGTCTGATTTGGTCTCTTGAATTTTATTTTCACCGTGCAAGAGAGAGAGTAAGCCATCTGTTTTGCTGACTTCAGTTTTAGTAATTGGGGTGATAGGTTTAGTCTCTATCGGCTTTTGGGTTGTATCAGTCGAAATGGAAGGAATTATCTGTGCTGAGCGTTTGTCCATAGTCTGAAGCAAAGATTTGAGGGGTTGATCGCTAATCACCTCTTTGGATGCATGTGCATTGAGTTGAACCTGTGCACTTTTAGCTTCGGACGTTTTTGTCTCTTTTGCTTTTATATCATTAATGAGTTGCGTTAAGCCTTCAAATGTAGTCGAATTTTGTGTTAATGTTGAATCCGGCGGTGATTTTAATGCAATAGTATTTAAAGCTTTTGTATCCAATAGAGGTTGGGATAATATATTTTGCGGATAACTCTTTTGTTCATTTTTGTCCGTAATTATACTAGAGAGGCTGATAGATGCTGGATTAAGACCCATATTATCGGCTAATTGGATCAGTCCTCCCAGCGTTTTTGGCAGAGTTTTTACATCAATATTGAGATTGGACTGAGAGCTTTTTGTTGCAATTTCATTTTTAAGAAACTCTTTTGCACGATAAATAAGCATTCGCATTTGATCTGTTGAAAGGTTATTGGTTATATCTTTTGAAAACAATTCAGTGTTATTTTCATCTTGTCCGCTCAATAATGTTTGTAGTGTTTGACCTGTATTTGTTGATTTTGTATTGGTCTCTTTACGGACAGAATTTTTTGGATCGATAATCGTTGTAAAATTTGTCGCTTGATTCAGCACATCAATACTTTTATTAGATGAAGTAGGCTTTCCAAGAATATTTAAAGGGTCATGCGATTGATTGGATTTTACAATACCTTTTGTATCACCTTTGGTTTGTGCGGATAATGACGCTAAAAGTTTTGAAAAGAGATCATTCGTATTTTTTGTTTGTGTTGTTGATCCATTGGAATTACCTCCCAATAGATCGGCGAGAGAGGATTGTGTTTTTGTCTCTGTGCTTTGCATGATCATCATCGATCCTTTTGTGTGTGCTTGAAACACCCGTCTCTAATTATTGTAAACAAAGAAAGCAAAAAATATTCCACTTAATAAAAGTAACCAAAACGTAATAATAGTAACATGCCTTAACATTTGCTTAACCTTAGTTTAGATATAATCCGCGAAAATCTTTGCCCTATTCATGAAGGACAGCAATGCAAAAAATTCGTAACATCGCCGTAATCGCGCACGTTGACCATGGTAAAACGACCCTAGTTGACGGATTGCTCAAACAATCCGGAACGTTCGGAAGCCACGAACAAGTAAATGAAAGAGCGATGGACTCTAACGCCCTCGAAAAAGAGCGCGGGATCACCATTCTTTCTAAAAATACCGCGATCCGCTACGGTGAGCACAAAATTAACATTATCGATACTCCGGGCCATGCCGACTTTGGTGGTGAGGTTGAGCGTGTTTTGAAAATGGTTGACGGTGCATTGTTGCTCGTTGATGCGTATGAGGGTGTTATGCCTCAAACGAAATTCGTTGTTAAAAAAATGCTCGGTCTTGGAATCAAACCGATCGTTGTTATCAACAAAATCGATAAACCATCTGCTGACCCCGAGCGTGTAGTGGACGAAGTATTCGACCTATTCGTTGCGATGGATGCGACTGAAGACCAACTCGATTTCCCGATCATCTACGCTGCGGCGCGTGACGGTATCGCGAAAATGGACATGGCTGATCCTGATGGTGATTTCACCTGTATGTTCAACACAATTTTGGAAAAAGTACCTGAACCAACCGGTGATCCTGAAAACCCGACTCAGTTACAAGTTTTCACTCTTGACTATGATAACTATGTCGGTAAAATCGGTATTGCCCGTATCTTCAACGGTAGAATCGCAAAAGGAGATAACATCCTCCTCGCAAAAGCCGACGGTGAAATGGTCAAAGGGCGTATCTCTAAATTGATCGGCTTTATGGGCTTGAACCGTATGGAAATCCAAGAAGCGGAAGCGGGTGACATCGTTGCTGTCGCTGGTATCGAAACCGTAGACGTAGGGGATACAATCTGTGATCCTGCTAATCCGATGCCACTTGATCCGATGCACATTGAAGAGCCTACATTGACCGTTGTTTTCTCGGTTAATGACTCTCCGCTTGCTGGTCAAGAGGGTAAACACGTTACGGCGAACAAAATCCGCGAACGTTTGGACGCTGAGATGAACACTAACGTAGCGATGCGTTACGAGACAGTCGGAGAGGGTAAATTTATCGTTTCCGGTCGTGGTGAGCTTCAAATCACCATTCTTGCTGAAAACATGCGCCGTGAGGGGTATGAGTTCGGTATCGGACGTCCTGAAGTTATCGTAAAAGAGATCGAAGGGGTCAAATGCGAACCGTTCGAGCACCTTGTTGTTGACCTTCCGGCTGATTTCGCAGGGACGATCATCGAGCGTCTCGGTCGCCGTAAAGCGGAAATGAAAGCAATGGTACCGATGGGTGAGGGCTTTACTCGCGTAGAGTTTGAAATCCCTGCACGCGGTCTTATTGGTTTCCGTGGTCAGTTCTTGACTGATACCAAAGGTGAAGGGGTTATGAACCACTCATTCTTGGAATTCCGCCCTTACACAGGGAACGTTGAGAGCCGCCAATACGGAGCATTGATCTCTATGGAAGACGGTGTTGCTCTTGCGTATTCATTGTTCAACCTTCAAGATCGTGGTGTCCTTTTCGTAGCGCCGCAAACGAAAGTGTACAAAGGGATGATCATCGGTGAACACAGCCGTTCAAACGACCTTGACGTTAACCCGATCAAAGGGAAAGCACAATCAAACGTCCGTTCATCAGGAGCAGACGAAGCGATCAAACTTGTTCCGCCACGTGATATGAATCTTGAGCGTGCGTTAGAGTGGATCGAAGATGATGAACTTCTCGAAGTTACTCCGCTTAACATCCGTATGCGTAAAAAATGGTTGGATCCGACCGACCGTAAACGTTACGCGAAAAAGTAATTCTTTCCGTCATTCCCGCGTAGGCGGGAATCCAGCTTCTATTAAAACTACATTCCCTATCATTTCTCCACAATCATAAATAAAGTTTAATATCGATTCTATCTTTTTATGTTTCGCTATAATACCCTAAAAAGAATATTTATGAACCTTTATGCTGAGCTCCAAAAAGTCCGTAGTGAAGAAGATGTTAAAGACGCGTATATCAAAGCATTGGGGCTTAAAAGCTTTACAAAAGGATTGATCGATATCCAAACCGATGTAATTTGGTTTGAAGCCAAAGATACTGGCAAGTACTCTACTTATTCAATGTTTACACAGCTGCTGCATTATGTTCAAGTCGCCATGAATAAAGGGGAATCTGTTCCTCCCTTTTTATGCGTTATTGATACGGAAAAAGCGGCAATTATGAAATCCGTCGATGTGTTACCATTTTTAGCCAAAAAAACGATCAAATGGGGACAATCCGCCAGTAAATTTACCCCTGAAGCCCTAGCCGAAGTCTCCACCCACATCGGAACCTATTTCGTCTCGTTTAAAATCTCGACGCACGAAGATGAATTTATCAGCACCGTCAAAATGGCGATAAAATCAGGTGACATTATCCGTACCCCCATTACTCCTGATAATCTAAAACAAGTGTTTGATAAATGGGTTGAAATGATTGGTCGAGAGATTAAAGATGTTACTGAAGAAGATTATGCACTGCTATTTTTTGCCGACATCATGCATGATGGGACGGTATCGACCCACGCCAATCTTCCTGCTGAACTCCTCCACAAAAACGGTGCGCCTGTCTTTAGTTTGAATGGGCATAACTATGAATTAGGGAATAAAGGTGGATATCATCAATTTTGGGCAATCTATCACAAACCACCCAAAGCTGAGTATCGCGATTATCTCCTAGAACGACGTGATAGCCTTATCCCGTTAGATGAACGGAGTTTCAAAGGGGCGTATTACACACCACTCGCCGTCGTAGATAAAGCGTATGATAAACTCACCGAAACGCTGGGAAAAAACTGGCAAAAGGAGTATATCGTATGGGATATGTGTTGCGGTGTCGGCAATTTGGAGGTTAAACACTCCAATCCTCGCAATATTTATATGTCTACCCTCGATCAAGCCGATGTGGATGTGATGAGGGCGACAAAAACATGCGTTGCCGCATCACGGTTTCAGTACGATTATCTCAATGATGACATTACGGATGAGGGACAGATTGATTACAGTCTCACTAACAAAATCCCTGAAGGATTGCGAAAAGCGATAGCCGAGGGTAAGAAAATTTTGGTGCTGATTAATCCACCGTATGCGGAAGCTTCAAGCTCTGATAATGCTTCAAGCGGAGGTGGAGAAAGTAAAACAGGTGTGGCAACTACACAAATTGGGAAAATGATGTCTGATTATGGCTATGCGAAGCGAGAATTATTTGCCCAATTTGTTGCACGTATTGCTCTTGAAATTCCCAATGCAACTTTAGCAATGTTTAGTACGCTGAAATATGTAAATACATCGAATTTTGAGAAATTTCGTCAAGTCTGGAAGGCAAAATATTTGGGTGGTTTTGTCGTCCACAGTAAATCGTTTGATGGATTAAAAGGTGATTTTCCAATTGGTTTTTTAATTTGGAATACAGAGCAAAATAGGAATAAAAATTCGCCAATCATTGATATTTCAACAGATGTTTTTGATAAAAATGTTCAAGCAATCGGTGAAAAAACTTTTTATAATTTGCCAATTAGTAGTTTTTTGAGTGAATGGTTGCCACGAATTAAGACAGATAGCATAAATATTCCACTTAAAAATGCGATACATCCTCAAATGGCAAAAGCTAAAGTCAGTTCATGGGTATCGAGTGCGATTGGTTATTTTTGGAGTGCAGGTAATGATCCACAGCAAACTAGCACGCACACCAGTATATTTTCATCTTGTTTTAGCAATGGATGCGGTTATTATATTGTGCCTGAAAATGTTGATAAAGTGGCCGTTATGTTTTCAGTTCGTCGTCTTATAAAACCGACATGGCTAAACGACCGTGATCAATTTCTTCAACCATCCGAACCGTTATCCGATGAATTTAAAAACGACTGTCTGATTTGGATGCTCTTTAACGGTAGCAACTTAACCGCGAGTGCCAATGATCTCGAATGGAATGACAAAAAATGGTCAATCGTTAATCATTTCATCCCCTTTACCGAAAGCGACGTCAATGCCCCAGAGCGTTTCGAGTCCGATTTTATGGTGGAGTATCTCAGTAATAAAAAACTATCACTTGAAGCAAAAGCGGTGATGGATGAGGGGCGCAAGCTGTGGCAAGCCTATTTCGCCGATACCGACGTGCGTACGGTACGCGATGAGCTAAAGCTTAACCGTAGTGATGTCGGCTGGTATCAAGTGCGCAAAGCACTTGAAGCACGTAATAAAGACGGAGTAAGCGTGCCGATAGATTTTAGCGTTTTCAAGTCTGCTTATGACGTGTTGGGAGATAAGCTTCGCCCGATGGTCTATGAGTTAGGGTTTTTGCGGTAAATTTGTTTTTAAATATCCTCTATATTAGGAAAAAAATATGACCAAAGATTTGACATCATCAACAGTCAGTAGACAAAATATTTTGAATAATAATTATGCACTAGAACAGATAGCATCGAATCTATCTTTAGGCGGTACTTTTTGGAGAGATGCCAATGTGTTTACTAAAACACAAGTAGCAAGTGTATTAACTATAGACGAACGGACCATTGATAGATATTTAGAAAGTAATAAAGAAGAACTTACTAAAAATGGATATAGAGTTTTAAAGGGTAAGGAACTGAAAGATTTTAAAGATTATGTCGACGACATTCATGTCGCCGACATAGCTAAAGCCCCGTCGTTAGGGGTATTTTCTTTTAGAGCGGTACTCAATATTGCTATGCTTGTTACCGAAAGTGAAAAAGCAAAAGCAATAAGAAGTAAGATTTTAGACATTGTTATCGATGTTGTGGCACAAAAAGCAGGCGGTCATACTAAATATATCAATCAAAGAGATGAAGCTTATTTGCCATCGGCGTATAAAGAGCATAGTTATCGAAAAGAGTTCACTGATGCACTTAATGAGTATCTTAATATGGGAACATATAAATACGGGGTTTATACGAATAAAATATATGAAGTGATTTTTTTAGAAAATGCGACAGAGTATAAGAAAATATTGGATTTGACAGATAAAGACAATGTAAGAGAGACTATGTACTCTGAAGTCTTAAATGCAATTGCCAGTTTTGAGCATGGGTTAGCTGTTGAGATGAAGCAGAAATTTGAAAAAATGCATAGAAAACTAACCCCCTCTGAGCTAGACGATCTTATCATAAGAGCTTCAACAAATCCCTATTTATTACCACATATTAATGATGCAAGAGTAAAAATGGCAAGCCGTGATTTATGTTTTAGGGATGTTCTTCATCATAAATTAGAGAGTCATATTCAATCGGTTCCGAAAGGTGATTTTGATAAATTTTTGGGCGAAACAAGCAAATCTTTAGAGGAGCGACTATCAGACCCTGAAACGCTTGCGGTTTTGAAACGTTTGAAAGACAGATAGTGGAACTGCAAATTTTTTATTTTGATACGAAACATGCCATTTTAGTTCATGACTGGATTATAGAAAATAGTGGTGGACTACATGGTTATCGAGAAATAGGATTGCTTGATAGTGCATTAGAGCATATGCAAAATGATATGTACTATCCATCATTTGAGGAAAAACTCAAACATTTAGTTTATGCGGTTAACAAATTTCATCCTTTTATGGATGGCAATAAGCGCTCAAGTCTGACACTTGGTGCTTATTTCTTAGAGCTTAACGGTTATAACTATTGTGTAAAAAAGTTTGTACAAGAAATGGAAAATATCGTTGTTTGGTTGGCTGAGGGTAAAATCAAGGATGATTTATTATTTGACATTATAAAATCCATTATAGAAGAAGATGAGTATTCTGAGGAACTTAAATTCCGTATTTATGAGGCGATAAGTGAATAGGCAAAAAGGGAAATATACATCTTACTTCGCCATCTCTTTTCCCGCAATCATTCCGCTAGCCCATGCAAAATTAAAGTTATAACCACCACGTTTCCCTACAATATCGAGCACTTCACCTGCAAAATAAAGCCCCTCGACGAGTTTTGATTCCATTGTTTTGTTATTCACTTGTGCCGTGCTGACCCCGCCGCCGCTCACTTCGGCATGTTTGAACCCATGCGTATCGGTCACGTCAAATTTCCATTCAGCGATCAAGTGGGCAATCTTTTTTACCTCTTTCGGATTGAGTGTGGACACAGGTGTAGAAAGTGCGATGGTGGCGTCTTCGAGGAGATAGGTTGCAATTTTGGCGGGGATAAGTCCGCAGAGTGCAGTATGGACACTTTGTGAAGGGACAGAGGTAAAGAGTATGTCAAGCGTGTTAGTAAGTGTTTGGGTATCAAACTGAGGTAATAGATTGAGGGAGAGACTAACACGCTGTTTGTGTAAAAGAGCAAATGATGCCCTCTGACTGATGTCGAGGATTGCCAGTCCTGAAATACCGTACGAAGCAAAGAGGATGTCCCCTGTTGCTGTCGTCTCTTTTTTACCGTTGACAAATAGCGTAACCTCCGCTACCGTTTTTACTCCCGCCATTTTAGGTGCATTTTTAGACGAGAGATGGAGTTGTACGAGGCTGGGGTAGGTGGGGATGATTTCATGCCCAAATGCTCGAGCAAACGCATAACCATCGCCCGTTGCTCCGAGCTGTGGAGCTGCTTCTGAGCCAGTAGAAATGAGCACTTTGTCATAACGGTGTTTGTGAGCTGTGGAGGTGACGGTAAAGCCGTTAGTATCTTTAGAAATAGCGGTAACGGCGTCATCGGTGTGGATCGTGACACCTGCTTCGGTTACGGCACTTTTAAGGGCGATTAAAACCGATTTGGCTTCGTTAGAGAGGGGATAGCATCTGCCGTCGTCTTTGACATCGAGTATCAATCCGATGGAGAGGCAGAGTTTTTCGAAATAATGAAACCCCATTTGTTTGAGGGCGTAGGTGACAAAATGGGGATCATTACCAGCGTAGTCCTCATGTGAGGCAGTGGTGTTGATGATATTGCACCGTCCGTTGCCTGAAGCGAGTATCTTTTTACCCACAGCAGTGTTGTGTTCATAGAGAGTGACGGTTGCACCGGAGCGTGCGGCAAAAAGCGCCGCCATGAGTCCACTCGCACCACCACCGATAATCGCTATTGTATTCATGGATGTAATTGTACCTAGAAATGATGATTCCTGCAGAGAGTCGCTATAATTCGCCAAAAATTATAAGAAAAGGTCACCATTGCCTATTTTTTTTATCTTCACACTTTTTATTTCGACATCTCTTTTTGCATTGGTTAGTATTGCTCCGGTAGACATTGGCTCTAAGCCTGGATTTGGTGGTAATGTTTCTGGATCGTTGAGTTCCAAAAGCGGCAACACAGATAAAAAAGATTATTCATTGGGTATACGAATGCAATACGATCAAGCGAGTGATTATTTGGCATGGGGGACATTTACGTATAATTATGGCATATCAAGCGGAGCAAAAAATGAGGATAAAAAGTATGCACATATCCGTTATATCCATGCTATAGATACCAGTGATTGGTGCAGCGAGTTTTTTATTCAATCTGAACAAGACAAATTTAAAGATATCAATACACGTTCACTCGGTGGCGGTGGGTTGCGATGGCGATTTTTTAATGACGATGAATGGGGGAAAGGGTATCTTGGAGTGGGTGGTTTATTTGAAAAGATTGATTATGCTCATCCTGATATAAATACAGCGGAAAATAATAAACGTTTGAATAGTTATCTCGCGTATACGAAAAATTTTTCTACAGCATCTAAGCTTAGTTATATTGGTTATTTTCAGCCAAAACTCGATCAAGGTTCAGATTATGTTTCTTCCCAAGCAGTAGAGTTGATTGTTCCGATTTATGGCAAACTAAATCTAAGCCTAAGTGCGAAATATCTTTTTGATAGTCGCCCTGCCGTTAGTGTAGAAAAAAAAGATGTTGCATATTTAACAAATCTGTTTTGGGAGTTTTAACCCTCTCTCCCATATAACTCATTATAAAATTTCATTGCGTATCGATCTGACATACTGGCAATGTAATCGCTGATAACACGATGTTTGTTACGGCGTTGGATTTGTTCATAATAATAACTCGGTAACATTTTTGATTCTTCCATCAGAGCGGTAAAAAGCCCAATGATCGCTTGTTTTCCAGCAAACATTTTACGTGCGATGTGTTTGTGTTGATAGAGCTCTTGAAAAAGAATTTTTTTCAATTTTTTAATTTCTGTTTCGAGTTCAGTAGAAAAGCCAATAGGGAGTGATTCATCAGAAGAGATAATAGAGGATAACACACGGTTGTTATCGATTTTATCACGGGAGTTTTCCAATAGGGAGTAGACTAAATGATTGATTAAATGGGAGCTAAATCGGTAACGAAACATTTCATCTTCGTCTTCAGTGATCCCTTCAGCGTAAACTTTTTCTAAAATTGTTTGGATGAGATTGCTCGATTTGAGGGTCATAAAGGAGATCAATCCTGATGCAACTCCATCATCGATGTCATGGCTGATGTAAGCGATTTCATCTGCTCGATCGACAATCATCGCTTCAATACTTGGATGCGTATCTAGATTAAATGTTTCGCGGATCGAATCAGGTAAAAAGGGCTTATCATAAGGGTATGAATGTTTTAAAATTCCTTCGAGTGTGGCATATGTGAGATTGAGCCCGAGAAAGGATTTATAGCGCTGTTCGAGTTTTGTGACAACACGAAAACTCTGAAAATTGTGTTCGAAGCCATTTTTAAAACCACGTTCACGTAAACATTCATCGAGTGTATCTCCGCCGATATGTCCAAAAGGGGTATGTCCTAGATCGTGAGAGAGGGCGATACTCTCGGCTAATGATTCTTCTAATCCTAGATGTGAAGCGATAGATCGTGCAATCTGGCTTACTTCGATACTGTGTGTGAGTCGGGTACGAAAAAAGTCACCCTGAGAATTCAAAAAGACTTGTGTTTTGTATTCGAGCCGACGAAAACTTCCCGAATGGATAATTCGATCACGGTCACGGGCATAAGGAGATCGGAAGTCGTCACTGATTGGAAAGAATCGTTGTTCAGGTTGCACGGATAACCTTTCGCTGTTAGGTATGAAATTATATCGCGATAAGGGGTTAAATGGATTTTATACAAAAAAATGGAAATTTTTTACATTAATTTTACACATTCATTTTACAATGACATTTCGATTCTCCTTCGTTAAATATATCCAAAACACCTATTCGTCGTGTTTTGGATAGGTATAATTTTTAATGATTTCTTATAATTCAGCAAAATAATAAAATAATCTATAAAATAAGTTATAATTTACCACTACGGTAAGGATAAATTATGAGCAATTATGAAAAGAAAAGTTCACTAAATGCATTAATTTCTAATAGTGCTCAGGAAAGTGCAAGAGCATATCAGCGGGAAAATTTAAATATCCGTCGAAAAATGGAAGAAGATTTTTTCAATCAGGCATTGGACTATCGTAATTTTGTTTTTGCACCTGAGGGCTATGAAGGGCCAGTACTAGCACTGTATATAGGATTGGTGCCTTATTTCTCCGGATTGCTATTCTTATATTTATTTGTTGCGAGAGCAAGCTATGAATATTTTTTACAATTTAATTTAACCTCATTTTTTGTTATCTGGGCAATTGGATATGAAGTATGCGCTGTTTCATTATTAATAGTTATATTTTTAGCATGGGTCAATCATCTTAGAAATCGCGTGAATAAAGAGCAAGTCCGCAAAAAGTCTTCAAAAGTTTTTGGGAAGTGAAAAAAGCAAACCCTTAAGCTAGATTGGGTACAATTTCACTCTTTCAAGAAATGGACAGCTGGCCGAGTGGTCGATGGCGCACGCCTGGAACGCGTGTGTAGGGCAACCTACCTAGAGTTCGAATCTCTAGCTGTCCGCCATACATCAAAATAATCCCCTCTAAAATTAATTTACCTAAAATTTGATATTAGTACTGAAAGTTGTTGGATCACTGTATCCTGCATTGTTTTTAGTTCCTCCGTTC
>JAQTTG010000026.1 GCA_028710885.1 Sulfuricurvum sp.
GTAGCACGTGCGATCAAGCGTAATAAAGCAGGGCTTTCCGATAAGAGCCGTCCGATCGGATCATTTTTATTTCTCGGTCCTACGGGAGTCGGTAAAACACAAACGGCAAAAACATTGGCAAAATTCCTCTTTGATAGCAGTGAGTCGATGATCCGTATCGATATGTCGGAGTATATGGAGAAACACGCCGTGTCTCGTCTCGTCGGTGCCCCTCCAGGGTATGTTGGATTTGATGAGGGGGGACAACTTACCGAAGCGGTACGTCGCAAACCGTACAGCGTTATTTTGTTCGATGAGGTTGAAAAAGCACATCCCGATGTGTTCAATGTCCTCTTGCAGGTGCTCGATGACGGACGCCTGACCGATAACAAAGGGGTCGTGGTCGATTTTACGAATACGATCATCATTTTGACTTCCAACATCGCGAGTGACAAGATCATGGCGCACCACGGAGAGGCGAATCTAGAGGAGATGGTGCTCGGCGAATTGAAACAGCACTTCAAACCGGAGTTTTTGAACCGTTTGGATGATGTGGTGGTCTTTAATCCTTTGGGAGAAGCGCAGATCCTTAGCATCGTCGATCTCTTCTTTAGAGACATTGCGGCAAAAGTGGAAGAGCGGAATATTACCCTCACGCTCACCGAGAGTGCCAAACGCTATATCGCGCAAGCGGGATTCGATCCGGTCTACGGTGCACGGCCGCTTAAACGTGCATTGTATGAGATTGTCGAAGATCGTCTGGCGGATCTGATCCTCGGAGGAGAGGTGGAAGAAGGTTCCAAAGTAGTTTTTGATGCTTCAGGTGATGAGATTAACGTAACTGTGGCATAATCGCATTTATGAAAACGATTGCTTTACTCTTTATATTATTGTTACCGTTATGGGGATGTACGGGTGATTGTATGACCTGTCATCCCGCCTTGCTCAAAAATATCGATGCGGACAAACGGCACAAACCGATGACGACTTGTATCAAATGCCACAGTGCCAATCCTGCCAAAATGGCCGATTGCGGAAGTGATTGTTTTGCGTGCCATCCGGTAGCAAAGATCGAGGGAGTACGGGTAGCGGAACACGCGGTGATCCGCGAATGCCGTGATTGTCATATGAAGCTTAAACCTTCGGTCAAAATTGATTTAGAACCCAAAGGGCAATCGAATCAGCTTATGCTTAGGGATTTTTTAAAGCCTTAAGCATAGATAGGCTCAAATGTTTTATTGAATCCATCAAGGATTTTTTGCATTAATTTCTGAGCCTCTTCGATCATTTTTTCAGTGGTTTTTGTCTCTTTTACGGCATTATCAAACATATCAACAATTCCTTTTTTAGCATGATTTTTGACATTTTCATCGCTATTTTTGAGGTTTCTGATCAACTTTGTAATATCAGAAGCAACTTTGTTGATCGGGGATGTTTGGTTCTGATCCGCTAACTCTTTCATAAACTTATCGATGTAAGGTTGTGCTTTTTTCATAAACAGATCGATCTCTTTTTGATCTTGTATTGTAATCCCGTTACTGTCAAGATTAAATGAAAACGCTTGAATAGATGAAAAAGAAAACGACTGCTCTTTAGCATTATCAGAGGTTTTTTCATTCAAAGAAAGTGATTGTGTATTTTGAAAATTAAGAGAGAGGGTATCACCTGAACTTGTTTTCATTTGAATGCTGAGTTCATGTGAACGATATGCATCAAGAGAAGTGGCAGTTGTCATGATTTTACCTTTATAGCGCATTGAATCTTAGTGACAATATCGACCATATCCTAGATAGGTTTAATAAGCTTTTACGAAACTTAATCGACCTTTAAGTAAGAATTGTCTATTATTGCGTGCTAAAAATTTCTAAAGGGATATGGCTTATGAAAAGAACATACCAACCACATAATACGCCACGTAAACGTACTCACGGTTTCCGTGCACGTATGGCGACAAAAAATGGTCGTCGAGTATTAAACGCTCGTCGTGCTAAAGGTCGAAAACGATTGGCTGTCTAAATAGCTTTTCGATGTTGAAGCTTCACAGCGAGTTTCAGCGTGTTTATCAACGCGGGAAAAGTGCACATAGTACTTCTATCGCGTTGTTTTATCTCCCTATAAAGGGAGAAAAAAAAGTTGGATATACGGCCAGCAAAAAAGTTGGAAATGCAGTGGTGAGAAATCGGTGTAAGAGACGCTTAAGAGCTCTTTTTGACGAGTTTTCACCTAATGTACAAGACGGATGGTATGTATTCGTCGCCAAAGGGGCATTGTTTGACAATGGATTCGATATAGTGCGACGCGACTGTAAATATGTTTTAAAACGGACAGGTGCAATGAGTGAAATGGATGATGGTAAGAATCTTCTTTCTTAAGCTCCTTTGGCTCTATCGACACTCTTTCTCTTTGGTGACGCGCGGTTCGTGCCGTCACTACCCCTCATGTTCAGAATATGCTCTTTGGCAGTTTGAACGAAATACCCTTCTTCGTGCATTTGGTTCTACTTTTTTTCGAATTTTACGATGCAATCAACTATTTTCCGGTGGCATTGATTATCCAATAATTGCAAAACCGACAATAAATCCCGCAGAACTCTCCATAAATACGATAAAATACTGGTTTGTTCCATATCAACAGAATTATTTTCTGATCAAAAATTTTAAGTTTAAAGGGTCACAGTGCTAGACAAGTTTACCCCCAACCAACGACTTCTCGTTGCCGTTGCTTTATCTTTCCTTTTTTTCATAGGTTATACTACGCTTTTTCCTCCAAAAGCTCCTAATGCGGAAGCAAATGCTACTCAAGCTGTTGCTTCAAAAACACCGGTAGAACAAAAAAATGTTTCAACTGAACCACAAGATGCTCCAGTTGAGAGTGTTTCAAATATTCAATCTACTACAACCGATACATTAACTACGGTTTCTGCTCAAGAATACACACTTAAAATAGATACACTTGGACGCATCTCCTCTGCTGTCCTTCGCGATAAAAAACATAATGGTAAAGATGGTAAATTGGCTGAGTTGGTTTCAACTGATGGCGCAAAACCATTATTTATCCGTTTTGGTGATGAAGCATTAAATGTAGCAGCAGCAAAAACTCCGTATTCAACGGATATTAATAATGTTGCATTAGGCGAAAATGGGAAAGCAGTTGTAACTCTGACTCAAAATCTTCCAGAACTTACGATTACAAAATCATTAACGTTTTACGCAGATGGTCACTACGATGCAAAAATTTCTCTTTCAAATGAAAAGCGTTATTTTGTTTATTTGGGGCAGCACCCGCAAGTCGTAGAAGAAATGATGACCGTTAAAGGTGGGATGATCTACGCAGGTGATAATTTGACGACTATCTTTAAAGACAAAGATGTTGAAGGACGATCAATTTTTACTGATGTCCACTTTGCCTCTTCGTTTGACCAATATTATGCATCAATCATGTATGGGTTTTCAAAAGAGACTCAAGTTTATGTTGAACGAGATATTAATAATAATCCTGTTACATATCTAGAAGGTGGAAATAACTTTACATTTAATGGATATATTGGACCTAAAGAGTATAAAACATTAGAATCGATCAATCCTGTATTGACTCATTCAATCGAGTACGGCTGGTTTACATTTGTTGCGGCACCTATCTTTAAAGTCTTGATGTGGCTAAATGGTATATTCGGCAACTGGGGCTGGTCAATTATTGCTCTTACGATCATTATCCGTATTTTTCTTTATCCTTTGACATACAAAGGGATGGTCTCTATGCAAAAAATAAAAGAGATCGCACCACGTATTAAAGAAGTTCAGGAAAAATACAAAGGTGATCCACAACGTATGAATGCAGCTGTGATGGAGATGTATAAAAAACATGGTGCTAATCCATTGGGTGGATGTTTGCCATTAGTATTACAAATTCCTGTTTTCTTTGCTATCTATCGTGTTCTTTTGAATGCTGTAGATTTGCAGGGAGCTCCATGGATATTGTGGGTAAACGATCTTTCTCGTATGGATCCATATTACATTTTGCCAATCTTGATGGGTGCGACGATGTATTATCAACAAAAAATTACTCCGAGTAATTTTACTGATCCGTTGCAAGAGAAAATCTTTAAATTCTTACCAGTTATTTTTACCTTTTTCTTCTTCACGTTCCCTGCAGGACTTGTGTTGTATTGGTTTGTGAATAATATTTTCTCTATTGCACAACAATATTTGGTAAACAAACAGTTTGAAGCAGCACGTGCGGCACGTCATGAAACTCATCTTGCGGAAAAGCATCATGAAAAAGATTGAAGCACCTACCTTAGAACAGGCGTATGCTAAAGCAGCTGCTGAATTCGGATGCTCGGTTACCGCACTGCAAGTCGAAATTGTACAATTTCCATCAAATGGTGTATTAGGGTTCTTTAGAAAATCTGCAATTATTGTTGCAAATTTACCTTATACTCCTGTTGAAGAATCAGCTGTCACAGAACAACAAGAAGAAATCGATCCTTTGATAAGTTATGAGAGTGATAATGTTGTTTCTGATACTGAGCCGGAAGAGCTTGTGTTGAGTGACAAATTTTACATTCAAGATGATGATTTCGAAGAAGAGATAGAAGATCATGATATGTATGAGCTTTCTGCACAAGAATGCGCAGATGAAGTCAAAGAACAAATCAATATCCTTTTTAAAGATATTTGTTTTGATATCAATGCCGTTGATGTTAGTGTATACGATGAAAATACCCTTCTTGTTGAGTTTACCGGTGCCGATGCTGCATTGATGATCGGTAAAGAGGGGTATCGTTATAAAGCACTCTCTTATATGTTATTCAACTGGATCAACGCAGTTTATGGGATGCAATTACGTCTTGAAATTGCCGAATTTTTGAAAAATCAGGAAGAGTCGATTTCCAGATATTTGATCAATGTATGCGATATCATCGACCAAGAGGGTCGTGCACAGACAAAAGTTTTAGACGGTGTATTGGTTCAAATCGCTCTTAAACAGCTTCGTGATCGTTATCCTGATCGTTATGTGGCTATCCGTTCTACCCGTGATGGCGGTAAGTTTATCGTTATCAATAGCTATCACGAATATTGATGCGTGATACCATTGCTGCCATTGCCACCGCTAACGGCATTGGCTCTATCTCCATTCTCCGCCTTAGCGGAGAGGGTTCCCTCTCCATTGCGCTAAAACTTACCCAAAAAACGAAGCTCCAACCTCGCTACGCCACCCTTAGCTCTTTGCATCATAATGATGGTACGTTGATTGATGAAGCGATTGTTATCTATTTCCAAGCGCCGCGCAGTTTTACCGGCGAAGAGGTGGTGGAGTTTCAATGTCACGGTGGATATGTAGTTGCCGAATCTTTGTTGCGTGCTGTCCTTTCAGAAGGGGCGCGTTTAGCCGAGCCGGGGGAATTTAGTAAACGAGCCTTTTTAAATGGACGACTCGATCTCACCCAAGCCGAAGCGACTGCCGCACTGATCGAAGCCAAAAGTGACGATGCCGCGCGGATACTTGCCCGTCAGATGAAGGGTGAATTACGCGGATACATCGAGGGGATTCGTGATTCGCTCCTCGAAATTCTCGCGTACTCAGAAGTGGTGATCGATTACGCCGAAGAGGATTTACCGCAAGATGTTGTGGATCAGATTGTAGTGAAACTGGAGCGTATCAAACATACCCTCTCCCGCACTCTCGAATCGAGCCGTCGTCGAAGCGGATTGATGCAGGGATTTCGGGTTGCCATCATCGGCAAACCCAATGTGGGGAAAAGTTCGCTCCTCAATGCGCTCCTCGATTATGAACGTGCCATCGTCAGTGACATCGCAGGGACGACTCGTGATACGATCGAAGAGCAGGTGCGCATCGGTACTCATCTGATCCGTTTGGTCGATACGGCAGGGATACGCAACGCGCACGATGAGATTGAACGGATTGGAATCGAACGCTCCATCGCCGCGATAGAGAATGCCGATGTCGTTATCGCACTGTTTGATTCTTCGCGAGAGATCGACGAGGAAGATCGCGCCATTATCGATCTCATCGAGCGGTATCGGAATGATAAACCGTTTATCTCTATCCTCAACAAATCCGATTTGACCGAAGTGTTTGATGTTTCCGCGATTGGGCAATACGCTCCGATCCGTCTGAGCTGTAAACAAGATACCCAAATACTCGTCGATGCGTTGAGTACTCTGATGGATCACGAAAACGACGGTGAAGAGATGATGCTGATCTCCCAGCGTCAGATCAGTGCAACAGAGAACGCTGTTCGTGCCATTGATGAAGCTAACGAGCCGTTGCATGAGGGAGAACTGGAGTTCTTTTCGTTTCATATCAATGCCGCGATCCGAGCCGTTGCCTCGATCAGTCGTCCGTATGAACTCGATGAGATGTTCGACAAGATGTTCGGTCAGTTCTGTCTGGGGAAATGATGGCGACCTATATTGCAATCGATTTAGGATTAAAACGGATCGGATT
>JAQTTG010000002.1:0-129207 GCA_028710885.1 Sulfuricurvum sp.
GCAACCAAGATTACTGATTAACCCCTTATATCATCCTGATTAACAGAATTTCAGACAATCTATTTTATGATTGCTTTATGAAAATATCACCCAACGCACCCTGCCCCTGCCACAGCGGCAAAAAATATAAACAATGTTGCCAGCCTTACCACAAAGGGATACTCCCCTCGAATTCCCTCAAACTGATGCGCTCACGCTACAGTGCCTTTGCTCTGGGATTAGCGGATTACATTATGGCAACGACCCATCCGAATAATCCCGATTACACAGAGGATAGAGAAAAATGGATAACAAGCATTCTAGACTTTTCTCACAATAATCAGTTTATCGGATTGAAAATTAATGACTTTATCGATGGGGAGAATGAAGCGTTTGTCACATTTGAAGCGAGTTTGGAGGGCGGACTTCTCAAAGAGAAAAGCCGCTTCTTAAAAGTAGAGGGAAAATGGCTCTATGAGAGCGGTGAGTTTAATGCTTAAAACACTTTTCCGTTGATAACAAGACGAAAACCAATATCATTGGCAGCAAAATCAGGACGTGAATAGCCGCGAAAAGAACTTCTCAGGCATAAATAGCCTGTTTTATAGCTTCCTCCGCGACGAACTTTAAACGATTCACTCTCTGCTCCACCGATACGAGGGCTTCCGTTTGTAGGTGCATTGACATAATTCGCAAAAAAGTCATCCTCGCACCATTCCCATACATTGCCCAAAAGATCATAAATTCCCAAACGATTTGGAAGTTTTTCCCCAATAACACATGTTCGAAAATTCGCACTGTTTTCATAAACCGCATAATCGTCTAGCATCGCTTCCGAATCTCCGAATGTAAAGCGGGTATTTCCTCCTGCTTTTGCCACATATTCCCACTGAGCCTCTGTCGGAAGAGCATAAAATCGGGTTTTTCCTTCGTAACGATTTAATAACTCCACATACGCTTTTGCATCAAACCAGCTCACCTGCTCGACCGGATGACGACGAGAATTTTCTTCTATTACTTTGTCATTTTTAAAATACGAGGGGTTCAAGCGAGTCAATTTCACATATTGCTCTTGCGTAACAGGATATTTTGAAATCCAAAATCCTTCAATGCGAACAGAGTGTGGAGGCGATTCAACATCACCTCCTTCATTGTACTGCGGATTTCTTCCCATCATAAACTCACCGCCGTCTATGTAAAGAAATTCCATCCCTAACGTATTGGAAAAATTTCTAGGTACCTCGACAACGGCTTCGGCTATGGGAGTTTCTTCAACTTTCTTTTTTAAAAAATCGAACAAGCTAGACCTTTAAAAATATGTTTATTTATTATTTCATAGCATCATAGCAAAAACCGTTCACACTTTGATTAAAAGGAGTTTCTTGACAAGCCGCCAATCGATAGTTTATAATGTCGTCATAATTCCATGACCTGTCAATGACATCTCACCCAAATACTCGCCGATTAAATCCACACACTTTAAGGCATTACCACGTATGAGCGATACCGCAAAAACTCCTCGAAATAACTCTAAAAACCGAACACATACCCCTGTTGATGGCTTTACAATTGAAGCACTTCGGACCAAAAAGCTTGAAGATCTTCTTGATATTGCTACCTCATTAAGTATTGAAGACCCCAATGAACTCAAACGTCAAGATTTGATTTTTGAAATTCTTAAAACTCAGGTACAGCAAGGGGGATTTATCCTTTTTACCGGTATTTTGGAGATTATGCAAGATGGTTACGGCTTCTTACGTGCAGTAGACCAAGGGTTCAGCGATTCACTTCATGACGCTTATGTATCCAGCACCCAAATCCGCCGTTTCGCTCTTCGCAATGGAGATATTGTTACCGGACAAGTGCGCGCTCCAAAAGATCAGGAGCGTTATTACGCTCTTCTCAAAGTCGAAGCAATTAACTATCTCCCACCGGAAGAATCAAAAAAACGTCCTCTTTTTGAAAATCTTACCCCTCTTTATGCCCTTGAACAAATCAAACTCGAATACCAACCGACGAAACTTACCGGACGAATGATGGATCTATTTTCTCCAATCGGTAAAGGACAACGCGGTCTTATCGTTGCACCTCCACGTTCCGGTAAAACAGAACTCATGAAAGAGATCGCTCACGGCGTTACCAGCAACCATCCCGAAATCGAACTCATGGTTCTTCTTGTCGATGAACGCCCCGAAGAGGTAACCGACATGGAACGATGTGTTAAAGGGGAAGTCTACAGTTCTACGTTTGACGAACCGGCAAAAAATCACGTTAAAGTGGCTGAAATGGTCATCGAACGTGCAAAACGACGTGTCGAGCTTGGCAAAGATGTTGTTATCCTCCTCGACTCCATCACCCGACTTGCTCGTGCATACAATACCGTAACTCCGAGTTCAGGAAAAGTCCTCTCGGGCGGGGTTGACGCCAATGCATTGCACAAGCCGAAACGATTCTTCGGTGCTGCTCGTAACATCGAAAACGGCGGAAGTTTGACAATTATTGCAACTGCTCTCGTCGATACGGGGAGCCGCATGGATGAAGTTATTTTTGAAGAGTTCAAAGGAACCGGTAACTCTGAAATTGTCCTCAGCCGTAAAATCTCCGATCGCCGTATCTTCCCTGCGATCGATATTCTCAAATCGGGAACTCGTAAAGAGGAACTCCTCCTCGGTCCGGATGTCTTGCAAAAAGTATTTGTCCTTCGCTCGATGTTGCACAAACAAGAAGACGAAGTCGAAGCCCTCCGTTTCCTCTATAATACAATGCTCAAAAGCAAATCCAATATCGAATTCCTCGACAGTATGAACGAGTCGAGCAAATAAGATGCGCGTAGGAGTCTTTGACAGTGGTGTCGGTGGACTAAGCGTCGTTAAGTCACTACTGGAACATAAACTCTTCGAAGAGATCATCTACTTCGGAGATACTGCCCGTGTCCCCTACGGGGTCAAAGATCAAAATACGATCATCCGCTACTCCCTCGAAGCCCTCGAATTTTTCAAAAACTTTGAAATCGATCTCCTCATCACTGCGTGCAATACTGTCAGTGCCTATGCTCTCGATGAGATGAGAGAACAAAGCCACTGTGATGTTATAGGTGTCGTTGACCCTGGTGTTTTAGCACTCAAAAATGCAATCCCTAATATTGATGCAAATATCCTGATTTTAGGAACCAAAGCAACCGTCAAATCAGGCGCGTATGAAAAAGGTTTACATGAATTAGGATACAACAATCTCAGTGCCATCGCAACATCGTTGCTCGTCCCCATCGTCGAAGAGGGACTATATGAGGGTGAAGTGCTCCAAAGTACGCTGAATCATTACTTTGCCCACTTGGAAAAAACTCCCGATGCGATTATCCTCGGATGTACCCATTTTCCTCTGGTCGCTACCGCCATCGATAACTACTTCGATGGAAAAAGTTCCCTCATCCACTCCGGTGAAGCGATTGTCGAATATCTGGAAAGCCACTACGATTTTACGAAGCGTTTTGAGGAAACAAGCCTCAAATTTTTTGCCTCTGAAAATCCTGAAGGGCTCCGTCGAGTCGCTAAGGAATGGTTGAATTTAGCTTAACCATGATAAACTCTTATTACTAATTTCTAAGGGAAATCCGTGAGCAAACCATCCGAAGTACTGGCACTTAAATACCGTCCTCGACGTTTCGAAGAGCTTATCGGTCAAGAGAGCATCTCCCAAACGCTCTCATTGGCACTTGATTCGGGTCGCTTATCCCATGCCTATCTTTTCTCGGGACTTCGCGGTTCGGGAAAAACTTCTACCGCACGGATTTTTGCCAAATCACTCATTTGTGAAAACGGCCCTACTTCTGCCCCTTGCGATGTATGTAGTCACTGCGTTATGGCAAATGAAGGACGGCATATCGACATCATCGAGATGGACGCCGCTTCCAGCCGTAAAATAGACGATATCCGTGATCTGATTGAGCACACCAAATACCGTCCTGCCAGCGCAAAGATAAAAATCTTCATCATCGACGAAGTACACATGCTCACCAAAGAGGCACACAATGCCCTCCTAAAAACCCTCGAAGAGCCACCCGAATATGTTAAATTTATCCTTGCGACGACCGATCCACTCAAACTTCCACCAACAATTTTGAGTCGTACACAGCATTTTCGTTTTAAACGGATCAGCCATCCAAACATCGTCCACCATCTCAGTCACATCCTCCATTTGGAGAATATAGAGTACCAAGCCGAAGCACTCGATATTTTAGCTCGTAGTGGTTCGGGCTCTTTACGTGACACCCTCACCCTCATGGATCAAGCGATCATCTATTCCAAAGGATTCGTTGACATTAAAACCGTCGCCGATATGCTGGGATTACTCGATCCTGATTATATCAGCCGTCTTTTTGACGCCATTTTTGCAAAAGATCGCAATGCGTTGACACACATGCTCCAAGAACTCGAAGCATATGAATCCGAAATGGTGGTAGATGAGCTAATTGCCTATCTCAAAGAGCGTCTTTATGAGGGAGATCACCGGTTCAGTTCTCTTGTTATCGAACGATTTTTCCGAATTCTCAGTGATGCCAAAACTCTTTTTGCTATCAATGCGGATGGTGGCTTTGTCGTCACTCTCGCCCTTTTTAAAATGATTGAAGCACTAAAAATAAAAGAGATCGATGAAATGATCGAATCACTTGAATCACGTATCACCCATGCACCGGCAAAGAGTTCTCAAGTGACTACCAATGAGGTTCAAACGATTCATATTACTCCCACTCCGCCTCCTGTAAAATCTCCATTTGAGCAACTGTGTGAACGGATCAGTGATCGAAGTGCTGACTTAGGTACATGCTTTAAAAGCAATGTCTCATTCCTCAGTTACGAAGACGATACCCTTACATGGGAAAGCTGTGCAGATGGAGAAGAAAAAGAGCTTCTCAAAAATAGTTTTGGCATTATCCGCCAGTTTGTAAGAGAGATTTATGGTATTGATACCCAGATTAAATCCAATGCATGCACAAAAGTAGTTGAAGTATCAGAACCACCGACCATTCTCGAAGAGACATCGCCTTCAGAAAATCCCGAAATCTCAGTTGAGTCGGACTCAATGGTAGAAGAAGCTGAAATAGGAGTCGGAAGCTGCGTAAGCCAATGCGATGAAACCAGCGTAAAAGAATTTGACGGTTCAGATATCCTCAAAGAGCCTATGATTCAAAAAGCAGCAGAGCTCTTCGAAGCAACCAAAATTACGGTGCAGTCCAAAGTTTAATACTGCCCCTCTTATTAATTGATAATGATTATTAATAATATTTTCAGAAACTTGCCGCTATTATTCTATTAAACATATTTAGGATAAAAGATGCTCCCACGTTTTGCAATGGCCTCGCTCATGATAGCAAGTACATTATCAGCACAACCCGTATTTAATGTCGAAGGGTATGCAGAGAGCAATTTCTTAGCCAATTCCCAAAATCGTAGTAAAGGTATAACCTGTTTTACCGTCGAACCTTCCATAGCGTTTGAAAATGGTATAACGCTTCATACCCATATCGGATTTCAACACCCAGCTGAAAAAGGGGAATGGTCTGAGGTAGAAATTGAAGCGCTCTCTTTGGATAAAAATTTATCTGAGAATACCATTTTCTCCTTTGGTAAAATGCACTTACCCGTCGGTCTGTACAACCTATATCATGAACCAATCTATTTTCTCACCATCGAGCCATCTCGAGTCGAATATCTTGTAATTCCAACCGAATGGCATGAAACAGCGGCGTTAATCACTCATAAAATTGACTCTATCACCCTAATAGCTGGCGCAATGACCCCAATGGATGCATCTAAGCTCAAACGCTCTACCTGGATACATGATGGAAAAGAGAGTTATTTAACCGGTGGTAAAAGAGCCGGATGGCTCATGCGCGCGGATGCGGGAGATATCAATTCCCTGCTCTATGGTGTAAGTATCGTCAGTACTCCGCTTATCGGAACAAATACCCAAGCAACATTAATTGAAATACATGGATCAGCTCGTTTTCAAAACGGGTGGGAAGGTAATGCCATCATCTCTAAAGGGTGGATTGGCGATCCTCAAAGCGTTAGTATTGCTGCAAAAGACACCATTTCAAAAACTGCTAAAGGTGCGAGTCTTACGATCGGATACGATATAGGTGAGTTCGCCGGATTATCTCACCATACCCTCATCGCATTTGGACACAGTGAATATGCAAACCCCTCTTCTCCATTGGAAAATACAGGCTTAGGCGGAACTGCGCACGCTGCTGGGATGGATTGGTTTATCACTCCATCAATCGTTGCTAAAACAGAAATACGTCATAGTAACCACGAAGGAGATAGAATTGGCATAGGAATCGGATTTGTGTATTAAAAAAAGATCAAAGATATAACATAGCAATTCTTCGACGAAGATTACACAATTGCTTGCTATTAAGTTTTTTTTCAGGTATACTTTACGTATTGAAAGATGATTTAGAGTTTCATCTTTGGCTTGCTTTTTATTGATGACTTCCGTTAGCAGTACGACCCGCCCTTAGAATGCTCCACTTTATATTTTCGACCACTTCAGCAATGAAGTGTATTTACAACCAAAGGAATTGCTATGGCAAATCAAGTTAACGGAACAGTCAAATGGTTCAACAGTGAAAAAGGTTTTGGATTTATCCAACAAGACAACGGCGGTAAAGATGTATTCGTACATTTCCGTCAAATCAACAACACTGGTTACGGCCGTGTAAGTCTTGAAGAAGGACAAAAAGTTACTTTCACTATCGGTGAAGGCGACAAAGGTCCTCAAGCAGAAAACGTAACAATCCTCTAATCTCCCTGACGAGCAGATTTTTTCTGCCCGTCTCTCAAAAATCTTTCTATTAAGGCACCAATAGGTGTTTTTCCGAGCCGATTTAAAGGAACCCCCCATGGAAAGCAGAGAAGCCGTTTTAGACGCATTAAAAGAAGGCAAAAAGCTTACCAGTAATGTCACAGGGTTGCAATATACTCTGATTGGCGGCCAACTTCACGCCCGTAATGGCGAAAAAACTGACTGGCACGCAAGTGAACTCAATTTTGACAATCCACCATCATGGCTAAATCTTCGTGACTAACGAAGATTAGCGATCTCTACACCCTCCGTCTTTTTTAAAAATACCATACCTCATTATACATACATCAACTCTCTCATACACGCTACAGATAAATTAAGATATCTTCACTACAATTATAAAAATAAATTATGTTTAACAAATCTACTTAAATAAGGTTATGTTAATGATCCAGCATCTTCTTCCTCAATCTGTAGAACCATCTGTACGAGCTGAACAAATCCGCTTGCTGTTCGTGCAGAATCGAAGTGTACAAGTTCTGGGGATACTTACTGCCATTATTACAGCAATCACACTTTGGAAAGTTACTGACCATTTCCTGATCACTGCATGGATTATCCTCATGATCACCGTTTATTTTATGCGCCTTGCCACAACTATTCTCTTTTTTCGTACACATACTAACAATCCATCCACAGAGATATGGGTTCGTCGCTATATCTTTTGGACATTTTTAGCAGGTGCATCGTGGGGGAGTCTGTCATTTTTATTAAGCCCCGAATGGCCAGCTGCCTATCAAGTAGTCCTTTTTGTCGTCTATACCGGACTGATAGCCGGAGCATTTAATGCCAATTCATCTGTGTTCATTGCCTTTCCCGCTTTTTATCTCCCGATTGTAGTTCCACTGATGATTGCAATGTTACGAATGAAAGACGAAGCTTTTTATGCTCTCGCACTTTTGTTTGTCATATATATCGCTTTAATGTATTTCTCGTCTCTTAAATTTTATAACCAATTAGCATACACTTTAAAACTCCGTTTCGAAAATGAATCCATGACACAAGAATTGTCCCTATATAATGAAAAGCTAACTCATCTCGCTGATATAGACGGATTGACCCAACTCTATAATCGCCGATCCTTAGATAGATTTATGATCGCCGAGTGGAATCGACATTACCGAAATAAACAACCTTTATCTCTTCTCTTTATCGATATAGATTATTTCAAACAATTTAATGATGTGTATGGCCATGAAGCAGGCGATAAATGTCTGATTCATATTGCTCAAATTCTTCAAAAAAATGCAAAACGCTCTAGCGATATTGCCGCCCGTTTCGGCGGAGAAGAGTTCGCTATCATCTTACCTGAAACTTCATCGACAGAGGCATTTAAAATTGCTGAAAAAATTGTCTTGTGCTTAGAAGAATTATCCATTCCGCACACCGGTTCATCAACCTCAGATAACGTCACGATGAGTATCGGCGTTTCCACTCTGATCCCGCAACAACCTGACAATTCGGAATTACTATTAACTTCAGCCGACAAAGCACTCTATGATGCGAAAGGTTCCGGTCGTAACTGTGTGAAACAAGCTTTGTCGCCTGAGCTTTGAAACTCAATTCTTATATGGATAGCAAAATCATTCTATGATACTCTACTATCATCTAATCAAACGAGGCAACTATGTTTTTGCATAAACAAATCGACACTATCGAATCTGCACCACAAAAAGCAGGTCGTGGCGTGAGTATGAAAATGCTCCTCTCGCCCGATGAATCTCCCCATTTTGCAATGCGTAACTTTACGATCGATGCGGGTGGGTATATGCCACTGCATACCAATACAGTCGAACACGAACAATACGTTCTGGGTGGTCGGGCAAAAGTAATCATTGGGGATAAAACAATAGAAGCGGGAGCAGGAGATGTGTTACTGATCCCAGCAGGAGTACCGCATAGTTATGAGACTATCGGTGAGGAAACGTACAGTTTTTTGTGTCTCGTTCCCAAGGGAGTGGACGTTATCGAAGTATTGTCGTGCTAAATGGGTTTCGGGACTAATTATTTGTCCCGCGAACAACACGTTTAACGTCATCGATACCATCACCTACGCCATTACTAAACTCTTTTGCAGTGCATCCGCCCAAAATAAACATTGCCATTACAAACATAATTCCTAAACGTATCATCTATTCTCCTAATTATTAATAATGCAATTATAACAATGTTACCGTTCATCTTGTGTTTATAAACGATTTAGATATCATTGCGCTATGAAAACACAGATCCTTTTTGACAACGACGGAGTTCTCGTCGATACCGAGCATTGGTACTATACCGCCAGTGCGGAGATACTCCTCTCCAAGGGATTTCATCTGAGCGAAGATCGCTACCGTGAGATTATGATCGCAGGAGAGAGTGCCTTTTTGATCGCCGAAGAGACGGGAATACCGATCCATGAAACCGACAAATGGCGCAATGAGCGAAATGAACGCTATCAGCACTACCTCCGCACCGAAGAGATCACCATCACAGGGGCTAAAGAGGTGTTGGCAGAACTCTCGGAGCGTTATCGTATGGGGATCGTCACCTCAGCGTTACGGTGCGATTTCGACCTCATCCACGCCACGCGCGGGATAACCGATTACATGGATTTTACTCTGTGCAGCGGCGAGTACCCTCGCGCCAAGCCCTACCCTGATCCCTATCTGTTAGGACTGGAACGTCTAGGCGGTGAGAAACATGAGACGATCATCGTCGAGGATTCGGAGCGGGGATTGCGCTCTGCCGTCGCGGCGGGAATCGAGTGTGTCATCGTCCATAACCGCTTTACCGAAAGCCACGATTTCAGCACGGCAACCCATCGGATACAAACGCTCGAAGAGCTACTAACACTACTACATTAAAGGACTAAAGATGGACGGAAAAGAACGCAAAAATATCATGTCGGGCAAACGGGTGAGCATCGTCCTCAAAGAGGATCAGAGAACGGGGAAACTAACGGAGGGGATCGTCCGCGACATCCTCACCAAATCACCGAATCATCCGCACGGGATCAAAGTACGGCTTATGAGCGGGGAAGTGGGACGAGTTAAAGAGGTGTTTTGAAGAACTTCATTCTTTTTATATCATGTTTTAAATATTGAAGGATACAAATCGTTTATGAAAACGATATGTCCTTTTTGAGGAAGTAATTTGTCTATCAAGAAAGTATCCAAAGCCCCATAAACACTCCCACCAAATGGAAGCAAATCCATTCCAACTCCAATGCCCCATCTTATTGTTTTTCCGGATGTTGAATTAACTAAAGAAGCCATTTTTTCTCTATAATTATTTATCTCATCACTAATTTCATCATCATTTAGGCTATCAGTTTGCTTTAACCACATTCTAAACAATTTACATTCGTTACTTTGTCGTATTTCAAGTAATTTTTCAACATCAATGCTACCAATAGTATCAATCTTTGGAAAATCTTTAATCTCCAATATTCTTTGCATTTGACACTCTGTTTTTTGAGGTGACAAATCTCTTTCTAAGAAAGCCAACTTATCTTCAAATAAAGGAATCTCATTTCCCATAAAACCTGATAATGCATTATGAAACTTCATTTCTTCTATTTTTTGATTCAAAGTTCCAATACTTAATAATGATGTTTCGATAACTTTATGCGTATTTTCTTTATTTAAACCAAACTTACTTTCAATATTACTTTCAACCAAAAAATCATCTTCACTAAGCTGATGCACAGTAACGTCAAGTTGTTTTGATATATTCTCAAAGCCATATATTTTCATTAAAGCTCTGCTAAGATGTTTTTTCACTATTTCTTTTCTAAGAATTTCAGATTTCATCTGTTCAATCGATTTATTTCCAAAATCATTAGGCAAACGAGTTAAGTTATCTATAATAGAATGCTTAAGTTTGATTTTTTGTTTTGTTGAAATTTTTGGAATTTCATCAGTAATCTTCAAACAATCGCTTACATATTTTTTATCATCAGCAGATTTTATAGATGAAAAAGAAAATGATCCAAGTGGCAAAATTTCTCTGCCCTGATTATGACGTAAAAATGTTTGACCAATTTGTCCAATTGAATTTGCTGTAGCTTGAATTTTAAATATATTTGCATCGAGTAGTTTTATTAAACCTTCGTAACCAAAACAATCAATTAAATATGGAATTTCTTTTAACCGTATCGAATCAAGTATATAAGTCTCAAATAACAACAGTCGTTGCAAGAAAACGTCGAAATCAAAGCGAATGGAATTTTGATCGATCAATTCCGCACTACGCGCAATTAATCTATTTTGTATATCCAATTTAAGCCTCTATTCATTGTCAGTTTTCAGTTTAATGTTCAATTATATCGAAAATGACAGTCATAATAAAAAAACAATTCAAAAGTCAAATAATTGAGCTAATCCGCTCGATATTCACCACTTTCCCCCGACTATTCCTCTTCACATACTCCACAATCATCCCATGAAACCGCGCAAACGCGGCAGGGAGTTGAACCGTATCGAAATAGCCTCGTATCCCCGCTTCGCACCACTCCTGCAGCTCATCATAGCTCTCAAACTCATATCCAAACGCGTTTAACAATCGCGCAGTATAGGCATCGACAACCATAGCTGGACGAGCACACGCATAACAGAGGATACTATCTGCCGTCTCGGGACCGATTCCCTTTTGCGATAAGAGCCATTCACGATCAACAGCGAGGGCAAAACTCTCGAAATCGCCATACTCGTCGATCATATTGTGCGAAAGGCGGATGAGATTAGACGCTTTGGCTTTGAACAACCCGCTCGGACGGATCAGCTCCATCAGGATTTCGCTATGCGTTTTGGCGAGGAGATCGGGGGCTAAAATCTCCGTATTTCGGAGATTATCGAGAGAGATTTGAACTCTCTCCCACTGGGTGTTTTGGGTCAAAATTGAGCCGACGACGACTTCAAAGGTTCCATACGCAGGCCACCACAGCGGCGGAGAGTTTTCGAGAAGTTTCAGTTTTTCGAGTGCGCTAAAGAGTTCAAATGAATCGGAAAGTTCCATTTATTCCTCTACCCATGCATCAGTGCGAAATACCCGTCCGTCATCGAAAATTTTGAGCTTGAAAGCATCGGTGCATTGCCCCTCTTCGAGGTTCATAATAGCGATTTGGAGGATTTTTCGGCATTTTTCGGGAACTTCAAATCGTCCCGACACTCCTGTGATAAAGCGCTCCAACGGAACTCTCGAGTCCATTCCGATCACGTTGTCACGGCAACCGCTCAAACCGATATCACTCATATAGGCTGTCCCGTTTGCGATCTGAAAATCATCACTCCCCACATGGGTATGAGTTCCGATAATCCCGCTCACTTCGCCCGCGAGCAACATCAGCATAGCGCGCTTTTCGCTCGATGCTTCGGCATGAAAATCGAGGAAGATATGGTTGATTCCCTCATTTTTGAGACTTGCCACACTGTCGCGGGCGCATCGGAATGCATTATCGACGTAGGGCATACCATAGTGCCCCATGATGTTCAGGACAGCGAGTTTCTCCCCCGCCACATCAAAGACACGACATCCCGTCCCTTTGACGCCCTCAGGGTAGTTATGTGGACGCAAAAGCGGCAAAGACTCCAACAACGGTTCGATCTCTTTTTTGTCCCAAGTGTGGTTTCCGCCGCTCATGCAGTCGATCCCCATCTCAAAAAGTTCCTTGGCATTTTTCATCGTCACACCAAATCCGTGAGAGGCATTTTCGTAGTTGGCGATAACGAAATCGATCTCGTGTTCACGCCGAAGCTTCTTTAAATGCTCTTTGATCATCATCCGTCCCGGACGACCGACAATATCGCCTATAAACGCTATTTTCACTCTTTCACCTCTGTAAGTTCTTTTCTCAATGCTTCATTCCCCTGCCGATAGTTCATACTGTCACCATACTCAAAAAAATTCTGATAACGCGAATGGATATTCTTGACCCGTGATGCGTGGCGTATCGGACACCAGTATTGCTCAGTACGGGCAGCGATCTCGGAGATATACCCCATCAGCCCGTTAAAATAACTGCAATAAAGACAATTAATTTTTTCGATAATGTTTAAATACCCCAAACGGTGACGATCTACGATGATATAATCACTCCGTTTGACTTTGGCAATCTTGTAAATCGGAAAACAGACCCACTGATAAACACTAACAAATCCATCCAAAATGAATGCAGGAATCAAAATAGCATAAATAACCGGAGCACTCAACAAATGCAAAATCGGTGTTGTCACCAAATAGCGAAAAAGTCCCTGACGATCTTTTCGATAGGATGCAAGCAACTCTTCACGTTTTTTGGTGATTTCGCAGGTAAACTTTTCATACTCATGATGGAGTTCCGCCTCCAACTCCGATTCAAGCGCTTTGATCCGGACTATAAGTTCGTCAATCTTTTGATGTTCCATCCCGAACCTTTTTTGGCGTTCTATTTAATGAAACTATACTACAATTGCATATGCACACGCTTAAATATCTAATGCACTATACCCCAGAGATTCGTCATCAGGTTCAAGATCTTATTACTGATAATATATTGGGAAAACATCTGCTAACCAAATATCCGCATATTCACCCCTATATCAGTGATAAAACGCTCTATGATTACGTCATGGAGATCAAAAACACTCACTTTCGAAACTCTGATCCGATCTCTAAAGTCCTCTACGATACCAAAATTCGTGATCTGAATTCCGCGCTTGGAACACATACCTTTGTCTCACGGGTACAAGGGGGGAAATTAAAAGCCAAAAACGAGATTCGGATTTCCCATTTCTTTAAAAAAGTGCCTGAACCGTTTTTACGGATGATCGTAACGCATGAGTTGGCTCACCTCAAAGAAAAAGAGCATAATAAAGCTTTTTATAAACTCTGTACTCATATCGAACCATCTTATCATCAGCTCGAATTTGATGTACGCCTATATCTAACCTATACTGATCTTTTCGGAACTCTTTACGAATCTTCTCTGAGTAATTCTACTAAAACCTCATAGTGCGCCGTATGAGGGAACATATCGAAAAGCTCTACCCGATGAAGAGCATATCCACTCAAAACTTCTAAATCTTTTACCAATGTTACGGCATTGCAACTCGAATAGATAATTCTATCAGGGGCGATTCTCATCAGCCATTTGGATAACTGTTCCCCAAGTCCTCTACGTGGTGGATTGACAATCACAACATCCGGTTTAGCTCCCGCATTTGCTCCGAAACTCGCCGCATCTAGTGATTCAAAACGGATATTTGCCATTTCAAGCTGTGTTGCAGAATCACGGGCACATGCAATTGCCTCAGCTTCTATTTCAATACCGATAATTTCACGTTCGGGAGTAGCACAATGCAATGCAAATCCCCCTACTCCGCAAAAGAGATCCCAAATACGCGTCGGTTTTGACTCACTTACCCATTCACTCGCGGTGTGATAAAGTTTTTCGGCTACATCCGGATTTGTCTGAAAAAAACTTTTAGGTCTTATATAAAGAGGAATACTGTTTAGGCGTTCTTCTAAGCGCGTTTGTTCAGTGAGAAAAATCTCTTCTTCACCTTCTAAAATAGCCATATGTACCGGTTGTATATTGACTGTAACAACCTTGAGCTCCGGTGAACGGGACATCAATATATGCAAAGATTTTTCAAGACGTGAAATAATTCCGTGTGAGCGGAGGATAAAACGGAGCATCATGGTTCCGTTTGACTTGCTTCGTGTGAGGAGGACGAATTTCAACTCACCTTTTTTCTGTTTGATATCGTAAGCTTTAACCCCTAATTCTCTCAACCAAAGTTGCACATTTTCCAGAACATGCTGCATACTGATATCATACAGAGGACATTTGATCAAACTAATATCTTCAGAAAGTCCCAATATGACCCCATCAAGAGAAGGGGTAGCTACCATTTTTGCTTTATTGCGAAATCCGCGCAGAGGTGAAGTTGCAGGTTTTAAATACGTATGAGGATGAAACGGTTTTAAAAGAGCCTGTAAATGATCCGTTTTAAGTTTCAATTGTTCGGCGTAATGATAATCGATCCAAGAGCACGAACGACATTGATAGGTATCGAAGTAACTGCAAAAACTCATTTGGATACGGCTACACTCGCATCAAATGAACTCTGAGGGATAGCATAAAGACGTCGTTCAAGTTTACCGATTTGGAGTAAAACTTCTTCGGAAGAAGCCTGTAATTTTATAAAATATTCTTTTGCCATCTCTTTTTCTAGATCGCTTATTTTCTTTTTTGAACTAAATATTTTAGAGAAAAATGATTTATCTTTATCAGAAAAATAGATTTTAAAAATTTTCATATAATGATCATGCAATGCAAAATGAGCTTTTTCGATATCAACTAAACTTCCCATATTTCCAAGTGCATTGAGCTTTTGACCTTCTCCATAAAACCATTGCCCAAAAGCACAATCGGTACAATTTAACGGAATTGCTGATTCATCAACAGGCAACCCTTCGATCAATGATTTGGCACGCTGTACCCATTTAACGTGAGCTTTTTTTGCTTCTCCCAATAACTTCAATGTTACTGCTTTATCCATCATTTTCCCTCAGACTAATTACACGATTATACCATTTTCCTATAAGAAAATACGATTTTACCGGTATTTACTCCCTATTAACTTATATAATATTACTATTTTAGCGTACGCAGATAGTGTAAAACAGTACCAATGAGGTCATCATCGTCTTTACTTTTACTCTGCAACGTCTCTTTAACACCACTTTGGTATTCAATAGTGATGTTTTGGTTGTAGTTGCTCACCATTTTGATCTTCTTTTCGATACAGAGTAATTTAATCACCATGATCTCGAAAAACTGCTTCGTAGGGGTATCGGGTTTACCGAAACGATCCCCAACTTCCTCTTCGATCTCGTAAATCTCACTCGGAGATTCACACTGACTGAGACGACGGTAGAGTTCTAATCTCAAGCGGTCTTCACTGACGATCTCATCGCTGATAAAAGCACTGACAGTGAGTTTGATGTCCACTCTCGCTTTGATTGCCGTGGTTTGATTGGTAAGGAGTTTGATCGCATCTTCGAGAAGGCGTAGATAGAGGGAATAGCCGATGTTTTTGATATGGCCGCTTTGGGCATCCCCGACGAGATTTCCCCCGCCGCGTATTTCGAGGTCATGATACGCCAGCATCGAGCCGCTTCCGAGAAACGAGTTTGATTCGAGTGCCACGAGGCGCTTTTTTGCCTCTTCGGTGAGATGGTCTTTGTCATCGACGATAAAGTAAGCATACCCCTCGATGTGCCCCCGTCCGACCCGTCCGCGAAGCTGATGCAGATCCGCCATCCCGAAACGATCCGCCCCGTCGATAATCATCGTATTGACCGTCGGCATGTGGATACCCGATTCGATAATCGAAGTTGCAAGGAGTACATCATATTGGCGATCGGCAAACTTCGCCAGCTCCTCCTCCGTCACAGTTGCGCTGATCTGCGAGTGGAGAATGAGGATTCGGATATCAGGGAGAATTGCTTTTAGTTCTCCTGATTTAATCACCATCGAATCGATTGAGTTATGAACATAGAATACCTGTCCGCCGCGACGGAGTTCGCGCAGTATCACCTCTTTGATCAATTTCTCATCGTAGTTTTTCACAAACGTCCGTACCCCTAGACGCTCTGATGGCGGGGTGAGGAGTTCGGACATCGTTTTAATCGAGCTCATAGCTTGGTTGAGACTGCGCGGGATCGGTGTTGCACTCATACTGAGAAGATGGACGTTTTCATAGAGCGATTTGAGTTTCTCTTTTTGTTTAACTCCGAATTTATGTTCTTCATCGATAATGACAATGCCGAGTTTGGCACAGCTCACCCCGAACAGTGCGTGCGTTCCTACGACACAATCGAGTTCGCCTGCTTCTAGGGCTCGAAGGGTCGCATTTTTCTCTTTGGCAGAGACAAATCGGTCAAGTTTTGCCACCCGAAGCCCAAACGGTGCTAAACGCGCTTTCAGTGATTGGAAGTGCTGTGAACTGAGCAACGTCGTCGGAACGACGAGGAGTGATTGAAAGCCCCCTTTTGCCGCCGCGAATATCGTGTTCATCGCCACCTCGGTTTTTCCGAAACCGACATCTCCGCTGAGGAGCCGATCCATAATATGTCCCGATGAGAGATCACGGATGATTGAGCTGATCGCGCTTGATTGATCCGGAGTATAATCGAATCCTGATTCTGCTTGGAAACGGCGTAATTCTCCCGCATCCACATTGATCACCGACGCTTTGATCAGGGCACGACTCGCGGCGATTCCGACAATCTCCGAAGCGATCTCGAACAATCTTGCTTTGACCGACTCTTTGAGCTTGCCGAAACTTCCTTTGCCCAAACGATCAAGGACGGGGAGGCTTCCTGAGGCGATATAGCGGTCAATCGCATCGAGATTTTCGACAGGGAGGAGAAGTTTATCATCTCCCATGTATTTGATGACGACGAGGTCTTTGATACCGCCAAGGATTTCTGCTTGCTCAATCCCGACAAATATCCCCACTCCGTACTCTTCGTGGACGACATAATCGCCCACTTTGAGATCATCGAGAAGAATCGACGTACGACGACGGCGACGCTTTTTCTCATGGCGGTTGAGGGAAAAAATGATCTCATCGGGGCCGATCAGGTTGAGGACGATCCCCGATGTTTTGACACAGAGGCCTTTAAGTTCAAAAATCCCTGCTGCTTTGAGCTGGGTATCACTCGCGGCGATCAGGGTAAATTTTTTGGCTTTATGGACACTGCGCAAGGTGTCGAAATTCCCTCCACCCAATGGAGTGTACCGCTCAGACTCTGGAAGTATTTCCGCTTCCAACCGTGCACGCGGCAACACAGGCTGATTGAGTCCATATGCTTCGTCGAGGACACTTTTCATCTCTCGGATACGCGCGACTTTTTTTCCCTCGCACAGATCTATGCCGTATTCTCCCAACACCCAAAACCCGAGTGAGGCGATATCTTTGACAAAACTGTCGCTTTGTGCGGCGGCAATCGCCTTTTCGAATGCTTTGTGCTGATCGCTATCCAGTGAGAAAAAGGCACTCGTTACCTCGATGGAAGCGAGTTCCTCTTTATCGGTTCGCTGTGTCTCAACATCGAACGCTTTGATCTCTTCCACTTCATCGTCAAAAAGGCTGATACGGTACGGATTGGTTTGGTTGGGGACATAAATATCGAGAATATCGCCGCGGTGCGACACCTCCCCCTCCATCTCGACCATATCCACAAAGGTGTATCCCCAATGGAGCAGTTTTTCTTTGAATGCACTGAGATCGATACGGGAAGCAAACTCGATCGTTTCGCTTTGGAGCAACATAGCGCACGGCATCGGGAAAAGGAGTGTTTTGAGCGGTGCAATAATAAGTGGTTTTTTAGAGGCCTTGTAATAAGTACGAAGTGCTGCGAAAAGGGCAAAAAGCTCTTCACTAAAGGGGCGTAAATCGTCCATGTAAATCGCACGGAAATCAGGTAATACGATATGCGGTATCTCTAAAAATGTCGAAACATCACTCAGCTCTGACGCCTCTTTGGCATCCTCACATAAGAGAATTTCGGGGAGTTTCTTCGGGTTGTTTTTTACATATTCATACCATCGTGCTTGTGACATCAGTGCTTATTCATCCTCTTTAAAAACGTTTCAGCTACGCTAAACGAGCCGAATACCAAATATTCTTTATCTTCATAAATCGAGTCAAATGTCTTGAAAGAAATTTCCAAATCATTCAATACCCTCTCCAATTCACTCCGTTTTACAATCCGAGCTTCGTCTACATCGATAATCTCGACCGACTCTATAATCGGTTTCAATAGACTCACTATTTCCCAATACTCTTTATCACCGTAGGTATTGTAAATCAGAGTTATTTTTTTTCCTGCGTAGGCTTTGGCAATCGATTCTGCCGCCAATGCGTTATGCCCAACATCCAACGTAATATTAGACTCAATTTGACTCAATCGCCCGAAGAGTGCATTTTGATCAAACAGCTCTTCAGTTGCTTCATACCCCAAAAGTTCAAACGCCGCCATTGCCAATGTAAGATTATCGCGCAAATACTCACTAAGGCTGTTTTTTGTGGCAATGTGCAATGCCAAGTCTTCAATCTTTGCAGTTTTACGATCCTCTACCAAATAGAGCCGGCACCCTTTTTCATTCGCAATCGCTCGAGCGATCGTTTCGACCTCAGAGTGTTTTTGTTTTCCTAGCAGTGCAAGGCTCTCCATACTGCGCAGTTTTGTTGTTGCAATCGAGCCAATCGTCGTTCCCAAAAAAGCGGCATGATCAAAATCAATAGGGGTAAAAATGCTCAATACCTTGTCAAAAACGGCCGTCGCGTCAAATTCACCGCCCAGCCCCGCTTCCATCACGACGTAGTCGCACCCCTCATACGCTACCATCGCTAAAAGTGTTGTGTATTCGAAATAACTTAGAGCTTCCGCCGTCTTCTCCGGTAATAAATCAAGGAGTTTTTGATGTGCCGCTTCAAGCATCTCATCTGAAACATCAGATCCATCAAACCAAATCCGTTCATTAAATCGCAAAATATGAGGTGAGGTGTAGTGCCCTGTCTTTTTCCCAGATCGATGCAGTGCGGTTGCTAAAAATCGTCCCGTAGAGCCTTTGCCGTTGGTTCCGACCAAATGAATAATTTTAGGAGACGGGAGAAGAGGAGCGATTTGCCGATACGCTTTAGGAAAACGTTCGACATCGATTACATCGTAAAAAAGAGGCTTTTTAGCTAAAAAATCGTTCAGACTCATGCGGGCTCGACGCGATTTCGCCCTTTACGTTTTGCATCATAAAGTCGCTCATCCGCTCCATTAACAACAGCTTTGAGTGACGGGAAATCTTTGCGTTCTGAAATACCGATACTGACACTCACTTTAATCCGCTCACCTTGAAACATAAAATGAGCTTGCTCGACATGAGAACGTACTTTTTCGCAAAATACTTTTCCTCCTGCTAAATCCGTATCTCCTAAAATGGCTAAAAATTCTTCTCCACCGTAACGCCCTATGATATCGCTCGTGCGTGCTTCATCTTTTAATATTTTTGAAAATGCAATCAATACAGCATCACCTGCTTCATGTCCATAAGTATCATTAACAACTTTAAAGTAATCCAAATCAAGCATTGCAATACAAAACTTACGTCCATGACGCTCATATTCTGCTTCTTTTATGGCTAGGTATTCTTCGATTGCTCGTTTATTGTAAAGTTTTGTTAAAAAATCTTCTCGTGAGGCTTGTGTTGCTTGGGTTAATTCTGCTTCCAACGCAACAATCTTTTTCCCCATCTGTGTTACTTTATCATTATGTACTTTGAGATCTTTGCTCAAAAGTTCAACTTTTTCTTCTAATGTACTAGCAATTGCATAAAGACGTTTATGTGCTGTTTTAAAATCATTAGGTTTATTACTTTCCAATGCTTCTAAATCCCGTTTTACCTCTCTAATCTCAGTCGAAGAATTTTCACTTCGCTCAATTAGATCAATTAACTGTGCAGAGAGCTTCTCCAAAAGTGTATCTAATGCACGCACCATATCTTCAACACTTTGCTTATCGAGGGCTATACGCATAGCAATTGCTGTTTTCAGATCTTTTTCACACTCATCAGATGCTACATATTCAGGTTTGTCTTGAAGTTTTTGTGAAAGAGCAATGGTCGCATTATCCATTGAAGGTGCGATTGAAGGGACCAAAGATGAAACCAGCAGGCGAACTGTTTTAGCATAATCCACACATCCGAGCGCACTATTTACATCTTGAAGATTCAATCCTTCAATTGTACGACGTAGATTACCCGTATCTATCGTACCAAATTGTGCCAATTTCATCAAGAATGTATCATCATAAATGGTTAAAAAATTAGTCCAAGCCTGTTTAAGCAGATCAATCTGAGTCACACCACCTTGGCTATCTAAAATCGAAATGGTTTTTTTTGCGAGTGCAGATGCGTCAGGGTTATGAAGAGCATCTATACTTTGCGCCATTTTTTTAGCAAGTGAACTTAAAAGTTCAACCAATACCGATGCTTCACTTGGATTTAAACGACTAAGTTTTGAAATTAAAAAGCGGATGAGTTCAGCCGTTGTTCTAACTCGATACTGTTTTATCTCTTCTGCAGTTTTTTTATCAAAAAGTGAAACATAACGATCTATTCCACTGCAATCTTCAACGGCAAACCCCGCTTTTTTTGCTTCTGCACAAAAAATTTCGGCATACACATCCGGAGTCCAAACTTTCCCCTCTGCTTTGAGCCGTTCTACGGTATTACGAACAATTTGATTAATGGTCATTTTTTACCCCTTATTTAGAGTTCGCACCCTGAGCTGATATTTGTGCAATAAATGCATCAATCGCTTTTTGTGATCCCTGAGAAATCGCTTCAAAACGCGCCTGTTCAGAAATAATTGAGTTTGGTTCAATAGCAAAATCATACATACCTGTCGTGGTATACATCTGGTGCTGATCCCCTTTAATACGCTCTATATTCATAAATACCGTAGTCCGGTAGGTAGTAACATACCCGTTTATATTATATTGTAAAGGGATAAAAGATACTGAAGATATTGAAATTTTTAAATGCGTTTGTGAAGCATTTTTAGAAACTAATGACGTTCTGAATTTTGTAATAACTGCCATATCTACCGCATCTTTAATAAGGACAGTATTTTGAGGATCTTCCATGGAAACAATAACTTCTGTACTAACACTTTCGCCGACAACAGACTGAGCATAATGACTTGCCGGTTGATATCCGCAACCAACAAGAGCAAACACTAAGATAAGTGCAAAAGTCCAATGTTTCATATTTAACCTTTGACTACGATATTAACAAGTTTTCCAGGTATAACAATCGATTTTACAATCTCTTTTCCATCGATCCATTTTTCTACGTGAGCTTTTGCAATCTCTATAATTACGGCTTCAATTTCATTGACACCCACTTCTATGGTTGCACGATTTTTACCGTTAATCGAAACACCAAGCGTTAGCGAATCAACTTCAAATACCTCATCTAAAACAACTTGTTCTATGAGGTTGTGTCGACTGAAAAGCTCGGTTGAAAGTTCCCAACATAGATGAGGAATAATCGGCTCCATAATAGAGGTTAAAATCCAATACCCTTCGCTCCAAACGTCACAATTATTTTGTTCATTCAAAGCATTCATCGCCTCCATAACCCCTGCGATCATGGTGTTAAAGGTATAACGTTCTACAAACACCTCTTGAGCACGTTTTAGAGCTTCATACACTTTTTTACGCGCTGTTTTTTCCTCTTTAGTAAGTGTAGAATGATCAATATCTGGAATACTATTCGTTTTACGCACATATTGAGAGCGATCGGCAAACCGTTTGAGGAAACGAAATGCCCCCTCTACTGCACTGTCATTCCACTCCAATTCTTGAGTCGGAGGGGCAGCAAAGAGGATAAAAAGACGCGCCGTATCGGCACCGTATTTCTCGATGATTGCATCAGGATCGACAGTATTTCCTTTGGATTTGGACATTTTTGCCCCATCTTTAAGAACCATCCCCTGCGTCAAAAGTTTTTCAAACGGTTCATCGAAATTCACGTATCCTAAATCTCGAAATACCTTGGTAAAGAAACGTGCATACAATAAATGTAAAATAGCATGTTCAATCCCTCCGATGTAGTGATCGACACCCATCCAGTAGCGAATTTGTTCTGCTGAAAATGCCTCATTTTCCCAGTTAAGCGAAGAGGCACAAAAGCGCAAGAAATACCAACTCGATTCGACGAACGTATCCATCGTATCGGTTTCACGAATGGCATCTTCTCCACACTTCGGACATTTACAGTGCTTCCACGTCGGGTGTTTCTCTAATGGGTTCCCCTCTCCCGTAATCTCGATATCATGCGGCAATGCGATAGGGAGATTCTCTTTTTTCTCCATCACCAAACCGCAACTCTCACAATGGACAAACGGAATCGGTGCACCCCAATAGCGTTGGCGAGAAACTCCCCAATCTTTGAGTTTATAATTGGTCGTTTTTTGTCCAATCTTCTCAGCTTCAAAATACTCGATAACACTACTTTGCGCCTCTTTAGAAGGTAATCCATCGAAACGTTCGGAGTTAAACATGATCCCCGTATCAGTATACGCTTTTGTTAAATCTAACTCACCTTCTAAGGGTTTAATCACCGCATGTATAGGCAAATCATATTTCTTGGCAAAATCAAAATCACGATCATCGTGCGCCGGTACCGCCATTACCGCACCGCTGCCGTAATCCATAAGGACAAAATTTGCTACCCATACCGGAACACTTTTTTGTGTCAACGGATGGATAACGTTGAGATTTAATGCCACCCCTGACTTCTCTTTTTGCCGATCGATAGATGAGCTGTTTTTCATCTCTTTGATCTGTTCAACAACATCATCACTCACAAGCGCGTTCTCTATCATATAAGAGACAATCGGGTGTTCAGGGGCTAATGCAGTGTAAGAAACTCCATAAATTGTGTCAGGACGGGTGGTAAAGACATCGAAGCTCTCAAAGTTTCCACCCAGTTTTACGTTACTCTTATTATCGAAAAAAAGATTAAAGGCTAAACCATTGGATTTTCCGATCCAGTTCTCCTGCATAGTAAGAACTTGTTTTGGCCATCCACCCTCTAATTTTTTCAAATCTTCCAGAAGTTCATCACCGTATTGGGTAATCTTGAAATAATATTGGTTCATATCTTTTTTGACAATAGGGGTATCACATCTCCAACAGCACCCATCAACAACTTGCTCATTTGCCAAGACGGTCAAATCATGAGGACACCAATTGAGCATCCCTTTTTTACGGTACAACAAACCTTTTTCATACATATCGATGATAAAGCCCTGCTCGAATTTGGTATAGAGTTCATCACTCGTCGCCAACTCTCGATCTTTTGAAAAAGAGAATCCGAGAGAAGCAAACTCTTTTTTCATATAATCGATATTGTCATACGTCCATGTTTTGGGATGTGAACCATTTTTAATCGCCGCATTTTCTGCTGGCATACCAAAACTGTCAAATCCTATCGGATGGAGAACATTAAAACCTTGCTGACGATAATAGCGGGCAAATGTATCACTAAGGGTGTAGTTACGGACGTGTCCCATATGTAGGCGACCGCTAGGAAAGGGGAACATACTGAGGATGTATTTTTTAGGTTTGGTAAAATCTTCACTGGGTTCGAAGCTTTTATGCTCCGCCCAATATTTTTGCCATTTAGTCTCTATTTCAGAGGGAATATAATTCAAACAAAACTCCTAAACATTTTGGTAAATATTAAACAATCCCTTGTTCAAACTGTGATCGTAAACGCTCTTTTTCTGCCCGATTACGTGCTTTTTCTGCATGAATAGCTTTGGCTTTAGCCACATCATAACCAAACCAAATTAAAAATGGAGATGCTACGAAAATGGAACTGTATGCTCCGAAAATAACCCCTATTAGCATCGCAAAACTAAATCCATGAATAATTTCTCCGCCAAACAAAAAGAGTGTCAAAATTACAAAGAAAACTGTTGCAACCGTCAAGATAGTACGTGACAGGGTATTAGTTACACTCTCATTAATAATATCTGCTATGTTATATTGTGCAGCATTTTTAGTATCACGAATCGTCTCACGAATACGGTCAAAAATAACAATTGTGTCATTAATTGAAAATCCTAAAATCGTTAATAACGCCGCTAATACTGTCAAATCGAATTCAACATTAAACAAACTCACCATTCCTGCAGTAATCACTACGTCATGTACCAATGCGATAATTGCAGCGATACCATAACGCCATTCAAAGCGAAATGCCACATAAATTAAAATCCCTATAACAGAAAGTGTAAGGGCTATAATCCCCTGAGATTGAAGCTCTTTTCCCACTTTTGGTCCAACCATATCAACACGTCTAATCTCAAAGTTACCCGTCCCGTTTAATGCAGTAGTAACTTGTTGAGCGGTATCTTTAGTTACATCAGCGGTTGTATTTTGGAGACGTAAAATAATCTCACTCGGAGAACCAAACTCTTGTATCCCTGCTGATGAAAAAGGGGTATTTTTTAAATGTTGACGTATTTCATCGATCATAACCGGTTTGTCATATTTAACTTGAACAACGGTACCACCGGCAAAATCAATCCCATACACAAACCCTTTGGTAAATATAAGATAAAAAGAAATAATGGTAACAAGCAGCGAAAAAGTAAAGATGGGTTTAACCCATCCCATCAAATTAAACGCTTTTTTTGCTCTAAAAAATTCCATATTTACTCCTTGCGCTCAAGGCGAATTCCGAACCATCGGTTCATGTTTCCACTTTTTTCGATCTGTTCTATCAGCGCACTGAAAATTCCATGGGTACCTAAGATTGCAGTAAACATCGATACTAAAATCCCGACTGCCAATGTTACGGCAAAACCTTTAATTGGACCGCTACCATACATATATAATGCGACAGCTGCAATCAATGTCGTAAGATTTGCATCCACAAGAGTACTGAATGCATTATCGTATCCACCCTCGATCGCTTTACGCACTTTTGCACCTTCTCGAAGGAGTTCGCGTATCCGCTCATTGATAATAACGTTACCATCTACCGCCATACCGACAGTAAGAACAATCCCTGCCATACCCGGAAGTGTCAATGTTGCACCAAACATCGCCATGATCGCAATAATCAGAAGGATGTTAATAATCATCGCTGTAGTAGCTACGATACCTGCATAACCGTAGTACACAACCATAAATAAAACAACTAAAACTGCACCTGTAGCAAATGCAATCAAACTCGCCTTGATACTATCTGCTCCGAGGCTTGGCCCGACAGAGCGTTTTTCCATCATATAGATTGGTGCTAGTAAAGCTCCTGAACGGAGTGCGATTGCTAGGTCATTCGCTTCGGCAACCGTATAATTTCCGCTAATTTGACCACTTCCACCACCAATACGTTCATTGATTACCGGAGCAGAATAAACTTTGCCATCCAATACGATCGCAAGGCGTTTACCGACACTTTTACCAGTAAAGTCGCCAAAAATCTGTGCACCGGCAGAATTAAGTGAAAAGTTAATTACCGGTCGATTGTTTTGATCGTACCCAACCTGTGCATCTGTGAGCATTGTTCCATCTAAAATTGCAATTTCATTAACGAGGTGTTTTACTTGTGGCTGAAGTGCATCTTCAAGAATTTTATCACCATAACTTTCTGCTTCAGATTCGCTCATATCGCTTACGCGCATAGAACGTTCTTCATCCACAGCCATAAGCTCCAATTTTGCAGCACGAGAAATCAGTTCCCGTGCTCGTTGTTCCTCCTGAGGGGTTTTAATCCCAGGAAGTTCCACAAGAATTTTATCTACCCCTTGTCTCGCAACAGTTGGTTCAGATAACCCAAATTGATCAAGACGATTCCGGATCGTTTCAATTGCCTGATCTACAGCTTGTACTTTGAGTTTTTCAACAGCAATCGGTGTGATTGAAATCGCATATTTTCCATCGGCAGCATGAACAACTGTACCCTCAAGTGTTTTTAAATACGTATCAATTGTTGTTGCATCATCTGCATCCATTAATTCAAACGTAACTTTGTCTCCTTGAACACTGATTGCATCAAGCAATACATCATTATGTTCGCCGAAATGTTTTAAACCCGATGCTATCGATTTAAGCTGGGAGCTCACAGCTTCTTCGGTTTTCACACCCAAAAGCATGTGTAATCCCCCTTGGAGATCCAACCCCAAAGTGATTTTTTTTCCGCCAGAAGTCTGCGTAAAGGATGGAACTGAAAAAATCAGCCCGATAACCGTTGCAACGATTAATAAAACAACACGATAATTAAACTTCATCCTCGTACTTTCTTGCCACCGCTTCTTTTACAAGACGACCGTCGGTGTCATTATTCAATTTTACAGCAAAAAATTGATCTTCAACTTTTTTGATCTCAACGATCAATCCGCCACTGGTAACAATTTTATCACCTTTAACCAGAGCAGCAACCATTGTTTGATGCTTTTTAGCTTGTTGTTGTTGAGGGCGAATAATCACGAAATACATGATCGCGATCAAAAATATAAACGGAAGAAGTTGAGAGAGAATTTCCATGTGGATCCTTGAATTCAAAATTGTCGCATTATACTCAAAAGACATTAACATCGTTATAATTCCACTTATGAAATTAATACTCACTCCGCCAAACCGACTATTACTGCTGCTTCCTCTAGCAATTGCAATCGCATTTTCATCTTTTATTTATTGTGAATATTATGGAATTACTTCACCTCTTCTCAATACTGTTTTAGGTTTGAGCGCACTTTTTGGACTATTACACGCACCTAAAAAAGTCCTACCCATTGCAGGTTTTTGGATTGGGTTATTTTGGTGTTATTGGATTGGGTATAGCTTTCAATATTACGGACTTTCATGGGCCGTATGGCTAGTTGCCCTCGGATTTGGTTTTGTATATGCCCTTTATTACGGAGTTATGGGAGTAACTTCTCAGCCTATCATACGGGCATTCATTTTGTTTGCTCTAACGTATGTATGGCCGATGGATTTCAACTGGATGCAACCGGAACTTATTTTTGTTGAAAGCTATCTTGGTTTTTCAAAATGGCAATTTGCCCTAATACTCTTTTCTCTCGCTTCTACTGTTTGGTTCAAAGGGAGAAATAAATTATTCCCACTACTATTACTCTTATTAGCCGTCCAAATCCATTACCCAAAACCTCCAGTTCCTCCGCTTAAAATCAAACTGGTAACAACCGATATATCGCAAGATATAAAATGGGAAGCTTCTGAACAAAACCGCCTAAACCAAGACAATTTTATTGAAATTTATAAAGCCATTGACCAAAAATACGACCTAATTGTTTTACCGGAAGCATCCTTCGCACTTTACATGAATCATCACCCGCTTTTAACCTCCATGCTGCAAGATTTATCATATCGTATTCCAATTTTGACCGGAACACTTTATGAAAAAGATGGGATGCATTACAATGTCTCTTATTTATTCCAGAATGGAAAAATTACCATTGCCAAAAAAACGATACTGGTCCCTTTTGGCGAATACATACCACTTCCAAACTTTTTAAAAACGTGGGTTAATCGAAAAATATTCGGAGGGGGATCTGATTTTGTTACGGCGGATAAACCAACTGATTTTAAAATACGCGGTATAAAATTCAGAAATGCCATTTGCTATGAAGCCACCCGCGAAGAACTTTATGCTCCAGATGTACGCTATATATTGGCAATGAGCAATAATGGCTGGTTTACCCCTTCTATCGAACCGACTCTTCAAAACTTACTTATACGGTTTTATGCCCGCAAAAATAATACGATGGTTTTTCATGCTACAAATAGCGGAGGAACAGGAATAGTATACTAATACAGTATGGATTAAAGACTTTCATAAGCGTTTAATACTACAATCAGGTTACTTTTTTAGACGGGAGATCTCATGAAAATTGCCGCCAACATTACCGAATTAATCGGCAACACCCCTTTGGTACGTCTCAATGCCCCATCAAATGCAACCGGCGCTACTATCTTAGGGAAATGCGAATTTATGAACCCAACAAGTTCAGTCAAAGATCGTATCGGATTTAATATGATCCGCACAGCAATGGAAGAGGGAAAAATTAATGATGATACGCTCATTATTGAACCCACTAGTGGAAATACTGGGATTGCACTGGCATCTATTTGCGCTGCACTTGGACTCAAACTCACATTGACTATGCCCGAATCCATGAGCATTGAAAGACGCAATCTACTAAAAGCCTTAGGCGCCAACCTTGTCCTTACCCCTGCATCTTTAGGGATGAAAGGTGCGATTGATAAAGCTAATATTTTAGTCGACTCTCATCAAAATGCTATTGTCTTACAACAATTCGCCAATCCGGCAAATCCTGACATCCACCGTAAAACAACCGCTCAGGAGATTTTACGAGACACTGACAATCATGTTGATATCTTTATCGCAGCAGTAGGAACAGGCGGAACACTTACTGGAACAGGCGAAGCACTCCGAGCTGCTTTACCAAATGTTCAAATTATTGCAGTAGAGCCAAAAGATTCTCCAGTCCTCTCCGGTGGTAAACCAGGCCCTCATAAAATACAAGGGATCGGTGCTGGATTTATCCCTGATGTTCTTAATACAACTCTATATAACGAAGTAATTAGTGTCAGTAATGAAGATGCAATCACAGCAGCCAAAGCACTCGCCAAAAGCGAAGGACTTCTTGTGGGAATTTCAGCAGGAGCCAATGTACACGCTGCATCACTGATCGCTTCGCGTCCTGAAAATAAAGGTAAAACAATTGTCACTATTCTTTGCGATACAGCGGAACGATACCTCAGTACACCGCTGTTTGAAGCCTAAATGCTTCTAGAGACTCTCCGCTGTGAAAACGGCGAGCTTCTCCATCTCTCATACCATCAATCACGTCTCAATAAATCCCTTCATACATTAGAGATAAACAAGGAGTATGATTTACAATCATTAATATCTCCCCCATCCACTGGGGTATATCGCTGTCGCTTTCTTTATGATAGATCAGGATATAGCGTTGAATTTTATCCTTACGAAATAAAACCCATTAATTCCATCAGGCTTCTTAGTAATAATGCGATCGAATACCCGCTAAAATACACTGATCGAGGAGCACTCGATACCATGTATAATCAACGCCAGATGTGTGATGACGTGTTAATTGTAAAAAACGGATTGCTCACCGATACAACTCGGGCTAATATTGCCCTCTTGATTGATAATAAATGGCTTACACCGGATACTCCATTATTATTTGGAACAACGCGTGAACGCCTTATTCAAAAAGGCTTTTTACATCCGACATCTTTATCTGTCAAAGACATATCAAAAGCAAAAAAAATTGCCCTTCTAAATGCAATGATAGGGTTTATTGAAGTCGAAAATGGTATAATAATTTAAAAATATAGGTCTCTAATTATGTTATTTGATATTATAAAAAATCCCTCTTTCGCTAAATTAATGGAAACTCATGTCAGAGACATGCTTATTTACCTTTTTGAAAACGATCAGAATTTTGGCATTTTATGTAAAATTGAACATGTTAGCTTCGACCCACAGCTCCCGCAACACTTGAGTGATGAGTTTCGTGCCATGACTCTCTTTTTCTTAGCAGGCTATACCTTTGAAAGTGCCCGAATTGATAATGATATTTTAATTTTTGAAGCAGGATTCGGACAAGAAAACATCGGCAGCTTTGTCTCTGTTCCACTCCTTTCCATTGTCCAAATCATTATTGATGATACACCTGCATTTGTCAATTTGGCAATTCCAAAAGAACAACACAAAATTGAAAAGATTGAAAAAAATGAAGGGGTTCAGAATTCTATGAGCGCATTGCTCGCAAATCCCGAAAATCAGAAGTTTTTGAAAAAGAAATAAGGGTTGAAGTTATAACTTCAATCCCAATAAATACGTGACAACGTTGTCGATAAACGCATCGTGTTTACGCTCTTTACTGTAAGCAATATAGAACTTGCGTTTGATTTTGTAGTTTTTAATCCGAGCTTCAAAGAGTTTTCCCTCTTCAACTTCATCCCCAATAACATGACGAGAAATAACTGATACAACAGGGCGCGGTGCATCTTTCGGTGAACGCATAATAGTTTCTTTAATCGCTGTAGAACTGGCAACAACTCCTATAACACTAAAACCTGAACACTCTACCCCTATCTCTTCAAATACTTCAGAAGTCAATTTACGAGTATGAGACTTTTCATCGCGGCATATCCAATCAAATTTGTACAGATCTTCTTTACGAAGTTGCTTCGGGATCGGCTGATTTGAGAAAATAACCAATTCATCCTCTTCCCATTCTCGGTAGATCAATCCATCTCGAAAAATAGGTGATTCAATGAGGGCAATATCAATTTTTTTATTAATAAGCTGATCAATTATCTCTTCAGAAAAACCAACACGGATATGCACTTCGTTATTAATTTTATCTTTGAGTTGACTCAAATATGACGGCAGAACATAATTCCCGATAGCATAAGAAGCCCCAACAATAAAAGTAAACTCTTTACTGATAATTTTTAGAAGTTCTTTCTCACTCGATTGAATAGACTTCTCAAGCTTAGTTGCAATACGAAAAAGATCTTCTCCCTCTTTGGTCAATTTTATACCATTCTTTTTACGCTCTACAACACGAGTATCGAGATAATCTTCGATAAATTTGATTTGTTGCGTAACGGCTGGTTGTGAAATACCAAGCTTAGCTGATGCTTTCGAAAAACTCTTTTCACGGACTACCGTTAAAAATGTCATGAGTTTGGCAAAATCTTTTAACATAATAATTCCTATAAGTTGAATGAATATCACTATTATAACCCATAATTATAACCAATGCAATACTTTTTATGCAAATTTCACCCTCTAAAGCCATGGAATTTAAAAAACAGAAAACTTGGGCTATAATAAAATAACTATAATAAAGAGCAAGGCAATAACAGTATGGATAAAATTCTCGCAGATCTCAATGAAGCACAGCGCAGTGCGGTCGAACAGATCGATGGTCCTTTGCTCATATTAGCGGGAGCTGGAAGCGGAAAAACTAAAACAATTACGTCACGTCTAGCCTATCTTCTCGATCAAGTCGGGATACCTGCGAGCAATACACTCACACTCACTTTTACCAATAAAGCAGCCAAAGAGATGCGTGAGCGCGCAATGAATCTTATCGCTCAAAATTCGTATCCGCCTTTGCTTTGTACGTTTCATAAATTTGGCCTTCTCTTCTTAAAATTTCATATTCATTTATTAGGGCGTCTCAATAATTTTGTGGTCATTGATACTGACGATAAAAAAAAGATCATTAAAAGAATCAATGCCGATCTCCCCACAGCACTGATTGCCAGCGAAATTTCCCGTTATAAAAATTCACTGATCACACCCGAAGAAGCCTATGCGCAAGCAGAACTTACCAATTATAAACACATCGCAAAAATCTATGAAGAGTATGAAGCCTACCTACTCAAAAATAACTTGGTCGATTTTGATGATTTGTTATGTCTCACCTATAAATTATTAGATGAACATATTGACTTATGTACTCAAACATCTGAAAAGTACAAATACATTATGATCGATGAGTATCAAGATACCAACGAACTTCAACTCAGACTTCTCCAAAAATTGTGTTCAACACACAACAACCTCTGCGTTGTAGGTGATGATGATCAAAGTATTTATGGATGGCGTGGAGCCCATGTCCGTAATATACTCGAATTTGACCAAGATTTCACGGATGCTATGGTGGTCAAACTCGAGCATAATTACCGATCCACACAGCCAATCCTCACTGTTGCCAATGCACTGATCGAACATAACCGTTCCCGTCTTGGAAAAACACTCATTGCTACTAAAAGTGGTGGTGATGATGTCCAAACAATCACCTCAAACGATGAGAGTGAAGAGTCTCAAAAAATTGCAAAAGCAATCAAAGGGCTTATTTCTAGCGGAGTCAGACCTAATGAGATAGCGGTTCTTTATCGGATCAATGCACTCAGTAGATCGCTTGAAGAGGGCCTCAATCGTGCTGGTGTCGCCTATAAACTTGTCGGCGGACTACGCTTTTACGACCGAGCAGAGATCAAAGATCTTATCAGTTATTTACGTGTCATAACCAATGTTCATGACAACTTTTCATTAAAGCGAATTATTAACAAACCCAAGCGGGGTCTGGGCAAAGCAACTATTGATAAAATTGAACTCTCGGCTATCGAAGCTGGAAAATCGATGTTTGAATTTATATCAACCCTCAGTGACAGTCATCTAGAGGGAATAGTACGAAAAAAGAGTGCCGGAGAACTTCATGAATTCGTTGCTGAGATACTGGATTTACGTCGCGTAGCTGAAGAGACGATCTACCGCTTTATAGATATGCTGGAAGAGCGTTTTAAAATCAAAGAGACACTTAAAGGGCTTCCAGATGAAGCTGAAAAAATTGCCAATGTGGATGAATTTTACGGTTTATTCCGTGATTATGTTAAACAAAATCCAGAAGCCTCTTTAGCAGAATTTTTGAACGATATAACATTACAAAGCGAACAGGATCAAGTTGAGGGTGAGAGTATCTATATCATGAGTATCCACGCTTCTAAAGGGCTTGAATTTGAACATCTCTATGTTATTGGAATGGAAGAAGGGTTCTTACCACTTATCGGTGATGGCAGCGACCTCGAAGAAGAACGCCGACTCGGATATGTAGCCATTACCCGAGCTAAGAGCAATCTAACCCTCTCAAATGTTAATAGCCGCTTTTACAAAGGACGTCGTACCGATCTACAAAAAAGTCGCTTTATCAATGAAGCCGGATTGTGTGAAGGATCTCTCATCTTAGAAAAAAATACCTCCTATAAAAAAGGAGATTTGGTTCGCCATAAAATTTTCGGTGCAGGACGGGTTGAAGGGGTAAGTAAATCAGGTCGCGAATTTAAATTAAATATAAATTTTGGTGGCAACAAACGCGATATCCTTGCCTCTTTTGTTGAAAAACTATAAACACAATGAATCGTCTTTTTGTCGCCTATAAACCAACGGGGCTAAGTTCAAACCAACTATTAGGGCAGCTTAAACGCAAGTATAAAATCAAAAAAGCAGGCTATTCCGGTACTTTGGACCCATTTGCCAAAGGGGTATTGATTATTGCGTTTGGCAATCATGGTCGGCTTTTTCGTTTTTTAAACAAAACACCAAAACGTTACCGTGCAACGCTATGGCTAGGAGCATACTCCCCAACCCTTGATATTGAAAAAATTGAGACGATTTACGATGTACCGGTTATTGATACAACGAAAATCACAGAAGTATTACAATCTTTTGTCGGTATATTGACCTATCTACCCCCAAAATACAGTGCTAAGCGCATCGAAGGGCGCAGAGCGTATGAATTTGCTCGCGAAGGGAAAGAGGTAGATTTACGGGAAATCACCTCCACTATCTATGATCTTTCCCTTATCCACTATTGCCATCCTTTTCTTACATTTGAAGCAACTGTATCCGAGGGAGCTTATATTCGTTCTCTAGGAGAAATGATTGCTAATACTCTCGGATATAATGGGGCACTGACTGCACTTGAACGTCTCAATGAAGGGCAATTTGTATACGACAATGAAACACCACTTGATGTAAAAACCTCTTTAGGGATTACCAAAAACCGCTATAATGGCACAACGCAAACGATTTTGTTAGGACAGCCATTGGAACGTGAAGATTTTGATCTTCAGGAAAATGGAACCTACTGGATCGACAACGGCGACACCATCTCTATCCTTGAAATTACGGATGAAGGTGTACGTTACTTACTTAATAAGGTTGAAGCATGCTGATTCTCTCCCGAAGAGCTGAAGAATCGATCATTATCGCCGATACAATCACCGTTAAAGTCGTCTCGATCGAAAAAGGTGTAGTAAAGCTTGGGATCGATGCCCCTCACAATATACGTGTATTAAGAAGCGAACTTGTACGTGCTGTCGAAGATTCTAATAAAGAAGCTTCGCATCTACATGATGAATCACTCCTTCAACAACTGGTTCAAAAATTAAAATTATGATCCGTTATCCTGCCTACGCCAAAGTTAATATTTTCCTAAAAATCACTGGGACTCGTGGAGAGTATCACACCATCACTTCCCGATTTATGCGTGTAAAATCCCTATTCGATACACTATGGTTCGAATCTAAATCAACACCTGAATTTGAAATACGCGGTAATTTTGATTGTGAAGTAAGTTCCAATACCATCTATAAGGCTTATAAACATCTCCTCGCATCCACCCATTCGGAAAGACTTTCCTCATTTATGGAAACACATGCCGTGTGCGTTGAAAAAAAAATCCCCTCTTTTGCGGGTCTTGGCGGCGGAAGTTCAGATGCAGCAACCTTTTTACGAATGTGCAATGAAGAGTTAGAGTTAGGATTAAATATTGAAGAACTCGCTGAGATCGGTTCAAACGTCGGTGCCGATGTCCCCTTTTTTGTTTATGGCTATGAATCTGCAAACGTCAGCGGTATCGGAGAGATTGTTAAACACTTTGATGAGCCGTTGATAAATTTCGATGTCATCACCCCCAATATACAAATCAGCACTCCTGCGGTCTATCACTACTATCGGGAAAACCTCTATGCACCGATCAGTACTGAAGAAGCACTACGTCTCGAATCAGCCACTTCACGTGAAATTCTTGATTCTATGGATCCTAAGGTAGCAAATGACCTTTATCTCTCTGCATTAGGATGCTATAGTGAATTAGAGGAAAAAGAGGGGTGGTTTTTTTCAGGAAGTGGAAGCAGTTTTTTTAGAATTAAGGAAAGTAATTAATGGGCGAGAATATAGCCACCAATAAAAAAGCATTTTTCGACTACTACATCGAAGAAAAATTCGAAGCCGGACTCGTACTAAAAGGATCTGAAGTCAAAGCCTTGCGTGCGGCACGTGTTAACCTCAAAGACGGCTTTATCAAGATCGTACGCGGCGAAGCATTCGTATTCGGTGTCCATATCGGCGTACTCGATACAACGCATCATTTTTATGCCCACGAAGAACGTGGAAGCCGTAAGCTCCTCCTTCATAAAAAACAGATTGACAAAATGTTCAAGGCAGTCGAAAAAGAAGGGTTTACTCTTGTACCGCTTAGTATCTATTTCAATGACAAAAACCTCGCTAAAATGCAAGTAGCCATCGTCAAAGGGAAAAAACTCTACGACAAACGTGATGATTTAAAAGAGAAAAGTCTTAAACGGGATATGGAACGGGCTTTAAAAGGGGAATAAACTCTTCCATATCCAATGAGATAGAAAGTTATATTTTCGATTTTAGCTAGATGATTATGATAAAAAAAAGATTCTGCCGCGAAAGCGACAGGAGGGATTATTTGCGGCGAATTTCTTTAATACGCGCTGCTTTACCTGCAAGGTCACGAAGGTAGAACAATTTCGCACGACGTACACGTCCACGGCGAAGAACTTCGATTTTTTCTAGGCTATCACTGTAGATTGGGAATACACGCTCAATACCAACACCGTTAGCACCGATTTTACGTACAGTAATAGTTTTACCAGTACCTTCTCCACGGATAGAGATACAGATACCTTCATAATTTTGAACGCGTGATTTATCACCCTCTTTAATGGTTACAGCCAAACGAAGAGTGTCACCCGCACGGAACTCAGGAACGTTTTTGTTAGCGATTTGTGCTTGCTCGAAACTTGCAATGTACTTATTTTTCATAAGATGTCCTTATTTTATGCTTTTGAAGCTGCTCCGGTCTGAAGTATTTTGTTTTGCATTCAGACAGAGACGATTTTAGTGCACGAATTTTACTGTGATTTCCCTTTAAGTATTCTGATGGAACACTCATATTCTCATAAACAGGGGGTTTTCCGAATGAAGGGGCTTCAAGTAGTGGCGATTCGAAACTCTCGTATTCCAAAGACTCGCTGTTTCCCAAAACACCTTCGATATTTCGGGCGATTGCATCGGTCATTACCAAAGAAGGAAGTTCCCCTCCGGTAAGGACATAATCGCCGATACTGAACACTTCATCACCAAAGCGTTCAACTACCCTCTCATCGATCCCTTCATACCGTCCGCTTACGAAAACCACATGGGACTTTCGGGCGAGACGTTTGGCATCGTTTTGGGTAAATTGTTTCCCTACCGGAGCAACAAAAATAATATGGGCCTCTTTTTCCAATGTCTGAAGTGCATCAAACAAAGGCTGTGGAGTCATCACCATACCGGCTCCGCCGCCTGCAGCCGTATCGTCTACTTTGTGATGGCGTGAAGCGCTAAAGTCTCTCGGATTGAGATAGGAAACCGAAAATTTACCCGACTCCATAGCTCGTTTAAGGATAGAATCCTGAAAATATCCCTCGATCAGATTGGAAAAAATAGTGACATACGTAAAATGCATTACGATGCCTCTAACAGATCCAATCCGCCCTCTACGGTTATCACTTTAGCGATAGCATCGGCTTTAAGAACGAAGCGATCAATATAAGGGATTAGAAACGTCGCAGGAAGCTCTTTTGCAACCAATGACGCCTCGGTAGTTACCAGTAAATAGTCCAACGGTCCGATACGCTCGATCTCTTGAACTTTGCCCAAAACAGACTCACCCTCTACAACACTAGCACCGATCAAATCAAACCAAAAAAATTCATTCTCGCCAAGATTACAACGCTCTCGTGTTACTTCAAAAGTGGTAAAAAGTTTGGCATTTGTCAGAGCTTTAGCCGCTTCAGGAGAATCAATTCCCTTGATATGAGCTAACTGCCGATCAGGGTTGTATGATGCTAAAATAATATCTTTTCCATTTTCAAGGGTAAAAGAACTATTCGCTTTAAATTGTTCAGGAAAGTCTGTGTAGAGGTTTAATTTCATGTCCCCTTTTAAGCCGACTGTTCGGCCTAAAGTGGCAACATGCAGTAGATTTGCAGAAGGTGAATTACGAAAGCGGTTCGACATTAATACGATAGCTCTTTCCATCTTTAGCTTTACAGCCCGAGATGACAGTTTTGATCGCACCGATCATTTTACCCTCTTTACCGATTAATTTACCTACATCTGCTTGATTTGCATATAGGACGATTTCGGTCACTTCATCACCATCAAATGATTCTACCCTGATTTCCTCAGGGTAACTGGCTACTAATTTAGCAAAACCTGCGACGAAGTCCGCAACCATCTTTATTTACCGGTAATTTTTTTAACGCGATCTGACATTTGAGCACCAACACTCAACCAGTAGTTAAGACGCTCTTCATCTACTTTAGTAGTAATAGGGTCTGTCATTGGGTTATAGTACCCGATCAATTCGATCCAACCGCCGTCACGACGTTTGCGACTATCGGTTACCGCGATACGGTAGAAAGGTTGTTTTTTGCGACCCATACGGGTTAAACGGATGACTGTTGCCATTGTGTGTCCTTTAAATATGTTTTGCACCAAGAAGCTTAGAAGAGTGTTTTACCCACAAAAGTAAAAGAAAAACCTCTAAGCTGCTTCAAATGCTAAGTTATAAACTCTTATCAAAAGTTCATAACTTAGTATTTGAAAGGGTTAGCGTGGTAAACGCGCCCCTTGCATCTGACCCATCATATTTTGAAGGTCTTTCATCCCCGACTTACCTGAAAAACGTTTAGCCATTTTTGAAGCATTTTTAAACTGTTTCAAAATTCGGTTAACATCAACGATTTCAAGCCCACACCCTTTTGCCAAACGAGCTTTACGGCTATTATTAAGAAGTTCTGGGTCTTCACGCTCTTTTAACGTCATAGACGAAACAAGTGCTTTAATCTTTTTGAGTTCACCGGAGTTTTCCAAATCAAAATCTTTGAGCGCAGACGCCATGCCACCCATACCTGGAATCATCCCCATAATGGATTTCATACTCCCCATTTTTTTGAGGCTCTCCATCTGTTCAAGAAAATCGTTAAAATTAAATTCCCCTTTTTTGATCTTCTTAGTTAGGGCTTTTGCCTTTTTCTCATCAATCACCGAAGCCGTACGTTCCGCTAAACCTTCTATATCTCCAAAGCCCATAAGACGGTTGACGATGCGATCTGGAAGAAAGATTTCAAGGTCTTCCATTTTTTCACCTGCACCGATAAAGCGAAGTGGTACTTGAATCTGAGAAGCGATACCTAAAGCCACGCCCCCTTTAGAGTCACCGTCATATTTTGTGAGGATGACTCCGTCAATACCGATTTTCTCGTTAAACGTCGCGGCGGTACGAACTGCGTCTTGACCGGCTAGTGAGTCCGCGACATAGAAAATCTCATGCGGATTGGCAACCGCTTTGACTTCCGCCAATTCGCCCATCAACTCATCATCGATTGCAAGACGTCCCGCCGTATCGATTAAGACGACATCAACCAGAACTTTTTTTGCATGATCTAATGCTGCTTTGACAACCTCAACCGGATTTTTTGTTGCATCATCGGCATAGAGTTCAACATCAATAGCACCGCACACTTGGCGAAGCTGTTCAACCGCCGCAAGACGCTGCAAGTCTGCCGCTACGACGAGTACTTTCTTCTTTTGGCGCACTTTGAGCCAATTCGCAAGCTTTCCTGTTGTCGTTGTTTTACCCGAACCTTGCAAACCGCTCATCAAAATGACAGTCGGAGATACCGGTGCGTAAACAAACCCTGATTTGCCTTTAACGTCCAAAAGAGCATAAAGTGATTGTCGAAGCGCATCAAGAAATTGATCTTTTCCAATACCGCTTTGTTTGGTTTGAATCTCGACCGAATCAATAAGTTCTTTAACAACTTTGTGATTTACATCGGCTTTCAACAACGCTTTTTTAAGTTCGCCGAGAGCCTTGGTTAACGCCTTTTCGTCGTCATGAAAACGGATTTTACGAATGGCAGATGTAAACGATTCGGTCAGTGTATCAAACACAAAAACTCCTAAATGCTTTGGTTACAGGGTATAAAAAGTTTCGAATTATACTTAATTTTTTCTTGATTTAGACTTTAGGAATTTTAACTCCCAAAATGTCCAAACACTTTCGGTTCCGGTGCTTCAAATGTTCGCCCCAATAATGTCACTTTTGCAGCATGAAGCATTACGCGTTTCGACTGTCGTCCGCCGTAACTTTCATCCCCGATAATCGGATGCTGCGCGTATTTCATGTGAGCGCGGATTTGGTGCGTTCGTCCGTGATGAATAATGAGTTGTACTTTGGTCTTTTTCCCTGAAATTTCCAAAGGGGTTACTTCGGTTATAGCAGGCTTTCCATTTTTAGCAACCTTGGTATAGGCTTTGTTCCCTTTTTTCTCGGTAATAAGCGGCTGATCAATCACGAACGGCTCACTAACCAACCCTTCTACCCACGCAACGTACTCTTTATAGACGTTGTCTTTTTTAAACTCACTAATCGCTTTGAGACGAAATTCTTCATTTTTGACAAGCATCAAGACACCACTCGTCTCACGATCAAGACGATGAAGAAGTTGTGAACCTTTAAACTGACGCTCAATCTCATCTGAGTTAACAAATGCCGGTTTATCGACAACAATCAAATCGTCATTTTCAAAAATCGGACGTACTTTTTCCACTTTTTGGACAATAAAAATCGTCTTTGGACTGATCTCGCCACGTGCGATCATCACCTTGTTGTTTCCAACATAAACCAAACCACGATCGATCAGTGATTTCGCCTCAGAGTTGGATATTCCCTCTTGCTCCGCTAGGAGCTTATACGCTTTTGGTTTTTCCATTTTTATTCTCCGTTAAATAATTGATTACTTTTTGCAGATCAACACTTCCGTTAATCTGTGATGGCGGCATCGTTTCTGCATTTCTCAACGCATCAGTGATCCCTTCCAATGAACTAAACTGAACATGTGAGACGTATTTAAACAACTCACGTTGTAAAAATATCTCTTTTCCTGTAATAATTTTACACCCAAAATGAGCGGGTTCAAGTGGATTATGTCCACCGATAGGTGCAAATGCTCCCCCTAAAATCGCTATATCGCTGATCGCATAGAGGTTGTTCAGCTCACCCATCGCATCGACAAGGGTAATATCCTCTGTAATCGTTTGCGACTCGCTCCAACGTGAAAAACTCAGTCCTGAAACACTACATTCAATCAAATCACCCACTTTGGTAAATCGTTCAGGATGGCGTGGAACGACAAGAAGTTTAGCTGATGGGTTATACTTGCGATACTCTATAAACCCTTGGAGTATCCCCTCCTCTTCCCCCTCGTGGGTACTGGCGGCGACGATTACCATCCCCGTTGGCTTCTCATAATGTTTTGTCGCTTCAATCTTTTGGGCGAGTTTAATATTACCGACCACTTCGATATTTTTTGCCCCTAAAGCGATAAAGCGTGCCATATCCTCTGTGCTTTGACAAAAAATACGATCACACTGCGACAATAAAATCCGATAAAACCATCGTAACCGATAGTATTTCGGAAAGCTGCGGTCGCTAATACGGGCATTGAGTGCGATCACCCGCGCTCCGCGTGTACGGGCTAAGCGAAAGAGCAGATACCAAAACTCCGCTTCGAGAACAACGAGCGTTTTAGGGCGCTCAATCCAAAACCATAGCCATAACTCATAGGGCAAATAGCGCACTTGCGCGGCATATTTGGAAGCCGCTTCATACCCTGTATGGGTTATGACACTGATAGCAATCTTTTTATCACCCAATTTTTCCACAATCGGTGCAATCGCTTTGGCCTCACCCAATGAGCAAACATGGAACCAAATTTCATGCGGGTTAAACGGAGGATTTTTTATCCCGAAAAACCGTGCCGGTATCGACTGACGATATTTTTTCTTGAATGAAAAGATGAGCAGAAGAGGAAAAGCTACAACGTAAAAAAACGTTGCAACTAATGTATAAAAAAGGTCAAACAGTACGTTACGCACCGATAGCGTCAGAGCTCGGTTCCAAGAACAGGATACGTCCACAATGTGGACACATCGTGATCTCTTCACCTTTGATAACATCTGAATAAACTTTATCGCTAATTGCCATATAGCATCCCATACATGCTTGATTACGAACAGGAACTGCCGTTGTATTTTTTGCCCAACGACGGATTTTTTGGTAAAACGATAACCCTTTTTGATTCATAGCACCTACCAAAGCCTCTTTACGGGAAAAAACTTCTTTGCGTTCTTCATCAATTTGTGCCAATTTAACATCAACATCAGCTTTTACAGAAGATAGGCTTGATTCAATTTCAGTTTCTTTTACTTCTAACTCATCAATTTTCGCTTGTTTATGATCGATCAATTTTTCCAATCGTGCAATCTCTTCATTAGCAAAATTTACTTGTTCTTTAGCAATTTCTTCTTCTAACTGGAGAGATTTCATCTCACGCTCAGTTTTAATCTCAGCACTTTTTCGTCCATTTTCTTCCAATTTTGCGGAGAGTTCGGATAAGTGAAGCTCATTTTTGTGCTTTTTGATCTGTTCATCTTTGATCTCTTGTTTCAAAGCTGAAATATCATCTGAAACACTTTTTTTAGTCGCTAAAAGTGCTTCATACTGAAGGTTAGCTTCTTCGATTTGTGGTTCAAATGCATCGATCTCTTTATCAACATGAGAGAGCTCGATTAATTGTTCAAGGTGTTTGTTCATACGGTTCCTTTTGGAGTTACACGATTACCTAATTTTAGCTCAAAGATAGGTGAAGGGGTTCTTAGATGGCGAAATTATAACACTCAATCCTAATTTTTCCAAATACCCCCCTAAAACCTCGCCAAAATAGCGCTCGCTTTCATAGTGTCCAATGTCAATCATCGATAATCCAAGCGCGTGAGCTTCCATTGCATCATGGTATTTGATATCACCCGTCAAAAAACAATCAGCCTCAATATTGCGCATCAACGATGCACCCGATCCTGTCACCAATGCACACGTTCGGATGTGCTCATGACATTTCACTCCTCGGGTATGTGGCAATCCTAATGCCATTTTAATCTTGGCAGCAAACGTATCATACGACTCATCTACTCCAAGATAAACTACAAAACCCTCTTTGGCAATAATCGAATAACCTAAAACCTCAGTAGCAACATAATCATTAAGATGGGTTTGATCAAAATTGGTATGCATCGCAATATTGCTGATATTTTTTCGAATCAGTGGCGCAAGAATTTTTGCGGGGTATTGGTTGAACTGAAGTTGCTTAAGACCGCCAAAAATAACCGGATGATGGGTAATCAGCAATGCATTTTCTGGAATTGCATCAATCAGCTCTTCATCAATATCAATACTCAAAACGACCTGAGTAATATCTTGCGAAAAATCACCAACCAAAAGTCCTGAATTATCCCAATTCTCTTGCATTACAAACGGTGAAAGTTCATCCAAATACGTATAAATCTCTTGTACTGTCATTTTTCATAGCTCCTTTTATGCCGTTTAAGCCGCACATGAACTGCTTGTGATCCTGATAAAGGGTCAGAATATTTAAATTCAAATTCTCCAAGAGCCTCTATCAAATCTAACAATTTTTTATAACCGTAACTACGGGGATCGAATTCAGGAGATTTGTTTATCAGATTCTGTCCAATAGAGCCTAAATACGACCACCCCGCTTCATTGGTTGTATCTTCAATGGCATTACGGACAAGTGCTAACAATACTTTATCATCCGATTTTATTTTCGGACTAACCGGTTCTTTGTGATTTGAAGTACGACGAAGGTTTTCAGTGTAAACAAACTTATCGCACACGCCAATAAAGGCTTTTGGAGTTTTTTGTTCTCCAAATCCGTATACTTTAATTCCTGATTCGCGGATACGGCTCGCCAAGCGGGTAAAATCGCTATCACTGGAGACGATGCAAAACCCGTCAAAATTTTTTGTATAAAGTAGATCCATGGCATCGATTATCATAGCGCTATCGGTCGCATTTTTTCCAGTTGTATAAGCAAATTGTTGCATAGGATGAAGACCGTATTCCAAAAGGATACTTTTCCACCCTTTGAGTTTTGTATCAGTCCAGTCGCCATAAATTCGTTTAACACTTGCAATGCCGTGTGCTGCAATTTCATCCATTAACCCTGCGATAATTGAAGGCTGAGAATTATCAGCATCAATCAAGACGGCTAGACGAGCTTGATGGTCAATCATTTTATATCTCCTAATGATATTAGTGCCTCACGTGCCTGAGGGAAATCGCTTTGCAACTCTAATGCATGCTTATACATACTGCGGGCTTCTTCTGCCTGATGCATATCAACCAAAAGATTCCCATAATTGTAAAACGTTTGCGCATAGCTATCATCGATTGCTATGGCTTTTAGATAATGATCTTGTGATCGTTCATATGCATTTTCTGCACGATACAAAGATGCAATTGCATTATGAGTCAAATCATCGTTTTCATCGAGTTCCAGTGACTCTTCATAAAGTTCGATCGCTTTGAGGCGATCTCCTGTTTTAGCAACAACAAAAGCATACTTATTTAATACCTCCGGATTTTTTCTATCATGCAAATATGCATCTTCAAGATATGTTTTAGCTTGTAGTAGATCACCTGTTTTATACGACTCATCCGCTTGTTCTACCAATCTTAATGCAAATGAGATATTGTGCTCTGGTTGAATCTCATTTTGGGGCAATGCATCTTCTAATTGTCGGACATGACGATATATTTGATATGCGAAAAACAGTGTCATAGCAAACATTAATGTTTGAAAAAAACTCATTGGTTCCCCTTTTGTAACGATAAGTATAATATAATCACGTTAACTTAACCAAATTGGTAAAAACTATGCCCAACAATTTAAAAGATCCTTCACTATATATCAACCGTGAGCTTTCATGGCTCCAATTTAATACCCGCGTTTTGAGACAAGCACAAGACGAATCTTTACCTCTGTTTGAACGCCTAAAATTTTTGGCAATCTACGGAACCAATCTAGACGAATTTTACATGATTCGTGTTGCAGGTTTGAAAAAACTTTTCAGTGCCGGAGTCAATGTATCGGGAGCCGACCGTTTTACACCTCTACATCAACTTCGCGAAATACGAGAATACCTTCATAAAGAACAAGAAGCAGTTGAATATTGTTTGCAAGGAATTATGAAAGAACTGGAAAAAGAGGGAATCTATTTCCAATCATATAAAGAGGTCACCGCACAACAACGGCAATATCTTGATCGTTATTTCATGGAAAATATCTATCCTGTCGTCATCCCGATCGCCATTGATGCTACCCATCCGTTTCCCCATCTCAACAATCTCGGATTCGGACAAATAGTCAAATTACGTGATAAAGAAGACCCTAGTGTGGAGAGATACGGTCTTATTCGTATTCCGCGTGTACTTCCCCGTTTTGTCGATATCAATAATCGCATCTATATCCCGATCGGGAGTATTGTAGCCGAACATATCCAAGATCTTTTTCCTGGATATGAGTTGATCAAATTTGCCGCATTTCGGGTTACACGTAATGCCGATATCGCGATTGAAGAAGAGGAAGCAGATGATTTTATGGAGATTTTGGAAGAGGGCTTAAAGCTTCGTAAAAAAGGGGAACTCGTCCGTTTGGAGCTCAGTGTTCATGCAGATGATGATCTCTTAAACTTCTTTAACCGTCATGCTAATGTTTACAAAGATGATATCTACCGTTTTCAAACTTATCTCAATCTCGGAAGCTTGTGGCAGGTAGTAGGAAATAAAGATTTTGCCCATCTAACCAGTCCAAGTTTCAAACCACGCAATCTTCCGCCGCTTGACAGCGACGAAAGTTTGTACACAACTTTGGATAAACAAGATCTCTTGCTATTTCATCCATTTGAAAGTTTCGAACCGGTCGTACGTCTCATCCAAATTGCAGCAAAAGATCCTGACGTTGTTTCAATCCGAATGACACTTTATCGTTCCGGTTCTAAATCACCAATTGTGCAATCACTAATCAGCGCTGCAGAATCTGGAAAACAGGTAACCGTTATGGTCGAACTAAGAGCCCGTTTTGATGAAGAGAACAACCTCCATTGGGCCAAAGCGCTGGAAAATGCCGGAGCACATGTTATTTACGGTATCGCCGGGTTTAAAGTCCATGCCAAAGCAGCTCTCATTACCCGCCGCGTAGATGGTAAACTCAAACAATACGCCCATATCGGTACTGGTAACTACAACCCTTCTACCGCAACCGTTTATACTGATATCAGCTATATGACTTCAAACGATGCCATCACGCATGACATGACCCGATTTTTCCATTTCCTCACCGGATTTAGTAAAAAAGGAAAACTCCACGAACTCTACATGGCACCAACACAAATCAAACCAAAAATTCTCTCGCTCATCCAAAATGAGACCCGTATGGGAAAAGAGGGAGTCATCATTGCTAAAATGAATGCCCTCGTTGATGAAGATATTATTAAAGCACTCTATAAAGCATCCCAAGCTGGTGTAAAAATCGAACTAATCATTCGTGGTATTTGCTGCCTACGTCCAGGTATCCCAGGTGTAAGTGAAAATATTCGTGTTATCTCTATCATCGGAAAATACCTCGAACATGCACGTATTTATTATTTTAAACATGCTGCACCGCAAACGTATATTTCAAGTGCTGACTGGATGCCAAGAAATCTTTTACGTAGGATTGAGCTTCTCACACCAGTAAGTGGTGAAGAGGTCACCAATAAACTGATTCAAATCGTACAGCTACAAGCTTCTGATAATGTTCTGGCACATGAACTCCAAAATGATGGTACCTACAAACGGGTTTCTCATGAGGGGAGCAATGTGATTGACAACCATAAAATTATGGAGACACATGTGAACAAAGTGTATAATGCCCTCAAAAAACATACTCCAAATTACGTGCAACAACTCACAACACGTTTATTTAAAGAAAGTTGATACCTTTATGATCGGAAACTATTTACACTATACCCCTGAATTCAAAGATCGTGTTTGGATTGCCGAATCGGCAGATGTGATTGGACGTGCTGAGTTGGGAGAAGATGTCAGCATCTGGTTTGGATGCGTTATACGCGCGGATGTTCACTACATAAAAATTGGAGATCGCAGCAATATCCAAGATTTAAGCATGGTTCATGTCACACACCATAAACGCGACGACATGAGTGATGGTTATCCGACGATCATCGGTAATGACGTTACTGTAGGGCATCGTGTCATGCTACACGGTTGCACGATCGAAGATGCATGTCTGATTGGAATGTCTGCTACTATCCTCGACGGTGCCGTAATCGGAAAAGAGTCCATCGTCGGTGCGGGGGCATTGGTCACTAAAAACAAAGTATTCCCTCCCCGTTCACTCATCATGGGAAGTCCTGCTAAAGTAGTCCGCGAACTGACTGATGAAGAGGTTGCTGAGCTTTATGCTTCAGCACGCAGATATGTGAGTTTCAAAGAAAACTATCGCGCCCCTAATGTCTGAATTCAACCTAGTCCTTGCGGCCGATATCCTCGGAATTATCGCATTTACTCTGAGCGGCTTTTTAGTCGGAGTACGAAACAATCTCGATCTCCTCGGCCTCATCATCTCCGCTTCTCTTACCGCATTAGGTGGAGGTGTTGTGAGAGATGTTATTTTAGGTCGTACCCCTTTTGCCTTTAATGAATACTATCCCGCCATCACCGTCATCACTACAATCCTACTCGCGTTTGCTTTTCGTCTTTACCGTCGTGAACAGTTAGAGCGTCAATGGCTCTTTATCATCTCCGATACAATCGGTCTGGTTGCGTTCAGTATTACCGGTGCATTGCTTGCTATCGAAGTCGAATTCAATTTCTTCGGTGTCATGATTTTGAGCTTTCTTACCGCCGTAGGAGGGGGAGTATTACGTGACACAATGATCAATCAGGTCCCCTCTGTTCTCATTAGTGATTTTTACGGTTCCATCGCTATTATCGTCTCTGTTTTACTGTTGCTCTTAGCACAAATAGACATGATTAATACATGGGGAGTAGCAGGTGTTGCATCCTTTGCTATCTTTTTACGCCTTTTAGCGTATGCAAAACAATGGCATTTACCTACACTAAATATGGATAAATAATGCAAAAACTAAAATTTATTTTTTTATTACTCTTCATAAGTGGGGTTCTAGATATCGGCCGCTACCTCATCTATCCGAATGTTTCCGAACTACGTAACAGTAACCCTATTCCTAGCGCGTTTATGAAATATCGTGAAGAGGAATGGGCAGAAGAGAATCGTGAAATGAGCATTACACAAAAATGGGTTCCCATGTCTCAAATTTCTCCAAATGTTATTAAAGCAGTTTTAATCGGTGAAGATGATAAATTTTGGAAACATGACGGTTTTGATGTACAAGGAATGGAACAAGCACTTGAGCGTACTCTAAAAAAAGGGAAAATGGCCGGAGGAAGCACCATCAGCCAACAACTTTCCAAAAACCTCTACCTCTCACCGAGTAAAAATCCGGTGCGCAAAATCAAAGAAGCAATCCTCACATGGCGAATCGAAAAAACTCTCTCCAAGCGACGGATACTTGAAATTTATCTCAATGTTGCCGAATGGGGAGATGGCATTTTCGGTATCGAGGCGGCCGCACGCCATTATTATCACAAAAGTGCTAAAAACCTCACTGGACTCGAAGCAGCTCATTTGGCTGCAGTACTCCCTAATCCGATCCGCTTTAATGCAACCGGAAATCAAAAATATGTTAAAAATCGCTCACGCATCATCTATAAAATAATGAAACGAAGAGGGATTGTCATTCCTCAATTCCAAGAGGTAATGGCTCCTCCAAAAAAAGAAGATAACATGCCATCAGCTGATGATAATCAGAGTGTCAATGATTTATTTAATGCAACACAACTGCCACAATCTACCAATGAAGAAGGATCTATAACCAATGATGCGAGTCTGGAACAAAACAGTTCTCTCACGTTTTAATCTTTCATAAATCGAAGGGTTATCCAACCAATAATTGATGTTAAAGCTATAAGATAAGCCGGGGCAAAAGGATTTGCACTCAATTGCACTAACGTTGTCATCAATGCCGGAGTTATTCCACCGACAATACCAGCAGCACTCCCCAAAATAACTGCCGTAAAAGAAGCCCTATACCCATGATAGCGTAATGCATTTACTGTAGCAGCAAAAATTGGCGATTGAAAAGAACAGAGTAAAATAACCAACGCAATAGTTGAACCCAAAACACCCCAATAACCGCCGACACTCATTTCATAAAATAATGGATAAACAAAAAGAGTTACCATTAATGCAGTAATACGAATAAGACGAAGAGAACCTACTTTATCAGCGATCATTGCCATAATAGGTATAAAAACAACACCGGTAACAATTGAAATGGTATTAATTTGACCTGCATCCGCTTTTGACATACCTGCATTGCCCTCAAGCCATATCGGTAGATATACAAAAACCGTATAATATAAAATCCATATGCTAGAAGCAATAATCAAAAACTGCCAAAATTCGCGGCGGTGATGGCGTAAAATGGCGATAATCGGAACCATTTTATCTTCATTCGGCGTATACGTGTCTGTCAGATTTTGACGTAGATAAATCCCCGCCGCTGCAATGATGATACTTCCTAAAAACGGAATTCTCCAACCCCATTGCCCCATTGCATCAGCACCGATATACCATAACAATGCTCCACAAAAACCTGATCCCAAAGCCATCCCGATTTTAGCCCCTACTGAGACAAAAGAGCCATAAAGATTTTGACGATTGGATGAGGACTGTTCCACCAAATAGACAATCGAACTGGCATATTCTCCACCGACAGATAGTCCCTGAACCATCCGCAATAAGACTAATAAAATAGGTGCTAATATCCCGATTTGTCCATAGGTAGGTAAAAACCCAATTAAAAAAGTAGGAAGAGCCATCATTATCAGCGAGCTCATCAATGCTGTACGCCGACTGACACGATCTCCGATATGTCCAAATATCAAAGCACCGACAGGACGCATAATCATTCCTGCGGCGAATGCTCCAAACGAGCCTAAAAGGGAGAGAAAAGGGTTCGTAGAGGGGAAAAAAAGATTCCCCATCATCACGGCTAAAAAGCCGATAAGCGCAAAGTCATAATATTCTATGATATTGCCGATGATACCTGCGGCAATGATTTTTTTCTTGGATCGAATCAAACGATCCACCCGCCGCCAAGCAGTTTTTCTCCGTCATAAAATACACCCGCTTGTCCTGAGGCAACCCCCAATACAGGTTCATGTAACTCAACACGTGCATAATCGCCGTCAATTTTAACCGAACATCGTACAGCAGTGGTTCGATAGCGGAGTTTTACGTCACACTCAAACTCAGTGCGTTCATCAAACATATTAACACGCTCAAGCTCTACACGCCGGCACTCCAGATCGTCGCGCGTTCCAACAACGATCTGATTCGTTTCGGGTTTGATCTCTACAACAAAATGGGGATCATGAGCTCCGTTTACAGTGAACCCTTTGCGCTTGCCGATCGTGTAGTGCATATATCCTTTGTGTTTGCCAACCACTTTGCCCTCGATATCGAGCACTTCACCTTCTTGATCGACAGGGACATAAGGTTTGAGCACATCCATATAGGTAGTTTCGACAAAACAGATTTCTGTGGATTCACTTTGTGATGCAAAAGATTCTAACCCCTCTATGCTGGCGGCATACGCTTTTATATCGCTTTTATGACGTTCACCCAACGGAAATAGCAAACGAGGAACCAATACAGGGTCAATATAAAAAAGAAAATAACTTTGATCTTTAGTATCATCATGTGCTTGTAGGAGATATTGTCCATTATGACGGATATAATGTCCCGTAGCTACAAAATCAGCACCTATACTATCAGCGTAAGCGACCATTGCTCCAAACTTTATATTACGATTACATAGCGCACAGGGATTAGGGGTTTTCCCCTCTTTATACGTTTCAATGAACGGCATAAATACTTTTTCATTGAACTGATCTTGTAGATCGAGAATATGCAGTTTCACACCGGCAAAATCAGCTGCTTTTTGCGCACGTAATTGATGTATCTCATGATAGCCGGGTTTTGAATGAAGCTTCATATAAACACCTTCGACTTCATACCCTTGTTCTTTTAACAATAGTGTCGAAATCGTCGAATCAACCCCACCACTCATCCCGATTAATACTTTTTTCATACTTCCATTTCACTTGTACTACATATCGGTCTATCCGCAAAATAGGTAGCAAGAATTTTGTAATATTTGGTATCGTCCAAACCCTCTTTTTCCAATGTTGCCATTTGAGCTACCAAAGATTTTTCAATTTCACCCACAACACTGTTTAAATCATCAGTCAAGTGAATTAACTTCAGATCTCTTTCATCTATCATCCCCTCAGCAAGCATTTTATCCCGTAGAAATTGAACCAATGGTGCATAAAACTCTGTTCCGATAACAAAAAGCCGCACACCCCATACTTTTCGGGTTTGAATCAATGTCAAAGCTTCAAACATCTCATCGAGTGTTCCAAATCCTCCCGGAAAAATAACATATGCCATCGAATATTTAACCAACATAACTTTACGTGAGAAGAAATAATCGAAACTACGCCCTTTTGTAATATAAGGATTAGGTTGCTGCTCAGAGGGTAGTTCGATATTCAAACCAATCGATTCGACATTTTCATGCTTGTAGGCACCGCGATTAGCAGCTTCCATAACACCAGGACCACCGCCGGTTATAATATTGTAACCCCGTTCTCCCAGCATATCTGCCAACGTAACTGCCTTTTGGTAATACGGATGATTTTCATCAACTCGAGCACTTCCAAAAATAGTTACCGATGGACCAAGATCCCCTAATTCATCAAATCCCTGAACAAAGTCAGCGATAATTTTAAAAACGCTCCATACATCGGCTGATTTTATATCTTTGACATAACGATTGCTTTGATACTCTTTTTTTTTACGACCTCGATGTGGCATGCTTATCCTTTAAGCTTAGTCAAACGATCGCGTTTAGTACCGATAGAAGTGATCTGCACGCCGAAATTTCCATCAACAATAACAACTTCTCCCTGAGCGATGACATGATCATCGACCAATATATCAAGTGGATCATTAGCTAACTGATTCAACTCAATAACAGATCCGATATCCATACTCAAAACATCTTTCAAAAGCATTTTTTTCTTCCCGATGCGAACACGAACCGGAAGTTTTACATCCATGATAAGTCCGATGTTTTTCATTTCGGAGTCATCAAGCTTTGTTGCAGTTTCATGTGCAGATTCATGAAAAATACTTCCTGTTGATACAGTAGCAGCCGCAGAAGACATACCACCATTCAACGCATTATTTATTGATGAATCTATCACAAACATCATCAGTGAATTGATCGTTCCCAATGTAAAAGAAAAAACAAACATTTTTGCATATGCATCAAGATTTACTTCCGTGTTTTCAGCCATAAATTCTGCATTTTCAGGTTTAATGGTGAGTTTCGGAAGCTCTTTTTGCGAGCCCAATGTTGTACTCATCGCTCCAACGATGTTCGAAACGATCTCCTTGACAGCATCTATGTCCTCATCTGACATGGTGTCTTTACCCTCACCATCACCGCCAAGCATCATATCACCTAATGCAGTAGCCAATTGCGGCGGCATCATGATAAGTCCACGCCCTACCGCCTCACCACTAAAAGCTACATGAATTACAGCGATAGGTGGAATAACATTAGAGACGATGGATATGTTTTCTGCTTCTTTGAGCGCTATTACTGGTGCTTGACCTGTCAATCCTTCGATTGTAGCAACTGCCTCCTGTGCAAATACTCCGGCAAAATCACTCATCCTCATCCTCCTCTAATTCTAATGGCCCGCGAATCATGTCTTTAACACCGCTGATTCGTGCTTTACGTTTAGTTTCAAACTCTTTAAGTGCCCGTTTGACAGCATCTTTTTCGGTATCGATCAGAGAACTGATTTGAATTGATTTTCTAAACCTTCTCAGCCCCATATGACCAACGAATCGCTCCTTACCATCTACACTGACATGCACAACATCATCGGCTGGAATATTGAGCCTGATAATATCTCCCTCATTTAATTCCAACAATTCATGCAAACTGAGTTCCGCTTCGCCAAGATTAACTTCAACATTGACATGCGCCCCCCCAAGGAGAACTTGTAGCTCTTGATTGCGGCTTTTTTTCGAACTAGTCTCATTGAGCATCAAATCACGACTTGCTAATTTCGGTAATACCGGCTCTAGTGCGATAACCGGATAACAGATATTCATCATCCCAGAACTGTGCCCAATAATGATCTCCATAACGACCATAACAACGATCTCATTTTGAGCAACAATCTGAACAACATTCGGACTCGATTCTTTTGATTCTACCTGTGGATAGAGATCGGTTACAGGCCCCCATGCCTCACGTAGCGTTGCCATCATCACTCTTAAAATCGTCTCAAAAAGGGAGAGCTCGATATCGGAAAATTCACGATTAGCTTCAAAAGGCTCCCCTTTCCCACCAAGAATACGATCAAGCATTGGAAATGCAATGGATGGATTAATCTCTAAAACACCGTTTCCTTCCAGTGGTTTCATCGAAAAAACGTTAAAACTCGTCGGATTAGGAAGTGACATCAAAAATTCCCCATAGGTCATCTGATCGACGGAGTGAAGCTGTATCTCTACAATAGAACGCATAATAGCTGAAATCTGAGAGGCAATAGAACGAGCCATCTTGTCATGAATCCCTCTAAAAGCACGAAGCTGCTCTTTAGAAACACGGTTAGGGCGTTTAAAATCATAAAGGGTAATTTGACGCTGTGGGAAAAGGGCATCATCGCCCGCGTCTAAACCGCCATCGCCTTCATCATCGACAACGTCTAATAAGGCATCAATCTCTTCTTGTGATAAAATATCAGCCATTATCTGCCCCCCACCGCATCTTTAATTCGTCGAATAACCGATTTATGAATCTGCGAAATTCTCGACTCTGTAATATTAACAATCTCACTTATCTCTTTAAGCGTCAACTCTTCAAAGTAATATAGCTGAATAATAATCTGTTCACGCTCATCAAAACTCATTAATACATCTTTTATAGCATCCAAAAGTTCTTCATATTCTAAACGTTCAAGCGGTCCACCCTCTTCAGGAGTTCCTAATTGATCATCAAGCGGCATAACCGTATAAATGTCCGATGCTATACGTGCCTCGTGAATTTTTTCTTGTTCTATCCCCAATATTTCTGCCAATTCTGCATTGCTAGGCTCATCATCATGGTCCGCCATATAACGCTCTATTGCATAATCAATCTCTTTGATCAATTTTCTGCTTGATCGACTCACAGTATCCAGTGAACGCAAATAATCGAGCATCGCTCCATACACACGCGTTTTTGCATATCCCCAAAAAGAATCATTTTGGGCTTCATCATACCGCCGTGCCAGTTTCACCAGTTCTTCCGTTCCAATAGCACACAAATCCATATAATCAATCGAACTCGGAAGTCTCTCTTTCAAACGAAAAGACATCGCTTTTACCGCAGGAAGATATTGTATTGCTAATTGATCTTCTCGATGTTTAAGCTCTTGCGAATAACCATTACTCATGTGCTTGTTTCCGTTCGCTATCATCTAATAATTCGGATTTATGGATGTAAAATGCATCAATGAACTGTTCGCGCTTGTTGATTTCACGGACAAAGAAATCAAGATTATGTTCATGAACCTGTTTTGGAAAAGTTTGCCCTTTAACTCCAAGAGTTTGAAAATACATAGCAACACACATATGGGCAAAAAGATAGAAAAAAGCACTAATTAGGATTACCAATCCCAAAAAATTCTCAGGAGACGTCGATTTTAATATCCCAAAAACAATACCGATAAAAAAACCTTGTACTGTTAAAAAAGAGACAAAATTCGAAGCCCGCATCTTTTCATTATCCTTACCTTCGGGGTATTAGCCAAAGTAGCCTTATCGGCAATTAATATACTATATGAATTAAAAGTGTTCCATTAAACGCTTAAATAAACCGCCTAAACCACTCTCTTTGGGATCTACCAGCACATTTCGTTCCAATTTTTTTGCAATCCGCTTAACAATCTGTTCTACTTCTGATGTCGGTGTAGCATTTGGAAAATCGCGTGAAAAAAGAGCTCTTTTTTTAACGCTGGAGGATATTTTAGAATCATTAGAAACTTGCCCTAAATAATTTAATTGTAAACCCCCTCCGATATTTGCCATGGCGACTTTATGAATTTTTTCAAATAACCCTTCAGCTTCTTTGGATGAACGGACCTGATTCATAACCACATTAATCTCATTTCGTAAACGTGAGGTAATTTTGATAGTCGCATATGCATCTGTAATAGCTGCAGGGTCTGGAACTGTTACAACAATTACATCATCACATGCACGTAAAAAGAGTTGAATATGTTCCCCGATTCCAGCCCCAGTATCAATAAGCATCACATCCAAATCATCCAAAACAGAGGCTTGATCCATAAATCGTTCGAATAATCCTCCGGATGCATATTTAAAAATCTCTTCTCCACTCTCTCCCGGAATCAAAACAAGATTTTTTTCAATTGGGACCAATATATCTTCAACTCTCGCTTCACCCTTTAGAACGTGTAAAATATTTTTTTGAATTTTAACGTTAAACATAACATCGAGATTGGCAAGACCGATATCAGCATCAAAAATTCCTACTTTAAGACCATATTTAGCCATTACGTAGGCCATATTTGAGCTAATAGTACTTTTCCCGACGCCCCCTTTACCGCTTGTTATAGCGATAAAACGAGTTTTTTTAGCCGCAGTTGTTCGGTTTTGATTAACAAGAGCTTCGAGTTTAGAAGCTTGATGACTCATACACCTTCACCTCTATTAAATCCATTCATCAGACATTCAACCAAAAAATCGCTGGTTGCTGCAACCAAATCTTCAGGTACTTCCTGTCCCACTGAAAAATAACTGATCGGTACTTTAGTCTCATAAACTAATGAAAAAATATTCCCAAAACCTCTCGTCTCATCGAGTTTGGTGAACATCATCGTATCAATCCCAAGCGGTGCGAAATTATCATATGTCGCTTTTAAATCTTCGTATTTAATTGAACTAGGCATTACCAAGACAACATCAACACTGTAGTCAGTATCATTGCCGCGCAAACACTCGTAAATTTTTTCGATTTTTCCTTTATCGTATGGAGAAGAGCCCATCGTGTCAATCAAAATATAATCACTGTAGCGTAATGCGTTTAAAGCACTTGAAAATTCGGGGGGGTCTACAACTGTCTCAATCCCAAGTTTCATCATCCGAGCATACTGCATCAGCTGTTCAACCGCTCCGATACGATAGGTATCCAAAACAACCAATCCAACTTTATATTTTTTCTCCAAAAGATATGAAAAACGGGCGGCCAATTTAGCGATTGAGGTTGTTTTTCCAACTCCCGTAGGACCAACGAGCATAATTACCCGCTTCCCACCGTTTTTCGGTGAAGTTTCGAGGCGAACCGGTATCATTTTCCGCATTAATACTTGAAAATAGCGCTTGACAGTTTCTGAACTTTCCCTCATTTTAGAGGGCATATGCTCTAATGTTAGCTGCATAATCTCATCAAGATGTTTTTGATCCATTCCACTTTGTTGGGCTAAACGGTATATCTCAGCAAATTCCGGTGGGATTGCTGCCTGAATTTTCGGAGACTTTTCAGACCAAAACATGTTTTGAATCAGCTTAACTTTATCTCCGAGTTTCTCGATTTCCTCTTTGATCCGCTTTAGATCTTCACTTTCTGCCGGAACTGTTTGACGAGGTGATCGTTCTTCTTCTGTCACTTCTGCAATTTTAGATATCTGCTTAGCTGCTTCGGAAATATTATACAAAACGTCACTGCTTTGCTGTGCCAAAGGACGTTGTTTAGTCAAAGGTTCTTGATATTTTTGTTTGATTTTAGGAGTAACATTTTCTTCAACACCGACGACAATTTCATACAACGCACTTTTTCCAAGTGATTTTTTTTGTAGCTCGCGAGTTTCGATCAGCATTGCCTCTTCGCCCACTTCCAATTGTGCTTTTTTAAGCGCTTCTGCAGGTGTGGCACCGCTAAATGTCAAGATTTTCATATTGTCTCCGTACGCTCTGCTGAGCCAAACTTCCGAGCGGTATTGTCACACTAAGCCGTTCACTCCAATGAGGATGAGGAATAACTAACTCCTCATTTTGAATCGAGCGATTTGCAAAGAATATAATATCTAAATCCAACGTTCTCGGCGCATTCGGAAAACTCCGTTTACGCCCAAAACGTTTTTCAATACGCCATATCAGCCTAAGTAAAGCTTTTGGCTCCAGTGAAGTAGCAATTTCAATGACCGTATTGTCAAAATAATTTTGTTCTGTAAATCCAAAAGGGGGATTGCGAAGAATCACACCGCTTTGAACCCTGCACAACTGAGGTAATTTTCCGAGATATACCCACAATCGGTTCATCCGTCGGCGTGTATCTCCAACGTTTCCACCAACTCCGAGGAGAACACGATAGCGATATCCATGAATCGAACGAAATTTTTTAGGGAAATTACGATCTACATAAATGCGATGTCGATCATCCAATATACGACAAAGCGGCATATTTTACTCTTCTTCAGCACCTTGCTGCGCTTGTATCATTGCTTGAATTTCACTGAGAATTTGCATCATCCCTACCATCGCCAAATGGTATCCAAACGGTCCAAATCCAATGACCGAAGATGTACATACCGGAGCCGTCATACTTTTTTGACGAAATTCTTCACGGCGGTAGATATTGCTGATATGAACTTCAATTGTCGGAAGGTTCACCGCGCTGATTGCATCACGAATCGCGATAGAGGTATGCGTGTATGCCGCAGGATTGATAATGATCCCGTCCGCATCACCATAACACTCTTGGATACGATCAACGATTTCTCCCTCAAGGTTGCTTTGATAAAACTCGATCTCAATCCCATTTTGGGTAGCGACCTCTTTCATTTGAGCATGAATCTGCTCCAAACGCATCGGCCCGTATACTTGTTGTTCTCGAACGCCTAACATATTGAGATTTGGCCCTTGGATTACTACTATTTTCATTGATTAAACCTTGATTTCTGTTTTAAGGGTAGATTATAAGAGGTTCTATATTATAAGCAACTAAATCGGTTTAATCTTGGAAAAAAAATTCTCTTCTAAAGGGAGACTTTTGCTCCTTTCGCTATACTTTATCTTTTAAAATTATGATGTAAAGGCACTCAGTGCAAATCCTCCTATGTGACACTATTTTTACCAACGAAACCATTCTTCGCAATCATGGTATCGTATTTGACAAAACTATTTTGGAAGTCACCTCAAACGATAATCTACGTTCCCGTTACGGTGAACAATGTGTTGAACTGGGTGAGGGTTCCGTTATCCTTCCGGGGCTTATCAATTCCCATGTTCATCTAGAGTTCAGCGCCAACCGTTCTACCCTAACCTATGGTGAGTTTATGCCATGGCTTTCCAGCGTAATCGCCAATCGTGATGATCTAATTCACGAATGTGAAGAGACATGTATGAATCAGGCAATCAACATGATGCTTGAGAATGGTATCACTGCATTTGGAGCAGTAAGCTCATATGGATTTGACTTAGACTCTTGTGCAAATGCACCTCAGAAGGTAATCTATTTCAATGAACTAATCGGTTCTGACCCGATTATGGCAGATGCACTTTATGCCAATTTTCAAGAGCGGCTTTTTGCTTCACAGCAAATAAGTCGTGAAGGGTTTTACCCCTCAATAGCAATCCATTCACCCTATTCCGTCCATAGGATATTGATCAAAAAAGCTCTTGCTTATGCAAAAACTCATTCACTACGAACTACAGCACACCTGCTTGAGAGTCCTGCTGAACGACAATGGCTAGATCATAATGAGGGTGACTTCAAACCTTTTTTCACTAATTTCCTAAAACAGACTCAAGCTGCTAATACAGCAAAAGAATTTTTGAGCTACTTTAACGAAGTCCCTACCCTCTTTACCCATGCTGTACAAATCAATAAAGACGAATTATCAGTTATTCACGAAGGGGGACACTCTATTATCCACTGTCCTATTTCTAATCGTCTTCTCGGCAACGGGGCACTTGATCTGGAAGCTTTGAATCAACAAAACATTCACTGGCTATGCGGCACGGACGGTTTAAGTTCTAATTACACTTTAAACCTTTTTGAAGAGATGAAATCTGCATTTTTTATGCACCACAAACGTGATTTACTCCCTTTTGCCTATGAACTTTGGCAAAGTGTCACAAAAAATGCCGCAGAGGCATTAGGGCTCAATTGTGGTACAATCGCACCTAATTACGATGCTGATATTGTCGTAACAAGGGTGGATTACCCTATTAACGAACAACTGCCGATCCATCTGATCGTCCAACCACACCATATTGAATCGGTCTATATACAAGGGGAAAAAGTCAAATGATAAACTGGATCAAAAAAATCGGCTCTTGCATGGCACGCGGACTTGCATTTATTCAATCCCATTTTAAAGCAACTGTATTAGTGCTAATCATCTTTTGGCTGTTTCTCCCCTCTGGAGAAGAAGGCATTAATTCTCACAATCTCGAAAAAATCACCCTCAACGGCCCTATTCTAGATGCAACATCAATTGTCACTCAAATCGATGAAGCACGTGAAAACAAAGATGTAAAAGGGGTACTTTTTAGCATCGACTCACCCGGCGGCGCGGTTGCCCCATCGGTTGAAATCGCTTATGCCATCAAACGTCTATCTGAGACCAAACCAACCGTCGTTTATGCGGCGGGGATTATGGCGAGCGGCGGATATTATTCCGGTATTTGGGGAAATGAGATCATTGCCAATCCCGGCAGCATGATCGGTTCTATCGGTGTCATCATGGAAGGTGCAGATATTTCAGGACTCATGGAAAAAGTAGGGGTAAAAACCCAAGTCGTCCATGCCGGAACCTACAAACAAGTGGGGACATTCGATCGTCCTTGGAGTGCGGTAGAACGTGCAGAGCTTGATAAAGTGATCAACGGAACGTACACGATGTTTGTCAGTGATGTAGCTAAAGCACGCAACCTTGATCCAAAACGTAGCGTTGATTATGCCGATGCTCATATTTTTACAGCCGAACAAGCAAAAAAAGTGGGATTGATTGATAGCATCGGAGTCGAATTTGATGCGAAAAAACGGGTTGAAGAACTCACCAAAGTAAGTGATCCGGTTTGGAACAAAGAAGATCCGATGGACAAGTTTTTCAAACGATTCGCGGCAGAGGGTATGAGCTTAGCTCACATGTACTTCCCGCCGGTTACATTGAAGTAACTTCTACTACCTCAGAGCGGACAACTCTCCGCTCGTTCATCGCTTCAAAACGATCTCCAACACTAAGTGCATCCAAATCAATCACTTTCCCATCACGAGCAATCTGTGCAAATCCGCTTTTGTTTTTGTTTTTTGGATGGTTCGCACTGTAGCCCTCAGTGAGCTGTGTAATCATAAATCGTTTCTGTCGCACTATCGATTCGATACTTTGGTTCAATTGTTCCATTAACGGTGAGAGTTCCCGACGGCTTTGTTCCAACCTCTGCATCATTTGCCGATTAAGACGCTCTCTTAGCTCTTTAATCGCCTCTTGCTGTACTTGGAGACGATGTTCTACTCCGTGACGTTTAAACGCCTCTTGCATCGATATGAGCTGTTCTCGTTTGCGCTCAAGACGCTGAGAAATCATCCCATAGGCACTGGTACGGATTTCATCAATGCTTTGCGTTAGTTCGTTTTGATCGGGGAGAAGCATCTGCATCGCCGCACTCGGTGTCGGTGCGCGCATATCTGCGACGTAATCGCTGATAACCCAGTCGATCTCATGCCCGACAGCTGACATCGTAGGAGTGTTCATCGCAAAAATCGCATCGGCGACGATCTCTTCGTTAAACGGCCATAAATCCTCGATACTTCCGCCGCCGCGACCGACAACGACGGCATCTGCACCCAATGTATCGGCAGTGCGCAACGCATCGGCGATCTGAGGTGCGGCACTTTGTCCCTGTACCAATACATCCAATACGACGAGTTTTACCAACGGCCAGCGATGAGAGGCAACTCTCTGCATATCCTGCAACGCTGCCCCCGTCGCGGAGGTGACCAAAACGATGGTTTGGGGAAATTTCGGAAAGCTTTTTTTGTGGGTCGGATCAAAATACCCTTTGGCTTCGAGACGAAGTTTGAGCTGTTCGAACGCCACCGCCAAAGCACCCGCACCGTAAGGCTCGGCACTAAAAGCGTTGATCTGATATTCGCCGCGCGGTTTATAGAGGCTGAGTGCGCCGTGCAAGATGATATGCGCCCCCTCTTCGAGGGAAAACTTCAAACGTGCGGCATTGCCCTTGAACATCACACATTTGATGGCGGAATCATTGTCTTTGAGGGTGAAATAGATATGACCGCTGCCGTGTTTGGTGACGCGGGAGAGTTCCCCCTCGACACTGACAAATTCAAAAGAGGTTTCGAGAAGTGTCTTGATCTGCTCATTTAACGAGGAGACACTAAGTGTTGTCGCCATTAGCTTACTTTTTACGGGCGATCATCAAGGTTGAAATATCCATCGAAAAGCTTTTGGTGTAGAGCATCTCAAATCCTGCCGCTTCGAGTTCAGCTTTCATTTTCGCCACCGTCAAAAATCCCTCGATAGAGTCTGGGAGGTAGCGGTACGCTTCGTAGTTGTTGGAGATTAATCCGCCGATGCGCGGGAGGACGTTATTCATGTACCAATCCCGTACTTTTCCGAGCAGTGAGGGATTTTCATTTTTCATAAATTCGAGGATGACAACCAATCCGCCGGATTTCAGGACACGGTTAAATTCGCGCAATCCCGCTTCACGTTCCACAACGTTACGGATACCGTACGAAATACTAATGATGTCGGCTGTCGTATCAGGCTTTGGAAGTTCCGTTGCAGGGGCAATATGAAATGTCATTTCCGGAAATTTTTCTCGACCGACGCCGACCATCCCCTCGGAGGGATCAACTCCTACGATCTCATCCACCGCAATCTCCGCTTTATCAGCGCGACGTTTCCAGTATCCCATCATATCGCCCGTACCGCACGCGACATCGACGATAGAATTGAGATTTTTTGTGTTGCAGTATCCATAGGCTAAATCACACGCTTTGCGACGCCAAAAGGTATCGACACCCATACTCAAAACACGGTTAGCTCGATCGTACGTCGGAGCTATATCGTTAAACATGGAGACAATTTTTTCTTGACGGGTCATGGTGATTCCTATTTCTTTTTCATCCAAAGGATAATATCTTCGTGGATTTTAGCGTGCACTACCTCAAAATCCTCTTGTATGATCCCGAGAGTTTGTGTTCCGCCACCGATTTTGGGAGCAATGTAACTCAAATACCAATCACACACCTCGCGTGATGCGTCCATCATCGCCGCGCCCCCCTCGATCATCACCAGTTTATACTCACTGATTTTCTCGAAATTCGAAGCGATAAAAACTTCACGATTCGCTACAGTAAAAAGGGGGATGTTCCGATCAAAATCAGCCGTTTTGGAATATATCAAAACATCGGGGGCTTTGCCATTCACCAGCCGTGCATCAAGTGTCGGACGGTCAATGCGTACCGTATTGCCGCCGATGACGATCAGATCACACCGATCACGCAAAGCGTGGACATGTTCACGAGAAGAGGCTGAGCTGATTGTTCCCTTATCGATTGTCCCGTCCAACCGCTGTGCCCATTTGAAAAACACAAAAGGGTCATTCTGCCACCGTACAAACGGTTCCAACAGTTTTTTCCCCTCCTCTTCCATCACACCAAACGTACATTTGATCCCCGCGTCTTCGAGGATTTTCCCGCCGTTTGCGGCGGTAGGATTTGGGTCATTACACGCAATAAAAAGTTCTTTGAGTCCTAAATCACGGATGAGCAGAGCGCATGAGGGGGTTTTTCCACTGTGAGAGCACGGCTCCAGTGTTACCGCCATCAATACCGTGTGAAAAATGCCGTTATGATGTACTCTGAGGTAGTCGTGGATAGCATGTGCATCATCACACTCAGAGATACTCTCATCACCGCTGAGGAGGGTATAGGCATCACGCAAGGCGTACACCTCCGCATGAGGGCCACCCGCGATTTTATGCGTACCGTGCGCGAGGATTACACCATTTTCTAAGAGACAGACGGCACCGACAGCGGGATTGGGAAAAGTGAGAAGTTGATACTCCCACGCAGAGGAGAGCGCAAGCGTCATAGCATGGGAGGATATTGAGGGTTTCATTACCACTCGAAGTAGGTTTTTGCCTTGCTAATAGAGCGGAAAGGGACTCTTTGCTCACCGTTTTCTTTGGTCATCACAATGATCTCGTCGTTTTCGACACCGATCAATTCTCCCTCGAATTTTTCTTTTCCGATAGTACTCAAAGCAACTTTTTCACCGATCGATTGGATGAAATGCTCTAAGGTTTTAAGACGGCGCTCAATACCCGGGCTGCTTACTTCAAGACGGTATTCACCGCTCACCGGAGAGGTGACATCGAGCAAAGGATTGATCAGATGGGTTAGTTCTGCACATTGGTTGAGGGTTACTCCGCCCGGTGCGGTCACACTGACACGGAAGATCGTGTTTTCATTTTCGTTTAGGACGGCTGTATCGTAGAGAGACAAGCCGATGGATTCAACCATTTTTTTGATGTCAGATTCAAGACTCATCTTTTTTCTCCTTGGCGATTTGGGCGAACAACGCCTCAATGTTTTGACTTCGTTTGAGGGTATCATCAAACACAAACGTCATGCGCGGACTGCGAAACCACCCCTGATCTTTCATACAATGTTCTTCGATGATAGGACGGGCTTTTTCAAGGAGTTTCAAAAATACTGCTTGCTCCTGTGCCGTGTAATCGTGCGGATCTAGATATATCTTTGCATCACTACGTCCGCGTGAGCAATGAACATCAATAACATCCACTTCACGCACACGAGCATCGGAGAGCTGGCTGATCGCTTCGGGAACCAACTCTTTGAGAATTGACTCCGTTCGTTTGACTTTTATTTGTGCCGGAGTCACAGGGATACTTTTTTCTCGATTTTAGTAAAGGTTTCGATAACATCGCCCACTTTGACATCGGTATAACCGTTAAGAACGACACCACAATCCATCCCTTTACCGACCTCTTTGACATCGTCTTTGAAACGTCTAAGAGAAGTAAGGTTACCTTCATGAATAACAACACCATCACGAATAACACGAACCATTCCGCCGCGTACGAGTTTACCGTCAACAACCACACATCCTGCAATCGTTCCGGCACCGCGTGGCATTGGGAACGTGTCACGAACTTCTGCTTGTCCAGTGTTTTCTTCACGGAACTGAGGAGCCATCATACCGCCGAGCAACAATTTAACATCATCGATCAACTGATAAATAATGGAGTAGGTCTTGATCTCTACACCCATTTGTTTTGCCATCGCGTTGACATTACCGGTAGGACGAACGTTAAATCCGAGAAGGGCACAGTTTTCACTGTTGTTGACCAATGCGATATCATTCTCTGTAATACCACCGACGCCGCTGGAAATAACTTCGACTTTAACTTCTTCGTTACGCAATTCTGCGAGAGCCGATTTAATCGCTTCGAGAGAACCGTGAACGTCCGTTTTAAGAACCACTTTAAGCGCTTTGATACGACCCTCAGCAATCAACGAAGTCAAATCATCAAACGATGCTTTTGTACTCAATGAGAGCTCACGGTGACGATCATATTCGGCACGTTTTTGAGCTACTTCACGTGCTTCACGATCGCTCTCCATAACCATCATCACTTCACCTGATGGCGGTACGTCACTAAGACCGACAACAACAGCTGTTTGACTTGGTCCGATCTCTCTAAGCTGTGCTTTACGGTCACTAATCAATGCACGGACACGTCCATAAGCACCACCGCACACGATGTTATCCCCAACATGAAGGGTTCCGTTTTGAACGATAACGGTAGCAACTGGTCCACGCCCTTTTTCGAGTGTCGATTCAACAACTACCGCTTTTGCCATAACATCCGGATTTGCTGTAAGCTCCATCACTTCCGATTGGAGCAAGATTGCTTCTAAAAGCTCATCGATACCGGTCATTGCTTTTGCCGATACACCGACAAACTCGACATCTCCGCCCCACTCTGTAGGGTTAAGCCCGAGTTCTGCCATTTGCGCTTTAACCATATCCGGATTCGCACCTGGTTTGTCCATTTTATTAACCGCAACGATTACTGGAACTTTTGCATCCTGTGCATGTTTTACCGATTCGCGTGTTTGAGGTTTAACCCCATCATCCGCCGCAACAACAATAACGATGATGTCAGTGAGTTGTGCACCGCGTGAACGCATTGCACTAAACGCTTCATGTCCCGGAGTATCCAAGAAGGTAATCAATTTACCTTTTTGCTCTACCGAATAGGCACCGATGTGCTGAGTGATTCCCCCTGCTTCACCGTGTGCTACTTTGGCATTACGGATCGCATCGAGGAGTGAGGTTTTACCATGGTCAACGTGACCCATGATCGTAATAACCGGAGGACGCTCAACCGCGCCTTCACTGTCTTCGTGCTCCTCATCGTATGCAGCCTCAAGATTAAAGGCATCTTTTGGATCGATAGTTGTTACTTCAACACCAAACTCACTCGCCAAGATTTCAATCTCATCTTTTCCGAGGAAGTCATTTTTAGTCACCATCATTCCGAGGTCAAAAAGGACTTTGATAACCGCAGAGATAGTTTGCCCTACTTTTTCGGCAAATTCATAAACACGAACATCTTCTGCAATTTCAACGTGAGTAATAACTTCATCATCTTTTGCATCACGCGTGTATTTTTTACGTGCTTCACGAGAAACCTGACGTGGTTTATTACGATTAGCCCCTTGTTTTTTACCAGAGTTACGACCGATCGGTTTTTTCTCTTTTGGTTTTTGTTCTTCTTCAGGCTCAATTTTTGTACCTAAGTCATTCAAATCCATCAAAACAATTTGATTATCTTCATAGTCCATTGAGATATCAGAAATCCCACCACCGAAAATATCAAGACGGACACCTTGATCTTTTTTCTGTACAGGGGAATTATTGTTTTGAGATTTTTTTGCACGTTTAGCTTCCAACTCACGCTGTGCTTGTTCACTAAGTTTGCCATAATTAGAAACAGAAACAACACTCTCTTGACGAACTGGAGCAACGACCTCTTCTTCTACCGGACGTTTTTTCTTGACAATTTTCAATCCTGAGCGCTTTGGTACTTCTTCTTCTATCGGAGCCTCAACTACAGGCTCATCTTTAACTTCCACTGCTGGTATTGCGGGTTGAGCATTCTCAATATGAGGGGCTACGGCAACCGGAGTTTCTTCAACGGCTGTAGTAGTTTTAGGGGTAGATTTGGCAGCTGTATTTTCAGCAGATGCCCCGCTCATGATATAGTTCATGATTTGCTCAGCTTCTTCGATCGAAACCGAACTTGAGGCAGTTTTGACATTGAGCCCCATTGCGGCTGCTTTGTCCACTACCTCTTTGGAATTGATACCAAGTTCCTTGGCAATTTCATGAACTCTGACTTTATCCATCATTAACGATGATCTCCTTTAACCGATTCATTAGTATCACAGTTGCGCCGCTTTTGCATTGACGAGCCAGCTGGCCCGGAGTTTTTTTGTGCTCAATACACGAAGAACACAAATAAAAACTTCTCCCCTTACCATCGTAAGGTTCCAACAAACTTTCTCGACATTGAAGCCGTAAGAGTGTTGATTGCGCAAAACGTTCACGACATACCACGCACATACGTATGGGCTGATGTAACTTTTGCGCCATTATATCCAATACTTCCTTAGTTATCGTTCGACAACTAAACCGTCATTGTCAAAGCCCAAAATTTTTATCTCAAAATCATTAAATTCCGATCTAAATTTATCCGCTAACATTTGGGCATCTTGATCATAAACCATGTTAAAAAACGTGGATCCGCTACCTGATAATGTAGACATTAAAGCTCCATTATCATATGCCATTTTTTGCACAGCAAAAAGTTCCGGTAACATTTTCATCCGAACTTTTTGATGAAAGCGATCTTGAGTAGCCAAACGGAGCATCTCCCAATCTTCATTAAAAAATGCTCCAACCGTCACCGCCGTATGAGAGAGGTTAAATACCGCATTTTCTTTACTGTATGATTTAGGGAGAGTCGTCCGTGATTTAGCCGTTGAGATCGGTTTATTCGGGATAACCACCACCGCTTTGAGGTAATCTGGGAGATGTTTTTGTTGCGAAAAAACTTTTTGTTTTTCCACCATAGCCGCATTAAATCCGCCCATAACTGCCGGAGTAATATTATCCGGGTGGGATTCATAAACAAGAGCATGATTCAAAATCCGACGCTTCGACACTTTTACACCTGCTGCTTCATGTGCACAGCTGATCGCACTAACAATCACAGCTGAAGAACTTCCCAAACCGCGTGACATAGGAATTTGATTGTAAAATGTAAATTTAAAATTTTGTCGTTTTTGTGTCAAACGCCGATAATGCTCGTTAAAAATACTAACAAAGAGGTTATTCCCTTTTAGTCTAGGGTTATTTTCCCCTTCTCCTTTAATTGAAACAGTAAAAAAACGCGACGGAACCAATTCGACTTGGTTACGCAAATCTACGGCAAGGCCTAATGAATCAAATCCGGGTCCTAAGTTGGCGCTGGTTGCAGGTACACTTACGAACAAACAATTTCCTTATCCTACAGCATCAATCCCATAATAAGGGAGATTATCCGTATCAAATTTTTTAATATCTATTCTTTCAGGGAGAGTAAATATCCCCGTACTTGGAGCATCTAACGGCTCCAAACAAATCGTATCGCTATTTTTAACGAAATAGAGCTTTCCAACTGCTTTGATGGGGCGATTTTCATTAAAAAAGAATGCATCACTTGCTAAAAGAGGAATTTTAAGGGTTATACTCAATGTTTTTAAAAAAAGATAAGTCACTTTGATCCCCATGAAACTTCCAGGACCTTTTGCATAAATAAAATGTGAAAATACATATTTTTTGATAAGCTGCTCAAAAATAACAGCCAATACATCTGAACTCATTCCATCATCACGAATCTCTTCGATCAGTTCTCCATCTTTGTATATCCCAATCAATACGGGAGAAGCCAATGCGATAATAACCGCATCATGCATATGCTTTTGCCAACTCTTTGGATTCTGCAGTAGCAAGCTCCACAATCTCATAATTTGCAGGATCTTTAAAAAGTTCCAATGTTAATTTGTGATTGAGATCATGGCTTCCGGCAAATGCTTCATAATTACCAATAAAATTCATCCCGATCAAGCACATATCCCCAATCGCATCAAGAATTTTATGACGAACAAATTCATCACCGAAACGAAGACCTTCGGGATTAAGGACTTTTTTATCGTCCAGAACGACCGCATTTTCCAAACTTCCGCCTAATGCGAGCCCTTTTGAACGAAGATACTGTACTTCATGGACAAATCCAAAGGTCCGTGCACGTGCTATCTCTTTTTTATAATTCTCTTTTGTAAATGCAAGAATATAGCTTTGTTTATCAATCACGGGATGCTGAAATTTGATTGTAAAATCATAGTTCATATCATTAGAAGGGATAAGCTTGACATACTTGTCCCCCTCTTGAACCATAACCTCTTTTTTAATGCGCATGATTTTTTTAGGAGTATCTTGATTGACAATCCCTGCTTCATCAAGAAGCATACAAAAACTCATAGAAGACCCATCCATCACGGGAATCTCATCCGCATCCACAATAACGCGAAGGTTATCAATGCCATAAGCATAAATGGCAGAGAGCATATGCTCGATTGTCGAAATGGTAACCCCCTCTTTTCCGATAACGGTCGCCATTTTCGTATCGACAACGTTTCCTGGGATAAGGGGGATTGATACTCCGGCATCACTGCGATAAAACACGATACCGCTATTTACCCCTAAAGGCTCCAACCGCAATTTTACAGGGGAACCTCGATGCAATCCGATCCCGACGAGTTCAACACTTTTTCCAATCGTTGTCTGCATCATAGCTCTCTCCTTTCTACACAATCAATCTTATATTATAACGTTTTTAACGTTGATTGATATATTCCTTGGCTGTTTGAATCACCGATGTAATATTGTCATGAATCCATTGTGTATCCATCCACTCTTCCGGTCGCACTTCTATGCCTTGTACCAAAATACCAAAATGGAGGTGATCACCCATCGCGTATCCGCTCAATCCAGTTTTTGCAATCTCTTGTCCTGCAATAACAGAATCACCCTCTTGAACATGCAATTCTGAACAATGCCCATAAAGGGTATACAACCCAAACCCGTGATCGATAATCGGCAGGTTTCCATAAATCCCATTAGGTTGTGCAAAAACGATTTTGCCTCCGTTAGAAGCTTTGATCGATCCCATGTGCACACTGGCCAAATCGAGTCCCATGTGATATGCACTAGAGATATTTTCCTGACCTTTATAACTGTAAATTCGGTGATCTCCAAAATCTGCTACTTTTTGGCCATTCACCAAAGGATAAAATGGTTGTGGATTAAAATCGGAGACCATCGTATTTGATACTTTTGATGTTACATCATGAATAATTTTTTCGTTATCAGCACGTACCTTTTCGTTAATAATGCGAAATCTTTCCAAACGGTCATCAACTCCGGCAGTCTGATCGTATTCATTTGCGAGTTCAGCGATTTTACCATCCAAAAATGCATCACTGAGCTCAATATTTGAGACACGGTAAACATGGTCTTTTAGACGTAACGGAACAGAACTTTTTACTTCGTTTCCAGCTTTGTCACGAGCTACAACAACAGCGCTAAAGTTGGTTTCCTGGACCGGCCATGCTAAGAGCGTAGCATAATATCCCTCTTTGTAAAAAGGTTGCGCAATAAAGGTTTTTCCAAAGTTTGTTTCAACTTTTACACTTTGCATATGAGGATCTTCCGCTTTAAAAATAACAATTGCCGAGCCCCCTTTTTGAATTTTATACGAGTTTGCTACAATAGATAAAACAGGCTGTCTTTGATCGATAACAAGGGTCATCTCCTCTTTTGCAGTATTGCCCATAAATAATCCCCACAAGCTGTTGTCGGTTGCTTCTATCGTAAGGGTCACAGAACCTGAATCAACACGATGAACTCCTTTTGGAGGGAGGACATCAAATACTTTTTTTGTTTCACTCGAAGGAGTTTTTTCATCAATTACAACCCATTCATCATGTGCAGTTGCTAGGGTGGCTTTAAACGATTTCAATCCGCTAGCATCTTCTACACTAACATGAATAGGATCTTTGAAATTCCAATATCCATCTTGACTCAAGGTCAATTTCGGGTCTACTCGCTCAAATTTCGGTGAAAACACCACAAACCCAATCGCCCCTAAAACCAAAGCAATCAATATCCATCCAATAATTCCCGAACCATTTCGGCCTCTTCTCACACGAACTCCTTTTTTATCATTAATATTATCTCATCGACAGCACTCTGTCTCTCATCGTTTTTTAACTGTGCACCAGCTCTATTTATATGTCCGCCACCATTAAACGGAGCCATAATTTTTGATGCGTCAATCGATCCATCTGTTCGCAAAGAGAGCTTTGCCCCACCATATGGGTGGTCAATTTTCATCAATCCAGCTTTTACTGTATACATCCGTAAAGCTTCCTCTAAAATCAGTTTACACTCCGGAATCGTGGCACCTGAGTCTTCCAAATGAGAAAGCTGAACATCAAAAAATGCCAACTGACCATCCAATAAAATCTTCATCTCCCTAAACAGTGTTCCGCGTAATCTCATCGAAGCCAAAGAACGTCGATTATAAAGCCACTCAACACACAACGCATGATCGGCTCCAAAACCCAATAATGCCTGCGCCGTTGCAAATGTTGTCACATCACATCTAAATGCGCTAAAACACTTTGAATCATCCAAAAGCCCAGCATAAAGAGAAAGCGCCATTTTACCATTGATTTTTATACTGTTGGCAACAAAAAAATCATATACAACTTGTGTTGTGCTAATCGCATTCACATCAACAATATTATAAAGTCCATACAAAACATTACTTTTATGGTGATCAAAATTGATCAGAGGCAATGATGACTCAATTCCAAAACGTTCGTTGCTTCCACAATCAAAACTAATCATACAATCTCCCTCTTCAGGAAAACGGTTCGTAATTTTGTCAAACCATGGCAAAAAAGCAAGATCAGGATTAAGAGTCTCAGACGCACAAAAAAGAGTCAGTTTTTTTTGACTTCGCAATAAATAGGAATAAAATGCGCAAGCGGAACCCATGGAATCGGCATCAGGGTCTTTATGAATAATCAGAATAATGTGTCGGGCAGAATCGATTAATGAAAGCGGCATAGTTCCCCGTTTAAACAATTAAGACGCGATTATACCATGCATCAAGCTTCTATACCCCATGTAAAGTGTGGAAATAGGTAATACGATTACGTCCATCCTCTTTTGAGCGATACATTGCAGCATCAGCATAACGGATAAGAATATCAATATCCGTACTGTCATCAGGATAGACAGTCGCACCAATACTCGCACCGATTGAAATACTCAAACCTTCTACCGAAAATGATTCTGTTAACGATGCGAGTATTCGCTCTAACAACAGTGTTGCATCATCAATCGTGTTAACATCGGTCAATAATAAAACAAATTCATCACCACCAAGACGAGCAATAATATCACTTTGACGCATTTGACGTTCTAGTAAAGATGCCACTTTTTTCAAAACATAATCACCAATCGAATGTCCATAGTGATCATTAACCCCTTTAAATCCATCCAAATCTAAAAATCCAATAATCGCTTTAGACCCTTTACGTTTTGAAAGAGCAAGTATCTGTTCTGAGAGTGTCATATAAAGATGTCGATTAGGAAGATTTGTCAGTGGATCATAATTAGCCATATGATGCAGCTGTTCTTCTTGTTTTTTATGCTCGGTTATATCACTGAAAATGCCAATAAAATTTTCAATTTTACCTGATCCGTCACGGACAGAATCGATCCGTAAATATTCGGCAAACTCCTCTCCGTTTTTTTTACGATTCCAAATCTCCCCGCGCCACGATCCATGTCCTGCCAATGCCTGATTCATTTGGTCATAAAATTCCATTTCATGACGGTTTGAGCGCAATAATATCGGTGTACGTCCAATCACCTCTTCTTTTGTAAAACCAGATAATTCACAAAATGCTTCATTCACATCAATAATATTTTTTTTAGCATCTGTTATCACAATCCCTTCATGTGAATTATGAAATACGTTTGCCGCCCGTTTCAAATAGATTTCCGCCTCTTTGCGAACTGCTATCTGCTCTTCGAGTGCCGTTGAATTACATTTGAGTATCTTGGCCGTTTTACGCAAATACCACATCAATATAGAGAGAGTAACGATTACAAATCCTAAAAATCCTATCATCAGCATCGCGTATTTTTGAATAACATCTTTAACTGTAAATGAAGGAGTATTTTCAAAAGGTGGCGCGCGCAACTCTTCCATCAATATACGAATTCCCTCGTACGCCAAAGGGATACTCCAGCCGTAGTATCCGGCATTTTTAGCTATTTCAGAACCGTATGGAAGGTTTAACAATGCGACCGCAACATCATTGGCGAGGACTGGGTCAGTCTCCTTGAAAGCTGCAAAAGGCCACTCCGGATAAAGCAGTGTGGAGAGCGCCTGTGGAAAATTATCGATATGCATCGGATGAAGAATCTTAAAATCACTCAGAGAAATTTTCCCCTCTTTTGCCATCTTTTCCAATACGCCGGTACGGATAAACCCTACATCCGCGAAACGATGTAAAACGGCATATACAACTTTATCATGCGGCATATCTGTAAAAAAGAGCTTTGCATCATCTTTGACATTAAAATTACGGCTCAAGAGCATACTGCTTTGTGCCAAATACCCACCTAAAGAGAGTTTATCTACTGCAGCAATTTTTTTATTTTTTAAATCTCGTATTTGAGTGATATCATGTCGATCTGAACGGGCGATTACCACCCCTCCAAACTCTTTTAACGGTACACCTCCAACATTAGCACGAATCAATGTCGCAATGCGTGTAGCATGATACTTTACAGTAAAATAAACATAATGCTCAGGATTGGTAAATGCAAAATCAAGTTCATGGTGCTCGACTGCTTTGTTAAACTCTTTGTAGCTTAACGGTCGAATCGTAAAATCATGATCGGGGATTTGTTGATGAAGATATTGGGCAAGAGGTTCCCATTCACGGGCGGTATCGGCTTTGGAACGAAATGCTAAAACACCAATGACAACCGAATCATTATTAGCAAAAAGTACCTCAGCAAATCCAAAAAATAGAATTACCATTAATATAAGATTACGCATAAGTTTATTCATAGAATACCTCATTGATCTTCAAGTATAACGTAATTATGTTTTTATCCCGTCTTCTTTCATCTCCATCCACTGAAAATAGGTAATGCGGTTACGTCCTCTCTCTTTTGAGCGATACATTGCGATACCTGCTCGACGAATTAGGATATCGATATCATCTCCATCTTCAGGGAAAAAAGTAACCCCCATGCTCACACTCACGTTAAGTTCATGAGTTTTGTAAACAAAAGGTTCTCGCATCACACTCATAATACGATCCAATGATGTATAAACACTGTGTGAACTTTGAATATCCGGCATCAAAATAAGAAATTCATCTCCTCCAATTCGTGCAATAACATCGCTCTCACGTAACTGTTTTTCCAATCTCTGTGCAATTTGTTTGAGGATATTATCTCCAGCACCCTGCCCATACATATCATTGATTTGTTTAAAATGGTCCACATCTAAAAAAGCTACTACTGAACGACTCTCATTTCGCTTGGAAAGTGCTAATGTATGTTCTGCAATGATTCGAAATTGGTTACGGTTAGGGATATTAGTCAAAACATCGAAATTTGCCTGATGTTCAAGTCTCTCTTGCTCTTTTTTAATTTCCGTTACATCGCTGACAATGATAATATAACTTTCTACGCTTTTATCGCTATTTAAAATAGAGTCTATCCGTAAATATTTAATATATTCTTCGCCATTCTTTTTCTTGTCCCAAACTTCACCGCGCCATGTCCCTTTAGCTTCCAATGCGTGATTCATTTCAGCATAAAAAACAAGATCATGGCGATTGGAGTACAAGACAACCGGCTTTTTGGACAACAACTCTGCATAAGAGTAGCCACTCATGGCTTGGTATGCTTCATTCGTATCCAAGATTTCCATTTGAGGGTTAGTAATAATCACCCCCTCTTGTGATGCGTGAAAGATACTGCCAACTCTTTGCAACTCTTTTTTCAAGCGATCATTTGCTTTAACTTGATCACGGACAATCTGAGATTCATCACTCAGTTTTTGTTCCAAATTTTTGATTTGAATTCGCATTCGGATCACTATAAAACCGATCAATAAAAAAATACCAAGGAATCCAACAGAGACGTAAGAGAGAGAAGAAGCGTACGCATTAGAGGCAAAGATGAAAAAAACGTAAATCATGATGATAGAGATATTTTTCATCTTATACCTTTTTTTAGGGTGAGTATAAGAAAAATAACATTAAGAGTCTCTTTTAACTCCTATATTTATGCTAATTTATTCTATTGTACTTTGAAGTACTGCTTCAAAATCTTTTTGTGCCTGCAAAAGTACCTCTTTTGCTTCAGCATTGTCAACGCGAGCACTGCTCATCCAATTATAAACTCCCGGAAAACCCATAACAATTTCTGCAGCATCTTTTTTCTTATATACCATCAAGGTACACGGTGCAAATGCGGCTGCTTCAGGATGTGTTTGAGCTACCGTATAGATCACTTTTAGTTTACAGATGGAGTAAGTATCATAAAAGCTAAAAGGGCTCTCTTCACCGCTTTCAGTTAACATAAACTGATAATCGGTAAAGTTTGAGAGGACAAATCCAGCGGGTTTAAGCCCCTCTTCGATCATCATTTCTGTATCATCTTTGTCGCTTTGCCAATTTTTAACATCAGTAGGTTTCACGAATCGACTGAGTAATTTTCCCTCTGAGGGTAAAGATTTTTCACTCAAGGTATGTTTTGCTTTAGGAATAACAGTTTTTAAAGTAGCAAATACCTCTTTTTCAATCAAAGCAAATTCTGAAGCTTTGAACCCTGCAATTTTTTGCATCGCATCCGCAGTCAATACGGATACATGTAAATTACTATCCCCTTTACGCTGATAAATACCTACTCCCATAGGGACAAAGATACCGCCATCCGGATGGCTTTTAACAAGCATAGCCGCCTCTTTTTTAGGGATAACAGTCATGAGGTTGAACACCGAAAAATCACTTTTTCCAAATTGTTTGTTAAACGGACCCGTCATCTCTGAATCGGCTGCGATTGTAAAACCGTTTGCTTCAAATGCTTTTTCAATCATATTAGGCGTGATTTTGCCATCACTATTAGGGGTACTAAAAAGGTGTAAATCACCACCAAACAGGGAGACTAATCCCGCTAAAATAACCAACACTATTGCTTTCATGTAATACTCCTTATGGATGAATGTAAACAGCGCCCTCTGCAGAGCGCTCTATAATTTCTGCGATACCCGCACTCACTATTTCAACACCGTCAATCAGTTCTGAGGGTTGAATATTTTTAGTTCGCATGGTGTTTCCGCATGCAACGAATTCGACTCCGTACTGCTGCAATGCATCGACACGCGGAGCAAACTCTTTTTCACGTTTTAAGACGGTACGGATACCATGATAGTATGCAACAATGCGCATATGAACCTTTTCAGGACCGTAAAATTTTAAAACGTTATTCGCCGTACTGAGGACATGCTGGATGGTTTCATCATCACCCGAGCTCACCCCTAAAACCACTTCACGCGGTTTGTCTATCGACGGTAACGGTTCTGCCATTCGTACATCGGCAAATACTATAGCGTTCAAGAATAAAAATAGTATAAAGATTCGATTCATTTTTGCTCCCATTCCAAAGTTCGATACGCCGCTTCGACGTTACTTCTATGCATCGTATCATACATCCGAAGCGATTTAAACTCACTCATTGTCACTTTGTTGATCGTCTCATCTATGCTGAGCCCCTCATCCAAAGCCTTGCGAATTTCACTGCGCATTTGTGTCAAATAAGCATAAAGCATGACCATCGCTTTTTTATCGGTTCGGTATCCGTGACCTCCGACAATCGTAGTTGCACCATAACTTTTTAGCTCATCCAACGCCCTGATCCATCCGTTTATATCGCCGGTAGCTAACGAAGGAACACGATCGTTAAAGACCAAATCACCAGCAAAAAGGGTTTTGGCTTTGGGAACGAAAACAACCATATCTTTGGCACTGTGCGCTTTTTGCTTCATCATATGCAACTCGATCAATTGACTACCGACACTCAAATTTTCATCTGATGATATCATCTCACTCGGCAACGTGGGAACCGTCCCGGCATATGCCTCAGGGGAAATATGGGTTTGCATTCGTGTCGGAACATGCATATCTGCGTTATGTTCAAAATCATCTGAACCCAAAACCTTAACTCCCATTTGAGCAAAAAAACCATTTCCAAGCCAATGATCGTCATGCACATGCGTATTAATAACAAGAGTGACAGGGAGTGGTTTTATAGTCTGCATCGCTTTATAAGCGGACGCAGCATACGCATACGAAGAGCCGCTGTCAATGACAACATAGCTCTTCGCGGTATCAAGATAACAGGTATTAAGCATATTGCCATTATTAGTCGTATTCATTGCATTAGGTTCACCAAAAAAACAAACCACATTTGGGTTTAGACGTTTCGGTTTCAAATCAAACTCATACGCGCTCAAAGTTAAACTCAAAGCGAATAACGGCAATAGGTATCGCATTGTTTAGCCTTTAGAAAAGGTAATTCATCTCAAAACGATATTCGTCATAAGAAGCATAATCGGTTGTTACTGGAGCAGCAGTCGTAGTAACCGGATCAGCTTTTACTGTCGCAAAACGGAGTTTAAACTCAGCATTTGGAATTGCATTAAATGTTTGTATAGCATCTACGTGAAAAATAGAACGATCTGAAAAAGCGCTGCTGCCAGCTAACATTTTTACTTCATCAAAATTCATTTTTGCATAATCAGCTGACACGATTAATCCTGGAACAATGCCCGCTTTATTAAAATCATAATCTGCTTTAAGCATCCATGTATTTGTATTAGCAATCCAATCGACTTGTGCCATTGAACGGGTATATCCACCCGTCGGGAATCCACGCCATGGAGCGATAATATCGGCGTTATCCGAAATTTTCGAGTATCCTGCCATCAACGATAATGGTCCATTTGCAAATACCAAACGTGCAGCGATCAAACTACCATCAACACTCGTAGGATTGGAATAACCCTTTGCAGATGCAGCTGTTACATTTCCTTTTAACGCCGCACCGCCGACAGCACCCGCACCATCATCCATTTGTTTTAGATAACGGATACCCGGTGTTATGGTCCAATCTTTGCCCACTTTGATTTGATAGTTTGCTTCTGCAATGACAGTTGAAAAATACCCATTGATTCCATAGTAATCACCTGTTAATTTCAATCCTGGAATTGATTTATTCTCAGCAGTGATCAAAATCATTTCTGGATTAACATCTTTGCCTGCAGCATTTAATTTTGCTGTAGTCAGACCTTGGTGTGCACCTGAATCATCATTTTCATTAATTTTTTCATACGCAATGATACTGTGAAAATTTTGGTGATCACGAAGTTTTTGACTCATGATATAACCCAAACGAACTTTAGTATCCGGGATATCTTTATTTTCTACAACAGCGGCGGTAAAAGTGTTTGGAATCATTTTAGTATCATTAGATGCCAAAAGAGTACTTTCGATTTTTTGACGACCGACGGTTATATCTGTTTTGCCATTTTTATACTCTCCATACGCTTCAGCTACGACACCCATATCGCCTTCTGAACCATCTGCACGTTGGTGATAGGTATCTTTACCCGATTTTCCAACATTTGTAGTCCCCAATGTACTAGCAGAAACAGCCGGCATACTTCCATAGAATCCTGCAGTAGCACCAAATCCATGGAAAAAACCTGTTTTGTAAACCAAACTTCCGCCTAGACCCCATTGATTATTATCAGCAGTTTTAGTTGGCTGTTCATTATCCCAATCGTACCAAAAAGCATTTGAGCGCAAACGTCCATATACATCGCCTTTGGTGATCATTTCACCAATAGAATTAACTTCACCCGGGACTTTCGTATATTCAACTACACCATTGGATTGTAATACACGATCTTCTGTTTTAAGTGCATGTGCTGACGTAGCCAACAAACAAGCAGCCGCAGCCGCAATACTAATTTTTACCATTTTCATTCTTCACTCCTTAATTGTAATGCATTGGAATTAGAAACCCCGAGCACCCTTACGTGGACACCCGCAGTCATAATCCATAATACGGACATTGCTGTTACCGCTGATATTTACATTTTTTTGACGACGAATATAGGCCGATGTAACATCGTACACAGGGCGAGTCAATGAATCTTTGAGATTCATACCAGCATTTTGCAAATTGCCGCCCCACGAAGATACTTTATACACTTTAGAATCACTGAGAGGTTTCCCCCCTACCATGATATTTGTAATCCGTTTACCAGAAGTTGCACCAACACGAATCTCATAGGTCACACCACCTAAACGACTCATATCTCCCCCTTGCTGATAGAGTGGATTTGCATTAAATACATTATCCGCGATATCTTCGAGTAAACTGCGGATATGACTTCCCAACAATTCAAACGTATAGACGTTTGGATAAGTGATCGCGGTCATGTCATACACATGATCCATCGTGATTGCATCACCTTCTAGCACGGTGGTTCCCCAACGGTACCCCGGTGTGAAAGAGATATCCGAGTCCATCGCATCGATAATCGAATCGTTGATCAACTGGTCGAACGTTGAATGGAACGTATCACGTTTGAACAACGTATTTTTCGTAATTCCCAACACTTCAGAAAGTTCTGAATCGTATGGAGAATAAAGCTCTTTCACCAATTTTTCACCCTCTGGATCAGCAGGAATTAAATTAGACGCCACTGGAATCAATTTATACTCATACCCTTTAACCTTATGGTTTTGGATATCGATATCCAAACGCCCAACATATTTACCATGACTACCGGCAATCACAATCACAGTATTGTTGATAACTGTCGGTTGCGGCGATGGATCATGCGTATGACCGCTGAGGATAAAGTCAATCCCTTTTACCTGACGAGCGACCTCTTGGTCAACGCTGAAACCGTCATGCGAGAGGACAACGACACAGTCCACTTTTTCTTCTTTACGAAGTTTATCTACATACGTTTGAAGCGTATCAAGACGCAATCCGAAGCTCCACCCTTGGGTAAACTCTTTCGGATTAGCTGTAGAAGTAAACGGAAAAGATTGACCGATGATTCCGATCTTAGCACCGCCACGCTCCATAATAGTATATGGTTCAAAAATCAGCTCTTCAAAATCATCGGCAAATGAATCATCTCCGATAATATTTTGAGAGATAAATTTTGCATTGAGCATACTTATCAACTCTTTTACCCGTGTTTTACCATAAGTAAATTCCCAGTGTCCAACCATCACATCTACACCAAGATAGTTTTGAGCTTTTACGATCGCTTCACCGGTTGTTTTAAGAGCAACACCCGTCCCTTGCCATGTATCACCTGAATCGAGAAGGAGAACATTATCTGCTCCACGCTCTTTTTTAATATGATTGATGAGGGTTTTCATGTGAGAAATCCCACCCATTTTTCCAAATTTATGCGCTAAAGCATCAAAGTTCATAAATGTATCAAAATAGGCATCCAACGTTTTACCGTGTAGCCCATAATGTTTCATAAATGACTCACCACATAAAAATCCCGGAGTACCGGTAAGATTCGGCGCTGAAATCAACGTCGAAGGCTCACGCCAATAAAGCGGTTTGATATGAGCGTGCATGTCACAAATGTGCAATAATGTCACGTTTCCGCGTGCATTAAAAGAGTAAATCTCTTTTAATCCCACTTCATCTACTCTCTTAGGCGTTGAAGCAGCTGAAGAGAGACTCGGTAAGCCGATCCCTAACGCAGCCGCAATGTGAAAAAAATCTCTTCGTGATAAATCCATACTCTCCCCCTTAGCGTTTCAAGCCCGGGATTTGAATCTCATTCCCTTTGGTTTTGTTTGTCACGTACACTTCGAGAGCTACCATCTCACGTGACCCGAGTGGGATTTTTGCCAACAAAGCATTTTCCATACATTGTTGAAAACGTTTATCGAGAGTTACCATCTGACTTTGTGTCATACGGTATGCCGGCCATGTACCCCCCGCTTTATTAACGCCCAAATCTGGAAGCGGCTGCATACGTAAACGCTGACCGATAACATCCGCACTGTGACAACTGTTGCACGAAAGTCCGCGTCCACCTCGGCGTTGTTCAAACACCTCTTGACCCAACGTCATCATCTCTTTCATTTGAGCATTTGCTTTTACATCAATATTGGTTTTTTGTCCGTTCGCTAACGATTTGACATACGCCGACATTTTAATGATCTCGTTACTTTCAAGCTTAGGAACGGTTTGTGAACGATCCATCATTGCCATTTGAAGCGTTTGGGCTATTGTTACTACTTTTCCTGCAGCTTTCACAACACGTGGAAATCCAGCGAGATATTTAGGAAGATCTTTCTCTTTAATCCCTAAGGTTTGCGCATATGCAGCATTGCCGATCAGACGGTTAAACATCTCTTCACCTTCGGCCACATCCATTGCCGCAGGATTGTTCTCTAACATCTCAGCATACATCGCTTTGTCCGCTTCACTCATACTCATTTTTTCTTCAGCATTTGCATTGCTCAAAAGTGCCAGACACATCAATGCCGCACTTACAGATAGATTACGCATGGTTTATCCTTTTGGAGTAATTTGTTCTGTACTCTCGACACTTTGCCCTTTGTTATCTTTGGCAATAATTTTAAGCATTCCTGCAGCAGGAACCTTGAAGCTGATAGAGAATAACGGGTTAACCGATAACGATTCCCAAATGACCATTTTGGTGATCACTTGATCATTGAACATAAATTTTACTTCATCGATATAATGCGCCGGAATCACTTCGCCGGTATCTTTGTTTTTACGCATACCTGTTTCCATCGGATGCATCGCCATAAAGTCAATTTTGACCACTTCGCCAACCGCGTATGTCTTTGGTTTGATTTTAATCAGTGTTTTCATCTCTGCCATAATAAATCCTTTTTTTATCTATTTATTTGAGCGCTAAAGAAATAATATCCGAGGGGGCACCCCGAATTCATTTAGCTACGCTAGCCGCTAAGGCACTAAAACTTACCTCTTCGAGGCAAAATTAATTTTGCGTTTTTACGATTATCAACCACATCCGCCGATAGTTACTTTTACGTTTTGTTTTGCGGTGAGGAATGTTCCATCACTCATCTCTGCAATCGCAACTACATCTTGCGTTCCGCCAAGTTTAACGCGAGTACCAAAATAGGCTTCTCCGTTTGCTGGAGTCAAATAAACATTTGCGCATCGGACATTACCGTTTTTAGATGCCAAAATATGAATCGCTTTAACAAAGTCTTTACTGCTCATTGGGCTCTCTACTGTTACTTTAACAGGGACAACCGCACCGTTTTCAGCAATCTCAGGAGCAGATATTGCTACTTTTGCAGAAGCTACCAATGGTTTTCCCCCCGTAATAGCCGCAACAGCGGTATCATAGTTCATCTCATTTGGACTAACAACTTTTTTTGCTTCATCCGCTGCACCTGCGATTTGAGGGATTAAGGTAGTACATGCTGCTACCATTCCAAACCCTTTTAAAAATGATCTGCGTTCCATAATTTCTCCTTGGTTCATTATTTCAAAAAGCCTCTTCGAGGCATAACTTTATTTTTTACTTGATACGATATATGAGGCCAAATCACATACTTCGCGCTCATTCATCAGACCATTTGTCATATTGATCGTCATATGTGTTACCGGATTGTCTACACGTGCATCCGCAATCTTTTGATATACAAACTCAGCTTTTCGAGCACCACTATCGATAAACACTTTTTTATAGTTGCTCAAATCCGGACCGATATTACCGTATCCTTTTGAACCTTCGATGTTATGACATGCGACACAGTTACCGAACTGTTTCTCTTTTCCATTAGGTAAAATTTTTACCAAGCCTTCTGGTGCAGCCTCTTTTGCATCCTTACCGTTTAGGTTGTGGAAAAAATATTTTCCGCGTGCGATTGCAGCAGGGTCTTCAGTGATACACCCCTCAGGCATAACGTAACTTTTTGGTGCACCCAGCGCATCTTTTGCCAAAATGGCTGTCGCATCGGGGCTTTCAATAACTGATGAAAGATCCGCCGCTCCCAAGAGGGTGGCGATCCCAAGCATTATTGCTATTCGCATTGGTTCTCCTTGTTCTAATGTTCGTTTAGCATTGTAAAGAAGGAATGTAAAATTAATGTAAAAAGAGAGGAGAAATTATTTTGCAGCTATCGGGGGATAAAATTTGTAACTAAATATACTCCCTTTTCCATAGAGAGAATTAATCTGTAACTCAATGCCAGCCTTGTCGATAATCGATTTAACAATGTTTAGACCGATACCAAATCCACCTTTGTCACGGTTTTCTCGATAATAGCGTTCGAAGATACGATTCACATCTTCAATCCCGACCCCTTCATCACGAAAGCTCATCTCATAATATTCCTCAAAGCGTTTTAACACTACTTCAATTTTTCCCTCTTCGTGCGAATATTTGATGGCATTGGAAAGATTGTTGTCGATAACCCGCTGTAATTGTGTCGGATTAAACATAATATAGACATCTTCTTCTATCTGAGATTCGATGATAATGTTTTTCAAGGCGGCTACTTCTGAAAAATAATCAATCCTCTCTTGCAAATAACGACTCAAATTAAGACGCTCATATTCAAAAGAGAGACGTTCATTCTTAATCAAATAATCCATATCGTTATACAGTGTTGCGAGTGTTTTCGTAGCAGCTTTTATCCGCTGAAGATATTTATTAGTAGGGTTTGAACGATTATAGAGATCAATATTTACATTGATAATAGAAAGCGGCGTATTGATTTCGTGCATAGAATCTTTGATAAATTGATCCAACCGTTTATTGATTCTTTGAAATGGGAGGGCAAAACGATCCAGAAAAAAGAGAGACAAGACAAAAATAAATGCCGCGATGGAGAGGAGAATCATAACAACATCTTGATAAATTCTGGCATACGACAAATTCCCTCCAACTACTAAATAAGTAGCATCAAAATAGCGATGTTCAGGCAACGCTACAATCAGATAGGCATATCCGTCTTGAACATAATATCCAGCTTTTTGTATCTTTAATTGTGTTTTTACCAAAGTAAAAATAGGTTTAAAATGTTCATCATACAACCCTGATTGAAAAGAGCGATACCTCGGATATTCAAACGCTTTTTCCTCTTTAGGATCAAATTCTTCCATCGCACGCAGCACCAAATGAGATTGATGTTTCAATGTGAACTCATACTGGATTTCATTCACATACTTCATATAGGTAACATATAGATACGTGGGTATCAACATCAATACGGCAACAAGCATCGTATAGAGGAAAGCGTTTTTTAAAGCGTAGAGATTATCGTTCAATGATGTATCCCAACCCGCGACGATTTTGAATAATATCAAGAGGAAGTTTTTTACGCAGATTATTTATCTGTACTCGGATATTTGCGGGATCAACATACTCACCCCAGATTTCATCCTGAAACATCTCGACTGAGACCACTTGATTCGTATGTTTGAGCAACACGGAAAAAATCTCTTTTTCAGTCTTGCTCAAAGCGATACTTTGAGTATCATGGGTCAATGTAAAATTTTCGGTATCATAAATCAATCCTTCGCCAAAATCGATTTTGTTTTCTCCATCATGATAAAAACTTTTCAAGGCATGCATAATCCGTATTTGCAATTCGGTCAAATCAAAAGGCTTGCGAATATAATCACAACATCCCGATTTATACCCCTCTTGCAAATCACTCACATTGACCATAGATGTTAGAAAAATAGCCGGCGTTTTATTCCCCTCTTTACGCAATGTCCGCAAAAGATCAAATCCACTCATACCAGGAACATTCACATCGAGAAGAAAAAGGTCAAAGTGGGTTTCATAAATAGCGTCAAACGCTTTCTCCCCATTTGAAAACCCCATCACTTCATAACCCATCTCTTCTAAAAACTCTGTAATACTGATCCGTAACATGTACTCATCTTCGAGCAATAATACCCTCATCGGATCTCCCCTTTTATCTCTTTATTCACTTTGTAATTTAACAGTATTCCGATCAATTCTTCTTTGGAATAGGTGTTAAGCCGATCATGTGCTTCTTGTACAAACAACTCTCGATCTTCAGGAGCCACCGTATCTTTTAAATAAAGCAACTCTTTATCGTATGCACTTTGGAACAAACCATCTTTGAGCGATTTTTTGAGCATGATATCATAGAGTTCATTGCGTGAAAGATGGATAAGAAAGGATATATCTTCTTCATCAGAATGGGCATAAGTCTCAATTTGTTTGGGAGAAAGCGAAAAAACAAAAGCTCCGATTGTTTCCCCCTCGCCATTTTTCATCGGCTCGTAAAAGAGATACCTCCCTCCACTAAAAACCACACGACTTTGTTCAAGAACTTTGTAATTGACTCCACCTAAAAGATTTAAATCGCTTTGCGTATATTTAGTATTTGCTAAAATAAATTTTTTGCCGATTGAGGGATTTTCTTGCATAAAAACAGCCGTATCATAAAATCGGTCATCCATGAGAATGTATAAATCAATCCCCAAACGCTCAAAATACTCTTGTGTTGATTCAAAAAAAGAGACTACCTCAATAAAGCCTATCATTGAATTTTTATTGTAAACCGGCACCGTTGCTTTTACACCCAATTTCCGCCCTACTTCGATCGCCGAACGGGGATTTTTATGGGTTTGAAAGTAGAGTAAATCGGGACGCTGAAATTCTAAGGGCATTCCCGCGTAAGAATTATCCCAACTACGGGCAAAAATAATAAAATCCGAAGTAATAATTTGTGCGCGTATCAAAGAATCGGTATGAACTTTGATCGATTCCATCCCCTCTGATAAAATTTTAAATCCCTTGTCTTCATCATCTTGTTCGAGGGCATCACTCAATGCAGTGTTCTGAGAGAGGATCAAAGCGTATCGCAAAGCAATAGAACGTTCTTTTTCGAGCTGGTTATTCAATCCCAATGAGAGTTGATCGCTCAGTCGTTCCAACGTCTGTGACGTAACCTTTTTTTCGAGTTGCCACAATACGATCCCCAATATCGCCATGATGACAAAAAATACAGCGGCAATCATTTTTTTATTGGCAAGCAGTTTGACCCAACGATCCATTATGATATCTCCTTCTGTTTTTTCCCCATCTTATAGACATACGCCAATACTTCAGCCACAGCAGCAAACATCATATCGGGAATTGCACGGTCTATCTCTACTTCTCGATAGAGACTTCGTGCCAAAGGTGGATTTTGAACAATATGTATACCATTCTCCCGTGCAATTTTTTTGATTTGTATAGCAATATTATCCACACCTTTGGCAATCACAACAGGGGCATGATGTTTGGTTTCATCATATTTGATCGCCACCGCATAATGGGTTGGATTAGTGATAATAACATCTGCATTTGGAACTGCTGACATCATCCTCTTTCGTGCAGCCTGCATTTGTATTTGACGAATTTTCGCCTTGATATGAGGATCCCCTTCCATATTTTTAAACTCATCTTTAATCTCCTGCTTGGACATTTTGAGTTTGTCAAAATATTGCTTTCGTGTCAGAAAAAGATCAACCAAGGCATAAATGGTGATAATAATCAACATGACCGATGCGATGATAATGGCTTTATCACGAAGCCACCCCATCTGATCCGGAAGAGAAAATAGGGCTACTGTAGGAAGTTCTTTAATGTAACTCCAAAAAAATATAAAACCTATCCCTAATGCTGTAAAAGATTTCAGGGTTATTTTGATGGATTCGAGTGCTTTTTGCAGAGTAAAAAGGTTCCCCAACCCTTTAATTGGATCAAGTTTTGAAAAATTCGGCATTAACGGTTTAGTTGTAAAATTAAATCCGATTTGAGCTACTGTCCCACCGACTCCGGCAATAGCAACCATAATACTAATCGGAAGTGCCATGATTAAAAACTCTTTAAACGTTACAAATGCTGTGCCAATCATTAAATCACGAGTCAAAGGCTGCCCCATGAGTGAAAAATAATATCGGGTAAGATTAATAACACGTTCAGCAATAAACATAAATAACATCAAAATACCTAATATTCCGACAAATAAAATCACAACACCGACGATATCCTGACTTTTGGCAACATTCCCTTCTTCGCGGGCATCTTCAATCTTCTTGGAGGTGGGTTCCTCCGTTTTTTCCATATCATCAGCCACAGATTAGTCCATTTTCATAGAAAGGTCAATCCAATTGGCTTGATGAATTAAAGAACCGGTACTGATTGCATCCACTCCCGTCTTAGCGTATGATTCAATCGTTTCCAAAGTAATATTACCGCTTGCTTCGAGTAAAACCCCACTATGGTGTTCCCACTTGTATTCCACGACTTCACGCAACTGCTCAGGGGTCATATTGTCACACATTACGATATCGGCACCGCATCGCATCGCATGAGCCGCCATCTCAAAATCTTCCGCTTCGATCTCTACTTTCGAGGTAAAGGGGATTTTTTTACGCGCTTCTTCCATGAATCTTTCGAGATTATCAATCGTTTTGAGATGAGTATCTTTAAGCATCAGCGCATCGTCCAACCCCATCCGATGGTTCGTCGCACCGCCGATGCGGGTGGCGTATTTCTCAAAATTGCGTAGTAGTGGACGGGTTTTTCGGGTATCGAGGAGTTTTGTCCCATAGGGTGCGATTACATCGACGTACTTTCGTGTCAATGTCGCAATAGAGCTGGCATGCAATAGCATATTGAGCAGTGTCCGCTCAATCCGTAACAGCGTGTGCGAATCACCGCTGAGTCCTAAAAGCACTTCCCCTTTTTCAAATCGTTCACCGTCACATTTATGCCAAAAAATCTCAAAATTTTCCATCTCAGCCAATACACGAAGATACGCTTCTCCCGCTAAAACGCCATCACTTTTGGCGATAATTTTCGCACTAGCAGGTACTGCATCGGAAACCCGTGCATACAAATCCCCACGCCCAACATCTTCAGCCAATACCTCACGGACAAATTGTTTGATCATAGCGCCATCATCCTCTCTAATGCAATTTTCGCCCAATACGCCGTCTCAACATCGACTTCAATCTCGTTGATCGGAGCGCCGTCTTCGATCGATTTGAGGACAGTGTACAAATCTTCCAATGTCGTCTCGTTCATCGTCGGACATTCGGGTTTGGTGGAGGAGAGGATATAGGTGTTGTTGGGGCGGAGACGGTTGACCATGTTAAACTCGGTTCCTACCGCCACTTTTTGATCCGCAGGCAGTTCCGTGATGTATTTGATGAGCTGTGACGTTGAACCGACGAAATCGGCACGATCACAGATAGCTGGGTCACATTCAGGATGGACGGCGATCAAAATTCCGGGGTATTTATTACGGTAAAACTCGATGTCATCGACACTAAAGAGCTGATGAACGGAGCAAAACCCATCGTAGCAAATGATGTCCGCTTCTTTGGGATCACTGCCATCTCCGAGTACACACGATTTCAGCCCCATCATGTTGGCGATATTCTGCCCCAAACAACGATCAGGAACAAAGAGGATTTTTTTACCCTCGGCGAGGGCGTTAGTGATAATCGTTTTGGCATTGGAACTAGTGCAGACCATACCGCCCATTTTCCCCACACGCGCTTTTACGGCAGCATCGGAGTTGATATAGGTGATCGGCAAAATATCTTCCGCTTTGATACCGGCATCTTCGAGTTTCTGGATCGATTGATCGTAATAGAGCCCGTCGATCATTTTTGCCATCGCACAACAAGCGACTTTCGGCATCACGACCCGCTTGTGCGGACTGAGAATTTTGACGCTTTGTCCCATAAAACCGACACCGCAAAACACGACAAACTCTTTATTATCCGCCATGGTACGTTTGGCGAGTTCGAGCGAATCACCCGTAATATCTCCCATTTCAAACACTTCATCACGCTGATAAAAGTGTGCTACGACCGTAACACTGAGACGGCTTTTAAGATCAATAATTTTTTGTTTTAATTCTTCGGTATTCAAACCTCTAATCCTTATAATGCTGATAAGAGGGTAATTATAGCCAACTCACGGCATCGGCTTCTTAAAGCGTAAATTTCCTTCAGCATTTTTTTAGGCAGTTGTAACCATCTGTGATTTATAATACCATCTTGCTTATCCACAAAAGGAATTCAATGGATTTTTTATTTAACCAAAACGTGCAATTTTATCTGCTCGCTTATCTCCTCGGCGGTATACCGTTTGGACTTATCTTGGCAAAAGTATTTGCCGGAGTTAATATCAAAGAAGCCGGTTCTCAAAGCATCGGTGCAACCAATGTTCTCCGTGTTGTCAAAGAGACAAATCCCTCTTTGGCTAAAAAACTCGGAGCCGCTACCCTCGCCCTCGATGCTATTAAAGGGATTGCTGTTGTCCTCGCTGCTAAATACTACGGAATGGACGAAAGCGTTCAATGGATGGTTGCGGTACTTGCCGTCATCGGCCACTGCTTTAGCCCTTATCTGTGGTTTGAGGGGGGCAAAGGGGTAGCAACCGGAATGGGTGTCATGGCGGTTATGCTTCCGATTCCTACCGTCATTGCTTTGGTTGTATGGGGAATTGCCGCTAAAACGATCCGCATCTCATCACTCTCATCCATGCTCGGACTTGCAGCTCTCGTCGTGGCATCGTTTCTCCTTTATCCGGCAATGTTTCATGCTCCGGTACTCTTTATCGCATTTATTTTGTTTTACAAACATATCCCTAACTTTGTCCGCCTTGTAAAAGGGGAAGAGAAGCGAGTCGCATGAAAATTCTGATCGAGAATTTAGAGTTTGAAACCATACTCGGAATTCTCCCTCATGAGCGGATCAAGACCCAAAAAATACGAGTCAATTGTACGATTGAGTACCCTTATTCATCCAATCACTTTATTAACTATGCCGATGTTGCCACTCACATCGAGACAAACATGCACGAAAAACAATTTGAACTTATCGAAGAAGCTATCGATTTTCTCTCTACCTCTTTAAAAAGCGAATTTTCACTGATACAAACACTCACACTCTCCATTCGGAAACCGGATATTTTGCCCAATTGCACCGTCGGTGTCGAACAGCTCTACCGATTTTAACCATCACTTTCACATTTACTTAACAATTCGCCGCTACAATTCCGTCTCAAATATATCAAAAACAGGAAACTTAGATGAAACACTCATTTCTATCTTTATTAACAGCAAGCCTATTACTCGTAGGATGTGCCGGTACAGACACAGGTCTCTCTAAAACCCAAACAGGTGCGATTATTGGCGGTATTGCCGGTGCTGTTGCGGGTAAAGCAACGTCAAACCACAGCACCAAACGTACCCTTATCGGAGGAGCCATCGGTGCTCTCGCCGGTGCAGGTGTTGGTGCCTATATGGACAAACAGCAAGCTGAACTCGATAAAGAACTAAAAGGGAGCGGCGTACAAGTACAACGTCAAGGCGACACCATTAATCTAAATATGCCTGGCGGCATTACATTTGATACCGGTAAAGCAAACATCAAACCAAATTTTAACCCGGTATTGAGTGATATTGCCAACGTAATGACTAAATATCCTGAAACAAGAATTGAAATTCAAGGACATACAGACAATGTGGGCAGCGATAGCGATAATCTCAGACTCTCTGAACTTCGCGCGCAAAGTGTTACTTCAGCACTTATTAATACTGGCGTAACAAGTACACGACTAAGTCCGGTCGGATACGGTGAGAGCCAACCGATTGCTACAAATGACACTCCTGCCGGACGCGAAGCAAACCGCCGCGTTGAAATCAAAATTATCCCTAATCCTGCAAACTAATCCAATATTTCCCTTTTTGAAAGGGAAATATTTCTCCTAGTTACACCGTTACCGTTTAATACTATTCCATTTTTTAAAAAAAATTGAAAAAAAGTTTAAAATTTTCTAAAATTGTGGTATCATTTCCGGAAAATTTCGCACTGAGGAACGTGAATGCGTATTCTGATCATTGAAGATGAAGTAACCCTCAACAAAACTTTAGCCGAAGGGCTCAAAGAGTTCGGTTACCAAAGCGATGTCGTTGAGACCCTAAAAGACGGTGAGTATTACTTAGATATTCGTAATTATGACCTAATCTTGATGGATTGGATGCTGCCTGATGGCAACAGCGTCGATATTATCCCTGACATTAAAACTAATACCCCTAAAACCGTCGTCGTCGTCCTTTCAGCTCGTGATGATAACGAAAGTGAAATCGAAGCGCTTCGCGCCGGTGCAGATGACTATATCCGTAAACCGTTTGACTTTGACGTTCTTGTTGCTCGTATTGAAGCTCGTCTACGTTTCGGTGGAAGTAATATCATCGAAATCGATGATTTGACGATCAATCCTGAAGAGGAAAAAATCATCTACAAAGAAAAAGAGATCGAACTTAAAGGGAAACCTTTCGAAGTATTGACTCACCTTGCACGTCATCGTGACCAAATTGTATCTAAAGAGCAATTGCTTGATGCTATATGGGAAGAACCAGAATTGGTTACACCAAATGTTATCGAAGTTGCAATCAACCAAATCCGTCAAAAAATGGACAAACCTCTCGGGATCACTACAATCGAGACGGTTCGCCGTCGAGGATACCGCTTTTGTTTTCCAAAAGAAGTATAAGACGACGATTTCTCTTTCAACTCATTGTCGCTTCGGCGGCATTGGTTATCCTCTTTTCCTCTTTTTTATACCTTTTTATTAAACAATCTATTTACGATGAAAAACAAGCTGAACTTATTACTTATGCTGAGAATATTTCTGCATATAAATCCCTCCTTTCGCAACAAAACAATGCCGATGCATTAATGGGATTAAGCATCGAGCTTATCTCGCTCCCTTCAGCTGAAGAACATCTTGATTTTTATGAAACATACCACAAAGATAAAACAACCACACTTACTCTAATATATCCATTTGATTTTGAACACTCTTCCTACCTAAAACTTACGCGTGACATCACCCCTACCAAACGATTATTACGAAAAATTCTAAACTCGATTTTTATTATCAATGCCGTTGGATTTGTCGTAATCATCCTCTACGCAATCGCCTTTTCAAAAATGCTAATTGCCCCCATCAGTGCTCTTACCCGTCGTTTAGCCAATATGAATGAACATTTGATCCGTCCGATAAAAGTTGAGCAGCTCCCTGATGAATTTGAGCCTCTAGGAGAAACACTTAATCGTCTTATGGGACGAATTCAGAATTTTGTTAAATACCAAAAAGAGCTCTTTATCGGTGCCGCCCATGAACTCAAAACTCCTCTTGCCGTTATCAAACTCAAAAATCAAGTAACACTCATTAAAAAACGCTCTAGCGAAGAGTATATCGAAGCAATCCGAATCACGAATCAAAGCGTCGACGAAATGAATAAAATCGTTGCCGACATCCTCAATATCGGCCGTCAAGAGGGAGCTCAACTTGAAATTCCGGTTGAAGCCGACATCATTAAAATTTTAAAAAAGTGGGAAGGCGATTTTGCATTATTAGCTCACAGTGAGAACAAAAAATTAATCACAAAATTTGAGCCTGACTCCTTTATGGCTGCATTGCAAGTAACATTACTCAATCAAATTCTCCAAAACTTCTTACAAAATGCTCTCAAATTTACACCTGAAGGTAAAACAATTTTCTTTCAAAGCTACCTCAATGAAATCGGTATTGTTATTGAAGTCATTGATGAGGGATGTGGAATTGATGACAGTGTCGACCTTTTTGCGCCATTTAAACGCCAAGGAAATAAATCGGGTGTCGGCTTAGGATTATTTTTAGCAAAAAGTGCTGCGGAAGCGATCGGTGCACAAATAACGCTAACCAATCGAGATGATGGCATTGATGGCACTTTAGCCCGTTTAGTTTTAGCATCTAAGCTATGTTGTATTCTCCCTCAGCGCTAAAATACTTCTAAATTATTCAAAAAAAAATTATCTTTATTGCCGACGCTGACGTCACTCATCGGGGTTTTATTCCGATAACATATATAATAAATATAAATTAAGGTTCCTTTCGCTATAAATCGCGCATAAACGTAAACTAAATCGAGGGTTAACCTATGCCATTACTAATAGTCGATGAATGTATTGCATGTGACGCATGCCGTGAAGAGTGCCCAATGGATGCTATTGATGAGGGCGATCCGATTTATATCATCGATCCTGACCGTTGTACAGAGTGTGTAGGAACTTATGATGAACCTGCTTGTATTGCCGTATGTCCGGTCGATTGTATTATCCCAGATAAAGACAATGTCGAAACAATGCAAGAGCTCCTTTACAAACATAATCAATTGATGGAGGAAGAGCAGTAAATGGCGCAATGTACCGCCGTTATCGACATTGGAAGCAATTCCATGCGAATGGCGGTATTTCAAAAAACCAGCCGTTTCGCTTTTCACATTGTCCATGAGGTAAAAAGTAGTGTTCGTTTAAGCGAACACGCTTATTTAAATAATGGGTATCTTCAAAATGAAGCAATGGATCGAACTTCTCTCGCTTTAGGAGAATTTCTATCAATTGCACACTCTTTTGGTGCTAGAAAAATACTATCTGTCGCTACCTCTGCACTTCGTGATGCACCAAATGCTAATCTTTTTCTCTCTAGGATACGCAAAGAGTACAATCTCTCTATAAAAGTCATTGATGGGAATAAAGAAGCTTATTTAGGGGGAATGGCATGTGCCAATCTTCTCCCTTCTCTCGAAGCTATCAGCATAGATGTAGGGGGTGGATCCAGTGAATTTGCCACAATCAAAAATGGGAAAGTTGAACATCTTTTTTCTCTTAATCTCGGTACGGTTCGTATTAAAGAACTCTTTTTTGATCGGGATGATCTCGATGGAGCGATCCGGTATATAGATGAAGCACTGCAACAGCTACCTGCTTTTGATCATCATACCCTCATAGGGATTGGAGGGACCTATCGTGCACTTACTCGTGCGCTAATGAAAAAAGAGTCTTATCCACTTAAAAAATTACACGGGTTCAGTACTATCCATACGCGATTTTTAGATTTTTGCGATCAGGTTCTGCAAGCAAGCCCAAAAAAATTAAAATCACTCTACATCAAACCAGATCGCTTCGATACAATTAAACCCGGAACACTCATCCTCCAAAGGATAGTCAAGCACCTTGGTGTGACAACATGCATAAGCAGTGGTGTAGGAGTTCGAGAAGGGGTATTCTTAAGTGATTTGCTCCGCAATAGCTATGATCGCTTTCCAGCCAATTACAACCCATCTGTACGCTATCTATTGGATACCTATGCAATCCATAGTAAACATGGAATAGAATGTGCCCATCTGGTGAAACGGTTATTTGAAATGCTTCATATTCCGTTAAGGGTTGATTCTTCCTATTTGGGTGACTTGGTAGTAGCCGCCAAACTGCTACCGATAGGGCTTGGGGTGCGCTATTATGCTTATCAACGCCACAGCTACTATTTAGCGATTAATGCACTTGATTATGGACTAAATCACTCTCAAATTGCCTTGATATCACATTTACTTCTTTTCAAAAAAGGTCATAAAAGTTCTGAACTTCTTCCGAAAGAGGGATATGGAACTTTACTGCCAATCAATGAAACACTCGACTCGCTTTATGCTATCTTATGGCTATCACACATACTTTTGGCTAGCCGGTGTTCAACCATGGAGATAAACTATGATAATGGTCTCTTAAATATCAAAGGAAACACTTTGTATTTGGCAAAAGAGCAATTAAAAAATCTTCCTCTTCCTAAAAATCTTACGGTTGTAATTTCGTTATAAAAAAGTATTGAGAGAGGTCCCAAATTTTATTTGGGAGCCTGAAGTATTAAAATCGTTGACCGATTGTAAATTCGAAGTGAGCGATATTATCACCGGTTTGTGCACCGATAGGATTAGAAAATACTAACTGAAGCGGTCCTACAGGAGAGAACCATTCTAAGCCGAGACCATAACCTCCACGTCGGATTTCAGATAACGACTGATCTCCGATCATACCGTAGTCCACAAAAGCTGTTGCACGCATTTTTGCTTCGGGAACCAATGGAAAACTGAGTTCAAGGTTATTAGAAAACGTTTGCATCCCTCCGACTCTACGTGTTATGCCGTAGCTATCTACAACAGTTGGCGAAACAGAGTACGCACGATATCCACGAACTGAACCGATTCCCCCCATGTAAAAACGTTCCGCAATAGGGAGAAATCCTGAATCATGTGCATAATTATATCGGGCTTTATAACGTAATATCATATCAAAGTCAATCCATTTTTGAAGCCCCTGATAGATTCCAAACGTAGAACGGCTTTTCCAAAAATCTGCTGTTCCTCCAAGCCCTGCTTGCTCAAAACTTTGACCAATTGTCATCCCCTCACGCGGGATATAATAATCATCAGTATTATCAAAACTAGCAGAAACCGTTACAGAACTTTTTGAGTAATCCTGAAAATACAATGGATTGACCGCTGTATTATTTAAATCAGTAAGATTAACATCACTATAGGCATTTTGTGAATAGCCATATCCCAAATATCCTGTAATAAACCGGCTAAAACGGTGTCCTGTCCCCAAACTCACCCCTGTCGATGCAACGGTGTAATCAGTATATTTAATAGCACTTTTAAAGACAGAAAAATTTCCGCTAAAGTCACTGTCATTTAAACGTGGATTTGAGATGTTAAATGAATAGTTTTGCGTACGAGCGGAACGTTCTAAATGGACTCCTACGTTAATTCCTGAACCGAAAATATCACGATCGCTTACCGCAACACTTAACAAAATACCGCCAAAGCTTCCGTATCCTCCACCAAGCTGAACATTACCTGTGGGTGCCTCTTTCGCTTGAACAATCAAATCCATCGTCTCATCATCAATACGCTTCTCTTCAATCGTATTGCTCTCAAAATAACCGGTACGACCGATAGCATTACGAGAGTCCTTAAGATTCGTGGAACTGTACAAGTCACCTGGTGCTAAGAAAAGCTCGCGTCTGACTACACGATCGAGAGTACGGCTATTTCCTGAAATAATTACATTTCGAATGTGTACTTTTTTGCCCGGTATGACCCGATAAACAACATCAACACTTTTACCCTCTTTGTCTTTTTTAAGGTCGGGTTGAACCTGTACATATGCGTATCCCAAATCAGCAATTTTCGTTTTTATGCGATCGGAATCTTCGCGGAATGTTTTAATATTAAATGGTTTATTTTTCTCAAGTTTAATAATTTTTTGCAACTCTAGGTCATCAATTACAGAAGTATCTTGAAAAATCAAAATATCACTGACACGATAAACATCCCCCTCAAATATTTTATAGTCCATTTTTGCGGTATAGCTGTCGAAATCAACTTGGACAAATGGTTCATCTACTTTTGCATCGAGAAAACCGTTTTGCATGTAATAATCACGAATACGCAAAGGATCGTATTGAAGCTCTGCTAATTTCATTTTACCGTCATTACGTCCCCACATCCAACCCATAAATTGCTGTTCTTTGTTAGCGATCATACTGTCAAAACCATGAGAATCCAAAGCACTAACACCGGCATAACGTACTTTTTTAATAATAATTTGTTCGCCTTCATTGACAATAAAGGTAACTGCCATACTGCCATTATCAAGTTTTTTTGTCTCAATTTCAACAACCGAATCAATCTTACCATCAGCACTTAATGCGTCAATAATACGCTTTTTGGCACCTTCAAGCCGTTTTTCATCATATAAAGAACCTTTTTCAATCTGTAAAAGAGTCTTCTGTGCATCTTTATCGTTCTCTTTGTACCCTTTTAATTCAATCTTTGAAATGGAAGGTTTCTCTTTGAAGTGGAAAGTTACTTTTCCGTCATTCTCTTCTGCCCAAACGTCTTCAAAATACCCTTGTTCAAAGAAGTTTTTAATTGTCTTATCAACCGTAACCGTATCTAGCGGTTCGCCGATTTTAACTTCATTTAGCCGCTTAGCAACCGCTTCGGAAATATGGACCATGCCGTCATATTGAATTGACTGGACGTTTTGCGTTGAAGCATGCAACAGCATGCCTGTAATCAACAAAGGGAGGATAATTTTTTTCAAACCAAAATTCCGTTACGTTAAAATAGTCTCCCATTCTATCACTTAGATGATTAATGTTCCGTAAATTAAACTTAAAGCGGCTAAAATAGCGCTATTAAGATCTAAAAGGAAATGGATGCGTATCGGAATAGTCGGATTGGGATTGATGGGGGGATCGATGGCATTGGCCCTCAAACATCTCTCTTTTATCACCTCGATCGTCGGCAGCGATCATAATAAAGAACATCAGCAAATCGCGCTTAGTCGTGGCTTAGTTCAAGCAATCGTCCCATTTTCCGAACTCAAACAAGCATGTGATGTTATCTTTCTGGCCGTTCCGGTAGATGGGGTTATTGCACTCTTAAATGAATGTACTGACTTGGCTGGAAGTGATACGACATTAATCGATTTGGGCAGTACAAAAGCGCTTATCGTCAATGCAGTTCCCCCCTCTATTCGTGCAAACTTTATCCCTGCACACCCGATGACAGGAACTGAACAATTTGGTCCAAATGCTGCCTTAGAAGGACTATATGCCGATAAAGTAGTGGTTTTATGCGACTTGGAGCACAGTGGTCCAACTCAACGTGATACAGCACTACGTATTTTCCGGTCCATTGGAATGCAAGTGCAAACAATGGGTGCACATCAGCATGATCGCCATGCTGCCTTTATTAGTCATATGCCCCATATAATTTCCTATGCGTTAGCCAATACCGTTCTGGCTCAAGAAGAAAAAGAGAATATCCTTACTCTCGCGGCAGGCGGGTTTCGTTCCATGAGCCGACTGGCTAAAAGTTCTCCTGCAATGTGGGAAGATATTTTTCGCCAAAATCGTGAAAATGTCCTCGAAGCGGTAGAATTTTTCGAAACAGAGCTTCAAATACTAAAAGCAGCCCTCAAAGATGAAAATTACACCCAATTGCGCCGTGAAATGAAAGGTGCAAATAAACTTTATGAGATTTTTTCTTAAAAAATACGATAAATACGTGTACTGATTCTTTCTTTTTTCATACTGCTAATACGACTGCTCTTTAACTTTTCCTCACCTATATTACCTGTTTGTTTCGGTTCTACTAATGCATACGAAGTTGCATTAGTATGTTGTTGCGCAAGAATAAGATTGTAAGCTGCACTCTGAGCCAAACTCCGTTTAGTTGTATACACTCGCCCATACCAATACGAAGCTTTTTTATACTCTTTTGCTTTATACCAAGCATTACCCAAGTTATAGCGGATTTCTGCGGAATCATGATTTTTCTGATAATATTGAAAATGTTGAGCGCTTTGAATGAAATCACCTTTTTTATACGCTTCAAATCCGGCTCGCAGTTCCTGAAAATCTAATACACCTGCATGACTTGGAATACTATTTAGACTTAGGAACACTACTAAAAATGAAATTGGGACACTACGACGTTTACTCATAGAAGAAAGAGCTATCCAAATCAATAACATCGCAAGCCCAAGAGGATAATAAAAAAGCGGCACATGTGCGTATAAGCGCTGAGATTTTTTAAGTTTTTCCAGTTTTTCAATAACGTTAGAAAGCTGTGTATTTTTTTCTGGATTTGGATCACCTATAACGATTGTCATCCCCCTCGATTGTACTCTCTTGACCAAATGACTATTGCTGTGTGATGTTCGCATTATGTCAATGCTCAAGCCATCGACTAAACTGATTAACATATCCGTGTCTGTACTATAGGGTGCGACTCGATACACATGGGTGCCATCGTAGCCTACCAAAGCGATATTCTCTCCCCTCAAACGATTGATCAGATCAATAACGGAAAGCTTTTCATTTTCAAATAATAATATTGGCTTTTTTGAAAAATCCATTGCAACTAAAATCTCAACTTTATCTTCAACTTCAGCTTCATTTTCGAGTATTACCGGTTGTGCCATTGCACTTATCATTAGAATAGCTGCAATTAAAAATAATGTATTTCGTCCTCGTAGCCCCATAGTCACATCGGGTGCTCGTAATCGAGTTAATACAGATTCTGTAAACCATGGCAATGTCGATGATTTTTGAGTTTGCCAAAAATAAAATAGAACCGCTACAGGTACCAGCATCCAAAAAAAGAATTCAGGGTGTAAAAATATCATTTTAACCCTTTTTGGTTCCGTCCATACAGATACAGCAACATCGATACAAATCCAAAAAACAATGGATACACATAATAATATTCAAAATATCTATGTGTCTGATGTATAAGATAAGGGGGATAATTTTTGTTTATCTCTTCTTTCCAAATAGATATATTGGATGCAAAAACAGAAACCTGTATCCCAATTGGCAACGTATGGATAAATGTTTCTGGATGATTAGAGAAGATAATACTCAAACCTCTCCCCTCTGGGGAAGTAGCAAAAAAACGACTTAAAGTGCGATCAACTTTCATGTGACTGATTGTTTTACGACTATGGGAAAGAATTGATTTCAATACTTCATGCTCATACGTCAAAGGGACTACCGTGTTATCAGGAATCCACAGCGCAATGCGTTCATTGGAACGCTGATCGATAAAGGAAGAGACTTCATTGAGTGTTTTAGTCTCAATCAATTCCGGATCAAGAACCAGAAGAATATCCCAACCATCCCCATAATGAACCATTTTATGATCACGGACAGGAGACATCAATGCTACCAGCAAAAAAGTAATCATCCCCCATTTAGCAATCCAAAGCCACAATGGCGGTTTCACTCCAACTGTACCAAACATTGTAGTGCGGGGAAAGTAGAAGGCATTAGAGCGTAAAGGACACAAAGCCTCACATGCTAAAAAGAAAAAAAGTAAAAATCCCAGTTTTGGAAATTGTAAATACAGACCATCAAACATCAATCATCTCAAGGTAAAGACGAAAATAGGCAATAGTCTCTGTATCTATCGGCTCAACGTTAAGCGCATATTTATAAGGTTTCAAGCGCTCAAAAAGATGATGATAGGCACTTTGTGTCCGTTCATTGTCGGCTGCAAATCGATATCCAATACGACTTATAGTGTAAGCTGCATGTTTCGGATTTGAAAAATCAATCGTTTCAAGCAGTTTATAAGAAATGTGACGCTCACTGATATGACGATTTCGCCATTTTTTCAAAGCATAAAAAAGGATTCCAAAAATAATCGCCGCTGTAACAATAATCAATGCTACAAACAAATAAATAGAGTAGTCAGCTACTTCAACTAGCGGTGCAATATCATTGACTGGGATATCGGCCATAGTAGTATTCATACTCTCCCCTCAAATAATCGGCGAAGTGCCACTGAAGCAGAATTATCGGTATAGAGTTTGGTCGCTCGAATACCGTCTTTACGAAATCGCTCAAACAGTGCCGCATCATGTTCACGAACTCTCTCATAATATTTACGAACACTTTTTGCATTAAAATCTCCCTCTAAAAGAGTACCGCTTTCTGGGTCAATAAGTGCACTAAAGCCCAATGGAGAAGGTTTTTCTTCAAATCGATCGCGTACCACAATGGCAACAACTTCATGTTTTTTAGCCAAAAGACGCAAATCTGGAATCTCAAAAAAATCCCCTAGAACAACGATCAATGATCGACGTTTCAACCGTCGATAGAGGGTAGTCGCCATGCCATTATAATCAGCACGTCGATGAAGCAGCTCTGCATCCATAATGCCCTCAACACTTTGTGCTACGGCGAAGCGTTTTTTACTGCCTCTCACCTCATCACGCAACGTCTCTGAAAAATTAATATGTGTAAATAAATCACCATTAGCAAGAGCAGAATAACCAATCAATGCAACAGCTTCAGCAAGCACATCAATTTTAAATCTCTCTTGCCCAAAATGCAAACTTCCATTTAACATTGCTACAGTTACAACACTCAACTCACGCTCTTCACGAAATACTTTTACAAACGGGCGTTGCATTTTTGCGGTGATATTCCAGTCAATATGTCGGGTATCATCTCCACTAACATATTCACGCAATTCGATAAAATCATACCCTTCTCCCCGAAACATAGAGGGATTATTCCCAATCCGGTCACCAATAATCTGACGGCGTGCTTTGAGGAGAATATGTCGAGTGTTTTTCATTACGGTATCGGTACGGCTTTGATAATTTGCTCGATCAGATCGTCGATTTCAATCCCCTCTGCTTCGGCTTCGTAACTGAGAACAATCCGGTGGCGCATCAACTCTTTAATAATCGAAGCAATATCACTCGGAGTAACAAAATCTTTCCCTCGCAAAAATGCTACCGCACGCACCGCTTTAAACATATCAATACTTACGCGTGGACTGGCACCAAATTGGAGATACTGTTTGATCGATCCCAGTCCATACTGTTGAGGCTCACGCGTCGCGGTGACGAGATCAATCATATATCGTTCTACCTCTTCGTCGATGTGGATCGTTTTGACTTTCTCTTTGAGGGAATTGAGCATATCGACATTGATGACCGCATTGATTTCTTCCGAAGTCGATGAGGCGATACGTCGGGCAATAGAGAGTTCCTCTTCGGTTGTGTTATAACCAACGGTAATCTTGAGCATGAAACGATCGAGTTGCGCTTCAGGGAGAGGATAGACCCCTTCATTTTCAATCGGATTTTGTGTCGCCATAACGAGAAACGGCGGTGAGAGTTTGAAACTCTCATCCCCAAGTGTCACCTGACGCTCCTGCATCACTTCCAGCAATGCCGATTGTACCTTTGCCGGAGCACGGTTGATCTCATCCGCAAGGAGTAGGTTTGTAAAAATAGGCCCTTTTTTAATTTTAAATGCATTATGTTGAGGGTCATACACTTCAGCCCCCAAAATATCACTCGGTAACAAATCGGGAGTAAACTGTACTCGCTTAAACCCTAGTCCCAATGCTGCAGAGAGTGCTTTTACCGTTGTCGTTTTCGCCAATCCCGGAATCCCCTCGATGAGGATATGCCCCTCACATAACAACCCGATCAACAGCCCATCGATCATTTTCTCTTGACCAACAACGACTTTGGCTACTTCAGAACGGATTTGATTAATTATTTTTATCATGATTTACCTCGTTTGCTAATGTGAGTGTACTTAATTTCTTTTTGGCTTCGCTTAAACCGATTACACCGGTCTCCAGTTCTACAATAATTTTCTCAAACCGTTTTTCTCCTGAAAGCGCTAACAAGATAATCAATGATTTTGTATTTTTAGCTTCATCCCAAAACATTTTTGATTTGCGACGCATTCGGTGTTTCCACAACCACTGTAATCCTTCACCTAAAATCATCCCAAAAATAATCAAAGCAATGTATCTACCATATCGTTTCAGCGATGAATAATCACTCAGATTAGGGGTATCTAGTAAATCACCGACTGCATACCCCTCCTCTATTTTTATAGGGGTCATCGTAGTTGTTAACGTCTTTATTTTCCCATCTTTCGTATCAAAAAGAGTTAACGTAAGAGGTGGAATGATGAAGTTTTTTTCCGCTACCAAAGCAAATTCTTGACGAATCTCCCCTCTAAACCCATCTTCTGCGGGAGTTAATGTTTTTTGGGGCTGTTCGGCAAAAATTTTTACCCCAGTAATATTCAAATCAAAAGGAACAAACTTATCTAAACTCCCCGATCCTTTTATATAGATACTTAAATGAATCGGTTCATGCGCGCGAACACTCGTATGATCTACATTTGCAGTGAAGGTTATTTTTCCGCTCAGGGATGCACTGTTTTCATCTGAATGAATAGTGATAAGGGGGAGATATTCACTCTTTTCGACAATATCCCCTTTACTAACATTATCCCGTCCGTAATGAGCACTATATTCTACCAGACCGAGTCGGGTGTATTTCACTACTGCTTCTATCGGAACTTCAATCGTTCCAGAAACTTTCGGAGTTACCAATAACTCGATCGTATCAATCTGCTTTCCTTGCTTTAATTTACTGTTTTCTGAGAGGATAGAAGTGGTGTATTTTTCATTATCGACAGTTTTAAGGGTACTCGTATACTCCATCGCATTTCCGTTATAAGCACACTCTACCCTTATCATTCCAGTCTGACCCATTTTGAGTGATTGAGGTATTTCGAGTATTTTCCACTGATACGAAATCATCCCCCATCCCAATGAATGCAGTGCAATAATGATTAAAATCACCCTACCAAGGCTTCGTCTCATGCACACTCCTTTGATTAATCAACTCGTATTGACGAGAACTGAGTTTCGCTTTTCCCTGAGACATCGATATCCGAGGATCACTTTGAGCTTTTTTACCCTCATCTCCTCCCCCGCCAGAAGCAACATCACTTTTCATGTTACTTCCACCCCCTTCTTTGGAAGCTTTTTTTTCTCCCGTAGGCTTGTTCTCATCTTGTGCCTGTGCATCTTTTTTCTCTTTTCGGACATTAAGCGTTTGCTGCTCACTGACCCCATCAATCGCTCTGAGATTCTGATCAGCCGCTCTCGTATAACGCAAAGTTAAAGATTTAATAAACGATTCACGTGCATTTGAAAATTCCTGCAAACGGATATAACAATTCCCCATATTATAAAAAATAGCGGCTTTAAATACCGGATCATCCGATTGGATCATCCGGTATAACCCTAATGATTCTTGATATTTTCCCGCTTTATAAAAACATGCCGCACGATTGTACCGTGCATGTGAAGAGTCTATCCCTCGATAGAGCTGTTCGGCACGATCAAATTTCCCTTGGTCATAATTTTTTTTCGCAAAATACAAATCGATAAAATCGATTGTCCCCCCTTGTGCCGATAATCCAATCAATGCGACGAGAGGGACTAGCCAACGTGATATTTTTCCCCCTAAAGAGGTAAATGCAGTGATAAATGCAAAAAGTGCCACAACAAGCGGTAGATAAAAAAGCTCCTGATAATGCATCACCGTTGTACTGCCTGCAAAATCATCACGGCGTAAAGTATCAATCAACGAACGAATAGCACTGCTGTCTGGATTATTAAGGATCCGCCCATCATGGATAACCTCTTCTATCGCATCATTGCGTGCACTCACCACAATATGCCCCGCATCATCTTTGAGAGAAGTTCCATCAGCCATCGGCAATGTGCTCCCCTCACGTGAGGCAAGCATCACGACACTCACCGCCAAATTATTTTCCTGAACAAAGTCAGCCTCTTTTGTATATGACGCTTCATCTCCCCCATCTGTGAGTAAAATGAGAATTGGATGAGCCGCATGGGACATTTTACGTGCCAATTCCAATGCACCCATCATATCTGTCCCTTTGGTAATAATCTGTGATTCGTCCAATCCATTAAAGAGATGTTCAAGCAATTCTCTATCCTTTGTCAACGGAGAGAGGACAATAGCACTCGTAGTAAACCCGATCACACCAAAACGCTCATTTCGATCATTATGAACAACTTCACGCAGCAATCTTTTTGCCACTTCCAATCGACTTGGCTTTACATCATTTCCCCGCATTGAATACGATAAATCTACTGCAAATATAACATCCGATCCCGCTTCTTCAACACTTATAGGTTTTTGAGGAATTACCGGCCTAGCCAAAGAAAGAATTAAAAAAGCGATCGAAATTAAAAGCCAACCTTGATTATTCCACTTTTTTTTCCGTGCTAACCAAAAATACAAAGGAAGGAGTATTAGGATAAACAGCCAAAACGGTGAGATAAAATTCATACTCTCACTCTCCTACGCCACATCAAGATAAAAATTATCCCTAAAGCTGCCGCTAACAACCATTGATAGTAGTGTTTAAAAAATGTATGCTGTTCGCTTTTGATCGAAGTACGCTCTAACTTATCGATCTCGTTATAGACGGATTGGAGCTCTTTTTTATTAGTAGCCGCGTAAAACTTACCACCACCATCATGTGCGAGCTGTTCAAGCAAAGCATTGTCAAACTCACCCGGTTTGCCAATCCCAATCGTATAAAGTCTAATCCCTGAACGTTTCACCATTTCTACCGCTTCTTTTGGAGAGATTACACCGCTGTTGTTTTCCCCATCGGTGAGAAGTATAATAACTTTGGATCGTGCTTTGGAATCACGCAGAGCATGTACGCTCATCGCAATTCCTTCTCCTATGGCAGTATTTTCGCCCGCCATTCCATGAGAGAGATAGCCGATCATCTCCACAATAATCTCTTTTTCATACGTCACGGGAGAAGCAATAAAAGCAAAATCTCCAAACAGTACTACCCCGATATTATCTTCTAGGCGTTTCATCACAAAATCAGAAGCAATTTTTTGAACAATCTCAAATCGGCTCTCACGAGAGCCTTCCTCACCAAATCCAGATGCATTCATTGACCCGCTTCCATCTATGGAGAGAACCATATCGATACCATTGCGATTGCGCGGATCAGAATAATCAACAACAACCGGTGTCGCAATTGCCCCAACCATCAGTGTCACTACCATTGCTTTTAGCAGCCATTCGAAATTTCGCCATTTTCCAACATGTCCAAAAAACTGCAAATGGGGGAAATATCGGGGCTCAAGAGTCATTTTGCATTTATAGAGACAATAGAGCAGTGGAGGAAGCAGTAAAAATGCCCACGGAAAATCAAATGACCAAATATTCATACAATTATTATAGCTGTTTTACCGATTCGTTTCTTATTGTTTAAACGTACTGTGGCACATCACACAGCCGTTTAACACCTTTTCTAATGCCACCATCGATTTTGCATGATCTTTTGTTTTTAATGTTTGCGCTAAATTATCTCCGGCTTTATGAAAAGATACACCCACTTGCTCAAAAGATTGATTTTTAAAACTTCCGCACATCGAATTTTTCTCTAATGTTAAGCCTAGCTTTTCCGTTGCTATTTTAGATGCTTCATCATACTTATTGGTATTCATTAGACGGACAATATCTGAAATAGCGGATAAATGTTCTCGCATATTACTGAGTTGATGTTCTCCTTGCATCGTCCCTTTTATCCCCAATGACGTTCTCTCATCGTCTTGCATCATTGACATCTCCATACCCCATATTGATGGACTTAACACCAAACCCATAAAACATACGGAACTCAACAATTTTGCTCTCATTCACTCTCCTAATTTTTATACAAAGTCTATCACACCGAATTAAAGATCATTTTAATACTATTTTAACAATGTTAACAAAAATTCAAAGACACAAAGCAATAAAACAAAACAATGTCCATATTATTGCCGACTATCTTTTCAATTTTCATCGTTTAGCCCTTTTTTTCCCAATTCCTATTGACATAAAAGCTCTTATCCGCTATAATTCCCGTCCACAAAACGTGCTGGAACGCTTTGTTGTTATTTACGTCTCGTTAGCTCAGCCGGTAGAGCATCTCACTTTTAATGAGGGGGCCGATGGTTCGAATCCATCACGAGACACCACTTTTTCAACCGCATTTATGTGGCCCCATCATCTAATGGTTAGGATTCCAGATTTTCATTCTGGCCATACGAGTTCGAATCTCGTTGGGGTCACCACTTCAGCCTTTCTAAATCTACACTTTTTACAACACTCTAAGTTTAAAACCATTCTAAATAATGTATTAGTTTTTATAATTTCTTTCCCTTTTAGAAAAAAAATCTTAAACGTCATTAATATCTCATAATCTATCGTTACAATAATCTCCACTCAAGGAGATGCATTTGCACAGTTATGCCGCACATATCGAAGAACTCAAATCGGAAATCTTAGATCGAAACTTGATCATGATAATGACCGATCCTGCCGGTATTATTACTGATGTCAGTAAAGGGTTCGAAATTCTCTCAGGATATGCCAAAGACGAACTCATCGGATTAACACACCGCATCTTTCACCACCCCGATACCCCAAAAGAGATATTCTCCCACTTATGGGAAACGATTACCCAAGGAGAATCGTGGTGCGGAGAAATCAAAAATCGGAGCAAAAGCGGTCAAGGGTACTGGAGTAGAATCTGTGTCGAGCCGCTTCAAAAAGAGAATACTATACTCGGATACATAGGTATATATACAAACATTACAGAACACAAAGAACTCATCCGGCAGGCAGCTGTTGACCCCTTGACTGGGGTTTACAATCGTTTGCAGCTCAATCTTCTACTCACCCATAAAGTTGAACAAACCTATCGTGATCGTAATACTTTTTCCATTCTCTTTATCGATTTGGACCATTTTAAAACAATTAACGATCAGTTTGGGCATATGGAAGGAGATCGAGTTTTAATTGAATTTACTTCAGTGACTCGTGATACTCTTCGCAGCAGTGATCTTTTTTGCCGGTGGGGCGGAGAAGAGTTTATTGTTGTCCTCGACAAAGCTGATTCAACAAATGCATATACTATAGCCGAAAAACTGCGTCAGCGGATACGACATCATGATTTTGGTTTAAATACATCCATCACACTTAGCATTGGCATTTGTCAATATGATCCAAATTTCACAATCAGTGATACAATAAACGCGGCAGATACAGCAATGTATAAAGCTAAAAATCAAGGAAGAAATCAAACTGTTTTAGCTTACAACAATGGAAAATAATAATGTTTAAATCAAATAATTTTACCCTTCTTTACATCGAAAGCGATGTGGAAGTTCGAGAAAAAAATTCACATTTTATCCGTGACAATGGATTAAAAGTTTTAGAAACAGATAATTCCATAAAAGCATGCGAGTTATTTCGGACACAAAAAGTGGATATGATTTTGATTGATCTCCAACTCTCGAATGAAAATGGTTTGGATTTTGTCCGATGTCTTAGGCATAAAGATGTGCTCACTCCGGTCATTATCACAACAAACTATACGAATGAAGAGATATTATTCGATGCTATCAATCTAAACACTACCCGCTATCTCCAAAAACCTCTTAAAAAAAATGATTTACTCAATGCCCTTCACTTGGGAGTTAAAAAGATTCTCAATTGCCGATCTTCAGCCTATACAGTTTTAGAAAAAGGGTTCAGTTATGATCCCATTAATAAAACTATTACTAATTATGTAGGAGCATCTGTTCAACTGTCAAAAAAAGAGTACCTTCTCCTCGAACTTCTTTTGAATAAACAACGTCTTATTGTCCCCTATAATGTTATAGAATCAATGGTATGGCAAGACACTTTAATGAGCATGGATGCCCTACGTACTTTAGTTCGCGGTATTCGTAAAAAAACCTATCCAGACATTATTTCAAACGTCAACGGTATTGGTTATAAGATCGATCTGTAGCATGTTAACAATACTCTGTTAGAATTATTTTATTTAAAATTCAGAGGAACTCTCATGAAATTTCTATTACCTATCACCCTTCTTATCATAATGAATTCAGGTTGTGCTGCAACTTGGCATGGTGTTCAGCAAGATACGACCAATGCGGCTGAATGGTCAAAAGAAAAAGTACATCAAGGTGCAACGTATGTCAAAGAAAAAACAGAATAAATACACGTACAATTTTTAATTTTATTAAGGTCACTCATGATATTTAAACCATTTATGGTCATATTCTTATTCTCTCTTTTACTCAATGCCGATGAACCAAAACAATGGGGAGAAAATGTTACCGGCGTCGTTACAACATTTCACACAACAAAAAAAGAGATTGCATTAACGTTTGATGCATGCGGTGGCAATGAACGAAGCTCCCAATATGATGCTGGGCTCATTGATTTTTTAATCCAAAACCATATTCCTGCCACATTATTTATAAACTCTCGATGGATACAAAGCAATCCTGAAGTTTTCATCCGATTAGCATCCAATCCTCTTTTTGAAATTGCCAATCATGGAACAGCACATCATCCACTCTCTGTCAATGGAAAAAGCATCTACAATATTCCGGGTACAGCATCACCCGAAGATGTGGCAAAAGAGATCAATGGCAATGGCGATTTAATCGAAAAGCTTACCGGTAAACGTCCTCGTTTTTTCCGATCAGGTACAGCATATTATGATGAACAAGCCGTTGAAATCGCGCATGAAAATGGAGTAGAAATTGCTGGTTTTAGTATTTTAGGCGATGCTGGGGCAACATTCAGTGCACCAAAAGTTGCTCAACAAATCGAGAATGCAAAAACTGGAGATATCATCATAGCCCATATGAACCACCCTGAAAGCGGTACAAAAGAAGGGGTAATACAAGGAATTGAAAAACTTCGATCAGAAGGTTTTAGTTTCGTACGTCTAAGTGATATTAAAGATCATCTTAATCGCTTGCCTTAACTTCATTTCAGGTTCATTTGCCTACTTCTAAGAAGCTACAATGTTCTATCTTTAAGGAATAAGTTCCTAACAAAAAGGAGTTAACATGTCATGCAATACTGGAAAAATTGATCGTATTCTAAGAGTTCTAGCAGGCATCGCCCTCATAGTATGGGCTATTATGAGTGGTAATATTATTGGATATATTGGCGTGATTCTAATCGTCACTGCCGCAGTAGGTTTTTGTCCTCTTTATAAAGTTCTCGGTATCAATACAGGATGTGATGTTAAGCACAGCGAATAATCAATCCCACCCGTCACGCGCATGGTTGTCATGTTTTGATTTTTTATAGTGACGGGCATTAACCCTCTTTTCCAGCTGGTTTTGGGCATAAAAGAGATCTTCTTTGATTGTTTCTATATCTTCATCACTTGAACGAAAATCTAATATTTTTTGCCCTAGCGCTTCAAGTTCAGTATATTCATCTTTATAAAGTTTCACCGCTTCATTTTTTTCCAAAAATCTAAAATTCATATCTACTTTTTGATCATACTGCTCTTTTGTAGGATTTTCACTCTTTGCCAGATAGGATAATATCCCACTGATAAAGCGCCCAAGCAGACGAATATACCGTAGCCGTTTTGAATTTTCCGTTTTAGATGCGCCCATATAACCTCATGTTAGTTAATCATCGATACAATTACGCCATTATACCGATTCAAGGATTTGTTTATGCGTTTAGCTTTGCTTTCATTATTACTTACGTTGACTACTTTAAGTGCTGATTATATTGCTCAGCCGATCGATATGAAATTGGTTGACTCCAAAATCAAGATTATCGACATCCGTACACCGGGAGAATGGAAAACCACTGGACTCGTCAAAGGCTCCATTCCAATCATGTTTTTTGATGAACAAGGAAACTACAATATAGACAGTTTCTTGACTCAACTCAATAAAAAAGTCAAAAAAAATGAGCAGTTCGCCGTCATTTGTAACAGCGGTAATCGTAGTAAAGTATTAGGAACCTATCTTGGACAACAATTAGGATACCACGTTATTGATCTCTCAGGTGGGATACAATACGCTATCGCAAAAAAAATGCCCTTAGAGCCTTACAAACACTAGATAGAAATTATAAAGGGTATTGAAAAACCAATCCAACATATTTCCCTTGGGTGGTTGAGTTTTGTATGACAGGCGATAATATATACCGATCTGTTATCCATGCACCCAATGCTGAACCGGCGATATGGGAAACAGCGTCTAGCATTTGTCCTTTCCCATCGCCATGTTGTAGATACTCTACACCCTGTTCTGCTGCTATGACCAAAGAACTAATTCCAAAGCCGATCATTCCACGATCTGCACGATACTCCGGATAATAATGATCACTTAGGGCACTTATCCCCCCAGCCATCACTGCCCCACCAACAAAATGACTCATTTCACTATTCAAACCATCATTTGCATTTAGAGTCGCACTAATGATCAAACTGCACAAAAAAAAAGTTCTAAATTTCATAATTAACCCTTTTTGATGTAATCGCTTAACGTAAAAACTCCAGTAAATCGATATACTCTTTTTCAATAATCCCGAGATTTTCCAACATCCGAATTTCATCCATTCCATGATTTTCGCTCAAAAATTCTCTTCGCCATTGAATATTATCCTGTAGCTCTGCCAGTCCCGTCGAGAGATACTCAATCATCGTCTCTATATCTGCTCCTCGAATTACCGCTTCAGTATCCGCTTTATAAAACAAAAGTGCATAATCCCCAGTTTCATGAGAAAAACGAAAATCCTCCGCAATGTTATGAATGATTGTTTTGATACGTTCATCTTTTATTATCCGTTTAGACACCGCTTTGCTCCTTCTTTAAATTATCAAATTGTAGTTGCTTTTGGTATAGGGTTTGCTTAGGTATTTAATCCAAACTGAAAAGATCAACACAAGTCGTGGAATCACTCAAACTTAAATCCAAACTGCTCTATTTACTGTTAACGGTAGGGTTTAGTCTGCTGGCCGTAGGTCTGATCGGTTACTTCAATATTAGAGCAGTAAACAACCATATTGAAACTCTTTACAATGGATCATTATTACCATTGAACGAGCTACATGCAATAGATGAAACCTATTATCATGAATTGAGTTTGACAGTATACCGATGGAATAACCACCTGATTGATGATGAGCAGGCAGCCCAAAATATTACACAAGGGTTAGATCATGTTGCTCAAATGTGGAAAAATTATATTGCGTATGAAAAGCGCTCAGATGAAATGGCTTACGTAAGCTACAGCGAGTCACAGATAAATGCAATGGAACGTTATTTTCTAAGTGTCAGAGATTTCATCCTCTCATCTGATCGTTCTCACCCTCTCTCACTTGAAACCTTATCTGAAAACATTGATGCAATCCATGATACCATCTATCGTCTCATTATTTATGAAAATGCATCTGCTGCTTATGAACACTCCATTGTAAAAACCCAATATAAAAATACATTGATGCAGCTTTGCGTCTTGTTATTGGCTATTGTAATATTAGTGATGGGACTTGCATGGAAAATATTTATTCGTATCGAATGGCAGCAACGTCAGCTCTTGACATCAACAGAAACGCTTCAACATCTTAATCTCAAGCTTGAACAAGCCTCTTATACCGATTCATTAACCTCTATTTACAATCGCCGATATTTTAATCTTCTTTATGATCGTGAATATAAACGATCGATTCGTTCAGGCCGAGCATTTGTATTTATGATGCTAGATATCGACTATTTCAAACAATACAATGATACATATGGACATATACAAGGCGATCAAGCACTCCAAGCTGTAGCAAAGGTTCTAAAGTCAACCCTACAACGTCCGGGAGATTGGGGATTTCGATTAGGTGGAGAGGAGTTTGGGATCATTTTAACAGATACCGAATGTGATAGTTCTCGTCAAATGGGGGAAAAAATACGTGCTGCAATCGAAGGATTGAAAATAGAACATAAAGGGAGTAAAGTAGCACCCATATTAACCGTATCAATCGGTGCAATTTGCATCATACCCTTACCAAACATGGGGGATGAAGCACTCATTCATGCAGCAGATACGAACCTCTATGCGGCCAAAGAGAGAGGACGAAACCGAGTAGTATTTACAACTTCAATTAATGCTTAAATGTAAATCTAAGTTTTACCAGCTGCTCACGTACTTTTGGAGCAATTTCACCCTGAAATTCCATCCATCCCTCTTTGTATGCACCGCCACAGGCCAGTGCTTTTTTCAGAATTGAAAGATTTTTTTGCGCATCTTCGTCACTTAAGCTGAAAGGTCCCACAAGGGTAACGACTTTCCCTTTGCGTTTCTCTTTTTGAAAAACCAGTTTGTGCGCAGAAGGTTCTACTATAGCAATGGCTTTAGAAATTTTTTCCTCTTCCATACTCCACCCATCATTCCATGAGGTACCCAAATCGAGAGAGAGCTTGGTGCCGCGACTCATTTAACCTCACCACAATACGTAAAGCGTTTAGCACCATCAGGAAGTATTTCATCAAACATTTCAAACGGACGAACCCATAACCCCTGTTCACCGTATAGGGGACGATAGACAACGAGAACTTCACCCGTTTCAGAATGTTTCGCAACTCCAATGACTTCGTAATATTTACCTTTATAATGGCGGTATAGCCCTTTTTCAAGCACGTTGTACCTTTTGAACCAATGCGCTTATCCCCTCAGAAGCAAAAACGTTTCGATTTGCCATGGAGAGAATCGGATTAGTACAGTATTTAGTGTTATCATACACTACAACGACCACTTCATCTCCATCTTTTAGAAAATTTGTCTCGCCAAAATGGGTATAACGGGTGGCACCGATACTAATAATTGCTTTTTTTGGATTATTTGCTTCGCCAAGATATCTCAAAACTGGTTCCAATGGGCCAAAATCAGCTTGCGTATTGATTTGATTTTTCATCCAATCGAGTAGTTTGCCGTAAAAATAGCTATAACCAAGCAGTTCAACATCTTCACCATAGCGCATTAACATCCCATCACGACGTAAAAACGAGGCAATGCGATAGCTATCCATTACCCCGTCTTTATCAAAATGGTCAATCGGAATTAACGTTGAAGAGAGTCCTTTGGAAGAAGCTCCCCAGTTTTTTTTGTGGCTGATTTTCGCTGCACCTTCTTTACGTAAAGAGCAATCATTATAAGCACCAAAGAACTTCGGAAGAATATTGATTATCTTTCCGTCATTATTGTATTCAAGATCGCAGATGAGCGCCACTTCGGGTTCCGGCTGAACATTGCACACTTCATTCGGGAGAATAATCGTCTCAGAGCTGATCGGATAAACACCGAGTTGATCGTCACGGTTCGGAATGTAAAAGGGAAACATCCCTTTGGGACCGTTCGGATCTTCTGTGAGAATATCTTTAAAATCTGCACTTTCACCCGCTTGTTCGAGGTGGAGTGCAAAGTTTCCGGCGACACCGAATCCGACGTAATTTTTATAAGTTTCCACTTGCTTTTGCCTCGGCAAACTCTTCGTACGAACCTTTGAAATCGGTATAGGTTCCATCGAGGTGCAACTCGATAACACGATCCGCAAATGCATCAAGCAACTCACGGTCATGGCTCACACAGATAACATTTCCTTCAAAATCGAGCAATGCTTCACCGAGTGCGATAATCGCTTCGAGGTCTAGGTGGTTGGTCGGTTCATCCAGGACGAGGAAGTTTCCCCCCTCCAACATCATTTTAGAGAGCATCATACGATGTTTTTCTCCCCCTGAAATTTTCTCAACACTTTTCTCTTGCTGTTCGCCGTTGAACAACATACGCCCTAAACAGTTACGGATTTCGGAAATTTCACGTTTCGGATCAAACCCGCGAAGCCAGTCGTACAGCGTGCCGTCCCCTTTGATTTTATCGGTCGTATCTTGTGGGAAATAACTATATTCTATCGTCGCTCCCCAGGTAACACTTCCGCTTGTCGGCTTAATCTCTTCCATAAGAATTTTACACAGAGTTGATTTACCGGCACCATTGGGACCGATAATGGCGATCTTTTCACCCGGAGCAACCAAAATATCAAAATCACGCAAGACATTCAAATCGCCATAACTGTGAGAAACATTTGCCACGCGCAACGCTTCATCCCCCATTTGACGTTTTGCTTTGAAAACGATGCTTGGGTCACGACGGCTTGATGGCTTAATGTCTTCGATAGTCAATTTATCGAGTTGTTTTTGACGAGAAGTTGCTTGTTTTGCTTTTGACGCATTCGCCGAAAAGCGACGAACAAACGCTTCGAGTTGCTCTTTCTCTTTTACTTTTTTATCACGATCTAACTGTGCTTGATTTGCCATAACGGTCGAAGCGAGATACCAGTCATCATACGTTCCAGTAAATTCACGGATTTTTTGAAAATCAACATCGAGGATGTTGGTAACAACCGCGTTAATGAAGTGACGGTCATGCGAGATGATAACCAATGTCCCCTCATGGCGTTGAAGCTCCCGTTCCAACCAGCCGATAGTATCGATATCGAGGTTATTCGTCGGCTCATCGAGGAACAAAACGTCCGGTTTCGGATAAAGGACCTGCGCGAGGAGAACTTTAAATTTTTCCGATGATGGGAGGCTTGACATCAAATTTTGATGATTTTCTGCAGCGATCCCAACATTTTCAAGAATTTTTGCGATTTGGACATCGTATTCGTAGGTCGGGTCCTCTTCGCAGCAGATCATTTCCAACTCTGCAAGACGATCATTGACTTTGTCGTCTTCAAAATCTCCATTAGCGTACAAATGCTCTTTCTCTTTGATCGCATCAAAAAGACGTTTGTTGCCCCACAATACCGCATCGGCTATGGTGAAATCTTCGAACGCAAACTGATTTTGTCCCAAAATACCTACTTTGAGACCCGGTTCAATGGAGATATCCCCCTCGTACTCTTTGATCTCACCGCTGAGAATTTTCAAAAACGTTGTTTTTCCCGCACCATTCGCACCGATAAGGCCGTAACGTTTGTTACGGTCAAGTTTGAGGTTGATCCCCTCAAATAATATCCGGCTGCCAAAGCGCATTGTTAATTTTGTGACTTGTACCATTGCAAAACTCTTTACATAAAAATTACGCGATTATATCGAAAGGTGGTTTAGTTTTAGATAACACTGTTTTAGTTAGACGAAAAAAGAAAATATTAATTCACCAGATGCTAATATATCACAAAACAATCACTTGCTTTAGGTATTTATGCAAATCGAAACTGCCCCTTATGATATTTTAAACTATCTCCCTGAGGGAATCCTCATGGTTGATGAGCGAGGGGTCATCCTCTTCGCCAATGAAGCTTTTTCCGAAATGGTCGGATATGAAAACTCCATTCTTTTAGGACTCAATATACTCAGCCTTTTGGCAGATATTGACGTATTTGCTGAATGCATAGCAAAAGTGATGGCAGAAGGGAAATCACTTGATGCCAATACCGATTTTCTTCATCGTGACGGAACTATAATCAAGGGAATAAAAAGCGTCCGTATGATTCAAAACAACGATCAAATTCGCTTTTTTGTCAATGTACGCAATCTCTCCGAAATCAACCGTCTAAATAAAGAATTACGTGATTCTAAAGAGCTTATTGAATACCAAGCCAATGAACTTTCTGCCTTGCTCAGTTCTAAAAACAATGAGCTTGAAGAGATTCTTGGCAGTATTGATGAAGTGATCTGGTATATTGATAACAAAACCCTTTCTCTTCAATATGTTAATAATGCCGTAGAAGAAATTTTTGGATTTACCCAAGAAAAATTTCTAACCGATAAATCACTTTGGCAAGAACAAATTCATCCGGATGATCGATCATTAGTCAAAATGTTTTTTGAAACGCTTATAGCCGGACAATCTCATGAGATTCGGTTTCGTATCATCCGCCACGACGGTGAAATACGATGGCTCAATAGCCGCATTCATCACCATCCTACGCTACACCTTTTTATTGGTATTACCACTGATGTTACCTCTACAAAAAGTCAAAGCGATGAAATCGCATTTTTAGCCTATCACGATCCGCTCACACAACTCCCGAATCGGGCCAAATTAAAACTCCAACTCGAAAATTATTTTGAATACTCTGCTTCATCCAAATTTACTCTTCTCTTATTGGATTTGGATAATTTCAAGAATATTAATGACACAATGGGGCATGAAACAGGAGATAAAATCCTAATTGAAGTGAGTCGACGTATCGTCGAAACAGCAGGAAAAAACAACTTTTGTGCCCGTTTCGGAGGGGATGAATTTGTTGTATTGTTGCACGATACGGATATTGAAAGCGTAGATCTTTTTGCAAATGAACTCATTCAAATTTTCAAAACTTCTTTAACAATCAATGAAATTGATTTTTTTCTCTCTACCTCAATCGGAATTGTCTTCTATCCGCAAGATGCTTCTAACAGTGAAGATTTAATAAAACATGCAGATACGGCTATGTATGAGGCAAAAAAGAAAGGGAAAAATCAATTTATTCACTATCATACCTCCATGCAGCATGCTATCCATAATTTTTTACATATCGAAGCTTTAGTACGAGACGGTCTAAGTCAAAATCTATTTGAACTCTATTTTCAACCTTTAATAGAGGGAAAAACTCTTCTTTTAGAAGGATACGAAGCCCTTCTTCGGCTCCCTCATCCGAAAGAAGGATTCATTCCTCCTGACATCATTATTTCGGTTGCCGAGACCAACAGCGATATCTTACTAATCGGTAAAGAGGTATTAAAACAAGCATGTGATTTTATTATAACATTGCGTGAGCTTCGTCAAGAACCATTTTTTGTAGCTATTAATGTCTCTGCAAAACAGCTCCATCAAGAGCATTTTGCCAGAGATATCCTCCACTATTTAAATGAACGATCAATTCCTACATCATTTTTAAAAGTTGAACTCACCGAAAGTGCCGTCATGGAAAATATTGACATTGCTTCTATTCAATTGACACAACTCAAAGAGGGGGGAGTCCGAATTGCATTGGATGATTTTGGAACCGGATACTCTTCATTCGCTTATTTAGCCCAGCTCCCTATCAATACCCTAAAAATTGATAAATCCTTTATTCTTCCCCTATTTGAAGGGAATTCAAATCGCCACATCGTAAAAGCAATTTCGAATCTTGCACACGTATTAGGGATGAGTGTCACAGCAGAAGGTGTAGAAGAGAAAGAACATTTTGATTTTCTAATAGAAAATCAGGTCGATACCTTGCAAGGATACTATCTCTGCCATCCACTCCCTAAAACAGAAATACTCAAAAAATTTAAAAATAGTGCCCCTTACTTTACACCCGTTCCATCGTTAGGCTATACTATCTGAAAATTTGATAAAAAAGGAGTTGTCATGCTCGAATCAGAGCTTATGCACCTTCTTTCATCGGCAGGATTTCAAACTCCTCGTTTTAAACATATTGCCCTTGAATCTCCCATTGAAATTGATTTTTACCCCATAGCACTAAAAATTGAATCATCCAAAATTATTCATAAAAGTGATGTCGGAGGAGTCGAAATATCTCTTGCTGATACCTCCCAGGCTGAAGCAGCGCGTCAACAAATTCTAAACCATATTGCCAAACATAACATTATGCTAGATTCTCAAGACGGCTTTATAGCAACCGCAATGATTCAGGGTGAAGAGTTATTTGCCGGAGTGGTAAACGATCCTATTTTCGGACAAATCATCCTCTTCGGCAAAGGGGGCGTTTTACTGGAACTTTATCGCGATGTCTGCTACATCGATATCCATGCAGATGAAGCGGAAATTCTCCGAGCACTCCGCACTACCAAAATCAGTAAGCTCTTTGAGGGGTTTCGAGGCACTACGCCGATGATGGGAGAGATCGTTGAATTTATCAAAAACCTCCAAAACTTTATCAAAACCAATCCGACAATTCGCGAATGCGATCTCAACCCGGTCATTTTTAATGCTAAAGGGTTGCATGTCGTTGACGCACGGATCGACTATCATGCGAATACTCAAAATCCCGCATCTACCGTGCGTATCCGACCCAACTTTTTCGAGAACCGAAACGTAGCCGTTATAGGTGCGTCCAATGATCCCAATAAAGTAGGCTATGCTATCGCTCATAATGCCCTCAGCTTTAGCGGCAAACTTTATTTGGTCAATTCCAAGGGGGGAACTTTTGAAGGACACCGTCTCTACTGCTCGCTGGACGAGATTGAGGATACCATTGATACCGCCGTTATCACTATCCCCTCATCGCATGTCATTGAGACAATAGAGACATTGATCCCTAAGGGAGCAAAAAATATTATTATCGTCTCGGCAGGCTTTAAAGAGGTCGGAGATACCCGAAGCGAAGAGCGATTAAGCGAGTTGGCACGGCAACACAATCTCAACATCATCGGCCCCAATTGTCTGGGGTACTACGAATCGACCCGAAGTCTCAACCTCACTTTCGGCTCGTCCTCTATCAAAAAAGGTTCTCTCGCTCTCATCGCCCAGTCAGGTGCTGTCCTCTCCTCGCTCATGGATAAAGCGACCCAAGAGGGGATCGGATTTTCCCATATCCTCTCTGCGGGAAATATGGCAGATATGGGCTTTGCCGACATTATCACCATGCTCACGGATGATCCCGAGTGTGAAGCGGTCTCACTTTATGCCGAGGGGATACAGGAGGGAAAAGCGTTTTTGGAAGCGCTGCGCCGCTGCACAAAACCGATTCGTGTCTATAAAGCGGGAAAATCACCTCAAGCGCGAAAAGCGGCCTTTTCCCATACGGGAAATCTCAGTGGGGACTATCCGATGTTTCGGGGACTATTGGAAAGTGTCGGGGTAAAAATGGTCGATTCCATTGAAGCGCTTCTCTACGCCCAAAATTTTGAAAATATTGCCGTTATCACCAATGCCGGCGGACCCGGAACTATTATCACCGATGTCATCATCGAACGAGGATCGAAACTCTATACCCTTAGCGACAGTGATCTTCAAGCTCTTGATGCCATTTTGCCCTCGAACTGGTCGCGCAACAATCCGATCGATATTATCGGAGATGCACGAAGTGAGCGTTTTGAAGCGGCTCTGCGTTGTGTAGATCAAATCGACGATGTCGATTTGATCTATCTTCTTATCACCCCTCAAATGATGACCGATACGCTAAACATTGTTCAACTCTTGGATCAGCCATGGAACAAACCGGTTTTCCCTATCCTTTTAGGAGGAGCGATGATGAGTGAAGCCCTGCTTTTTTTACGGAAACATTCAAAGCCCTGCTTTACGACATTACACGAGGCGGGAGCGTTTTTGTAAAAGAGAATCACTACAAACAGACTAATCTAAATAATACAATTTTTTTTAACATTCCCATAAGATTCTAATGGTTAAAATATGTCAAGGATTATGCTGGTTATAGTTCGATTTTTTCACGGAGCACAATGTGACACAAATTTATGTCGGGAATATTCCCTACGGCAAAGACGAAAATGATCTTAAAGACCTTTTCGGACAATACGGTGAAGTTAGTTCAGTTAAATTCGTAAATGATAAAGAAACAGGCCGTTTCCGCGGTTTTGGTTTCGTTGAAATGGCGAACCAAGACGAAGCTAACAAAGCGATTACAGCCCTCGAAGGTAATGATTTCGGCGGACGTACACTTCGTGTAAACGAAGCTCGTCCTCGTGCACCACGCCCTCCACGCGATCGCTGGTAATCACTACTCTATGAAAGCCCTTTAGGGTTTTCATACTGCTACTTCTATTTATCTTTCTCCTTTTTCAAAAATTTTTTCTATAAAGACTAACTCCATGACATACACACTAACTGAGCCTTTTATCGAACTTCATAAGTTAATCAAGCTATTAGACCTTGTCGACACAGGGGGACAAGCCAAAATGTTAATTGAAAACGCTCAAGTTTTACGGAACAATGAAATTGAAACCCGAAAACGGGCAAAAATAACCAAAGGTGAAAAAATCACTATCGGTGATGTCATTATCGAAGTAATATAATCCATTGTTTATTAATAGACTTTTGACTATAATCACGTATTAAAAAAAGCTTGGAAAATTATAGATATGAAAAATATTAAAATGATGGTTGTCGGCTTCGCCAGTGCCGTTGCCGTAACTGTCGCTCTTTCCACTACGCTCTTCGCAAAGAATGATGCGCCTACCCTCAGCGAGCCAACTGTTGAAGCGTCTCGTCTACAATCATTAGCAAAATTCACCAAAGTTCTTGGCATTGTTGAGCAATACAATGTAGATGGTCTTACAATTGACCAACTTATCGACAAAGCCCTTCAGGGTCTATTGTCAAATCTTGATGCCCACTCTACTTATCTCGATAAAAAAAGTTATGACAGCCTTAAAACTCAAACAGATGGAGAATTTGGCGGACTAGGTATCACTGTCGGCATGCGCGATAATGCCTTGACCGTTATAGCTCCTATTGAAGGAACTCCGGCAGATAAAGCTGGCATTAAAGCGGGTGATATCATCCTCAAAGTTAACGATAAATCTACCCTTAGCATGACAATCGATGACGCAGTAGCCTTAATGCGCGGCACCCCTAAAACACCTATTGATCTAACCATCGTACGAAAAGGGGAAGCTGAGCCCCTTAAATTTCACATCATTCGCGATATCATCACAGTAGAATCAGTATATACACGCAAAATTGATGGAAATATTCTCTATATAAGAGTTACTAGTTTTGATAAAAAAGTTGCTGCTGATGTTAAAACTGCTATCAAGAAAAATGGTGCTAATAGCAAAGGGATCATTTTAGATCTTCGCAATAATCCAGGTGGCTTATTGGATCAAGCAGTTGAGTTAGTAGACTTATTTGTGAATGAAGGGGTAATCGTCTCCCAAAAAGGACGTAACAAGGCTGATGACGTCTCTTACAGTGCCACTAAAAGTGCCACGATTACTGATTTACCACTTGTCGTCCTCGTCAATGAGGGGAGTGCCAGCGCTTCTGAAATTGTAAGCGGTGCATTACAAGATCTCAAACGCGGAGTCGTCGTCGGAGAAAAAACTTTCGGAAAAGGAAGTGTACAGGTGGTTATGCCAATCACTGAAACCGAAGCAATTAAACTAACCATTGCCCGATACTATTTACCAAGTGGCCGAACCATTCAAGCAGTAGGAGTTATTCCTGATATTGTGGTAGCTTCTGGTGAAGTTAAAAACCACGAAAAACAGTTCAATATTAAAGAAGCCGATCTCAAAAAACATTTAGAATCTGAACTCGAAAAAAGTGATGGAATGATTGACGTTACAGAAGTCAATGCCAGCAATAAAACCATTATAACCTCTGAACAGATGGATAAAGATATTCAACTCAAAGAGGGTGTCGATATTATCAAAGCTCTAATTATAGTCAAAGGAAAATAACCATGGAAAAACGCGATCTAATCTATGAAGGAAAGGCTAAACGCCTCTTTAGTACAGATGATCCCAACTTAGTCATTGCAGAATTCAAAGATGACCTAACGGCGTTTAACGGAGCTAAAAAAGATAGCGAAGCAGGCAAAGGTGCATTAAACAACCGTATCTCTACCGAATTGTTCAAAATGTTAGCAAATCGTGGCGTAGAATCACACTTTGTAGAGATGCTGGATGATACCAATATGCTCTGTAAAAAAGTAGATATCATCCTCATCGAAGTTATTGTCCGAAATATTGCAACAGGAAGTCTTAGTAAAAATCTCGGCATCGCCGATGGTACAGTTCTCCCATTTACCTTGGTTGAATTTGACTATAAAAATGATGCTCTCGGCGATCCAAAGCTTAACGATCAACATTGTTTAATCCTTGAGCTTGTTAAAAATGAAGCTGAACTCGATCAACTCCGCGCTATGGCACGGGAAGTCAATAATATTCTTCGCCCTTATTTTGCAGAAAAAGGGCTAAATCTCATTGATTTCAAACTTGAGTTTGGTCGTGATGAAAATGGAAAAATAATTCTTGCCGATGAAATCAGTCCTGACAACTGCCGTTTTTGGGATTTAGAGACCGGTGAAAAAATGGATAAAGACCGTTTTCGTCAAGGTTTAGGTGGACTTAAAGTTGCCTACGAAGAAGTTCTTAACCGAATACTCGGTTAATAAGTAAGGAATAAGCATGAAAGCAATTGTTAACGTATTTTTAAAAAATGGTGTTCTTGATTCTCAAGGTAAAGCTGTATTGCATGCCCTTAGCAGCCACGGTTTTGAAAGTGTCAAAGATGTCCGCGTCGGAAAACAAATCATTATTGAATTGAGCGAAACTGATGAGAATGTTGCCAAAGAAAAAGTAGCTCATATGTGTGAAGAGCTTTTGGCAAATACCGTTATTGAAGATTATGAGATCGAGATTCAAGCATGAAAGCAAACGTCAAAGTAGGTATTGTCCAATTTCCCGGTACCAACTGTGAATATGATACACAGCATGCATTTGCCGCATTAGGATGTGAAACTCAAATTCTTTGGCACAAAGAAGACCAAATCTCTACAGATACTAATTTAGTGGTTGTAGCCGGTGGATTTAGTTATGGTGATTATTTACGCAGTGGTGCTATTGCTAAAATGTCCCCAATTATGAAGGCTCTTAAAACGTACGCTAATAATGGCGGAAAAGTTTTAGGAATTTGTAATGGCTTTCAAGTACTGACAGAAACAGGTCTCCTCCCAGGTGCACTTAAACGAAATGAAGGGCTTCATTTTATCTCTCGTCACCATAACTTAAAAGTAATAAGTAACAATAATAGCTTTTTACAACATTGTAATGTAGCACAAGTACTCAATATTCCTATTGCACACCATGATGGTAATTTTTACATTGACCCAGATGGCCTAAAAGAGTTATATGCCAACGATCAAGTATTACTCAAATATACTGATTCTGAAGGCAATATTGACAATCCTAACGGTTCAATCGACAGTATTGCCGGTATTTGTAATAAAGAAAAAAATGTTTTTGGCTTAATGCCGCATCCTGAACGTGCAATGGAATCACTATTGGGCTCTGATGATGGCCGTCGTATGCTTGAGGGCTTTTTAAACGCTTGAAAACACTAATCTTTTTTTTCCTTATCCTTACTACTGTACTTTTTGCCGAACCTTCCGTTCTTACCGAAGCACCTCAAGAGAGCAGCTCTTCTGCTAATGATTCTGCTCCGGCAAATAATGAACAACCTGCTTCTGATATCAATAATCTCTTTTCAGGAGTCAATAATTCTCTAACGATGCAATATTCAAAAGTCCCGGATAGAGCTTACATTGGAGAGATTGTTGCCCTTAGCGTTAAGTTAACACCCATAGATGTCGCTTCAGGCAATATTGAATACAGCTTTGCGAATGATGTAGGTATACGCGTTTTTAGTGACACCCCTCACCGTAGTGTCAAAGAAGATGGTGTTTATGACACTTTTTATTTTTTAGTACAATCTTCATCCGTTCGTCTTCCTGATATAACAGCTACCGTTACCTCCAGCGGAGCTACTTCTCAAACCTTGACAGGGAGTTCGTTTAGTGCTTCACCCCTCAGTCCACCATCAACGTATGCCAATATTTTAGCAGATAAATTTGAAATAATTAACTATAAAACAACCCCTTACAATAATGAGAGCAATATCGTCATTTTTACCGTAAAAGCATCACGATGTAATATTAGTGATTTTTCTCTTCCAAATGCAATCAAGCAAGGTTTTGAATCAAAACTTCCGAATGTCAACGAATCACAAATGACTTATTATGTAGTCATTCCCGATAGTGAGCAAACACTTAATTTTGCTTATTTTAATCTCCAAAAACAACGCTATGAATCACTTGTTATCCCTATTGTAGTCGATGACGATACTGTCTCAACACAAAGTGATTTATCTCCAACTGACGATCGCCATACTGGATTAAAAATTGGTGCTTCTCTCTTTTTGGTAGCTGTATTAGCTATGTTGTTTTATTGGAGACGCCAAAAATGGTTTCTTTATCTATCTATATTACCAATGTTTTATATTGTATATTCCCTTCTTCCAAATGGAAACATCTGTGTTAAAAAAGATGCACCAATTTATTTGTTACCGATTAATCATGGCACTGTTTTTGAAACAACCACGCAAGAAGAACATTTAGAAGCAGAAAAAGAAGTGGGTGATTTTACAAAAGTTCACCTAAGCAATGGTAAAGTTGGATGGGTTAATAAGCATGATATTTGCACGAATTAAATGGCTTTATGCCGTCCTAGTCATCTTCACTGGGATGACGCTGATGATCGTGACTTTTTATCTCCTCCCGAAGCCATATGCCGTTAAATTTTCGGCATGGTTTATCCGTATTCTTGTTGGTGTCCCTGTCCGTATTAAAGGGGTTCAAGATCCTGAAGCCCAAATGTTTCTAATCAATCACCAAAGTGATATTGATATTGGAATTATGGAAACAATTACCACTAAAGATCTTGCATGGGTTGCTAAGAAAGAGTTGTTCAAAATACCTTTTTTCAGTCTAGTACTCAGACTTCCTAATGATATCGCGCTTGAACGTGAAAGTAAAACAGCATTGGTAAAACTGATCAGAGATTGTAAAGATCGAATCGATCAAGAACGTGTCATAACCATTTTTCCAGAAGGTACCCGCACCGAAACTGGAAAAATGAAGCCATTTAAAGCGGGAGCGAAAATGGTTGCCGACAAATATGCACTCAAAGTACAACCTGTCGTTCTTATCGCTACTGCATGGCACTTCAGCAACAAAATGCGTCATTTTCGTTCCGGTACAATAACCGCAATTTACCTCGAATCCTTCATTGCGGATAAAAGCAATCCGGAGTGGTTAAATGAAATACACACCCATATGCAAAAGGTTTATGATGATGAGCTGGCAAACCATCCTCGCTATCGGTAGCGGCGGTTTTTTAGGGGCAGTTACACGCGCTTATCTAAACGGTCTAATTAATCATCAGCTCCCGCATACCCTACCATTTGGAACTCTCGGTGTTAATCTCCTCGGCAGTTTCATCATCGGAATGCTTTTTGCCTATTTCAACTATACTACTCTTTTTAGTATTCATGCCAAATCATTCCTAACGACGGGATTTTTAGGGGGTCTCACTACTTACTCTACTTTTGCAATGGAGACAGTCTTTTTACTAAGTGGGGGAAATATTATTATGGCTGCAGCCAACATGGCCCTTAATCTATTCGGGACTATCCTTATGGCAGGGATTGGATATTTTTCGTTTCGACATTTTTTAGGGTAATAATCTCATCGGCACACCAGCGTGCCAGATCACCGTCATGCGTGATAAGTAATACCCCCATTCCCTCAATATTTTTCACAATCAGTGTCATAATATCAAGCTGATTGAGATTATCGAGCGCAGAGGTCGGCTCATCCAAAAGGAGCAGTTTCGGCTTCATGAGCAAAGCACGTAAAATAGAGCAGCGTTGCAGCTGCCCTCCGGAGAGTTTATGAGGCAGTGCATCGAGATGCGTCTCTTCGAGTCCCATCTGCTCCAAAAGAGATTCATGCCCCTGCATCGATGTCACTTCTGCTATCTGCTCACGCACGGTATAAGTTGGATGAAACGAGCTGTAAGGGTCTTGGAATACTTGTGAGAGTGATAATGATCGGATTGTCCCTTTTGATGGTTTACGGTGCCCTAAAATGAGCTCAAAGAGGGTCGATTTCCCCACACCGCTGGGACCAACAATTGCTTTGATCTCCCCTCTTTTCAGTGACAATGAAAAAGAATCGAACAATACTATATCTTTTGTGTATCCAAAAGATATATTTTCAATATCTAAAACAACGCTCAACGAATCTGACCTTTTCCGTACACTTTGTATTTATAGGTCGTTAATCCCTCAACACCCATCGGCCCGCGAGCGTGCAGTTTGTTGGTACTGATCCCCACTTCAGCACCGAATCCGAATTCCCCGCCGTCGGTAAAGCGAGTCGATGCATTGACATATACCGCCGCCGCATCGATCGATTCCATAAATCGTTCCGCCGTGGTAATATTTTCAGTAATAATCGATTCGGAGTGCCCCGAACCATATCGGACGATATGACTGATCGCTCCGTCTACTCCGTCGACCACACGAATATTAAGAATGTTCGCTAAATACTCGGTATCAAAATCTTCCTCGCTCGCTTCAGAGACTTCGATGATTTCACGGGTTAATATACACCCTTTTAACTGCGTGTGTTCTTTATCAAATATCTCTTTAAAGATCGGTAGCACATCCGATGCGATACTCTCATCGACCAACAACGTCTCAATGGAGTTGCACGCTGAGGGGCGTTGTACTTTTGCATTGACCGCTATTTTGAGAGCATCTTCAATTTTGGCATCTTTATCGATGTACAAATGGCACTGCCCTTTATCATGTTTTACAACAGGGACACTGGAGTTTTGACTCACAAAACGGATCAATGCCTCTCCACCGCGCGGAACGATCAAATCGACGTATTTATCCATCTTGATAAGTTTAGCCACCCCCTCACGTGAAGAATCAGGGAGCAGTGCAATCAGCTCTCTTGGGAGGTCATTACCAATCAATACTTGTTGCAAAACGTCGGCAATGATTTTATTGGACGCTTCCGCCTCTTTTCCCCCTTTGAGAACACACCCGTTAGAGCTTTTAAAACAAAGAGCCGCCGTATCCGAGGTAACATTCGGACGCGATTCGTAGATGATCCCGATCATTCCGATCGGAATAGACACTTTCTCGATTTTGAGTCCTGATTCGGTGACCCATCCCTCAATCACTTTGCCGATAGGATCTTTAAGCGCGGCGATCTCTTCAATCGCCACTGCCATTGCATTAATCCGTTTCTCATCGAGCATCAAGCGGTCTTTGAGAGAAGAGGAGAGATCCTCTTCATCCGCTTTTTTCATATCGATTGCATTGGCCTCGATGATGTTCATCGTATTGGCACGAAGAGCTTCCGCCATTTCCCGCAATATTCGGTTACGTTCACTTCCGCTTAGTGTCGCTAATACACGGCTGGCAGATTTGGCTTTTTCTAAAAATTGTTCCATTGTATATCCTCGTTCACTTTTTTGAAATTTTCAAATTTCCTTAGTAATTAATATTGAAAGTTTATTCAATTCTTTTGCATTAACCAGTTGTTCCATCTCTGAGATAACAGCACTTTTACGAAAATTTTTCTGATATCGAAGAATTTCTTGAAATAAATCATAACTGCGGGCATCATCTTTTTCATCAGCAGCTAGCTTAAGTTCATTTAATACGGTCATAAAAAACATATTCTTTTTTAACTTGAAAAATACATCTTCTTCGGGCAAAAACGTTTTTTCAGTCGGTTGTTCTGTTTCATCTGCAGAATCTTCTTCGACCTCTGCAGCTGCTTCAATCGCACTAACCCTGTCTTCTTCATCATTTTTATCCGATTTTTTTTCAAAATCATTTAATTTATGCTGGAGAGTACGTGTCCGGCCACCTATTTTTTTGATAAATAAGAAAATACTGAGTATTGAAAGAATTAAAATGGTATAAAATGCTGCATTGCTTTTCGAATGTCTTGTATGCTGCGGTACCGTGTTGATAACTTCAGGCTTAATTTCTTGCTTTTCAATGGGTTTTACTTCATGTACAACTGGTGTTTTGGTCGTATTTAACTCGACAGATACTTCGACAGTGCTAGATGCAGTTTTAGGATGCTTTAAAAATATTGTTCCCTCTGTAAGACCATAATATTTATCCACATAAGCACCCGCATAAAGGTGATGGAACTCTTTTAACAGTATATTTGCAGTCTCTTTTGTTTCGATAGGCTCAACTCCCAATATAAAAGCATGTCCTGATGGACGAGCAACAATTTCATATTGATATTTATTTTGAAGTCTTTCTTCATTTGTATCTATTTTAGTTTCTAGCTTCTGAAGTGCTTGTTTTGCGTCATCGAATTTTTTATATGAGGCCAAAACAATTTTATAACCCTTAGCTTCTCCAGCATATATACTGATATTTGTTAAAAATACAAGGCAACCAATTAATAATAATTTTAACATCTGATTTTTCATTCTTCCATCGCCTTTTCAAAACTATTTACTTTTTCCATTACCTGATTGATTAAGGGTTCGATTTGCGTATAACTTAGCCCTTTTTGATGTAAAAAAACTTCAATTGATTCGATATCAAACATTTCAATAGAGCGAACTAAATCCAGCAATTCACCATACAAACCAATCCCATTTACGACTGCACTTTCTATTTCAGGAGCAACATTGATTTTAGACAATACCTCATGTTGAGGCATATGAAACAGTAGATGAATCAGTGAAAGCATCCCAACAAAATAGGCTGTTGAAAGTTCAATTCTCGATGCTGCTGGATTGAATATTTTTATCAAAGCACTCATTAATTCAGTGCGTTGAACAACCATGAGTAATAAAGGAACACGTTTTTCGCTGCTACCTTGTGATTCGGAAAACATCATCAACATGATCCAACGTGAAATCGGATCTCGCCCCATCAATGTCAACACTTGTTCGATTGATGAAACTGGATTCTTCAGTGCAAATGCCGCTGAATTAATAAATCGTAGTAATTTTAGGCTAATCGCATGATTCTTTTGAAATGCATCTACCAAATCGCGTATTTCACTATCACCTTGTAAAAGATTCCAAAGACGAAAGACTCCCTCTTGTTCCGGAGAAAATGTGGAGTTTTTAATTAAATTTGGTTGGGATATAAAGTACCCTTGAAAATGATCTATCCCTATGGAACGGCATAATTCATAAACATCATGAGTCTCAATTTTAGTTCCGATAATCTCAATACCGGCATTATGAAAAGTAGCTATTTTTTTCCCAAGTAATCCCAAATCACTTTGTATCATATCAATTTTTATATAACTAATTGAAGAAAAAATCAATGCATACTTTTCTGCATTTTCTTCTGTATAGATACAATCATTTAGTGCAAAGCAGAAACCTTCTGCGCGTAATTCAGCCATGCGCGTAATCAACGCTTCATCAATTTCAGTTTCAGCTAATAGCGCATAAACCATTTTTTCTTTTGGAAGAAGATTAATAACTTCATAACTCAGAAACTCTGCATTAACTCGAATAAATCCGATGTGTTTTCCCAGAGTAGTTTCCATAGATCCAAGGAGATTGTTAATTACGGCAGCAGTAAATCCATTATTATCCCTATGCTCATCTCCACGATACAGTAAATCATAAGCCGAGATTTTAGCTTTAACGTTAATAATAGGCTGACGTCCGATGTAATTCTCATTCATATTGATACATTCCTATTAATATTATGGGACATTATAACAAGGGTTAGAGAGAAAAAAGATAAGAATCGGGTGATTTTTTCACTTATATGGAGAAAAAATTATAAAGCCAAGTAACATTCTGAAATACTTTATCAATCACAATGCCATCGGCTCTAAAAATTTGTTCAAGAGTATTTCATTTGAGTAAATAAGTACTCTGTAATCAAAATTCTCTTCAAAGATATGCTTTAATCTCCTCCATTAATCTATAGTGCTGTTTTTTATACTGATCGAAAAAAAGAAAGTAGCTTTGTTTCTGCGTGTCACTAAGAGCTAATTTCATGTTTGAAGCTATTTCTCCAAGTACATTAGCCCCGATATTTGCAGCTATACCGATAATATCAAGAAGTAATGCATCAGCAGATTTAATATTATTAAAGCGTAAAAATTCTCCTAAGATATCAGAAGAATTGCCATAGTCACTCATAAACTCGGATAAGATTTCACGGTAGAAACTTTCATCTCCTCCACACGTTTGAAGCCCTTTATCCGCATCTAAATTTTTTGTCATACTAGCTTCTAGACCCTCATCCTTTTTACCGGTATAGGCATAAATGATATTATAGAGGGATTCCATTCTCAGAGGTTTTTCTAGCTGTTCAGACATTCCTGCATTTTTCATTTTTTGTATATCATCCGACGCCGTATCACCACTCAGCGCTACAACTACTATGTGGTCATATTTTGGATTTGAACGAATAATACGTGTTGCCTCAAAACCATCAACTCTTGGCATATGTGCATCCATTAAAATCATCAAAAAATTGGTGTCATTCTCAAGTATATCCAAGGCTTCTTGACCATCATTGGCCAAGACTATATCAATACCGCTTCCGGCTAAAAGACCCAATAAAACTTTTTGGTTGATAATGTTGTCTTCTGCAACCAATATTCGCTCACCCG
>JAQTTG010000002.1:129307-439284 GCA_028710885.1 Sulfuricurvum sp.
TGTTTTGTAATTTTTCCATGCCCCGGAACAGATCGCTTGGAAATTGTCTTGTCACTTTTTCTTCTATCCGTTGACTCTTCGAGTACATCTTCGGAAATCGGTGATGTGAGTACAAATTCTCCTTCTTTTTTCCCATGTGTAGAAATTTCTAACAACAATTCTATCTCTGATTGTTCTGGTATCTGCGGAAAGGATTCTAGTTCCGACTCTTTTCGTGTCTTGGCAATTACTTTTGCATTCTCATCGGTAATCACTTCCGATATATCTTTTTTTTCTGATCTATTATTAACTTGTGGATCCGAGTATCTTTTTAGCATCAAGTAAAAGATCATGATCCCTTCTACTATGGCTATTGTGACTATAATCCCTTGTTGAAACTCATTAAACATTAATACTCTTTTTTTATTTAATCATACAATATTTTACATATCAACAATATCATCAGTTTCAAAAAAATGTTTTATCTTAGGTACAATAAATATAGAGAGATAACAGATAAATTAAGAAGAAATCAAAGAAGTTTTCTTCTCTTTGAAAATTGAATAAGTTAAAAATATGTCACACTAAAATCAATTTATTTTCAAAGATATGCTTTAATCTCCTCCATTAATCTATAGTGCTGTTTTTTGTACTGGTCAAAAATACTAAAGTAGCTCTGTTCATGTGTGTCACCGAAAGCAATTTTCATGTTTGAAGCAACTTCACCGAGAGGATGCGCCCCTATATTTTCAGCTACACCGATAATATCAAGAAGGTATGCATCTGCAGCATGCATATTATTAGCACGTAAAAATTCTCCTAAGATATCTGAAGAATTGCCATAGTCACTCATAAACTCTACTAAAATTTCACGGTAAAATTCCTTATCTCCTCCACATGTTTGAAGGCCTCTATCGGTATCTAAAATTTTTGTCATTGTAGCTTCTATGTATTCATCTTTTTGTGTTTCTTTACCTGAATATGCATAAATAATATTATATAAAGATTCCATTCTCAGAGGTTTTTCTAGCTGTTCAGACATTCCTGCATTTTTCATTTTTTGTATATCATCCGACGCTGTATCACCACTCAGCGCTACAACTACTATGTGGTCATATTTTGGATTTGAACGAATAATACGTGTTGCCTCAAAACCATCAACTCTTGGCATATGTGCATCCATTAAAATCATCAAGAAGTTGGTGTCATTTTCAAGTATATCCAAGGCTTCTTGACCATCATTGGCCAAGACTATATCAATACCGCTTCCGGCTAAAAGACCCAATAAAACTTTTTGGTTGATAATGTTGTCTTCTGCAACCAATATTCGCTCACCCGCAAATTCAGAAAAATTTTGTTTTGTAATTTTTCCATGCCCCGGAACAGATCGCTTGGAAATTGTCTTGTCACTTTTTCTTCTATCCGTTGACTCTTCGAGTACATCTTCGGAAATCGGTGATGTGAGTACAAATTCTCCTTCTTCTGTTCCATATACGGGAATTTCTGAAAGTGGCTCTTCGTATACCTCTTCTTTTATCTCCGGAACTACTTCAACCTTTTCCTCGATAACTATTTCCGGTATTTTATTTTTTTCTGATTTCTCAATAGGAGTTTGTGAGCTTGAGTTTCTTTTTAAAATAAAGTAAAAAATTACGATGACTACTACTATGGCTACGATGACTATAATCTCTTTTTGAAATTCATTAAACATGTAAATACTCTTTTTTTTATTTAATCATACAATATTAACACAGTTTTTTACATATAAAAATATTATCTATAGTTCAGAAAAAAAGATGGGGATAGAGGGAGAAGTAACTCCCGCCGAAGCAGGAGATGAGAAAAATTACTCGATTTCTGCGTCGATGACGTCGTCATCTTTTTTCGCATTTGATGAAGCAGCTTCGCCGCCTTCGTTTTGTTTGTACATTTGCTCTGCCATTTTGTGGCTAGCATCTGCCAATTTTTTGGTAGCCGCTTCGATCTCTTCTTTAGAAGCATCAGTATTTTTAAGTACCGCTTTAAGCTCTTCAAGTGCCGATTCGATCGCTGCTTTTTCGCTTGCGTCGATTTTCTCGCCCATCTCTTCGAGACTTTTTTCCGTTTGGCTCGCAAGTGCGTCCGCTTGGTTTCGAAGATCTACGATCTCTTTGCGTTTTGCATCTTCGGCTTTGTGGTTCTCCGCGTCTTGAACCATTTTGTTGATCTCTTCTTCAGAAAGCCCGCTCGAACCGGTGATTTTGATCTCTTGGGTTTTGCCTGTCCCTTTGTCGGTAGCCGAAACAGTCAAGATACCGTTCGCATCGATGTCAAAGGTTACTTCGATTTGAGGTACCCCGCGACGTGCTGATGGGATACCTGTCAGTTCGAACAACCCGAGTGATTTGTTATCACGGGCAAATTCACGCTCACCTTGAGCGACAGAGATGCTAACAGCCGGTTGATTGTCTTCCGCAGTCGAGAACACTTGCGATTTTTTAACCGGAATAGTGGTCCCTTTTTCAATGATTTTGGTCATTACGCCGCCGAGAGTTTCGATCCCGAGTGACAATGGTGTAACGTCAAGAAGAAGAACGTCTTTAACATCTCCGCGAAGAACCCCACCTTGAATCGCGGCACCGGCTGCTACGACTTCATCCGGGTTTACCCCTTTATTCAATGTTTTACCGCCGAACTCATCGGATACCATTTTTTGTGCGATCGGAAGACGTGTTGAACCCCCGACCATAATAACTTCATTAATCTCTTTATTGCTCATCCCTGCATCTTTCATCGCAGTTTTGATGTGGCTGATTGTCTCTTTTACAAGAGTATCGATCATCCCTTCAAATTTTGCACGGGTGAGTTTAACCACCAAGTGTTTAGGACCTGTCGCATCAGCCGTGATAAACGGAAGATTGATCTCTGTTTCTTCTGCTGAAGAGAGCTCTTTTTTCGCATTTTCAGCTGCGTCTTTGAGACGTTGAAGCGCCATTTTGTCCGCTTTGAGATCGATCCCGTGGTCTGATTTGAACTCGCTTGCCAAGAAATCAACGATTTTGTTATCGAAGTCATCCCCACCGAGGAATGCATTACCGTCTGTTGAAAGAACCTCGAAAGTTCCCTCAGAGATTTCCAAAACCGTAACGTCGAACGTTCCGCCCCCTAGATCGTAAACGAGAACTTTTTCATCCCCTTTTGAATCCAAACCGTAAGCAAGAGCAGACGCTGTAGGCTCATTGATGATACGAAGAACGTTCAATCCCGCGATGGTTCCCGCTTCTTTGGTCGCTTTACGTTGAGCATCATTGAAATACGCCGGAACGGTAATAACCGCATCGGTTACGGATTGACCCAAGTATGATTCTGCATCGGCTTTCAATTTTGAAAGGATTTTTGCAGAGATCTCTTGTGGTGTGTACACTTTACCCGCTACGTCAACCGCAGCCATACCGTTTTTATCGACGATTTTATAGGTAACTTTGTCGTGTGCCTCTTTCGCTTTTTCCTCATTCATCATAAGACCCATGATACGTTTGACCGAGTAAATCGTTTTATCCGGGTTTGTAATCGCTTGACGTTTTGCAGGATCACCGACGAGGATTTCCCCTTTATCTGTAAACGCTACAACCGATGGAGTCGTATTTTTTCCCTCTTTGTTCGGGATAATTTTCGCTTCGCCGCCTTCATAGACTGCAACACATGAGTTTGTAGTTCCTAAATCGATACCAATAACTTTTGACATAATAATTCCTTTATTTTATTTTTTTTAAACGCTCTAGGAGCAAAGCCCCTACAGCTACGTTAACACTGGGTTTTACCTCGGCGGTAAAAGCCCAAAAGCACATTAATTTGCGATTACAACCATTGCGTCTCTAAGAGTACGCTCTTTGTATCGAAACCCTTTTTGAAAAGTGTTTACGATTTCACCGCTCTCATGAGCATCACTATCTACACGTTGAACCGCGTTGTGAACATCAGGGTTAAACGGCTCAGATTCATCTACTGCCGTTACGCCGTGTTTTTCGAGAACGCTTAAAAGCTGTTTCATTGTCAGTTCGACACCTTCTTGGAGTTTTTCCAATAATACTGCCGGTTCCGCTTCGATTTGCGCCGCACCGATTGCCATGGACAAAGAATCCACAACAGGGATCAGATCTTTAGCAAATTTTTCATTTGCATACTCAAGCGCTTGATACTTTTCGCGCTCTAGACGTTTTTTGATATTGTCGAAATCGGCGTGTACACGCGCATATTTATCCTTGAACTCGGCGAGTTCAGCTTGAATAGTTTCTAATTCATTCATGCTTTCAGCAATAACTTCTTCACCCTCTTGCGGGGCAATTTGTTCGTCGCTGATCACATCTTCATTTACTTCGTTAGACATAAGTTTATACGACTCCTTTTTTGAAATCCGGTGTTATTATAGTACATTGAGTCAACTGTTGTCAAGTGGTATATGATAATTTTTATGCAGAATAGTTGAGTCTATTCATATCAAGTATATATACCGACTCTAAAATGCTATAATAAGCCTAAAAAAAGGGGAGAAGTATGTCATCGAAAGTTAAACAGCTTGTCCCCCTAGTATTCCTTGGGATTTTTGCCCTGACTTTGTGGTTTACTCCTCCACCTCTCGCCATATCTCCTAGGGCATGGCAACTTTTTACTATCTTCCTGACAACCATTATAGCTATTTTAGGTAACGTACTGCCAATCATTGCCGCATCAATCATTGCCCTCGCATTCAGTGTCTTATTCGGAGTTATAGAACCTGCAAAAGCGTATGCAGGGTTTTCGGAGAGTTTTATACTCATGATTGTTGCCGCATTTTTAGTCTCTCATGCCGTCCATAAATCGGGATTAGGAAAAAGGCTCTCACTCCATATTATTCGTAAATTTGGTCATTCCACATTGGGGTTAGGGTACTGCATTATCGCAACCGATATACTCATCGCTCCCGCATTTCCGAGTAATACTGCCAGATCAGGTGTCCTCTATCCTATCGTTTACGGTTTAGCACACGATTGCGATTCAAAAGTGGGAAATCATACCCATAAAAAAGCGGGGGCATATCTAATGATGACTTCGATGGCGGGGCTTACCATCTCATCAGGGCTTTGGCTCACCGCAATGGCGGTTAATCCTATCGGTGCTAAAATAGCCGAAACGATGAATATCCATATTACTTTCGGTTCATGGCTGCTGTATGCTCTAGTGCCAACTTTAGTCGCTTTTATTCTGATACCATGGGTTTTATTTCACATCTACCCCCCTGAACTGAAAGCTACTCCCGATGCTCCAAATGCAGCACACGCAGCTCTTAAAACAATGGGACATGTCAGCCGGAATGAGTGGATTACGGGAGTAGTATTTTTAGGGATGCTTACTTTCTGGTCTCTCTCAGGTATCTTTCCGATCGACAAAGCTGCCGTTGCCTTCGGTGGGCTAGGTATATTGATGGCATCCAAAGTATTCAGTATTGATGATTTTCGAACACAAGGCGAAGCACTTAGTACACTTATTTGGTTTGCCATTCTCTTTGCCATGAGTACACAGTTGGCAGAAATGGGATTTATGGGAGCCGTAGCCAACCATTTCACCGGATATCTGATAGGATTATCATGGGGCTGGGTTTATATCCTTCTGGTTATCGTGTATGTCCTTATCCATTATCTCTTCGTCTCTCAAAGTGCTCATTTACTGGCTTTGTTTGGAATTTTTCTTTCTGTTGGTGTTTCAGCAGGTGTTCCAGGAGAACTGATGGCAATGATGCTACTCTTTGCAACCAATTTTAATGCTACGATTACCCCTCAGGGATCTTCATGCAATGCGATTTATCTCAGTTCCGGCTATATCAGTGCCCGTGACATCTATATCTACGGCGGAGCGGTAACACTTCTCAACCTAATCATCTTTTTAGCAATCGGCACACCATGGATATTGGTACTCTCCCACCCATGAAACGACTGGCATATCTCCGCAATACACGCAGCGGTAAAATAATTCTCACACTATTAGGAATTGTATTTTTATTCTATTTAGTTCTTTTCACCCCATGGGGAAACCGTTTAATGACACCTCTGCTTGAAAAGTCTCTTAGCAGTACGTTTGCAACCCCTATCAGTGTCCAAGAATTTTCTCTTCGACACAACCGCTTTCATTTAATAGCACAAGATAGTTTGGGTAATACCCTCTCAACACAGGGAGGATTTTCACTCTTAACGCTACGTCTCTATGCCCATTATCGATTGGAATGCTTTCAAAAGGGAGGAATGAATCCTATTACCGTATCATTTAAAACCAATGGTGCGCTCAGTGGTGGGATTGCAGCCTTTAATATACATGGAAATATGGATATTTTTGGAGGTAATGTTTTATATCAAATAGAATTGCACCGTTTCCACCTCGCACAAATCCAATTGCAACTTGCTAATATTGCTTATGAACCGATTCTTCATATATTGGATTATCCTTCGAATACAAATACTATTCTAACTGGGGCTGTCACCCTTAAAGGATTCGATCTACGTGATGTTGAAGGAGATATTCACATTAGTAGTGAAACTCGCCGATTTGTTCCCACACCAATTATGGAAGACGATAACACATCTTTTGACCTTAAAGCTCTACTCGCAGATAAATATGGCCGAGTCAAACCTTTTCACACCAATATTACCATAGAGGCTTCATTAGCACATGCCGGAATTTTGGAACAATTTATCGGCCTACACGTAGGAGGAGGATTAAAATTAAATGCCTCTTTACGCGGTAATGAAAAGCTGCTCTATCTGGAAACACGTACTGGTGTCGCTAACAGTGACACATCCCTTACCCTCACTATGGATGATTTGGAACTATCTTCTGTAAAATTTAGCCTGAAACATGCCGATTTAGAACCAACGTTTGTTTTATTCGCCCTCCCTGCACCGATAGCGGGAATCACCGATGCTTATGGGGAATTCAATTCAACCGGAGGAAAACTGGACTTATCCATTACCAAAGGGATGACAATTCCCTCTACACTGCTCAAAGAATACAATATCACACAGCCTCTTATCCGATTCAATGCTCTCCTTAAAGCAGATATAGGGAAAAAAGGGATTCATTATCACGGTTCATTCAAATCCAATCTCAGTCGCCTCAATATTGACAATACAACAACTCATGAGCAAATGCTTTCCGAACTCTTAAAAAACCTGCACTAATTTAAAAATATAGGGAGATTTTACTCGCAATAGCCGACAATCCCCTTATGAAAAATATTGCCGCCGTACTCGAATATCATGATCGAACCAAGCATCGCCCCACACGTTATGCTGCCAGTTTGAGATACATGGATTGGGCTACACAGCCTAATCCTTATCGCCGTTATGAAAATACTCCTCTTATTCCGCTTTTCTTTAGTGATACAACGCCTCCCTATCATCTATTATTTGAGAATCATTTACTTCCTAAAGCACCTCTATGCATTGAATCAATTTCTCAATTACTTCGCTATTCACTTGGACTTGCTGCGATTAAAAGTCACGGAGGATCGCAATGGGCACTTCGTTGCAATGCCAGCAGTGGCAATCTCCAACCAAGTGAATGCTATATTATTGCTCCTGCGTTCAAAGGACTTAGTAATCATCCGTCACTTAGCCATTATGCTCCGCGTGAACATGCTCTTGAATTGCTTCATAACTATAATATAGATATGGAAGAAGGGACATTTTTAGTGGCGCTTAGCTCTATTATCTGGAGAGAAGCCTGGAAATATGGAGAACGGTGTTGGCGTTATTGTCAGCTCGATGCAGGGCATGCCATCCAAGCAATCCGCGTATCTGCAGCAATGTTGGGATGGGAATGCGAAATTCTTAGTATGGATACCACTGACATCGGAGCCCTTTGCGGACTCGATCAATATGCACGGTTCGACTCTATGGAATGGGAGAGTCCCGATATTCTGATTCGTATTGGGCACTGCACATCATTTTCCTTACCAACCACCCCGCTGTTACCCTACAATGCTAACCGTCTAAGCCCCGCTCATCATGAATGGCCAATTTTAAAAATAATCGATACGGCGACACAAGGAACCTATCCGCTGACAGTACCATTAACACCTTCTCGACATCTTCCCACTCCTTCAAAAAGCTCCGGAGAAATCGTACTAAAAAGACGAAGCGCTCAAATGATGGACGGTTCTGGAATAACGTTGGAGCAATTTAGACAAATACTCAACGCTTCACTCTTTTGCACTGAGGCGAGTGATGTCCATTTTATGATGTTTATCCATCGTGTCGAAGGGTTAGAGAGAGGATTATATGCCTATGTACGAAATCAAACGGATTTAGTATCTCTTATAGAGTCTATGGATATAACCTTTAAATGGAAAGATTACGGCGAAGGGCTTTACCTGCTCAAAGAGGGAGATTATCGCGGTGCAGCTCAAATGATTTCCTGTAATCAAGAGATTGCCAAAGACGGAGCCTTTAGTTTCGGTATGCTCTGCCATTTTTCAAAATCACTTGAAACCTACGGTGCCATCGGATACAAAAATCTCTATCACCAATGCGGTTCTATCGGTCAAATGCTTTATCTTGAAGCGACATCACTCGGACTCAGTGCAACGGGAATCGGATGCTTTTTAGATGATGAATTTCATGCGCTTTTGGGTCTTCGTGATCAGAGTTATCAATCACTTTATCATTTTACGATCGGCCGTGCTATTATTGACACACGCATTACGACATTAGAACCTTATACTCATTAAAGGAGAACTCTCTTATAATGGGCAATTATTCACTCAAATGGATTTACCTGTGCAAAATGAAATATTTTCAAAAGAAGTAGATGCTCTTTACAATGCACTGCCAGTACCGTTAGTTGCTAATTTTTTTAATACACTGATTCTAGTTTACATTTTAAAAAATCAGATTTCTTCCTCAGCTCTTTTATTTTGGGTCATTGCAAATTTGATAATCATTGGCTTTCGATTTTCCGCTTATTATCATTATCGTTTTGCTAAAACTCGTTGTTCTGCTCACACAGCGTATGTAGTCTATATGTTGGGAATCAGTGCAGCCGGAATTTTATGGGGATCAAGCTACTACTTTTTACTTCCTGCTTCACCTTACCATGCCATGATGCTTCTTATAATTATTGGAGGAATGGTAGCCGGAGCTGTTGGTTCGAGTTCGTACCGTCCTGAAAGTTACATATTCTATAACCTATTTGTTATTGCCCCCTACGCATTGTACTTCATCTTCAATACCTCAACCGATTCTTCTTGGATGATGGGAATTACTCTTGTACTATTTTCCGTAATGATGATCGTCTCGAGTAAAAGATTTCATACCAACTTTACTGACGTTGTCTTATTACAACTTCAACAAGAAGAGCTTCTTAAACACCTCGAGGAAGAGAAGCACTATGCTGATCATCTCAATGAAAACTTACTCCAAGAAATAATAGAAAAAGAACATTACCAAACTGATTTAGTCGTAGCTTTAGAAGAGGCTCATCAAGCTGCTATCGCTAAAGATGCTTTTTTTGCTACCATGAGTCATGAACTCCGCACACCGCTAAATGCTATTATTGGATTTTCACAAATACTCATTCGACGCCCCGATGTAAGTGCTGAGTTATCAAGCTATATTGAAAAAATACTCATCTCTGGGAAACACCTTTTAGACTTAGTCAATACAATTTTGGACTTTTCAAAAATGAAAGCCGGTAAAATGGAGCTTCACCGAAGCACTTTTTCACTCTCAGAACTATTAAAAGATATTTCCATAATGACTGAACCATTGGTACAAAAGCATTCCATTAGCATTCAATATCCAAGCGTTGAAAATGTATTTATAGAGGGAGATCGAAAAATGATTCAGCAAATTTTGATTAACCTCCTCAGTAATGCAATCAAATTCTCACCGGAAAATGGACTCATCGCAGTTACATTTAAATCAGATCAAAACAATCATTTTAGTGTTTGTGATCATGGAAGAGGGATTGCTGCTGAGCACTTAGAAAGTATCTTTGATCCCTTCTCTCAAGTAAAAAATTTCACTCAAGATGCTTTAAAAGGTACCGGTTTAGGATTGGCCATAGTTAAAGAGATGGTTCATGCGCATGGAGGAAACATTTGGGTTGAAAGCACTCTTGGAATTGGTAGTTGCTTTGAGTTTACAATTCCTAAGTAAATTATCGATTCTCCGCATCCGTAAGAGTTAAACATAAAATCACTTTCTTTCCTTGTTGATGCAGCGTTTCTGCTGCTTCTGAGAGTGTTGTTCCCGTAGTAACAATATCATCGACCAATATCACCTCTTCATCCTCAAAAGACTTGTAGTGAAAACCTCTGGGATTTAACAACCTTTCTTCAACACTTTTTCCTGCATATTTATGATGATGTGTCGCACGAAGTTTTCCATAAAACGGTCTTATATTTTTAGATTTTAAAGCGCGATTCAGTACTGCCGTATGGCTGTATCCACTCGAGGCATGATCATCGATCCCTATCGAGGCAACTCGATTGTCATAATGCCATTCTTTAGCGAAAGCCCCGAAAGAACGCTTCGCCAAAATCGTATAAATATAGTACCCGATATCAGTATGTTTAGTCAAAAGAAGAGGTTCGATATCACCATAAGGGAAAAAGGAAAAAACGGGAATTGAACCAAGTATTTTACGCTTATGAAGTGTCGGTGTAAGAAGATTTTTCTGACAGGAGTGACAAATATGCGAAAAGCTCCAGCCTTCACATATCATACAGCGCATATTAGTCCATTTTAAGAACAGACATAAAGGCTTCTTGCGGAAGCTGCACTTTCCCGATCGCCTTCATCCGTTTTTTACCCTCTTTTTGTTTGTCGAGAAGTTTGCGTTTACGGGAAATATCCCCGCCGTAACACTTGGCGGTAACGTTTTTCCCCATGGATTTGACGGTCTCACGAGCGATAACACGGTTGCCGATAGAAGCTTGAATCGCCACTTCGAAAAGCTGACGAGGAACGATCTCCTTCATGTTCGTCACCAGTGCCCGTCCACGCGTGTCAGCAGAAGTACGAGGGACGATAACACTCAGCGCATCGACCACATCTCCCGCGACACGGACATCGAGTTTAACGAGATCTCCATCACGAAATTCAATCGGATCATAATCGAAACTCGCGTACCCCTTGGAGGTCGATTTGAGCTTGTCATAAAAATCGACGACGATTTCGTTCATCGGCATGACGTAGATGAGCATGACCCGCGTTTCGTTGAGATACTCCATCTTCTCTTGCATTCCCCGCTTATTGGTCAGAAGGGTAATGACATTCCCCAAATAATCGGTCGGAACGATCACCGTTGCGCGAACGTACGGCTCTTCGATCCGCTCGATTGTCTGAGGTTCAGGAAGTTCGCTCGGATTTTGTACCTCGATCATGGTTCCATCCGTCTTATAGACTTTGTAAACAACCGATGGAGCGGTAGCGATGAGATCGAGATTAAACTCACGTTCTAACCGCTCTTTGACCACTTCCATGTGGAGCATCCCCAAAAACCCGACACGAAATCCGAATCCCAAAGCGATAGAGGTTTCAGGCTCATAGCTAAGAGAGCTGTCATTGAGTTTGAGTTTATCAAGGGCGTCACGTACCGATTCAAACTCATCGGTATCAATCGGATACAGTCCCGCAAATACAAACGGCTTCGCAGGGGCATATTCACCCACAGGCTCTTTGGCCGGATGACGTGCATCGGTGATCGTATCGCCGACACGGATAGTCCCAACCTCTTTAACCCCCAATATCACGATACCGATCTCACCGCTTTTGATACTTTGGGTTTTTTGGCGACGAAGGGGATGAGGATACATCAGCTCTAGCACTTGATGATTTTCATCATTATGCATCAGTTTGACCATCTGCCCAACTTTGATCTCGCCATCAAATACACGCACCAGAGCTATTGCCCCTTGATACGAATCAAACCACGAATCATAGATAATCGCTTTGGTGGTCGCACTCGGATCACCTACGGGAGCAGGGATACGATCCACGATTGTGTCGATCAAGTCGCGGATACCAATCCCTGTTTTCGCGGAAATCATCACCGCTTCAGTCGCATCGATTCCGATGGTTGTTTCAATCTCTTCGGCAACCCGTTCCGGTTCTGCGGCGGGAAGGTCGATTTTATTGATAACAGGGATGAGTGTAAGGTTATTTTCCATCGCCATATAGACATTGGCGATGGTTTGCGCTTCAACCCCTTGGGCTGCATCAACGATCAGTAATGCACCGTCCGAGGATGCCAGCGATTTAGAGACTTCATAACTAAAATCGACGTGGCCCGGAGTGTCGATCAGATTGAGGATATAGTGTTGGCCGTCTTTGACGTAGTCCAAACGGACGCTTTGCGCTTTGATCGTAATCCCACGCTCTTGCTCGATGTCCATCGTGTCCATCATCTGTTTAGAAAGTTCACGATCGCTTACTGCTCCGCACTCTTGGATGATACGGTCGGCTAATGTACTTTTTCCGTGGTCGATATGGGCGATAATTGAAAAGTTGCGAATGTTATCCATTAGGTTTTATTGCTCATTTAGTTTAATTAGTGAAATTATAGCAGAACGCTGCTTAGGAGGGACGGGCATAAAGCCCGAAAGGAAAAGTTAACTAAAGAGTGAATTAACACTCTCATTATGATAAACGCGACGAATAACTTCAGCGAACAATGGAGCAACACTGAGAACTTTGATTTTATCACTTTGCCCACTTAATACAAGAGTATTAGAGATAACAAGCTCATCGAGTTCACCATTATTGATGTTCTCAAATGCTTTCCCACTAAGAACACCATGTGTCGCACACGCCATAACAGACGTTGCTCCACGTGCTTTTAGAGCTGCAGCTGCTTTAACCATTGTTCCGGCAGTATCGACCATGTCATCGATCATAATAATATCTTTACCGGCAACATCGCCTATGATGTTCATGACTTCCGACTCATTCGCTTTTTCGCGACGTTTATCTACAATTACCATATCTAAACCCAGTTTTTGTGCAAAATAACGAGCACGTGCAACTCCACCGATATCCGGAGAAGCGATAACTGGATTAGGAAGATTTTTAGAAGCAATATACTCTTGAAAAATAATAGCACCATAAAGATTATCTACCGGAATATCAAAAAATCCTTGTATTTGACCTGCGTGCAAATCAATCGTTACGACACGATCAATTCCTGCGGTTTCAAACATATCGGCAACTAATTTTGCTGTAATCGGAACACGCGGAGCCGCTTTTCGATCTTGTCGTGCATACCCAAAATAAGGGACTACGGCTGTAATCGAGTTTGCTGATGAACGACGAAGAGCATCGGTCATAATCAACAATTCCATTAAATTGTCATTCGACGGGGCACCTGTACTTTGAATAATAAAAACATCACGTCCACGAACGCTCTCAGAAATTTGAACGTTGATTTCGCCATCGCTGAAACGTTTGATGAGTGCTTTTGAAAGAGGGACGTCGAGTGTTCTGCACACCTCTGCCGCAAATTCCGTACATGCTGAACCGCTGAAAATTTTGTATCCGCGCATTGAGTTTATCCTGTTGCCTTTAGATTGGCGCGATTATAGCGAGAGGTGTCTTAGTGGGAGATAATAGGGAAGAGTTTTATCCGTTCGCCCTGAGTTCGGTCTCCCCCCTTGAGTATGTCGAAGGGTAAAATATTCATAGCTCGACAAGCTCACAACGAGCGGAAAAAAAATAGTTTACGTTCTATAATCCGCATTAATTTTGACGTATTCATGCCCCAAATCGCATCCGTATGCGGTAAACTCCCCATCTTGCAGACCGATATCACAATGAATCGTAAAGGCACTTTTTTGCATTACTGCAGCGGCAAGGGGTTCTAGTTTTTCATCAAAAAGCAATTCCCCTTTTTTATAGACGCAAATATCATCAAACCAGATGCTCAAAAATGCTTCATCACACATGATTCCACTCGCACCTACTGTCGACGCAATGCGCCCCCAGTTTGGGTCTTGCCCAAAAAGGGCTGTTTTAACCAACAACGAATTGCTGAGTGCTTTCGCGGCGATTTCTGCTTCTTTATGGTTGATCGCGCCCGTCACTTTATAGGTCACTAGTTTCGTCGCACCTTCTCCATCACGCACCATCTCTTTAGCCAAAAAAAGCATAATGGATTCTAAAGCTTCTTTAAATGCTTCTGCATGAAATACTCCGCTCTCTCGGTTAGCCATAACAAGAACCGTATCGTTGGTTGATGTATCTCCATCAACACTTGCTGCATTAAACGTTGTATGAACACACTCGTCTAAAATATTTTGCATCATCATTTTATCAACTGCTGCATCAGTAGTAATAAAACAAAGCATTGTAGCCATTGCCGGATTTATCATCCCGGCCCCTTTTGCCATAGCTCCGATTTTAAATGATTTACCATCCTCCAAAACAACTTCATAAGCAATCCGTTTGGCAAATGTATCGGTTGTCATTATCGCTTCAGAAGCACTGATACCATCACGTTGAGAGAGGTCAAAATGCATAGCCCCTTCAACAATTTTAGTTTTCGGAAGACGTACTCCTATAACACCGGTTGAGCTCATTACAGGATGAAGAATATAAGGAAACTGTTCTTGAACGGCATTTAATACCTCATCAATATCATCAATCCCTGCACGCCCCGTCATAGCATTGGCATTTTTAGAGTTAATGAGGACAAAGTTTCCTTCAAAATCCCCTTTTGCACGAAAATGACGAATAGGAGCTGCCGTCATTTTATTGGTTGTAAATACCGATGCAATCGCGCATGGCTTTTCTGAATAAATAAATGCCAAATCTTTGGCACCCTCTTTTTTTAAACCAATATGGATTCCCTCAGCAAAAAAACCCTCTGCCGCACATACGCCACCCTCAATACGATTTAGATTATACATGGTTGAATGCTCCTGAATAAAAAGAATATTTTAGTATATGATTTATTATAAATAGAGAAAAAAAGCTAAAGATTGAAATTACAAGTATAAATTGAAGTTTTTAGAGGGAAATATGGGAGTAAACTCCCAGATACGAAAATTTCTGTTAGGAAATTACGAATCTTTTTTTAGAGTGCGAAGCTCAGAAGCAGCGATTTTAAGTTTTTTCGTCGTACCATCTTCAAGTGTTACACGAACCGTGCGAAGATTTGGTAAAAAACGACGTTTTGTTCTATTTTTCGCGTGAGAAACGTTGTTCCCGCTCATTGGGCCTTTACCGCTAATAGCACATCTTCTTGCCATTTTGAGGCTCCTTGCGTAAATTTTAGTTGCGAATTCTATCCTAGTCAACCCAAACTTTACCTTAAAAATTATTCACTTATGACCATAAAGGCTCTTTTAATCTATCCGTCATTACAATAGAGAAAAACATTGGACAGCCAAGCAACGTGATAACAAAAGAAGATATAGACCTTTACATCAAAAATATCCCTGCAACTCCTTCAGTGGTGCGTCAAGCACTCGAATATGTACGAGCCGGAGATTTACCAAAAGCGGCAAAATGTGCAGAAGAAGACCCTGCACTAAAACTTTATCTCAAAACCCTCGTAAATCGCCCCATCTATGGATTTCGAAATGAGGTTAGTGATATGTCTCAAATTTTTGGGATTTTAGGAACATCAACTGCCCAACAAATTTTATACAGTTACCTTATGAGTTTATTGGTCCCAAAAGAATGGTCCTTGTTTTCCCTCAGCAATCAAGCATTTTACGACTTACAAGCTTCCCTCAGCCGAAAATGGGAAAAGATATTAAAACATCTTCATTTACTCAATCATGACAATGAAAGCGCTATTACGTTACTCCCTGCAAGTATTATCGTATGCGATGCTTTATTTGCAGCACATAAAAATGAAGTTGAACAATTACGAAGTGTCAAAGCGCTCGACTACAACACTATCCTTCAACGTCTAAGCAAACGTAGTTTGTTCGATATTTGTAGTGATATATCTGTTAAATGGGAGATGTCTTCTACTATTAGCCGTATTGTCTATGCTGCTTCAGGAACAGATTTAGAGATACAAGGAGACGAAAAAATTCTGGCTAAATGGATGCATTTACTTTTATTTTATGAACTTTCCCAAAGTGTTTACGTTTCCGCAGGACTCAACGATTTTATCGATTTTCACATTGATTTTGTTCAAGATATCTATGAATCTTTTATGCAGGTGGTAGGATAAATGAGAGCAACGGTTAAAGGGCGTGTCGGTGTTTTTCATCCACAAGGATTTTTAGATGGTAATAATGCCCCTTCGTATCTCACACTAGAAGATATCAAAGCGACTGAAAATCTAAATATAGATATGCTACTCGTATCTCTCAAAAAAGTAATTTTTTTCAATAAAAATGGTTTGGATGTTTTTATTAAACTCTTGATCAATATTCGTAATCAAAAACATATTTCTGTAGGATTGTGTGATTATGACCATACTAAATTCAAAACTATTAACAGTTTTTATGGTGATACACTCAATTTTTCTCTCTTTTTGACCGAAAAAATCGCTGAATTATTTGCCCCTAACAATAAAAGTGATACAAGAACGGTCCTTCTTTATAATGATGATCCTTCCCAACGTTCTGCAATGGCTATTGAACTGTTCGATTACGGACACAACCCGATCATTGCACAAAGTAAAAAAGAGTTTGATGAAAAGAAAAAATCTCCGGATCTCTATTACGCCATTATCGAAGATACTTATCTTGGATTATTTGGACAAAAAATTGCTACTCGGGTTACAGGTAATGCCATAATCTATACCATCGCAAATTTTTTAGATGCCGAAATCGGGAATACATTCAATATTGCTTATCACAATAATTCACTGAATGTTGGATTTCGCCTCTTTATCTTTGATGCGTATAAAGTGGTCTCTATGAATGTCCACGCACTCAATTTTTTCACCAAACTCGCCTCATCAGCTGCAGAGTACAATGCCTCTATCTGTTTTGTCGGCCTAACTTTTGAAAAAACGCCACAAAGCTTTAAAAATGATCTTGAAGATGCCGGAATGCTCTTTTTTGACAATATGGATGATATTCTTAAAAATAAAGATCTTCTCCAAGAACTTGGGGGAAGCAGTGCAACAGCAACTAAACAAATCCGAACACTTAATAAAGCGCTCGTTAATGAACTCCCTCATTTTATCGATGCAACCGTCTCAACTATCGCTATGATGACCAATGCCCAAGCTTCCAAAGAATCAATGAATGTTCAAATATTAGATGTTAAAAATGCCGATAACCAATATGCTAGTTCTATCGGTTTTTACGGTGATGTTGATGGTATGATTATTCTGGTTTTTCCCAAAGAGATTGCTAAAAAAGCATGCGAGCTTCTTATAGGTGAAACAACCGAGGATGAAGAGACTATTTTAGACTCTTTAGCAGAGTTTGTTAATATCATTGGCGGTCGAGCTAAAACCCTTTTGGCAGAAAAAAAGCACCACGTTGATATCACACTTCCTCGTACTTATCCAAATGTTTCATCATTAATGGAAATGGCTCAAAACAAAAAAGGGGTTCAAGTCAATTTGAGTTTTGAGGGAAGCAACTTTATCTTTTTCCTTACGAGATAGTTTTTTCGCTAAAATAACGAAAATAGAACTAAGGTATCCATCATGCTCATCGCTCCCAGTGTCCTTTCAGCCGATTTCGGTAATTTAGCGCGTGATGTCCGTGCCATTTGTGATGCGGGATGCGATTTGGTGCATGTCGATGTAATGGACGGTCATTTTGTCCCTAATCTCACCATTGGGCCTGTTGTAGTAAGTGCCATTGCCGCTGCGGCTACTAAACCGCTCGACATTCACCTGATGGTGCAAAACAATACTTTTTTTGTTGATTTATTTGCCCCATTAAAACCGCAATACATTTCATTTCATATTGAAGAAGAAAAAAATCCTCACCGTCTTATCCAGTATATCCGTTCTTTGGGTATTAAACCCGCAATCGTCTTAAATCCACATACCCCAGCAGAAGCAATCGAGTATCTGCTCGGTGATTTAGACATGGTACTTGTCATGTCTGTCAATCCTGGATTCGGCGGACAAAAATTCATCCCTACCGTTGTAGAAAAAATCAGACGATTAAAAGCTCTTCGAGACCATATTAATCCAAACTGCCTTATTGAAGTCGATGGTGGTGTCGGCAGTTCTAATATCGCCATCCTGAAAGAGGCAGGTGTTGATATCTGTGTCGCCGGAAGTTATGTATTTGGTGCTACAGATTATAAAACCGCTATTGAAAGTCTGAAAATTTAAGATGCGGGTTAAAATCTGCGGAATTACCAACCTCGAAGATGCTCAAATAGCAATCAATGCGGGAGCCGATGCGCTAGGATTTGTTTTTTACCCCGAATCTCCACGCTACATTTCACCGGAGCATGCAAAAGCAATTATCGATAAGCTCCCTCCCTTTGTGGAAAAAGTAGCTCTTTTCGTCAATGAGACACCCGAAAATATCCACTTAACTTGTCATCAAACAGGGTGCACACTCGCGCAAATTCATTTTGATGTAGAGGATGACTTTTATCCACAATTAGACTTTCCCTATCTTCGCGTCATACGAGCAAAAACTCCGGAAGACGTTACCCATTATCCTAATGAATACCGTCTCATAGATGCATATTGTGAAGATTATGGCGGAGGTGGAAAACGCTTAAACATTGAATGGTTCGATGCAATAGATTGTTCTAAAATTATCCTGGCCGGTGGTCTAGACCCTAAAAATGTTGCAGCACTCAAACGATACGATTTTTACGGAGTTGATGTCAGCAGCGGAGTCGAAGCCTCTAAAGGGAAAAAAGATCCAGATAAAGTGCATGCTTTTATTGAGCAGGCAAAATTGTGAAAATTCTTGATCCAAAAATACTCTCACGCTTATCCAAAAACGGTGTCCCAAAAGAGGAATTCGAGGCTTCTCTTCCTGCCCCAATTGAGCTCTCTCTTCAACTCCTCTCGGCACAAGGGATGAATCTCACTTTAAGTGGTAATCTTTACCGTTTCTCCAGTGCACTTAATTCAATTGACGATACCCTCTTTTGTATTGTTGATATCGAAACAAACGGCTCCAAGCCATCCCATCATCAAATTATTGAAATCGGCGCGGTTAAACTTCAAAATGGGCATCTTATCGATACCTATGAAAGCTTAGTCTATTGTACTGATATTCCCCCATTGATTCAGGATATCACAGGAATCTCGGTTGAGCAAACACTTAAAGCCCGCCATTTAAAACAAGTGATGCAAGAATTTCGTCTGTTTTTAGGTGATGCAGTTTTTGTTGGTCATGCTGCAAAATTTGATTATGGATTTGTTTCTGCCATGATGGAACGCGTCGGGCTTGATAAACTTTTAAACCGCTCTTTATGTACTATCGATCTAGCAGAACGGACGATTGAGAGTGAACGATATGGTTTAGCTTACCTAAATGAACAATTAGAACTTTATCAAGATGCAACACATCATCGTGCGCTTTCAGATGCTATGACAACAGCCAAATTGCTCAAACGAACTCTTCCATTAATCCCAAACACAATCAAAAATACCGAAGAACTGATCGCTTTTTCAAAAGAAGCCAAACGACTAAAACGTCCAAAAATCAAAAAAGAAGAAAAAGAAGATGAGAAAAAGTGATCCCAAGAAAGGGGATCTTGAAGCTTTATTCGCTGTATCTGCCCATACCCACAAGACGGCTGTAACGGCTGTCAAGACGTTCTTGATCTGTGAGTGATCTAAGTTTAGTAACTTCACCTAAAAAATACTCTTTAAGTGCTTTTACCGCGCCCTCTTTGTCACGATGTGCACCGATAAGCGGCTCATCAATGATATCATCTATCAAATCAAGCTCTTTGAGATCGGCACTGGTAATTTTGAGTGCTTTAGTAGCTGCTTCTACTTTAGATGGATCATTCCATAAAATTGCAGAACACCCCTCAGGCGAAATGACACTAAATACTGAATAACGCATCATAGCAAGACGATCGGCAACACCAATAGCCAATGCACCGCCACTTCCACCTTCACCGATCACAACAGAAACAGTAATAGTATTCAAATTAGAAAGTTCAAGGAGATTACGAGCAATCGCTTCACTTTGATTTCGTTCTTCTGCACCAAGACCAGGATAAGCACCCGGAGTGTCTATTAGCATCAACAAAGGGATATGAAATTTTTCCGCCATCTTCGCAACACGAAGCGCTTTTCTGTACCCTTCTGGATGAGGCATACCAAAATTGCGCTTGAGCTTATTTTTAGTTCCACGCCCTTTTTGTTCCCCGATCACCATTACACGCTCATCACCAATATATCCCATGTAACAGATAATAGAGAGGTCATCACGAAAATGACGATCACCATGAATTTCGTATTTTTTATCCAAAAGAAGATTAATGTAATCAAGTGCATATGGACGGTCTTGATGGCGTGCTAATTGCAATTCTTGATAAGGGGAAAGATTAGCATAGGTTTTTTGAACCTCTTTGTCCAAATCCTGCTTTAAAATCTCTACCGCATGGTGATCATAACGCACTTCTGCAGCAATAATCTCTTCTTGGATTTGGCGAATATTTTGTTCAAAATCAAGATAGGTAGCCAAGGGCTTGCCCTCTTATATTTTTTTGAAAATGACAACACCATTAGTGCCGCCAAATCCAAATGAGTTACTCATTACAATATTGAGTTCCGCTTTACGTGCCTGATTTGGGACAATGTCCAAATCACAGTTTTCATCTGGATTGACATAATTGATGGTCGGAGGGATGATCCCATCACGCATTGCCATGATACTGACAACCGCTTCAATTCCACCCGCTGCTCCGAGACAATGCCCTGTTTGACCTTTTGTTGAACTCACAGGAGGACAGTTTTCTTTACTTCCAAATGCGATTTTAAGAGCAGCCGTCTCATTTTTATCATTTGTAGGAGTACTGGTTCCGTGTGCATTAACGTAATCAACTTTTGGATGACCCGCCATTTTAAGTGCTGCTTTCATCGCACGAAGTGGACCTTCTAGGCTCGGTGTTGTAATGTGATTCGCATCACCGCTCTCACCGAATCCGATCAATTCTGCATAAATACGTGCTCCGCGCGCTACTGCTGCATCATACTCTTCAAGTACAAGCGCTGCAGCACCCTCACCCATAACAAAACCATCACGTTCTGCATCAAATGGACGTGATGCGTGTTTTGGATCGTCATTACGAGTACTAAGCGCTTTCATTGATGCGAATCCGCCCATTCCAACACCGCTAATTGCAGATTCTGCCGCAACGACCAACATTTGATCCGCTCCGCCGATCATAATTGTTTTTGCCGCTTCACTGATCGCATGAGTTCCTGCTGCACACGCAGTTACTGCTGAAAGATTTGGCCCTTGCAAGCCATGATCAATCGAGATAAATCCACCGAGCATATTGACCAATGCCCCCGGAATAAAAAATGGAGAGATCCGACGCGGTCCTTTAGTCTCCAGAATAATAGAGTTACGCTCGATCGATGGTAGTCCGCCAATCCCGGATGCCGCATCAATACCGAAACGTTCTTTGTCAAAATCCTCAGGGAAATTAGCATCCGCCATCGCTTCCTGAGCTGCTTTAATTCCAAGTTGAATAAAACGGTCAGCTTTTTTAACCTCTTTAGGGTCCATTACTGTTTCAGGATCAAAGTTTTTCACCTCTCCCGCTATTTGAGCACTCTGCGCCGAAGCATCAAAAATTGTGATTATATCAATCCCGCATTCACCGTCACAAATCGCTTTAAATGCGCTCTCTTTATCGTGACCAACTGCATTGATCATTCCCATTCCGGTTACTACTACTCTTTTCACATTCTCTCCTGATGCTGGATGGTCTGAAACTTTGGCTCCGTTAAGCCAATATCTTAAACCATAATATTTTAGATTTTTAGTTTATCAAGGCGTATGCCTCGATAAGATTTTTTAGTTTTTGCTTTGGATGTAGTTGATTACATCTTGAACAGTTTGGATTTTTTCCGCTTCATCATCCGGAATCTCAATATCGAATTTCTCTTCAAGAGCCATTACTAATTCAACAACGTCAAGGCTGTCAGCGCCGAGATCTTCTACGAATTTAGAATCCTCTTTAACTTCGTCTGGGTTAACGCTAAGTTGCTCAACCACTACTTCTTTAATATCTTCCAAAAGTGCCATAATAGCTCCTGTTCCTATGAATAAAATCGCAAAATTATAGCATATTTAACTTAAGAGGCAAAATTTTGCCTTACATATACATTCCACCGTTGACTTTGAGGGTTTCTCCGGTGATATAACTGGCATGGTCACTGAGTAAAAATGCCGTTGCTTCAGCTACTTCACTTGCATTACCAAATCGTCCCATCGGAATTTTAGCTGTAAACGCTGCTTTGATCTCTTCTTTGAGTTCATCGGTCATATCCGTTGCAATAAAGCCAGGTGTAATACAGTTATAGCGAATTCCGCTCGTCGCCGCTTCAATCGCAAAACTTTTTGTCATAGCGATCATTCCACCCTTGGAAGCTGCATAATTGGTTTGTCCCGCATTTCCCGTTTCACCAACGATAGACGCCATATTGACAATACTTCCAAATTTTTGTTTGCGCATTGCTTTCATCGCTTCGCGGCATCCGATAAATGCAGAAGTTAAGTTTGCATCGATGACGCTGGTGAATTCTTCAGCTTTCATACGAAGAGCCAGCTTATCATTTGTAATCCCTGCATTATTGACTAAATATGAGAGTTCTCCGTCTGCATCCACAATCGTTTTAATCGCATCAACAAATGCTGCTTCATCGGCAACATCAAATCCGATTACTGCCGCTGTGCCACCCGCAGCTTCGATTTGCTCTTTTACAGCATCAGCTGCTGCTGCTCCGCTTCGATAATTTACCCATACTTTCAAACCGTAACTTGCTAATACTTTTGCTACTTCTGCACCAATTCCTCGGCTTGAACCCGTTACCAAAACATTTTTACCTGTAAACTTCATTTATTTATTTCCTTATTTATAGTAAATTAGTCATTCCCACAAAGGCCGAAATCTAGTAAGATTTTCACCTTTACAGAGACCTCAAAGATGTTCTTGTACCCTTTTTAGGTATGACAAGGTCAGATTAAGGGCATATCCATCTCAACAGGTTTCTCAATCCCCATAAGTTTCAAAACCGTCGGCGCAATGTTATTAAGTGCTCCGGGATGAACTTCATTTACCCCCTCAGCCATCACAAAACACCATACTTTACCTACCGTGTGATTTGTAAGCGTATTGCCTGCATCATCACGCATCTCTTCACAGTTTCCATGATCTGAAGTAAGTACCATCGCATAACCATCACGTTCCGCCGCTTCAATAATTCGCCCCAACTGTGTATCAACCGCTTCAACACCCTCTATCGCCGCTTCAAAATTTCCCGTATGCCCTACCATATCGCCATTAGCAAAATTAACAACAACAAAATCATACCCTTCATTCATTGCTTTTATTACAGCATCACCAACTTCCGGCGCAGACATTTGTGGTTGCATATCGTATGTTTTAACTTGGGGGCTCGGAATCAAAACCCGCGTTTCATTTTCGTAGGGCTCTTCAATCCCACCATTAAAGAAAAAAGTTACATGAGCATATTTTTCGGTCTCTGCTGTATGCAATTGTCGACGTCCATTACGTGCAATAACTTCGGCCAAAGTATTTTTAGGAGGATCTTTTGGAAACAATACCGGATAAGGAAAATTTTTATCATACTGCGTCATGGTAGCAAGATGAGTCGGAACAAAAGTTCGATCAAATCCATTGAACTCTTTATCTCCAATAGCTGCAGTCAATTCTCGCATTCGGTCACTACGAAAATTTAGCATCAATACCGCATCACCATCTTTAAATCCTTCATATCCATCAAATGCACTTGGTGTTATAAATTCATCGGTCTCTCCCGATGCATAAGCATTTTCAATGTAATCGGCAACGCTTTGTTCACTTTTAGGTGTAGCTGACACAATCGCATCGTACCCTTTTTGAACACGTTCCCAACGATTATCACGATCCATTGAAAAAAATCGTCCGCCTAGAGAACCGATTTTGATATTTGAATAACCATGACTACTTACTGTATGTAAAAAAAGATTTACAGAGTTAGGTGCAACATCACGTCCATCGCTAATGAGATGCAACCACACCTCTTTACCTTCTTCTGCAGCAATTTCAGCAACACCCATGATATGATCAATGTGAGAATGAACCCCTCCATCGCTCAACAATCCAATCAAATGAATCCGTTTACTGGTTTTAAGCAATGAATCAAATACTGGATTATGAATAAAATTCCCTTCTTCGAGGGACAAGGATATTTTTACCAAATCTTGATAAAGCACTCGGCCACTGCCGATAGACATATGTCCTACCTCAGAATTACCCATTTGTCCCTCAGGCAAGCCGACACTCAGACCAAATGTGTCAATCAACGAATGAGGGACTTCACGAAACAATCTATCGTATGTTGGCTTTTTTGCTGCGTGAAAAGCGTTATACTGACGTTTCGGAGAATAACCAATACCATCAGTGATGACCAAAACGGTTTTTTTGCTCAAATTGCCTCCTTGGATTAATCAAACTTTGGGGGGATTATATTAAAATGTCACTTTTGCATTGCTTTTAAAATTTAATCACAAAGAGTTCACAGAATGTTATATTGGCTTCAACAACATCTTCCGGTTCATTTACACCTTTTTCAATACATTACTTTTCGTGCTGGAGTCGCTTTTTTTATTGGTCTTTTTTTGACCCTTGTACTAATGCCGCGCTTTATTGCATGGGCGCAGCGTTCTGCCCGCGTGCAGCCAATCAATGAATATGTGAGTGCCCACCAAGGCAAAGCAAAAACTCCAACTATGGGTGGCATCGTTTTTGTTACTTCTACAGTAATTGCTTCTTTACTTACGGTTAACCTGTTAAACCCTTTTGTTATTGGTGGTCTTTTGACATTGGTATTTTATGCCTACATTGGATTTACCGATGATTGGGGCAAAATTCGCGGAGGTAATAATTTAGCAGGTCTCAGTGCACGTGCAAAACTTATCTTACAAATGGTTTTTGGTATTGCAATCGGATTATTTTTAATCTATGTTGCCAAACTTGATACCGGATTTTATGTCCCGTTTGTCAAATCAAGTCTTTTTAACATGGGATGGTGGAGTGTTGCTTTTTGGGTGCTAGTCATGATTGCTACTTCCAATGCAGTTAACCTGACTGATGGCTTAGATGGGTTAGCAACTGTTCCCTCTATTTTCGCCCTTCTTTCACTCAGTATCATCGTTTATATTGTCGGGAATGCTGCATTAGCTCACTACCTGTTGATGCCAAAAATTCCTGCCGGAGAAGTGGTCATTATTGCCGCAGCATTGATTGGTTCATTACTCGGCTTTTTATGGTTTAATTGTCATCCTGCACAAGTTTTTATGGGAGACAGCGGTTCGTTGACTTTGGGTGCATTTATCGCATATATGGCAATCATCGGAAAAAGTGAAATTCTTCTTATCCTCATTGGTCTTATTTTCGTTATCGAAACCGTTTCTGTCATCTTACAAGTCGGCAGCTACAAATTACGCAAAAAAAGGGTTTTTCTAATGGCACCTATCCATCATCACTTTGAGATGAAACAATGGGCTGAGAACAAAATCATCGTCCGATTTTGGATTATCTCACTCCTATCTAATATCTTTGCGCTCATTACATTGAAGATTCGATAATGAAAAATAAAAACATCGCCTGTTTCGGATACGGAAAAACAACCCGCGCAATAGCCAAACATTTCGGTCCATGTACTTTTTTTGATGACAAAATTACCGTACCTTCCATTGATGAAGAGGGCAATTTTCTTAAACCAATCAGTGAGTTTGATACCCGCCTCTTTACCCACGAGATCCCATCACCCGGATTTCCGCCTTCGCATACTCTGATTCAGCAAGCACAACACCTCATCAGTGAATATGACTTTTTTGCCCCAAAGACCCCTTTCTCAATTTGGATAAGCGGTACAAACGGTAAAACAACCACAACCCAAATGGTAGAACATCTCCTCAGTGACAAAGGGGCTATCAGCGGTGGAAACATCGGCACACCTCTGGCTGAGATGTCCAATGATGCACCAATATGGATTTTAGAAACCAGTTCTTTTAGTATGCATTATAACAATATTGCGCATCCGAATATTTATGCTCTTCTTCCCGTCACTCCTGACCATGTCAGTTGGCATGGCAGTATGCAGGCGTATTATGATGCCAAACTCAAACCCCTCTCTATGATGAAAGAAGGTGAAGCAATCATCCTCCCTAAAATGTTTGCCGATGCACCGACTAATGGATTTAAAATCATTTATGAAGATGAAAAAGATTTGGCAAAATACTTTGGATTTGATGCAAGTAAAATCAAATTTAAAGGCGCATTTCTCATGGATGCGATGATTGCTATGGGAATCGATAAGATTTTGTATGACCGTCTCGATTATGACCGAATAAATGCCTTTGTTCTCGATCCACACCGACAAGAAGAGTTTCGTGACTCACGCGATCGACTATGGGTCAATGACTCCAAAGCAACTAACATTGATGCAACGTTGGCGGCTCTGCGCACATACAGCGATTATCCAATCCATTTGATTCTTGGAGGGGATGATAAAGGGGTAGAACTTGAAGAACTCTTCAAACCACTAAAACGTTACGATGTTAGCGTGTATGCTATTGGAGCCAATGCGACTCGACTCGAAGCATTATGCAAACAATACGAAATCGGCTGCATATTATGCAACACACTCGATGTCGCAGTAGAACAAATCAGTAAAAAACATAACCGTCACAGTATCGCAATGCTATCTCCTGCAGCAGCAAGTTTGGATCAATTTACCTCATATGCACAACGCGGAAATCTCTTTAAAGATTTTGCAAAAGCAACAAAATAACTTTTTTTTAGCTATTAAGCTTATTTTTAAGCTTGTATAGCTATAATTTCGTCCTCACAAACGTGGCCAATTAGCTCAGTCGGTAGAGCAAATGACTGAAAATCATTGTGTCCTTGGTTCGATTCCGAGATTGGCCACCACCACTTTTAAAAACTTTCAAAACAAGAAACCCTAAAGACGCTTATTTGCTAATCAACTACAATTCCGTAATGATTTTACCTCTATATTCCAATGCAATTTTAATTGACGTTATTTTTATCTAAATTCACACTAAATTCACAAATATTCTTTACACTGTCATAATTAAACATTTGAAACAGCAAAAGTGGAACACTTTTTGCTAACAATATACAACGTATTAAAATTCAAAAAAACATGTTAATGATGTTTTGGATATTTGATATGTATATTATTTATTTCATAAGGAGTGTAATATCATGACTATCAATGGCGGATCAGCAGCGGCAATCCCATTACAATCTTATACCAGCAGCAGTGTTCAAAGTCAGAGTAGTGCAAGCGGCATGGCTCCATCAAATACCAATAAAAAAAGTGGTATTGATACAGCTGAGTTTTCTGAAGCAGCACAAGCTTTAGCTCAAAATGCAAACACATCATCAACAACTGACACCTCTTCTGCAAAAATGCAATCTGCGCTTATGCAAAGAATACTTTCCGCATATGCGAGTAACACACCAACAAGCAATTCAGCACTTGCCATGGCTTAATGGAATCACATACGGTGCATTTCTATCAGTTTGAAGCTTTTAGTGCACCATGTGAACTTCACATCGATGCACCGACCCCGTCGGTTGCAAATGATGCGGCGACAACTGTTATAAAAAATGCTAAACGACTTGAACATTTGTACAGTTTTTTCCGAGATGACTCCGAAATATATGCACTCAATCACCGTACACAAGACAACCATCTCCTGAGTGATGAACTAAGTGGATTAATACAACTTTCACTTTTTTACACGAATATTACACAAGGAGCTTTTGATATTGCTATGGCAGGCACTTTGAAAGAAGCTACAAAAGCATTTTCAATCCACGAATACACTATCCAAAAAGAGCGATTAAGCCCTTATGCTTCATCATCACATTTACACTTAGAAGGCAATCTTCTATCTTTCTCTAATTCCACAACAAAAATTGACCTTGGAGGAATCGTAAAAGAATATGCTGTTGATCAGAGTATCTTGTTACTTCAATCTATGGGAATTAACGCTGCACTTGTCAATTTTGGTGGTGATCTCGCAGCATTTGGAAGCTGTCATAATCAACCATGGCGAGTTGGAATACAAGATCCTCAAAATCCGGAATCAAATTTAGTGGAAGTAGATATACATACTATGTCATTATGCACTTCTGGTCATTCAAAACGATATACACTTATACAAGAAGAAAGAATTTCACACATTGTAATACCCATAAAAAAAGCTGAAAGCTACTCCCAAGTCAGTATTCTCGCACCATCCACAGTAGATGCTGGTATTTGGAGTACTGCACTTCTCGTGAATCCAACACTCATCTTACCTACTCATATGCAGTTGCTTAAGACTGTGCAATAGAAAAAATCCTATTTATAAATTTCGACCTTGTTTCTACCATGATTTTTGGCTTGATAAAGTGCCTCATCCGCTTTTTCAAAAAGTGTTATTTTTGTATCATCGCTAGTAAGTTGCGCAATTCCAAAACTGAGTGTTATCTCATTTTCAACATAATTAAAACGATGTGACTGCACGAGTTTTCTAAGATTCTCTGCTAAATTACTCGCACCGACAATCTCTGTCATAGGGGTTAAGATGACAAATTCTTCTCCTCCCCATCGTGCAAAGATATCCCCTTTTTTAATATTATTGGAAATAAGATTTACCATATCAACCAAAATAATATCCCCTGCTTGATGACCATAAGTATCATTCACCAGTTTAAAATTATCGACATCAAAAATGATCAAAGTTAACGGTAAAGCATTTTGCTTTGCACTAGCAATCTCTATTGCAAAAATATCTTCGAAATTTTCTCGGTTATTTATCCCTGTCAGATTATCTTTGTACGCTTTTTGCTCTAGTGCATTGGTCATAGAGTAGAGTTCATCGACCTTATATTTCATCGCTTTGTTAATGTTTCTCAATTGTTGTTTGGTCTGTTCTAGCTCTGTAATATCATGACGAATTGCAATATATTCCACAACATCTCCATCAACATCCAATATTGGTATTACAGTGGTATCGACGATATATGTACTACCATCTTTTTTCATATTGGTGACAATTCCATTCCAGCTTTTTTTGGCTTTGATAGTATCCCATAAATCTTTGAATGCTTCTCTGGGCATATCCGGGTGTCTGATAATGTTATGCGGCTTTCCGATGAGCTCATCTCTGGCATATCCGGATATCTCACAAAACTTATCATTTACATAGGTTATGACACCTTTTGGATTTGTTTTTGAGACAATATTACTTAAATCAACCGCTTTTTTATACTCCGCCAGAAGATTGGAATTTTCACTTTTATAATTTTTGTTACCGTTTATCATACTTTCAAAATTAGAGGCCAAATCATTTGCCATTTGAAGCGTTAACAAATCAATTTCACTGTGCAAGGCAAACGAGAGATTGCCGTTTTCAAAAATTATCTGTTCAATTGCATTTTTTAATTTAATAATTAATGTAAAGAGGTCGGCTGTGGTGACATTATAGTTATTCAAAAGTTGTAAAAAGTCAATTTTTATTTGGCACTCAGAAATTGTTGCACGCCACTCAATTACACTGATATAACAATCACAAAATTGATAAAAAAGATGGGTGTTTTTTTCAATGATCGGTAAAGAGTGTCTATGCAATACATTTTGCACTTCACTTTTACTCATCCATTGCTTAATAATTTCATTTCTGTGAACGCGTAAAAAATAAGAAAATTCTTCACTATTAATAATTTTAATCATATCAACTCACTTTTTTTAATTATTTCACCATTTAGTTCCACATTGTAACATATCAATAATCAACAAAGATACATAATGTGCTATCTCTTAAAAAAGGATATACTAAATTCACTGTATCACTATATTTCGCCGTGATCTCAATATTTAGATTTCACCTGATTGCGTTATAATCATTTTTATGATTATTTTTATTCTAAATACCAAAGATAAAATCCTAAAATACACACAAACCATTACAAAACAAGACTTCAAAGCTGCCATTTTATTTATAATCATGACCTTTGTTATCTTGCCGATACTGCCGGATAGACCTATCGATTCCATGGGGCTCATCAATCTTTATCGTATTTGGATTATGGTGGTTTTAGTAGCAGGTATCTCTTTTTTCGGTTATATCGCCGTCCGTATTTTAGGGGCAAAGCAAGGAATCGGATTAGCAGGGATATTTGGAGGTTTGATCTCTTCGACTGCAGTAGCAATGAGTATGTCAAGAAAAGCACACCAAAATGGCTTTTTAGCAAAAAATTTGGCTATTGGGATCGCTCTGGCTTCTTCTATGATGTTAATCCGCTCAGGAATTGAAATATGGATTATTAATCCCTTGCTTGTTCATGCTTTTATCCTGCCGATCATCATTGGATCACTCAGCGGGTTTGGATATATCGCATTTCTCTATTTCACTTCCATACGTGAAGACATTCCCCAAAACATTGAATTTAAAAATCCGTTTGATCTTAAAGAGGCCCTGATCATGGGATTATTATTCGGCGTGACTCTCGCACTGATCAAACTGGCAAATCTGTATCTTGGGAATCTGGGGGTTTATGCAGTCTCTACCCTCTCTGGAATCGCAGATATTGATGCAATAGTCTTATCGCTCTCTTCGTTAGCTAAAAGCAATTTAAACCCAGCAACTGCACATTATGCTATTGTGCTAGCGTTGCTGACCAACACTGTGGTAAAAATGGGACTTGTATTTTTCCTCGGTAAATTAGAGCTTTTTCGATATGTCTTTATGTATTATCTTATTTCCATAGGGACATTTACCCTAACAGCATTAACGACAGTTTGAAACTATCCCAGCAATTTTCCCATCGAAGCTTTCATAGCATCTGTATTATGTGCCTGAGCATATAATTGTGTTTTTAATTTCAATGAATTTTGTTGCAAATCCATAATTGACTGTGCAAAATCAGCATCTGATATTTGAGAAGATGCTGATGTCAAACTGGTAACCTGATTAATATTATTCATCATGGAACTTCCAATTCCATTGATTTGAGACCCGATATCAGATTTAGCCGTTGAGATATTTTTCATAAAATCCGTAATCGATTGCTGATTTGTAATATCCAAACTTGATGGGTTTGGTGCTGTCGTACCTCCCATAACCATACTCGTCCCTAAATTAAACCCGAAACTTCCAAATACACTTTGCCCATTATAGGTTGCACTGTTAACATCTTGCTGCATAGATTGCTTTATTGTCTGTGCCTGTTGTTGAAGCATCGACTGCTGATCGGAGTTAAGTGCTCCATTACCCATCTGAACAGAGAGTTGATTAAGCTGATCCGCACCTTGCTGGAGAGATGTAAGCGTTGCATCGGCAATCTGCAGCATCCCTATAGCATCACTGCCATTTTGAATTCCCTGCATGTCTACACCTGCTTGGGATTGAAGCAAATTAGCAATGGCCTGACTTGCCGGATCGAGATTGGCAACTTTGCCGCTTGAAATTTCAGAGAGCGAATTATTAATATTTTGTTTTGTCTTATTCGCATCATACAAAAAATTTGGTGTTGTCGTGGATGTGAGTGATGAGATACTCATAGTATTCCTCCTTGCGATCACATTAGTCTAGATAAAAGTATTATAATACATAATTATTACTATTGCGCTCTTTTTTCAAAAATACAATCTTTTACCATGTATCGTCTCCACCGCTTGTACTTAAATCATCCCAAGATGAGCTATCTGATACACCAAAATCTACACCACCCATATCGTCATTCGATGGTTGAATATCATCATTTGAAAAAGTGCTACTGGTATTAGATGAATCATCCATAAAATGATGCATTAGTTCTTCAGCTGCAACCATTCCTACTCCAGCTGCGGCTCCTGCAGCTAAACCAGATGCTATGTTACTTCCTATCCCGCCTGAGGGAGCAGTATATGGGGCGAATCCATTATTGGGATAAGCGTTAGAACTCGGCATATTACTATTACTGCCAGCAACGTATGCATTACGCGAAGAGATTGAACGCACAATCATTACTATAAATAAAAGCGCTCCAACTCCGAGTATCAACATCATCCAAGGAAAAGGCTTATCCTTTGTTTGTGCTAATGGAAAACCTGCATTGTTTATATTTTTTCCAGCTAAACGCTCTTCAAGTGCGTGAATGGATTGCGGCTTTGCAAAGGACATATCAGGTGAAAGTTTCTGAGCTAATTCTAATTCACTTTTAGCCTCATTAATATTTCCCTCACGTACCAATATCTCTGCATTTACATAATGAGCTTTTGCACTTTCGGGATGCACTTTTAATACCGCTTGCACCATGCTATGCGCTTTATTCAGATCACCTGATTGCGCTGTTTGATAAATTTGATGTACAGTAGGTACATTATCCGCAAAAGCCAATGCGCCTACTATGACTAAGATCATAAACCATTTTGATTTTTTAAACATTAAACTATGCTCCCTTTTATAATAAAAGAAAGTATAAGCATCCATGTGTGAAGAAAGTGTGAATTCACCCTATATTACTGCTCCACGAAATCGGTAAAATATATGTTTTTGACTTTTGTATCTTTTAGATGTTTGTTTAATGCGATGATAATCTCTTTTTTTAATTTCTCTTTCCCTTGTTCGGTAGAAATTTCCTCAAGTGTTTTAGATGATAATATCTCAATTATAATATCACGTAATTCAGGCTTATCTTTATCGAGTTCAGGGCTAAGATCTTTACCGGTTACCTCAAGTGTCATCTCAACTTTCAGATAGTTTCTCTCACTGTCTGAAAGAACGTTGACTGTAAATGTCTCTAATGGATATAAAAGCCCTACTTCGCTCAAAGATTCATCTATAGGTGCATCATTTGCCGTTTGAATATCTTTTGGAGCCGATTCTCCTTTGACCTCTGCTTTATCACTTGAAAGCATAAAAAAGGCAGCTCCTCCCCCAATCACCAATACTAGTAGCAATGCGGAGATAATAATGATTAATAGTTTTTTCCCCGACTTTTTTTCTATCAGTTCTTCTTCAGAAACTTCTTCTTTTTTACTTTCAGACATAATATGCTCCTTTAAAAACAGCCTCGTTATTAAGTGTATCACTGAGATAATAAAAATTCAATACAACACGATAGGTAAAAAAGCTGCATTCTAAAAACAATGAAAATATTTTATTCATCCCTAGCAAAATAAATCAAATAATAGCTATCGGTTATTGTATAAACAATATGAACCATACACCATGAAGTGTGAAGTTAGTGTGAAGTTTTTGACACACTGACTTCATATAAAATTCATAATCAAATTTTATACTTTAAAGCGTGACTGAAGAGAATCATGCATTAATTTAGTATTAAAAAACAGAATATACTGTTTTATATTCTTTATTACATTAATTAATGTATTACATGATCTAGTTACAAATTATTATAAAGGATCTATATGAAAAATAATCGTATGAACTATTTACTCGGAGGGGTATTATTTCTCTCTTTGGGTGTAGAACAGGCCTATGCGATTCCAAGTTTTGCCCGCCAAACCGGTTTTGATTGTACTGTTTGTCATACCGTATTTCCAGAACTGACACAAACCGGACGTGAATTCAAATTGCGCGGCTATACCATGAATAATGGTGAAAAAAGTAAAATGCCTCTTCCTCTTGCAGCAATGGTGATGGCTGATATCACCAAAACATCCAACACAACAGGTTTAGCAAGCAATTCACCTACTGTCATGAAAGATAAAAAACTTCTTCTCCCTCAAGTCAGTGTATTTTATGGTGGTAAAATCACCGATAAATCCGGCGCTTTTATCCAGATAACCTATGATGGGTCAGAGCTTCTCAGTAAAACCGATATTGCCCACCATACGGCAATGGATAATCTGGATGTCCGTTACGCGGATTCGATTTCACTGGCAGATAAAGAGCTTCTTTATGGACTTACTATCAACAACAACCCGTCTATGGCAGACTTATGGAATACAACACCGACATGGGGCTTTCCATATGCTGGATCAGTGATTGCAAATGCTCCCGCAGCTGCTACGCAAGTGGATGGCGGATTAGGCCAAAGCGTCGGGGGAATAGGGGCATATGCTCAATGGAACGATCTTATCTATGCTGAAGTTGCAGCTTATCGCAGCGCACGTAAAGGATCAATGAAACTATTTGGGTGGAAAAATGCCAACCTAAAAGGCGATACACAAGATGTCCAAGGGACAACTCCATATGCTCGACTTGCACTTCAGCACAACTTTGGTGACAACTACCTCATGTTGGGTGGATACATAATGAACAGCAAAATCAATCCAGCTTTTGAATCCAATATGGGTGGTCCATTGGATACCTATAAAGACCGTGCAATCGATGCAGAATATCAATACACAAACGGCAGTAATATGATTACTGCATTAGCAACCAGAATATGGGAAACACAAACGCTTGATGGTAGTGTTGGTTTGCTAACAGCAGATAACCTACGAGATACATTGACAACTACACGTGCTAAAATCAGCTATTATCTCGATCAAAAATACGGTGCAACGATCGGCAGCTTCGCCACAACCGGTACAGCAGATGCCACTAAATATGCTACACCAGTCGGTTTAACTCCTAATAGCCGTGGAGAAATTGCTGAGTTGGATTATTTGCCTCTGCAAAATATCAAATTTGCGTTGCAATATACCCGTTATGATAAATTTAACGGAGCAAGTAAGAACTATGACGGTGCAGGACGCAATGCATCTGACAACAATAATCTCTATTTACTTGGATGGTTTATGTTCTAAGCACTCTCAAGGTGCCTAAGATATTACATTGTGCGCTTTATGCGCACAATTATCGATAATCTCTACCGTAATATCCTCTACCATATCCGTCATCATCATGGTGATGTCCTCCGCGTACATAAATTACTTGAGGTTGTTGAACATAAACGATTCTCTGAGGCTGCGTATAATAAACCTGTTGAGGCTGTGCATAACTCACATAGCGTTGTGAATATCCACCCCCGTTGTTATAATAAGTATTCGAGTTATATCCGTTGTTATTGTAAGAACCTCTAGAATTACTGTTGCTTCCGATCATTGTTCCGAGTACTGCTCCACCAATCGTTGCTGCCGTGTTACCATCTCCTCTTCCGATTTGATGCCCGACTACACCACCAATCACTCCGCCGATAATTCCTCCCATCGCATCATCTGCCATAAGAATTGATGAGAGTGAAAGTGAGATTAATAATAGAATCTTTTTCATGGTATCCACCTTTAGATAAACAAGTTAGGAAAGTATAATATTCAAGTGTGAAGGAATTGTGAACGAATAGATCATAAAAAATTATTGCATCTATTTTACAGTCTTGAAATAATAACCATACGATTTATCATCTTTAGCTTAAGAAACCTTTGGCTACTATAATTTGAAGAGATCAAAAAGAGGAGTTTTAATGGATAATGGATTACTCACAATTTTTGTCGGTATCATTGCTGTATGTATGCTTTTTATCACAGTTGTTATTATATTTATAGGTATTCATATGATCAGAAGTATGCAGCTTCTCCATGAATTTGTTGCTCATGTACAAAATGAACTTAGCTTCTTATCAACAAAAGCGGCTTTGACATTGCATGAAGTAAATGAACTCCTCGGACATGTCAAAGAAGAGACACTTTCTATCAGTGAAAAATCAAAACTTTCCTTACATGAGCTCCATGATTTGATCTCATATTTACATGATGAAACAAAAAATCTCGCACTCAAAGCTTCCAATGGCATTGCCAAAGTAACCATCGGATCATTAGCGATTGGAGCTCTATCTCAATTTTTTAAAAAAAAACACAACGACTAGGAGAATAAAATGAATCAAAACAATACACTTAATTTTATCATTGGAGCCGCACTTGGCGGTATTGCCGGATATTATCTCTTTAAACACCAAGATGAGATCGTCGATAAAATCCATGAACTCGAAGAAAATCTGAATATCGATCATAATGAACTGATTGAAAAAGCAAAAATAAAATTAGATACGCTAACACAAGGGGTACAATCTACGATCGAGCGTTACTCTCATAACAGTGATAGCGATTCCAAAAAAACCGATGAAATTGCAGTAATTATGGAAGAATTAACACGCTTACGCGAAGAGGTAAAAGCACTCAAAGCAATTTAAATTAGCGATGAATACTTCGATTGGTTTTACGGATCAATCGGAGTGTTGTTAACGTAAATGCCACAATTGCAGGCCCAAAAATAAATCCCCAAAATCCAAAAGTTGCCAAACCTCCTACTATGGCGAAAAAAATCACAAACTCATTCATCTTACTTTTACCATCACTCAATGTACGATTCACAAAATTTAAAATCACCAACTTAACAATATTATCAATAAAAAATGCCATCATCGCCCATGAATAAATTGCAATAATAATAGAATTGGCAATATGACCTAAAAAATACTCATGCAATGCAACGGGAACCCAGATCAGTGCCGTACCAAATACTGGAATAATGGCGGAAATACCGGTCATAAAGCCAAGTAAAAACGCATTGTATCCCTGAAAAAAAGCTATGAAAATCCCAAATGCCAGCCCTTGCGCAAACATTACCCCGATAAACGTATAAAACACAACTGCCGTAGTCGTCATCATATCCGAAAAAAATTCCCGTTTAATCGTTCGAGAGAGCGGAATAACTGGAAAAATAAACAAGATAATATTTCGCCCATACCATGTCAAAAAGAAGAAGAAAACAACAATCATCGCCATATCGCCAAGCATCGACATAAAATTTTTCAACCCGTTTCCAAACCATGCTACGAGAGTTGCCATAATTTCATTGCTGTGCATTTTGCCCATTGTTATCAAATTATCCAAAGGCTCTTTTAGCCATACCATAAAAGAGGGGAGATCTGTCGTAATCGTATCTATTTTTGCACTTAAAACACGTATTGTTTCAATCGTATTTTCTGGCTGATCAAACAGATTGTATAAAAAGATTGCAATCGGCATAAAAAGGATCAATGAGAGTCCCAACGTCACAATACCGGCCGAGACAACAGATGCAATTGGGTTCAGCCATATAATACGCCGTACTTTACTCTCGACAATTTTATGCAAAGGAGAAACAACCATAGCCAATAGTAAAGCAACAAAAATACTTTTTAAAAATGGTGAAAAAAGCCATAAACTTAGACCCAACGATATAAAAATCATAAATCGGACAAAAAGTTTATTATCCATGAATTCCTCTCTTAATGCTGCTGATTGACAAAACTTTTAAAACTTCCATCAAGTTGCTCCAATCGCTCACGTGTCCCCTCTTCCAATACTGTACCATTTTCGAGAACATATATATAATCAGCATGAGTGACCGTACTGAGACGATGGGCAATAATAATCACCGTTTTTTCTTGCAAAAATGTTTCTAATGCCTCAAAAAGTGCCAATTCAGTATGAACATCGAGTGCAGATGTTGATTCGTCAAATATAACAACTTTTGGATTTGATAAAACCATACGAGCGATACTGAGTCTCTGGCGTTGACCACCAGAGAGACGAATACCCATTTTACCTACTTGTGTCTCTAAACCCATCGGTAAGCTATGGACAAATTCAAAAAGCTGTGCAATCTTCAATGCTTCCCAAATCACCTCATCATTGATCTCATCTCCCATTGCTAAATTGAATCGCAATGTCTCATTAAACATCAACGGCTGCTGCAATACAACAAAGACTTCATCACGTACTTGTGAAAAACCGATTTGTTCAACACTAATTCCATTATAGAGAATATCACCCGATGTTGGAGGGTAGAAACCGACTAGCAACTGAGAAAGGGTACTTTTACCACTTCCGCTAGCACCAATAATCGCCACCGTGCTGCCGGATCGGATATCGAGATTCACCCCTTTTAAAACCGGCTCTTTCTCATCGTATCCAAAAATCAAATTGCAAGTTTGGATTGAAAGAGATGGGGCATCATTCCATGAAAGCACCGTATTTTCAAGTTTAGGTTCAATCGGCAGTGACAAAAGCTCATTTAATCTCGCAAGGGCATTTTTGGCATTGGAAAAACTGTACTGCATCGAAAGCAAATCCTGCACCGGTGTCATCATAAACCACAAATAGCCAAATATACCAAACATCAGACCAATAGAAAGATCCGAATAAAGAACCATCACTAGTCCAAGTGCTCGAAAAATCTCAAATCCGCTGAGAAACAACGTATATGAATAACGCTCTCCCATCAATGCTTTAATTCCATATTCACTTGCACTGGCTCGTAAGCGTTTCGACTGATCTATCGCATTAGTAATAAAACGCTCCTCTTTGTTACTCGCCCTGATCTGTCCAAAAAGATCACACATTTGGGTAAGAGTATCGGATAATTCGCCAATAGTACGATTCTGTTCTTTTTTGAGAACTCCGACCCGTCCAGATATTTTACGCGTTACAATCATAATAAGAGGCTGAAATATCAAAATCAAGATTCCAAACAGAGGATTGATCCAAATCAGCACTGCCCCTACCCCGATTAGCGTAGCTACCGAGACTATGAGCTTGGAAAGAGCACTTCCCAAAAACTGCTCGACCGTATCAATATCGGTGATGAGATGGGTAATTACCTTCCCGCTTCCGAGCCTCTCATACGCACTCATCGAAACGTATTTCAAATGTTCCAGCGCCCTCACACGGATGTTATAGCTGAGTTCTTGGGAAAGGGTAATAAAAAACTTCTGCGATACGATGCTGAGAATAAAAAAAATAAATCGTAAAGTGATTGTCACGGCTAATACAATGCCAATATAAAGTAGTGGCTCATGGATAGGCGTCAGCCAATCGATAGCATTTGTAACTTTCCCCCCTTTTTTGAGAAGTACCTCATCTACCATCAACGGAATCAAAAGAGGAATAGGGATTGAGATTAGAGTGGCAACAATTGCAATGATATTTCCCCATACTAGTGAGCGCTTATAGCTGAGCATCATAATAAATAGGTTTTTAAAAGTAATCATAAAATGATTATATCCAATACGTATAAACTCAACTGCAACTTTTATTCCAAATAATAAAAATTATCCTTTAGATTTTTAGGTTAACTTCATGCCTCTCAGTTCAATTAATCTTCGTATGTTACAATTTCCCTACATTACCCAAAATCACACAAGGAAAAAACATGCTCGTAACCAAAAAAGCTCCTGACTTTACCGCAACTACCGTTCTTGGAAACAACCAAATCGTTGATAACTTCAATCTCTATGAAAACCTCGGCGAAAAAGGTGCCGTATTGTTTTTCTATCCATTGGACTTTACATTCGTATGTCCGTCTGAATTGATCGCGTTTGATCACCGCCTTGATGCATTTACTGAACGTGGAATCAACGTTATCGGTGTATCAGTTGACTCACAATTCAGCCACTTTGCATGGAAAAATACTCCGGTAAATCAAGGCGGTATCGGCAACGTACGTTACCCACTTGTAGCTGACCTTAACAAACAAATTTCACGCGATTACGATGTATTGCTCGGAGATTCTGTTGCTCTTCGCGGTTCATTCTTGCTCGACAAAGACGGAACAGTACGTCATGCGGTTATTAATGACCTTCCACTCGGACGTAACATCGATGAGATGCTCCGTATGATCGATGCGATGTTGTTTACCAACGAGCACGGTGAAGTTTGTCCAGCTGGTTGGGCAAAAGGTGACGCCGGTATGAAAGCTAGCACTGAGGGTGTTGCCGAGTACCTTGCCGCTCATTCTGATAGTTTATAATTTCTTTTTCCCCTTTCGGGGAAGCCTCTTTTAATCCAAAACTCCCTATGCTTCTTCTATGCAATACTCATTTTTAGCCTCATACCTGCTGATCATTTTTGCCCTGTGGTATTCACGCCGCGAACAGTTCGGTTTGGAGAAAACTATCCTGACAAATTCCATTTTAGCAATGGTACAATTGGGGCTGCTGGGCTATGCCCTCGTCTATCTTTTTCAGATGAAGCACCCTGCTCTGCTCTTTTTTGTACTTTTGGGGATGGTAACGTTCGGAGCCTATACGGCGCGTAAACGGACACCTTTGGGGGAACAGAGCTTTAAAATTGCGTTTTTCTCAATCGGAGCTTCATCGGGGATTGTCTTTTTATCGATGATGGCATTTGGTGTCATCCACATGGTGCCCCACGAGATGATCCCTATCGGAGGGATGATTATCGGCAATGCACTGAATGTCTACACCCAAAGCACTGAACGCTTTCGCGCGGAGGTCAAAAATACGATAGAGATCATCGAGGGAATGGTCGCACTGGGTGCACCGCTGAAAGAGGCTCTGAGTTTCGCTTCCAAATCCTCCGTCAAAGCATCCATGATCCCGACCCTCAATATGCTCCAAACAGTCGGAATCATCCATATCCCTGGTATCACGACGGGGATGCTCCTCGCGGGTGCCGATCCGCTCAGTGCTATCTCCTATCAGCTCGCCGTCATGTATATGATGGTTGCCGTCGCCCTTTTATCAGCCGTGTTTAGCACCCTCTTTTCATATCAGGTGATTATCGGTGCGGCGTTTACAACCCCTCGCTGAAGCGTTTCGCCTTTGGATGGACAAAGCAGAGTTTTTCCCATCCACGATTCGGACGTATCAATGTCACCCGATGGGCGGATACGGATCGCGACAGCGCCACATAAAACTGTGAGGGGGCAAAAATCTCGTTCGTCTCAATCACATAATCGGCGAGAGACATCCCTTGTGATTTATGAATCGTGATGGCAAACGCAAGGGTCAGCGGAAACTGGCTGAGAGTGATCAGTTTCTCTTCGCTCGCCGTACTCCCTTTCTCCACCCAACGGGTTTTGATCGTATCAACACGCTCAACCTTGACGTTTACCCCGTCGGCTTTTTTCACCCAAATCAGATCGGTTTCGATGGAGGTTATCATTCCTCTCTCTCCGTTGTAGTAGTTCCATGCATTACGGGTAAAGAGGATCGGCGCACCGACTTTTAATACAAGAGTCGGCTCGATACGGCTCTCAATCATAAATCGCTCCACATCACGATCCTGCATCTTTTTGTCATGGAGTGTGACATAAGTTTCCACTTCGATCATCTCACCGTTTAAATGCTCCAACTGGGAGCGGTTATGATTTTGAGCGCTGATATTTTTCCCAAACAGGAGTGTCATCGTAGACATATCTTCATTGAGCGGTTTTACTAGCATTTCGAGGGCATCGTGCGCCGCTTCATCGAGACGGGCGTGACGTACTTTCTCCAACAGTTCCAAAAACTCCGCTTCATGGGTACGGTATGACCCCTCCAAATGGAGCGTCTCAAATCCGAGGCGCTTCCACGAGGGAGACTCAAAGGCAAAATAGATCGGCTCATTCCCTCGTGTTACGGGGGGCAGTTGTAAAAAATCCCCGACCACGATCACACGACCGCTAAACTCCGCTTGCAAGAGCCTAAGCCGTATCATATCGAGCAGCGGAGCACCCACCATCGATATCTCATCGATGACAATAATATTCATAGATCGGATGAGTTTGATAATCTTTTTGGCGGGTTCTAGTTTTCCGTTGCGCTCCAGCTCTTCCTGAGAATTGGCGATCCCAAGATCAAAAAAACTATGAAGCGTCTGCCCGCCGATGAGAGTTGCCGCCATCCCCGTCGAGGCGAGGCGAGCAACCGATTTGCCTTTTTGAACCGCATCCTCGATCAGTGCGCGGGTCAACGTTGTTTTGCCTGATCCCGCACCCCCTGTGATAAAAAGATTGGAAGTTTCTAAAATTTTTAACACGTTTTCAACCATTATCATCCTTTAATTCAATCACTCGACCAAACGGAGCGTCTACACGTTGCGGTACGATCCACAGCACTTCATACGGCGGTTCATAAAGGGGAAATTTACCGTCCAGATCGGTGAAATAGAGGAGAACTTTCGGTCGCTGCATCCATGACTCGATCAGTTCAAATACCACCCTAAAATCGGTCCCTCCTCCCCCGTTCAAAGCATATTCGATACTCTCACCGTTTTCAAACCTAGTATGGCTTCGAATCCGATCATCACATACGATTAAGTCGATACTGTAGGAACCGAATAGTTCCGTAATCGACTCCACCTCGACGATAAACTGCGATAGGAGAACCTCATCCACCGATCCCGAACTGTCAAGCGCGATAGCGAGTTCAAGATGACGGGATGATGAACCCGGCAAGTATATCCCTTCGTAAAGAAGTTTTTTTGACGGCGGAATGAGAGTGTAATCACTAATATAGTGCCCGCCGATACAATCGCGTAATTCACTTCTCCAATCAATCCGACTTTTTGAGCGTAACCCAAACTGCCGTGAAAATGCCTCAGAAAGCGGATCATCTTTTTCCATTGCTTCATGGGTACGACGTTCTCGCTGAGCACGAGAAAGCTTCTCATCCGCACTCTCACCGTCTCTGCGGTCATCCGAGTCACGATCATTTTGTTCCTGATCCAAAAACTCCAGTGCGAGTTCCGCATAAATCTCTTCGGTACTGAGATTTCCAAACCGTTTGTCATAGGTTATTTTTGGCGGAGCGGTAAAACCGTTATCGATCAGGAGTGTATTGATCGCATAGTCACATGCCATCTCCCACAGCCACGGACTACGATTTCCGCGCCGAAGCGTATGAGAAAGCGCTTCATGCAGCGCACCGTTGCACAAAACAAACAAACGCTCATCGCTGCTGAGAGACTCGATGTACGCTTCACGGTACTCGATTTTATTCTCCCGTGTAGCAAAGCTCTCGATATTATCGTTTAGTACCATCTCCATTCCCGAAGCAATCGTCCCGAAAAACGGGTAATCGATCAGGAGCTTGGCCTTAATGGGAGAAAAATCGATCATAACAAGTAGGCGTATGCCTCGACCCACTCACCAAAAGCATCCAAATGCTCCATCGCAACTCCTTGGCGCTGTAGGTCTTGAACAATCATCACCGCAAACTCATTTTTGAGTTTCAGAGAGTAGCGCAAAACATGTGAGACTGCCTCATCTGAGGGAGCAGTAAGGATACGTATTACCAGAGCCGATGAGAGTGCATAAAGAGTAGAAAGATCCGTCGGCACTTCACTCTCATCTCCACGTAAAATTGCATCCACATCGGGTAGCTTGTCCATCACCTGCACAAATCCTAAAAAATCGACGGCGGCATCTTCCCCCACCGCACCAGCGAACGCTTCCAGCCACAGCGTTTTGGACAGTAGACTGTTCAAGATAGTATGAACCGCTTCCCAGCTGCGTGGTGTGGCAAAACTCCGCTCATTTTTTAGCGGATCAAATCCGAACAGCGCGCTGTTTTTAAACCCGATATAGGCGACAACCCGAACATCGATCCCTCGTCCAAGTGCCCAATTGCGCCAATCCGCAGCATTGACCTCCATCTCGATATGGACAAACCGATTCGCCAGCGGAGAGGGAAGACGATAGACGACCCCGCGGTCTCCTTCACGGTTGCCCGCAGCGACGATCGCCCACCCCTCAGGAAGAGTGTATTCCCCCACTTTACGATCCAAAATCAGCTGATACGCCGATGCCTGCACGGCAGGGGCGGCAGAATTGAGCTCATCGAGAAAAAGAATTCCATTCCCATCCCGCGGAAGAAACGACGGTGGAGCCCATAATGCGCTATGAGAATCTCTTTCGTAAAACGGTATCCCTTTCAGATCGGTCGGATCCATCAGCGACAAACGCAGATCGATGCACTCGATACCGTTTTCATGAGCGATTTGTTTGATGATGGAAGATTTTCCGATTCCGGGTGCTCCCCACAAAAAAGTCGGTATCTTCGAATCGATCAAGGATCGCATCGTTTCTATCGTATCTTTGGTTCGCATCAGCTCCATCCTATGTTGTGAGTTTGTATATGTTTCCCAAACGTGGGATTGGTTTTAACGCTTCGTTCAAATCGCTGATCCAGTGAAAGCTGATAAAGTATCTCTATCGGGGTAGACGGATTGGCGGCAAGTGCCCCTAAAACAGAGGGATCATTGCGTTGGAATAATTCTTCTAAAATCTTATCCGGTAATGACGGATTAGCCGCCAATGCTGCCGAAAAACGGTTTAACGTGTAGAGATACGTACTTCGTGACGGGCTCAGGGCTCTGTTTGATGCCAAAACATTCACGACCTCATCATTACCGCTTTGCATCAACGTCTCTTGCATCAGTTCACTCAATGTCGGATTTGATGCCAGTTGCACAGGATAAAGTGGAAAAAACCGCTCAAACCACACTTCGTCCAAAACACTATGTTTTGCCAAAAGTTCACCTGCCGTATCGGCTAATAATTGGGTTCCCTGATGGGAGAGCGATTCATTCTGTGCCAAAATCGGATGAAGTTTTTCAATTTTCAACAATTCTTCTTCCAACAAAAGGGGAATACGACGTGCCAAAAGCTCCGAGCGTTCTGCCATCAACTGCCGAAGCAACGGTTCGGGAGTATCGGGATGCAAGGCAATAGTATCCAATACTCCGCTATACGATCGGTCGGAAGGATTCTTGATTTCTCGTGCTATAGGAGACAACTGAGTGACCGCTTCTATCAATTGCGCATTCCCGTAACGCTCGATCAGATGCGCCAAGCCGCTCATTGCGTACTGGACATTATGATTACGATCCAAATCTTCGTAAAATCGTCCGATAATCGAGGCAGTCACGTCACGGTTGGCGTCATTATCAAATAACCCCTCATTCTGCCAGTCATAGAGCTTCAGAAGCTTGAAAAACAGCTCATCCGTAATATAAGGATTTTGAAGAAAATCAACGAGCCGTTCCTGATTTCGGGAAAGCTTGAGACTCATCAACAGTCGATTCGGCTCAATACTCTGACACAGCCACTCCTCAAAGCCAGAAAGTTCGACGATAGGAGTGCTTTGCATTTCATACAGACGCGCGGATTCGGCTTGTTCGTAAGGGTTCATCATCCGCCCTTCTATAACAAGAGCTATCTGATCGTTATAACTGCCGACACGCTCGATTTTATGGAGTTTGAGCAAAGTATCAAACTCCTCCGTATTCAAGGCACGGGTTTTCCCCAACACTAAAATCGACTTACCGCTTAGATCTTCATAGTTCATAACGCGTATTATATTCACTCACTCTAAAAAAACCCACACATAGGTATAATGTCACCAATAGTTTAAAAGGATTTTAACGATGGAAGAACTTTATGCAGGTATCGCCGCCTATGATGCACAAGACTTTACAAAAGCGTATGAGATTCTTTATCCGCTAGCCGCATACAAACGCAATGCCGAAGCACAATTTCATTTAGGAATGATTTATTTTTACGGTGAAGGGGTCGAAAAAGATATTGATCGAGCAATGGAATGGTGGAAAAAAGCAATGCATTCAGGGCATACTGACGCAGCATATCGCTATAGTGAAATCGCCACCTCTACAAAAACAACGTTTTGAGCGATGATTACATACTTTAGGAACGAAGTCCCTACAACCCCCTAAAATCTACCCGTATCTTTCGGACACGGGAGAAAAATACTCTTTACGCTAAAACACACCCGATGCTGTAGCGCATATCCTCATCGAGACTATCCATATTACCGAGCATCCAAGTAAGATACCCTTTATCGGTTTCTGCAATCTCTTGAAGTGTTTTCCCTTTATATTTTCCAAATTTGAGCGCTCGTGTGTAAAATACCGGAGTTTGAGTCAATTCCACCATTTTATCGATCGGATTGACTCCCTCAAAACGCTCTTGCAATCGCTTGCGCAACTCCGTGAGAAAAAGTTTGAGTACCAAAACATCTCCGATGGCATCGTGAGCTTTCACTTCGATCCCCAAAGCATCTGCTTCGGCTTGCTCGATTTTATACAGTCCCAAACGATACCGAAAATACTGTAAACGGTGTGCCTCTTCATCATCAAACAAATGACGCGCACATCGGAGGGTATCAATCAGACGCATTTGAGAGGTAAAATTCTCTTTAGAGAGCATACCCAAATCAAACGGCGCGTTATGAATAATCAAAACATTATCAGATGTATTAAGTTCACACAGGGTTTTATAAGCAGTTGTGTCAACACATGACGGTTTCCCCTCGATCTGATCGGGAGTGATACCGTGAACCTCCATCGCACCAAATCCAATAGGGATTTTAGATGAACAGAGATCATTATAGACATCAACCTTTTTACCATCCAAAACCATATAGCCAAGTTGAATAATACGATCTTCCTCACCTGCTCCGGTTGTTTCTGTATCGAGTAAAATGTATTTTGCCATTAATACTGATCATCTTCGTCTTCAAGGTCAAACTCATCATAATCATCTTCGTCTTCATCTTCTTCGTCATCATACATCAAATCATCATCACCTTCTCCATCATCTTCACGCATGGAGGTAAGTTCAGTGTAGAGTTGTTCAGCCTCTTCTTCGTCAATATCACCAGCTTGAATCTCTTTTACCAGTTCTTTATACTCATCGCGAAGTGCTTGCATATCTTCTAACTGTGCTCGCTCTTGCGGAGTTGCATCTTTTGCAGAAGCAATCGATTCAAAAATATCATCGATATGTTCTTCAACTTCAGGAATTAACTCGTTTTGAATCAAATGTTTTAATTGTGCAATATATGCCATGCTCTATCCTTATAATTTCAATATCTCATTATACTTCAAAAAGAAAACAAAAATGCAAGAAGCAAGTAACAAAATGGAGAGAAAATATATAAAAACAAATGAGGAAAAAAAGAAGAAGTTAAATGGTGCGGACGGGGGGATTTGAACCCCCACACACGTAATGCGCTACCACCTCAAGGTAGTGTGTCTACCGTTCCACCACGTCCGCGTAAAGAATAAAAAGTGATCAGCCGAAGCTGACCGGTGAGAAAGGTCGAACCTTACGCAGCCAAATATGGGTTAGCGTAAAGAGCGATAAGAGCGATAACAAGTGTATAAATAACTTGTGCTTCGATCATAGCAAGAGCGATGAACATAGTAGTCATCAATTTTCCGCCAAGACCTGGGTTACGAGCTGTACCAGCGATAGTTGCAGCAGCAGTGCTACCCATACCGATAGCTCCACCAAGTGCAGCCAAACCAAGACCAACACCAGCAGCGATCATAGAATACGCTTTCAATGTTTGGTTAGCAACATCACCAGTTGCAGCTGCTACAGCAGGTGCAGCATCAACAGCAGTTTCAACAGCTGCTGCTACTTCATCAGCACCGAATACTGATGCAACAAGAGCGAGCATAAGAAAAAATACTTTTTTCATGATTAATCTCCGAGTTTTATATCAAAGTCCGTTCGGATAGTGTCCCTACTTATCACTTTGTGGGTGGAATTATAATGGGAATGAGCTAAAAAATTACTTAGCTCTGCCTAAGCCTATTTTATTCCCTTTAAACTCTACAATCTCTACCATCAACTCATCACCCTCACTGATCACATCACTTACACGGCTGATATGACCATCGGAGAGTTTTGAAATATGAATTAATCCATCAATACCTCCGGGGAGTTCAATAAAGGCACCAAAATCGACGATTTTTTTCACTTTTCCTTTGACTACATCACCCACTTTGTACTCTACTTTTTCTACCGGAGTTGCACCACTGACGATCCCCTCAATATGATCGCGTGCACCACGTAAACCATCACGATTTTTACCGGTAAGTTTAACTGCGCCTTTTTTCTTATCGATATCAATCGTTACATCAAAACGCTCAATAATCTCACGTATCGTTTTACCCGCTTGCCCGATAATATCGCCGATAAAGCTCGGATCTATATGGAATAAATCGGTACTCGGCAATGTCCCTTCGTTAAGTTCAATTTTATCTTCACTATTAATCATGATATCTATAATGTGAGCACGGGCTTCTTTAGCTTGATAGAGTGCTTCTTTAAGGATATCCAAGTGGATACCTCCGAGCTTAATATCCATCTGCATCGCCGTAATTCCCTCTTTGGATCCCGCTACTTTAAAATCCAAATCACCATCATGATCTTCAAGACCCATGATGTCTGTTAAAATTGCGTGACGATCACCTTCTGAAACCATTCCCATAGCTACGCCTGCAATCGGATCTGCCATCTCAATATCTCCAGCACGAAGAGCCATATACCCACCACATACCGTTGCCATCGATGAAGATCCATTGGACTCTAAAATCTCAGAAACAAGACGAATGGTTTGACCATTACGGACACAGGCTCCTTCTAATGCACGTTTGGCTAGGTTTCCATGACCAAGTTCACGACGACGCGGTGCTCCTATAGGAGAGGGCTCTCCCACACTAAATCCTGGAAAGTTATAATGAACCATAAACGCTTCATTCTGCGTACCGCTATCAGTGAGATTCTCGAACATTTGAGCATCTTTTGGCCCACCAAGCGTCAAAATAACCAATGCCTGTGTTTGACCACGCGTAAAGAGTGCAGAAGCATGGGCACTTGGCAATACGTTTGTCTCAATGTGAATAGGGCGAACTTCACCAAGTCCCCGCCCGTCTGCACGCACTTTTTCATCCAAAATTTGAGTACGAACCATGGAGCGTTTTACCGATTCAATCGCTTTTTTCAGCTCATGTTCATTCCATTCCTGTTTCTCTTTTAGAATCGTTTTACGAATAGTACGGAGCGCCGTTGAACGCTCTGTTTTTGCCATTTGACTAATGCCGCGTTTCAAATCATCAGTGTGGTTTGCACGTACGAATTCCATCATTTCAACATTGGTTTCACTGATTTTATACTGAAGTTCAAACGGTGCCGACGCAAACGATTTAAATGCACTTTCATATCCATTATTTGCTTCACTTAATGCCACTTGTGCAGATGCAAGAACTTCAATCAATTCATCTTCACTCATTGCATTGGAAATACGTACAGGAATAACAGGTGCAGCCATCGCAGGATCGATCATAGGATCAATCATACCAATATCAAGTACCTCCATTTCATCCGAACCGAGTGTTTGCATCTCAATCATCAACATATCATCTTTGCTTCCAGCCAAATACAAATCAAGCGTGCTGTTCTCAAGTTCAGTTCTTGTTGGATTAAATACAATCTCTCCATCAATTTTACCCACACGTACGGCACTCACTGAATTAAAAATATCAATGTCAGAAACGTAAAGTGCTGCAGATGCTGCATTAAGTGCCAAAACCTGTAAATCAGCTTCTTTATCGGCACTGAGAACCATAACAGTAATCTGAATCGGATTAGCAAATCCTTTTGGAAACAACGGACGAAGCGAACGGTCGACAATACGAGAAGTCAATGTTTCAAAATCACTCGGTTTTGTTTCTCGTTTGATAAATCCTCCCGGAAATTTTCCGGCAGCATAACTTTTTTCGATGTACTGAACAGTAAGAGGTAAAAAATCCTCATCGACAAAATCAGTTTCATCAATAACTACTGTTGCCAATATAACAGTATCCCCACATTTAAGCCATGCGGCACCATTGGCTTGTGCTGCCACTTGACCGAATGCATACGATTCGGTTTTATTTTTTAAAGCTAATTCAACATTGTATTTCATTGTTTCTCCATTTTTTATCGTTTCATCGATGATGCGCCGCCAACAATATATTTCAAATCGTTATCGATAAATCGAAGCCCAAAACCTACAAAAATATTTTGTGATTGAGGATTTAAAAAATCATCCCATCCGCCGTAAAGTTCAAGATGTTTTAACATTTGATATCGTACTTGTGCCTTCAAATGAGCATTAGTAGATCGAAAATCATTAATTGCATTAAAATCAAATGCTTCTGCTGAAAATTTCAACCGATCGTGATTTGTAAAGTAATCAAATCCAATTCCTCCAGTTGACTCAATCGCTCCAAAACGAAGAATTAAATCATCAAACCGCTTTCCATATTGTGCAGAAATATATCTTTTTCCTTTGTAATGCAGAGGGGAAATCCCTTGACTTCGATTAGATGTTATTGAGTAATCATCCGTACTGATTAGATCAAACATATAGTATGTTTCAGGATTTGGAAGATAGTTAACCCCTAAATATATTTTTCCATACTGATCTTTCATCATATAATCAGTATGCATTGCCACTTGTAATTCACTGCTAGTAAAATTAGCAAGCATTGTATCGACTTTGCGAAATGCTTCCTCACCACTTTTGAAAAAATCTCCCGCAGATGCAACAGTGGTTTTTAGAGATGAACGATTTTCACCGAGTATATCACTCACATTGTCTTCAATATTTACAAATTTATCCACCGCTTCAGGTAGTTTATGTTCCAAAGAGCCGCTAATATTATCCATCCGTGCCGTCAATGAATTAAGACGTGCCATAATTTCCGGAAGATCTTTATTCACCGTACTAGCTGTTGTTGAAAATCCAGCACTCATTGTTTTTAAATTTGCAATTGCAGAATGTAAATCCTCACGATTGTCAACAATAACACCATCAAGATTTACTCCAACATCACGAAAAGCAATAATAGCATCCTGAATCGCTTTACGATGCTCATCATCCAATGTCCCTCTCAGATCATGAAGCAATAATTCTAACTCTTTTGCTGCTGCGTTAACTGAATCACTGGTTTGATCGAAAGAAGCATAACGTTTTGATTGTACCAATTCACTGCCCGAAGCTAAAAACTGTGTTGAATCACCCGCAACAACATTAATCACTTTAGAGCCAAGTAAAGATTCTTGAGCAACCAAAACAGCTGAATCAGCTGGAATCTTAACCCCCTCATCAATCATTAAAGTAAGCTTAACCCGCTTTCCTTCAATTTCAATCGTATCAACATCGCCAATTGTTACCCCATTCATAAGTACATGGGTGTGTTTTTCAATACCGGATGCATCATCAACATAAGCACTTATAGGATAGCCATTGCTCCCCCATTTTCCAAACGAAGTTACTTGAGTAGAGAGAAACAATAATGCTCCCAACGCCATGATGACAAAAAGGCCGATTTTTGCTTCTAATTTCATATATTGCCCTCTCTAATTATTGGTCATTTTATAATTGAATACTGATCCACCGATTGGTTTTAAGATGATCGTCAAAAATATATACGAATCGGAAACAGAATCATTTGCACTAATATTGGTTACTATCGGACGGATGTTTTGTACAAATTTAACACCAAAATCAAGACATCGTTGAGAATAAAGAACTCCAACTTCACCTCGTTTTACCAAAGTGTTTTCATAATCATAAGCGATCAATCCCGAAAAACGATAATTTTGATCGTATCTGTACGATGCATCAGCCGTTAAATAACTCGAATAAATTACCTGATTTGCACTAATGATATCCGTATAATAGTGGCTCACATTTGCCGTTACTGTTTCACCATTATACCGTAGAGTGTTCTGCTCTTTGGTAATACGATTACGATCGGGATTATACGATGTTTGATTGTAATACGACAACCCTTTATTCACATTCCATTCAAGCTCATTTTGCAATTCACCATTATAAGTACCATATTGGTCATGACGATAATTTTGACTTAAACGATCCGCAAAAAGTTGTTTTCCCTCTTTGAAAAAATAGTTGTTCACACCCAATCCCAAAGAATCACTTGGTTCAGTGATTGTATAAAAATCACATGCTCCAGAACCTGTGCTGCCGTTACAAGCACTATGATACGTATCATAATATCCGGTATACATTCGAGTACCAGCAGATGTATAGGTGATATTTGGATTTAAAACATGCGTTATATCTTCATAGTTACGTACTAAATTTGAACCAATTTTAAATGTATGATCCAGCTGTAAATAGTTACCTGGCTTGTAAGTATCAGTAGACAAAACACTCTCATTTCCATAAAATCCAATTGTACGAGCATGAGCATTTGCCGTATAACTCAAATCAAGATATTCATCCATTAATGAAATTTGAAACATAATAGGTATATTAATATCACCTTGTACTGCCGCTTTTCCATCTTGTCTGTAAAAGTTGGTTACCGTCGCATCCGTATTAAGCAATAGATGATTATTTAAAAAAGTTTGTAAATATCGATGATATTGAAGTGATGGTAGCGTCTGAATTGTCTGTGCATTGCTCGCTAAATCCAAATATTGGTAATATTTTAAATAGGCTCCAAAATAATCTTGCCCTGTATTATAAAAAGCATTAACACGAGATATGACTTGATTCGTAATGACATTATGGATTTCATTTGTATGCTGCAAATTCAGATAATCAACATCATTCATCCATTTACCATCTACATATAGACCTGATTCACCCTCCAACTTCAATCCGAACCACTCACGTAAAAATGCTGAGTTTTGGTAATGAAGTTCATACCCATGATGTTGATTGTGAGCAAGATTATGTTTTAAGGCATAATCTGATTGCTCTTCAAATAATCCCATTCGAATATACCCTGAAGATGAAGAGGAATCAACAAAACGAAAATCTCCGTAAATTCCTTCCCCTCTGTTAGTACGTACTTGTGGTCTTAACTCTACATCAAACCAATTTTTTGGCGCATAGTAGATTGGTTGCTGATAGAAAAATCCTTCCGTATTTGACCATCCAAAATAGGGAATCAGCAAACCGCTTCGTCGTGTTTTATCGGTTGGATACCCAAAATAAGGAAGATAAAATACTGGAACATCATTAATTTCCAAACGTGCATTGTAAAGATTTACCCACATTGCATCAGTATCATAATTTGCACTACTGAAGCGTATTTTCCAAAGTGGATCTGTTGAACTACACCCTGATATTGCACCACTGGCTAAATCAATCTCATTTTTACACCCTGTAGCTTCATCAGTACTCATCCATAATCCACTATCATGGTCCAACGCATAATAAGGTTTTAAATAACGGGTGTCATTATTTAAGTTGATCCTTGCGTAATCACTCATAGAATGATACTGTCGTGCCTTAAAGACGTTTACTGATCCTTTAGCTTCAATAATAGTCGTATTACGATCATATGATAACTCATCTGCACTCAGAAGTTGATCTTCATAAATAACAACTGGATTTCCACTAGCATGAGCTACACTGCCGTTTGCATCGGCAACGCTCCCGAAGAGTTCAACTCTATCTTCCGCCCTTAATAAAATGACAGATGCCAGTAAACTGATCCAATAGAATTTATACATTTACCACCAATGTTCTAGCAGTTCGATCATGCCAGCTTCGACGATAAGGATCTAACATCGCCCACACAAATCCCATATAAAAAAGGATTTCACTTATCACTCGAAAAATACTTCGATTCAATGCACAAAGAAAACTTGGGTTTGAAAGCGTGTAAACTTCTATCACACGAATTTTCATTACAATTTTGCCAATCGTAGCACCATATTGCATTGTAAAAAATGTTTGATAGATAATTTTTATACTTAGATATTCAAGGATAAAACTATTTGTTACCGCAATTATTGATTCAATCGTTTGCGCTTTTGCCATCGTATCCCATAAAATAATCATCATAAGTATTGAGAGTAATAATTCATCGATACCAAAAGCAGCGGTACGCTGACGGATGGAAGCGAGACTAAGACGTTCACGCTGAATCAGCGTATCAAGTTGTTCATCCATTATCTGAGTGCTTGATATGCAATGTCAGTACGAAGTTTTTTGCCGGCAAAATGAACTTGTCCGCAAAGCATATATGCACGATCACGTGCTTGACGGATAGTATCACCTACCCCAACACATACCAAAACCCGTCCGCCATTGGCATAAAGTTTATCATCTTGTGCACTGACTCCTGCATATGCGATATGAGTATTTTTGGCAATCTCATCATGATGAACTGCATCAACAATAATCTCCGCAGGTTCAGAATTATCATACGGATAATTACGGCTTGCCATGACAACACCTACTGCATATTTATCATGAAATTCTACCTTCAACGTATCGAGCTGTGCAGTAGCCGCTTTATAGAAAAGCTCACTGGCAGGTGTTTTAAGCAATGGCATCAATATTTCACATTCAGGATCACCGAAACGAACATTAAATTCGAGTGTTATTGGTTCACCGTTTACGATCATCAGTCCAATAAAAAGAACTCCCTCAAACGGTGCCCCTTCTTCTTGCATCCCTTTAAGCGTAGGTCGAATAATTCGATCTTTTACTTTTTCATAAATAACATCATCCACAAGAGGTGTTGGTGCGTAAGCACCCATACCACCAGTATTTGGACCTTCATCATTATCTAAAAGTCGTTTGTGATCTTGCGCCGCTTGGAGAAGTATAAAATCTTTTCCATCACACAGTGCGAACATTGAAAGCTCATAGCCGTCCAAAAACTCTTCGACAACAACCCGCTTACCAGCATCACCGAATGATTTACCGCTAAGCATTTCGGAAACGGCGACTTTGGCTTCTTCATAACTCATCGCTATGATAACCCCTTTACCGGCACACAATCCGTCCGCTTTAACGACAATCGGCGGAGTAAGGGATTCGATAAATTTAAACGCATCTCCGATATGATCGGTCTCGATATAGCGTGCCGTTGGGATGGCGTATTTGGCCAAAAAGTTTTTCATATAAACTTTCGAACCCTCTAACTGTGCCGCAGCTTTTGAAGGACCAAAAATAACCAATCCTTTGGCTTTAAATACATCGACAACACCATCACTAAGAGGCCCTTCCGGCCCGACGATCGTTAAATCAATATTATTATCAACCGCAAACTGTGCAAGCTCTTCATAATCTTTTATACCAACATTTTCACCAAGCATTGTTGTTGCACCATTACCGGGGGCAAAAAAGAGCTCTGTAACTGCAGAATCTTGTTTCAATACTCTTCCGATCGAAAATTCGCGTCCGCCGCTACCGATTACCATTACTCGCATAAATCACCTTAAAAAATTAATTATATTATTTGAAATCCGCAAACGTTTTTCAAATAATATAATATTTAAGCCCGGGCGGGCGTTTCGCAATAGCTTTGGTTCTTCAAAGCTAAAATTGCGCCATAACGAGCGTCTCTTACGGCGGCAATCTCTCGCGTTAAAACACTCAAACGAGACCACCGACACACAGAAACAACTACAGTTATGACTAAATGTATACGTAGAACCCTCATAGTGCGATTAGTCGCTACGCCCAGAGTTAATAATTATAACCCTAAAAGCTTAAAAGGGTGATGAATTTTACCCCTTCGCCTCAATTTGACGGGCTAATTCAACGGCTGCAGCAACACTAGGTGTAGGGCTCAAATATGAATATATATCTAATGGCAATGCACTTTGGGTAGTTTTACCTATCACCACAATCTTATGCGTTGGATAGATGGAATGATTTACACAAAAACAACGGATACTTGAAGGAGAAGTGAAAATTAAAATCCCATCTTTTGCAATCTCATAACTTACTATTTCTTTATTGCATGACGTTTCATACACAATCGCTTCATCTATAACTATCCCGAGCCCTCTTGCTTCATCTACCCATTCAGCGGCAATAATTTTTGGACGTAAATAAAGCCATTTTCCTTTTCGCACCTCAGCACTCATAACTGCAGGGATTGATGTTCCAGATCCTTTTGCAATTTCGACATAAAGTGCTCCTGCTTTTCGAGCATATTCCGCTGTAGATTCTGAAATTGCAATGCACTTCAAACTGTTCCAATCAACAGCATAGTTTTTCAATGCAAGGATTCCTTGTTTTGAAGTGATAACAATACCTTCGTACTCTGTAAAATTTATTTTAGGGATTAAAAATTCGATTGAAAGGATAGGAACATGAATCACTCCTTCGAAAGGAGTTTTAGAAATCAAATAGATGGGGCGCAAAATGCGGCTCCCCTTATTCCCACTCGATAGTAGCTGGGGGTTTAGAGCTGATGTCGTAAACGACACGATTTATGCCATCAACTTCGTTAATAATACGGCGGCTGATGCGTTCCAACAACGTATGCGGAAGATGAGCAAACGTTGCCGTCATACCATCTACTGCTTCAACAACGCGGACACACACGGTGTTATCATAGGTACGGTTATCGCCCATAACACCGACTGATTTTACGTTTAGTAATACGGCAAATGCTTGCCATGTTTTGGTGTAGTACCCGCTCACTTTTAACTCATCGAGCAAAATTGCATCGGCTTCGCGCAGTAAATCCAAATCAGCTTTGTTTACTTCACCCATGATACGGATACCAAGACCCGGTCCAGGGAACGGATGACGGTTGACCAATGAGTCAGGAAGACCGAGTTCAAGACCCAATTTACGCACTTCGTCTTTGAAAAGATCACGTAACGGCTCGATCAACTCGAAATCCATCCAGTCCGGCAATCCGCCGACATTATGATGCGATTTAATAGTAACCGATGGACCGTTAACCGAAACAGACTCGATAACGTCAGGATACAATGTCCCCTGTGCGAGGAATTTGATCCCATCGTGCTTTTTAGCTTCGGCTTCAAACACTTCGATAAAGGTATGCCCGATGATTTTACGCTTCGTTTCCGGATCGGTAACCCCAGCGAGTTTACCGAGGAAGCTTTCCGATGCATCGGCTACGATAAGAGGTACTTTGAGATGCACTTTGAAAATATTTTCAACTGATTCACGTTCGCCCTTGCGGAGCAATCCGTTGTCGACAAATACCGGGATCAATTTATCACCGATCGCTTCGTACAACAATGCCGCAACAACCGATGAATCAACTCCACCGCTGAGTGCGCAGAGAACTTTCCCCTCACCCACTTGGGCACGGATTTTCACAATTTGCTCTTTGAGGAAATGACCCATGTCCCATTTTGCAGTAATTCCACAAATTGTACGAGCAAAATTACGGAGCATTAAATACCCCTCTTCAGAGTGATTAACCTCTGGATGATACTGCATTGCATAAATTTGTCTAGCTTCATCGGCGATAGCAGCAAATGGAGAATTTGGTGAATAAGCAATCGGTACGAAACCTTCTGGCAAAACATCTACTTTATCAGAATGACTCATCCATACAGCACGTTCATCTTCGCAACCTGCAAATAACGGTGAATGCTGAGTCATATCGATCGTAAGTTCCGCTTTCCCGTATTCATGATGATCGCTTCGAATAACAGAACCACCAAAATCAACCGCAATACGTTGCATTCCATAACAAATTCCCAAAACAGGAATTCCGAGAGCATAAACACCTTGATCTACTTCATAGGCATCTTTGTTATATACCGATGAAGGACCGCCACTGAGAATAATCCCTTGAGGATTTTTAGCTTTAATAACACCGATTGCAGTGTGATATGGAAGTACTTCACAATAGACTTTATCTTCGCGCAAACGGCGAGCGATCAACTGAGTGTACTGGGAACCGAAATCGAGTACGATAATACTGACATCTTTCACGGGTAAGCCTTTAGGTGATAGATTTGGATAATTTTAAGTGTAAAAGAATACTCTAAACTACTTTAAGATTTGATACAATAAGCAAAAAAAAGGCTTCCTATCGTGGAAATGACAATTATTTTAATCTTGCTTAATTTACTTATGATCATCATTGCTTCCTTATGGGCATCGAAAAAATCAGGTATCGCAGATGTTCTTTTTTATCTTATAGGAGGGCTTATTGCAGTCAATCTGCATCTCCTTACACCCGAATCACCTACAATAGAAATCTTCTCTTTTATCGGTACTATATTCTTATTTTTCTATCTTGGCTTAGAAGAGAATTTACAAGGTTTTACTGAAGGGATCAAAAAAGGGTGGAAAATTGCTGTTGCCGGTGTCATTTTACCTTTTAGTGCAATCTATTTTACAGAATACACTCTGTCACACGATATAATCAAATCGATAGTTTTTGCAATGGCATTTGCTCCAACCTCAATAGGAATTGCATTTTTAACGCTTAATACCCTCTCATTCAGTGCTAAAAATAAATTACAACCGATCATTGTTGCAGCAGCCTTAACCGATGATGTTCTATCTCTTATCTTATGGGGAGTACTTGGAGGAATTTTAGTTTCACTGCACACTAGTACATCAACCGGAATATCTCTCAATACCATCCTTATTTTAGGCAGTGAACCTGTATCTCATTTTCTTATTTTTATGACATATATGGGATTAATTGCTTATCTCTTTTTTCATTTTCGTCCCACTGTATCATTGACTCAGCAAAATGCTCTCCTTAAACTCTTAAATAAAACAAAAAAATCGATTTATACTCACGCAGGTGCAATAAATTTTTTAGGGAAACAAGAACACAATACAGCAATTGTATTTATGCTATTTTTGGCATTTTTAGGATCATTCATTGCAGAATACTTAGGAACAAGTGTCGCATTGGGTGCTTATTTTATGGGACTAATCATCAATAAGGAACATTTTGATGTGATTCCATCAATGCAATCAAAAAATGATAATTTTCATTCCTCAGTTGAAAAACTCCGTTTTTTAACCCTCTATTTTTTCGCTCCAATTTTCTTCATCAGTATCGGATTACATATGGAAATTGCGAGTCTTAATTTATTATTTGAAGTACTAGCACAAGCATTCTTGCTCGCAGGAGTACTTTTTATTATCCAATTTATTGCAGCCGCATTCACAGCTAAATACATCAATCATCTTCCATGGCATTCATCTGCCCTCATTGGAATCGCTATGCAAGGGCGTGCTGAAGTAACTTTTTTAGTAGGAATGGCAGCTCTCTCCATGGATCTTATTAGCCAAGCAGATTTGTTACTAATCTCACTCAGTGCTTTTATTCTAAATCTAAGCGTACCATTTTTACTCAAATATGCCGCTCATTACCATGAAGCCAAAGATCAATCAGCGATTATATAATGCACACCAATCGATTCACTTCGGTTGAGCGCTCCATCAATAATAGCTTTTGCACTTAAAAGTCGAAGTTTCAAAAGTCTACCTATCTCGTCATTCAACATTATTTCAACAGCCTTTTTAGCCTCTTGCAATCCCTCAGTAGTCCGTACAATAGAGACATTATCCCACATAATATGGCGCAGAGCATCTTTTTTCTCTTTATCCCCGAAACATTCAAGCGGCTCAGTACCTTCTCTAAATTCCCCAATGCAATGGCGAAGCGAATGATGCTGAATATACTCTGCTGAACGCTTAGCAAAAACCAAACCTTCCAATAATGAATTACTTGCTAATCGATTTGCTCCATGCACACCTGTACATGCAGCTTCTCCTACTGCAAAAAGTCCTTTTATTTGGGGAACTTTACCATCAAGATCACTCTTTATTCCACCAATAAAATAATGGAATGCAGGAGAAATAGGAACTCGTTCTTTCGGTAAATGAAAGCCTAAATCAAGTAATGATTTATAAATATTAGGAAAACGCTCTTTAAAATACTCACTTTCAAAATCTTCACATGAAAGATAAACCTGCTTGGAAGTTCGTTTTTTATAATCAAAAATCGCCCGACTTACGATATCACGAGGGGCTAATTCACCTCTTTGATCGTATTCAAATAAAAACCGATATCCATTGTCATCGACGACATGTGCACCTTCTCCACGAAGTGCTTCCGTAAGAAGCAGTTTACGTGCCCAATTATTAGCAACAAATACCGTTGGGTGAAACTGTGTCATCTCCATAGATTCAAGCACTATCCCTTTTTCGATACATATTCCATGCAAATCTCCACTAATGGTCGAAGCATTTGTATGATACTCATATAACGATCCAACACCGCCACTGGCAATAATCACATTGTCTGCATGTATAAGACGACGTTTTCCGTCGGTTACCACTTCAACACCACAACATTGATCATTTTCAATCAACAAATCAACGACCGTAGTATCGCTCAGCATCGGATGCGGGTTTTGTCCCAATAAGAAGAAGTGCAGATGTCGCCCTGTTGCATCACCCCCCGCATGGAGGATTCGACTTCTAGAATGCGCTGCTTCTTTTGTATACAAGAGATTATTTTCATCGTCTTTATCAAATGAAAACCCACGCTCAATCAGGTCACGAATAACCGCTTGGGAATTTTCACTCATCAATCGAACGGCATCTGGATTACACATCCCAGCACCTGCATCTAAGGTATCGTGAATATGTAAGGGAATATCATCATCATTATAAGCAGTAGTTACTCCACCTTGAGCATAATAGGTATTGCACTCCCATGGATATGATTTGTTGATCAGCAAAACTTTAAGCGTTTTTGGCAATCCGATTGCCGCATACAATCCCGCTATTCCCGATCCAATAATAACAACATCATAACGCAACAGTACTACCCTCACCCGTGGTTAATTTTTCATAATAGGGAGGAGCTTTATAGCCACATCCTGCTAAGAGTGCTATACAAACAACAACTTCTAGCGCAAACATCAGTTTTTTCGCCATGATCCCCTCTCTCATTCTTTCTTCACGGATGGTATAATAGCTTCAATAAATAATTGATTAAAGGGGATTTTTACCCGCATATGCTTGAAAAAATTCGCGCACTTCCACACAATCCGGGAATATATCAATACCTTGATGAATCAGGAAGAATTTTATACATCGGTAAAGCCAAAAACCTTGCCAAACGGGTTAAAAGTTATTTTAATCTTACCCCGACCTTATGGCCAAAATCAACACTATCCCTCCGCATCCAAAAAATGTTGTCTGAAACGAAAAGTCTCAATTATATTATTGTCGAAAATGAACATGATGCACTCATATTAGAAAATTCGCTCATTAAACAACTCAAACCCAAATACAATATCCTTTTGCGTGATGATAAAACATATCCATATATCTACATTGATATGGATGAAAACTACCCCCGCTTTGAGTTAACACGAAAAATTATTCAGGGAAAATCAATCCGCTATTTTGGTCCCTATTCGACCGGAGCGCGTGACATCTTAGATTCTTTATATGAATTACTTAAACTGGTACAGAAAAAAAGCTGTCTGAAAGGGAAAAAAAAGTGTCTCTATTATCAAATTGATCAGTGTTTAGCACCTTGCGAATTTCCACTTTCCCGTGATATCTATCTCAACATCGTAATGCAGGGAATTGATTGGATACACAATAAACACAAATTAATCCAAAAACTTGAAGAAAAAATGGAATTTTACGCCGAATCACTCCGTTTTGAAGAGGCAATGGTACTTCGTGATAGACGTGAACGCATTGCAAAAAGTGAAATTTCTTCTCAAATCGATCTCGCATCTAATGAAAACTATGATCTCTTTGCAATTGCAACTGATGAATTACGAGGCTGCATTGTTCGTATCTTTATCCGTGAAGGAAAAGTTGTTTCAGGTACTCATGATTTTATCCCCATTAGCCCCTATTTTTCTCTTGATGAAGTGTATGAACGAGCGATAATAGGATTTTATGGAACACAAAGACCTCCTATTATTGCACCCATTTTAGTAGCACACCTTTTTGAATCACAAGAATGGATCACCGAACACCTTTCAGCACTTTTTGGAAAAAAAGCCCGTTTAGAAGTACCAAAACGGGGTGTAAAAAAAGAGCTAGTAGAGTTAGCCCTAACAAATGCCAAAGAACTTCTAAGAACACCTCAAAATAACAATGATCTACTTTTAAACTCTATTCAAGAACTATGTGAACTTGAAAATATTCCAAGACGTATAGAAGTATTTGATAATTCTCACCATGGAGGGGATGCAATAGTCGGGGCAATGATCGTATACGATGAAAAACATTTTGACAAAAGCAGCTATCGAACCTATCATCTGCATCACAGAGATGAATATGGGCAAATGCGTGAAATATTAACACGACGAATCGAAGGATTTATTACGAATCCACCACCTGACTTATGGATACTTGATGGTGGTGAAACATTACGTTCTCTTGCTCTTGATCTACTCTTATCCAATGGTGTTCATCTTGATGTTATTGCCATCAGCAAAGAAAAAATTGATGCAAAAGCCCATCGCGCAAAAGGTTCTGCCCGAGATATTTTGCATACATCCAATAATACTTTACGATTAGAGAGCAGTGATAAACGTCTCCAATTTGTTCAAATGCTCCGAGATGAAGCACACAGAAGTGCTATCACTTTTCACAAAAAATCAAAACTCCGATTCGATCAAGAATCAAAACTTCTTAATATACATGGAATCAGTACTCCAAAAATTCATAAGCTATTAGAATACTTTGGTACTTTTGAATCCATTGCAAAAAGCGATTTTGAGACACTTTGTGCTCTTATTGGAGAAAAAGATGCAAAAAATATCGAAATTTATTATACATCTAGGTAATCTAAGTAATCTTTTATGGAGTTTATGCCATATTCCACAGATTATGTTTTCAGCAGTTTTTTATCTAAAGGGGTTAAATGATGGAAAAGCCTATTCCGATCGATGAAGAATACCAATTTGAGGGGCGCGCAATTGTTAGCGAAACTGATACAAAAGGGGTCATAACGTATGCTAACCGCAAATTTTGCGAAATTTCGGGATATACTATTGATGAACTTATCGGAGAACCGCATAATATTATTCGCCATCCAGATATGCCAAAAGCTGCATTTGCGCTAATGTGGAAAACCATTCTATCAGGTGCTTCATGGCATGGGTTGGTTAAAAACTTGCGTAAAGATGGTAGATATTATTGGGTAGATACTGAGGTAACTTGTTCTTACGATAACAATGGAAAACTTAAAGGTTATATGGCCGCTCGAAAACCGGCTTCTCGAACAAACATAATCGAAGCTACAGCATTGTATAAAAAAATGCTAGAGCAAGAACAATAGGGGGCGCATGGATGCTATTTTACAATCACAAGCAAGAGTTTATCGGTATAGATGAAGAGGGTTTAAAACTCTTAAACTATACCTCATTAGAAGAATTACTAGGGGTATGTACCGACGTTGCAGACTTGTTTGCGAAAGAACCCGGTTATATTCATAATTTCAAAAGTTTCGGATGGATTGATTTTTTATTGCATGCTGATTCTGATGCTACTTCGGCAATAGTTCACGGAAACGGTCGAACCTTTTCATGTACCCTACACGTTCAAAAACTCTTTTTATGCGAAGAACCTGCATCAAACGGATATATGATTGAAATGCTACATGTGCTCTCTATTAACGGAGATGATATCAAGCCTCATGTCATTACTCCAAAAGCACCACAAAGTATAAAACCAGCTGTAGCGTCAACTCCTGCAGAAGTTAAACATGAACCACAATCTTCCCTCCCAAACTATACCCATATTACCCCAACAAAACTTAGCGAACCAGGTACTTTAGACATCCCATCGTTTGAAGAAAATGAACTGGGCCATATTCATGAAAGTGCTGAAGATTTATATGCAAAACTTGCCCTTCCTCTCAATGATGAAGAACTAGAATTCAAAATTGAGCCTGAAGTCACACCACCAGCAACACCAGTAATACCAGCAGCAGCAAAAGCAAGTGATCGCCCTATGTTGGGTGATACTACATATTCCAATGCAGAAAAAGGATTTATCAATAGCCTCAAGACAGATAAATCTTATCGATTTGATCCTAACGTTGCTGCGAGTGAGTTAGGGCTACCTGTCGATTTGATTGAAGAGTTCATTGGAGATTTTATTCAACAATCTTATGAATTTAAACAAGATTTATTCGGGGCTGTCTTAAAAGGAGATTTCAACAATCTAAAAATTTTGTCTCATAAACTCAAAGGGGTAGCGGCAAACCTTCGCATTGAAGACGCTTTTGAATCATTGAGTATTATTAACACTTCAAACGATCCTGTCGAGGTAGAAGCTAATCTAAAATATTTTTATACCATTATTAGTAAACTTGAAGGAAAAGAGGAAGAAGAGCCTGCTGATGAGATAAATCCTTTTACACTTAAAGAAGATTTAGCGCCTCTCAAAGAAGTATCTCCAGTCAATGTTCCTAATGACGATATCTATGATTTCGGCCTTAAACAAACGGATCATGAAACTCTTTTAGTTCAAGAAAAAGATATTAAAACTCCTGATATTGCACAAGAAACTGAAGATGAAAATGATCTCTATACTATGGTTACCTCTGATGCTATTGAGGAATCTCCTATAGATGAACCAACTTTCTTGGAACATCCAACCGATGATGTACTTCATTATGACAAAAAATCAGTTGCGGGTACACTTGGGATTGATCATGACTTTTTTGAAGAATTGATCAATGACTTTAAGCATGATGCTTTGCTTGTAAGTGGTAAAATAGCAAATGCGATTGAAGCATTTGATACCCACTCATGGAAACAAACTGCGAGTGAGTTCATAGGGATTAGTGATAACCTCCGCCTAAATGAAATATCGGAAGAATTTACCATATTGTCTTCAACTAACGATGCGCAAGAAGCTCATAAAGCTTCAAAACGACTCAATAGTCTCCTTAACCAACTGTAGAAAATGATTTAGAGGAAATATCATGCAACTAGGACTTAGAAATCGACTCCGCCTCATCAGTCTCTTACCGATTCTGATACTGTTTTCTCTTGCGAGTTATTATGTTTACAATGCGTATGTAAGCTATCAGGGTGCCCAACAGCTCCAAACCCGTTTAGAAGGGAACAAAGAGCTAACCGATTTAATCAATAACCTCTCTCGTGAACGAGGTATGACGGTTATGTATATGGGGAATGCCTCTCCTGCAACCCTTAAATCGCTTCATGCTCAGCGTACCATAGTAGATCAGAAAATTTCTGATTACCAAAAGCATCTTGATACCCTTAAACGCAAAGGTAATGTTGATACGAGCAGATTAACAACACTTATCGATGCTCTCGAAAAAAAGCTTCAATCTTCCCGTCCACTTGTTGATAGCGGAAAAGGTGACTTTGATACGATTTTTACTAGCGTCTATGGTAATTCACAAATCTCTTTGATCAATGAACTTGCAGAATTATCCGGCTTGCATTTCGATGAAGAAATTAATGCATACTCTTCTACTTATCTTTCTTTTGTACGTGCAAATGAGTATAGTAGTATTGAACGTGATTACATTACCTATATTCTTTCACGTGCTACCGCACTTCAAACCGAAGAACTTGATAAATGGATCTCCCTCATTGCAAAAGCCGATACCCTTCCAACAGAAGGGATGAGAGATAAAGTCCTCCAAGAAAAGATCAAATCAACCCTCTTTAATGAAGACAACACTGAACTTTTTCAAGATATAACTTCTGAACGAGCCAATATATTGCTCTCTAGTGCAACCGGAAAATACAGTACACAATCGGGTATTTGGTTTGCAATGATTTCAGAAAAAATCAATGCAATCGATGAAGCTCAAAAAGTCATTATTGAGTCAATGGATAGCCGTTCTACAGTCATACAAAAACATTCGGTCCAATTATTGTCTATCGCTATCATTATTTGGATTATCGCTGTTTTGGTTGGAATATTAGGCGTATTGCTTGCCAACGAAATTACTAAAAATATTAAAAATCTTGAGCTGGTTCTCAAACGTGTTGCCGAAGATTCTCACGATGATGAAGCAAAAGAACTTAGTCATATCATTAACCTCGATACAGCAGAGGGGACAGCACAAGCGTATGGAATTTTGGAACGTATTATCGAACAAACGCTTCATGATAAACAATATGCACTTGAAGCGAGTGAAGCCAAATCAATGTTCTTGGCAAACATGTCACATGAAATTCGTACTCCTCTCAACGGTATTGTCGGATTTACCGAATTACTCAAAGATACTGAATTACATGATGAACAGCGTGAATTTATTGATATTATTGAAAAAAGTTCAGAAAATCTTCTTGAGATTATCAATAATATTCTTGACCTTTCTAAAATCGAAAGTAATAAACTCGAAATCGAAGAAATCGTCTTTAATCCGATCGATGAGTTTGAAAGTGCCGTTGAAGTTTATGCAGTACGTGCTTCTGAAAAACACATCGACCTTGCTTGTTATGTTGATCCTAGCCTTGAACGTCCTCTCAAAGGGGATCCAACAAAAATTAAAGAAGTTGTTATCAACCTTCTCAGCAATGCAGTTAAATTCACCAACAGTGGGGGCTCTGTCAGCGTTGATATCCGTCGTGTTGAATGCGATCAGCTCAATCGTGCACGCATTCATTTCCAAGTTAAAGATAATGGAATCGGTGTTACCAGTGAGCAAAAATCACGAATTTTTGAAGCGTTCTCACAAGCAGATACATCTATTACCCGTAAATATGGTGGAACAGGTCTCGGACTTACAATTTCTAGCCGTTTCGTTGAACTTATGGGGTCAAAACTTGATCTTGAAAGTGAACCAGGTAGTGGAACTACTTTCTTCTTTACATTGGAATTCGAAGAAATTGAAACACTCAATGAACCATTAAAAGGGTCATTTTCAAATGTAAATGCTGTTATCTTGGAAAGCAATAGCAAGAAAAAACTTCAAAATACGTATCTGAAAGAGTATCTTGATTATTTCGGAGTAAGCTATACAACATTCCATGAAGTAGAAGAGTTAAAAATGTTGGAACGCCAAGTCAATTATGACTTGCTGTTTATTGACAATGATTACACCAATGATGAAGATATTATTGCTTATGCCGGTTCACAAGAACAGTTAGTGCTAATTACCAAATCGTATTACATGAAAAAAATCGATTCTATGGGAATTGATATTTTCAAAGTTCTTTATGAACCACTTAACAGCTCTAAAATTCGTGTAACTCTTGAAGCGTATGATGCAGAAGCTTTCACCAACCGTAAGCAAAAAGCGTCCCGCCGTAAAAAATTTGATGAGAAAAATTCCCGTTTCTCTGCTACCGCTCTTGTTGCAGAAGACAACGTCATTAACCAAAAACTGATTCGACGTACACTTGAAGATTTAGGACTTGAAATAACAATCGCTAACAATGGTCTTGAAGCCTTTGAAAAACGAAAAAATGGAAACTATGACATCATATTCATGGATATCCAAATGCCGGTACTCGATGGTATCGAAGCGACACAAGAGATTTTGGATTTTGAAGAAGATTATGGGCAACATCACACACCAATCATTGCACTTACAGCTAATGCACTTAAAGGCGATAGAGAACGCTTTTTAGCAGCAGGTATGGATGAATATACGACTAAACCTTTGGTACGTTCTGAACTGATATCTTTGCTCAATAATTTCTTATCCCATAAGATTATCGATATCAAAGCAATACCAAAATCAGCTCATGAGCTCGCCGAAACCAATGAATCTGTAATTGATTCTACAAACGACTCTACCGTAGAAAGTATGGTAGAAACAGCTATACCGGAAGTACTTAATGAGCTAATCGTACCTGCTACGCCACTCATCGAGGAAGAAGCACCGGTAATGGATCTCATTGATCAAGAACTCGTTTCATTACAAGCAGAAGAATCACTTAATATTGACGACGAAGCTCCTGAAATTGAAATACCGGTTTTTAAAGAGATAGAAGAAGTAGTCGATCATAAAGCTCATGTAGAAATACCAATGCCATCAACATATACGGCTGATGTACTTATTGCAAAACAAAATTCACTTGAAATGAAGCTCTTTACCCGTATTCTTGATGATCTTGGGTACACCTATAAAAGTGTTACCACCACCAAAGAACTTCTTAATGCTATCGATACAGAGCACTTTAAACTTGCGTTGTTTGATAAAACACTTAGAGAATTAAATCTCAAGGATCTCTATGATATAATTCGCTCGAATCAAAGTGACACATCGCTAGTTATGCTTGTTGATCCAAATGCAAAAGAAGATTCAGAGGATGCAATGTATGTCCATGAAATCATCAAAAATGTCGTCAATAAAGATTTATTGCGTCTCGTTTTTGAAAAATTTATTTAACGAATGGGGAAACTCTAAATGAGTGATAAAAAACTTAAAGTGCTTGCGGTTGATGATGATATGATCAACCTCAAATTGCTAAAAACCATGTTAATGAAAACCCCAAACGTCGCTCAGGTTGTTGAAGCAAAAAATGGTGCTGATGCAATCGGAGTACTAAAATCTCAGGATGATATTGATATTATCTTGCTGGATATCATCATGCCGGTTATGGGTGGAATCGAAATGTTAAAGGTTATCCGTGCTGATGAATCACTACGACAGCTACCTGTAATCGTCCTAACAACCGATGAAACGAAAAAAAGTGAGGCATTAGAGTGTGGTGCTAATGGCTTTTTAATGAAACCTGTACGTGAAAAAGACGTCGTTGCTAAAATCTCTCAACTCGTTCTTTAATTAATCTGCAACCAATATGAGAGGGGCGAACCCCTCTTTTTTAATTAACAATATTAATACTTTTTCCTATCCACATAGTTACAAATAGCACTGCCTTATCAAATCGATAAATATACCTATATTACAATTTTTGTAATGTTCTACGATGATATCTAATAGGCTCATCAAGATTCAAAGCTGCGTCAGTATTCACATAAACATCCAACAATACTGTTCCGTTTGTTTGCTGTGCAGTAATAGCTGGAATATATACATTACAAGTTGCAGGTGCGGCATTTAAAACATATCGTGCATTAATAGTGATATCAAACATCGGATTAGCTGCATTTGGATAAACGGCGGTGATTTGATTGATGCATCCATTTGCAGCATTGATGGTATGTCCAGAGATAGCTAACATAGCATATTCTGTTGCACTGCGAGTTAATAAAAGCGCCTGCTCGTGTAAATATTGATTTTGAGTGCGTTGCGTCGTTGTGGAAGTTAAACTAACCACAGCTGCCATTATCCCACCCAATACTAAGATCATAAAAATAGCCATGATCATAGCCATACCATGGTGTTTTAAAATATAGTTTTTTCGCTGCATACCGCATATTCCTTTGCAGTAATGTTAAATAATGACGCATCTTTGATACATATTTGCAATTTCATTGCATCACCGATAGAGCGAAACTGAAAAGTATCCACGTTTTCCATCAAAATCTCTCTATTTGCATTAGTGAGGTTTTCACCAAGCCATGGACGATAATCATAATAAAGCCATAGTTGATGTGTCACATTATCGTGCACAAGTGCATACGCACTCCATGTCAATCGGTAATATTCATACACATTGGTTCCTGCAAATGTTGGAGCAGCAGTTCCTGCATTAAAACGTGTAACGCTTGCTCCGTTTGCAACTATAGGGTGAATATTATCCGTCTGATCAGCCATTGCAACATTATCCCAACCATACCCAGTTGTCAAATTAATATTTTTATCCCCGATATAGGTAATCGCTGCTGTAGCACCGCGAGTGGATAAGCTATTGATCACTCCTGCTATACGTCCTGTATCACTAGCTGGTGATTCTACATAGTTTTGAGCAGCTATAGCCGCTGCATTATCAACATCGATCACTCCGCTCCAAGTTGGCAATGTGGAAGCACCATCTCCACGCCAGCCATCTATATCGTATCCGATCCATTCCAATACATTAAATTGAGCTCCAGCCGGAGTGGCCCTTGCTAAATCAATAAAAGAACCTGCTCCATTAAGAGCAGCAATATTAGCACCTTGTCTCACGACCAATGTCTCTGGGATACGATACTGCAATCGCGTTGCTGCTTCTTCTACCGCTGTTTGACTCTGCATTTGAAAACGGTTTTGAGTGACATTCATAATATAATAATTATATGCTTGCAATAAAATTTCTGTCCCGTATTTACCAACAATCCCCATAATAACAATAACGAGAATGAGTTCGATCATGGTAAAAGCAAATTTCATTTTTCGATAATATTTCATCAGTAAGTTCTTCTATAAGTTTGGTATTCGCCGATATTAGCGACATAGGTACGTAACGTAGTAACAGTAGACCATGTACCATCATTATTTTGGTGCTTCATGGTAACACTAATCATACGCAAGTTACTAGCGTTTGCTGCAGTTGGACCTAATCCAGCCGTCCCAAAAACAAAACCATTCACACTCTGCGCAGCAGCGTTATAGTTAATTGTGCCTCCATTATCATCACTTACATTATCTACTGATACATCAAAATTGTACTGGTATTTATATCCACTGGCATTGACACCGGCATTATCCAATGCCCAATTTGTTACTCCACGTTCATCAACCGATTCTGCACCTGGATTGCCATTAATAGATGTCGCATTTGTTGCATTTTCAAAAAAATGACGGTGTGTTGGAGCATCGATATGCCCATTTCGAAATAGACCATTACGATTAAAGTCAGCAGAGCCATTTGGAACATCCAAAATCATCGCAGTACTAGCAGTCCCTTCAGACACAAGAGTTGCATCCAATGAGTTTTCATCCCACTGATATGCCATCGTCTGCAATATCTTTGCTGATGCAGCAAAAACTGCCTCTTGATCGAGATTATTTTTCATATTATCACTGTCACTGAGCATCACCATCGGGAATGCTAACATAACAATCGACATGATAACAATCGCAAATATCAGCTCGATTAAGGTAAAAGCACCTTTTACCACACTATTCTCCTATTGGTTGCGGCAGGTGCTTGCGAATCGGTTGTCGTAGAGTTTTTTATCTCACCTACCCATTGCCCACCACCTTGCAAGAATTCAATCTCAAAAGTTGTTGGATTGAAATCTAACCAAGCAGATTTATTTGGAATATCCATAATTTGTTTATAGGGAAATCCTTGCCCTCCATTATAACTAAATCCACGTGTTGTAAAACCATTGCCAGCCGCGATGCCTACAAATGCCCCTCCAACAGCGACTTGGTTAGCATTTACGACTATTGATCCAACATTCGGCACAACACCGATTGTCCCATCCGTAGCTTCTACATGGTCACCATTCATAAACCAGCTGGTATCATCGCTCATAGGATGAGTTAGTGGTAATAAGGCATTATTACATCCTGCTCCACCACAATAAACTTCGTAATAAAGGCGCCCATTTCCATTGTAATTACCACCATTTATAGGAGCAGTAAAACGATAATCCGGTGCATGAACACGACCATAATAAAAAAGTGCTGCTTGGGCTGGGTTTTGAGTACCTGTTACCCCATCTGTATCCGTAACTGTCACTTGATTAACTGTAAAATTAAAAGGATTAACCTCTTGGGTATTGTTACGGGTAAAATTTACACGAACTATAGGGTTTGCAATACCTGGGGTTGCAGCGATAAATAAAGGTGCAGGTGCTAAATTATTCAGTACAAACTGAGTTCCTATCGGATTCTGATTGCCAGTAGTTGTTGTCAAAGTCTCATCAAAATTTATTTGTGTTAATGCATTAGGCGTAGTGTTTATAGCACCATAACCAATCGTATAATTAGTATTTTTAGCATAACATGCCGCTTGATAGTTCTGTGTAGCTGCACCGAGGGCATTTTGCGCCGTTACTGTCATTTGTATTTGCGCTGACATATTTGCTAAGGCCGTTGAAAGGTATGTAAACCCATTTCCCTGATTAACTATATTCGCTGTGACATTAAAATTATTTGGAATAAAGTTAAATGTTTTTGTCACAGCCGCAATCGATAAGTTTGCTTGATTTACATCGGTACAATCGATTGCCGCGAAACGGGAAGTACAAGCCTTGGTAGTTTCATCGAGTGTAATACTAACAGCTCCAACTTCGGAGTAATTTGTCGTAAAATCATTCTTTCCATCGGTAAACTGCCAACCATTTTTAATGATAGGATTAAATGCTCCGACGATACAAGGAGCTCCTAATGCCTCAGTAAATGTTACACTAAAATTAGTTCCTGCCGTATCCGCATAAGCAGCTGCAGGATTACCGGTAGCATCTAATCCTTTAAAAGTGAGTTGAAAATTTGTTCCTGCTACAATATTTCCTGCAGCAGCTGTTGTAATATCAAACTTATCCGGACGTATAGCAAAGCTGTTAGAAATACCTGTAAAAGAGGTATCTGTCGATTTTTTTGTACTAAGATTGATCGATTTAATCGCATTTGAATATGCTGGAATAGTAACTGTTTTACGATTTTGGCTGTTAAAGGTTAGCGAACTTATTGCAGGAGAACCAGCAATAGCTTTCTTGGTACCATCGGTAAAATTAATATCAACAACCCCACTAGAATTAATCAAATTGTTACCAGTATCACACGATACAATGTCCACGTCAAAAGCTTGCCCTACTATTTTTGTGTTCATCTCGCTTCCGCAAGCACCACCAACTTCAACTGCTTGGTAAGCACCCGATGCTGAAACGTTTAAAGTTTTATCTACACTTGTACATGGGTCAATTACCGACAATGGAATAACCCCTGCTGTAGGACTATAAAAACTCGCACGATAGGTATTATCAATGAGGCCATTGGAAGGGACAGATTGTGCCGTAATCGTTGTTTTCATATGCGATTCAGCATTGACTGACAAAATTCCACCTTTACTTCCAACTGCACCGGTACCTACATACATACGACTTGAGTTTATATCTGATAAAAACTCTACATTATCGGTATCGACTGGATCACTCATGACACTGTAGCCCAAAGCTCCAACATTTTGAAATGATGTATTACCCTTGCTCGTCGTATATGCCAAATTTTTATCCCATGTAAGTTCAACGATAACATCCTCTGCTGTTTCCGCCGGCTGACCCGCTTTATCTTTATTACCGATCATAGTGTTGACCAAAAATGGTGTTCCAACATCGAGCTTTGTGATTGCATTGCCACTTAGGTCAGTAAATGTTTGATCATAACAGACATTCGGTACATACAAATCGGCTGAAAAAGCAATCATACTTGCCCAATATACATCCTTAGAAGAACTCAATGTAACAGTAGCTTTTGTTTGCCCCGATGTAAGAAGGGTACTGATATCAAACGTGTCTATATCAATACCGTTGGTGTTAATATAAGTAGGATTTCTAACAAAATTTCCAGTTATTTGAGCATCAGCAATATTATTAGCTGTAGCGCCCGGTATGTTTTTCCCATCAAATGTAATATTATCACCACTATACGCATATTCACCCTCTCCCAAAAATGTTGAAAGAGATGCAACTATCTGTGTAGAATCCAACGGCGTTTTAAACCCTATGATGGGGATAATCGCATCTGTGCTACCGGATATTTTTTTATATCCGTCAAATATCGAGATATTTTTTGGTGCCAGTGTTGTCGTAGTAGAATTATCCGCTTTATAGATGACTACCAGTGACCATGCACCATAGTTACCTAATCCTGATTCCAGTCCTTCCATGGTTTTGACATTTGCAACTCGATACATGCCGCTTTCTGAAACAAGCGACGTAACATCCGCAAATGCATTGTATATATCACCTGAATTATTACTATAATAATGAGAGACATCCAGTTGTTCTGCAGTCACGGTTGTGTAAGCAGCCGAATTAGGATGTTTAAAGAGTATTTTATGCGCATCATAGTTAGCACTCAAATTCGTCAAATCTACCGTTGTAAATGTTGAAGCGTACGTACCAGCTGTTGTGGTCCCCAAACGATTCTTTGAATCATTTGAATGAATATTCCCCTGCCAATACAGCCCTGCCCATACTACGTGTGTGTTTGCCGGTACAGTAAGATTGGCTTCGGAAGAGTTAAATGTAGATGTATTTGAATCCACGTCTAAATATTTGACAAAATAAGCATTATCATTCTTCGTAAGATCATCTGTACATGCAGCACCATAAGCTGTTGTGCTGGTCGTTACACACTCTACAGTATTACCGATAACAATCTTATCTCCCTTAATAATCTGTGTATCTACAGGATTACGGAGCGAAAATTCACGTTCTGATGAGCTGGCAATTGTTCCGCCATCATCATTTATAATAGTTCCTGTCGCATTACCATCTGTTATGGTAGCGTTTATGGGGTTGGATAAGATAACATAAAACTTTTCATTAGGTTCATTCACCGTATCACCAATAGCTGAGACGGAAATAACCTGAGATGTTGTCCCTACCGGAAAGCGAAGGGTCGTTGTCGTGATCGCATCATAATCGTTGCCCGATATTGCGTAATTTACGAGTGTTGATTGTTCTGTATGATAATCAACCTTTACTTCCTGATTGGTCGCGTTATCTAGAGTTACTTGAAATATAATTGCTTTTTTACCACTATTTCCTTCTATATTAGAAGCATCCGTAATTGAGATTTTTGGGGTAACCGGAATAGGATCCCATTTCGCATAGAGTATGGTACTGGCTGAGATAGTAAAAGTATTATTCAACTGATATGTAATACCTGTACCACTTGAGTTTGTATTCCAACCACCAAAAGTATAATTTGTTCTGGTCAAAGCTGATCCATCCATAACACTCACCGTTGCACCAGAATCATATTTGGTCGAATCGGTTGGTACAGTTCCAGTACCATTATTGATGTTATAAGTAACCGTATAAGCAATAGCCCACATCGCATAGAGTGTGGTATTTGTTGTGATATTAAAAGTTGCACCTGCTTGATATGTGCTACCTGTACCATTTTGATTTGTATTCCAACCAACAAATTTATAATTTGTTTTGGTTAAATTTGAACCGTCCTTGACCGTTACCAGTGAATTAGGAATATATGGACTATTGGAATCTGATACTGTTCCACTACCGCCGTTGCTATTATAGGTAAGCGAATAAGCACTAGTCCATATCGCATAGAGTGTGGTATTTGTTGTGATATTAAAAGTATCACCTGGTTGATATGTGGTGCCTGTGCCATTTTGGGCAGTATTCCAACCTTTAAAGGCAAAGCCGGATTTGGTTAAACCTGAGCCACTCTTAACTGTCACTTGTGAGCCAGAAGTATAGGAGTTTGAATCGGTTACGCTCCCACTACCATTGTTATTATTATAAGTAACGCTATAAGTTGGAAGAGAAGTCCATATCGCATAAAGCGTTCTATCCTTATTAGTAAACGTATAGTTGCTACTAAGAGCGTACGAAGTTCCACTACCGTCTTTCTTGGTATTCCATTCACTAAGAACATAGCCACTTCTGGAAAAACCTGTACCATCACTCAGAGTAATAGTCGTACCAGAGGACTTACTCACAGAAGCGATAGTACCTGTTCCAGCAGTATTATCATAACTGAGCGTAGAGTTCCACCCCGATGTTGCAAATATCATCATGATTCCAAAAACGGCAATCAGCCGAACAAAAAGTGTAAAAGGTTTCATCTCATCCTCCTTGGGATTTTGCACTACCGACTAGGGCTCGGTAGCAATTTTCTCTCAAACATCGATCCAATCGATTACTATCGACCATTATCCCTAATTTCTAAAACATTATAGTAAGGGACGCCATATTTTGATTGTAGTGATATGTAGATTAAAGAAGGATTAAAATACGTTAAATATAAATCATTTTATATTCAATTTTGTTTTAAAAAAAAACAGAGACGTTTCACTTTTGTATGTTATAATTAATTCTCAACCCAATACAAGGCGGACATTATGAATATATCTCTCGTCGGACGACACATCGAACTCAGCGATGCAATCAAAGATCATCTGATGCACTCTATCGATACTCTCGCCAAATATCATCTCGACCTCATCAGCGTCAATGCAGTTGCCAGTGCAAATGAGCGCAAAAAAGGTGTCACGATCGAATTTACGATCAACGTCGCCGGAAAAAACACTATTGTCATTACTCAGCGCGATGATGATCTCTACGCCGCAATCGATATTGCGATTGATCGTGCACAAAAAGCTCTGAGACGTTTACATGATCGGATTTCAGATCACAAAAACGAAGGGCTCAATGAAGCAAAACAAGCAGCAGCTGGCTCTATCAACCTTCACGCTGAAACAGAAGCTATGGAAGATGAAATTGTCCCCGCAGAACCTATACTCTTTAAGCCTCAAGAGGTGGCAGAAGTGTTGGAAAAACTCAAAGAGAGTACAAAAGTATTTGAAGTATTTTATGATAATGACGGAAAAATGCGGGTTCTTTATAAACGCAATGATGGACGATTCGGGCTATATTAAACCTGTTTTTACTTTTCTTTTGTAAAAGAAAAGTAACCAAAGAGAACTTTTCCCTCGCAGGAGTTCTACGCGACTCCTTGCACTTCTGCATTGCGCGTGAACTCTTAATGCTCGGGGCAAAAACCCCTCAATTTTTATCTAACCAGTTTTTCACTTCTCGAACAATAGCTTCATCTTCTGCAATATCCGCAAAACGAAATTTTTTACCGCTTTGGATACTCCCCTCTAACAGATCACCGCTGGAGCGAAATTTCAAATCCAATGCCGCAATCTCAAAACCACTCATACAACGGCTAAACGATTCTAGCCGCTCATTTTTACCGCTTTTGTTCGTATAGAGATAGCAATATCCCTGCAACCCCGTACGGCTGACACGCCCTCGCAGCTGATGAAGCGTCGAGAGCCCTAATCTCTCCGCCCCGACGATCACGACCGTAGAGAGTCGCGGGAGTGAAATGCCCACTTCTACGACTGTCGTGGCAAGAAGGATATTACCGCTCTCACGAAATGCCATCAGTACCGCCTCTTTATCTCGATCTTTTCCGTGGGTAACGTAAACACTCTCAAAATTCTTTTCCCAATATCCTCGCGCTTCATCAATACTTTGATAATTGATACTCTCACTCTGCTCCACCAACGGATAGACGATGAGAACCTGATGATCTTGGGATATCTCTGAGCGAATGTGCTCCAGAAGTTTTGGAAAATAGCTTTTGTCGATAAGACATGTATCGATATTTTTCGTAAATGGGGTTTGGACAATCAAACTCACATCGATATGTGCCGAGTCGATCATCGCCTGTGTGCGAGGGATCGGGGTAGCGGAGAATTGAAGGTAATGGGGAGAGGTGTCATTATCCGTGAGACGGGTAAGTGCATGGCGCTGTGCGGTGCCAAAGCGGTGCTGTTCATCCACCATTACCAACCCCGCTTCGGGGAGGCTCCGATGAAGAAGTGCGTGAGTTCCGATAATAAAATCAAACTCCTCTAATGGTGATTTTTTCGTCGCATTTGTGACGAGGGCAATCCGCAGATGGGGGAGAAATTTTTGGGCTTCCTCATACAACTGTGCCGCAAGGATCGTCGTCGGAGCCATCAAAATGGACCGATAAGGGTACATTAAAACGACTGATGCCAAAATGACCATCGTTTTCCCCGATCCGACATCTCCGACGATCATCCGACGCGCCGCATTTTCGCCTCTGAGATCATGCTCGATTTCACTAATCGCATTTTTTTGATCATCGGTGAGTTCAAACGGGAGCGTTTTCATCCACTTCTTCACATCGCCCGAAGCACGATACGACGTTTTGTGATAACGGCGTTTAAGACGAAGACGGCGCATATATTCAAACAGTTCACTAAATTTTAAGGCATGCATCTGAGAATCGCCCATCGGTTTAGGTAGATCAGGAAAATGGATACCGTAAAGCTCATGAGAAATGTTTTCAGGAAGCCCCTCAGCAATGAGATTTTCAACCGTAATGTATTTTTCAATCAAACGGCGCATCACATCGGCACGCAGAGGAGTTTTATAGATAGAGACAAGCGAACCGACCGCGCTGATTTTTACCGGATGGATAATCGTCCATTTTCCCAGTTCCCACTGAGCTTTACCACTGAAAAAGGCACGTTCATGTTTAGGAAACTGATGGATCATATAAGGCTTAGGGTAAAAGATAGTCCCTTCGATTACGCAATCAAGATTATGAGCAAAAAAGGTGATTTTGAGGGTTTTAGGGGTACGTACAACGTTTTCTACCGTCGCATCGAGTACACATGAAATATTATTTGTTAACTCATAACTTAAACGGCGATCTTCGAAAGAGGTAGGAGCAATGAGTGAAAGTGCCGTAACACTCCCAACTCCTAAGCGTTGAAACTTATCAGCGTCCTCATTTGGTAACGATAGCATAGCTAAGATCACGGATTTCACCGTGACGTTTAATAAAATCGTTGACTTCATCCAGTGAAAGGGTACGAATTTTTTCCAACTCTTGCACGCTTGAGCCGAGCGGTTTACCTGAATAATATTCACTGAACGTTCTACCCAAGCGTTGAGAGAGGGTTTCAACTCGCAATGGTTCAGAACCGAGCAAAAATTTACGAGCTTGATCAAGTTCACCCTGAGTCACTCCGTCACGAACAAACGTATCGATTACTTCGACTACCGTTTTTTTCGCTTCATCGCCTGATTCCAGTTTGGTTTGCAGGTAGCCGCTAAAATAGGTATTGGTTTTTGCCACAGAAAGACGAGAATAAGCCGAATAAGCAAGTCCCCGTTTGACACGGATCTCTTCCATCAATCGACTCCCAAAACCGCTACTTCCTAAGATAAACATCGCTACACGAGCCTTATAAAACTCCGGATCTCCTTCGCGCATTGCAAATGGAGCACCAAAATAGAGGTAAGTTTGCTCAGTAGCAGGACGTTTTAGGATGGACTCTTTTGGAGTTTTTCGCGGAGCGTAAAAACGAGGTTCACCTGCTTTTCCAACACTCAAAACATTCAATAGTTTTACGGCTTTTGCCTTTGCATCCTCCAAACTCAAATCACCACCCATAACCACCAATGCATTAGCGAGAACAAAATGTGAAGCAGCAAAATGGGTAACATCGTCTAGTTTGATCGCTGCAATACTCACTTTTGTTCCAATATTTGGAGTTGCCATCGGCGTCCCCTCGAAAAGGACAGATTTAAGTTCATCGGAAGCGACACTGTCAAAATCTGCCTCTTTACGTGAAATATCACTGAGGGTCATGGTTTTGATTTTTTCTAACGTTTTAGGGGTGAAATTAGGTTCTCGAAGCTGCTCATCCAATAATGAAAGTCCGGTATCAAATTCCTCTTTCAAACTACCTAATTCAATCACAAATGTTTCATTACCGGCATTACTGCTCAACTGAATAGCACGTGCATCTAATGCATCGGCAAAACCGACGGAACCCCTCTTTAGAGAACCTTCATTCATCATTTTGGCGGTTGTACGCGCCAAACCGATGTTTTTCCCCTCATCAATACTTCCGCTTCCGGTAAAAACCAACTGCATTGATACAATCGGAAGACGTTTGTCCTCTTCGAAAATAAAAGGGACTTTTACCCCGTGAACGTCAATAAAATCCAATGTGCTTGCCATAAGTGCTTGCCCTAATAATAAAATCGTTAGTAAAAAATGTGTCACTCGAACTTTTCCAGTATCTCATAGGCCGTGTTTCTAATAGCGGGAGTTTCCCCAATATCACGGATCAAACGGATCATCTCCTCTTTTGCCATCCGAAATCCCGCCCCCGCACTACGAACAACGTTCTCTTCCATCATGGTTGAACCCAAATCATTCGCACCATACATCAATGCCATTTGACCAATATATGGTCCCTGTGTTACCCATGAACTTTGAATATTCGGGAAGTTGTCCAAAAAGAGGCGCGATACAGCCAAAAGACGTAAATAGCGATTTGATGATTGTTTCTCAATCTCAGGGTGTTCGATCATCAATTGTGTATTTTGCCCCTGAAATGACCACATGATAAAAGCGCGAAAACCGTGCGTCTCATCTTGGAGATCACGAATCAGATTCCAGTGTTCGATAATCTCTTCGTCTGTCTCAACTGTACCGTACATCATCGTTGCCGTAGACATAATACCGAGTTTGTGGGCTTGGCGATGAACTTCTACCCAATCAAGCGAATCCATTTTCTTCGGAGCGATGATGTCACGGACACGATCACTCAAAATCTCAGCCCCTGCGCCCGGAATCGAGGCAAGTCCTTTGGCTTTTAGACGAGCAAGACATTCTTGGATCGAGATATGGGAAACTTTGGCGATAAAATCAAGCTCGATGGATGAAAAGCCGTGGATCGTGATCGTCGGATATTTGGTGTGAATGTGTTCGACTAAATCTTCGTACCATTCGATTTTGAGTTTCGGATGAACACCGCCTTGGAACAAAATCTGAGTTCCACCGATCTCTAGCAACTCGTCAATCTTTTGATCGATCTCATCAAAGGTGAGGACATAGGCATCTTCGTCTTTGCCGTGACGATAGAACGCACAGAACTTGCAATCAACCCAACAAACATTGGTATAGTTGATGTTACGATCTACAACAAACGTTGTAATCCCATCAGGATGAAGTTCTTTTTTTCTCGCGGTCGCCATTTTTCCCAATTCTTTGAGATCAGCATGGCGAATGAGTTCTAAAGCTTGTTCTTTCGTGAGGCGCATAATCTTACTTGTCTTTTGCAATCGCGTCCAGAACGCCGTTAATAAATTTAGGTGATTGCTCGCTTCCGAATGCTTTGGCTACTTCAATCGCTTCATTTATAATGACGGCAGAATCGAGTTCACCAAACATGATCTCATATCCACCCAATCGCAATGTCGCACGTTCAATCGATCCCAAACGATCGAAATCCCAATCTTTGAGATGTTTAACGATCGCTTCATCTACTACGATTAAGTGTTCTGTTACCCCTTTGAATAAATCGAGAGCAAAATCACGCTGTTTGTTACGGATCTTTTTCTCTTCGAGAATCTCATCGCTGAAATCGGCAATGCTCTGATTACCTAAATCGTATGCATATAATAAACTTACAACCGCCATACGGGCTTGATGACGTGTCGCCATTAGTTGATTGCCTCATAAAGATCAAGCATTTCGATAACGACGGTCATCGCTTCAAAACCTTTGTTCCCCGCTTTGGTACCTGCACGCTCGATCGCCTGCTCAATGGTATCCGTTGTCAAAAGACCGAACGATACCGGTTTTTTATGTTTCAAGCTCACGGTTGCAATCCCTTTTGTAGCTTCTGCTGAAACGTAATCAAAATGAGGAGTTGAACCACGGATAACCGCGCCCAATGCACAAACGGCGTCAAATTTACCGCTGCTAAGTAACTGCTCGATCACCATCGGCAATTCAAATGCGCCCGGTGCCAAAACATGGGTCAATTCATCTGCATTTCCGCCATGGCGTGAATAGGCATCTTTTGCCCCTTCAACAAGGCGATCAACGATAAAATGGTTCCAACGTGTACTGACGATCGCTACTTTTTTATCCGTACGGACTCTTAATTGTCCTTCAATAAGTTTCATTTTTAGTTTCCTTTGACTGAATTAATTTGCAACAGCGTTTCGCTCAACACTTCTAATTGTTCTAATTTTAGCATATTTGGTCCGTCACTCAAAGCGCAAATCGGATCAAAGTGGGTTTCGAAGAAAAATCCGTCCACTCCGACCGCTGCAGCGGCACGTGCGAGGTGGGGAACCATCGAACTGTCCCCTCCTGTTTTGCCCGTACCCGTTCCCGGCATCTGTACCGAGTGGGTTGCATCAAAAATGACCGGAGCATATTCGCGCATAATGACGAGTGAGCGCATATCGACGACAAGATTGCCGTACCCAAAACTCGAACCCCGTTCACACAGCAATACGCCGTGTTTTTGGGATGCTGCATAACTCACCTCATCACATCCGCGTGTTTTAAGCACTTTTGCCACTGAAAAGCGCATATCGGCGGGGGTCATAAACTGCCCTTTTTTGATGTTGACGATCTTGTCCGTTTTTGCCGCTGCGACAAGCAGATCGGTTTGACGGCATAAAAATGCGGGAATTTGGATCATATCTATCACCTCTGCCGCGATGGGAACCTGATAACTCTCATGAACATCGGTGACGATTTTATACCCAAAATCATCTTTTACTTTTTGCAAAATTCGCAATCCCTCTTCGAGCCCCGGTCCACGATAACTCTCCAATGAGGTACGATTTGCTTTATCAAAACTCGATTTAAAATAAAAATCAAAGCGTGAGTCATTTTGATAACGTTCAAGCGACTTGGCAATTTTAAAAATCGACTCTTCACTCTCAATAACACACGGTCCGGCTAAAAGGATCATAAACCCTCCTATAAGTTAATGTTCATATTGTACTCATTTAGGATTAAAAGACATTGAGCCTAGCGCCTTAGCGCAAACAACTGCCGAACTAAATGCCCACTGGAAGTTATATCCCCCCAGTTCTCCGGTCACATCGACTGTTTCACCAATAAAATAAAGCCCTTTTATTTTGCTACTCTCCATCGTGAAAGGATCAATCTCCTCACACGCCACCCCTCCGCGACACACTTCGGCTTTGGTTAACCCAAACGTCCCTGAGGGTGCCATCGCGTAGTTTTGAATCTTCAAAAGGTTTTCCCACTCTTGCGGAGATAGTCGATTGCACGCTTTATCTTCCAGCCCCACAGTCTCTAAAAAAGCTTTCATGAACCGTTTTGGCAAAGGGATCGCCGTAGAGATGATTTTTTTTTCTTTTTTGAGAATATTGAGATCAAAATCGGGTAGAAAATTGATGATGATCTCTCCACGATGCCAATACAGCGATGCGGAGAGGACGACTAAACCACTAATCCCTTTGTGAGCGAAAAGCAGGTCTTCATCGAGTGTTTTCCCCGCGACATGGATACGTGCTCTGCAACTGATACCGCTGAGCTCTTTCATCCAAAATTCTTTAGGTTGCAGCGTTAGCCCAACAAGAGAGGGAGAAAACGCTACTGTTTTGATCCCATAGCTTTGGGCAATTTTGAGACCGATATCGCTTGCACCGAGCTCTTTGTAACTCGCTCCCCCAGTAGCTACCACGATTTTATCCGCGCTGAATTTTCCTCGCTCAGTCGTTACGATAAACGGATTTTGACCTTCGATACTGAGAATTTTATGCCCTAAAAGCAAATCGCATCCGCTCACTTTTCCCATCAAAATAGAGATCACCTCATCGGAGCTTTTCGGACAAAAATAGTACCGCTCGCTACGGATTACCGGACGTAAACCACCCGCTTTGAAATACTCCAAAAGAGCTTTTTGTGGAAACACGGATAAAACAGGTTTAATGAGGTTTTCATCCCCGAGATAATGGCTCTCATCCACCTCAACATTGGTCAGGTTGCATTTGCCTCCGCCGCTGGCTTTGAGTTTGAGTGCGGGGCGGTTGTTCCCCTCGATGATCGCGATGGAGAGAGAACTGTTTTGTCGCAACTGCGCCGCACACATCAGTCCCGAAGCCCCTCCACCGAGGATAATGACGTCGTAGTGTTTCATCGTTTGATAAGCCGAAGTACTAAAAGGAAAATGAGAACTCCGCCCATGGAAAGGTTGTCCCACGTGATCGTTTTATGACTCATCAAATAGTGAACAACAATCAATACTGCAGCAATATAGACCATTTTATGCCAAGAGTGAAACAGTCCGAAGAGTTTTTTGGTCGAAGTGAGCGCCATCGTCAACATGATAATAAACGCTCCCATCCCGTAAGCGATAAACGGCTTTGTCAGCGCTTCATGAATCACACCGTGAATATGAAATTCCTGATCGACCCCGATAAAGAGCATTGCATGAATCAGCGCATAAAAAAAGGAAAATAGACCTGCCAAACGGCGGTATCGGATAAGATTGAGTTTTAAAAATACACGAATTGGAGTAAAAGAAAGAGTGAGTGCCAAAAGCCAAAAAGCACTGTCACCGGATAAATTGGTCAAAAATTTCAACGGATCTGTCGGAAACTTCGTCAGCGTGAAAGGAACAAAATGCTCTAAAAAAATAAATATATCTCGTATCCACTGCGGCTGAATCTCTACACTGAAACGGATTAGCGCATACACTATCGGCAATAATGCACCGAACCAAATGACAAATCTCATTTATCTACCCTTTTTAATAAAACTTATGTAGATCCATCCCTTTATACAGATGTGCTACTTCCGCACCATAACCGTTGAAGGCAAGGGTGTCTTGTTTAAAAAACTTTCCGATCACCCTCTCGCGTGCCTGCGACCATCTCGGATGATCGACGGCAGGGTTAACATTGGCATAAAACCCGTATTCATTCGGAGCTACTTCATTCCACGTCGAGCGTGTTTGGTGCTCTTTCAACGTAATCTTGACGATTGACTTGATACTTTTAAACCCGTATTTCCAAGGAACGACCAAACGGATCGGCGCGCCGTTTTGCGGCATCAACTCTTTTCCGTACAAACCGACTGCCAAGATCGTAAGCGGATGCATCGCCTCATCAATCCGAAGCCCTTCATGGTAAGGAAACGGAATATTACCAAAACTTTGTTTTTGTCCGGGAAATTGCGTCGGGTCAAATAGTGTTTCAAACTCAACATATTTGGATTTTGAGGTCAGTCCGGCGGCTTTTAGCAATGACGAGAGGGGAAACCCAACCCACGGTATCACCATCGCCCATCCCTCAACACAACGGAGACGATATATCCTCTCCTCCAACGGGATCTTTTTAATGATTGTATCGATATCAAGCGTTTGCGGTTTTTGCACCTCTCCGCCGATAGCAACGGTCCACGGACGGGATTTAAAATGTTTGGAAAGTTGTGATGGAGCCTCTTTATCAACAGAAAATTCATAAAAATTGTTGTAGGAGGTCACCAGATCAAAAGGGGTCAAGTCCAATGCAGTTTTCCCTTTACGAAAATCAAAAGCACCCATAAGAGGTGATGAAGCGGCCAGAACGGCAGCCGATGCGGTCAGTTTCATCAGGGAACGCCGCTCGTGATAAATCGATTCAGGCGTGATCTGAGATGAAGGAATCAAATCATAATCTCTACGTATAAGCATGACAAATCTCCTGTTGGCTATAATACCATTTATAATTACTACCTTACCAAAACATTTTGTCTAGTGTAACACAGGTAAATAAATCCTCTATTAGAGGAAAATAATAAAATATTATCCAAGGGTCTTAAAATGAGCAAAAAACTTCATATCGTATCTCTCGGCTGTACCAAAAATCTCGTTGATACAGAGGTGATGCTGGGACGGCTCAAGGATTTCGAAATGACCGATACAAGTGGTGAAGCGGATGTTATCATCGTCAATACGTGCGGATTTATCGATGCGGCAAAACAAGAATCACTTAACACCATCTTCAATCTCGATGCGGGGCGTAAAAAAGACTCCGTTTTGGTCATGGCAGGGTGCCTCTCGGAACGCTACAAAGAGGAACTTTCCAAAGAACTCAAAGAAGTCGATATTTTTACCGGAGTCGGTGATTACGACAAAATCGACGAGCTTTTGGCGGCGAAACAGAGCCGTTTTACCCCTGAAGTTTACCTCATCGACGGTGCCGAGCGGGTCGTTACCGGCTCAACCTATCATGCGTACGTCAAACTCTCCGAGGGATGCAACCAAGTGTGCAGTTTCTGCGCCATACCATCCTTCAAAGGGAAACTTCATTCACGTGATTTGGATAGCATCGCTCGTGAGGTCGAAGGACTTGTCGCCAAAGGGTATTATGATTTTAGCTTCGTCTCCCAAGATTCGAGTTCCTACCTCCGCGACCAAAATATCAGTGATGGGCTCATCCATCTCATCAAACGTATCGAACTGATCGACGGGGTCAAAAGTGCCCGCATCCTCTATCTCTACCCTTCGACAACGACATTGAAACTGATCAAGACCATCGGCGATTCCAAAGTGTTTCACAACTACTTTGACATGCCGATCCAGCACATCAACGATGAAATGCTGAAAATTATGAAGCGGGGATTCGGGAAGGAAAAAACTCTGGAACTGCTGAATGCGATGAAAGCATTGCCGTCTTCATTTATCCGTACCAGTTTTATCGTCGGTCATCCGCAAGAGTCTGAAGCGATGTTTGACGAAATGGCAGAATTTGCGGCAACGTTCGGATTTGACCGTATCAACGTCTTTAGCTATTCCGATGAAGAGGGCACAAGCGCCCATGAGATGGAGGATAAAATCCCTTCCAAAACAATCAATGCCCGTGCTAAAAAGCTGGGGAAAATCGCTTCCGATGTTGAATTAGCGAGTCTTCAAAAACTTGTAGGACAGGAAATTGCTCTCGTTATCGACGGTGAGAGCGACGAACATGAGTTTCTCCTCAGCGCACGCGCCCTGCTCTGGGCACCGGACGTGGACGGTGAAATTTATGTCAACGACCGCGAAATTGAAGGGGAACTCACTTTCGGAAAAATTTACCGTGCCCGCATTAGCGAACTTGCTGAAAAACGGCCTTTGGCTACCGTGCTGGGCGATGCTTAAACTCGAACATCTTGAACGTTTGCAAGAGGGGAAAGTACTCCTCGCATTTTCAGGTGGTGTAGATTCTACAACCCTCTTCCATCTTCTTTTAGAAAACAGTATCACCTTTGATATTGCCCATGTTAATTATCATACGAGAGCTTCCAGTGATACAGAAGCACGAAGTGCCGAAGATCTCGCACAACAACATGGATTACACTGCTACACACACTCCTGTCATTTAAACGGTTCCAATTTTGAATCCAAAGCTCGTGAAGAACGTTATAAATTTTTCGGTTACTTAATGAATAAATACGGCTACAAATATCTCCTAACAGCCCATCAGCTCAATGATCGTCTGGAATGGCTGATGATGCAATTTTGCCGAGGTTCTGGTTTACCGGAAATGTTGGGCATCCGATCAATCGATACTCGAGATGGAATTACCATCTTACGCCCTTTATTAGAGCACGATCGTCAATCAATAGAACAATATCTGAGTGAACATAATATCCCACACCATATTGATGAAAGTAATGCAGATGAGCGTTACACACGAAATTTTTTCCGTCATCACTACAGTGCTCCGATGATGCGTGATTATCGTGATGCGATACGACGTAGTTTTCGTTACCTAGAAGAAGATAATGAGTCTCTCATTGAAACCATAGATTTTAATTCTATCGAAGAATTCTCATATGCCACTAATCCATCTAATCTTCGCTCACTTATTTATGGCATTGACAAATTTTTTAAATCCCATGGATATTTATTGAGTAAACATGATAAAGAGATACTCAAGCAAGGTGGTCAACATATTATTGGTCGCCGTTATGCTGTATCAATCGATACAAAATATACATTTATAGCACCATATGAGAATGATGTAATAATGGATAAAGGGTTTCGAGAAGAGTGTAGAGAACTAAAAATTGCTTCAAAACTTCGAGGTTACCTTTACGGTTCCCCAAAAGCAATGAGAGTTATGCGTCAATTAAAAGGCGTTCAAGTACCTCTTCGATTCGACTAACACCGACAATCTCTATCGCGGCTTTCACTTCATCAGGAATATCGACCAAATCGCGGTCATAATTTTTTTGAGGAATAAGGGCGAGCTTCATCCCCGCACGGTGCGCAGCAATCAACTTCTCTTTGAGTCCACCGATCGGAAGAACATTTCCGGTGAGCGATACTTCACCCGTCATCGCGATGTCAGCACGTACTTTTTTGTTGGTCAAGATAGATGCGATTACTGTGGACATCGCGATCCCTGCACTCGGCCCATCTTTAGGTGTTGCCCCATCAGGTACGTGGATATGCAAATCAAAACGTTTATACACTTCACTCGCATCGAGAGGTGTATCGCTTTCACGCTCAGCAGGTGAATGAGGAATAATTGAATGATCCACACTGATTTTTCCTTCATCTATCAATGTTTTAACGACGGAGAGAGCAATTCGTGCGGACTCTTTCATCACATCACCCAAACTACCGGTGAGCTGAAGTACCCCTTTACCGTTAATACGGATTGCTTCTATTTTAAGTACATCCCCACCGACTGCCGTCCATGCTAAACCATTAACAACCCCAACGCGATCAATATGATCCGTACGATCGATTTCAAAAATTGTTTTTTCCAAGAAATCTTTGAGATTTTTGAGACTCACCGTCACTTTCTGAGTTGTTGGTTCTTCGAGAATCTTTTTCGCCGCTTTACGAACGATATCAGCAACACGACGTCGGAGATTACGAACCCCTGCTTCCCGAGTATGTTTTTCGATCACTTCTGCCATTGCCGTTTTCGAGATCGAAAGTTCCGCAGTTTTAAGCCCGTGTTTTTTAAGCTCTTGCGGAATCAGATACTGTTTGGCGATCTGAAACTTCTCCTGCGGTGTGTATGAACTCACAGAGATAAATTCCATCCGATCGCGCAACGGTCCAGGAATTTGTCCCACATCATTCGCCGTCGCGATAAATATCGCTTTGGAGAGATCGAGATTAAAATTGAGATAATAATCTCTAAAATGGGTATTCTGTTCAGGATCGAGAATCTCCAACAATACTGCTGTCGGATCTCCACGGTGCGATTTTGCCACTTTATCAATCTCATCGAGAACAATAACCGGATTCATCTTTTTAGCTTCAATAACCCCTTGAACAATACGCCCCGGCATCGCACCTATGTAGGTACGACGATGCCCCCGCAATTCGTTCACATCTTCCAATCCACCAAGTGCGATACGAACAAGCGGACGCTTAAGAGCTGTTGCAATGGAGTTTGCGAGAGACGTTTTACCCACACCCGGAGGGCCAGCGAAACAGAGGATCGCACCGCGCCCCTCTTTGTCGGCGATACCGCGCAATTCGAGAAGCTCTTTAACTGAAAAATATTCTAAAATCCGTTCTTTTGGTTTCTTGAGGGAAAAATGATCTTTATTGAGCTGATTTTCAACATCATGAATATTAAGTGCTTTTTTCGCTTCATCGCCAAATGGAATTTCCAACACCCATTCCAAATATGTTTGAATCATCCCGGCATCGGCACTATCTGGATGCATACGAGCAAAACGCTCTAATTGTTTATTGATCTCTTTGTACGCATCTGGATGCATTTTATCTTTTTTAGCATCTAGTTTTTTACGAAATTCTTCGATCTCTTCATCACGATGGGTATCAGTTCCAAGCTCTTTTTGAATCTGTTTAAGCTGCTCTTTGAGAAAATATTCTTTGTTCACTTTTTCAATACGGGTATGAACTTTTGAACGGATCTCTTTTTGAAGTTTTGAAGCTTCTGTCTCTTCGATCAATTCATCAATCAGCATTAAAAAACGTTTTTCAGGATCACGTTCAATAAAAAGATTATAAGCATTCTCTTTTTTTATTTTAATGGAACTACAAATCAAATCAACGATGCGGTTATACTCATGATTTTCTTCGATTGTTCGAAGTAAATCAGGGGGGAAATAATTACTCACTTGCGAAAGTGCGCGAACTTTTTCGCGCAATACTTCCAAAATAGCATCCATTTTTAACTCATTGACCGCATCTGATGAAATTAAATCTACATGAGCACGCAATGGATTATCATGAACCATCTCAATCACATGTCCCCGTGCAAGTCCTTGAAACAGAACCTTAATACGTCCATCAGGTAAAACAACTTTACGCATGATGGAACCGATAACTCCAGCATCGTAAATTGATGCTCCATCGCGACCACCCTCATGTTCAGGCTTAACAGGGCATACAATAATCAATGAGTTATTCTCAATTGCTTCTGCAGCTGCAGCAATATTTTTTTCATCATTCAAAAAAAGTGGTGAAATCATAAACGGGTATAAAAAAAGTTCATCCTCCGCAATAACCGGTAAATTAGTCGGGAATGAGCTATAGTTACTAAGTTGCATAGAAAAAATCCTATAAGTTATTTACTTTCATTATCATCCATAGAGATGACACTTCGTGTTTTTGGAATGAGAAAATCATACCAGCTACTGCTACCGTCTCCCTCGAATATCTCACGATACCAAGGGACATTTGCATTCACTACTTCCGACTTATTAATCCATGTCACTGGTGCAATTGAACGATAATAGAGAGCCCCTTTCGGTTTTCCCAAACGATCATACAATTGTGCAATCTGTTCATTCAATACCCCGCGAGCGAGTTGCAATTGTGTTTCCATAGAATTGACTAACGGCATGTATGTTGAATGCGGATACATCACTTTAAATGATTCAACCCCTTTTAAAGTATCATCGATCAGCCCTTGATCCCGCCCAGGATTTGGAAGTGCCAAAAATTTGGACTTTATTTTTAAAAACTCTGCATACTCGCGCCCCTCTGGTGTAGCATAACGTCGTATATACTCATTTAGAAAATGTTCAGCTAACAAATATTCATCGTGTGCCATGTGTGCTTGCGCCATAATCATCGTTGCTTCGCTCAATAAAGGTGAGCTGACATGTTCGCTTTGAAGTGAGCTGAAATAACTATCTGCTTTTTCCAAGCTTCCATTAGAAACCGCCGTAACCATCTTGTCGTACCAATATTCTGCGGGCTTGTTAAACTCTTCGGGCTCTTTGCCACATCCGACAAATAAGATGAGTGCCGTAATCGCGACTAACCATACTTTAACCATTAAAAAACCTACACTCTTTTTGAAATTATCAGCTATTTTACCGTAAAGAGATTAAACACCCCTACAATGAATTGAAACTTTTTACTTTCCTATGTTAAAATCAGACTATTATGACAAAAGAAGGTAGTTATGCAATTTGATTTAAAACTTCCGTTACTCGGTTTCGAAACAGTCTCTAAGATGGAACTGCAAAAAATTGATGAGATTTTTTTACGCCTTGAAAGTCTTGGTGATGGTCCATCTTTTACTCTCGTCAACCCATTTGCTCTTCGAGAATACTCTTTTGATATCCCTTCTTCGCTTCAAGCGTTAATGGGGATCACTTCTGAGAGTAATCTACTTATCTATAACATCATGATTTTACAATCACCAATCGAAAAATCAACCATTAATTTTGTTGCGCCACTCATTTTTAATACCAGTAATGGAACAATGGCTCAAATCATCATTGATAATCGAGCCGATTTCGGTATTGCAGAACCAATCAAAAACTACCTTCAAGGCAATGAAAATGACTAAATCCATCACTTTCATCGGAAATGGTAAAATGGCACTTGCTCTTGCAAAAGGGCTATGTGAAAACCATGCGATTGAGGTGATCGGGCGAACCGTGTCAGCAATAGAACATTTTGAGACACTGCTTGGAACCCCTGTTAAAAAAACACTTTATTCTTCAGCTGATATCACCAATAAAACAGTTATTGTATGTGTTAAACCTGCGAATCTATCAGAAGTAGCTCCTCTGCTAAAAGGAACCGCTGATTCACTGTATTCTGTTCTTGCAGGAACAACATTGGAATCACTGAAATCGATCAAAGCATCTCACTACTGTAGAGCAATGCCTAATTTAGCCGCAGAAGTAGGATCATCAATGACCTCGTTGGTTGGCGATACCGCTATCCAACCTACAGCAATTGCACTTTTTAGTTCTATCGGCTCAGTATTATGGCTAAACAGTGAAAAAGAGCTTGATATTGCTACTGCACTTGCTGGAAGTGGTCCAGCATATCTTGCACTTATAGCTGAAGCACTTTGTGATGGAGCAGTACGTGAAGGTTTGAAGCGCGATGATGCCATGACTCTTATGAGAGGACTATTTGAGGGATTTGGAAAATTGATCCAAACAATTCATCCTGCGCTTCTCAAAGACAATGTTATGAGCCCAGGAGGAACCACTGCCGCAGGATATGGTGCTTTGGAAAAAGGAAAGGTTCGCGAGGGATGTATGGAAGCCATACAGGCTGCTCATAAAAGAGCCAAAGAGCTAAAATAACTTTTACTCTTTGGAAGTGCGGCTATTATGCACTTTCATCGTAAAGCTAGAGCGTATTTTATCTCCATCTCTCTCAAAATGAATCGGAAAATTGACACCGATAATCCAATCACTTTTATTTATTTTTTCTAAAAAATTATAAAAACTTTGTGGCGATGTAATTTTAGAAGTTGCATTTACCTCATAGAGTTTAAATGTCCCATTATCTTCTTTGCTTGCAATTTCCGTTAAATAAAGATCTTGAAATTCTTGTTTATTTTGATGGGTAAAACGCTCAGGATCAAATGAAGTATTGAAAGCATGAATCATATGCTCATTTCGTGCTTGAAGCTCTTTTAGCTTATCACTCGCATCATCATAACGCCGTTGTGCCAAATCAATTTTTTGAAGCTCTTTTTTACTTTCCAATCGTAATGAGCGATATTCCTGACCTTTTGGAATTAACATCAAAAATGAAAATCCTATGACACCGGCCATTAATACAACAGAAAGCAAAATCAAGTAGAGGGTTTGACGATTCATTGTACCTCCTCTACTGTTTCATCATCGAGATAATTTGAAGATACAAAACTATACCATCCATTTTCTGCAGGATAAAAACTAGTATACGTGCGATTAAAAATCGATTTTAGCGGAGCATGTAACATATATTCGTATGTATCTTTATTCGGAGTCGTACCATACAAAATCAATGAAGTCGCATTTAGTTCAGCACGCGCGAGCGTGATGGAATCAGGTACAAGATCAAAAAGATTATGAATACTCTCTTTCATCACAGCATTATCTGTCGTAATTTGCTCAGATATTTTCGTTTCAGCATCAATCTGCGTAATCTTTTTTTCTATCGCCTGTGTTGAGGCTTTCAATGTTCTTTGTTTAATATCCAAACTCTTACCCTCTTCTACATAGGCATAAGTTTTGTATCCTAAAAAGAGGTAAGCTCCAGAGAGCATTACAATGGTAATCATAAAAAAGAAAAGTACCAGCTGAAGTTCACCACTGATGAGACGCTTGGGTCTTGGAGTTATTAAACTGTGAATCATAACCCCTCCTCCTCTATCATTGCTAATGTCAAAAGCTCATTACCTAAATCGATTCGTCGAATTAATACACTTAAAAAAAGTTCCTCTTCCAAATAGCGTTTAAGTTCTGAACTGCTCCCATATGCATCTGCAATGTATATCGTCTCGACAAAACGGTCTCGACAATGAGCACCTGCATAAAATTCACTCAAAGTTTTTTGGATCAATTCAAATCGGTAAAAATCATTATTGTTTCGATCAATCGACTCTTTCACTTCACTGATTAGGGATTCATTTGACTTTTGTTCCTGCGGTGTCGGTTCATCTTCATGAAATTCGGAAATCTCATCTAACGCATCAAGATCTTCAATATCATCACTTAAATCATCCAACTCATCAATTATGTCTAAATCATCACTATACTCAAGTTCATCGAGAACTATCCCTTTTTCTACTTCATCTTCTGTCCCAACAGAAAATTCGATTGAAGAACTGACATCTTCTTTGAGTATATCAGCCTCTTTGTTTCCTATCACATAATGATGTGCATACTCAAGGTTTCCTTCGTCAAAAAAAGCGATGCTAAACGCATCATTTTGAGCTAGCGCATAAAGTGCAAATCCAGTAGATATTTTGTCTTGAAAAAAATATTCTATAATTGAAAAAGGGGAAAAAATATAATCAAGACCTATTGGAGCATAATGTTTTTTCAATCTTTCAAGTTCTCGAATAGAGGTGTAAAGCATCCATTTTTGATTACGGCAAAGCGTTTTTGCTCCGCTGAGTTCTTCTATCTCATTAATATCATGTAATGAGCAGCCACTTAATGCTCCCTGATTCGGGTCTGAATTTAAAATAGCAATGTAATGCAGAGGGGATTCATCAATGTAATTCTGGATTGCAGAAAATGTATCATGCAACGCTTTATCACCTTCAAAATGGTGATGCTTTTTATAGATCTCTTTATTCTTTTTTTTGGCAACAATATTTATATCATAAATATTTTCATGTACAACAATAGCAATAAATATTTTTCGATACAGCCACCCGATCACTGAAGATCCTCTGTAGTTTTGCATAAAGGATGGGATTTGAGATAATGATCCATTTTAAGGGCGTTTCCCAATTTAGTATAAATCTGTGTCGTGGACATACTTGCATGCCCTAATAATTCACTAACATCGGCTATTCGAGCACCATTATTTAATAGCTCCGTCGCATATGCATGACGCAGTTGATGGGGAGTCACTTTCAATCCCACCCCTTTAAATGCCTTAGTGATGATATATCTTAAACTATTTTCGCTTAATCTTTCACCTTCAGCTTCAAAAACATACTCTTTTGACAAACTATCACTTCGATATTCTAAAATCATTGTGTAGATTTGCGGAAGCATTGGGACATCCCGCTCTTTAGAACCTTTTCCCATTACTCTGCACCATTGGGATGTAATATCCGCCATTTTTAAATTTGAAAGTTCAGATATCCGAAGTCCCATTGTGTACAACAATAAAATGATAAGTTTTTCCAATTCATTTGCATGCTCCAAAACATGCATGATATGTTCATGGGAAACTGGTTTTGGAAGTGTTTTCGGAATTTTTACACTCTCGTCCCCTCGCAACTCTACCCTGATCTCTTGAATTCTCAAATATTTAATAAAACTTCGAATTCCACTCAGTTTTAGTGCAATTGATTTGGGTTTAAGGGGAGCGATTCGGATGCGAAGCGGCATCAAATTGATATGTAAAACAGTGGACTCTTCTTGAATCTCTGCATATAAAAGCATCTCATCGATAGCATCGTTATAACTCCGTATTGTTAAAGACGAATAACCCTTAAATGCATCTAAATATTTTAAAAAATCCTCTTTTTCCCGGTAGAGTCTGTTCATTTAGTTACCGAGTCTACTATGACATTCAGAGTACATGTTCCATCAAACGCTTTTTAATAAGCGCTTTTGCACTCTCCATATCCAAATCAGATAAATCTATCGGCTCCGAAGCATAAAAATCAAGTGTTCCAAAAGGTTTAGGAACTGTAAAACGATCCCAACTTGGTAATTGCCAATAATGCGACGGGACACAACTGTACACTATCACTTTTGTTTGACGCTTTTGTGCCATAATGACCACACCGTCACTCATTTCGTGACGAGGCCCTTTAGGACCATCCGGTGTTATACCGATATCATATCCTTCAGAAAGCGACTTAAGCCCTTGTATAAGTACTTTAGCCCCTCCTCGTGTTGTTGAACCATGAATAGTCCCCAACTTAAAATAGTACATGATTCGAGCAATAATCTGCCCGTCAAAATGGTCGCTGATAAGAACTTTAGCTTTAGGGAAAGAGCGAAATTGGTAATAAAGATAAGGCTGCATGAGTAAATCCCCATGCCAAAAAGCAAATATTACAGGCTCAACAGGGATCGATTCGGGTAGATGAAATCGCTTTTTATTGGTTAAATAAATAAATCGAATCAGCAATGTCCCGATAGGGGGAATCATCCACAATGCCAAAGCGCGTAAAAACTTCTTACGCAATAATTTCTCCGTATTGGACGTTGCGAGAAACCTCCGTAATTTTGACCTGTGCGATTTTACCCAACCACTCTTCAGACCCTTTTACCTTTACTGAGAGATTGTTATCACTACGACCAGCAATATAGCCATCATTACGTAATTCTTCAAAATATACATCTACGATTTTACCCAGATTGAATGACTTCATAGAGTCGAGTATTTGATCATGAGCGGCTTGAAGTCGCTCTAAGCGCTCTGAAGCTATCTCCGAATCAATCTCATCCATTTTTTCTGCTTCTGTCAAAGGACGAGGAGAATATTTAAAGCTAAAAAGCTGCTCAAAACGAACCGCGTTGAGAACATCCATCGTATCTTCAAAATCTTCGTCACTCTCTCCAGGAAACGCAACAATAATATCGGTACTAATATTCACATTAGGGACCATTTCCCGCAATTTTGCAGCACGATTTAAAAACCACTCTTTGGTGTATCCCCGCTTCATCGCTTTGAGAATACTCGTTGATCCGCTTTGAAGCGGCATGTGCATCGATTTACAAATTTTTGGATTAGAGGCAAATTCTTCAATAAACTCATCATCCATATGAAGCGGATGAGGAGAGGTAAAACGAATCCGCTCCAACCCCTCAACCGTACTTACACGACGAAGCAGTTCGGTAAAATTTACTTTTCCCTCATCAGCTGAAAAACGTCTGCCATAGTTATTGACATTTTGACCGAGTAAGAATACTTCTTTCGCTCCACGCTCTACTGCTTTACGTGCTTCCGCAACGATCAGTTCAGGGGGAATGGATATTTCATCTCCTCGAGTTTTTGGGACAATACAAAATGTACATTGCTTATCACATCCAATAGAGATGTTAATATAGGCTTTATAGGGGCTACTGCGGAAATCTTTAAAGGCAAACTGTGATTCATCATAATCGATCTCAATCTCAACTGCACGATCTCGATGTAACACATCAGTAATCTTAGAGACATTTCGGGCACCAAGAACAAAATTAACGTACGGAGCACGCTTAATTATCTCTTTACCCAGATGGGATGCCGTACATCCACATACACCAATCTTTGCATCTGCTTTTTTGAGTTTGTTAAAAACACCCAATTCAGAAAAAAGTTTATGAACCGGTTTTTCACGTACAGAGCAAGTATTAACAAGAATCAAATCCGCACTTGAAGCATCATCGGTGAGCTCATACCCCTCATGCGCATTCAATTCTGCAATCATGTGCTCAGAATCGCGCACATTCATTGCGCATCCTAGCGTCTCAATAAAAAGCTTTTTAGCCATTATAAAATATGGACCTCGTACATATATTCATTCGCAGAAAGGCCAAAACGCACTTCGCGCATGTAAAAACTTTTCCCTTCACCCTCAAAGTGATCTTGCAATGCGAGAAGATCTTTGTGTGAATTTTCACGATCAAAATAAAGGATCAATGAGTTGGTTTTTTCTACCATTTCAGTAATTTTTTTAAGATCGATTTTTTTTGGTTTTGCGTCTTGCTCGCTACGGGCAATTTTTAGTTCCATAATGTTTCCCTTAAATAGAGTTCTAGATATTGGGGGGATTATAGCGGTGATATGATAAATATCGCATTAAGAGAAGTTGGGGTATAATGTTCATCCTTCATAAAAAAGCTTTCCCGTAATCATCAATTTTTTATGAGTTACCAATTTAACAAGGATAATCCTATGGAAAATATTTTAGATATTATTGATTCTATCGCCAATGAAAAAGGGCTTAGCAGAGAAAACGTCCAAGAGGCGATCAAAACATCGTTTATTCAAACTGCCAAACGTATCATTAACCCTACCTTTGCTTTTGAAGCGGATATTGATGAACGAACTAAACAAGTTAAATTGCGCCAAATTATTACCGTTGTTGCTGATGATGCGCCTGAAATAGAAGGGGAAGAAGTTGGTGCCTATATGGGTATCACTGCAGCACTTGAGATTGATGATGAAGCTGAAATCGGCGATCAACTTCAAATGGAACACGATATTGAAAGCTATGGACGCAGTGCCTTTGCAACACTTCACCGCGAGATCGAGTTTCATATTCAACGTCTTGTCGAAAACGAGTTGTATGACAAATACAAAAGTAAAATCAATCAAATTGTCTCCGGTCGTGTCACTCGTGTTGACGGTGAGCAAAACACCACTATCGAGATTGATGAAATCCGCGCTACTTTACCTATGAAAAGCCGTATTAAAGGTGAAAAATTCAAAGTCGGCGATGTCGTAAGTGCAATCGTCCGCCGTGTCCATGTTGATAAAAGCAGCGGTATTTCAATGGAACTTTCCCGCACCGCCCCAAAATTCCTCGAAGAGCTTTTGGCACTTGAGGTTCCTGAAATTAAAGACGGAATCGTCGTTATTGAAAAATGTGCCCGTATTCCCGGAGAGCGTGCGAAAATTGCTCTCTACACCAACCGTCCGCAGATCGATCCGATCGGTGCTACCGTCGGTGTACGCGGTGTTCGTATTAATGCAGTAAGCGAAGAGCTGTGTGGTGAAAATATCGACTGCGTCGAGTACAGTGCTTCACCTGAACTTTTCATCTCGCGTGCTATGTCTCCTGCTATCATTAGTGCTGTTGTTGTTGAAGAAAATGACAATGGTGATAAAAAAGCAATAGTCACCTTACCAAGTGACCAAAAATCAAAAGCAATCGGTAAAAGCGGTATCAATATCCGTTTAGCATCTATGCTTACAGGATACACGATCGAACTTAACGAAGTAGGTGGAACAGCTCAAATGGGTGAAAAAGCTGGGGAAGAGAAAAAAGAGGGACTTAGCTCACTCGAAGCGCTTTTCGGAAACTAATATTCTCTCATACTTTTCTGTTTAGTCAGAAAAGTACCAAAAGGATCATACCGAGATCCAAAAACGCTACGTTCCTCTCGGCACTACTGCCTTCGGAACGGCTCTTTGTATTGGATCACGGCGATTTTATTTTTTTATAAACGGATTTAACTTTAGCAACACCGCATCGGCAATCTGATTGCCGATCAGTGTCAAAAATGCACTCATCATCAAAATCCCCATTATCACCGGATAATCCCGACTCATAGCACTCAAATAAAAAAGCTGTCCCATCCCCTCTATACCAAATATCGATTCTAAAATTACTGACCCACCAATTAATCCAGGTAAAGACAATCCTAGCATCGTCACAATCGGAGGCAAAAGATTCGGCAAAATATAATAGCGTATTATTTTACTCTCATTTATTCCCCGTGCACGCGCAAAATAGATGTAATCGCTTTTGAGAATTTCCAGTGTCAGTGATCGGATATAAAGTGCCAAACTCCCGATTCCCACAAAAATCATAACCATGATCGGCAAAGTCAAATGCCAAGCCATATCAAGATAATACCCGATCCCCTCAGGAGGTTCGAGAGAATGCATCCCCGCAATCGGAAACCACCCTAACGTAACACTCAGAAGCATCATTGCTACCAATGCCAAATAGTACGAAGGCATAGCAAAACTAAGCAGCGATATCTGATTTAAAAGCTTGTCAGTTTTTTGTTCATGAGAAAGTGCCCCTCGAATCCCCATCCAAAGCGATAGGATAAAGGTAAAAAACATCGCTATGATATTCATCCATAATGTCACGGGGAGGCGATCAGCCACGACACGACTCACCTGCTCTCCGCTGACAAATGAAATTCCGAAATTAAGTGTGAGGAGATTAATAATCCAATCCGCATATTGTTTGATTAATGGTTTATCGAGCCCATATATGAATTGCAGCTGCGCTATCGATTCTGGTGTCATATTGGGGTTAAGTTCTCCGCCCATAAAGCTGTTCGGTGCCATGTGAATCGCCCCAAATGAAAGCAGCGAAATCAGTAACAACATAAAAAGGGTATAAGAGAGTGATCGGATAAAATATTTCATACAGTGATTGTAACGGATGGTATCGAGGAAGTCAACAGAAGAGTTCACCCCAAGAGGGGTGAAAAAAGAAAATGTAAAACTTAGAAGTTAAGTTTCAACATTGCAAGAACTGTATCAAAACGTGTACCTTTTGCACCAACTGTTTTGACATTCAAATCATCAGCAGCTGTACTCATGTAAGCAACAGTTGCATCCAATGGTCCAAATGATTTAGAAGCATATAATGCAATTTCTTTCATTTTTACATCATGTTTTTGACCAAGTGCCACATTTAATGCATTTGTGCCTCCAATAGATACATCAGTATATTGTGCACCTACTGTTGCAACACCTGCATTGTATTCACCAGCAAGAGCATATGTACGAGCATCAGGAGCACCTACATAACCATAGTTCCAGTATGCTTCAGTATACAATTTTGATTGTGCAGCAACAAGATTGTTAGTTGCAACGTTAGCCACTTTCAAAACACCATCTTTGTCTGCTTTTGAATACGCAGCAGAAACTTTTAGGTTTTGCACACCCTCATACCCGAGTTTGAAAGCGTACGCTTTTGAATCTTTTGTAACACCATCAGCTTTTAATGCACCTTTTGGTGACATATCAGCGTATTGCGCACCGATTTTGAGATCTTTTACCATTTGGCAATTAACATCGCCTTGCAACCAGTAAGCATCTGCAATATTAGAAACATTATAATACCACGCTTGCGCTGTAAGTGGTTTGAATGAATTATTTACTGCTGCTACTGCATAAGCACCGCTGTTAGCAAATGTATTAAAGCCATTATTTCCTACGATACCATCAACACCAATTCCGAGATTCTGTGCACCAAGGTTCATACCTGCAGGTGCTGCTGGGATAGCTGTATGAACAGCAGCATTAAAACTAGTTCCTAGTGCATTTACACCATTACCTTTTCCAACATATGCACCTACTAAAGTTGTGTCTGGAAGATCTTGGTTGATAGCAACAACTGCATCAAATGTATTTGGAACAACTGACCATGTTTCACTGTATGCTAATGGAGTATCCAATGACATACGACCCAATTTTGCAGTTGTTTTACCCAATGTTGATGCTACCCATGCTTCCCCGATCCATGCGTGATCATTCGCTTGTGCACCACCACCATATGGTGCTCCATTTCCAGTACCGACAGCATGTGCTCCTGTCCAAGTTTGACCTACGAGGTTGTTTTCAAGACCAAGAGTACTTACTCCATAAACAGTACCGCCAAAAGAAACACCTTTTGTCAAATCGCCGCTAACACCTAAACGTACAGATGCATCAGCAAAACTACCGCCTGAATTAGTTGCAGAATTTCCTGATGGTGCATTTAAATCTGTTCCTTTGCTGAACAAACTATTTTTACCTGCATTGTTTGTACCGTAATACAATTTTGCATCACCATCTAATTTTACATTATCCAATGCGAATGCACTTGCCCCTAGCAACACTGCTGCTGCAAGACTCATTTTAACTAACTTCATTGATTCTCCTTAAGTTAAAGCTTGACCTTATGTTTTTGTTTCGTCGGGGTTAATTGTAACGCCGCTATTCTTAAACAATGCTGTAAAAAAATAATTTTGTTTCCCATCGGTTTACTATTGCCAAATCCCTATATTAGGGAATGTGACAATTTTGTAACAGACCTTCAACGTATAGTAAAAATAGCTTTTTACCCAAATATGCTATAGTATCTATTTAGTATCAAATTATCATATAGATTAAAGGAATGTTTAATGAAGCTCTCTTCTATATTCTCTGTATCCCTAAGCGCTCTACTTTTGCATGGATGTGCTGCTAGCCATACCGGCGTTACTCCATCACAAAACAGCTCGCTAGGCGCTGTTTCACCCAGTACAACGGCTAGTGGAAAAGGGGGAATGATACAGCACTCACTAGACAATTGGCTAAGGGATGAATGGACACCTGCGACTTCATCATCTGCAACCGCTCCTACAACTGCTCAAAACAGTGTAAAAGAGGCTCAAAACCCATCAACTACGTCAACAGAAGCTAAAATTGAAGAACCCGAAGATAAGGGGCCATTTACATTGCAAAAATACGTGGATAAATGGAAAGCTTATCATGAAAATCAAACGAAAAAGATGAATGGAGAGGTACCAACTATCGAAAAAGTGAATGCTTTACCGGTAATTGGGAAGTAACTTTAGGTAACATTTATCATTCCCGTAAAGGCGGGAATGATCAAATTATGCTCTCTCATCCCAAATAAAGACGCTTTTTCCATCCGCATTTTTCTCTACAGCTGCCATTCCCATAATATTATATCCGGCATCAACATAGTGAACTTCTCCACTGACACCAGATGAGAGATCGCTGAGAAGATACATAGCCGAATTTCCAACCTCTTCGATAGTAACATTTTTACGAAGTGGAGCATTCGCTTCATTCCAGTTAAGAATTTGTTTAAAATCACCGATCCCGCTTGCTGCCAATGTTTTGATTGGCCCTGCACTGATAGCATTTACCCGTTGACCTTTGAGTGCACCCAGTTCTACTGCCATATAACGTACGGTTGATTCTAATGCAGCTTTGGCAACGCCCATAACATTATAATTCGGAATATATTTTGGCCCACCAAGATAACTGAGAGTAATAATCGATGCTCCCGGTGCCAAAACACTCTCCAAACGGTTTGTCAAATCAATCAAAGAGTACACGGAAATATCCATCGCAATTTGAAATGCACTTTTGGACGTTTTCATAAAACCTTCGGTCAACGCCTCTTTGGGTGCAAATGCAACTGAATGAACCAAAAAATCGATTTGTCCGAAATCCGCCGCTACTTTCGCCGCGATCGCTTCCATATCGCCCTCATCTGAGACATCCAGTTTATAAACCGGAGAATTATTAAAACCTGCCGCAATTGGTTCAACCCGTTTTTGTAACGCTTCATTTAAATAGGTAAACGCCATTTGTGCACCTTGGGCATGCAATGCCTGTGCAATACCATATGCAATCGATTTATCATTTGCCAATCCGACGATTAGCCCTTTTTTGCCCTGCATTAACATCTATTATTCTCCTGTTTTCGTATTTAATTGTGATGCGTCAGCAATCATTGTGCAAAAGTCATTTGCACTAAGCGCAGCTGATCCAACCAATATTCCATCTACATTTTCGATTGCCATAATTTGTGCAGCATTGTCGACTTTTACACTTCCCCCATAAAGGATCGGTGCAGTGGTTTTTGCCCGTAATGCAGTATGAAGTTCTCTAATATCTTCCATTGACGGAGTGAGACCTGTCCCGATAGCCCATACCGGCTCATATGCTAATATAAGATCTTTATATTCTAGGTCTATCCCTATGCATTGGGCCTCAATATAGTTCATCAAAGCTTCAGTGCCTGCTTGACGTACCTCCAAAGGTTCACCTACACAATAAACGATTGCAAATCCATGCGTACTGAAAAAACGGAATTTTTCCGCTATTACTTCTTGGGTTTCACCAAGAATATGACGACGTTCTGAGTGACCGATCAAAATCGTTTTGATACCAAATTCTTCAAGCTGTTCAAGTGCTATTTCACCGGTATAAGCACCATTTTTAGCCGGATATGCATTTTGAACACCAATGAGAACATTGCGTGATAGATGTTCTAACGCGGTAAACGGAGGAAATACCATAATCGTATCCGAGATATCATTTGCACCTACAAATGATTCTACTACAGCCATATAGGCTTGAGTCTCTTGACGCGTTTTATTCGCTTTAAAGTTGGCGCAAATGATCATCTAATTCTCCTCTTTTAATTTGGAATAGTTGGGATGTATTATTTCATTAACGGTTTTACGCCAGGGAGGATTTTCCCTTCCAACAGCTCCAATGACGCACCGCCTCCCGTTGAGATAAAACTAATCTCCTCGTCCAATCCTACACGCTGAACCAAATCAGCTGTGTCGCCACCGCCTACAACAGTAGTAGCGTATGAATCAGCAACGAAATGGGCGATCTTATTTGATCCACGTGCAAATCGCTCCATTTCATAAACCCCCATCGGTCCATTCCACAGAATCGTCTGCACATCATGCAGTACCTGCCGATAAAGTCTGACCGTCGCAGGCCCAATATCAAGCCCCATCCATCCAGATGGAATTTCCTGTACACTGCACAGTTTACTCATCGCATCTGGCGCAAATTTTTCAGCGGCAACCACATCGACCGGAAGATAAAACTTTACCCCTAAACGTTTTGCTTCATTCATAATATTGATCGCTTCATCAATCAAATCATCTTCGACCAGCGAATTTCCAACATCGTATCCAAGTGCTTTCAAAAACGTAAATGCCATTCCTCCACCGATCAGCACTTTATCTACTTTCGGTAACAGATTAATTAATGCCTCAAGTTTTCCCGACACCTTAGAACCACCGACAATTGCCGCAAATGGTCTGACTGGGCGTTCTAAAAGGATACCAAAGAATTGAATCTCTTTTTGAAGTAAAAATCCTGCCGCTTTATGCGCAGTATCAAAATGTATCGTAATCCCTTCAACAGACGCATGCGCACGGTGACTAACACCAAATGCATCATTAACATAAATGTCTGCCATCGATGCCAATGCGGCACTAAGCTCAGGATCATTTTTGGTCTCCCCTTTTTCAAATCGGAGATTTTCCAACAACATCACTTCGCCACATTTTAGTTCAGATGCAAGCTTCATCGCATTGTCACCGACAACGTCTGTCGCCATTTGAACATCAATTTTTAGAAGTTGATGCAATCGTCTGGCAACGGGGGCAAGTGAGTATTTTTCATCCGGTTCACCTTTTGGACGTCCAAAATGAGATGCAAGAATGATCGCGCACCCTTGATCCAAACAATAGCTGATCGTAGAAAGTGCTGAACGGATACGTCTATCATCAGTAATATTGCCATAATCATCCATTGGAACATTAAAATCACATCGGATAAATACTTTTTTGCCTTGGATATCGCAATCTTTTATGTTGTATAACTCCATGTTTTCCTCTTACTATAAGATTAAATTAAATTTATATTTTTTTGTGTTCAGTTATATACAAAGCCATCTCAATGAGTCTGTTGGAATATCCCCATTCGTTATCATACCATGCCATGATTTTAATCAGATTCCCATCAATCACTTGGATCAAATCATCTGCCACTGTGGCACTGAAACTTGACCCGACAAAATCTTGTGACACACGATAACGCTCATCCACTTCTAAAATCCCTCGCATCTCGTTAGCTGCATACGATTTAAAAAGAGTACTGATTTCTTCTTTAGTCGTACGATGCTTAACGAGTACGTTCAGATCAACCATCGAAACATCCGGAGTAGGAACACGGACACTTTGCCCATGAAGTTTTCCTTCCAGATTAGGGAGGACAATACTAATCGCCTTTGCTGCACCTGTGGTAGTTGGAATCATATTGAGAGCTGCTGCACGTGATCTGCGCATATCACTCCCATGTGCAGAATCAATAATCGCTTGCCCATTAGTATACGCATGGATTGTTGTCATAAGCCCTTTTTGAATCTCAAATGCTTCGTCAATGATTTTAGCAATCGGTCCTAAACAATTTGTTGTGCACGAAGCATTCGAGATAATATTCTCTCCTGAATACAAATGCTCATTGACTCCCAACACAAATGTCGGGATTTCACTGTCCATTGTAGGGGCAGAAAGAATAACCTTTTTAACCCCTTTATCCAAATGGTGCCGCGTTAATGCTCCGGTCAAAAATAGTCCGCTGCACTCAAAAACGACATCTGCGCCAAGCGCACCAAAATCAAGATTATCCGGATCTTTTTCACATAGAATTTTAACCCGATTTTCCCCAATTTTAAGATATTGTTCCTCTACTATCGCGGCATCCAGTTCAAATGAACCATGCACTGAATCATTTTGCAAAAGATAAAGGAGCATGTCGATGGAAGCCATATCATTTATAGCAACAAGTTCGATATCCGACCTCTGTGCTATGAGACGGGTAACACAGCGGCCTATGCGGCCAAATCCGTTTATAGCAATCTTCAACGCCATTACCTAATCCTAAACACAAAATAAGGGGTGATTTTACCAAAAATCGGTTATAATTACGATTAAAAGAAGTTAAGGCTCATGAAGCTTGCACTCTACGGCGGTAGTTTTGATCCGCCACATGCCGGACACGTCCGTATTGTCACCGAAGCGTTAAATACTTTGCCGATTGATCGGTTGATTATTGTTCCCGCTTCGAGAAACCCCTTTAAATCTTCTGTTATGGCCTCTGCATCAGCGCGCTATGGGTGGTTAAAAGAGATTTTTGACCCTTACAAAAAGGTTGAAATCAGCGATTTCGAAATTACGCAGAAGCGCAGTGTTTATACTATTGAAACGGTACAACACTATGCAAGAATGTTTGAAGAGATCTACCTCATCATAGGGGCAGATAATCTCGGAAAACTGTCTGATTGGTATCATATAGAAGAATTAAACACTCTGGTTCATTGGGTCGTAGCAACACGTTGCAATATTCCTATACCGGAAAATATGATTCGGCTTGATGTCGATATCTCAATCAGTTCAACCGATTTTCGATCTTCATTCTCCCCACTAGGGTTAGAAGCAGGGATTGAAAATAAGATTATTACATATTATAAGGAACTTACGTGAATCCACGAATTGAAAAGATCATCAATATTCTCGATCAGAATAAAGGCGAGGCAATTGAAGTATTCGACCTATTAAACAGCGATTATTTTGCCGATTATGTTGTACTCGCATCTTCATTGGGAGAGCGTCATACACTTGCTCTCCTCGACCATCTGAAAAAAGGGCTTAAACCTGAAGAACAATTTCTATATGTTGATGAAAGCGGCGATTGGGTTGCTATCGATTTAGGAGATATTTTAATCCATATTCTCACACCGCAATATCGTGTCAAATATGATTTAGAAAGCTTTTTGGGTGAACTTACCGCTCGAAAAAATCAACAACAATAATCTTCTAAAATAGAGGCGCCGGCCTCTCTCCTCAGGACTCAGATTCTGGGTAAAAACTTCTCATTATAAAATCGCTACCTGAAACATTCTTTACTAAAATTGTATTATGGAATAATGACTCGAAACTACACTACGAAAATAACATTATTTTACTTGATTGTTAATGGGCTAGGTGAAATGATTGTGATTATATTTGAGGTTTAAAAAAAGCGATAGATGGTGCGCCCGAAGGAATTCGAATCCCTGACCGCCGGTACCGCAAACCGGTGCTCTATCCAGCTGAGCTACGGACGCACATTTAAAGAGAACGAAATTATAGCTTAAAAAGCTTAAAAAAGCATTAATAGCTATTTTAGCGAAGTTGATTGATTTTTAAAACAAACTCTACTTCAGCTTTTGAGAGTCTTAGTTCTTTTGCGATTGTATCTACTTCAATCCCTTGATTGTATCTACTGATAACTTTCTCATCATCCATCCCACTAATCGAAGTAGGAAGCGAGAGATTACGAATGCGCTCTTCCAAGTAGCGCAATCGATTATCAGTTTTCTCTTTATACGCACCAAAACTACCTTCAATGTGTTCCAAAGACTCCATAATCGGAACTGAAAGTTCATTAACCTCCCGTCCTAGCTCAGCATGAAGTGAATGCTGACTTACAGGAACACTCTCTTGAAGCGATGCAATAATCTCCAATTCTTGTTTAAGACGTTTATCCATCATATAGATTTCACGATGCACTTCTTCTATCGCTCGGGCAATCGAACGAATTTGTGATGTCACTTCTGTCTCTTTGGTGATAACGTAGTAAATCAACCCTACAACAATAACCGCCAAGGCAACAAGAGCAATCTCTAACGTATGATTCATTCAAGCCCTTTCATCTGTCGAATCATTGCTCGCTCACGTGCGGTCATGTAATATCCCCATTCTTGTCTGTCTCTCACATGAATTTTAGTTATCTTAGCCAATGAGGTATCCAGAGCTTCAAAAAAGAATGCAATTTCCCGTTTTGGGAACGTTGCCATTTCAATCCGTCCGTAATAATGTTTTCCGATTTCAAAACTCTCACTGCTCAATTTTAAATGCTCAAGTCCAATACTTTCAATCGATGCATTAGAAGATAAAGGAACACGTTGCACTCCACCTTTTGCCAAAATTTGCTCAATTTTTTCCAACTTTCGGTAAAGTTCTGCCATAAGGTTAAGCATCATATAATCACTCTCATCTGTTTCACCTCGGACTTTGGCATGTTTTATCCATTGCCCAATTGAATCTTCATCTGTTTCACCGATTTCATTGAATTCACGCTCAAATCTATCAACCTCACCTGTTATTTCTTCATACACAATATCGATAACTGCGGGGACTAATCTTACATCGCTCATGTTATTACCTTATCTAAAATTATCAATCCGATAAATACAAATCCCAAATAACCGTTTACTGTAAAAAATGCCCGATCAATCTGGGTAAAATCACGCCGAACCAAATAGTGTTCATATCCAAGCATCAATGCCGAAAAAATAACGGCGCTAATAGCAGGATACCCCAGTTGTGCTTGATATACAAATAGTCCCCATAATACAATGGTTAAAATATGAAATGATGCCGAAATTTTTAATGTTGTACTACTTCCATATCGCGAAGGGATCGAATGAAGATTATTGGTACGGTCAAACTCCATATCCTGCAATGAATAAAGCAAATCAAATCCCGCAACCCAAAATACGACACCAATACTCAACCATAACGACCATAAAGGAGTCGTTCCTGTAACTGCTATCGCTCCGGCAATCGGCGCAAGCCCCAAAGAGATACCCAATACAATATGGGCCATAGAACTAAATCGTTTGAAATAGGAATAGCTCAGCAGGACAATCAAGACCGGCAAGCTGAGATAAAATGCCAAATCATTAATAAAATAAGAAACTGCCATAAAAGCAAGTGCGTTTACTACGGTAAAAATTGCTATCGAAACTCCATCAAGTCGTCCATCTACACTGGGGCGTCCTGCCGTACGCGGATTATGTTTATCAAAACGTCTATCAACATAACGGTTAAATCCCATCGCAGCATTACGCGCACTGATAGCAGCCAACATACCTAAAATCAACAGTTTAAATCCAAACCAACCATTTGCAGCAACAATCATAGCCGTAAAAATAAAGGGGAGTGAAAAAACAGTATGCTGAAACATCACCAGTTCATTAAAATCTCGTAATCTTTTTGCAAGTCGCTGCACACTAAGCCTTTTAAAAATAAGTCTATTTATTTTATCGTAATTTCTCTTTGACGCTATAATACACTTAATGAAACAATTAGCAATTATCGGATCTACTGCTTCGGGCAAAAGTGACTTAGCTCTAAAGCTTGCGCAAGAACACAATGCATTTATCTTTTCAATCGATTCACTCAGTATCTACAAAGAGATTAATATTGCTTCAGCTAAACCCTCTTTAGCTGAACTTGCTATGATTGAACACTTTGGTGTCAACCGTTTGTCTCCCAATGAAAGTGCAAGCGTTATCACCTTTATCGATGAATATCATCGTCTCCGAGAAAGGGCTTTATCTAATGAAAAGAACCTCATTATTGTCGGTGGAAGTAGTTTTTATCTCAAAAGTATGCTTGATGGTCTCTCTGAAATTCCAAAATATTCCGAAATGACTCTCTCTCTTGTTCAAAATATGTTACAAGACTTGAACGAATGTCATCGAATCTTGTCTGAATGTGATCCAGAAAGTATGCAAAAGATTGCTCCAACAGATGCTTATCGAATTGAAAAAATGCTTTTAATTTATGTTGAAACCAATGAACCAGCTTCACAATGGTTTCGTAAACATCCTCCCCGTCCGATAATAACAGAGTGCCCTGTATTAGAACTCAAAATCGATCGTGAACTTTTACGCAATAGAATTTCTCTTCGGACAAAAAAAATGATACAAGAGGGTATAATTGATGAAGTTGCTGAATTGGAACGAAATTATGGGAGAAAACCTAACAGCATGAAAGCGATTGGAATAGTGGAAACTTTAGAATTTTTAGATGGAAAAAGGACTAAAGATCAACTGTCCGAAGCCATCACTATCCATACAGCACAGCTGGCAAAACGCCAACAGACATTTAATACCCATCAGTTTGTTTTGAGTGGAAGCGGAAATGTCGAAGATCTACGCGTTAAAGCAGAAAATCTTTTGCGGGCTTAACCTAGAGATATTTCCCGGCTAGATTCCACCTACACGAGTGTGACATCATTATAATAATCCTAAAGCATCTTTGGCCAGTTTTCCCCATGCAGAAGTTTTATCCGCTTTGATACTTTCATTAAATGCATTTTGTGCTTCACGTTTATGCCCTAATTTTTGTTCAATCGCTCCAAGAAGGTATTGTTGGCGTGAGCGTTTTTCATTGCTAAGTTTTTGTTTGTTAAGTGTTTTCAATACACCAAGGGCATCACTATCTTTTCCTAAATTTTGATAAGACTGAGCTAATGTAAATTCAATAAACGGGCTTTGGGTATACGTTTTCGTACGCTCTTGCAAAGCCATAACTTTTCGAGCATAATTTTGAGTTATCGTATCATCTTTTCGTTTTAAGCCCAGGCTAACCATCTGAGAATAACGTTCGATATCTTTGAAATCATTCCCATAAGCGCCTTCTGCTAATTTCATATTACGTATCATCCCATCTTCGTTTCCGCTGCGTTGTGATGCATCATACAATATTCGATATACATCATTTAACGGAGGGTTTTTTTCTACGCTTAACAAAGTAACGAGCTCATCTCCCCCCTTAATAGCATCTTTGTATTCTCCCAATCCAAACTGTGTTTTTACCATTCGATATAGCCAGAGCTGTCTCTCAGGCATAGATTTTGATTTCAGATGTGTTTGCGCAATTTTTTTAGCTGCTGGATACTGTGCCATTTTAAGGGCACAATCAAAGATTAAACTGTCCCAATCACTCAACAATCTTATCTTGTACATTTTTTGAAGGTTCATTGCTTCAGCGCATTTTCCCTCTTTCAAATACTCTTTATCCAAGCCGATTGCACTTTCTGATATCATCGTATTTGTTTGAGGAAATTCAGTACTGTCTAAATGGTAAAGCTCACCTTCCAAATCAAGAATCTCTTTATACTTTTTCTCTTTTAAAAGAATTTGTACTTTTTTATAAAGAGCTTTTCTTCCTACACTATCATTACCGTATTTTTCGATCAAATCATCGTATTTTTTCATTTCTGCCGTGCTATTCATATCCCCAACATCAAAGAATAGCCCATCTTTTGCATGCTGAATTTCATCCGCATAGTCACCATCATGGTATGTTTTAAGATATTCATTAAAACGTTTCAGTGCTTCTTCACGTTTGCCTGAATGCGCAAGCTGAATGCCAAGATCTTTTAACAATGACTCATGTTCAGACGTTTTAATTTGAGTTGCATTTAAAAGCGATTCTGTGATTCTGGATGCAGTTTTAGGATCATTACGATCCACAAATGTCTGCATCATACTCATCGCATCATCACGCACTTCATTAAAATATTTTGGATTACCTTTTGCAATTTTTTCAACATACACCTTGGCTTTATCCGTATTCCCCATACCTAATTGTATTTGAGCAAGTTTAAATGCAGCTCTAGATGCTATACCGATATCAGGACTGGTTTCTAGCGCTTTTTGATACAACGGAATTGATTTTTTAACAGACCCTTCGGCTTCTTGCTGTTGAGCCTTGTATATCATTCCCAAAGATGCATATGGACTATCGCTTTGTTCATCAAACAATCGATCATAAAAATAATCCGCATCATTGTTTTGCCCAATATGACTGTAAGCATCTGCTGTATCTGCCAAAACTTCTGCAACATTAGAATCACCAGAATAATCACGCAAGAACTGCTTCGAGACCTCAAGTAATTTCTCAAAATCTCCTTTTTCATGCAATGCGCGAATTTGATAAAACATAAGTTCATTTTTAAAGACTGTTTTTGGATATTCCTTAAGAGTATCTTCCGCAAGATTTAAAACTTTGTCATAATCTTTTGCCGTGTATGCTTTTTTCATCTCCATGTAATCGGTTACATCTTGAACTCGGGCAATCTTAATCGGATTCCCTTTTAAATCTAGTCCGCCAACATAAGGTTGAGTACTTTTTTGAATTTTTACTGGAAAATTAATTGAAGTTTCTGCTGCTTTAGGCTGTGTTAATAAAGGTATTTTATTATTGAAACCTACAACCGTCCAATGATTTGTTCGTGTCACGTTATCTTGATAGGTCTGTGAATCTTTTGCTAAATTAAAATTGATCGGGATTAATTTCATTTTCGATTTTGGAAAAACCGTAATCATAAAACCTTTTGGCGTGTTAGTACCATTAATCTTGAATTGCAAGTTATCAATAGGGACAAAAGTATTTTTTGGAGGAGTCAGAAGATAACACTCGATCCGTCTATCGTCACCAAACTCATTTTTCGTAGATTGGCATGTAAACGGCGTAGTATTGAAAAGATGAAGTACACTATAAGAGTTTCCATCTTCTTTTCCGGTTTCAACGGAGAGGTTTAATGCACTAAGGGGAATCCATAAACAAAGAGCTATCCAATATCTCAATGCCTATCCCCCCTTCCCTCATATTGAGGATGATTAATAGCCGCTATTATACACGAATTGCGTTATAACTACCAAAAGCGGATTCACAGCAAGTACAGAAAAAATTGTTCCAACAACTGCAATACCTATGATGGTTTTCAACGAATGAGACGCATTCATAAAATAAAATTTTTCATATCCTACCATCGGCTCTTTCATAAACATGTACACGATAAGTTTCAAATAATAATATCCAGCTATTGCTGAGTTTAGTGCCATGATCAGTGCCAATACAGTGTAACCGCCGCTTACTGCAGCACCGATCATATACAATTTTCCCCAAAACAAACCAAATGGAGGAACACCCGCTAATGAAAGCATAAACAGCCCCATCATTACAGCTCCCATCGGCATTGTTTTCACCATACCGGAGAATTTTTCATATGGATGATCTGAACTTTGTCCCGGAAGAAGATTTTTCTGACGATTAACCCACAACATAGTAAATGCACCTAAGTTAGTAAAGCTAAACAATGTCCAGTATAAAAATAATCCCGTATTTGATTGTGTAGTCCCAATCAAAATTGCAGCCATTACAAATCCGGCATGAGAAATAGAACTGTATGCCAACATACGTTTAACATCACTTTGAACTAATGCCCAAATATTTGATGCCGTCATAGTAACAACGACCCCAATGTATAATATTACTTGTAGCCAAACAACACCACTATGAACCAAAAATTCAAATAGGCGCATTGCAACAACAAACCCTGCAATCTTTGGAACAATTGACATATAGCCAGCTAATGCTGCAGATGAACCTTCGTATACATCCGGTGTCCAAGTATGAAATGGAACCATTGAAAGTTTAAATCCAAATGCTGCAATCATAAAACTGACTGCGACCAATACATAACCGATATTACTGTAATGATCTTGTGCCAAGACAGTTGCAATTTGATTAATTTCAACAGAACCGCTGATTGCGTAAAAAATCATCGACCCAAATGCAAAAAATCCTGCAGCCAATGCGCCCATTGTAAAATATTTTACTGCCGCTTCAAAGGATTTTGATCGGTTATGCAAGGCAATCAATGTATACAGAGCCAATGATGCAGTTTCAAGACCGACAAAAATGAGAATCAAATTGTCCGTTGCAACCATAAATTGGAAACCTGCGATCATAAACAAGAAAAGAGCAAAATATTCAGGATAATTATACTCATGAAAACGTTTAGAGGTTAAGGCCAAAGGTATAAAAAGCATAGACCCCACTACAATAATGATTTGAGCCATGATGGCAATTCCATCCATCAGCATCACATCAAAGAATCCGAGTACGGTTCCGTTTTTAAGAAATACTCCTCCAAAATCGACTAAAGATCCCAAATCAAGAAGTAAGAACAACAAACTCACCATAATGTAAAGAGACTTATTAAGTCCCCCTTTGAGCAAATCGATCATAAGTATAACGAGGGCACCTACTGTTGCAATAAGCATAGGAGCTAATGTCGCAATATTCAACGACGCCATAGAGATATGAATTGAATCCAACATTAGTGCGCCTCCTGCATAGAATTCATTCCGCTTACATCGGAAAGATTGGGGATACGAGCTTTCGCTTCTTGGCTTTGTGCCTTATCATGCATCAATTGAATAACTGATTCAACACTGTTGTTGATTGGTTCTAAAACTGGTTTTGGATATACACCCAACCAAATTGCTACGATAACAAGAGGAATCAATCCAAGCATTTCAGTACGATTAACATCTTTAAGATTTCGATTTTCTTCATTCGTTACTGGCCCGAAAAAAGCTTTTTTATACGCGGAAAGCATATAAATTGCACCGACAATAATCGCTGTACCGGCTGTCAAAGTAATCATATGTGATTGTTTATAAAAGCCTAAAAGACTCAAAAACTCCCCAACGAAATTAATTGTAAGCGGTAATCCAACTGATGCCATCATCATAATTCCAAAAATAGTAGCATAACGAGGCATGACAGAGGCCAAACCACCGAATTCAGACATTAATTTCGTATGTCGGCGATCATAGATTACACCGACAAGTAAGAACAGTGCACCAGATACAACTCCATGCCCAATCATCAAGAATACTGATCCACTTACACCTTCAACTGTTAACGCAAACGTACCAAGTATAATAATACCCATATGTGAAATCGAGCTATACGCAACAACTTGTTTAATATCTTCTTGTGCATAGGCAACCATTGCCGTATATATAATCATTATAATTGCTATGATCGCAATCGGAAACATAAAATAAACTGATGCGTCGGGAAAAAGAGGAAGCGAAAAACGGATAAATGCATAAGTTCCCATTTTAAGCAAAATAGCTGCCAAAATAACCGAACCGATGGTTGGTGCTTGACCGTGAGCATATGGAAGCCAAGTGTGAAATGGAAACATAGGAACTTTGATAGCAAACCCGATAAAAAAGGCTGCAAATAACCAAAGTTGAAAATTTTCCGGCAAAATCAAACGATACCATTCCAAAATAGAGAAGCTCCATTGACCTGTTGCTTGATAGTAAAAATATGCCATAAATAACATACCGACTAACATAACCAAAGAACCTGTAAAGGTATAAAGGAAAAATTTAACAGAAGCGTAAATACGTAGCGCACCGCCCCAAGCACCGATGATGTACAACATCGGAACCAATGAAAGCTCCCAAAATACGTAAAATACAATTGCATCCAATGCCGCAAATACCCCAACCATCGTCATTTCTAAGAATAACAAGGTGATGATAAGATTTTTAACATGACGCGTTTCCGTTAATGAAGCAATACCCAATAACGTAAAGAATGTTGACAATATGATAATAAATAACGATATACCATCAATACCAAGTAAATAGCTGATACCAAACGATTTAATTAACGGTGCCGATTCCATAAATTGCATACCTGAAATCATCGGATCGTAGGCATACCAAAGCCACAAAGAGAGAACAAATTCTACAAAAGCTACAGCAATCCCGTAAGCTCTCATACTATCTTTTGTGACAACAAATCCAAGCATTGCCGCCAATGCCGGAAAGAAAATTAAAATTGATAAAATATGATCTAACATCATTACTCCTTAAGCGCCAACCGCGTTATATCCGACGGTAAAGGCAACGGCAAGCGCCAACAAAACCACCAGACCGAAAACCATCCAACGAAGCATCGTGGAGAGATTTCCATTTTGGATATCGCGTGTATTTTCACCCGTTTTGTAGATTGCATTGGCAATCATATCCACTGTTGCATCGACAATTTTAAGATCAATCTCTTTCCATGCAACTTTTGAGAGTTCCAAATATGGTCTTGAAAAAACTTCTTCATAAAATTTTGGAATATAGTACTGATTCCAGAGTAATTTGTAGCCGAAACTTTTTTCCATTTTAGATGTACCATCAGGTACACTGTTCCAGTTACTGTATTTTTTATATGCAAACAAAATTGCCCCAATAACAAATAACTGTGTTCCGATCGTCATAATCCAAAAAATTGTTTGATTATGCACATGGTACTGCGTTGCTGGGAGTAAATTCATCACCAATTGGAAATAAGTCATTTTAAATGAACCTGCAATAATCGCCAACACAAGCAATGGTGACATCGCTACCAACATAAATTTATACGCTTCATGCGGATGGATACCAAACAATTTATAGCGCTCTTCTCCATGGAAGATCAAAGCAACTAAACGGAATGAATAGAATGCTGTCAAACCGGCAGTCAGTAGTAATACGGTATAGATGACATAATGGTGTTCTACAAAACCAACCTCTAAAATCAAATCTTTAGAGAAGAACCCTGCAAACGGGTAAATACCTGCAAGTGCAACGGAAGCAAGGGTCATCATTACAAACGTCCCTTTCATGACTTTTCGCAAGCCCCCCATTTTAAACGGATCGAGTTCATCGTGCATTGCGTGCATAACGTTACCGGCACCAAGGAACAATAGCGCTTTGAAAAATGCGTGTGCCATTAGGTGGAACAATGCTACCCAGTATGCACCCAAACCTGCGGCTACAAACATGTATCCGAGCTGTGAGAGAGTTGAATACGCAATGATACGTTTCATATCACGATTGACAAGTGCCATAGAGGCAGCGAATAATGCAACAAATGCACCAAGACTCGCAATAAAGATTCCGACATTCGGGATCAAATCATAAATCGGATTCGCACGAACAACCAAATAAACCCCGGCCGTAACCATGGTTGCCGCATGGATCAAAGCTGAAACAGGAGTAGGACCTTCCATCGCATCCGCAAGCCATGTATGCAACGGAAATTGCGCCGATTTACCCATAGCACCTATAAAGAGGAAAATACCGATCCACGTTGTAATCACTACCGGAAGATTTCCGATTTCAGCAAATACAACGTCGTATTGAAGAGAACCAACATTCCAGTAAAGCATAAAAATACCAATCAACATACCAAGGTCGGCAATACGGTTCATTATGAATGCTTCATTAGCTGCCCATGTAGCCGATTCTTTGTGATACCAAAAACCGATCAAGCCCCATGAACAAAGACCTACACCTTCCCATCCGATGAAAAGACCGGCAAAATTGTCACTCATGACCAAGACCATCATCGAGAAAACGAAAGCTGAAAGCCATGAAAAGAAACGGTTAAATCCTTTATCATGGTCCATGTATCCAATTGAATAGACATGTACAACAGTTGAAACAATGGTAACAACCATCATCATAACAACACTCACTTGATCAACAACAAACCCAAATGGTATATACAGATTCCCTGTTGCCATCCATGTCATCATCTCAACATGTACAGTATGACCACCCAATACGTAATTTAATAGTAAAACACTGCTAATAAATGAAGTAAAAAGTAATCCTGAAGCAACATATCCAGTCAATGATGTTTTTGCCGATGCCCCGAATAAAGCTGAGAATAGTGACCCAACCAGTGGGGCAAACAGTGCAATATATAAATAAAGTTCCATAGCTTATCCTCGCATTGAATTCATTTGATCTAGATCGATCTTACCAGTACGTTTGTACCATACAATAAGCAGACCCAATCCGATTGCTACTTCAGAAGCTGCAATAGCAATAATAAAAAATGCGAACATTTGACCGCTTAGATCGCCAATGTAATGTGAAATCGCCGCAAATGCAATATTCGTTGCATTTAGTAAAATTTCTGTCGCAAAAAAAAGCATCAAAAGGTTTTTACGGCGCATAACACCGATCAAACCAATTGCGAATAATACACTTGATAAAACTAAATAATGTGTCAGTGTAATTTCCATCAGTGTCCCCCTGCTTTTGATTCTAAACTGTCGTCCATAGAACCGATATCTTCTTCAGCCATCAATGTTAATGATTTATCCATTTTTTTGCCGGCCAATACAATTCCACCTATCATTGCAACCAGAAGCATAACGGCTGCCAATTCAAAAGGAACAAGGTATTTTGTAAACAATACAATACCGATTGCTTGTGTATTGCCAATAGCGGCATCAACTGGATAAAGTGCTTCAATATTATTGGATGCAATAGGTGCAACAAAAATTGCTACAACCATTACAGCTGCCAATACTCCTAATACAAATACGATTTGTGTATTTGTACGTTTTTCAACAACATTACGCGTAGTATCAAAAAACATCATACCGAACGCATAAAGTGCCATAACTGCACCGGTATAAACGATAATTTGAATTGCACCCAAAAAGTCAGCACCCAAAATAAAGAAAAAAGCTGAGATAAAAATCATCCCTGCTGCCATTGCGGTAATCGCATAAAGCGCTTGTTGCGTCATTACTGTGATAGTAAACATCACGATAGTAAGCACTGCGAACAGATAAAAAGCGATTGCTTCAAACATACGTTGACTCCTTAATAGGCGAGCGGGGTCTTTTTGACCGACGCATCGCTTCCTGGGATAATGGCACCGAAGCCAGGGTACTCGTTTTGCTCACCTGCTTTTAGCAAGTCAAGAGGGGTAAGCATGTCATCTTTGATCACAAAATGGGCACGTTGTTCTGAAGCATTTTCATAACGCCCTCCATGAACGATAGCAAGTTCAGGACATACTTCTGCACAATATCCGCAGAAAATACAGCGTCCGAGGTTGATACTGTATTCAGTAACCTCTTTTCGGCTATTCTCATCGATACGCGTATCCATACGGATACAATCGGAGATACAGATTTTTTCACACAGTCCGCATCCGATACAGCGTTCATATCCTGATTCCCACAAACGAAGAAGTTTATGTACAGCGCGGTAACGTGGACCGATAGGAAGTTTCTCTTTCGGATATTGAACAGTATGAATGTCAAATTTGATCATCTCACGCATAACAACCCATAAACCAACGAATAATTCGCCCTTCACAGCACGGCTGACAACTTGTTTGAACTTGTCCCATCCGGTAGTCGGATACGCTTCAATATCAACGTAAAAATAAGCACTTTGTTCACTCACATTACGATCTGTAAACGTTTCTTCATGATGCATAACACTACCCCCTTAGAACATCATCACAATACCGGTGACAACTACGTTGAGCACCGCTATCGGCATTAAAACTTTCCAACATAACCACATCAATTGGTCAGGTCGAACATCCGGCCATGCGGCACGCGTCCAAAGGAAAAAGAAAAAGAAAAATGCTACTTTGAGGATTAATTGAATCGCTCCCGCAATAGTACCATCACCAAAACCACCCAAGAAAACAATCGCGATTACAAACGAAATAAAGAACATGTTTGCGTATTCTCCAATGAAGAATAGACCCCAACGCATCCCTGAATACTCAGTTCCGAATCCGTCAATAATTTCATGATCATTTGCTACAAGGTGAAACGGTGTACGTCCCGTCTCTGCAAATGCGGCAATCCAGAAAAGAATAAATGCAACTGGTTGTGACCATACGATCCAATTACCGATACCGCCAACTTGATAATTATTAATATCTACCAATGACAATGATCCTACCATCATTAACGGTGCTAATAATGCGAGTCCGGTAATGACTTCATAGGAGATAAACACTGCAGCACTACGTGCTGCTGAAATCAATGACCATTTATTTGCTGATGCCATACCACCCAGAAGTGGTCCGTAAAGCCCAATTGCCATTACCCCTAAGACATAAAGAATACCAACATTGATATCCGCAACAATCGGATGAACGGTATAACCCATTACCGTAAATTGCGGCCAAAATGGAATCGCTGCAGCAGCCATAAATGCTGTTGCCGCCGTAATAACCGGAGCGATTTTAAAAATCGGTTTGACTACGTTTTGAGGGATAATATCCTCTTTAGTAAAGAGTTTAATCCCATCCGCAGCAACTTGGAGCAATCCAAACGGTCCTACATGCATCGGTCCCAAACGACGCTGCATAAACGCCAGCACTTTACGCTCGAAATAGGTACCAAGACCCGCAAGCGCCGAGAAGATTAATAAGATGACAACGATTTTTGCGATCGTTTCTATAATGAATGCTACATCCATGCTTTACACCTTTTGAATTGATACGCATGCAAAACGATAACCGTTAAACAATGCTTCAGATTTTATGGTTGTATCGAATGTTGGAAGATAACCTATCTCCCCTTCGATTTTCCCATCCGTAATTAAATTGAGACTCAACTCACCATTCGCCGTTTTCACGTGAACACGATCCCCATCATTCCAACCGTTTGTTTCCATAAACGATTTTGAGATATACAGACCTCCATTTTCATGAAGTTGATGAGAAGCCGCTGTAAACGGTGAAAATTGTAATACAGGATTCGCTAAATAAACTACTTTGTCGGTAATTGCTGCACTTGAATCAAATATCTCAACACTCTCATCCGTATTACTTTCCAACTCTTTGATCTCTAATCGATAACCGCGAACTTCTTCACCAGAATTGGTGTAATGGTTGGGGAGTGTATCAAAAGCGGCAGATTTAAATCCTTTTTCAACTGGAAGCTCCGCCGTATAATCAACGGTGAATTTAGAATTTATTCCTAGAGCTTTTGCAATATCATTCAGAACATATCCACTATAACTAAGTGCTGCATTCGTTGGATTCACCCGTTTGTCAATATTGGTCAATGTCCCCTCTTGCTGATTCAACGCAGGCATATCTAAATCACCTCCGCCGAGTGCACTGAGTGTAAAGTTTCCAGCGGTGTTATACCCGATCGTATAATTTCCGTGCTCTGAATCGAGATCACAAATCATGGCAACACCGAGAGTATTGGACAGATTAGGAATCATTGTAACGCTGAACTGCGTATATTTTTCGATCAACGCAACAAGGCGGGCACAGTTTACTGCATTAGGGTGCGTATATAAATCTGGTCCGACCATCAATGAAAAACGCTCTTTTTTCGCCAAATATTTCGTCAATGTGTCACTGAATCCTGCCGGAGCGTTCAAAAGGGTGAAAAGAGCGTTTTCGTCTACTTCCACCTCTTTGGATACTTTTTTCTTCACTGTTTTGGTAACTTCTTCGCTTACCTCTTCTTCCACACCGGTCTCTTCGTTGAGAACTTTTTTGACAACGGTTTCAGTCACTTTTTCATCAACCGTCTCTTCAACCGTTACGGTCTTAGTCGAATGAAAGCTTGCCAAATATTCCGTTACAGAAGAAGGCATCACCGCTTTATCTCCGAAAAGATCGAGCATCAAATAAAGGGCAGCTTCTTCCATCATCGGCGCATGATTGAACTGCGTTACGCTTTTTGACATACCGGCGATAACCGGATCGTTGATTGGATGGAAATAAAGACCTGCACCTTTATTCATCGACAATGCATTGTTCATTGCGAAGCGGGCATTAGGGTTATCGGTTTTAAGAGCACTTCCGATCGAGACGACAAAATCAGATGCATGAACTTCAACCAAATCACCGCCGTAAAGAGACGTACCGCTTACAACACTGTAAGCACTAAGGAATGATTTAAACGCACGGGCTTCTTCATTGATAAGGCGGTATCCGAATTTTTCTTTAAGACGTTGAAGGATCAATGCCTCTTCGTTCGTAATAGTTGAAGTAAACGCGATTGTATCTGCTTGTTTAAATGCTGCAATCGCTGCTTCAAAAGCTACCGGATCTTTTGTCACATTTCTATTTTCAAAATCGTATCCATATCGCCCAGCACCGCAGAGTGACACATAGTTCCATTCATTTTTAACACGATAGATTTTACTCTCTGGATTTTCAATAGAGGCATGTTTGATATCATAACTTAATTGGCATCCTGCCGAACAATGGGCACAGGTTGCTGGAATTTGTTTATGTTCCCATGCATTGGAGGAATATTGATAATCAGAACTTACCAATGCACCGACCGGACATACCGATGTACATTCACCACAATTCGTACAATCTAATGTATCGCCTGCATTTGGAGAAATCAATGATTTATTGAGTTTATTCCACATTGCATAAGCATCTTTAGGCATAGACTCTTTAAATGCTGCTTCTATCCCCTCTGAACCACGAGCTGTCGTAGAAAGTGCTGCATCTCCAATCATATCTTTACAAACAGTAATACAACGTTCACACATAATACACAGTGCCGGGTCATAATGGATTAATCCCCAATCTTGCGCCGGTTTATGGGTATCTTTAATAGAATAAGTTTGTGAATCAACCCCTACTTCAAGTGTATAGTTTTGCAGTTCACATTCACCTGACTGATCACATACCCCACATTCTAATGGATGGTTAACATCGTAAACTTCCATAATTGCTCTGCGTTCAGCCAAAATATTTGGAGTGGTAGTCGTAATTTCCATCCCCTGCTTAGCTTTAGCATTACATGCATAGACCTGTTTACCGTCTGCTTCAACCAAACAGATACGACACGCCAATGTTGGCGAGCATCGTGTTAGATAACAAATCGCCGGAATAAAAATCCCGTTAGCTCGTGCCGCATTCAGAATGTATTCACCTTCTTGCGTATGAACTGTACGACCGTCTATGGTAATCGAGATTTCATTCATGATTCACTCCCCATCCTCATAATTTTAACCTTTTCAAAACGATATTTGTCATTCATTGCACCAAATGCAACATCATAAGCTGGAACCAAAGCAATCGTACCTTTTAATACACTGTCCAAAACAAATGTTCTCTCTTGCATCTCAGAAGCAAATTCGATCCGAATTTTATCACCATCATTGATTTTTGCGGCAGCTGCAAATTGTGCTGAACCCCGAAGAGTTGTATCTTTTTCGAGCTGTTTGCAACGGGCAGTATAGGCATTGAACTGATTAACCGGATTACAGTGATACACTACCGTACCGTTAAACTCTGGTAAATCTTCAATCTCTTCCACTACACCGTTGGCTTCAACGTCAACATTTTCAAGAATGTATCCTCGATTATCTTCACCGAACGAACCATAAAAATTTCCCAAATCATCAAATGCTTTTGCGCTGAACCCTTGATTAAGCGGTAGTTTACTCGTATAATCAATGGTATTCTTCGCTTCTAGCCCTAACGCATTGGCAATATCATTTAATACATATCCATTAAATGCTATGGCTACATTCGTCGGTAATACCTGATAATTGATACTTACAAATGTCCCCTCTTGCGCGTTGATTGACGGTAGTCTAAGGTTAACATCGCCTACTGAACCCATGAGATAATCACCTGATGCATTATAGCCTACGACGCTTCCGCTGTTCATATCGGAATCCAAATCACATAGCAATGAAACACCGATTGTATTGACGCTTGGAGCGACGACGACGATAGAAAAGTCTGTATACGTTTCGATCATTGCGCACAAGCGTGCAATATTAGAAGCACGTTTATGGTTGAGTACATCGCTTCCAATTATCAATGTTTTACGTTTTGCGCGTCCTAGCGATTTAGCTATACGGGCATACTCTTCATCACCGACATTTGATTCGGCACACAAGTATCCTTCATCAAGTTCTTTAAAGTATTCCTGCATCTCATCACTGATATCAGCGTTCGCCAAAAGGGTTTTTGCCAACATTGCAATAACCCCCTCTTCTGTTCCAACTTCGTATTTCACAAACTGAGTAACAACATTTTGAAGAAGTTCATCTTCAAGCGGGTGCATATAAACCACTTTTGCACCATTATGACGTGCAGCAGTCGTCATTGAATAACGTACTACCGGGTTATCAGTCGTAATACGTCCACCGAAAACTATGATACCGTCGCTTTGCTTGATAGCATCAAGTGTCCCTCCGAACCCAGATTTTCCACTGATTGAACTATACGCAGACATAAATCTTTGATACGCACGAGCTTCTTCATTGTAAAGTTTGATCCCTAATTTTTCTTTGAGAGATTGAAGAATCATTGCTTCTTCGTTTGTGATCAAAGAACTAAAACGGATTGCGGAACTATTTTTAAGAGCATTTAATGCATTTTCAAATTCAAGCTCGTTTTTCTCACCTTGCTCATCAAAATCAAAGCCAAATCGCCCTGCACCACAGAGTGTGTTATGTTCAAAATCGTTGGTTACACGATAAATTTTTGGTTGTGCCCCGAGTGAATTTGATGTATGGCGTACTTCATACATCAATGAGCATCCAGCAGAACAGTGAGCACATGTAGCCGGAATTTGACTCAGTTCCCACGCATTTGCACTGTATTTAAAATCACTGCTTATTAATGCTCCAACTGGACATACTGCGATACATTCACCACAAAACGTACAATCAAGTTTCTCTGAATTTTTTGGAATAACCGATGATTTGTATCCACCAAATTGCAATTCAATTGCATCGTCTCCAATAATTTCATTACAAACATGAACACATTTTTCACATAAGATACAAAGTGACGGATCGTAATTAATCAATCCCCAGTTTTCAATCGTACGATGCTGATCTTTGGCACTGAAATGTTGTGCCGAAACCCCGAATTCTAATGTTTTATTTTGAAGATCACATGCACCTGATTTATCACATACACCACATTCTAATGGGTGATTGACATCATACAGGCGCATAATATTTGTTCGTTCTGTTCTTAAACGATCGGAATCGATAGTAACCGCAAGGCCTTCTGTCGGCGGAGTTTGACAGCTAAGAATCAAACCGTCCGTTTTATCCGTTTCTACCACACACAATCGGCATGATGCACACGGAGTTGTTTTCTCCAAATAGCACATGGTCGGAATATAAAATCCCGCTTTACGTGCTGCTTGGAGGATTGTCTCCCCTTTGTTTGCAATGACGGGCTGGCCGTTAATCGTAAAATTGATCATCCATCCCTCCTTTAGTGTGCTACCATCGCGATGTAATAACAACGCATACAGCGCTCTGCTTCCGCGAGTGCCTCTTCTTGAGTAAAACCGTATTTCACTTCACGATTATTATCTTTGCGCTCATCGACCGTGAGCACTTCACTGTGTTGTCGAGGCAGGCCCGGTAGCCATCCTATAATCTTCTCTTTTTTGTTGTAGACTTTGAGTTTACGCAAATGATCTTCCATAATCTCATCATTACTCAATGTGATCTCACCTGTTACAACATAGCGACTTATAACCGATGCTGCACGTTTAGCCTGACCGACGGCATTGACAATGGTCATTGGGCCGTATTCACAGTCACCTGCGGCAAAGATCCCTTTACGTGAGGTCATGTAATCTTTCCCGTTTGTTTTGATCGTTGCCCATGAGGTTCTCTCGATCTCCCACTCTTCAGGGATCAGTTTCAAATCAGCACTTTGAGATACAGCTGGAATCAGATAATCGAATTCCATATCAAAGGATGCCCCTTCAATTTTCTCCAAAGTCGCCCGTCCGCCGTTTGGATCAGGAACCAGTTCAAAACGGTCAATCGTCAATGATTTCAAAACATCGTTCTCATCGTTCATTTTCGCCACAGCAGAGTGAAAAATAAACTCAACTCCCTCTTCGACCGCTTCGTGATACTCTTCGTAGGTTGTATTCTTGATGATCGTCGCTTCATCACGTCGATAGAGCATGACCACTTTTTTAGCATTCGCACGAATAGCACAGCGTACGACGTCCATAGAGGTGAATCCTCCCCCAACACACGCAAGTGTTTTTCCACTCAAATCAACATAATCGTGAGGCAGCATATGACGTTTCTGATCCGCTTCGCTCACCATAATGTCATATTTAACTTGGAGATTGACTTTATCCAAAAAGTCGATCGCTCCCCAATATCCTTGGATTTCCGCTCTTTCGTTGTCACAATACACTTTTTTCGAAATACGGGTACCTGTGGCCACTAAAACAGCATCATAATCCTGTTCAAATTGGCGCATCATCTCAGCGTTAACCTTTGTATTGGTGATGAAATTAACCCCCAAACTACGTACCGCTTCGATGTCTTGGTTGTATTTATCAATCGGCATACGGTATTCGGGAACTCCGACGGCTACCTCGCCACCGAGAACCGGAAGCTCTTCATACACATCGACATCGATTCCATCAAGGGCGAGATAATAAGCACCGCTCAGTCCCGCAGGACCAGCACCGATAACGGCTACTTTTTTACCGAGCGAAGCTTTCTTCTCGCTCGGATGAAAAAATCCGAAACCGTGATCGGTCTCATAATCGGCACCCAGGCGTTTGAGTTCCATGATTGAAATAGGCTCGTCCAAATTCGTCCGACGGCACTCAGTCTCACACGGATGCGGACAAACACGTCCACACGTATGTGCAAGTGGCATGGTTTGACGCGTTGCCATCAATGAATCATCAAAACGTAAATCTCTTACACCCTCAATATAGGCCGGAATATCGACATGTGCCGGACACGCATCCATACACGGTGCAGTGATTTTAGCAATATAGCTGGTATCTTCTAAGTGATAATGCTTAGAGGGCTTTTGGTTCTCAATACACGCCATGAACTCTGATTCAAAGTGAGTCATCAAATCCAACAACGGATTCGGAACCGTTTTGCCTATCTCACATTTAGAGGTTTCCTGCATCGTTTTCGAAACTTCTTTGAGGTGATTCATATCCGATACAGACCCCTCTCCGCGAGCGATTTTATCGAGTAAATCGTACAGAATACGACCACCCCATCGCCCCGGTGCGCATCGTCCGCACGCTTCTGAATAAACCTGATATTGCGCCGCATACTCTGTTGCCAGACGAACGACATCTACATCCGGATTAAATAAAGCGACACCATCCCAACCGATAAACGCTTTGGAGTGGGCGTGTTCATTGTATTCCAACGGAAGGTTATAAGCTGATTTTTCCCAAACATCGTCACTTTTGCCGATATTATTAATCTGCTCACCCCGCCATGTGGAGAAATAGACTTTACTCACAAGGTTTCCTTATTTCTTGACCACAATGGTCCAGTCAGCTTCGTTGAATTTCAACGAGTTCATGAGTTCACACCCAAGCTCTTTAACCAAATCTGCCGATTGTTGTACCGGTGTAAAATCACCAATCTCAAATAAGAAAATCAATACTTCACCGTTCACCGCTTCGTTTTTGATAATCTCGGACATGCGGCCTGCAAAATTCTCTTTTAAATGACGTAAGTCGTAACGTTTCACTGCATGCTCCTTTTAGCGGTCTACTTCACCGAAGACGATGTTAGTCGTCCCGATGATAGATACAACGTCCGGAATGTAGTGACCCGGCAATAAATCAGTCAAAATTCCGGTATGCCAAAATGATGGCGCACGAAGTTTTAGACGGTACGGATACGCTCCACCCTGAGAGTTGATGAAATAACCAAGCTCCCCTTTTGGTGATTCGGTCGCGATATACACTTCTCCTACCGGAGGACGCATCCCTTGTGTTACAAGGACAAAATGCTGCATCAACGAGTAGTTTTGAGTCATGATATCGATTTTCGGTGCCGAAATGTATTGCGGTGCATGAGCCATCAATTCAGGGCTTGTCCCCTCATACATATCGAGCACTTGATACAAGATTTTCGCTGATTCACGCATCTCTGCCATATAAAGTTTATAACGGGCGTAGTTATCCCCTTTGTCCGAAACCGGTACATTAAAATCAACTTCATCATAAAGTTCATACGGTTCTTCTTTACGAATGTCCCACTCAACACCGGATGCGCGTAGCATTACCCCTGAACATCCCCAGCTCAGTGCCATCTCTTTAGAGATTACACCAACATTTTCCATACGCATTTTCCAGATACGGTTGGTATCCAAAAGATCTTCGTAATCTTTAATATTTTCAGGCAATTTATCTAAAAATTTACGTAGATCTCCAAGAAAATTATCCGGAAGGTCAAGTGGTACTCCACCGATACGGACTGCTGCATGTGTCAAACGTGCACCGCAGTAATCTTCGATCAAGTCCATCAAATATTCACGTTCACGGAATGCAAACAAGAATACGGTCATAGCTCCGATATCGAGGGCTGTTGTCGCTAGCCAAAAAAGATGCGACATAAGACGGTTGGTCTCAAGAAGCATCATACGGATAACTTTCGCACGACGCGGCACTTCAAGACCGATGAGTTTTTCAACTGCCAGCGCAAATCCATAATTGTTTGAACTTGACGCAATATAGTCCATACGGTCCGTAGTCGGCATAAACTCGTTGTAAATCATGTTCTCCGCCATCTTCTCCATACCGCGATGAAGGTATCCGATGTCCGGATGGGCTTTGGTGATCTGCTCTTGCTGCAAATGAAGCATCAAACGAAGCTGCCCGTGCGCTGAGGGGTGTTGAGGCCCGAAGTTCAGGATCAATTCATTGTCGGCACGATCAAACGTAATATTTTCAAAAAAAGGTCGTAATCTATTGGCTTGTTGCATACTGTAATTCCTTAACGATCGCGATCAGAGATCACAACGCTTTTTTCTGCGTCAAATTTTTCAATGAGGAATACACCCTCATTCTCTTGGTAACACAATGGAGTTTCTGGTTCACCTTGAGAGATATCAGCACCATGAGGCACTTCATGACCTAAACGGGCAAAACGCGTGGTGTCATAACGATCAACACGTGCAGGATCACGGTTTTCAGGGCCGATAATCTCACGTGCCTCTTTTCCGAAGATTTTATCCACTTCATACCATTGAGCAAATTCATCCCCTTGAAGCGGATAAGTTTTACGCAATGGGAATCCTTCCCAATCTTCCGGCATCAAAATACGTTTCATAAACGGATGGTTATTAATCACAACACCGAACATATCGTACATTTCACGCTCTGACCAATCGGCTGAGCGGAACAATTTCTCAATACTCTGAATCGATTCTTTCTCAGCAATCTTACATTTCACGCGAAGACGTTTGCGTTTGGACATACTGAGCATTTGGTAAAAAATTTCAAATTTTCCCTCTTGCGCAAGCCAGTCAATTGCCGACATTTCGGAGAGTTGATTGTACTCAAGCTCATTTTTAAGAAATTCGATCACTCCAAAATTATCAACAGCATTAATAATAACAACCATCTGTCCTACTTGGATAAACGCATCCAATACTTCAAATTTTGTTTTTATCAATTCAAGGTCGCTAGCGAAAACAGCATCTTCACTGACATCACTTTTTGCTACTTGAGGAGCTACCCAGTAACGGTCGGTGTAGTAGGGTTTTTTCTGTACGTTATCTTTAGGGGTGTAAGCTCTCATTACATCAACCTTTTTGGTTTTTGAGCACGCGATGCACTCTCACGACGAATTTTTTGCTGTAACAACAATACCGCATACTGCAATGTCTCCGGGCGTGGTGCACACCCGGGAAGATACAAGTCAACTGGAATAACACGATCAACACCTTGAACCGTTGCATAGGTATTAAACATTCCACCTGTATTCGCACACGAACCCATTGAAATAACCCATTTAGGTTCTGTCATCTGATCGTATAAACGACGGATAAACTCAGCATGCTTTTTCGTCAATGTTCCTGCAACAACCATGAGTTCTGCCTGACGCGGAGAAGCACGAAAAATCGTTCCAAAACGGTCAAAGTCATAACGTGATGCCCCTGAAGCCATCATTTCAATACCGCAACAAGCCAATCCATAAGTCAATGCCCAAAGGGAATTTGATCGACCCCAATTGACCACTTTGTCGATTGTTGTCAGCGCGACAGGAAGCCCGCCGTCTTTGAGATAATTTACTTGATGTTGTGCCATTCGAGCGCCCCTTTCTTCCAAGCATAAGCAAAACCGATTGCAAGCAGCAAGATGAACATAATCATCTCGGCAAAACCAAACCAACCGAGTAATTTAAAATCAATTGCCCACGGAAACATAAAAACAATTTCCACATCAAACAATAAAAACAACAATGCGAACAGATAAAACTGTGTTGAAATACGATTCGGTTGTTTTGTAACTTCCGGTCCGCATTCATAAACCGAAAGTTTAATCTTTTCAGTGTCTTTGGCCGCCAATGCGCGACTGGCTAAGCGTGCAATAACCGTTGTCGCATAAAATGCGCCAAACGTCAATACAAACAGTACAAATACCCCAAAATAAGGATTTGCTACGTGGTAATGCTCCATAGTTCCGACCTTTTCGTGGTTGATGGCATATCCATGAGATTAGGATTCCCTGCCCAAGGATACGGTTTTACGTAAAAACAGTTGTTGCACTATAACAAAAAGAGAATTAAAGCAAACCCTTAACCATTTATCAATGATTTATCTTTTTAAGCTACTGTCACAATAAGAAACACTTAAAATTAGAGCTTTTGCAGTAAATGTTATTATTTGTAACAGTTCAGCTTATAAAAGAGGGGTAGTGTCACGAAATCTCACACTTGTAAAAAATATTATCCTATTTTTCGGTGTATTAACCAAAGATTTTGAAGAGAAGTAAAGACGGTCTAATTCCCCCCGCTCAAAGCAGGAAGATGTAGAGTGTCTCCTAAAAATTTGTTTTAATGGTTTATGAATCCCATCGATTTTTCTCCTTCGAAGTTGCCTTGTCTCTCTTTTTGGATTTCAGCAATAAAATCATTCAATCGAAAAGTACCATCCTCTCGTGCAGCAACATGATAAGCTGTATTTTTGACAATCAGATTAATCTGTCCTCCTGTCAAAGGATAAGAGGTGAGTTTTTCGATATCAAATCCACTCTCATACGGCGCATTTTTCGGCAACATCATTTTCCATAACATAGCACGTTGAGGCTGGTTTGGTTTTTTAAATTCGATTTTATAGTTAAAACGACGTGAAAATGCCTGATCGATATTTTCGAGCAAATTTGTTGTTGCAATCAGAATTCCTTGAAACTTCTCAATTTGTTCCAAAAAGATATTTTGCATCTGGTTATGCATCTGATCGGCGGATGTCCCTGCACCTTGGGATCGTGATGAAAGAAACTGATCAGCTTCATTGAGCAAGAGTATCGGCTCCGTTTTGGTTTGTTTCGTGAGATCAGCGTAGGTATCGAAAATTTTTCGAACATTTTTTTCTGATTCTCCAACGTACATCGAGAGAATTTTTGAACAATCAAAACTCAGAACTTGACGTTTGAGTGAGCGAGACAGTGAATGAGCCGTAAGCGTTTTCCCCGTTCCCGGAGGTCCGTAAAAAATAATTCGTGCATCCAATCCGGCTTTCTTATCTTTAACCCCCCATGCATGCAAACGAGTAATCACTTCACGGTCCAATTGACGCATAAGGTTTTGGAGTGTTTGTTCAGTCATTGGATTCAAAACTACATTTTCCAAAGAGGTCATTGGTTCTATCAATTCAAAAATCTCCTGCTCTTTAATGAGCATATCGAGTTTTAGTTTACGTACTTTTTTCTTTTTTTGAGGATGCATAATCGATTGAAGTACCTCATCAACGATATAAAAAGCCCGACTAATACCGCCGAATGGATTAAGCATCTCTTCGTAATCGATTACCTCATCATTAATCAGTCGTGAACCATCTTCGAGCAATGCGCGGTTTTTTATCCGCTCGTAATCGTCAAAACTAATCAAATCAATGAGGGTATTCATCTCACGTAGATTTCCCTCAGTCGCACTATATTCTTCTTTTAAGAGCGCCAAGAAGATTACTTGTTCTTTTGGCTCCAATTTTTTTTGTTTAAAGAAACGATCCAATACTACATCTTGAGACGTTTGAGCAATCCGTTCATCAATCCGTTTTTCGAGAAGATCTAGCTTGTTTTGAATCCGATTTATCCCTAAGGAGTGTTCATTTCCATTGTGTCGAATAATTGACATCTTTTGATACAACTCAATACGAAAAAACTGATCTTGTAAATATTCCAAATGATCTGCATAAGGCTTAATATCCGGAAGAGTCATCTCTAAAGATCCCTCTTCGAGAAGCTTCATCAAAATCGAGGTAAGTGCTACAGGAGTATTAAAAAGTTCCAATTGGGACATATCGCTGATTTTAATCGGAGTAAAAGAATGATGTGTAATCCATCCAAGCTCCAAAAGGGTTTTTACCTCCCCAAAATGGGCAAGATACCCATAATCATCCGCACCATAAAGTTCCTGAAGCAGTTCAGCTACAATCACATCTTCTTGAGATTGTAAAAATTTACGCGTCAATAGCTGCAATATTTTTGCCTCTTCTACTGTGCATTTGAGTTGCGAAAAAATATGCGTTTTTTCAATAGAACTATTTTCTAAAAAGTCGATCAAATATTTCAATGGGTTCCTTGTTTTAACACTCGTTTGAGGACTTTGCCTGTGGCAGTCTTTGGCAGTGATTCTACCACGGTAATGGTTTTAGGAATTTTAAATGATGCTAGATGTTCTTTTAACTGGCTTTTAATTGCCGCTGGCGTCGTTTTTTCATATCCTTCTTCAAGCTCTATATAAGCCACCGGTACTTCTCCGCTGTGCGGATCATTAATACCAATCACAGCCGCTAATCTCACTGCAGGAAGCAGCATCATCTGCTCTTCAATCTGACGTGGATAGATATTGATTCCTTTGGAAATAATCAAATCTTTAATTCGATCAACAATATACACATATCCCTCTGCATCCAATTTTGCCATATCCCCAGTACGAAGCCAGCCGTTTTGAATCGTCTCTTCGGTTGCTTGAATATTATTAAGATATCCTTGCATTACGCAATCACCCCGAACAATCAACTCTCCCACCTCACCAACAGGGAGTTCCACCATCTCTTCATTCACAATTTTAACTTCATAGCCATATAACGGCAATCCGACAGAAAGTCTTTTTTGTTTTCCAAGCGGATTGATTGCTACTGCGGGAGAACACTCACTCAATCCGTACCCTTCGAGCATTGTTGCCCGCTTAAAAGTTGTACGAAAACGGTTAAGCGTATCTTCACTCAATGCAGAACCACCTGAAATAAAACAACGTATCGAATTGAACCATAAAAAATACCACGGCAATCTGGCACGGATCAATGCATTATAGATATCAGGAACTCCCATAAATATCGTTACCCGTTTTAATAACGTTTGCTTGATAATATTGCTAAACGGTAAAATAGATGGGATAACAACGAAAGATGAACGTATAAAAAATGGCAACATAACCATAATGGAAAATGTAAATGAGTGAAACATTGGAAGATAAACAATAAATCGATCTCTTGAACTTAATTCAAATCGTTCACGTGCTGCAACCAGATTCGAAAAAAGATTTCGATTACTGATCATAGCCCCTTTTGGATGTCCTGTTGTACCGGATGTATAAAAAATAACCGCTGTATCATCTAGCATTGCAGGTGATTGAGTATGTGTGTGCAAGTGACCAGAAAGAATCTCATCCAGTACCAAATGTTGAGCATTATCAATCGGTGATTTATCTATCCAAATAGTATGTTCCAAAGAATTAACATAATCACAAAGTGTTTGCACCTCTTTCGTCAACTTGGCACCTGTAATTAATACTTTTGCATTACAGTCATCGAGGATATACCGATACTCTTCATTTTTTAACATCGTGTTAATTGGTACACTAACCGCACCCAGCTTGCTGATTGCAAAAACACTTTGAACAAATTCCGCACCATTTGGGCAAATCAGGGCAACTCGATCACCCTGACCTACACCAATAAGTTCTAATGCGCGAGCATATTGATCTACCTGATTAAGGAATTGTTGATACGTGTAACTCTCATCTTCAATAAATAACAATTTTTTTGATGGGTTTTCTGATGTGACACCCAAGAGCATCGCATAGAAATTTTCAAACGGGTAAGAAATCAAAAGCGGTACTCGATTCCGGCAGTAACCAGATAAGCACGGGCATTTGAGAACTCTCCATTAACTGGATTACTTCCGCCGCTTTGGTGCACCTCGCGATTTTGTTTCATATCTATTAAACCAGCTAAACCAATATTCCATGATTGATCGATTTTATAGCGCCCGCCTAATGACATAATCCATGCATTTGAGTCAGGAAGCTCATATCCGAGTGTTGATTCTGGAACCGGAGTTTCATCATATGCCAAACCTGCCATTGCTATCCAATGATCATATGTCTGAGTCAAACCGAGACGATAGGTATTGGTATTGACCCAATTTTTAGGAACTGGTGTACCAAAAGCAACTGTTGCAGTATTCACTGTACCATCATAATTAAAATCTAAATTATTATATGCTGACCAATAAGTTCGCTCATACACCGCTTCAATCGTTGTACCTGTATCAAACGTGTATGCAGCGGCAAGATTGAGTGCTGCCGGAAGCGGAACCATCACACTGGCTGATCCTGCATAAGATACATGACCAGGAATACCCGTAGGTAAATAATTGAGCGAAGCACTTCCCTCTACTGTTAAATTGACTCTTGATCGATAGGTTGCGGCTAAGGAGAGATTAGAAATTGGACGGTAATTCAATGCTAGATTGTAACCTATATCAACCGAGTCGCCATTCATATCACGCGATACTTGCGTAGCGCCAGTATTACTCTTAACAACACCGTGTGTATCAACAATGCGAAATCCCGCTCCAAAACTCACTGTATTACTAATTGGAATAGCTATCGAGGGATTAATCTCGATCGTTTGAAGGGTGAATTCTTCAGCAGATGATCGTGCCGGTTGAGCATCCCATCGCTTCGATAATCCTGCCGGAGCTACAATACTGAATCCAAAACGTGCACCACGCTCACCCAGTTTAGGAGAAGTATAATGAAATGTTGGAACCAAAAAGCTCTCATTATTTGAATTTGTATCCGTAGATGCATTTTTATAATTGATAGGACTAAGCCCGATATAGGTTGCATCTACTTCAAGCAATCCTGCATCATCGTTGTAAATCATAGCCGCAGGGTTATAGTACGCTGCATCAGCGCCATGTGCATTAGCAATATACGCCGCACTCAATGCTGTAGCATTGATTGAACTCTCAGGAATCGCATAGCCCCCAGCCATAACCGTCGCTGCTGCAGCAGACAGTAATACCAAACTTCTCATTATTTCTCCTGTAGTGAATAGAGTAATTCAATCTCCTGCGCCCAGATCGTCTCATCGATCGTCTCAAGCACCAACGGAATATCATCCATGCGCGGATCGTTCATAATAAACCCAAACGCATCCAATCCGATCTTTCCTTTTCCCAATGAATCATGCCGATCAACATGACTTCCGAGATCCGGTTTCGAATCATTGATGTGCATTCCTTTAAGATATTTGAATCCTACAAGTTTATCAAATTCTTTCATAGAATTTTCATAAGCTTCGCGAGTACGAATATCGTACCCTGCCGTAAACATATGGCAGGTGTCGATACAAACACCTACCCGCGATTTGTCCTCTATCCGCTCTATAATGGCACTTAGGTGCTCAAATCTCCACCCCAGGTTGCTCCCTTGACCTGCCGTATTTTCGATCACGAGAGTGACACCATCGGTAACACTCAGCGCTTCATTCATACTCGAAGCGATACGGTCGATACACTCTGCCTCGGTGATTTGTTTGAGATGACTGCCGGGATGAAAGTTCAGACGATCGAGTCCCAACAGCATAGCGCGACGCGTCTCGTCGATAAATGCTTCGAGAGACTTTTGCCGTTTGTCCTCTTCGGGATGTCCTAAATTGATCAGATACGAATCGTGGGGCAAAATGTGCTTCGGCAAAATGCCGCTTTTAGCAAGATTATCTTTGAACAATCCTATTGTCTCATCATCGAGAGGCTTTGCCGCCCACTGTTTTTGGTTTTTGGTAAAGAGGGCAAACGCTTTTGCCCCAATCGCCATCGCATTGAGAGGAGCGTTAAAAACACCACCCGAAGCGGATACATGAGCACCTACAAATTTAGACATGAATATTCCTGATTATTTAGTATCGCCATTTTAGCGCAGTTTTCGAATTCTCTCCGCCGCATCTTCGAGTACATCGAGGGGTTTAGAGTAGCAAAAACGAACCATGTTAGCTCCCGCATCGCCGTGATAAAACGCCCGCCCCGGAACAGAAGCGACTCCCGTTCTCTCTAAAATTGCCATTGCTTTTTCAAAATCATCATTACCACTAACACTGCTCACATCGGTCATAACATAATATGCTCCTTGAGGAACGCTCGGGACAAGACCGACACTTTTGAGCGCCTCACAAAAAAGGTCGCGTTTATGCTCATGAATGCGAGAAAGTTCGGTGTAATACTCATCCCCAAGTGTTTCCAATCCGACCGCCGCACCGATCTGAAGCGGCGCGGGAGCGCAAACGTAGATGAGATCGTTGAGCTGAGCCATCGCTTCGATGACATGGATCGGTGCAATCGCATACCCCAAACGCCAGCCGGTAATACTAAATACTTTGGAAAATCCGCTCAGTACCACGCATCGATCTCTCAGACTCGGAATACTAAGTGCCGTGATATGTACCGCATCACCGTACAAGAAATGTTCATACATCTCATCGGCGAATACAATCAAATCGTGTTTCTGGGCAAACTCCCCAATCGCTTCGAGTTCGGCGTGGGTATAGACTTTGCCGCTCGGATTAGCAGGATTACAGATCACCATCGCACGGGTTTTCGGAGTTACAACCGCTTCGAGCGCGTCCATATCGAGTCTCCATTCGGGAGCTTCGAGACGCACATACGTCGGCACGGCACCCAGTGACGTGAGGGTGGAGCGGTGATAGCCGTAGTACGGTTCAAACAATATCACCTCATCGCTGGGGTTGAGCAGTGCCATACACGCCGTATAAAACGCCCCCGTCGCCCCATCAGAGACGAGTACCTGTTCGGGGAGTATTTCAACCTCATAAAAGTGTTTCATCTTCGCGGCTATGGCATTGCGCAAACGGGGAAGACCCTCGGTCGGGGTATAAATATTAATCCCCTCATTCATCGCCATATACGCCCCCTCGATCACTGCACGAGGCACTTCGAGGTCACAAACTCCTTGTGCCATATTGATCCCGTTCATCGCATTACACGCTCGCGTCATAGAGCGGATATGGGATTGTTCTACATGGGAACTTCGTTCACTCAGTCGCATTATTTTCCTCGATGTCACTAATTTTTATAATCATCCCATTGGTACGGTCTTTAAAATAAATCTCATCCGGTTTGAGTCGATAAACAATATCCATTTTGTCATCTCGAATGTATTGTGTACGTATTCCACTGCAGCTTTCTGTCGTATTTTGCCCATCAGAAATCGGCTCAGCAAGTAAAATACGACGAAGAATATCACTCGGATATTCCGAAGAAAGGTATTCTCGAACAAAAGCTTCTTCACTCATACATCCAGCATGAACACATATTTTGTCTTCAATAGAAATTTTTTCCACGGCAACGCCAGCTGTAAAAAGCTCTACTTCCACATTTTCTCCACCGTAACGGAGATATCCCATATCGGCAAATTTGATTTTGGGGGTTTTGAACACAATCAATTTTGGCTTACTGATCTCGTAGTGTTTCGGGGCACACCCTCCAATTATGAGGGCGAAAATACTAACCCATAGGATAAAGAATTTTTGCATGTACCTCATCCAATTTTTGTAAAATTTCATCACTAAGCGTCACATCCATTGCCGCCAAAGATGCATCGAGCTGCTCGGGTGTCGTTGCCCCGATGATCGTTGAAGCGACAAAATCGAACTGCTTGCTCCACGCAATCGCCATCGTGACCGGATCGAGTCCGGCTTCATGGGCGATGCGAAGATACTCTTGCGTTGAAGCAAGCGTTCTGTCGTTCATAAACCGCGCCGCCATTAGGCGTTGGCGTTTATTACTCGATTTGACATAATCACTAAATCGCCCCTGTGCATTGATGTCCTGATTGTATTTTCCGCTCAATACCCCACCTGCCATTGGTGAATAGGGGAGCAGTGAAACTTTCTCTTCGCGGCACAATGCACCGATCTCCGTTAAGTCACGTCGGTTAAGGAGGGAAAAATTGTTTTGGATCGACTCGAAACGCGCTAACTTTTCGTATTTGGAAACCATGAGCGATTTCATCGTCCCGCGCGCGGTATCATTTGAAGTTCCGATATAACGCACTTTGCCACTTTGCACCAGTGCATCAAACGCTCTCATCGATTCCTCGATGGGAACTACGGTATCGGGCCAATGCATCTGATACAAATCGATATAGTCGGTTCCGAGACGTTTCAATGATCCCTCAATCGCTCGCTCGATATGAAACCGATCAATCGCCGTGTAGCCGTGACGAATCGGAGGGACAAACCATCCCGATGCCGCCCCCGCTACTTTGGATGCCAAAATGAGTGAATCACGCGGTTTTGTTTTGAGCCAGCGCCCCACCATCTCCTCGGTCAATCCGCAGAGGCTCTCTTCGGGTGGAACGGGATAAAGTTCAGCCGTATCGAAAAAATTGACACCTCTTTCATAGGCTTTGTCCATAATCGCAAATGCGTTTTTTTCGTCGCATTGACTTCCAAAAGTCATTGTTCCCATACAAATTGGCGACACTCGCAATCCGCTGCGCCCAATATAACGATACTGCATAAATGCTCTTTTCTATATCTAATAATTTTGTAATCATATTTTACCGTTTTTGAGCTACAATTAAGGTCATTAAAAATAAACGGGAGACCACCATGCTCGATACTCTTCGTGAAGCTAATAAACAATTTCAAGAAGTTCATAATCTACTTATTAGTAGCGTTAATCGCGATAGTAACTATTTTACTCAATTAAGTGTTGCAACAGAAGAAGCGTATGTTCTTATGAATGAAGGTATGTGCGCCAATAATTCTGTATGTCATCAGTGCGCTGAACACCGTGACTATATCCGTTCAATGCTCGATGTGTTGGGAAATTTGGAAGCAGGAGCACCTCTGTCATCCGATTATGAAACAAAACTTTCCCTCTATTCTACTAAAGTCAATGATATTCTCTCACGTATCGCACACACTCTTACTACGCTTTAATATGAGTGCGCATTAGCGCATTCTGTCATATTTTTCCACTTCATCCTTGATTCCTAGTACACTGTTCTCTATGAAAATACACATTGACCTCGATTGCTTTTTTGTCTCTGCCGAACGGACACAAGATCCCTCTTTACTCGGTAAAACTGTTGCCATCGGTGGACGAGGTGATCCTTATATCTTTTCAAAAAATCGTTCTTCTCAAGAGCTTCTTTTGGAAAATGGAGGTTCTTTCGTCGGAAGTTTTTTTCACCGCTATCAGGGAGATGATTTAGGGCAATTTATCGACCCTGATGGAAGGATAAGAGGGATCTTAACCACAGCGAGTTATGAAGCGCGCGCTTATGGAATTAAAACAGGAATGAGTATTCGTGAAGCATTATCTTTATGTCCGAACCTTATCATCAAAGCGCCTAACATGGCTCTCTATCATCGCTTGTCTCATACTCTATTCTTGTTTTTACAAGAACGTATTCCCTTAATCGAGCAATCTAGTATTGATGAATTTTATGGTGATTTAGAAGGATGGGTCAGTGATGATGAAATTCCAGAATTTATTGACTCTTTACGTCATGCAATTAAACGCCATCTCAATCTTCCGGTTTCCATCGGAGCTGCTCACTCCAAATCCATTGCCAAACTTGCTACCGACACCGCCAAGCCTTTTGGATGTCGTACCCTTTTGCCGCATGAAGTATACCCTTTCATACAAAATCTTCCCGTCTCAAAATTTCCAGGCATCGGGCGAAGCATGGCGCGGCGCTGTGATGAATATCATCTACGAACTTTAGGCGACATCCTACGGGCAAAATCCCTTGTTTGCTCATGGGGAGCTTATTCTACAGCATTATATGAAGTCATAAGCGGTCAAAATCTTGGTGAACTTATCCCAAATGCTCCCCGTAAATCGATCGGTATTTCTCGTGCATTTGATCCTATCGACAACCGCGATGAGCTTCGTCGTCGTATCTCTATTTTGGCGAGACATCTGGCTTATGCAATTAAACGCCTCGCCGTTTACCCAACGACATTTTCACTCACTGTGCACTATCTCCATTATCCAAATGTCCACCAAAGTATTAGTGAATCACGCCTTTTTAATGAACGTCGCTTTCGACAACTCGCATTAGAACTTTTTGCCAACGTCGATATCCATCGCCATGCAATGGTAAATCATCTGGGCATCAGCGCTTCGCAATTTAGTGCACAAAGTCGTCGTACCTTTTCACTTTTAGACTACCAATCTGACGTTAAAGAACAATCACTTGATAACGCCACAAAAAATATTCGAGATAAATACGGGTTGGATAGTTTACGTTGGGGAAATGAGTTATAATCTATCCAATGGATAGAAAACTCTTTAGCGATTTTTTTCACCTCAACCTTCCAAGTGATATGGAACAATGCATTGAGCTGTTTGCTGTATTTGGCGGATACAACGAACCCATCAATACTGATGAGCCTATCGAATCTCTTCTGCTCAAGCATGTTATAAAACCTTATGAATCACATCGTGAGCGTCTCCTTAAACCACTTGTAAATGATCCGCTTTACCTTAATCTGCTCCATGCTGTAGCCATCGGCGATCGACGTCAAGGCTCAGCATTCCGGCGCGCTCGCATTGGCAAAGAGCGGGGGAACGAGGCGTTTGAGTTTTTACGCCTTAGCGGCTATCTCACTTTGGAGCGTTCCCGTGAAATGCCGCTGATTCGTGCACATCCGAAACAACGATTCAAAAAAGAGATCGAACATCATAAGATTTCGCACAAATTTCGATTTACCACCCCATTTTTACGCTTTTGGTTTGCTTTTGTAGCACCGTTTGATAAATCTATACTAGCAGGAAATTCAACTCCTTTTTTAGAACATTTTCATATTCACCTAAACGCTTTTATCGGTTTTACCTTTGAAGAACTGTGTGATATTTATATCCGCGATATCCTAGCTCCAACTTTTAAAAATGATATTCTCGATTCAGGAAGTTATTGGGATCGTGAAGTAGAGATAGATCTACTAACAGAAACAATGGAAGGTGAAACATGGGTTGGAGAGTGCAAATGGACGAACCATAAAGTGAACAAAAAAGAGTTTCATAAACTCGAAGAAAAATGTACAAAAATCGCATTGTTACCGGATAAAATTTTCCTCTTTAGCAAACGGGGATTTTCTAATGAACTAGTTGATTTGAAAGATAAAAGACTTTACCACTTTTGTGCGGAAGATTTATTAGTGCTAACTAACAGCCTGTAGCTTATCATATGCTTCTTGAAGAAGCTGAAATTTTTCTGTGTATTTATTGATGATTTCGGGCCCTTTCGTCTGAACACGATCAGGATGATAACGTTTGGCTAAAGCACGATAACGTTTTTTTAGATCATTTGGATTACTCCCAATCGGAATCTCAAATATAGCATGATAACGGATCATTTGATCAATTGCATCATTTCCATATCCCCATCCTCTATAATTACCATACAATCGACTCATAAATGCGTCATCATACAGATAGTTTAGTTCAAAATGGAGCACTTCACGACGATTCAGTGTTTTTTCGAGACGCCCTTTTGCAACTGGAGTGCTTACGTCGATTAGCAGATTAGATGCTGCAGTATCTATAATCAAAGAAGAAAGCTGTTGCTTCAAATAACGCATTATCCACTGGTTAGGGGTCAATAATGTAATTTTTACACGGCGATGATCTAGTGCATAAAGCTTTACATCTACTGTTTCACTTTTCCGATAGGGAACTTCGATCCGTATTGCTGCAGTTTTACATCGTTTCAATGAACGACTGTAAAATGATCCGGAGAGTTCATTGAGTTTCGTATAGCGTTCACTAAGAGTCTCTAAAAAATCCTCTTTTTGATCTGAAGAATTTGCATTATTAAGTACTAATACACCGTTGTCGAGGAAGAGAGTATTTTGGATATGGTGATCAAAAAACTCCTCCATCCACGGTTCTTCTAAGGTTTTAGATCCCCCCTGAACAAAGATAGCGTTATTACGTAAAACGACTTTCACAGATACCCCAGTTGCTATATTTAATACAAATAAAGCAAAAACGGTTCCATCTTAACCCTTAATAATTTCTCCATAACACTCCGGTCGTCGATCTCGAATCAATCCCCAGTAATGGCGGTGTTCACGAATCGCTATCGGGTCAAACTCACTGTAAAGTATCTCCTCACAATCACGAGACGCTTCCGCTACCTTTTGACCCGTATGATCAGTAATAAACGAAGAGCCGTAAAATGTGAGGGTGCAACTCTCCCCTACCTCTTCTCCGATACGGTTAGCGGCAATCACGGGGATAATATTCGCCGCAGAGTGTCCCATCTGTACCCGTTGCCAATGCGACGCCGAATCGACACCGATTTCTGGTTCGCTTCCGATCGCAGTAGGATAGAAAATCATATCGGCACCCATGAGCGTCAGACAACGCGCCGTTTCAGGAAACCACTGATCCCAGCAGATACCGACACCAACATTGCCGTAACGAGTTTCCCATACTTTAAATCCAGTATCCCCAGGCTCAAAATAGAATTTTTCCTCATATCCAGGACCATCCGGAATGTGGGTTTTACGATAGTTTTCCATAACGGTTCCATCCGCGTCGATCATCACAAGAGAGTTAAAATAACGTTCTCCATCACGCTCAAAATAACTAATCGGTAATACAACACTAAGCTCTTTTGCCAATGCACTAAAGTGCCCAATCAGAGGATTATTTACGAGCGGTTTTGCCCACTCGAAATATTTTTTGTCCATATCTTTGCAAAAATAGTACCCCTCAAACAGTTCCGGAATCAAAATTATTACAGCCCCATTTTGGGCTGCTTGACGTACCATTAACTCAGCTTTTGCAATGTTAAGGATTTTATTTTCTTCCATTTGCATTTGAATTGCAGCAATTTTTATCATTGCAAGCCTTTAAAAAAAGTGATTTGTGGAATTATAACGGAAGTAGATTACGAGACCGGAATTACATCCGGTCCTTAGCTTCGATTCCAATAAGTGAGAGTCCTGTTTTAATAGACAAAGCAACAACTAAAAGAAGTTTAAGTAGCTTTGCCTCATCTTCCGTACCAATAATACGGGTATCGTAATAAAATTTATGCAGTCTTCCCGCTAAAACTTTGAGATAATCAGGGAGTTTTTGTGCTTGGCGCGATTCAAATGCATCATCAATAATTTCAGGCAATAATAATGATTCAAACAACAGTCCATCCGCATCCGCACTCAAACCATGCAAGTGGGAAGCCATAATTTCATCAATACTTTTTTCGCTTTTCGCAATCAATGTCTGAATACGAGCATGCGCATATTGGATATAGTAAATCGGATTGGAACTGTCTTGACGTTTAAGTTCTTCGATATCAAATTCGAGCGCAGTATCGCATTTTTTAGAAGCAAACATAAAACGTAATGCTTCCGCACCGATCTCTTCGACGACATCACTCATAAGAATAACTGTTCCGGCACGTTTGGACATTTTAAAAGGTTCACCATCTTTGAGAAGACTCACCATTTGCGAAAGAAGAACTTCAAGTTTAGACGAATCGTACCCCAAGAAAGTTACTGCCGCTTTAACACGTGCAATATAACCGTGGTGATCTGCACCCCAAATATTGATATAATCATCATATCCACGCTCAAACTTTTGATTATGGTAAATAATATCACCTGCAAGGTAAGTTGGTCGACCATCTTCACGAACGACTACACGGTCATGATCGTCACCAAACTCCGAAGAACGGATAAAGGTTTTACCTTCATTTTGGTAAACGCCTTCTCCCATTTTTGCCATGACACGATCCCACTCATTATAGAGAGAAGCTTCGCCAACAAAAGTATCGAAATAGACATTAATCGCTTTTAAATCATCAACAATAAGGGCTAAAATTTTATCTTTTGCCCACAATGCGAGTTCTTTTTGGCGACTCTCATCGCGAAGTGCTTCTTCGCCAAAAAGTGCAACTACTTCTTTGGCTAAATCACTGAGATACTCACCTCGGTAGTATTTTTCCGGCCATTCAATACGCTCACCCAGCAATGAACTGCGCCCTTCGAGCTGTAATGAAACCCCAAGTAAATCGATTTGATTACCTGCATCGTTGACATAATACTCTGCCGTAATATCATACCCCAGATGGCGTCCGAGACGTAACATCGTATCACCGTAGACCGCACCGCGTGCGTGACCGATGTGCAAAGGTCCCGTCGGATTGGCACTGACGAATTCGAGAAGAATGGAGCCTTTTTTATCACTGCTACCAAACTGCTCACCATGACTCAAAGCCCATGATGCATACTCATCCAAAAAGGACTCAGATAATCGAAAGTTGATATATCCTTTTACCGATTCGACGGCACCAAACATATCATTTTCGCTAAATGATGTTGCAATCTCTTCAGCAATAACCATCGGTGATTGACGTAATTCTTTAGCAAGGGAAAAAGCTATAGGGGTAGCGAAATGACCGAAAGAGCGATCTTTCGGTTTTTCGAGGATAACATCACAATTAAATTTATCGCGCAACAGCGCACTGACTCGCTGCTTCAATGGTTACGCTTGCTTAACGTGATCGTGCGGGGTTGATTCAACAATAGTCGCAGTAGATGATTCTACTTGCTTTGGTGTTTCTACACTACTTGCCTGCGTCGGTGGTGGCGCTTCATCGTCTTTCATCTCTTTCTTAAAGCTGCGGATACCTTGACCCAAACCTTTTGCAAGATCAGGGATTTTTTTCGCACCAAAAAGTAATACGACTATCCCGAAAATTAATAATAATTCAGATCCACTTGGCATCGCCATTGATGTAGTTCCTTTACTGGAAGATTAAGCAAACATTATAACGCCGCTTTGCTGTAACCGTCCTTATGAGATTTGTATGCACCGTTTCAGTTAGCTTCCCATGATTGTACAAATTCATTTATCTGTAACGTTGGAATTTTCATTCGGGATGCTTGTGCAATACTGATTAAAACCTCTGCTGCTTTATCCAGTTCATCGTTAACAACTAGAAAGTCATACTCGCTAATCCGCTGTACTTCACGTTTTGCCATATCAACTCGTTTCTCTATTACCTCTTCACTATCCGTAGAGCGACTATGCAGACGTCGCTTTAACTCTTTAAGTGTCGGCGTCGTGATAAAAACAGAAGTCGTAATATCGCTAAGACGATTTTGCACAGCATCATGCCCTTGGACATCAATATCAAAAATAACCAATTTTCCCTCTTTAAGCGCTTTTTTTACGGGGCTAAGAGACGTTCCGTAATAGTTGCCATGCACAATCGCATATTCCAAAAACATCTCTTCCTCAATCTCTCGCTTAAACTCTTCTACGCTGACAAAATGATAATGTACACCATTTATTTCACCGTCTCGAATCGGACGTGTTGTTGTCGAAATTGAAAAGTAGGTTGGTCCAATATGATCAATGATTTTAGAAATCAATGAACTTTTTCCTGCACCGCTAGGTCCTGATAATACCAATATAGCTCCACTTTGATGATTCACTGCTCATTCCCAAAATTAATATTTATACTGATATTCAACCCTTTTAGCGATTTTGCTACATCTTCATTCGAAAGAGCTTTCAAAAGTGCTTGTAGTGCCTCGACTCCTTCTGCGTGTGTACTATTGACTTCAATTTTTTCTTCTTTTGCGGGTTCTAGAGCTAAAGTTTCTTCTTCATCTTCTTTTGTCTCATCCAAAATATTTTCTAATTCATCATCTTGATACGGATCAATTTCATCTTCTACTTCTTCACCGATTGCTATTTTTAACTCACGTTCATTAAGCATATCTAATTCATCAAACCCTTCGAGATCAAAATCATTCTCAATATCAGGCTTAAATGCTTCAGCTATGTTTTCATCGACTTCCATCTCTAAATCTTCAGGCTCCAATTCATCTACAGCATCTTGAATCTGTAATTCCAAATCTTCAAATTCATCATCATTGAGTAATACATCGCTATCGTCTTGATCGCTAATCGCTTCATTTTCTTCTGTAGTTTCAATTTTTTCATCATTGAAATCAAAATCTCCAAAATCAAACTCTTCTTCATCAGCTTTATTGGATATGCCCGATTCAGGCAATAATAAATCTTTTGCCAAAGATTCATCATCATCAAAATCCAAATCTCCGAAATCAAAATCTTCTGTGTCTTCTTTGCTTGTTAGGCTTTCTTTGGCACTATCACTATCGTCAATATCCAACTCCAATGGCATTTCTTTTGATACTTCCAATTTTTTATCATCAAAATCAAAATCCCCAAAATCAAACTCTTCTTCCACTTCATCATCCAATGCTTTTTCCACAGTATCTAATGGAATTTTGTCCTCATCCATATCTTCAAAATCAAGGTCATTAATATCTTTAACCAATACTTCTTCGTCCAACATCACGTCATTGTCTGTATCATCAAGAAGGCCTTTGACCTCCTGCACTTCTTCTTTATCTAAAATACCGTTTATCGGCATTTCATCATTAAACCCTTCATCCAAATCACCGAGATCAAAATCATCATCGAAATCATCTAAATGGTCCATATTCAGGGAATCTTTATTAATCTGTTCCACTTCCGGTAATGTATCTTCTAAATTAATAGCAAAGAATGGCTCTTCTTTTTCTACCAAAGGAACTTGTGGTTTACTTCCTTGTGCTTCTATACTTTTAGAAATTTGAATAAGAACTTCGACTAAATCCGTCGGTAAAAAAGGTTTATTAATCACATGATCAAATCCTGCAGGGACCGCTTTCCCACGCGTTGCCATTAGTAACGCTCTTTTAAAGATTATCGTTTCTTTAAGAATGTCAAAAGTCCCATCACTATAAAGTGCATCATCCAGAATTAATAAATCATACTCACTCTCCTCGATTTCATCCGTAGACCAGACAACACTCACTTCGTCTTTCGTTTTTTGCGCGCTCAATGTTACCAGTTTTCGTACTACCGGATTATCGTTAAAAAGTAAAATTTTCATGATCTATCGACCCCTCTTTATACGCTATTGTTCTATCAAAAGCTTCATGGTATCATTGTAACTAAAAAAAAATAAAATGATAAAACTTATTCTCTCACTTTTTACAATTACATCGCTGTATGCAGACCCTTTTTACGCTCTTTTTCCCGATCAATATACCCTTTTCACCCATCAAGTACAAACAACTATTAAACACGCGCATACTGAGATCATCGTCATCTCAAATGTTTTACACAATGACAATTTGCGTAAAAGTTTTATTGACATAACGAAACATGGAGTAAAAGTAAACCTGATCGTCAATTCTCTTACAAGGGATTCACTATCATTAGCGCAATACGATGGTATTACCCTCTATACCTACAAAGTAAGGCCTTTCACGGGAAGTATAATCATCATAGATTCTGAGTTAGGATGCATTTTGACAAGTACATTAGATGAAGAAAAAATGTTGTCCGATGGATCCGTTGCGACATGTACCGATAATATTCAAGAAATCAGTTTACTCCATGCAAGCGCCATGAGTATTATAAAACGATCTAATTCTTATTTAAAATAACTTTTCCAAAAAGTTATAGGCATCTTGTGTTTGTGCCGTAACAATCATTAATGTCGCCCCTAATGTTGCCATCAAGACTAAAAATGAAATTGCTATCTTGATCGGTGTACCGATTACGAGAAGGTTAAATTGCGGCATTGTTTTCATCAACATACCAAAAATGACATCGGCTAGCATGGACAAAGCGGTAATTGGAAAAGCAATCATAAATCCGACAACAATCATATTAGCCATAGCATGTATAATGTACCTAAAAAGCGATGGAGTAATCATAAACCCACCAAGAGGCACGGCACTAATGGATGCTGATGCATATAATAATATCCAATGATGAAGATCGAAGACCAATAGTACCATCAACGCCATCAACGACAAAAATTGATTTATAATTGGCATTGAAACACCCGATTGCGGATCGATAGCCGAAGCGAGAGAAAATCCCATCATAAATGAGATTTGCCCTCCCGCAAACGTAATAACGTGATAGGCTAATTGTAATACAACCCCCACAGCTAATCCAAAAAGCATTTCTCCTAATATTGCAACAGTCAAACTTAAGGCATCTGTGGGGATATTAAGAGGGGGAACCGAACCGAAAAAAAAGACGGTAAAAAAAAATGCCATCGCTGCTTTAATCGAAATCGGAATATTCATGTGAGAAAATATCGGCACAGCCATAAATAAAGAGCTAAAACGGGTAAACAGTAAAATAAAAGCGACCGTTCTACCTTCGCTAAATATTTCTGCCCATTCCATCGTTAAGCCAGTTTTAGTATACCATCTTGCATACGATAAATTTGGCTACAACGAGATGCGAGTACTTCATCATGCGTTACCAAAACCATTCCTGCTTGATGCTCTTTGAGATAATCTTCAAATATTTCCATTACTTCCAATGCTGTTGCATGATCCAAATTTCCAGTCGGCTCATCCGCAAAAATCAGGCGCGGTTTTTTTGACATTACTCGGGCGATTGATACCCGTTGCTGCTGTCCACCTGAAAGTTCCGTCACTTTTTGATTAATCACATGATCAATACCGAGACGTTTCAATAAAGATGGGTCAATTGTTTCACCGGAAAGAAGTGCAGAAACTTCAAGATTTTCATAAGCACTAAATCCTTTAAAAAGATAGTGACTTTGGTAAATCATTCCCAAGTCATTACGGCGAAGTTTAACTAAATGCTTATCATCCATTTCATATACATTGTTATTAAACAATTCTACGTACCCTTTTTGCGGGCGTAACAAAGACGATAAAATATGCATTAACGTGGATTTACCACTGCCACTGACGCCAACAATAGCTATGGATTCTCCAGCATTTAAACTCAGAGAAATATCATTAAATAATGGATAGTCAAACGCATGAGATAAAGAAGTTGCTTTTAAAAGTGTCATAAGGGAATTATAAAAGAAAAAAGATTAATAAAGAGAAAAAAAAGAGATTTCCCCAGTAAAGGGGATAAGCATAGGGATAACCCTATTAGCTCATTTGTGCAGCGACTTCGGCAGCGAAATCGTTGACTTGTTTTTCGATACCTTCACCGACTTCGTATTTCACGAACTCAACAATAGTAGCGGTTCCGCCATGAGCAGCTGCTTCTTTAGCGACTGCTTGAGCAACCGTTATAGAATCATCCATAACGTATTTTTGATCCAACAATGCTTGCTCTTTATCAAGAGTAGTGTTGTCATCAACAAAACGAGCTAATTGGCCAGGGATGATATTTGGCCAGATTTTCTCCGGTTTACCATCAGCGATCAATTTAGCTTTGATAGTCTCTTCTGCTGCAGCCATAACCTCTGGAGTCAATTGTGACATAGAGATATATTGAGGAACATTTTTAAGAGGTTTTTTCAAACGTGCCAACTCTTCGTTTTCTGTTTTGATTGCTTCGATACGTCCGATAGTCTCTTCTGCTACATATGTTGCATCCAAATCTTTGTAACTCAAAGTTGTCGGTTTCATTGCTGCTGCGTGCATCGCTACATTTTTAACAAACCCAACCATTGCATCAGCTGTTTTTTGGCTATCACAACTGATAGCTACAAGAACACCGACACGTCCGTTTGAGTGTACGTAACCGTTAACGCATCCGTTTTCTCCCGCATTGAGAGTAACAAAACGACGAGTTACGATTTTTTCACCGATACGAGCGACTTGAGACGTAAAGTACTCAGAGAATGTACCCGTTTCGTATGATGTTTCGTTCAACTCTTCTACTGTGCTTACGCCCGTAGAAAATACGTGCGCTGCAGTGTTACCGACCAAAGCAATAAAACCGTCATTTTTCGCAACGAAATCGGTTTCAGAATTGATCTCTACCAAAGAAGCAGATGTAAAAGTTTCAGAAACTTTAAGACCCAAAAGTCCCTCAGCCGCTACACGATCCGCTTTTTTAGCCGTTTGAGCCATACCGCGGTCACGTAAAAATTCTTTCGCTTTTTCCATGTCGCCATCACATTCAGTGAGGGCTTTTTTACAATCCATCATCGGCGCATCGGTTGCGCTTCTGAGGTCTTTTACCATTGCTGCTGTGATTTCTGCCATGATTACGCTTCCTCTGCTACAACTTCTTCAGAAGCCGCTTCAGCTGCTACTTCTTCAGCTACAACTTCTTCTTCCGCTACCGCTTCGTCGTTTCCGCCGTTACGAAGTGCTTTACCTTCATTGATCGCTTCTGCCATTTCTTTACAGAAAAGTTGGATAGAACGGATCGCATCATCATTTCCAGGGATTGGAATATCGATAACGTCAGGGTCACAGTTAGTATCAAGTGGAGCAACAACACGGATACCGAGATTACGTGCTTCTTGAACCGCGATGTGTTCTTTTACTGCATCGATAACAAACATCAAATCCGGCAAAGTTTTCATATTACGAATACCGCCAAGGTAAGCGATCAATTTATCTTTTTGACGATCCATCATCAACGCTTCTTTTTTAGTCAAAAGGTTGATTTGTCCGTTTGCTTGCATCTCTTCGATGATATCAAGTTTACGGATTGATTTTTGGATTGTAGGGAAGTTAGTCAACATTCCACCCAACCAGCGGTTATCAACATAAGGCATTCCACATGATACTGCTGCATCACGAATCGCAACACGTGCTTGTTTTTTAGTTCCTACGAAAAGAACTGTTTTACCTTCAGCCGCAGCATCAACAACTTGTTGATATGCATTGCGGAAATAACGCAATGTTTTTTGAAGATCGATAATATAAATATTTTTACGAACACCGAAAATGTATTTTTTCATTTTTGGGTTCCAACGGCGTGTTTGGTGACCGAAGTGTACACCACATTCGAGAAGGTCTTTCATTGTGACCATAAGGGACTCCTGATAGAGAAATATTTTGGTTGTTTTCGTTTACTTGGGCGAGCGCAAACAGAGCCGATGAGACATCGGATGCACGAGAACAGCACGATTCGCTTGCGATTTTTTTCTTGTACAACATTATTGATATGACACCAAGAATGTGAGAGAAAATCGGGCGGATTATACTGAAACATGACTTAATTTTAGCTGTGTTTAATGTTACTATTTTTGTCAAGTTTTTATCACACTAAATAGTTCCATTCAAAATACTTTTATATAATTTTTGTTAATATCAGTACCAGCAATGCATTAGCATTTGAAATAAGGAGAAATGATGAAAAAACAGATCATAGGTTCAGTAATCACTGCTGCATTACTCTCAACGAGTACATTTGCAGATGATACATTGATACAGCGATTTGACAAAATGGAGAAAGAGATGGCGGCACTCAAAGCCGAATTGAATGCGCTAAAAGCTGAAAAAGCTCAAACAGCAAGCATCTCAAAATCTGAAGAAAAAACCAGTGTCAAAACAGCAGTGGCCTCTGCTGATGAACCAAAAAATGTCTCTGAAACTCTTGATGATCTCCAAGATCAAATCAGTGAAATCAATAAAAAAACCAATGGTAACAATCTTAAGTTTGGTGTTGATTTCCGTACAAGTATCGATAACATCAACTACAAAATGGCAGATGGTAGTAAGACAAAAAATGATGCCCTCTTAGTTAATCGTTTGTGGCTCAATATGGGCTATGCCGCAAATAAAAATCTCAGCTTCATTGGGCAATTAGCCTATAACAAAACATACGGTGAACGTTCAAAAACTCCTGATTTAGGGCTAAGTTCTTATGATGGATTTGATTGGATCAGCAGTGAATCAGCACACAGTGATGCACTACGCGTCCGTTCTGCTTATTTCCTTTACGCAAATGATGAGTTCTTCGGCGCTGATGTCCCGTGGACATTCAGCATCGGTCGCCGCCCTTCTACCGGAGGACATTTGATAAATTTCCGTGATGATGACAAAGAGTCCTCTCCTCTAGCTCATGCGATCAATGTCGAATTTGACGGTGCGAGTGCAAAATTCGGTACTGAAGGGTTAACCGGACTAAACGGATCGTATTTCAAACTTTGTGCAGGACGAGGTATGAGTAATGCTGAGCCACGTTTTAATTCTGCACCTTATGCTACAAGTGTTGATGCTTCAACTAGCAATATTGACATGGCGGGTATTATACTCGTTCCTTATGATGACAAACAATACAGTGTCGGTATGCAATATACCTATGCAAATAATTTAATTGATATTAAAAACCCAGGTATCAATTTTACAACTGGTGCCTATGACCCAACTCTTTATAATACTGATATGATGACTGTTGGAGGGCTACACACAGCAACCGGTTTCGTCATGATTAATGGAATCGGAGATGGAATCAGCGACTTTTTAGACGATACAACTATTTTCATCAGCGGTGCAATGTCAAAAACAGATCCTTATGGTGGAAAAACAATGCTAGGCTCTGCTGATAGTAAAACAGGTTACAGCTACTGGATTGGAACACAATTTCCTTCATTAATCAGTGATGAAGGAAAATGGGGAGTCGAATTTAACCATGGCTCACAATACTGGCGTCCAATTACTTATGGTGAAGATACAATGATCGGTTCAAAAATTGCGGCACGCGGTGATGCTTATGAGGCTTATTTGACAGAACCGTTAGTCGATGATATCCTCACTTTCCAACTTCGCTACACCTATATAGATTATAAATATAGTGGAAGCAATGGCTTTTTTGGTAGTTCATCAGGGACACCAACGCTAATCTCAAATGCTATGTTTACCCCAGATGGTGTTACCAATATGAGTGGAAACTTTGTAAACAAAGCTCAAGACATCCGCGCCTACATCCGCTATAAATTCTAAACTTTCTCGTTGGAAGTGGGACTTTAGTCCCGCTTTTACTGTCTGATACTAAAGTGTCAGCTCCAATTTCTATCCTTGAAGCTTCGCCAATTCTTCTTTTACTTTTGCCACATGATCTTTTACTTTTACATTCGTCCATGCCGCTTTTACGATCCCTTTAGGGTCGATGATGTAAGTAGAACGGACGATCCCCATGTATTCTTTGCCATAATTTTTCTTCATCGCCCATACACTGTAATCTTGCATCATCTGGGTCGTCGGATCACTGAGGAGGGTAATATCCAAACTTTGTTTTTCAATAAAACGGCGGTGAGACACCGTACTGTCGGCACTCACACCGAGAATAATTGCACCCAGATCATCATAGTCATCCATTGCGGCGGTAAATTCACACGCTTCTGTCGTACAACCGGGAGTCGAATCTTTCGGATAAAAGTACAACACGATCCATTTTCCGCGCAAATCGCGTGAACAGATCTCTACGTCGTCTTGGTTACTCAAACAAAAATCGGGGGATACACTTCCTACTTCTAACATCTATTTTTCCTTATTTTGGGTTTATGTACTTTTCTGTTTAGTCAGAAAAGTACCAAAAGAACATACCATGATCCAAGAACGCTACGTTTCTCTCGGCACTACTGCCTCCGAAACGGCTTTAGGAATTGGATCATAGAATTTTATAGAATCACAACCGATTTAATTTCCGTAAACTCTTCAATCGCAAACCGTGGGCCTTCACGCCCTACTCCACTGAGCTTCACACCGCCGTAAGGCTGAATATCGAAACGGAGTGTCGGCATATCGTTAATAACAACACCCCCCGCTTCACATTCGTCAATCACTTTTTTTGCATTTCTTAGATCATTCGTAAAAATCGAAAACTGCAATCCGTACGGCGAATTATTCATCCGCTCTATTGCATCATCAATTCCATCGACCCGCACCAAGCTCACGATGGGGGCAAATACCTCTTCACAAACGATTTTCATCGATTCAGTCACATCCGCCATGACACACGGATAAAAGACTCGCCCTTCACGATGAGGAGGTGTCAGAGGACGCGCCCCCTCTTCTATCGCATTTTCTACCCAGCTCATCGCTCTTTGTGCCGCTTCATCATTGATAAGCGGTCCTAAGAACGTATCGTCATTGTATGGCGACCCAACCACCAGTTTAGCGGTTGCATCTGCCATTTTTTTGGAAAATTCATTGTAAATGGAGTTATCGACATAGATGCGCTGAAGTGAAATACACACTTGCCCCGAATTGACAAACGCCCCTATAGCACATCTCGATGCGGCATATTCCAAATCAGCGCTCGTATCGATATACGTCGCCGCATTCCCACCCAGTTCAAGAGAGATTTTTTTAATCCCCGCACTTTTCGTAATGATATTACCGACCCCGACCGATCCAGTAAAACTGATAACGCGGGGAATATCACTTCCAACCAACGCACTTCCTACTTCTGCATCACCATATACCACACTCAATGCATCAGGGGTAGCAAAGGGGCTTTCGATAAAAAGTTGCGCGAGTTTATAGGCACATAACGGTGCTTCTGGAGTCGGTTTTAGAACAACGGTATTTCCCGCAACCAAAGCTGGGGCGAGTTTGTGCGCGACAAGGTTAAGCGGAAAGTTAAACGGGGTAATCGCCACAATGACCCCCGCCGCTTCTCTACGCCAGTACGCATGAGCACTTCGTCCACTCGGCATAGCATCAGTGTTAATCGTCTCTCCATGCAGGGTACGCATCGTTTCGGCAGAGAGGGTAATCGTCTCAACAGCGCGATCTACTTCGATACGTGCATAAGTGATCGGTTTACCGACCTCATCACACAAAATTTTTGCAAATTCTTCACGCTGTTCCTGTAGCTTTTTGGCGACATCGAGCAACCACAAACAACGTTGGTGTAAAGGAACTTTTTTAGCGATTTTAGAAGCATTTTGTGCAATGAAAAGTGCTTGATATGCATCATCAGCATTGCATTCAGCTGCACGCGAAACCACACGACCATCATACGGGCTAAGTCGTTGTGAGTAACTCTGAGCTAGAACCTGTCGGGATCCCATCCAAACGTGTGCATCCATAAAACTCTCCACTTCTAAATTATGTTTCAATTATACAAATCATCACCTAAAACAAGGGGAAAAGAAAAAATTTAAGCTCTTTCTTTTTAAGAACCTCTTAGAATGTATCTGAAAAATATGCAGAGGAAATACTCATGAATTTAACAATTACAGATGGCATTTTAGGAGTTCGCCCTCCCGTAACAAAACCCCATCCCGGTTTTTTTTTCCAAGTCGGCGAAGAGCGTTTTCGCAAACTTGTTGATGATCATTATGAGATGATCCGTAATAGTGATATTGCATTTTTATTCCCTGTCAATGACGAAGAAGATTTTACAACAGCAAAAAAACATGCTGCCGATTTTTTGATTCAAATCTGCGGAGGACCTGATTATTTCGCCCAAACACGCGGTGAACCCCGCATGGTTGGTCGTCATGCACCGTTTCGTATTGACGAACATGGACGCCGCCGATGGTTGGAATTTTATGCTGTTTTGCTTCCAAAACTCGTTGATGAAGGGGTCAATTCTGAATATATTCAATCCTTTTGGGACTATCTCGACGTATTTTCAATCTGGATGATCAATACACCTTCACATTAATCTTTCCCGCAACTGCGGGAATAATATTCATCTTAATAAACATTAAACCCCTTTCACGCTAAAATCACTGAATTTTTCTTTCGGAGAACTTCCCTATGAACGAAGCCAAATACATTTGGATGAACGGTAAACTTGTACCATGGAATGACGCAAAAATTCACGTCCTCTCTCACACACTGCACTATGGTAATGGTGCTATTGAAGGGACTAAAGCATATAAAACCCCTAAAGGGTACGCTATTTTTCGTCTAAACGACCACACGAAACGTCTGATTGAATCAGCAAAAATGACTCTCATTACTGTTCCATATACGGTTGATGAGCTTAACAAAGCACAAATCGAACTATTACGTGCGAACGAGTTTACGGGTGAAAATGTTTATCTTCGTCCTATCGTTTACCTCGGATACGGTGTTATGGGTGTTTATCATAAGGAAGCACCGGTCGAAGTATCGGTTGCAGCATGGGAATGGGGTGCATACCTCGGTGAAGAAGGGATGAAGCGCGGAATCCGCCTCAAAATTTCCTCATTTAGCCGTCCAAACAATAAATCAAATATGGGTAAAGCCAAAGCTGTAGGAAATTATCTCAACAGCCAAATGGCAAAATTTGAAGCGGTTGAAGCGGGGTACGATGAAGCATTGCTTCTCGATGATGAGGGATATGTTGCTGAAGCAAGCGGAGCTTCTTTTTTTCTAATCAAAGACGGTGAGCTAATCACCCCTCCAAATGATAATTCACTCGCATCAATCACCCAAAAAACAGTCCTCGAAATGGCCGAAAAGATGGGGATGAAAGTAACACGTAGAAAAATAACACGTGAAGAAATTTACGTAGCCGATGAAGCATTCCTCACAGGAACTGCTGCTGAAATCACTCCAATCCGTGAAGTTGATGCACGTGTACTCGGTGCAGGCGGACGCGGACCGTTGACTGAAAAAATTCAAGCTGCCTATTTTGACATTGTATACGGACGTAATCCTGATTACGATCACTACCTAACTTATATCAATTAAACCGCATACATACAAAAAAACGGAACTTAGGTTCCGTGTTACCCCTACTTTAATAAGGATCATCAATATGGCAAGTGATATGAACGACTATTTCAATAAGAAAAAAAATGAGAGCCAAAAAGGGGGTGGATTTCAAGCCCCTAAACCACCAAAAATCGATTTTAATATGACCAGCAACAAAGCAAGCATGTTGTGGTTGATCGGTGGGATTGCAGTAATACTTATCTTAGCCAAGCCGTTCGTTATCATCACCGAAGGGGAACGTGGTATCCTCGAGACCAATGGAAAATATGAGCAACACGCTTTGATGCCTGGTCTTCACTTTCTAATTCCTGTTATCCAACGAGTTCATATTGTCGACACTAAAATGCATATTATCAATTATACGGCAAAAGTTGATACCGTCTCAGTTGCTGGAGATGGTATCCTACTCAAACCAGCAATCACTGTCCTCGATAAACGAGGACTTCCCGTCTCTATCGATATCACTGTCCAATATCGTATGAATGCACAACTAGCGTCTCAAACTGTTTCAAACTGGGGATTTAACTGGGAAGACAAAATAATCGATCCCGTTGCCCGCGATGTCGTCCGTAATGTCGTAGGCCAATACGAAGCCGAATCATTACCAATCATGCGTAACACTATTGCACTGAAAATAGAAGCAGGAATTCGCAGTGCTATTGAGCATGGTACCAATTCTCCCGCAGCTCTTGCCTCTGTTCAACTACGTGAAATTACTTTACCTCAAAAGGTAAAAGATCAAATCGAACGGGTACAAGTTGCTAAACAAGAAGTTGAACGCGCACAACAAGAAGTTGAACGCGCAAAACAAGAGGCATTTAAAAAAGAGACTGAAGCACAAGGGACAGCAAATGCTATCACGATCCAAGCACAAGCACAAGCCAAAGCCAATCATCTTATCGGTGCTTCTTTAACGCCAGGCTTATTAAAATTAGAACAAATTCAAGTGCAAGGCAAATTCAACGACGCCCTGAAAGAAAATAAGGATGCGAAAATTTTTCTCACTCCAGGGGGTTCTACACCTAACATTTGGCTCGATACAAAAACAAACGATAGCCAAAAAATATCTTCTGCACAATAAGGTTGCTTATGAATCTCGATCACATTGACTGGCAAAAATCTGAGCTTCTTCCTGTTATCGTCCAAGATTCAACAACTCTTGAAGTGTTGATGATGGCCTATATGAACCGTGAAGCATTAGAACTATCATTATCAACTAAAATCGCTCATTATTATTCCCGCTCCAAAAAGCGCCTTTGGAAAAAAGGTGAATCTAGCGGCCATTTCCAACATATCGAACGATTTTTACTCGACTGTGACAACGATACGTTATTGATAATGGTACGCCAAGAAGGGGTAGCTTGTCATACAGGACGCAAATCGTGTTTCTTTACCGACATTGAATCTGGAAAGAGTATCAGTGAGTCCGTGATCGACACAACAGCAACATACGGAATTATTGATGAGCTGTATCACACTATTCTTTCACGTAAAAATGGTGATCCAACTACCTCTTGGACAGCAAAACTTCTCAATAGCGGAGATAACACTATCCTTAAAAAAGTAGTTGAAGAAGCAGGTGAATTCAGTTTTGCAATCAAAGATGGCAATGAAAATGAAATTATTTATGAATGTGCCGATTTAGTGTATCACGTCCTCGTAGCATTGGGGCATAAAAACATCTCTCCAGACCGCATTAAACAAGAGCTAGCCCGTCGTTTTGGGATAAGCGGTATTGCGGAGAAAAACTCTAGGGAAAAATGAAAGCACACATACAAAATTTCATTCATCATCTTTTACTTTATGACTATCTCCTTTTCGGGGGAGTCTTTATCCTTTTTGTACTAGTACTCATGCTCGCCATCGTTTTGCGTCATAAAATGGGTTTAGCAGTTTTCTTTGTTATCTTAGCCTTTGGAATTTTAACCGTGGGACCCATTGGAGGATATATAGCATTACACCAATATCTATTTAAACACAAAATTATCATCAAAGAGATAAAAGCCCTTCAATTTACTGAAGCACTCCTGATCAAAGGCGATATCAATAATACATCGAAACGCCCTTTTAATGAATGTACCCTTCATGCTGGAGTTTACAAAGTTACACATAATAAATACATCGATCCAGTTTATCGATATATTCCTTTCAAAAAAAGCTCTTTGAAATTAGAAAAAAAGATTATTCCAGGTGAATCGATTCCATTTAAACTTTTCGTAGAACCATTTCGATATAGTAAAGATTATAACGTAACCCTAAAGGCTGAATGTCAATGATGTACTTTACAATCTGGCACTACACAACTGTCGTTATCGCTTTAATACTGTTTGCTCTTGCTATCGTTTTGGCGTTTTATACTAAACGTCTATTAATACAACTTAGCATTATTTTTATCGCTTTAATTATGATCTCTGGTGGGACTTTTATGGCGTTTAAAGAGCTAGAAATTTCTACAAAAAAAGCTGAACTTCTGAATTTTCATTACAATAGAATTTTAGTCAGTGAGCAAATTGCTTTTAGCGGAGTGATTAGAAACAGTGGAGATTACCCCCTTGCAAAAGTGCAGTTAGAGCTCATCATAAAAAATACTCCAGCTCCAGGGAAAGGGATTTTTGGAGGAGCTCCTCATGCTTTCAATGAGGCATTTAAAACTGAAAAGCAGGTCCAAGAACTCGTGTATCATTATACTGTAGCAACTGATCTTGCACCAAAAACATCCAAACAATTTTCACTAATGGTTGATTATCCACCTTATTTTGACAATGCAAGCTATTCAACGCATCTAATAGCTCACTAAAGTGCATCTAATATTTTAATCCTATTTTCTTAAGAGCATTATTTACAGCTCTAATTTGGGCATTTTTATCTTTGCACCACATCGGAGCAATCAGTGAATCATCATCTATCCCCGCACTGATTCTTTGTACGCTGATATGTTCCGGCTTTAAACGAATCGCTTCATTCAATACTTCAAGATATAGTTCTTGAGAAATCGGTTCAAACTCTCCTCTAGCATACTCGTTAGCAAGAGCTGTTCGCTTTACTACATACAATGGATGATATTTCACAGAATCAATGCCCAATGCATATGCCTCTTTTGCAGTTTCAAGCATCATCTCTTTTGTTTCACCAGGAAGTCCAAAGATGAGATGTCCACAAACATTCAAACCATGTGATTTAGCCTTTAAAATTGCCTCTTTTACATTGGCACTGTCATGACCACGATTTATCCTCTGAAGTGTTTCATCATATATCGATTGTATTCCAAACTCCACCCAAATTTCACTCTTTTTTGACAACACTGAGAGATATTCAAATGTTTCATCACTTATGCTGTCTGAACGGGTACCGATGCTAAGCCCTACTACATTCTCAAAACTAAGTGCTTTTTCATAAAGAGCTTTGAGTGTTTCAAAAGGGGCATAAGTATTAGTAAAACTTTGAAAATAGACCATAAATTGATCCGTACCATTTTCATCTCGTAGACGCTTAGAAAGGGATTCAAATTGCCATTGTAATTGCTGAAGTTGTTTATCTAAATAGGGGTTTTCGCTAGAATGCAGATTAAGAAAAAAACCTTTAAGGGGACGAGCACGGTCTAAACTTGGGCTGAATGAATCGTTTTCGCAAAACGTACATCCCCCTTTTGCAACCGTGCCATCAATATTTGGGCAAGTGAACCCAGAAATAGAAACAGGGACTTTAGAGATTCTTACCCCGAATTTACGATGCAGATATTGCCCAAATGTAAAAATCTGCTCCCGCATAACGGTCTCTTAAATAACGTATTTGCCAGTAAAACAGGCAGTACAATAATTCTCTTCTTTACCGTTTACGCTGTGCAACAATGCTTCATTACTCAAATATCCAAGTGAATCGGCTTCAATAAATGCACAAATCTCTTCATTGCTCATGTTTGCAGCAATCAGTTTTTCTTTATCTGGAGTATCAACGCCGTAATAACATGGATCAGTTGTCGGAGGGCTCGAAATACGCATATGCACCTCTGAGGCGCCTGCAGCTTTAAGCATACGTACGATTTGACGACTTGTGGTTCCGCGAACAATAGAATCATCAATCACAATAATACGTTTACCCTTAATCAGACGTTCTATCGGAGAAAGTTTCATCTTCACTTTAAGATCACGCATCTCTTGTGTCGGTTCAATAAATGTACGTCCTATGTAATGATTACGCATAATTGCCATCTCAAACGGGATACCGCTCTCTTGCGAATATCCGATTGCCGCAGGAACACCGCCATCTGGTACTGGAACAACCATATCGGCTTCAATCGGCTGCTCGCGAGCCAATGCTTTTCCCATCGCTCTACGCATTTCATAAACGTTCTGACCATAGACATTTGAATCTGGTCGAGCAAAATAAACATACTCAAAAATACAATGTTTTGGAGTCGATTCAAATACTTTGATCGATTTAGGTGCTTTGTCTTTTTCAAAAATCAACAGTTCACCCGGTTCGACGTCACGGATGTATTCTGCACCAATCAGATCAAAGGCACATGTCTCAGAAGCGACAACATAACCATCCCCAACACGTCCAAGACTAAGCGGGCGAAAACCGTGAGGGTCACGCATTGCAAACATTTTTGAACGACTCAAAAATACAAGTGAATATGCCCCCTCTATTTTTTTGACAGCATCAATGATACGATCAGTCAGATGATGTTGATCACTTTTAGCAATCAAATGGATTAGATTTTCGGTATCCATAAAGGTTTGAAATATCGCCCCTTTCTTGATCAAAGCATCCCTCACTTCTTTAGCATTAGTAAGATTACCATTGTGAACAATCGACATCTCCCCCAAATCATAGCGTGCAAATACTGGTTGGGCATCGAGAATCGAATCGTCCCCTGCTGTAGAATAACGGGTATGACCAATCGCCATATTGCCTTTAAGGGTATTTAGCTTTTGATTGTCAAAAACCTGCGTTACCAATCCACGATCTTTAATTGTATAAAGCTTTTTTCCATCACCTGTACTGATACCTGCTGCTTCTTGCCCTCGATGTTGCAATGCATGAAGAGAGAAATAAGCCAATTTCGAGGCCTCTGGATGATCAAAAATACCAACTACAGCACATTTTTCATTTAAACTACGCACATTCACTCCTTATGCAAGCTCTAAACAGTCTTGAATACTGTATAGACCATTTGGTTTTTCTGCCAGCCATTTCGCTGCACGAATGGCCCCTTTAGAAAAAGTATTACGACTGGTTGCTGTATGATGCAGCTCAACAAACTCTCCATCATTGTAAAATCCAACCGTATGACGACCTACAATGTCTCCGCCGCGTAATGCCATTACTGCAATCTCATCTTTGCTACGTTCACCGATATTACCGTTACGTCCACTCACTCTCACTGCATCTAAATCGAGATTTCTACCTGCAGCAGCCGAATGTGCTAACGTTAATGCTGTACCACTTGGTGCATCTTTTTTATGACGATGATGCTGTTCAACGATTTCAATATCAAAACCATCCAAAGTTTTCGATGCAATATTCACTAATTTATTGAGCAATGCCACACCTAATGACATATTCGTAGCATATAAAATCGGCATTGATTCACTCGCAGTTTTAAGAAGATTCATCTGATGGGTATCAAGCCCCGTCGTTCCAATAACCAAAGGTTTCGGATGCTCGATCGCCTTCTCTAATAGCAGCTGTGTTGCTTCCGGTAATGAAAAATCGATGATTACATCACTGCCATTAAGCAAAGTGGTCATATCATTCGTCACCAAAACCGAAGGATCGATTGAAAAATTAAGCTCATTTCGGACATAAACAGCTCCTAGAGATATTTCACTCTCATGATGCAAATCCTCAATCAACAGCTTTCCGACACGCCCACCAGCTCCAAAGACACCTGCTTTTATCATTCTGTATTATCCCTATATTGCATTATTCTCGCGGCATTTTACCGTTTTAGTGTTTAAAAAGTACGTAAATACTCAAGAGAAAAAGTTAATGATGACCATCAACATAAGCAATAGCCTGTAACGCCGCTACCGCTCCATCACCTGCAGCACATACGACCTGTTTAGGAGCAGATTCACGCATATCACCGGCAGCGAATAGCCCAGATATTGAAGTTTTCATACTCAAATCCACTTTTACCTCACCCCATTGTGTCATATCACATAAAAAACTGCCATCTTCTTGGATTAAAACCTGATTATTAACGTTATTCCCAACAAATACAAATACTCCAGGAATATCAATCTGACGTATTTCTCCACTTTTTAATGCAATACGGATACCTGTTACGCCCATTTTATCGCCAATTACCTCTTCGGGAACAGCATTAACAATCAATTCAATGTTTGGAGAATTTTTAACACGTTCGATTGTACTTGGAGCAGAACGAAATGTATCACGACGATGAATTAAATATACTTTTGTACATATCTTTGCCAAATAAAGTGCCTCTTCAAGCGCGGTGTCACCACCGCCGATTACAGCTACCTCTTTATTTTTATAAAAAAATCCATCACATGTTGCACAAGTACTCACACCTCGTCCGAAATAAACATCTTCTCCAATAAATCCTGCACGTTTTGGTGCCGATCCGGTACACACAATAACACTTTTTGCTTTATCAATACTACCATCTGATTTTAAAATACTAAAAGTACCATCTTCATTTCGTGATACACGTGATACTTCAGACATTTCATGCTTAAGTCCAAAACGTTGACACTGTTCCGGCCATGGAATCATCAAATCCATCCCGCTAATATGCCCTGTTGCACCAGGATAGTTTTCAATCTCAGAACTCATTGTAATCTGACCGCCAGGCATCCCTTTTTCAAACATCGTGACATTATCCAATCCACCACGCGTAGTATATAAACCAGCTGTTAACCCTGCCGGTCCCCCTCCGATAATGGCACAATCCAACATATAAAAGCCCTCCGCTTCAGTAATATCAAATCATACAGTTTTGTCGTTAAAACAGACCACAAACGCGCTGTGATAAAAATTACTTTAGAAAACTTTTAGAGAAGATAAAAAGGGGAGGGAATCTGACCCGAAAGGGTCAAGAGTAGGTTATAGTAATGCGTTTAATTTATCGGTAAATGCTTGTTTTGAAGCTGCACCAACCATTTGTTCAACCACTTCACCATTTTTGAAAAAAAGAATTGTAGGGATAGAACGGATACCGTATTTTACAGCGATATCTTGCTCTTCATCCGTATTTACTTTACAAATTTTTGCTTTTCCTTCAAATTCAGCAGCCAATTCTTCTATCACTGGAGCAATCATACGACAAGGCCCACACCAAGGAGCCCAAAAGTCAACCAATGCGACACCTTCTTTTGTCATTTCATCAAAATTTGATACGGTTAATTCAACGTATTTAGCCATCGTACTTCCTTACATTGCATGTTTATAATGAGTCATTATAACGTCAGATTCTTTAAAACGACTTATTACAATATACTCACAATTTTTCTCAGCACCTCTATATCTTCATAGACCAAAAGATTAAACTATCTCTGGAAAATCATTACTGATATTATCTCGACATGCCTGTTCTGACATCATATTGGCATATTTTGCTTTTATCTCTTCAAGCGTAAATTCTCCTGGTGGCTTTCGAATAGCAATATAGCCTAGAATTTCTCCATTTTCGTTATACTTTGGTGTAACCATGACAATGACCCAGTAAAATGCACCATCTTTACGCAAATTTTTTACGTAACCTTCCCAGGTTTCACCTTTTGTTACGCTTTCCCACATCGATTGAAAACAACATTTTGGCATATCAGGATGGCGAATGAGGGAATGTGGCTTTCCGATCAATTCATCTTTTTCATAACCGGACATCTGAACAAATAAACGATTTACATAAGTAATTTTGCCATGCAAATCAGTTTCGGTAATCATATTACCACCCTCAAATTTGACTTCAATATCTGTTGCTTCTGGTCTTTGCATTTCTCAACCCTTTATCTTTCTTCCAAATCAAAACAGTGATTTAAAATTTTATCTTTAATATTATTAATTAAATTTTAATTAAAAATTATGAATTTTAAATGAATTTTTATTATACATAAAGGTAATGTTTTAAAGAGTAATATTCTCGATATACTCAATCTTCATATCAGTCACAATCAATCCATCAATACAATAATCAAGATTAAGCCGTTTTTGTTGAAGATAAGTTTGGATGGTACGATTTAATTTTTGCAGTTTAGAAGGGGTAATATTATTAATTGCCTGTTCATACGTTTGAGCACTTTTAACTTCTATGAAATGAATCACGTCTTCTTTTATGGCAATAATATCGATCTCACCAAAGCGGTTGTAAACATTTCTATCAATAATACGAAACCCTTTATTTCGAAGGTAGTCGCACCCGCGCTCTTCGGCTATATTGCCTCGTGCTCGGGTATGCACGGCTTAATCCAAATAGTCAGGCTTAATCACCTCGACTTTTATCGATTTAAATCGGGCGGTTTTAATCAGTTCATCCGCTTCATCACCAAATAAAAAGTTTATACGGCTAGCAGAATGATGAAATGTCGTGAAAAGAGTCCCTTTTTTAACCGTTGAACTCACTTTTACTCGCAAAGGGGCACTTTGCCCGTACTCACTTTTTAGAACAACAAAATCTTTATACTCAAAAAAATCTTCATCTTCGACGCTGACTAAAAGGGTGTCCTCACTGTGGGAACGGCTCAGCTTATCGCATGATTTTGTTTGAGCGGCGTTATTGTAATGAACCAAAATGCGTCCTGTGGTGAGATAATATCCCTCATGACTTTTAGATTCCAAAAGCTCTTCCACCTGACCCCGAGGTGAGTATTGGTGATAATGAAATGTCCCAAAACCATCTTTTGTTCGAAAAGTATCGATATGCAATACCGGCAAATCTTCTTCCTGTACCGGCCACTGCAACCCGCGCAGACGATTGATTTCAAGTTTTTCATAACTCGCCCCGCCAAAGCGGATAGGGGCATCGACACGCACCGCTTCCCACACATCTTTTGACGTTTTAAAGCCCAAATCGGTTCCGTAGCGTTTAGAAATCTCGGCAATCACTTCCCAGTCATCAGGCATCATAACGTTCACCAACGGTTGTGAAAGATGGAGCCGTCGCTCAGCATTGACATAGACCCCCGTTTTTTCATACGCACTTTTCACCCCAAAGATGATATCAGCGAATTTGGTAATCTCGTTGTCAAAAAGTTCATTCACGACCAAAAGATCAAGATTTCCCAATGCGGCATGAATTTTATTTTGGTTCGGATGGATATGCGCAATATCTTCGCTGATATTATAAAGCGCTTTAATCTTCCCCTCTACCATCGCATTGATCAAATCGGGAGTCATCATCCCCACCTCTTTAGGCGGTTGGTAATCCGGAGCATAATAAGGGAGCATTCCGACATCACAGGTTCCCTGAACGTTGTTCTGTCCTCGAAGCGGCATTAAACCCGCGCCCCGTTTGCCGATATTTCCGGTCAACATAGCTAGATGGGTGATCGCCATGACCGCGTATGAGCCATCCAAATGTTCGGTAATTCCAAGCCCCCAGAAAAAGAGGCTGCGACGAGTGGCATATTTGCGTGAAACACTGCGAATCTCTTCAACCAGCGATTCGTATCCCGAAATCTGCAATAAAAACTCAGGGTTGGCATACGGATCGTTTAAAATCGAATTTTTATATTCCTCATACCCTTTGGTTCGCGTATCAACAAACTCTGTATTGACAAGATTCTCTGAGAGTATGACGTATGCCATCATATTGAGGATCATCAAATTGGCTTCGTAAGGGATACTCAAATGGTGGGTGGAGGATTTAGAGAGCTGGATACGGCGTACATCCAAAACAGCAAGCTCCACTCCGTTATTCTTGATCACATCGAGCATACGGTTGGCAACAATAGGGTGCCCTTCGGTCGTATTGGAACCCATCACCACCATAAATTCAGTTTCGTATATATCATCAAACGGATTGGTCATCGCCCCTTCACCAATCGTCGTACGCATCCCTTTGAGCGAGGGAGAATGACATACCCGAGCGCAGTTATCAACATGCGGTGAACCGACAACATGACGGGTAAAGTGTTGAAATAGATAAGAGCCCTCGCAGCTCGTCCGCGCTCCCCCGATAGCGGCAAAGCTGTGTGAACCGTGCTCATCCGTAATAGATTTAAGTTTACGGGCGACAAGCTCATAGGCGCTCTCATAACTGATCTCATAAAAATCGTGATCAACCGGTTCGAGATAATCCATATCCAAATCGGCAAAAAGTGGCGCGTTTTTGGCTAAAAATGATTTACGAACACGGGCATTGCGGAGCCTTTTAGGATGAGTTACAAAATCCCACCCCTGTTTTCCTTTGATGCAAAGGCGTCCTTGGGAAACAGTCCCCTCTTCTTTGGCAGAAATTTTCTGAATTTTGTTATCTTCCACTTCAGCGGAAATATCGCATCCAACACCGCAATAGGTACAAACGCTGTCGATAATCATCAAATATTTCCTTGATAGTATGGGTTATGCACCCTTTTTAAAATTAATGAAGTTTACAATTTTGTCTCTTAAGGGTTGTGGAAATAGCGACACAATGTGAATCATTAAGGCAAATCTAAAAGGAAAAGCGTAACGTATTTTTTTTCGTTCAATCGCATCTGTTATTCGCTCTATTCCTGACTCAGTGTTCATCAAAAACGGCATTTTGAACCTATTTTTCCGCGTCATCTCCGAATCGATAAATCCCGGCATGATCGTCATAACCGTAATTTCATACGGTTTTAACTGATAGTGGAGTCCTTCAGCATACGCATTCACCGCTCGTTTGGAACTGCTGTATGCAATCGACGTTGGCATTGTAAGCAACGATGCCAGAGAAGAGATAAAAACAATCTCTCCCGATTTTTGCTCGATCAGTTTTGGAATGATGGGTTCGAGTAAAGCATGAAGACTCAAAAAATTGGTCTGAAATACGCGATAGAAATCTTCAAACGGTGTCACTCCACCGCCATGACCGACCGATACTCCGGCATTGAGGATAATGCGGTCGATCGGTTTTTCACACAGACCTATTCCAATCTCACCCATTCGTTCAAAATCATTCACATCGGCAGTAATTGTCTCAACTTCTGCACCCTTGGATCGGCATTTATCCGCCACGCTATTGAGACGATCCTCTCTACGGGCGATCAATACCAACTGATTATGAGACGTTGCGTAATGAAGCGCCAACGCTTCACCTAAACCGCTGCTTGCACCTGTTATTATAATTCTCATCCTTTTTCTCCTGCAAGCAAATAGTCGATATAATTATACCCATGAATGAAACACTAAAAATCGGGGAAATAAATATCCTCGTTATCGACCGTGACACTGTGCCGGGATTATTCTTGCGTGCACTGGATGAGAGCGACATACTGCTGCCCAACCAATACGTCACCGACAAAATGCATATCGGTGATACGATCGATGTATTTGTCTATACCGACAGCGAAGATCGTCCCGTTGCCACTACAGTAATGCCCAAAGCGATGGTGAATGAAATCGCCTTTGTCGAAGTGGTGGATACCAGCTCTATCGGTGCCTTTGTAAACTGGGGATTGCCGAAAGACCTTTTTGTCCCGCGTTCCCTTCAAAAACGTCCATTTACCGTCGGTGAAAAACGACTCGTTCGGGTTATACTCGATGAGCAGACTAACCGCCTCGTCGGAACGGAAAAAATTAGCGGTGCATTAGAGATGCCGCCGAAGAGTTTTTATCCTAACACCCCTGTCAGCTTTATGATTATCGCCAAAACCCCGATGGGGTATAAAGTGATCGTAGATCACCGCTATGAGGGGATGATCTACGCCAACGAGATTTTTGAAGATGTCCGTGTCGGGCAGATCAAAAATGGATTTGTAAAACAACTGCGTAGCGATGGCAAACTCGATCTCTCTCTTCAAATGATCGGAAAAGCCAAAGCGTCCAATGCCGCCGACAAGATTTTTGAGATGCTCCAAAAAAACGGCGGAATGCTCCCTTACAACACCAAAAGTGACCCCGACCTGATCCAAAGCACATTCGGTTTGAGTAAAAAGAATTTTAAAGCGGCAGTCAATCAGCTCGTCGAAGCAAAAAAAATAACAGTTCAGGAGAACGGAATTTATGGGATATAGACCACTAAAAAATAATGCTGTCATTCAGCTTCGTCCTCGCAAAATTTCCTACATTGAAGGAGATCGTACCATCACTCTGATTTCTATGAAACGAGCCTCTATGGATTTAGAAGTGGAAGTCAAAGAGGGGGATGAAATCAAAATTATCTCCGATTTTCCGTTTGCCCATCTCCCTAAAAAGATCAAGAAAGAGATCAATCCGCTATAATTGCGGCACTATTTTTAAAAGGATTCTAATGTCTCAATTTACCAACGTTACCGCCGATAAAAAAGCGAATATCTATTTTGATGGCAAAGTTACCAGCCGAACCATCCGCTTTGAAGACGGAACGATTAAAACTCTCGGGATCATGTTGCCGGGCGAATACACGTTTAACACTGGCGATAAAGAGATCATGGAGATCATGAGTGGAGAGATGGAAGTTCAACTTCCGGGTTCAGAAGCATGGATCAGCGTTGTCGGACCGCAAGATTTTGAAGTTGCCGCTAACAGCGCGTTTAACCTCAAAGTCAAAAGTGTTTCTGACTACTGCTGCCATTTCGTCAAATAATATCAGCGTCGTATTTCGACGCTGCTTTCATCAATCCAACCGTCTTCTTTAAACTCTTTCCAACCCTCTTTGGCTACTATGCCGCTTATTTTATAATATTTTCCTCTTTTGCTTTTAGACGTAAAAGTCGTATTAATTTTATAAACACTGCACTTACTAGATAGTGAACATACAATCGCTCCTTCTTTTGTTATAAAAGTAACAGGAACAATGGTTTCGATTTCCTCGCTTACGTTTGTATTAGGCTTCTTTTCTTCTAGCTTACCATCAATAATTTGTAAAAGTAATGCACGCGCTTCCTTGTCACCTTGTTTAGCCGCTAATGATAACCACATCATAGCTACTGCTTCATCTTTAGACACACCGCGTCCTGATGCATACATAATTGCTAGATTATATTGAGCATCAATATAGCCTTGATGAGCTGCTTTCTCATACCATTTTGCAGCTTGAGTTTCATTTTTATCTATTCCAATTCCATGTTCATAGATTACACCAACTTGGTATTCAGCAATCTTATCACCTCGCAATGCTTCTGTATATGTTTTCCAAAATGAATTCTTATATCCACCATCGTTGAAGTCTTCCGCATATACAGAACCAATGAACCCAAACCAAAACAATATTAAAATTGATAGCAATGTTTTCTTCATATTCAAAATATACTTTACCCCTCTATAATTCTTGCTATCGTGTCAGCAAAGGTATTTGCACTGACTTGTGTAGCGGCAAAATCCTGAATATATAATTTTTTTGCTCTTTCCAATAGTTTCTCATCCATTGTCTCAACAACCAACACAATGTATGTCTCATCTAATATATCAAGTTCACTCAATATTTTAATGAGCTTTTTAAAATCAGCATCTTTATCAATAAAAATAAAATTAGGTACTTTTTTAATTATGGATGCCAATGCAGTTTCATAATTTAGTGTCGATTCTAAATCTGTCCCTTTACCCACGGATGAAACAGCATACTTCATACGCATTACATTATCAACCGTTGTACTGAGATAAACAATTGTTCTGGTTTGTAAAGATTGTAAATAAGGGAGAATATCAAAAAGTTCTTGGTGTTCTTTTGATAGCTTCTCGCTGTTTAATGACTGCAAATAATATTGTAAATAAGTTAAACTAGTCAACTGACCCTTAATATCTGATCTTTTAAAATATTCTCTTACTTGCTTTGATTTTCGTGCTTTTTGCCATAACATAGTGTCAAAAACATAAGCTACTTTATTTAGAAGTACAACTATCTTATCGTCATATATTTTAGCTTGATCAACAAATAGCGCCCGGAAATTCTCTTCATTTTCATGAACAATCATTTCTAGGAATTTTATTAATTGGATGTTTTCTTCTTCAAGCTCACGCTTATGATGAATTGCATCAATCGATTTAGCACGTGCACTTTTTAATTTTTTTTGAATTACGGTGTAATTTTGAGAATCCGATGGTGTATGTTTTAAAACGTGGTCAAGTTTTTTAATTGCCGTATCTGCCATATTTATGACGATATCATATTTACCAATCAAATCGATATTGACTTCCAATTTTTGATTTGCTCCCGTATATTCATGATGCCTATTCAAAAACAATTCACGAAATGCCCGTTTAACATATTTTGTTTTTTGTTTAAACGCATCATATATTTCACTTAGGGAAAGCAATTTTTTGTATATATCCGTCAAATCAGATTGTTTTAAATCCCGATCCATTTCAATAAGATTATTGTATGTTGTCAACAAAAATCGTCTCAATATCCCAAAATCGATAGTATATTCAGTACTATTAAAATGTCTATAAGAGATTAAATTTTCATATACTGAACCAAAGTAATCATTAATCACCCCTTGGGTCGTCACTTTTTCTGTGTGAATAATGCTAGGAATTTCTTCTGCATTAACTGCTAGTTTCTCAGGTTCAATACTCTTGTCATAAAAAGCTATCTCAACAGCTGCTTCATTATCAATTTTAAATTCAACATTCAGACCCATCTGAGGTAAATTATCAAAATCATTCCAATTACTTACCGTAAAAGGAATTTTTTTTATGTCTTGTGTAACAATAATTCCATCACCTGTTGATTCATTGTAAAAAAGGATTTTTCCATAATTTAGTACTGGCATTTTAATCTTTATCACACTTTATTTGTTATCTATATATGACCATTATACATTTGTATATTTATTTTTTTGCTATAACATGAGTGTAAAGAATAAAATATTTTATAAAAAAAGAGTAGCTTATATAAATTGAAGTGAGCGAGTAAGTAAGGTTATTCGCAACCTGCAATGCAGGGCGAATTATTTGTAGCGATAGGTTATACGACCTTTATCCAAGCTATAAGGAGTAAGTTCGATTTTCACCGTATCTCCTGGAAGAATTTTTATGTAATGCATACGCATTTTCCCTGCAATGTGACATAAAATCACATGACCGTTTGGCAACTCAACACGAAACGTTGCGTTAGGTAGCGCCTCAATAATCTTTCCGTCTACTTCAATGACATCATCTTTTGCCACATTGATTCCTTTTACGCGATTGATAATATTTCAGCTCTACCGTTGACTATCGCAACCGTATGCTCATAATGAGAGCCTCTCAGCCCATCCGTACTCACAACATCCCAACCATTTGCCAAAATTTTAGAGGTTCCCTCTTTTTGACATATCATCGGCTCCAGACAAAAAACCATTCCGTTTTTGATCTTTGGGCCCGCTTTTACATTGCTTCCATCCATATAATTAGGAATCTCAGGTTCTTCATGCGGTTTTTTACCGATTCCATGACCACAAAATCCCCGTAATGGAACAAACCCTCGAGAGAGAATAAATTGTTCCATTTCATACGAAAGCTCTTTAAAACGCATTCCATCTTTGATGATATCGATTGCAAAATAGAGGGTATCTTTTGCACATGCAATCAATGCTTCATCTTCAGGACTAATAGCCCCTACTCCGATAGAGATTGCAGCATCGCCAAAATATCCCCCTTTTTTTGTCCCCACATCAAATCCGACAATATCACCCTCTAACAAGGCATAATCGTTCGGTATTCCGTGAATAATAACATCATTAACAGAAGTACAAACAGCGCTTGGGAAGCCGTAGAGTCCTTTAAAAGAGGGAATGGCGCCCTGAGATCGGATATATTCCTCACCCATTGCATCCAATTCTTTCAAGGTAATTCCGGGCTTAGTATGTTTAGCCAATAGTTCAAGCGTCGCGCCGACGATTTTATTCGCCTCACGAAGCTTTGCTATTTCATCATTTTTGCGTAGCGCAATCGCCATTGTTACAGGCCAACCGCACTAAGAGTTTGATATTTGCTCATATACACTTGCGCTTCAATACGACGCATTGTATCCAAAGCAACTTGGACGACAATCAATACTGCTGTTCCGCCAAAATAAAACGGAACTCCGATTGCTTTTACAAACACCCAAGGGAGAGTAGCAATTAATCCGAGATAAATTGCTCCTGTAAAAGTCAATCTACCTGCTGTATCATTTAGAAACTCTTTAGTAGATTCACCTGGACGTACACCCGGGATAAAACCACCTTGACGTTTCAAATTATCTGAAATATCTTTAGCGTTAAATACAATCGACGCATAGAAAAATGCAAAGAAAACAACAAACAAAAACTGTAAAAAGTTAAAGAAATAGTGATGAGGATTTAACACATCGGCTACCGCTTGAATGTATGGATTCGTACTGCTAGAAAGAACCGTCATCGGAAACATTAAAATTGCCGACGCAAAAATAACCGGAATTACCCCTGCAAGGTTCACTTTAACCGGAATATAATTCATAACCCGTTTGTTTTGATTTTGAAGCATTGTCTTTTTAGCGTAAGTAACCGGAATACGGCGTTCACCAAGTTCAACATATATAATGACCAAAATCGTAGCAACAATTAACCCTATTACGGCAAGAACACTGATAAAACTCATAGCTCCAGTATTAACCATTGTAATCGCTTGAGTTATTCCACTTGGAATTGCTGAAACAATACCTGCAAAAATAATGAGAGATACTCCATTACCAATACCGCTTTGGGTAATCTGCTCACCGATCCACATCAATAACATAGTACCGGCCAACATAGAAACTACTGCAAGCATAACGAATGTAGAATGATCTACCAAGATTGCGCTAGCACCATCTTTACCAGTCATACTTTGCAATCCGATACTCACCCCTATTGCTTGTACAATAGTAATAACAATCGTTGCATAACGGATAATTTGCATGTATTTAACCATACCGTCGCGCTCTTTTTTCATTTGACCTAAACTGGTAAATGTAGCAGCTAAAAGTTCCATGATAATTGAAGCAGTGATGTAGGGCATAATACCGAGAGAGATGATGGAGAAACGTTGAACAGCTTTGCCGCTGAACATATTAAACATACCCAATGCGTCTGCTTCGTGAGAGTTGAAGAATGATGCAATAATGGCTGTGTCAACACCCGGTACCGGCACGTATGCCAGTAGTCGGTAGATAAAAAGAAAACCGATCGTTATTAAGATCTTGTTTACAATTTGTTGGTTCATTAGTTACCAGTTGTTGTAACGTTTTCGTCTTTGATTTTAGATGCTAAATCTTTAGCGCTTGCGCCTACAAGTTTAACACTTGTAACCGATTTTGCTAATCGGTGTACGCTACGGATAGTTTCCATAGTGATTTCCGAAAGTGTCGCAATCTCTTTTACTTTTTCAACATTGATTGTTGTCGGTTTTACAACACGTGATGTAAAACCAATTTTTGGCAAACGACGAGCAAGAGGTTGTTGTCCACCCTCAAAGTTACGTTTTTCATTGTAACCTTTACGTGCTTTTTGACCTTTATGACCTTTACCGGCAGTTTTACCTTGGCCACTTCCTTGGCCACGGCCAAGACGTTTTGTACTGTGGGTTGAACCCTCAGCAGGAGTAAGGTTTTCTAATGCCATAACTTATCCTTTGATACGTGATAGTGCATCAATTGTTGCACGTACCACAGTGTTTGGATTGTTAGAACCCAAAGACTTCGTCAAGATGTCTTGGATTCCCGCAAGCTCAAGTACAGGACGAGTAGCGCCACCGGCGATAACCCCTGTACCTTCAGATGCAGGTTTAAGCAAGATACGGCTAGCGTTGTATTTAACTTCGATGTCATGAGCAATGGTTGTACCTTTGATCTTAACTTCAGTCAAATTTTTAAACGCTTCATCAACCGCTTTACGGATTGCATCAGGTACTTCTTTCGCTTTACCTACGCCATATCCGACAGTCCCTTTTTTATTCCCCACAACTACAAGAGCTGTAAAACGGAAACGACGTCCACCTTTTACAACTTTTGTTACACGACCGATGTTTACAATCGATTCTGCAAATTCTTCTCTATTAATCGGATTCATCGATCAGCCCTTAAAACTTGATTTCATTTGCACGAAGTGCTTCGGCAAACGCTTTTACGACACCGTGATACAAAAATCCGTTACGATCAAACGTAACTTCATTAATACCAGCATCTTTTAGGGTTTGAGCAAATGCAGCGCCGGCTTTTTCAGCACCTTCGATGTTTGCTTTAAGACCCAAAGTTTTTGAGTGTACCGCCGCAAGCGTTACTGCTTGCTCATCGTTGATCGCTTGCGCGCTGATATAGCGGTTTGAGCGAAATACAGAGACGCGTGGCAATGTCGCGCATCCTGAGATTTTAGAGCGGATACGGCGTTTACGCTGAAGGCGTTTAGCCGCTTTAATTTTAAGTGTTTTACCTGTCATATCATCGCCCCTTATTTCTTAGATGTCTTACCGGCTTTACGCAGGATAGTTTCATCGCTATATTTAACACCTTTGCCTTTGTACGGCTCTGGCGGACGGAATGATCGGATCTCAGCAGCAATTTGACCAACTTGTTGTTTGTCAGCGCCTTTGATACTAATAACGTTTTTCTCAACAGCCATTGCGATGCCAGCTGGGATATCAAAGTTGATATCATGGCTGTAACCAAGTTGAAGATTTAAAACATCACCTTGAACTGCAGCACGGTAACCAACACCGTTGATTTCCAATTTTTTCTCAAAACCAGTAACCAAACCAGTAATAATATTAGCTGCAAGTGCACGGTAAGTACCCCAGAAAGCGCGATCAGCACGTTGGTCAGAGTTTGTGCTGAATGTCAAAGTATTATCTTCGAGTACAACACCACAATTACCAAGAGTATCCAAAACTTGAGTTGTTGATCCTTTTACAAATGTAAGGACAGTTCCATCAAGAGTTACGTTTATATCAGCTGGGATAGAAATAGGAAGTTTTCCAATACGTGACATCTTATCTCCTTACCAAATCGTACAAAGGACTTCACCACCAACGCCAAGCTCGAAAGCTTTATCGTTAGGAAGAACCCCTTTTGAACTACTGACGATGATTGTACCGTAACCGTTTTTGAAACGTTTAAGCTCATCTTTGCCTTTGTAAACACGACGTCCCGGTTTAGAGACACGTTTTACTTCATTAATTACCGTACGACCTGCATCATCGTATTTTAAAACTACATTAATAGTTTTTTTAACGCCGTCTTCAACAACGTTAAAGCTCTCGATGTAGCCTTTGTCTGCCAAAATAGCAACAACTGCTTCTACTACTTTTGAGTGAACCAAAGTTGTTGCATCCAATCTACGCATAGCAGCGTTACGGATACGAGTCAACGAATCCGCGATCAAATCATTAATCATTTATATTTCCTTATCTTAGTCGTAAGTAGTATCAGGCTGGAATTACCAGCTTGACTTTCTAACGCCTGGGATTAACCCTTCGTTTGCCATTTTACGGAAGCAAACGCGACAAATTCCAAAATCACTGATAACAGAGTGTGGACGACCACAGATCTGACATCTAGTATACGCGCGAACTGCAAATTTAGGTGTGCGTTGTTGCTTAGCGATCATTGACTTCTTAGCCATTATTCTCTCCCTTTAGCAAACGGCATACCGATCATTTCAAGAAGCTTGAACGCATCTTTATCGGCTGTAGCGCTTGTTACTACTGTGATGTTCATCCCGTGGATTTGCATAATTGAATCGTAATCAACTTCAGGGAAAATCAATTGCTCAGTCAAACCGAAGTTGTAGTTTCCGCGACCGTCAAAACCATTACGTGGAATACCACGGAAGTCTTTAACACGTGGAAGTGACAAAGAGATCAATTTATCCATGAAATCGTACATTTTAGCACCGCGAAGAGTAACTTTAATACCAACCGGCATCCCTTCACGTACTTTAAATCCTGCAACCGATTTACGAGCAACTACAACAGAAGCACGTTGACCGGCGATGTTGCTGATCGTATCTTGGATGCTTTGAATCAATTTGTTGTCTTTCATGGCAAAACCACAACCAACAGAGATGATCACTTTTTCCAAAGCTGGAACTTGCATTACATTAGCAATTCCGAGAGATGATTGAAGCTCTGGTTTAAGAGCTAAATATTTATCTTTTAGTCGTGCCATGATTACGCCTCAACTTTACGGACATTTGATGCATCTACAGGCATCTCTTTATTCAAGAATCCGCCTTGTGGATTTTGCTCGCTAGGTTTGATCGCTTTTTTAGCAATACGAACACCTTTAACGATCACTTTATTTTTCTTAGGCATAACTTGAAGCAATTCTGCTTTAGTACCTTTGTCATCACCGGCGATCACTTCAACAATGTCGCCTTTTTTGAAATTAAATTTTGCCATCATACAACCTCTGGAGCAAGTGATACGATTTTCATGAAACCTGCATAACGAACTTCACGTCCAACAGGTCCGAAAATACGTGTACCGATTGGCTCACGTTTTTTATCAAGGATAACCGCTGCATTTTCGTCGAAACGGATCAAAGAACCGTTTTCACGGTGAATCTCTTTACGTGTACGAACAACAACTGCTGTTACAACTTGACCTTTTTTGATCTTACCAGTCGGAGCCGCTTTTTTAACCGAAGCGATGATAACATCACCTACAGTTGCATAACGACGTTTTGAACCGCCAAGAACCTTGATACACATGATCTCTTTTGCGCCTGTATTATCAGCTACCGCTAAACGAGTAAAACTTTGAATCATACGCCTACCCCTTTAACAAGAGTTTTTAGACGGAATGATTTGCTTTTAGAAAGTGGACGACACTCGATCGCGATCACTTCATCACCAATGTTAAGTTGGTTGTTTTCATCATGAATCATATATTTTTTGAAACGTTTTACCGTTTTGTGGTAACGTGGGTGCATAACACGGCGTTCAACAACGATTGTTGCTGTTTTTTCGCCGGCTTTTGTAACTACGATACCTTGAATTTCACGTTTATGTGTCATAGCTTAGCCCTTACTTCGCTGCGTTCATAGCAGTGTTGATGCGTGCAATGTCTTTTTTCGCCGTGCGAAGTTCGCTCGTGTTAGTCAATTGCATCATTTTTTGCTTAATTTTCAAAGTGAAAAGCTCAATTTTTTTCTCTTTGAGCATCCCTTGAAGTTCAGCAGCTGTTTTGTCGTTCAAATCAGTATATTTCATTGCTCATCTCCGCAGTTACAATTTTGGTTTTGAACGGAAGTTTTTGCATCGCAAGCGCTAATGCTTCACGTGCAAGAGTCTCTTCAACACCACCCATTTCAAAAATGATACGGCCTGGTTTGATGTTCATTACCCATTGGTCAACAGAACCTTTACCTTTACCCATACGCACTTCAAGTGGTTTGGCAGTCAATGGTTTAGCCGGGAACACGCGGATCCAGATTTTACCTTGACGTTTGATATGACGGTTTGCTGCAATACGAGCCGCTTCGATTTGACGAGAGTTAATACGTCCCGCTTCCGTTGCTTTGAATCCGATAGAACCGAAATCAAGTTTGTTAGCATTTGTAGCGTAACCACGGTTACGCCCTTTCATCATTTTACGATATTTCGTACGTTTAGGCATCAACATGATTAGTTAGCCTTTCGTCGTGGACGACGTTGTTGATCTTCGCCACGCTCTTCTTTAGATTCTTTTGCTTCTGGTTGGATACCTTTAGTGAGAACCTCACCTTTGAAAATCCAAACTTTGATACCGATTACACCGTAAGTGGTGTGAGCTTCAGCAAAACCGTAATCGATTTTTGCACGAAGTGTATGCAATGGTACGCGACCTTCAAGGTACCATTCAGTACGAGCGATCTCGGCACCGCCAAGACGACCTGCTACTGAAACTTTAATACCTTTAGCGCCTGCACGTTGTGCATTTTGCATAACTTTTTTCATCGCACGGCGGAAAGCAACACGTTTTTCAAGTTGAGTAGCAACGTTTTCTGCAACGAGTTGTGCAGATGCTTGTGCTTTTTTCTCTTCTTTGATATTAACAGCTACCGGTTTGCCGATAAGGGTTTGAAGAGATTCTTTGATTTTTTCAATGTCAGAACCTTTCTTACCGATGATGATACCCGGACGAGCCGCGATGATAGTAACACGAAGACGTTTCGCAGTACGCTCGATCACGATGTTGCTCACACCCGCGTAGTAGAGTTCTTTTTTCAAAAAAGTACGGATTTTATGGTCTTCGCCCAAAGAAACCGCAGCTGTTTTAAAGTTAGGAAACCAACGAGATTCCCAGTTGCGGTTAATACCAAGACGAAGTCCGATAGGATTAACTTTATGACCCATAATTATTTACCCTCTACTTCTACCAAAATGTGTGCTGTCGGCTTACGGATACCTGATGCTGTACCACGTGCACGTTGAGTGAAACGTTTAAGTACCGGACCGTTATCAACGCGGCATGATTTAACAATACAATCTTGCGCATCGATACCGCTGTTAGCTACTGCTGACGCAACCACTTTAGCGATGATTTTTGCCGCTTTGTTTGGAGTAAATTCCAATGCAGCCATAGCTTGCTCTGCATTCATTCCTTGAACTTCGCGAGCGATCAAACGAGATTTAGTCGGAGATACGCGAACGAATTTTAATAGTGCTCTTGCCATATCTCTTCCTTATTTCCCGATTTTCTTTTGTACAGAACCTTTATGGCCCTTAAACGTACGTGTTGGTGCAAATTCACCAAGTTTGTAACCGATGTGGTTTTCCGTTACGAAAACCGGTACAAACTGACGGCCATTATGGACGGTAAACGTCAAACCGATCATATCTGGCAAGATCACACTACGGCGTGACCAAGTTTTGATAGGTTTGTTGCTTTTCGTCTCTTTGGCAGCAATCACTTTTTTCATAAGGTGTCCATCAACAAATGGTCCTTTTTTTACTGATCTAGCCATTATCTACCTCTTCGGATTGGATTTACGGCGAGTAATAATCAATTTATCACTTGCTTTCTTCTTACGTGTTTTAGCACCTTTAGTCGGTTTACCCCATGGAGTAACCGGGTGACGTCCTGAGTTTGTTTTACCTTCACCACCACCATGCGGGTGATCGATAGGGTTCATCGCAGAACCACGAGTCTGAGGACGGATACCCATATGACGTGTACGACCAGCTTTACCAAGAACGATGTTGATGTACTCTTCGTTACCTACGGTACCGACAGTCGCCATACATTCACCCAAAACATAACGCATTTCACTTGATGGAAGACGAAGAGAAACATATTTCCCCTCACGACCCATGATTTGTGCAGATGTTCCGGCTGAACGGACAATTTGTCCACCTTTGCCCGGTTTAAGCTCGATATTGTGAACCGTTGTCCCGACTGGGATGCTCATCAATTTCATTGCGTTTCCGACTTTAATGTCCAAACCGCTCTCTGCTGCAGAGATAACATCACCAACTACCAAACCTTTAGGTTGGAGGATGTAACGTTTGTCACCATCAACATAGTTGATAAGAGCGATACGACAGTTACGGTACGGATCGTATTCGATTGCTGCAACAGTTCCGTTTACACCGAATTTATTGCGTTTGAAATCGATAATACGGTAAAGCTTTTTAGCTCCCGCTTCTTTATGACGTGATGTGATACGACCGTTGTTGTTACGTCCAGCAGCAGCCGGAAGTTTGATCAACAATGAACGAACAGACGCTTTTGCCGTGATGTCCGAGTTATCAACGTTAGTATAGAAACGTCGGCTCGGGGTTGTTGGTTTATACGTTTTAATCGCCATATTACACCGCCAAACTATCGATTTGTGCGCCTTCTGGCAATTTCACATAAAACTTTTTAAAGTCGTTTTGTTTGCCAGCAAGACCACGGAAACGTTTAACTTTTCCGCTTTGGTTTAATGAGTTTACACGAGCCGGAACGATTCCGAAATACTCTCTAAACACCTCTTTAAGAGCGTTCTTTGTCATACGTGGAGACGTTTGAACAACGATTACACCCTCTTCTTGAAGACCAAGAGTCTTCTCTGTATACAGGATTGATTTGATATCAGTAATATCTGCCATCTTAGCTCTCTTTAGTCAGATTTTCCCATACCGCTTTTTCGATAACCACCGAACGGTATGTCGCAGCCAAAAAGGCGTTGAGTTCATTCTCTTCTACAACGTATGTAGAAGCAATGTTACGGAATGCAAGATAGGTATTCTCATCGAGAATCTTTTTCACCAACAACGCATCACGAACATTCAATGCATTGAACAACGCCAATGCGTCTTTTGTTTTACCAGTTGGAACTTCAATCGAATCAACGATGAAGAGTTTTCCAGCTGTAGCCAAAGCATCCAACGCACATTTAAGCGCTAGTTTCTTTTGCTTTTTATTGATTTTTTGATCGTAGTTACGACCTGTGTTTGGACCATGTGCAATCGCACCGCCAACAAAGATCGGTGAACGACGTGAACCAGCACGTGCGCCACCTTTACCTTTTTGAGCCCATGGTTTTTTCCCACCACCGCTAATAGTTGAACGACCTTTTACAGACGCTGTATTAGAACGGATACTTGCTTGATACGATTTAACGTACAAGTAGAGGTTATGGGTATTAATGCCGCTGAAGCTCTCAGGCAATGCCAATTCAGAGGCTTTTTCGAATTTTTCGTTCAGTACAATCGCGCTCATTATTTAACAACCTTTACTCGACCTAGTGCACCGTTAGCGCCTGGGATTGAACCCACAACAACCAACACACCGTTTTCTGCGTCGTATGACATTACTTCATTTTTAACAGTAACTTGCTCGTTACCGTATTGACCTGACATTTTACGCCCTTTTTGGACTTTACCAGGCCATTCGCGGTTACCGATAGATCCACCAGTACGGTGAAAACGGTGACCATGCGCACCAGGACCGCCGGCAAAATTCCAACGTTTCATAACGCCGGTAAAACCACGACCTTTTGTTTTGAAAGATGATTTAACCGTTTTAGCGTCTGCCAAAGGAGCCATATCCAAATCACCCGCTTCGGTGTTTGCGACTTCTAAAGTAGCGAATTTGTTGAATTCAGCAGAAAGATTATATTTCTTTTGTTGACCTTCAACCGGTTTGTTCATCGATTTGCCTTGGCTATACGCTACAAGCGCAACGCCGTCGTTCACTTCACAAACTTTGATCTCTTTTACTTTTAAAAGAGTAACCACTTTGCTCGGAACGCTGATAGTTCGGCTCATGCCGATTTTTTCTACAATGTATTCCACACCCTACTCCTTACTTGTCCATAGAGCGAACTTCTACGTCCACTTCCGGAGCCAAGTCAAGCTTCATCAACGAATCAACTGTATCTGGCGTAGCCGACACAATGTCGATCAAACGTGCGTGCATACGAATCTCAAATTGCTCACGAGAGTCTTTATTGACGTGCGGAGATTTAAGAACCGTATATTTACGAATCTTGGTTGGCAAAGGGATCGGTCCGCGGATTTCCGCACCCGTTCGCTTTACAGCTTCAACGATAGAGGCAACTGAACGATCAAGTACACGATGATCGTATGCTCTAAGTTTCAAACGAATTTTTTCCATAATGTTTTCCTTAGATAAAAGAACTCGTCAGATCTTGTCTGACTATATAAGGCGGCGAAATTATACTGACATATCCCCTCAGGGTCAAGTATTTTAGGGGTAAAAAACGATTTATTAGTTAAATTTACTTCCTTTTAAAAAGGAAGCTGTATTTTTTAGGGTATGATTTTAGGTATGAATACTTTATTAGATGAATACTATCGATACGATTTACACAATGTGGGTTACATAGAACGTAAACACTCAATTGGTGAAGAAAACACTCTTATTTATGGTATTACCCAATCAGGTAAAACAGCATTGATCAAACATTATCTACTCGGACATAAAAAATCAACCTATCTTTATCTCGATTGCCGAGACCTCCGACTTGATATAGAAGAGATCAATAGCTCATTAGAACCGTTCTGCCGTGAAAATAAAATAACTATTCTCGTCCTCGATAATTATAATGAAGCAATCAAACTGTTTGAGTTACCTCAGATCATCCTCTCGGTTGAAACAAAAGTGGATCTGGATTATCATACCCTGCACCTCGATTTGCTCGATTATGAAGAGTTTTTGGCATTTGAAAGTAAATATGACTCTACTGCACTGAACCACTTTTTTCAGCTGGGCGGTTTTCCGGCGATGCACCGCATCGCGAGTGAAGATAGGGTTATTTACCTCCAAGGGATACTCAATAGGGCATTGGAGCCGATCGAGTTCTCTATTCTGTCACAAGCTTCTAAGATGGTAACGCAAAAAGTATCTGCATTCAATCTCTATGAACGGCTCAAAGGGGAGCGTAAAATTTCAAAAGACAAACTTTATCTCCATCTGCAATCACTTTTCGAGCGTGGATACCTAAAATCATTGAGCAAATTCAATCATCCCAGCGCTGTTAAAAAACTCTATCTCTGTGACATCGCGATCAAACATGCCCTCGTACTCCAAAAACACTTCGGACGGATTTTTGAAAATCTTGTTTTCTCAGAACTCGATAAACATCAAGTTGAGTGTTATTATGATGAGGGGATCGATTTTTACCTTCCGCAGCGGCGCCAAATCATTATTGCCTCACCATTTGCGAATGAACACGCCCTCTTTAAGAAAGTGGAAGCTTTGGAAGGATTTATCGTATCGAATCGTGTGCGAGAGGTTATCGTTGTAACGATGAATTTAGAAAGTACCCTCTCCCATCCGGTTTCACGTATTGAGATGATTCCGTTTGAGCAGTGGGCATTAGGGGAAGATAATGAAGCTTAGAAGCGGTAATTCAAACCGACAAACGGTCCTTTGAAATCAACATTGGCATTCATACCAAAATGGTTAGTAACACTCAAAGATTCATAACGATACCCAGCTTGTGCAGCCAATCCAGGAGCGATTTTCCAATTTGCTTTTACTCTTGCATCAGTAAAAGAGTCACCGCCGTAACCGAGATATTTCACATTTCCTTCTACACTAAGAGGAGAAAGTGGCGGAGTGATAGCAACACTTAGATACCCCATTGGAACAACCTCTTTAAATGACTGGCTTGTAACTCCTTCGATCTTTCCATCAATAACTTTGAAAGTCATACCCACATCCAAATCAACTACATTGTCAAGAATTTCATAATAAGGAGTGATGTCGGTTTGATTTAATGTTACTTTATTACCTGAACCGTTAAAAGAGCTGTCCGGAGTTAAATCAATACGAAAGTTAGGGATTAAAGGGAGTGGATGTTCAAGAAATAAGCCTACTTGATAAGCTGATGTCGTATCATTTGAAAAATGGGTTGCTGTCGTTACCCCGTTGTTCGTATAACTAAAGTCTCCGCTTGCCATAGGCATATAATAATCTGCTTCGGCACCAAATCCTAAAATCGTTGCCGCAGAGGCTGAGGCCGCACCCAAACATAATGCCAATATTACTGATCTCATCTATAAATCCTTTTTTTTTATCAAATGATACCCTATTTTTTGAATCACCCCTTGCGCTACAATACTCAAAAAATACTTTAGATGGATATGAAATGAATTTTTGCGGTATTGATGAAGCAGGACGGGGACCGCTCGCCGGACCACTAATGATAGCAGGAGTGATTTTACACAAACCGATTATCGGTCTCAATGACTCAAAAAAACTAAGTGAAAAAAAACGTGAAACCCTTTTTGACCTCATCTGTGAACATTCCACCTATCATATCGCTCGCTTTAGTGCAGAACAAATCGATGAGTTAGGAATATCTACATGTTTGGCAACAGGATTACGAGAAATTATGGCTCAGCTGGGTGAAGCGGAATATCTGTACGATGGCAATTCGACATTCGGCGTCAGCGGACTCTCAACACTTATAAAAGCTGATGCTACAGTTCCTGAGGTAAGTGCTGCATCGATTTTGGCAAAAGTAACGCGTGACCGTGAAATGGTCAAACTAAGCGCTCTTTATCCCGAATATGGGTTTGAAGGACATAAAGGATATGGCAGTGCCGCTCATATTGATGCAATCCGAAAATTCGGGCATTGTGAAATTCACCGTAAAACATTTAAATTAAAAGTTTTACAACCCTCATTGTTTTAGAACCACATCGATATAATGATTAAAAAAAAGAGAATATTATGGTTTCACTCACCCATATTGAAGCAGCACTCGCTGCAATCGATACTGAAATAAGAACATTGTTATACAATCAATCGCTTTCACTCAATGAAAAAGATGAAAAAATGCTGCCATTGTTGCGAGAAAGCAAAGTATTAAAACAAACCCATGAGGATTTGTGCTATCTGAGGGATAATCCACCTAGCAGCACCACAGGGTGCAAAGCTGGAAGTTATAGAGAGAAAGAATAAGAAATTGACTGAAGAATTCCCGATTACGTCGGGAACGACAACAATTAAGCTACTGCGAGAATTTTTTCGACTGCTTCATCAAAGAGGTTTTGATTCATTCCATACTCTTCAATTAATTCACGCGCATTTTTGAGTGTACTATCATTTATTGTTCCATCCAAAGCTATCGCCTCTTTTGCTACTTTAAGAAATTTTGCCATCTCTTGCGTTTCTGGGTCGGACGCATCTTCAGGTTCATTTGCAAAACGGATCAAATGAACCAAATCTGGATCAAAATTCCAACGATAGAAAAGAGTTGCTGTTACATCTTCCGATTTACTTCCACATGCAGCAATTTCAGAGTCTTTAATAGATGCACCATTTTGAAGATTATCACTTAATAGCGCGGTTTGTTTTGATTCAATCAAATAACGACTGATAACAACTTTGCCAAGTTCCAATAAGAAAGAAGCTAAACAAAGATGTCCTAACATAGAACGATCAACTTTGGCTACCCATCTGCTTACCAACGCATTTTGAAGTTGTGAACGATGAAGATAAGTATCTTTACTCATCCCATACGGTGAAAGGTCAATATCCATACATGAATTTGCTGCCGATGCAATCGTAAAAGTACGCACTGTTTCTTTCCCTAGAAGTGAAATCGCATGAGCAATATCAGTGACCGTACGACTCAATCCATACATTGGTGAGTTTGCTGTTTTAAGAATATAAGCGGTAATAATCGGGTCATCTTTAATAGCGTCTGCCATATCATTTACCCCTTTATCAGGATTATTAAATACCGCTTCTACTTTTTGAACGGTTTCAGGAAGCATAGGGACATGCTCGATTTGTTCCATTAATTCGGACTTCATTGTCTTCTCCTTACAAAATTTGTAATAGTGTTGAAACGATTATAGGATAATGTACGTTAAATTTATTCTTTAAGATGTCATTTTGAAATGTTTGTGATGAAAGTGTGTGATTATGGAGTAAAAAAGGACTCCCCCAGATACCTGCGGCACAAAACACGTATAGGTGTGCTGCTGTATTCCTACCCTGACACGATGTCTATACGCACCCTTGCACAGGTCTAGAGGAGAGGTGGAATTATAGCGCTTTCAACCTATAAATGCAAGATGGTATAATATCTTTATGATTTACCTCATTACTGCACTTGATGCCGAAGCCAGAACTTTGGTAGAGCACTATCGGCTAAAACGCGACACCTCGCTTCCCTACACTCTGTACAGAGGTGACAATATAATATTACTCGTATGCGGCATGGGAAAAATGCAAGCTGCGATGTCAGTAAGTGCCTTACTGGGGTGGAAAATTCCCAATAATGATGATATTTTAATTAATATCGGAATATGCGGAGCACCACCATCTTATTCCATAGGAGAGGTTCTCCTCGTTCACAAAATTATTGACGGAAATAAACACTATTATCCTGATATCCTTTATACACATTCACTACGTGAGACATCTCTGCTTTGTGTCGATTCTCCCCAAGAAAGTATTCTCAATTATCCGGTAGACATGGAAAGCGGAGGAATCTTTTTAGCAGCATCAAAATTTTTTAAATTGCATCAAATGGCTTTTATCAAAATTGTTTCTGATCACTGTGAACCGAATAACGTTACCAAAGAAGGGGTGATAAACCTCATCCATACTCATCTTCCGATATTAGCACAATTATTTACTACGATTCAAACTATCCAATGTTCCAATACTCTCTTTAGTACAGAAGAACGAATGCAAATAGAAGTGTTTAAAACCCATTTTACCAAAAGTCAAGGAGATGCTCTCGAAGATGCTCTCTCATATTTTCGTCTTAAAAATCCGACTACATCACTCAGGTTAACAACGACCCCCATTCCTGATTCCAAACGTGAAAGGAGCGAGCTGCTTGAATCCTTCATCATTACACTCACAGCCTAAAGCTTTTTCACATCTTTACATCGAACGAAAAGTTTTGGATCACCCGAAAACGCATGCCATACGTGAGAAATTTTCTGCTTCTCATGTAATTATTATTGATCACTACAAAGAAGTATTTAATCGTCCAAACCAAAATTTTGCAGCGCAAAGTCAGAGTAAGAATTTAATCCTTGCACATAAAGAGGGGAAATTTCTCCATATCGGATCACAATACAGTGATGGATTTGATCATAAACAGTTTTTTTACGCTTCGAGTGTTATGGGGTGTCTGTACGACTGTGATTACTGCTATCTGCAGGGGCTTTATCCTTCGGCTAATACAGTATTATTCGTCAATCTCGAAGATGCTTTTCAGGAGTTAACTCCCTATCTAGATCACGATACCCTTGTAGCTACTTCCTATGACACCGATACAATGGCTATCGAATCTCTCACTCATCAAACAGCGCAATGGCTCAAATTTGCCGAAGAACATACTAATCTCCATCTCGAAATCCGTACTAAAAGTGCGAATATCAAAGCCTTGAAAAAAATTGCCCCCAACGAACGGGTAACTCTGGCATGGACACTATCACCTCAACATATCATCGACAAATATGAGCATGCCACTCCAACTTTACAACAGCGATTAAAAGCTATCCAAGAAGCAATAGCATTCGGATGGAAAGTTCGTATTTGCATTGATCCTGTAATCTATACAGAAGATTTTGATGTACTTTATCCGCCACTAATAGAATCACTCTTTTCTATAATTACTCCAGAGAGTATCGAGCAACTCACATTAGGAAGTTTTCGCCTCAGCCAATCACATCTGCGCTCTCTGAAAAAACTTCGCCGAAGTGATATCGCATTTTATCCCTACACCGTGCGCGATGAAATGGCAACCTATCCAGAACCAATCGAATCGTATATTTTAAAATCTCTTTTACCAAAAGCACTCCAATATTTACCACGAGAAAGGATTCGAACATGGCAACGGCAATCGTAAGCGGAAGTAGCAGTGGAATCGGAGAAGCAATAACCCTAATGCTTCTAAACAACGGATATCATGTCGTGGGAATCAGCCGAACCAAAGGCGCAATAGAGCATAAAAACTTTAAACATATCGCTTGCGATTTAAGCAATGAAAAAGCTATTGAAGCAATTAAAACACAACTGTTATCCATCACAGATATAAAACTACTCATAAACTCAGCCGGATTTGGACGCTTTGAACCCCATGAAGAGCTGGCTCCTGAGCTTATTACTCGTATGATTGCGCTCAATATGAGCGCACCTATATTACTAACAAATATGTTATTGCGCTCCATCAAAGCATCTAGCGGAACTATCATCAATATCACCTCTATCGAAGCAACGCGCAGCTCAAAATTTTCTGCCCTCTACAGTGCAACAAAAGCAGGATTAAGAGCTTTCGGACAGAGTCTGTTTGAAGAAGTTCGAAATAGCGGTATCGGAGTCGTAACCATCAATCCGGATATGACCGATACCCCATTTTTTGACCAATTGCGATTTGGAGTCGGGGAAAGTGATGATACAAAATTATTTGCTTCCGATATCGCTGAAGCTATACACAACCTTCTAACGATGCGTGATGGACTCAGCATTACAGAGCTTACTATTCGACCAAAACGCTTTGCCATTACCAAAAAAAGATAACGGAACTTTTTTTGCTTATCAAAAAATATCAACTAAACTTTTGACCCTTTCGGTCGATATTGTTTATACTATATTAAAGGGTAAAAGGATTTACCATGTCCATAAGCTCACTTGGCGCAGGTTCTGGGGTACTTACGCAGACTGTTATTGATCAACTAAAAGCAGCTGATACCAAGTCGATCATCACGCCAATCGACAATAAAATAACATTGGAAAAACAAAAAGGGCAAGCTCTAAATTTATTGGGGAGTCTTTTAACGACATTTCAAACCAGTGTCGGTGCCCTAAATGATCCAACACTTTATCAAAAGCGAACCGTTTCTGGAAATACAGCTTCTGTCAGTGTTACGGCGAACCCTGGTGTTAATATCCAGTCGTTTTCAATTACTAACACACAATTAGCGCTTAACAATGTTCAGGAATCAGGGTCATTTAGTTCCGATACAGCAACCGTTTCATCGGGAGCAGGTACTATGAGCATTACATCGGGAGGTATTGCTTATAATATTGGATACACTGCAACTACAACCCTAAGTGATCTTGCTGCTTCGATCAATTCTGCTGCCGGAACAAGTGTAAAAGCATCGGTATTGCAAGTTGGGGCAACCGATTACCGGCTCGTCCTCAATTCGGTGAAAACCGGGGCTGGACAAACCGTTAGCGTATCAGATTCGACGAGTGGAACCCTAAACAATCAATTATTTGATGCAACTACAAAGACTTCCAGTATGCAAGATATCCAAACCGCGCGTGATGCATCACTAACCTATAATGGAATTACCGTAACCCGCAGTACCAATAACATCACTGATATCGCTAGCGGTGTGACTATTAATCTCTTACAAGATGCCGGAAGTGCTAATATCGCAATTACCCAAGATGTACAGTCAGTCAGTGATGCTATGAGTAGTTTTGTCCAAAACTATAATACCCTCACTTCTCAACTCTCCAGTATGACCAGTTCTGATACAACCACCGGTTCAATCGGTGTTTTCAGCGGAGACAGTTCAATTAACTCAATCACACGTCAAATCAATCAGATGGTAACCTCTGTCAGCAGTAAGGGATATTCATTACCTCAATTTGGAATTGATCTCTCTCAAACCGGTGTTATGAGTTTTACGGATGCAACATTCAAAGCAAAATTCACCGCTGATCCAACAGCCTCAGAAGCATTTTTAAGTACTACCACTTCCATTAACACTGCTGGAAATGCAGTAACATCAGACGGTGTTTTTACTTCACTGAATACTCTGATGAACACGTACACCAGCGGCACCGGATTAATGAGTATTTTAAATACAGGAAATACAACCAATATTACCAATTTAACTACTAATCGAACGAATTCTCAAGCTCTTTTAGACGCACGATATGCCGCAATGGCAGCCCGATTTATTCAATACGATACCATTATGTCTCACTTGACTCAATCCTTTTCAGCACTTTCATCTCAAATTAGTGCGTACAGCTACGGTAAAGGATAATTTTTTTGGTATTAATTTTGCTTAGTTCTATCATCTAGGTTGATAGGACATGCAATGCTCAACGGAAAAAACATCCTCATTACCGGCGGGACCGGAAGCTTCGGAAAACAATACGTTAAAACTATACTTAAACATTACAAACCCAATAAAATTATCATTTATTCTCGTGATGAACTCAAACAATACGAAATGGCTCAACGGTTCAACGATCCGTGTATGCGTTATTTCATAGGTGACGTCCGCGATCTTCCCCGTTTAGAAAAAGCGATGGACGGTGTCAATTACGTCGTTCATGCTGCCGCCCTCAAGCATGTCCCTATCGCCGAATACAATCCGATGGAAGCGATTAAAACTAATATCAATGGCGCACAAAATGTCATCGATGCAGCACTTCGCTGTGGTGTAAGCAGGGTTATTGCCCTCTCCACCGACAAAGCTGCAAGTCCAATCAATCTCTATGGAGCTACAAAACTTGCCAGCGATAAACTCTTTGTTGCTGCTAACAATATCCGTGGGGGAAAAGACATCCGTTTCGGCGTCGTCCGTTACGGCAATGTATTGGGTTCACGCGGCTCTGTTGTACCGTTTTTTCAAAAACTCATCCATGATGGAGCCACAGAACTTCCGATTACGGATGATCGAATGACCCGCTTTTGGATTACACTTCAAGAAGGTGTCGATTTCGTCCTCAAGAATTTTGAGCGTATGCATGGGGGGGAGATTTTTATCCCAAAAATCCCATCTATGAAAGTAGTCGATGTTGCTACTGCAATCGCTCCACACCTCCCTCATAAAATCGTAGGAATCCGTCCAGGTGAGAAAATGCACGAAGTAATGTGTCCGCGTGATGATTCCCATCTTACACTGGAATTTCATGATCATTATGTCATTAAACCTTCCATTCAATTCACCGAATCAGCCGATTTTGCACTCAATAATTGTGGAGAAATAGGGACTCCTGTAGACTATGGGTTTAAATACAGTTCTGAAACCAACAGCGAATGGCTAACGCCGCAATCTCTCCTCGAAAAAATTGCCCTCACACAGGATGAGGAAAAATAGCCATGATCCCTTATTCCACTCAGTTGATCGAAGAGGATGATATTGCAGCTGTCGTCGAGATTCTCAAAAGTTCTCATCTCACACAGGGGGCTAAAGTCGAAGAATTTGAAAACGAACTCGCTCACTATGTAAGTGGAAAACACTGTATTGTTTTTAATTCAGCAACTTCGGCGCTGCATGCGGCATACGATGTATGCGGTATCGGAGAGGGTGATGAAATCATCACAACTCCGATCAGTTTTGTCGCAACTTCCAATATGGCTATAGCAGTAGGAGCAAAACCGATCTTTTGCGATATCAAGATGGATGGTAATATCGATGAAAGTCTCATCGAGGCACTCATAACACCGCGTACCAAAGCGATTGTCCCTGTAGATTTTGCCGGGAAACCAGTCGAAATCCGTACCATCAATGCCATAGCTAAAAAACACGGATTAGCAGTAATCGAAGATGCATCGCATGCGCTTGGAAGTGATATTGAAGGGGGGAAAATCGGTTCGTTCGCCGATATGACAATTTTTAGTTTTCATGCCATCAAACCGATCACAACAGGAGAAGGTGGAGCTATTGTCACCGATAATGATGAGTATGCCCGTAAACTACGGCTATTTCGTTCACACGGCATGATAAAAAAACAGCTTTGGAATTCCGATATGGTAAGTTTGGGATATAACTTTCGCCTTACCGAATTCGCCGCCGCATTAGGGCTATCACAATTGCATAAGCTGGATCGTTTTATCAATATTCGAGAAACAATTGCTCGCTATTACGATGAACGCTTTGAAGGGCACAAGCTTTTTTCAACAATCACAATACCTAAATCCGAGCAAAGCGCACGCCATCTCTATCCACTGTTACTAAATCCCGAACTTCATTGCGTTAAAGAAGAAATCTTTAACGAGCTCCAAGAAAAAAATCTTGGAGTACAGGTCCACTACAAACCTATCTATCAAAACAGCTTTTATAAAGAACGATACGGCGAAATGCGTCTTAGCACAACAGAGCTTTTTTACCGTGCAGAACTCTCTATTCCCTGCCATCAAAAAATGTCGTTAGACGATGCCCATACTGTAGCCGATACGGTATTGGAAGTTATAGATAAATATGCCTATAGAGGATGCAGTTTTTAATGCGTATCGCCATCATACCTGCGCGTGGAGGAAGCAAACGGATACCGCGTAAAAACATCAAATCGTTTTGTGGTAAACCGATCATCGCTTACAGTATCGAAGCGGCGCAACAATCTGCACTATTTGATCGTATCATCATCAGTACCGACGATGAAGAGATTGCCAATGTGGCATGCAGCTATGGCGCTGAAATTCCTTTTATCCGTCCACAAGAGCTGAGTGACGATTACACCGCCACCATCCCTGTTATTGCCCATGCAATTCAAACATTACAAGCACAAGGCGATGTCATCGATGCAGCATGCTGTATCTATGCCACAGCACCGTTTATCCATGCAGAGAATATTCGTGATGCCTATAACGCCCTTATAACTCATAACAAACAGTACGCTTTTCCTGTTACGACGTTCCCGTTCCCGATTCAGCGTGCGATGAAACGTAATGAACAGGGGAATATTGAAATGTTTTACCCCGAACACTTTGCAACACGCAGCCAAGACCTCGAAGAGGCGTATCACGATGTAGGTCAATTTTACTGGGGAACACGTGAAGCATGGTTGGACAAGAGAGCAATTTTCTCCGATGCGGCGACAACCATTGTTTTGCCGCGCCATCTAGTACAGGATATCGATACTCATGAAGACTGGTTCAGGGCAGAATTAATGTATCAAGCATTGTTTTCACTATGAATCTATTGATACGTTCCGACTCTTCTAGCTTCATCGGGCTTGGTCACATTATGCGTGACCTTGTATTGGCTGGACAATATCCTCATGCAACTATCAGCTTTGCCTGTCGTGATTTAGTTGGAAATATCAATGACCGTATCCCTTATTCTGTCCATATTCTGATGACTGATGATCCACAAGAACTTATCAGTCTCATCCAAATTCAAAAAATAGATAGAGTTATCTTCGACCACTATGGTATCGATCACCGTGTCGAAAAAACCGTCAAAGAGTCCACTGATATTACAGTGATCTCTTTGGATGATACCTATCAAAAACATCACTGCGATATACTCATCAATCCAAATCTGTATGCAGACCCATCCAAGTATAAAGATCTGCTGCCACCTCATGCCATGATTCGCTGCGGAAAAGAGTTTTTACTCATACGTGACGAGTTTTATCAGGCTAAACGAACACCGAAAAAAAAGACAAATGCGATTTTTATCGCAATGGGTGGCAGTGACCCGCTCAACCTCTCTATGGAAATTCTCTATTCCCTGCCTAGTGATCGAGTACTCCATCTCGTAACCACCTCATCTAACCCTCATCTCGATGTTTTAAAAGAGTATGAACGAACCCATCAAAACCTTCAACTCCATATTAATGCCTCCAATATCGCCCAACTCATGAATGAAAGTGCATTAGCGATCATTACACCAAGTTCTATCGCTCATGAAGTCATATTTATGGAACTCCCGTTTATCGCCATCCAAAGTGCGAATAACCAATGTGAATTTGTAGCGTATATGGAACGCGAGGGGATGAATGTGATGAAAAAATTTGAAAAACAGACTTTTGAAAATTTACTCAAAGCTTCCCTATGATTGAACTCAAAAATTTTGTCGATTTGAATGCAGAAGAGCGTAAAATGGTACTCACTTGGCGCAATCACGATAGCATTCGAACTCATATGTATACGGATGAACCAATCGGCGAAAAAGAACATGAAACGTTTATCAATTCACTCTCTGGGCGTAACAACAAGCAGTACTTTGTTGTCTATAAAAATCATGCACCTATCGGTGTTATCGATCTGACAGAAATTACTTCTGAGAGTGCTTCTTTAGGTCTTTACGCCAATCCCTTTTCAGATCGTAAGGGAATCGGACGGATTATTCTCCGTGCACTCATCCGATATGCTTTTGAAACATTTCATCTCTCAACACTCCATCTGGAATGTTTCGAAGAGAATGAAAAAGCTCAAGCTTTATACAAAAAGTTCGATTTTAAAGAAATAAAACGGATGATCAGATATGAGCGTCCAATCATCTGCATGGAGTTGAACCGTGAACATAGCGCATCATAATCTAAACGAAAAAGTTTTCATCATCGCCGAACTCTCTGCTAACCATAACGGCTCACTCGAAACAGCGTTAAAAACAATTTCAGCGATGAAAGAATCAGGTGCAGACGCGATCAAACTCCAAACCTATACCCCCGATACAATCACACTCGATTGCGACAGTGAGATGTTTACTATTTCACAGGGAACACAGTGGGATAAACGAAAATTTCATGACCTCTATGCCGAGGCAATGACACCGTGGGAATGGCACGAGCAGCTGTTTAACCATGCCAAAAGTCTAGGGATGGTAGCTTTTTCCTCTCCCTTTGATCCAAGTGCTGTTGATTTTCTCGAATCGCTCGATGTTCCGGCGTATAAAATCGCCAGTTTCGAGATCACAGATATTCCCCTCATCGAATACACCGCCGCAAAAGGAAAGCCAATCATTATCTCAACCGGTATTGCCACACTCAGCGATATCGAAGAGGCACTTGAAGCTTGCAGACGGGTTGGAAACACCGATATAATTCTTCTAAAATGCACCTCTGCCTATCCGGCAGCACTCGAAGAGATGAATCTCCTCACCATCAGTAATATGTCTGAACGATTCGATGTAACAGTAGGATTGAGCGATCACACTATGAGCCTAAGCGCACCAGTAGCCGCTGTTGCCCTCGGAGCACGAGTTATCGAAAAACATTTTATTCTCAATCGTGGAATGGGAGGAGCAGACAGCACTTTTAGTTTAGAACCGCATGAATTTAAAGCGATGGTCGATGCGGTACGCGATACCGAAAAGCTGTTAGGGAAAGTGACCTATGACCTCTCCGCTAAAAGCCTCAAATCACGCGAATTTTCCCGAAGTTTATTTGTTACGGAAAATATCAAAGCAGGTGATGTATTGTCAATGAAAAACATCCGTTCCATCCGACCTGGATTCGGGCTTCCACCAAAATATTTAAAAGAAATTCTCGGTAAAAAAGCAAAAACTACTTTACCGCTTGGAAAACCTCTAGAGTGGTCCGATATCGAATAGATGCTTTTTAAGCACAAATATTATTTAATAATTTCATCTGCCAGCAAAGATAGGTTCAGATTCATCGTGGAAAAAAGCTTATCTGCCTCAGTTTTTTTCCCTATATTTTCAATACTGAGTTCTACCAATTCTTCAACGGTATCAGCTTTGTTCATAAGCCCTTCATCAATTAAAAGTTTGTCATAATGGCTGATAAAAGATCGTGTCGATATCGTTGGAATTCCAAAATAGCACGCTTCCGAATTCAAGGTTCCCCCTCCACCAATAAATAAATCAGCGTATGCCAACAAATGTTGTACAATAATTTTTTCTTGCAACACCGTAACAAAAGGTAAAAGTTCTTGTAATGGTTCTGGTTCATATCTTGGAATTGCAATAAAATTTACATCCATTTTATCATTCAAGATTTTCAACCCGTCATATAAAATCGGATATTTTTTCATAACATAACTGGCTTTATATTCCTCTTCTCTAATAATAACAACCGGTTTGGACAAATCCAAATTATATTTTAAAAGCATCTTCTCAAAATATTTTCTATCCGGTTCAAAATCTGCAAGCCAAATCAACGGGTCTAAAAAATTGTATTGGACAATTTGTTCTTCTTCCAAACTGAATCGTTCAAATATTTTTGAAGGAACCATATAAGGACGAAAAGCTTTGGTGGATAGCGGAAGTGTCAATCTAGCTTGTGGAAGAGCTTTTTTAAAATCTGAACCGCAATCTGAGAGCGGAATATCGTAAAAATTATAGATAGGTATTCCCAAACCAAAGGCTACACGATTAGCATCGACTGAACACAGACAAACCAACTTTTCCACATTTTTATCTTTGATAAATTCCATCAGAGCAAATTGTCGATCAATACTCGCTTTTAATTTATCTTCGAGCATTGCCCCGCCAAATTCGCCAACCGTATGAAAAGCGATATCGTGCAATCTTAACAGCTCCACGATTTCACTGTAGCCAGCACCTTCACGCGCGGTTACAAATACCTCTTGACCTTTGATTTCAAGCATTTTGATGATATTTTTAAAAAACATTACCGATTTAGGGGTAACCAAGTCAAACCATAGCATCGTATTAAATTATCCCTTTGGCTTTATAGTCATCATACCACCACGGGCGCAAAGGTATGATGTCCGTTTCACTGAACATAAATCCATATTTACCCCCATCATAATTCATCATACCAACTGCTTTTACATTCGGTTCTATCAATTCGCATTTGTTGGCACAAGTATAAAGACAATCTTTTTGACAGACTTTGTTCTCAATCGCATCTAAAACACCTTTTGCCTGCATACTTTCAAGCGCTGCATCAAAACCACCTGATTCTCTGATGTTTCCTACATTGAGATACGGAAGCCAAAGGAGGCACGGATATAAATTTCCATAAGGATCAATATCAATATTTTTGGAGCCCATATAACAGTTAAAATCGATGTTTTCACCATCAAATACCGCTTTTTGCAACAAATATTTACTGGCATATCGACCTTTATCATAATTAATAGCTCTTAATTGTCTGTCTATCTCTGCCAACTCGGCTTCGGTATAGATAAAATCATTTTCACTTAGTTCAGCTTGAGTTACATTGTCTTTTTTGTTTCGATATCGCTCAGGGTTATATCTCCCATATCCAATATAAAGCCCTACCCCCATCTCTTTTGAAAAATTGTATATCCACTCGATCAAATGGTAATTTTCTTTGTAAATCGTAAATTGAAATCTAAGCAAAACACCCGGAATTTTTTTGAGTCTTTCTACCGTCTCTATCGATTTTTTAAATCCGTCTTTGTGTAATCGTATTTTAGAGTTTGTCTCTTCATCTCCATCCAAAGATATATCGAGACGATAAAGGGGAGATTTCTGTAAAACATATTTAGCTATCTCTTCATGTTTGTCTGGAAACCATCCAGTAATAGGAGAATCAATGATAACATCAGGATGATATTTTTGGAGACTGTCAACGACTCTAAGATACGTTGGTGAAAGATGTGGCTCACCACCGGTCAAATGTACTTTTTTGAGATCCAAATATTTTGAACTAAAAACACTGTCGAGTTCTTCGCTTGTTAACTCTTCTTTTTGACGATTGGGAAGTTCCCACATCGAACAATATCGGCAAGGTCCGGGACAAAATTCGCTGACCGTATACGAAATATCTTCTATTTTAAAATCCATCGTTTAACACCTTATTTACTCTAATATTTGTCTTTTTAACTTATTTTTTGTAATTTGTTCAATGTGTTCTCGTACACCCATACTAAATTTTGATTCAATCATATCGAGATACAAAGGATTCTCAAAATATTTATGAAATGCATCATCTCTATATCGAACAATATCTTTTGCACTTAAATACTTCGTTGGAAGAGGGAGCATAGCGTAACCGTGTTGTGAATAATCTTTCCACTCTTTTGGCAACTCCCAATTCTCTTTGATCGCCATCGTGTAAAGCGCTGATCCCGGATACGCCATCGCGCAATAAAAATTTGAAAACTCACAATTTAATTCGATTGCCATTTCCAATGTCTCTTGCATCGTTTCGATCGTATCATCAGGCAAACCAAAAATGTAATTGCCAATCACTCGAATATCAACATCTTGTATCTGTCGAACGACCCTCTCAATATCTTTGACCCGCATTTTTTTAGATGCACCGTCTCTCACATCCTGATTTGCAGACTCAATCCCCAATGCCAACCAATTAACCCCTGCTTTTTTCATTATCGCAAGGGTCTCTTCTTTTATTGTATCAACTCTGGCATAGCACCATATATTCAAATCAAGCTCTTTTTCGATAATCAAATCCATTATTCTCATATAATGGCGCTCATCTAAAACGAACATCTCATCCACGAATTTGATATTTTTAACCCCATACTTGGAATTAAGTAATTCCAATTCTTCAACAACGCGTTCAGGAGTTCTGTATCGGATACCAGATTTCCCAAAAGGGGCATTGATACAACAAAACGTACACGAATAAGGGCATCCAAGACTGGTATAAATAGCGGCATAGGGCATACGATTATTGATATCATCAAAGCAGTGCCAGTTATGGGCTCTGTATTTATCCATCGGAAGCAAATCCCATGCTGCTATCGGTAATACTTCATCTAGATTTTTGGCAAGCGGTGAGCGAGACGTGTGAACGACCACGTCCCTCTCCCATCTCCAGATACCGGGAACAGACGCTATCTCTCGGAACCCTTTTAAAGATTCTAAAAGGGCAAAGAGCGGCTCTTGTTCTTCCCCCTCTATGACAAAATCAACCGCTTCTTCCCGCAGCGTTCGCTCTGGTAAAGCAGAAGGATGCAGACCGCCAATAACGACTTTTTCAATACCGATATTTTTTAGTTCTGCACAAATCCTGCCGGAAATACTCATATTCTGCGTACTTGCGGAGGGCTGATTTCCATATACAATAACACAAGCCAACAATGGGTTTAATGCGCGTGCTTTTTGAGCAGTTTCCAGCGGTGTAATATTCTCAGCCTGTGCGTCTATGATCGCAACACTGAACCCTTTATTTCGCAGATACGCAGCAAAAGATGCTGTCAAAAAAGGAGGTTCTATGGCAGAGATGTCGGCACCGAGATCCTGATAAATCTGTTTGCGATCACCGGGATTGATAAATACGATATCAATCATCATGTCCCTTTAATGCACGGATAATATTTTGGAGTCCCATATCAAAATGCTCGTGCAAAGAGTCTCTCGAACCTATCTCAAAGCTGTATTTTCCATGCATCGCCAACGGAGTATAAAACTTTGAAAGTTTTATTGTATTGATAAAATGAAGTATCTTGCTATCCAATCCTCCGGCATTCCCTATCCCCTCTTCCAACGAAATCAATACATCATATCCGCGTAATGCTTTCTCAAGTGATTCATAATTAAATGTTGACGGTAAAAAAAGATCGATGACTCCAACATTTTTTCCAACAAGTTGAAGTTTATTCGCGTATTCTAGGGCTTTGTGGGTCATATAGCCTGTAGAAATGATAACACCGACTTCCCCCGCTTTAACAACTCTAAAACCTTGCGCAAAGTCAATCTCTTCTTGTGCCTCAATATTAAAAAGAGGTTTTGCATCAAATCGAAGATAGCGAATTCCTATCTTTAATGTCTCATTCACATAATGTTCGGCACTTGAGTAATCGCTGGGACTGAAAACAGTGATATTCGGCAACGTCCCCATAATGGATAAATCTTCCAAACAATGGTGTGTCGGACCACTCATATCGTAACTAAACCCGGCACCCACACCGATAATATTCACACACATCGGACGAATTTGGGAGAGAACAGACAAATTGACACGGATTTGTTCATAGCATCGCATGGTGATAAACGGAGCGATAGCGTACGCATAGACTTTGAATCCTTCTAAAGCAAGACCGGTAGCTACATTGATTAGATTTTGCTCCGCAATTCCAACATTGATAAAACGATCAGGATAAAGTTCTCTGAGTTTATCCAAAGCGGGAGAGCCAAAATCGGCTGACAGAAAGAATATCGTTTTATCTTCTTCCATTTTAGATATAAGCGTCTCGATAAATACATCTCGCATAGCTTTGGGTTTAATTGCGTTCATCAATCCCCCTTACAATCTCATCTATCTCATCCGGTTTAAGCGATAGAATATGACTGAGTGGATGAGTCTCCAAAAATGGTACCCCTTTACCTTTGATGGTTTGCGCAAAAAGAACTTTTGGTTTTGCGGTTTTCATCTCTTTGAGAGAAAGGAGACTCTTTTGAACAGCGCCAACATCATGTCCCTCTACACTAAAACATTCAAATCCAAAAGCCTCAAAACGCTTGGAAAGCGGAGAAGTATCGAGAATATTTTTCGTAAAATCGAGCATTGAAGCTTTATTATCATCTACTATAACAATGAGGTTATCCAATCGATGATGTGCCGCAAACATAATTGCTTCCCAATTTGATCCTTCATTCAATTCCCCATCTCCGACGAGTACAAAAACAGAAGCATCAGAACCTTTCGCGCGCAATGCGACCGCCATTCCTGATGCTACACCGAGTCCATGTCCTAATGAACCGTTAATTGTTTCATAGCCCGGAATAATAGGATCAGGAATCCCACCCAAAAATGACCCCGGCTTACAAACATTTTCAAGCTCTGATTTATCGAAAAATCCCAAATCAGCCAATATGGGATACATCGAAATCGATCCATGCCCCTTACTGATCACAAAACGGTCTCGATTTTCCCACAGCGGAATTTTTGGATCGTATTTTAAAACACCGCCATAATACAAAGCCACAAAAACTTCGATAGGTGAAAGAGATGACGCAACCCTTGTTTCAATAGCTCTTTTATGGATCAGCAAAGTCTCTTTTCTGATCTCATTAGCTTTGTTTTCAAGAAATTTTGATTTATTCATCACTACCCTTACACCATATTTGTCGTTGTATCAAACATTGCTGTATTTGCTGTTAGTGATTATCTTGTACCCTTTGATCAACTCTTTAATCCCCATATCCAACGAGTAAATAGGTTTGTATCCTGTTGCTTCGATTTTATCATTACTAACAATATAATCTCTTTGATCCGGATCTTTGCCGATAGGGGCTTCCATAATCGTAAAGTTTGGGAGATGTTCTTTAATTTTTGCACACAGTTCAAGCTTGGATAAGTTGGCATCGCTCAATCCCACATTGTAAGCTTCATTTTTCATCTGCTCAAAATTATCGATCGCATGAATAAAAGCACGTGCGACATCTCGGATATGGATGTAATTTCGTTTAAAATGCCCCTCAAACACAACAATAAAACGATCATTTACCGCTCGATACGTAAAATCATTTACCAAAAGATCCAATCGCATACGAGGAGCCATACCAAAAACCGTTGCCAGTCTGAATGTAATAGCATTACCTCTGTTCAAAACAATCTCTTCTGCTTCAACTTTGGTTTTTCCATACGTTGAAATCGGTCGAAGGGGTGTTTTTTCAGTGCAGTAAATCCCTTGTTCGCCGATGCCGTAACCACTATTAGTCGTAGGATATATAATTTTTTGCTCTTTAGACGCCAATCGGGTCAACATTTCGATAGCATCTCTGTTGGTCGTAACCGTCCCAATAGCGTCTCTGCTGCACAATGGTGCACCAACGAGCGCTGCTAGGGGAATAATAATATCAAATTTAGGCAATATAGATTTTAATATCCCCTCATCTCTGGCATCCCCCTTGATAACCTCAAAGTTTTCATTGACACAACACTCCAAAAGACTGTTTTGCCCAAAGATAAAAGTATCCATTACAGTCACTTTATGCCCTTGTTCAAGAAGAGCAGGCACTAATATGGAACCGAGATATCCGGCTCCTCCGGTAATCAATATCGTTAAACTCATATTTTTCTCCAATCCTATTAAATAATCAACAAAATGCTTTTACTAAAAATGTTTTAGTGTTTCATACAGATAATCAATCTCTTTTCTGATATCGTGTGGATGATTCCCGACAAACCAGCCTCGTTCATGTGCTATGTCGGCATTTTCACGGCTATGAACACTGTAATCATAATACTGAATCACATCGTGTTTTAAAAAACACCCTCCTGTGATAATCCGATGTCCAATAGATGCCTCTTGAAGTTTTATCAATACCTCTTTTCTCTCCAAAGCCAGTTCCGGCCGAACAATCATGGTAAAACAAAACCAAGAACTCTCACCTAACTCTTTTTGGATAATAAATCGTTTATCCTCTTTGAAAAGTGACACGAAATGCTCTGCATTTTTACGTCGTGCTTCGATCAATGTGGGCAGTTTTTTCATCTGTTCCAATCCGATTGCACCATGCATCTCTCCGGGGCGAACATTGTATCCCGGTACGATAAATCGGTATGCTTCAAAAAAATCATCCTCTTTTTTCTCAAATATCGGGCTATCAGCGTCTTGACCTCTCGTCCATCCGTGATTTCTCATCGCTTTTAAAAGATTATAAATCTCTTTATCATCGGTTAAAACCAATCCACCTTCCATGGTGGAGATATGATGCGAAAAGAATGTACTAAACGTATTAACAAGGCCTCTTGTACCTGTGAATCTCCCCCCTATTTTTGCCCCCATCGATTCGCAGTTGTCATCAAACAAAATAAGGTTTCGTTCCTCGCACAGCTTTTCGATCGCATCAAAATCACATGGATTTCCCAGAATGCTTACCGTTACAATCATTCGTGTATTTGGAGTAATCGCATCTTTTAGTTTTTCAATATCATAATTAAGTGTCTCAAGATCGACATCAACAAATCGAAGTTTTAGCCCATACTGCTGTAATGGATGAAACGTAGTTGCCCAACTGATACATGGAACGATCACTTCATCTCCAGCTTTTAGCGGATTCTCTTTTTTATAAAACAGTGATGCTACCGCGATAAGATTTGCAGAAGAACCTGAGTTAGCCATAACCGCATATTTTTTCCCGAAATGTGCAGCAAAAGCTTCTTCAAATGCAGCTACATTTTTACCCATAGTAAACATATCACTTTCCACAACGCGAGTGATTGCTTCACGTTCAGCATTATCCCATGTTGAACTCGCTAATTCGTATTTCAAAATGCTTTTCCTTTAATGATTTGGTTCATATACAATGACTTCAGATCCACCGGAGTCAAATTTAAATGGGATATGCAAATACCCATGAAGCGCTTTTTTCACACTCTCTTGCTGCTCTTTAGGGACAAAGAATAACATAAACCCTCCCCCGCCTGCACCCAGCAATTTTCCGCCTAAAGCACCCGCAGATATTGCTGTATCGTACATACTATCAATCTGAATATTACTGATTTTATCTGAAAGAGACCGCTTTAGCTTCCACGTTTCGTTCAGCATCTCACCAAATAATTTAAGATCTTTTTCAGAGGTCAATATCTCTAGCGCATCATCAACCAAATCTTTCATAATATGAAGATTGGATTCATTGAGATGAATATTTTCAATTTGATCTCGGGCAACTTCACTGGCTATCCGTGAAATCCCTGTAAAAAATAGCATTAATGAGCCTTCGAATTCTTCAAGTCTATTCTTAGGGAGAATAACCGGATTGACGATAATCTCACCGCTTTGTAAAAACTCGATCATATTTAGTCCGCCATACGCCGCAAACATTTGATCCTGAGAACCAACATGTTCTTGTATAAGATTTTGTTCAATATGGATTGCCGTTTTTGCCAAGACCTCTTTTGAAATCATTTTTCCTTCAAGCGCATATAAACTTTTAATCAACCCTACCGTAAAAGCAGAACTCGATCCCATACCGCTACGTGCTGGAATATCGCCGTCATGATGAATCGATATCCCATAATCGACATTAAAAAATTTCAATGTCTCCCTCACGCTTGGATGCACTATTTCGTCCAGTTCTATGACATTTTCCTGCTTGGAATAAACGATTCTGTGTTTATGCTCAAAAAAAGGGGGAAGTCTACGGATATTAATATAGGAATATTTATTGATTCCTACCCCAAGTACCTTCCCCCCATGTTTCAGATAATATGACGGGTAATCAGTTCCGCCTCCAAAAAAAGATATTCGATGTGGTGTCTTAGATATAATCATTTAACTCTTTTTTTGCTTTTTCATAATCTTCCGGTACCCCTATATCGACAAAGTAGCCATCACATAAATAGGCTGTAGGTTTTATTCTATGTAAATATTTTTCTAAAAAATCCTTTTCGAATGAAAATCTCTCTTCATCAATGTCAAAAGTATCAAATAAATCGTTATCAATCAAATATGCTCCAGCATTGATTAATCCAAATTTTTTAAATTTTTTCTCTTCGAATGACGTAATAATCGAATCATCTACCTCAACACTGCCATACCTGTCAAAATTTTGCATAGGCTTTAATCCGAGGGTGATTTTCGAAGATTGGCTCTTATGCTTTTCATACAATTCGACCAGACTAAAATCAAAAAAAGTATCTCCGTTTAACACCAAAACCGCTTTTTCTACAGTGTACGCCAACGCTTTTTTAATAGCACCTCCGGTGCCGAGAGGTTTCTCCTCACTGCTGTACACTATTTCCATTTCCAAAAATGAATTTTTAAAATATTCCTTGATAAATGCTTGTTTATACCCGACAGAAATAATCACCTTTGTGACTCCCCATTTCTGTAAAAAGATCAACAAATACCATAAAAAAGGTTTGCCATTAATATCGGCCATTGCTTTTGGAATATCTTTAATGACACTTTGTAATCGTGTTCCAAATCCTCCGGCTAATATTATTACTTCCAAGAAAAACCTTTATTTTTTTATTTATAGTACATTATCCAATCTCAAAGTCTCTTTGAATGAGATGATAATGGTGCTATTTTTTACCTTTTATCGGCAAAAATATAATTTTTCACTACCCACTCTCCAAAAGGGAGGGCGGCCGTAAATGCAGGTGAAACGGCATTTAAAACATGAATGCTGTATTCATCTGCCTCTACAACAAAATCCTGCACAAGCTCAAAGCTCTCTTTATTAAGTAACTGAGCTCGTATCCCCGGCTTGCTCCACTCTCTAAAATTGATCCCATCAAGCTGTTTGACTAATGATGCCGCCAAAGAGACAAAATAGTTTTTGTTGTATTTTTTCATCTCTTCGATCGCCAGTGTTCTGAAACCAAACGCATTCTTAATAAACAATTTTAGCTCATACCCAACAATACTCCAAAGTTCACGAAAAGAAATTCCATCCATACCTGTATAATTTTCTCTCCAAAAAGCAGGAATAGCCGTGGGTCCTATTTTGACCATACCCTCAACGGTAATCGTGTAGTGCACCCCTAAAAATGGATTCTTTAAATTGGGAACAGGATAAACATTGGTTCGGACAGGACTACTCATACCGGAATATTTGAGATATATCCCCTTGAAAGGGATAATAGTATAGTGCTTACCAAAACCAAAATCATGCGCAATTTTATCGGCATATAGTCCTGCGCAGTTAATCACCTTGTCGCTCTTTACTGCCCTGCCGCTTTTTAAAACGATCCCCTCTTCACTTTTGGAAACATACGCATCTCCAAAAATAAACTTTACCCCTAGATTTTCCAATTTTTGTTTCAATACATGACAAATCATACTCGGGTCTACTGTCGAAGTATCAGGAGAGTGGAGCGCTTTTTTATAGGTTTTAACATTTGGATCGATCAAAAATAGTTCATCTTCATCGATAATCCTTACATCAACTCCATTTCGAATCCCTCTTAGATATAACTCTTCTATTCCTGAAAGTTCTGTTGCGTCTTTTGCGACTACGACTTTTCCGCATTTATTAATCACGAGAGCATTTTCTTCGCAAAACACTCTCCAAGCAGCATTTCCATCACGCGTAAATCTTGCTTTTAAAGAATCTGCACTATAGTAAAATCCTGCATGAAGGACTCCACTGTTTCTACCGCTTGAGTGCATTGCTTCTTTTAACTCTTTTTCGACAATAGTTACTTCAGCATCCGGTTCATGTGCTTTGATGGCCTTTGCTATTGATAATCCGATAACACCCGAGCCGATCACTGTATACGTCATTTTAACTCTTCACTTTATCTTGATTAATTTCCAAAATGTCAAATCCTGCTTGATCAAAAATATATGTTTTGGTTCACACACGGCTGTAATTTTTCTGTAAATATCTTCGAAATAGGTTTCAGATGCTATTGCTACCGAATCAGATACGGTGAGTAAAGAAAGAAATAGCTCACTTGAAATCACTGATCGATTTTCAAACAATGCTTCTTGCCATTTTTCACCATCATCAACATACCCTTTGATTTTGTTTTGAGCGCTTTTCCAAAAGTCCAAACGACTCAGTTCTTGAGAAGTTTCACCCAATGCATACACCCAAAGGTTTTCTTCTGAGGATGCATCATAAGGGATTAATATATTCCCTGTTCTGATACTTAAACACTCATTTAAAGGATGCTCATCTAATACGGCCAAACTATTAAGATTACTGCCAATAAAATAATTGATTGTTTTCTCAAAATATCCATTAGCTTTGCAAAATGCCAAAGCATCACATACCCTCGGATTTTTCTCTCTCAACCAAAAGTGCAGCAAAGTGAAAAACTCTTCCTCCCCTTTTTCAATCAAGGCATGAAAGTATTGGTTGCTGTTTTTATCTCCCAATTTGATTAAATTTGTTCTGTGGTAGTAGAACTCAAACGTATCATTTTGAAGCCATTGTTGATCTAAAAAAGCAACTTTATACGGCATGGTTCGGGATAGCTCTTTTGCATATTGCTGTCCTTTTTTTAGATCTCTATTACGAAAGGCCATATCGCTTAAAATCGTATAAGAACCACCAAAATCAGGGTGAAGTGCTATCGATTTCAATGCTCTTTTTTCACCCTCTTCCCACTGCTTTTCATATAATGCACACAAGCTTCCATAATAATGGACACTCGCATATACGATGCTTTTGAGCTGCTCAAATGAATTATCTGATTGTTCTTTTAAATACTTTACCAAATAATACGAATAAGCATCATAATCAAACCCTTCCGGATCAAAACTAACTGGATCTAAAACATCATCACTGCGTGGAGTGAATACCACCGTATTGTATTTTTCCAGACAACGGTAAATTTCCTCGCCCAATAAATAGTTATTAGCAAATACTGCCATTCTAAGCACATTAAAAGTAAGCACCAATGGCAACGGTTGTGTTTGTTTTAAAAAAGAAAACAGTTCTTGCAAGTCATAAGAAATGTTTTCTTTCGAATAAAAAGCAAACTTTTTCGGCTTACGTCTAGAACGTAAAAATATTTGTTCGCAAAGCGCTCGTTTTTGAGGATTTCCTTCCGCAATATTTTCCTCGCGCAACACTAAACTCTTATGTGAAAACATATTGACTATCGCGCAGAATTTTAAAAATCGTATGGAAGAAAATGGCTTGGCGAACAGATGCTCTATTTTGTTCCGAACCTGTTTAAAATCGATCTTCAGCGCATCATAATTTTTTAGTATCTTCTCTATGACCTCTTGAATATTATGATTATTGTAAACAAATACACCCTCATCTTCTGAAAAAAACTGTGCAATATACTCATCTTCCGGTACCAGAGCGATAGACCCTGCATACAACGCTTCTACCCCCCGAGTAGACAACAGAGGGCGTCTGGCATGAGTTATTACCGAAATTTTGGCTCGACTCAATAAAGTTAAATACGATTTTTTTGAAAAAAACTTCTCTATAATGACAATATTGGCAGAGTGCTTATACTTTACGATTTGATCCATGACCATAACTTTATCAGGCCACAGAGGATGAAAAGCGTTCCCTGTTACCAACAGATCAATATCCTTTTCATCGGATGGTTCATACGATACCGTCGATAGTACATCCCCAAGACAATACGAAAATATCTTTTTATCCGGAAAGATTTTCTTCATTTCGGCATGATCGCCCTGCCCCAAAACAATCAATGAATCAAAAGCTTTTAATTTCTCATAAGCTCCGGCAAAAATATCCCAATCGGCACTAAAAGCCATATTTAAAGTCTTATTGTGAGCGTGTAAAGGGAGATATTCCGGGCCACATGTAATAGAAAAAGCAGGATTATTGTCCGTCAGTCGAATTTTTGCATCCGTATAATCACAATCAAAGCGGTAGAAAAATATCGGGTCAAACAGCTTTAAATCTACATCAACCCCATTTTTGATACTCTCCATTAAGGTTTTCGCGAGGTCTGAATACTCGATTTTTTCTAAAATTCTCAGCGCTTCATCATCTGCATTTAAAAACCAGTATCCTATAGCTTTATAAAATAGGAAATGCTCGTCTTGCGCATCACCTATCATTTTAATCCCTTTTTGTATATCCCCACTCAAAATATAAGCACATCCCTTTAATGGACTATCGGGAGCATTTAACATTACATATACAAAATTTCCATCCGCAAATGCTTGCTCAAAATTGTCGTAAATAATTTCAGGAGTTCTAATCATGGAATAAACATCTCGCTCTCCATATCTTGGATGCAATCAATTTCAATCCAGCCGCCATGAACCAACACTGCTTTAATAGGCATCAACCGATCTATAACCATTTGTAAAAAACTCGTCATATACATTTGATCAAAATTCTTTCCATCATACATTGCATCCTTATCGAGAGAATCATAAAACCCTATGATATGAGGAAAGACCTCTTTTTTTATTTTAATTAATCCCATATACTGACCTTGAATATCATCATAGCTTTTCGGCTTTTTACCAAGCTCGACGATATTTCCGATATGATCTAGTTTCATCGTTTCCGCATCTGCTAAAGGATCATCCATTCTATGCTTCCATAGTTCAAGCCACTCTAAATCCACCGATGTAGAAATAAGAGATGGTTCAAAAAGCACCTTTTGTAAGATCGAATCAGTGTACATAATATCCGCGTAGGAGATAATCAAGTCATCATCCATCCATTTTTTGGCGCAGAAAAAAGTGCTGACCATGTTTGTCTTTTCATACTCTTTATTTTCAAAAAAAACAATTTTTTGATCTTTGAGGTGCTCTTTTAATACATCGATTTTATAGCCCCCAACAATCGCTATGTCCTCAATTCCACAATGATGCATCGTCCCTAAAATAGTAGTGATAATCGATTTTCCTTTATACTCGACCATACATTTTGGTCTATCGTCCGTCAGAGGTCGGAGTCTGGTCCCTGCTCCTGCTGCTAAGATGATTGCTTTCATTGTTATGCTCCAAAAAAATTTCGTATAAAATCCATATCTGATTTGCAAAACGGTGTCTCTCTCTCAGGATGCCACATAATTCCGGCGATAGGCAGGGTAGTATGCTCAACCGCCTCTATTGAATCATCCGAGCTTCGGGCAGCAACACGCATCATTCCAGCTTCGCTCAGTGCATAATTATGATAACTATTACGTTCTCCGCCGATAATACCGAATCGACTTTCACTAACAGATATCATATGTTTGCAGCGAACATGCTCCGATACTTTGTTAATTTTGCCTCCAAAAAATTCTCCTAAAAACTGCATTCCTCTGCAAATCCCTAAAATCGGTATGTTATTTGCCATTGCAAACTCTACCAACGCGCGTTCATATTCATCTCTAATCTTATTCTCGCTCAAAGGGTTTATACAGCTTAAATCATTACCGCCACTCAGAATAATTCCCGACGGTGATAATGTTCGCAAAAAATCAATACTCGTATCCATGTACGAAAAAACAACCAAGTTTATATGCAGCTTTTTGCTCAGTTCAAACCAATTCATATCTAAAGCCATGCGCATTTCACCGCTGCTGCTCTCTCTATAAATTCTAGGTGTTATTACTATGGTTTTCATGAAATCACCCTGCATACCCTAGAAGCCGCATCAAGCTCAATAACGTTAGCTCTAGTATAGTTCGAAAATAGTTTCTCTCCGGCACCGATAATCGCAGGAATCCCGGATTCTGCGCACCGGATAGCCATATGCGAATTAACACCGCCATAACAAGTAATAAGTCCGGCTATCCCCTTGGTCAATAAAAAATCATACCCCGGATCAGCGTTTTCTATGCAAACAATTTTATCTTTTATGCTCTCTTTCTCATTCCAAATACTCACTTGGGCAACTACTGATTTCAATGTTATAAAGTTCGGTTCCCCCTCCTCAAGAGAGTAATGATATATATCTTCTGAAGTTACCAGCAAAGAGGGAAATTTTACGGCTTGCGTAAATACGTACTCATGCTTATTTCTTCTTATCTCTTTATCAAATAACTCTGCAACATCGGATGCCTCTACCGAAGAGTAAAGTCTCATAATCTCACCGATAGATAGATGTGCCATGTCGGCACGACTAATACCGAGCCGTGCTCCGTATTCCTCAATATAAACTAAAACTTGGCTAAGGCTTTTGGTAAAAATCAACTTTGCGTATTCTCTGGCCTCTATCGCTTCTCTTATGAAATTCGTTAATTCATCAAAACTTATTTCAAGATTATTTTCCAAAAGCATTGACGCAATCATCTCTTTTTGAAAAGGTTCCCATTCAAAGTCAATACTTTTACAATCATACGGTTTGCTGTTAAAGTAAGCATCAAAAGCCTCGGCATAGGTCAGAGAATTTATATCATACGTGCCAGGTCTTAAATGTCCGTATTCTTCCAAAAAGTCATCTTTTGACATCTTTTCCTCAAACACACGCAGAAGGTCGGTACTCAACCTTTTGGAAACAGTATTGAGCGAGTATAGAAAATTTTGTTTTTGATTTACACTCAAAATACCCAAACTCACAAATGAATCCAGAAACTGTGTTGCCATAAAAGCGGCTCGTGCTATACCGGCAAACGGTAATGTACCATATCTCTTACACTCCTCTATCAGCCAATAAATCTTATCCACAAGCGATAAATGCGAATCAACGATAGCTCTATGTCTCTTTTTTAATTGTTCGACTTTTGCAATGTCTTTTTTGTACAATCCGCCATCTTGTTTAATCACATTATTAGTCAGTTGTAAAAGCGAAAACTCTATCTGTTTGAGTTCATCCTCTCTAAAAGAATAGCCTCTTAGCTTTTGGAGTCTCGCAGGTAAATCAAGGGTATAACACGAAAATAGGATCTCAAATTCAACCTTGTCATGAAAATGAGGTGACCCCTCCAAACTATCCAAATAATAGTCAATCAATTTGCCTGCAATCTCTTCATCCAGTCCTTTAGGGACAAAAGAGTTAAACGAAACCCTCACATCAATATACGGAACCCCTAAAAAGTCTACTAATAGAGGATGTGATCTTAGATTTCTATACCCGAAATTATCTCTCTGATATGCCCAAACTGAATCAGTCACCAGCTCTTTATACAGAGACAATGCCAGTTTTTTGGGTCTTATCCCTATGATTTCCGCAGGATTCCAATCGGGCATAACCCCATAAATAACTCTCGAACCCAAAAGTGCCGGATGCGGTATGGATAGTTTTTTAATCTTTTTAGAAACTTTATGTAAAGCATCGCTCATATCAATGCATGATAAATCCAATGTTGTTTTCGATGTTAGTGCTCTTACTTGTAAAAGATACAATTTGTCATTTATAAATGCAAACTCAATATCCAATGCAGGATTGTCCAAAACGCTTTCAAGCTCTTTTGCCATATGAACAAGTGCTTTTTGGTACCCCTCCTCAAGCTCAGACTCTCTATGTTTAAAACATACAAACGTTTTTAACGTATTTTTATGCCCAGCAGTAACACCGTCCGTGCTTCCTGAGAAATCCATATTGGCTATTAAATAAGGCGCAAAGGTATCTGGGTCCGAAGTAAACAAAACACCGCTGCAACTGACATCAGAGAGCATTGGTTGTATGAAAAATTCATTTTGAATATCTAAGTCGCCATACGAAGCTATAACACTTTGTATAGCGGATGCACATTCAACTTTGTTTTTAGCTTCTATATTTGGAAGGCTAAGAAAACAACCTGCATGTGACGCATCAAACCCGTCCTCTTCTTTAGCACTGGAGCGTACAATCACCTTATCAAAAGTTTCCGCTATGCTTTGGAGAATACCCTCTTGATCATTCAAAAACTCTTCTATTGAAAAACACAATTGCGGCAGTACATGACAACTCAATAAGTGACCTTCTAATTGTGCCAATGTCTTTGCTTTTGATGCTAACTGAAGTTTCATTATACTTTCTTAGCCGTCCAACATCGTGTTGTATATTTTATATCAAATCGTTCAGGCATTTTTTGTCTCATCGTATTAGTTATCTTTTCAAATAATTCTTGACCCTCTTCGGTTGCCAAATCCCAATATTTATTTTTTACACTTTGCCAAGCCAATATATAGTTTTCAAGGGTTTGATTAAAATAAAAATCCACTTCCATATAAAATATTTCATCAAATAATGCTCTGTTTTTTTCAATAATTTCTCTTTGATCTTCTCTTCTAGTCCCTCTCTCATAATTAGGAACAAAGTTTTCGATAATATTTTCCGCTTGCTTTTGTATCGGATCATCCAAATCCCTATGATTCCACATACAGGAAAAATATCCATCTTTTTTTAACAGCCTATTAGCCTCTTTTAATGCTCCGTCTCTATCCATCACATTAAAACTGCTCCCAAACGTAACCCAATTAAAACTGTTCTCTTTAAGTGTAGTTTCTAATCCAGTAGCTCTAATCCATTCAACTGCGGCACCTTCTGTTTTTTCTATCCCGATTTCTCTCATGCTATCATTAGGCTCAACAGCAACAACAGACAATCCTCGTTCTAAAAGCATAATTGTCAAGTTACCTGTACCCGCACCGATATCAGCTACCCTAAAATCTTCTTTTTTATTGACTTCAACATACTCTTTTAAAACATCAATAGCTTTTGGTGCATAGTTTGGTCTGTACTCATAAAATTTTGCATGTTTTGTATAGTTCCAATGATTCTCGACTAATTCTTTCATCATAATTCTCCTAATAAATCTAAAATTTTTTGTACTTTTTCTTGAAGAGCATTTTGTTGCGTGTTATCTATTGTCAACTCAGAATTTTGCGGTTTATCAAACGATAAATTTACTCCAACAACATCCGTCTGTTTTCCAATAATAGCTTGAGAATATAATCCTTTTTGATCTCTTCTGATCAATTCATCAATCTCACATTCAATAAATATCTCTAAATAATTCCTCATTTCGCTTCTATTTAATTCATGTATCTCTTTGTAAAGGGACATTGTCGCGCACACGACATGTATATTTTGAGAGACTAAAAATTTACACATTCGATGTATTCTGTAAGCATTTTCCAATCTGTCTTTTGGATTATGCCCAAGATCATTTCCGAGTATCTCTCTGAAACTGTCCCCGTCCAAAAAAACTACATTTGTATGTTTTTGCTTTAGCTTTAAATAAAGGGCATTTCCTATCGTTGTCTTACCACTGCCAGATAGTCCAGTTATCCAAATCAGCGAACCACACACTTTTAGCATGTTTCAGCCTTATCAAAAAATTGCTTTAAAGGGATACCCCATCGTCGTAAGCAAGATACTGTGGCTTGCTGTATCGAATCATCCTGTTCAAACAGTAAATTCATAGTGATAAATGTGTTTAAAACCGCTTTTGCTTCATCCGAAGATACATCATCAAATATATTTGCAACGTAATATACCGCTTCTAAAATCATAGCGATTTTAAACGCTGTATCTTTATTCATATTTATCCGATATAAAGCATGTATCTCTTCGTGCGTAATATCCATGCCTGATTCAAAACGATCCAGTATTTTTACAACTATTTCGTTTAATTCCTCCGGTAGCTTGTCTGTAATAATAGATCTGGAATCTGCATTAATATACGTATTCATCAACTGTAACAAACTTGCTTCATCCCCATCCAAAAGTTCAAAAGATGCTCTTCCTGCATCTGTTATACCCGCCAGTAACTCTTCCGAATAGGTTTGTTTCCATTCGTCTATTTTCCCTTTACGGGCCGTTAAAAAAGAGTTATTAGTCTCTTTTTGCATTTCATCCATTGCCCGTTTTGCATTTTCAAAACTTGAATTTCGAATAGCTTCATCGATCTCTTGATCAGTACGATCTATCTCTAAATAGTCTAAAATCTCTTTTACTGTTTTTAGCGGAGTTACTTTTGTATCTTTAAAATTTACGATTTTAACAGGCATAAATTTGCCTATCGTCATCCAAAAAAAGACAAAATATGTGAAAGTTTCAAATGGAGGCAATTGAAAAAGTCCAGGGAAATGATCCGGCCATTCATCTTGGCGTTTTAAATACACATCAAAGGTATATTGCTCTTTGTAATTTCTATAATACAAAGAATAGATCGCATCCCGTGGATCACGAATAAACAAGATAGTTTTACGCTTTCCATAATTGATGAAGTCCAAGCGGTGTTCCCACAATACCTCCATATTTTCTTGAAAAACAAATTTCTCTTTACGATGTAAAATCGGAAGGTGCCATTTCAAATGGTTCAATGGAATTCGCCCTATAATCGACACTTCATTATCTTGACTCCAATGATCTGCGAGAAATCCGATATTGGTTGTTTTAATATTCAGTTCCAATAATGCATTTACCAGCCAAGCAACACCGCATGAAAATGGAGGAGATACAATTTGGCAATATGTAATCTCAGGCTGATTGCAATCATTGCTCATCATATTTTCACTTATTACCAAAATGAACTCCCATCTATTCTCTTACTATATATCTATTAATCTTCACTATGATCAATTTTCAACTGATCCATATGTCTTTTAGCTGCCCATTTTGCATAATCACCAAATTGGACTCCTGCATCAAAAATAGCATCACAAACCTTTTGATACCGTTCCAAACGAATATGATGATCAATATACGGATTTTCACTGTACCATAAATCCGCAGGAATCATTCTCGGATATTGGGTGTAAATTTTTTCTTTATCACCCCTAAATCGTATCCCGTAGTGTTCCGGAGCTTCATAATATGCACTTCCTGCAGCAAGCATCAACGTATTTATATTCTCCATCATATCGATATGAGCCTTATTTTCAATGACAAATGCAATCGACTCTTCGATATCGTCATCCGTTTCGCCGGGGACACCTATAACCATATTGGTTGTTACACGAATCCCTGCGGCATGAGCATCTCTTAGATTTTGTGTCACCGTTTTTTTCGGATACCCTTTTTTCTGAAGCCTTAGGGTATTTTTAGACCATCCGTCCACACCGAATCGTAAATGAACGAAACCACCGGCTTTTAACAGCTGAAAATATTCTAACGTGCTTTCAGGGTGAATTCGAAGTTGCCCGACAAGCCTGATTTGCAAATCTCTTTTAATAACTTCTTTGCATATATTTCCCAATGCCGCAGGATCACCATTGAGATCACTTTCATTAAAATGAAATAAATCACACCCTTCGTTATAGAGCCATTCGAATTGGTCTGCCATATATGTTGCTGAGTTGTTACGCCAGCTAAAGCACTCCGCACAAAAAGTACATTTAGACCATCGGCATCCTCTGGAAGCTGCTATTGGCATTAATTGATAGCCATTGTAATTTCGATAGATATCCACTCCATACCATTGGTATTTTGGAAAATCAATTTCATCCAAATTCAATAATAATGGGGCAGGAGTCCACACAAAATCTTGATCGTCGTAGCGTGAAATCACTCCCGCCAAATTTTTTGGGGTTTTCCCATTTAAAATATTTTTTACGACATCGGGCATTGTCATATCGGCTTCACCTATAAAAACATAGTCATAGCACCCTTCTGCCAAAACATTCTTCGCCAATGTGTGATTTGCACAGTCATAACCACCCGCCAAAACCATAATTTCTGGCTTTAGTGCTTTTACTCTGCTCAATATCTTATTTGCCATCAGTTGATTGGTGTGATGAAGCGATATCCCAACTATTTTCGGATTTGCCTCTATCAGCTTTTGGATTATTTCCTCTATTTCATCTCTGAAATACTCTATAAACTCCGGATTTTCCCATTCATCCGCACTTTCCATATCCCACGGGTCTTCTTTCGTCTCATACCCTTGTTTGGTATATAAACGTTCCATTCCATCCATAATACGCTTTGTGTGAAATCGATGATAAAAAATAATATCAAAATCGGCAGTTTGAGATTTGATATCCAATGTTGATAACAGATTGTGAACATACCCCAGTCCATTCGGAGCCATCGCCATGTAACGGGCAGGTAAATCAAGAAGTAAAAAATCCAAATTTTGCTCAAACGATATACTCGGGATAGCGACTGGATAAATCACATTTTGATCATAAACTTGCCACACTTTTTGCGGTAAACTTCTCCAGTTTTCATTCTCTAATATATCAAGAGTTACTGCATCTGGATACTGTTCCAACAACATTTGTATCCGTAAGAATTCGGTTTCAAGGATTAAAACCGTATTCTTTTCATCACCTGCAAAGATATCCAAAAGTTTCGACTCTAACGATTGCAAATACGATTTAAACTCTTGGTTGCCAACTACATACATGACTTTATCATTAAGTATATCTGCAAGCAGGGAAGCCAATCGGGCATCCTCATCACTTCCATCATTAGAAAACGCTTTGTGGATACAGAAACGGACACTTTTCCCTACTGGAATATGAAAGTCCGGATAGACGTCCTCTACCCGCTTTCTCAACGCTTTGGGTGAGAGCCCAGCCAAATCAAAATCATACAAACTTTTCAGCGTCTCAATCTTTACGTTTTTAGCGCTTTTTTGAAGATTATTGATGAGTTTTTCGACCAAAGAGGTTTGATGTATGCACACAAAAACAGCTTCTATATCACTGGGAAGTTCTTTTAACGATATCACTTTTTTACCGTGGATTACAGTACCCCATAGCGCTTCTTTGTCATCTATTATAACTTCTATTCCATCCATAAATCCGGGTGAATAACGTAAAAAATACTTAAGTAACTGACCTGCTCCGTACAATGCTACTTTTTTATAGTTTTTTAGATGCTGTTCGATAGCTTTGATGACTATACGATCATTGCCTCTGATATCAAAAGTGAAAACACCTTCATAAACAAAAGCCAACTCTTTTTTTGTATCATTTTCTAGCATAGTTCCCTCGCGAATAATGATTTTTCATACGGATCTGCTTCTAAAAATTCCAAATGTCTTCCGTCTCTATGAAAGTATCTCCCATTCGGACCATCTTCTCCGTGAGAGAGCAATGCAAGTGTCATCGCACAAGCCGTATACGGGCTATAGGGACTTTCCGTATTCATCTCAGTTTTCGCTTCCCATGGATCTAGAATATTAAACTGTATATCAATGGTGGGATGATTTTGAGCATATTCCGCAGCCATGGAACCGCATGCTGCATTTAGGGTTGCTTTTGAAAGATTATACAGCCCGATCCCCGGTGTAAATGCCCATCCTGCCCCGGATGAAAACCATATGGACTTAGCAAAACCACTTGTCTGCATAAGGGGAAATGCTTCTTTGAGGATAAGCCAATGAGATTGTACATTAACGGACATAATGGTATTCCATTGATCTATAGTGGAATGTTCAAACCCGTTTTGATGCTCTGGTGAAATCGCCGAGCAACCGACTACCCCATCTAATTTTCCACTACGTTGAGCTATCACAGCAATCACACTTTGAATATCTGATTCCACACTCATGTCAGCAGATATAGAATATATATTTTCGGTATTTATATTGTATTGCGATGCTTCACTAACACTTTCAGACAACTTTTCAATCCGTCTACCTACGATATATACATAGGCTCCAGCTGCTGCAAGTGACACTGAAATAGCACGCCCATATCCCGTACCGGCTCCCGTTACTAAAAATACTTTACCTTTTAGTGTTTCCCATCTGCTTTGGTAAGGCAATCCGAATCGGTGTTCTTGAAAACCTGATGGGTCACTTATTTGCACGATCCCTTTAGTGACACTAAGCCATTTCATCGGCAATTCCATAGCTATATTCTTCTAAAACTATTTTTTCAAGACCCCAGCTATCTGTGTTATATTTCAAATCTCTTGCACCACTGGCCATCTCTTTTATAATGCCGGCGTATTCATCCTTTGATAACATATCTATCCCGACACTTTCAACCTGACTTTTCTCCCCACTCATCTCAGAAGCCTTTTTAGCCAAAGCATAATATTCTTCTTTCAAAACCATCACATCATCGCCAAGAGCTGTATATAAGGCACGAAAATTTCTAAGAATATGAGTATAGACCGGTTTAAGCCATCGTGCTGGATGATCTATATGATAAAAATACTCTTTTAGTACCACCTCTTTTGCACCATGTAAATACGCCATGTAACTCATAATCGTATCTGAATGCGTACCGATGAGATCTATCTCCGGATAACCGTTTAAATTATGCCAGACATCCCTGTGTAAAAGTTGAAAATCACCACAGTTATTGGTATGTAACGCAGGCAATCTTGTATCTTCAAAATACCCTGGATTTGTATTAAAATGAAAATCTATGATGTTGTTCTGACAAGATTCAAGCACGCTGTCTACATCCATAGAATAAGCCGACACACATCGTGCAACATCGATTCTGCTTGTCCGATACGAAATATCTTTCTTTAGCGTTTTTTGCGCAAAAAATGCTATCATCTCAGAGGAAAAAATAACATCTATCCCTGTGGAGAGGATAAATTCTCCTCTCGCTCTTCGGATTCCCACATTTCGAGCCACCATATTATTCATCGGTATTTTTTCGCTTTGAGCATAGTGTATATGAATAGTGTTAGGAACTTCGATAAATCGTACAGAAACGTATTTTCTATTTTTTGTTAAATCAAAAATCTCTCGCAAACAGGGTTTATCTGGCGGAGGATTGTAATCCACCATAATGATCTCGGACTCCAGTTTATAACGTTCCAAAAGCTCTATCGTCGAATATAACGAAGTCGACATCCGATCAAATAGATTTCCCCCATGATCGTCATTTCTGGAATACTGCACTATTGAAATATAAGGATTATTCACAACCGATTGCCTCCAAAAAAAGATTACTCGAAATACGTTCAGGTGTATAATTTTCAAATACCCGCTTAACTAAACTTCTGGATTCAGGATGTTTAATAAAATAATCAACAATGCCAATGTAAGCGTCACTATTCAATGAGGCAAAAGATATCGCCTGATGAATAAAGCCTTCGTTTTCAAGCCACTCGTTATCCAGCAATTCAAACCGATAATTTACTTTTTTCAGGATCTCATCGGTTGAAACACTCACAGGGTCAGGAACTCCCTTCTCACTCTCAACATGCAATATTGCTACACTGCATCCAGCCCTTTGTGCTTCTCGGATACTCTCTCCTCCGTGATGAGGGAATGTATCCAAATAAATATCCAACACATGTACGTATATTTTGGCATCCACAAAACCGACAAAAATAAATTTATCTCCAATCCCCAAAGCTTCAACTTTTTCTTTAATAGATTCTTCATTTCCTACACCACAGGCTAAATAAACCGTATTGGGATTGGTCTTCAAAAGTGTCGCGACACATGTTAAATAATCCATGCTGTCAACTTTTACCAATCTCCCTATACTGCCGAGGATTACCGTATCTTTAGGGTAACCATCTTTTATCCTCTGAGCTTCTTGAATCATATCATCTTGTCGATAATCTGAGTAATCTCTCTCAACCGTGAAATGAGAAAATTGAAACTTTCCCTCTGGAACATTGCAATGGGTTATTCTTTTGTCTATGTTTTCAACATCGTATTCAAAATTTCCATGACTCCAATAAACTTGCAATGGAGCACTTCTGGTTCCAAACAAAAAGTCCAAATCACTATTTGCAGCAACAGTTCCGATTAATACATCGATATTCTCTTGAATGATATCGTTTCGAATCATCATTACTTTCTCTACCGGATTATAGTAATACCCTCGTTCATACCACATTTTTGGAATTGCTTTAACAATTACCCCCAATCTTTGATAAGCCGCTATAATTTTTTCATCATCCAAATCTTTCTCTATCCGTCCCAGAGAGTAGATATACACATCAAAATTTTCTTTAAAATTTGCATTTGACATCAACATTTTTATTACACTGTATTCAATCATATGAGGAGAATTATTAACGAACCTATCGCGCACAAAAGCAATCTTTTTTTTACTTTTTTTTACTTCGATCAGCGAGGGAAGAGACTTCCCTATTTGACTATAATGCAAACTCACCGGCTGAGTAAAGACCTGATTAAACCAAGCCATTTTTTCTTGTGTTTGAAATAAGTTACCTAAAATATCATGCGCTACTTTATAGGTTTGCATTGCTAAAGCAAGATTGTTACAGTTTAATGCTTTTAGCATAATTTTTTCAAACGGCTTTGAAAGTTCATAAAAAACACTAGAACCTATAAACCGCTCTTCCGCCCAAATTACCGTCATAATCCATAATAATATAGAGTTTTGTGACTCCACATCATTATTAAAAAATAGCTCCTCATCTAATACCATTATGAGATGTTTTACTATCATATCAACTGGCATTAGAGACTTTTTCAGCAAATTGGCAAATTGCTGATATGCCTCAGGATATTTATATGCTTCAAAAATATTGCTTTTTATGACATTTCCAAGATAATGACTAAATCCGCTTTCAAATTCACCGTTAAAGATTTTCAACAAAAATATTAAATTATTAAATAAAAAATATTCATATGAAGCCATCGGTATTCCTGAAAAATGCTCCTTTAAACCAATGATTTGACTCTCAAGTGCCTTATCTTTTTCACTATTTTTTAAATGATTTTCAAATACATAAAAAAATTCCAAGAGACTAAATGGAGGCAATATCCCTTTTTCAACTACAAAAAACTTAACTCTCTCTTTAAAGACAAAAAATAACTTTTCTGTCTCCGTTGGATCGAGATTTTTTATCATATTTAATGCAGTACCAGCACATAATTCAAATTCTCCATTGGTTACTACAGCAGAAATATCATCAATTAATTTATCAAATATTATTTTCAATTTTTCTCACTTTAACATAAACACTAACTACAAACTTCTTTACTATTTTATCGCCTGAAGTTGAACATAAAACAAGATTACATATTTTTTAGATTCAAGAAAAATTTCACCAGAAAACGAGACAAAAGTATTTTCATAAATTATTTCACTATAATCCTATTGTCTAGTGAATATAATATTGCCAAATAAGGAAAACATATGGAAAAAACCATATACGAAAGAAATATATCCGCCCTATTAGAAGTCAATCCTGCTCTTGCCGCCAATCTATTTGCACTCACATCAAATACAAAATTTTCTGTATATCAGGGCAAAGAACTTATAGATATCAATATTATCGAAAATGAGACGCATCGCTTTCTTTATGAACAGCCTAGTATTGATTTGGAAAAAGCGATAAAAGAAGCAGAAACTAAATTTTCCCGATACCCCGTTCTCTTTTTTTACGGTATAGGAAATGGAATTTTTTATAAACTAATATCAGCGAATCCGGCCCATAAACATATCATTATTATTGAACCTGAAATTGAAATTCTCTATATTGCATTAAACTTTATCGATATTGCGGAAGATATTCATAAAGAACGTATTGTTTTGGAACTCTCCTCTCAAATGACCTTTGGTGAAGGGCTTTCAATAGCCTATAAAGGGGATATAAAACCTTATGTAAAACTCTATGACCTACAGATCCATTCTCCTTTTTATGACCATTATCACCGCGATATTCAAGAGATGAATGCTATATTGATGCGCAGTTTCAAACAAATGGTAATTAATCATGGGAATGACACCAATGATGCCCTAATCGGTATCGAACAGCATGTTTACAATTTGCCAAAAATGGTAGAAAATTTTCAAGTACAAACCCTTATATCGCAAAATAAAAATACTAATGCCGTTATCATTTCAACCGGCCCATCACTAGCAAAACAGCTTCCGCTTTTAAAAGAATATGCTCCCTATATGACACTTATTTGTATCGATGCTTCTTTACCTATTCTACAAGAACATGGAATTGTTCCGGATGTTGTTGTTTCTATGGAAAGGGTTCAACTCACCTCTAAATTTTTTGAGAACATTTCTCCAGAAGTCAAAGAAAAAACCTACTTTGTCGTTTCATCCTTAACTCATAAACAAACTATTCTAAACCTTTCAGAGTGCAATCTGGTATTAGCTATGCGTCCATTGAGTTATATGCGCTATTTTGAAATGCCTGAATTTGGTTATATAGGGTCCGGTATGAGTGCGGCAAACCTCGGGTATCAATTAGCTTATTATATGAACCATAAAAATATCATACTAATTGGTCAGGATCTCGCTTATTCTGATGATGGAAAGAGCCATGCAAAAGGGCATATTTTTAGTGAAACAGAAGTCAAACATCGTGAAAATGATCTAGTCGTAACAAAATACGGTGGAGAAGGGGTGATTAAAACCACAATCGTTTGGGACATGTTTCGAAACTTTTTTGAAAAAGATATCGAAGTAACAACCCATGAGGGTATGTCCACTTATAACTGTACAGAAGGCGGTGCGCGTATTTATGGTGCAATCGAACAACCATTTTTAGATGTTCTAACAGAGATTGTTCACATGGATTCTCCAAAAATTCCTATACACATCCAGCGTACTTCCTCTGAAGAAGTACCTGCTCTGCTTAAACATGCTTATGATAAAACACAAGAGATGATTGATTATGGATTGGAGTTTAAAGAAGAGATTGAAACCCTATTTATTGATATCGTAGGAGAGATTGAAAAATTAGAAGAGCTCAATAATAGCAACATGCTTGAGACAATTGAATACGATAAACTCATCGATCTCTCAGAACAAATTGATCGCATCAAAGAAAAAGTGGAATCAATAGAGTTTTCACAGACATTTGTCGATACGGTCCAATCGTATATTTTTCATCAAGAGCTGGATTTAGCAAAAATCGTTGTCAAAAACAGTGAAACGGATGTGGAAAAAAAAGCAAAACTCATAGAATGGATTATAGCTCATCGTTATTGGCTCTTTTCGCTTGCAGGGGGGATAGAAGCAGAATTAACAGCAATCACCAGGGGTAGACCGCCATTAATCGAAGTATGTCATCGACTTAAATTAATTTAAGTCGATGTTATAACTGCCGAAGCAGCTATCTAAAACTACTATTGTAATAATTTCAATACGTTTTGTTGAACAGCATTCGCTTGACTCATCGCGTATGAACCCGATTGAGACAAGATGTTGTATTTAGAAAAGTTTGCAGACTCTGCTGCGAAGTCAACGTCACGGATATTTGACTCAGCCGCTTTAACGTTAACTTGAGTAACTGAAATATTATTAACCGTAGAAACCAATTGGTTTTGTACTGACCCGAGGTCTGAACGTACACGGTCAAGCATTTTTTGTGCAGTTTCCGCGATACTCATAACCGCCATTGCACCTTTAAGTGTTGTAACACCCGCAGTTTTATCTTTCGTAATGTTCTCTGTTTGTGCATTCGCATTAAAGCCCATTGCACTTGCAATATTTGCACTGATTGAACCACGAATATCGCGAAGACTTACCGTCGCTTGAGCTTCAGAACCTGCGAATCCAACACCCGCAGTAGAAATACCACGAATATCTTTACCATCAAGACGAGTTAAACTCAAACGTCCATAGTTTTGAACCGCAGCAGCAGACATACCACCGACAGTAGCTAGATTCGTACCGGAAACTTTAATACCACGTCCATCTTGACTGGTAAGTGTCAAACGTCCACGACTGTCAACAGATGCTTCAACTCCCGTAGTCTCTTTAACCGCATTGATCGCAGCGACCAATGAACCGTCCTGGTCATTCGCTTTTACTTTTACAAGCCCGATGGTAACACCGTTGATTGCCAAACCACTGATAGTACCAGATGTGATAACTGCTGATCCGGTTGCTTGAACCGTATAAGAGGCATGTACTCCGGTTTTATCCGATGATTTGTTAATAACTTCCACCAATGCACCCAATCCGGTACCCGCACTGGTTGAAATTTTGACCGATTCAAGTTTAATATCGTTTTTACCATCAACCGCAGAAAAAGTCAATGTAGTATTGACAGATGCAGCAATAACACTCCCTGTTTCAAAACGGGTTTGACCGATTTTATCTGAACTGGTCGCACCGATAGATGCCTTAATACTTTGGTTTGAATACGCACCGATTTGGAACTCTTTATTGGTAAATTGACCTGAAAGAAGTTGTTGTCCATTGAACGAGGTTGTTCCCGCAATGTTATCCAATTCTCCCATCAAGCGGGTAATGTCTGCTTGAAGTGCTTTACGTGAATCGGTTGTTTGACCGTCTTGTGCCGCTTGAGTCGCTTTGGTTTTAATTGTATCGAGAATTTTTAATTGCTCATCCATCGCTTTATCAGCAGTTTGGATAATACTGATACCGTCATTTGCATTTGAAATCGCTTGTCCAAGTGCAGAAGATTGTGAACGAAGAGAATCCGCAATCGCCATACCTGAAGCATCATCCGCCGCACTGTTAATACGGAGACCTGAACTCAATTTAGAAAGTGAACCGTCCAAATTACGATTGTTCGCCAACGCATTTGTGTGTGCATTTAATGCCGCAATGTTTGTGTTAATTTTGAAACCCATGATAAATCCTTAGGAATTTTTTTGCGTCCGTGCAATTCTAAAGATCTATTAAAGCAAAAAATATTCCAAATTTTACGATTAATACTTAAATATTGATTTTTTGACATAAAATTAAAGAGGAATAGAAGTGGTAGAGAGGAGAAGTATCCGCCCAAATGGGCAGATATCAAAGAAAAAATGTAACCGCTATGCGGCACATCATCTGCTACTATTGTAGCAAACGAAGTACATTTTGTTGAACAGCATTCGCTTGAGTCATCGCGTATGAACCCGATTGAGACAAGATGTTAAATTTAGAAAAGTTTGCAGACTCTGCTGCGAAGTCAACGTCACGGATATTTGACTCAGCCGCTTTAACGTTAACTTGAGTAACTGAAATATTATTAACCGTAGAAACCAATTGGTTTTGTACTGACCCGAGGTCTGAACGTACACGGTCAAGCATTTTTTGTGCAGTTTCCGCGATACTCATAACCGCCATTGCACCTTTAAGTGTTGTAACACCCGCAGTTTTATCTTTGGTTTTGTTTTCAACATTCGAGTTTGCATTAAAGCCCATTGCACTTGCAACGTCTGCACTGATAGCCCCACCGACTGAACGGAGGTTAACTGTTTTTTGTGCCGCACCAGAAGAGAATCCAACACCCGCAGTAGAAATACCACGAATATCTTTACCATCAAGACGAGTTAGGCTCAAACGTCCATAGTTTTGAACCGCAGCAGCAGATAGACCACCCACTGAAGTCAAGTTTGTACCGGAAATTTTAATACCACGTCCATCCAAACTGGTAAGTGCTAAACGTCCACGACTGTCAACAGATGCTTCAATCCCTGTAGTATCTTTAACCGCATTGATCGCAGCGACCAATGAACCGTCTTTATCATTTGCCTGAACCGTTACCAATCCGATGGTAACACCGTTGATTGCCAAACCACTGATAGTACCAGATGCGATTACCGCTGATCCGGTTGCTTGAACCGTATAAGAGGCATGTACTCCGGTTTTATCCGATGATTTGTTAATAACTTCCGCCAATGCACCCAATCCGGTACCCGCACTGGTTGAAATTTTGACCGATTCAAGTTTAATATCGTTTTTACCATCAACCGCAGAAAAAGTCAATGTTGCATTTTTAGATGCCGTAATAGTACCTGATGTTTCAAAACGGGTTTGACCGATTTTATCTGAACTGGTCGCACCAATAGATGTTTTAATACTTTGGTTTGAATACGCACCGATTTGGAACTCTTTATTGGTAAATTGACCTGAAAGAAGTTGTTGTCCATTGAATGAGGTGGTTCCCGCAATGTTATCCAATTCTCCCATCAAGCGGGTAATGTCTGCTTGAAGTGCTTTACGTGAATCGGTTGTTTGACCGTCTTGTGCCGCTTGAGTCGCTTTGGTTTTAATTGTATCGAGAATTTTTAATTGCTCATCCATCGCTTTATCAGCAGTTTGGATAATACTGATACCGTCATTTGCATTTGAAATCGCTTGTCCAAGTGCAGAAGATTGTGAACGAAGAGAATCCGCAATCGCCATACCTGAAGCATCATCCGCCGCACTGTTAATACGGAGACCTGAACTCAATTTAGAGAGTGAACCGTCCAAATTACGATTATTAGACAACGCATTTGAATGAGCATTTAATGCCGCAATGTTTGTGTTAATTTTGAAACCCATGATAAATCCTTTTATCGCAAGAGCTTTTTGCTCTTAAGTTAGTTCAGCGTCCTTGCTGTTACAGACTATATCGGGACATAAAAGAAAAACTTTAACGATTTTGTAAAAAATTTTGTTACACTTTCGCAACTCATCCATATATATAGGATTCATTTTTTGAAACTCATCATTGTAGAGTCTCCGGCCAAAGCCAAGACCATTAAAAACTTTCTCACCAAAGATTACGAGGTAATCGCCTCCAAAGGGCATATTCGAGATCTCCCTAAAAACCGTTTCGGGATCAAAATTGATAACGAAAAAATCGTTGCTGAGTATCGGATCAGTGAAGACAGTACCGCTACGGTAAAACAAATCCAAGAGTTGGCAAAAAAAAGCGATGAAATCTTTATCGCGACCGATGAAGACCGTGAGGGAGAAGCTATCGGATGGCATATTGCCCATGCGATTGACAAAGATCCAGAATCTTTGCCGCGTATTGTGTTTCATGAGATTACCAAAACTGCCATCATCCATGCACTCGAAACACCGCGTAGTATCGATATGGATCGTGTCAATGCCCAGCAGGCACGCCGGTTGCTCGATCGTATCGTAGGGTATAAACTCTCACCTCTTCTCGCCTCTAAAATCCAAAAAGGGTTGTCAGCAGGACGGGTTCAATCCTCAACGCTTAAAATTGTTGTTGATCGCGAACGTGAAATTCGAGCATTCATCCCCGAAGAGTACTGGACGATTGATACCCTGTTCAAAAAAGATATCGAAGCGACTTTAGTTAATTTTGAGAATGAAAAAATCGATAAACTCACGATCAAAACAGGGGATAATGCTGCACGGATCGTAGATGCACTCAAAAAAGAGGCGTTTAAAGTCGGAGAGATCGAGACCAAAGAGCGTAAATCCTCTACCCCTCCGCCGTTTATGACGTCAACCCTTCAGCAAACAGCCAGTTCGCAGCTCGGATTCTCACCCAAAAAGACAATGATGGTTGCCCAAGCGCTCTATGAAGGGGTAAAAACTCCCGAAGGTACCAGCGGGGTCATCACCTATATGCGTACCGACTCTCTCAACCTTGCAGCTGAAGCGGTTGAAGCGGCACGTGAAGTGATCTTGAACCGTTATGGAAAAGAATACTTGCCAAAAGAGGCAAAAGTTTATACGAAAAAGTCCAAAGGAGCCCAAGAGGCGCATGAAGCGATCCGCCCCACCATGCTCGCTTTTACCCCTGAAGTAGCGGCAACCTATCTTAAACCAGATGAGATCAAACTCTACCGTCTCATTTACAACCGTTTTTTAGCCTGTCAAATGAACGATGCGCGATTTGAACAACAAAGCATTACCTTCGAAAGCCCAAAAGCACAATTCCGTGCGACAGGACGCAAACTCTTGTTTGATGGTTTTTACCGTGTGACCGGAAGCGATGATAAAGACAAATTGCTCCCTTCACTCAGAACAGGTGATGCGATTGATATCCAAACCATCACCCCTGAGCAACACTTTACCGAACCTCCGGCACGATATTCCGAAGCGAGTCTCATCAAAAAACTCGAAAGCGAAGGGATCGGTCGTCCATCAACGTATGCGCCGACTATCAGCACCCTGCAAGCACGTAATTACATCGAAATAGAGAAACGAGCCATCCAGCCAACCGAAATTGCATTTACCGTAACCGAGATGCTTGAAAATAATTTCGAAGAAATTGTCGATGCTTCCTTTACTGCAACGATGGAAGAGACACTTGATGAGATCAGTGATGAAGGGAAATCTTGGCATAAGATCCTTCTTGATTTTTATTATCCGTTTATCGAAAAAATCGAAGCCGGAAAAACCAATATCGTCAGTCTTAAGATGGCAAAACCGCTCGGACGCAACTGTCCGCAATGTGGAAGCGAACTCTTACTTCGCTCAGGACGCTTCGGAGAATTTATCGCATGCAGCGGCTTTCCAAAATGCAAATATACCGAACAAACCGAAGAGAACCAAAAAGAAAATCCTGCAACTCCTGATGAAGTAAGTGAAGAGATATGCGATAAATGTGGCAGTGCCATGGTAGTCAAAAATGGTCGTAACGGGAAATTTTTGGCATGCAGCGGTTATCCGAAATGTAAAAATACGAAAACGCTTAATCAAGAAACTAAATTTTCCGAAGTTCCATGTCCGGATTGCGGCGGAAAACTGTTATGGCGTCAATCACGTCGTGGGGCTTTTTGGGGATGTGAACACTATCCAAAATGTAAATTTATCTCCAAATTTGAGCCGAGTGATAAAAAATGTGAAATCGAAGGATGCGGCGGTGCATTAGCACCGCGCACGTATCGCAATAAAGAAGTATATGAATGTGTCAAGTGTAAAGACCGTACACCAAGAGAGGAAGGTGCGTGAAAATTGGTCTTTTGTCTGATACGCACTCTAAAAAAGGGCGTTCACAAAAGGTAATAGACCATTTGGTTTCACATGGAGCAGAGTTTTTAATCCATGCCGGAGACATCGTCAAACCTGAGATACTCGATCAGCTCAAAAACAGCGGGTTACGCTATGTCGCTGTTTATGGAAATAATGATGCCACTTTGATTGAGTATCATACAAAATACAATCTTGTCCAAGAACCGCACTATTTTAAGCTCGGCGGAGTTAATTTTAAACTGATGCATTTACCGTTTTACATGAATGCTGATGCTGAAGTGATCATTTTCGGTCACACACATGTATTTGAGTGTGATTTTAAAAATCGTACCCTCTTTCTCAACCCTGGGGAAGTATGCGCACGAGACAAACCGTTTTCAAGCTGTGCTATGCTGGAAACGACTGACACCAACCTCATTGTCACCCATTATTCTCGTGCAGTCGGGAGTGACGTATTCGAGGAACGACACTATTCGTTTGAAAGGTCTTAATATGACTCAAAAAATCTTTTTGTGCTCCATCTGCAATATCAACAGCGGTACCTGTAATGAAGATTGTAAGTTCTGCTCCCAAAGTGTCAAATACAAAGCGGATATCGAACGGTATAAACAAAAGCCGATGGAACAAATTTTAGAAGAAGCACGCCGACTCGAAGCATTGGGGGCATTGGGCTTTTGTCTTGTGACGGCACAAAAAGGGTTGGATGACAAAACTCTCGAATTCGTATGCAATGTCGCTTCTACCCTCAAACGTGAAGTTCCGCGCTTACGTCTTATCGCGTGTAACGGTACAGCGTCACTGGAACAATTACACGAACTAAAACGTGCGGGAGTAAGTGCCTACAATCATAATCTCGAAACCAGCCGTGCCTTTTACAGCCAAGTCTGCACGACTCATCCGTGGGATGAACGCTATGAAACCTGTGAAAATGTTAATGCTTCAGGACTCAAACTCATCAGTGGTGGGATCTTCGGAATGGGTGAGACTCAGGACGATCGTATCAGTATGTTAGAGTCTTTAAAAGAGCTCAATCCAATCTCCGTTCCTCTCAATTTTTATCATCATAATCCGGCATTGCCGCTCAACCCCAATCCGCTTACGATTGATGAGTCGTTAAAACTGATCTCACTTGCACGGGAAATTTTAGATAAAGCAGATCGTATTATGATTGCCGGAGGACGAGAAATTACGTTTAAAGAACGACAGCATGAGATTTTTAAAGCGGGAGCAAACAGTATCGTCATAGGTAACTATCTCACCACTGCCGGACGCGAAGCCCATACGGATCTAGAAATGCTTAAAGAGTTAGGATTTAAAATTGCTACTTCACCTGAAGATAAGTAAGTTATAATAACATAAAAGGGAGAGGAGGTAATCCGTGTCACAGTCGGTATTATTAACCATCGCCCGACAGTCCATTCAAGAGGTACTGCAAGCTGAGCGATCCATAGATAGGGAAAAGCTGCTTGAAGAATACCCCATTCTTTCCGAACCGATGATGACAGAAATTACCCTCTATTTAAATAATGAAATTCGAGGAAATGCAAAAAGTAGTACGCTCAGCCGCTCACTGCTCGAAGATATCATCCATAATGCAAAAATAGCCGCTTTTCAGGATGAAAACTTTAATCCCTTAGTCACATCAGAATACCTTTATACTACGATTGAGCTCACACTCTTCAGTGCAGATGGGCCACTCAGTCACAAAAGTAGCCCTATTTTGAAAGACCAATAATATAATTGGCAATCGCGAAGCCGTGATTTAACCCCAGAGCAATTGAACCGCCTGATTCTTGGGTAATATCTCCGGCTACAAATAATCCTGAAACATTGGTTTGATAGTTCTCATCATGAACCGGCTTACCGTCCTCCTCCTGAATTCCGCTGCTTTGCAAAAATCCGCTCGGCGTTGTTCCTCCGATCGCATAAACAAGCCGATCGAATAATTCAAAAGCACCATCACTAAAGAGTACTTTTACTTTTCCGCTTTCACTCTCTAGTTCTACAATTTCAGTATTTAAAAGAGGTCGCACTTTTCCCGCCTCAACAACCCGCGTAATATCAGCTTGATTTGTCGGATTTGCACGGCGAAACGTCCCTCGACGATAACAAATACTCACTTCATTTTTTTCGCACAAATCAACAGCATACTCTATCGCTGAATCACCACCGCCAACTACCATAATTTTTTCATCTGTTCCACATGCATCCAAAGTAAAGTGTACTTGATTTTTTATTGAAGGGGGAATTTTATAATCAGGTTTATTCGGTTTTCCCATCCGACCAATGGTAACTACAACATACTTAGCCAAAATACTGCCGCCGGCAATAAAAACTTCAAACCCATCCTCAATTTTCACTATTTTTTGGACTTCAGTATGTGTTTTTAGCTCTAATACTTCATTATCCAACAATTGGTCAAAAAAATCAAGAGTACTCTCCTTGGTTCCATCCATAAAATAGATAGTTCCATCTAACTCAACTTTTTGACCCTTCCAATCTTTATCAACGCGCTTATTGTCTTTATAAAACTTTCGGATGGTTGCATTGTGATTTTCATCTTTTTCGAGTAATACAATATCCCGCATTCCCAGTACATAACTCTCAATCGCTGTTGCTATTCCGGCAGGTCCCGCACCAATAATTGCTAATTGATATAGATGTCCCATCCAAACTCCTCGTAACTTTCTAATTCCTATACTCTAACACAAAGAGGGATAATATTCGATTGATCTCATTTAACTTTGTATAACCACGTCATTCTTTGTCACCATTGCGACTCGAAAAAGCTTTTGCTAGCACCCCAATAGAACGCTTTTACAACTAACCTCTAACTTTGACAACAATTTAATCACAATTGCATGATAATATTGTATTCAAACATATAAAGTCGCAAGGAGACTCAAATGAAAAAACTAGCCTTTTCAGCACTACTCGCTGCTACATTGCTCGGTGCAACTGATTATAATTATGAAATCAGCCCAATGGTGGGTTATGTATTTCCAAATAGTGCTCAAGACCTAAAAAATCATGCTGCATATGGCGCAGAAATGCAATTTAACAATGTTGATACACTTTTAAAGCCTGAACTATCTGTTCTGTTTAGCAATGCCGATTATAAACCAGCACCTGGTAGTGTTGATATCTTCCGATCTGCACTTAATGGTGTATATGATTTGAAAACAAGCAATAATATTACCCCGTTTGTTAAAGCTGGTCTTGGATACGAAACGATGAGTAATCACCAATATAACAATCACAACAGTGTATTTGCTGATGCAGGAGCTGGGGTAAAAGTTGGTCTTTCCGATCAAATCGCATTAAAATTGGAAGCTATTGAAATGTTAAAATTTAACCATTTTAATTGGGATAATAACTTATTGCTCATGGCTGGTCTAGATTTCGCATTTGGCGAAAAAGCTCAACCAGTTGCTCCAGCTGCAACTCCAATTGCAGCCCCTGTTGTTGCTGCTGTAGTTGCGGCACCGGTTGTTGCAGCTGTAGTCGCGCCAACACCTGCACCAAAACCTGTTATTGCTGCACCAAAAGACAGTGATAAAGATGGTGTATTTGATGATAAAGATCAATGCCCTAATAGCCCAGCAGGTTTTGTTGTTGATGCAAAAGGGTGTAATATCGATAGCGATAAAGACGGCGTACTTGATCCGGCCGACAAATGTCCTAATACTCCAGCAGGATTCAAAGTAGACATGGACGGTTGTCCTTTAAGTGCAACTCTTCACCTTAATTTTGCAACCAATTCAAATGCAGTTGATGCAGAAGGCACTGCTAAAGTAGCTGCGTTCGCTTCTTTCTTAAAAGATAGCCCAGCATATAAAGCAAGTATCGTTGGTCACACAGATAGCACTGCATCAGATGCATACAACCAAAAACTCTCAGAAAAACGTGCAGAAGCCGTTAAATCAATGCTTACAAAAGATGGCGTTGATGCTGAGCGTTTAAGCTCAAGCGGAAAAGGTGAAAGTATGCCTATCGCAACCAATAACACAAAAGAAGGTCGTGCTGAAAATCGCCGTATTGAAGTTCAACTTACTAAATAAGTAAAACTTTTTCTTCTCTTATTCCCACGACTGTGGGAATATAAACTCTCCTAATTTTTCACCTTATCCCCGAATTTCTTTATAAATTTTTCTAGCTTAGGTGCAATTACCGCATGACAATACCCTTGTGTAGGATGCTCGTTGTAATACTCTTGATGATAAGCTTCTGCCTCATAAAATTCCGATGCCGGTGAAAGTTCGGTTACGATTGGATCATCCCATTGTGTTTGGGTTTTTTTGATTGAAATAATAGCTTCTTCTTTCTGCTGATCATTATAATAATAGATCACGGAACGATACTGTGTCCCTTTATCCGCACCTTGCGCATTAAGTGTTGTCGGATTATGAATCACCCAAAAGATATCAAGAATCTCTAAATAACTAATAATTGCAGGATCATAGGTAATCTCTACAACCTCAGCATGTCCGGTAGCACCAGTACATACTTGCTCGTATGAAGGGTTTTTACGCGCACCTCCTGCATAACCGCTTTTAGCACTGCACACACCTACAACTCGATTGTACACTGCCTCTATACACCAAAAGCATCCACCGCCTAAAAGAGCTTTTTCAACGCATCCCATAGCATCTCCTATTTTTGGCAGATTATCGGCTCTCTTAACTGTTTGGATGATTAGCAGTTGCATCTAATATCGTTATTTTATCAAGCTCGTTATCATTCAGTAACTATTCGCCAGTACAATTATGTTTATAAATTCACACAAGGAGAAGTCTATGGAAAAGATAACACCATTTGAAAAAATGATGATTAAAAAACTACGTCAATCAAAACGTGCCAGCTGGATGGTCGATTAATTCTGTTTTGCTCGCAAGGGCAATATGCTTTTTTTTTACAACTGCTAACATTTTACTCTTTCTCCACTATTGACTTTGATTACTGCAATAACGTATAATCCACAATTATAGATATAACTAGTTTATCTTATTTTTAAGGTCACTACAATGAAAAAAATCAGTATTATTGGCGGAGGAATCGCAGGGATTGAAGCAGCCATTTTTTGTCGTAAAGAGGGTTTCGAAGTCGAACTTATCAGTGAACGTGATTATCTTTTTATCTACCCCATTTCTATCTGGATCCCCGTTTCTACTTTATCCTTTCAAGAAGCGACTCTCTCTCTATCTGCACTGGCCAAAAAACATAACTTTTCAGTGATACTCAATAAAGTCATCGCCATCAACGCTGTGGAAAAAAACATAACCCTAGAAAATGGTGAAATACGTCATACTGAACACCTCATCATTGCAACAGGAAGCGGAAAAATGAAACATCCCGGACTTGAGCATACCCTAAGCATTTGTGGTGAGCCATCTCAATCACTTGCACTAAAAACTAAAATAGATGCACTGATTGCCAAAGGAAGCGGAAAAATTGCTTTTGGCTTTGGCGGGAATCCCAATGATACGAGTGCTGTGCGTGGAGGGCCCGGATTTGAACTCTTTTTTAACGTACATCATAAACTCAAAAAACTCGGTATACGGGAACACTTTGAGATGACATTTTTTGCCCCAATGCCACAACCCGGGGCTCGTATGGGTGAAAAAGCTTTGAGCATGATGGAAACAATGTTTAATGCAAACCATCTACAAACACGATACGGAAAAAAAATTAAACTCTTTGAAAATGACAAAATTATTTTTGAAGACGACTCAATATTAGAAAGCGATTTAATCATGTTTATTCCCGCAGGTCACGGAAGTGATCTTATAGGATCAAGCGATCTTCCCACGAATAAAGGAGGATTTATTCGAATCGATTCAACCTGCCAAATCGATGGAATCGACTCATGGTATGCCATTGGTGATTCAGCCGCCATTGAAGGGCCGGAATGGAGAGCGAAACAAGGGCATATTGCCGAAATGATGGCACGTATTACCGCGCATAATCTCGCAATCGATTATTTAGGTAAAAATGGAGATAAACAAACCTATCATGAGCATCTGAATATTTTATGCGTTATGGACATGGGAAACGGTGCCGGATTCGTCTATAGGGATGATACTAAAGCATTAATGCTTCCAATGCCAATAGTCGGACATTGGATGAAGCAACTCTGGGGGCATTACTACAAACACTCAAAACTAGGACATATCCCAAGACTACCTGGACTATAATAATTTTTTACATTCATTTATGTTCTTTTTGCCCTTCGTTAACATCGCTACGTCATACTGTCGAATGTGCACCTCATAGTGAGGTAGTAATAACCAAGGAGTCTCACATGATTCGTCCCATCATCCTCTCAATCTTAAGTTGTGCCTATCTATCGGCATCAACACCAGTATCTATCGCAATGACATCAGACCTGAATCTCTCGTCCAATCAACTAAAGCAACTCCAACAAATAGATGAAACCGTTGCGCAGGTGAAACGTCACTCATATGTAAAACAAATCGAAGTACTCACTCCCCAACAGAGAAAAATCTTCTTTTCTCATCACAAACCTCTCTATGAAAATGACTAACTAATGTTACAAGCGCTCATGGTCGAAGACGACCCGGACATCACAACATTACTTGTTAATTATCTCAAAAACTACGGTATTGCTATCAATGCCGTTTCTACACCCTCCGCTGGATTAAATCTGTTGGATAACGACCATTTTGATCTAATTATTTTAGATTTGACACTTCCCCAAATGGATGGTTTAGATCTTTGCAAAGCAATCCGAAAAAAAACCGATATTCCAATCCTCATTTCGAGTGCTCGCAGTGATATCAACGATAAAGTAATCGGTCTCGAATACGGAGCTGATGATTATCTCCCAAAACCGTATGAACCTCGTGAACTTATCGCACGAATCAAAAGTGTCTTACGGCGCTATCGTCCAACATTGGAGAAGAAAAACAAACTTTTTACATTAAATGAAAATGAACAAACGATTTTTTATAGTGGAACATCTTTATCGCTTACACGCGCAGAATACGAAATTTTATCCCTATTTATACTCCATCCCAATCAAACACTCAGTCGTGACTTTCTCTCTAATAACTCTGAAGCAATCTCATGGGAAAGCTCTGCACGTACGATCGATGTTATCATCAGTCGTTTACGTCAAAAAATCGAAAAAGATCCAAAAAATCCCCGATTTATCCATTCGGTTCGGGGAAGTGGATATCGGTTTTCAGGATAGAAAATGACTCAAAGTATCTTTCTGAGAATCACCCTTTTCTTTCTTGTTACTTTTATCGGCATGGGAATAGGGTTTTATACGATTCACCAAAATCTCCTTCAAGAACATCAACATCACTTGGAGACAGAAGCAGGAAATCTACTCTTAAATTTGCGGAAAAGCATCTCTCTCTCGCCTGTTTTACGACAATCATTTTTGAAATCACAAGGATACAGTATTGCCGAACCCCATCCTGATCTTATAGATACTCTCCAAAATGCTCTTGTTACAGTTCCTGCAAGTTATCCTGAAGAGATCAAAGATTCACTCAAAGAAGGGCGAATACGAATTTTAAAAGATGAAAATCACTTGTATGTTTATTTAACAAAAGCAACCCCGCCATTGTTGGTTTTTAAAACAGGTGCTGCAAAAGAATCCTTCATCCCTGAGATTCTTTTTATTGCTTTACTGATTGCTTTTATACTCTTCTATTTGTTGATTATTAAAACTCTATTTCCACTTAAGATACTGATTCATTCCATCACCACATATGGTAAAGAAGGGATCTATACCCCCATCAAAAGTACAAAAAAAGATGAAATAGCACTTGTAGCACATGCATTAGACAATGCCATGCATAAAAACCAAACACTCCTCGAAGCTCGCAGACTTTTTTTACGCAATATTATGCATGAGCTAAAAACACCCATCACTGTCGGAAAGCTCTCACTCCCTTTTCTAAAAAAAGGGGAAGAAAAATCGATTTTAGAACGCGCATTTTTACGCATGGAACATTTGATAGCAGAGCTGGTACGAGTTGAACAAATCACATCGGGAGCATTAGCCCCCAATTTACAGACCTGCAATCCTGAAACATTAATAATCAAAGCAAAAGAGCTGTTATTTCTCGGAGAAGAATCGATCGAAGCACGCTATGATGGCCATTCAATTTATGCTGATTGTGAAGTTTTTGTAACTGTTTTTAAAAATTTGATTGATAATGCCATTAAATACAGTACAGAATCAAAAGTTCGTATTGTACAAGAGCACACTTCGATGCGCTTTTACAATCGAGGAGAACCATGGCCCTCTGGATGTACACTCGAGTGTATTAGTGAACCTTTTTTCCATCATAATGAAAATCCTCACAGTTTCGGCTTAGGACTCTATATCGTCAAATCGATTATAGATGCTCATAATTTTACACTACGCTATCGATACGAATCAGATGAACACTGTTTTGAGATTGATTGTTTTAATCCCCTCATACCGATCGATTAAGACGTATTTCAAAACATGCACCTTTAGAAGTATTATGCACACTTAGTTTTCCTAAAAAGTGTTTTTCAATAATCATCTTAGCCATGTAAAGACCAATACCAGTCCCTTGAGACTCAAATTTGGTTGTAAAATAAGGGTCAAAAATTTTATCAATTATATCTTTTGGAATCCCGCCACCCGTATCTTCAACTGCTATGGTGCAAAAACGCTCATCACTATAACATCGGATTTGTATTTGACGTGCTTCTCCTCGATGCTGCTCAATCGCTTCACGTGCATTATTAACCAAATTAATCAAAACCTGCTTGAGCTCATTTGGATAGACCATTACTTCTAAGCTACTATCTATTTCACGTTCAATTATAATCTTTTTACGAACTAACAAAGGACCAAGCAATGCTTCTACATCATTAACTAAACCATTAATATTGACCGAAACTTGACTCCGATCTTGTTTAAAAAAATTCCTGAAATCATCAATAGTCTGAGACATATATTCAATCTGTGCTTCAACAATCTCAATAACTTTACTTGTCTCGTCTGATCCTCCAAACGAACAACTCAAATTTAGTCGTGTCATAGATAAACCTAAAATATTGAGCGGTTGACGCCATTGATGAGCAATGGACTCAAGCATTGAACCGATCTCTGCCATCTTCGCCTGCTGCATAAGCAATTTTTCTTGTGCACGGTTTTTTTCAACCGCTTTTTCAATCTCTTCTTGAAGTCGCTGATTAAACATTTGCAATTCATCTGTACGCTGACGAACCAAAATATCCAAACGGCGATTTTTATAGGCAATAAAAATGAAAATTGTGACGATAATTACTGCAGACCAAAAAATAATTCGATAATCAACCGCTTTTTTTTGTTCCAGAACCAACCATTGCCCGTGAATCTGTTGATACTCTAGCGGAGTGACCGATGCAAGAACTTTATCAGAGATCGTCGCCAACATCTTCCAATCATCTCTAAATGCAAAAGAAAGTTCATACTGAAACGGTGTTTCTCCAACCACTTTAAGATGCTTAAGATCATATCGTTCAATCAGGTAACTCACAACATTGAGCCCTTCTACGCATGCATAAGCCTCTCCAGAAACCACTTTTTTCAATGCATCTAATGAGGTATCAACCATTACAGGGATGATTTTCGGGTAATGCTGTCGTATAAACTCCTCGCTCGCATATGATCGCACTACAGCGACTTTCTTACCCGAAAGATCACTTAAATCATTGACATACCCCACATCAGAATCTGCTACAATGACCATCGATTGCTTCATATAAGGTCGACTAAAAACCAAATCCCTCTGCTTTTGATCAGTAATCGCAGCACATGCAAGCATATCAATGTCTTTACGTTCAATCGCACGTAATGTATCACTCCAATTTTTTCGACTGTAATCAATTTCAAAATGGATACCTAAGCGTTTTTCGAGTAGTTTGAGGTACGAGGCACTGATACCAAAATGTTTCCCTTTTTCATCTACTGATTCGATAGGAGGCCAATTATGATCGATACCCACACGAACAATTTGGTGAGAGGTTAACCACTCTTTTTCTTCATCTGTTAAATGAAGCGTTCCATGTTTATAAATCATCGGATCAAACGAAGGAATAGATCGCACAACACCCATAAGGCGATATCCTTGTGCAATCATTTCAAGGCGCATCGGATCAATAGAGCCAAAACTCACGTTTGGGCGAAATGCAAGTTCCTTAAGTACGCGCCCTTCGTATATAAGAGCTTCAAGTGATTTATGTTGTGGATTGTAATTATCATAAATGAGCTTGGCTGTCTCTTCAATATGATCAAAAGCCCAAAGCCATCCTCGAATCGAAGCATCATAAAATGCATCTGCTCTTTTAGGATGTTGCGATATCTCATCTTTTGTTGTAAATAGTAAATCACTGTAAAAATCAAATCCATACTCTTTTGGATGGATAGCATACGTCTCAATACCAGCTTTTTGAAGGATGAATGGCTCATTGGATAAATAGGAGACCATAGCATCTGTTTCATTACGCTCAAGAGACATAGGGTTGTACGAGTGGGCTTGTAGTTTTAGATCCTTGGTACCTAATCCAGCACTTCGCAACATTGCTTGCATCTCTGCATCATCAATTGTGTCATCAGTGAGCATAACGCGCTTATTTTTCAAATCTTTCGCACTTCGGATATTTGCATCTTTACGAGTCAACAACATCATAGGTGAGGATTGAAAAATCGCTGCCATTAAAACAATTGGAGATCCATTCACATAATCAACAATTAGCGATGAACGTCCCACTCCATATTGCGCAGTTTTGGCAACTGTAACTGCTTTAAGCGAATTAGCTCTATTTTGTGCATCTAAAATGGTTACATCCAACCCGGAATCAGCGTAATACCCTTTATCTTTCGCAACATAATATCCGGCAAACTGAAATTGATTCAGCCACGGAAGCTGTAGTGTCACAGATTCATTGGACCATCCAAGGGTAATAAAAAAGAGTAATAAAAGGATCAGCTTTTTCATGCCTAAGAGTGTATCCAAAGAATTATATTTTCATACTTAGAACCCTTTAGGCTACACTTCGATAAAATCCTACTCTATTTTTATTGCATAAGGTATTTGCTATGTCGGTTAAAAACACGATTCTTGAAACCATTTCCCGCCGTCCCCTCATTATTGACGGTGCTATGGGGACTCAGCTTCAAGAGCGTGCCGATAAAATTCCCGATAGTGCTTGGGAAGGGTTAGAGGGGTGTAATGAACTCCTCAACGTCACCTGCCCCGAAGTAATGAGTGATATTTTTCACGCCTACCTCACTGCGGGAGCCGATCTCATCACCACCAACACGTTCGGCTCATTTAGCTGGGTACTCGATGAATACGGGATCGCGAATCGTGCCTATGAGCTCTCTAAAGCGGGCGCGGCGGTGTGTAAAGCCGAATGCGACAAATTCACAACCGCTGAGCATCCCCGATATGTCCTCGGCTCCATCGGACCGGGAACCAAACTCCCCTCTTTGGGACACATCCACTACGATGAGATGTTTGCGGGCTATTTGGAGTGTGCGCTAGGTCTTATCGACGGCGGATGCGATATTTTCCTCCTAGAGACCTGCCAAGACCCGCTCCAGATCAAAGCGGCGCTCCATGCCTGCGAAGCGGCCAATACAGAACGTCACACAAAACTTCCGATCATGGTCTCAGTCACCATCGAGTTGGCGGGAAGTATGCTGATCGGTACCGATGCATCTACTATTGCCACAATTTTGGAGCCTTTCGACATTCTCAGCCTCGGATTCAACTGCGGTACGGGACCGGAGCAATACGCCAAACACGTCCGTACCCTCTCCGAAGTGTGGGAAAAACCTATCTCAGTTCACGCCAATGCGGGACTCCCTCAAAACCGAGGCGGATTTTCGTATTATCCGATGGGACCCGATGAGTTTGCCCAGCTTCAATGCGATTTTCTCCATTACGACGGGGTGAGTTTCCTCGGTGGATGCTGCGGTACAACCCCTCAACATATCCGCGCACTGGTCAACAAAGTCACCTCGATCGCCCCTAAAAAACCGAGCGGAGAGATGAAGCCTTCTATCGCGTCACTCTTCAACACGGTGGAACTGATCCAACAACCCTCACCGCTGTTGATCGGAGAGCGTTCCAACTCGACGGGGTCGAAAGCATTTCGGGAACTCATCATCGCGAGCGATTACGAAGGAACCCTCAGTGTAGGTCAAGCCCAAGTACGCGACGGCGCACACTGTCTCGATGTCAATGTCGAGTTTGCGGGGCGTGATGGTGCAGTCGATATGGCGCACGTCATGAGACTCTACAACCAAAAAATCCCACTTCCTCTCATGCCCGATGCAACACGGGTCAACACGATGGAAGAAGCTCTCAAATGCATTGGCGGCAAACCGATCATCAACTCGGTCAACCTCGAAGACGGCGAAGAGCGACTCGATGCCATCTGTTCCCTCGCCAAAAAATTCGGAACCGCCCTCGTGTGTCTCGTGATCGATGAAAAAGGGATGGCAAAAACAACAGCGGATAAAATGCGGATTGCGGATCGGATTTACGATCTGTGCGTCAACCGCCACCACATTGATCCGCGCAATCTGATGTTCGATATGCTCACCTTTACGGTGGGAAGCGGTGATGTGGAATACCGCGACGCGGCAATCCAAACACTCGAAGCGATCCGTCAGCTGCATGAGAAATATCCGAATGTCGGCTCGACACTGGGACTCTCCAATATCTCTTTCGGGCTTAGCATGAATGCCCGTGTCTATCTCAACAGCGTCTTTTTGCACCACTGTATTGAGGCGGGGATGACCTCGGTTATCATCAATGTCAAACATATCGTACCGCTTGCCAAAATGTCCGAAGAAGATCGCGCTATTTGTGAGGAGCTCCTCTTTAGCCCGGATGATCAGTCCCTCTTTAAATTCATCGAACACTTTAGTGATAAAACCATTGATAACAGTAAAAATGATGAAGCGTATGAGGCGATGAGTGATGAAGAAAAAATCGCGAAACTCCTCCTCGATGGGGACAAAGAACGGATGATTCCGTTGGTCGAAAAAGCCCGTAGCACCATTGATCCTGACCGTATCGTTAATGAAATCCTCATCGATGCGATGAAAGTGGTCGGGGAGCTTTTCGGGTCAGGAAAAATGCAGCTTCCGTTTGTATTGCAGAGTGCCGAGACGATGAAAACGACCGTCGATTATCTCAACCCTTATCTCTCCAAACAGGAAAAAGATACCGATACCACCCTCGTAATCGGCACCGTCAAAGGGGATGTTCACGACGTCGGAAAAAATCTTGTCGACATTATCCTCTCCAACAACGGGTTCAAGGTGATCAACATCGGAATCAAAACCGAACTCGAAGAGTACCTTGATGTCATGAAAGATCAGGAGATCCATGCGATCGGGATGAGCGGACTGCTCGTCAAATCGACCCAAGTGATGAAAGACAACTTAGAGATCATGGCTTCCCGTGGGATCACCACCCCCGTACTCCTCGGCGGTGCGGCGCTCACCCGCAGTTTCGTGGATGACTTCTGCCGACCGATCTACGGCGGGGCGATCTTTTACTGCCGAGACGCGTTTGACGGTGTCATTGCGATGAGCCGTATTGAAAAATACAATGCCGATCCAAGCGTGGGTCTCGATACCCGTCTGGGTGGGGATATGATTGAAAAGGCTCCAAAAGAGGTGATTGACGTTATCATCCCTCCGTTTCACGCTCTTAAAATGCCCTCCCGTGAGGTCAAAATCCCAACCCCTCCGTTTTGGGGACGACGAGTATTGCGCGCCGAGCAGCTCGATTTTGAGATGGTGTGCAGCTGGATTAACAAGCGCAGTCTTTTCAAAATGCATTGGGGTTACAAACGTGCCGGTATGCCGGTCGAAGAGTATAAAAAGCTTTTAGAGAGCAAAGTCTACCCTGCATACGAGCGGATTAAAAACGAGATTGTGAAACGGGGATTGTTCGACCCGACCGTTATTTACGGATACTACCCCGTCCGAAGCAATGACCAGGAACTCCTCATTTTTGATGAGAGCTACGGATGGAATATCGATGAGAATGCCAATCGCGAAAGCTTAGAAAATGTCATCGGTAATGCCAAATACGTTTTTGAGTTTCCACGGATGCGCAAAGCGCCACATAGAGCACTCAGTGATTTTTTCACCCACACGCGCGATGATGTATTGCCGCTAACATGTGTTAGTGTCGGGGACAAATTTAGCGAGTTTGAGAAAGAGTTGTACGCCTCCAACCAATATCTCGAATACAATTTAGTGCATGGATTCGGGGTAGAACTCGCCGAAGCGTTAGCCGAAGTGGCGCATAAACAAATTCGACTTGATCTAAACATCGCCAGTGAAGATGAGGGATTTAGTTTGCGCGATGTCCGCCTCAATCGCTATGCAGGTGCACGATACAGTTTCGGCTACCCTGCGTGTCCTGATTTGGAACCGAGCCGAATCATTTTTGATCTGCTCCGTCCTGAAGAGTTTGGAATCACCCTCTCGGAAACGTATCAAATCCATCCGGAACAAAGTACCACTGCGTTAGTCGTGCATCATAAAGAAGCGACGTATTACAATATCTAAATATTTCTCTCATCAAGAGGAATATTTACCAAAAGCCCTTCTTTTACGTTTATGCTATAATTAACACAATGATAAATCAAAACCATATTATAGAACAGACCAGACGCTTATCACTCCTCTTTGTCGAAGACAGTGAACCATTACGAACACGCATGGTCAGTGTTTTGGAAGATTACTTTTATCTCGTGGACAGTGCTGTTGATGGAGAAGATGGTCTTGAAAAATATAATGCTTTTTATAATACCAAACAAAAATATTATGATTTAGTACTCTCTGATATTCGGATGCCTCGAATGAACGGTGTTGAACTTGTCACTAAACTTCGCGCTATACACAGTGAACAACCTATAATTATTCTATCAGCGCATACGGAAACAGATTATTTGCTTTCGCTCATTAACATCGGAGTAGCTCAATTCATCACGAAACCAGTGCAATACCCAGAAATGTTTGACACTCTCTATAAAGTATGTTCTAAAATCAATGCCCCTATCGTTCTACCAATAGAAGATGAAGGTAAAATTTCTCTAACAAATACACACTTTTGGGAGAATGATAAAAAACTTCTTTTTGAAGGAAAAGAGATCGTAGCATTGACAAAATATGAAATTCTTTTAATGGAATTGCTAATAAAAAAATTTGAGCAGGTATGCAGTACGGATGAGATATTGAGCCACTTTTATCTCAATAATATTGATGTAAGCTCAGATAATCTACGCGGTATGATGATGCGTTTACGGAAAAAATTGCCTGATAAAACGCTAACAAGTATCTATGGAATGGGCTACCGACTATCCGCTGTATAGAAAATTTAGTTTATTCCTTCCACACCTTCTCTATCCATTCTCCCATCTTCGCCTCATAGCCGCTGTTTTTAAATTCAACGAATTTCAGCGGTTTGGAAAGATACTGTTGATCCACCCATCCCCCAAAGTCATGCGGGTACAAATACCCTTTGTGCTGTTGACGCAGATGTTCCGGTATATCAAGAATCACACCGTTTTTCACCGCACTTTGCGCCGCATTGATTGCATTGTACGCCGTATTCGATTTTGGTGACGCGCACAGATAGATCACCGCTTGTGCGAGAATGATCCGCGATTCTGGATAACCGATTTGCTTGACACTCGTCATCGTCGAGGTCGCGAGGATGAGCGCTTGCGGGTTGGCATTCCCCACATCTTCACTGGCTAAAATAACAAGACGGCGCGCGATAAATTCGGGTGGTTCTCCCCCCTCGATAAGCCGTGCGAGATAATAGATCGCCGCATCGGGATTTGAGCCTCGGATGCTTTTGATGAGGGCAGAGGCGAGATCATAATGGACTCCCGCTTCGGAACTTCCCAGAGACTGCGCCGCAGGGCGGAGCGATTTAAGGAGTGCTAGTGTGATCGGTTTGTTCAGTGCCGTAGAGACTTCGAGAAGTTTGAGCATCGCTCTCGCATCCCCTCCCGAACTCCCGATGAGATATTCGCGAGCTTCCTCATCCATATCAACGGATGTTTTCTCTAACAAATCAGATAACGCTTCGTAACCGATGGAATGCAGTTCAAACAAAAGTGATCGTGACCGCATCGCTGCTGTCAGGCTGAAATAGGGATTTTCAGTCGATGCACCGATCACTAACACACTGTTTTTTTCCATAACGGGGAGTAACACCTCTTGCTGGTTCTTGGCGAGGCGATGCACCTCATCGATAAAGAGCAGCGGTTTGGTAAGGGAACCTTCATACTGATCAAAAATCTTACGCAAATTTTCGATTTTGAGAGAGGTAGCGTTAAATTCATAAAAAGGGAGTCCCATAACTTCGGCAATGATCCGAGCTAACGTCGTTTTACCGCAACCGGGAGGACCGTAAAAAAAAGAGTGGGTAAGAGTACCGCTCTCACACAAAGAGCGAAGGGGAGAATCGGGTGAACAAAGGTGGCTCTGACCTACCACATCGTCAAATTTTTTGGGACGAAGCAGATAGGTAAAGTCCGCCATTTTTAGCCTGCAATAACTTTGATGATTACTTCACGCTCTTGACGAGGGCCGTCAAATTCTCCGAAGAAAACTCCTTGCCATTTACCGAACATCGGACGTCCATCAAGTACTGGAATGCTTACCGATGCTCCCATACGAGATGATTTGAGATGGGCTGCCGCATTGTCTCCAACATGTGAATATTTAACATCGCTTGGGATAACGGTCGAGAGCGCAGCTAACAAATCACGGCGAAGATTTTGATCGGCATTTTCAAACAAAAAAACGCTTCCTGTTGTGTGCGGCGTAAATACAACACAGATCCCCTCTTTTATACCTGATTTAATCACGGCCTCTTTGACTTCGGCGCTGATGTCCATTAACTGTGTTTTATGGCTGGTCGGGAATTTAAGTGTTTTCATTTTTTATAGTCACCTTTTGTAGATTTTTTTTCGGGTTTGTATTTGTTGGTTCCGAACGGCTCATTCGAGGGTTTGGATTTTGCTTTGGGTTTATCTTTCGAAGGACTTTTGGGTTTGTACTCCGGTTTTCCTTCTGCTCTTGGCGCTTTTTTTTCACTCTTTTGTTTTTGCTTTTCCGCTTTTTCTACGGCATCCAAAAACTCTCTTAAATTTGAATACTCACTTCGTTCCAAGAACCGTACTTTTCCGCTCGGGAGATTATTGAGCTCGATCCCGCCGAAACTGAGCCGTTTAAGATCCACGATTTCAGCGCCGAAATGGGCAAAAAATCGGCGAAGCTCACGATTTTGCCCCTCTCCGATCGCTACTTTTAAAATCGAGTAGTCCCCTTGGTCTTTTTGAACCTGATAGGCATAAAAGGGAGCAAAACTCATCGGTCCTGCATCAGCATACTCATGCGCACCGGCGCTCGCATCTTCGAGTTCCAACCCCTCTCCCATGGCAATCTTCATCCCCTCACTGACGGGACCTTTGATCTTTATTTTATAAACCCGTTCCATCTTAGAGGTCATAAGTGCGGTCGCGACACGGGAGGCATCGGTGAGGAGTAACAACCCCTCTGAGGCAAAATCGAGCCGCCCTACAGGTATATAGTGACGATACTGTTTTGCCAAAGAGTCATAAATCGTTTTACGCCCTTGGGGATCTTTTTTTGTTACCAACTCGCCGCGTGGTTTGTTATAGACGATCACGGTAAATTGGTCAGTCGGGGTGATTTTATTCCCGCTGATCATAACGTTGGCATGCCGCTCATCGACCTGAGTCGCGGGGTTGGTTTCGATCTCGCCGTCGATTCGGACATAGCCGTCCAAAATTGCCTGATCGGCTTCGCGGCGTGAGTAGGTCGAATAGTGGGCGATATATTTGTTTAAACGCATCATGAGATACCTGCTTCCACGAGTGTATGAAGATGCAGTGCACCTTGGATAAGGCCGTTAGTGTCGGTCACTACCAGCAACTGGATTTTTTTCGATTCTATCAATACCAACGCGTCACTCGCCAACATCGTCGCATCATCGAGTACGAGAGGATTTTTCGTCGCGAACTCTTTGGCGGATGCATCGAGCGAAAATGTCTCGCTCAGCAATGCACGACGGATGTCGCCGTCACTGAGAAGTCCTGAGAGTTTTCCCTCTCCATTGGTCAGCATCACCGTTCCCAAACGCCCTTCACTGAGTGTCAAAATCGCCTCTTTAAGCGGCGTGTTTTCGTCCACAATCGGAAGATCATTGGTACGCATCAAATCGGACACTTTGACAAACAGCCGTTTGCCCAAAGCACCGCCGGGGTGAAACGAGGCAAAATCCTCTTTTTGAAAATTGCGTGCCTTCATCAGACACACCGCGAGGGCATCCCCCATCGCCAAGGTCAATGTCGTCGAAGAGGTAGGTGCAATGTCAAGCGGACACGCTTCTTGGGTCACGTTGATATTAATCACCTCATCGCTGTAACGCCCGAGTGTTGATGATGCGTTTCGGGTCATCCCGATGAGGGGAATATCAAAGCGTTTGATATGGGGGAGGATGGAGCTGAGTTCAGGGCTTTCGCCGCTGTAGCTGATCGCGAGTACCGCATCCTCTTTGCCGATCATCCCCAAATCTCCGTGCAACGCTTCGGTCGGATGGAGAAAGAAACTCGGGGTCCCCGTCGAGGCAAACGTCGCGGCGATCTTAGCCCCGATCAGCCCCGATTTACCCACTCCGGTAATGACAAGTTTCCCTTTGCACGCTAAAATGATTTTAACCGCACGCTCTATCTCAGCTCCAAGCTTTTCAGAGCCTTCTTTGAGCGCTTGCGCTTCAATTTCAAGTGTGTTTTTGGCTATTGCGATATAATCGTTGTTCATAAATACAATTATAGCCGAAATGGACTTTATCCATGCAAAATCTTTACCGAGAAGTCACTACATTAGATCATCGTGCTGTCGAAAAGTTTGCCCTCACTGAGCCAATCATGATGGAACATGCCGCTTCCTCCATCGCTGATTATATTGTTCACCATTTTCCGATGGATTCTTCGGTATTAATTGTCTGCGGAAAAGGGAACAACGGTGCAGATGGTCGGATACTCGCACGGCAGCTTGAGGGAGAGTATCGCGTCTCAATGGCGTATCAATCCAACACCCATTATGATGTTATTGTCGATGCCCTCTTTGGTAGTGGACTGAATCGTCCGCTCGATTCTGCAACCCGCGAACTGATACAAAGCCTCAACCAAACCAAAGCGTTCAAAATAGCCTGCGATGTCCCCAGCGGTTTGTTCGAGGATGGAAACGTTGATCTTCAAACCTTCAAAGCCGATCTTACCATAACGATGGGCGCCCTCAAACGAAGCCTCTTTAGTGACGCTGCCAAAGAGGTCGTCGGGGAAATCCTCGTTGCCAATTTGGGTGTTTCACGCTCACGTTATGAAATACCCTCTTCATGGCAGTTGCTCGATCCCTCTGATCTCTCGTTACCGCTTCGCTCGAACGTTTCTACCCACAAAGGAACGTATGGTCATCTGGCGGTACTTTGCGGGGAAAAGATCGGTGCGTCCGTAATCGCAGGCTCTGCCGCACTCCGTTTCGGCACAGGCTTAGTGAGCCTCATCAGCAACGAAAATGTTGCCATCCCTTATGAGCTGATGCAAAGCCATTCCATCCCCTCGAATGCAACCGCCATTGCCTTAGGGATGGGTCTTGGTGTAGAGTTTTGTGACGATGAGCTAACACACCTGTTAGACAATGACCTCCCGCTGGTTTTGGATGCCGATATTTTTGCCCATCCGATGTTTTTGAGACTTCTAAAGCGCTACACCATCGTCCTCACTCCGCATCCCAAAGAGTTCACCCAAATTTTACGCGTCACGGGGATAGCAGACATAGATGTGAGCGAATTACAAAACAACCGTTACGGCTATGCCGAGCAGTTTTGCGCCGCCTACCCTAACGCCGTGTTACTCCTCAAAGGCGCCAACGTTATCATTGGCAAGGATGTGGAGTTTTACATCAATCCTCACGGAACCGTCGCGCTTGCCAAGGGTGGAAGCGGTGACGTGCTGGGCGGTTTAATCGGCTCACTCCTCGCACAAGGATATTCACCGCTTGAATCAGCCATTCAAGGCTCGCTTGCCCATACTCTCGCGGCACGCGATTTTGATAAAAACAACTATGCCCTCACCCCATTTGATCTGATTGAGAGAATTACCACTTTATGAAAAAAATCGTTGCCCTATTTAGCGGCGAGGGGACAAACCTCGCCAACCTCATCGAAAAAATCCATCTCAAACACGGTGCGCTCGTCTGCGCTATCACCAATAACCCCGATGCAGGGGGAATTGCCAAAGCACGCGCCGCACATATACCTGTGGAAATTTTAGATCATCGTGAGTATGATAGCCGCGAAGGCTACGATGCCGCATTGGTGGAGATGATTCGTGAATATACTCCCGATCTCGTCGTACTGTGCGGTTTTATGCGAATACTTACTCCCGTTTTTACCTCGAATATTCACTCTATCAACCTCCATCCCTCACTTCTCCCCGCTTTCAAAGGCGCAAGGGCAATTGAACGGAGTTATGAGAGCGAAGAGAATATCTGCGGTGTAACCGTCCATTGGGTCAGCGAAGATCTGGATGCCGGTGAGATAATCTTGCAAAAAAGTTTTACTAAAAATTCTTCTGATACTTTAGAAGAATTTTCGGCTAAAATTCGCGAAATTGAGCATGAAATTTTACCCCTAAGCGTGATTAAAATTTTAAAGGACTAAATATGCATACATTACAAATCGGTAAATATACCCTCGGCAGCCGCCTCATCGTCGGAAGCGGGAAATACGACTCGTTTGAAATGACCAAAGCGGCAACCCTTGCCAGTGGATCGGAACTTATCACCGTAGCGGTTCGCCGTCTCAACATCACTAACCCAAACGAGCCGAATCTTCGCGATATCTTTGCAAACACAAATGTCAAATTCCTCCCCAACTCGGCAGGATGCACCACAGCTGAAGAGGCGATCACCCTCTTTCGTCTCACCCGCGAAGCGACGGGAATCGATCTCATCAAACTCGAAGTGATCGGTGACACCCAAAAAACACTCTACCCCGATGTACTGGAAACGATCAAAGCGTGTGAAGTGTTAGCGCGCGATGGCTTTACGATCATGGCATACACCTCGGATGATCCGATCATGGCACGCCGTCTCGAAGATGCGGGAGCGCACGCGATCATGCCTCTCGCCGCCCCTATCGGATCAGGTCTTGGGGTTCAAAACCGCTATAACATCGTGTTTGTACGCGAAGCGGTAAAAGTACCGATTATCGTCGATGCGGGGATCGGATGTGCCAGTGATGCGGCGTTAGCAATGGAGTTAGGAGCGGATGGAGTTTTAACGAATACCGCGATAGCACAGGCTCAAAATCCGATGTTAATGGCAGAAGCAATGAAAAACGCGGTGATCGCAGGAAGACTCAGTTATTTAGCGGGTCGTATACCAAAACGTCCGTATGCGACAGCAAGTTCACCCGTGGACGGCATGATACAATTTTGATTTTATACGCCTACGGAGCAAAGCCCCGCTAGGCTACGCTAACGCTGAGTTTACTTCAGCAGTAGGCTCAAAATCGCTTGCGATTTTTAATCTCACATACTAATCCCCGTGATCCAATACCTAGAGCCGTTCCGAAGGCAGTAGTGCCGAGAGGAACGCGCGTTCTTGGATCACGGTATGATCTTTTGGTACTTTTCTGACTAAACAGAAAAGTACATTAAGCTTCAATATAATCCAAATCTTTATGAAACGTATCGTGCGTCAATGCAAGAGCAATAAGCGCCAACGTAAATGAAACCGCCCCGACAATAGCTCCCGCACTCAATACTCCGACACTCCCTTTTAAAAGTATAAATGAAGAGGTGATCGGTACCACGGCACCGCGAACAAAATTAGGAACCGTTGTCGCCACAGTAGCACGGATATTGGTTCCGAACTGCTCCGCCGCCATTGTGATAAAGAGCGCCCAATAGCCACAAAATACACCCATCACAAACACTGCAATGTAAAATTGCTCGGCACTTGCACCCTGAAGGGTATAGTAATACAGTACACTTGCGAGGGAAAAAGCCATAAAAAGAGAAAATGCTTTCTTTCGGCTTTTCATGATTTGAGACAAATAACCACTTCCCATATCACCGAATGCCAAACCGATATAACAATACATCAGCGCTTTTCCTGCAGTAACATCCCCGCTAATCGCCAATGCTTTGGCAAACTCAGGAGAAAACATCACCAAAATACCGACAACGTACCAAAGAGGGATACCGATCGCGATAGCCTTGATGTATTTTGTGAACAATCTTTTATGGGTAAAGAGGGCAAAGAAATCGCCACGTTTAACATCATCGCTCACATTATGTTCAAACATTTTCGATTCAGAGACTCTAAAACGCAAGACTAGGAGTAAAAAGCCCAAAACTGCCCCAAAAATATAGGCATTTCGCCACGCAAAATGTTCCGCGACCAAATCAGCGGCAACCACCCCCAAAACTCCGAAGCTGGCAATCGTCATAATTCCATACCCTCGGAGATTTTTTGGAAGAATTTCTGCCACCAGCGTCACTCCTGCTCCCAATTCACCGGCCAAACCGATACCGGCAATAAATCTAAGCGCCGCATATTGTTCGACATTTGTTACAAACGCATTAAGCAAATTGGCCAACGAATAAAGAATAATGGAAGCGAATAGTACGGATAATCGTCCTCGCTTATCTCCCAATACCCCCCATAAAATTCCGCCGATGAGCATTCCCCCCATCTGCATATTAAGGATAATCGATCCCCATGAAGTAATCGCATCACCCTCAAGCCCCAACTCTTTAAGACTTGCCACACGAACAACGCCAAACAAAATTAGATCGTAAATATCGACGAAATACCCCATTGCGATAACGATGACAGGTAAAATAAGGACTTGTTTGACAATAGAAATTCGAGATGGTTTCATTAAACCCCTTTAAAACGTAATAATGCCCATTAAATTGAGCATAACAAAAATAAGTGCAATTGGAGCAATGTAACGGATGCTGAAATACCATAGAGGGAAAGACCATCCCAACTGTGACTTCAAAACCGAAGTGACCCGCTCTTTCTCGATTACAAATCCAACGAAAATTGCCATAATAAATCCGGCTACCGGCAATAAAACCGACGAGGTGAGGTAATCCATCCAATCAAAAAAGTTTTTGCCGCCCCACGTCAGATACGGAGCACTCCATTCTATTTGTGAAAGTATCGCAACGATTCCGAAAAGATAAAATATCAATCCGATAACAATTGCGGCCTTTAGACGTGTCATGTCAAATTTATCGATAAGATATTGAACCATCGGCTCGACGAGTGATACTGCCGAGGTTAGCCCTGCAAACGCCAATGCAAAAAAGAAAAGAACCGCAAAAATACTTCCGATTGCCCCCATGGCGTAAAAAACAGCCGGCAAAGAGATAAATACAAGGCCAGGGCCCTTAGCTGGTTCAGCTCCATATTGAAACAAAAAGGTAAACAGTACCATTCCCGCCATCAAAGCGATCAGTGTATCTCCGGCAATGACAAATAACGTACTGTGGACGATATTTCCCCCTTTGGGAAGTGATGCCGAATAAATCATAATAGAACCATACCCCAAAGAGAGGGTAAAAAAGGCATGACCGACCGCCACTGCAAACGCTTCAGAGTTCAGTTTGCTCCAATCGGCGGCAAACATATACGAAGCCGCATGGGAAAAACTGCTCATTGTCATCGCGTAAGCGAACATAATGGCAAGAATGGCAATGAGCAACGGCATCAAAATCATGTTAAATTTTTCAATCCCGCCCTTAATCCCCTTGGCTACGACAATTGTCGTAATCAAGAACGCAAGGGTATGATAAAAAATTTGGGTTCCGACACCTTGGGTCAACATCGTATTAAATGTTACTTCCGCTTCAGCAATCGATGCGGGAAGGCGAGTTGAAGCGACAACGATATAATTTAGAATCCATCCGATGACGACCGAATAATACATCATGACCAATGTACTGGTTACAGCCATCCATCCCGCATGTTTCCAAAGTCCCTTGTGACGTGGAGCAAGATGTTCAAAATTGGTGTTACAATCCCGCCGCCCCAAATAACCGATCAACATTTCAGCGATCATAACCGAAAAGCCGACCAGCATTACGGTAATCAGATAAACAAGGACAAAGGCACCGCCACCGTACTTTCCTGTAATATAAGGAAATTTCCAGATGTTTCCCAACCCCACAGCCGCACCCACGGCAGAAATCATAAATCCAAATCGGCTAAACTGTGCTATTTTCATCCCATTCCTTAATTATTTCTCTAATAAGAACCTATAGCAAAATTGGTTCCCTATTGCTGTAAAATTGTATGAATTATAGCAAAGTTGAAAAAGGTATTGACATCCAAGTGATTTTAAATTATAATTTCGCCTCACTAATTAGCTCGCTTGAGTAAATTAGGAAGTGTCGGGGCGTAGCTCAGTATGGTTAGAGTACTTGGTTTGGGACCAAGGGGCCGGAGGTTCGAGTCCTCTCGCCCCGACCACGTGTTTTTTGCTTTTCTTGTATCATTCAAAATAGACTTAATATATTCATGGTGGGTGTAGCTCAGTCGGTTAGAGCACTAGATTGTGGTTCTGGGGGTCGTGGGTTCGAGACCCATCACCCACCCCATGTTTTTTATTTTGATACCTTTTGATACGCGATGTTTTAGAAGGATGTGCGTTCGTAGCTCAACTGGATAGAGTAACGGACTTCGGATCCGTAGGTTATAGGTTCGAACCCTATCGGGCGCACCATATATACTCTCGCGTCCTTAGCTCAGCTGGATAGAGCAATGCCCTTCTAAGGCATCGGTCAGAGGTTCGAATCCTCTAGGGCGTACCACCTTAGACTTTTATGTGCGGATGTGGTGAAATTGGTAGACACGCCAGACTTAGGATCTGGTGCCGCAAGGTGTGAAGGTTCAAGTCCTTTCATCCGCACCACCCTTGAATAGGGACTTTCAAAGCTTTTTCTTCATTTTTTAAGAATTCACAAAAATCTTTTTTTACTACATTTTTACTACAAACATCAATCTGAGTTCAAACTTCTTATTTCGTGATAATGTTATATTTTCAACAAACCTTCCCTAACTCCTCCATTCATGAAAAAAATTGCAACGTTATGAATCGTTTTGATACGCTTTGATAGCCTATGAAAATTTATTAACATCCTTCATTTTTTCAATTATGATTCCTCCGTTACGATTATTCAACGGGGTACCAAGTGTTTTATCACTCCCAAGTGATGGAAGCCTCTCGGCTTCCCGTTGAGTAATTCAATTGGGACACTTGGTACCTGCTCCCTACTCAAATCCATTTTCATTGTTCAATAAATAGATAGGCGTATCATCAAGCGTCTGGTGAAGTATATGTTTTGATTGTGACCATCATAGTCTCTGCTCATAATGCAGTACCCAAAATATAGAAAAAAGAGTAGAAATTGATGCGGCTGCGGCTGGCTCTCACAGGGAAACCAAAAGGGGGATCGATCACACGCGAAAAGTGGCGCTGTGGTAGATACTATGCTCTCTGCACCTTCTCATACCGACCTAAATCCAAGACTCTCACATAATGGACACGGAACAAACTGTACAGCACAACCGACAGTTGCTGGTATGCTCTTGCCGAGCGTGAAAAAGGCGAAGAGGCTATTCGACGATCAATCGAAACGACGGAATTATAACGTAAATGTAGTTAGTGGAATTACAAGTGCGGAGAAGTATGCCCAATTTTTTGGGAGCTTTGAAGCCCCTAACTACATCATCTCCTCACTTCTTACTCTGGAATTTATCTTAACGTTGCTTTAGCATTTACAATTCTTTTATGTAGTTCTCGATCGTTTTTCAAGAGAAATTCATTAAATGTTCTATCAAAAGAATTAATTTTATCGAGAACTTGATTTGCTGCAATACCTCGATTAGTTAAAAGATAATAGCAGTCTTTACTGTTGACATTTTCGAGCATAGAATATAAGGTTTTTTTGATTTCCGATAATAATGGGTTTTTCGATTGAATCGCTTCAATTTGGTCTCGAAGATAGTTTTTAGCATTTTTTTCAATATCTGTGTAGTTCGAATTTATGAGTATTCTCATCCATGCATATGTGATATGATGACCTAGTAAACTCGGTATTGGAATAATTTTCAATAATTTTTTTCTATGTAGTAATTTAGATAAAATCTTTTTAATAATTTCTGTTTTGACTATATCAACTTCCCCACCATATTGGCGAAAATCAAGAATTAGGTTTATCAATTCTACCTTATGGATATTGTCTTCTATCTTCATTTTTCCTTCTCCAAAAATAAGCCAATTTGGGTCGAGGTTAAACCTATACTTTAACATTGCAACTTCTTCTATCTGAAGTCTTCTTTTAGCTTGCTCGATATTATTGTAAATCTGCTTCGAGACGTTAAATTCTTTAGCCATTTCTACTTGTTTTAAGCCTATCTCTTCACGGGCATATTTTAATCTTTTCGCAATTTCTTTCATTCTTTTTCCTATTTATAGCAGTCAATATTTTATTGACTGTAAAGAATTTTACAAATATTTACTTTGATAGTCAAGATTTTATTGACTATTTTTCATAAATAAAATTGCTCATGTAAGCTTTTGAAATCGTACGAAATTAAATGTATTCAAAAAGGCCTTTTTGAATAAGGGAAAAATTGTGACAGAAAAAGAACTCGTGGAAAAAATGTATGAAAAGCATCAAAAATGGGTTTTGGATGCGAAAGAAGCGCCTAAAGAATGGGGTAGAAGCTACTCCCATATCAGTAAATTGTTTGGAGGGAAAGACGCAATTCCCGATTCAATTATTTTAGCGAAGCAAATCATTCCTCCGTGGGTAATGTATGGCACAAGGCGCATGTGGAAAATAACCGACATAGCACACTGGATTATCAATACAGAAAAAACGAATAAATCATGAATGAAATTCAAAAATTGACGCAGCTATCAGATGAAGCCCAAAGCCAGCAACTGCGTTTTTTCGCACGTGCAAATTTGGAAATCAGATTGAAAATCTTGACAAATCAAAAACAAATTTTTCATAAACTCAGAGGTTTACACACGAACATTGATACTGTGTTATTGACGCTTTCCTCTCTGTTACTAGCTATTAAAGAAGAAACCTATTCTTTGGATCCTGTTGATATGAATCTCATCAAACTGCGTGGAAAAAATAACAAACGGAGGATGAAACGCGACATATTATTAGGCTATTGGGCAATCATTAAAAAGCTCAAGAAGGATGAGGGGATGAGCTTTCGAGAGATTAGCCTTTACATGCGTAAATATCATCATTTGAATATAGCACATTCAACGATCTACGCTATTTGGAACGAAATTGAAAAAAACAAGGAAGACAAATAAATGGATGAACTTACTGTAAAAAACGAAAACTTTGATATCACCTTGACCAAGGTTGGACTCAATTTTGATAAAGAGATTTACCTCGTCAGGGCATTCGAAGAAGATCAAATTGCCAGAAAGAAGTATCTCCGAACAGCGGGTATACTGGTTGGTGACGAGCTTTTAACCTCGACATTTGCGGACACAACGCATTTCATGGAAGAGCTCAGCTTGTTTGATTTTGGAAATAGTCAAAATAAATATTTTGCTGTTACAGAATATATTGGTACACCCAACCTTAAATTGAAAATTGATGATAAAAACGTTTTTATCTCGAAAGCCGAGGCAAAAACGATGTACAAGCTTTTCAATATGTCCCTGATTGGTTATTCACTCGCAAGAGTGCTGGAGTTCGAATACAGGTTTTCTCCACAGAGCATCTCTACTGCGCTGCATCGTCATGATTATCTCACCCTACCCCGTCAAGAGGGATAAAATATGGAAATATTATCTTTTCCGATTCTCCTACTGTTAATTTGGCTGGCTTGGTTATTTTTTCCTGCACAAAGCCGAAACAACAAGACTCAAATCGAAAATGCTACACAAGAAATCGAAGAGGAAGCACCACCAAGTGTTCCTCCTGTTTTATACCAGCTAAATACGCATCTGATTCGCCATCAATTGTATTCAACGAAACATTTACGTAAAGATACGCAATTGCTTTATACAAATATTATTCTTCGCAATTTATGGATCAATGAACCGTTTCATTCGACTATTTTCAATCTTTTATTGATTTTAGATAAAGATGAATTTTTTATCAGAGATCAATTTTCAAGGGTCATTACATCAAATTTGAGAAATGCTTCAAATGAAATGGTTAAAGTCGAATCATATTCTGTCTTAAGTGTCCTGGAAATTATTGCATATTGCATCAGTGATTGCATTGGATTGATCACTAAATTCAGAAAAAATGATGCACAGAATATTACGTTCGCATTGGTGTTTTTTATCTTACAAAAATCGGAGAACATGACCGAATCAGACCTACTTCAAATGAAAAAATATCTATTTGAGAATTACCCAGATGCTAATCACATCGAATACATTTTGTCTTTGTTTAAACAACATGATGACCGACTCAACTTCATTGCATCAGTTTATGATTTTGCGATCAAGCATGTGGATAGACATGCATATGTAGTGGGCAGCGCAAAACCAAAATTCTGTAGCAATACCATAAATCTTCCACAAAAAATGTTTCAAACACTACCAAATAGCGTTTTCTAAACTGTTCATTCAGTGTTTTTTTTACTGTTTTTTGAATTGAATCTCCTAAACAGCCATTTAATGCCGTTTCGGGAGTTCTAGAAAAGTTTCGCCTGAAAAATGGAAACTGTAAAAAACATCTACCCCTACAACTTTTTTCTTTGAGAAAATATTGAACAAAACTCCATGCTATATTTACTCCATCTTTTTATTTTAAAAGGACCTATTACCTATAGGTGGAGCCCAGAAACGCTTACGAGTTTTTCGTACCATCTCAACCAAAAGAGCCAAGACAGATGCAAATCTTGTAAATCAAATGCAGAATGACTTAACTGATTTTTGCCGAGGATAGCGGCTAAAACTATCACAATTTAACCAAGGACAGTCATGCGTGGCAGCGTATATTATCAAAGTGCTTTGTTGGCTAAGCAGATCTTCGAATCAGGTGCAAAAAAGGAAAATCGAATAGATCCAAATCATCCCCACTTTCAAAAAGTAGCTTCTTTTCAAACAATGGAAAGCTATAGAAATATTTGGAATAATTTTTTCAATTACCTCAAAGAGCATTGGTGCATTAAAGATGCTGAAAAAATATCATCCGAGCATATCACAGCGTATCTTGACTATAAAATTGAATATTATCCTTCAAAGTTATACCTCCAAAAAATTGTATCGGCTTTAGGCAAGCTAGAGGTAGCCTTACAACTTTTTGGAAAAAATATCTACAACGAAACGCGCCATTATGATTTTTCGATTCGCCAGTACATTTTAGATGAAGCTCGGAATCTGGATTTAGTCGCTGATAATTATCATCATAGAGCCTATAACAATCCGGAACTTTTAATCGCATCCCTATCCGATCCGGCACATCAACTTGCTGCACGGATTCAATATGAGGGGGGGGCTAGAATCGAAGGAGTGGCTTTAATCAAAGCTGAACAATTACAAGGTACCGTATTTGATTCGATTACAAATCAAGAAAAAGCTTTCTATATCTCGAAAGAAAAAGGTGGAAAGTGCGGCCCAGTTTCAATTAACTGCGAAACATATAATCTACTCATGGAATACATTAAGCGTCATAGGCATTTTAAAATCAACCGTCAGCACTATTGGAATGATCTCAAACAAGCAGCTATTTTGTGCAAAGAAAACACAGAAAGCTCACACGGTTTGCGCTGGAATTTCGCCAAAAGAAGAATGTTTGAATATGCTCAAGCAGGTCATTCTTATTTGGATTCGCTAAAGCAGGTAAGTAATGAGATGAAACATAACAGAGCTAGTATTACGGAACACTATTTAGGCGGATAAATAAAAAGTTAATTCATCTGTAACAAAAGTTTAGTTGATTAATTCCTCGATTTCGATCCCAAGTATTTTCGCTATCTTGTAAAGCTGAACAAGATGGAAATGCTGACCTTCTGAGCGAATTTCTATCCGTCCGAGGTATGAAGCGCTTTTGTAGCCCATTTCAGTGGCGAGTTGAAGCTGACTGAACCCTTTAGCTTTACGCGCTTTGACAACGTTTGCCGATACGCGGTCTAGGAATTGTTCCGCTTCGAGATCCAGTTCGTTTTTAGCCATACCGTCCAACTCTAAATATGGGGGTATTGTAAAGATTGGCTAAATTTAATACAACCACATATATAGCGTTATATCGTTATCAGGTATTAGTTGATATATTTATTTTTTCAAAAATAAATATCAAGGATTTTATGTGCACCGAATTAATAAACCTATGTTGTTATTTGGATTGATATGCGGTATTGGATTGACGGCATTAGGTAGTGAGTATAAGTCACTTACTGAATATAGCTCTAACTGCGAAAAGTTAAACGCTCAATCTTCCGAATTATTAAAATCGATGACATTGCCCGAATTTCAAAATAAAATTGGATATTCCAATGATCTTACAGTTATTCGACGCAAAGATTTTGAATATCCGCGAGATATTTCCAATTATGATTATGTACAAACAAACAATCTGTACAAAAAATATTGCGAATCTCAAGGCGGAACACTCTATGGCAATGAAGAAGGATATTATCATCCGATCGGCTATCCGTGGCCTCGCACAAAATCGTACTCGACTGAATTTGGCAATGAAGCAGTTTGTATTAAAGATAGCTCTGCCATTTTTGTCAAAAACTTCAAAGCAGTTGTCGAGGGCTGTCATTTCTTCTGTGATTATCCACATACAAAGCGTACAATAGAGCATGTAGAAATCCTTTTAACGAATAAGCCAGAAACAATAGATGTCTATACAAATAAATTCAAAGACTTTCTAAAAGCACATCCAAACTACGCGGATGAGCTAAAAGAAGCACGTGTCGGTCATATGGCTTGTAACGGAGAGACCACAATTGATGGAATGAGTATTAAACTCAGCAGCGAAGATGGTAAATCTCTAAAACTCTATAACGGAACATCTGATGCGATTAAAATTACCAGTATCACTATCGAATACGATGTAGTGCATGACAACACTCCTTTTAAAATTACAAATAAAATAGAGGATATGAGCGCTTTTGTTAATCAAAATGCTTCATTATTGCTGGGAAGTGAATTAAATAAAAACATAAATAAAGCTCTGAGAGATACCTTTAAAAGCGCTCTTCCTGATGTAAAGCCTATTATGTTCCGCGTAGAAATAAAATATACAATTTCAAATAATAATGTGCCGCTTACTAAGACATTCGCTGTCAATGTAATCCCGAAAGAAAATGATAGTTTTAGATTTTCTAACTGGTGGGCAGAGTAAAAATCTCTAAAAAACCCTGTCTACCCACTCCCGCACTGCGGGGTGATCTTTAAACTGAAAAATAAACAATCCTACGAACAATAAAAATAGTGTCAAACCGACAACACTCATCTGGCCAAAAAGATAAGCTGCGAAAGCAATCAGCAGCATAGTGGCAGTAAAACCCAATACGATCATGGACGGTTCCAAGGATTGCCGGTATTTTTTTCGTATGTTTTCTCCATATGACAAAAGTCACAGAGATGATCGCTACTCATACTCCCAATCGGATTGAGACCGCACTCACGGCACATCATTGTTTTTTCCCAGAATTCAAAATGGCTCGCAATAGCATCACCCATATCGTAGATCTGTTTATACGCCAGTTCGCGAGTAGGATGAGAGGATGCCGTAATAATCTCTAAGCCAACGTGGCGTTTGTAGAACAGATTTCGTACAAACGCTTCATCGTCAGCTTCAAATGCGCTAACGCAAACATCGATTTTATTGACAGTACAGCGTTTGGGACGTACAAAGATATTCCAGAACATCTGATTACTCTTCTGTAATTTTTGATACTTGCAACCGTAGTGAGGCTAGTTCTTCACAATAACGGTCTTTTTCCAGATCTTGTTTGACGGCAATGACAATTGTAGTAATCATTACACCGGTCAACAGCAAAATCAGAAACCATAACGAATAGTTGTGGGTATGATCGATGATCATACCGGTAGCAAGAATCCCAATAAATATCATAGCCCCGAACTCAACAAAGGATTTATGATTATGTTCTAAACGCTCAATGCGATCTTCTAAAACAGATATCTCTTCCAACAAATACCCCCATATATGTGTAAATGTCATTATCGAATAAAACCGCTAAGTTCAAAAGACGAAAAGAGAAGTACACAAGAAATATTATGATAACCAAAAGTTATTGGAATGATATAAAAATATGGCAGTGCAATGATTTTATGAAAAAGTATGCAGATGTATGCTGATTTAATCTCATTTATGTACAAGTATGTCAATCGATGCTCTTTTCATGCAACTACATACAAGATGTAAATAAATTATGAAATTAGATGAATATCAAATAATCTATGTCGAAAAACAGTTGTTTTTCGTATACTCTCCATATCAACTGAAAATCCATATGACAAACTGCAATAAAATATACGAAAAACACTATCGGAATGATAGAATATACGAATATTAAAATTTGAGGTTTTCCGACATGTTAATAGGATATATGCGAGTATCAACAGACAGTGATCGTCAAAGTACAGATTTACAGCGTGATGCACTCATTAGTGCAGGAATAGATGAACGCCATATTTTTGAAGATAAAGCATCCGGTGCAAAAGATGATCGCGCAGGTTTGACTCAAGCGCTCGATTATGTAAAATCAGGAGATACCCTCGTAGTTTGGAAACTCGATCGTCTTGGACGCTCACTTCCACATCTGATCGAGATCGTTAATCAACTCAAATCAAAAGGAGTTAGCTTCAAATCGTTGACAGAAGGAATGGACACATCGGTTCCATCCGGTGAGCTTCTTTTTCATGTGTTTGGAGCATTGGCGCAATTTGAACGTTCCTTGATTAAAGAGAGGGTCAATGCAGGACTGATAGCTGCTAAAAAACGGGGGAGAATTGGTGGACGACCGCGAGCGATTCCTCAAGAAAAAATGGACATTATTCTCGGAGCATTAGAGAATGGAATGTCAAAAGCTGCGGTATGCAGAACGTTTGAAGTAAAACGCTCAACCCTGATTGATGCTTTGAATAGAATTGAGAACATATGAAGCTTTCTGATCATTTTTCAGCCTCACTCGTGTACAATAAGAACCATATAATTTAACGAAAGATATTTAATGGCTAACGAACCGATCGATTTTAAAAAAACTCTATGGGAAGCGGCGTGTAAGCTCCTTCCCGAACTCGATGCAGCGGTATATAAGCACGTTGCATTGGGACTTATATTTCTCAAATACATCGCCGATTCCTTCGATGAGCGTCGTGAAGAGCTCAAGGGATGGATGAGTGACCCTGAAAATGATTATTTCGTCGAAGATGAATCGGCTCTTGAAGAAGAACTTGAAGATCGCGATTACTACATCGCAGCGAATGTCTTTTGGGTTCCTGCTGAATCGCGCTGGAGCTACATCCAAGACAATGCAAAAAAGCCCGGTATCGGCAAACTCATCGATGATGCAATGGCAGCGATCGAGCGGGAAAATCCACGTCTCAAAGGGATTTTGAACAAAGACTACGCACGGCTCCAGATCAGTGAACGCAAACTCGGCGAACTGGTCGATCTCACCGGTACGATTGGATTTATGGAGAAAGGGCACCGCGCCAAAGATATTTTGGGGCAAGTATACGAATATTTTCTCGGGCAGTTTGCTTCGGCAGAGGGAAAAAAGGGAGGGCAGTTCTATACTCCCGCCTCGATCGTCAAAGTCCTCGTCGAAGTGATGAGCCCACACAAAGGGAAAATCTACGATCCAGCCTGCGGAAGCGGTGGGATGTTTGTGCAGTCTGAGAAGTTCATCGAAGCGCATGGCGGAACGCTCGGCGATATCTCGATCTACGGTCAGGAATCCAACCCAACCACATGGAGGCTCGCGGCGATGAATCTTGCGATTCGCGGTATTGATTTTAATCTAGGGCCGCACCATGCCGATACCTTCTACCAAGACCTCCACCCCGATCTCAAAGCCGATTTTATAATGGCGAATCCACCGTTCAACATGAAAGAATGGGGCGGAGATAAGCTTGCCGGTGATGTACGGTGGCGTTACGGCATCCCAGCGGGTAATGCTAACTTCGCATGGATGCAGCACATGATCCATCACCTCTCACCATCGGGGATGGCGGGGATCGTCCTCGCCAATGGTTCTATGAGCTCAAACAGCGGGGGAGAGGGAGACATCCGACGAGCAATGGTGCAAGATGATCTAGTCGAGTGCATGGTTGCTCTGCCATCGCAGCTTTTTTCTAATACTCAAATTCCTGCATGTCTTTGGTTCCTTACCCGTGATAAAACAAAAAACGGTCGTAACCGCAAAGGAGAAGTTCTCTTTATCGATGCACGTAAACTTGGATTTATGGTCGATCGTGCACAGAGAGCATTTAATGATGAAGATATTGCACGGATTGCTGAAACGTTCCATGCGTGGAGAGGAAGCGGCGAGACGGATAAGGCTTATGAAGATGTGAAAGGCTTTTGCTCTTCCGTGAAACTCTCTGAGATAGAGAAACACGATTTTGTTCTTACTCCTGGGCGTTATGTTGGAGCTGAAGACATCGAAGATGATGGTGAGCCGTTTGAAGATAAGATGGGACGATTTACAGCGACGCTTTCAGAACAATTTGCAGAGAGTGCACGACTTGAAGAACTGATTCGTTCGAATCTCAAATCCATAGGATACGAGGTTTAATATGTCTGCTGTTCTTAATCTACAAAAAAATATTATCACAGGCAATAAATCAATTACTGAACTTTTAAGAGAAGCCTTATTTATTGCGACAAAATTAAATCTTGAAGACTTCAAATCATGGTTAAATAATGAGTTAAAAGGTTATGATGATACTACTTATGTGTCTGATTATAGAAAATTACACACTTCATTAAAATTTCGCAATCCTTATCATGGATGGCAACCTGCATTAATCAATAATGCAGAAATCGCTGAAATTGTAAATAATATGAATGTACAACAACCAATATCAGAAATAGAATATTTATGTCAACATGAAGATGATGAATTTCAAACAAATATATCAGATCATCAAAAAGCAATGTTGATGAAAATTTTCAGAACAGATAATATGCCTGCACAATTTGTTTCAAAAGTTCAGTTGATTGGAATTATTGAACATGTAAAAACATTACTACTTGAATGGGCATTGAAGTTGGAACAAGAGGGAATTTTAGGTGATGAATATATGACCTTTACTTCATCTGAGAAAGAAAAAGCGAAAGAAACTATTCATATTGAAAATTTTAATGGAGTGATGGGAGATGTAAAGCATCTTGGCAATCTATCAACTGGTAATAACGCTAGTAATGTATCGAATATAACTATTATCCATAACAAAATTGACCAATTGATAGAAGAACTAAAGAAGCTAGATTTTTCTAATAAACAAGAGTTGATAGCTGAACTGCAGAATAATCAAAATGATTCAAGCAAATTAACTGCAACACTTGGAAAGTTATTGACCAGAGCTTCCGAAATTAGTGGTGTAGTGCCATTTATCAAAGAAATTTTGGGAAATATATTGTGAATAATGACAATTTAATGTGTAAATGGGAAACTAAAAAACTTGGAGAAATTGTCGAATACGGCAAAGATAAGATTGGTATTGATCTTATAAATCACACTAATTATATATCTACAGAGAATATGATCGAAAATTTTGGCGGTATAACTCATGCGTCTTCACTTCCGAGTCAAAAAACAACGAGTCATTTTAAAAAAAACGATATTCTGTTTTCAAATATCCGAACATATTTTAAAAAAGTATGGTTGGCACAATTTGATGGGGGATGCTCTAATGATGTATTGGTAATACGACCAAAAAACAATTGTTTAGATAATCGATATTTGTATTACATACTAACAAGTGAAAGTTTAACAGCACACTCTATTCAAACTTCCAAGGGAACGAAAATGCCCCGTGGAGACAAGCAAGCATTACTCAATTACGAAATAAATTTGCCTTCTCTTCCCAAACAGCAAAGAATTGCCAATATTTTGTCAATTCTCGACGACAAAATCGCCCTAAATCGCGAAATGAACAAAACACTCGAAGCGATGGCCCAGGCGATTTTCAAAAGCTGGTTTGTGGATTTCGAGCCGTTTAAAGAGGGTGCATTTGTCGAATCAGAATTGGGGATGATCCCGAAGGGATGGGAGGTAAAGACTATTGAGGATGTTTGTGACTTTCAAAATGGATATGCCTTTAAAAGTAAAGAAATGAGTGAAGACCCTACCGATTCCTATAAAGTTTTTAAAATGGGAAATATTAAAAAAGGTGGAGGGCTTAATAAAACCGGATCAAAAGATTATTTTCCAAAAAATTTGTCTAGTAAATTAGATCGTTATTTGGTTAAAAAAGGAGATCTTCTCATGTGTATGACTGATATGAAAGATAATGTCGCTCTTTTAGGTCATACTGCTTTAATGGACGAAGATGATATTTTTATTCTCAATCAACGAGTAGGATTGATTCGAAGTAAAGATAAGTCAATTGCTAACTATCCTTTTTTATATATTTTAACGAATAGCGAAAATTTTATTATGGATTTGCGTAAACGTGCGAATAGCGGCGTACAAGTGAATCTCTCAACTGCTGAAATCAAAAAAACTAAGTTTGTTCTACCTCCTAAGCAAGTGCATGAGGAATTTGATAAATTGGCATTATCTCTTCAGGAAAAAATCTTCAAATTAGAACAAGAAAATGAAACTCTTTCAACTCTCCGTGACACCCTTTTACCGAAGCTTTTGAGCGGGGAAATTGAGATATGAGTTTGTACGATCCCGCAAAAAGTCTACTCGATTCATTAGACCCGATGAAGCAAATGAATGAAGAGATGAAGCGTTTGTTGGATCCTATGTATGATATCAATAAGTCACTTGGCTCTATGATATCTGTAAATGATAGCATTGCGAATGCTTTTGCACCAATGAAAGCATTTAATGAACAAATAAGTGCGCTTACCATTCCGTATGGAGCATTTGATAAAACTATAGGGAATATGTTCGAACCCATGAAAAAGTGGAACGAGCAAATGGAAACGATGCTAAATCCCTATAAAGGATTTGACAAATACTTTGATGCTTGGAAACCTGTCTCAAGTCATTGGGAAGAACTTGCAAAATCATGTACATTCCTTGATGTAATAAAACCAGTCTCAACACATTGGGAAGAACTTACAAAATCATTCACATTTTTACAAGATAACTTCAATTTAAAAGAACTATCATCTTTCCAAAAACAGAGTGAACTTTTTGCATCCAGTATATCTTCATATAAAGCAATAGGGGCTGCATTTTCTGCCGGATACATAGAAAGTATTATTCCTAAAAATCTCAATAGCATTGTCTCCAGTATTATCGAAAGGGAAGCCGAATATCAAAAAATACTAGAATCTTTTAGCACTATTGAACAAGATGATGAATCAGCTTTCCTTGAAGAATTGCAGGTTATGAAAGATGAGATTCTTACATCAATAAATTCGAATACAGCGAGAGTAGAAGAACAGATAGAAGCTATTTATCTGCGAATTATGTCAACAGAAAATTCAATTTTTCGTGCCTTTTTTATGTCATTTATTTTTCCAATAATTATAGGGCTTTTAACTACTGTAATTTATGACTATAAATTAAAGCCTATGTTGGCTGCTATTGAAAATCCGAAACAACAGCAGATAGCGATAAAAAAAGAAGTAGTTCGGAATGTAAAATTTTATCTTGATGATCCACAACAACGAGCTAAATATAGAATCGTATCCACTAATGTCCTCAACGTGAGATTAAGCAATTCAAAAGCATCAAGGACAATAGCTTTTACATTTTTTGGGGAAGTTGTGGAAATAGTCCGAAAAGAAAGAAATTGGTGTTTGATTAGAAGATACGATCCAGAAAGTGAAACGTATATTCAGGGCTGGGTTTTTACCCGGTATTTGGGACGAATTAGATGAAAATTGTGATCTTGATTTTTAGGATAATAAAAGCGACAAAGGCTCAGCTAGGGAGTATTTCATGCCAAGGATAAGACGTATTAATTCAGTTAGTAGCGAGTTGATAAAAAAATCTCGTGAAGCTGCCCTTGCTGCTGTTCAAATCTTTAATAATCCAAATATTACTTTTAAATCTGAATCTTTCATCGTGCTAATGAATATTGCATGGACATACTTGCTTCATGCTCATTATCGTAAAAGTAAGATCGAATATCGTTATTTTAAACTACAAGGAACAAGAAAAAAATTTGATAAAACTAAGCATGGTGCATATAAACATTGGGAAATGGAACGATGCCTGAATGATGAAAACAACCCAATTGATCGGGATGCAGCAAATAATTTGAAATTTTTAATCGGTCTTCGGCATGAAATTGAACATCAAATGACAACAAAAATAGATGATGTTCTAAGTGCAAGATTCCAAGCCTGCTGTCTGAACTACAATCATTATCTAAAAACACTTTTTGAAGATGAAGAGGGTATCGAAAAATATTTGTCTTTTAGTCTTCAATTTTCAAGTATCAATACAGAACAAAAAGAATTACTCGAAGAGCATAAAGAGTTACCTGGAAATATTTTAGGTTTTATTAAAAATTTCGATGAAACCTTAACTGATGAAGAATATAGTAGCCAACATTACGCATATCGTATTTTGTTTGTACCAAAAATGGCAAACAAGAAAGGTCAAGCAGATAAAGTCATTGAATTTGTAAAAAGCGATTCTCCCATGGCTGAGGCTATTAATAAAGAATATGCTGTTATTAAAGAAACTGAAAAAAGAAAATTTTTACCTAAACAAATTGTTGAAATTGTTCAAAGCTCAGGCTTTCCAAATTTTACTATACATCACCATACGGTTTTTTGGAAATCAAAAGATGCTAAAAACCCTTCTAAGGGCTATGGAACTGATGTCGCCGGTGAAAAATGGCATTGGTATCAACGATGGTTGGATGAAGTTCTTAAACATTGCAATGATCAGGGAGAAAGATATAGATGATTAATCCAGAAGCCTTAACTGAAAAGCTTTTATTTTCAACCGTAAAGATTCAAACTCAAAATGGAAGTGGAACGGGCTTCTTTTTCCATTTTCAAAATGGTGATTATTTAATTCCTGTTATTGTCACTAATAAACATGTTGTTCATGGTGCTCAAATGGTTGAATTATTACTACACATCAAAAGTGAAGATGGCGTAAGTGATATAAATATACCGGTCGTCTATCAAACAGAATGGATGAATCATCCTACTTTAGATTTATGTTGTGCGCCTATTGGGCCACTTATACAACATTATAAAGATGATTTAAAGCAAGAGATATATTATTTACCTTTTGTAGAAGAAAACATTTTACTCGACCCATTTCTAAAAACATTACGAGCGATGGAAGATATTATTATGATTGGTTACCCGATTGGTTTGTGGGACGATGTTCATAATATGCCGTTGCTTCGCAAAGGGATTACATCAACACATCCTGTGTTAGATTTTAAAGGTGAAAAAAAAGGTGTTATAGATGCTGCATGCTTTCCTGGGTCATCGGGTTCTCCAATATGTATCATAAATGAGGGTGGATATGTTGATAAGAATGGTACTACCAATTTAGGTGGTGGACGATTTGGATTGCTTGGCATTTTATTCGCTGGGCCGATACATAATGCTCAGGGTGAAATTATTGTGCAAGAAATTCCTACCCAACAAGTTGCATCAGCTAATACTCCAATGATGATAAATCTTGGTTATTACATCAAAGCAGATCAAATGTTAGAACTGAAAAAAGTTGTTTTCGGGCATTTGGGAATTGGTGCCTGAATGACTGATTTAAAGACTTTTGACTATCACGTAGCCTTATCCTTTGCCGGAGAAAACCGTGACTACGTTGAAGAAGTAGCGCATCTTTTAAAAGCCTATGGTGTCAAAGTATTTTATGATAGATTTGAAGAAGCCAATTTGTGGGGTAAAAATCTTTTTGAATATCTCCAGCAGGTGTACAAGGAAAAAGCACAATTTACCGTAATGTTCGCATCAGAAGCTTACGCAAAAAAAGTTTGGACCAATCATGAACGACGATCGATGCAAGAAAGAGCATTGGTAGAGTCTCAAGAATATATCTTGCCTGTACGATTTGATGATACGGAAATACCGGGGTTGTCATCTACAGTTTCATATCTGGATTTACGAGATAAAAGCCCATTTGATTTGACAAAACTGATTTTAGAAAAGATCGATTGGGAAGTCAATAAGCGATGGTGGGGAACATGGCGTATTGATAGTGGAATACCATTATATGGTGGAACATTGAATATCGAAAAAGTGACTGCAAACTCCTTTGATTTCGAACTGAACGTTTTCAAAGGTGCTCATATGGGAACGATTGGTGGAAGTGCTCAATTTTTGTCATCAAATGAAGCGGTTTGTATAGATACTGCGGTTGATGAAGGCAACCCATGCAAACTTCAATTTATAAAATTTAACGATACGATCCAGATTTTGGAAAATGAAGGATGTCGTACTTATCATGGTATGCGTGCACATTTTTTCGGAGACTATAGAATTCAAAAAGATATCTTTTTTGAGCATATTCCATTGAGTGATGCTGTGTTATCCTCAATATATACTATATTGAAACAAGAAAAATGGGGAAGTTTTTTACAATGTTTTGCTGATACATTTGAAGAGGATAATGAAGATGTGTTTGATGCGCAGGTTATTAGTGCCGGAGTTCCTGGACTGTATACGAGCTATGAAGCGATATTGATGCATGCAGAAGATGGGAAAGTTTGGGGAGCGTATCTCGATGATGAGAAGATTTATTATTTTTCATCTGAATCCGCATATAAACAATTATTGCCAAAAACGATAGAATCATGGACAAAAAAGTTTTCGAATGAAATCGTTTATTTAGATAAAGAGGAAAGAAATAATGTTTGACCGTAATTTACCTTATAACGATTTGCCACTTTTGCCTCCAGAAGCTGAATTAGAGACCAAAGCAACACTCAAACAGGCCATTGTAGCATCACGAGCAGTTGCAGATTTACGAGGGAAAGCAGGACTGATTCCAAATCAACGAATGATGATAGATTCAATCGTCCTTCAAGAAGCAAGAATGTCCAGTGAGATCGAAAACATTGTTACAACCAATGATGAACTCTACCGGGCGGCAGCCGATATGGATGGACTGTTTGATAGTCACACCAAAGAAGTTCTTCGTTACCGTCAAGCTATCTGGTATGGATATGAACAAATTCAAAAAAGACCATTAAGTGTCAATCTATTTGTTGAAATTGTTCGAATTATCAAGCAAATAAATATGGATGTGCGAAAAACAACAGGCACAAAACTTTCCGGACCTAATGGTGAAACCGTTTATACCCCACCGGAAGGCGATCCGATATTAAGAGAGAAACTCTCAAATTTAGAGCAATTCATCTATGCTCAAGAGGATATCGATCCGTTGATTAAACTAGCAGTTATGCACTATCAGTTTGAAGCCATTCATCCATTTTCTGATGGTAACGGACGAACAGGGCGAATTCTCAATATTTTATTTTTAGTTGAGCAAGGTCTATTGGATATGCCCGTTCTCTTTTTATCTCATTACATCCTCGAAAATAAAAATGATTACTATGATGGATTGCGTAGAGTGACAGAAGAAGGTCAATGGGAGCAATGGATCTTATATATTCTAAAAGGGATAGAAATTACTGCGAAAGAAACATCCGCCCAGATCGATGCTATTTTAGGATTGATGGATGTGGTTAAAAATGTTATTCGTGAAAAAGCCGAAAAAATCTACAGTAAAGAGTTACTTGAAATGATTTTCATGCATCCCTATTGCAAAATCAAGTTTTTAGAACAAGGTGGAATAGCTAAGCGTCAAACAGCATCAACGTATTTACAAACTCTGGCCGAAATAGGGGTTTTACGGTCTGAAAAAATTGGACGTGAAAATTACTACATCAATGATGCATTACTTCATATTTTGATGAGTCGATAACATGTGGATCCAATCGACACGTTTTTTGAACATGTCGAAAAAAAGTAAAATAATCGACATATTAAAAAGACATGTCGAAATTGCGTACATATTCAAACGAGGTAAAGTATGATCAACGAAGACACGTTAGAAAAAGCAGGCCTCGAATGGTTCGCAGAACTTGGCTATGAGATCATTCATGGTCCCGATATCGCTCCGGATAGTGCAAATAGTGAGCGATCTAGCTACAAAGAGATCATTCTCTGGGGACGATTGGAAGATGCTCTTCGTAGATTGAATCCTTCTTTGCCACACACTGCTATTTCCGATGCGCTTCATGTCCTCAAAAATCCTCCTTTTCCCGCACTGCTTCAAAATAATCATGCATTTCATCGCTACCTCGTCGAAGGGGTTCCAGTTGAATATCATCTAAACGGTGAGACACGCGGAGATCGTGCTCGGTTGATCGATTATGATATACCTGAAAACAATGCCTTTGCCGCGATTAATCAGTTTAGTATCGAAGGTCCAAAACACACCCGGCGCCCCGATGTGATCGTCTTTGTCAATGGCTTACCGCTGTGTGTGATCGAGCTAAAAGACCCGACCAACCAAGACGCGACGATATTTGATGCGTATAATCAGCTCCAAACCTACAAAGAACAGATTCCGGATCTCTTCGTCTTTAACGCTTCATTAATCATCTCCGATGGGATGACAGCACGTATCGGATCATTGACAGCGAATGAAGAGCGATATTTACCGTGGCGATTGAAAAACGATAATGGCTTTGCACTGGAACTCGAAGATATGATCAAAGATCATTTTGTGAAAGAACACGTCACCGATTATCTACGTTATTTCGTTCTGTTTGAGGGGAATGAACGAGGATTTGTGAAAAAAATAGCGGGTTATCATCAGTTCCATGCGGTTCGTAAAGCCGTGAATGCCACCATTATTGCTACTCAAAACGGTGGAGACAAAAAGTGCGGTGTAGTATGGCATACCCAAGGATCGGGGAAAAGTATCTCGATGACCTGCTACGCGGCAAAAGTGATGGGGCATCCGGAAATGAATAACCCGACACTGGTTGTTGTGACCGACCGGAACGATTTGGACGGTCAGCTTTTTGAACAGTTCGCTATCAGTACTGAATTGTTACGTCAAACTCCAGAACAAGCCGATACGCGAGATCGTCTAAAAGAGCTTCTTTCCGGTCGTCCATCGGGTGGGATCATCTTTACGACAATTCAAAAATTTGCTCTTGAAGTGGGCGAAAGTATCTATCCGGTACTGAGTGAACGCTCAAATATCGTCGTAATAGCGGACGAAGCACATCGTAGTCAGTACGGATTCAATGCGAAAATGGATACTTCAAGTGGAGTGATCAAATACGGCAATGCGAAATATCTCCATGATGCACTCCCAAAAGCATCGTTTATCGGTTTTACCGGAACTCCGGTGTCACTTGAAGATCGAGACACTCGTGCAGTATTTGGGGATTATATTGATGTGTACGATATCGAACAGGCCGTGAAAGATGGGGCGACAGTTCCGATTTATTATGAGAGCCGTCTGGCTAAACTCGATCTCGTGAAAGAGATGTTGGAGTACATCGATTCCGAGGTTGAAGAGTTGACCGAAGCCGAAGAGGAAGAAGGAAAAAACAAAACCAAATCTAAATGGGCAGCGCTCGAAGCACTGGTGGGAGCTCAGCCACGGGTACACAAGGTCGCTATGGATCTGGTAGAGCATTTCGAAGAACGGACAGCATCTATGGATGGCAAAGGGATGATTGTATGCATGAGCCGTGAAATCTGTGTCCATATGTACAATGCAATCACGGCTCTTCGTCCCGATTGGCACAATGAAGACCCAGATAAAGGTGCTATCAAAATTGTCATGACTGGAAGTGCGAGTGATCCTGAGCTCTTACGTCCTCATATCTACGATAAAAAAACTCGACAGCTTTTCGAACGCCGAGTCAAAGACCCCAACGATCCGCTGAAACTTGTTATCGTCCGCGACATGTGGCTGACAGGGTTTGATGCACCGTGCCTGCATACGATGTATATCGATAAACCGATGAAAGGGCATGGACTGATGCAGGCGATTGCACGTGTCAATCGTGTCTTCCGAGACAAACCAGGCGGATTAGTGGTCGATTATATCGGCATCGCTAATCAGCTCAAAGAAGCACTTAAAGAATATACGGCAAGCCATGGACGGGGGAACCCGACGGTGGATGTGGATGAAGCGTTCCGTCAGATGGTACGGCATATCGAAATCTGTCGGGATATGTACCACGGGTTTGATTACAGCAGCTATAAAACGACTCCGATAATACTGCTACCAAAAGCAGCCAACCATATCCTTGGTCTTGAGCCGACGATCACCCGCGATAGTGAGGGTAAAGAGAAGGTAAAAGAAGGGAAACAGCGCTATGCCGATGTCGTACTGGCTATTACGAAAGCTCATGCGATCTGTGCAGCAATGGACGAGGCGAAAAAATATAAAGAAGAGATCGCTTTTTTCCAAGCGATTAACTCGATTATCAACAAGCGTGGGGGAACAGATACCAAACTTGATCGCGATAAGATCAACAAAGCGATGCGTGATATCGTTGCCAATTCCGTCGTCGCCGAGGGTATCATCGATGTCTTTGATGCTGCTGGGCTTAAAAAACCAGATATATCGATTTTATCTGATGACTTTTTAGCGGAACTTAGTGGTATGAAGGAAAAGAACCTTGCGGTTGAACTTCTATCACGACTGATTCAAGATGAAGTTAAATCGAAAATGCGTAAAAATAAAGTCCAAGAGAAAAAATTCTCCGATCTTCTCCAAGCATCACTCGGTAAGTATCGTAATCGTGCCATAGAAACAGCTCAAGTCATCGAAGAACTCATCGCTATGGCAAAAGATCTCAATCATGCAGCAAAGCACGGAGAAGAGTTAGGACTCAATGAAGATGAAACAGCATTCTACGATGCGTTAGAATGCAATGAGAGCGCCGTAAGAGAATTAGGTGATGAAATCCTTAAGAAGATCGCGGTGGAACTTACAGCGAAGCTCAGAGAGAATACCAGTGTTGATTGGTCGGTCCGCGAGTCAGTCCGGGCAAAGCTAAAAATTATGGTTAAGCAGATATTGCGAAAATACAAATATCCACCGGATTGTCAGCCTCGTGCGATTGAGACAGTTTTAGCTCAAGCAGAAGTGTTGAGTGCAGAGTGGAGTAGATAATAAAAATATATGTGATATACTTTTTTACAATCGAATTGATCCCAAAGATAAATTATTAGTTGAATGTTTTATCTTTGGGATTGTTTGGGTTATGTAGTAGCTGAGATTGCTTTATTAATTTCGTTTTCATTCACAGTTAGTCTGAAATGGACTTGTTCATTTTCTATCAAAATTAACTTAAAGGACGTTATTATGAGCTTAATGTTGAGTCAGTGGGGTGTGTCGTGCGGGGGTTGGTTAGCCAATCCACGCTGATAAACAATCTCTATAGCTATACATAATCTGGGTAATTCCCGAGATGACACAAATTAGAGTTCGATTCTCTTTCCCCGCACCATATTCAGTATGCTTCATATCTACTTTTTAAATATTCAAATAGTGTACATTTTAAACAAACAATTTCCTGGTCATTTTATGTCTGATATTAGGAATTAAATGGGCATAACGCATCGTCATTTCAATATGTTTGTGACCAAGCTGCTCTTTAATCTGCAAAATATCAAGTCCTGCTTCAGCAAGCCAACTCGCATGAGTATGTCGAAGAGAGTGGGCGGTGATTTTATATTTCGTGTTCCGTTCATTGTTTCCAGAAATAACACTCTCTACAGCCGTTGCAAAATAATCTGGCATTCTCAAGATGATTCCGCCCGCACTGTTGTTGATGACATTATCATTAACTTTATTTTCATAAAGGTAATCAATCGTTTCACGCAGTATACTATTCATAGCAATATGGCGGTCATTTCCATTTTTAGTCTTTTTGAAGTAAATCGTATCATTGTCAAAATTGACATCAGCCCATTTCAATGGGGCATTATCATCTTTTGATGGTAAAGCACTATTATCTTTGTTCTTGTTTGCCGATGCTCCAGTAATTTCACTAAAACGTGCTCCTGTAAAAAGCAATAACACTGTTAGATGATACGTTAGTGGATGCGTTGATTTTAAAATCTCTAATATTTTTTTGGCCTGCTCTTTCGTTAAATACCCTTGCCGTTTATTGTCAATCTCAGGCATTTTTACTTTTCCACCCCCCATTGGATTGGTAAAGTTTTTGAGAATATTATGTTTGATTGCATAATTGATGATCGTTCGGATGAGTGTCAACTGATGCTTGACTGTTTGAGGTTCCAATCCATCCGATGTTAGTTTTTGCTTGAATTTTTCAAAATCCAAAGAAGTTAAATCCTTCACATTTTTATGTCCGAAAACGGGCTTTACATGTTTTTCGTAGTTCTGCTTATCCATAAGGTATGATTTTTTATTTGCCTTTGCATAACTGTAAAACTCTTCCCAAAGAGCCTCAAATTTTAGTTTTGAAGTTCTCCCCGCTTTAATCGTTGGCTCTTCATCATGCTGAAGTTTATACTTCATTTCGATCAATTTGGCATAGGCATCTTTCACGGTAAAGTCAGAAATTCTTGTTTTTTTACCTACAAGTACTTTGACTGGCTTGCCTTGATCATCACGATAGTTGATATAAAATGAAACATCGCCATTTTTAAGTTCATTAATCCAGACGCCTTCATATCTACCACCAGCTGGTTTTAATGCCATTAACAAACTCCTAAAAGTTACTTTTTATCCATAATTCGTATTTTTTTATTAAAAAAGTATAACGAAAATTTCGAAAAAATAATGGCTATTTTTTACTACAATTTTTACTACAAAGTTTGAAAAAGCATGAAAAATAATGCATTAAAATGAAAAGTGCTAATAGCCTATAAATCCCAAAATATAGGAATTTTGAAAGGTTTTGAAAAGATTTAAGAAAGTATGAAAAACGCTAAAAAACAGACTTAGGATCTGGTGCCGCAAGGTGTGAAGGTTCAAGTCCTTTCATCCGCACCATCGATAAACCCCTATTTATAAGGGCTTCGGTATTTTATCTTCTTCAAATACTCATTTAACTATAGAACATCAATCTAAATACTTATCCCATCGCTTCATCAAATTGATTTACTTTTTCCATCGCCTGCACAATAATTGGCTCCAACAACGTATATTCAATATCATGTTTAACCAGAAATTGGTCAATCGCTTCTGAGTCAAGAATTTCTATCGAACGAACCATTGTAAGCAATTCACCATAAAACCCATCACCTTCAAATAAAGCTCTCTCTATTTCCGGAGCCACATTTATCCGTGCAAGCACCTCACGATGAGGAAGATTAAAAAGCAAATGAATCAGCGATAACATTCCGACGAAATAAGCTGTAGCACTTTGTTGTTTTGATGGAGACTTGACAATTAGGTCTAAAAGCTTTACCATCAGTTCTGTCCGATTAATAACCATCAAAAGAAGTGGGACGGTATTTTTATCCGAAGTTTGCCCATCTGAAAACATTAATAGCATCAACCAACGAGACAACGGCTCACGTCCCATTAAAGTCAAAACGTGACGAATGGATGAAACAGGATTTCGTAATGCAAAAACTGCTGAATTAACGAACCTCAATAGCTTGAGACTCACCATATGATTTGACTCAAATGCTTGAACCAATTGTTCAATCGAAACATCACACTGAAGCATATTCCAAAGATTTATTACTGCTTCTTGATCAACTGTAAATGAGGGATTTTCAATCACTCGTGGTTTTGAAATAAAAAAACCTTGAAAGTAGGTAAAACCTTTTGCAACACACTCCGCATGTATATCGTGTGATTCAATTTTAGCTCCGATAACAATTAAACCTTGTTGTTGAAGCTTCTCAACATCATCTCTCTTGATTCTAGGGCTACGGGTTATATCGACCTTAATATAGGTCAAATAAGGAAAAATTCGAGAAAAAATTTCCATATTTTCTGGAGTAAATGCAAAATCATTTAACGCAAATTTATACCCTTTTGCAGAAAATATTTTGAGCGACTCACACAAAACATCATCTATTTCCGTATCTTCAAGCAAAGCATAAACAATCCTCTCTTTTGGAAGCAGATCCAAAAGTCCTTGAAATATTGTTCGTCTATCTACACGAATAAACCCGAGGCGTTTACCTAAAATCCTGTCAATTCCAAAGGAGCCTTGAAGATTATTAATCAAAGCAGCTGTAGCATATTCCATATCTACAGTCCCAGAGTATAAAAGATCATACGAGAATAGACTTCCTCGTTCATTCACAATAGGTTGACGACCGATATAGCTATGCCCCATGTTGCTGTCCTCAATCATTTTATCAATTACTATTTTAGTCCATTCAGAATAAAATTTTCTTTTTTATAATTGGTAGAATCTAATAAGGAGAAATTATACTCTAATCTGTATCGATCCCTTAATTCTATAGTTCATAATTTTTCTCTTGTACACCCAAACGATTCTCCTTCGTTAATGCTACAATTACACATATTTTTCGGGTGGTGAGTGGATGCGCTTATTGATAGTTTTTTTACTAAGTATCGTAACACTTTTGGGATGGGATGGATATAATGGAAAAAGTCTCATTATAACCCTCCCTTCACCTTCAGGTACAGTTTTAATGAATGATTTAAATATCAGCGTACTAGTTCACCCAACTGATAGGACAAAAGGGATCGCTATTTTACCTGTCGATTACTATGCAATACCCGGAGATATTAATCTCACGTGGATTTCTCCTGGAAAAGAGACCCCTTTATCGCTCAACATTCAAAAAGCTTCTTATCCAAGCGAAATTTTGAATGTTGATTCTTCAAAAGTAACTCCGCCACCTGAAATGATGGATCGTATTGATCGTGAACGCACTGAAGCTTATAATATTTACAATCATTTTACCCCGATACGTTACTGGAACAAACCATTCATCCGTCCAATTGAATCCATCATAACCAGCGAATACGGTTCGGCTCGTATCTATAACGGTACCCTCAAAAGTTATCACGGCGGCGTTGATTTTAGAGCACTCACTCCAACTCCTATACTTGCATCTAATGACGGTATTATCGTCTTGGCACAAGAACGTTATTACTCAGGAGGAACTATCATAATCGATCATGGAGAAGGGCTTTATACCTGCTATTTTCATCTAAGTCACTTTGATGTTAATGTCGGTGATTTTGTAAACCAAGGGCAACCCATCGCTCTTAGCGGTGCGAGTGGAAGAATCACAGGCCCTCATCTTCATTTTGGGATGATGATTCATGGTATACAAGCTGATCCTCTCGATCTTATGGAGCAAATTTCTCGTTTATTTGAAGCGATATGAAACGTATAATCTTTCTACATCTCCTATTTGCATCGTATCTTAGTGCCTTTTCCACTACCAATATCCAATATCTTTATGGTAATTTTGAAGGACCAACTTTTCTTGATACCCAAGGGGGGAATAAGCAAACACTCACAGTTGAACACTATCGTACATTTGATTATGGTGATTTGTTTACATTTGCCGATTATATTTATGCAAAAAATGGACTTCGTTTTACCGACAAAAAAAATGACCTGTACGGAGAATTTTCTCCTCGGTTGAGTATCAATAAAATTTCAGGGATTCCTATCTCGGATGGATTAATAAAAGAGTGGTACGGCGCATTTCAATATAATGGGTCAAATACTTATCATGCATCGCTTTATGGGATAGGAACTGATCTTAATATTCCTGGATTCACTCTCTTTGGGTGTAATCTTTACCGTAAAATACAAAATATCGGTATTGATACCTACCAACTTTCATTAAATTATTATGCTCCACTTGGTGATCGATGGCACTTCGAAGGCTTCCTGGACTGGACCACACGCGATACCCTGACTCAGAATCAACTATTATTTGATATTTCCACGATATTTCCAATCGCTACAGGAAAACTAGAAGCAGGAACAGAATGGCATTACTACCATGAAAATAACTACCATAACGATAATGATGTGTTTCAGGTGTTAGTAAAATATGTTTGGTAATTTACTTTTTTGAATCGCTACCTAAATTAATCAATTACCCTATTGTCCTACTAACTCTTTCTCTTTTAACTGTCCGCATGCCGCACTGATATCCAGCCCTTTAGAATCTCGGATAGTACATAACACTCCGTGTTTGATCAGATACTCTTGAAATGCCACCATGTCAGCACGAGTCGGACGCTGATAATCAGACCCCTCATATGGATTAAAAAAGATCAAATTGACTTTCGCTTTTATTCCATGCAACAATTTGACCAATTTTTTTGCCGATGTGAGTTCGTCATTTTTACCCTTGATGACGAGATACTCGAACATCACCCGTTTACGGGTATCGATAGGGAACCGTTTTACTGCATCGATGATTGAGGCGATGTTATACGCTTTATTCATAGGAATGAGTTCACTACGGAGTTCATCATCCACCGCGTGCAGCGAGATCGCGATATGAACCCCAAGATCCATCTGCCCCAGTTTATCAATCTTGGTACTCAATCCACTGGTCGAGACCGTTTGACGTTTCCCTGAAATCGATAATCCCTCTTCGTCTTTAAGGATAGTAATCGCTTTCGCGAGATTCTCAAGATTATCAAGCGGCTCCCCCATCCCCATATAGACGATGTTGAGGCGGCGATGCGCCGCGAGGCCGTTATCCATCTTGACTGCGAGCACCTGTGCGACGATCTCTCCTGCACTCAAATCACGGGTAAAGCCCCCTTTGGCAGTGAGACAAAATGAACATCCTACCTTGCACCCCACCTGCGTGGAGACACAGACGGTAAAACGGGCTTCGTGCTCAATATTTCCCTCATCGTCGATCGACTCGTCTTTCATCTTGAGCCACACCGTTTCAACCGTTTTCCCGTCACTCAGTTCAAAGAGGTATTTAATCGTCCCATCGCTAGAGCACTCTTTGCGGGCGATTTTGAGGGGCATGATCTCATAGCTGTTTGTGAGCTCTTCGCGCATCGCTTTGGGGAGATTCGCCATTGTTTCAAAACTCGTAGCGTACTGGTGATAGATCCATCCCCATATCTGTTTGGCACGAAATGATGGCTTTACCATTGCAGAGAGTTCGGCTTTAGAATAGTCGAGGATACATTTTTTAACCACGAATCAACCCTTTTTCTTTTAGATATTCACGTAACAACACTTTAGCAAATCCGTGATTGGCGATAAAATCGCGGTGAGCATTGGTATCACAATAGTTGGTAACACAAAAAACTCCTCCTGCGGGAATCCCGAAAACCTGCGCGACACGCATCACGCTAAAAAACTCCATGTTTTCAATCCCCATACCGAGAGCACGCATTTGCTCCATTGCATGCTCACTCGTCGTGATATAGTTGGAACAATTAACGATAACATCTCTGATCTCTTCTGTTTGTGCTGAAACGACATTATCAATCGGTGTATAAGCACTTTTATCCAAAAATCCTAACTCGATGTTAGCCGCCGTTTTAGACTCGATGATGTCGTTGATTTGATGTTCCCCGTAACTTCCCGCACTCCCGACGAAGAGGAGAAATTCGGGTTTGTGAACCAAACAGTGGCGTGTCAGATTGATCGCGCTGTCGATCAATCCAACCCCTATCGGTGTTGCAAAATCAAACGTTTCGTTATTGCCCGCACACAGTATCATAAACGTACCGGAATCCCGTTAGCAGACAGGTAGTGTTTGAGATCCATAATGTCGATCTCTTTGTAGTGGAAGATACTCGCCGCCAACGCCGCATCGGCACCGTGTTCAAACGCCTCTTTGATGTGTTCCATACTCCCCGCTCCGCCGCTGGCGATCACCGGAACGTTAACGGCACGGCTGATTTGCTCGGTAATAGAGAGATCAAACCCTGCTTTGGTGCCGTCCGCATCCATCGAGGTGAGGAGAATCTCTCCCGCTCCGCGATCCACAACCTCTTTTGCCCACTCGTAAGCATTGATTCCCGTATCAACACGACCGCCGTTGAGATAAACGTTATATTGATCCCCCGTTTTTTTCACATCGATGGCTACGACGATACACTGAGAGCCAAACCGTTTTGCCCCCTCGTTGATAAACTCAGGACGTTTGATCGCCGCAGAGTTGATACTCACCTTATCGCACCCGACATTGAGCAATTTATAGATATCGTTTAATTCTCGAATCCCACCACCAACAGTAAGGGGGATAAATACCTCTCGGGCCACTTGTTCAACAATATGAACGATAGTATCACGCTCTTCATGCGAAGCGGTAATATCTAAAAATGTCAACTCATCGGCACCTTCTTCGTTGTACCGTTTAGCTACTTCTACAGGATCACCCGCATCTTTTAGACCGACAAAATTGACCCCTTTAACAACGCGGCCGTCTTTAACATCCAAACATGGGATTATCCGTTTTGCAAAAAAATTATCCATTTGATACCTTGTGCACAATCATTTCGGAAGTATAACTTCGATTACCAAAAGTAACGATAAAGGAAAAGAATTGGCAACCTTTATTTAAATCACTTATAAACAGACATTTTTGTGATTTAATAGGGGATTAACACTTTATCAGGTACAATCAAGGCAATGCAAAAAGACCGTGCCGCTATCGCCAAAAAAAAATTTGGCCAGAATTTTTTAAAAGATGAAGCTGTTTTAGCCCAAATCATCCAATCGATGCCCGATACACCTCACCGTATCGCAGAAATCGGGCCTGGATTAGGTGATTTAACTAAGTATTTAGTTGATGTCAAAAGTGTTACTGCTTTTGAGGTCGATACCGACTTGTGCAAGCATTTGAAGCACCAATTTGCCGATGCTATCAGTACCAATACCCTTGAGCTCCGTTGCGGAGATGTGTTAGAGTATTGGAAGAGTGAGCTTTTGGATGAGCCGTACGATTTAGTGGCAAACCTGCCCTATTATATCGCTACGAATATCATCCTAAAAGCCCTCGCCGATCCGGCGTGCCGAAACTTGCTTGTCATGATACAGCGTGAAGTGGCAGAAAAATTTTCTGCCGCACCCGGAGAGAGAGCTTTTGGAGCGCTCAGCGTAATTACGCAGAGTGTGGCTGAAGCGGAGATCATGATTCATGTCCCGCCAAGTGCATTCGAGCCAGCTCCCAAAGTCGATTCGTGCGTACTGCTCATTTCTAAACGCGCGAACCGTAATGATGAAGGGTTTGAAGACTTTTTACGAGCGGCCTTTACACAGCCTCGTAAGACCCTTCACAAAAATCTCTCCTCACGCTATGATGGGACACTCCTCTCTCAAGCATTTGAAACGCTTGAATTAGAACGTTCTATCCGACCTCATCAGCTTGACACCTCTGACTTTCACCGGCTCTACGCCCTTATAAAATAACTTTTCAGGGCATTTTAGAGCATCCAAACAGATATACCAAACTATTACGCTTACAGAAGCGTCAGAAGGAAATAATTATGTCCGATGAACAAACAGAACCACAAACACAACCGCAAGGGGAAAACCGCCAACGCCGAAACAACCGTAGACCGTTTCGAAGTCGAAATGCCAATCGCGCAGAAAGCGCAGAAACTATCATAGGTGAACGCCCTGATGCTGAACCAAGAGAAAATAATCGCCCTCCGCATCAAGACAACCGCCCTCCTCGTGTTGATAATCGCCCGCCGCGTCAAGACAACCGTCCTCCACGTGTTGATAATCGCCCGCCACGTCAAGACAATCGTCCTCCGCGAACCGATCGTCCGGAAGGATCAGAAAATAATGCAGTTGATGCAGAACCGAATCGCGGCGGTCGTGACCGCGGTCGTGGTGGACGTCGTGGATCACCAAGCACACCGATTGACAGCAATCTTCGTGACTTTGTCCTTAAAAACCAAGATGCCCATAAAAATCGTCTAAATCCTCATTTTAAATTAGATCTAAATAGTAATGACAAAGTTCGAATTACTCCTCTCGGTGGTCTTGGAGAGATTGGTGGAAATATCACCGTTATTGAAACTGAAAACGAAGCAATCATCATTGATATCGGAATGAGTTTCCCAAATGAAGAGATGCACGGCGTTGATATTCTCGTCCCAGATTTCACCTATTTACGAGAAATTCGCAAAAAAATCGTTGCTGTAATTATCACCCATGCCCATGAAGACCATATCGGTGGCGTACCGTATTTTTTCAAAGAGATGCAGTTCCCAATTTATGGAACACCGTTACCTTTAGCGATGATTGGAAACAAATTTGACGAGCATCACATGCGTGATTTCCGCCGCTATTTTAACCCGATTGTAAAACGTCAGGTTTACCGTATCGGAAACGATTTTGACATTGAATGGATGCACATGACCCACTCAATTATCGACTCGTCTTCACTGGCAATCACCACTAAAGCAGGAACAATTATCCATACGGGTGACTTTAAAATCGACCATACTCCGGTGGATGGCTACACGGCTGACTTACATCGTCTTGCTCACTACGGTGAAAAAGGGGTTCTCTGTCTCCTATCCGATTCTACTAACTCTTATAACAAAGAGTGGACTCCGAGCGAACTGACCGTAGCACCGGGATTTGACCGTATTTTTTCAAAAGCAGAAGGTCGCATTATCATGTCTACCTTCAGCTCAAATATTCACCGTGTTTTTCAAGCAATTCAATACGGTATTAAATATAACCGTAAAGTGTGTGTTATCGGCCGTTCAATGGAACGCAACCTCGAAGTATGTATGCAATATGATTACATCAAACTCCCAAAAAATATCTTCATCGATGCCGAAGAAGCAAACCGTATGAGTGATAAAGATGTATTGATCGTTACCACAGGAAGTCAGGGGGAACCGAGTTCAGCCCTTTTCCGCATGGCGATCGGTGAGCACCGCCACATTAAAATCAAACCAACCGATTTGATCGTCCTTTCAGCTCGCGCAATTCCAGGAAATGAGGGCTCCATTTCAGGAATGCTTAATTACCTTCAACGTGCCGGTGCACGCGTTGCCAATGACCGTGATATTCACGTATCAGGACATGCAAGTATGGAAGAGCAAAAATTGATGCTACGTCTCACTAACCCTAAATTTTTCCTCCCTGTTCACGGTGAATATAACCATATCATGAAACATAAAGATACGGCTATCAGCTGTGGTGTACCTGAACGTAATATTCTCCTTATGAGCGATGGTGACTGCATCGAAGTCAATACGAAAATGATGCGTAAAGCCAAAACGGTTAAAACCGGTAAAACCTACATCGATAACCAAAACAATCACCAAATCGAAGACGACATCGTTATCGATCGCCAAAAAATGGCATCTGAAGGGATGGTTATGCTGGTTGCTCAAGTGAGTGCCGCAGAATCACGCCTCCTCTCTAAACCTCTTGTTACCAGTTTCGGTATCGTTGCTGACCGCCATGATAAAGCGTTTGCCCAAGAGATGGAAGATGTATTGGAACACTTCTTGATCAACCTCAAACCGGGGCTTATCGAAAATCCGAAAGCGTTGGAAAATGATCTTCGCCAAGTCGTTCGTAAACATATCTACCGCAAAATGAAAAAATATCCACTTATCGTTCCTCACGTTTTCGTAATGTGAGTTCAGCATTAAAAATGACACCTGCGTGTCATTTTGCTGAACGAAACCATAGGCGATGTACGTAGTACCGCCAACGGCTTAACATAAAATAGAAAACTAGACTTTGCACACTTCGCACCCCTTACCCTTTTTAAACTCTTCTTCGCTATACTCTCTCAATTTCTAACAAAGATTTACCCATGAAAGTAACCCTCCAGCACCATACACCTTTAGTAATCTGTTCCGATGCCATCCGTACCTGTTGGCAAAGTTTCGATAAAAGCGATAACGGCGGAGAAAAAGACCGTGAGCTCATCGATCGCGTCGGCAATAAATTTAAACACGCTTCTACATTAGAGCATATTGTCTATAATTTTTATATTGAAGGAGTCAGTCGTGCATTACTCCAAGAGCTTGCCCGTCATCGCATGGCATCATTGAGTGTCAAAAGTACCCGATACACCCTTAAAGAGCTCAAAGACGAAGAACCCTTTAGTATTGATCACAAAGAGCGAGCGGAAAAATATTTGGTCATGACCGATGTTGAAATTGTAGATGAAATGAGCATCAGAGCGCTCGAAAACCTCCGCACCGTATTGGTAGCTGGAATCAGTAACGATCGTGCGAAATACTGTCTCCCAGAAAGCTACAAGACAGAACTCACTTGGTCGATTAATGCGCGAAGTTTACAAAACTTTATTTCGCTTCGAAGCGATAAAGCCGCCCTTTGGGAAATTCGTGATTTAGCTCATGCTGTTCATGAAGCACTACCTGAAGATCACCGTTATCTGTTCGAAAATTCACTTAAAGAGGAACACACATCATGAAAAAATTTATTTTCTTCGGCGCACTAGCCGCCATCATATTCCTCAACGGATGCGCTGAAAAAAAAGTTGCAATTAATGGCCTAATTTGCCCTGCTGGAAAGACTGAAGATCGGATAAAATCTGACTTTGAAGAATGTAGATACTATGATTTAAAAGCTATAGGCGAAGCATCTAAAGCACCTATTACAATAGAATGCAAAACATGTTTAGAAAACAAAGGGTATAAAATCGAGCAATAAATTATTATTCCTTCGGGAATAGTGAAGAGTTACATAATAAAAAGAGCATTGAAAGATTAATGAAGAGAAATTCTGCCTCGAAAGAGGCAAGCTTCAGTGCCTTTGCGGCGAGCGTAGCTTTAGGAGCTTTGCTCCTGAAGCGTTTAAAAGAATTATAATGCTGCTTTAGCTTGTGCGGTGAGGGCAGTGAAAGCCGCTGCATCGTTCATAGCCATGTCAGCAAGGATTTTGCGATCAAGTTCGATGTTGGCACGTTTAAGACCGTTCATGAATACTGAATAGCTCATTCCATTTAAGCGACATGCCGCATTGATACGGATAATCCACAATTTACGGAACTCACGTTTTTTCTGTTTACGATCACGAAACGCGTATACGAGTGAGCGCTCGAGTTGCTCTTTCGCTTTACGAAAATGTTTGTGACGTGCACTGAAGAAACCACGTGCAAGTTTCAATACTTTTTTATGACGTCTGCGTCTTACGACACCAGTTTTTACTCTTGGCATTTTTTTCCTTTCTTGACCCGGTTCATTTTAATTTTAATGACGGGGTGCCGCTTTGCGGACTTGCCCAGCGTTATGCTGGAGGGTTAATAGGTTTTAGCCTACGATCATCTTTTTGATGCTTTTAACATCAACAGCAGCAACCACTTTTGGTGCATTTTGCCCGCGACGAGTTCCTGCATCTTGTTTAGTCAAAATATGACTACGGAATGCAGAACCACGTTTAACAGTGCCGTTTTTCTTTACTTTGAAGCGTTTTACCGCCCCTTTAACTGATTTCATTTTTGGCATCGGCTTGATCCTTTCGCAAAAATTCTCTAAACGAGACGCGGATTATACCATAAAAAATATTTGGTCTATATAATTGTCATTGTAAGAAGAATGGAGAATGAAAAAATCTGCCTCGACAGAGGCAAGCTTCAGTGCCTTAGCGGCTAGCATAGCCAAAGGGATGCATTCCTTTGGCGTTCATATTAAAGGGTTTATTTTTTATCGTCTTTTTTCGGATGGACCATCATATTGCAATAACGCCCTTCCATAGCAGGCGCTTTATACATACTACCGATATCTTCAACCATAGGCCAAACACGTTGCAGTACTGCGACAGCTGACTCAGGATGCGCCATCTCACGTCCCCGTAAGAATACACGAAAATGGACATGTTTTCCCTCTTCGAGAAATTCACGGGCATGTTTTACTTTATAGCCGATGTCATTATCCGCAATTTTAACCGAAAGTTTAATCTCTTTGACTTCCACTTTGGTTTGCTTTTTACGCGCCTCTTTTTTCTTTTTCTCTTCTTGGTAATGAAACTTACCGTAGTCCATGATTTTTGCCACTGGAGGTTTTGCATCTGGAGAAATAAGAACTAAATCCAATCCCAGCTCATTTGCTTTACTCATCGCTTCTTGGATCGAAACGATACCTAATGCTTCACCACCATCTACTACACAGCGTACCTCAGGGACCCTGATATCTTCGTTCATCAGGACTCGGTCTTGTTTTTTAATCAAAAATGTACCTCATTAATTTTTTGTTTTACCAAAGAGAGGAAATCCTCTTCACTTAGGTTGTATTGTTCACGTGATCGTCGATCCCGTACAGCAATACTTTTATTGTTGACCTCTTCATCACCAAGAACGATGATCATCGGTACACGACCTTTTTCCGCTGTACGAATACGTTTATTAAGACTTTCATTCTTATCGAATATCTCAAAATCGGCACCTAAATCAATAAGTTTAGCCGCCAACTCCCGTGCATAATCTTCGTGTGTAGGGGCAATCGGAACGATTGCCACCTGCGTCGGAGCGATAAACATCGGAAACTCCCCAGCGTAATGCTCCGTCAATATACCAACAAATCGCTCAAAAGAACCTAAAATTGCTCTGTGAATCATTACAGGCTGTATTTTAACGTTCTCTTCGCCGTTGTATTCAAGCTCAAACCGTGCAGGGAGATTGAAGTCGAGCTGGATCGTACCGCACTGCCATTCACGTCCGATAGCATCTGTGATTTTAATATCGATTTTAGGGCCATAAAATGCTCCGCCCCCCTCATCAATTTCATAAGAAAGATTGTTTTTGTCCATTGCCGTTTTTAGCGCATTGGTCGAAATTTCCCATACTGCGTCGTCACCGACCGCTTTTTCCGGCTTAGTTGAGATCATCATTTTGTAATTGAATTCGAACGTTTTCATTATTTTGTCCACAAAATCGACCACTTCGATAATCTGCTGTTCAATTTGATCCGCCGTACAAAAGATATGAGCATCGTCTTGGGTAAATTCGCGAACACGGAATAATCCGTGAAGGGCACCTGTCATCTCATGACGATGAACCACACCGTATTCAAAATATTTAAGCGGAAGATCACGGTATGAATGCAAGTCGTGTTCATACACTTTGATGTGACCGACACAGTTCATCGGTTTTACACCAAATTCGAGTTCGTCAATGTGGGTGAAATACATATTCTCACCGTAATTTTGATAATGCCCTGATACTTTCCATAGATCACTTCGAAGCATCTCAGGACCGCGCACTGGCTCATAGCCTCGTTTACGATGCGCTTTAAAGAGAAGTTGTTCAAGGCGTGAACGCATACGTGCACCGGCAGGAAGCCAAATTGGAAATCCTGCACCGACCTCTTCGCGGAACGTAAAGAGCTTCATCTCATTACCAATTTTACGGTGGTCACGTTTTTCGGCTTCTGCCATTTGATCAAGATACGCTTTAAGTGATTCTTTATCGGCGAATGCGATACCGTAAATACGGGTGAGCATTTCATTTTTGCTATCACCGCCGAGATACGCACCGGAAATTTTAGTCAATTTAAAATAGCGGATCAAACCGACACTTGGCAAATGCGGCCCACGACAAAGGTCTTCGAACTCCCCTTGCTTATAGATAGTAACCGTATCGGATGGGATACGATCCATAACCGCTTGCTTCAAATGATCATTGGCAAATTTAACGCGTGCTTCGTCTTTGGTGATTTCGTAACGTTCGATCTTCTCTTTGCCTTTGGCAATATCGAGCATCTTTTTTTCAATCGTTTTTAAATCTTCTTCACCGATAGTTTCGTTGACTTTAAAATCATAGTAAAAGCCTTCTTTTACCGTCGGTCCGACGAAAAATTTAGCATCGGTATAGAGTGATTTGATCGCCTCAGCCATCAAGTGAGCACAAGAATGTCGAATTACTTCGAGAGACTCAGGAGAGTTATCATAAACAATCTCCTCGCCAGTAATTCCAAGTGCCCCAGCAGTTTGTAAATCGATAATTTGATCGTTATGCTTGAATGCAATAATATCCATAGGGGTATGCCTCGTATGAGAAAATATCGCGGATTATACGGAATTGTTGATTGGTTTACGATTAAAAAATTAAAATGATGCTATTTTTGAGAGAAATTAAAAAGAAATGGTGGTCCCAACAGGACTCGAACCTGTGACCACTACCTTGTCGAGGTAGTGCTCTACCAACTGAGCTATAAGACCATCAATAGTTAATGCAAGAGCGAAATTATAGCCGTGCTGAAGTTAAAAGTGACTTAACCCTTGCACGTTTGCGGACGGAAGTTCAAAACCATCAAACCGATCACCGCGATATCGATCATCACATCGGCAGCGTTAAAGACAGCAAAATTAAACCCGCAGTGCCAATAAACATAATCGACAACACCGCCATGAATAAAACGATCAGCGACATTAGAGAGTCCGGCACCCGTCATGATACCCACAGGAATCAAGTAGCAGATTTTTTTTAACCAAAGGGTATAACCGATCACACCTGCCAGCAAAGCAAGTTGTATCCATTTCAATGCCCCTTCTAAAAAAGCGAACATTGAAAATGCAACCCCTTTATTAAATACTAATATCAAATCGATGCACGGGGAATATAAGCGAAATCCATCCAGAAAAATTGATTTGATTGCTTGATCGATGAGAAAAATAGTGCTCATCACCAACACTAAAACAACAATCGATCTAACCATTCAATGCCTTTTCAAAAAAGCCCACTATTTTATCCATTGCCGTTTCCATGGCCTTAGCATCTTTTCCTTCCAATAAAATACGAAGCTTATTTTCTGTCCCCGAATAGCGAATTAAATGGCGCATATGAGAAGCTTCTATTATTTCAAGCTCTGACGAAAGCCCCTCAATCTGATCCAGAGGTTTTTTTACTTTTACTTTTATATTGACCAATTTTTGTGGATAAAGCTTAAATGGTCGTAACACTTTACTTGCTTTCTCACCCGATGTGAGTAACAATGCCAGAATTTGTAGAGCACTTACTAAGCCATCACCCGTTTTAGCGTAATCGTGCATTATAATATGACCGCTTTGTTCCCCTCCAAAATTTATCCCTTTTTCACGCATCAATTCCAAAACATATTTATCTCCAACATTAGACCGGTAAAGTTTTAGCCCTGCAGATATCATTGTATCTTCTAAAGCCTGATTACTCATCACCGTAGCAACAATACCATCACCTTTTAGTGCTCCCATTCTATGCAAAAAGAGTCCTAAAGCGCCCAATATTTGATCGCCGTCCACCTCATCACCATTTTCATCCACAACAATAAGACGATCCGCATCTCCATCGAGTGCTAGTCCAATATCGGCACGATACTGCTTCACAGCTTCGCGCAAATCTTTCGTATGTAGAGCTCCACATCCTTCATTAATATTAAATCCATTTGGTTTATCGTGCAATACGATCACTTCAGCACCCAATTCTTCAAATACAGTTGGTCCAACTTTATATCCTGCGCCGTTAGCAGTATCAAGAACAATCCGTAATCCTTGCAATGTCAAATCGCGACTGAATGAATTTTTGAGTTGCACAATATAGCGTCCAATGACATCATCAATCCGTTTTGCTGAACCAATTTTTTTGCCGGTAACCTGCCCCTCATCCAAACGACCTTTATCCTGAGCAATTGCTTCAATCTGTGCTTCAATTTCTTCGGAAAGTTTATTTCCTTGTGCATCAAAAAATTTAATGCCGTTATCCTCATAAGGGTTGTGGCTTGCCGAAATCATTATCCCTGCATCACATCGCATATTGAGCGTTAAAAATGCAATTGCCGGAGTCGGCATTGGTCCGATTTGAACTACATCATAACCAACAGCAGTCAATCCAGTGACAATTGCATTTTCAATCATATAGCCACTTCGACGAGTATCTTTCCCTAATAAAATTTTCTTCGTCCGAGCACGATCACTAAAATATATTCCCGCTGCCATTGCAACACGCATCGCCAATTCTGCCGTTAAAAATGAGCCCGCTTCTCCGCGTACTCCATCAGTTCCGAATAATTTCATTCCGTTTTCTCCCTAAAAGATTGATAATTCAGCTACAATCTATAAAATTTAACTTAATTTTAATTATCTTTAAGGTAGTATTCTACCCTAAAAAAAATTCGACAAGGATAAATGCCATGGCAAACCATAAGTCAGCATTGAAACGTATCCGTCAGACGGAAAAGCGTACAGAACGCAACCGATTCTATCGCACACGTATTAAAAACATCGTTAAAGCAGTCCGCACCGCAGTAGATGCAGGAAACAAAGAAGAAGCGAAAGCTGCTCTTGTTATCGCTAATGCCAACCTTCATAAATATGTCAGCAAAGGTGTCTTGAAAAAAGAATCTGCTGCGCGTAAAGTAAGCCGTCTTCACCTCGCTGTTAACGCGATCCAAGCCTAAATCAAAGTCAAAACTTGCCCTCTTGGGCAGATTTTGCTTTACCTCTTTTCGCACAACGCCTTTTTACAGGAATCACCATTATGCTATCCGACAAACTCACCCCCTTTATTAATCGTTACAATGAACTAACCGAACTCCTCAGTTCTCCCGACATTGGTTCAGATATCAAACGAATGACCGAACTCTCCAAAGAGCAATCTTCCATCCAAGCGATCGTCAACAAAGCAACCGACTACAAAAAACTCCTTGATGACATTGAAGAGAACAAATCGCTCGCATTTGACAGTGAACTTGGAGAACTTGCCAAAGAGGAACTTCGTGAGCTTGAACCGATGGTTTCACCTCTCGAAGATGAGATAAAAAAGCTCCTCATCCCTGCCGATCCGAACGATAAACGAAATATTTATATCGAACTTCGTGCGGGAACGGGCGGAGATGAAGCGGCAATTTTCGTCGGTGATTTGTTCAATGCATACGTCCGTTATGCGGATCTCAGAGGGTGGAAAATCGAGTTGATGAGTACGAGTCCGAGTGATGCGGGTGGCTTTAAAGAGATCATTGCTCTCATCAAAGGGGAACAGGTCTACTCTCGTCTCAAATACGAAGCAGGAGTTCACCGTGTTCAACGTGTCCCTGCCACCGAGTCCCAAGGGCGTGTTCATACCTCCGCAATTACGGTTGCAGTAATGCCTGAAGTCGATGATGTTGAAGTTATCATCAACGAAAATGATCTCAAAATCGACGTCATGCGCTCATCCGGATCAGGCGGTCAAAGTGTCAATACTACCGACTCTGCCGTACGAATCACCCATATCCCGACGGGAATCGTCGTCACCAACCAAGATCAAAAATCGCAGCATAAAAATAAAGACAAAGCGATGCAAATCCTCAAAGCGCGCATTTATGATATGCAGATGCAAGAGGCAAAAGAAAAAGAGATGTCTGATCGTAAAGAGCAAGTAGGAAGCGGTGACCGCTCGGCGCGTATCCGTACCTATAACTACCCTCAAAATCGGATCTCCGATCACCGTATTACACTCACCCTTTATCGTCTCGAAGAGATAATGCAGGGGGGATTAATGGATGATATTATCGAACCGCTCATCGCAGATACTCAGGCACAGATTATGGAACGAGCGGGATTATAATCGCCAAAGGGTCTCAAAAACCCCTTTGACTTCCCCTTTAAACGTAATCGTCCCCTCATCAAATCCCAAATACAACGTCTCGCCGCTTTTCGGAAAAACACGCGCGTTATCTGCGACTAAACCTTCGATGGAAGCACGATAAAAACATGCCGCCATCCCTGTTCCGCACGCCAGTGTCTCATCTTCGACACCACGTTCGTAGGTGCGGACACGAATCGATCCATTTCTCTCTACATGGGCAATGTTCACATTAGCATTGTATTTGTGACGCAGTTCTCTCGCCATTGCGATATTAAACTGCTCCATATCGGCATCAAAAGTGACAAGATGGGGAACGCCCGTATTGATCAGCCACCATCGCATCTCATGCTCCACGATGGCATCGTTAATCACCATCGGAGGGGTCAAATCGCTTTGAACCATATCACCCTCTACACTCGCTTTGATCACTCCCGCACCCGTCAAAAATTCCATACGTTCACCCGCTAAACCAAAACGATGGGCATAATGGGCGCACGCACGGCTTCCGTTACCGCACATCGAGGCGGTGGAGCCGTCGGCATTGTAAAATTCCCACTCAAAATCATGGTGATCATGAGGAATAAGCACGATCAAACCATCCGCACCGATGCCGTTTTGGCGATCGCAAAGGGTTTGAGCGAGACCGGAACGATCCGCTCCATGAAAGCTGTGAAAAATAACGAAGTCGTTGCCGCTGGCACAATATTTGGCGATTTGGAGCATGGAATAATCCTTTGGATTAATAATAACGGTAATTATACCTTAGGTGCAGGATAGAGCAATTTAATAGTATCAACGAAGTGTTCACATTCTCGTTGTAAATGTTTGAGATTGGAGGAGTTATCGATCACCCATGTCGCACGCTTCTTTTTCTCCTCGATGTCCATCTGGCTCTCGATACGGCGCAACGATTCTTCTTCAGAGAAACCGTTGCGTTTCATAAACCGCTCCAACTGTAATGATTTGGGGGTATAAACGACGACCGAATGTTTGATCGGATATGACTGCGTCTCAAAAAAGAGGGGAATATCAATCAGATAGGGGTATTTGAGCGCATCTTGTTTTTCACTCTGTTCTTCGATAGCGGCACGAATTTTAGGATGCAAAAAAGTTTCAAGCTCTTTTTTGGCTTCGGGATCTGCAAAAACGATTTTTCCGAGAGCCGGACGATCCACTTTGCCATTTTTGACAAACTCCTCACCGAACCGCTCATTAACCCATCCGCTGTTTTCATCCAAAATACGGTGCGCTATCGTATCGGCATCGATGATACGCAAACCGTTTAGACCCAACAAAGAGGCGACGGTACTTTTCCCCGTCGCTATCCCCCCGCTCAGTGCAATAGCATATTCAAAAGCCATTAGTTACGGATAATTCCAAGGTAGTTTTTACGGATATACTGTGGCATTGCAAATACTCCAATATGGACGTCACAGTTGTAAAACTGCAACCCTTCAAGCAGATCACTCCGTTGCAAAATCAGATCTGCGGTCGGATGGTACTCTTTTGAACACAACAGCAACGTCGATCCTGTGCCATCATAATAAGGCATAATGATTTTGAAATAGTTTCCTAAAATCTGCATAAGCTTCGTATTGGCAGCCACATCATCCAGATCAGGGTGTTTACACACCATCAAACCATCATCTTTTACTATTCGATTCACATGAGCGAATACGGCACTATCATCATTGAGGATGTCTAAAAGTAACACATCCGTACTTTTATCGGCACAGTTGCGTAACACTCCGAGAAGATCGTTAGTATCCGCATAGGTCGTTTCGATATCACGATAACGTCCCAGTTCCTGATTCAAACGATCGGATTTATCGCTCAGCACCATCACGGAACGGGGATTTTTATGGGTACACATCGGAACATGTACCATCATTTCTGGGAAAATAAATGTTTTCATTGTAAGCATTCTCTTTTATAATTTTTGAGCGATTGTAACACGCAGAGATTAAAAGGGTTTGAATATTCCATTTACATTCTGTGATTAAAGGTTATAACGCTATGTTTTGATATAATTTTAACAAATTAATCCTATAAATAGGGAGCATTGTATGTGTGCTGAACGAATTCAACGTTTTTTAATGGCAATAGTATTAACAATATCGATGGTTTTATTTGCAACAGGACATCTTCAATACGGAGTTATTCTTCAAACTTTTGTCATTGTTATGGTTGCAATGTGGGCTTTAACAAACTTTTGTCCTTCATTATGGATATTTACAAAAGTTTTCGGTTCTTGTTACGAAAAATAAACTTCCCCTAACTCTCCCTTCGTTATAATTCCCTCATTACAACAGATGAGGGACTTCATGAGTCAAATCAGTTACAAAGATGCCGGTGTCGATATTGATGCAGGTAACAGTTTTGTCGAAAATATTAAACCGCTCGTAAAATCGACAGCCATCCCCGGTGTTCTCGGTGGAATCGGTTCATTTGCAGGAGCGTTTGAACTCCCTACGGGTTACAAAGAGCCGGTTATGCTCGCAGCAACCGACGGTGTCGGAACCAAGCTCAAACTCGCTATCGATTCGGGCATTCACAACACGGTCGGTATCGATTTGGTCGCGATGTGCGTCAACGATTTGATCTGTAACTTCGGAACTCCGTCGTTTTTCCTCGACTACTATGCTACAGGGAAACTCGATGTCACTGCCGCAACAGCCGTTGTCAGCGGTATCGCTGAGGGATGTCGCCAAGCTGAATGCGCCCTCATCGGCGGCGAAACCGCAGAGATGCCGGGGATGTACCACTCGGACGACTACGATTTGGCAGGGTTTGCCGTCGGTATCGGCGAAAAAAGCGAACTTGACCGCTCGAATAAAGTCGCCGCTGGGGACATTTTGATCGCATTGCCGAGTTCAGGTCTCCACTCCAACGGCTTCTCTTTGGCACGTAAAGTGTTATTTGAAAAAATGGGGATGAAATTTGAGGATGCATTCGAGGGGAAACCTTTGATCGAAACCCTTTTGACTCCAACCCGAATTTATGTCAAAACATTCAAAGCACTCAAAGATAAAATCCAAGCGTTGGCGCATATCACGGGGGGCGGAATTGTCGAAAACTTCCCACGCGTTCTCCCTGAAGGGCTTCGTGCGGTTATCACCGAGTCCTCTATCCGCGTATTGCCGATTTTTGAATTGATCGGTCAACACGTCGAACGCTCAGAAATGTTCCGTGCATTCAACATGGGTGTCGGAATGATCCTCGTCGTCAAAGAAGCGGACGTCGCTGATGTCCTCGCCGCAACGGACGGGTATGTCATCGGTCATCTCGAAGCAGGCAAACGTGAAGCAGTTTTAGTCTAAACCGCTCCATTGTCATTTCATTAACACTTTCAACTGTTATTTATACTATCATTTTCATTCCAATACCCTCAAAGGAGCTCGAATGAATATGAAAGTTATTTCTATTTTAATCATTACAACAGCTGTTGCTATCCAATTTATCCCGTATGGAAAAGACCATACTAACCCTCCTACCATGAGTGAACCACAATGGGATTCACCTCACACAAAACAACTTTTTGATAACGCGTGCGCAAATTGCCACTCTCACGAAACAAAATACCCTTGGTATAGCGATATAGCTCCCGTTTCTTGGCTACTCGCACGAGATATTGAGGAAGGTCGTGAGCATTTTAATGTCTCTTTATGGGGTATTCAAAAGAAAAATAAAGGGAAAGATGCTGCCAAAGAGGTACGCGAAGGTGATATGCCCCCATGGTTTTATCTTCCTACACACCCTGAAGCCAGACTTTCAGCCGCAGAAAAACAAGATCTTATTATCGGATTAGAAAAAACTTTTGGGGAAGAAAAAAAGGAGGAAGAAAAATAATTAGACTCCCGAAAAATCGGGAATCTAATATTTTCATTTCAACATATCTGCACGAGGAAAAGTAAAAGTTGATTGTCGATTAACAACCACTTTATCTTTTGCATCTGTTGCATATGCATGGATCGTAATTGGAATAACAGTGTCCTTACGGTCATCATTAACTAATACTTCATCCGTATAAAGAACAATAACTTTTTTCTTAACAACACCCGGTTTTACTTTAAATGGTTTTTCCGGTTCTTCAATTTTAATTTTTCCTTCCATTCCGGCAGGAGCTATAACATCAAAATAGTATTCATGCTCTTCATTTAACGTATTTTGCAATAAAAATGTATAGGCATTGTCAACCTGAATTTTACCTGCATCATTAGTTGTAATAGAATACAAACGATTCTCTTTGTTAATATTCAGAAGCATATATTCTTTTTTACTGCCCATCATTCCAAGAACAATACTAACAATAATTAAAACAACCATATATCCAATTATTTTTGGACGTAAATAGTGTGTTTTACCTTTCATAAATAAAGTTTCTTTCTCACTTGACCATTCAACAAGAGTACGCTTACCAAGTTTACCCATCACTTCTGTACATGCATCAACACATTCTAAGCAGTTAATACACTCTAGTTGAAGTCCTTTACGAATATCAATATGAGTCGGGCAAACAGTTACACAACTTTCACATGTCGTACATTCGGCATTGGCATTAACACTTAAAAGATCTTTTTGCTTAGTAAAAAGTTTCTCTTTATTTTCATTATAGATTTCACCGCCACGATTAGGGTTATAAACGGCCATAACAGTATCGTCATCATACAAAACCGATTGGATACGAGAATAAGGACACACGTAGACACAAAAATTCTCTTGAAGAAAAATAATGTCATAAACCAAGAAAGCAACAATCCCTAAAATAGCTCCCACCAAAACAGTATGATCAGCAGGATTCTGAATGTAGGCTAAGAAATCCTCAGGTGGAACAAAATACCACATCAAGTCAGCTGCAGCAATAAAAGCAAGTCCGGTCCATATTAACATTGCAACAAATTTTTTGATTTTATTCTCAACTTTTGAGTAATCAGGCTCTTGTTGTTTATTTTTAATACGTTTGCGAAGACCCAATAATTTTGTTTCAATCAAATCACGGTATACGACGCGAAAGATTGTTTGTGGACACATCCATCCGCAAAAAACACGTCCACCCAATACCGTAATACCAAAAATACCAATAAAAAGGATCATTAGTAAAAATGGCATCAAATAAAGTTCTTGCATGTCAAATTGAATAAACATCAAATGAAGTTTTAACTTATCAAAACTAAGTAAGAACAGATGATTCCCACCTACTTTAATCCAAGGAATTACCAATGCTAAAATGGTAATTAAACCATAAAACCAATATCGCTTAATACGCCAAGGTGTCCATCCGGACAAATATTCTTTCCCTTTTGGGGTCATTTCATCACTCATCACGCCTCCTTCGAGTTAATTTCATTATTTGGGCATCGGATAGTTCCGATTACCATCGCTTCTGCGTCAATATCATTTCCAACACCAATAACACCGCTAACAACTTCTTTGAGTTCACGAGATTCTATGTAATCTTTTAGTGAACTTCTACTCACATTCAAAATTCTTGCAATCTCGCTCACGCTTTTCCCTTGTTTCAATAAACCAATAATCTCATCTAAATATATATCGAATTTTGAAGATGATTTGGATCCACGTGGACGGCCGATCCCTTTTTTCGCATCATCTTGCAATATTTGACGAAGCTGATCGATAAGACCTAGAACCACCATTGTATCACTTTTGCGATCTATGACAACACCCTGTTTTACAAAATGAAGCGTATTTCCATTTTTCAGTAAACAACTAAACATTTGTACCAAATCTTCAATATTACTACTCAGAGTCCATGTATCATAAATAATCAGTGTGTCACCATTCAGTGATCGGAAGAAACGGACAACCTCATCACGCTCAGAAAGTCTTTTATTTTGAGATGTCTGATCCACCAACTCTTCATGAATCTTCATCATTTTTTGGTCAGAATAACTATTAACCAACTTCAGTTGCTCATAGACCCCATCGAAATCTTTGTCAGGACGGATATAGCTTACAATCATCTAACGCTTAAATCCTTTATATCTTTTGTATTTCATCGTCATTCTACCTTTTTTTGACGACTAAAGTCAATAGATTATGATTATTTTTTCGTCATTTTTTATCTATTATTGCGACTTCCATTTGCAACTCTATTCCAAACATTGCATTTACACGATTATATGCCTCTTTTATAAGCATTAGAGCATCTGCATATGTTCCATTTCCATAATTAACAAGAAAGTTAGCATGTACTTCACTAAATCCCATTGAACCGATTCTATGCCCTTTTAGCCCCACAGCTTCTATAAGCCGTCCTGCATAATCACCTGGAGGATTTTTGAAACAGCTCCCTGCACTTGGCTCCGATGGCTGATTTGCACGCATTTTTGCAAACATATCATAACGCTCAAAGGAGTACCCTTTTTCTACTTCAAATACTACTTCAAATACTACTTCGCTTATCGATGTCTTACGATAGCCGTACTCTATTTCACATTTTTGTTTCCAGCCACTCTCAGTACGAATTGCAATTAAGTGATTAAAAATTTCATATTCTTTAAGCCCTGCGTTCATCTTTACCATTCCGCCAAGCGTTCCAGGAAGCTTGGATAGGTACTCAAAATGGGCAATATCATGTTTTTTACAAAAGGAGACTACTCTGCCTCCTGGAGTTGCTGCGCCAACATGAAGACCATCCTCTTCAAATCGGATAAAATCATACTCTTTCGAAAGAATCATCAACAAAGGAGGCGTTGGAGAAATCAAGAGGTTGTTTGCGCTTCCAACAATCATATGCCCAGCTGGAACAATATCATTCTCAATCAAAGCGACATCTACAGCCGGACCAATACGAATTGAACTGAATTTGGAAAAATCAATCGTTTTTGTATTCATTGCATAAAAGTTGGAATCATATTAAACATACGAACAGTAAAGTCCTGCATCTCATTCATCATCCACGGCATTGTCAAAATAATAACAATAACAATTCCTATAATTTTAGGGATAAAACTGAGGGTCATTTCATTAATTTGAGTTGTTGCTTGAAAAATACTGACGGCAAGTCCTAAAAACATCCCTACGAGCAATGCAGGAAGAGAGAGGATTAATGCTATTTTAAATGTTTCAACCCCCAAACCTATCAGTTCTTGCTGCATCATCTATGAATTCCTCAATGCAGTATATTCGAGAGGGATCATAAACTCTTTAGGATTAATCTTTGCATCAAAAAAACCGTGCTCAAATCCAATATTAAAAAGTTTTTCTATCGCTTTATATTGAATATCATTCAACGTAATCGATTCATCATTTGCATACAGTTCCAGATATCTTTCCAAAGTTTGCGCATCAATACGTACCAAAGAACGTTCCATCAACATTTGTGAAAGACGATCTTTATGATCTCTTGCAATCTGTACCGCTTTAGTAAGAACTTCTTCATACACAATTGCCGATGTCAGCGGGAGTGAACGTCGAATCGCCATCCCTCCGAGAGGTAAAGGCAAGTCACCTCCAGATAGCTCACACCATATGTCCCATAGCTCACGTTCAACTTCAAGCGATTCATCGTATCCTAAAATACTTTCATGAATTAAAACGCCAGCATCCACTACTCCATCCAAAACAGCTTGCTCAATTTCTAAAAAATTCATATAAACAATTTTTGCATCGGGATAAGCAACCCTAAATAGAAGGGCATTTGTTGTGTATTTACCACTAAGGGCTACTTTAAAGCGTTTTTTCAGAACCGTATCACGCTTGCGAATCAGCTTTGGCCCATATCCTTGACCAAAGCTGACCGCTGTACGTAAAAGAGCATACTCATTTCGAATATGAGGGTACAGACCAAAGCTAATAGCACTAATATCATAGGTACCATTAAGTGCTTCTACATTAAGTGTCTCAATATCCAATGCGATATTATCGAATGATGTCTCTTTTTTACCGACCCAGCCAAATTTAATCGCATAATACATAAAAATATCATCGGCGTCAGGAGAATGGGCAATAACCATTTTTTTCACATAAAATTCCTCGTATGATTCATAAATCAATTAAATTTTAACCAAATAACGCTAAAATATCTCTATTCCATATGTGAATTTATAATATTGCATTTTGTCATATATTTATAATATATTTCAATTTGTCATATTATGGCGCATCTTTAATAATTTAGCCTCAGGAGAGCACCGCATGATGGATCCAAATAAACTCAAATCGCTAGAATTAGCAATGAAACAAATTGACAAAACCTTTGGTAAAGGGACGTTAATGCGTTTGGGTGACAAAGAGATTGAGCCGATTAACGCCATCAGTACAGGTTCTATTGGTTTGGATTTAGCCCTTGGTATTGGCGGAATTCCTGAAGGACGTGTTATCGAGATCTATGGGCCTGAAAGTTCAGGGAAAACAACTCTTAGTTTACAGATTACTGCGGAATGTCAAAAAAATGGTGGCATTTGCGCTTTTATCGATGCAGAACACGCATTGGATATTACCTATGCCAAAAATCTCGGCGTTGATGTTGAAAATCTTTTGGTTTCGCAGCCCGATTACGGCGAACAAGCGCTTGATATCGTCGAAACAATCGTTCGCAGCGGAGCAGTGGATTTGATCGTTGTCGACTCGGTTGCAGCATTAACTCCTAAAGTGGAAATCGAAGGAGAGATGAACGACCAACAAGTCGGCGTTCAGGCGCGTTTGATGTCAAAAGCATTGCGTAAACTGACCGGGATCATGCATAAAATGAATTGTACGATCATCTTTATCAACCAAATCCGTATGAAAATTGGGACTATGGGATACGGCTCTCCCGAAACAACAACAGGTGGAAATGCGTTAAAATTCTATGCATCTGTCCGTATTGATGTTCGCAAAATTGCTACGTTAAAACAAGGTGAGAGCCAAATTGGTAATCGTGTTAAAGCAAAAGTAATTAAAAACAAAGTAGCACCGCCATTTCGTCAAGCAGAATTTGATATTATGTTCGGTGAAGGTATCTCCAAAGAAGGAGAACTTGTCGATTACGGTGTCAAACTAGATATTATTGATAAAAGTGGAGCTTGGTTTAGTTTTGAAGATACGAAACTCGGTCAAGGACGTGAAAATGTCAAGCAAAAATTCAAAGATGAACCGGAATTAGCTAAAAAAGTAGAAGACAAAATTAAATCCGCTATGGGTGTTGGCAGCATTATAATAATGGATGAATCTGAAATGAGTGAGGTAGATGAATGATTTTTATTGATGAAGTAAGTGCGATTGAGGTCATGGATTCTCGCGGGAATCCAACCGTTAAAGCGACAGTACAATTAAGTGACGGAACCCGTGAGAGCGCAATCGTACCAAGTGGTGCAAGTACAGGTAAACGTGAAGCATTGGAGCTTCGTGATGGTGATTCACGATACATGGGCAAAGGGGTTCTAAAAGCAGTAGAGCACGTCAATACAGATATCGCTGAAGCGATAATGGGGCTTAGCCCATTCAATCAAGCAATGGTTGATGCTGTTATGAAAGAACTAGATGGAACCAATAACTATGGAAATCTTGGCGCAAATGCTGTATTAGGTGTCTCTATGGCTGTTGCACGCGCTGCGGCGAAAAGCCTCAACATACCTTTATACCGCTATCTTGGTGGAGCTAATGCAATGGTCCTTCCAGTGCCTATGCTCAACATCATAAATGGCGGGAGCCATGCTGATAATAGTGTTGATTTTCAAGAATACATGATTATGCCAATCGGATTTCCAGACTTTGCTGAAGGACTCCGCGCATCTGCGGAGGTTTATCATAATCTGAAATCAATTCTAAAAAATCGTGGTGCCAATACAGCGCTCGGTGACGAGGGGGGATTCGCTCCGGATTTGAGCTCAAATGAAGAGCCGATTCAAGTGATCATGGAAGCGATCGCAAAAGCGGGCTATAAGGCAGGCGAACAAATCGCAATTGCCCTTGATGTTGCGGCATCTGAACTCGTAACCGAAGGAGGCTACCGCCTCGATTCTGAGAACCGTACAGTTACCTCTGCACAATTGGTTGATTATTACGCCGACCTTTGTTCTAAATATCCTATCGTATCGATCGAAGACGGCTTAAGTGAAGACGACTGGGCAGGATGGAAAATTTTGACCGAGCGTTTAGGAGATAAAATTCAACTGGTCGGCGATGATTTGTTCGTTACCAATGCAAACATTTTAGCAGAAGGAATTTCGAAAGGTATTGCTAACTCGATTTTGATTAAACCAAATCAAATTGGCTCAGTATCTGAAACGATGCTCACTGTTCGCCTCGCGCAACGTAACGGTTTCAAATGTGTCATGTCTCATCGTTCAGGTGAAAGCGAAGATGCTTTTATCGCGGACTTCGCAGTTGCGCTTAACTGTGGTGAAATTAAAACCGGTTCAACTGCGCGAGGAGAACGAACGGCAAAATACAACCGTCTTCTCGAAATTGAAACAGAAGTAATGTATGGTGAGTACTTAGGGATATCTCTTTTTAGCTAATGCAAAACGACGAACAACTCCTAAGTAATGATGAAGAGCATGAAAGTTTAACTGAACGCTATTTCGGTCTTTCGACCACAAAATTCCTCATTGCATCTGGATTTGTTCTTGTATTAGGCATCTATATGGGGTTGATTTTTTTTGGGGACAATTCTTTGTCTGTACTATTAGATTTAGAAGAGTATCAAAATTATCTCTCAGAAGATATTGAACACCTAAAAGTTGAAAATGCTGCTCTGCAAAAACAGTATTTCGAGCTCAAAGAGCTTGATGCTGACTCGCAATAATTACGTGAAGGTTACTATAATGACATACCGTGGATTGCTCTTGCCTCTTTTATTTGTATCGTCCTTAACTGCACGCGAAAATCCTTTTTTTGCTGCTGATCCAACAAATACCAAAAAAATTACTTCAAATATTCCTGATAATACGCCCAAACTCTCACAGGTCACGTATACTCTTCCTGATCAGGCTAGATTGCTAAAAGATGTAACCTATACGATTCAAAACCTAGATGGAACAATCGATACCCAAACAGTACAAATCAATCAACTTGTAAACTGGCATGCTCCCCTCATTATTACCCAAGGTACGGCCTCTGCATCTTTATCAAAAGTGCAAAAAACAAACACAGCTGATTTTAAATTTCTCTCATTTGAAGCTGCTGGTCACGATATGGTTATCAAAACAACAGAGTTACTTGCACGACACTTTACACTAAGCAATCCAAATCGTATTGTATTAGACTTTAAAAAAGATATCGTTTTGAATAAAGAAGAAAAAGTACTAAATTTGGCACCGTTCGTATCAGTATCAGTAGAAAATCATGCAAAGTTTATACGTGCAGAAATTGTATTGGATGGTAGATACAGCTATACTCTGAAAAAAAATAGTAATTTTATTACGATTAAATGTAAGTAGAAGTAATTTCTCTCCTCCAGGAGAGAAAGAAGATTATTTTACGGCAGCCAATGCAGCATCATAATTTGGTTCTTCAGTGATTTCAGGAACGATCTCTTTGTACGTTACGATTCCTTCTTCATTTACTGCAAAGATAGCACGGCAAGTTACACCTGCAAGCACTGAACCACCAAGCAATACACCGTATGCGTTAGCGAAATCTTTGTTGCGGAAGTCTGAACATACTGTCAATTTATCAATACCCTCTGCTTGACAAAAACGACCAGCTGCAAATGGCAAGTCCAAAGATACAATAGTTGCTTTTACACCTTCAATTGAAGCTGCTTTTGCATTGAAGTTACGTGTTTCAGTAGCACATACACCTGTATCTAACGATGGAACTACAATAATAAGTTGTTTAACTCCTTGAGCTCCACCTACTACTACATCACCTAAACCAGCTGAATTAACAACAGTTATTTCAGGAGCTTTATCTCCAACATTTACTTCATTTCCGAGAAGTTCTACGTCAGTACCTTTGAATTTTGTAGTTGCCATTTTGGCTCCTTGTTTTATGTTTGTTTTGTTTGATGGGAGAAGTATATTTTAAATCGGATAATTTGTGTCTGAATTATGGAATAGACCTAATGCATTAAGTATTCCTAAAGTTTACAGCGAGGGTTAATAGGAATATCATTATGAGATTTAACCTCACCGAGCGAATACGCTTCGAGTGCCGCCCGTCCGATCATCGCAGCATTGTCGGAGCAGTATTTGAGTTCTGATAGGAAAAGTTCCGCTTTATACGCTGCGAGAATTTTGGTAACACTCTCTCGCAAATAGAGGTTGGCACTAGCACCGCCTACGATGGCAAAACGTTTTGGAGGATTAGTTTTAAAATATTTTTTGAGTTTTTGAATCAGATGCTCCGTTGCCGTCTTTTGAAATGCAGCGGCAATATGGGGATAAGCTGATACCTCATTTGCTTCGACTGCCAAGCGCACCTGATTTTTAAGCCCTGAATAGCTAAACGCAATCAGTGGAGACTGCCACAATGGAACTGTAAAGGCAAATCGGCTAACATCGCCATCCATGGCAATATTTTCAATTAACGGCCCGCCTGGATAGCCTAAAGACATCATTTTGGCTACTTTATCAAAGCTCTCTCCGTAACTGTCATCCATCGTTGTCGCTACCGTGTGCATCACGCTATAGGATTCTACCTCGATGAGTTGCGTGTGCCCTCCGGACACCAACAAGACGGTTAAAGGCAAGACGGCCTCTTGCTCAATATATAAGGAATAGATGTGCCCTTTGAGGTGGTTAATCGGAATGATAGGGACATTCAGGGAAATGCTGAGCGCTTTTGCCATCGTAACCCCCTCGATCAGTGTGACACCCAAGCCCGGTTCATTCGTCACGGCAACCGCTTTAAGTTTATCAAACCACGGTTCACATTCAGCCAATATTCTCGGCAATGCTTCTGCATGCAGTCGGCTGGCAAGTTCCGGGACAACCCCTCCGTAGACTGAATGTTCCAGTTCTTGAGAAATCTTTTTATGATAGATGAGTTTTTTTGTCGCGATTTCTGTGATAGCGATTGAACTGTCGTCGCATGAACTTTCTATACTGAGGATCATTGCAGTACCCACTCTTTTACCCACGGCCATTCGCCGAATCCGGAAGCGGTGTTGATGTGCCCACCATTCTCAATGACTTTCATCTCTACACCCAGAGCCTTTTGAAGCGCTAAAGCCTCTTGCGTACTCATATAAGGGTCATTGGTCGACGTGACCAAAAGGATATCTTCGGCAAATAAATTTTTGGGAGCTTCCAGAGGAAAAAATGTTTTAAGTGTTTCGATTTCACAGGTCAAATGAGGAGGTGCAACAAGCAAGAGACGTTTTACGGGAGTGATTGAGCCTTCATTACATAAATGAAACCACAGAATATTCGCAAGGGAGTGACAAATTACTACCTCAGGCTGAAAATCGCACAAAAGTGCTTTTACCTGTTTCATCCACCGGTTTTTACTCGGAAAATGGGGATTGTCCAAAAGAGGGAAACTTACCGTACCGTAATTTTTAACGATTTCGCCTGCAAGCCAAGCCTGCCAGTGAGGATCATCACTCCCTCCCCAACCGTGCAGCATCAACACTTTTAACATGCTAACCCTCGAACATAACGGCGTACTTCCTCATCCATTCCAAAAACGTCATCGATTGATTTAGGAATTTGCGTAAAATGCTCGTACGCTCTAAGGATCATTGCCGAGATATCAATAAAACGGATTTCTCCACGAATAAAGCGCCCGATTGCCGCTTCATTCGCCGCATTGACGATTACACCTCGTTCAGGATTTCGGAGCAAATCTTCTTTGATTGCCCAAATCGGGTAACGCTCTTTTTCAATCGGACGAAATTCGAGCGCTCCGATTTTAGTTAGGTCGATTCGCTTCACTATCGGTGTATCCACTTTTCCCATTAATGCATAGGCGATCGGAAGACGCATATCCGCATGTGCAAAATGGGCGGTGGTCGATCCGTCCGTATAATCGATCATCGCATGGATTAAAGATTTTGTCTCGATAAGCGCATCGTATTCACCCTCTCCAAAAAGCCAGCGGGCTTCCAAAAGTTCAAAGAGTTTATTCACCATTGATGCACTGTCAATGGTGATTTTTTGCCCCATCGACCAGTTTGGATGTTTGAGCGCATCCTCTAACGTTGCAATCGACAATTTTTCCAACGGCCAATCCCGAAAGGCACCGCCGCTGGCGGTAATGACCATCCGCTCAACTTTTCGAATACCTTGAATTAAATACCACAATCCGAAATGTTCACTGTCAATCGGAATAATACGTGACGTATCGACAAAAGAACCGCCTACCACAAGAGATTCTTTATTCGCCAACGCGATTTTTTTACCGCATTTCAAAGCTTTTAGGGTAGGTCTAAACCCAACAAAACCGACCAATGCATTGATGACATGATTCGATTCAGATTCTTCTATCGCGCTCAGAATTGCCGATTCACCTGCATAGACATTCGTATGATGGACGAGAGAACGGTCTTCGTCACGCATTACGACGACACGCTTAGGATTATGACGTTTGATTTGTTCATTTAAAAGGGTAATGTTGCGTCCGGCGACAAGGGTATCGACCGATAGATGAAATTGTTCTGCAATATTAAGTGCATTGACCCCGATCGATCCGGTGGAGCCCAATAGGATCAAACAAGCCCCCGCAATAAAACAAGCATTACAATGGAGGCGAAAAGATACCCGTCAATACGGTCAAGTACTCCGCCATGTCCCGGTAAGATACTACCGCTGTCTTTTACCCCGGCTCTGCGCTTGAGATAACTCTCAAATAAATCCCCAAATACAGCTCCGATAGCAGCCATCATCGAAATGATAATCGCTTGAGGCATATCAACAATGGTAATTCCAATAAAAAATCCCGCAGCCGTAGCAACCGCGATACCACCATAAACTCCCTCTCTGGTTTTACTCGGAGAAGAGAGACTAAAAGGAGTTTTTCCAATACTTCGGCCCACAATATAAGCGCCAACGTCTGCGGAAGCAACTACAACTAGAAGCCACAATAATGCAGTTACACCATATTCTTGATACATACTAAGCATATACAGCATACCGGCCGTAGGGTAAACAAAAGGAAAAAAGTTTCTCCAAGAGATATTTTGAGTATACGCAACAGCGGCAGCAAATATCAATCCTGCAATAACAAAAATATCCTCACCATATGGATACAATGCTGCAGCCAGCCATAAAATTACCGCATACGCATACAAAGAATTATTATTAATACCAAAAAGTCGTGTAGCTTCGTGAAATGCCAAAAGGTAGATAATACCCATGACTGTCCACATCACCCAAAAATTATTGATAAGTCCGACAATCAGGACGCCTATAATGAGAGCAATCCCTGTAACAATACGATCTTGAGTTGAACTTTTTGCTGTTTGCATAGTTAATTAGCCAATGGAGTAAATTTCGGAATTATAGCGTATCAGACTTTAATATCTAACAGATGAAGTGATTTAGCTTTTGTAGCATGCTCCTGAGATGATTCCTCATCTTTTGAACGACGTTCTTCTTGCTCAGCTTGCTCTTTTGTGTGCTCTCTGTCGGGATCGGCTGCATGATTTTCTTCAGTTGGACGCACTTCCTGAATCTCTTTTTTTTCTACTTGCGCTGCTGTTGAAGCGGCTAATGCCTGTAATTCAAAGCGATTTAACATGGCTGTTTTTTCACTCGCTACACTTGCCATTTGTTGATTTGCATAAATAGCACCACCAATCGGACCGATATCTGCCACAGGAGTCTCCTTAGCCTTTAGTTATGCTCAGTGTATTGTAATTCGTATAGAGGACATTGGCGCCCTCTTGTATTTTTACTTCTCTACGTGGGGTATAATCGACCAAATAACGCCCTTTTTCAAATACTGAAAAATCAACACATATTTTTGCTGCCGCTTCGAGCAGGCGATCGGGAAGTTGCTGTTTGTCAGTCGTAATCACCACATGAGCAGATGGACGATCTTTTAAATGCATCCAGATATCTCTAGCTTTTGCATTTTTAAGAAGTTCAATGTTCCCTTTTTCACTTTTACCCAAAGAAACTTTTACCCCTTCAATCCAAAATTCAGCAATAGAATCAGACGTTTTTAATTTTGATCCACCTGTTTTGGCTGGAAATAAAAGTGCTATCTCTTCAGGGGTCTTGGCATCAACAACAGTTTGAATAAAAAGTTCATGATGACGAATTTTTGCTTCAAGGTTATACCGCTCTTGATGCAGACCGTTTGCTTTTTGTTTCGCTTTTTTAGATCGTCTAAACAAGCCTTCTGCACATCCCGATGGTGTTGTGTATCCAGATGGAAGCTCTATTTGGGTCAATGTACCATCAAAATCAGGTAATTCAACTTTTTTTTCATAAGGTTTTATCATCTCCAAGTTCGCCAATACCAAATGACCTGAATGCTGCAACCGTTGTGATTCTTCCATTAATGAAGATTCATTTTCTAGGGCATCCAAATGTTTTTGTAATTGAGCCAAACGCTTATGCAGAAGGATTATTTTTTCGTTTTTAAGCCGCTGAAGTTTTTCCTCATTACGATGACGAAATTCCTCAATTAAAAATTCCCGTACATCATCAAGCGGATAATCCTGCGGTTGATAAGGAGGACTTGGGATATTACTCAACTTTTGACCGACTCTGACGCTTCTGGTCGAAACTTCTTCATCAATATGACGCAATGCTTCCAATACGATTTCATCTTTATCGAGAATAATCGCATTTGTATGTTTACCCGTAAATTCCAACTGTAATATCGTCGTTTCACTTTTGTATGAGCCGCTCGTACTCACCGTGATACGGATTATTTTATCATTATTATGAAGCTGTACTGATTGAATTGACGAACGATTGAACCGCTTTGCCAATAACACATCAAATGGCGCTTGATAAAATTTCCCTCTATTGGAAGATTCTCCAATATAAATGGTTGCATTACCCCTTTGCATCTCAAAATTCCAACTGTTCTCACGATCAAAAATCAGTCGAATCGCAGTATCACTAAAACGGTATCCAACCGTGATATGAGTAAAACGCTCCATGTAAGCAGAAATTTGTTTTAAATAAGAAAATCTCATATTTTACCTTCGCTTTAGAAAAAGGGAACTACAATAGTGTAATTTCACCTATAACGGAACCGACCATGAACCTTTTCAATACGATCAAAGCTAAATTCATCGTTAATCTTGTAGCCGCCGTAGGGGCGATACTCATTAGTGTCATTGTAGCATACTTCATCGCTACCGGCTCGATAAAGACCATTATGACAAGCGATCTTAATACCGTCGCTGATGCATTGGAAAAAAATATCAATTACATTGCGCAAACAAATCCGAAAGCATACGAAGACAAAGCATTTAAAGATGATATCAAAAGTATCAAAGTAGGAAAAAGCGGTTATGTCTATTTTATTAATTCTGCAGGAGTTATGACCATCCATCCAAAACCTGAAGATGAGGGGAAAAACAAAGCGGGGCATGATTATATTGACCACATTCGTGCCGATAAAGCTGGCGGTGTATACGAATACGTTTCTGCCACAACCGGTCAAGATAAAATTGCAGCATATCGATACATCCCAGCATGGGATATGTGGGTAATCCCTGGAATCAATAAAGCAGATTATTTTGATGAACTCCGTGCAGGCTTTTTCAAATGGTTCCTCCTTTTGGGATCCATCCTGACTGCTATTTTGATTGCGATTAACTATATATCAGGAACTAGTATTCTTCGTCCGATAGAAGAGCTTGATAATGTCTCGTCTGATTTAGCACATGGAAATGGCGATCTAACAAAACGGCTCCCTATTTTAAATAAGAACGATGAAATTGGAATTGCCAGTAACTATCTAAATCAATTTATCCACAAAATACAAAGTACAATTAATGATACAAAACAAATCACATCTTCTGCGGTAGGCTCCACATCCACCTTGAATAAAGCCGCTACAAATCTTTCTGTGCAATCTGAAAAAACCAATACCATTGCGCAAAACACCAATGCAACAGCTGCCGAAATCGGAGCTACCTTGGAACAAAGTGTCAGTATGGCAAAAAGTACTCTCGAAAACTCGCAATCTACTGAAAAAGAATTAGGACACGTCCGCGAAATCGCCAATGCCATCACACGTGAAATTCATAACACAACCCAAATGAGTAATGACCTTTCTGATCGCTTCACCCAACTCTCCAGCGATGCGGCAAGTGTCAGTGGAGTTCTAAGTATTATCTCTGATATTGCCGACCAAACCAACCTCCTTGCCCTCAATGCTGCAATCGAAGCAGCACGCGCAGGGGAACATGGACGAGGATTTGCCGTAGTAGCTGATGAAGTACGTAAACTGGCTGAACGTACCCAAAAAAGCTTAACCGAAATCAATTCAACCATCTCTATTGTTATTCAATCGATATCAGATTCATCCGACATGATGAATTCAAACAGTGAAAATATTGAACGTTTAGCTGAGCGAAGCGAAGAGATAGATGTTAAAATTAATTCTGCTGCACAAGTTCTCCACTCAAATGTAGATGCTAGTCGTCAAAGCGTACAAGAAGCCGAAAATATGGCACGCAAAATCAATGAAATTATCAGTAAAGTTTCTGAAATGTCTGGACTTTCACAAAGCAACCAGGAAGAAATCAAACAAATATCTTCAATTGCCGCAGAACTTTACAATGCTGCTACCAATCTGAATGCTCAACTAGGACAATTCAAAAGCTAACCTCTCCCGCGTAAGCGGGATTCTTCTCCTCATCCAAAAAATTCAAAATTTTCTCCATATTATAATTAAAAAAAACAGCGTATATTTTAATTTAATATTTATTTGGATATAGTTTCTAAACTCCAAATAACGTATTTTAATTATAAAGGTTTTTTTAGTTGTGTTCTCTTCAATAATTAATAACCTTGCTTCCCCACTCATCCACCGCCGAATCAACTGCCGATTACGATTGAGCGAGTACAAACCCACCGCTTCCATTATTGCCCCTGAGAGTTACAGCGTCTATAGCCTAGAGGGAAAGAGTGCCGTTTCC
>JAQTTG010000003.1 GCA_028710885.1 Sulfuricurvum sp.
AAACGCCCGGTCCCATTCCGAACCCGGAAGCTAAGACCCTCATCGCTCATAATACTGCATCTTTCAGGTGTGGGAACGTAGGTCGCCGCCTGGCTCTCAGATTTCTTTCTTCTTTAATAATCAATCATAAAAAACTTCTTACAACACAAATTATTTTTAGTAGCTATCCTCTGACTTATTAATAAATAATGCATCACAAAAATGTCACGTTAAATGTTACTTTATTACACACTATCACAATCTTGTTATTTTATTTTATCCTTTATAACGGGAATTAATTCTCTATTATATGACTATATATTGCGTTATTAGGCAAATTTGACGTTTAATATAGTCTAATGTTTTTAAATAAAGCGTCGTATTATATATATGATTAGTATTATAAGAAAAATGTATATCGTAATAAAAACATGTTAAGTTTCAATTAATTTTATCACCCCTATAATAGTGCTGTTAACGGATCGTTTACCGATTCGAATTACTTGACTTAGGAGAGTTAATGAAACGTTCAATCAAAATCGCGGTAGCTGCTGCAATCGCTTTAAGCTCAACTGCTGCATTCGCAACAAACGGTGACCATTTAATTGGAATGGGTGCAAAATCTCGTGGTATGGGTGGTATCGGTATTGGTATGAGTCACGGAGCTGAAACGGCACTTTCTAATCCTGCCTTGATTACATCAGTTGCTGGCACTGAAATTTCATTTGGCGGAACAGTATTTATGCCAAAAGTAAAAAATAATTTGAATATCGGAATGTCTGATTCAGATAGCACTGCTGATCTTTCTGTTATACCAGAAGTTGCTATTGCTCAAAAAGCTTCTGATAACTTTTGGTGGGGAATTGGTATGTATGGAGTAGCCGGTATGGGTACTGATTATGCAAATAAATCGCAAAATTTCAACATGCAAACTAACTTGCAATTAATGCAATTTGCAATTCCTTTAGCGTATAAAGCGGATGGCTTAAGCGTAGGTATTTCTCCTGTATTGCAATATGGGTCATTGGATATAACGTATAATGGGGCATTAGATGCAACAAATACGCCGGCTGCTGCTGTTGTACCTATATCAACTGGTAAAGGTGTAGCGCAAGACTTTGGCCTTGGCTATAATTTAGGCCTAGCATATGAAGTAAGTGATATTACAGTTGGTGCTTCATACAAATCTGCTATTGATATGGTTTATAGAAATCAACTTACAAGTGCATTAGCTCCATTTCATAGTTTTGGTCTTTTAACAAATATTACAACTGACAACTTAGAGCAGCCAGCTGAAATTGGTGTTGGTACCTCATATAAAATGGGTGGAAATACTTTTGCTATTGATTATAAGCAAATTAAATGGGCAAGTGCAAAAGGGTATAAAGATTTTGGCTGGCAAGATCAAAATGTATTGATCTTGGGTTACCAATATGCACAAGACAATTGGGCTTTGCGTGCCGGTTACAATCATGCAAAAAATCCAGTTAAAGAGCAAAATGGTGTTACTTCCGCTGACGGCGCAGCATTAAATATGTTTAATTTGTTAGGTTTTCCTGCAACAGTACAAACTCATTATACAGCAGGTGGAACTTATGCTTTCAGTAAAATGACTTCTGTTGACTTGGCATATATGTATGCACCACAAGTTACTGATACTTACAGTATGGCAGCATTTGCTGGATTCGGTCCTGCTAATCCAACTTCTGTTACGACAAAGCATAGTCAATCAAGTGCAAGTTTTCAACTAAACTTCAAATTCTAATAAATCCGTCTTTTCTCTCCCATCGGGAGAGATTCACAATCCATTCACCTTTTCAAGCAATAATAAGATACCAAGATGATTGGGATGTTATTATCGTTTTTTGATGTCTTTGTGATACAATATACTTTAACGAGAACGTATTACGGCTCAAGGCGATTACACAGAGGAGATTCATATGTTTAACAGATTAATAATTGGGGCAGCAGCATTATCGTTGGCTGCAACGATGGCATTTGGTGCCCAAGGGGCAAAGTTTTATGTTGGTGAAGGCGATAAATCAAAAGAATTTATGAGCTTGGTTAATGACAAAATCAGTACGATTGGATTTGTATTATCTGATCCGCATGAGCGCATTAATGATGCGTACAAAACAAAATGGGGCACTGAATTTAAAACAGTAAAAGGGGCGCAAGAGAAGCATCCTGATTTCGATCCTACGTTTAAAGAAACATTGGATAATTTAGGCTTTTTCTCAATCACAAATGACTCTGTTGTTGGACCATTGTTGATGAAAGAACCGGCATTAGGTGGATTTTCACCGTTTAATTTGCATATTTATAAAAAAATGGGTGAAGATAAAACCTATGTAGGACATGTTGACCCTGAAACAATGCTCAATATTGTTGGTGTTAAAGATGCAGACGTACGTGCTAAATTTGTAGCATCTTTTGTCCCGTTGGATAAAATGGTCGGGCAAGAGATCGGATCAAAAACTCAAACGGTTGATTACAAAGCACTTCCTGCTAAACCAATGATGACGTTTGAAGTTCCTTTCGAGCGCGGCGCAAGTTTAGATGCATTTATCAGTGATTTTCAAGGTAAATTTGAAGCGGCATTTGAAGCTCACAAATATATCATTGCAGGATACAAAGATATTAAAGGTTCTATGACTGATAACAATATTGAATTTGGCCGTTACGATGCATATTGGGTCTATTCGCTCTGTCATTTCCGTTTCTCAGAAGGAATTTTTAATCATGGTCGCCCTGATGCCGGAGCATTTGCACCGTGTTCAATGTATATGTATGTTGAAAAAGGTTCGAACAAACTTATGATCGGTATGCCTCGTTTGGAAAACTGGATTGCTGTTATGGGGATCAATGATCCTAAAATGGTTGATTCGATTCATGCATTGGATAAAGAAATTACAGGTATTATGACCGGCTTGGGAGCAAAAGAACTATGAAAAAAATCTATACGATTATTATGAGTGCATTCGTAATCGCATTTTGCGGATGTGCCGGTACAACTCCTGCAGCAGAAGCTGGCGTAAAAATTGAAAAAGTTGTTTCAACGTATAAAATTGGCGCTTATAGCGATGTTGAGAGTACTAAATCTAAACTTTCATCTGTTGGATTTGAAGTAGTCGGCACATATAAAAGCGATGCTGGGACAACTGTTTTATTTACTAATGCTCAAATGAAAGCAGCAGCAAATAAACCATCGCGTGGATTTGCAGCAGTTGGACGTCTTTTGGTGGATGATGAGCATAAGCAAATCAGTATTGCTAACCCTGTCTATTTTGGAAAAGCATTTATGCAAAAAGAGTATAGTCATGCAACATCTGCAGCTGAATTGTCATCTCTAGAAAAAGCATTTGGACCTCTTAAAGATTCTGAGGATAAATGGGAATTTGCAGGTTTAGCGGATTATCATTTCATGATGAGTATGCCGTATTATGCAGATATGGATGTAGTAGGAACAGGTTCAACTTCTGATCTCGTTGCAAAAGCAAAAGCAGCTAAAGGGACGACAGCTGTCGTTCAAGTGGGTGCAGACAGCTATGTTGCATTTGTAGAACTTGATAAGCGTACTAGTGGATTTGTGAAAAAAATCGGTTCTCAAAACGGAGAGATTTTGCCGTATGCTGTTTTGATTGAAAATGGTGAAGCAAAAGCGTTGAATGCTAAGTATTTTATTGCTATTAGCTACCCACTTCTTACTATGACAGAATTTATGGGGATAGCAACTGTACCAGATGCAATCACTAAAGGTCTTCAAAAAATCTTTAAATAAGCAAGTAAGTAAGTTTCCATTAGCTGGAAACTTACTTTACTTATAGTCTAAACTTTACTGCTTTTAACATGTTTTCTACAATCTCACGATAATAACTTTTTAATGTATCATTGCCTAAAACAACTGGAGGCTCACCGTTATCGGATCCTTCTCGGATGTCCATATTTAAGGGAATTTGCCCTAGCAACGGTATGTTATAGCGCTCGGCTAAACGTGCTCCGCCACCATTTCCAAAAATATCGTAGCGAGTACCGGTATCTGGAGCTACGAAATAGCTCATATTTTCCACGAGTCCCGCCATTGGGACATGAATGTCTTGGAACATACGTATGGAGCGACTAACATCATCGCTGGCTACCAACTGAGGAGTAGTTACGATAACCCCTGCTGTGATAGGAAGCTCTTGTGCCATCGTGAGTTGGATATCTCCGGTTCCCGGAGGCATATCGATGACCATGAAATCTAACTCGCCCCATGCGACATCTTCTAAAAATTGTATTAGTGCTGAAACTGCTACAGATGAGCGCCATACCAAAGGTGTATCTGAAGTTGGTGTTGTGAGGGCAACGCTCATAATTTTGAGTCCGTAGTTTTCACATGGAACAATTTTATTATCGTCATTCCAGCTGATTTTTTCTAAATCCGTATTGGTTAATCGAGGTACATTTGGACCATATACATCGGCATCTAAGATACCAACTTTATACCCTTTTTGTGCCAAGGCAATTGCAAGATTAACGCTGACAGTACTTTTCCCCACTCCACCTTTACCACTTGTGATTGCGATAACATTTTTGGCATATGGAGCACGATTATTAGGTGTAGCACTATTTCCATAATTAGTATCTTTTTGAGCGAGCACTTTTTTTGTGATATGTAAAGAGGTAAATGATTGTGAAAAAGCTGTTTCGATTGCTGTTTTGACACTTAGATATGAATCGTCGCTAACGGTAAGTAGTTCAATTGTAGCGCTTTCATTGCTTACTTTTACGTCCGATATCAGTTTTAATTCGCCAAGTGTTCTGCTAAGTCCAGGATAGCTAAGGTTATTAAGTGCGAGTTGTAACTCTTTAGTGTTCATATGGATTCCCTCTAATTTCTCGTGCCAATAACGCTTTTGTACCGTTGGCTTTTTGCGCAAGTTTGGCTAAAGGTGTACGTGCATTAGGATATTCTAGGCTTAGTCGATGATAAGCGTTTATTCTATCATCAATAAGATGATGAAGTGATGCAATAACGCCATTGATAGTACCAATTTTTTCCGATTCATTTAATAAATCTTTAATAAGCATTTCACGTGAATGCATTTGTAATTCTAAACCATTAGAATTACCTATATTGATAAAATCAGATGCGCTTAGGTAAAGGCCTGAGAAAAAAGTGTTTAAAAAATGATTTTCAAGAGCTAAAAATTTACTGCGTTCATCTTGGTGGGAGTATTTCATGCACGTTCTCCTAGATTCGCTTTCGCTGCTTTAGTAACATCAACATCATTGTCATCAAGGAGACGCTCAATGATCTCTTTAGGGGCAGCACGGTTTTCTGCAAGGCGCATGCGAACCATTTTATCGCTGTCATCAGCAAGAATTTTTAAGAGTTTTACGGGTGTATTTGGGTTACCGGATAGCCCATCACGAACGATTTTTTCGTCATTAAAAAATTTTTCCAAAACATCCGATGGTGTAGCAGGATTGGTTGCTACGAGTGCTCTTACTAAGTTGATGGAGTCATTTGCCAAATGCCGTAAAACTTCAACCGGGGTATGAGGATTTTTAGCTACTGCCCATCTGGCACCCATGTCAATTGGATTTTGAGAAATATCGATCAATAAGGAAACCATAATAGGACTATATTCTTTGTCCCGTTCATATACCGAAGTTCGTAAGGAGAGGTTCATAGCAACCTGACCTACAATTTCTTTGTGATTTTTGTATGCGTTGTATATAGATTCAACTTCTTCAATAGGAAGAGCTTTATCTTCGAGTAATTCGATAAGTTTTGCCGTATCTGACATGTTGATAGCAGTTTGGGTGGTCTCTATACTCATGAGGTGTCCCTTTTGTGATAAAAATATTCGTCATACTATCAAAAAGTGATTAAATAATCAGTATTAGTTATAGAGTATAAGGATAAAAACAGACTAGGTTTTATAAGAAAACGTAAAACAACACACACTAATTACATATTTAAAAATTGTGATAATTATGTAACAATTTGTAATACTCATGTGACGGAATAAAAAGAATTTAACAGTTATTAAGAGACTCGCCCATATAATAGGAACGGTTATTCCGTAAATTTACGCACATACGATTGTGCACATTATAAAAAAAGGAGCACGGATGAACAGATGGTTAAAATCGCTCTGTGTGGTTGCATCATTATCGGCGTCATCAGTGATGGGGGCCGATGGGTATGCGAATAAGGATATCCTTATTTCAGCTGACGATGCAGTCAAGCTGATCGGCAACCCAAAAGTGATGTTTGTTTCAGGTGACAATGAGGATGTTTACAAACTCGGTCATATCAAAGGGTCTGTAGAGATGTTCGCGCATCATTTACATGAATCAGATATCACAGGGGAAATGGAGTGCGCTCCATTGTATCGTTGTATCCCTGATGCCGAACATTATATTGGCAGTAAAGGTATTACTAACGATATGACTATCATTGCGTATGATGACTTTAAAGGTCCAAATGCAACAGGTGTATATTCATTCTTTAAAAGTTATGGGCATAAAAATGTCAAAGTACTCAATGGTGGACGCGCAGCTATCATGGCAGTTGATCCGGCACAAAAAGAGTATGATGGATTGAATTCACAACTTAAAGAGATTAAAAAAGCACAAAAAGCTGACAAAGAAACTTTGAAAAAAGATGCTAATGCAGATAAAGCGGCATTAGGGGCTTCAATTTCTAAAGCAGATGCTGATATCAAAGATCTTCAAACAAAAATGAATGATGTTGAAAAACGTCTTCTTGTTGTAAAAGGTGAAGAAGAAGATGCAGTTAAGACATATAAAATTGATCCTAAAAAAATTGATTATTCTGCAATCGCCGGTAAAGAAGAAGTTAAGCATGCGATGGAAGATATCCTTAAAAATGGTAAAAATTCAAAATATGTAATTATTGATTCACGTGCTATAGCTGAAATTATCGGTGAGCGTAAAATGGATAATGTTGCACGTGGTGGACATATCCCTGGTGCAACTTTCATTGAATGGAATCGCGTTTCAGATACTGATAATAAACTTTCATTCAAAAGTGCAGATGAAATCAAAAAAGTATACGATTCTTATGGGGTAACACCTGATAAAACTATCTACGCATATTGTCAAGTTGGAGCAGGTCGCGGTTCTGAAAATATTACGGCGCTTCAGCTTCTAGGTTACAAAAATGTCAAAGTCTTCACAGGAAGCTGGGATGTTTGGGGTAACGATATGAACTTACCGATTAAAAGATAAGGCAGAATTATGACAAAAGTAATGAATAATAACCGCCGCAATTTTCTGAAAGTATCAGGAATGACGGCAGCATTGGTGGCATCACAAGGTTCACTTTTTGCTAAAACAAATGTAATGTCAGTTGAAAACGGTAAAGATAATTATCCAAACACCAACTACAGTGAAGATATGTATCGTAATGAGTTCTCTTTTACTTATGGAAAAAAAGAAGAACACGGGTTTGCTTATCACTGTGTAAACTGTCAAGGTAACTGTGCATGGGAAGTTTGGTCTCACAATGGTGTTGTTACACGTGAGAACCAATCGGCTCGTTATCCGGTTATCAATGCAAAAATCCCGGACTTTAATCCGCGCGGATGTAATAAAGGGGTTCAGCATTCACAGGTAATGTATCAAAAAGACCGTATCCTTTATCCGATGCAACGTGTTGGTGAGCGTGGAGAAGGTAAATGGAAACGTATTAGTTGGGATGAAGCGGCTGAAGTCGTATGTCAACAAATATTCGATTGTATGACTGATCCTGAACGTGGACCGGATAAATTGATGGTGCATGCTGGTACGGGTCTTTTGACTGAAGGACGTCGTGCTGCGCCATTACGTTTCTCAACTCAACTTGGTGCAATCCGTATTTACCCATCATCATATCTTGGGGATATGTTTTCGGGTGCTGCGATTGCGTATGGCGAGGGTAACGTTGGTTGTACATGGGATTTTATGTATAACGTTGACACTGCGGTTATGTGGGGTGGAAATCCGTCGGTTTCACGTATTCCGGATGCTCACTTCGTATGGGAAGGGAAATATAATGGTGCAAAAATCATTGTTATTACCCCAGAATTCAATGCAACTGCTAAATCAGCTGATCTATGGATCCCAGTAAAAGCTGGCTCTGACAATATTCTTGCTATGAGTGTCATTAATGTTATTTTGAATGAAAAACTTTATAAACCTCAATTTATGGAAACATTTACAGATCTTCCATTTTTAGTAGATGTAGAAACACAAAAAATGATTCGCCGTTCCGATATGGAACATGCAGCGAATGAAGAAGATCATCATAAATTTGAAGAGCAATTTTACTCCATGAACAAAGTAACTGGTAAAGTAGCTTTGATGCCAGGTAGTGAAGGAAGTTCAATTAAATCACTTCGTCTTGATGAGCAAGGTATTGAACCAGAGCTTGAGGGAACATGGACCATTACCGATGTAAACGGTAAAAAAATTACTGTCACAACAGTCTTTGAAATGCTAAAAAAATCAGCAGCTAAATTTGCTCCAGAAGCAACCAAAGAGATTACGGGTGTTCATCCTGATACTGTTCGTCAATTAGCACGTGACATTGCATTGCCTAAAGTTGTTGAAATCACCACAGGATTCTCGTTAAATAAATATTTTAATGGTGTTATGTCTATTTGGAATATCGCATCTATCTGTGGATTGACTGGGCGCATGGGGCCATATGGCGGATTGAATACTGAAAATGAGTTTACCCTTTCAGGACTCGGTGCTCTTTCTGGTTTCAGCGGCAAATACAATGCTCGTTTCGGTTCAGGTTTCGTAGGTGAATTCGTATTTGGCGATGGGATGAAAACTTTTGATCAGTATTTTAGTGATGAAGATGTAAAACGTGCTCAAAACGGAATGTCTAAAAAAGAGTACATGGCAGTAGTATCTGAAATGCTCGGTCATGGTAAAGACAATAAAGAGAATTTGGATTCTAAGCATGGGAATCAAAATAAACCATGGTGGCAACCAGACTGTGCATTGATTATTGCTGACTCAAAATTTCGTCGTAATAAAGGCAGTGAATACCGTAAAGCATTCTTGGCTAAAACGAAATTTTTTGGATATGTCGATTACCGTATGTCTGAAGCGGCACAATTTGCGGACATCTTGCTTCCGGCAAAATCACACTATGAGGTGTATGACCTCCGTACTTCTCCGGGTTATCACCGTTTCACCAACTTGGCACAGCCAGTTGCTGATCTTAAAAACATCGGTGAAGCGATGGATGAATGGTCAATGTTTACATTCTTGGCTAAAAAAATGGAAGAGCTTGCTAATCGACCACAAAATATCGATAAAGCAAAAGTAAAAGATCATCCTAAATATGCAAAACCTGGGTTCCATGACTTGACTATCTTTCACAAAGAATTTACGAACACAGATGCTGAGTCTGAAGGTGCCGGTGAAGTTTATCTCGGTACTGATAAAATGGCAGTTCAAGCGGCATTAGAAAAATGTGAGCAATATGAGCCATGGACAATGGAAAAAATGTACAAAGTGGGCGGATTCTTGCTTATCAATGAAAAAGCGGCAAAATCTTCACCGTTGTATTCTGACCGTCCATACAGTTCTATGGAGTTCAATCTCTATAAATTTGAGCGTCTTGACACATTATCGGGACGTCAAACATTTTATGTTGACCATGATATGTATATCAAACTGGGTGCTGCAACCAATACAGGTATGGAAGGGATTCGTCCAAAATCGAAAGATTATCCATATGTATTCATGACTCCGCATGCGCGTTGGTCAATTCACTCGAACTATAAAACATCTCGTACCCTTCTACGTCTTCAACGTGGTCAACCTGCTATTCAGGTTAATCGTGTAGTTGCAGAAGCTAAAGGGATTAAAGATGGAGATACTATTCGTATTTTCAATGCTTTAGGCGAATTTTTTGCAATGGCGAAACTCTCTTCTTCTGCACCGGCTGATGGCTTGGTAATGGAACATGGATGGGAACCGTTTATGTATAAAATGAACAAAGGGCACAATGAAGTTGTTCCAACATCATTGAATCTACTTGAAATGGCTGATGGATGGGGGCACTTGAAATTTGGTGGCCTTTGGGACGGTAACCAGTACGCATATGATGGCGCCGTGAACTACGAAAAAGCAAACGTGTAAGGGGTATAGATGTCTAAAAGACAATTAGCAATGGTAATGGACCTGAACAAATGTATCGGGTGCCAAACATGTACCGTAGCATGTAAAACGCAATGGACGAACCGTAATGGTCGTGAGTATATGTACTGGAATAACGTTGAGACGTATCCAGGTACAGGTTATCCTAAAAATTGGATGGAACTTGGCGGCGGATTTGATGCTGCCGGCGATCTCCAACCGGGTGTGATCCCTAATCTTGAAGCTGATTATGGGGTACCTTGGGATTATAACTATGAGTCTTTGATGGGTGGAGCAAGTTTCCGTCCAAATGTTGAGCCAACTTGGGGACCTAACTGGGATGAAGACCAAGGTGCTGGAGCATTCCCTCAAGACAACTATTTCTTTTACTTGCCACGTATTTGTAATCACTGTACAAATCCGGGCTGTTTGAGTGCGTGTCCACGTGATGCGATCTTTAAACGTGAAGAAGACGGTGTTGTTTTGGTTGACTTGGATCGTTGTCAAGGGTACCGCTATTGTATCGCGGGATGTCCTTACAAAAAAATCTATTTCAACCCGAAAATCTCTAAATCAGAGAAATGTATCCTTTGTTTCCCACGTATTGAGCAAGGATTACCGCCTGCATGTGCGCAACAATGTGTCGGACGTATCCGTTTCGTAGGGTTCTTGGATGATGAAGATTCACAAGTGTATAAATTGGTTCATAAATATAAAGTAGCGTTAGGTCTTCGTTCTGATTATGGTACTCAACCAAACGTTTACTATATACCTCCGACCGAATCTCCTGCTAAATTTGATGCAGAAGGTAAAATTATCGAAGGTTCAACGCGTCTTCCAATCGAAGAACTTGAAAAATTGTTTGGTCCTGCGGTTCATGATTCAATTGCAACATTGAAAGCTGAGATGAAAAAACGTAAAGAGACCGGTGTAAGTGAATTGTTGGATTTATTGATTGCATATCAACACTCTGATATGTTCCGTCTTGACAATAATTACTATCAACAAGTAGCGAAAGAGAACAAACGCAATCCATTGGCACCAGTCGATACGCGTTATGTAGCTGGTAAATTTACAAAAGCTGGAGGGCACATCTAATGAAAAAGATTCTTACTTCTATTCTTTCATTGGGACTTGCTTGTTCTGCTGCTTTGGCAGCAGATGCACCAGTAAATGCACTCAAGGTAACAGATAGTCTTGATGGTATTACAGCTGATTCTGCTTTGTGGTCAAAAGCAAAATTTTCAGAGGTGACCCTTTATCCACAAACAGCTCTTAAAATGAATGATAAAAAAGCTAATGATATGAATGCGGCTGATAAAGCTAAAAAAGCTGAAGTTGCTGCTTTGTATGATGGTAAAAATATTGCATTAATGGTTAAATGGGCTGATGGAACCAAAAACATTCAGGGTTCTTATTCTTCTGATACCTACAGTGACGGTTTCGCGGTACAGTTTGCAGGTACTACTAAAAAAGCTGAGCCGCTTCCATATATTGGGATGGGTTCTGAAGGTCGTCCAGTTATAGTACATCTTCAAAAAGCTACGGCAAGTGTATATGAGCCAAATGGAAATAAAGATGTTGAAACACAAGTAAATCGCAATCAAACTAATTTGTTTGGTCAAGAATTGAAAGATTACGATGCTAAAGTGGCTTCTTTGGCAAAAACTGATTATGAACGTGTTTTTACAGCGCAAGGGTTCCGTTCTTTGACTGAAATCAAAGACGGTTCTGCTAAATCGTCTGCAAGTATGACATATGGGACAAACGGTTGGAGCGGAACACTTAGTCGCCCTCTTAATGATGATTACATAAAAAGTAACGGAACCGTACCTGTCGCAATTGCAGTATGGGATGGTTCTAAAAATGGACGTGATGGTTTGAAAAACCTCTCTTCATGGGTTGCTGTGAATCTTGAGGGGATGAAGCCTGATGCTAAGCGTTTGGGTGAAATCACTGAAGTATCCAAAGGAGATGCGGCAAAAGGTAAAGAAGCATTAGCAACAAATGGTTGTAATGGTTGTCACCAAATAACCGCAGAAGATCCTGCAAGCGTCATGGCCCCTTCATTGAAAAATGTTGGTGGATATTCAACTGTTGCGTATCTTCGTGAGTCAATCTTAAAACCTTCTGCGGTTGTTGTACCAGGTTATAATCGTAATGCGCACAGTAATACACCTTGGTATACAATTGAAAAAGGTAAACGCATTTCTGCGATGACTGATTACAGTTTTCTGGATAAAAAGACGGTAGAAGATATCGTTGCGTACCTCAAAACTCTCAAAGCGGAGGTAGAATAATGAAAAAAGTAGCAATACTATGTGCTGCACTCGTTTTCAGCGCTTTTGCAGCTGAACCGGAAGGGCAAGAGTTTGAAGGTCTTTTAACAACGCCTGGATGTGCTGCAGAAGGTGCATTTGCTGATTGTTATTTGGAAAATTATAGCTGTGGTTCAGATGGATGTTTTAAAAAATCTGAAGCAGGCTCAATGAAAAAAGTGCCTTTAGCTTTATTCCAACAAAACACAGGGAAAGTGTATGTTGTGGATACGGCTAAGTTGAAAGTATCAGAGCTTGGTGAAGGAATGAATAAAAATGGTGTCGTTATTGTTGGTGTACTCGATGAAGCGACCAATACTATTCACGCAACAGAGTTTAAAGCTCCACCACCACCGAAAAAGTCATTTTTTAAAGGGTGTTTATAGCACCAATCTAGCCCCTGTTCGGGGTTAGCTAATTATTTTAACTTTGCTGTCTCAAAGTCCTCATATGACACAATCCCGTACTCTTTTTAGGAACTGTTTATGAATAATGAATACCGTCTATATATTTATGCATTTTTATCGCGCGTAATGAGTGATATCCCTGACCGTCGTTTTATCCATGATCTCAAAAATAATGATGCATTATTAGAGATTATTGGTGAAGAGACACAATGTTGGGCCAATGATAATGATGTTGAGGTATTGTATGATGCATTAAATATTGATTACAGTTCAATGTTTATTCTTAATACACAGCCAGTGGAATCGTTTGTTTTAGATGCTAAAAATGAAACACTTGTAGGTTTGCAAAACCCTGTTATGGCATTTTATTTTACACACGGTTTTGAAGTGAATATGGATCAAACTCAGATTATGGCTCCAGACCATCTCTCGATTGAGTTTGCATTTATGCAAACGTTAATTTATCGTAATGAAATTAAGCCTCAGTCTGAATTTTTAGAACAGCATCTAATCCCATGGGTAATCCCTTACATGATGGGAATGAAGAGCATGGCTGATACCCCATTTTATCGAGATATTTGTGATTTTATCGTAGAGTTTTTAAGTGCTGATTATGAATATTTATCACAAGGCGGGATAAATGGGTAATATTAATTTTATTCAAAAAAGCAATCTTTTTAGTTATACCGCAACACGATGTTTACGAAATGAGTATTATCATAATGATTGCAATATTTGCATCGATTTATGCCCAAAGGGGGCTTTTCATATCGTTCGTAATAAGCTTACATTGTTTGAAAATGAGTGCGTAGGGTGTGCAGGATGTATCGGAAGTTGTCCTACGGAAGCATTAGAGATCGAAAGCTTTGATCCAAATGGATTTTCGGCTGCATATCAGCATCAGAATGAAGTAACGCTTTCTTGTAAAACTTCTACTCCTTGTTTGGGAATATTTGATGTTGAACATTATATTGTTATGACATTGCGAGGAGATAAAAGTGTCGAATGTGATTTAAGTCATTGTGCAGGATGCGTTTTAAATGAAACAGGCACTCTATATGGCTCAATTCGTGAAAAGATAGACGGAGCAAACCTTTTTTTAGAACAAATTGGGAGTGAACATCGAATTAAAACTATTGAAATTAAAGAGGAAGAGAATGAGCGTAGAGCACTTTTTCGTAAAGGTTTTGATAGGGTAAAAGAATCGATTGCCAAAGAAGAAACGAACCTTTCAATGACAACGGCACATCATAAATTGCCCGATATGAAAATGCCACTTAAGCGGGTATTGCTCAAAAATTCACTCAAAGAATGGACATCTCGATTAACTCAAACGACATTTGAAACATCTACTTCGTTGTTTTTTAATAAACAAATAGACTTTAAAAGTTGTACAAATTGTGGAGAATGCACTCAGTTTTGTCCAACAGATGCACTTTTCCCAACATCAGATAAACAAGGGATCTTTTTTGCGCAAGGTAAATGTATTGGATGCGGTATCTGCGAAGATATATGCAAACCAAACGCCATTACTGCCAAAGAAGGGTATGATTTAATAAGTATTGCATTTGATCGGGCAGAGCAAATGGTTCACTACGAGATGGTAACGTGTCATGAGTGCCGCTGTCCGTATCCGTATAAAGGTGGCGATCCGATTTGTGATCGTTGTTCCAGCTTCACAACACAGTTTTCAAATATGTTCACGATGGCGAAAGATTTGTAAGCTACTTTTGTTATATAGGCCACCCGAACAAAGTCCGGCTGGCTACGCTAACGCTGAGTTTGCTTCAGCAGTAGGCTCATTATTTTTTGTCCATTGCCTCTTTTGCACCTTTGATTGCCCCTTGCATAGTCGATTTTGCGACACTCCATGCACGTGTACCCATTGCTTTTGCTTCTTGAGCCGATTTTGACTTGAGCAATTTATTACCGCGTTCTGTAACCCCTTTTTTGATTTTTGCAAGCCGGGTTCTAAGCAACTCGACAGTTTCTTTGGAGAGGTGTTTTAGCTCATCTGAATTCGAAGAGATCTCATTGTTGATTGTTTGAAGTTGAGAAATTAAAACCGGATCATTATGTGCAAGCAAACCGTGTATGATCTGCGTATAGAGGGTTTCAACATTATCAAGTTCAACTTCAATCGTTTTGTATTCATCTCGGTAAAGAGCTTTTACCTCTTCTGGAACATACAGAAGATATTGACGAAATTTTTCGATCGAACGTATCAATGCGCTATGGATACCGCGTAATGTTCCACGCAGAATAGTATCAGCTTGATTTGGAGTGGCCTCCGCGATATTGAGCGCATTTTGGAGGATGCTGGCAAGTATGCGGCGAATACGAGTAGCGTTTAGAATATTAGCATTAAGGGCTGTGAATGTAATCTCTTTAATGATTTCTTCGAGAGTTTCTTCAGTATCAGAACCTTTTTCAAGCGTTGTAATGATGGCACTTTCGGTAATCTCTTCGAGAATTTCTAGTAGATCAATCGATTGGAGTTTTACCTGATGAAGTTTTTCTAATGTTTCATCGTTGCCGGACAAATGTTTTTCCAACGCATTGTAGAGGTTATATTTGAGATGTTGCAACTCTTCGCTTTTGCGGGCGATTTGTCGCTCAATCCGCTCTTTTTGTGCTATTAAGTCTTCAAGTTCTCCATAAAGGGTATGGCCCTCTTCCTCAATCATAGCACCGGTAAAAATACGAAGCTCTTGTTGTGAGAGGGCATGAGGAGAGGTCGCCCATTCAGTTGAAAGTGCGTCGATCATAGTGGATACTTTTACTTCAATTTCATTGCCTGTAATAGTGTTATAGCGACTTTTAATGTCACGTTTAAACGTTTCGAGATTCATAATGAGTTCCTTTATAAGACCATCTTGATGTGAGGGTGTGATTTAAGTGTTTCGAAAAAATAAGTTCTTTCGTCTTCATTATGGACTAATAATTCTAAGTTCATGCTGATGTATTTTCCACCCTTGCTTGTATTTGAGGGATTAAGTGAATAGGGGCGTTCCATAAATATTTCCATTGCCGCAATTTCTATCCCTGCACGTTCGTAGGCAACAACTTTATAACACCAGTTACATGGGTATTCAAGCTCAAGCTTTTGAGTTATTTCGTTGATAATCTCCACTTTTCCCTCCTGATTTTGTTTCGAGTTGAATTGGCCCGATGACCATCGATTTGTCAATCGCTTTGAGCATATCGTAGATGGTGAGAAGTCCGATGCTTGTTCCGGTGAGAGCTTCCATCTCAACTCCGGTTTGACCACTGAGCTTTGCTGTGACGATAAGTTTAAAGCCCGGAAGCGAGGGGAGTTCCTCAATATCACAATGTACTCCACTGAGGTTCAGCGGGTGACACATGGGGATGAGGTCAGATGTTTTTTTTGTCCCCATAATTGCTGCGATGACCGCTGTTTGTAGAACGGGCCCTTTTTTAGCAGTTTGGTTCACTACAGCATTGAATGCATCAGGGCTCATTGTAATGAGTCCACTAGCAATGGCGACACGAGAGGTGGTGTTTTTATCTGAAACATCGACCATTTTTGGACGGTCTCGTTCATCTAAATGTGTTATATGCATTTTTATTCTTTTAAATAGTCTTTTGCTTATTATAGCTAAGAGTAGTAAATTGAGTATTGATTAAAAAATAATCATAGTTAAGATAAAAATTGGGCTATAGTTTTGTCATGAGATTTCGGTGATGCTGAGGGTAGCATGTAAGTCCAAAATCCTCATACCTCCTTCAAAGCATAGGATTGCCATATATTTGCTCGAAAGCAAACTGCAATCCTTTTTTAATACAAATGAAAATCAAAAGGGGAAAAATAACAATGCAAGATCTAGTACGAAGCTATACTGCTAATGCCCCATTAATACAAAAATTTATTCTAACTACATTGGGAAATGTAAGCCTTAAATCATTGAATGTTCAGCTGGTTGAGAGACTGTATAAAACATTTCCGAGCTTAGAACTGCTGTATAAATGCGATGAGGGGTTTGTTCAAAACTCGCCCAATATTTATATCAATCACGAGGAGATTCATCATATCGGGGTAGATCGCGTATATTTAGTGGATGAAGTTGCGATTCAAAAAGGGTATTATATTAGTGAACCTTACATCTCTACTGCTACACGTCATTTATGCATTACGGTTGTGTATGCGGTAGGGGATGGATATCTTTTTTTTGATTTTCGGCTTCGTAAATTACTTGAACGGTTTGATCTGATTGAAAAAAATAATCTTTTTAAATATATGAACCGATCATCGTATGCGATTATCGGAGGCGGGTTGCTTTTTTTCGGGATATTTGTAGTGCTGTACGGATTTTATACCTTTGCAGGCTATTTACTTGCGGAAGAACCTCTTAATATCGATGCGGTATTTAAACCGATTATCGCCTTGACACTGGGTTTAGCTGTATATGATCTCGGTAAAACGATCTTTGAACAGGAAGTCTTGCCACGGACGCAGCATGTGAGCGAGGCATTTAATGCCAAAACATTACTTAATTTTTCAGTTTCTATTATCATCGCATTATTGATTGAAGCATTATTGGTTGTTTTTAAAATCTCTATCCATAATTACAAAGATTTGCCGTATGCTTCGACGTTGATCGCGGCATTGGCATTTTTATTATTAGTCTTTGCTGTGTTTATTTATTTGGTTCGCAAAAGCGAGAAAGAGCCTCTTGATACTCGTGGGGATGGTTGAGATTAGCAAACGCTTCTTCGTCGGAAAAATCGACGTAGCGAGTTTGGCGTGAACTAAGCAGTTTACCCAAACGGTGATCCCCCTCTCGGAGCATTCGTTCAAATTCTCCCAAAAGAGATCGGTGGTAAATGCCACAGAGGGGGTGAGTCCCTTCTGTGGTTTGAGCTATTACTGCATCCACATCATCACTATCTGCTTCAATCAATCGTGTAAACTCTCTCTCCCCAATAAATGGCGTATCGACGCTGAGTACCATGATGCGATCATTTTCCAACGCACGAAACATACTGACGAATCCTGCAGTCGGCGCATAATCGACCTCTGAGGGATCGAGGATGAAAGGGGCGCTGAAATCAAATTTGTCGGCAGTTTTGGTGGAGATAGCGACATGCTCAAAGAGTTTAGAGAGGCGGTCGTATTGAAATTCGGCAAGGGAAGAAAACCCTCCAAACGGGAGAAGCGATTTGTCCTGTCCCATCCGAGAACTTTTCCCCCCTGCGAAGAGGACACAAGAGAGAGGAAACATTATTGAGCGAATGCTGCTGCGAGAATTTTATCCATACTTGGTTTCGCACCAGCTTGAAGATATTCGAGTACTAATGGGGAAAATTTATCGATCATACCAACATCCATACCTAGAACACTAAATTGAGAAGCGACTGTGCCTGTAGAGAGTAAACCTGCAGGTGCGGCAGCAAGAAGTGTTTTTGCTTGTGGAACTTGTTTTGTTAGAGCGGTGAAATCGGATGGTTTCATGTTTGCTTTTGCATCATTGATGATTGCTGCAGTTCCACCGACTGCTTGTGTCGGAGTGACACCGAGGGTTGTCGTTAGGTTACTAATAAGCGGATTAGAAACGAGTTTTGCATCCACAATCGGGGTAAGCGCTTGAGTCACCGGAGCAGCAGCTTGCATAGCTGATGCAAAATCAAATGCACTCGCATTTTGTAAAGTACCGAATAAAAGTAAAGAAGTGAGACAGACAGAGCGCATAGGTAATCCTCAATAGGTGTATTTTAAAGTATAGCAAATCAAAAATAGAATCATTATTATTTTTTGATTTAAAACTATTTTACTTTAAGAAAGTGTGTGAAAAGTAGTAATAAACAAATGTAGATGTTGATTATTTATAACAGAAATAGCTAATGTCAGTAGATATAAGTAAATCTAGTGGACAGTTCCATTATTAGCTAAATGCCAATAATGGTTGCCGGATCAGTGATATATCCCGTAATCGCTGAAGCGGCAGCGACGGCAGAGTTTGCCAAATAGACTTTCGATGAGCGTGAACCCATGCGACCGACGAAGTTACGATTGGTGGTTGCAACTGCCACTTCATTATCTCCTAAAATCCCCATGTATCCGCCCAAACACGCGCCGCAGGTCGGGTTGGAGACAACTCCGCCTGCATCGATGATGATATCCATATAGCCGAGTTTTGTCGCTTCACGTGCTATACGTTGTGTCCCCGGTGTGACGATGAGGCGAACATCGGGATGGACGCGCTTGCCTGCAAGGATTTCAGCGGCGATTTTGAGATCACTCAAGCGGCCGTTGGTGCAGCTGCCGATGAACGCTTGATCCACTTTGATTTTATCACTCACCGCTTGGCTGAGGCTGTGACCGTTGGATGGCAAGAATGGATAAGCGATAACCGGTTCAAGATTGGCGACATCAATTTCGAGAACTTGTACATAGGTCGCGTCCTCATCGGAGTAATGAATTTTCGGTTCGCGTGCGAGAGGTTTATCCGCCAAAAACTCTGCCGTGATTTCATCATATGCTACGATACCGCTTTTCGCTCCCGCTTCGATTGCCATATTGCACATTGAAAATCGATCATCCATCGTGAGGTAAGGGATGGTGCTTCCGACGAATTCGAGTGTACGGTAAAGAGCACCATCTACTCCGATCATGCGGATCACTTCGAGGATGACGTCTTTACCAGTTGTGTATTTACCCGGTTTTCCGCTAAGGACGACTTTGATCGATTCAGGGACCTTGAACCAGTTGCCTCCGGTGACCATTGCAAATGCGAGGTCGGTCGATCCCATCCCCGTAGAGAATGCGCCGAGTGCACCGTGAGTACAGGTATGTGAATCGGCACCGATGATAACGTCACCCGGAACAACCAACCCTTTTTCAGGGAGTAACGCATGTTCAATCCCCATGTCTTTTTCATCAAAAAAGTTTTTCATCGCGTGTTTTTTGGCAAAATCACGACTTATGCGAGCTTGGTTTGCGGATGCGATATCTTTTGCAGGGATAAAGTGATCGAGGACGATTGAAAAGCCATCGGGATTCGCGAGCGCAGTGGCGCCTGAATCTTCGAATGCTTTGATCGAAATCGGGGTGGTGATGTCGTTACCGATGACCATGTCGATAGGAGAACGGACGATTTCACCCGCATATACAGGATGCCCGACATGCTCGGAGAATATTTTTTCTGTAATGGTTTGGCGCATAAAATTACCTTTATAAGGGTCTAAATAATAGCGCGATTATACCATATAGACTCTTAGCGTTTCGGGATTAGTTTGATACTTTTTGGTCCACACGATTTACTTTTATCACTATCACACCCTTTTTTTCCGCCATCGCACATCTTAGGGGTATTGATGAACTTCATATGATGTTGGTACATTCCGAGAAAGATGGGGAACTGTTTTTTTTGTTCATCGTTGAGGATTAGATAAATCGTATCAAACAAATCGATTTGTGCTTTGAGCATTTTTGCATCTGGAGAGTTGAGTGCATAGGTACCTGGGCTGAAATGACCCCCGTCAAACGCTTCAGTAGGGATAGTAGGCTCGAAAGAGCGGACATCTTTTTTGTACATATGTATGGCAGTCCGGATATCAGAATTGTCTTCGAGCTGCATTTGCTCAAGGGCATAGGAAATCGGCTCCAAGAGGGGAATCTGAGGATTTTGATTGCATCCTCCATTTCCGCATGCACTGGAGGGATTGCCACACGCGAAAGCAGCAGCACTAAAGAGGCTCAAAGCGAAAAGTAGAGGTTTCATCGGAAACTCCTTTGTTAAAGTAGGATAATGATACCTCTGTATTTTATAAGAAAATATAAATTATCAAAGATAGTTTTTGTAGTTAACATCTAACCGTTTTTGAGTTCAAAATTGAGAATCAAATTGATTTCCATCGGGAATGAATCAGCTATGTTTTTTGGAATATCGATTCCGGATGCAGTCGAAATAGCTGCTTTCACTGCATTATGAAAAATATTTTCTCCGTTGAGTATGTTGATTGAGCTGATGGATCCGTTATCATTTAGGGTAAAACGAACCGCTACTTCTCCTTCCATTCCTCGTCGACGGGCTGCTGGAGGGTAGCGGAGATTGTTTTGGATGCTTGAGCGTAGAGAGGCTAAAAAGTGACGCTTTTCCGATGCGGTATCTGGTTTTGGTTCAGCTTTTGGAGCGGCTATCGGAGCGACAGAGACAGCCTGAACGGGTGAAGTGATCGCTGTTACTACGGGAGCAGGAGTTGCTGCTTGGAGTGCAGGTGTGATCGGTGTAGCTACAGGAATCGGCATCGGAGCAGGGGTGATTGATGTTTTGGGAATAGGTTTAGCCTGTTGGATTGGGGTCGGTGTGCTCTTTGTGAGCGGTTGTTGCTGGGTGGGTGCTATTGGCTGAGGCAACTGCACAGTGAGAGGGTGCTCTGTCGGTTGAAATGACATAATTTTAAACGGTATCCGCGTTACGGGAATGGGGTGATTCATTTGGGTGAGAACCCAAAAAGCCATCGACCCCATAAGAGCATGAAAGGCGAGTGAGAGGGCAAATGATTTGCGTGCTGGTGTTATCATAGGTGTATCCATCCTTTAAAAATTGCTATCCCTACCCCTGCTAGGAGGATGGGGGCGGCGTGTTGGAGAACATTTCGATAATGGGAGAGGTGAATCAAACTCTCTTTGAGTATTTGCGTGAGAACAACCGAGAAAAAGAGAAACCACAACAGTGTTGCTCCAAGCCCGAATACGGCTCCATAGGCAAGTGACCAAAGAAGCGAATGCGAAGTAGCACTCAGTGTCATCATGGTGACGACAGGGGCGCAGATCGACATGGATAGGAGTGCACCTGTGATAAAGAGGGCGATGTTTCCTTGTGGGGTTTGCGGAGAGGTTGTGCAGCACGACGAAGAGGCTTTGAGTGAAAACCAGAGTCGTCCTGCGAGGATGAGGGTGATACTCCCCAACAGATACCCCATTAACTCGGTATCGCTGATAAATGATTTGACCATACTCGCCCCCAAATAGGCGATAAGCGAGAGTGTCATGTAGCCACTGATACGCCCTAAACTAATCGGCAGTAATACGCGAAGGCTTTGCTCACGTGTCGCACTGTTCGCCAAAAGAATAGGTGACAACAGCGGCATACAGGTGAGCATACACGCGGTTGCCCCATACGAGAGGGCGACCAGAAAGAGCGATATTAACGCAAAGGAATCAGACATGTAGACTCTTCTATTTTCATTTCTAAATTAGAATTATGAAGGATAAGTGTTACATTAGTGTTAATTTTATTTTTTAATTTAACACTAATGTAACACTGTTTTGAAACAATGCTGGCAATCAATCTTTAAGGAAGTTGAATGAATAGTATTAAATTATCTATTACAGCAGTATTAGCACTGTATGGATCGATGGCAACCGCTGAAGTGGTTGATTTGGGAGATGTGTCGATAAGTGCATCCAAGATCGAACAATCAACACTGGAAGCTCCGGTAAATGTTACAGTTCTGACTGCAGATTCAATGGCGAAAACAAATACGCTGAGAATAGGGGATGCTTTAAATGCTAAAGTCCCTGGACTCTATATCCGAGGAGGTGCATTGGGTAATTCTAGACCGGGAGCGACTATGTCGATTTCTATGCGTGGGCAAGGAGGCGTATTAACTAAATCTGCAATATTGGTAGATGGGATGAATATGGCGGATGCGTATTCAGGTCAAGTGAACTGGTCAATGATCACGATGGATGATGTGGATCGTGTCGAAGTCGTACCGGGGGTTGGATCTTCTTTGTATGGTAGTAATGCGATGGGTGGCGTTATTAGTATCACGACCAAATCACCGACCAAGGAAGAGATGTCGTTTAATATCGGAAAAGGATATGGTGATGCAGCGGGAGATCATGCGAGTGCGTTGTACCGCAATAAATTTAAAAATGGTTTGGGTGTTGTATTCGGGGTTTCTGAAAATTATCGTGAAGGATATATCGCTGAGTATGTGACCAAAACGCCTACAGGAACACCTGCCGGTGGTGCCGTCGTTGTTAATGGGGCGACTCAAACCACTACAACAGCCGGAGCGACTACCTATATCGTAGGAGATAAAGGGACGAATGCTTCTATGGAGAAAAATATTCATGCCAAACTGTATTATGATCTTTCACCAACATCAACGGTAAATGCCGGTTTTGCGTATTCTGATTCAGAGAGTTTGAATCGCGGCTATAACAGCTATTTGACCGATACGAGTGGAAATCCAATATTAATAGGAACTACGGCGACAAGTCTCAATCTGAATGGTCAAGCAACTACGATTAAGGAGCAAGATTTTGCAGGTTCTATTCCAATGGGGAATACGGCATTGCGATATTTTGCAGGATACGATGGAAAAATCGGAGAGAGTAAGTTGAGCCTCAATTTTGGAAAAATAGATCGTGAGTATTGGAGCTCTGCTATCGGGGCAACGGCAACTCTTACCTCAGGTGCGGGAACCATGAATACGTCACCTAATAGTACAACCAATGCTTCGGCGCAACTAACCACCCCGATTGGTGATAGCCATTTATTGATTACTGGGGTTGCGACGGAAGTTGGACGTCTTCATCAGAAAAAATATGCTGTTTCAAATTGGACGGATATGGATACCAAAACAGCGGAACTGGATCGTATCGATGCAAGAAGTATGACTAACTCGCTATTTCTACAAGATCAAATCGTTGTGAATGATGATCTATTACTGTATGTAGGCGGACGGTATGATATGTGGAAAGCCGGAGGCGTTGGGGTGGTGACGACAGGCTCTGTTCCTGGGACATTTAATTATGATGATCGCAGTGAATCGGCATTTAGCCCAAAAGTTGCCGCCGTTTATATGCTCAACAATCGAACATCAATCAAAAGTTCGATTGGGACAGGATTTCGTGCACCGACAAATTATTATCTCTTTGCAAACCCTACATTTTCAGGTAATGCCGCACCCAACGGAAAGATGATCTACTCGAATCCAAATTTAAAACCTGAAAAAGCAAAAGCGTTTGATCTTGGGGTGGAGTATCACTTTGTTGACGGGGGAAAAGCAATGGCTACCTGTTTTGCCACTAAAACTACGGATCTAATTTATCAGAAAATCACTAAAGTACCTCAATATACTGATCCGATTATCAATAAAGTAGTTGATTATATTGCACAGCAGGAAAATACCGGGGAAGCATTGGCAAAGGGAATTGAACTCTCAGGAGAGTATCCGTTAGCAGATTGGCTATCAGTAATGGGGAGCTATTCATATACCGATTCAAAGATTACGAAAGACAACACTAATACAGGAATGGTAGGAAAACGGGTCACTAATGTTCCAAAAGATATGGTGACATTGGCTTTTATGGCTGAAAGAGGGGATTGGTCGGGCGTATTGTCAGGACGACATATTGGAGAAGTGTATAGTAATAATGATAATTCCGATGTTGTAAAAGGGGTATGGACGGGTTATAGCAAGTACACGGTGATTGATTTGAAAACCAATTATCAGATCAATAAAAATTTTATAGCAAGCCTAATGGTTGATAACCTGTTTGATAAAGAATACTATGAGTATTACCGTATGCCGGGGCGTGGAGTTACGATTAATCTATCGGCGAATTTTTAACCATGAAAGAGGGGTTATCAAAAGTATTGTTAGTCATGGCGATGGTAATTATGCATGGGGCATTGCCGATTTTTGCGGACGATTTTTTATGGATCGATGAATCCAAGAAAAAATCGTGTTGCAAAGGTGCGGATAAAGAGTCGGGAAGTAAAGAGTTTGTTATTAAAATAGGGAGTTTGGAGGAGAGTACAAAAGTTCGCGATTTAAACAATACCATTGTTTATATTCGCGATATGGATCATGTTGTCACTGAGCTCAATGTGAGCGGTGGGAAAATCTCATTTACCCCTGAGCATAAAGGGGGATATCGTCTCTATGCTGAGCAAAATGAGGTTCAAAACGGTGTTTTACAAGTCCATCTCTCCTCGGTGAGAATCCACAATAAAGAGGGAAATATCTCTCAATCTCTCCTTAAAGAAATTCGTGGAAAAACAAACGATTCCCATTACGATAATGTGCCTCTCGTTCAGCTTCCTTTTGAGTTGATTATGGAGCGACCGATTCGACGTCATCACATTAACTGTTGTCTCTATTCAGGAGATATTGCCCCTTTTAAACTGTACTACAAAGGGAAAGAGCAAAAAAACATCCCATTACGGGTAAGTATGGAAAGCGGATGGAATGCTACGATAAAGCCTGATGAAGAGGGGATGGTCTCGTTTGAAATTCCGCGTAGTACGTATGCAACAACCGAAAAAGAGAAAAAACATTCCGAAAAAATGATTGTCGAAGCATCGTACGATGTGAACGAATCGGGAGTTTATAAGGGAGAATCGTATCAGAGTATTCATTATGTGATGACATTACCGCTTTCGTTTGGTGCGTCACCACTCGAATACGAATCAAAAGTACTAGGATTTGCGACCGCTATCGGCGTTATGTTGGTCTTTTCGCTGGGGCTTTACTATAACCGACGCAAAAAACGTAAAACGCCCAAGGAGATCTATTTTGACGAAGAATAAATTCTCCTTGCGCCGCGCCGTGAATAATATGAATTTGGTGCGGTTTCGGTTTTGGTTTCAGATCGTTGCGTTTGCTCTCATCGTTTACGGCGGATATATCGGGCTTGATTTAGGGAATAAATTACCAACTTTTGCGTGTGTATTTAACGGAGAAGGGACGGGTGGAAAATGTTATGTTGGAGAGCTTCAGCATGATTTGAAACACCCTTTGGAAGGATTTATAGGATTTGCAGGTTATGCATTTTTGATCTCACTCGGGATGTTTGCGGTGTGGTTTTGGGCGTTGAACAAAGGGTGGTGCGGTTTTGTTTGTCCACTGGGGACAATGCAAGACTGGCTTACGATGGCGCGGGAAAAAAGCAGAATTCGTTTTAGCGAGTATTCATGGGCGAACCGTAAAAAGATCAAGAGTATCAAATACATCCTCCTCATTTTATTGTTGCTGTTGCCTGTGATGATTGCGAACTCGGTGTTTGGACTCCCGAAACTTCCTAACGGTCTTTCGATGCCGTTTTGCGATATTTGTCCCGGACGGATGATGATTCCGGCATTTACGGGGCATTTCAACCAGTTTTATATCGATTTTTCCTCGAAAACTGATTTGGTGATGACGACATTGGGGATGATTATAACGGGGCTATTTTTAGTGGGATCGTTTATCAAAAAGCGATTTTTTTGCTATTTTTGCCCGATGGCGGCATTGCAGTACGTTTTTTCCAAACCGGCATTGCTGAAACTTTACAAAGACGGGGATAAATGTACCCGTTGCGGGGATTGTTACCGCGCGTGCGATATGGATATCCTCGAAATCGCTGATGATGTGAAAACGAAAAATATGGTAACCGAAGATTGTACTCTGTGTCTTAAATGCATCGCGGCGTGTCCTGAAGAGGGGTGCTTGGAAGCCAATTTTATGGGAGCAACTATTTTTGAATCGACCAAAGAGGGGTTTGTCCTTCGAATGGCGATGGATCAGCATAAGGAGTCACATGCACACTGAACATACGATTGAATCGCCGCATGAGCGGCAAAACCGTCACAAAGCGATGGAGGCGATCCATGTGATTAATGCACTCAAAGAGGATTTCAAATCACCGATCAAAAGCATGGAGTATTTTTACACTCTTTTTGAGCGAGTGTATTGCAATCATGAGCCTTTGCATGAGGGAAAAAGTAAGATTGGGACGATGTGTATTCAAATCCCCTCTGAAATCATCTATGCATTGGATGGAGTGCCGATACGACTGTGTAACGGGTTTTATACCGATGATGAGATCGGGGGTGATTTGATGCCTCAAAAATCGTGTCCGCTGGTCAAGGCGACGGTGGGATTGTTCGCCTCGGATAATTTCTCGGATAAACCGGACATCACCTTTTCTCCGACGACGTGCGATCAAAAAACCAAAGCGGGTGCGATTATCGAGAGTTTCGGTCACACCATCATCGATGTAGGATTTCCCCGAACCAAAGAGAGTGAGGCGAGCCGAGCGTATTGGCGTGAAAGTGTCAAAGGTTTCGCGGTAGAACTCTCAAAATTTCAGGGTAAAAAGCTCACTCGGACTAATTTGGAGAATTCCATTAAAAAAGTGGGGTATGCCCAATCGCTCTATCACAAGCTCACCGAATTTCGAAAACATCAAGCGGTTCCGATTTTGGGTGTCGATATGTTTTTGGTTACCAATGCGTTCTTTTTTGACAAAATAGACGATTGGATACGAGCGGTTGAAAATCTGGTTGCTGAGTTGGAACAACGAAGTAGCGAAGGGGTACATGTCGCCGGAAAAGCTAGCCCGCGTATCGTCTATACGGGTTCACCACCGATTTTCCCGAACTATAAAATCCCTCTTATTATTGAGCAGAGTGATGCAATTATTGTTGCTGATGAGACGTGCAGCTCGAATCGGATGTTTAATGATATGGTCGCAGTGGATGAGTGGAATCTTTATGACATGATCGATTCGATTTCGGATAAATATCTCAAAGCGTGTACGTGCCCGATATTCACCCAAAATGATGATCGGATTCGCCGAATTATCCAACTGGTGCGCAGTTACAGTGGTGATGGAGTAATTTATCAAGCCTTTGCGGGGTGTCAAGTATATGAGATGGAACAGCGTAGTGTGTTAGCGGCGATGGAGAGGGAGGGGATTCCGATCCTCTACATCGAAAGCGATTACAGCCCCTCACAGCAAGGACAGCTCACGACACGGGTGGAAGCATTTGTCGAGTCATTAAAAAATCGAAAGAGAATGAAAAAATGAATTATTTTGTAGGGATCGATATCGGCTCTACCGCGATTAAAATCAGTGTCGCGGATGAGAATAAAAATTTAGTAGGGCATAAAATCAGCGCAAGCGGGAGTATGTTTTACAAATACGCTCAAGAGGCACTCAGTGATTTATTACGTGAGTTGGGGATTGATGAAAAAGAGGTGGTCTATACGGTAGCTACAGGATATGGGCGTAAACTCTTTAAAGAGGCGGATGAAAACATTAGTGAGATTACCGCCAATGCTATCGGTGCACAGCAAGCCGCCAAAGAGCACGGTAATATTAAAACCATTATCAATATCGGCGGACAAGATAGCAAAGCGATTTCACTCGATGCTGAGGGGAATGTGGTTAATTTCGCGATGAATGATCGGTGTGCAGCGGGAACGGGAAAATTTTTGGATGTTGTAGCGATGAATCTGGAGATAGGGGTGGATGAGTTGAGTGATTATCATTTTAAATCCAAAGGGACACCGCTCTCAATCAGCAGTACATGTGCCGTGTTCGCTGAGTCTGAGATCATCGGATTGCTAGGGAACAACCACAGTGTCGAGGACATCGTATCGGGAGTTCACTACTCCATCGCCAAACGGATTGTAAAGCTAGTCAAACGGGTAGGGGTAAAAGAGAATGTTTATTTTGACGGTGGTCCTGCCCTGAATGATGGATTGGTGAATGCTATCGAAAATGAGTTGGGACACAAAATATTTGTACCCGATTATCCACAAATCACGACATCCTACGGTGCGGCGGTGTTAGCATGTGACGCTTTTAATAGCGAATCTGTGAATTAAAAAAAGGAGAAGTAGATGGACAATAGCAGTATGTTGGAACTTGCGCATAGTGGGATTGATTACGGAATTATCGGGGTTTTAGTATTGATGAGTGTTGTCTCTTTATGGCTTTTTATTGAGCGTATAATGGCGTATAGCTCAATTCGAATCGAGGATTATGTAACCAAAGAAGAGTTTGAACTTGATTTGGGAAATCATGTTTCTGCTATCGCGACAATTGGTTCAAATGCTCCATATGTTGGATTACTCGGTACTGTTTTAGGAATTATGATTACGTTTTACAGTCTCGGAGATGTTGGTGCGGTTGATCCGAAAAAAATTATGACGGGGTTAGCATTAGCACTCAAAGCCACCGCAATGGGACTCGTCGTGGCAATCCCATCCATCGTGTTTTATAATATTTTGCTTCGTAAAATGGAACGTCATTTAGCCGTATGGGACATTAATGCCCATAAAAATAGAGGGTAGTTTTATGAGAATGAAACGGGTCGATACGATTAACGTTATTCCGTTCATCGATATTATGTTGGTTCTTTTGGTGATGGTTCTTACCACTGCAACCTTTATCCGAACAGGATTGATTCCGGTAGATTTGCCCGATGCAAAAGGGAGCGCAACTGAGCATAAGCCCAGTGAGCTGAAGCTAACAATCCAAAAAGACGGAACATTGATGCTGGGTGAAGAAAAAGCACCCATCTCACTATCCGAATTTGAACAGCGGGTTGTTGCCGGAGGCAAAGAGATGACAGTGGTTCTTTATAGTGACAAAGATGCCGCATTTCAAAACTTCGTTGGGGTGATGGATGTTCTCAAACGTCTAGGGCATGAGCAACTTTACATCGTGACCGACAAACAAAAATAAAGAGGAGTTTTTTTGAAACATCAATCATATCTACACTATTTACTGATAAGCGGTGCGTTATTATCAAACGTGTGCGCGCAAGAGATTGTCACATTGGATAAAATTCAAATAGCACAGACGTACACTGCCATCGATGAGCGACGGGATAACTCTATCGCCAAACGGATCATTAACGGTGAGGAGTTAACGCAATACGGAGATACCAATGCGTTGGAAATTTTGCGCCGAACCCCTGGGGTAACGATCCCAAACGGTAAAGGACCTGCTGCCGCACCGGGTAAAGGGTATACGGTTGTGATGATCGACGGTGAGGAGACATCGACCGGAACGAGTAGACGGGTCAGCCCATTGGAGCAAATTTCTCCTGATATGATCGAGCGAATAGAGGTAATGACAAATGGAGCTGCAGAACATACTGCTGAATCAATGGGGGGCATTGTCAATATTGTTATGAAAAAACCAAAAGTCGATGGGAGAATATCTGCAAAAGTGATTATCGGTGCTTATGGGAAAGATTTAAGCAAAACAGCATATGTTCAAAAAGAAGGGAAAGTCGATTTATTATCATATTTGGTTAATCTTACAACATCGGAGAATGTAAAAGAAGATCGTACTGATATCGTTATTGATAAAATAGGAACAGGTTCTAATGAAGAACGGTACGAGTTGAGTAAAAATCGTTCTGCAGGAATACGGAGTAAATTGATATACACTGCTTCTTCACGATTAAAAATTCTTTATGATGGTTCTTTGACACTTAACCATGACAGCACATATATAGATTCAAATACATATTTTAATGGGGCAACTCCCTTAAGCTACTATCACAGCGTAGATGATGCTACTAATACTATGCTTTGGTCGGCATTGGGGGCTGAACATCGGTTAGGAGATGATATTTTTGAATGGAAAGTAAAAATTCATTCATTTGAAGAAAATGGCGATTTAGATTCTACGTCCTCTGCTACATCAACCACCCGAAAAGATCACGATCATATTTTGAGTCGTTTTTACGGATTTCAGGGGGATTACTCTATGTTGCGGGAGGATCATTTTATCAAGAGTGGATTTGAACTTAAAAGAGGCGATCAAATTGATGAAGTTAAACGATTTATGAATGGAGTTGATGTCACTTTAGCAACTGATAATGTACGGATGAGAGAAGATAAACTCTCTTTCTATACGCAAGATGAATTTACTTTTAATGATCGGATTGTTATTACTCCAGGTTTACGGTATGAAGCCCTCTCTCGTGATTATGGTACTACATCATCATTAGATTATTTTGCTCCATCGCTACATACACTTTTCCATATCACTCCAGAAGACAATCTGAGAGCAAGTGTTGCGAAAACTATTCGTCTGCCTCGTTTAAGTCAGCTATCATCAAGTACAAAAAGTACTTTGGGAGAAAATGATATTCATCGTCCAGATGTGACTGGAAACCCTAACTTAATAGAAGAAAAAGCATTTAGCTATGAACTTCGGTATGAACACTTTTTTGCAGATAAAGGGGTTGGAAGTATTGGTAGCTTTTATCGAGATATAACGGATAAAATTGAAGATATTGTCCAATATGATACTCTAAAAAATAGATATATCAAAAAACCTGAAAATGTAGGAAAAGGGTCGCTTTGGGGGGTGGAATTGGAATTTAAAAAATCACTCAAAGAATATATAGATGGGATGGGTATTTTTGCTAATGCAACATTGCAAAACTCATTGTTAATCAATGACCTTACTGGAGTTAAGCGAGAGATTCTTCAAACGCCAAAGTATATTTATAATATCGGACTAGATCATACTCTTAAATCTTCTGAGGTTACGTATGGTGCTGCGTATCGTTATGTTGGAGGGTATGATAATCCGGTAGAGTATTCGATTGCTCAGAGTCAAAAAGGGTACGGCACCCTTGACCTTTATGCCAATAAACGGATCAATAAAATGTTTAAATTGCAGTTTAATGTGAAAAATATCACCGCTTCTACGGTAGAAACAACTTCACGTTTGTACGATCTAGGGGGCGCAATCACTCAAACTCAAGTGGATAAAGAACATACAAAACCACAGGTACTTTTATCAATAGAGGGGAAATGGTAATTTCCTAATATAACACGATATTCTCCAATCGGCATGAATCCAACTGTTTTGCATCCGTTAGGGTGATAATACTTGTTATCGTGAGCAGTGTGATGAGGATGATGGCGATCATAATTCCTCTGCTTTTCCCCCCTGCTTGTAAAACAGAGCGTTTATCGTGATGAATTAATGACGTAATCGGCGATTTGGCAAATGTTTTTTCGCATGCACTTTCGCATAATCCGCATTGGATACATCGGATGTCAAAGCCCTCGCGTATATCGAGTGCGGGAATCGGGCAGATTTTCACACAACCGCCACAATCAGTGCAATGGTTTTCAGGGTCTTCAAAGGCATACGTTAATCGATCTTCGATAGGGAGAATCGCGCATATCGCACCATAAGGGCAGAGATAGGCACAGTACCACCCCTGAACCATAAATACTTCCGCAATCATCAAAAGAGATAAAAAAATCACCAACCACCCTGCAAAAGTGAGCTGTCGCAATGCATTGATGAGTTCGGGGGCTGAAATGCCATACGCAATCACAGAAAAAGCGAGGGTAAAAGAGAGGAGACCCAAAAGGATAAAGCCTAATAATTTAGATAAAAATGAATTTTTTCTCCCTGAAACACGAGAGAGGATATGGGCAAAAAAAGTATTAGGGCAGAGTGTTCCGCAATAAAAGCGTGAGAGGGTAAGGGCAATTATGATGGCAACACTGATTCCTAATAATGCGATAAGGGCAATAAGTGCATAGGTTCCTATTTCGTGAGCAAATCCAAGAACTTCGAGACGATCATGAGAAAAATTAAAAAGGAGAAGATGGTAATTGCCTATTGTTATCCATGGGAGAGCGATAAAAGGGATCAGGAGGGCTAAAAAAGTTTTGTTATCGGATAGAAACCGCATCACATCCCCTTTCGATTCATTTTCCATGTGTCGATTCTTTGGTTTGCAGGGAGGGTGCCGTTTTCTAGTCGCCCCTCTTCGAGCCGCTTAATCAATGCTGTTAAAATTGTTTTATCGGGAATAGACTGAAAACGTTTCACCACAGTACCGCTTTGATCAGCGATAAGGATATAAGGGATATTTTCGGTTAGTCCAAACGTTTTACCTTTCTGCAGTGCAGGAGAATTATCAACATTGACGGCGGTGATAAGAATTTTTGGATGCGTTTTTTTGATTTCATTCATTAAAACGCGTGCACGCGTGCACGGTGGACACCATGAGGTGTAAAAAACGACGATGGAGATTGTATTTGGTTTATAAAATTGGGTGTTTTTGAGTGATAGCGGGGCACTAAAAATAATGGTAGTAATGAGCATCATCCAAATGACCCTCATAGGAGAGCCGAATATGCGTTGAATCTTTAAGGAGGTCGTTCGCTTCATATGGGCTCTCTTATTAGGATGTTGGATGCCAAAGGGAAAAATCCCTTTGGAAGTCGGCTATTTTTGCTTCAACACCCATTCGATGAGTGTTTTAGCCTCTTCATCCGTAACGGTTTGCGGAGGCATCGGAGTTTCACCCCATTTGCCCGTACTACCGTTTTTGATGGAGGCGATGAGAATATCAGCGCTTTCACCTTTGGCGGCAACATCTTTGTACGCCGGACCTACAAGCTTAGTATCAACACTATGACATGCCAAACACCCTTTGGAATCGGCGAGTGAAACCGCCGGATCGAGAACGACAGCCGGAGCATTTTTCATCTCCTCTTTGTGTGCTTTGTACTCGGTGATAACGTCACTCATGTATTTTTCCGTTGCTTCGGCTTGTAATTGCAGAGGTTCCGCAAAACTCACCACACGGATACCGTGACGCGCCGTTGCCATCAAGGCTACCGCCACAACCATCAGTACCATTGCTTTAGTTGCATCGGATAGGGAGAACTCTTCTTTCGTAAACCGTTTAAGGAGGAAGAAAAAGAGGATCAACAATACCGCTGATGCTGCGAATGGCAAGAATACAAACGGCGTATGGATATACGCTTCGCTGATGCGTGGACTGAAGGCGAAAAATACGAGTGGCAAGACGGCGATGTTGACAGGCGCTGCCCACATAAACCATTTTTTACCCTGATCGATCGCCAAACGTCCTGCTTCAGCGTCTTCTCCACCCGCTTTTACCCATTTGACTCCCAGATAGATCATTACGATCCCCGTGAACGCAAATGCAGTGAGGAAGAAGTTGATAAGGCGGAAGAATGTCAACGGAGTCAACATAATGTCCCAAATATTTTTGACCGAAGCAAACAATTCCGGTTGCAGATAGAGGTTAGACATCGACATAAACACCGGAGGCAACGTATAGAACGTCAATACCGCAACCAAGCCGATAGCGATGTGAAAACCTTTGTGGTTATGCAATGAATGCCAGCTGAATTTGTACGCATACGAGAGCAAGAACGCGAAGATGTTCCCGTAAATGATGTGCAAAATATGCGGAGAAACTTTGAGAATCGCCGTATAGAAAAATCCGGTATAGAGTACCGAGATAACGAGCAACGGAGCGACCCCCCACAATGCCCCCATATTCTCACTGATGGTGGTTGGATTGGTCATTTTGTACGCCAATAAATCGTCTGTTTTGGACTTTTTAAAGACACCCGTAATGTTATAGAGAACCGATGCGGTAGAGGCACCGATTAGGGTATAGATAAATGCGATATGCACAACAAAAACGATAATCCCGAGGGTATCGAAAAACCAGCCGGGGAGTCCCATCGTCGGTACAACGAGGGGGATGTCAAAAGGGAGTTTCCAGTTCATTATTTGATCTCTCCTCTTTTATTAAGTGATGCGATATAGGCGGCAAGTGCGTCTTTCTCGGCTTCTGTTCCGGTAAATGGAGGCATATACGGCGTTCCACCACCCGGTAGGTTGTTGATTCGGTTACGGATAGCCTCTTCACTCCACCCTTTGGTTAGGAATTTAAGACCGTTGATCCCGTTTTCGGTGTGACAGGCGCGACACTCGATTTGAGCGATGGTATGTCCCACGTCGATGAGGTTTGATTTGTCCTCTTTGAGCACTTTTTTATCTTCATCAACGAAGACAGCGTGTTTGAGGATACCGACCTTATTGAGATACGGTACATCGGTGACACGGATACCGTTCGCATACATGTAGTTGTAGATCAAGAACGGTTTGCGGATAAACTCACGGGTACGCTCTTCATATCCCCAAAAGAGCATGAACGCGGCAACCATCAATGTTGCGGCGATGTAAGGCATCCGTTTCGGAGAGAAATAAGCGATAATCGTGGTGAGGACGACGGTACCGCCGATCGCACTGATGATGGTGTACATCAACTCCATTTTATCGGCAAATGCTCTTGTCATCATCGCCGTTGGGATCATTGCACGCGCCGCTTCGGGGATTTGCAAGAGATAAAAATACCCTAGCGCCGCACCGATCGGAACCGTAATGAGCATGATCTTTGCGAAAAATCGGATCATGCGTTCTTTGGTTTCACGGATTTTTGCATCTGAGCTGAAACTGGTGATGAGCCATGTCCACATGATTGCCAATGCAGCGGCAAATGCGATAGAGCTGAACGTTCTAAATGCGAGTCCCGGTATCCATGTTGGATTAAATAGAGCATTGTTGTAGTTGACGACTCCTGGATACACCTCAGGATCAATCCACGGTTGACCATCGAAGTTCGGAGTGAGCATGAATCCCAAAATCGCAGTGATGATAAGCATCGTTACCCATGAAGAGAGGGCGTAATAGATACCGAATTTAACCGATTTAGTACGTCCCTCAGCACTTTCAGCCTTAGGTTTCCAAGACATAAACCAGAAAAGGAGTAAGATAACCTCGAAGTTGAAGACAATCCATTCGATAAACCATTTCCAAAAGAAAACGCGGATGAGTCCACCGATGGCGTTAGGGCTGATGATGTTAGCGTGAATCCACATCCCGATTCCGGTGAGGGCACCGACAGAGGTAGTGATGATAAAAAAGACCATGAGGAGACGATAGACGGTTTCATACCCCGCCAAATCATTTTTTTTGTTGGTCCACCATGCGGCGAGAGCGAGTACCACAGATCCTCCGACGGCACCGCCGTGAGAGACGAATACGTGGATGATCGCATTAATTGCCATGAGCATTCTTAGCCCAATCGTGGGCATTTCGAATATGGGAAAATCGAACATATATATCCTTTTAAATTAGATTATATGCACGGCAACGTCGGAGAAACAGCGCAAAAAAACGCTATAATGTAGACGTTGCTATGCAATACGTTTTTCCGCTCGCCTGCGAGGTCCAATTCATTTGGCGGGCGGATCGTTGGTTTGTTTCTTCGACGTTTCTTCCTCCTTTATACTCCTGAAGTATTTTCTGAGAACATGATTATGGATTGTTATTGTTAATTTTGTGTTAAGTAGTAAAAATAAGAATATATTAAATATTTGATGTGATAAGGCACTTTTTCATTGTATCTTTCCAATCGATTGAAAAGTTTTTGAGAATCACTTTAGACTCATGAGGGATAGTACAGTCGGAACAATCGTGATGGAGTGAGCTTTCGTGATGAAATACTTTGCCTAGCGGTGCATTTATAGCACAATGGCTGTATACAGTGATTTTTTCTATATTAGGAAGGGCATTGTCGTCGAAGCGAAAATGGGGACATGCACACCAGTAACAGTTAAGATGAGGAATGTCATGGCATTTGGTTTTAGTTGTGTAGAGGAGACAAAAATCGCTCTCATAGTACACCATGTTGTCAAACTCAAAATACTCCACAATTTGTTCGGGAGTTAGCTTTTCTGCGCTTAATCGGTTAACGATAGCACGATGTTTTTTAGTATGAATCTGGAACCAATCGGTATATGTCATAAGTGTATAATAGCAAAAAAATTTGGAGATGTCTTATGATAATCTGGCACAACCCTAAATGTTCAAAATCGCGTGAAGCGCTCAAGCTTCTCGAAGAGAAAGGGGGATTGTTTGAAGTATTTAAATATCTCGATATCCCACCTTCTCGTGAAGAGATCGAAACATTGTTGAAAAAACTGGGAGTATCGGCGCGTGAGCTGATGCGAACAAAAGAAGATTTGTATAAAGAATTAGGATTGGCAAAAATAGAGGATGAATCAGCCCTTATTGATGCATTGACAGAGAATCCAAAGTTGATAGAGAGACCGATTTTAATCGAAAAAAACCGTGCCATCATTGGACGTCCAGTCGAAAAAGTGATTGATTTTTTGAACTAAGTCCTAAATTTTTGGAGCTTGTGATTGAGTTCGGTGGTATTTTCTCCAATACCGTTTGCAACATTAGTGATGGAGCTAATACTATCTGTGTTTGAGCATGCGATGACATTAATTGAATCGATTTTGGATGAGATTAGATCCATTCCTGCCCTGATATTTGTAAGTCCCTCTGTGGATTTATGAACACTGTGTGTGGCAATCCCCATCAAAGATGAAGATGTTTTAATCATGATTTGAACGGCATTCGAATTTTTAGATACGATGAGGATTGCATTCGCAGATTTATCCATTTTTTGGCTTGTATTAGTGATTGCGTCTACGATAGTACGAATAGTATTATTAATTTGCGAGAGGCTCTCTTGCGTCCTTTCTGCCAATTTACGTACTTCATCAGCGACAACTGCAAATCCTCGTCCATGCTCGCCAGCTCGCGCTGCCTCAATGGCTGCATTGAGAGCCAGAAGATTAGTTTGATCAGCAATGTCGCCGATAATATCCAAAACGCCTTTCACCTCTTGTGCTCGAGAGGAGAGCTCTTTTAAATCTTCTGAGAGTGTTTGTTGTGTTTGGGCAACGTTTTGTATATCGGTATTCATTTGAGTAATTTGACCGCTGGCTTCAAAAAGATGCGCAGATGCTTCCTCAATTTTGACATTCGTGTCGTCTGATGCAGAGGAGGTATTCTGCACAATCTCTTGAAGAGTGACAATTTGAATGTGAGTCTGAGATATGTCTGAAGCACTTGTTTCTAGGCGTTCTTTGATGACGCTGCATACGTTGTTTAGCTCTTGAGCAGAAGAAATACTGTTATAGGAAGAAGATTTCATTCCATTAACCATTTTTTGGAGCTCATCCATTGAATCATTCATGTCTTGTGCCGCGATTGCGAGTTCATCTTCTCCTGTTGCTTGGATGCGCTCAAGCAAATCACCGGATCGAAGGTGTTGTGTCATCTTGGTTAAATTTGCGATATTTTTGAGTAAATATTTGGTGATATAGTGTAACACTATATGGACGAGCACCATCCCTAACGGAAATGTTATTGCGATGAGGAGGAGTGTTTTTTTGAATTCTGTTTGAGCAGCAAAATAAAGCTCATTGGCATTGGTTATTTGGAGTTCAATAAGTTCATCAAGTTGTTCATCGGCTGGTGTAAGGCTAAAAGGGAAATCACTCGAGACCAGATCGTGGATGCTCATAATGTCTTTATCTGCAATCGCTTTTTCTAAAAGGGTGATAGAGCGTTCTGCTCGGTTTAAAATCTTTTTTGCTTCAGGTAAAGATTGTGACTCTTTTTTGGTTATAGAACCTTTCGTGTACGCATTCCATTTTATTTTAAAGGTATGATGGGCAGCCTCTACGGTTGTTGCAGCCCTATCAAAATCACCCACTCCTTCGGATAAATCGGTAGCTGTTTTGAGTATATCTTTGTCGATTGCACTTTTACAAGAGCGAAGATTTTGCAATGGTTGAAGGCTTTGAGTGTGAATCGTATTTAGGGAGGTATTTGATAAAAACATTCCGATGATACCGATGACAAGTGTAATAAAAGCAAAAAACTGTGCCATCACAACAATCATAGTGATCTTTTGCCGTAAGGATAATCGTTCAAATAGAGAGGATGATTTTCGGGAAACCATAAATAGCCTTTGCAAAAAAGTGCAAAAGTGTAAGAGGTTATGGTTACGATAAGGAAACGTAAATCTTTTTAATAAATTTTTCGATCATTTTTCTCGATCCATTGGATAAATAAGTCTTTATTTTTTTCAAGATTAAGGGGACGAAGATCGATTATGGTCTCAGGATTTTGTATTTGATTGTAAAAGTTGGCATCGTCAAATCCTCCGGCAGCGGCATCGAGTTTGGTTGCTCCATAATAGACGATCGGTATTCTAGCCCATAAAATTGCCCCCATACACATAGGGCAGGGATAACAGGTAGTATAGAGAGTGCAGTCGGAAAGATCAAACCGTCCCAATACAGCAGAAGCGAACCGGATAGCATTCATTTCGGCATGAGCGGTAGGATCATTTGTTTTTAGGACCTCATTATGTGCTTTTGAGATGATTTTATTATCGCAAACGATTAGTGCACCAAAGGGTCCTCCCTCATTGTTTTGCATTCCTAAAAGTGCCTCATTGTAGGCGATTTGCATGTGTTGATTCATAGTATTTATTGATTTGTTTTTTCGTTACAGGATGGGGTTAACAGCTCCGGACGGTATTCAAAATGCATGGTATCGTAGTGGTACCAGCGTCCTCCCCAGATAAAACCATGTTTTTCAAAAATACGGACAATCGATAGTGGCATGGTATTTTTATATCCGATATGGGCCGTTTCGCTCGGAGCTTCATCTTTCCAGTATTGTGTTTTGGTAGGGGCTAGATCAATAGCGATCCCGAAACTGTGCATAGAGAGACGGTTTGTGTCTTGAATGACACGGAAACAATACGTATCAGCTCCTTCTGCCCAAATACGTTCACTTTTTGGAAGGTGGGCAATCTCTTGTCCTATGGCATAAAGTTTTTTATCCACACCGTCGATACGAGTAAAAAGGATTTTTTTACTCCCTTTCAGGGTAGGCCAAATGACGGGAACTAGATTAGCTTCGATGGACTTTTGATCTTTTCCATAGATTGCCTGAAAAAAAGGTTGGTAGCGTAATCGTCCGGGATCAAATAGATAAGGAGGTGGAGATTCATAGCCTCCTGCGTCATATTTTTGTGAGAGTTGACCCGCTAAATCGGTATTGTTGATTTTATCTTCCCATGAAACCTTAGGCGTCGTAGTATGATAGGGAAGTTTTGTACCGTCTTTGAGTACCAAAGTTGTTTCATCAGCAGATAAAACTAGGTTTGGATAAGCTTGTAAATAGCACTCAGGATTACCATAAGAGAATGTATAAAAGAGCATTAAAGCTGCTGGAATGGTGAAAAAACGCATTTGACCTCCTGATGTTACTGATATTTTAGCGAATGATAGGTGAAATGTCTGTTTCACAATCGGTTCACATATACGTGGTATGATACAGTTAATCAAAAAAATAGGAGACTCCTATGAAAACATTAAAATCAATCTCTATAGCGCTTAGTGCAATCATGCTGTTATCTGTTTCGGCTTACGCGGAACACGGAATGGAACGTGGAGGTGGAGGATATGGTCATGGTGATTACAATCGTGGAGGCGGTGGATATTATGCGCCTCGACATGTTGAAATGTCCCGATATAATCATGGTAATTGGATTATTCCCTTGATGGTAGGTGGGGCATTAGGATATGCTCTTTCTGAACCGCGAAGAGAATCAGTAACCTATATACAGAGTGTTCCGGCTCCGGTTGTTTACCAAACGCAACAACCTGTTTATCAAGAGCAGTGGATTTATTTTAGCGATTGTGATTGTCAGCGTAAAGTCTTGGTTCCTGTCAGATAGTTTTTTTCTTTTTTAACAACATACATTGCGGTATCGGCAGCTTTGATCAGTGTTTCACTATCCGTGGCATTGTCGGGATAAAGTGCCATACCAATGCTTGCTCGCGCATGAAGTGTTGTTTCTTCATCGATATATATTGGCTCGCTGATAGCCATTTGGATAGCATGGAAAATACTTTGTAGGTGTTCTTTGCTTTTTATGTCTTCAATAACAACGATAAACTCATCACCTCCAAAGCGACAAACCATATCCGTATTGCGTAAACAAGAGTGAAGATTTTTAGCGACATCTTTGAGCAGTTTATCTCCTGCTTCATGACCATATTTATCGTTTACTAGTTTAAAATCGTTTAGATCGATAAAGAAGAGGGCTATCTTTTGTCCATTTCGTTGAGAACGTTTTATCGCTTGTGTCAGCCGATCATTCATGGTATAGCGATTAACGGCACCCGTTAATGGATCATGCTGAGAACGATGAGTCAGAGCATCGACATGAGAAGCAATTTGTGAGATATCATGCAAATTGGCAACATAGCTCACTAAGCGGCTACGGTGGTAGATCGCTGTGATCGTGACACTCAGCGTTTTTTCATTTAATCCAGAAGGTTTGTTGAGTATTCCTCTCCATGTGTTATCTGCGTCAAATTGGGAGATAATCGTATTGAAAACTGAGTGCTCTTTAAAGAGGTAATTTGCGATGTGATTACCGTAAAATTGTGTTTGATCGTTGAGCGCGAGAGCGAAGAAGCTTCGGTTTGCAAATTCGATTATCCCTTTTTCATCGGTATAAAAGATAGCATCACCGGCACTTTCGAGTGCAGTAGAGCGTTTGTTTAGATCGTTTAATGTTTTTTGAGAAATGGTAATATCTTGGGCAATGCATAATATTTCCCCTTTTTTCGGATCCAAAAGCCGGTTGCGCCATTCACAAAATATCTCTTTTTCATGCTTGGTGACGTTAAAGTTTTTAGAGAAGCTAATCCCCTCTTTGGATGCTTTTTGTAAAACAGAAATTACGTGGGATTGATCAAATGCCGGTACGATAAATTCGGTAATCTCTTTGCCTGACGCTTCTTCACTTTTCCAGCCAAAAATGGATTCAGCGGTTTGATTCCATTCAATAATTTTATAGTTTTTATCGATTACGATCAGGGCAACAGGCGAGTCGTTGAAAAATTTATGGTATCGTTTTTGATTTTGGACAAGTTGTCGATTGAGGAAAATAGAGTGAGCAATCCATAATGCTAAAACGAGGATAAGGGCTGGGATTGCTAAATAGAGTTCCATTAGATTAAGTACATAGAGCTATTAAATGTATAGTCGAAGATAACAATGTTACCGATAAACGGGTCACAATGCGTTCTTAATGTCATGGGAATTTTAAACTGTCCTATAATAATTTGTCCCATTGTATTACGTTATTTATAATTTTATTATTAAATTTTTGTAATATTTATTTTTATATGAAATCTTATATAGTGTATAATAATTACATACAAAGGAGGGTGTAGGTATGTTTTTTCCGACACTTGGGCTGATCGCAACCACAAATGTTATTTCTGTTGATATTCATCACTCTATTCAAGACGCATTGAATAAAATGCATCAACATAATCATCGCAGCATCGTAGTGGTTAACGGAATAGTGCACTATATCATTACTACTAAAGATATTATCAAGCTAAAGCTCGATGGAGTGGCATTTTCAACACCTTTGTCTCAGATTCCTTTGCATACATTACCGATGATTGATAAAGAGAGCAATATTATTAATGCTCTGAACCTTACCAATGATATGGATGAATATATTTGTGTTTGTAATGAAGACAAAAGCATGTATGGATTGGTTACAAACAGCGATATTGTTGCGAGTGTTGACCCGCAAGTGATTTTGGACTCCTTGCAAATTGCCACTATTTTTGATAAAAAATATGGATATAAAAGTTTTCACTCTGATGTTTCTATGAAAGAGGTTCTTTTATATATGAAAGATTCTTGCAGTGATTGTGTCATTATCCAAGAAGATGCTTTTGCAAAGGGAATTATTACTGCCAAAGATATTTTAAAGTTTATCGGTGCTGATATCGATGAAAACATGAAGGCATCTGATGTTATGTCTTTTCCTGTTGAGACACTGAGTGCAAAAGCCTCGATCAGTGACGGGTTGGAATATTTACGGAGCCGTCATTTTAAACGGATTGTTGTCACGAATGATGATGGTCATGTTTTGGGTATTGTGACACAGCAGGAGTTGATTTCACGCACGTATCTAAAATGGTCGCAATTGATGCAGGATCATTTTCGCCAGTTTGAAGAGATAACTCAAATTCTTCAGCAAAAAAATCAGCATTTGACGCAATTAGCGACGATAGATACCCTCACCGAAGTACATAATCGACATATGTTTGCGGAACTATTTGCAAAAGAACTTTCGGTTTTAAAACGACACAGCACAAAACTGGCATTGGCAATGATTGATTTGGACCATTTTAAACGGGTTAATGATACGCACGGTCATAACATCGGAGATGTTGTTTTGAAACGGTTCGCGGCATTGATCTCCTCTTCGGTACGGGAAGCGGATTTGTTTGCAAGATGGGGAGGGGAAGAGTTTGTGTTGTTGCTCCGAAATGCAAATTGTAATGAAGCTTATGGTGTAGGCGAAAAAATCCGCAGCCTCTTGGCTCAGGAAACGTTTGATGATGTCGGAAATGTCACTTGTAGTATTGGTATAACCGAAATATCTCCCGAAGATACACTCCAAAGTGCTATAGAGCGAGCTGATAATGCTATGTATGCTGCCAAAGAGGGTGGTAGGAATTGTACGAAAGCATGTGAGACAAGAGGGTGAAGTTTATGACATTGCAATCGATATTATCAGCACAAGTACTTACCCTATCGGTAGATCAGAGTGTCGTAGATGGATTAAAAATGATGGCAGAGCGTGCAATCAGTTCGGTCATTATTGTGGAGGACAAACGTCCAGTCGGCATTTTTACGGAACATGATGCTTTGCGTATTGTTGCAGAGGGGATAGATACTCGCACTCTTTTAGTGGAGGTGATGACACCGGATCCTTTTTGTGTCAATCACTCTTTTTTGTTGCATGATGCTTATGCGGTAATGGAGGATAAAGGATATCGGCACCTCGTAGTTGTAGATGATGATGGGTTTTACGTTGGGGTTGTAAGTGAGGGTGATTTTATCCGTCACATCGGATTTGAGCAAATCAGTAAATTTAAAGTTGTTTCCGAAGCGATGAGCAGTTCTCCGTTAATCGTTCGTCCGGATACCTCAATCATCGAAGCAGCCGCATCTATGCGCGAGCGTAAATGTGATTATGGAATAGTCCTCGAGGGTGCACATCCGATAGGTTTGATTACTGAGCGTGATATTGCACAAAGGTGTATGTTAGAGCTGGAAGTTGTTCGTGATACTACTGTTTCGCAGCTTTTACATCGAGATTTTAGAATCATTTCAAAAGATATTCCGCTGCAAGAAGCCGCAGCATTAATGGAACAACATGGTATCCATCAGCTGGTAGTCGTTGATCATTCAGGGGATTTGGTTGGATTATTGAGTCGACATGATGTATTGCATGCGATACATGGAGCTTATTTTGAGTTTTTGATTCGGGTTATCGATCAAAAAAATGATGTGATTAGTAAGATTGCAGAGCGGAAAAAACAGCTGCGTAATGAAAAGATCGCCAGTGAAAAAAATGCGCTAAAATTTCAAAAACTTTTTGAAGCGCTTCCTGATGGGGTGTTGATGATCGATTCTGTTACAATGATGGCAGTAGAGTACAATCGCATTGTGTATGAGCGCTTAGGATATACACAAGAAGAGTTTGCACAGCTGAGCATCATAGATTACGATGCAGTGGAATCTCTCGCAGAAACTCGTCGCCGTGTCGAAGCGATTTCACGATATGGGCATGACAGTTTTGAGACTGTGCATAAAACTAAAACGGGTGAATTAATCAATGTGTGGGTGAGTGTTGTCGCGATTGAACTCTCAAATCATTCTTATATGATTGCGGTTTATCGAGATATTACGGAACAAAAACGGACAGAACAACATTTGCGTGATCGGCAAACAGAACTGGAAAATCAGAGTGCTTTTTTACGAACTCTTTTGGATAATATACCGGATTTGGTGTTTTCCAAAGATTTGGACGGAACGTATTTAGCGTGTAATACGACCTTTGAACGATTTTTTGGTGCTAAAGAATCGGAGATTGTCGGTAAAAGCGATTTTGATTTTGTGGATGAAGAGCTAGCAAAATTTTTTCGTGATAATGACAAAGCTGCTATTCAAATTGGAAAGCCGCGTAACAATGAAGAGTTTCTCAGCTTTGCCGATAAAAGTCATGCAGGACTATTTGAGGTAACCAAAGTGCCGATGAGGGATAGCGGTGGAAGTGTGATCGGATTACTCGGAATTGCACGGGACATAGCTGAGCGTAAATTGTATGAAGAGCGATTAGAGACATTGGCAAATTATGACCCGCTTACGGGGCTGGCAAATCGTGCCTTATTGCTATCACATTTACAAAATTCGATTGATCAGGCAAAACGACACAAAACAACGCTCGCTCTGTTGATGTTTGACTTGGACCGTTTTAAAGATATCAATGACAGTTATGGGCATGACGCAGGGGATGAATTGCTCAAGCTGGTTTCGACACGATTTTCGATGAGACTCAGAGAAGGTGATCTTATCAGCCGATTGGGGGGAGATGAATTCGCCGTTGTGATGGAAAATCTCACTCGATCTGAAGATGCGGGGCGTTTGGCAGAAGAGATTATCTCTACATTGGGGAGTGAATACAAACTTTCAAATGGGGCATTGATCCATATCGGAGTGAGTGCAGGAATCGTATTGTTTCCTGATAACAGCGAAAATACACTCGGTTTGTTGCAACATGCAGATGCCGCACTGTATAAAGCCAAAGCAGAAGGTCGCGGGACGTATCGATATTATACTGATGAGTTGACCGATTCTGCTCGTTATCGTATTGAGTGTGAGACAAATCTGCGTCGGGCTATTGTAAACAAAGAATTTGAAGTTTATTATCAGCCGCAGGTTCATATGGGGACAGGTCGAATTGTCGGAGCAGAAGCATTGGTCCGGTGGAATCATCCTGTTCGCGGTATTGTTTCTCCGGTAGAATTTATTTCTATTGCCGAGGAGACAGGTTTGATCGGCGATATCGGTGAATGGGTTTTAAATGAAACCTGCAGACAAGGGAAAAACTGGATAGACAACGGACATCGTTTGACTTTGGCGGTAAATCTCTCTGCTCATCAGATCCGTCATCAGAATATACCGATGATGGTTGAAAAGGCTCTGAAAGACAGTGGATATCATGCAGATCGTTTGGAACTTGAACTCACCGAGAGTGCGTTGATGCAGCGGGAAGAAGAGAGTGTCGCGATGCTTCATGCATTAAGAGCAATGGGCATTCGGCTCGCAATCGATGATTTTGGCACCGGCTATTCGTCGTTATCATATTTGAAACGCTTTCCGATTGATGTGCTAAAAATTGACAAGAGCTTTGTGGATGATATCCCTTATGAGGCAGATGATATGGCGATTGTTACTGCGATTATAGCTATGGCACAAGCATTAGGGTTTCAGGTGTTAGCAGAGGGGACAGAGCGGATTGAGCAGATCGAGTTTCTGAAAGAAAAAGGGTGCACTTTATATCAAGGCTATTATAAAAGCTGCCCTCTTCCTGCCGAAGAGTTTGAAAAACTCCTCGTATAAAATTATTTCAAAGTTTCGACGTAACTCGAAACTGCTTTGAGGTCTTCGTCACTCAATGGTGCGAGAGATGCTTGCATAAGCGCTTTTTGCTCGCCACCGTAGGTTCCGTTTTTGTATCCGGTCAGCTTTGTCAAAACATCTTTGCTTTGAGCAATTACTTTCCCTGAAACAGCGGATTCTTTTCCGGTATCTCCATGACATTCAACACACGTTTTTCCATATACTTTCATCCCTAAATCCGCTCCTTGGACAGAGGAAAGAATAAGCAGCAGGCTCAATACAATTTTCTTCATCGTCAACTCCTTTTTTTAATTGTAGCACAAATCATTGAGTCACATGTTTAACGGATGAATTGGATAATTCCCATGACAATCTCGATAAGGATTAAAACGATGATAATCCACTCCAAAAATTCACTTTTTTTGTGATTGATGAGGTCCATTACGAGCATGACGTCTTCTTTAATCTGTGCGAGTTTAGAGAGGGCAATTTCGTGGCGATCATAAAGTTCTAGAATAAATGCAAGGCGATTATACAGAGCTTCTGCCTCTGCATTATCCCAAAGAATATTGGGTTTATCTAGTAACAGGAGATTACTCACCATATCATGGCGGGTGAGAGCTAGCTGTTTGGCAAACTGCATTAAATGACTTCGGCGTGTGATAGAAAAGGTGTGGATTGATTCGACAATTTTACGGCTTTTAGCAAAGAGGGTATCAAGCTTTTGTTCGTATCGTTCCAACCCGACACTTTGGGAGATTGCGAGGGCTATAATGTTGAGATTGAGGATCGATACTTCGCGTAAGAAAATTGCTTCATTGGTGATATTAAATACTTCGGAAAGTTCAGGGTTTATATGAATGGGATAATCTTGCGTAATCATGTCACCCTCATCTTTTAGCATAATCCCCAAAGCAGAGAGGGCATGTAGAATAATTTTTTTTTCGTCTGCAATGAGCGAGAGAACTCCAAATGGGGAGAGGACGACATGGAGCACTTCATTGTTCCCATAATAGCCATTTTCCACCCCTTTACTCATTTGCATATCCAGTGAATATTCAATAGACGATTTCGTTAGAGGTCGGTCTAGATTGAGGGATAGCAGGTTCATAATGGACTCCTTTAACCGAAGATTTGCTTGATTTATTGTATCATCTCTTCATTACAGTGAGGTGATAATGCAAAAGAAAATAGTGATTATATTGATGGGATTGGGATTAAACTGGAGTTCTCTATCGGCGGATGTATCAGAAATGATTTTTTATCCTGAAGCTGATTTTTCAGAAGGTATCCTCCACTTTAACTATCAAGGCGATAAAAATAAAAATTATGGATTTATGTTTGAAAGAGGATTCGATCCTGAGCGCATTTTATATGTTCGTCCCGCAGAGCATGTTGTTGAAAAAACAAAAGATGGGATGACGAAACTTACTTTTGCCAATACAGATCGATATTCGTATCTTGAGAGAGCTTTTAAAGATGATTTTATTGTTTCGGATATGAACGGTATTGTCAAAATTCTTCTGAGTGGTGGAGATTGTAAAGGGAGCGCTGATTGTGTGACAGCCGAAAATCTTCTTACGGTTAATGTTCCAAAAGGGTATGTCGTTCGGAAATACCGGGGTCTGGATCAAGACCTAAAAGAGCTCAAAAATCCACAATGGCAACAAAAAGGGAATACCTATACTCTGATTGCACATAATGTAAAAGGGGCTTGTATCATGATGGAGCTTGAAAAACTCAAGCCGGGTCAAATACAAACTCCATTGGCTATAGTTAATCCTGCAGCTGCACCTGTTTTAAAAGCCCCCTTGCAAAAACCGCTTGAGACTAAAATTGCTGTGTTAACGCCTCCACTCCAAAAACCAGTTGAATCTAAAGTTGCTGTGGCTAATCCTTCAGTTGAAAAACCGATTGAACCTAAAATAGCCCCTTTAGCTGAAAAGCCTATAGCAAATAATTTATTGAAGCCGGCTCTTCCGGTTGAAAAACGGATGGAGCCTAACGTTCTTGACTTAGATTTTTCGTCAGAGAAACCGACGGTGACTACCGCTGTTGTTGTATCTCCTGTTGAAAAATCTGTTGACAAGCAGGCGGTACCAAAAGTTTCTGTTCTAACACCTTCTGTAGAAAAACCTGTTGTGCAACCTGTCGTCATTGCTACGGTAAAACCGATTAGCGAAGAGGTAAGTGCAACACCATCAGTACCTGCTCCGTATTTTAGAAATTTTCAACTTTTTAGTAATCGAGTTGTAGCTTTGAATGATGCTGGAAAAGAGAGATTAAGCGAGTGGGCAAAACAATTTTTATCGGGCAAATACTCTTCTGTGACAATTAACGCATATACGGATAATATCCCTCCTCAACGGCTTAAAAATCTCTATGCTACCAATGAAATTCTCTCTGAAGCCAGAGGAAAATGTGTAGCAGAATATTTGGTATCTCAGGGGATTGCTTCTAGTGTGATAACCGTTGTCGGACGTGGTGATGCTAATCCAGTTGCTTCTAATGATGATGATGAGGGTCGTTCAAAAAATAGACGGGTTGAGTTTACATTGCAACGGTAGCAAGCTTTTTTTAAGGCTTGCTACATCTGCTCATATAGATCAAATAGATCGATTCCATCTGGTAGACGAGGTTTTCCATCACGGAAAGAACGGGTGTGGGCAATAAGGCGCTTGAAATGTTTGCGTAGATGAATGGCATCGGGAACATTTGGACGAAACCAGTCTCCTTTGGCACTAAAGAGCCAATCGATCACTGATTTGACATCGAGTATGGTGTAGCCACCGGTATCAATAAGAAGTTTGATTTGTGCCGCCCAGCTCATCACATCAAAAGGTTCTTCGAATTGTGGATCGATAGAGGAGAGATGGCGGATAAAATACTGTGCCATCTCAAACTCTTCAGTAGATGGTTTGCTTTCATTTAGTGCGAGTTGTGAAGCAATGGGGATCGAATTGGTAGAAATTTCTTTACGAGCCCATCGTTCAAATTCAGCACACCAATCAAATGAACGATTATTTTTGGATCTTTGGTAGAGGTTAAAATCGTCAAAAAGATCACGTCTTAGCCCTTCCCGATCACATAGCTCGAAGGCAAAAACATGTAACGCTTCGAATGCATCATTGGTGAGATTGAGATAATAGTTGCTATCGCTGTACTGAGATTCACCAAGAGAGAGCATCGCAGTCATGGAGGTCTCGATAGGGGCAAAGGTATAATAAATCATTACCCCCTGTGCCGTTTTCCGGCGAATCATTTTAAGGAGCCCTTTTTTTACCAGTAAATCAAGCGCTTCAACTACCTCTTTAGGGTTGTGACGAAGAGTTTGTGCCAAAGTAGAGGCATCAATATCGCGTGGTTTATCTCCCCATTGTTGCGTATAGTGTGCAATGAGAGGGATAAGGGCACGTTCTAGGATGCTGAGATCTTCGCGGGAGATCAAAGAGGCAGGAATAGTAATCATGAACGTTTAATACTTTGGAGAAGTTTTGCTTTTATCGGAGCGGATAACGATGTTTCATTTTCTCGATTTCGACGGAGAATTTCATTGCGGTATTCGTGAATTACTCGCATTTCAAAGAGAGCTCGATCTAAAGAGACATAGTCGTATATCCATGGTTTTGTTAGAACCTTTACAACATTGATATCGGTTTCATCCAACAAAGGTTTGTCGTTACCGACTTGTTTGATTGAGGTAAATCGGATTTGTTCAAATCGTTCAAGGGCACTTTTTTCTCCATCACGAATCAAACTTATTTCACGGCGGATGTCGTACATCAGTCGATAAAGTTTTTCGGTACGTTCTGTTGCTTCTCGATCGATAGGTGTGAGAATTTCACTTTCAAATTCGGAGGCGATTAACGCGATTTTTTCAAATCCACTTTTAAATGGCATTGCACGTGAGGAGAGTCGGCGAAAAAATTCACGATATTGCGAAGGATAAATGGTTCGTACCAGATCTGCGACATGCGCACGGAGGTTAATATCCTCTTCAATCTTAAAATACTCCATCAGCGAAGTGACGAATTGGGTGCGGATTTGCTCTTCGGTCGGTCTATTTTGCATGAATATAGTATATCATGATGATCTTTAGAGTAGTGTTAGAACAAAAATAAGGTAAAATAATGACGGGTATTTATTTATGGTACCTAATCCCCCAAAAGAGGCTCCCATCCTAATACTCGATCATACCGTTATCCCTGAGGGTGATGCAGAACTCGGCGATAACCTTTTATATTATGACTATAACATCGATCATCTTTTGTCGCTTGAAGCCAAAGGTTTGACAATGGAAGATGAGGGGTATATTAGCGCATTTCGTTCTTTTGAAGGGGAAGTGTATGAAAACTACATTTATGAAAAACTTCTCCGTTATGCTGCTAATGAACCGGAAATCAAAAGCTTTATTATCAAAGGCCCTCATAAGCACCGTACCCGTGCTCAAAGTGATGCATTGTCGGTTAGCTGGAAGGGTCAAATTATTTATCGTGCTCGTCATAAAGAGATTGGAGAATTTGACGGTCTTTTATTTACCGACAAGGAACTTTATTTTGTAGAAATGACCCTCGTTAAATCGGTAAGTAATCTCAAAAAACGTCTTCGTAAAAAACGGGCATTGCTTGAAGTTCTTTTCCCTCGTTATAACGTTAAAGCGCTTTTGGTTTTAAATGAGGGGGCAACCGGAACATCTGATCTTCCTTCGTATGCTTCTGTATGGTTGACAAAACCTTACAGCGCACGCCATATTCTTGATCGACTCAGTTCTAAATCTCCACGTGAACCGATGATACGGATTGAGAGCTCCAAAATTGCTCATGCCGAAGATTTAAAAATTGCTGCATTTAAATATTACAGCACTTTAACATGGATGCTTCGCTCCCTCCGTACAAAAAGTCCGATTGATGTAGAATTTTTTCGACGTGGCGCGACCCAGCGTTATCATGATATTTACACGAAAGTGTATGTTGGATATGTTAGTATGGAAGATTTCTATCAAATTGCTCCTGATTTGAAGTTTGAGGGTAGCAATGCTACACGTGCAGTAGTTGCCATCGAAAAGGATCATAGCGGCGGTTATTTTCTTACCTATTTTCTTCGTCACGGAGGAAAAAAATTGGACAATGTAACTATTAGCGGCGGATTGAGTAAGGTAGTCAAAAAAGATCCGTTCGGTATCACATTAACAGAGATGAATCATTTGGACAAAGTCATGGATACAAATTTTCTTTTGAGTCTCTCACAACATAACGAATTATTAAAACTTATAGCAGCAATGACCCATTAAGATTAGGTCAAGATACATGTCATTAGACTAAAAATTCATCAAAAATTCATAATAAACCCATAGTATTCGCGAAAAAAATAACCCATTTACACTTGATAGGGTACACTTTGTAATGTGAATAAAAAGGGTTTTTATGAAAAAATTGATTGTTTTATTACTGTTATTGATACCACTTGGGTTAAATGCAGCTCCCTATAAAGTAGGGCAATCGGTTCCACCGTTGGAGCTAAAAGATCAGTTTGGAAAAATGCACGTTATGAAAGTAATGCCGCATATTTTGATTATGGCATTTGAAAAAGGGACAGGGGCTAAAGTTAATGAATTCCTCGCTTCGCAGGATAAGGGATATCTGAATCTACATAAAGCAGCTTTTGTTGCGGATATCAGTGGTATGCCGAGTTTTATTACTACTACGTTTGCTATTCCTAAAATGCAGAAATACCCGCATACGGTTTTATTAATTTATGATGAAGAATTTGGACTCAAATTCCCAGGGCAAGAAGAAAAAATCACTATTATGAAATTTAGTGGTAATTTTATTCAGTCAATTGATTATGTAAGTAGTTCTGATGATGTTAAAAAGGCAATTGAACAGTGATTACACCTCTAAAAGCACTTCGAAAAAACCGGTTTAAAACGGTGCTGATCTTTATCAGCATGAGTGTTTCAATTTGTGCAATTTTTCTTATTAGTGCTATATCTGGAGGGGTAGTGGGCATGTTTAGTTCGATGCTCAAGACTGATGGAGATATTATTGTTACCCAAAAAGGGATTGCCGATACCTTCTTCAGTGATATTAACGCTACTTTGGTTAAGCCGATTTCACATATGGAAGGGGTTAAGGAAGTCTCAGCTTTGATTTTGGGGGCAGCTCCTGTTGATGCACTTCCTATCGTTGGAATATATGGTGTGAGTGAAGGGAGATTTAAAAGCTATCACTTGACACATGGACATTACCCCTCGAGAGGAGAAGTCCTTCTGGGGTCTAAGATTGATGATACATTAAAACATCCATCGAGTATCATTCTTTCCAAAAAAACATTTCATGTAAGCGGTGTTTTTAAAAGTCGTATAGGGTTTGAAGATGGTGGAGTAGTGATGGGACTTTCTGATGGAGGGGAGCTATTTCATAAAAGCGCGTCAATTATTCTCATTAGCTTAAATGATCTTAGTAAAAGCGATAGTGTTAAAGATCAGGTACAAATGCTCAGTGCGGATTTAGAGGCCAAAACAACAGACAGTTTTATCGATTCTTATAACCAGTTTAAAATCATTAAAACCAGTTCTGATGTGATTGGTGCGATGGCCTTTTTGATGGGAATTTTGGGAATTGTCAGCATGATGAGCATGGTAGTGAATGATCGAAAGGGAGAGTTTGGAATTATGCGCTCCATTGGACTTTCATCGCGGGTGATCATTTTAAAACTTCTGAGTGAAACACTGATAGTAGCCGTAGTTGCATTTTTTGTTGCATGGGGGATAAGTGAGGGTGTCTTGGAATTAATTGAACATGCGGATAAATTTCAAGGTTATATTAATGGAGAAATTACAACAGTACTTTTGATAAAAGTCTTTATGGTATCGGTTGTAATGGCACTATTTGGTACATTTATGCCGGCACTTTATGCTTCCCGTATTGATCCGATGAGTTTGATCCAAAAGGACCGAGCATGAAGATTATTGCAAAAGGGTTGGAGCATTATTACGCACACGAACATGTCTTACGTGGAATTGATTTGAATATTGAGCCAGGGAGTTTTACAGCGATTGTTGGGGAGAGCGGGAGTGGTAAGACTACTTTGCTTTCTATTCTTTCCACCTTGCTTCAACCCTCATCTGGGGAAGTCTTGTATGATGCAAAACTTCTTGCACAATGGGGAAATATTGATTTATTTCGACGTCGTCATATAGGATTTGTATTTCAATTTCATTATCTGATTTCGTATCTGACATTGCGTGAGAATATTGCTTTGGCATCTTTGGGAGAATTTCAAGGAGAGATTGATCCGTTAATGGAGCGTTTGGGGATAGATCGTTTGGGCAGACGTTACAGTGATGAAGTATCCGGTGGAGAACGACAGCGTGCTGCTATCGCCCGATCTCTTATTAATCATCCATCGATTGTATTTGCGGATGAACCGACAGGTAATCTGGATACCAAGAACGCTTTGGGTGTTTATGAACTTTTCGCGGAATTTTCACGCCAAAATACAACCTTTGTCGTAGCTTCTCACGACAAAAAAATTACTGAGTTTGCTGACACAATCATCGAAATGGAGGATGGCATTGTTAAAAACATTTTTACACGATGAACTTCCGCTTGCGCTAGTTTGGCTTATTTTAGGGCTAAGTGCTGGATTTATCTATTCAATTGAGATATTAGGGGTGGATGGGTCTATGACACTGTTTTCTCCTGAGCGTGCACGATCACTCCATATTTCATTAATGTTGTATGGTTTTTTCCCTCTGTTTCTCTCATTATTGCCGTTTGCATTGTTTGAAAAAGAAGGGGTGTTATCTGCAAATGCAATGGGACATTTGCGTCGCTATTTTGTGATTTGGAATCTTTTTTTATTGTTTATGACTATGGCTATTTTATTTGGGAATATTCGAGGATTACCATTCTATGATTTCCCTTATCAGCTTAATTTTCTCCTTGCTTTTAGCGGTGTTTTTTATTTATTTGCCCTCTTAGATGCATTACGTCGCTATGAAAAACGCCCCCTTTGGGTTAATGTATCGTTAGTTAGCGTTATTGTAGCTCCTATTGCACTGATCGTTTTGATGAATCCTCAATATGGTCAGGTAGAAAAAACACTGGTTGGCCCTCATGGTGATAATACCCTTGGTATGAGCTTTGCATTGCTTCCGTTGTATTATTTATTAATAAAACTAACAGCGAGAGAGCATTTTGTTCCACGATGGCACAGTTTATGGATTATACCTCTTACTGGATATATCGTCTCATTAGGGATTAGGAATTTTATCCATCCTCTCATGTACAATGAAGAGTGGTTTTTTCAGTATCTTACACTTCTTTATCTCCCTCTTTTATGGCGATGGTGGAGAGACAGTGGTTTAAAATTTAAACATAGCCCCTATCTCTTTTTTTCGATTATGGCTTTTGTGTTTGTCGATGTAGAAGGCAATTTGCTTTTTATTCCTCAGATACGTGAATTGATTCACCGAAATGATTTGGTTGTTGGTCATGCGCATATCGCGATGGGGATAGCTGTCGCTTTTATGGCTTTGAGCATTGTTCACCGCTTTCTCCCTGGTCTTGTAACCCGTGCCTGTGCTATAGGATGGACTGTATTGGTTGCCCTGATGGCTGTTGCTTTGAGTGTTGTTGGTATGATTGAAGCGGGATGGATAAATGGAAATATGCAGCTATTTTTCGGTGCACGATCTGTATTCGGATTTATTTTGATCCTGATGGTTGGACAAATTTTGTTACGACGAGTCAAACCACGTCATGTTAATTTGGTTGAGTGGTATCACTGGATTGGCTTTATGAGCGATGCGGGAGGTGGATTGATGCTACTTATAGCTGGAGGATGGATTTTTCCTCTTCTTGGGTGGCATTTTAGTGGAAATTATGAGTATGTTGTATTTGCTTTTATGATTGGAACGGGGATGGTCCATTGGGCTGGGCTTCAGGGGAGTGCTGAGCGCTTCGCTTCTTTAAGTTCCACAATACGTGTAATAGTAGCATCAGTTTTTGCTGCATTATACATGGCAGGTACGATGGATATGATCGCTTTGTTGGTTGCTTTTTATGATAGTGTATTCGCGATGATTTATTGGTTATATTTGCGGGGTAAAGTGTGAATCTTCTCGTTATAGTGCTCGCTTCTCAGCTATTATATTATTTGCTTATAGCACAAACTGGTGTTGTAGGGGCATTTGATTCGCATATTCATGATTTATTTACTCTTCCTATCGGCGGTATTTTGGGAAGTTTATTGAGTGCGTATTGGCGTCATCATGGAATCCGAATGGAGCTTTGTTTTTTATTTGGAATTCAGATGATGATTTCATGGTTTTATCCTAATTATTCATTGGGGATGTTGCTAGTATTGGGGTTTGTTGTCGGGTATACAACCCCTCTTTTACTTTATATCTTTAGATATCAAAGTAAGCGTCAACTTGCATTCGGTTTGGCTATTTCATATGCAATCGGTACTGCTTTGTATACCTATCCATTTCTCGAAAGAGGTACTATCGCAATAGTTCTTCCTCTAATTTCAGTAGCGGCATTACGTTTTTCTAACCTCAAATTTGCTGTTCCCGTTCAAGAGCATAAACCGTTTAATCTAGGGACAGTTGGAATTATGATGCTTTGGATTTTTACTGATTCAGCCCTTTTCGAAACGCTTAGCCGATCAGATGGGATGGATATTTGGAGTCAAAATGCGGTAATTATTATTTCTTCACATCTTTTGGGTGTCTATTTGGCTTATCGTTATGGAAAAGATTTACTTTCTCAAACAAAAGTGATTTGGATACTTTTTGTAATGAGTTATATTTTATATTGGCTACGAGAACCAATTTTACTTTCTGTTATCTATCCTATTGTCATTTCGTATTATAATGTTTTGCTATTTCAAGCGCTGATAAAAATCGGTGACATTAGGTGGATCGCATTGTCAATGGTCGGAGTCGGTTGGGTCGCTGCTTCCATGGCTAATGGCGTTGCTCTAGAACAGCAGTTGTGGGTTGCGGCGGCGGTTCTAGGTGTTTTTGGGATTCTGTATCCATTTTATTTTAGGAGAGTATCATGATGTTAAAGTTGAGTTTGGCGGCGGTTGCATTGACCGCTTCGGTTTATGCAGGTAATTTGTCATTCGAGTCGGGTCTTATTAAAGCCCATACAGAAGTTTTTGGTGATAATACAATCGATCCGATGACTAAAAAAGCGACGTCGCATTTAAGTATGGAAGCTAATCCTACTACTTTAAAAGGGACGATAGAGATATCGATGAATGATCTTTTCAGTGATAATAAAAAACGTGATGAACACATGCAAGAAGCGGTGGAATCATCTCTTTTCCCAAAAGCAGTCTTTGATGTTAAAGATGTTGTCGCTAAAAGTGGAAACAATTATGTACTTAAAGGGATGATGACACTTCATGGTGTTACAAAAGCGATGAGTTTTGACGGTAGCATTTCTGAAGAGGGAAATAATGTTCATATAAAAGCGGCAAGTAGTATGAAAATGACTGATTTTGGTATCAAACCGATCAAAATGATGTTTTTGACAGTACGTGATCAAGTTGATTTGAATGTTGATGTTGTATTAAAACGATAATGTGAGAAGTACTAATCTTAGTACTTCTCGGCTACTTCTCTACTTCTTAACATACTATCCAAGACATAAGATTGCTACTTTTACGCTCATATTGCATTTTTATCAGTGTTTTAATGTTTACATAATCATTTAGATAATAAACTATTCATAATTTTCCATAAATTTTGTGGTTTAATCTAAAGTAAAAGGTATATGGCATGTTGAAAACAGTTGTGATCGGGAACAAAGTAGGTGGTGTGACGCAAACAGCTCATTTCATGGTTATGGGCGGTGATAGAATCGTTTTGGTTGATGCGGCTGGAAATTCACCTAAACACATAGCTACAAAGATTATTAATAAAGACCTTTATATTTATGAAGAGGGTTCTTCAGAGCCTTCAGCTATTTTAAATGATTACACAACGTTTCAACAATCAGTCCAAGTATCTGGCGTAGATGCTAGTGGTACGTATATTAACTATGCACAAACTGAATCAGGCATTATGGAATTGGGGGCAGCGCCAACAGTTGCAGCTGCTGCGGCAACTGAGACGGCTATTATCTCTTCTAATGCATTATGGGGATTGGCAATCTTGGCAGGTGCTGGAGGTATTGCGGCAGCTGCAGGTGGCGGTGGTGGCGGTGGCGATTCAACTCCTGCTCCAGTGGTAACAAATCCTTTAGCTCCTACAGCGACTATTACCATGTCAGATACGCAATTGAATCAAGGACAAACGGCTACGGTTACGATTGTGTTTTCAGAAGCTGTTAGTGGATTTAGTAACACCGATATATCCGCACCAAACGGGACATTGACGACTTTTACGAGTAGTGACAGTATAACGTGGACTGCAACTTTTACTCCAAGCACCAGTACGACAGTCACAGCTAATACTATAACCCTTATTGCTGGTTCATATACTAGCACATCAGGAAGTGTAGCAGGCAATGGTGCAACAAGTGCCAATTATATTGTTGATACCATAACTACTGCGACGGAAGTCACGGTAATTGTCAGCAATGATCAAGGTGGTGTAGCTGCAAACATAGCCGGGACTAGCATACTGTATACTTTCACATTTAGTGATACGGTTACTGGATTTACTGCTGGTGACATAACGGTAGCACATGGAACGCCAGGAGTCTTTACTCAAGTGTCCGGTTCTGTTTATACGTTGGCAGTTACTCCTACCGCTGGATATGAAGGAAATGTAACAGTAGATGTAGCTGCCGGAGTAGCGCAAAACATTGCAGGGACTTTAAATTCAGCAGCATACACTTCAAACCAAGCTGCAGATATGCTTGCGCCAACAATAACTTCTGTTACATTAGCAGATCCAGCACTGACAATAGGAGAAACGACAGCGGTTACGGTTGTATTTTCTGAAGCCGTAAAGAATTTTTCTAATGCTACTCTTGATCTAAGTGGAGCACAAGGGACGCTAAGTACTTTGACAAGCTCAGATAATATCACATGGACGGGGCTATTTACCCCTTCTGCTCTTACTAGCGATGCATCCAATAAAATTCAAGTTTTAAATACCTATACTGATATGGCGGGTAATGCAGGTACATTGGGGGTTAGTGCAAATTTTACAATTGACACACGCAGCAGTCCGACAGCCTCTCCAACATTTACATTTACAGATGATGGTGTTAGTACTACCGATGGGATAACTCACACGAATGGACTTACCGTTTCAGGAATAACGGCAGGTAATACATGGGAATATAGTCTGAATGGAGGGTCGTCATGGACGAATGGTACAGGAACAACTTTTAATCTTGTTGAAAATCTTCAGTATAATCCGGGGCAAATTGAAGTACGTCAAACTGATTCGTTGGGCAATGTCAGTAGCATTGTGACAAATGCTCAAGCGATTACTGTAGATACGATTCTTCCGACTGTTACAATCGTTGATGATGAACCGATGGTGACAGCTAATATGGATGGTAAAAATACCGATGGCAGTATTCAGGCTAATGGAGGAGATATTCTCTATACATTTACATTTAGCGAAGCGATAAAAAACTTTTCTATAGATGATATTATGGTGACTATGCAAAAAACAGATGGAACTGTTGATGCCGCTTATACGGCAGCTAGCGATACTAATGGGCTAGTTTTTAAAACATTTGCAAAAGTGTCGGATACGGTCTATACGCTATCTGTTCATCCGCAAGCAGGATATGAAGGTGATATGAAGGTAAGCATCCTTCCAACAGCGGCTACAGATACAGCTGGTAATAATATCGATAATACTAATCCCTCTGATCTAGGATCGATACAAGCTGTAGATATGAGAGCACCATTTCCTTCACCACTTTTACATGGGTCTCTTACCGTAAGTGCATATGATGTTACCCATCAGCGCCTTATTTTGAATTTTGATGAAACACTTGAACAAGTGAATCATACTGCTTTAGACTCAACTGGAGCACCTTTCGGTGTTATGATAAATGGTCAATCTGTGATAGTAAAAGCAGTTGGTGTATCAGATAATTCTGTTGGAATGGCTGATAATCAAGTATTTTTATATTTAGACCCAGTATTAAATGCTCGAGGTGAAAATTTTGATTGGATTAATGCAGGTATAACTGTTTCTTATACACATACGCCGGGTGATCTTACTACGGTGATACAAGATTTGGCTGGGAATGATGCAACATCATTTAATGATTATGTTGTAGATACATTAGCTCCAGATGCTACAATAACAATGGCTGATACCTTTCTCTCATCCGGAGAGACGTCGAAAGTGACATTTGCATTTAGTGAAGCAGTAAATTTTTCAAATAGTGATTTGGATTTGACTCTAGCAAATGGAACAATGAGTACGTTATCAAGTGCAGATGGAGGTAAAACGTGGACAGGTGATTTTACCCCTACGATTAATACTACATCTTCTTCCAGCATCATTGGGCTAAATAATACATATACTGATATGTCAGGTAATCAGGGGATTGCAAATGGGGTAAACTATGCGATTGATACCCAAGCACCGATAATCAATATGGGTGCTACTACTGTTACACAGTTGACCCATGAAATGACATTTACTTTTAATGAAGCGCTGGATGCAGTTAATTTTGCCCCTGTGGGGATGTTTACTGCAACCGATGGTGTAACACAAGTTGTTGGCGATCCAAACCACAGTTTGGTTCATTTCGCTATACAAAGTGTCTCTATTAATGGCAATACTGCTACCGTAATGATTGATCCATCGATTCTTTCTACTGCAGGGACCACATGGACACTTTCATATACAGATGCGCCAGGTAATGATACGCAAGCGTTGCAAGACCTTTATGGCAGTGATGTGAGCTCATTTACGTATAGTTACACTGTTATTTAAAATAAGTCTCCCCCTGAATGGGGGTGGAATTTTTTATAATACATTTTAGAGTTCATTTACCTATGGTATGGAATAAAGAATAACTATTAATCTTGTTCCGGAGGGAAACGATAGATTTCACCTATTATGAGTGTTTTTGCATGAAAGGGATAGTTTTGCTTTCTGAACAACTTTTCAAACCATTCAATCGGTTCAGTTAAAGACTCATCGGAGAGCTTAAAGGTTCCATAATGAATAGGAATAAGAGTTTTTACTTTTAAATTTTCTGCTGCCTTCAGTGCTTCAGCTGGATTGATATGGAAGTGCTTCATTATCTCTTCGGGTCGGTAGGCTCCGATGGGTAAAAATGCTTCATCGATATTAAAATGGTTACTTATTTCCTGAAAATGTTCTCCATATGCAGTATCCCCGCTATGATAGATGGTATGTTTAGGATTTTGGATGACATATCCTCCCCATAGTGCTTTGTTCATATCAAAGTGGATACGATTACTCCAATGTTTAGCTGGTACCAGCGTGATGAATAGCCCCTCTACCATCATTGATTCCCACCATTCTAATTCAAAGCACCGTTCGCGATCTATTTTCCCTTTTAGGTATCGCCAAAATCCAGCAGGTGCCACTATAATTGTTTGAGGATTTTGTTTGAGGAGAAACATTACTGAGGTCTTGTCGTAGTGATCATAGTGGGCATGGGTGATGAGAATTACGTCAGCATACAATTTCTCTTTAGGGATAGGAAGTGGACTCTGGCGACGATACATGGGGATATTTCCCAATACAGGATCTATCGCTACTGTCGTTGTCCCGATTTTTAGCCAGAGGGTTGCATGTCCTAACCATAGTGCATATTCACTATCCGGAAGTATTTCTTGAGAGATAATAGGGAGAGATTTGTGTTCTTGTTCGGATGTTTGAAATGATTTTGAAAATTGCCATTTCAGTATTGTTTTAAGAGATATTTTTGGAGAAGTATATTTTTGCATTAAATTTACTGTTGGTGCGAGCCATCACAAAATGGTTTTCTACCTGATCGTCCACATCTGCAAAGCCATTTATCAGTTTCCATTTCAACTGAGAACTTTATGGGTGTTTTTCCGGTTTCACGATGTTTTCCATCACAAAAAGGGAATTTATCTGAGAGGCCACACGTACAATAAGCATAAACGGTATTGGCTTCCAGTGATGCTTTAAACGGTTCATTAACAAATTTAGTTTCCATAATGGCGCTACCTTTTATAATTAGTCTATGATTATAACGTTTTAGCGCGTTAAAAGGGGCATGTGATTATTATTATGTTTATGAGATAAAGGAAAGAGTGTGGAGCAGTTCGCTTTTATTATTGCTTTACTGGCAATTGGGATTTTACTGCAAAAAGCCGATGCTCCGGTTGATTTTGCCAAAAGTCTCAATTTTTTTGTTATCTACGTCTCTCTTCCTGCCACCGTACTGCTCCAAGTGCCGAAGATCCATTTCGATGCTTCCGCATTAGGGGTTATTCTCATTCCATGGCTGCTGTTGCCTATCGTAATCGCTCTTGTGATCCTTATGACCCGTAAACATCCTCCCCATGTACGTGCCGCACTGTTGCTTGTGATGCCGCTTGGGAATACATCGTTTGTCGGGATACCGATCATCCATACCCTTTTGGGTGAAGAGGCAATCCCTTATGTTTTGATGTACGACCAGTTTGGGACGTTTTTGATCCTCTCACTTTACGGTGCGGCAGTCATTGCACGTTATGAGACGGGGATATTTCATAAACGGCTGATTGTGAAAAAACTTCTCCTTTTTCCTCCGTTTGTATTTCTAATTTTTGCCCTATTGTTTGGACAGATGCCTAGCAGTGCACAGCCGTATCTTCCAACCCTCGCCTCGACGCTTGTCCCGTTGTCACTTATATCGGTAGGCTACTCAATGAAATTCGGCGGTGAGGTTGATTATGGATTATTTACCCAATCACTTATTTTAAAACTCATTCTAATGCCGCTTATCTCATTCGGAATTTTGGTTGCGATGGGGACAGAGCCGCTTGCCCTGAAAACGGCAGTTTTAGAGTCGGGAATGCCCTCGATGATCACTGCAGGAGCATTGGCAATTGCGGCAGGATTTGCCCCCGCACTGAGTGCAGCATTGGTGGGATACGGGATTATTGTTTCGTTAGTGACGTTGCCGATAATATCTTATATGATTAAATAGATGTTTATGATGTAAACTTCACACACGCTTCCCAATGTATTCGATATAATTACAAGATTATTTTCCTCTCCCTCTGAATCAAATGTTGTGCTATGAAAAAATATCCTGATAATGGCGAAAGATAGGTATAACGTGCGTAAATCAATTTTTAAATTTATGTTTCTTTTTATAGGTGTTACGAGCATTTGTGGTATGGCCAATGAATTACCAAATGCATGCAGTCGTGATCAAAATGATAATGAGTTCACCATACTAAGCTATCATGAAGTAGCAGATAAAAGTGAAACATTAGATCCAAGCTATACGGTTACTCCAGCACATTTTAATGAGCAAATTCACTGGCTGATAAATAATGGGTACCATTTTGTCAGTATTGATGATATTCTGCGTTATCGTAATAATGGAAAAGCATTGCCAGACAAAGCTGTTTTGATTACTTTTGATGACGGGTATCAATCTGTATATGAGCATGCTTATCCGGTTTTGAAAAAATATAAGATTCCTACTGTTATAGCACTGGTCGGAAATTGGATGCGTGCCAAGGATAAAGTTGATTTTGATGGACATATGATTGATAGGGATAAATTTTTAAGCCAAGCAGAGATTAAAGAGATGGTCGATAGCGGTTTAGTGGAGATTGCTAGTCATAGTTGCTGTTTGCATAAAGGGATTCCCGGAAACCCTCAAGGTAATATGGAATCTGCCGTGACAACTCGACAATGGCTTGGTGATAAAAAAGGGTATGAGGATGAAAAAACCTATCAGCAACGCGTTTACAATGACTTGTTAGAAAACAGTACTTTTTTGAAGCAGTACACAGGACAAAAGCCCCGTGTCATGGTATGGCCATATGGGCGTTATAATATCGAATCTCGTCGTATTGCTGAAAAGCTTGGGATGCCTATAGGGCTGACACTCGATGATGGAAGCAATACTCGTATTACCCCTTTATGGGGGTTGAGACGTGTATTGGTTGAAGGAAGAATGACGCTTCAAGAGTTAGACCGTAACATGTGGTCGCGAAATGCTAATTTAACTGATGATGATCGTACGACAAAAGCGGCACATATTGACTTGGATTATATTTATGACCCGGATCCTGTTCAGCAGGAGAAAAATATCGGGCTATTACTAGAACGGATCAAAAAACTGGGTATTAATACGGTCTATCTACAGGCGTTTGCTGATCCTGATGCAGATGGTGCGGCGGATTATGTTTATTTTCCAAATCGTAATATACCCATGCGTACTGATTTATTTAATCGGGTATCTTGGCAAATATCAAAATGTACACAAGTTAAACGTATTTATGCCTGGATGCCAATGTTGGCTTGGCATTTACCGCAAAACAATTCAGCTGCTAAAGATATGGTTGTGACACTGCAGGTTGATCCAACACATCTTAATATGGGATATCATCGATTGTCCCCATTTTCTCCGAAAGCACGTAAAGTGATTCGACAAATTTATGAAGATTTGGCAAAATCATCCTATATTGACGGTATATTATTTCATGATGATGTTACATTATCCGATTTTGAAGATGATAGTATCTCCGCACATAATCAATACAAAAAATGGGGATTGGCGCAAAATGTTACTCAAATTAGAGCAAATAAAGAGCAGTTTCAAAAATGGACTAAGCTCAAAACACGTTATTTGGATCAATTTGCATTGCAATTGGCTCAAATTGTAAGAGATGAACAGCCAGGATTGAAAACGGCACGTAATTTATACGCACAAGTTGCTTTGAATAAAAATTCTGAGGAGTGGTATGCGCAAAGCTTGGCAGATTCAATTAAAAACTATGATTACACTGCCATTATGGCAATGCCGTATATGGAAGAAGCGAGTGATAGCGAACAATTTTTTAATCAAATCGTTAAACGTGTTAAAGAAGAAAAATGCGGCCTTGAACGTACGGTAATGGAGCTACAAACAGTGGATTGGAGAAAAAATAATGAGCCGCTTTCTTCCAATGAATTGAGCCATACAATACGATATTTGTATGGATTGGGGGTTCATCATGTGGCGTATTATCCGGATAACGTGTATAGTAATAACCCAGATGCTGATAAAATAAATGATGATTTTGCACAAAAGCCAGTAAGAATGCATGAATTACCAACTAACGTGTCGAATCAATAAGGATAATTTATGACAACTTTCCATGTAGTGTGGCATTTAATTTGGCACTTAGTATTGGGGTATGTATTTTATTATCCATTATTTATGTCAACTTTATGGATGGTAGGGGCAATTTTCTTTTATTATAAAAATGAAAAACCGTATCTTAAAGACATTATTCCTCCTCTCAGATCGGGTGAGAGTTGGCCTGGAGTTAGTATTATAGTGCCTTGTTATAATGAAGGTCAAAATGTTCGAGAAACTATTCATCATGCACTTAGTGTTAACTATCCGGAATTTGAGGTCATTGCGGTTAATGATGGAAGCAAAGATGATACTTTAGAGATATTAGTAAGTCTAGCAAATGATAATCCAAAATTAAAAGTTGTTAATCTAGCAGAAAATCAAGGCAAAGCATTAGGGTTACAAGCTGGTGCGTTGTTAGCAAAATATGAGTATTTGATTGGGATTGATGGAGATGCATTGATTGATCCGTATTGCGTTCATTGGATGGTCAAACATTTTATACGTTATCCCGAAGTTGCCGCAGTAACAGGTAACCCTAGAATACGTAATCGCACCAGCTTGCTTGGTAAAATTCAAGTGGGTGAATTTTCGTCGATTGTGGGAATGATTAAGCGGGCACAACGTAGTTTTGGGCGATTGTTTACTGTTTCTGGGGTTATTACCGGTTTTCGAAAATCTGCTGTTCATGAGGTAGGATATTGGAGCCCGGATATGCTGACAGAGGATATCGATATTACTTGGAAACTCCAACGTAACGGTTGGGATGTCCGTTTTGAGCCACGTGCATTGGTATGGATTTTGATGCCGGAAACATTGAGCGGATTATGGAAACAACGTTTACGTTGGGCTATGGGCGGTGCTCAGGTTATGCTGAAAAATTTTAAAGTTTTATTTTCGCACAAGCAAACCCATCTTTGGGGTTTGATGACTGAGTTGATGCTTAGTATGATTTGGGCATATAGTATGGTATTGGTGATTTTGATATGGTTAATCAGCTTTTTGTTGCCTGTACACTATTTAATGCCTACTGAATCACCTATTCTTCCGGATCAAGGAAGTGTTATTCTTATTGGTGCATGTTTGGTGCAGTTTGCAGTTAGTAAATGGCTGGATGGTCATTATGATGAAGGTTTGGGTAAAAATTATTTTTGGATGATCTGGTATCCGTTTGCCTATTGGTTTTTGAATTTATTTACAGCCGTTACTGCACTCCCAAAAGTTTTATTTGCCAAAAAAACTCGTGCGAGATGGGTTAGCCCTGATCGTGGTGTACATCAACAGATACAAAAATCGAAAGAAGGTTAATGCTATGGAAACTATGATTATAAATAAACGCCATGAATTGCCGGTTTCAAAAAGGTTGATTTGGGATATAGGGACTATTCTATTGTGGATTGGATGGATATACCTTTGGAAGCCTGTTCTTATAGTATTTTATAAAATAATCATGTTAGATGCACCAGTTGAAGAAATTTCGGATGTTATATACAATGAAATTAACGCTGTGCCATTTGAGAATGCTGTATTTATGTTAATTGCTACACCTATTGTTTTATTTGTACTGTCACGGCTAAATAGACATGTGACACCTACAGAGCATTTGCGTTATCAATCTAATGAGTATGCAGATTATTTTAATGTAAATCATGCAGAATTATTAGAGTGTACAAATAGTCAATTTATCACAGTGCATCATAATGAGCAAGGGTGGGTGACTGGTCTGGATAATCAGATTTTAATAAAATAGATGAGACTCATTACAAAAATAACTGCGTTACATATTTAATGTTTGAATAGATATTTTAGGAAGCTATTGAAAAGAGAAATTTGTGTTGTGATGGCGGGCCACCAAGGATTTGAACCTTGGGAGGTATAACCCTCGCCGGTTTTCAAGACCGGTGCAATCGACCACTCTGCCAGTGACCCGTAGTAAAATTGAAACTATTTTTTTCTATGCTGGAGGCGGCACCCGGATTCGAACCGGGGATCAGAGCTTTGCAGGCTCATGCCTTACCGCTTGGCTATGCCGCCACCATGGTGGTGCCCGGAGCCGGACTTGAACCGGCACAGTGTTACCACCGAGGGATTTTAAGTCCCTTGCGTCTACCGATTTCGCCATCCGGGCATCTGTAGAAAAAAATATCTCAGGTCAAACATTAAAAGATCAATGTTTCAACTGAGATTCTGGAGCGGGAAACGAGGTTCGAACTCGCGACCCCAACCTTGGCAAGGTTGTGCTCTACCACTGAGCTATTCCCGCATTGTTTTTGTGGACTGGAAGTATAGCAAAAAAAATATGGTGTGTAAAGAGTTTTGGGAAATTTCTCAGTATATTTTTAAATGCATATGTTTTTTAGAGTTGCACTTCGCTATAATCGCGCTAATTAAAACAATAATATACAAAGGAATCCTATGCGCAGTGATACCATTAAACGTGGATTTGATAAAACTCCTCACCGTAGTTTGCTTCGGGCAACTGGATTAAAAGACGAAGATTTTAATAAACCTTTTATCGGCGTGGCAAATTCGCATATAGATATTATTCCGGGGCACTTTTTTCTCCAAGAGTACGGACGTATCGTCAAAGAGGCGATCCGCGAAGCGGGTGGGGTACCGTTTGAATTCAATACGATCGGCGTCGATGACGGTATCGCGATGGGACATGATGGTATGCTTTACTCGTTACCGAGCCGTGAGTTGATTGCGGACTCTATCGAGACGGTGATGAACGCGCACAAGCTTGATGGCCTTATCTGTATCCCTAACTGTGACAAGATCGTTCCGGGGATGCTGATGGGAGCGCTTCGCGTCAACGTTCCAACGATTTTTGTTTCGGGCGGACCGATGAAGGCAGGACACAAAAAAGATGGAACTCCGATTGATTTGGCAACGGCGTTCGAGGCGGTAGGGAAACATGCCGACGGTAAAATGTCCGATGAAGAGCTCTATGAGATTGAGTGTGAAGCGTGTCCGAGCGGCGGATCGTGTTCAGGAATGTTTACCGCCAACTCGATGAATACACTCTGTGAAGCGATGGGGGTTGCATTACCGGGTAACGGTACTGTTTTGGCGATGACGCCGGAGCGTATTGAGATGGTGAAAACGGCGGCACGCCGTATCGTCGAGATGGTAAAAGACGAAAATTCTCAAAAATGGAATATGCAAAATATCCTCAATGAAAAAGCGATTCATAACGCGTTCGTCGTCGACATGGCGATGGGAGGAAGCTCGAATACCGTTCTTCACATGTTGAGTATTGCAAAAGAGGCGGGTGTTGATTTTGATATTACCCAAATCAACAAGATCAGTGAGAATGTTGCCCACATCGCGAAAATCTCTCCATCACTTTCAACTGTTCATATGGATGACATTAACCGTGCCGGCGGAGTCAATGCAGTTATGAAAGAGGTGAGCCGTCGCGGTGGAATTCTTCATACAGATGCGATGACCGTTACTGGTGAGACATTGGGTGAGCGTATCAAAGATGCGGTGATCAAAGACCCTAATATTATTCATACCAATGAAAATGCCTACTCTCCGGTTGGCGGACTCTCGATCTTGTTCGGTAATCTTGCAGAAGAGGGTGCGGTTGTCAAGACGGCGGGAATTACCCCTAATATGAGAGCTTTTAAAGGAACTGCTGTCTGCTTTAATAGCCAACAAGAGGCGATTGCCGGAATCGTAGGGCATAAAGTCAAAGCGGGCGATGTCGTTGTTATCCGCTACGAAGGACCTCGTGGTGGTCCAGGAATGCAGGAGATGCTCGCCCCTACCGCGCTGATCATGGGGATGGGATTGGGCGAGAGTGTTGCTCTTATCACTGATGGACGTTTTTCGGGTGCGACTCGCGGTGCCTCGATTGGTCACGTAAGTCCAGAAGCAGCTGAGGGTGGTTTGATCGCCCTCATCGAAGACGGTGATGAGATTGAGCTTGACGTTGACAGTCATCTATTGCAGCTCAATGTGAGTTATGAGGTGCTTGAACAGCGTCGTCTCCACTGGAAACCGATCAAAAAAGAGATCCCTTCCAAATGGCTCAAACGCTACAGCCTTCTCGTCTCTAACGCTTCAAATGGTGCTGCGCTAAAAACTGAGCTTTAAATTCTCAGGTGCCGGAGGGTTGAAACTCCGGTACGATTTTTTGTAACGCTTCTATAATATTTGTGCTTTCGGATAGCTTTTTAATATCTTCTTTTAACTCTTCGATCGGATAGTGGGTTGAACCGGCAATCATAATCGACTCATACGACGTTTTTTGCTCACTGTCATTGATCAAAAGCTCTTCGTAAAGTTTTTCACCCGGACGTAATCCTGTATAGATGATTTCAATAGGTTGAGAGGCATAGAGGCGGATCATGGTCTGTGCCAGATCAACGATTTTGACCGATTCACCCATATCAAGAATGAAAAGTTCGCCTCCCCGTGCAATTGCCGCAGCTTGAAGTACCAGCTGGCATGCTTCGCTAATGAGCATAAAATAGCGGGTCACTTCCGGATGAGTTAGTGTGATAGGTCCACCCGCTTCGATTTGGGCTTTAAATTTTGGTATAACACTTCCACTAGAACCTAAAACATTGCCAAAACGGACTGATACAATTTCACTGTTTCGAGGGTCTACATTTTGGGCATAAAGTTCAACTATTCTTTTTGTTGCACCCATCACATTCGTAGGTCGAACGGCTTTATCTGTGGAAATAATAACAATTTTACTAACATTGTTAGCAATGGCACTATTGATTATGTTTTGACTTCCTATGATATTGTTCATGATAGCAGTATGCATATTTGTTTCACATAACGGAACATGTTTATATGCAGCAGCGTGAATAATAATATCGGCATTAGCCCCTTTAATAATCTGGTTTACTACGTCATAATCGGTAATAGTGCATAAGTGTAAAGCTGCATTGGGGATCTTTTCACCGATTTGGTAGAGATTATATTCACTATGATCGATCAATATAAGTTTTTTAGCACCAAATTGGTGACATTGCAAAGAGATTTCACTTCCGATACTTCCCCCTGCACCAGTAATAAGAATAGATTTTTCGTAAATAAATTTTTTAATCGTATCCGTGTCCAAATCTTTTGGATGACGTGCAAGAAGTTCCTCGACAGAAAGAGAGGTAATTGTCTCTTTTCCATCTGATAGAAGAGAAGATCGTTTGATGTTTCGTATTCCGGAATCAGTGAGTATTTTATAAGCTTCTCGAACATAGGTATTTGGTAAGGAACCGTCGATGATAGCAGCAGTAATAAATTTTTGTTTAATTAAAGCAGGGATCTCTCGGATGCTCGATATTCTGATATTATTTAGATTCGAGCCGATCATATTATGGTTTTTTTCTTGCAACGCAATGATCTCGACAGGATAATAATCATTAGATGTTTCTAACATGCTTTTGATAAGGTTTGTTGTGTTGGCAGAGATCCCTATTAGCAATGTTGGATTTAACTTTTCATGAGATGTGTTCATCCCTAATAGGATACGTTTAAAAAGACGAAGGCCACCTAAAAAAATTAGAGACAGGAGAAGATCAATAATAATAACACTTCTTGGAAAAGGGGAAAATAAAGAGGGGATAATAATGTAAATAAGGGCAATGGTTCCATAGGTAAGTAGAAGCGCAAAAAAAAGTTTTTTGGCCTCTTCTAGACCATAAAATCGCCAGATGATAGAATAGTTTTTATAGTGATAAATAAAGAAAAGTTTGAGTGAGATAAAAATTATTGCAATATCTATAAAAGGGGTTAAAAATTCATTCGGAATATCGAAGTTAAAACGTAAAAGATAGGCGCTATAAAGGGTGAATAATGATAAAAAAAAGTCAGAAATCAGAAAAAACACAATGCGTTTAGTATTGCTTGGCGTTAATAAATATGTTTTTTCTTGATTTGTATATATTCTCATTAATTTATAGCTTGAGTTTGAAAATTTTGCTCATAGGATCAAGAATGACCGGTTCAAAAAGATTTTTGTCATATCGTTCAAAAACAAACATTTGAATGTAGGTTGAATTAAGGTAAAAATCATCGACTACCAAAAATCGTCCATAGCTTGGCATGTATATTAGATTTAGCCCTTCTGACGCAAACTTTTGTTCGTTCACTTGAAGTATTTTATTTGAGGAATAGCTTACTTGGTAAAAAGATTTTATAGGTACTTCCTGTGTACCTAATTTTATGATATTTTTATCTTTAATAATGGAAAGACCGCTTCCGAGGTCAACTATTTTCCCCGTATCTTGAATCGTTTGTGTTGAATAGAAAAAAGGTTGTTGTTGATGCACATTAGGATTTTTAAGATCAAGATTACTAAAAAGGGTCACTGTCGGAAGGATTTCCATCATTCGAAGAGGAAGATAGAGGTAGATATTCCGTGTTTTTTTAGGGAGTTTATACTCTGGTAATGATAGCGCTGTTAAAAACTCTTCCGGGTCTTTAAATCCTTCTTTGCTCATCATGTATTCAAAGTCATTTTGAGTTTTGTTGGTATCACTATAGCCATTTTCAGTGTATTCAGTAAATAGACGTAACATATGAGCCGCAGAGAGTGGGTCTTGTGTTGTTAAAACATATGAAGCGGGAAAGTTGACATCACCAGTGTGTTTTCCTCCGTCAATCCATGTTTTAACATCACTGTAGTAACGTATTGGGTAGCCATAATCCCACCATGCAACAACGTAATCTTCTCTTTGTGCAATTTTATGTAATTGCTCTAAGGAGGTAACTTCCTGATTTGTAAGAACCGTAGGGGTCATATATTCTTTAATATGTGCATAGTTTGGATAGAGTGCAGTTACGGTAAAAAAAATCACTGAAACATAGCGAAGCCATGGTTTTTCTATTCGCTGTGTTAGCCATAAAAGCAAATACGCAAATCCGATTGCCATCATAGGGACTGCATAGATTGTAAAGCGTAGTCCAGAAGAGATTGCTATAAATCCAAGTCCCACCAAGGGTAGAGTGATAAGTAATGGACGATAAGCGATAATAGCCATTATATATCCGATACATGAAAGAATAAATGTAATGGTATGTCCGCTTATTCGCTCAGCAAAAACAGTGAATGGAATATGTCCAGCCTCACGTACTGTGTCAATAACATTGTAGTAATGAAGTGAAGAAGAAATTGTCGTATTCTCAGAAGTATTATGAAAAATATAGAGTTTTAACAGAGTCCATATATAATCAAATCCTCCGGTGTAAAAGTAAGCACCCATAAAAGTAATAAAAATTGGCCAAAAGAATTTTTGAGAGAGTTGCTCCTGAAAATGAAAGAATACAAATACAACAGATGCTAAAACAATTTTAAGAGTTAGTGGAAGAGATAAAATCCCGATGAGAATAAAGAGGGCAATTTTATAAAAAAAGATATTTTTTCGATTGACCAAGATGGTATACACAAGAATAATAGCAAAAAGTGCACTATCAAGTGCATATGCTTGGGGATACCACCACTGATAGAGTCCTATAGATAGTGTGATAGGAAGAAGAAAACGGTTATGTTGATGGGTTAGCGCAAGAATAAGAGAAAACATTTCAAAGACTGGGAAGACAATATTGAGCATATCGGTGTCATAGTAGCCGCTCATGGTACGGTTGTAATAACTATTTGCAATAGAACCGAGCAATGCAGCGATAAATCCCATTGTAGTTTGTTGAAATGCACGTCCGATTAGGATTAACGGAATTATAATAAGCGAGCCGATAAAAGCAGGCATATAGAGGATGAGTGTTTCAAAGCTAACGGGAAAAATCTTGGACAATAAGGCTGTGAGTTCTGCCATAGGAGCTTCAATTGGGGAGATGCTTTTTGCATTAATATTGTTATTTAAAACATCTTTAGCATCTGCAGCGAACAAATATCCATCGTTAGTATTGATCATAAGCTCATTATTCCAATGAAACTGGGCTAGAGAGCTAAATTCATGTACCCATAAAAACCGTAGTGATACGGAAAAAAGATAAGCAATAAGTATCATTAAGATAAGTGTTTGTATCGATGTGCGATCTTCGTGCAGTTTTAGCATTGGATAGGGCTCCCATTTTGTATATTTGTATTTTAGCTAATTAATCAGCACTAATGGGAAACACCATCTTTTTTGATAACTTTTAAAAAAGTTAAAAGAATGATTTTTAGATCAAAGGTAAATGATTGTAGATGTAAGTATTGTGTATCCAGTGCTACTTTTTCTGGAATAGGAAGTTCGTCTCGGCCATTGATTTGTGCCCATCCGGTAAGCCCAGGTGTTAAAATATGAACACAAGCTTTTGTACGTTGCTCAATCAAATCGTCTTGATTGAATAAGGCTGGACGGGGTCCAACAAAACTCATGTCTCCTTTTAAAATACTCCAAAGTTGTGGAAGTTCATCTAAACTGCTTTGGCGTAAAAAAGAGCCGATAGGAGTGAGGTAGAGTTGTGGGTCAACGAGTAGATGGGTGGCAACGGTGGGTGTATTAATACGCATTGTACGAAATTTCGGCATTAAAAAAATAGTATTGTTTTTACCTATGCGTTTGGACCAATAAAGGATTGGCCCTTTTGAGGTTATTCGAACTAAAATTGCGGAGATTATAATAAGCGGAAAAAATACGAAAGTTGTTATACCTGCTATGACAATATCAAACAAACGTTTTAATATCATAAGTGCATTCCTTCTAACATTAATCTGATTCCATCTTCAACTCGGTAGGGATTAGTAAGATTTAATTGTCGTTTTGTTTCACTATTATCCATGATTAAACTTTCAAATAAACGTTGATAATAGGAGGGTTTAAATGTTTTGAGCAAAAATTCAAATCCGGGTATACGGATAAGGTAGACTTTTTTATCGAGTGCTTGGGCTATATAGTGGATTAATTGAGAGGTGGATGGTGAAACATCATCTCCAGCTAGATAGACACCACTTTGTTTTTGTTCTAAGAGAACATCTATCAGATGGGTAAGATTACCTACATAAACCATACTGCGGGAATTGTGTATTTTTGCAAATGGCAAAACGGGTATTGCTTTTATTAGGTCAATCAAATTTTTCATATTGGCTTTGACACCCTCCCCATAAACGATTGGTGTACGTATGATCGAAACGATAAAGTTATGATCCTGTAGTGTCTGAAGTTGGAGTTCAGCCTTTCGTTTGCTTTTACCATAATCATCTTGAGGACTGCAAGGGCTGTTTTCAGTATATATCAGATCACTTTCTTCCCCATATACTTTTATAGTGCTCATAAAAATAAAATGCTTTACACCGGATGCTTTTGCTGATTTTGCCAATTCTAATGTTTGCGTAACATTGATTTTTTCATAGGCATTTGCATCGTCTGGCATAGTCATCTGATGAACAAGAGCGGATAAGTGAATAATCGTATCCACTTGTGCAAAAGATAAAGTTTCAATAGAGACTTTTTGCAGTGAAATAGGGATTATATGATGCTTTGTAAACTCTTTTTGAATATGCTTTCCGATAAAACCTGATGCGCCGGTGAGGAGAATTTTCATACGATATCATAACCCAATTTTTGAAGTGTTTCACGATTAATTTTTTTTCTATTGTTATCAAAAAACCAGCCATATTGATTAAAATAAATAAATACGGAGCGTATAAACGTTTTGAGAAGTTCAAAACTTTTATGTGAACCTCTTTCGTATTCATGGACAATAGAGACATGGGGGTAAAGGACAGTTTTTGAGATCTTTCCGATACGCCGGGTGAGATCGGCATCTTCGAGATACATAAAATATCGTTCATCAAAAAGTCCTGTTTGGCTAAGCGTTTCGGTACGCAAAAACATAAAACATCCTGAAATAAAAGGGATTTCAGCCGTAGAAGAGTAGTCAAAAAAGGTGAGTGCATATCTACGATTAAGTTTTTCGAGATAACTTTTGATCGGAATAAATCGTCTGGCAAATAGATCCCAAGGGGTCGGTAATAGTTTTGCAATATATTGAAGCTCGCCATCGGGATAGAGAACTTTTGGCATTAGTAACCCCACATCCAAGTGAGCATCCATATACGCCAGAATTTTCTCTAATATCCCACGCTCAAAATGGACATCGGGGTTAAGGACAAGATGATATTTTACCCCATAGGTAATGGATCTTTTGATAGCTATATTGTGTGCAGTACCGAATCCAGGATTGGAGGGATTGTGAAGATATTGGATTCGGCTATCCAATGAGGCTAACATTTTGAGTTCATCGGTGGGTGAGTTATCAATGAGGTAGAGGGTAACATCAAGCGACGTATTTAAAACACTCTGAATCGCTTTTTGAAGCATTGGTATGGGGTTGTTATAGAGGACGATGGAGACGGTAAGTCTATGCATGAAAAAAATATCTTTTCAAAAGATTTCTGAGCATAATAATACGAAAGTACACTTTTTTAAGAAAGCCATATTGACTGATTCCTACAGAGGCAGAAGCATTAGTTTCATGTCTGCGATAAGCAATTAATTTTTCCTTACAAAAAATACTTTTTCCGAAGGCTTCACCGATTAAGCCTATCCACCAATCGTGCATTGGAATATCAGAGGGAAAAGGCAATGCTTTGGCTAAAATTTTCCTATTAAAAGCCATGCAACAGCCAATATAACTATTTTTACATAGATTGTTTATCAATCCTGATTTAGAATTGGTTTGCTCGAAAAAAGAGTCAAAAAGGATAATGCCATTTTTATCAATAATGTGGCAATCGCCAAGGACAATATCGGCGTCCTTTAAATAGTTTAGCATGGTTTCTACTTTATTAGGCATCCAGATATCATCTTGATCGGCAAGTGCGATGTAGGTTCCAGAACAAAGAGAAAGAGTTTTTTCAAAATTTTTGATTGGACCAAGATTTTCATCATTTAAATGAAGTTTGATTCTATCGTCTAAAGTTACATATTCTTGAAGAATTTTGTAGGTTGAGTCGGTTGATCGGTCATCACAGATAACTATTTCAAGATTGGTATATGTTTGCGATACAATTGAGTCCAGTTGCTGACGTAAAAATTTTTCACCATTATAGGTTGTCATTGCAATTGAAAAAAGATTATTTTCCATATTTTCCAACTAAAAAGTGATAAAATCCTCGTAAGATATTTTTTGCACGTTCTAATCGCTTATCATCATATAAAAGAACAAATATAACAATTTTAAATAAGTATAAGAGCCTTTTTCCCGTGAAAGTTGGATAGGAATATGCATATGTTCGACAAATATATAATCCATTTCTAATAATATAATAATATCTGCTTGTGGCATGTGATCTGAATATTGTTTTTTTTCCATTGCGTAGAATAATTTTTGGTTCACCTAATTTATGTTCAAGGAATATATTTTTAAATTTGATTATATAAAAGCCTAGTCTTTTTGCTCTAAGACAATAATCATGATCAACTTCATCAATAAAAAGTTTTTCTTCAAATTGACCAATTTTTTGGAAAAGTGAAAGATTTAAAATATTACCAGATGTGATTACAATTAGTTCGGTAGCAGCTTGGCAAAAATTATTATTGACAAAATTATATGCTTCATATTGTGGAGCAAAAATAGCTATTTTTTCTTTTTCTTTGTATTGTAACCAGCAATCTAAATAGTTTGTAATCATTTCGTATTCAAAACGACTATCTTGGTCCATGGTTAATAGCCATTCATATCCCATGGATATAGCTTTATTTGCTCCGATATTTAATGCATGAGCAATTCCTTGATTTCCATTGTTATTGATATATTGAATTTTTGAATTTTTAGATAGATTGATAATAAGAGAATGATTAATAGTGTCTGAGTTGTCCACAGCAATAAGAATATCAATATGGTTAATATACGATTCAATATTCGATATAACCGATTCATTAGGGTTGTATAAAACAATAACACCACCACATTTGTTTTTCATCCTACGATATCCATCAAAAAATTTTTTATGTAAAAATAATTTTTATAAGGGTAAAGGATTTTATGATATTTTAAGCTTATTAAAAAAGTTTTGAAATGAAATTTATTTTTGAGGTAATCTTCAAAGTAAAGTATAGCATTGTTGATGTCAGGAAGGTATTCGTTAACCCATTTTATATTTTTTATTGCATGTAGATTTTGGTGATGTTTCTGGTAAGCACGTATTCTATGATGTTGAATATTATTGAATCGTTTTATAATATTTGAATAAATATCTTGAAAAACTGAAGTATTTTGACTTGATTTTACTCCAGTGTTTTGTCTAATATGTTGTCTATATTGGGTTAAACTTTTGTCCGTATAACAAATTTTTTTATCTGCTGCAGCACATATTGCTAACCACCAATCGTGATACGTGATTTCTTCTGGAAAAGGTAGTGCGGTTAAGAGTAAATCTTTTTTTATTAAGATTGTGCACCCTGTAACTACATTTCGAAAAAGTAAACTTTTTAAATCAACAAAGGTGTCAACATTTTTTTTCCAGTAAAGGCTGATTACATGGTCCTGATCGTCAATAATCGAGCAATTACTGTGAATTAATAAGTTTGGACCAATTTCATGTATTAAAACTGCAAGTTTCTCTTTTTCCCAAATGTCATCTTGATCTGCAAGAGCAATATACTCTCCTGTGCAAAGTGCAAGAGCCTTTTCAAAGTTTTTAACAAAACCAATATTGATTGGATTGGAATAAATACGGATTCGAGAATCGTGTTTACTATATTCGGTCAGAATTTTCAGCGTATTATCGGTTGAGTGGTCATCACAGATAATGAGTTCAAAATTAGAATACGTTTGTTTTAGAATCGAATCTAATTGCTTGTGCAAAAAGATCTCACCATTGTATGTTGCCATGGCAATCGATATAAGATTATTTCTAAACATAAAATTTCCTAAATTGTTGTACCAGTGCCCTATAATTGGTGACATAAGTATTTTGATAAATTTCATCGATGTAATGAAGTAGTTGTTCTTTTTCCATGTTATGGCTTTTCATTAAGATTGATCTGTGAATTGTTTATGCTAAATATTTTTTTACACCCTCTAATGGTGCTCAGTCGATGGGCAATGACAATCAATGTTTTATCTTCGCTAATTTTATAGATTTCTTCCATAATTTTACTTTCACTATCAGTATCAAGAGCGCTAGTTGCTTCATCAAGGACTAAAATTTCAGGATTACCGTAAAGTGCACGAGCGATAGCGATTCGTTGGCGCTGTCCTCCACTGAGTTTAATTCCACCTTCGCCAACTATGGTATTCATGCCTTCGTGATTGATTTCTAGAAACTCTAAAATATTTGCTTGACGAAGAGCATTTTTTATTTGAGTTTTATTGATAGGCTTTCCGAATGCAACATTTTGAGCCACGGTACCGTCGAAGAGATAGATGCTTTGTGGAATATACCCAATCTTGCTTCTCCATGATTTGATATTTTTTTCATCCAAAACGACACCATCGACGGTTATTGAGCCACTTTTTGGTCGGTAAAGACCGATAATTAGATCGACCAATGTCGATTTACCACTTCCACTTTCTCCAATGAATGCTACTTTATCCCCTTTTTGAATCGATAGTGAAATATTTTTGAGTATGAGTTTATCTTCGTTGTATTCGAAGTGAATATGATCAAGCATAAGGGTTTTATCAAATACGATTGGGTTTTTTTGTAATTTTTCTGCATCGTACATGAGATCATTGTGAATTATATCCAGGGAACTTTTGTAAAAAAGTATTTGATTATAGCCAGATAAGATACGGTTTGCCGATGGCATAAGACGATAGAGTCCTAACACAAACATTGAGATAATCGCTAATGCACCAGAAATGTCACTTTTATATTTATAAATTATATAGATAACCATGCAAATAATGATTCCAAATCCGAGGGCTTCTAAAAAAAGTCTTGGAAAATGGGCAAGGGTTTCATTCCGTATATTTGCTTGAGCATAACCTGTACTTGCATCTTCAAATTTTTTGAGAACAATTTCTGTATTGGATGTAAGTTTCATCATTTTAAAATTGCCGAGGCTGCTATGGATAATTTCGAAAAATTTTTTTTGATGCTCTTCTCGTGAGATTCCTGCTTTTTTAATGGCTCGTGATACAGTCATGATGAGTAAAAATGCATTCACAACAAGAATTGCACTTATAAGTAAAGTGATTTTCCAGTTGATATAGAGCATGATGGCATAAATAAAAATAACGACAAAGATTTCACTGAGCATGAGTAGTAGCCCAGATATTAAATTTGTCATATTTTGTGCTTCATTGATAATTGCTTTGCTGAGGTCAGCACTGTTTTTATCAATAAAGGATCTATAGCTCATTCCAAGGTAATTTTCAAAAAGACGGTATGCAATGAGGTGATAACGTCCTTTCGAAAATTTTGCTAAAAGGTAAAAATATCCCATATTGAGAGCTGATCGAGTAAAATAAAAGATTAATAGTCCTATACCTGCAACTACTACAAAGTGAATATCATTTTTAAAATGAAAAAAAATATAAATATGTTGAAGATAAGCACTTGAATGAATCGCAGAAAAGTTACTGCTTATAGAAATAAAAGGTAGTATTGCTCCAACTCCAATCATCTCAATGAATGAAATTATAATAGAGATAAAAATCAAAATAAAAAGAAATTTTTTATCATGTTCTGTAAGTATTGAAAAAAGTTTTGTAAAAAAATATTTCATAAATTTTTGTTGTATTGCCTAATTGATTATAGTTGACTCTATGATAGCGTATAATTGTGAAAAAAAAGGTTTCCGGTGTGTGGTGTATTTGGAATTATTGGTAATTATTCTCCTGTCAAAGCACGTGAAGCGTTGGGAACAATAGCCCATAGAGGGAGAGATAATTGTGGGATTGTTGAAGAACACCGATTTTTTTTGGCTCATCAACGACTCTCAATTACCGATAATCATCATAGATCTCATCAACCAATGTGTAGAGGTCGATTACTGATCAGTTTTAACGGTGAGATATATAACCATTTAGAACTCCGAAGGCAATTAGAAATTCAAGAATGGGAAACATTTAGCGATACTGAAGTAATTTTAGCAGCTTATGAACGATGGGGAATTGAATGCGTTAAACACTTTGAAGGAATGTTTGCATTTGCTTTGTTTGATGGTGAAAAACTCTATTTAGTGCGAGATCGCTTTGGTAAAAAGCCTCTTTTTTATCATCAGAGTAAAGAGGCTTTTATCTTTGCTTCGGAGATTAAGGCTATCAAACCTTTTCTATCCTCGATTCAAATGAACGAAGAGGCTTTACACTCTTATCTCTCATTTTTGGCTCCAACACCACCGCATACCTTTTATCTGGGAATAGAAAAATTAGAAAGTGGTGAGTGGCTATGTTTTGAAAACGGGAAGATTACCAAGCACCAATATTATAATTTACTCGATACTCCGCCATCGAATATTGTTACTTCGGCTGAAGCTTTAACGCGTATTGAAGAGGATATTCACCGATCGATTGCTACACGTTTGGATACAAAGGCATCTACAGCAGCACTTCTCTCTGGTGGATTGGACAGTGCTATGATATGTGCAATTGCATCATGTCAAGGAAAAAAACTTCCGGTATTTACTCTTGGGTATAATGAATATGGTGCTTATGATGAGCGTATTAATGCGGAAATAACAGCAAAATATTTAGGATTGGAGCACACTGAAGTTGTGATTTCGCAAGACGATTTTCATGAACATCTCGATGAACTTTTAATCCACATGGATGAACCTCTGAATGATCCAGCGGCATTACCGCTCTATCTGTTGATGAAAAAAATCGGTACAGAGGGGTATAAAGTGGTGTTGAGCGGGGAGGGATCTGATGAGCTATTCTTTGGATATCGGCAATATTTTGAGTACCTTGATATTGAAAAAGCGGCTTTATTACAGCATAAAAATTGGCTAAAAAAATATTTTCATAGCAATTTTTCTATGAATCGGGAGTGGGAATGGTACAAACGGATCTTTGATGATACTCTCCTCTTTCGTACATCTGGGGATAAATTTACAGATCTACAGCAAAATAAGCTCTTCCGTCGTAATGTTCGAGATAACGATTCAATGCGGTTTTTACAAAAATATCGAGATTTCTTTGAGCAAAGTAAACATACAGACCCTAGCATTTGGTACAGCGTAATTGATTTAAAACTTTTTGTCGGCGAGCATTTTTTGACAAAGCTCGATCGTGTTTCAATGGCACATACGATTGAATCGCGTACACCATTTTTAGATCATCGACTAGCCGAGACCATACTGTCAGTTAATCCAGTACTACGTATTGGTGAGGGGGATACGAAGACCCTGCTCAAGCAGATCGCTCGTAATTATCTTAGTGATGAGATTATTAATCGGAAAAAAAAAGGGTTTGCAAATCCCTATATGGAGTGGCTGGTTGCGACAGGCCGAATCGATTTGATACGAGAGGTAAATGCCCAAACAGGGCTTTTTTATCCTGAAGTGATTGAAGAATATTTAGAATTAGCCCGACGAGGAAAGTTTAAACAGCATGTTTGGGGATTATACGTCCTTAGTCATTGGATAAAAAGAGAGTTGCTTTAACACTATTTTGTTTCCATTAAAAGTGCTAATTCGAGTGTACCGCTAATATAATTCGCAAAAAAGCTCATAATACCTTCATCTTTATCATTAAAATCACCATTGTATTTATTGAGTAATTGGATGACACCGATTACTTCTTGACGAGAATTAAAGATAGGGACTGCAAGAATATTTCGTGTTACAAAACCGCTTTTTTCATCAATTTTTACTAAAAAACGGCTATCTTCATAAGGATGATTGACTAATTGAGCCACTTTGGTTGTAACAGTGTCTCCAACAATGCCAGAATCTAAACCAATTGCTATCTTGCCAATTCCATCACTGTGTTTTGTCCAGAGCATACCACCAGCTTGGTCAACCATAAAAATGGAACATCGTTCAGCGTTTACAATCGCTTTCGCTTCTTCTGAAATTGTAGGTAATGAATCTTCAACTTGATCGAGTCCGGCAAGACGTTTACCAAAATCTGCAATTCGTTTATATACTTCTAAACTCATCGTATTCCCTTTGTAAGTAATGTTGCTTCATCATCAAATAGCATGGCAAGCTCAATGTAACCACTGATGTAATGTGCAAAAAAGATCATAAATTTTGCATCTTCGCGTGAAAATCCTCCCGGCTTATTCAGTAATTGAAAAACACCAATAACGCGGCGAGAAGAGTCAAAAATCGGGATAGAGGCAATGTTTTCAGTAACAAAACCGGTTTTTTTGTCAATGATGGGTAAAAAGCGCGGATCGTCATAGGGATCATTTACTAATAGAGGTTTACCCTCTTTGAGGGTATGTCCGACAATCCCATCATCTTGATGAACCATGATTTTTTCCATGCCATCAGCTAATGTTGTCCAAAGCATTTGTATTTTTGGATTGTAAATAAAAATAGAACATCGTTCTGCGCCACTTACTTGTTTCGCATACTCCGAAATCATCGGGAGACCTTCATTTAGCGTTGGACGATTTAATAATGTTCGTCCGAATTCTGCCAATGTAGAATAAGAAGCTGTAGTCAACATAACTTCTCCTAAAATGAGATAAGGACAAATCGTATCCACTTGAAGCTAAAATATAAATCAATGCTAAAAAAATTAAAGTAAAAAGTACAGAAAGGTTATAAAGAATGGCTCCCTAAAAAGGGAGTTTGAAATTAGAGGTTGTTTGCTTTTTTGTATTCGATAATCATTGCATACGCTTCATCTTTAAGCAATAATTTTTCTTTTTTGAGTTTTTCAAGCTCAAGATCAGTCATTGGAACGTCACCATTTTCTGCTTTGCTTATTTGGTTGTCAAGATCGTTATGGCGATCAAAAATTTTCAAAAAGTGAGCGTTTGCTGCATCATTTTGTTTCATGTGCGTTATGACGTCGCGGTATTCGTGTAACATAGGGATTCCTTAGTAGGGGTTTAGATTTTTGAAATTTTACCACTTAAGTCCCTTTTAAAACCTTACAAGATCAAATTTTGGTCATTTATATTATCCCAAAATGCGTGGTAATGTAATCCCTTCTTGTCCTTGATATTTTCCGCGTTTGTCTTTGTAACTGGTTTCACACATCTCGTCTCCTTGTAAAAAGAGGACTTGCGCTATCCCTTCATTGGCGTAGATTTTTGCAGGAAGTGGTGTTGTGTTGGAAATTTCAATCGTAATGTGTCCTTCAAACTCTGGTTCAAAAGGGGTTACATTGACGATAATGCCGCAACGTGCATAGGTTGATTTGCCCAAGCAGATCGCTAATACATCACGTGGAATTTTAAAATATTCTACTGTACGTGCCAAAGCAAATGAGTTTGGTGGAACGATACAAACATCACCTATAAAGTCTACAACATTGGCATCATCAAAATGTTTTGGATCGACAACTGTTGAATTGAGATTGGTAAAAATCTTAAATTCATTGCTTACGCGAATGTCGTAACCATAAGAGCTAAGGCCGTAGCTGACGACTCCAACACCTACTTGATCTTCGCAAAATGGAGCAATCATTCCTTCACTTAACGCTTTTTCTCTAATCCATCCATCGCTTTTGAGACCCATTGCACTATCCGTTCTTAAAAATATTTGTGGTAGTATAGCACATCTATTACCCTACTTTTAGGAGCATTTTCCAATGGATATGAAACAAATCAAAGCCCTTTTGCAAGAGTTTGACGCAAGTACTCTTTCAAAATTAAAAATTACTCAAGACGCTTTTTCGATTGAACTTGAAAAAAATATTGGTGTTGTAAGTGCACCTGTAATGGCAGCTCCAGTAGCAGTTGCGGCAGCGCCTGCAGCTGTCTTAGTCACAGATTCCAGTGTGTCTGCACCGGTAGTACATACAGGAGATATGATCCTATCCCCTATGGTCGGGACATTTTATGGTGCTCCATCTCCGGATTCAGCACCGTTTGTCAAAGTTGGTGATCGTGTGAAAAAAGGTCAAGTAATTGCAGTTCTTGAAGCGATGAAAATTATGAATGAGCTTGAAGCAGAATTTGATTGTGAAATTCTAAATGTATTGGTTTCCGATGCGCAAGCTATTGAATACGATATGCCACTTTTCGCGGTTAAGAAGCTTTAATCATGGCAGAAATCAAACGTATTTTAGTCGCAAATCGCGGTGAAATCGCGCTTCGTGCTATCCGCACCATCAAAGAAATGGGCAAAGAGGCGGTAGCGGTTTATTCAACTGCTGATAAAGATGCTTCGTATCTTAAACTCGCTGATGCCGCAATTTGTATCGGGGGCGCTCCGAGTTCTCAGAGTTATCTAAACATCCCATCAATTATTGCTGCTTGTGAAATCAGTGGATGTGATGCAGTATTTCCTGGGTATGGATTTTTGTCTGAAAATCAACATTTTGTTGAGATTTGTACCCACCACGGGATCAAATTTATCGGACCAACCCCTGAAGTTATGGTGATGATGTCGGATAAATCCAAAGCCAAAGATGTCATGATTGCCGCAGGTGTTCCGGTTGTTCCGGGATCAGACGGCGCGATTAAAGATATAGCAGAAGCAAAAGTACGTGCCAAAGAGGTTGGTTATCCGGTTATCCTCAAAGCCGCAGCTGGCGGAGGCGGGCGCGGAATGCGTGTTGTTGAAGATGAAAGTTATATCGAAAATGCTTTTTTAGCGGCAGAAGCGGAAGCGATTGGGGCATTCGGTGATGGAACCATCTATATGGAAAAATTTATCAAAAATCCTCGTCATATCGAAGTACAAGTGATCGCGGATTCTCATGGTAATGTTTTACATATTGGTGAACGCGATTGTTCGATGCAACGTCGTCATCAAAAATTGATCGAAGAATCTCCTGCGGTAGCATTGACTCCTGAAATCCGTGCCGAGTTGCATGCATCAGCGGTGCGCGCGACTAAATACATTAAATACGAAGGTGCGGGGACATTTGAATATCTTCTCGATGCCGATAAAAAGTTCTACTTTATGGAGATGAATACCCGTCTTCAGGTAGAACACACAGTCTCAGAGATGGTGAGTGGTTTGGATTTGATTGAGATGATGATTCGTGTGGCTGAGGGAGAAGCGCTTCCTCCACAAGAAAGTGTTATTCTTGGTGGTCACTCTATCGAATGCCGTATCACTGCCGAAGATCCGATCAAATTCTTACCGTGTCCGGGGAAAATTACACAATGGATTACTCCAGGTGGACGGAATGTTCGTATTGATAGCCATGCGCACAGTGGATATATCGTCCCTCCGACTTATGACTCAATGATCGGGAAGTTGATTGTATATGGTAAAGACCGTAACGATGCAATCGCTATAATGCATCGTGCATTAAGTGAATTTACCGTTACCGGAATTAAAACAACGATTCCATTTCATATGAAAATGATGAAAAATCCTGATTTTATCAATAATAACTTCGATACCAAATACCTCGAAAACTATAACGGCTAATGCCGTTATAACACTCTTTTTTCTCATTAAAACTTCTTTTTAGTTTTCCTCAATTACACTATAGTTATCAAGCTAACACTAAAAGAGGCTAATATGAATAATCTAAGTATTGCACAGAAGGTACATATACCGCTTATTGCATCCATTTTGATAGGATTTATTGTAGTTTTGGTTAACTATTGGATTTCTGTTGATCAAATCAAGTCAGATGTTTATACGACACAATCCAAAGAGATGACCACAATTTTTAATGAAGCGATTGATGCTAAAAGCAGTGTTGGAATAACTAATGCGATTGGTATTTCTAAGAATAGTACTCTTGTTGCCGGATTAGCAAGCGGTCAGAGAGAAGATACTTTACATGCACTGCAGTCTCTTTCTAAAGAGTACAAAGAGAACACAAAATTCGGCAATATTAAAATACATGTACATGATCGGGATATTCATAGTTTTATACGTGCATGGAAGCCTGAAAAATTTGGTGATGATTTATCAGGATTTCGAAAAACCATTGTAGCTGTCAAGGAAAGCCGTAAACCGCTTGTTGCATTAGAAGTTGGAGTTGCAGGACTTGAGCTACGGGGGATTGCTCCAGTAATATCAGGAGATCAATATTTAGGTTCAGTCGAGTTTATGCAGGGTTTGAATTCGGTTGTTAAAGATCTGCGTAAAAACTTTGGAAGTGAGCTGATTGTAGCATTGGATAATCATTATCTTAGTACAGCAAAAGAGTTAAAAGATGCACCTAAAATCGGGAGTAATTTTACCCTTGCCGTTAAAGAAGATGTTGTGGATAAAAGCTTTTTGAAAGAGCTTTCCAGCGCGGTATTTGATCCGAAAGCAGGTTCTTTTACAACAGAGGGGTACTATGTTGTTCCTATTGTGATTAAAGATTATTCGGGTCAAGATGTTGGGTACGCATTTTCAGGGAAAAAACTTGAAAGTGTAGAAGCAATCATTAATCAATCTGAGAATTCCCTGCTTCGTCAAGTCATTATTATGTCGGTTCTGGATGTTATTATTTTGGTGCTATTAATAGCTATTGTGCGCCGTGCAGTAACTACACCGATTGAAAATCTCGATCGGATTGCACAAGAATTAGCGAGTGGAGATGGTGATTTAAGTAAACGACTTCAAGTTGGTGCAAATGATGAGATTGGAAAAGCAGCAAAAAGTTTTAATATTTTTATTGAGAAAGTCCAAAAAATAGCGCAAACAGTAGAACAGCGTGCGCAAGAAGCTATGGTTGCACAATCTATTTCTCAAGAACAGATGCAAAAAAATGAGATGTCTTTGGTATTAGCTCGTCATATGATTCAAGGCTCAATATCAAATGCGGGAAGCTTGAGAAGTTCGTTGGAAGAAAATATACGAAATCTTCACGATGTTAATGAACTTAATTATGATACCGGTAAAGTTGTAGATGACGTAAGTAATCAAACCGATGAAATTATGGCTAGTATGTCTCATATTACCGAAATGATTAATGATTCACGGGCTAACTCGGAGCAGCTAAATCATAATGTAGGCGAGATTTCTAATGTCATCACGCTTATCAAAGATATTTCTGATCAAACCAATCTTTTGGCACTCAATGCAGCGATTGAAGCGGCGCGTGCCGGTGAACATGGACGAGGGTTTGCCGTAGTTGCAGATGAAGTACGTAAATTGGCAGAACGTACTCAAAAAGCGACAAGTGAAGTAGAAGCGAATATCAGCATTTTGAAACAAAATTCAGTCGGAATGTTGGAAAACAGTGAAAAAGTAGAAGAACATGCACAAGCGTCGGCTCAAAAATTAGATCAATTTAAAGATGTAATGGAAAAATTGATTAAAAATGTTGAACAAATTAAAAAAGATAATCAAGCAATAAGCTATGAAATATTTGCAAACATGGCTAAAATAGATCATATGATATTTAAAAACAATGCTTATTCTGCTGGCTTTGAAGGAAAATTTGAGGGTACGGTAAGCGATCATCATACCTGTGCATTAGGTCGTTGGTATGAAAATGGTGATGGTAAAGCAGTATTTTCTTCTCACTCATCGTATTCAAGAATGCTAGAACCACATAAGCAAGTTCACGAAGAAGTACATAAAGCGATGAAACTGCTAAATGAGAATGCAGTGAAAAATTCAAAAGCCATAGCAAATTGTTTTGAATCAGCAGAAAAAGCAAGTATGGAATTGTTTAATATTTTAAATGAAATGGTGGAGTCTTAAGACTTCATCATTTCTAGTTACTCCGGTAAGCGGAGTGTTTTTATTTCTGCACTTAGGCGCAAGCGTGTAAAATAATCATTTAACACTTGATTGCGTTTTTCTCCTAAAATCGCGTTGTCAATTTGTGCACGACTTTTGTCTAGACTCTCTGTAATAAGATTTTGTTTATCTCGCATATAAAAACTCATAAACCCATTTTTCCCATTTGGTAGAATTGGTCCAAAGTTTCCAGATTGAATTTTGTTAAGAATTTGTGCAAGTTGTGGGTCGATGGATGATGCAGGAATATTCTCGTCTTTCGTTTGGATATTTTCCACATTTTGCATAGGATTGCTTATTTTAGAGGCTAAAGCTTCTTGGGAATTAGAGAGATAAAGTGTGACATCATAGCTATCTGGATGTGAAAAATCATCTAGATGGAGTTGGTAATATTCATTTTCTTCTTCGACACTTGGTTGTGCCATTTTAGAAAAGGCTATCGCTTGATAAAGTTTTTGCCCTTTGAGATTATCTTCTATTCTTGTTTTTAGATCTTTTTCATTAAGTCCTCGAACTGTTAGCATCGCATTGGTAAATTGTTCTGTTGAAAGGTTGTTTTGAGCTGCCATTCGGCCTAATTCATCTTGGACTTCAGAAGCAGTAACCGTGATTTTTCTTTCTTGTGCTTCGAGTTGTTCCAGTTTTTTACGAATTAATGTATCGGCGCTTTGTTTTGCATCTGTACCGCTTTGTTTCATCTCCTGTTGTACTTCATAAATGGTAATTGGAGTGTTTTTGACCAATACGGCAACGCCGCCGATAGGGGCACTCCATAAAAAGGTGGCAAGTAGTGCCGAAAGAGTGATTGAACGCATTGATGCTCCTATGCAAAAGTTTCCTATTTTACCCGCTTTTAACAAAGCCTTAACTAAAATGCCGACATTGTATCCACAAAGGATTAACCGATGATAGTCACCAGATTTGCTCCAAGCCCTACGGGGTATTTACATATCGGCGGTTTACGAACCGCATTGCTCAGTTATCTGTGGGCGCGCCGTAACAATGGAAAATTTTTGCTCCGTATCGAAGATACCGACTTTAGCCGAAACGATGAAGCCGCAGCTCTTGCGATTGTCGAAGCATTCAAATGGGTTGGATTGGAACATGACGGAACCATCGAATACCAATCCAGCCGATTGGCAATTTATCAAGAGTACGCCCAAAAGCTCCTCGATAGCGGTAAAGCCTACAAATGTTACATGAGCCGCGAAGAACTCGATGCATTGCGTGAAGAACAGAGCGCGCGTAAAGAGCGTCCGAAATACGATAACCGTTACCGCGATTTTACGGGGACTCCACCGGAGGGGCGCGAAGCGGTAATCCGTATCAAAGCCCCTTTGGAAGGATCGATTACGGTACATGATGGGGTCAAAGGGGACGTTGTGTTCAACGTTGCTGATATACTCGATGATTTTATCATTGCCCGCGCCGATGGTACACCGACGTATAACTTCGTTGTTGCCGTCGATGATGCATTGATGGGGGTTACGGATGTTATTCGAGGCGATGATCATCTCTCTAACACCCCTAAACAGATCGTCGTGTATGAGGCTCTCGGCTTTCCGATACCGCGATTTTTCCATGTTCCGATGATCCACAACCATGAGGGCAAAAAGCTCTCAAAACGTGATGGTGCGACCGATGTAATGATGTATAAAGAGATGGGTTATGCTCCTGAAGCACTGCTCAATTTCCTCGTCCGTTTAGGATGGAGTCACGGCGATCAGGAGATTTTCTCGATGGCAGAGATGCTCGAACTCTTTGATCCAAATGATATTAACCGCTCTGCATCGGTCTATAACGTTGAGAAACTTGACTGGCTCAATGCCCACTACATCAAAAACACGCCGAACGACAAACTGTGCGAACTGTTGGAGTTTCACGGTGTGATGCTGGTCAGCCATGACAAACGCGAAATCTTGCTCGATGCGCTGAAAGAGCGTTCCAAAACGCTCGTCGAGATGGCCGCTCAGATCAATGAGATTTTGGTACGTCCTGCGGCATTTGATGAAGCGGCACTGAAAAAAGGGTACAAAGAGGAATCAAAAGCAATTTTGATGAGTTTCGCAGAGGCATTAAAAAATAGTGCTGAGCTTCATTTACCAAGCGATTATCACCATGTGATGGAGAGTATTGTGGCACAGTTGGAGATCGGTTTCGGGAAAATCGGGCAACCGCTTCGCATCGCACTGATGGGGAAACTCTCAGGACCGGGATTGGATACGGTTATGGCGATTATCGGTGTGGACGAGACATTGGCGCGTATCGAAGCGCTGTTAAAGCACTAATACCTAATCTTTGAAAGAGAGGGATTTAGCCCTCTCTTTTTCGCTTCTTTCACAAATCGTTTATACCCTCTCTCCTCTTTCACACCCACTTTATAACTGATAAACTGTAGATAATGGATGATTTGTTTAGGACTCAGGTTACTTTTGCGAGATACATCCATCAGTATGTAGTAGGGTATTTTGATCTTTTTAGCCACAAATGCACGGCTGAGACGGCGCAGTTCATCGTCATGGTGATGGGTACAGAGGAGGGCAAAAACAAACGGTAATCCCATTCGCTCGTACCAAAGTTCTCCAAGATCGGAGTGTTCACCTCCGCTGTAATAGTAGCGTAACGCTTTGTCTCCGATGAGTACTTCGCCGTGAACGTCCAAAATCTGTGCGAGGAGATTGGAGGTCGCCGAATCTGCGTCCGCTTTATCAGGATTAGGAAGTGAGAGGACGCTAAGCACTTCACGCTGTGCGACGATCCCGACTCCAAAGTGGCGGCAGTTTTTGGCGGTGATGCTGGAGATAAATGCCGCATCGATTCGCCGCATGGCAAACTCACGGTTGAGAGCGGAAGGGACACCTTTATGATAATGGAGACTTTGATGAAATTGGGTGCTTCGAGAATATCGTTTGATAAAAACATGAAACGGCAGAAGATTTAAAAAATCAATTTTTCCGAAAATCAAACTATCTTCCTCATAAAAATAAAAACCATTATACTAATTGATCCCTGACAAGGGACTGTTATCATGGATTCGATATAATCATTCTAAAGAAATATCCTCTAAAGAGATGTATATACATGATAACAATTGAATTTTTAGGGCCGATACAAAAAGCGGCTATTACAATGGAAGCAGTGTCACTGCGTGATGTAGCAGAAGTATTAAAGCAAGATGATGAGTTGGTACAATGGATTGATAATTGTGCGGTAGCGCTAAATGATACCCTTGTCGCATCGCTTGATATTCCTCTTAAAGATGGAGATAAAATATCTCTGCTCCCTCCGGTATGCGGCGGATGAGTATGTTGGAACTCTATGAGGGGGCATTAAATGTTCCTGAAATCATTACCCGCTGGTATGCGGAAGAAGCCGATTATAACTACGGTGCCTATATACCTTTTATCGGAACCGTGCGTGCAGAAGATGGGATCGAGGGGCTGAGTTTCGATGTGTATGAGCCGATTTTGTCCAGTTGGTTCGATACGTGGCAAGCAAAAGCCGAAGCTCTTGGGGCGAAACTCAAAATGGCACACAGTCGAGGGGATGTTTTGGTACATGAAAGTTCGTATATTGCAGCAGTATTTTCTCCGAAACGTCGTGTTGCATTAGAGATGATCGAGCAGTTTGTCGAGGATTTCAAAGCCTCGGCTCCGATTTGGAAATATGACCTTAAAGACGGTCAACGGCTCTATGCAGCGGATCGTTCTACGGCGATTCAAGGTGCTGGCATTTTGGGAGGCAAATCATGATTTCGTATGAAACCTCTCAAAATATGATCAGTCTTCTTAGTCTAGGGAGTGTCCGAAGCGAACGGGTTGTTTTGACCTCTGCCTTGGGGCGAATTTTGGCAGAAGACATTGTTGCGAACAGTGATTACCCTCTCCATCCGACCTCGGCGATGGACGGATATGCCATTCTTCACGAAGATTTGGGTGAATATGACACCCTTGAAATTCTCGGAGACAATCCTGCAGGAGCGGATGAAATCGGTGGTGTGATGAGCGGGGCGTGTATCAAGACCTTTACGGGTTCATTGATGCCTAATGGAGCCGATACCCTCATACCGATCGAAAACGTCCGTGTTGAGGGATCACATATCGTGATTGAGAAGTCGGTACCGTTCGGTTTCGCGGTACGTCCGGTGGGTGAGAGTTACCGCGAGGGAGATGTCTTAATTGCGCGTGGAACTAAAATCGGTTTTGCCGAGATTGGTGTGTTGGCAGGGATCAACCGTGTGATGATTCGTGTCGCACAGCGTCCCCGTGTGGCGATCATCGCAACGGGAAGCGAGATTCTCGATGTGGGTGAGGAGTCTCGCCACGCCGGACAAATCCGAAGCTCCAACAGCTACACCCTTCAAGCCCTCGTCGATCAGCTCGGAGGTGAGAGCGTTCAGATGGGGATTGTCGGAGATGATAAAACGGCGATTATGGAGCGCTTTGAAGAGGCTATCAGCTCGTGTGACATCGTCGTGAGTACGGGTGGGGTGAGTGTCGGCGATTATGATTTCGTCAAACATATCGTCCCCAAGCTTGGTGCCGAAGTGATCTTCAAAGGGGTTAATATCAAACCGGGGCAGCACGTCATGGTGGCTCAGCGAGGATCGAAATTTATCGTCTCTCTCCCTGGGTTCGCTTACTCCTCGACCGTTACTTTTATCCTCTATGCCGCACCGCTGATCGCTCGGATGTTGGGGGTTGAGAATCCCTACGATGTGATCGAAGCAACCCTCAAAGTGCCGTTCGGAAAACGCTCAAACAAAAGCGAATTTACCGCGTGCAATCTCTCTTTTGAAGAGGGGCGCTACTGGGTTGATTTCGAGGGGAAAAAGACGGGAAGTTCTGCCATTTTGACCAATCTTCTCGGCAATGCAGGCTTGATGATTTGTGGTGAAGATGATGGAGATTTGGAAGCGGGAACACTCGTTAGAGTCATTAAACTCTAACGGTTTTTTATTTCATAATCTTCGCTTTAATCGCTTCTTCTTCAATCAATGATTTGCGGTATTTGACCGCTACGATTTGCTCGGTTTCATTGATAAACCACTCCGCGATATGCTCGTGTTCCAAGCTATTTAGTTTCTCCATATCGACATGATCCATCGGGATATAGAGGTGAGAAAAGCGGTGAGGGTTTTGCATTTTCAATGTCCACAACAGCCATAATGTACTGATGACGATTAATGCGATCGTGAACACTTCACGGCTGGAATACTGCAACGCAATCCCCGCTGCCGCTCCACCGATAAACGTCATAAAGTAGGCAAATCCATTGGCAATACCCAAAGCCGCCCCTTTTTGGTGAACTTTAGCGTATTTGGAAATCATCGATTGCACCAGCGGTTCCATCATATTAAATGCCATAAAAAAGCTCACAACCCCTGTGATAAACTCCCAGCTCTTGGTTGCGAACCCCATAAGGGTAAAGGCTGCGATAAAGAGGACGATCGAAATCAAAAATATTTCGCGCGGTTTGTTGTACTTTTCTCCGAAAACAGCGGCAGGTCCCATTGCTAAAAGCCCCATGACCATTGCCGGGATAAATGCTTGCCAGAGGTCTTTTTTGTCCCATAAAAATCCGTATTCAGGTTTGGTCAAAAAGATTGGGATTAGGACGAATGAAACGGTCATTAACCCTTTTTGCATCCCGTTGGTGATGATCATACTGAGGAGATTCGGATCTTTGAGTATATCTTTTGTTGTAGTTGACGAATGGTAGATATGGCGGATACGCGGTGGGGTCGGAACATTGGTAAAGAGGACGATCATCGAGAGGATCGACAAAACAGCTGCGATCCAAAACAATGATGAAAATCCAAATCCTGCGGCGATAACAGGTCCAAGAGCCATCGCAGCGGCGAAGCTGATGGCGATCGTTCCCCCCATAAGAGCCATAGCATGACCCCGTTTCTCTTCATTCACCAGATCGCTGATCATGGCGGGGATGACCGCACCGATTGCTCCGGCACCTTGTAAAAAGCGTCCTGCCATAAGGGTATAGATATCGGTACTCACTGCACAGACGATTGATCCGACGAGGAAGATGACGAGCCCGAGCAGAAGAGTCGGCTTGCGCCCGATTTTATCACTCATGATCCCGAAAGGGACTTGAAAAATTGCCTGTGTAAGAGCGTAACCGCCTACGATGACACCGATGAGTAGAGGTGTGGCACCTTCGAGATTCAGCGCATAGGCAGAGAGAACCGGAAGTACGAGAAAAAGACCAAAAAATCGGAGCGATAAAATCGCGGAGAGGGGGAGAACCGTTTTAAACACCGTGCAACCTTAGATACGTTAAAATTTTCAGTATTATATTACACCCTTAGATGAAACGTCGGGTAAACGCCGAACGTTAAAGTCTACTGTAAGGAAAGCAATGAAAATCGTCTTAGCAACGTCAAACAAAGGGAAAGTTCGAGAGATAATCGAGCTTCTCCATGATCGGGAAGTTTTTCCCTATACCGATTTGATCGAGGGCTTCGAGATCGTCGAAGACGGTGAGACGTTTAAAGCCAATGCGCTGATTAAAGCGCGCGCCGTATACTCGGCACTGGGAGATGAAAATGCGATTGTGATCGCCGATGATAGCGGTATCAGTGTCGATGCACTAGACGGTGCTCCGGGGATTTACAGTGCACGGTACGCGGGTGAGAGTGCAAATGATCGGGATAATCTCCTGAAACTCGTGGACGCACTCAAAGAAAAAGGGTTGAGTACTTCTCCCGCTCACTATACCGCGGCGATTGCGATCGTTTCGCGAGAAGGGGAAAACTGTGTGCATGGATGGATGCACGGGGATGTGATTACGGAGCTGCGTGGCGAAAACGGATTTGGATACGATCCTATTTTTATTCCAAACGGCTTTGAACATACCTTAGGTGAGTTAGATAACGATGTAAAAAAAGGGCTTTCCCACCGTTCCAAAGCGTTGGAATTGGCGAAGATTTTGATCGATCAGATCAAATTATTGCGGGTTTAAGCGGGAAGTTCCGTAATTAAATAAAAGAAGATAACCCCGACGATAATGCGGTAAATCGCGAACGGGATAAAAGTATGGCGGCTAACAAATCCGATAAACGCTTTGACGGTTGCAAGTGCGAAGACAAATGCGGTGATAAAAGCGATGATCAGCATCGACCAATCATCCACAACAAGCTCATGGCGATGTTTGAGTAGATCGTATGAGGTCGCGATAAACATCGTCGGAATGGCGAGCAAAAACGAAAACTCGGCGGCACTTTTACGGTTTAATCCCATAAACAGTCCCCCGATGAGGGTTGCACCGGAACGGCTGGTTCCCGGAATCATCGAAAAACTTTGAAAAACACCGATCGTAAATGCTTCTCTGAGCGTCAACTCACCCAAATCTTTCCCCTCATCGATCGCTTTATCTCGACGAAAATACTCAATTACCAAGAATATAATACCGCCTACGATGAGCATAATACTTACCGTCTCCACTCCGAAAAGAGCTTTGATATGTTTGTAAAATAAAAAGCCTAATGCTCCGGTGGGGAGAAAAGCGACGGCGATTTTAAACCAGAGGGTTTTATCCTGTAGGAGGCGTTGGGCATACAAAAACAAGACAGCGAGGATGCTTCCGAGTTGGATAGAAACTTCGAATGCTTTATGAGCAGCGGTTTGTTGAAGTCCTAAAAGTTGTGAGGCTAAGATGAGATGTCCAGTGGAGGAGATAGGCAAAAATTCGGTTACACCTTCCAATGCACCCAAAATTAGCGAGTCAAATAATGTCATAGATACTCTTTTTAGCGAAATTCTAACACATGATTATTAACCTTAAACCTCTCCTAACCTCAATTAGGATAAAATGCGCGGATTTATGACACTTTCCCTCAAGGAATTTTTGAATGTTACTTTTTACTCCCGGACCTACCCCAGTACCTGAATCCGTTCGCGTTGCGATGGCAGGCGAGACACTTCACCACCGCACTCCTGAGTTCGAAGCAATTTTTGAGCGAACACGCACGTTGTTGTTTGAACTTCTCGGGATGGATGAGGTATTGATGCTAGCATCCTCAGGAACCGGAGCTATGGAGGGGGCAGTGATTAATCTCACTCACTCCAAACTTCTTTCGATCAATTCAGGAAAATTCGGAGAGCGTTTCGGAAAAATCGCGGTGGCACACGGGATCGCGAATGTTGAGATTAAACACGAATGGGATACCCCCGCGAGTGTGGAAGAGGTTCAAGCGGCTTTAAACGCAAATCCAGACGTTGATGCCATCGCAATTCAAATCTGTGAGAGTGCCGGCGGTTTGCGCCATAGCGTTGAAGCCATTGCAAGCGCGGTAAAAGCACACAATCCATCTATCATGGTGATAGCGGATGGTATTACGGCGGTGGGTGTTGAGAAAATCGACGTTACCAACATCGACTGTATCATCTCTGGGAGCCAAAAAGCGTTGATGCTCCCTCCGGGACTTGCGATTATGGGACTTTCCAACGCGGCGATTGAGAAGATCGGAAGCGGCAAAGGGTACTATTTCAACCTTGCTACCGAGATCAAAAATCAGCGTAAAAATACTACGGCTTGGACGGCGGCTACGACGATTACTATTGGTTTGGAAAGTGTCTTGAACCGCATCAAAGCAGAGGGTGGATTGGATAAACTCTACGCCGACACGGCGCGCCGTGCGAAGGCTACCCGCGAAGCGATGATAGCGATCGGTCTTTCCATCTACCCGATCAATCCTGCCGATTCGATGACGACGGTAGGGGACGTCGAAGCGAAAAAAATCCGCTCAACCCTCAAGCAATTCGACGTAAACGTCGCGGGTGGACAAGATCATATTAAAGATTCCATTTTCCGTATCAACCACATGGGTCTCATCGCTCCGTATGAAGCGTGTTGGGCAGCGAATGCCGTAGAATTGGCACTTGATAAAATGGGTCGCCGCGCGTATGACGGAACCGCAAACCGCGTGTTTAACACCGTCTATTTTGGACTCTAATATTATGGTATTTGAACACGAAATCCCAGAGGGTTCCAAGCTCTACTTTGCCGCAACGGCAAAGACGAAGCGCACTATCGAAAGCAAAGCAAGTACCCTTTTGGGAGATGCAGGTTTTGAAGAGATCATAACACCTCTTTTTTCCTATCATCAGCACATGAGTGTGTGCGATCAGCGAGAACTTATCCGTGTTAATGATAGCGAAAATCATCCGATCAGTCTCCGCGCCGATTCGACCATCGATGTCGTTCGTATCCTCAACAAACGTCTCGGGGGCAATACAGAACACAAAAAATGGTTCTATATTCAGCCTGTTTACCGCTATCCTGCCGATGAGCAGTATCAAATCGGGGTTGAGATCATTGATGAACCGAATCTTTCTGTCGCCCTTATTCAGGCAACACGTATTTTAAATGAGCTAGAAATTGCTCCATTACTTCAAATCTCCAATATTAATATTCCTCGACTATTGAGTGAAATGTTGGATTTAAGTCTGGATGATTTTCGCCATGTAAACATAGAAAAATTTCTCTCTTTGAAAATCGATTGGCTAACTCGTTTGGTCTATATGCAGCACGCCAATGAGATCGATGCCGTTGTTGCTATTGTTCCTGATGCACTCAAGCCGGAACTTCTGAAAGTTAAAGAGCTCTGCGAAGGGCTAGAGTATCCGAATGTCGTGATTGCTCCCCTTTATTACGCTAAAATGCTCTATTATGATGAGCTTTTTTTCCGTGTCATCGAGGGCAATGAAGTTTATGCGATGGGCGGGCGTTACAAAAGCGATGAGACCGTTTCGGTCGGATTTGCCATTTATACCGATGCGTTGATCGACGCATTACACCAATAAAAGATAGGATTTACATGAAAGCGGACTTAATCGTAGGAATTCAGTGGGGAGACGAAGGAAAAGGGAAAATTGTCGATTTGTTAGCGCAAAAGTACGATTGTGTCGCCCGTTATCAAGGGGGACATAATGCCGGTCATACGATCGTCGTGGATGGCAAAACCCATGCTCTTCATCTAATCCCTTCAGGAATTTTAAACCCTAAAGCGATCAATATTATCGGAAACGGTGTTGTTGTTTCCCCCGAAGCGCTCATTAAAGAGATGAAACAGTTTGATAACCTTCTTGGACGTTTGTTCGTCTCTGAATCAGCGCACATGATTTTGACGTTCCATACGTTGATCGATCAGGCTAAAGAGAAACTTCGCGGTGAAAAAGCGATCGGTACGACAGGTCGTGGTATCGGGCCTGCATACAGTGAAAAAATTGCTCGTGCCGGATTTCGTCTCGGGGAGCTTCGAGATGTTACAACCCTTGCTAACCGTGTTATGGAATATTTTGAGCAAAACAGTGCCATTTTCCAAGCTTTGGATATTAAACTTCCAAGTGGTGAAGAGTTGACTGTAGAATTAAACGCATTTGCTGAAGCGTTGGTGCCATTTTTAGCCAATACGACACAAATGGCGTGGAAATTGATGGATGAAGGGCAAAAAATTCTCCTTGAGGGTGCGCAGGGGACGATGCTTGACATTGACCACGGTACCTATCCGTATGTTACCAGCTCATCAACAATCTCGGCAGGCGCATGTACTGGTCTAGGGGTAAATCCAAAAGATATCGGCAAAGTTACCGGAATCGTCAAAGCATACTGCACCCGCGTTGGTAACGGTCCTTTCCCGAGTGAAGATCACGGTGAAATCGGAGAGCGTTTACGTAAACAAGGGCATGAATTTGGAACGACTACAGGGCGTCCACGCCGTTGTGGATGGTTTGATGCCGTAGCGTGCCGTTATGCGAGCCGTTTAAACGGATGTGATGACCTCTCGATTATGAAGCTCGATGTCCTCGATGGTTTTGATGAAATCCAAGTATGCGTAGCGTATGAACTTAACGGCGAAGTAATCGATTATATGCCGCTTGATTTAGATAATGTTAAGCCGGTTTATAAAACATTTCAGGGATGGGACAAAACCGAGGGAGTTCGTCGTTTTGAAGACCTGCCTGCAAGCGCACAAGCATACCTTCGTGCTATTGAAGAGTTAACACAAACTAAAATCGGTATGATTTCCACATCACCGGATCGAAACGATACAATAACCTTATAACCATTATTGAGGAGCTGCTATGAGCAAATCGCGCTATGAGCCTTTGGTTAAACTCAAGAAAAAGAGTTTAGACAATGTTGAGCGTGCACTTATAGCAGCGAACAATATGCTCTCATGCGCTTCTGATAAACTCAACCATTCTTATGAAGAACTTTCTCGTATGCACCTACCATCACAAGGAACTGTAGGTGAATTTTCTCAAGCAACTGCTATGATTCATGCACAACATTTAAGTATTGATCAATATCGTAGCGCTTTGGAACTTGCAGAGCAGGAACAACGCTATATGCGCGAACGTTTTAAAGAGGCAATGATAGAGTATGAAAAGTTTAAATATTTGGAAGTGCAAGAATTAAATGCAAAGATGAAACTGATGAAAGCACAGGAATCAAAAATGTTAGATGAAATCGGTACTATGATGTATAAAAGTGAGAGAATATGAGATCGGTAGGATTGATTTTATTTTTCGGAATATATATATTTGCGGCAACCCAAAATACAAAATCATATGAGTGTACGAAAATTTTTGAAGATCGTAAAAATGAGTTACTGGTTGAATTGGATCATATAGATGAACAGCGACAATCTCTGGATGCATTAAAGCGAGCAACAGAGGAACTATTACGAAAAAAAGAGGCTATGGTACAAGGTAAAGATACAAAAGTTGATCAAAAATTGACTGAGATTAAAGAAAAAGAGTCTTCAATTAAAAAGATGTTAGATGAAAACAAAAAAATATTGGATGAAATGAAACAGCTAAAAGTGGATAAAGTTTCTCAAACATACGCAAAAATGAAGCCTGCATCTTCGGCACTTATTTTGGCAGAGATGTCAGTATCTGATGCTGCTGATATTCTTAGTACACTTAATACTAAGGTCGTAGGACAAATATTAGCGAAGATGGAGCCGAAAAAAAGTTCAGCCATTACTGAGAGATTACGCAAAATCCAAGAGCCTACTAAATAACTCTCTAGTAGCTCTAAGCGATTTCAGAGGTATTTTAGGCTAAAATGCAGAAAATTTCACTCAGGGCTGGCAATGAAGGTTTCACTGACACACGTACCCCATATCGCGACACGAATCGCTGTCGATCTTAGCCGCAGCGGATTAGTCACAATGACTAAAGGGCTCGAGAGTACCGCTAAAGAGGCTGAAGCTATTTTAGCTATAAGCATAAAAAAAGAGATGGCACTCGAAGAAAAAGTCAAAGAGATTGTGAATGCGAATGAAGAGCAGATCGATTTTTATTTGGCAGATGAGCGACAACTATTTTTTATGATTAAAAAGAAACTTGCTCCGGAATATGGAGTTATTCTCTCATATGAAGATCGTTATTCTGATATTGCACATCAGATACTTGATATATTATATGAAGAAGATTTAATCAATTACGATGTGAGTGAAAATCGTATTAAAAATATTATTTATGATGCAATAACTGGCTCAATCGCCGATACTGGTGAAATAGAAAATGCAGTATTCCAAAAATTGAAAAGCTATAAACGTGATTTAATTCCAGGCACAGATGAGTATGAAATTGTATATGAAAAACTTTATAAAGATGAATTGACTAGACGGGGGATGGCATAATGCGTAATGTTTGGATCTATCTCGAAAACGGTACTTATCTAGAAGCCAAAAGTTTTGGTGCTGATACCACAGCTGTTGGAGAAATTGTATTCAATACATCGATGAGCGGCTATCAAGAGATTATTACTGACCCATCGTATGCTGGTCAGTTTGTAACTTTTACAATGCCTGAAATTGGAAATGTCGGTGTTAATAATGAAGATATGGAAAGTTCTCGTGCACACTGCAAAGGGGTAATTGTTCGTCAATATCAAAATGCGTATTCAAATTTTCGTGCTGAGGAAGCCTTGCATACATTTTTGGAAAAACAAGGGATTATTGGTATCTGCGATATTGATACTCGCTATATCACCAAAATGCTCCGTAGTGAGGGGGCAATGATGATGATAGCTTCGACTAAAGTGAGTGACAAAGAAGAGCTCAAAAAAATATTAGAGAATTCGCCTCGTATTGAAGAGATAAACTATATCGAAGAGGTAAGCACAAAAACCGCCTACACTCATCGCAACGGTATTTATGATCCGTTTAATTTCCGATATAACGAAGCCGCTGCACCGAAAGCACGTATTGCTGCGATCGACTTCGGGGTAAAACGTAATATTCTCAATGAACTCACTGAAGCTGGTCTCGAGGTTGAAGTTCTCCCTAATACTTTCAATGCGGATGAGCTTATTGCCCGTTATGATAATAAAGAGATCGATGGTGTATTTCTCTCTAATGGTCCGGGAGATCCTCTTGTCCTTAAAAAAGAGCAAGAAGAGATTAAAAAATTGATTGAGCGTAAAATACCGTTGTTTGGGATTTGTTTAGGACATCAACTTCTCTCTATTGCACATGGCTACGATACTCATAAGCTTAAATTCGGTCACCATGGTGGGAATCATCCGGTCAAAAATGTGAAAACAGGAATGGTAGAGATTACGGCACAAAATCATAACTATAACGTTCCTGAATCGGTACGTGAAATCGCTGAAGTGACCCATATTAACCTTTTCGACAATACCATTGAGGGGCTTCGCTACAATAGCGGTCATGTCTTTTCGGTTCAGCATCATCCTGAATCAAGCCCAGGTCCAAAAGAGAGCCGCTATATTTTCAACGAATTTCTTCAACTTCTTCAACGCTAATAACAAAAAGAGGATAATATTTCCTCTTTTTGACGATAATTTTCCTTCAAAGTGTTACTTTTTTACCCCTGATTCTGTAAATAAACTTAAATATATCGTTAAGTTTCAATAGTGTGAAAAACATTTAATAATTTAAGATTCCTCAAATACTGCGGTTGCTATCATTAGAGTGTTTAATAGCCTACTTTTGTTACAAAAGTGTTAAGGGCACCTTTTATTTCATAATAATTTTTGTGGAATAAGAGGTGCCCTAATAGGCTCTTATGCTTTGAATCTTTAAGGAGGTCGTAAATGGAGAATCGTCCATTGGAGTATGATTACACAGTCGCGAAGATGTTTATGCTTACAACTGTGTTACTCGGAATCGTCGGGATGCTTGTCGGCGTTATTTTGGCATGGGAAATGGCATTTCCTGCTGTCAATACTATCGCGGGTTCAGGATTGGCGGAATACACAAATTTCAGTCGTCTACGCCCGTTGCATACAGATGCAGTAATTTTTGGATTTACCCTTAGTGGTATTTGGTCAACATGGTATTACGTAGGTCAACGTGTATTGAAAGTATCGATGGCAGAATCAAAATTTTTGATGTTCCTCGGTAAATTGCACTTTGGTTTATATTTGCTAGTAGTTGTTTCGGTTGTTGTATCACTTCTTTTAGGGGTTACTACTTCTAAAGAATATGCAGAGTTTGAATGGCCTATCGATATCGCTGTTGTTGTGGTATGGGTAACTTGGGGTATGTCAATTTTTGGTTTGATCGGTATTCGCCGTGAAAAATCATTGTACATCTCTATTTGGTATTACATTGCTACTTTCCTTGGAATCGCTATGTTGTACCTGTTTAACAACATGGAAATCCCAACGTTTTTCGCTTCAGGTGGAATTGGTGCATGGTATCACTCTGTATCTATGTATTCAGGTACCAATGATGCATTGGTTCAATGGTGGTATGGGCACAACGCGGTTGCGTTTGGTTTCACAGTACCTATCGTTGCGATGATCTATTACTTCCTTCCAAAAGAATCAGGGCAAGCGGTTTACTCATATAAATTGTCTCTTCTCGCATTCTGGGGATTGATGTTTGTTTACCTTTGGGCAGGCGGACACCATTTGATCTACTCTACAGTACCAGACTGGATGCAAACTATGGGTTCTGTATTCTCTGTTGTATTGATTCTTCCATCATGGGGTTCAGCTATTAATATGCTCCTTACAATGAAGGGTGAATGGCAACAAGTTGCAGCAAGTCCATTGATTAAATTCATGATTCTTGCGTCAACATTCTATATGTTTTCAACTCTTGAAGGTCCAATCCAAGCGATCAAATCAGTTAATGCACTTGCGCACTTCACAGACTGGATTGTCGGTCACGTACATGATGGTGTTCTTGGTTGGGTTGCATTTATGATTATGGCATCATTGTTCCATATGGCTCCACGTGTATTTAAACGTGAGATCTATTCAAAATCATTGATGAATACACAATTTTGGATTCAAACTTTGGGTGTTGTTCTTTATTTCACATCTATGTGGATTGCAGGTATCACACAAGGTATGATGTGGCGTGCTCATGATGAGTTTGGTAATCTTGCTTACTCATTTATTGATACGGTTGCAGTATTGCACCCATATTTCACGATCCGTGCGGTAGGGGGTACATTGTACTTCTTAGGTATGTTCTTGTTTGCATTTAACATGTACAAAACAATGACAAGCTCTCGCCGTGTTGAAGAGAGTGAATTACAAAACGCGTCGCCTATGGGCGCATAACAGAAGGGGGAAATATGTTTCATTGGTTAGAAAAACACCCGTTCTTTTTCGCGGTAGCGGTATTCGTTACCATCGCGTTTGCGGGGCTTATTGAAATTTTGCCAAACTTTGCAGAAGCGTCTCGTCCGGTTATCGGAACGAAACCTTATAGCACTTTGGAATTAGCTGGCCGTCACGTTTACATCAAAAACAGTTGTAATGCGTGTCACTCACAATTGGTTCGTCCATTTAAATCTGAAACTGACCGTTACGGTCATTACAGTTTGAGTGGAGAATATGCATATGACCGTCCATTCTTGTGGGGTTCAAAACGTACTGGTCCTGACTTGATGCGTGTAGGCAACTACCGTACAACAGATTGGCATGAAAACCACATGAAAGATCCATCTGGAGTTGTTCCGGGATCTATCATGCCGGCATATACATGGATGTTTAAAAATACTGCGGATATTGATACTGCTTATGCAGAGCAAATAACTGTTAATAAAGTATTTAATACACCTTATAACCAAGAACTTCCTATGGCTGATGGCACAAAAGCTACAGTTAAAATGGCAGCTACATTGGATGAAGCACATGCTGATGCTCTTGCTGAAGCAAAAGTAATTGCAGCAGACATGAAAGATCAAGACGTTAAAGATGCGGTTGAAGCAGGTCAAATTCCTGAAATCGTAGCACTTATCGCTTATCTTAACAGTTTGAAATAAGGAACATTGCGTGAATATTGGTACGATTCAAGCGTATGCTTACTTTTTTTTCGTCGCCTTTTTGGTGATAGTTCTGTACTCGTACATATACCATTTGTACAGTTCACAGAGAAAAGGGAAGCGCGATTATGAAAAGTACAGTAATATCGCGCTAAATGATGATATTACAGACCAACCGGTCGAAGATATCTCAAAAAACGATTAAAAAAGTAGGAGGCATAAATGAATAAGACTATACTTGCCGCTATCGCATTCGTACTTCTAATGGCGGGTGCAACCTATCTTGCGGTCGGCGGCGCCGGCGGTATGGGTGGAGAAGGCGATTGGGTCAATAAACTCGCCGTATTAGGTGCAGTTGTTCTATTTATTGTTACCACATTCGTAGTAACAAAATATGTTAGACAAATGCAAAATGACCGCGCTGGCGGTAAACTGGCTGATGAAAATTGGGATGGCATAGGTGAATTTAAAAACGAACTTCCTTTTGGTTGGGCTGTTATTTTCCTAGGTTTGACAATTTGGGCAATTTGGTATTTCCTTGCAGGATATCCAGTTAATGCGTATTCACAAATTGGTGAATACAATGAAGAAGTAGCGGCACATGATGCTAAATTTGAAGCGCAATATGCAAATATGGATGATGCAACCCTAAAAGAAATGGGTGGATCAGTCTTTATCGTACAATGTGCTCCATGTCATGGGCTTCAAGCAGATGGTATGGATGGTAAAGCAGCTAATTTGAACCACCGTTTAGAAGAGAAATCAATTAAACATGTGATCCAAAACGGTTCAAACAACCAAATTCTTGGTATGGAAATGCCTATGCCAGATCGTAATGGTTTGATGAATGCTAATACTGGTGCTTTGATCACTGATGCTGAAATTGATGCAGTTACTAAATATGTAGCTGGTGGATTAAAAGGTACAGAAGGTGCTGATGTATTTGCAGGCGTATGTGCTGCATGTCATGGACCTGATGGTAAAGGTATGGATATGGTTGCTCCAAGTATTGCTGAATTCAATCCTACGCTTATCGCGAATGTATTGAAACACGGTAAAAAAGGTGCAATCGGTCAAATGCCGGCATTTAATAACTTGACAGAAGTTCAAGTTAAAGCGCTTGGTGCGTATGTCACCAGCCTTAGCAAATAAGGAGAGTCATAATGGAAAATCGTAGTATTTTTGCATTGGACGGTATTACAGGGATGTTGATTGCAACTGTATTGTTGCTTTCAATTCTTGGATTCCTAACAATTTTGGGATTGGGTGCACAGCAACATAATGCAGCAAACTTCTACCAAATTGAAAATGAAAAAGAGATCAAAATGATCAGCACTGATAATGCTGCTCATAAGATCGATGTAAAATAAGGAGTTTTAGATGGCAAGTATCATGGATAAACTCATCACAATTGCATTAGTGATTTCTGCAGCGGTAACGTTGTGGGCGGTTGTTACACCGAATCACCTATTCGTCGGTTAAGGGTAGCTTTTGTTACTCTCGCGAGGGCTAGCGGCCCTCACCTTTTTATTCTTCTTTTCTCTTTCTCTTAATGCGGAATTTTTATATAAAGACGATGTTGTCAATAATCCTAAATTTGCAGAACAAATTAATGCAGTAGGCGCAGAGCTAAAAGCTAAAACAGGTGTCTCTCTTTACCTCGTTATGGTACGAGATACTGAAGATAATCAAAGCATTGCAGAGTTTGAAAAGCAATTGGTTTCACAAGTTGGGGAACCTGCGGTAATTATGACATTTATAGAGCTTAAACAGCAGGTCGATATTCTCGCTCGTCCCATCTCTTTATACAAACATTTTAACAAAGGACAAATCCTTAGTCCGAATGCAACTTTCATCGGTTCGGTGATAAGTGCAGCTATGTTCGCTCGAACATACGATGAAGCAAAAGAGTTTATTGTCAATCGTGGCGGTACAATTTTGCCTATATTGGGAGAAAAAACAAAGGGTGATGATACTGTCAAAAAATATTCTGTTGCCATGTATAATGGATACAGTGATACGGCAGATCAGATTGCTGCTGCACAAGGAATATCCTTAAGTTCATCTGCCGGAAACGGGAGTAAAAACTTTATTGATATTATTCGATTAATATTTTACGGTATTATTCTTTACGGTCTCATCCGATATATACGAGGTCGATTTTTTACTCGTAAAAAGGATATCAATGTTTAAAAATCCTGGTACAAAATGGCCTATCATAATTGCATTATCGATAGTTGCTGTTATAGGTTTTTCAGTTGCTACTATTAAAGCAGCGGTAACACATCCTGTCGAAATGTCTGATTATGCTATGCAAAATTATCATGATTATGATAATAATGTTAATGACATAATTAATGCGCAAATTTCTTTTGACAAAAAATATAGTATTTCCTTTTTAACTCCACAAGTTATGGAAAAAGGGACAGTTATTGTTTATCAAATAACAGATAAATCAGGTAAAGCTATTAATGATGCAAAAGTAGAATCTTTATTAACACGTCCTGATAACAAAGAGAGTGATATTAACCTTACAGCCCCAATTGCACATGAAGGGAAATATACTTTTAATGCTGTCGATCTTCCAAAACCTGGGCGATGGGATATTTTGACAAAAATTACTATAGGAAATGATCAGCGTTTTTATAATCTAAAAGCTGATACGCGTAATCCTAATACCTTCGAATTTTAAATGCTTCTCTGGTTATTCTCGCATCAGCGAGAATCCAGTACAATTACTGCAAATAATAAACTTCAAATGAGCCTATTATTATCCTTTGTATATGGATAGTAGACAATAAAGAAACAATCGGAGAAGTTACGTATGAACAAAGAGTGCATAGTCTTTCCGACAGCTAGGTGCATACGAGAAGCAATTGAGCATTCTGTTGAGATCTTTTTACCTCAGACAATGACGATGGGAGAATTTCTCTCCCGTGCGTATGTTACGGTAGGGAGAATCATTCCAGATGAAGATCTACGCTTATTGGCAATGCACGAAGCCTCTGATTTTTCCGCCTTTTCCGCACTTCAAATCGAGCGAAACTTTTTCAGTTTTATCCAAAATTCCGAGTATTTGTTTCGTTTTTTCGAAGAGCTCTCTTCGGAGCAGGTTTCGATAGAAGTTCTCCAATCGGTAGATGTTTATGGAGAATATGAAGAGCACATAGCAATTCTTAAACGGCTTCGTGAACGGTATAAAGAGATAGTTGAGCGCGAGGGGTGGGCGGATCGGATATTTAACTCCGAACACACAACTATACAGCACGATTTTTTGCGTAACTTTGAGACGATTACCATTATGGTCGAGGGGTATTTGAGCCGACATGAAATCGCACTTTTACGAGAGTGTGCCAAACATCTTGAGATTATTATTCTCTATAACACGACGTACTATAATAAAAAAATGACGACACGATTTGAGGAGATGGGATTTGCTCTCCAAGATGGGACGGAGTATCGATTATCCCTCAGTGAAATCAAAATTTTAGATGAGAGAGCGCTTCATATAAATCGAGATGTGACGTGTGAAGTGTTTCATACGCGTCTCTCGCAGATGGGATTTATCAAATCATCTATCGAAGCATTTGTGCAAGAGGGGATTGCACCTGAGAAAATAGCGGTCGTATTACCCGATGAAGATGCGGCTACGATGTTAAAGGAGTTCGACAGCGAGGGGAACTTCAACTTCGCGATGGGAGAGCCTTTTAGCAAGTGTACACTCTACAGAGAATTAGAGAGTATCATCCTCTTTTTAGACGAAGCGAGTGTTTTGAACCGTGAGAGAATCCGAAACATCAAAACGGAAACGATTGATTGGTTTAAAGCCCATTATCCGAAAAAATTTCACTTTTCACAGCTGGAAGAATTGACAGGATTGTTGGAAGGTGCCGATGAAGAGTCAATGGAGATCGTTCGTGATGAACTTCACCGTTTCAGTCACCTTTCTCATGCTTTAGAGATGATGGATTTTAGAGCCGTATTTCGAATTTTTATGAACCGACTGGCTCAGCAGAGTATCGATGATGTCCGCGGGGGAAAAATCACCGTTATGGGGCTGTTGGAGACACGCGGCGTTTCATTTGAGGGGGTAGTGATCGTCGATTTTAATGAGGGGTATGTCCCGCACAAAAGCGAGAAAGACCTCTTTTTGAACACCAAAACCCGTGAATACGCAGGTCTTCCGAGCGCCCATGATCGCGAATCCCTCCAAAAACACTACTACTCGATCCTCTTTAACCGTGCCAAAAAAGTTGCACTCGGATGTGTCCAAAACGCCGAATCGGTACCATCGCGCTTTTTGCTTCAATTAGGGATTAAGAGTATCCCTGCACAGTATCGGTACGAAGAGGTATTATTCACAGCTGCGAGCTTTAACGTCCGGCAAGTGAAAAGCTATGAGTGTGAATACGATTTTACCGCCTATCCCCTCTCATCAAGCGGCATCAAAAGCTTTTTGAGCTGTAAAAGACAATTCTATTATCGTTACATAGAGCGCATACGAGATCATGAACTACCGCGAGATCTTTCGCAAGAGCGAGATATCGGAAATGCACTGCACAGTGCGCTTGAGAAGGTGTTTACAGAGAGAAAGAGCTATTCCTCTGCAACTCAGATCAAAGAAGCTCTTCGTGCCGTGTGGGAAGAGAGTGGTGGTGATGATCCACTGGAACGACATATGAAACGGCTATGGCTCGATAAATTAGATCTCTTTTATGAGTATGAAGCATCACGCTTTGCATCGGGGGTACGGGTTCTTTATACCGAAAAAGAGATGAGTACGACAGTGGAGGGGATAACCCTCACCGGACGAGTCGATCGGATTGATGAAGCCGAGGGGAAATTCGAAGTGATCGATTATAAAAGCGGTAAATACCCCGATACTAACAAAGAACCAAAAGAGAGTGATGAGGATTATCAGCTCAGTGTGTATGCTCTTCTTGCGGGTGAGTTGGGGCAGGTGGCACGATGCGGCTACTATGACTTGAATAAGGGAGAGTTGAAAATAGAGCAATTTTTGGAAGTGAAAATAGCCAAATTGCGTGAGATATTGGCGTATATGGCCTCTGCGAAAACATGGGAATGGGAGATGTGCGAGGAGCTGAGCCGATGCCGCTATTGTCCCTATGTCTATCTCTGCCATCGGGAGGTGATGCGTGGAGTTTGAACCGTTTTTAGCCTATGAAGCAAGTGCGGGGAGCGGTAAAACGTTTAATCTTGTCGTCCGTTATTTGAGCCTCCTCTTTATGGGGGAGAACCCCTCTTCGATTGTTGCTTTGACTTTTACCAACAAAGCGGCGAATGAGATGTTGGAGCGGATTATTGTAACACTCGAAGAGCTGCCATCGCGTAGTGAACTTGCTCATATCGCACGTCTAAGCGGAATCGATGAAGAGACTATTTTAGAAGAACGCCCTAAAGTACTTGTGCGATTTTTGCGTTCCGATATCCAAATCTCTACTATCGATAAATTTTTCGGTCGGATATTACGTAAATTTGCCCTCAATGCCGGATTAATGCCAACTTTTAAAACGGTACAAAATCATCATGAAACGGCATTGCTTGAGCGATTTTTAAACGAGGTGGAGGTGTCTCACTCAGAGAGTGCCTTGGTCCATTTATCGATTTTGAGTGACAAACGGCTTGGGGATCTTTTTTCGCTCCTCTCTTCGCTGTATTCCAAGTACAAAGAGTTAAATCTAGATGCGTACGGTACGCTCAGTATTCCCGATGATACCAGTGCGCAGACTTTGGATATTGCACGAGAACTCTCTACCCTCGTACTCTCAAAACCGCTCAGTGATCGCGCTACAAAAATAATGCAGATCGAAAATTATGAGGATCTATTAGGTAAAACTTGGCTGCAAAAACCGACTCTGGAATATTGGGATTTTAAAAAAAGCTATGAACCTCGGATGGATGAGTTGCTCCATGAACTTCAAAGCGCTGTGGCCATACAGATGCGCCGTCGCGAAGTGCTCTATTTCAAAGAGCTATTTTCGATTTTAAAGCTTTACATCAAAAGCCGACAAAGTATGGCGGTGCAGAGCAATGAACTGAGCTTTGATGATATTACCCTGAATGTTCATACCCTTTTACGGGAAAAACTGGAGAGTGAATTTCTCTATTTCCGCCTCGATTCCCGCCTCAAACATCTTCTTCTCGATGAGTTTCAAGATACCAGCGTCATTCAGTTCGATATTCTCCGTCCACTGATCGAAGAGATCCGATCCGGTGTCGGGGTGAACGAAGGGGGGAGCTTCTTTTTTGTCGGAGATGTAAAACAGTCTATTTACCGTTTTCGCGGCGGGGTGAGCGCACTGTTTCATCAGGTCGCGGAGTTATTCGATGTTCGAGTGGAACCTTTGAGAGTCAACTACCGATCCCGCAGTGAAATTGTCAATTTTGTTAATAGCGTGTTTGAGGGGAAGATTAAAGGATATATTCCTCAGCAAAGCCCGCAAAGTTTCGTGGGAGGGTATGTCGAGGTAACGAGCAGTGAAGATCTCCTCCAGAGCCTCGGTGAGAAGATTGCAGCATTGATCGGCGCAGGGATAATACCCGAAGAGATTGCCATTTTGACCGCAACCAACAAAGACGGGAGTGCGGTAGAAGAGACGTTGAGTGAGCTGGGATACGATGTGGTGACGGAGACGACGGCACGTCTGATAGCTCAACGAAGCGTCCGCGCTATCATCGAGTATCTTCGCTACTGTTATTTCACAGAATCAATTTACCGCTCCAACTGTGCGGCACTTTTAGGTGTCGAGGCATCTTTAATCGAATGTCATGAGGTGAGCGAAGTGCTGAGTGCGGTAATCGCTTTTGTTAGACAATTTAAGATTGCCGATAAAAGTGCGTTGATGTTTATTGAAGCATTGAGAAGTTACCGCGATATCGAAGAGGTCGTTTTTGAAGTTGATCGTTTGGAGACCTCTTCGCCCCAAAGTGATCTTAAAGGTATACGGATTATGACGGTCCATAAATCCAAAGGGCTGGAGTTTGAACATGTCATTGTCCTGGATCGGCTCGGAACGCCTCGGAGTCATAATGACGCTATCGTTTATGAATATGATGGGGCACAACTGCGGGGGATGCACTATCGAATAAAAGGGCGTGAAGCATTAGATCCGACGTATGCCAAGGCATTAGAGGCGGAAAAAAGAGCCTCGGATGAAGATCAGCTCAATGCGCTGTATGTCGCATTGACCCGTGCAGTAGAGTCACTGAGTGTGATTACAAAAAGAAAGAGCTCATGGTTTGATCCGCTTGAACTGAGTGCATCGGTACAAGGAGAGCTGGAAATAAAACCTCGAAACCATGAACCTATACTTCAGCCAAAAGAGGTCGATTTTAAAGCGCTTCAATTCGGTCGACAAGACGAGAGCATTCGCTCTGCTAAAGAAGCAACGTATGATTATGCGGCGGTTCAGTTTGGGTTGGCATTGCATTATACGCTGGAGATGATGGGAGAGTTTACGCTCATTTCACTGCACAATGCCATTGAATCAACCCGTAACCGATATGGGGCAACTTTGCAAGCGGGTGCGATGGAAGAGATTTCTCAAAGGATAGAACGATTGATTTATGATGAGCAGTTCGGTGCTCTTACACGGGGGATAGTGCGAAAAGAGCAGATGATACGTCATAAAGGGAACTTGGGTGTAATCGACCTCCTTGTAGAACAAGAGAGCGGATTGGTGATCATCGATTATAAAAGCGGACGGGAAGAGGAGCAAAAACATCGCGAGCAAATTTATCGGTATGCCGACGCGATACGTGCATTTACCGATAAGGATGTTCAAGGGTATGTGTGTTATCTCATGGGAGATAGAATCGAATGGATGAAGTGCTTATAAAAAACTTAATTTCAGCAGATTATAAGTTTAAAAGGGTACAATTTCGCCACTATTTATAGAGACTTTAAAAGGAGACTCAAGATGAAATTTACTAAAATTGCTTCACCTGAGCAAATCGAGCGTAAATGGGTTTTGATCGATGCGGAAGGGAAAACATTCGGTCGTATCATGACTGATGTTGCTACTCGTCTTCGCGGTAAAGATAAACCTTATTTTACCCCAAATATCGACTGTGGTGACTTCGTTGTTATCATTAACGCTGAAAAAGCGATTATTAATGGTGGCGGTAAAGCGGCTACTAAAACATACCACCGTCACACAGGTTACTTCGGTAACGTAAAAAGTGAAAAATTTACAGAACTTTTGGCTACTAACCCAGAAAAAGTTTTCAAACTTGCAGCTCGCGGTATGCTTCCTAAAACAAAATTGGGTCGCGCAATGCTCAAAAAATTGAAAGTCTATGCAGGTGCTGAACACCCTCACTCTGCACAGATCGCTAAGTAAGGATAAACCATGGCAAAAACGTATGCAACCGGAAGAAGAAAATCTTCAATCGCTAAAGTATGGCTTGCTCCGGGTACAGGTAAAATCACTGTAAACGGTCTTTCACTCGACGCATGGCTCGGTGGTCTTGAAGCAAAAAAATTGCGTGTTACTCAACCGCTTTCTTTGACAAAACAAGATACATCGGTTGATATCACTGCGACTACTCTTGGTGGTGGTTTTTCTGGTCAATCAGATGCACTTCGTCACGGTATTTCACGCGCTCTTTGTGCGTTTGATCCATCATTCCGTGCGGTTCTTAAACCGTTTGGTATGCTGACTCGTGACTCACGTATTGTTGAGCGTAAGAAACCGGGTAAACGCAAAGCGCGCCGTTCTCCACAATTCTCAAAACGTTAATCGTTTTCTCTTCCCATTCGGGAAGAAGTTTCTCTTTTCTTCTTTATTCCTCTTTTAAAATATCTTTTTCACTTTTTTGTTTTTATTCAGTATTAGGCATAGAAAGCTTATAATACCCTAATCAATTTAACCGGAGTCGCAGTGTTTTTTACTTTTTTAAAGCCTAAAAAGGCACAAATAGTTATTGTTTTCGTTTCACTTTTTTTTGTTCTTTTTGCAAACGGAGCTTTTTTTAAGCATGTATTAGAAGTGTATCCTTTTGTTGGTGGGAATATTTATTTTGTTCTATCTTTAGGAATTGTTTTGTTGTGTGCAACGGTGATTGTACTGACACTGCTTAGTTGGCGTTATACGCTAAAACCTTTACTAATCATAATATTATTGGTATCCTCGATGGTCGCTTATTTCATGGATGCGTATGATGTTGTTATAGATACACACATGATTCAAAATTTATTAGAAACTAATATCAAAGAATCGGCTGATTTATTGAGTTTGAAACAAGTTCTTTATTTTCTTGTATTGGGAGTGATCCCTTCCATTATTTTATTTCGCATTAAAATCGTTTCCAGAACATTAAAAGAGACGATAATTGATAAAGCAAAATCAATTGCTATTTCTTTGGTTATTGCGGTTTTGATGATTTTTTCATTCAGTAAATACTACACCTCTTTTTTCCGAGAGCATAAACCCTTGCGTTATTATACAAATCCGGCATTTTATATCTATTCGTTAGGCTCATATGTTCAAAAAACATTTTCTCATCCTTATAGCGGGTTAATCTCAATCGGGCAAGATGCAAAAATTGTTGCAGAGAATAACGAGCCTCGGAAATTGATCATTCTTGTCGTTGGAGAAGCGGTGCGATGGGACCATTTTTCTTTGAATGGATATGAACGTGAAACAACTCCACTTTTGAAAAAAGAGGATGTTATTAATTACACACAATTCACATCATGCGGTACTGAAACAGCAGTATCCGTACCTTGTATGTTTTCATCATTTGGACGTGAACATTATGAAAAAGAACAAGCACTGCATACTGAAAATGTATTGGATATCATGAAGCGAGCAGGCGTGAATATTCTTTGGCGTGAGAATAATTCTGATTCTAAAGGAGTTGCACAACGGGTGGAATTCCAAAATTATCAATCACCTAAAAACAATAGTATTTGCGATGAAGAGTGTCGAGATGAGGGGATGTTGGTTGGATTGCAAGGGTATATCGATTCCCATCCGAAAGGGGATATCCTTATTGTCTTGCATCAAATGGGGAATCATGGTCCGGCGTATTATAAACGTTATCCAAAACAATATGAAAAATATACCCCAGTCTGTAAAACGAATCAATTAGAGCAGTGTTCAAAAGAAGAAATTACCAACGCTTATGATAACTCAATTTTGTATACGGATACATTTTTATCCAAAGTGATTGGATTACTCAAAGACAATGATAAAAATTATGCTACCGGAATGTTTTATTTAAGCGATCATGGTGAGTCATTAGGGGAAAAAGGTCTCTATTTGCATGGGTTTCCTTACAGTATTGCACCGGAAGCTCAAAAACATATTCCTGCCGTGATGTGGTTTGGAAAACAGTTCAATATTGATAAAGCGAAGATCGCAGAGAATGCAAAATTACCTCAAACTCAGGACTCCGTATTTCATACTTTATTAGGATATTCTGAAGTTAATACATCTGTTTATAAACCTGAACTTGATCTTTTACATGTTGGCCGTTAAAAATATATGGGTGAGTGCACTCGCCCTAATAGCCGTTATCCTTTTTTTTGGATTGAGTGGTGCTGACATCTGGGTACAAAGCCATTTTTATAATCCGATAAATCATCAATGGATTTTAGATAGCAACCGTCCGATACCAAAATTTATTTTTTATGATGGGATCAAACGGTTACTAATTATTATCGGAGTGGTTCTTTTAGTAGGGACAATTGCGTTTTGGAAACGCCCTTTTTTTCAGTTGTATCGACGTGGAATGGTGATTGTCCTTTTATCCTCTATTTTGGTGCCCGTTGTCATCGGTTCTCTTAAGGCAGTAACAAATATTCCTTGCCCAAAAAATTTGGAAATTTTCGGCGGAACTTATCCGCATACATGCGTTTGGGAGAAATATCCGAGTGATTTTTGTCATAAAGAGAAAATGAAATGTTGGCCGGCAGGACATGCAAGCGGTGGTTTCGCACTATTATCGTTAGTTTATTTGTTTCGTACTCGAAGAAATAAAATTATTGCGGGTTCATCAGCCATGATTATTGGATGGAGTATGGGGACATATAAAATGATCATAGGAGATCATTTTTTAAGCCATACGGTTATCACAATGGTAATGGCTTGGTTTCTGATCTCTTTGATTGTAATGGCCACTAATACGGTTTGTGAGCGTAACCGCATACGTAAAGAGGCCGCAGCCAATTAGATGCTATAATCTCATCTAAAAATTGGGCTGAAATTGAAATTTTTATTACTTTTATTGCAAAGTGTTTGGTTAATTGCTTCAACTCTTCACCTGAGCACTTCATCAAATCCAGCACGGCTAAATCCGATTATCGCAACCGATTCTGCAAGTGCTTCCATCTCCGGATTTTTATTTAATGCGTTGGTGAAATACGATGAGAGTGGACAGAAAATTATCGGGGATTTGGCCGAATCGTACCGTTTTGTAACCCCGACGCTGATCGAATTCAAACTGCGTCACGGGGTGAAATGGCATGACGGAAAAGCCTTTAGCGCTCGTGATGTCCTCTTTACCTACAATCTGATCAAATCTCCGAGTACGATTACCCCGTATGCTTCTGATTTTCGGGTTATCAAAAGCGTTACCGCGGTTGATGATTATACCCTTCGCATAGCGTATGAAAAACCCTATTTCAAGGCATTGGAAGTGTGGATGATGGGGATTGTTCCAGAGCATATTCTGAAAAATGACAAAGACATTATGGGGTCACAATTTAACACGCATCCTATCGGTACGGGTCCCTATATTCTCAAACAATTAGAGTTTTCCAAACAGATTGTGCTGGAAGCTAATCCTTCTTATTTTGAACACAAACCGAAGATCGAAAAAATTGTATTTCATGTTATCAGCGATCCGATGACCCGTTTTTTGATGCTCAAATCGGGTCAAATCGATGTGGATTCATTGGAACCGATGCAATATGAACGGCAGTTGGATAAAAACTTCAAAAACAGTTTTGCAACTTTGGAACTCCCTTCGCACACCTACACCTATCTTGGGTTTAATTTGAGATTGAAAAAATTTCAAGACCCTCGTGTCCGCGAAGCATTATCGTTGGCAATCGACCGTCAAGCGCTGATCGATATTCTCTTCTTGAAGCACGGTACCGTGTGTACGGGTCCGTTTTTACCGGGGAGCAAAGGATTTAACGATGAGGTTAAAGCCCCACAACGCAATCTTGAGCGCGCAAAAGAGCTCTTGAGGGCGGCAGGCTATACAAAAGTTCATCCTCTTGAGTTTGAAATCGCCACCTCGAACTCCAACGCAGTCCGCCCTTATGCGGCGGAAATTTTGCAACGGCAGCTGCTCGATGTCGGAGTTAAAGTGACACTGCGGATAATGGAATGGCAGGCATTTTTAAATACGGTTGTTGCTCCGCGTAAATTTGATACCGTATTATTAGGATGGCAACTCGCACCCACTCCTGATCCATACGCACTCTGGCACAGTGATAGCGACGTAGCGGGAGGATTTAATCTGATTGGATACCACTCGAAGCGCACCGATCAACTGATCGAGGAGATGGAACGCTCTACTGATTCCGAAAAAACGGCAGTACTGCAACGTCAAATTTTTGCTCAAATTACGGGAGACAATCCGTATCTCTTTTTGGTTATCCCCAACGAGATCAATGTCTATAATCGTTCGATCAAGGGGATAAAACCGAGCATCAACGGTATTTGGGAAGATTACATCGATTGGGAGAAACAATAGTGAAGCCTATTATTTTGTTTGATTTGGACGGAACGTTGATCGATTCGACCGAAGCGATTTTGGAGAGCTTTCATCATACGTTAAAAACCCACGGGTTGCAACAATCGATCAGTGATGAGATGATCACCTCACAAATCGGCCATACGTTGGAGACGATGTTTGCAGGTGTGGGAATAGATTCTGAACGTATCGATATGCATGTGTCGACCTATAAATTGTATTATCGCGAGATTTCCCGGCAAAAGACACTACTGCTTCCAGGTGCAGCGCAAGCTATCCATGAAGCTTCTATATTCGCACGTTTAGGAATTGTTACGACGAAGACAGGGCTCTATTCGCGTGAACTGATGGAACATTTTGAATTAATGCACTATTTTGAGACACTGGTAGGACGGGAGCATGTGGAAAATGCAAAACCTCATCCTGAGCCGATTTATAAAGCACTGGAGCAGATGGGTAATCCATCCCCACATGTGTGGATGATCGGAGACACGCTTTTGGATATAGAAGCATCTCAAAGAGCAGGGATTCAATCGGTAGCTGTTTTAAGCGGATATGATAATGAAGAACAATTGCTAACATTAACAGATATTATAAAACCTGATGTGCTTGAAGCGGTTAGGTATATCGCAAAGCGGGGATGAAAGTAACATTTTTTCTTTAGATTGTGGTCACTAAAAGGGTGAAAAGCTACATTTAAGAGCAACTTTCATAGAATACACGTATTGATAAAATTCAACTTAAACTTAAGTCAGAGGGAGAATTCATGCTAGAGATTCGATGGCATAGTCGAGCCGGGCAAGGTGCCGTAACTGGTGCAAAAGGTCTGGCAGACGTTGTATCCACCACCGGTAAGCATGTACAAGCATTTGCTTTTTATGGATCAGCCAAACGTGGAGCAGCCATGACGGCATATAACCGTGTTGACGATAAAGTGGTTATGAACCACGAGAAATTTATGAGACCTGATTATGTTTTGGTTATTGACCCAGCATTGGTATACGTTGCAGACATTACTGCCAATGAAAAAGAAAATACTATTTATATCGTTACGACTCATATGAGTACGGAAGAACTTATTGCATCTCAGCCTAAATTAGAAGGGAAGCAAGTTTATACGGTAGATTGTATTAAAATCGCTCAAGAGACAATTGGAAAAGCAATTCCAAATACTCCAATGCTTGGTGCCTTAATGAAAGTATCTAAAATGTATGACATTGAGTTTTTTAAAGATAGTATGGTAAAAGTACTTAAAAAATTGCCGCAAAAAATTATCGATGCCAACATGATCGCGATTCAACGCGCGTATGATGAAGTGAAGTAAGGAGCACATGATGGAAAAAAAAGGATGGGATGGGTTTGAAATCGGTGCCATGCTCCGAACGTTTGAAGGGGCAGTAAGCGATATTGCTACTACGCTCCCTGAAAATCGCCCTTATTCACAATCAAGCTCGTTTACTGCGAGTGTGGCCGATTGGCGAATTGAAAAACCTTTGTTTAACAAAGATTATTGTATCGATTGCCAATTTTGCTGGGTTTATTGTCCAGATATGTCGATTATTTCTCGCGATAAAAAAATGATCGGGATCGATTTTGACCATTGTAAAGGGTGTGGGATTTGTGTACAAGTATGCCCGACAAATCCAAAATCTCTTTTAATGTTTCCAGAGCAAAAAAATGAAGAGGCAGCTCTTGCAGAGTGGCCTAAAAAAGAGAATAAAGCTGATGCTGAAGTGAAGGAAGACTAATGGCTGATACAATCGAACTACGCGATATTGAGGTTTGGGATGGTAATATGGCGGCTAGCCATGCGCTTCGTCAAGTACAAGTTGATGTTGTAGCAGCATATCCGATTACACCATCGACTCCAATCGTTGAAAATTATGCAGGATTTACAGCAAACGGTTATGTTGACGGTGAATTTGTTATGACTGAATCTGAACATGGAGCAATGTCTTGTTGTATCGGCGCGGCTGCTGCTGGTGGGCGTGTTGCTACGGCAACATCATCACAAGGATTTGCGTTGATGTTGGAGACGTTGTATTCCGCGTCAGGTATGCGTTTACCAATCGTACTTAATCTTGTTAACCGTGCTATTGGTGCACCTCTAAACGTAAACGGTGACCATTCAGATATGTATATGGGGCGTGATAGCGGCTGGATTCAATTTGGTGCCTATTCTCCGCAAGAAGCATATGATCTTAATTTCATCGCATTTAAAGTTTCAGAGGATCATGATGTTCGTTTACCGGCGATTGTGAATCAAGATGGATTTATGACCTCACATACCGCTCAAGGTGTTCATACTATGAGTGATGAGGTAGCTTATAAATTTGTAGGCGATTATAAACCGATGAATGATATGCTCGATCTTGATCATCCTGTTACTCATGGGGTACAAACCGAAGAAGATTGGCATTTTGAGCATAAAGCACGTCAACAACACGCACTTATGACAGCAGTTATCCCTAAAATCGAAGCAGCATTTGATGAATTCGAAAAATTGACAGGTCGCCGTTATAACATTGTTGAGCAATACAACATGGAAGATGCAGAAGTAGCAGTTGTTTGTTTAGGAACATCTGTTGAAACAGCGCGTGAAGTGGCGGAAGAGATGCGTTCACAGCATGGAATCAAAGCGGGTGTTGTCGGTATCCGTGTTTTCCGTCCATGGCCATTGGAACAAATTGCAGCGGCATTAAAAGATGTTAAAGCTGTCGCTACTTTGGATCGATCAAGTCCACACGGTGCGATGGGTGCTTTGTTTAATGAGGTGTCAGGTTCATTGTTCAATACCGATACTAAAGCAGTATTGAATAACTACATCTACGGATTGGGCGGACGTGACTTGACTAAAGCACATCTGGTGAGTATTTTTACAGATCTTAAAGCGAATGCGGATGCAGCCAAGCTGACAACACCATTGCAACAATATATCGGTCTTCGCGGACCGAAACTCTCTTTTTTCTAAGGAGCCCTTATGTCAGAAATTAAAAAAATTAAAAATCTCAAAGAGTTTTCCACTTCAGCGGATCGCTTTGAGGGGGCTAACCTTCTTTGCCCGGGCTGTGCCCACTCGATTATTGTTCGTGAAGTGCTCAATGCAACTAACGATGATTTGATTCTTGCAGCATCTACTGGTTGTTTGGAAGTGTGTACGGCAGTTTATCCGTATACTTCATGGGATGCATCTTGGATTCATATCGGATTTGAAAATGGCTCATCTGCGGTAGCAGGTGCTGAAGCGATGTATAAAGCGCTTAAAACAAAAGGGCGTTTAAAACAACCAGATCGTACTCCTAAGTTCGTTGCTTTCGGTGGAGATGGTGCGACTTACGATATCGGTTTCCAATGGATATCTGGATGTTTTGAACGTGGACACAATATGATGTATGTTTGTTTGGATAATGAAGTCTATGCAAACACAGGTGGACAACGCTCAAGCTCGACTCCAATCGGTGCATCGGCGACAACGACTCCTGCTGGACGTGTCAGTTATGGTGAAAAACGTAACAAAAAAGACATGATGGCAATTATGGCAGCACACGGTGCTCCGTATGTTGCTCAAGTTGCTCCGAACAAATGGAAAGATATGGTTGCTAAAATCCAAAAAGGGTTTGCAGCAGAGGGTCCGGTATATATTAACGCGATGTCAGCTTGTACTACAGAGTGGAAATTTGCGCCAGAAGATACAATATCTATTTCAGATTTGGCGACCGATTCTTTGGTTTTTCCATTGTACGAAATTATCGATGGAACAAAACTAAACATCACTTATCGTCCAAAAAATATTATTCCGGTACGTGATTACCTCGGTGCTCAAGGGCGTTTCAAACACCTTTTCACTAAACAATATGATTACCTAATCGATGAGTGGCAAGCACGTGTCGATGCAAAATGGGATTATCTTCAACGACGCGAAGAAGCAAGCGTTTAATTTTCTTTAACGATTCCCCTCCAAAAGCGGGAATCATCCCTTTTTATTCTCTTCAATCCTTTCTTCTAACATTTGTATCACAATTGCTCGTTATACTCCTCAAATTGTATTTTAGATTTTAGGAGTATATATGGCAGATTATAAAATTGAAGCTGTTGAAGGTATTGGTGCTGTAATAGGTGAAAAATTTCGTTTGGCTGGTATAAAAAATACAAACGAATTATTGATTGCTACATCAACACCGAATAAACGCAAAGCATTAGCAATTTCGACCGATATATCTGATAAATTGATTTTACGTTTTGCAAATATGGTAGATTTATTTCGTATAAAAGGCATTGGACCTCAATATGCAGAATTATTGGAAGCTTCCGGTGTGGATACTGTTAAAGAATTAGCGCAACGTGTAGCCGAGAATCTTCTTAAAAAAATGGATGAAGTAAATACAGCTAAACATCTGAGTAAACGTATCCCGACTGAAAAAGAGATGCTTCGATGGATTCATGAAGCAAAAAATCTTCCATGTATAATTGAGTATTAATCAACAATAACTCAATATGGAACCCTCTTTGCTTTATCTTTACCAATAAAAATTATTGGATTAAGAATGTACCGTATGACCTATAATCACACCGGTGTAACCGGATGTTCCGCACGTGGCATAGCTAAACGTGAAAGTGAACAAGAATTACAAGAACTTGCTGAAGAATTAAAAGATTCTATTTGTAATGTACATATAGAAAAAATTGAAGATGAGATTGAAAAAAATATTCCAATGGGCATATTTGAAAATATGAAAGAATTGAGATGAGTCGCTATTTTCTCGTACTCGATGCGGGGACGGGAAGCATACGATCTATCATCTTTGATACCCTCGGTAACCAAATTGCCATAGCCCAATACGAGTGGGAACACATCGCAGAATCAGGTGTTGCGGGATCGATGGGATTTGATTTCGCTCAAGGGTGGGATCTCGCCAAGAGATGTATCAAAGAATCCCTCTCTCATGCTCATATTAGTGCATCAGAGATCATTGCCGTGTCAGCATCCAGTATGCGCGAGGGAATTGTTGTTTATGATGGCGAAAAACGAGAACTTTGGGGTGTTGCGAATGTCGATAGCAGAGCGAGTGCTGAAGTATCTTATCTCAAAAACACCTATCCATCATTAGAACGGGAGAGTTATACTAAAAGCGGACAAACCTTCGCCCTCTCCGCCGCACCTAGAGTGCTGTGGCTGAAAAACAACCGCCCATCACTGTATGAAAAAGCCCGCTACTTTACGATGATTAGCGACTGGATACTCTTTAAACTCAGCGGAGAGTTAGCTTCTGAGCCTTCCAATGCGGGGACGGCGGGAGCCTTTAGTCTCAAAGAGCGTAACTGGAACAAGTGTGAGTTTGAGCAATGCGGTCTCAAAGATTTGTTTGTCCCGATACGGGAGAGCGGAGAGATATTAGGACATATCAGTAGACAAGCCTCGGAGGAAACGGGTCTGAGCACCGATACCCTTGTTGTAGTGGGGGGTGGAGATGTTCAAATCGGCACTGCTGGTTTAGGAGCTTCCAAGCTCGGTGATGCGGTGGTACTCGGTGGAAGTTTTTGGCAGCAGGTGGTGAATATCCCCTCTGATGTGAACCTCTCCGATGAAATGCTGTTGCGTGTCAATCCACACGTGGTTCGCGGGATGTCTCAGGCAGAGGGGATTACCTTTTTTACGGGGTTGGTGATGCGATGGTTCCGTAACAGTTTCGGATGCGGAAAAAGCTACGCTGAGCTAGAAGCACTAGCAGCATGTGTACCGCTTGGATCGTACGGGATTACCCCGATATTCAGCGATCGGATGAATTACGGGGAGTGGATACACGCCGCCCCCTCATTTATCGGATTAGGTCTGGATGAGTCCAAATACAATGTTGCTTCAATGTTTCGTGCTCTCGAAGAGAACGCCTGCATCGTAAGCGCGATCAATCTGGAGAATATCAAAGGCTTTAGCGGTGTCTCACCAACCTCCATCACCTTTGCGAGCGGAGCCTCCAATGGGGCATTATGGTCTCAGATTTTGGCCGATGTGACGGGATTAGCAGTCAATGTCCCGGTAGTCAAAGAGGCTACGGCATTGGGTGTAGCAATGGCGTGCGGGATCGGTGCAGAGGTGTACAACAACTTCGAAGAAGCGGGAAAAAACATCGTCAAAATCGAGCGAACTTACGAGCCGAATATGCTAAATCACGTACAATACGGCGAGATAAAAGAGAAATGGCTCAAAGTGTACGCCGCGCAGATGGAGTTAGTTCGTGAGGGTGTAACGGAGCCGATGTGGAAGGCTCCTGGAGTTTAGAAACTATACGCCTTTTCATCAAGAAGGTCTAGCTCTTCCGTGTATTTATCGTCAACATACGGCTCATAGTGCGATTTATAGTACGCATAATGTTCCGTGTGCTTATGACCTTCTAACGATGCTTCATCGGCCCATGACTCAATCGCAAAAAATTTGCGAGGATTGTTTTGGGATTGGAAGATGTAATAAAACAGACATCCCGGTTCTTTGAGTGAAGGTGCTACCATGTCTTCGAGCAGTTTTTTAACCGTTGCGATGTGCTCCTCTTTGGCGATAAAGGTCACTTTTTTTGTAATTTTCATTTTTTTCCTTATTATTTATTTTAATACGCCACCGGAACAAAGTCCCGCTTGGCTGCGCTAACGCTGAGTTTCCCTCAGCGGGAAGCTCGCACACAGTGAACCGTGCTTATTTCTTTAATTTGGCCTGTTCGAGTTCCCAATATTCCATTTGGAACATTTGAGGTAGTGTGAGTGATCCCCATCCTCCGAGCTGTTCGGCGCAGAGGATTGCGGTGATCGTGTGTTTGACGATTTCGCCGATGATACAGGACTCTTTTTCATCTTTACCTAGCACGACGATCCCGACTCCTTTGATCACTGCGTAGCGGGGAGCAAGATCGAGACAGATATGTTCCGAGGATGCATTAGCATCAAAATAGGCTTTGTAGTCGTGTGCAAATTTTGCGATCCCCTCTGCAATATCGCCGTCGATGATGGCGGGAAAAGGTTTGATACGGATGACATGCTCAGGGGTTAATCCCCCTCTTTTTACCAGAGCGTCGAGATTGGGGAGGATACTGAACAGCTGTGCACGCGGCGAATCAATGAGGAGCGGAAATAGTTCACTTCCATGCAGTTTAGCCGCTTCAATTCCTACTGCTTCGGCAACTGTTTTATCCCCTTTGCCTTCACAATCTCCGCACGCGAGGGTGACGTTTTCGTTGAGGTACTCTTCGGCAACAGTGACGAGGTCAATCATTTTCTCATACGCACGCTGTGCATTATTATCAAACGTGAAAACGCCGTGATGCATCAGAATTATCCCTGATAAGCTATCCCACTCGATGCCGCGGGTAAGCTCGTAGATATGTTTGGCGAGATCGAATCCGGGCATCACGTAATCAATGATGAGCATGTTTTTCCCGTAGAGCTTTTGGATCAATGCTTTACCCTCAGGGGTATTGGTGAGGGTGACAACTGCATCGGCATGGGTGTGATCGACGTAGTCATAGGGGATGATGGCGTGGAGGATCGCTTCGATGGAGGGGTTCGGAAAGCTTTGGTCACTCATCGCGGCACGTTGTTCCTCCACCATTTTGGTATCACTGAGACTTTCACGTGTTGCCATTTCCAAAAGGACGTCGAGCTTGACGGGGGAAAACCCCTCTTTTTCGATGGTATCGAGATTCCAGCCGCTCCCCTTGACGTAGAGGATATTATCGATTTTCACCGAAGTATTTCCGCCGCCGTGGAGAACCAGCTCTTTGCTTTGACCCAAGAGCTGAGAGGTATAAACCCTCATTCCCAGTGCGTCGTTTTGGTACTGTGCGGCTAAGTGAGCGTCAAAGAGGCTTGTCATAATGTTAGATCCTTCTATTAGTGGTCAAATTATAGCGATGAGGGGATAAAATATGCTAATATTGCTTCAATTAAAGACAGATATTGAAGGATTTTTATGCCGTTACTCGATAGTTTTTGCGTAGACCACACTATTATGCCAGCCCCTGCCGTTCGTCGCGCCAAAGGGATGAAAACGCCTAAAGGTGATGATATTACCGTGTTTGATCTCCGTTTTTGCCGTCCGAATGAGGCGATTTTATCATCTGAGGGGATTCATACCTTAGAACATCTTTTCGCCGGATTCATGCGTGATCATTTGAACTCTGATAAAACTGAGATTATCGATATCTCTCCGATGGGATGTCGTACCGGATTTTATATGAGCGTGATCGGAACACCGAGTGAAGAGACCGTTGCCGAGGCATGGGAAGCGTCAATGAAAGATATCCTCGCGGTTGAGAAACAAAGTGATATTCCGGAACTCAATATTTATCAATGCGGAACGTACACAATGCATTCACTCGAAGATGCGAAAGCAATTGCGACAGAGGTACTTCGCCGTGATATCGATATTATGGATAATGAAGCGTTATCGCTTGATCTTTCAAAGGTAGAGAAATAATGTTGCTCTTGTTGCCGATGGATGGGGATGATACCCAAGAAAGCGAACTCACTGGAATTTTATCCGCAACGCATTGGGCAACGGTTGAAGTGGAAGAAGGGCGTGTGGTAGAGATCAACTTTTATACTGATCGTACAGTGATTGAAGGATGGCTTGATGCCGTGATCGTTACCAATAACTACGAACCCGTTATGGAGTTCATCGATAACCAAATGATGGTTCTCGTCGCCCATACTCAGCGCACCATCGATGACATCGTTGAAGCTTATTTATTTAGAGAATTGCACGACTTGTCTATTTGATTTTAACGCCATCGGAATGCATCCCGATTGGCTACGCTAACGCTGGGTTTTGCTCAGCGCAAGGCTCGCGCACATATGTGCTTGAAAATCCACTAAAAGTGAATTTGATGACCTCTTTTTGCGATCTGTTTCAAACATCGCCCCAGATGAAAATCTTGGTGGCGACCTCTCATTTTGATATCCTCATTGAAGAAATTTGCACCTATTTACAACCTTTTAACGCGACAGTCGATCTTTCCCTCTATCCGGGTGAACATACCGAGCACGCTTCTGCCGTTATCGGCAAAGTAGATACGATCAAAGATTTTAACTCACCGATCCGTTCCGCGACACGTGATTATGAGACGATCGTCCTCCAAGATGTTTTGCATTTGCATTCCTTGCCACTGAAACTGCTACAGCTTGTCTACCGATCACTTGAAAACTCCGCAGAGATTATCATTGTTCAGTCTAAAGGAGTAATGGAGACATCGGAAGTAGAGGCATTGTTGGAGCGATCCGAATTCCGTGCGGCGAATACGATTAGTGATTTGATAGCAGGATATGATGTGATTGTGGCGAAAAAGATGCATATGTGGGGTAATGGGCTTTAACATTTGTTATTGAGGTATAGGAGGAAACTGTACTCTTCCTATAGATGTGAATAGTACTTTTCTGCATTTTGTAGCAAACCTAGCATCTTTATTATTGGAAAGATATTGTGCTACATTGAATAAATCTGGTGTAAAAACTAAAGCTGTAGAGCTCGTACTAGCAGCAGACATGCATTTTGTAGTAAACGGCTCATCTCTTTCTTCAACTGGAATAAGTCTATAAGAATTTCCAAACAGCACAGCTTTGGCTGGACTTTCAATGTCATCGCGTTCTAAATCTTCATGGATATTTAGAGCTAATTGTCTTAGTTTATCAATATTTACTGCCTTGTTGTCTTTACCTTCAGCTTCCCCAATGAGACGACCTTCTTTAGATTGAAATACAGCATCAAATTCGGATTTCCCGTCATTAAATTGCGAAACATCAAAACCTATAATTTTTAAGGCATCAAGTATTGCATATTCTAATGGTTTTCCTTTTTCAAATAAAAGGTTTCTTAGTCGTCCTAAGTCTTTAATTTGCTCAAGAATGATTTCTTTTTCAACTTGGGCTTTTTCTAATTTTGATTCAACCTGTAATAATTTTACTAAGGCAGAATTTTCTTCTTTTAACTTATAACTTTGCTCTTTTGCCCATTCTGGTTCAGGAGTTAATTCGTCTAAATTGCGTAGTGCCTTATCTATAGAAACAACTGTATTGATTAATTTTGCCGAGAATTGTTCTGCTTTTTTAGTCCATCCTCCATTTTCATCAAAGAACTCGTCAGAGTAAAAGTCAATATCTGGTAATAAAAGTAATGCACCACTTGAATGTTTTGAACGTAGAATCGCGCCAACTGTTTTTTCTCCATGCTTGGTAACTAAACATGCTGGAAGTTCTTCGGTCAATAATACTTTATATGATGAGTAGGATGAAAATTCTTGCCAATAAGTAGAAATCAATTCAGTATTATTTGCTGCAAGTTTAATCTCTTGCCCTTTAGTTTTAACAGGTTTCATATTTGAGGGAATAGAAGCAAAATTATTATAATTATCCACTAGTCTCGTCGTTTTTTGGTTTCTTCCTGTTCCAGAAAAATTTTTTTCTCCTGTTGCAATGCTAAGCTCAATTAACTCGGATAGGTATGCGATGACTAATTTTCCACTCTCAACGGCAGATTTAATTTCTCGTCGCCAATGCTCTGTTTGTGCTTTTAGTTTAAAAGACTTATCGTCAGAAAGGCATGGTTTTCCTTGAAAAGTACTCTCTGGTCTATAAATATAATCCATGATATCGGGTTTAAACAAGATAATATCCCAGTCTAAGAGTGATAAATCGGAATCAAACTCACTGAACTGCGTATCTTCACTAGAAAGGTCAAATCCGATAGTTAGTATCTTTTTCTTTGCCATGATATAAATGATACCTTTTTAGAACATAATAATATGCATTGTATCTAATTAGGAAAGATAGTAAAAGAAGCTGAAATGAAGAAATAGTATTATTTATGTATGGGGTGGCTTTAAATTACCTCTTCGACACCGTATGCTGCATAATCTTTCGCATTCCGATAAACATGAGAACCAATCCTCCCAGAGAAGTAGCGCTAAAGATATAGTCTCCGTACGCTATCCGCTCTGAAAACATGGCTGATCCGATCATGCTGAGTATCAGGAGTAGAGCGCCTATTGAAACGGCGATGATCCCTTGCTTTTCTTTTGTATCCATAGTATCTGCTTTGTTAAATGTGAACACTATTATAGTTTGGGAAGGTAAAAAAAATATGCTTATTATTGATTTCTAGTACCTATGGACTGTAAAATTGTAGCAATATTGTGCTACAATTAGTGAAAAGTTTAGTATGGAGGTGTACGATGTCATTGAATGCGACAATTCGAGCACGATGCGATGCAGATTTAAAAGATACAGCGGAAGCGATTTTTAAAGAACTCGGTATTACCACTTCTCAAGCGATCAATATGTTTTTAGCTAAAGTAAAAATAGAAAAAGGGATGCCTTTTGAGTTAAAAATCCCCAATGAAACAACGCAATTAGCGATGAATGAAGCTAAAGAGGGAATCGGCATGGAAGCGGTTACTTTGGATGATCTAAAAGCAGAGTTCGAGACCGCAAAACATGCTAAGCGTTGAGAGACATAAACAATTTCATAAGGATATTGCTTCCCTAAAACTAAGTGAGAAGCATTTTACTAAATTTATTGTTTATCTTGCGGCATTGATTCAAAATGAACCGTTGCCACAAGAAGCACATGACCATGAATTGGAAGGTGAATGGAAAGGTTTTAGAGAATTTCATATCAGTGGAGATGTATTGATTATTTATCGATACGACGATGAAGTTTTGAAATTAATTCGTATGGGTTCACATGCCCAACTATTTGGCTGAATATGAATTGGGTACAAAGCGACGATGGAAGCTATACGGCGTATAGTGCAGAGTACGACGAGCATTATCATTCGACCAAAGATGGTGCGCTGAACGAATCGTTGAAAAAACATATCGAACCTGCTTTTGCCCTCCATGCCCAAAAAGATCACCTCCGACTCATCGACATCTGTTTCGGTTTAGGGTTTAATACTCTCCTGAGTCTCTATTGGCGCGATACCTACTACCCTGATACAACTCTTGAAATCTACTCTCCCGAACTCGACGGCGAACTGGTTGCTTCTCTCGTCGATTTTCCCTATCCCGAAATCTTTGAGCCGTACCGAAATATCATTATCGACATTGCGACCCTCGGCGGCTATGAGGATGAGCGGACGCAAATCACGGTCGAGATTATCGATGCCAGAATTGCGATGCGGGAGTTGGAGGGGGAATGGGATGTTTGCTATCAAGACGCATTCAGCCCTTCGGTTAATCCGACACTCTGGACGCGTGAGTATTTTGCTGATGTGGCTCGACTGATGGGGGAGGATGGTGTAGTGACGACTTATTCGACGGCTCTTGCAACGCGGCTGGCTTTGTATGAAAACGGGTTTAACGTCTATCTGAACTCGGGTGAGGGGTATCGCAACGCGACCATCGCATCACGCAGGGCATTAAAGGGATATGAGAAAGTGGATATGGCACATAAAATTGCGTGTAATCCGAACGCCAAAAGTTTTAGCGACGAAAATTTGGCTCTTTAAGACGATAGTGTGTGATGAGGTGACGGAGGCGGTTTTCATTGAATCGCCAAAAGTGTTTGGAGTCAAACTCATGGTGTTCACACATCAGTTGAAATAGAGACTCTTCATCGAGGTGTGGGTGAACACTGTTACATTCGATCATAATCCGCTCTAAAAGCTCGACTGATTCAGGTGTTGTATCGTCATCGGCTAATCGTTTTGAGGGAAAGAAATAGTATAGTTTCCATACTGCTAACCCTAATCCTGCAATAAAAGCACCCATCATCATCCATTTAATCACACCAACTCCTTTAATGAACTGCGAAAGATAAGAATGCATATCCATCCGAGAGTAATTTCAAACAAAATAAACGAGATTAGTTTTAGAGTAGCAAAGAGTTCCAGTCCTGATCCGATCAAAAATACTGATCCTTGATCACATATAAAGAGGATAAAAAGCAGATGGGTTGATCTGCGTTTGATGGTATCACTAATCGTTGGAATAAAGCTCAAAAAATGAAGTGTAGCCATAAGTGCAATGGCAATAAAAAGAGTATGCGGTGTGATTACTTCTAAAAGTCCGTGGAGAGATTTCTTTTCATAGTAGGTGAAAATGGCATGAGGATTAAATCCCACATTGAGCCAAAATAAGACTCCTCCTAATAATGATTGCAAAATGACCAAAGCAATAAAAGCAAGGGCGAGTAGTTGAAGTAAACGATGGTGCATTAGATTTTCCGTCGTAAAAGTGCAACCAGTAGCCAAAATGCGACCAAAAGCATAAGTGTATGGAAGAGGATAAATGCACTACCTGCGAGCTTAACTCCGAAAGTTCCAATCCAAAATGCGGATATCAGCATTGTTGGATAGAGGATTAATCCGGCAAGCGAGAAACTGAGAAAACTTATTTTAAAACTTGTGGGATGAGAAGAGCGAACGTAAAGAGATGCAAGTAAAATATAGATCAAAATGAGGGTAAAAAGATCGGTATGGACAGCAAGAAGAATATCGTTGAGACTCATCGGGTCGGTAAACTCCTCAGGGTTTCCTAAAACAGTATGACTCCATTGAGATGGTGATGTTCCGTAATCGATTGATTTTGAGACGAGATTCAATCCTAATGCAATGGTTAGCGAAAAAACCATCCATATCATGACAAGTCGGAGACTCAGATTGTTAGAGAGTTTTTTAGAGGCGACAAATTTCATGATTAGGGCTTTGCGATATCGATGAGTGAGAGTGCTTCACGTGCTCCATCTGTAACCGCACGTGCTGAAAGGGTAGCACCGCTAACTGTTGGAATGTCTTGATTGAGGCGGAGGGTATTTGCTGCACTTTTATTGTCAAATCCATCGAGCCATGTTTTTGTCGGGAGATATTCGATTGGCTCATTAAAGGCAACTATTTCGATTGATTTGATATGACTGTCAGTCCCGATGAGGTATAGAGCAATAGCCGTTTTGGTTCGGACTTTTTTATTTAATAATACGCCGTATCCGATAGTTTTCATATCATTTTTTGCAAGATAAATTCGATAAAGTTTTGTCTCTATTTTTTGCATAGATGCTTTGGAGAGTTGTTGAGCTTGCTCTTCTGTAAGGATGATATTTTGTGATTCAACCGATTTTGAACCGAATGTATGCTGCGTTAAAGCAACAGGATCACCCAAAACTTGGGCAAAACCGAGAGTAAAAGTAAAAAGTAAAAATAAAACTGTTTTCATTAAAATATAAATCCTAATCCAAATGAGTAGATTCCCTCAGAGGCATGTCCCTCTACGCTGTTGCGGTTATTACGCAGTTTATATTCTCCTTTTAGAACCACTTGGTCATGAGGAAAATAGTTGATACCGTACGTAAAACTTTCCGTTGTCCCAAACGAGTTCCCATCGCTCATACGAGTTGCTAGATTGTAATTTTCGTATTGGAAAAATACTGGCATCCGAGCACTCGATTGTGTCAAAAATCCTAAGACATTATACTCCATATTTACATAGCCGCCACGAGCTTTTTCAGGCATGGGAATACCGGTAAAATCAAACCCTGAAATAGCATTTCCGACATAAGAGGAAGCATGAGTTAACTGTGTTTGGGTGTAGAGCCCTTTGATTTTAAATCCTTCGCTCTGATACTGCCCATGTACGTCGAACATTGTGATCGATCCCTCTTTTCCTTGTGTATCATTGATTGGTCCGGCTTTGGCGCTATATATACTTGCCCCCGCTAATAATCCGTTGATACCGATATAATCGAGCCGTCCCACCGCTCCCATATTAGACGTTGCACTGTTTAGCTCTGTGCCTCCTCTACGACCATCGGCAATCCAGCGTATACCTCTGCTTGAAACATCCTGATCATGACGCGCGAGACCCATATCAAGTGCTACAATGGTACCTGCTGTGTATTGGAAATTACCCATTGATCCATAAACGCTAAGCCCGTTTTCATGCCAAGTTGAAGGGATAAGATAGGTTTCAACATCTGGACGTAAAACAGTGTTATACATGACTGGTTCATGATTAAGACTGACGAGACCCATCGGAACCACTTGCTGTCCTAATCTAATATTGATTTTTTCATTGATTAAAAAATCAATATAGAGCTGTTCAAGCGAAATTTCTGCGCCACCATGCTCAAATTCAATTTCTGAATTCAAGATGATGTTATCACTGAATTTATAGCCGATATAGGGGACAAAACGGTAGGCTTCTGTATTACTTCCGCCTTGTACTCCATTGCTATCAACCTGTGTATCGCTTTTTCCTAATTGGTTGGAGTAAAAAAGCTCTCCGTACCCACCAATGGATAGAGGATTTTTTGAATAATATACTTTAGATGCGGCGATACCGAGTCCCGCTTCTGTTTTTGTTGTATCAATGGTTGAAAACGATGTGGCATTTTGAACATTGATGAGTTCATCAGTCAATATTTGTGTTTGCTCGTTTTGTTTTTTTGTAGTTGCTTCTAATGTTTCCAAACGTTCAGAGAGAGTTTTAAGTTGCGCTTTGAGGTCGCTCAATTCATCGGCATTCAACGCACTTGAGAGAGCGATAGCTGTAACAGCACTAATTAGAATGTGTCTCATCATCTATCCTTTTTGATTTTGATTATTAATTACGAAAGTATAAGCAAACAGTCTGAAATTAATATTAATATTGAAAATAAGTATCATTTACCAAAAAATGATTTTGTCGTGCTACACTTTCCTAATGAAAAATATATGGTTATTCTTGGTATTGGGTGTGATGTTATTTGCTAATGAGCGAACACAAGTACATATGGGGACTATGATTAGTGTCCAGGTGGACGATTATGAAAGTAGTGATGCTGTTTTTGAGTTATTTAAAAAACTGGATAATACACTCTCGACCTATAAAGATGATTCAGAAATATCACTTCTAAATCGCACTGGAAATCTTGTTGTAACACCATATACGCAAAAAATTTTGGAACGATCGCTCGAAATGAGTGATTTAAGCAACGGTGCGTTTGATGTCACGATCGGTGCACTAAGCCATGACACCTACCATTTTGGTCGAGATGAAAAACTCCCAAATACGCATGACATTCACAAGGCCCTTGAACATGTCGGAGCTCAAAAACTCATTTTGCAGGGAAACCATGCGTACCTACTAAAAGGAGCTAAAATCGATTTGGGAGGGATTGGAAAAGGATACGCCGTTGACCTCTCTATCGAACTTTTACACAAACATTCCATCGATCGCGCGGTTGTTGCAGCTAGCGGAGATATCGGGTGTATCGGTCCATGTGATGTTGCGATTACGAATCCTTTTCATCCTGATACAATATATAAAACCCTTCGATCTTCTTTGAGCCGTTTTGCAATCAGTACCAGCGGTAATTATGAACGCTACATCAAAAACAAGTCCCATAACCATCTTCTTGACCCAAAAACGGGGAAATCAGAACATATCTTTGCCTCGGTAACCCTCTATGGTAGTGGAGACAATACCAAACTTGACGCATTGGCGACGGCGGTATCGATTATGCCGCTGGAGAGCGCTCTTAGCTTTTTACAGAGTCATAAAATAGCCTATGTATTGATGTTAAATGATGGTAGGATTTTTCAAAGTCCCATTCCAGAAGGAGTAACGTGGCTAGAGTAACCTAAGTTACACATCATTCTCAAAAGTTTTATTACAATAAGCCTATATTTACATTTCGGAGGTACTTTATGTGTCTGATTTTAACGTTTGCCTTTATCCTTGCTACCCTCTCCTTTGTTTCCAAAGGGTTGATGATTCAAGCTATCATGAGCGGAATCATCGCTTCTATCTCGCTTTTCTTTTTTATCCGTAAGCTCTATTTTAACGGTCGATGTATTTTTGGAAAAGATCGCGATTGCAATGTTCCGAAGAATGATTGATAATAACTATCGTATGAGTGTTTAAGTTATAATTCCGCCAACTTTTTTCAGGACATTCAATGACCGAAACCCTTCTTATCCTCGCCGTCGCTTTGGCGATGGACTCTGTTGCCGTCTCCATTGCCATCGGCTCAAAATACCGTAATCTTCCTCTCCCCCGCACCCTCTTTGTCGCCGGAATTTTCGGTTTTTTCCAAGGGATGATGCCGCTGGCAGGATATTTTATAGGAATCAGCTTTGCAGAGTATGTCCAAGTGTATGATCACTGGATCGCATTTGTGTTGTTAGTAGGATTGGGTGGAAAAATGCTCTATGAAGCCTACAAAAACGAGTTTGACGAAGAGGTTACTGATCTATCCAACAAAACCCTCATCACCATGGGGATTGCAACCAGTATCGATGCGATGGCGGTAGGGGTGACATTTGCATTTTTACAAACCGATATTTTCACGGCTTCAGGCGTTATCGCTCTCGTCACGTTTGCTCTGTGTATCGTGGCGGTTTATGTCGGTAAAAAACTGGGTTCATTATTAGAGAGCAAAGCAGAGATGCTGGGCGGAGTTATTCTCATCACTCTGGGATGTAAAATTTTAGCCGAGCATTTAGGATTAATATAGAGCACTGATGTGATCGATATCACTCCAGCTTAAATCTTTTTTGCTTGAAGATGTGAGGATATGGCGCATATAGCGGGCAAATACGTCCGTTTCTATGTTGACCCGTGTCCCTTTTTTGTAAGTGCCAAAGAGAGTTTCACGCATCGTGATGGGGATAATGGTGAGGCGGAAGGCATCTCCCATAACCTCATTAACCGTCAAACTGATCCCATCGATGGTGATCGAGCCTTTGGGCGGGATGAGGGGGATAAATTCCGAGTCAACATCGACGATCACATCGTAGCTGTTGCCGTTGTCGGTGATGGAGCGGATGGTGCCGATGGTGTCGATATGCCCTTGGACGATGTGCCCCTCGAAACGATCCCCCATCATCATGGCGGGTTCGATGTGTACGGAACCGCTTAACTTTTCGGTGGCGATATGTGTCAATGTTTCGGGAGAGAGTTCGACGCTGAAACCATCAGACTCGATACTCACCACTGAGAGACAGGTACCGTTGATCGCGATAGAGTCTCCGAGCGCAGGTTTATGTGCGGCTTTGAGGGATAATCGATTACCGCCGAAGCTTTTGACACTCGCCATCTCCCGAATTAATCCTGTAAACATGATGCCCCTTTATTAAAAGACTATTTTACCTTCTTCTTGCAAAGAACGGATAATCCCTTTCGCTTTTTCATGACCGTTATAGGCCGCTTTGCGGCACCACTCTAATGCCGTGTCGTTGTTCATTTCGCATCCAAACCCTTGGTCAAACATCAACCCAAGATTGTATTGACCTTCTGCGAGGTTGGCATTGGCAGCACGCGAGAAACAGATAAACGCTTTAGCGTAGTCTTGCAAAACACCATGCCCCTCTTTGTAGAGGACACCGAGATTATTGAACGCGTTGGTATTTCCACGCTTTGCCGCCTCTTCGTACCAAAATGCCGCTTCGGAGAAATTTTGGACACATCCAATTCCTCGCTCTAAACTTAATGCCGTCTCATATTGTGCCTGAGGAAACTCTAAAACTGCAGCTCGTAGTAAAAGCTCATATGCTTTAAATTGATCATGCGGAACAACTACTCCATCGGCATACATAAGTGCTAGATTGTAAATGGCTGCAGGTTCATTAAGCTCCGCAGCCTGTGAATAGAGGTAATACGCTTGTTCGTGGGAGCTTTCAACTCCTAGCCCTTTTTGGTGCATATATCCCAGTGATGAGAGGGCGGTGGGATTGTTTTGAAGTGCTAATGATTCAAAAAGTCCCAACGCTTCTTCATAGCGCCCGGCATTAAAAGTATCAAATGCGGTTTGAAGCATGAAAAAACCTTTTTTAATTTTCGGAGATTATAGCGAGGCGGTCTTAACGACGCACTTTTCTACTTTCTCGCTGTTTTTCTTTAAGTTTGGTTATAACATCTTTGAGTTCCTCTTTTTTTTGGAGGAGTTCATCACGGATCAAGTACTCATCTCCTCCGTCGATATCAGGATCGTATTCGAGCGGTTCCGGATTATAATTTTTTAGCAGTTCTTCTAAAGATTTGGTGTTAGCGGCATCCATGGTTGTCACCTGTCATCAAAATATTTTCTTAATTGTAGAGTATTTTTCCTTTCTCTTTTTATAGGATTCAACATGAGAGGCTATAATTGCATTAATAATTTACGTAAAAAGAAGTAATAATGAATTATGACGTTATCGTCGTCGGCGGAGGACACGCCGGAATCGAAGCCGCTCTCGCTGCAGCTCGTATGGGTCAAAATACCTTGATGGTCTCTATTTTAGCTGAGCAGGTGGGGGCAACGAGCTGTAATCCTGCTGTTGGTGGTCTCGCCAAAGGGCATTTGGTGCGTGAACTCGATGCCCTCGGCGGAGAGATGGGGCTATTGACTGACGAAGCGGGTATCCAGTTTCGTATCCTCAATATCACTAAAGGTCCTGCCGTTCGCGGAAGCCGTGCTCAGATTGATATGGATAAATACCGTGTGATCGCCCGTAACACTATTCTCACAACACCCAATATGTCCTTAGTTCAAGAGACGGTTAATTCTCTCATCATCGAAGATGGTAGTGTTGTCGGTGTTCGCACCCATTTGCTCAACGAATACCGTGCCAAGCGGGTGATTCTCACCACGGGGACATTTTTAAACGGGATGATTCATATTGGTGAAATCCGCCAAGAAGCGGGACGTTTCGGAGAGTTCCCTGCTAAAGGGCTCACCGATTCACTGCGCGAAGCAGGGATTAGTGTAGGACGGCTCAAAACAGGAACATGTCCGCGCATCGACAGTTCCTCTATCGATTTTAGCGTGATGGAGATCCAAGACGGTGATGAACTTCCCGCACCGTTTAGTTTCCGCACCGATCGAGCAGAGTTTGCACGGACGAAAAAGCAGCTTCCCTGCTACATCGCCTATACCAACGAAGAGACCCATAGCCTCATCGAGGGGAACTTCCACCGCGCACCGCTCTTTACGGGACAGATCGAGGGGGTAGGACCGCGCTATTGTCCGAGTATCGAAGATAAGATCAACCGTTTTCGTGACAAAGAACGCCATCACCTCTTTATCGAGCCTCAAAGTGCGGAGAATACCGAGTGCTACATCAACGGAATGTCCACTTCGCTTCCACCTGATGTTCAGCGCTCGATGATCCACTCTGTTCACGGAATGGAAAACGCGAAAATCGTCCGTTACGGGTATGCCATCGAGTACGATTACGTCGATCCGACCGAACTTAAACATACGCTAGAGACGAAAAAAGTGAAAAATCTCTACTGCGCCGGACAAATCAACGGGACGACCGGATACGAAGAGGCGGCGGCACAGGGGATGATGGCGGGGATCAATGCCGCCCTCTCGCTTCAGGGGAAAGAACCGCTCATTTTGCGTCGTGATGAAGCTTATATCGGAGTATTGATCGATGATTTGGTGACCAAAGGGACGAAAGAGCCGTACCGTATGTTCACCTCCCGTGCTGAATACCGACTCCTTCTTCGTGAAGAGACGGCAGATCTTCGTCTGGGACGTTACGGTCATGCATTAGGGCTGATTGATGATGTTCAGATGGAGCGGATCGAGGCGAAACGTTCTCAGATCGCTCAGGGGTTGAAGCTTCTCGAAGAGACAATCTATACTCCGAACAAAGAGTTCTTGGCATTTTTAGCCTCTATCGACGAAGAGCACATCACCGATAAACTCACCGCGACACAGTTGGTCTCCCGCAAAAGTTTTGATTTGGATAAGTTAGTGAAGCTGATTCCGAGTTTCGCAGAACTCGATCCCTATATCCAAGAGCAAATTTTGATCGAAGCGAAATACGCCCGTTATGTCGAGAAACAAAGCGATGACATCGAGCGGATGTCTAAAATGCTCCATATCGCCATCCCTGAGAATTTCGATTTTGCATCTGTGTCAGGACTTTCAAATGAGATCGTGAGCAAGCTCAATACGTTTAACCCACCGACCTTGCAAGCGGCATCGCAGATTTCGGGAATGACTCCCGCCGCGCTCGATATTTTGCATATTTATATCAAGATAGCGGCGAAAAAGTAGAAGGTATTATCGCATGCCTTATCTGATATATTGTATTTGGAAAGAAAAGAGGTAAAATACTTTTCATAATTCTTTAATAAGGCTTTTGTATGTCACCTTCTTCCTTTCTTAGTGTTCATTTTTCAATAATTATTGGAATATTAATAGTTGCACTAGCGGGAGGGTTTCTTTATATTTTTCGTGTGTATTTTTTTAAAATATTAAATAAAATTATTCTATTCCTTGATAAATATTTATGGAATAATCTTATTGTATTGCTTACATTATTTGTTTCACTTGCTATTATTTTTTATATATCAAGTTATTTTATTAGTGATGTAAAATTATCATCAATTATGAAGGATATTGGGTCAGTGATTATTGCTGGGGCAGTTTTTCAATTTATCTTAAAATCTAAAGGTTTCATGAAAGTTGTAGATGAAACTTTGGATCACACAAAAAGACAATGGAAGAAATATAATTTTGACTACATTAAGAAATTGCTAGAAACAATAAAGGAAGCACATTCTTTTTTTGAGTTTGATTTTAATAAAACAAAATTTGAGTCTATTAATGCTGCAAGAGACAGATATCTACAGATGACAGAAGAAGCAAAAAAAATTCACGAACTGATGAAGATGAACAGCTTTTAAGAAGAAATTTTTTTATTAGAGAGATTATCAACACTAGAACAATTTATAAAAATGGATGTGAAATTATTACTTTTGAAGCAGATGTAGAAATAATAAAGGATGGTATATTCTCATTTACGTATACATTCTTGCTTTCCAATCCAGAAAATGAATTTCCCGCTTTTGATGATTTTATAAATAGTAAATCAGAAAATAGATTTTCTGATTTTTCATTTAGTTCTAAAGTGTTGGATTTGCCACCACTTATTCAAAATGCAGAGCTTATAGTTAAGGCAGTTGAAGATAACAAAGATTCAAAAAAAATAACGTTAGAATTGCCTCAAACTCTTTTAACTGGGGATACATTTAAACTTTTATTTTCTATTACAACAAAAGGTGAGTATACAGAGGAATTTTTAAAGAAAATAGGTTCAATTGATAAAAAACCATCTTCTTCTTCAAAATATCCCATAGGGGTAAGACATTTTATAATTCAAGAAGAACACTATGGTGAAAATTCACATTATATATATCGACTAAATCCAACAGTGCTAGCTGGCAGTAAAAAACTTGATAAAGAAGTTGAGAAAGAGAATTTATTTTATAAAATTCATTCATGGACGATTTACTATTCTGAGATTGAAGATGAAAAGATTGACCTTAGATTAGTTTAAATAAGGTTTAGATATTATGTTAGCTATTTTCAGGAGGTGGTATGATGCTAATAACTGATGGAGGCGACATCTAAGTAGCTCTTATGAGACTTAGATACTCCGCCAACAATGCAGTAAGCTTTAAAGTCGTTTAGCGGTTGGCTAAGCAAACCTTCACAAGGATAAAATTTTAAAAGATTATCCTTGTTCATATATAGTTGACTTTTTCTAAAAATAGTTTATTTTTTAGAATTATCTCTAATCTTATTATACTTCGCCCATTCAACAATCAAGTGCAACACAGTTATTTTTGTAGTATAGCTTCGAGTCATCAATCCATTGCGCAATTTTAGCAAAGAACACTTCATATGGTTGACTTTAATCCTCGAAAACTTTAACTTGGTAGCTACCCAGTGTTATCTCTTCTCCTGTCTTTTTATCGATAACGATAGGTTCGGCAATCTCATTCGTATGGATATTGACTAAATTAACTTTGACCCCTTTGGGCGGATAATGTTGATTTCCCCACTTTAACATCATAATAAGTATCGGAGCTAAATCGATCCCCCGCTGCGTTAAAACGTATTCGTAGCGTTTATCGCTTTCTCCGTATTTTTGTTTCTCTAGTATTCCTGATTCAAGTAGATCATTTAATCGTCTCGTCAACATGTTTGGGGCGATCCCTAAACTTTTTTGGTATTCATCAAATCGCTTCATGCCAAAAAAAGCATCTCGAATAATCAACATACTCCACCATTCGCCTATATGCTCCAGACATTGAGCGACAGGACAGGGCATTTCATCATAGCTTTTTCGTTTCATAATACATCCTTGATAATTTTACTTGCATAATTATAGCAAAAATATTATACTTTCATCATGCAAGTAAATTTGCACAGAACTAAAAGAGGAAATAAAGATGCAAATGAAGAACAACACTATCCTAATTACGGGAGGTACAAGCGGTATCGGCTATGAGTTCGCACGTCAATTGTGCGAAGAAAACACAGTTATCATAACGGGTCGCGATCAGGAAAAACTGGGTAAAGCGAAGAAAGAACTCAAAAATGTCCACACATTTCGATGCGATATTGCTAATCCCCAAGAGATTACAGCACTCTATGCAGAGGTTTCAAGAATGTTTCCGGAGCTGAATATGCTGATCAACAACGCAGGGGTCATGAAAAAGATTGATTTGCAAGAAGAGAGGGATTTAACCAATCTCACTCAAGAGATCGACACCAATCTTAACGGAACAATCCGTATGAGTACGCAGTTTTTGCCGCTTTTGAAAAAACAAAAGAGAGCGGCCATCGTCAATGTTACCTCCGCTCTAGCCTTTGTCCCTTTGGCGAACTCTCCTGTGTATTGTGCAACCAAAGCCGCTTTGCACTCCTTTAGCGATTCGCTGCGACTTCAACTCAAAAATACGGATGTAAAAGTGTTTGAAGTGGCTCCGCAATTTACGCAAACCCCGTTGATTGGTGCCTATGAGAGTAGTGAACAAAAAAATATAAACATTATGCCCGTATCGAAGCTGGTCAAAATTGCGATCAAAAAAATGGAGTGCGGAATATCGGAAATAAAACCGGGGCAAAGCGCTGCTTTAAAAATGATCAGCCGCCTTTCACCGCGCTTCGCGTTGAATATGATCAACAAGTAAGTGAAATCAAGGGGAATTATTTTATGCGCAATCATGTAATAGAAATATCGGTTTTATCTGCACTGTTGTTGTCCGGTTGTGCGACGCCGGAAGCGAATGTCCCGAAGATGGAAACCTCTCTTTCAGCAACGTATCATTATGCGGAAGCCCAAAAGATAGCCTCTGATGAGATAGCGTGGTGGAAGAGTTTCAACGATCCGGTTTTAACGGCACTCATCGAAAAAGGTCTTGAAAACAATCATGACGTACGCAGTGCAATGACACGTATCACTGCGGCGAATGCACTACGAGATGCTCAAGCCTCACGTCTTTTGCCTACGATAAATTTTCAAGCGGACGCTTCGAAATCACATAGCGGATTTCCGCAAGCGATCAAGCAGGGGTTACCCGATGTTCGAGCGTACAGGATCGGCTTGGGGATAGATTGGGAGATTGATATCGGCGGAGGGTTGCGTGCAGCAAAAAGTGCGGCAGAATCTGACGCAATGGCTGCCGAGTATGGTGTGGTGGGTACACAGTTGGTGATTAGCAGTGAAATCGCACGTAACTATTTTACGTTGCGTGCGGTACAAGAACAGCTCAAATTGGTAGAGGCATTGGCTGCAACGCAACATGAAAGTGCGACTGTCGTTTCCAAACGCTATGCGCAGGGGCAATCAAGTCAGTTTGATGTGGATAGAGCGGAGGCCCAAGCCGATACACTGGATGCTCAGATACCGCAACTACGAGTATGGGTTGCAACCTTGCAAAGTCAGATTGCTGTTTTGGTGGGAGAGAACCCATCAAGCTTCGCCGTTTCGGAAGTACATGAGTATTTTTGGCCTGAGTCGCAAACCATAGGGGTTTCCCAACCGAGTGATTTATTGCGGAGACGTCCGGATTTAATGGCCGCCGAATCACACTACAGTGCCGAATCATTACGTTCGAAAGAGGCGCAATCGCAAACATGGCCGAAGCTTTTTGTCAATGCTCTCGTCGGTCGCCAAGACTTCGGTATTAACGGGCTTGATTTGGCACCGGTAGCATTTTCAAACGTTGCGGCGGCTTTTGTCATGCCGATTTTCAATGCAGGACGGATTCAAGCAGGGATAGATGCACAAAACGCTCAGGAAAATGAAGCGCTGATCGCATGGCAAAAAGCAGTTTTAACGGCGGTGAAAGAGGTTGAAGACTCTCTTGTCGTGCAATCTGAGGAGATTAAACGCGGTGAAAAGGTAAAAGCAGCCCTGAGCAGAGAATCTTATGCGCTTAAAGCAGCACAATCGCTTTATCGTGAAGGGCAAATTGATAAGTTGCCGCTGTTCGATATGCAGCGAGGGGTTCTAGTGAATAAAATAGCTCTAAATGAGCATGGATTACAACGACTCTTGTCGGATGTACAGCTGTATAAAGCGTTAGGCGGAGGCTGGTCATCTGAACACAAAAATCCAATAAAGGTATCTACCAATGAATAAAATGACTCAATACATCATTCCTATCAACCTAGTTATTGTCGGAGCTATAACCTTCGGTGGATGCAGCAAGCCAAAGGTGGAACACGAAGTATTACCTACACCCGTATATGTCTCGACAATCCATCAATCGGGCGGAATGGAAGAGCGATGGCTCACTGCAACGATTGGTGCACGCTTTGAGAGCGATATAGCCTTTCGTACCGGAGGTAAAGTGATAAAACGTCTGGTGAACATCGGGGATAAAGTTACTCGCGGTCAACCGTTGGCTGAGTTGGACATTGCTGATTATAATCTTGCAATGGGCATTGCCAATGCTCAATATAAAGCTGCGCTCATCGATGCGACTCAGGCTGAATCGGATGAGGGCAGATTTGGACGATTGGCAGGTGATGGAGCAATGGGAGCGGCTGATGTAGAACGTCAAAAAGCCCGTGCCGACGCTGCTAAAACACGTGTGGAACAAGCACGTCAGCAGCTTGAACTTGCAAAAAATAGACATTCTTACGCGACACTTCTCGCACCATACGACGGTGTCGTTACGGCAATGCGTATGGAAGTCGGACAAGTCGTTGCGGAGGGGCAAAGCGTTATCTCTCTCGCAAAAGAGGGTGAGCATGAAGTGGTGGTTGATTTACCCGAAGATATGGTGAGTAAAGCCAAACAATATAGCGCCAAAGCACAATCATGGAGCGATCCAAAAATATCGGTATCTCTGCATCTTCGAGAACTATCACCGATCGCTTCTGTGCAAGGAAAAACTTTCCGTGCACGCTATGCAGCTACATCGGAATCCAGTACGGTTATGAACCGCATCCCTTTGGGTAGTACGGCACAGCTTCAATTATCTCTCCCCTCTATCGATGAAGGGGTAAACGTCCCTTTGAGTGCCCTTATTAAAACGAATAACACGCCGGGTGTGTGGGTTGTCAATAGTACGGGAAATGCCCTCTCGTTTGTAAAAGTGAGTGTTTTAAGCCATGGTACGGATAGCGTTCGCGTTCGCGGTTTGACTGAGGGAACACGGATTGTAACGGTAGGGGCTCAAAAACTTGACGCTTCTATGAAAGTTCGTCCTATCGAGCGAACCAACGGAAATCTTGAGACCAGAGGTACCTTATGAAGGATTTTAACCTCTCCGAATGGGCGGTAACACATCGTCCGATGGTCCTTTTTTTGATTATCGCCATATTGATTGCCGGTATCGTATCGTTCACCAAACTCGGACGTTCGGAAGATCCAAACTTTAATGTTCCGACGATGAGCATCGTAGTCGCATGGCCCGGTGCAACGGCTAAGGAAGTTCAGAATCAAGTACTAAACCGCATTGAGCGCAAACTTCAAGAACTTGAATATATCGACTATGTTAAATCGTACTCACGCCAAGGTTTTGGAGCGATAGAGGTACGCGTCAAAGGGGGAATAGGCAGAAAAAACTTGGATGAATCTTGGTATCAGGCTCGTAAGAAGATTTCTGATATTAGTCGTGAGTTCCCCTCCGGAGTACGAGGACCTTTTTTCAATGATGAGTTCAATGATGTCTACAGTGTTTTATACGCCGTAAAAGCCTCTGATCTCACTATGGCGGAACTCGGTGATACTGCCGAGGAGATTAAACGTCAGTTGCAAAGTGTAGCAGGCGTCAAAAAAGTGGATATTCTAGGCAAACAACCCGAACGTATTTTTGTAGAGCTTTCTACCCATCGTCTTGCGGCAATGGGTATCGCTCCTAATGTTGTAATGGATGCATTATCCGCACAAAATATGGTGACCCCATCCGGATCAATCGATACGGCAAATGATCGGGTGCATATCCGAATTGATGGCGTATTGCACAACGCAAAAGATGTGGAAAATGTCACAATTGAGGTTGGTGGCAAACTGCTCAAACTCTCTGATGTCGCTATCGTACGCAGTGGCTATGAAGATCCGCAAAGCTTTACCATCCGACATAACGCCGAGCAAACGGTAGCCATCGGCGTGATTATGAAACAAAACGGTGATATTCTGAAACTCGGTTCTGATTTGGATGGACAAATGGCACTCATTAAAGGCGCATTGCCTATTGGTGTTGACGTCGAGAAATATGCGGATCAGCCTAAAATCGTAGAGGAATCGGTATGGGAATTTGAGAAATCATTCCTTGAAGCCTTGATTATTGTTTTGATTGTCTCTTTTGTCTCACTCGGATGGCGTACAGGTATCGTTGTCGCAGCCTCGATTCCTCTTGTATTAGGGATCGTATCGATGATTATGTATGCTGCGGGGTGGAACTTGGATCGTATTTCTCTGGGTGCCTTGATCATCGCATTGGGTCTTTTGGTCGATGATGCCATCATCGCGGTAGAAATGATGACGGTCAAACTCGAAGAGGGGTATGATCGACTGAGTGCCGCCACCTTTGCCTATAGCTCAACGGCGTTTCCGATGCTTACCGGAACGTTGGTTACGGTAGCCGGTTTTATGCCGGTAGGTTTTGCCCAATCGATTGCGGGCGAGTATGCCGGAGGAATATTTTGGGTAGTCGGGGTAGCCCTGTTAGCGTCTTGGGTCGTAGCCGTCATTTTTACCCCCTACCTTGGGATGAAGATGTTGCCACACTACGAGGTCCCTTCATCAGAACAAGCACATGATCCTTATGACAAGCCGATGTATCATAAATTTCGACAATTAATTAACTGGAGTATAGCACGACGCTGGTGGGTTCTTGGGGCTACTGTTGCCCTTTTTGCTCTTGCGGGGGCGGGGATGATGTTTGTCCAACAGCAGTTTTTCCCGACCGCGTCTCGCAGTGAATTATTGGTGGAACTTCGTCTAAGAGAAGGAGCTTCTTTTGAAGCGACACAAAAACAGGTACGCTTGATGGAACAGCAGCTGAAAGCAGATTCCAATGTTACGAGCTTTACGGCCTATAGCGGAGCAGGTACTCCGAGATTCTTTTTATCGTTATTCCCTGAACTCCCAAATCCATCCTATGCTGAATTTGTGGTAGTCACTCCAAATCTTGAAGCACGTGAACAGGTCCGTAGCAGACTCATGGAGCTTTTTGCCAAAAATGAAGCTTTTCCTGATGTGAGAGGACGCGTTACGAGACTTGAATTCGGTCCTCCAGTAGGGTTTCCCGTACAGTTTAGAGTGATCGGAGCGGATGAACAAAAAGTGCGAGAAATTGCGTATCGTGTTCGTGATATTGTTCGTAGCAGCCCACTTGTTCGGGATACGCAACTCGATTGGAATGAGCAGGTACGCTCTATCGCCGTTCATGTCGATCAAGATAAAGCCCGCTTGGTCGGACTCAATACCGCAGATGTCCAAAATATCGTCCAAGCGGTGACCAACGGGGCTCCCGTTACACAGATTCGTAGAGGCGAAGAGCTTGTTGATGTTGTCGTACGCGCCGCAGCGGCGGAGCGTTTATCTATTGAACAACTTGGTGACATCCAGTTATTTACGAAAACGGGGATCGCTATACCTCTATCGCAGGTGGCGAAGATTGAATCAACCTTTGAGGATCCGGTGCTGTGGAGACGTGACCGTGATATGGCATTAACCGTGCGCAGCGATCTTGCCGATGGTGTACAAGGTCCTTACGCGACATCAAAAATTATGCCCGCATTAGAGCCGGTCATTGACTCTCTGCCTGTCGGTTATCGTATTGAGGCGGGAGGTGCTATCGAGGAGAGCGATAAAGCCAATAAAGCGCTTTTTGCCGTTTTCCCGATTATGTTTGCCGTAATGTTGTTGATTTTGATGATGCAGTTGCAGAATTTTTCTTTATTGTTTATGGTATTTTCGACCGCGCCGCTGGGACTTATCGGCGTTGTTCCGGCATTGTTGATTTTCAATGCCCCTTTTGGCTTCGTTGCACTGCTCGGTGTCATTGCATTAGGGGGTATGATTATGCGAAATTCACTGATCCTAGTCGATCAAATCGAACAGGATATTGAACGAGGTGCTTCTGCATGGAATGCTATTATCGAAGCGACGGTGCGTCGCTCTCGCCCTGTGGTTCTTACGGCGGCGGCAGCTATTTTGGCAATGATCCCGCTGACACACAGTGTGTTTTGGGGACCTATGGCGATATCGATCATGGGAGGGTTAATTGTTGCGACGGCATTGACGCTTATCTTTGTTCCGGCACTGTACGCAGCATGGTTTAAAGTTAAGATGACGCATTTGAAAACTGCTTAACCATAGATAGTGTAAAATAAACTATCAAAATAGAGTTATGACTACAAATTTTTATTATCAAACTTTATTGTATAAGGATATTTATTATGCGCTATTTTTATTACGTCCATACGGGACACCGTATCGGGTTAGACCGTTTTCACCGTGCTGTTGCTATTGTCAAAGAGCTTCAAAAAGAGATTGATATTACATTAATGTGTTCTGATTTTCGTATTGCTGCGGAAGCAAAAGAATATGGGATTAAACGCTCCGTAGGAGTTGATTTGGTACGGAATATCCCTCAAATCGCTCATCACGGAGATAAAATCATTTTTGACTCCGCCGAGATCAATCCGACACTGCTGGACGATATGACTCAGTTTTTTTCAACTTTTATCCGTATTAGTGATGACCCCTCAGATACTAAACATAATAAAGAATTCTTGATTTCTCCCTATCTGGAAGGTGAAGGAATCTGTAATGGGGTAGTTATTGATGAACATTATTTTGAGCAACTTTCCAAAACAATTCCTCTCGCTTTTTTCTTTGGTGATGATGATTATGAAAAAGATTTGGAAGCTAATCAAGCCTTATTTGCTTCATTAAATATGGAACTCTTGATGGGTTTTTACCATTTTTTAGGATATGAGAATTCACTTTCTGAAAGTTTTAGTGTAATTCATGACTCTGAATCTTATGACAGTGTGATACGTCAAAGTGAAATATTAGTCACTTCATCACCGCAAGCAGTACTTCAAAACTTAGTAAGTGGTGGTAAACCGATTTATCTTCAACGCCCAGACTATACGAATGATTTTATTCCGTTATTTAAATTACTTTTGATTCCGATTATTGATGGTTTTTCCCAAGAACAGCTTATGCAAACGATAAATAATGCATCATCACATAGCTATCAAGTATTTAAAAAAAGTAACACTGAAGTAATCAATTTCATAAGAAAAACTTTCGATTTAGTGAAACTTAAACCTTTTTAACTTATGATAGAGGGTTAAATTTCCAAATTAAGTGAGATGACAATGATGGATGAAAGCAGAAGAGGGTTTATCGGTAAAGCCTTTGGTGCCGTTGCCGCTGCAGGGGGCGTTGCCTCTCTCATAGCGATGAAGAAGACATGGGATCCGCTTCCTAGCGTTATGTCAGCTGGTTATACAACCGTAGACGTATCAGGCTTAGAAGCCAATAAATTACAAATTTCTGTATGGAGAGGTAAACCGGTGTTTATTCTCAAATATACAGAAGATATGAAACCGACAGATGGCCGCAGTGTCAAAGTTGGTGATCATTACTATGCAGTTATGATTGGTCTTTGTACTCACCTTGGATGTATTCCAGGTTATGAAGAAGATAAAAAAATGTTCAAATGTGCTTGTCACGGCGGCGAATACAGCCCAGATGGCGTAAACACATTTGGACCACCACCGAGACCACTTGATATTCCTCCGTTCAAAATTGATGGACAGACGCTTGTATTGGGCGAAGAAGGTCCTGAGTACAAAAAAATGACGGCGAAAGCGTAAGGGGGGCAAGATGGCAGAATTTAAAAAAGCAGGCTCTATGCTCGAGTGGTTTGACCAACGTCTTGGTGTTATCAATTTCACAAAAGTGATGATGACAGAGTATTGGATTCCTAAAAATATCAATTTCTTGTGGGCGATGGGTGTATTGTTAACCATGCTTTTCACAATGCTTTTGGTATCAGGTATCTTCTTGTTGATGTATTACAAACCGGACGTTAATATGGCGTTTGACAGTGTTAACTATACTATTATGCAAGAAGTTGCGTACGGTTGGTTGTTCCGTCATATCCATGCAGTTGGTGCTTCGGTTGTTTTCTTGATCATCTACATTCACATGTTTACCGGTATCTATTACGGCTCTTATAAAAAGGGACGTGAAATGATCTGGATTTCAGGGATGTTGTTGTTCATGCTCTTCTCAGCAGAAGGGTTCAGCGGATATATGCTTCCATGGGGGCAAATGTCATACTGGGCAGCGTACGTTATTACTGAAATTTTTGGCGGTATCCCTTTCATCGGTGATGAATTGGTAGTGTGGATTCGTGGTAACTTTTATGTAGCCGATGCAACATTGACCCGTTTCTTCATGCTTCACGTTTTGTTGATTCCGTTGGCGATTTTGGGTGCGATTGTATTTCACTTTTATTCACTCCGTTTTCCTCACGTTAACAACGAAAAAGGTGAATTTTTTGATTTTGAAGCGGAAGAGAAAAAATATCTTGCCGGTGATAAAAAAGGATCTAAAGTTATCCCTTTCTGGCCTGTATTCTTATCAAAAGATGTATTCGTTATGGGTGTATTTTTGATTTTCTTCTTTTATTTGGTTTTCTTCCATTACAGTTTTGCAATGGATCCGATCAACTTTGATAAAGCAGATGGTCTTAAAACACCTGCACACATTTATCCTGAGTGGTATTTCTTGTGGAGCTACGAAGTATTACGTGGTTGGTTCTTTGAAATCGCGGGTATTTCTGGTAAATCGTTAGGATTGATGGCATTTGGATTTGCAAACGTTATTTTCTTGCTTATCCCGTGGTTGGATCGTTCACCATTGGTTAAACCTGCAAATCAACGTCCAATGTTTAAATACTGGTTCTGGTTGATGATTGCTGACTTGATGGTATTGACGGAGTTTGGTAAATTACCTCCGACCGGACCAAATGCATGGGTAGGTTTTGGTGCGTCATTGACATTCCTTGTCTTGTTCTTATCATTGCCTATTATCACTAAAATGGAATCTAAAAAAAAGGCGGGAGGTAAATAATGAAAGAGTTTAAAATTTTAGCCGTCATTATGGCTCTTGTCGGTATCACATATTATGGTATCGAACCGTATGCCCACAGTGTAATGCATCCAGAAGTTGCTGCTGCGGATTTTTCATTTAATGATTTGCATAACGTTGATACCAAATTGGTAGGAAACGTAGAAAATGGTAAAACACTTGTAGAAGCAAACTGTATCGCATGTCATGCGATTGATGCTGCAGGTCACCCTGCAGTTATGAGTAATGCAGATGCTGCTGCTTCATACGGCGTTGTTCCACCTGATTTGAGTCATGCAGGACGTATCTATGATGCGAATTACTTGGCAAACTTTATTTTCGATCCAGTGAGTGCGATGCACTTGCAACATAAATTTTCACCTGATAGCGGAAAAACTTTCCCTATGCCTTCGTATAACTGGATGGCTCCGCAAGATATCGTAGATATCGTAGCGTATCTAAAATCGGTTGCTGTAAAAGTAACGGATGACAAAGAGGGGCATAAAGCTACTTTTGAAGCGGCATGTGGACGTTGTCATAATATGAAATATGCAGGGTTTGAAGCAACAACTCCGGTTGATGTTATTAAAGCACATATGGGTGCTACTCCTCCGGATTTATCTCAATATATCAAAAGCCGTGGAGAACACTATTTACATAGTTTTATCAATGATCCACAAATTTTGTTACACGGAACTTCTATGCCACGTGTAGGATTGAATGAAAAAGCTCAAGAAGATGTAATCGCTTATATGGAAGAGATCGGTGACTCTAAAAAAGCAGAACGTAATAGCCTTGGTATCTGGGTAATGGGATACATGGTTATTTTTGCTTTCTTAGCATACCTATGGAAACGTAAAATTTGGGAGGAGGTACACTAAGGTGTGCCTTTTTGAGGAGTAATATATGAAAATGATTAAAATCTTGGCTCTTTCTGCACTTATTGGTAGCGGTGCTATGGCAGATGACACTTTGGCGAAAACAATGAGCCAAATGGAAACCGGCCTTAATAGCGTTCAAAAAGGGTTTTTATACAATTCCCCTGAATTGATTAAGAGTGGGGTAAGTGATATTCACAAAGCTAACGCACTTTTTCATAACATGGATGAAACTAAAAAATATCTTCCAAAAGATAAACAACACATGACTAATATTGCATACAATGCATCAAAACGTATTGATACAGCTTCTGCTGATATGCAAAAAGCATTAGATAACAAAGAATATTCAAAAGCGCATAAAGCGTACTCGGATATTATCAATGCTTGTGGTTCATGCCACGCAGTCGTTCGCGGCTGGTAAAAAAGTCACCCCCTTGGTGGGGTTTCTCCTCTAATCTTCTTAATAAATAAAACTCAAAACAACTTTTCGCTACTATCGCGCATCAACGGTTTATACCAATAAGGATAATAGTGTTAGTAGATAGCTATGGCAGAACAGTCGATTACTTACGTGTTTCGGTTACAGAGAGATGTAATTTTCGATGCCAATATTGTATGCCTGAAAAACCTTTTTCATGGGTACCAAAAGAAAATTTATTAAATTTTGAAGAGCTTTTTGAATTTATCAAAGTTTCCATTGATGAAGGAATTACAAAAATTCGCATTACAGGCGGCGAGCCTTTATTGCGTGAAGATCTTGATAAATTTATCAAAATGATATATGACTATAAAAACGATATTGATTTAGCGATGACTACCAACGCATTTTTGCTTAAAAATGTTGCACAAAAATTGTATGATGCGGGGTTGCGTAGACTCAATGTTTCAATTGATTCGTTAAAGCCGGATATAGCTGAAACAATCGCTAAAAAAGATGTATTACGTCAAGTCCTTGAAGGTGTGGAAGAAGCACTTCGTGTTGGATTGAAAGTCAAAGTCAATATGGTTCCGATGAAAGGGATTAATGACGCTGAAGTATTGGATGTATTAGAATACTGTAAAGAACGCGGCATGGTAGTGAGATTTATCGAATACATGGAAAATGTTCATGCAGAAGTAAATATCAAAGGGATGCAAAGTCCTGAACTTCTCAGTATCATCGGTAGCCGCTACAGCTATAAGGACGAAGGGTTTGATGGTCATTCACCGTCGCATTATTACAAACTCTCAGATGGTTATGAGTTCGGTATTATCGAACCGCATAAAGACGATTTTTGTACCAAATGCAACCGTATTCGTCTTACTGCTGAGGGGAACCTGATCCCGTGTCTCTATTTTGATGAAGCGATGTCTATCCGTGATGCGGTTCGTCGTGGCGACATCAAAGAGGCGGCATTGGTGCTCAAAGAGGTTATTCGCACAAAACCTGAAAAGAACCGATGGAGCGAGGGTGACACCGAGCAATCCAATCGCGCATTTTATGAAACGGGAGGGTGAAGATGCTCTATTTGGTTGAACATTTTTACTCCGTGCAGGGTGAGGGAAAATACGTCGGTACTCCGTCACTTTTTTTCCGTTTCGGGGGATGCAATCTCAAATGCGAAGGGTTCGGTTGCACTGAAATCACACCTGATGGACGAGAAGTGATCGGCTGCGATACGGTCTATGCAGTGGATCGTAAAGGGTTCGGCGATTTATGGATGGAGATCGAAGAGCTTCAGAGCCTCATCTGGATCATGAACGGTTATCGGCTTCCCCACAATGTCGATATTGTTTTGACCGGTGGAGAGCCTCTTATTTATGCGAATGAGCCGATTTTCGTCGAATTTATCCACTATTTGATTTCGCAGGGACATCGTGTGACATTTGAGACGAATGCAACGATAGCTCCCGATTTCGTCCGCTACCCGTTTTACCGCGAAGCGACGTATGCTCTTTCAGTAAAACTCTCTAACAGCGGTGAACCACAAGATAGACGGGTTAAACCTGATGTCTACGGGGCGATTATCGCGAACACCAAAGAGAGCTTTTTTAAATTCAGTGTGGATGAACCCTCGTTAGGGAGCCATATGGAAGAGGAGATTGATGCGATCATCGCTCCGCATCCGTTTACTCCTGTGTATTGTATGCCGCTAGGCGGTGATAAAGCTCATATCGAAGCGAACTGTGAAGCGGTGATTGAACTGTGCAAGCGCAGAGGATTTATCTATTCGGATCGTCTCCATATCCGTATCTGGGATCAAAACCACGGTGTATAATACGGTTAATATTTAAGATCACACATTGTGACCTAATCATTGAAGGTTTACTATGATCATTCGCAAGCTCTTTAAATTTGAAAACGCTCATGTCGTTCGCGGTTGTTCTACTCAGCGATGTCGTGCATCAATTCACGGACACTCTTACAAAGTGGAAGTGCTCTTTGAATCCAAATATCTCGATCACGGTCAAATGGTCTACGATTTTGGACTTATGAAACGAGGAATGAAAGAATTAATTGACAGTTTCGATCATGGTGTAGCGATTTGGGACGGAGATGATGCATCGTATATAGCCTCTATGAAAGAGCATTCCAATCGATGGGTTATACTTCCTGTTTCTCCTTCGTGTGAGCAGTTTAGCCGCGTACTTTTTCTTATGATTGATCGCTTATTGGGCTCAACACAAATGATCAATGGAGAACAAGGGGTAAAACTTCACAGTATTATTGTTCATGAAACTGAGACGGGCTACGCACAAGCTTTTAAAGAAGATGCATATTCTACGCAGATGGGAAGCATATCTTTGGAATCGATTGAATTTAGTCATGAAGTGCAAGAAGGATGGAGCGACCCGAGATTATGGGAAAAGGTTTTGTCGGGGGAATCTTTTCAAAACCCCCATACGGTTTAAAGAGTGATGAGTGAGTGTTGAACTTGCGAATTCATATTCCATCGTGTGGGAATAATTTTTACTTCTGATCCTTTTTCAAATCCTTCAACACTAGCATCGACCATCATAAATCCATTAGCGCGTGAGAGTGGTAAAACCATTCCAGGGCCAAATACAGGGCTAGGAGTAAAGGTTGCTCCATCAAACCAACCGGGTATTAATGATCGGCGACCTTTTTTCATTTTAAAGGGTTCAGATAGATGGGTAGAAATTGTACTTAAGTATTTATCACGACGTCCGCTAAGTGCAAAAATAGCACTTTGACCAAACAGTTCAAAACACAGAGCTGCGGCTAGCGGATTACCGGGAAGATTGAGAATGATAGTATTACCAATACGTCCAAATGTTGTCGGTTTACCGGGTTTAATGTCAACAGATTCAAAAGCAACTTGAAATCCGAGAGAATTAAAAGCCTCTTTTGTAAAATCAGCATCTCCAACACTGACACCCCCTGACGTGATAATAAAATCTGCATTTAGGGCAGTTTGAATATGCGCTTGTATCGATGTTAGGGTGTCCTCTGCCGTAGCGGTGAAAATAACGTCACATCCTAGCTCACGGGTACGTGCTGCAAATGTCGGTGTGTTCGTATTATAGAGCTGATTAGCTCCTAATGCTTCGTAGTGCATTTTAAGTTCATTTCCAGAAGAGAAAAGAGCAACACGAGGGCGTCGATACAATTTAACATGGGTAATTCCCTGAGATGCCAAAAGGGAGATATGGTGAGCATGTAACTGAGTTCCCACTTCGAGCAGAGTCATGCCGGATTGAATGTCTTCCCCTTTTAGTCGAATGTGCTGAGAAGGTCGGATTGATGTTGGAAAACTCACGTATTCGCCTGTGATACTCACTTCTTCTATAGGGACGATAGCTTCGCATCCTTGTGGAATTTTGGCTCCAGTCATGATCCGAATACATTGATCTTCAATGAGTCGTATGTCGTCTTTGTCTCCTGCAAAAATAGTATAAGATTGAAGTAGTGTTTTACCGGCATCATCGATTCTAACTGCATAGCCGTCCATGGCCGAGTTGTCAAAAGAGGGTAGTGAGTGTATAGCGATAATCTCTTCTGCCAATATACGATGAATAGAGTTTTCAATAGGCTCAATTTCAGTTCCCAATGGCGATGAGAGAGTATATATATGCTCAAATGCCTCTTCTACGCTGACTGCCATAAACATCCTTTTTTTGCTGTTGCAATTCTATAGTATCAATTATAGGCGATTTAAGGTAAAATCCCCTTTATGGAAGCAATGTACAAAATGGGAATAGAAATCCACTATGCTGGAGTAATTATATTGATGGGAGTGGTCGGTTTTAATATCGTCATGCTTTTATTATCAAAACATATCGTCCGATATGCTAAGCGGATGAGAATTGTGATGCCGATTTCGGGTTCATTAATAGCTATGTTGATTTTGACTGGTGCAGTTATGATGGCAGCTAAGCATTTACATTTTACTTTAGCGAACATTGTAATGATTGTTGCGGGTATTGTTATGATTATACTTGAAGCAAAAAGATATAAAACACTTAAACGCCGAACCGATATTAGCAAAGAGGGTGCTTTTGATGAATATAAGAAAAAAGCATTTCGTTTTTTAGGTATTGAAATGGCAATGCTTATTTTCATAACTGCGTGGATGCTGGCGTGAAATTTATGTTAAATTCTGATGCCGGTTCTCAGGAGCTGTGTTTATCAGGAGAAGAGTATAAATATTTGATCAAAGTTCGTAGGCATACTATCGGTGATACTATCTGTTTTCGTAAAAAAGAGAATTTACACGAAGAATATCGCTACCATTTAACACGAACAGATGGTCGTAATGCCTATTTCACTCTACAAACTCATCATACTTCACTTTGCGAAAATGGGAAAAAGCTACATATCGGATGGTGTTTGATTGATCCGAAAACCATTGAAAAAAGCTTACCGATGTTAACTGAACTCGGTGTTTCAAAAATTACATTTATTCATTGTCGCCGTTCTCAACAAAACTTTCGACTCGATTTTGAACGCTTTAATCGTATTATGGAGAGCGCAATAATGCAATGTGGCCGAACATCATTAATAGAATTTGGAGAATCAGCGACTTTGCATTCATTTTTGCAAGGACATCCGGATTCTGTTGTTCTTGATTTTGGCGGAGAGGTTTTCAATAATGAAGAAAGAATCGAAACAGTTGTAATCGGATGTGAAGGCGGTTTTGACGAAAATGAGCGTAAACAATTTATTGAACATAGAATTCGACATTTTTCATCACCGATGATCTTACGCTCCGAAACGGCGGCAGTAGCGATCGCTTCACATTTATTGTAAAAAAAGAAATTTTTGGTTATAATTCGCCTCCAACAATCCGTCCCCAGGTATGGATGTAAAATCAAAACCGATTGACGTACAACGCCGTCATTCACAAGGTAAAACTATGAAAAAAGATCTTCATCCGAATGTCGTCGAATGTACGGCTAGCTGTGCATGTGGCAACACATTCACTACAACCAGCACAAAAGAATCGATCCGTGTCGATATTTGTAGCGATTGTCACCCGTTTTATACAGGTTCTGAGCGTCAAGTAGACACAGCAGGACGTATCGATAAATTCAAAAAACGTTACCAACTTAGCTAAGTTATAACGAAGGGAGGAGAGTAATGTTATCTCTCGTCCCGACCCCTATCGGCAATATAGCCGATATCTCTTTCCGTTCCCTCGAAGTCTTTTCCCAAGCACAGGTTTTATTATGTGAAGACACCCGTGTAACCAAAAAATTGATTCATCTTCTCAAAGAACGATATGATTTAACAACCATTGAACCAAAATTTATTAGTCTTCATTCACACAATGAGAGTGAATTCGTTGCTGCACTAACTCCTGATTTCTTTGATCAAAATATTGTATATGTCAGTGATGCCGGTATGCCGGGGATCAGTGACCCAGGACAGATGCTGGTTCGTTATTGTATTGATCATGGAATTAAATATGATATTTTACCAGGTGCAAATGCTATTTTAACGGCATTTGTGGCCAGTGGCTTTATTGAAACAAAAATGCTTTTCTTGGGATTTTTGCCTCATAAAGGTAATGATCGTGCTTCCGCTTTGCAGGAAGCGTTATTTAACGGATATACAACAGTATTGTATGAATCTCCAAAGCGGTTGGATAAATTATTAGCGGAAATTTCTATTGCTGCTCCGAAAAGGGAAGTTTTTTTAGCCAAAGAACTTTCCAAACGCTATCAGAAATTTTATCGCGGTACAGCATCCGAATTGATTTCACAGATGGAAAAAGAGATACGGGGAGAGTGGGTTGTTGTGATTGAGGCATCAGAAGCAAAAGGTTCATCCCTTAGTGAACAGGATATTCTTTCTCTCGATATCCCAAAAAAAGCGGCATCAAAACTCATTGCCAAAATTACAGGTGAAAATCCCAAAGAGTGCTATCAGCGCCTCTTAAACACATAAAGGTAAAATAACGTATGCTTATTTATGGAAAACAACCGGTTTATTACGCACTAGAACGTCATAAGGATCGTATCAAGACCCTTTATTTGGCAAAAGAGCTCGATAAAAAAGAGTATTCGCATCTTATGAAAATGGGCTTCGAGATCAAAAGGATCCCTGAAAAAGCGGCTCAGGCAATGGTCAAGGGAGGAAACCATCAAGGTTTTATCGCTGAGATTTCACAGGTTGTTCCGTATGCCTCTCCATTTCTTAAAAAATGCGATTTTGTAGTGATACTCAGCTCAATTACTGACATGGGAAATATCGGCTCCCTCATACGCAGTGCTTATGCACTTGGGGTACAGGCAATCGTCATCAGTGGCATTAAAGAACCGAATTTGGAACCGATGATTCGTACCAGCAGCGGTGCTGCTCTCGATCTTCCGATTGTAATTATTCATAATATTCATGACGTACTGCATGAACTGAAACAATCAGGGTTTCAGGTGTATGGAGCGGTCATGGACGGGCAAGATATACGCGAGACTTCGTTTGCCCCTAAACGCGCATTGGTATTGGGTAACGAGGGAGAAGGTCTCAGCGGTAGAGTTCAAAAAAGTCTCGATGTCGGTATATCCATCCCTATGGCACATGATTTTGATTCTTTAAATGTCGGTGTTGCCGGCGCAATTTTGATGGAGAGAATGAGATGAAACAATGTAACACGTTCGAAGACTTGCAGGCTCTCGGAACTGAAAAAATTCATGAGAAAACTCATATTTCACGCGATAAAGTTGAATTGGTCTTAACCAAATCGTACGGTGATATCGGACGTGTACAATTTATGGGGTTTATGTCGATTCTTGAGCGTGAATACGGAATTGATTTGAATAGTATCAAGCAAGAATATTTGGAATTTCAAAGTGTTCATCAAAAAACTATGCCGCAAAAAGAGTCAGTTATTTTGCAGGCAACTTCAAATTCAAAGCCAAAATGGATGCTAGTAGGAGTTGTTTTAATAGCTCTTTTGCTGATTGCAGGATATATTGCTCAAGGTAAGATGGCAAATGTTCCGCATGAAGATGTTATAAATCTAACGTCTGCAGTTGTTCAAGTGGCTAATGATTCGGTAGATATGAATGTAAGCGATGAGAATGAGACCAATGCAACGGTTGAAATTGTTCCTGAAAAAAGTGCCGTGGTATCAAACATTTCAAAACCTATTGATGCAGGGAAACTTCTTATACTTCGGCCTGTATACAAAGTATGGTATGGGATGATAAATATGGCAACGGGTGAACGGGTTCAAAACGTTACAACAGAGCCGATTAGTATCGATTTAACTAAAAATTGGTTGATATTTTTAGGTCATGGCAGGATTGAAATTGAATCTTCTGCTGGAAAAACAGAGTTAAAAGAGAAAGAGACTGTTCGGTTTATTTGTGAAAATGGTATATTGAAACAGATAAGCAAAGATGAGTTTATAGAAAAAAACGGTGGAAAAAACTGGTAAGGATTTTCCATGAATCGATTTATAGTATCTCTTTTATTTCCTTGTATACTTTGGGGAATAGCTATTAATACACAGGTAAGTTTTATTGGTGAACCTACGGTGACATTAAAAACACTTACGCAAGCGTTTAATGCAGTAGGCTATAAATTTGATGTTACGTCACTTAGATTTCAGAATGGATTAGGCGATATTCAGGGGTCTGTAGTCGGAAATAGAGCGTTTAATTTTGCACTTTTAGGGGAAAATCTCCAAGAGCAGGGAATTTCCATTGAGAGTTCTACTCTAGACCAAAAAGGACTTATCCTCTCTATCGATACTCAAAATGGTATTTGGAGTGTCCCTTTAATCGCAATGGATGAGGGCTCTGAATTAAAGCGAGTGAACTCTGCGCAATGGTATAGGGTTGAACCGGGACAAATTATCCATATTGAACCCCCTTATGGAATTCATTGGTATCCAGATGTTGCTGTTCTGGACAATTCTATGCAAGTACTCTATTCTCTTCGCTCTGAAAAAAAGAGTGATGAACTCAAATTTGAGCTTCCTGATGGAGGCGTTTATTTAAAAGTATCCAATGCCAACGGAATGAAAGTACTTAGAGAAGGGACATGGATAGAGTCGATGAGCCAAGGTCGATAATTAGTCTATTATATAAAAACTAAGCCTCTTATGCTAAAATGGCGCAATTTTTTAATCACAGGTTGTAGCCATGTTTGATGAAATCCAATTTGACCGGATTAAACGCCTCCCTAAATATGTTTTTGCTGAAGTTAATGAGCTTAAAATGGCACGCAGACGCTCTGGTGCTGATGTTATCGATTTTAGTATGGGAAATCCTGATGGAGATACTCCTGAACATATTCGTAAAAAATTGGTTGAATCTGCTGAAAAAACCAAAACGCACGGATATTCTGTCTCTAAAGGGATTCCAAAACTTCGTCAAGCGATTTGTGATTGGTATAAACGCCGTTATGATGTTGATCTTGATCCCGATACTGAAGCGGTTGCAACAATGGGTTCTAAAGAGGGGTATGCTCATTTAGCGTACGCCATTACGAATCCGGGTGATGTCGTTGTCGTTCCTGACCCGACTTATCCTATTCATTCGTATGGCTTTATTTTGGCGGGTGGAAATGTTCAAAAAATGGAATTGCCATTTGATGAAGATTATAAAGTTGATGAAGATCTATTTTTTGAGAGACTTGAACATGCTTTTCATGTTTCATTTCCTAAGCCAAAATATCTTGTTGTCAACTTTCCACACAATCCGACAACAGCGACAGTAACTCCAGAATTTTATGTTCGGGTTGTTGAGATGGCAAAGCGTGAACGATTTTATATTATCAGTGATATTGCATACGGTGATTTGACATTTGATGGCTACAAAACCCCTTCAATCCTCTCTGTGCCAGGTGCAAAAGATGTTGCAGTCGAAGCGTTTACTCTCTCTAAAAGTTATAATATGGCTGGATGGCGTGTTGGTTTCTTTGTTGGAAATGCAAAACTTATTGGTGCACTTCAAAAAATCAAAAGCTGGCTGGATTACGGGATGTTTACCCCGATCCAAGTGGCTGCTACAGTAGCGCTTACGGGAGATCAAAGCTGTGTTCAAGAGATCACGGATAAATACGATCACCGTCAAAATGTTTTGATCGAGGCGTTTAACCGTGCTGGATGGCCGGTTCGTCGTAATCAGGCATCAATGTTTGTATGGGCAAAAATTCCTGAATGCGCAATTCACATGGGAAGCCTTGAATTTTCTAAACGTTTGTTGGTAGAAGCGAATGTTGCCGTGGCTCCAGGGATTGGATTTGGTGATTACGGTGATCAGTATGTTCGTATTGCTTTGATTGAAAATGATCAACGTATTCGTCAAGCGGCAAAAAATATCAAACAATTTTTGAGTACATTAAGCGGCAAGGCTCACGAGTGACTCGTATCGGTGTAATCGGAGTCGGTACGGTAGGGCGTGCCGTTGTTCAGATATTAGAAGAGAATAAAACTATTATTTCTGCACGTTCTGGAGATGAAATAATTGTAAAAAGCGGTGTAGTTCGCGACCTTTCAAAAGTAAGTGATCTCTCAATCACCCTTTCTCAGAATCCTTACGATATTGTCGATGATCCTGAAATTGATATTGTTGTTGAGCTTATGGGAGGAGTGGAACTACCTCTTGCTATTGTCAAAAAAGCTCTCCAAAATGGTAAAGCAGTTGTTACAGCAAATAAAGCACTCCTAGCTTATCATCGTTATGAACTTCAAGATATTGCAGGAGAGATTCCGTTTGAATTCGAAGCGAGCGTTGCGGGGGGAATCCCTATTATCAATGCGCTGCGTGATGGACTTTCAGCGAACCATATTCTCTCAATCATGGGGATCATGAATGGGACGTGCAATTTTATGCTGACTAAAATGATGAACGAAGGAAGCCCATTTGCCGATGTATTAGTCGAAGCACAAGCACTAGGGTATGCCGAAGCCGATCCAACATTTGACATCGGTGGATTTGATGCGGCGCATAAACTTTTGATTCTTGCTTCTATCGCTTATGGGATTGATGCTAAACCTGAAGAGATTCTTATCGAAGGTATTGAGGGGATTACCCCTGCGGATATCGCTTTTGCAAAAGAGTTTGGATATACCATTAAACTTTTAGGGATTGCTAAACGTGATGGCAGTGAAGTAGAACTCCGTGTTCATGCCGCATTGGTTGATGAAGATGCGATGATTGCAAAAATCGATGGGGTCATGAATGGGATCAGCGTTGTCGGTGACCGTGTAGGTGAAACACTTTATTATGGACCGGGTGCGGGCGGAAACGCAACGGCAAGTGCTGTAGTAGCAAATATTATTGATATTGTCCGTTCTGGTAAACGTTCCCCTATGCTTGGGTTTAACCATCCCCTCGAAGAGGGACTTAGACTTAAAAGTCAAGGTGATATTCGCTCAAAATATTATTTACGATTACGTGTATCGGATAAGCCAGGAATATTAGCCCAAATAACTCGACTTTTTGCAGACCATGATATATCAATTGAAGCGGTGATTCAACGTCCGTCTGAAACAGAATGTGCTCATTTGTTGTTTGCAACCCATGAAGCAACTGAGAGAGCGATCCATCAGCTTATGGATAAACTAGAAGTATTAGATGCTGTGTTGGAAATACCTTTTATGATTCGAATCGTATAAATACGGATCGAATCAGTACACTGATTCTCACCTTAATAAAAATTTAACCTTAACTACTGTATTATACGCGTCCACTTTGCCCTCTCGGACAAATAGAATTGAATGTTTATAACTGCGTTCAATCGTAGTTACAAGTATTGGTGAGATTACGATCCACCTACGAGAAGCAAGTGATTTAAATCAACGGAGCCTACCGATGAAAGTACGTTCTTCAGTGAAGAAAATGTGCGATGATTGTAAAGTCATCAAGCGTAAAGGGATTGTTCGCGTAATCTGCAAAACCCCAAAACATAAACAAAGACAAGGATAAGCATGGCACGTATTGCTGGTGTGGACTTACCTAAGAAAAAACGTTTGGAATATGCATTAACTTATATCTATGGTATCGGTTTGCATACTTCACGAAAAATTTTGGATGCTACTGGACTCGATTACAATAAACGTGTATTCGAACTTTCAGAAGATGAAGCAGCAACTATTGCAAAAGAGATCCGAAGCAGCGGTATCGCTGTAGAAGGTGATCTTCGTAAGCAAGTTGCTATGGATATCAAAGCGTTGATGGATCTTGGTTCTTACCGTGGTCTTCGTCATCGTAAAGGTCTCCCATGCCGTGGTCAAAAAACCAAAACCAATGCTCGTACACGCAAAGGTAAAAAGAAAACCGTCGGCTCAGCCACAAAATAAGGGATTAGAGTATGGCAAAAAGAAAAGCAACTCGTAAAAAAATCGTCAAAAAGAATATTGCAAAAGGTATCGTACATATCTTAGCATCATTTAATAATACCCTTGTAACGGTAACTGACGAAATGGGTAATATGATCGCATGGAGTTCGGCTGGTGCCCTTGGTTTCAAAGGTTCTAAAAAATCGACTCCTTTTGCTGCTCAACAAGCAGTAGAATCTGCGATGGAAAAAGCAATGGTCCACGGTATTAAAGAAGTGGGAATTAAAGTTCAAGGACCAGGTTCTGGCCGTGAAACAGCAGTTAAAAGTGTTGGTGCGATTGAAGGTTTACGTGTCTCTTTCATGAAAGACGTTACTCCACTACCACACAATGGATGTCGTGCGCCTAAGCGCCGACGAGTCTAAGGAGTTTAGCAATGGCAAGATATAGAGGACCCGTAGAAAAAATCGAAAGAAGATTCGGTGTAAGCCTTGGACTAAAAGGTGAGCGTCGTCTTGCAGGTAAAAGTGCCCTTGACAAACGTCCATATGGACCTGGCCAACACGGTCAACGCCGTACAAAAATTTCTGAATACGGTACACAGCTTCGTGAAAAACAAAAAGCGAAATTTATGTACGGTTTGAGTGAAAAACAAATGCGTTCATTGTTTACAGAAGCAAAACGCCGTCAAGGTAACACCGGTACTAACTTGGTAATGTTGCTTGAGCAACGTCTTGACAACGTAGTTTATCGTATGGGATTTGCAACGACTCGTCGTTTTGCACGCCAATTGGTAAACCACGGTCACGTGTTGGTTGATGGAAAACGTGTTGATATCCCTTCTTACCGTGTAGTTCCGGGACAAAAAGTGGAAATTCACGAAAAAACTAAAAAGAACAACCAAATCGTTCGCGCGATTGAGTTGACAAACCAAACCGGTCTTGCGGCATGGGTTGATATTGATCAAGATAAAGCGTTCGGTATTTTCACACGTCTTCCAGAGCGTGAAGAGGTAGTTATTCCTGTAGAAGAACGTCTAATCGTTGAGCTTTACTCGAAATAATCATTAAAGAAAGGGCGTTCAGCATGAAAAAAATTAAGACATCACCGCTTCTTCCGAAAGAGTTTGTCGTCGAGCAAATCAGTGCGAATGAAGCGAATATCATCGCTTATCCGTTCGAAACCGGATTTGCGGTTTCTCTCGCTCATCCGCTCCGCCGCTTTTTGTTAAGCAGCTCGGTCGGATTCGCACCGATCGGTATTAAAATTGAGGGTGCTAAGCATGAGTTCGACTCTGTGCGTGGTATGCTCGAAGACATTTCGGATTTCATTATTAACCTAAAAGGGATCCGTTTTAAATTAAAAAACGGCCTTAAAGAGAAAGAGGTCACTTACAGTTTCGCAGGCCCTTGTGAAATTCATGGAAGTGATTTAGATAATGACGATGTCGAAGTGGTAACACCAAATGCATTTTTGGCAACGTTGAACGAAGATGCAACGTTGACTTTTACCGTTAAAATTCATCAGGGTATCGGTTATGCACCGAGTGAAGATGTACGGGATGTTTTGGGTGATGGCTATATCGCACTTGATGCTTATTTTACGCCGGTACGCCGCGCAACATATGCTATTGAGAACGTTTTGGTCGAAGATAATCCAAATTTTGAAAAAGTAGTTATTAACATCGTTACTGATGGACAAATTTCACCGGTCGATGCATTTAAAAATGCATTGGAAGTTATGTACGCTCAAATGGCAGTATTTAACAGTGAAGTAAGTATCAAAGCTCCTGCAGCTGCAGAGCGTGGAGATGAACATCCTGAACTTAAACGTTTGGGTGCTCGTATTGAAGAACTTGGTCTTAGTGCACGTAGTTTTAATTGTTTGGATCGTTCTAATATCAAATACATTGGTGAAATTGTAATGATGAGCCAAAATGATTTGAAAGAAGTTAAAAACCTAGGGAAAAAATCATTTGAAGAGATTTTAGAAAAAATCACTGAATATGGCTATTCTGTAGGACAAGATATGGCTGATGATCTTATCAGTGCTATCAAAAAGAAAATCGAAGCTGAATAAGCTTTAAATCATTATAGGAAGTATCTCATGAGACATCGTCACGGATACCGCAAGCTAGGTAGAACGAGCGCACATCGTGAAGCTTTGTTGACCAACCTTAGCATTGCGTTGATTGAACACGGTAAAATCGAAACTACGTTGATGAAAGCAAAAGAACTTCGTTCATTTGCTGAAAAATTGATTACAACTGCACGTGTAGGTGATGCTAATGCTCACCGTTCAGTGTTTGCTGTATTACAAAACAAAGAAGCAACTAAAACATTGATAAATGAAGTTGCTCCTAAGTATACTGAGCGTAACGGTGGGTATACTCGTATCGTTAAAACTCGTATTCGCCGCGGTGATGCTACACCAATGGCGTATATTGAACTCGTATAACGAGTTCAATAACCCCTTACCCCTTAATTCGAGCTTCGCTCCAAAACTATCCTTTTTGCATTAGTCCATGATAAGACCTTTTCTTATACTATTACACAATATTTGAGCTTTAGAAGGTATGATAACTATGATTCCATTTAGTGATGAAGAATTAATGCAACCGGTACGCAATGTCATTGATAAAATTCGTCCCTCTCTTGCATTAGACGGCGGCGATATAGCATTCTTGACAGTTAAGAATGGAACAATTTATGTACAATTACAAGGTGCGTGTATTGGGTGTTCAAGTAGTGGAAATACCCTGAAATATGGCGTCGAACGTCAATTGAGGATGGATATTCATCCTGAATTGATCGTAATAAATGTGCCGCAGGGGATGGAACATCAAATTGACGCATTATAATTCTACAAATTTGAGTCGATATTAGAAAACATAGGAGGGATGCTATGAAAACAATTAATTTAACCAAAACCCTCAGTCAAGCAAATGATTATTTTTTGGCGGGTCAGTATGTAGAAGCATTGCGTAATTATTCATTGGCGTTAAAAGATTATCCAGATTCTAAAGAGGCATATAATGGTGCGATACTCTCAGATATGGCAATGAGTGGTGAAAATGCTGGGGAAGCATTATTTGATTATTACACAATATTACGAAATGAAGATGTAGAGTCGGCAGATATTATAATTTCTGAGATTTTAGAGACTATGGATGGGACTTTAGATCAATTGTCAGGATTGTTTGATGATACAATTAAACAGCGTCTTGCGTATGAAGACGGGATTATGTATACTGAGTTCAAAGAGTTGGTTAATGATGAAAATGATTTTAACCGTATTTTTGAAAATATAATGTTTTCTACTCGGGTTATTATCACAGAAAAAGAAGATTTTGTTGATTTTTTGGACAATTTGATTGACCATGGATACAATGAGATGGCGCTAAGTTATTTGGAGAGTGCACTAGGTGTCTATCCAAATGATCGTCAACTTCGTAATTTGTTACGACGTTTAGCCAAAGGGAAAAATATTGAAAATTGAAATCGAAGGTCAAGCGTATCGCTATATCAGTGAGAATTCAAATGAATGTGGCAGTGAATGCGCTTTTTTGGTTACAAAACAAAATGAGAAGTATAAAGACGATGCGATTTCACGCGGCGCTCATTCTGTAATAAGCCCATCAGAGTGTTGGAACCTCTTTGGGTTGGATCGTATAAATGTAATCGGCATTACCGGAACAAATGGAAAAACAACGACAGCAAGTGCTATTTATTCTATTTTACTTGACTTAGGTCACAAAGCCGCGATGCAGGGGACGCGGGGCTTTTTCATGAATGATGCCCCAGTGGAAGGAAAAACACTTACTACTCCAACAGTGCTTAACACTTATCGTCATATGGTGCAAGCTATTGCATCAGGATGCGAGTATTTTGTGATGGAAGTGAGTTCCCATGCTATTGAGCAAGAACGGATTGCGGGAATAACGTTTGGCCTAAAAATTTTAACCAATATTACACAAGATCACCTTGATTACCATGAGAGTATCGAAGAGTATATTCGTATTAAAAATCTCTTTTTTCAGGATGAGTCGAAAAAACTGATTAATAAAGATGAAGTGAAAGCAGAGTTCAATTTTAAAAATGCTTTTACCTATGGAGTGGAAAACCCTGCTACGTATAAAATTATCGCGTATTCGTTGAATAACGGAGTGAGCGGTGTGTTGAAGCATTTTGAAGAGCACGTTCCGTTTGTCACCTCATTGCATGGCTTTTTCAATCTTTATAATATCACAGCAGCGATAGGAGCCGTTCATCTCGTAACAAATGACTCTCTTGAAAAAATTGCCGATGCGGTTGAAAATTTCGGCGGTGTAAGCGGACGAATGGAAGTGGTGAGTGAAAATCCGCTCGTCATCGTCGATTTTGCGCATACCCCTGATGGGATGGAGCAGGTTCTTAATGCTCTCAAGGAGAAAGAAGTATTGGTGGTCTTTGGTGCTGGTGGGGATCGTGATCGAACTAAACGCCCGATGATGGGGAGAGTTGCAAGCGCGTATGCCAAAAAGGTGTACGTGACAAGTGATAACCCACGCTTTGAAGATCCTGATATGATAATTGAAGATATTTTAGTCGGTATTGAAGATAAGAGTAATGTGTATGTGGATGTAAATCGTCGCAATGCAATCAAACAAGCTCTTCAAGAACGCAGTGGAGATGAAGTGGTATTAATCCTTGGAAAAGGGGATGAGACATCTCAGATCATTTATGACCAGCATATGCCATTCGATGATAGGGTTGTTGCACGCGAGTTGTTAAAAGAGATTTAAGCCGATAAATTGTTTACGGGAACTAACTATGCACCGTTATGATTTGGCTATAATGCCGTAATTATTTTACGGTGCAATAGACCACCAGATTTTTTTAAGGAGTAGTTGATGGGTCTTCCTCAGCCAGCGTTCTATATTTTTAAATGTGAGCAAAGCTCTCCTCCGGGCATGCCAAAACCTAGTTGTGTTAATCCACATACACAGGATATTTTTCAGCATTTAGCTCAAACATTAATGCAAAAAGGGTTGATCGCTACAGTTCAGCCTATTCGTACTTCATGTATGAATCGTTGTAATGTAGGACCAATTATGCTTGTAGAACCAGGACATGTTATGTATGCAGGGCTTACAAAAGAAAAAATTAATGAAATTATTGATCGACATATTATTGGTGGAGAAGTAGTACAAGAATATGTGATTCCTTCTGAAATGTGGGATGCTCCTATTACTCCTGCTGATATGATGAAGCAGATGGGCAGATAAACAATGTTGATCGAAATGCTATACAGTAAAATCCATCGCGCTACAGTAACTGATGCTAATCTTAATTACGTTGGTTCAATCACTATTGATGAAGATCTGCTAGAAGCTTCTAAAATGCGAGTTGGACAAAAAGTTGAAATTTTGAATATCAATAATGGTGAGCGATTTTCAACTTATATTATTCTTGGTGAGCGTGGGCAGCGTGATATTTGTCTTAATGGAGCTGCTGCACGAAAAGTACATAAGGGCGATAAAATCATTATCGTCGCTTATGCTACATATAATGATGCTGAACTTGAAAATTATAAGCCAACAGTAGTTTTACTCGATGATGAGAATACTATTACAGAAATAATCGAGAAGATATAAGCTCTGTCATGGTACTATTTCGCTAAAAAATAGTGGGATATTAATGGAGCAGTTTGAATCGTTTTTAGTAGCGCATCTTCCTACTGCTACGAGTTTTCATCCTCATTATGAATTATCGTTGCAACGAATGCTTATTGGTGGCGGAAAACGTTTTCGTCCTGCATTATTATTGAGTGTAGTTCAAGCTTATAATCCTCTTTTAACGCAAAGTGCTTATCACGTAGCATTAGCGATCGAATTACTTCACACTTATTCTTTGATTCATGATGATTTACCTGCTATGGATAATGCAGATTTACGACGTGGTATCCCAACGCTTCATAAGACATATGATGAAGTAAGTGCAATTTTAGCTGGGGATGCGTTAAATACGTATGCGTTTGAAGTTCTGTCCGATGCACCATTGTCTGATAAAGTGATTGTAAAATTGGTACGTTCACTTTCTCATAACGGTGGCGTTAATGGGATGGTATTAGGACAAGCTATTGATTGCCATTTTGAAAATCAACGTCTTGAGCTAGATCAAGTAAAAATGTTGCATATTCATAAAACAGGAAAATTGATTGCAGCGTCATTGCAAATGGGTGCCTTTATCGTAGGACGGGATGACCTCGCACAGAAATTGTACGATTTTGGGATCGATTTGGGATTGCTGTTTCAAATCCAAGACGATATTTTGGACGTTACTCAAGATGAAATAAAAGCGGGCAAAACCACTAATAATGATGAAGCGAAGAATAGCTTTGTGACATTGCTTGGGTTTGAAAGTGCAATGAATGAAGCAAATCATTTAGCTGATAAAATAATGAAACGAATGAAAAGTTTTGATGAGAATTTGCGACGTGAATTGTCACCAACACTTGAACACTATATTAACCGACATAAGGATTAAATAATGAGTAATGTAATGCGCCAAAAAATGGCTGATACAATCCGCTTTTTAGCGGCGGATATGGTTCAACAAGCAAATTCAGGACATCCTGGTGCACCTATGGGATTAGCAGATATAGCTGTTGTTCTTTCTGAGCATCTTACACACAACCCGAAAAATCCGAAATGGCTTAATCGTGACCGCCTAGTTTTTTCTGGTGGACATGGAACTGGATTAATCTATTCGCTGTATTATTTATGGGGATATGGGTTGGAGATTGATGATCTTAAAAACTTTCGTCAACTGGATTCTAAAACTCCGGGGCATCCGGAATATGGACATACCGCAGGGATTGAGATCACGACTGGACCTTTAGGGCAGGGGATTGCTAATGCAGTTGGTTTTTCAATGGCGGCAAAATATGTTGGGAATAAAGTAAATTCTGAAACTGCTGAAATGATTGATCATAATGTTTATTGTCTATGTGGTGATGGAGATTTAGAAGAGGGAATTAGCTATGAGGCTTGTTCAATAGCTGGTCATATGGAACTTGATAATTTAATACTTATCTATGATTCAAATCGTATCACGATTGAAGGATCAACTGAGTTAAGTCTTAGTGAAAATATGCGTGATCGTTTTGAGTCTCAAAATTGGGCTGTATTAGAAATAGATGGCCATAATTTTGATGAAATTGATGGTGCATTGACTCAAGCAAAAACCATTTCTCGTCCAGTGTTAATTATTGCTAATACCATTATTGCCAAGGGTGGTGGAAAAATGGAAGGGTCACACCATGCACATGGTGCACCTTTGGGGTATGATGTTATTAAAACAGCAAAAATTGCTGCAGGATTTGATCCTGAAGCGACTTTTACTGTTGATGCAGATGTGTTGGAACGTTTCCGCTGTGCGCTCGAAAAAGGGGATTTGGCAGAGCGCGAGTGGAATCATCGCTTGAAAGAACTTCCTCTTTCTGAGCAAAATGAAGCATATGAGCAACTTATTAATCCTGATTTCATGCGTATCCAATGGCCAATATTTGAAAAAGCTGATGCAACTCGTAATACTAACGGAGTTATATTAAATGCAATTGCAAAAGCAATTCCTGGATTTTTGGGAGGATCAGCTGACCTTGGTCCTTCTAATAAAACAGAGTTAAAAGATATGGGAGATTTTCCAAAAGGGAAAAATATCCATTTTGGTATTCGTGAACACTCTATGGCATCAATCACCAATGCAATGGCACTCTATGGTCCGATTATGCCATTTAGTGCGACGTTTTTCGTGTTCAGCGATTATCTTAAACCTTCAGCACGGATTGCAGCTCTCAGTGGTATTCAGCACTTTTTCATTTGGACACATGACAGTATCGGTGTTGGAGAAGATGGTCCTACCCATCAGCCGATTGAACATTTGAGTCAGTTTAGAGCATTGCCGAATTTTTATGTTTATCGTCCGGCGGATGGTGCTGAGAATGTTAAGTGTTGGCAAAAAGCGCTGTCGATGAAGCGTTCTCCATCTGCATTTGTCTGTTCACGTCAAAATTTACCTCTTCTTCCTGATGCAGTACGTGGAGATGTTGAAAATGGCGGTTATTTATTGGTAGAGCGCAATGATGCAACTGTTACTTTAATGGCTTCAGGTTCAGAAGTTGGTCTTGCGATTGAGACAGCTGATCTTCTACAAACACGTGGAATCGCAGCAAATGTTGTAAGTGTTCCGTGTTTTGATTTGTTACTTGAAGAACCACAAAGCTACATTGATACTATTATCAAGCCTTCGACAAAAAAAGTGGCGATAGAAGCAGCACGCGGATTAGAATGGTATCGTTTTGCTGATATCGTTGTTGCAATGGAAAGTTTCGGTGCAAGTGCACCAGCAGAACTGTTATTTGAACGTTTCGGATTTAGTGCTGAAGCAATAGCATCGAAACTTTAATGAACGATTCACCTGAGTATTTAGAAAAAAAGCGCTTTTTTGATTCTCTGATTACCCTTTATGGGCGTAATGTTGCTGTTGAAGTGCTGCGTGATGAGTCGGTACAGATTCATAAACTGCATCTCTCCAAAAGTAACCGAACCGACGAAACGATTGAAGAGATACTGGCTCTTGCCGAAATGCGCGGTGTTGAGATCAAATACCATACCAAAGATTCACTTTCTCGCATCTCCAAAAACAGTGCTCAGGATCAGGGCGTTGCACTGGATGTGGTGAGTCAAAATTATCGAAGTACATCTCATATTTCGACCGATTTACCCGAGTCGTTTCGTCTTTTAGCTCTCGATGGGATCAATAATCCTCAAAATTTGGGAATGATTGTCCGCTCCGCCGCGGCGAGCCGGATTGATGGGATTGTATTGCCGCGCCGCAATAGCACAAAGCTCTCACCTTTGGTAATGAAAGCGAGCGCAGGAACTCTCTTCAAAATCCCGATCTACTATTGTGAGGATTTGAGTGAGATTTTGACGCTGAGCAATACGGCGATCATTACCCTTTCGTCTCACGCCAAAGATGATATTCATACGTTGAAAATTCCAGATCGGGCTATTTTTGTGTTGGGAAATGAATCAGAAGGGGTCAGTGACACGGTGATGCGTGCCTCGACGCACAGTGTGAGTATTCCGATGTATCGCGGCGTGGAGTCGCTTAATGTTGCGGTAACGGCAGGGATCGTTAGTTTTCTACCATAAGGCTATAGGGTCTTTGTATTGCATCGACTACTTCGCCGACACTCATATGTCGGCTTTTGCGTAAAAATTCCCGTCCTTGAAAAAATATCAATACCGTCGGAATGGCAAAAACGCTAAAATGGGATGCGATTTCAGGGGTTTTGGAGATATCGATGCTCTCTATGATGAATGTTGGGAATGTATTGGTAATTGCTTCGACTAATTTTGGCTTGAGGGCATGGCACACATTACAGGTCGGTGCGCTAAAATAGAGCATGACCGCGTCATTGCTACTCAGTGTTTGATTGATAGATTCTAATGTTTGCATGAGGGAATTATAATGAAATTTAGCCGTGCGTATGTTGAAGTCACCAATATTTGCGGACTCTCTTGCACCTTTTGTCCTCCAAAAGTGCAGCCGACTGAAACGATGGAGCTTTCCTTTTTTAAATCTGTTGTAGAACAGCTTCGAGAGGTTACAGATGAGATTGCGCTACACGTGATGGGAGATCCGATGGTGCTGAGCAATCTGGAAGAGTATCTCGATATTGCTCACAAAGCAGAACTCAAAGTGATGATCACAACTAGCGGTTTTTATCTGGATCCTTTTCGAAGGGTTGCGCTTTTTCATCCATCAATCAGGCAAGTTAATATTTCTCTCAACAGTTTTAATAAAAACAGCGTCTCTCGAACGTTTGAAGCGTATATGGAACCAATATTGAACTTATGTGATGAGAAACTCTTAGGTAAAAAAGATTTTTTTATTAATCTTCGTCTTTGGAATTTGGATGAAGCGCAAAGGGAAAAAACGTTTAATGAAAAACTTTTTTCCCTTTTAGAAGATCACTTTGGTTTGGAACACGAATTTATTGTCTCACAAATAAGCGGTGAACGCCAATCCATCCGCTTGGCTTCCAAAATTTTGCTTCATTTTGATCACTATTTTGAATGGCCAAATCTTAATAATGAGATTATAGGTAATGGTTATTGCCATGGGTTAAACAAGCAGATTGCTATCCTTGTTGACGGGCGAGTAGTGCCGTGTTGTTTGGATGGAGATGGGATTATGAATCTTGGTAACCTTAGTGAGACAAATTTGGGTAAAATTCTGACATCAAAACGCTCTCAAACAATAATCGATGAATTTTCAAAAGGTATTTGTAGCGAGGAGTTGTGTCAAAAATGCTCATATAAAGAGCGATTTGCGAAAGGGGGAATACATGATTAAATGCTATGTTCGTAATGAAAATGCGATCGCATTCATCGATACCATGTCAGAGCTTGACGGTGATGTAATCGAAAAAGTTATTTGGATCGATATGCTTATGCCTACATATGATGAGATCACTTTTATTGAAAATACTTTTACCATTAAATTCCCTACGAAACAAGAAACTGAAGAGATTGAGATCAGTTCGCGATACTGGGAGGAGAATGATCGAATTGAGATTAATAGCTATTTTTTGGTAAATTCAAAAGAAAGTTCTCACAATGAGACGGTATCGTTTATCCTTTATCGGGATCTTTTGATTTCTATTCGTTATACATCACTTTATACTTTTGATGAGTTTAATAGGAAATTTTTTGCTACTCCAAAGCAGTTTGAGACGGGATATGATATTTTTTGTCAGATTCTTGATATTCGTATTGATGCCGATGCAGATATCATTGAAAAACTCGCCAAAGATATAACGCGAGTTCGAAAACACGTATTAACGGATTATACAAATGAAGATGAAGAGATATTAGAGCGTATCTCTTCATTAGAGGATTTGAATATGCAAATACGCGAAAATTTGAATGATAAACAGCGTATATTGAGTTCATTTTTAAAATCAAGCAAATATAAACACTCCTTAAAACATGATGTAACTGTTATGCTAAAAGACATTAAATCTTTGATTGATTATACAGATTTCAATTTTGAACGGCTTGATTACCTCCAAAATATTTTCGTCGGTGTTTTGAGTATTGAACAAAATAAAGTTATTAAGATGTTTACAATTGTGAATGTAATTTTTCTTCCACCAACTTTGATTGCAAGTATTTATGGGATGAATTTTGATTTTATACCAGAATTACATTGGAAGTACGGCTATCTTTTGTCAATAATCATGATGATCGGTTCATCCATTCTCCCTGTTTATGTTTTTAAACGAAAAGGGTGGATTTAAACGAATTTCGATTATGGTATTATTCTATATAACTCTCTTTGAAGGATAAAGACTTGGATAGGCGGATACGCTATTTTATTGAAGACTATTGGGATATCTTTATAGGTATTGTAGCCATCATACTTGCTTTTATTTTTAATACTCAACATGAATCTTCTTTGGCGACACTTTTTGCTGCTATAGGAATTGCTGCTCTCTCTTTAACGGTCGCTGAAGTGGCTGATATCCTTTCTGAACGTCTTCAAGAACCTTATGGAAGTTTTGTGTTGACTTTCAGTGCTGTTGCTGTAGAGATTATTTTATTGTATGTTATTTTGCTAGAAGTACGTCATTCACCTGAAGTGCTGGAGACAGTAAAAGGCGGTATTATTTCTGCTGTTATTGTTGATTTAAACGTTTTACTTGGATTAGCTGTTTTTCTTGGAGGTCTTGCATTTACTCAGCAGCAACATAATAAAGAGACATCGAGTGCTTACAGCACGGTCTTATTTGTAGCTTCTAGTGCTTTACTGGTTCCAGGGTTATTAAGTCATACTCAACATGGTAGTGAAGCATTGACACATGTAAGCCATTTGATTGCAGGTGTTTTATTATTGTTTTACATAGTTATTTTTATTTTTCAAACTAGAACACATACCCATTTTTTTAAAGCAACGGCAAGAAGCCGCTTTTTTCGTCTTAAACGTAAATTGCAAGAAGAAGAAGACGGTGAGATAGATGAAAACGATTCAAGTGATTATATTTTTGAACATTTAAGTACGCCAGTAAACTTTATTGCTATTTTTGGATTCATAGCTATTATCGCTTTAGGTGCTGAGGTATTTGCTGGAAATGGAGTTGTAATTGCTCGTGAACATGGCATATCACCTGGTTTGGCAGGTTTGGTTATTGCAATCATCAGTGTCTCACCCGAAATTTTTACTGCTGTTCGAGCTGCTCGTAACGATCAGATACAACGTGTTGTTAATATTGCAATGGGTGCATCAACTGTTTCTATTATCTTAACTGTACCGATTTTAATGATTTTAGCTTATTTTTCAGGGATTAATCTCACACTCGATTTTAATCCACTTCAAATCGGTGCTCTGTTATTAACGATTCTCTTGGTATGGAAAACGACGGATGAGGGTGAAACTAACTACTTTGAAGGGGCATCACACATGATGTTTTTTCTTAGTTATGCCATTATCTCAGCTTATTATTGATGATTATTCTATTTGCACCTAGTGAAGGAAAAAAAGAAGGAGGACGTTTACCTCCATTAGAACATGAGTCATTACTTTTTCCCGATCTATTCTCCAAACGTCTCGAAGTAATTGAACAATATGAGAGATTGATACAAGGTGGGAGTCCTGTACAACTTTTTGAACTTTTTGGAATTAAAGATCCAAAAGAATATGAACGGTATAAGCGACCCTTTATGTCCGCTCCAACTATGAAAGCAATTGAACGATATAATGGCGTGGCATATGATTACTTAAATTATCCAGCACTTTCCAGTGATGCGCAACATTACATTGATAGAATGACGATACTCTTTTCCAACCTTTTTGGTCCAATTCTCGCAAGTGATCTTATTCCTAATTATAAGCTCAAACAAGGTTCATCAATTGGAACATTTGCTCCGGAAAAATTTTATAAAATTCATTTTTCGGCAGCATTGGATGATATGATTGGTAATCATGAGATATTAGATCTTCGTGCTGGATTTTACGATAAATTTTATACACCGCGTGCACCAAGTGTTACACTAAAATTTCTTAAAGAAGGAAAGGTGGTAAGTCATTGGGCAAAAGCATATAGAGGAATAATTTTACGTGAAGTAGCAAAACACCAAATAGCTTCAATAAAAGATTTGATCGCGCTCAATATAGAAGGGCTGACAATGCGTGAGATAAGGGAGACAAAAAATAAAAAAGAGGTTGTTTATTCGATTGTTTAATTTTCTTTATCGATTATGCTTGACATTTTAGAAAAGAGTGTATATAATTTCGGCTCCATTTCACCAATGCCGGCATAGCTCAGTTGGCTAGAGCAATTGATTTGTAATCAATAGGCCCGGGGTTCAAATCCTCGTGCCGGCACCATTGAATGAAATCGGAACGCATTACATTTATCAGTGTTAGACCAGATTATGGCCGTGGTGAGATACTCAAGTGGCCAACGAGGGCAGACTGTAAATCTGCTGATTTTTATCTTCGAAGGTTCGAATCCTTCTCTCACCACCATCTGCGGGAATAGCTCAGTTGGCTAGAGCGTCAGCCTTCCAAGCTGAATGTCGCGAGTTCGAGTCTCGTTTCCCGCTCCACTGGGAGCTGAAGTATACATTTCATAATTACTACTTCATCATTACCTTAAAACGTAAAATAGTTTTTAAGCTTCCAAATACATATTTATCATTGTTTTATGCTCACGTGGCTCAGGGGTAGAGCACTTCCTTGGTAAGGAAGAGGTCGGCGGTTCAAATCCGCTCGTGAGCTCCAGTAATAATTTTGTAATTTTTGAAAGCTTGAAAGCTATTTCAGCTGTTTTTTGGTATAATTCCAAATTAATTTACACATTCAGTCGGAGGACACTATGGCAAAAGAGAAATTTGAACGTACAAAACCACATTGTAACATCGGTACAATCGGTCACGTCGACCACGGTAAAACTACACTTACAGCTGCTATTACTGCAGTTTTGGCTGTAACAAACGGCGCAAAAATGATGGATTACGATGCAATCGATAATGCACCAGAAGAGCGTGAGCGCGGTATTACAATCGCTACTTCACACGTTGAGTACGAAACAAATAACCGTCACTACGCGCACGTTGACTGTCCTGGGCATGCCGACTATGTTAAAAACATGATTACCGGTGCTGCACAAATGGATGGTGCTATTCTTGTTGTTTCTGCAGCGGACGGCCCGATGCCACAAACACGTGAGCACATCCTTCTTTCTAAACAAGTAGGTGTACCATATATCGTTGTTTTCATGAACAAAGAAGATATGGTTGATGATGAAGAACTTCTTGAACTTGTAGAAATGGAAATTCGTGAACTTCTTGATATGTATGATTTCCCAGGTGACGATACTCCAATCGTAGCTGGTTCAGCTCTTCGTGCACTTGAAGAAGCAAAAACTGGTGTTCTTGGCGAATGGTCAGCAAAAATCCAAAAGCTTATGGCTGAGGTTGATGCTTACATCCCACAACCACAACGTGAAACTGATAAAGACTTCTTGATGCCGGTAGAGGACGTTTTCTCTATCTCTGGTCGTGGAACTGTTGTTACTGGTCGTATCGAGCGTGGTACAATCAAAATCGGTGAAACTATCGAAATCGTTGGTATCCGTGATACACAAACAACTACCGTAACTGGTGTTGAAATGTTCCGTAAAGAAATGGAAATGGGTGAAGCGGGTGACAACTGTGGTCTTCTTCTCCGTGGTACTAAGAAAGAAGATGTTGAACGTGGTCAAGTTCTTTGTAAACCAAAATCAATCACTCCTCATACAAAATTTGAGGCAGAGATTTATGTATTGAGCAAAGAAGAGGGTGGACGTCATACTCCATTCTTTAACGGCTACCGCCCACAATTCTATGTTCGTACAACTGACTGTACAGGTGCTATTACCTTGCAAGAAGGTACTGAAATGGTTATGCCTGGTGATAACGTGAAAATCAATGCTGAATTGATTCACCCAATCGCTATGGAAGAGGGTACTCGCTTCGCTATCCGTGAAGGTGGACGTACTGTTGGTGCTGGGGTTGTTTCTAAAATCCTTGCATAATTTTAACCGGCCTTAGGGTCGGAATATAAGGTCAAATATGCGTGAAAATATCCATTTAGCCTGTGAAAAGTGTACTCGTCGTAACTATCACACCACTAAAAACAAAAAAACTCATACTGAGAAATTCTCAGTAAGAAAGTTTTGTAAATTTTGTCGTGAACACACGATTCATAAAGAAGCAAAACTTTAAGTCGTTTCCCTTCGGGGATTCTAATTAGATAGGTCAGTAGTTCCAATGGTAGAGCGCCGGATTCCAAATCCGATTGTTGGGGGTTCGAATCCCTCCTGGCCTGCCACCCATTTTCTACTAATGATGCTTGCGAGCTTTATTCGTTGGAAATGTCCCGAGGATGCAATAAAATGAAAAATACATTAAGTCAAACCATTCATAATGCGAAAATGGAGCTTGCAAAAGTCATTTTCCCAACAAAACCGCAAATTCGTCAAGCATTTATTGCCGTCGTGGTAGTTGTTACATTTATTGTTTTGTTTTTAGCTTTAGTAGATCTCATTATGTCATCTACTGTTTCAGCAATTTTGAGTTAAGGAAAGAACATGGCACATCGTTGGTACTCGATTCAAACTTATGCCGGTAGTGAGCGTAGTGTTAAAGCTGCTATTGAAAATATTATTGCAGAAAACCATCTTGAAGAAGTTATTACTGAAGTGATTGTCCCAACAGAAGATGTTATTGAAGTTAAAAACGGTAAGAAAAAAATCTCTGAGCGTTCATTGTATTCAGGATATGTATTTGCTAATATGGATTTAACGATCGATTTACAACACCGTATTCAGTCACTGCCTCGTGTAGCGGGATTTATCGGTGAGTCAAATAAGCCGACACCTCTAAGTGAGAACGATATTGCAGTTATCTTGGATCGTGTAACAAATCGTTCTGCACCAAAACCAAAAGTATACTTCGACAACGGAGAAATGGTTCGCATCGTAGATGGGCCATTTGCAAATTTTACCGGTACAGTTGATGAATACGATCTTGAGCATGGCACGTTGAAACTCAATGTTTCTATCTTCGGACGTAGTACTCCGGTTGATATATCGTATACCCAAGTCGAAAAAATAATTTAATCTCAAAAAAAGGAAGCACAAATGGCAAAGAAAATTACGGGCTACATCAAGTTGCAAGTACAAGCCGGCGCTGCTAATCCAGCCCCTCCGGTTGGACCAGCACTCGGTCAACGTGGTGTTAACATCATGGAATTTTGTAAGGCGTTCAACGAGCGTACAAAAGATAAGGCAGGTTTTAAACTCCCTGTAGTTATTACTGTATATGCGGATAAAACGTTTTCATTCATCACTAAACAGCCTCCGGCATCTGCTCTCATCATGAAAGCAGCTGGCCTTAAAAAAGGGACTGATAATCCGATGAAAAACAAAGTGGGTAAAATCACTAAAGCTCAATTGATGGAAATCGTTAAGCAAAAAATTCAAGATATGAATACTGATGATATTGATGCTGCAGCTGCTACTATTGCAGGTTCTGCGCGTTCAATGGGTGTTGATATCGTAGACTAAGTTCTACAAAACTCTTCGACCGCAAAGAGGCTAAATCTTGCGGCAGATTCTAATATTGGAGAATTCAAATGGCTGGAAAACGCTATAAACAACTGAGTGAAAAAATTGATATGGCAAAAAGCTACTCTGTAGCGGATGCAGCGGCATTCGTTAAAGAGCTTAAATCTGCAAAATTTGACGAAACCGTTGAAATTGCATTAAACCTTGGTGTTGACCCGCGTCACGCTGACCAAATGATCCGTGGTGCCGTTGTGCTTCCTCACGGTACAGGAAAAGTGGTTCGTGTTGCGGTTTTCGCAAAAGGGGCAAAAGTAGACGAAGCTAAAAATGCCGGTGCTGACATTGTTGGAGCTGAAGATTTGGTTGAGCAAATCAAAGCGGGTAATATCAACTTCGATATCGTTGTTGCTGCACCGGATTGTATGGGTCTTGTCGGTCAAGTAGGGCGTATCCTCGGGCCAAAAGGTATGATGCCGAATCCTAAAACTGGAACTGTTACAGCTGATATTGCAAAAGCGGTTAGTAATGTTAAAGGCGGTCAAGTAAACTTCCGTGTTGACAAAAAAGGGAACATCCATGCCGGTATCGGTAAAGTGAGTTTCGATACGGACAAAATTGCTGAAAATATCAAAGCATTTGTTGGTGCTATCAACCGTGCTAAACCATCAACAGCTAAAGGTCGCTATATTAAAAATGCAGCACTTTCATTAACTATGAGTCCAGCAATTAAATTTGATACGCAAGAACTTCTTGACGTTCGTTAATTAATTAAAAATACTTTATCTTATGGACTTAAGACAGTAGGGGGCGCTAGCCTTAATCGGAATCATTCCGCCCCGCTTGAAGTTATGTCTGGAAAGGAGAAACTATGAATAAATCACAGAAATCTGAGATCGTTAATATTTTGACTACAGAGTTTAAATCTTCTGCAGCGGTTATTATGTGTGACTATCGTGGTTTGGCAGTGTCTGAACTCGAAGCACTTCGTAAAATTGCACGTGAAAAAGATGCAAAAGTGCAAGTTGTAAAAAATACACTTGCTACTATCGCATTGAACAATGCAGAAATGTCTGGTATTGAAATTAAAGATACTAATATTTTCGTTTGGGGACCTGATGCGATTGCTGCTTCAAAAACAGCGGTTGATTTCGCGAAAGCAAATGATAAATTTGTTATCCGAACAGCTTATATCGATGGTCAAGCCGCTGACGAAAACAAAGTTCGTGCATTTGCAACCCTACCAGGACGCGAAGAGTTGCTTGGAATGTTGGCATCTGTATGGATGGGACCAGTTCGCAACTTTACGATTGGACTCGATGCGCTTAAACGTAAAAAAGAAGAAGAAGCAGCGTAATAACTGTTTTAAAAATTCGCTGATAGAGATGTCGGCATAAAAAATAAAAATACCAATAGGAGAATACTATGGCTGTAACTAAAGAAGATGTACTTGAGTTTATCTCAAACCTTTCTGTCCTCGAGCTTTCTGAGCTTGTAAAAGAATTCGAAGAAAAATTCGGAGTATCTGCTCAACCGGTAGCGGTTGCTGGCGGCGCTGTAGCTGCTGTAGAAGTAGAAGAAAAAACTGAATTCGACGTTATCTTGAAAGACGGTGGTGAGAAAAAAATCAACGTTATTAAAGTTGTACGTGCAATGACAGGTCTTGGTCTTAAAGAGGCTAAAGATGCTGTTGAAGGCGCTCCTACAACAATTAAAGAAGGTATCTCTAAACAAGATGCTGAAGCAGCGAAAAAAGAGCTTGAAGAAGCTGGCGCTGCTGTCGAAATCAAATAATCATTTTATGATTGGAGGCTTTTGCCTCCACCTCCCAACGGGCACTTTAGCGAGTTGATTTTTTCATCTTGCTAAAGTGCCCATACGTCGTTATAGGGTTGAGGACGCTCTTCCCCCAGACTTTGCACTTATCCCATTGGGATTATATATTTCGATTGAGGTAGCCTATGTTAAACACTCTTCACTCCGGAAACCGCTTACGCGTTGATTTCGCGAAAACTCCCCAACAAATTGAAGTACCTAATTTGTTACAACTTCAACAAAGTTCTTATGAGTCATTTTTGATGTTGGATCAAAAAGATCGTTCAAAAAGTGGTATTGAGCGCGTTTTTCAATCTGTATTTCCGATTCATGATTCGCAAAATCGTCTTTCTCTTGAATATCTTGGTTCTGAAGTAGGACGTCCTAAGTATACTGTACGTGAATGTATGGAACGTGGACTTACATATTCAGTTTCACTTCGTATGAAAACACGTTTAATGATTTGGGATCGTGATGAAAATACCAAAGAAAAAACCGGTGTAAAAGATATCAAAGAACAAACAATATTTATTCGTGATATCCCTTTGATGACAGAACGTACATCGTTTGTCATTAATGGTGTAGAGCGCGTTGTTGTAAATCAGCTTCATCGTAGTCCAGGGGTTATCTTCAAAGAAGAAGAATCAACGACTGCCGGTAGCAAAATGATTTTTACTGGACAAATTATTCCTGACCGTGGTTCATGGCTCTATTTTGAGTATGATCCAAAAGATATCCTTTATATGCGTATTAATAAGCGTCGTAAAGTGCCTGTTACCATTATGTTCCGTGCGCTTGGGTATAGCAAACAAGATATATTGAAAATGTTTTATCCGTTGCAAAAAATTCGTATTGAAGATAATAAATATCTTATGGATTTTGATCCGGAGCATTTTGCTGGTCGTCTTGGTTATGACTTGATTGACAGCGATGGCAAATTGCTTGTTGCTGCAGGTAAACGTCTTTCTGCAAAAAAAGCTGAAAAATTGATTTCGGAGGGTGTTACTGCAATTCAATACCCGATTGAAACATTGATCGAACGTCATTTAGCAGAACCTATTATTGATGCTTCAACTGGCGAAGTCATGTTTGACACAATGACACAAATTGATGAAACTAAACTCAAAAAAATGCTAGAAGCAGGTGTTAAAGAGTTAGTGATCGCGAATGACTTGGCTGAAGGGCATGACAGCTCAATCATCAATGCATTTATTGCAGATGCAGACTCATTAAAACTTCTTCGTCAAACTGAAGATATTGAAGATGAAAATGATTTGTCAGCGATTCGTATTTATAAAGTAATGCGTCCTGGCGAACCAGTCACTAAAGATGCGGCAAAAATCTTTGTAAATCAACTTTTCTTTGACCCAGAGCGTTATGATCTCACACGTGTTGGTCGTATGAAAATGAATCATAAATTGGGGCTAAATGTTCCTGAGTATGTGACCGTTTTGACCAATGAAGATATCATCAACACTGTTAAATATGTCGTAAAAGTTAAAAATGGTCAAGGTCATATCGATGATCGTGATCATCTTGGTAATCGTCGTATTCGTTCAATCGGTGAATTATTGGGTAATGAACTTCACAACGGTTTGATCAAAATGCAAAAAGCGATCAAAGATAAACTCTCTACTATGAGTGGACCGACGACAGAGTTGATGCCTCATGATTTGATTAACTCTAAAATGATCACTTCTACTATTATGGAGTTCTTTAGCGGCGGACAATTGTCACAATTTATGGACCAAACGAATCCTTTGTCGGAAGTTACCCATAAACGTCGTCTTTCAGCTCTTGGTGAAGGTGGTTTGGTAAAAGAACGTGCCGGATTTGAAGTGCGTGACGTACATCCGACTCACTACGGTCGTATCTGTCCGATTGAGACTCCTGAGGGGCAAAATATTGGTCTTATCAATACTCTTGCAACCTACTCAAAAGTCAATGAACACGGATTTATTGAAGCACCGTATAACGTTGTTAAAGAGGGTATCGTAACGACTGAAGTGGTTTATTTAACCGCGACTCAAGAAGAGGGAAAAATTATCGCTGCGGCATCTAGCCGTGTTGATGACAAAGGGAATTTCTTGGACGATTTGGTTGAGATTCGTCAAGACGGTGAAATTATCCTTAAATCTCCGAAAGAGTGTGAACTTCGTGACTTGACACCGCATATGGTTGTCGGTGTTGCCGCGAGTTTGATTCCGTTCTTGGAACACGATGACGCGAACCGCGCATTGATGGGATCAAACATGCAACGTCAAGCTGTGCCTTTATTGCGCCCTGAAGCACCTATGGTTGGAACCGGAGTTGAAAAACTTGTAGCTCGTGATTCATGGGAATGTGTAAAAGCTGAACGCAGTGGGATTGTTGAAAAAGTCGATTCTAAACATGTTTATGTGATGGGTGAAGATGAAGATGGAACGTTTATTGATTATTATCCATTGCAAAAAAATCTTCGTACCAACCAAAATACTACATTCTTGCAAAAACCGATCGTTAAGCAAGGTCAAGTAGTTACAAAAGGGCAAATTATTGCAGACGGTCCAAATATGGATCAAGGTGAATTAGCTCTTGGTATAAATGCACTCGTTGCGTTCATGCCATGGAACGGGTATAACTTCGAGGATGCTATCGTTATGTCTGAGCGTATGATCCGTGAAGACGCATTTACTTCGGTTCATATCTATGAGAAAGAAGCGGAAGCTCGTGAACTCAAACACGGTGTTGAAGAAATTACTCGTGACATCCCAAATGTTCGTGATGATGAACTTTCTCACTTAGATGATAGCGGTATCGTTAAAATTGGTACGTATGTCAAAGGTGGGATGATCCTCGTTGGTAAAGTTTCACCAAAAGGGGAAGTAAAACCAACTCCAGAAGAGCGTTTGCTCCGTGCTATCTTTGGTGAAAAAGCGGGTCATGTTGTCAACAAGTCACTTTACTGTACACCAAGTATGGAAGGGGTTATTGTTGATGTTAAAGTGTTCACTAAAAAAGGATATGACAAAGACCCACGTACGCTTGAGCTTGAAAAACAAGAGCGCGATGAGTTAGAACGTGAACACTATGACCGTCTTTTGATGATTGATAAAGAGGAAATGCTTCGTATCGTTTCACTGTTAACTAAGCATCCATTAGAAAGTGATGTGAGTATCAACGGCAATGAATATAAAGCGGGCTCGAATGTAAAAGCTGAAGATCTCAAAGAAGTTAACCGTTTTGCAATGAATAATATCGTTAAAGCATTTGCTGATGATATTCAAGAAAAATATAACCAAACGAAAAACCATTTCCAAAAAGAGAAGAAAAAATTTCGTGATGAACACGAAGAAAAACTCTCAATTTTGGAAAAAGACGACATCCTTCCAAACGGTGTCGTTAAATTTGTAAAAGTCTATATCGCGACAAAACGTAAACTTAAAGTCGGAGATAAAATGGCGGGACGTCACGGGAATAAGGGTATCGTCTCTACGATTGTTCCTCAAGTTGACATGCCGTACATGGCAAACGGGCGATCAGTCGACGTTTGTTTGAACCCGCTCGGGGTTCCGTCACGTATGAATATCGGGCAAATTCTTGAGATGCACCTTGGTATGGTCGGTAAAGAACTTGGGTTCCAACTCCAAGATATTTTTGAAGCAAAACAAAAAGAGTTTATCGGCGATTTGCGTGCAAAAATGATCTCTTTTGCCGATGTTGCGGGTCTTATGAATGCTGTAAAACTTCTCGGTGAGATGGATGATCAGACTCTTTTAGGCTATGCACAAGACTGGTCAAAAGGGGTTAAGTTTGCAACTCCTATTTTCGAAGGGGTTACCGAAGCAGAGTTTGCTAAATTATTCGAATTGGCAAAACTTGCTGATGATGGAAAAATGGAGCTTTACGACGGTAAAACTGGCGATAAAATGAAAGAGCGTGTTAATGTCGGTTATATGTACATGCTCAAACTCCATCACTTGGTTGATGAGAAAGTGCATGCCCGTTCAACCGGACCATACTCTCTCGTAACACAACAACCGGTTGGTGGTAAAGCGCTCTTCGGTGGACAACGTTTCGGGGAGATGGAAGTATGGGCACTTGAAGCCTACGGTGCTTCTGCGGTTCTTAAAGAGATGTTGACCATTAAATCGGATGATGTTGATGGACGTGTACGTGCGTACAAAGCGATTACGAAAGGTGAAAGTGTACCGGCATCCGGTATCCCTGAAACGCTCTTCGTATTAACGAAAGAGCTCCAAGCATTGGCGCTTGATATTGAGATTTTTGACGAGGTGGATGACAATGAGTAAATTAGTACCGGTTGCCGTAACAGAAGAGAATCGCCCAGTCGATATTAAACAAATTCAATTTCGACTTGCATCTCCGGAGAGAGTTCTCTCATGGAGTCATGGAGAAGTAAAAAAACCTGAAACCATCAACTACCGTACCCTTAAACCGGAACGTGACGGATTGTTTTGTGCCAAAATTTTTGGTCCTGTACGTGATTATGAATGTCTGTGCGGAAAATACAAAAAAATGCGTTACAAAGGCGTCATTTGTGAAAAATGTGGGGTTGAAGTAACCTCGGCAAAAGTTCGCCGTACCCGTATGGGGCATATTGATCTCGTTACTCCGGTAGCACATATTTGGTATGTTAGTTCACTTCCAAGCCGTATTGGTACACTCCTTGGTGTGAAAATGAAAGACCTTGAGCGCGTATTGTATTACGAAGCTTATATCGTTAAAAACGGCGGAGAAGCATACTATGATGGTGAGCAAACCTCTGCAGTATTGAAATACGATGTATTGAACGAAGAACAGTACCGAACACTTGTACAGCGTTATGGAGACAGCGGTTTTGCAGCAGAAATGGGTGGATCAGCGGTTCGTGAATTACTTAATGATCTTGATTTGGTTGACTTGTTCTCTTCATTAAAAGAAGAAGTATCGGGCACAAATTCAGAAGCAAAACGTAAAACTATCGTAAAACGTTTGAAAGTTATCGAATCATTTTTGAATTCAGGAAATAATCCTGCATGGATGATGCTTACTGCATTACCAGTTTTACCACCTGAACTTCGCCCGTTGGTTAGCCTTGACGGCGGGAAATTTGCAGTATCGGATGTTAATGACCTTTATCGTCGCGTAATTAATCGTAATCAACGTCTTAAACGTCTAATTGAACTTGAAGCACCGGAAATTATCGTACGTAATGAAAAACGTATGCTTCAAGAAGCAGTTGATGCATTATTTGACAATGGCCGTCGTGCAAATGCGGTTAAAGGTGCGAATAAACGTCCATTGAAATCACTCTCTGAGATTATCAAAGGTAAACAAGGGCGCTTCCGTCAAAATCTTCTTGGTAAACGGGTTGACTTCTCTGGACGTTCGGTCATTGTTGTTGGACCAAGTTTACAAATGGATCAATGCGGGTTGCCAAAACAAATGGCGCTGGAGCTTTTCAAACCTCATTTGATCGCAAAACTCGAAGATAAAGGGTATGCGACCACCGTGAAAGCGGCGAAAAAAATGATCGAAGAGAAAACCAACGAAGTTTGGGAGTGTCTTGCTGAGATCGTAGAGGGATATCCGGTTATGCTTAACCGTGCACCGACGTTGCATAAACTCTCAATCCAAGCGTTCCATCCGAAACTTATCGACGGTAAAGCGATCCAATTACACCCACTCGTTTGTGCTGCCTTTAATGCGGACTTCGACGGTGACCAAATGGCGGTTCACGTTCCTCTATCGGCAGAAGCAATTGCAGAATGTAAAGTATTGATGCTCTCATCCATGAACATCTTGCTTCCGGCTTCTGGTAAAGCGATTGCTACCCCTTCACAAGATATGGTTTTGGGGATTTATTATCTAACACTTTCGAAAAATGATGTGAAAGGTTCAAATAAACTTTTCAGTAATGTTGACGAAATTATGATTGCTTTGGAACACAATGCGCTTGATTTGCATGCAAAAGTGCGCACTCGTGTTGATGGTCGTATTATTCATACGACTGCAGGACGTATGATCCTTCAATCTATTTTACCTGATTTCGTTCCTGTTGAACTATGGAACGTAATTATGAAAAAGAAAAATATTTCAGCGTTGGTTGACTATGTCAATAAACACGGCGGTATTGCTGTAACAGCAGGTTTCTTGGATGATTTGAAAAATCTCGGGTTCAAATATGCAACTAAATCGGGTGTTTCGATTTCTATCACCGATATCATTATTCCAGAAGTAAAAGCTGGATTGATAGTTGCCTCTAAAAATCGTGTTAAAGAGATCCAAAAACAATTCGAAGCGGGTCTATTGACTGAGCAAGAACGTTATAATAAAATCATTGACGTTTGGACTGATACCAATAATACGGTAGCAGGCGGAATGATGGATTTGATCCAAAACGACAAAGACGGGTTTAACTCGATCTTTATGATGGCGGATTCTGGGGCGCGTGGATCTGCGGCTCAAATTCGTCAGCTTGCGGGTATGCGTGGTTTGATGGCGAAACCGGATGGTTCGATCATCGAAACTCCGATTATCTCGAACTTTAAAGAGGGTCTAAACGTCCTTGAGTACTTTATTTCTACCCATGGTGCTCGTAAAGGTCTCGCGGATACCGCTCTTAAAACGGCAAATGCGGGTTATTTGACTCGTAAACTTGTTGACGTTGCACAAAATGTGAAAATTGTGGAACACGATTGCGGTACCCACGAGGGAATCGAATTAACCGATATTTCAGTCGGTAATGAATTAATTGAGCCTCTAGAAGATCGTATATACGGACGTGTATTGGCGGAAGATGCAATTGACCCGATTACCAATGAGATTCTTTATTCTGAGGGGACATTGATTGATGAGATTAAAGCAGCTAAAATTGTAGAAGCAGGAATTAAATCAGTACAAATTCGCACTCCGACAACGTGTAAATCTGAGGGTGGCGTGTGCGCATTATGTTATGGTATTAACCTTGGTAGTGGCGGTATTGTTAAACGCGGAGAAGCGGTTGGTATTATCGCTGCTCAGTCAATCGGTGAACCGGGAACACAGTTGACACTTCGTACGTTCCACGTTGGGGGAACGGCGTCAAGTACACGTGAAGAACGCCAAGTTCTTGCTACCAAAGAAGGGTTCATTCGTTATTACAACATGAAAACGTACCTCTCTAAAGAGGGGAAACAAATCGTTGCAAATCGTCGTAATGCTGCTATTTTGTTAGTTGAGCCGAAAATTAAAGCTCCATTTAATGGAACAGTTGAAATTCAAACGATTCATGATGAAATTATCGTCAGTGTTAAAAGTGAAAGTCAAACTACCCGTTATACATTGCGTAAAAATGAAGTAGCGAAACCAAATGAACTTGCAGGTGTTAGTGGCAAAATCGAAGGTAAATTCTTCTTGCCGTATGAAAATGGTTCATCTGTGAAAGCTGATGAGTCAATTGTTGAAACGATTAAAGATGGATGGAATGTACCTAACCGTATCCCATATGCATCTGAAATTCAAGTAAAAGACGGTGCACCGATTACTCAAAAGATCCTAGCAAAAGAGAAAGGGGTTGTTAAATACTACCTACTCAAAGGAGATTTCCTTGAACGTCACTATGAGATCAAAAAAGGTTATAGTGTAGAAGAGAAAGGTCTTTTTGCCGTTGTGGCTGACAGTGAAGAACGTGAAGCAATCCGTCACTACATCGCTCGCGGTTCCATCATCGAAATAGATGACAATGAAGCAGTTAAAGCTGATAGTTTAATTGCAAAACCGGTTAAAGAAGAGTCAATCGTTATCGCTGAATGGGATCCATATTCGAATCCGATCATCTCAGAAACTGATGGTGTAATCACATTTGAAGATATTATTCCGGGTATTACCGCCTCTGAGCAGTTTGATGAATTGACCGGTAAAACTCGTTTGATGATTAACGAATACGTTGCTCCGGAATTTAAACCGGCGATTGTACTTGCTGCAAATGACGGTTCAATTATTCGATATGCGGTTGAGCCGAAAACAGCAATTTTTGCGCAAGATCGTTCTGAAGTAAAAGTAGCGGATATCTTGGCAAGAACACCTAAAGCATTGCAAAAATCACGCGATATCACCGGGGGTCTTCCACGGGTTTCTGAGCTTTTTGAAGCGCGTAAACCAAAAGAGATCGCTTTAATCGCAGAGCTTGACGGGGTTGTCAGCTTCGGTAAACCTCTCCGTGGGAAAGAACGTATTTTAATTACGTCCGATAATGGAATGGTTAAAGAATATTTCGTAGATAAAAATCTTGTTGCTCTTGTTCATCCGGGCGAATTCGTTCACGCCGGTGAGCGTTTGACTGATGGTATTGTAAGTTCTCACGAAATTTTGAGAATTTTGGGTGTTAAAGCACTCTATAATTACCTTGTCAGCGAAGTGCAACAAGTTTACCGCCGTCAAGGGGTTAGTATCGCCGACAAACACATCGAGGTAATCTTTACCCAAATGTTGCGTCAGATCAAAATTCTCCGTTCAGGTGATACAAAATTCATCGAAGGTGATGTAGTTTCTAAAGCACAGTTCAAAGTTGAGAACGAAAAAATCCTTCGTCTCGGCGGAGAGCCTGCTATTGCTGAACCATACCTTGTCGGTATCACCCGTGCAGCGGTTAGTGCAGACTCGATCATCTCGGCAGCATCATTCCAAGATACGACTAAAGTCTTGACTGAAGCGGCAGTATCGGCGAAAATCGATGACTTGACTGATCTTAAAGAGAATGTCATCATCGGTCGTACTATTCCTGTTGGAACCGGTATCTATAAAGATCAAAATATGGTTTTCGGAGACTAAGATTACCTTATTCTCTTTCCCGCTTCGGCGGGAATAACATTTTCTTCCGCTCTCTTACAACTTCCTTAAAATAAGCTCAAATTAATCAAAAATTAGATACCATTGCGCGTTTATTAGTCCCCTTGAATTAGCGGATTATATATTCTACTGGAACATTTCAACAAAGGAGATTGTGTGCCAACAATCAACCAACTTATTCGTAAAGAGCGACAAGCGGTAGTGAAAAAATCAAAATCACCCGCTTTGGTGTCATGCCCACAACGTCGTGGTGTATGTACTCGTGTATATACTACAACCCCTAAAAAACCGAACTCGGCGCTTCGTAAAGTTGCTAAAGTTCGTTTGACTTCAGGGTTTGAAGTTATTAGTTATATCGGTGGTGAGGGTCACAACTTGCAAGAGCACTCTATTGTTCTTGTTCGTGGTGGTCGTGTAAAAGACTTACCAGGGGTAAAATACCATATCGTACGTGGTGCTCTTGATACTGCAGGTGTTAAAGATCGTAAAGTATCTCGTTCTAAATACGGAACGAAAAAAGCTAAGGCTAAAAAATAATCAATTAGTCTGACAAGATTCGGTTTTTGATGACCGTTTTTTGAGTAAATGAAAAAACATTGAAGGAAACATTATGAGAAGAAGAAAAGCGCCCGTTCGCGAAATTATGCCTGACCCGGTTCATGGTTCAAAAGTATTGACTAAGTTCATTAATAAAATCATGTGGGACGGTAAAAAAAGTACCGCTGAAAAAATCATGTACGGTGCATTGGATATCATGAGTTCACGTGGTGAAAAAACAGGTATTGAAGTATTTAACGCTGCAATTGATAATATCAAACCAGTAATCGAAGTAAAAAGCCGCCGTGTGGGTGGAGCGACCTACCAAGTTCCAGTAGAAGTTCGTCCTGTACGCCAACTTTCTCTTGCTATCCGCTGGTTAACCGATGCGGCACGCAAACGTAACGAGCGCACTATGGCTGAGCGTTTGGCAAATGAATTGATGGATGCTTCTAACGATAAAGGCACCGCATTCAAACGTAAAGAAGATACTTACAAAATGGCAGAAGCGAATAAAGCGTTCGCTCACTATCGCTGGTAAGATTATTCGTAATTTTATGATGACCCTTTTGGGTTATCATTCTCCTATATCCACATATAAACTCTATTAAGGGCTATTATCATGGCAAGATCCCATAAACTTGAAGACGTAAGAAACATCGGTATCGCCGCTCACATCGACGCGGGTAAAACGACAACAACGGAACGTATCTTGTTCTACACCGGTGTATCACACAAAATCGGTGAAGTTCACGAAGGTGCTGCAACTATGGACTGGATGGAGCAAGAGCAAGAGCGTGGTATCACCATTACTTCTGCTGCAACAACCTGTGAATGGGCTGGAAAGCAAATCAATATTATCGACACTCCGGGCCACGTTGACTTCACGATTGAAGTTGAGCGTTCTATGCGTGTACTTGATGGTGCTGTAGCGGTATTCTGTGCAGTTGGCGGGGTTCAACCACAATCTGAAACAGTATGGCGTCAAGCAAACCGTTACGGGGTTCCTCGTATGGTTTTCGTTAACAAAATGGACCGTACCGGTGCTGATTTCTACAACGTAGAAGAGCAAATCCGTGCACGCCTTAAAGCGAATCCAATCGCTATCCAACTCCCTATCGGTGCAGAAGATCAATTTAAAGGGATCGTCGATCTCGTTAAAATGAAAGCGATCCTTTGGGATGACGATGCTGCAATGGGTTCAAACTATCATGAAGCAGAAATTCCTGCTGATATGGTAGAAATTGCAAATAAATACCGTGCTCAGATGATGGAAGCGGCTGCTGAAGGTGACGATTCTTTGATGGAGAAATTCTTCGAAGAGGGTGAGCTTAGCAACGAAGAGATTATGCACGGGATTAAAGCCGGATGTCTTAAAATGGAAATTATTCCTATGACATGTGGAACTGCGTTTAAGAACAAAGGGGTACAAACTCTTCTTGACGCGGTTGTTGATTATCTTCCATCTCCATTGGAAGTTGCGGCGATCAAAGGGACTAAAGAGGACGACGAAGAGGTAGAAGTTGAAGTAGAATCACGTGATGATGCTCCATTCGCCGGTCTTGCGTTCAAAATCATGACTGACCCATTCGTTGGACAATTGACATTCGTACGTGTTTACCGTGGTGTGTTAGAGTCAGGTACTTATGCTTACAATACCATCAAAGGTAAAAAAGAGCGTATCGGACGTATCGTTAAAATGCACGCGAACAAACGTGAAGAGATCAAAGAACTTTTCGCCGGTGAAATCGGTGCGGTTGTCGGTCTTAAAGATACAACTACCGGAGATACTTTATGTTCAGAAGCGGATCGCATCGTTCTAGAGCGTATGCACTTCCCTGAGCCGGTTATTTCGGTTGCGGTTGAGCCAAAAACCAAAGTTGACCAAGAAAAAATGGGTATCGCGCTTGCTAAACTTGCTGCAGAAGATCCATCTTTCCGTGTTCACACAGACGAAGAGACAGGACAAACCATCATCAGCGGAATGGGTGAGCTTCACCTTGAAATTCTTGTTGACCGTATGTTCCGTGAATTTAAAGTCGAAGCGGAAGTGGGTGCACCTCAAGTTGCATACCGTGAATCTATCCGTAACGAAGTTAGCCAAGAGTACAAATACGCAAAACAATCGGGTGGACGTGGACAATTCGGTCACGTTTATATCCGCGTTAAGCCGGGTGTACCTGGAACTGGTTACATCTTCCACAACGAAATCAAAGGTGGGGTTATTCCTAAAGAATATGTTCCTGCAGTTGAAAAAGGGTGTAGAGAAGCAATGCAAAAAGGTGTTCTTGCCGGTTATCCGATCGAGGACGTTGAAGTTGCATTGTACGATGGGTCTTACCATGAGGTTGACTCGAATGAGATGGCGTTTAAACTCGCTGCATCTATGGGATTCAAAGAAGCTGCGCGTAAAGCGAACCCAGCTATCCTTGAGCCTATGATGAAAGTTGAAGTTGAAGTTCCTGAGAACTTCATGGGTGACGTTATCGGTGACCTTAACCGTCGTCGCGGACAAGTTAACAATATGGGTGACCGTTCTGGTAACAAAATTGTTGACGCGTTCGTACCGTTGTCTGAAATGTTCGGTTACTCAACTGACCTTCGTTCTGCAACACAAGGACGTGCAAGTTATTCTATGGAATTCGATCACTACGAAGAAGTTCCACGTAACGTTGCCGAAGAGATCATCAAAAAGCGTAATAGCTAAGTTATCTTTTGCAGATGTGCCTTTTTGGCACATCATTTTTTAATTCTCTCTTTTTTTTAATTCCCACTAATTTTAATCATAAAACTTCTATTTGTTCACACTAAGTTCACCCTTATTCGCTATACTTAATCAAAATACAAAACCATGTATGATTTACGCAGATATTTTTTCTTACGTAGAATGTGGTGAAAAAAAGGAATAATATGCCTGCTACAGATTGGTTAAACGTAGGAATTTTAGTGCTGGTTGTCGGAGGAGGCTTAATTGCTTTTGTTTGGGAATCAATGAAAGAAAATAAGTAGATTAATACTCTTTGGGTATTATTTGAACACTTTGCCGATTTATCAAATCCTTTTAGTTAATATCAAAAAATAGATTTGTTTTTATTTTTTAGCATCCAATGTGGAATATCATTTTCTTCAGGCCTTCCTATAAGTTCTAGAGAAGGGAAATAAGAAGCTTTATAGGACAAACTTTGGCATTCTTCAACATAATAACCCAAATAGACCCATTTAAGCCCTAAACGCTGTGCTAAAGCTATTTGTTCTAGAAGGGTATAACGTCCAAGTGATTGGGGACCGTATTCTGGGTCATAATAGCAATAGAGCGAACTAATTCCCTCATCGAGGATATCAACAAGATCAACAGCGATTAGTTTATTGTTATCAAAATAGAGGATCTCGTATCCAAAATCTCCATGACCCTGTACAAATGAGGAATAATAATTTTTTGGGTCTACTTTAGGTGCATCCCAATTACGAGTGTAATGTTTGTATCGGTGATATCTTTCAAATAAATTTAGATGATCTCTTGTGAGTGTTGGATGGCGAACAATGGTGGTTAGATGGTCATTTTTTCGAAGGATGCGCCGTTCTGACTTACTAAAGTGGTAACTATTTACAGCGATTTTAAGGCTTTCACATGCTTTACATTCTTGACATATTGGGCGGAAATACATCGCGCCAAAGCGTCTCCATCCACGCAAAATTAATGCTTCACATTGTTCTTTGCTGCACTCTTGAATAACTTTATAGTGGATACTTTGAGTATTTCCACTGATATAAGAGCATGGCTCATGGAGTGCACACTCTTTTAGAAGAGTATTTTGGTTATTCGTCGTCATCTTTGCGGCTGAGGGAGATGAGAACACCTTCGATCATTTCATCGATGTCCCCATCCAAAATATTGCTGATGTTCGAGTAGGGGATACCTGAACGGGTATCTTTGACTTGTTGATAAGGGGCTAGAACGTAAGAGCGGATTTGGTGCCCCCAGCCGTTTTCACTTTTTTCGATCCCGTCAACTGCCGCTTGTTTTTTCTCCATTTCCAGTTCATAGAGACGGGATTTGAGCATTTTAAATGCAGTGGCTTTGTTTTTGTGCTGAGAACGGTCATTTTGACACTGTACGACGATGCCGGTCGGGATATGGGTAATACGGATTGCCGATTCGGTTTTATTGACGTGTTGACCACCTGCACCAGATGCACGGTAGGTATCGATACGGATGTCGCGGTCTTCGATCTCAATATCGATGTCATCATCAAGCTCTGGAGAGACCATGACGGAGGTAAAACTGGTATGACGTTTAGCTGCAGAATCATAAGGACTGATACGAACAAGGCGATGAATACCATTTTCATTTTTGAGGTAACCGTACACATTGACCCCTTTGATAAGGAGCGCAGCATCTTTGATCCCTGCCTCTTCACCAGCTTGGTAGTCAAGCATCTCTACAGTGAAGTCACGTCTCTCGGCCCAGCGGGTGTACATTCGAAGCAGCATGGATGCCCAGTCTTGCGATTCTGTCCCTCCTGCCCCTGGATGGATGGTGACGATCGCATTATGGCTATCATGTTCACCGGAGAGGAGTACTTCAACTTCCATCGATTTTACATTGTTTTCCAGTGCCCCCGCATCAGCAAAAAGAGATTCAATGGTCTCTTCATCCCCTTCGTCTTTTGCCATTTCGTACAAATCGAGCGCATCTCCAAGAGTGTTAAACGTTTTGGAATATTTAGCAAGACGACGTTCAAGCTGAGTTTTCTCTTTTTGAATAACCCCTGCAGCTGTCGCATCATTCCAAAAGCCATCGGAATTTTCAAGTGCTTCAATCTCACCCAACCGCGCTGTAATCTCTTTTGGACGAACAACATCGGTGACGTTTTGCATTTTGATGGTCAAAGTTTTAAGTAATTCGGTATATTCGTAATGATCCACGTATTATCCCTGTGGTTATATTATAATTGCGATTATATTCTATAGAGGCTAAAAGCATGATTATCGCACGCAGTGTATCGGAACTTCGTAAGGCTTTAGATATTAAAGGGGGAAGTATTGGATTTGTTCCGACGATGGGAGCGCTCCATATCGGGCACCGTACTTTGATTGATGCGGCACGCAAAGCCAATGATATGGTTGTCGTTTCGATATTTGTGAACCCGACACAGTTTTTACCTGGTGAAGATTTGAGTAAATATCCTCGTCGAGAAGAAGCTGATTTTAAAATTTGTGAGCTTAGTGGTGTTGATATTCTCTTTTATCCCGATGTGAGCGCGATGTACGGTGAAGATGAGGTGCGTATCTGCGCTCCCGATGTGAGAGGGTTTATCCTCGAAGGAGCTTCTCGTCCCGGACATTTTGACGGTGTGTTGACGGTAGTGATGAAACTTTTCAATATTGTTCGTCCGACTCGTGCCTATTTCGGGAAAAAAGATGCACAGCAATTGGCATTAATCACCCAAATGGTCAATAATTTTTTTATGGATATCGAGATCGTCCCGATGGAGACGGTTCGAGAGAGTGATGGATTGGCGTTATCCAGCCGTAATGTCTATCTCAATGCACAAGAGCGTCAAGAGGCGTTAAAACTCTCCTCAGCGCTTAAAAAAGCGACAGAGATAGTGATGCAAGGGAATACAAAGAGCGATTACATTAAAGCGCGTATGGAAGAGACCCTATTGCCGTTGGATGTTGAATACGTAGCAATCGTTAATCGTGCATTTGAATCGCTCGATGAGGTGGTAATCGGGGATACGATTGTTCTTGTCGCCGCACGTGTCGGTTCGACCCGCTTGATTGATAATGTGTGGATGTAAATGAAAAAAATAATAGCTTTAGCCCTCGCAGTGTTTTTAATCGGAGGATGTGCACCGAAAATCGGAGAAGATATTTTTATAGAGCCTCAAGGTAACGTGCATTTGGAAAATAGTGGTAGTGAAGTAATGTTGGGATTGCTTTCTTTGATGGGAGTATCTGTAGGAAAAACAGAAATTCGTATTGGTGGAGATTTAAAAGTTACCAATCGATGGCACAGTGACATTAAAGTAGTCTCTCTCACGTATAGTCTGAATGATGAAAATGAATTAATTGCTAATGGAGAGGTGAAGAACTATCAAAATCCAATTGTGATTACAGCAGGCGAGGGGAAAATCATCCCTTTGGTTTTACGGATTGATCCTGAACGTTTAAATGCCAATCGTCTTTTAGGACTTATCCAATCTAAGCATAAGTGGTTTGTTAAAGGAGAAGCTGTCATAGAAGTATGGGGATTCCAAAAGCATTATCGATTTGAAAAAGAGATGACAAAGATAATGCAAAAAGCGCTTAAGGATGGTGTGTAGGGGCTGGTTCAGCCTCTGCTGCTGCAGCCGCAACAGGATCAACGGTAAGATATTTTTCCTCGATCATCATGTCAACAATTCCTTTGAATACAGGTACGGCAGTAATAGAAGCGAAATAGACCGTACGCGGGTTGATAACCATGATGCCGATAGTATAGTTGTGTTTTGCATCATTGGCAAAACCGATAAATGAGGTGTGATAGCTGTTTGAATAGCCACCATTTTTGGCAATATGTGCTGTTCCGGTTTTGCCGCCGACTTCGATGCCTGCTGTTTTAGCAACGGTTCCCGTCCCTTCATTGACAGTTTTGATTAATATTTTTTTCATTTGTTGTGCAGTTGCAGGAGAGATTACTTGGATGGGTGCTTGCACCTGCATGGGGATAACCCGACCGTTATCATCATAAAGAGCATCAACAACCATCGGATTAACCAATTTTCCACCATTATTGAAAACATTAAATGCTTTGACTAGCTGCATAGCGTTTGCACGCATACCATATCCATAGGCAGTAATCGCTTTGTAAAGATAGTTGTTAAGCTGTGTAGCTGTGGGGACTGATCCGCGTTTTTCATAAGGAAGATCAATTCCGCTAAAATGGGTAAATCCAAAACGTTTGAGTCCTTCAGTAAATTGGGTACCGTTTAATTTTTGGGCGAGCTGAGCGATACCAATGTTTGAGGAGTAAACAATAACATCTTCGGCACTGATCATATTAAATTTATGTTCGTCCCTAATGGTTTTACGACCCATTGTATAACTTCCTCCGTGGCCATTGACCATATCGTAAGGGTTGATAAGATGTTGTTCTAATAATAATGAAAAAATAACCGGTTTTATAACTGATCCGGGTTCGTAGCTGTACTCAATTGCATTGGTGTTGAGTGAAGGGTAATCTTCACGTTGGATATGGCTTGGATCAAAACGGTTAGAACTTGCTAGGGCAAGGATTTTACCTGTTTTTGAGTCCATTACTGTAGCGATGATTTCATCAGCTTGGAGTTGTTCTTTGATACGATCAGTTATGGCTTCAACACGGGCTTGGAGTTTAATCGGTATGTTTAGTTTTACGGTGAGACCATTTATTTGACGTTTAATATCGCTTTGTCGATTTAGGATAAGGTATCCATTAACATCGCGCAAAGCTTTTTGCGCTTTATTTTGTTGAGGGTTTAGCTCTTCATCAAAGTATTTTTCCAGTCCTTTGATACCATAAACGCGTGTATACCCATCTTCTTCCATTTTACGAGGATATCCTAACAATGGAGTCAACAGTTTCCCATAGGGATATTCGCGTGCTTCGCCGCTTTCGATAATACTAAGTCCTTGTAATACACGTTGTCCGCTTGGAGTTTCATACTCGATAAATACTCCGAGTCGGCGCAGTTCGAATGCGAGTGTTTTAAGGTACATCGCCTCTTTTGGACTGATGTGATAACTCAGGGTAACCGTCCCTTTTCGTGTATGTATCCTTTGGCGAATTTCTTCGGGTGTAAGTCCACTGTAAATACTAAATAATTGGATAAACAGTTCTTCTTTTTCTGGATCGATATTGCGGGTATTAACGACTGCTTTGTAAAGTTTTTGAGTCGTGGCAATATGAAATCCATCTGCACTTACAATGCAACCGCGCTGTGCTTTGGTTGTCTCTTCGGAATAAATAGAGGGGATTACTCGTGCATGCACAGCGGTATAAAGCATCACAGTTAGAAAAATGATGAAACCAAGCATCAAGACGAGAAAAAGGGCTAATATTTTTTTAGATTTACTGGAATTTCTCATCTATTAGGGCTTTAATTATAAAGTTTTATATTGAATTGGAGTATAGCGTAAGGATGTTGAAATATTGATTGTATGAAGAAAGGGGATACTTTCTTATGTGTACGGTTACATTTGAGTTCGTGTGATCTCTTTGTAAGCACTAAGCGCTTTATTACGCACTTCAAGCATTAATTTCATGCTAATTTCAGCTTTATCAATCGCAATAGCAGCTTGGTGTAAATCTTTTACGGAACCAGTAGCAATGTCACTCATTGCTTTCTCGCTGTTAACTTGCATCTGATTAACATTACCTAGCGCATTTTTGAGTTCTTGGGCAAAATCGGTTGAACTACCGTTGATGTTTGTATCTGAACTTTTAGATTTGAGTAAATCGGCGGTAGAGAGCGATTTAATGGCTTGGATATTAGACATAATTACTTTTCCTTACTTAATTCTGCAAAATACTGATTGCGCTGCTAGCAATATTTTTAGCACTTTCAAATGCAGCGACATTTGCTTGATACGAGCGTGTTGCTTCGACTAAATCGGCCATTTCGACAACAGGATTAATATTAGGGTATGCAACATACCCTTTCGCATCTGCATCGGGATGAGACGGATCAAATTTCATTTTAGGAGCTTTGTCATCACGGGAGATTTTATCAACAACAACACTCATGATGGCTGGATTTGGTTTGAGACCTGCTAACCCTTCTTTGAGAGGGTCACTATATCCCATAGCTGAGGTTTGTTGCTCAAGTGCCTTGTTATAAACGCTGTTAAAATCAACCGCTTTAAATACAACTTCTTGGCGGCGGTATGGCCCCCCCTCATCAGTGCGAGTTGTTTGGGCATTAGCAATGTTGGAACTGATAGTATTTACACGGACACGTTGAGCTGAGAGCCCGTAGCCACTAATATCAAAACTGTCTAAAAATGCCATTGCTTATCCCTTATGATGTTTTCGCACTAGCGTCAATAACGCTTTTAAAAATAGCGGAATCTTTTTTAAGAGCCGCAGTAATAGCATTGTACATAGTCGAATTTTTTGCCATTTCTGTTGTTTCTACATCCAAATCAACACTATTGCCATCATTGCGCGCCATGTGGCCGTCTCGGAAGAAGGTAGTTGGTTTGGTATCTTTTAAGTTACCTTCTCCTCCTAAATGAGCACTATTTGTTTGAGTCATCTGAAGTGTTTCGGATTTATCCGCAAAAGTTGCAGCGCTTTTTTGCGCTAATACTTCTTCGAAACGGATATCTCTAGGGCGATAAAAAGGGGTGTCGGCATTGGCAATGTTTCCAGCTATCATGTCTTGACGTGCTGCACGAAAATTCATGGCACTTTCCATCAAGCTGTGCGCGCGTGAAATATTTATAGCCATAATGTCCCCCTTTCTTGAGATATTTGGAATACGTAAGCAAAAAACATTCCAAACACCTTTTATCGAACTCTTTTATAAAGAACGATATACTATGTTCAAATTATACATCAAAATTAAAATTTTCTGCCTCGAAAGAGGCTAGCTTTAGTGCCCAAGCGGCTAGTGTAGCTATTTCGGGATGTATTTTGAAATAGCGTTTTTAAATAAGTAGTAATATGCCTGATAAAAAATTATTTATATTAACAACTGCACTGATTACAATAGGGATTATTTGCTCGTATACTCTTTCAGCATATACCGTAATCTTGTTTGAATACGATGATTTCCATTTTGTATTGCGTGAATTAATCGTCGGTATTATCTCTATTTTATTGATGTGGTCGCTTGCACAACTCGATCCAGATATATGGCTTCATCGCTTAGGGTTAGGGCTTTTCTTTGGTGGAATCGTTTTGATGCTGATTATGCCGTTTCTCCCTGCATCGTTGGTTAGTGAAGTTGGAGGAGCGAAACGCTGGATTAAATTGTTTGGTTTTTCTCTCGCTCCGGTAGAATATTTTAAAATAGGATTTGTTTACTTTTTGGCATGGAGTTTTTCCAGAAAACTTGGACATCACGCTAATATTGGTGTAGTGGAAGAGTTTAAACGTTTTTTCCCGTATGCGGCCATATTCGTTTTGGTGATGTTTTTGATTGCATTTTTGCAAAATGATTTGGGTCAGGTTATTGTTTTAGCTTTGACATTGGCTTTTATGCTTTTTTTTGCAGGGAGCAGTTTCCGTTTTTTTATGACACTGATTGGTGGATCAGTCTCTTTTTTCCTCTTTTTTATTCTCACTTCTGAACATCGTATTAATCGGATTCTCTCTTGGTGGGCTACGGCACAAAGTACTGTGTTAGCTTTTTTCCCCGAATCGATTGCAAAGCATTTACGAATAGAAAATGGCGAAGAGGCATATCAAATTGGGCATTCACTCAATGCGATTCACAATGGTGGAGTATTCGGTACAGGTTTAGGTGGTGGAACATTTAAATTGGGATTTCTAAGTGAAGTTCATACCGACTTTGTTCTAGCTGGTATCGCAGAAGAATTTGGTTTTATTGGTGTATCGGTTGTTACGCTCATTTTTATTATGATTCTCCATCGTCTCTTTAAAATTGCCAATCGATCTCATAATGATACGGCTTATTTATTTAGTTTGGGTGTTGGGTTATTGATTACTTTTGCCTTCATGGTTAATGCGTATGGAATAAGTGGATTGACTCCGATCAAGGGGATATCTGTTCCATTTCTAAGTTATGGAGGATCGACAATGATGGCTTCGGCTATCGGAATCGGGATGGTATTAATGCTTTCAAAAAAGATTAAATATCAAGCAGGTGATAAAAAGTGATCAATGCATTTAAACGTGTATGATCTTCTTGCGGGATAAAATTTAGTGTCAGTGTAGTCAAAGGGATATATATCGATGACATGTAGGAGTAAACTGTGAATATTGTTTTTACCGGAGGGGGGACTGGAGGTCACTTGGTCATTGCTTTGGCATTAGCTGAAGCAGCAAAAGCAAGAGGACACCACGTTATGTTTATCGGTTCCATGTCGGGACAAGATCATCAATGGTTTGGAGAAAGTACACTTTTTGAAGAGACCCATTTTTTGGATACAACCGGTGTTGTCAATAAAAAAGGATTTGCTAAAGCAGGTGCTTTGTGGAAGATTTTAAAAGCAGTGAAAATCTCAAAAAATTTAATAAAAAGTTTTAAAGCTGACGCCGTTGTAAGTGTAGGGGGCTTTTCAGCAGCACCAGCAGCGTTGGCCGCGCTGATAAGTAAAACACCTCTATATATTCATGAACAAAATGCAATTACCGGAAAATTGAATAAATTACTACGTCCATATGCAAAAGGTTTTTTTAGTTCGTATGAAGAGGGAAAATCTAAGTGCGATTATCCTGTCAGTGATCGTTATTTTGCAAATGCACGTGATCGTACTGAAGTTAAAACAGTTATCTTCTTGGGGGGATCACAGGGGGCAAAGTTTATTAATGACTTAGCACTGAAAATCGCTCCATGGATGCATGATGGGATGATAAATATTATTCATCAATGTGGTGTCAAGGAAGAAGATCGGGTAAAAGCGGCTTATCGAGAGCTTGGGATAGATGCTCAAGTTTATGGTTTCACGACAAAAATTGCTGAACTGATTGAACAGAGTGATTTGGCTGTTAGCCGTTCGGGGGCAAGTACCCTTTGGGAATTGTGTGCAGCACGTGTTCCTGCTTTTTATATTCCATTTCCTTATGCTGCAGCTGATCATCAGTTTCACAACGCCCAATATATTCTTAAAAATGATTGTGGGTGGTGCGAACGTCAAGATGAGGGGTTGATGGCAAAGTTACAAAAAGCCATTCGTAGTGATATCGCACCCAAAAGTCAAAGACTTTCTGAACTTATACAGCCAAATGGTGCGATGCATATTATTAAGAAAATAGAAGAGAGAACGATATCCCTTTAAGGGGATGATTTACGGGACCTTTTTGCTATAATTGCGCCACTTATTGCCACCAGCAAGGGCAGTGAGGAGAGAAAATAGCAAGGAGTTTCTTATGAAACACGCATCTGCGGGCAAATATCGCCCTTATCCTCAAGTTGATTTGCCGAATCGTATTTGGCCATCCAATACCATCACGCACGCCCCTATCTGGTGCAGTGTCGATCTTCGCGACGGAAACCAAGCGTTGATTACCCCGATGAATTTGGAACAAAAACTCTCTCTCTTCAATCTCTTGCTGAAACTCGGATTTAAAACCATCGAGGTGGGATTTCCCTCCGCGTCCAAAGTCGAATTTGACTTTTTGCGCACATTGGTCGATCAAAAACTGATTCCCGATGATGTGACGGTGCAGGTGCTCGTCCAAGCGCGCGAACACTTGATCGATAAAACGTTTGAAGCGCTTGCAGGGGTCAAAAAAGCGATTGTCCATCTGTACAACTCTACCTCTGTGGCACAGCGTAAAATCGTCTTCGGAAAAGAACAGGACGAAATCATCGCCCTCGCTATGGAGGGGGTCGATATGGTCAAAGCCCGCGCCCTTAAACACGACGGCGAAATTATCCTCGAATACTCCCCTGAGAGTTTTACGGGGACGGAACTCGAATTTGCCGCCCGTATCTGTAATGCGGTTACAGATCGTTGGGGGATCAGTGCTGAACGTCCTGTGGTCATTAATCTCCCCGCAACGGTAGAGATGGCGACGCCGAACGTCTATGCCGATCAGATTGAGTGGATGAGCCGTCATTTGAGCAACCGTGAGCACGTATTGATCTCGACCCATACCCACAACGACCGAGGAACGTCGGTTGCGGCAACGGAGCTTGCTTTGTTGGCGGGAGCGGATCGTGTCGAGGGGACATTGCTCTCCAACGGTGAGCGTACCGGAAACGTCGATATCATCACCTTGGCACTCAATATGTATACCCAAGGGGTTGATCCGCAGTTGGATTTCAGCGATTTGGAGACAGTTGTTCGCGTCGTCGAAGAGTGCACTGACATGAAAACGCATGAGCGCCATCCGTACGTGGGCGAACTCGTCTATACGGCGTTTTCAGGATCACACCAAGACGCGATCAACAAAGGGTTGGCGTATCAGCGTTCCAAAGAAGATGCGTTTTGGGAAGTGCCGTATCTCCCTATCGATCCGCAGGACGTGGGGCGCAACTATGAGGGGATTATCCGTATCAATTCTCAATCGGGGAAAGGGGGCGTTGCGTACGTCCTCGAAGATAAATTCGGCTATTCGTTGCCGAAGAAAATGCACCCTGAAATCGGGACAATCGTTCAAAAGGTGACTGACGAAGCGGGACGCGAGTTGAGCAGTGAAGAGATTTTGGATATTTTTGAAAAAACGTACTTCGGTGAACCGCATGACATCGAGTTTGTCGATTATTCAGTAGTCTCTGAGAGTGCAAAAGAGCATTTAGCAAAATGTGTCCTTGAGTATACTCATAACGGCAAGACAATTAAGAGCGAAGGGCAGGGGAACGGTCCGATCGATGCGTGTAAGAATGCGTTGATGGTGGAATATTCACACGGATTTAAAATCCTCTCCTACTCGGAGCATTCACGCGGAGAACTCTCCAGTGCTGAAGCGGTCGCCTACATCGAGATCCAGAGCGATGGAATGGAGAAATTTTTCGGTGTCGGATGTGATAACGACATTACTGTTGCATCAATCAAAGCGATGTTTAGCGCTCTTAATCGGGCGTTTTCGTAACCCTCTCAATTATTCCCGCGTTGCGGGATCTAAACTTCTATTTTAAATCTACATCAACTTGACTTTTGTGTAAAATCAAACTAAAATCCATGACTATTTATTAAGAATAATAAAAGTTATTCAGAAGGAGAATTATGGAGTTGTTACCATTATTGCTTGGCTACAGATTAATATTATTGAGTGCAATAGGAGCAATTACATTTTTATTTTTTGTTTATAAAAAATGGAAATATATTGTAGAAACTTGGGATGGAGTTATGTTTTGGAATATGAACTTTTTTTATAGATGGCCATTGATAGGTAGAATGTCATCACACAAAAGAAGTTTGCATTTAAACAGTGAGAATGGTTGGTATGACGGTGAACGAAAACTTTGTGAAGATTTTTTTCCAAGATATAAACGATATGCAAGTTATACAGAAAAAGATTATATTAATTGCAAAAATTATTTAGCAAAAGCTGGAGAAACAGGTAGAAATCCAAGACCTTTGTGGATGTGGCTAGTTTTAATAGCATTTGTTGTCGGTGAAGCTGCTATTTTCTCAAAATTGATTCTCTCTTTTGCTGGGGAACTTTCAAACAACGATATTAAATGGGTCTCTTGGGTTATTGCATTTTTATTAGCCATGGTGCTACTTTTTTTGACAGAAAAAACAGGTCATGAACTCTATGTCAATACACTGATTAAAAAAGTAAAAATTTGGCATAGTGATGATGTGAAATCAGAGTATAAGATTCCAAGACCAAATTTAAAAGTTAGTTTACTTAATAATGATTTTGATGACAATGATCCAGACTATCAACAAATTTTAAATAGATTAAATGGTGTAAATGTGGAATTGAAGCCAATGTACGCTTGGGGTATTGGAACGGCGGTTATTGTAGGGATAATCGCTGTAATAGCTTTTATAGAAAGATCTGCACTAAATAGTGACATGATAGAAACTTCTGAAGTAGGCGCTTATAGTAGTTATCTTTTTTATAGTGTGGTGTTTTTGGCAATTCAAGCGATGGGTGTAGGATTTGCTTATTTGTATAGTTTTGCTAGCAAAGAGGGTATGATCGCATGGAACTTGTCACATAAGTTTGTAAGTGTAGAAGATTATCTCAAATGGCCACATAGAAAAGCTGATAAGATAGCAGAAGTAGCGCAAGATAGACTAAGTCATTTACAAAAGTTTATCCTTAAAAAAGCTTCAAGTGATGAAATCAATTTAGCGCAAATGCATAAACGAACATTCAGAGCTTATGCGACGCAAGAGAAAGTATAATGAATACAAGATTATTATTGGTAGCTTTTTTGTTTGGATTGCTAACCGCTGGGTGCGGTAATACAGATAAAAAAGATGCAGTTGTTAAAGTTGATCAAAGTTGTTATGAACAATACTTCATTAAAACTGACAATTCCAATCCCATACGACAGGTTTTTATTATAGTTGATCAAACTACAGTTTTTAATGATGCTATCTTGAAAAATTTACTTGAAAAGGTGCAACCGCTTTTTATTGCAGGAAGTAAAATCACTTTGGTAAAATTTTCGACATTTACTGATAAATATTACACTTCTGTTGTCAAAGAAACATTTGTTGATACACCGTTAAGTCAAGAAGTAGAAGATGATACTCCGATAGCAAAAGTTAAAAAATTTAAGAGATGTATTGATATGCAATCGAACGATATAGCTAATGAAATGCCAACAATGATAACAGAAACCATGAAAGATTCAAATAGCTCTATCGAGCAATCGGAAATTTTGAAAACATTAAAGGACATTGCAGATACAAAGGTACAAAAATCAAAAGCTCAAGAAAAAATTATTATTTTAGTTTCTGATATGGTAGAAAATTCTAGCATGACATCGTTTTATCAAAATAATAATCTGAAAGTAATTAACCCTTCTATTGAGCTGTCAAAAACAAAGGCTGCTGGATTGTTAAGTGATTTTGATGGTGCAAAAGTTTATGTTGTTGGTGCAGGCTTAGTAATGAATAGCCATACTAGCAGATCAATAGCTTCTATAAAAGAGCTAAAAGAGTTTTGGACAAAATATTTTGCTACGTCAAATGCAACATTGGTTGGTTTTGGAACGCCTGAACTGATGGAAGACATTGTAGTTGATAAAAAATAATTTTCATGCAATTTCAAGATAATAAATCTTTTACAGCTCATCAAAACTATTGGATTTCTTTAAGTCTACTTTTTATTGGATCAATGCTTTTAGTAGCTTTGTATATGACTTATAATGAAGAGTATTTTCTTTACGGTGCTTATAGCACCTTTATATTTTTTCTTTACAAGTTTTTAGGTGGAAAATATATTATACGGTTTCTTCAAAATGGATTCAATACTTTGAAAATCATTTTTCTAAGAACTAAAGAGTTTTCATCGGATCATAGCAGAACCCTTGTTTTTATATTCGGTTCATTATTGACTGCACTTTTTACTTGGTATATTTTTTATAGTGGAAATTACTGGATAATTTTTTTACTTGCATTTATAATTTATATTTTTTATCTTATAGCAACACATATTTCAGAAATAGTAAGATTCGTAATAACATTATTAATTATTCTTAGTGTTATATTTATGATAGGAATATTTTCTTCTGACTCTTCAAATGATACTAATACTTCTAATGTAAATGTTATTAAAAAAGAAAAATAGCAATAAACAAAGTACATGATTTTTTTAGCGTGAAATTTTGAAGGTAACTAGATTCTCAATCAAGTTAGGAATGACGAATAATATCTTCTTTCTCGATAACTGAGAGTGTTTCCGCCATTGGCGGGAACATGAGGATTAAAATACTAATTGTTCGTTCGTTTTAGGGGTAGATTCATCGGTGGCATCGGGTGCTTTTGATGTATCGGTATAGGTTTCGGTGTTATTTCCCTCATCACTAGGAGCTTGATATACCCCTGCAGGAATTCCAAAATAACGTTTTGTATTTGGATAAATACGTAATAAGTCTTCATAAAAATATCGGAAAACAGGGGCGGCAGCTCGTCCACCGGTTTCACTTCGGCGCATAGGTGTATTGTTATCATAACCCATCCAAACAATTGTTTCAACTGTAGGTGAATATCCTGCAAACCATGCATCAACGTTTTTATTTGTAGTTCCTGTTTTTCCTGCTATATCCATTCCACCAACACGTGCACCTGTTCCGGTACCGTGACGGACAACATCTTGCAGTATGGATGTCATAAGATAAATTTGTTCCGGTGTGTTCACTTGGCGGTGTTTAGTTTCATAGCGTATAGTTTCCCCTTTTGGAGTAATGACTTCACGTATTAAGATAGGGTTGGTAAGTACCCCTTCGCCCGCGAACATTGTGTAATATTTGGCTAAATCGATAGGTGAGATAGAAATTGTTCCCAATGCAATAGAGAGATCAGGCGGGATATTTTCTACGATACCATAGCGTCTCAGCCCTTCTGTAATTTTAGAAAAGCCCATATCGCTAACCATATTAATTGTTGCCAAGTTGCGTGAATGAGTTAGGGCATCACGGATAGTGACCATACCTTTGTATTCATTTTTAAAATTTTTCGGTTGCCAAGTTTTTTCTTCACCGTCTTCACCAGCATAGGTATAGGTGCGGGCAATATCGGGGACTAGGGTTGATGGAGACATCCCGCTATCGAGCGCTACCTGATAAATAAAAGGTTTGAAAGCGGAACCCGGTTGACGTTTTGCTTGTGTTACACGGTTATAAGGGCTTAGGGAATAATCATATCCTCCAACCATAGCTAAAATCTCTCCACTGCGTGGATCAAGACTAATAAGCGCACCATTGAGCTGACGTTGGATATTTTCATCTAATTCGCCTGCATCTTGTGCTCGTTTCAAAATTTCATTACGCCCTGATTGAAGAGCTTTGTATGCAGACTCTTGAAGTTGTAAGTCGATGGTTGTATAGACTTTATACCCTCCGCTTCGGATATCGGGAAAAGCATCTCCAAGTTGGCGCATGACTTCATCGATAATATACGGACCAGAATTTTTGCTCAATGTGTCATTATAGACTTTTGGGCGTTCTTGCGTCGCTTTATCATAAGTTGCTTGATCGATCCAACCTAACTCATACATACGTCCAATAACACGATTTGCTCGTCCCAAAGAGAGCTCATAATTTTTTGTAGGAGAATAAAAGTTAGGAGCTTTTGGTAGTCCGACTAACATTGCCATCTCTTTGAGCGTAAGCTCTTTCAGTGGTTTACGGAAATAGCCATCTGCTGCGGTTTTAATTCCGTAGTATCCGTGTCCTAAATAAATTTCATTAAAGTATCGCTCTAAAATTTGTTCTTTAGTCAATTCTTGTTCAATACGGATTGAATAGAGGACCTCTTTAAATTTACGGGAAAACTTTTTTTCGCGAGTGAGCAGGGTGTTTTTTACCAATTGTTGAGTTATAGTACTCGCACCCTCTTTGAGTTTACCAGCCGTGAGGTCTTTGATGATAGCCCGCATAACCGCATCGGGATTGACACCATGATGTTCAAAAAATGTTGTGTCTTCAATCGCTAACAATGCTTCAATGAGTCTAGGGGGGATATTTGGATAAGAGACATAGTAGCGGTGTTCATCACTGAAAAGGTTAGCGATTTTATTCCCATTACGATCGTATACTTCCGTCGTTAATCGTGGTTGATAGTTTATAAGACGTTTAGTTTCATATTCAAAAGAGTAGATAATATACCCCAAGAAAACGACCGGAATCAAAATAGCGATCCCTATTGTAATTAATATATATTTTTTCACTCTTTTCCTTAGTGGTACTTCTTCATACAGTTGCATTATTCTCTAAATCCTCGGTTGCTAAATTCAGCGTCAATTAACGCCTGTGTATATGATTCTTTTGGATTGCGCATCACATCGGCTATATTACCTTCTTCGATTAGTTGACCATTTCGTATAACACAAATTTCTTCGCATAATTGTGAGGCTACGCGCATATCATGGGTAACAAATAGCATCGAAAACTCCATTTTTTCTTGTAATGTTTTTAGTAATGTAATCATAGCTTCTTTTGAGTCAGGATCAAGTGCTGTGGTCGGTTCATCCAGCAACAACAGTTTCGGGTTGGATCCCAGTGCTATTGCAACAACAACACGCTGAAGCTGTCCACCGGATAGTTCAGGGGGAAATCGATGTAGCAAGGATTTGTCTAATCCTAAGAATCCAAACAGCTCTTGCGCACGTTTATCGTCTAGAAACAGTTGATCTTTAATTCTGGTTAATGGCGACAAAGCAGTAAATGGATTTTGAGGAACCAGAGCGACTGTTTTTCCTAAAATCCATTCAAAGTCTGATTTTTTTTCAAATTCGATAGCAAGTGTTGAATCTAAAAGTCCCAATAAGGCTTTGAGTGTCAATGATTTGCCGCTTCCACTTTGTCCGACTAATGCTAATGAACGATGAATTTTGAATTTTATATCGAGTAAAATGTCCGTTTGATAAGTGATTTTGAGCCGATCAATGGAGATGACATTCATAGTGTTATTTTACACTAATCGAGCTAAATCGCTCACATACATGACGCAAAGTATTTTCCTCTATATCAACTCTGGCTATAAGACGAATAATTGCTTTTTCGACGGTAGGTTGTCGTATCGCTCCGACAACAACTCCCATCTCATTTTTAAGTGATTGTTGCAATTCGATGACGCGGCGGTTATCTCCGATCTCAATAGGGACGATAAGCCCTGCACAGATTATTCCGAGCGTTTCATGGACAATTGCTTGATTGGTCATGATTTTTTTGGACAAACTTGAATTATTGTTTTGAATATAGGTTAATGCATGGTGTGCCAACGCAGTATCGTAAAGGGAAGGGGCTGTAGCATAAATGACATTTTTAGCACGGTTAATCAAATATTGACTAATGTGGCGAGAAGAGAGCACATACGCACCGAAACTCCCGTATGCTTTGCCGAGTGTCCCCATTTTAATCATCATAGGTGTCGGAGCAATGCGATAATAATCCAGTATACCCATAAGTGATTCGCCGATAACACCACTGCTGTGTGCTTCGTCTAAAATTAAGATAGCCTCATGAGCGATGGCGAGATCGATGATTTCTCGCGGTACCAGATCACCACCCATTGAATATATTCCCTCGACGGCAATAATAGTCCGTTTTCCACGGATATTTTCGAGTTCTTTTTGAAGTGCTAAAAAATCGTTATGAGGGAAAAAAATAACTTCTCCTTCACACATTCGTGCACCGGCAATTCCACTAGCATGATAATGTTCATCCATAAGCAGAACATCACCTTTGCGTACCAATGATTCGATGAGGCCGATATTAGCATTGAATCCGCTTCCCATAACGATTCCTGCTTCAAATCCATTGGCTTCGCACAGAGCATCTTCAAAAGCATTATGGATGGGATGATAGCCGTTAACAAGCATTGATGCTTTAGGGGAATACTGAGAATATTGAGACAATGTCTCACAGGCTTGTAGATGAAGTTCTTTGTGATGTGCCAACCCTAAATAATCGTTTGATGCCATATCGATTAGGGTTTCATCGCTGATGATACGCTCGCGAAAACGTCCGGAACGTTTTAGAGCCTTTAGTTCACTTTCGTATGGATTTATCATGAGAGAAACGGCTTTAAGACTTCAGTACAAAGACCCATTGCGGTACTCTCGAATCCTCGAACTTCACGAATATAGGGTTTACAGAAACCTTCGACCATACACGCCCCTGCTTTGCCTCTCCACTCGCCGCTTTGGAGGTATTTTTCAATGGCTTGCGGATCGAAAACATTGAAAAAATAGTGGGTGGAGGAGATATCGATCAGTTCCAACCTCGGAGTTTTATAAATCATGCAGGTGATAATAGCAACGTCCGAACCACTTTGCATTTGTAAAATAGTTCGTGCATCGGTTTCATCTTTGGCTTTACGCAAAATTTTGCCGTGAGCGGTAACCACAGTATCGGCTACAAGAAGTGGATAATCCTCACACCCGAATTTTTCCAAATTTATTTTGTACTTTCCGAGTGTCGCTTGATAGACAAAATTTTTGGGTGACGTAGCAAGTATAGAGTCTTCGTCGAAATCGAGTGACTCTTGAAGAAATGGGATACCTGCCGAGGACAAAAGCTCAGCACGGGTAATAGAAGCAGATGCTAATCGGAGCATTAACTTAATGTACGTCTCTCAATACGACGCCGATGAAAATAGCGATCACACTGAGAGTGATATTGACTGGAACCATATATTTTGAGATCATACCAAGGATGTTTTTTGCCTCTTCAATATTCCCATTGCGCAATGCGATATCGGCTTTATTGCGACGAAATGTCATCACTGCAAGATTCAATGTCATAATAATCCAGATAGCCTCTTTGATATGAACGGTATTGTAAATACTCATCATATAATCGTTAATTACAGTACCGTTAGCATCCATTGCCGCTGAACGAAATTGAAAACCGACCGCCATTAGCACTGCAGTAATAATCAATACAATAACAAAAGGCCAAACGATCATAAAAAGACGTTTGAGGGTATAAGAAGCACGTTCTAATCGAAGTTTCGGATCAGTGATAAGCTGCATCGATTGGTGAGCCGCAAAACGGATCGCGATCATTCCTCCCACCCAGATAACGGCACTAAGTACGTGTAAAAAGACTATTAGGAGACGATGGTGCGCAAAAGTTTCGATCAAAAAATCTTTCATTATAAAAGTTCCTTCGTAACATACGCCATTGCCGCTTCTTTGGCATCGCTGATTTTTGTGATATCTTTTCCGCCCGCTTGAGCAAAATCAGGACGACCGCCTCCGCCTCCGCCGAGGATTGGAGCGATTGCTTTGATCCAATCTCCCGCTTTTACACCGGTATTTTTAGCCCCTGCCGCGAGAAGCACTTTGTCGTCTTTTACTTGGAACAAAATCACCGCAACCGAATCATGCTGATTTTTAAGCTCATCGATACGTTCTTTGATATCTCCGGCACCCAGTTCAGCAACGACAACCGCCGTATTACCCATCATGGTCACACTCAGTTCTTCTTTGGCGGAAGAAGCCAACGACGACATTTCGTGTTTGAGGGTTTTGACCTGATCTTTCAGACGCTCGATTCCAGCCAATACATCGCGATTTTTGACCGATGTTTCGACCTCTTCGAGGAGATGGCGCTGAGATTTAAAGAGATTGTACGCCGCATTGCCGCACACCGCTTCGATACGGCGGACACCCGCACTCACGCCGCTCTCTTTGACGATCACAAACGTCCCGATGGTTGCGGTGTTATCCACGTGGATACCGCCGCAAAATTCGACCGATGCGGTGCCGAAGTTGACAACACGTACCGTATCGCCGTATTTTTCACCGAACTGTGCTTTCGCACCGCTTTTTTTCGCTTCGTCAATGCTCATTTCTCTCGTCATCCCTTCCAACGCATGGAAGACATGATAGTTAACCCGCTCTTCAACCAAAGCGATCTCTTCATGAGACATCGCTTTCGGGTGGGAGAAGTCAAAACGGAGACGATTATGCTCGACCAACGAACCCGCTTGAGAGATGTGCTCGCCCAAGATTTCGTACAACGCCGCATGGAGCAAATGGGTTGCCGAGTGGTGTTTGGCTACCTCGTTACGGACAACATCGACAATGGCATCAACCGTATCACCGACACTGAGTGTCGATGAGGTCTCGATGTGGGAGAGATTTAAGCCGTGGAATTTTTTGGTGTCCAAAACAACCGCTTTATCGCCGAGAGTTCCGATATCACCGCATTGTCCGCCGCTTTCCGCATAAAATGGGGTCTCTTCAAGAAGAACCCAGCCGTTTTGATGCGCATGGAGTTGATCAACCCGCTCAAAACTCTCACTTAAAAGGGCTTGGATTTTTACCGGAGCTTTGGTGTAAGCATAACCGATAAAGGCATTCACACCGAAGGTTTCGAGAAGTGCTTTGAAATCCCCTTCTACGTGTGCATCCCCTGAACCTTTCCACGCCGCTTTTGCACGTTTGCGCTGTTCACTCATCAACGTTTCAAACGTCTCCACATCAAGGGCAAGATTTTTTTCGCGAAGCATATCTTCGGTCAAATCGAGTGGAAAACCGAACGTATCGTAGAGTTTAAACGCCACTTCGCCGCTGAACGTCTCTTTGGTATTTTTGAGCTCTTCATTGAATAGTTCGATCCCTGATGCAATCGTTTTGAAAAAACGCTCTTCCTCGAGCATGATTTGCTCTTTCAAAACGCTCAGTTTTTCGACGATGTAGGGATATTGTTTCCCCATTAGCTCAGCAACACTGTCGGCGACCTCAAACATAAACGGTTTGGTAAATCCGAGCAAATATCCGTGACGAACCGCACGGCGCAAAATACGGCGAAGAACATATCCGCGCCCTTCGTTAGAGAAATTTGTCCCCTGTGCGAGGAGGAAAGTAACGGTGCGGATATGATCGGCGATAACGCGGTATGATGCACCGCTCGCATAGCTATACGGTTTGGCGATGAGGGCTTCGACTTTACGGATGATCGGCATAAATAATGTCGAATCGTAGTTGCTTAATGCCCCCTCTAATACCGCCGTCGCACGCTCTAACCCCATCCCCGTATCGATGGACGGTTTTGGCAACGGTTTCAACTCACCCTTAGCATTACGCTCATACTGCATAAATACGAGATTCCAGATTTCGAGGAAACGGTCTCCGTCTCCCCCCATGTAATCCTCAGGGCCGTTAAAGTGTTCCGCTCCCTGATCGATAAAGATTTCCGAACACGGTCCGCATGGTCCGGTATCTCCCATCTGCCAGAAGTTATCTTTGTCTCCAAGACGCATGATGCGATCCGCGGCGATATGTTTTTTCCAAATCTCTTCGGCTTCGTCATCGCTCTCATGAACAGTAACCCAGAGCTTTTCCGTCGGCAATTTCATAACTTCTGTTACAAACTCCCACGCGTGAGAAATTGCTTCTTCTTTGAAATAATCGCCGAAACTGAAGTTTCCAAGCATCTCGAAAAAGGTATGGTGACGCGCTGTATGACCAACGTTTTCTAAGTCATTGTGCTTTCCGCCGGCGCGGATGCAGGTTTGCGCACTGGTGGCACGCGGATTGGATGGGATAGGGATATCGCCAGTAAAGATTGATTTAAACGGAACCATACCCGCATTGGTAAAAAGCAAGGTTGCATCATCGGGAACGAGTGGGGAACTCGCGGCACGTTCGTGTTGTTTTGATTCAAAAAAGGCTAAAAAAGCTTCGCGGACATCCATCATAGGTTACTCACTGTGTTGGTAAAAATTGCGCGATTATAGCGAAGATGGCGTTAAAGAGAAATTATCTCTTTTTGGTAGCCGCAGAAAGATAGAACCATACACTTCCACCGACTATAATAAGCATCAGCGGAGCGAGATAAGGTTTGTCTGAAATCAAGTCATAACCTTTGATTAATGCTCCTCCGAAAAGATAGCTCATTTCTCCGATCATAAGTGCCCAAAATGCAGCACCAAGCGCATTATAGGCGCTAAATTTCCAAAAACTATATTTTGTCAGTCCTACTGCCAATGGTACAAGTGTTTTAAGACCATAGATAAATTTTTTGATAACGATGATCCATGAACCGCGTCGTTTGAGTAACAAATGGGAAAATGCAAGTTTACGCCGATGTTTACGTAAATATTCCATCATCTCCCGCTTGTGATAGCGAGACATGTAAAAAAGGAGTGAATCACCGATAACGTTGGCAATAAAGGCAATAGAGATAGAGAGGGAGAGATCCATTTTCCCCTGAGAACTGAGGACCCCGGCAACTAAGAGAGCGAGAAATCCACCTCCGAGTGAATAAATAAATACAACGATGTATCCATAGGTAGCGAGATTATTTAACATGTCTTGCATTGAGTTATAACTTCCTTATTTTTGCTATTTCATCACGTAGGCGTGCTGCTTCTTCAAATTCGAGTTTTTTCGCGGCTTCTCTCATTTTCATCGAGAGTTCTTCAACCAGTTTTTTACGCTCTGCCGCAGGGAGTGTTTTGGCTTTTTTACTTCGGTTATACAGTTCTGCAGGGTCTTCGAGTTTGAGGTTTTCATCGAGAGAGCGTTTGGTCGTTGTCGGTGTGATGCCGTGTTTTGTATTGAAAGCTTCTTGAACCGCACGTCGATCGGTTGTCGTCTTAATTGCTCGTTCCATTGATCCGGTAATCTTTTGGGCATACAGGATAACCCGTCCGTGTTCATTTCGTGCGGCACGTCCGATGGTTTGGATGAGCGCCGTTTCGGAGCGGAGAAATCCCTCTTTATCGGCATCGAGGATAGCGACGAGGCTCACTTCTGGGAGATCCAATCCCTCCCGCAAGAGGTTGATCCCGATGAGGACATCGAAATCTCCGACCCGCAGACCTCGGATGATCTGGTTGCGCTCGATCGCATCGATCTCAGAATGCATGTACTGCACTTTGATCCCTAAATCGGCGAGGTATTTGGTGAGTGCTTCCGCCATTTTTTTGGTCAGAACGGTGACGAGAACCCGATCTCCCAGCGCGACCGTTTTTTTGATCTCATCATGCAAATCTTCGACCTGATTTTCACTCGGCTTGATCGTGATGATCGGATCGAGCAACCCCGTAGGGCGTATGATTTGATGGGCGAGTGTCGTGCTGACATCGAGCTCCTGTGCCGAGGGGGTAGCGGAGACAAACATATAGTGCGGTGCTTTCTCCATAAACTCATCGATCATCAGAGGGCGGTTATCGAGGGCGCTCGGAAGACGGAAACCGTAGTCGACGAGTACCTCTTTACGGCTCCGATCCCCCGCAAACATTCCGCGAAACTGCGGCAAGCTCACATGGCTCTCATCGACGATGATGAGAAATTTATCATGATGGAGGAGAAAATAATCGAGGAGGGTATAGGGTGCTTCTCCCGGCAATTTGTCGGTGAGAAGACGTGAATAGTTCTCGATCCCCTTACACATCCCCGTTGCTTGAAGCATTTCGAGGTCAAATTCGCATCGTTGTTTGAGCCGTTGTGCTTCAACAATTTTTCCTTCTCGCTCAAACTCCGTGAGACGTTCTCCGAGTTCATCTTCGATCCGTTTGATGGCACGGGAGAGCTTCTCCGCTCCGACGGCAAATTGGCTCGTTGCATAGATGGTGATGGTGTCGATTTTCTCCAAAACAGAATTGTTGAGAGGCTCGAAAATACTAAGACGCTCTACTTCGTCACCGAAAAACTCGATCCGAACCGCTTGATCTTGCCAGTACGGGGGAAAAATATCGACTACTTCGCCGTTGACCCGAAAATGTCCCCCGTCGAAATAGCTGTCGTTGCGGGCATATCCCATCTCGACGAGACGGAGGAGGAGCTTTTTTTGGTTGATTTCATCGCCGACGGCGACGACTTGCACCATCTTTTCATACTCTTCAGGGTCTCCCAATCCGTAGTTGGCGGAGACGGAGGCGACAACGATGACATCATCATAGCTGAGGAGGTTCGCGGTCGCTGATAGGCGAAGCCGCTCTAACTCATCATTGATGGAGCTGTCTTTTTCGATAAAGAGATCTTGACGGGGGATGTACGCTTCAGGCTGATAATAATCGTAATAGCTGATGAAATACTCGACATGATTATCGGGGAAAAAGGCGCGAAATTCACTGTAGAGCTGTGCTGCGAGGGTCTTGTTGTGGGTCATGATGATGGTCGGTAGCTGTACGCTCTCGATCACTTTTGCCATCGTATAGGTCTTACCGCTTCCCGTTACACCCTCTAGGGCTACGTAGCGTTCTCCGTTTTTGATGCCGGACGCTAATGCTTCGATGGCGACGGGTTGATCACCGGCAGGCTGATAAGGGGTATGGACTTTAAAAATCGGCAATGAATGACCCTAAATTAGTTTAATTTATATTAGCGGAATTATAGCGGAAATGCTGTTTTTCATGTTGTACGAGTACTTATCGTCTGCTAAGATTTTAATCAATTGCAGATTTAGCCAATCCTTTTGGAAGTTCGATCCAAAGGGCTTTTAGTGAGAGGTCAAGATCGTAGATAAATAAAAAGAGAGAAAGTATCAGGCTGATGATACTGAGGATGAATAGGGCTACAAGTAGATGAGTAATATTTAGGTGATACAAAGCGGATCCAAAAAGACCGATAATAAGGATCGAAACGAATAATACGCTCACTACAGCTAGAAAATTACTGCTTCGGATCACTTTTGCTCTGAGGGTCAGTATTTTGAGTTCCAATAAAATACGCTCTTGATCTGCGCTCTCAGAACTGCGATATTCAACCGAGAGTTGGCGTGTTCTATCGACTATCCGTCCGAAGCGGTTCGTTAGACTTAAAAGGATTAAGCCGATTCCTGAAATCAAAATGACAGGGCCAACTGCCAATTGCAAGGTGGGGATAAGATTAGCGAGTAACATTTAAACCACCCACGCGCCATCTCGATAGACCACTTCATCTCCGAGGCTAAAGGTATGGGTATCAGCAAAAACATCGACATGGTATATCCCATCACGGCGTTTAAAGCCGGGTTTTCCGTAGGTACCGTGTTTGGCTCCCAGAGAGAAATGGATGCCGCACATACGCTCATACGTTCCCGTGTCGGCGACGGTGCGTGTTTTGCTAAACGCACGGTTCAACCCAAATCCGAGTTCCCGTACCCACACGGTACCCTCATCGCGACGGATGTTGGAGAGGATGGTATCAAACGCCGGAGTGGAATTTTCAGCATCCACGACCTGCCCCTCCTCGATGATGAGAGTGATGGGTGTTTCGGGGGTGTTAATTTTATAATCTACGTCCCCGAAACAATAAATCTTGACACGCCCGTGAACGGCGCGTAAATCGAGTGCTTCGGTAAAGACTTCACCGAGTGGAAACTGCCCTCCCATATTGGCGATTCCGGTGTAATCTCCGACGTTGATTTTGGCAGGCTCAAAAGGGGAGCCGTACACTAAAAAATCGCCTCCGGTGTCAAGTGTTCCTGAGGGTGCGGCATTGATTTTCTCTTTTAGCGCACGACCTAATGGGCGGTAATACTCAGGATCATAGGCTAATGAGTCGATAAAGAAAGGGGCTTCATCCTCCGACATACGGATGAGGTGCGGGTGTTCGATTACTTTTAATCCCAGTTTGAACAACTCGACCCGCAGGCGAAACGCATCGAGACGAAAACTCTTCGATTGGACGAGTGCCACGAAATCATGAGGCTTGAGTTCATTTAACATACGGCGAATCTCTTCAGGGGGGAACTGATTAAAATCGATAAATAGCCCATTTGGCAGTGCGCGTTTATACGCTTCGCTCAAAAGAGTGGATATATAGGAATCGGTATCATAGACCACGACGGCACGGTGTTGATCGCTATGGTGAAAGACCATTGTTAAAAGGTCATTCAAATGACCTTGAGCGGTTATGATTAGTGTTTCGATATCGAATGAAGAGGGTATGCTTTTATCCATTTGTTTTTATCTTATCCATGATATTTTAATTGTTTTCGACACCATCGAGTGAATACCAACTTTTATGCTCTGGGTTTGACTCGTCTGCATTGCTACTTTTGTCCAGTAATTTTCGAATTGTTTTAATATTATCAACCCAAGTATTGGTGGGATTTGTTTTGGATCTATTTTGATCGAGCTTCGTATTTTGATCATTCATAATAGACTCGATGGGTATCCATTTTTTGTCTGCATAGAGATTGGCAGTGATAGCAATAAAACATGTTAAAGATATAAAGGCTTTATAAACGGGCAATACCTACATCCTGAGCTAATGTGTGTTAGAATTATAACCAAGACTCTATCACTCAAGGTTAATCATGCTTTTTAATCCTACACCGTTGGAAAAATTGACCACTCTCGTTACCGATTTGATCGAAAAACAAACAGCACTTCAATCAGAGATTGAAGCTTTACGCAGTGAAAGTGCTTCAGTTCGTACAAATGAGCAGAGCAAAGATGCGGAAATTCAACGTCTAAATATAGCTTTAGCTTCTAAAGATGAAGAGATTAAAATGTATGGTGATGAACTTGCGGCAAAAGACGTAGAAATTGAAGCGATCGTTTCGAAAATCGAAAGCTTGCTTGGATGAAGACCAAAATAGCCCTTACGCTCAATGCCAAGCGATATGACATTGATGTAGAGGAAGATTTTGCCCGTTTTTTAACGGCACAGATGAAACAGGATTTTGAGTTGTACGGTAATAACGATCTCAAACTTCTTCTTCAAGCCTATGTGCGTAAAAGCTTTGCGCTGTATGAACAAGAGAAACAAATCGGTGAGTTAATCGACCGAATTCAAAACCTTTAATTCTCTCCACAATATCTTCACAATAACTTTTTATACTGCTCTCATCAAAAGGGAATCTCGCAAGAGAATCTCTCAAAAAAGGAGTTTCCAATGAAAAAGTTTTTACTGTTGCTTGCTGCTGTTGCTATTACTGCCTCTACGGCTCAGGCCGATGTCGCAATGGGTCAAAAGGCGTATCTTAAAACACTCAAATCGAAATTTGGGATTAACGGTCAACAGTTTGCCGCACAGCATACGGTGAGTGAATGGGAAGACCTATTTGCCGATGGAGCAAAAGGATTTATTAAAGAGTACGGCGATAAATATCCCGCTGCGACACCGATGTTAAATAGTCCGACGATGCAGGATAAACTGCAAGATATCGGTGATTTTGCCAAACAATACGGTTCGGACAGTGGAAATGTTCCGAGTTGTGGGTAATTAGGTTAGTCGTCATCCCTGCCTTCGCGAGTATGATAAATCAAATATATCTTAAGGGTAAACTATGAAAACGTTAATTGCAATTTTAGGTCTTAGTGCAATGTTGAGCGCTGCCGATGGTGGTGCTTTATTTCAAAAATGTGTCGCATGTCACGGCGCCAAAGCAGAGAAAGCGGCACTTGGAAAATCGGAAGTAATTGCTGGATGGAAAGCAGATAAAACGCTCGATGCCCTCAAAGGGTATAAAGCGGGGACACGTAACACTAAAGGCATGGGTGCTATCATGAAAGGTCAAACTGCCTCTTTGAGTGAAGCTGACATGAAAATACTCGCCGATTACGTCGCAGGGTTAAAATAATTTCTCTTCGCTGCTGCGAGCTGTCGTAGTCAATACTTTCTTATGTTTTTCGTCTCTCCCCGCGAATGCGGGGTTTATATTGCATTATGCTTCATCTTTGAATTGTGCCATAACTGTTTGGATCTGATCCATACACGATAAAAAAGCATCTACTAGTTCCCCGTCAAAATGGAGCCCTTTTTGTTCCATTAAATAATTAATAGCATCTTCAACACTCCATGGTTCTTTATAGGGACGTCTGGAAGTTAACGCATCAAATACATCCGCAATTGCTACTATTCTTCCAACAAGCGGTATGTCATATCCTTTGATTTTATTGGGATAGCCTGTACCGTCGAATCGTTCATGATGGGTCAATGAGACGACGCGTGCCGTTTGGAGTAGTAATGAGTGGTGATTACCGATAATATCAGCTCCTTGAAGGGGGTGCTTTCGGACAATTTCCCATTCATCTTGTGTGAGCGATCCCGGTTTTTGGAGAATAGCATCAGGGGTTCCGATCTTTCCGATATCGTGCATTGGAGCCGCTAGATAGATGAGCTCAATTCGTGCATTATCCAAACCTATTTTTTGTGAAATGATTTTTGCATAAGCGCTCATACGGAGGATATGTGTTCCAGTTTCATTGTCTTTAAATTCTGCAGCACGCCCAAGTTGTCGGATCACCTCCATACGAGTAAGAACAATCTCTTCGGTGCGGGCTTGAAGCTTTTGTTCAAGGTCATGCTGATAACGCAATAGGGAAATTTGGGTGTTAACGCGCGCTAAAACGATGGAAGAATTGATCGGTTTGGTAATGTAGTCAACCGCACCGAGATTCAGTCCTTCGGCTTCATCGGTATAATCGCTGAGAGCCGTAACAAAGATGATAGGGATATTTCGGGTTAGCGGATCAGATTTGAGCTTTTTGCAGACATCATATCCGCTGATGTCGGGCATCATAATGTCCAATAAAATGAGATCCGGAAAATCGCCTGAGGCAATCATATTAAGAGCTTTTTTTCCGTTGTTAGCCACTTTAACTTTGTAAAAAGGTTTTAATGTTTCGCTCAAAATGATGAGATTGTCCGGTGAGTCGTCTACAATGAGAACGGTTTCAGTGGTAAAAGGGGTCATAGGTTTTCCTTTTGAAGTTTTTGCTTGATTATTTGGGCTGCTTTGTCAAATTCGAATTTTTGGATCAACTGATAGGCACTGATCAACGTTTCATCGTTTGAATCCTCCAAAAAGAAAGAATCACTGTATGCCGCAGCATCAGCATTTTGTAGTTTTTCGAGAAGATGATGTAAATTTTTTGGATCGGAACGAGTTGAAAAATGGATGGGGATATTTTGGTTTTCCAGTGCATTAATTAGAATGCTGAGACGTCTGATTTCATTATTGATTGCGATCAATAAAGGGCTTCCCTTAGCGATAGGGTGTTTGGCAATTTCAGCTTCACGAGTGAGATCGGTGAGATCCTTCATGCCGAGTAATGCCGCAACACTTTTGAGGGTATGGCACAGACGTTTCGCTTCTTCGGTCGTTTCCTCGGATGACAATGCATAGCGCTCAAGAAAATTCTTTTGTTCTTCAGGAAATTTTTTCAATAATCGGAGATAAAGTTGCTCATTGCCATTCATTCTCTGTATTGCACTGTCACTGTCAATGCCGTCTGTTTGGAGTGGCAAAAGATTCTTTTTTGGCTGTTGGTTAACGTCAAGTTTTATATGGCAATGGGATGCGATTTCCTGATACAGTTTTGTGGAATCGACAGGTTTTGTAATATAGCCATCCATTCCTGCTACACGGCAAGATTCTTCATCTCCTTCCAAAACATTGGCCGTCATGGCGATAATTGGAATATGTGGTAGAGCTGTATTACTTCGAATTTGGCGGGTTGCTTCATACCCATCCATAACCGGCATTTGACAATCCATCAATATAGCATCGGGCGTAGGATGGCTCGCGAGCCAATCGAGAGCTTCTTTACCATTAGAGACAATGGAAACGATCACACCGATTTGATTTAGCATTTCATAGGCGACTTCCTGATTGCTTTCATTGTCTTCAACCAGTAAAATGGAAAGGGCATTAAGGGATGAAAAATGGGTATTATCTGATGAACTTTGCATACGTTCAGTCGATAGACGGGCATGCCCGTAAATCCCAATGAGGGTATCAAAAAGATGGGATGGGGTTATGGGTTTGATTAGAATTTTTTCAGGATAATCACCTTCAAATTCCTCGATCAATTCCTCTTTTTCATAGGCTGTAACCATAATAATAGAGGTGATTTGTCTGGAATAGCGTTCATTAATTCGATGATATAGGGTAACACCGTCCATCCCTTCCATTTTCCAATCCAGTATCGCGATATCAGCACTAAAACCATTATCAAGCAGAGCCAGCGCTTCACTACCGTTTTGGCATATGGCACTTTCAATACCGAACCGTAAGAGCATCTCATGAAAAATTTCCCGTGCGGTTTCGTTATCATCAACAATTAAAACCTTTAACTGCTCGATAGGAGGGGTGTGGAGAGATGGATTTTCCATGATAAATGCATCGGTTTGAATTTCAAACCAAAAGGTACTCCCTTCGTTTTGCCGGCTTTCAAATCCGATGGTTCCGTCCATCATGGTGACCAGCTGTTTAGCGATGGCGAGTCCGAGACCCGTACCCCCGAATTTGCGCGTTGTGGACATATCGGCTTGGGTAAATGCTTTAAAAAGTAAATTCTGTTGTTCAGAGGAGATTCCGATTCCGGTGTCTTTGATTTCGAATCGGAGCATGAGCGGATCGGTTTGCGTATCAAATAGACGTATCTTGATTACCACTTCCCCTTTGGAAGTAAATTTAACTGCATTGGAGACCAGATTGAGAAGAATTTGTTTGATTCGTAACGGGTCTCCTTTGAAATTTTGCACGTCTCTGGTTTCCAGATCGATCAAGAGTTCAATCCCTTTTTGCTGAGCACGTATTCCAATCATATCCGTCACGGAGATAACCAGTTCTTCGAGATTGAACGGTATGGACTCAATTTGCAGTTTCCCTGCTTCAATCTTAGAAAAATCGAGAATATCGTTGATAATATCGAGCAATAGGTGGGAAGCTTCAGCGGCTTTTACGATAAAGTGGCGCTCTTTTTCAGGTAATTTTCCTTTTAAGGCGAGTTCATTCATCCCAATGATGGCATTCATAGGAGTTCGAATTTCATGGCTCATATTGGCAAGAAATTCACTTTTTGCTCTCATAGCTGCATGCGCCGTATTTTTGGCTTCAATAAGTTCGCTGATATCGACAATCGCACCGATCAACCCTGCAGGATTCCCCTCTGGATCGGCAAACCCCCGTACCCAATAGAGCGTTTGGTGATTTTTTCCATCGGCGAAAGGGATATCTATCTCTTTATGTGAAGTTCCTATCGTTTGAATAATCCTCTCATCTTCTGCTTGATAGCCTAGTCTGTCTTCGAGTGGCAGATATTCCAGATCTAAAACCTGTTTGCCGATGAGATCATTACGAGAAATGCCAAATGTCTCTTCGTAGGCTTTATTCACACCGATAAAACGGCAATCTTTTCCTTTGTAAAAAAGAGGATATGGGATTGTATCGATGAGCGCTTGCTCAAACGCTATTTGATGATTGAGCTGTTTTTGAAGCTTTTGTTGTGTCAGCATGTTATGGTGACTGAGAACTTCGCGCTCTTTTGTCCGATTGTAGCGTTGGAGCAATACGATGGTAGGAATGAGTACAAGAAGAAAGAGCAGCGCTATGCCGAGGGTTTGGAAAAAGACATTCAGCAATAGTGCATGAATCGACTCTACGGAGATATCGGCTCCCACGATATATGTTTTTCCCTGAGGGGATATCATTGGTACAAACACGGAATGAAATGTTCCCCATTTATCAGTATAAACAGGGCTGAAAATTAATTGTTTTGATTGTACTGCTTGGATAAGCTCTGGAGCAGGTTTATCATAGCGATCCCAAAATTTAACTTCCAGTCCTTTGATACGATCATCACCGTGTTCATTTGAAATTGTAAAATAGTAATCATTTTGATCTTGTACAACGATGTAAATATACGATGCATTCAGCTGTTGTGCCAAATGATTGGCATAGCGAATCATGGATTGAAATTCTTCAGATGAAGGGGGTGTATTTTTAGTGTATTTATCAATAGTTTTATGACCAAAAGCACTGTCTGTTGTATAAATTGCTTTTAGCAACTGAGCATCGATTTGTGCCAGTTTAAGTGAACTTTCTCTTTCGTAAATACTCCATGAAACCAATATTACAATACTCAAATAAGCAAAAAGGGTATAACGAAAGAGGGGATATTCTCGAAAACGCCGAAGAAGCGAGAGGAGATTTCGTATCATAATGTTTTAATCCAATGATGCCAACCGAGCATGGAGATATCCTTTGGACGAAAGTTTATAAACCATTTTTGTTAAATTATACCAAATAAATATTCTTTTTAGGGGTTTGGATATTTACAATTTTAGGTAATAATACTCTAGATAATATTATGGGAGAAAAATGCTCAAATTACTCATCTTCTTTTTTCTTCTGTGTATCACTTCTTTACATGCCGAAATTGATGCTGAAAAGCTTGATAAATTAAATGTTGAAGCTCTTTTGGTGAAAAACCTCGCGAGTAATGAAATCCTTTATTCTAAAGAGGCTCTGCGTGAGGTACAGCCAGCGAGCCTAACCAAAATCATGACGACCATATTGGCAATAGAACAAGGGGATTTAAACCGCTCTGTCGTTATTACCAAAGAGATGCTGCAAGTGGAACCTACCAAAGCAGGGTACAAAGAGGGAGAAGTTTTCGTATTGGATGATCTCATCAAGGCTGCACTTATTAAATCAGATAACGATGCAGCGATGGCCATTGCAATATCAGTCGGCGGAACATTGGAAAACTTTACCAAAATGATGAATGAAAAAGCTTCAAGCATAGGAATGATCGATACCGTGTTTACAAACCCATGCGGATTTGATATTGGTAATCACCACTCTACACCGCAAGATCTTCTTGTTCTAGCTGAATATGCCATCAAAAATTCTATTTTTAACGATATTACCCGTCTGAATCAGCATATTTATTATTCACTTAACACTTCTCGAAAATTTGTTGCTCTCACACACAATCAACTACTTAATCAGTACGAATATGCTGTAGGAGTTAAAACAGGGTATACCTCTAAAGCAGGGCCGTGCTTAATCGCACGTGCCAAAAAAGATGGGAATGATTGTCTCATTATTATGCTCAATTCGAAAGAGAATCGCTGGAAAGCGGCAAAAGAGATATTTGAGCAGGTTTTTGTGCCAAAAGAGGATGTTTTAGCATCGTTATAGGAAAAGGCTACTCCCATCCTACACAAATCTTTGTCCCTTTTTTCTCTTCGGAATCAATCGTTATTTGAAGATTGTAATCTTTGGCGATCATTGCCACGATGTTGAGGCCTATACCGAATCCCCCGACACTTTTATCAGCACGTGTGTAACGTTCAAATACCCGTTCAATCATCGATTCTGGAATACCGATACCATTATCTTTAATGCATAAAATACCCTCATTTAGAGTAATGAAAATTTCCCCTCCTATCGTATTGTATTTAATGGCATTAGAGAGAAGATTATCGATTAAACGTGTTGCTTTTGTGGTATCGATGGTTAAATAAATCTGCTCATGCACGTTAAGCTCAAGAGAGATTTTCTTTTGCTCAATACGATGACGGAAATATTCCAATCGCTCATGTAAAAGGAGCGTAAGATCAAGCTTAGTGTTTTCAATAGCTAAGTCGTGATTTAATACCAGATAGGTCAAATCATCATACAAGGTTGAAATAGTTCGAGAAGCAATTTCGATCCGTTTGATCTTTTTTTGCACAGAGGGAGAAAATTCGGTTGTCTCCAGAGCTTCGATATTTGTTAGGATAGCGCTGACTGGAGTGTTCAGTTCGTGGGTTGTGTCTTTGATAAAATCATCGAGCAGGGCGATCGCTTCATTCATGGGGCGTAAAATTAAGCGAGAGAGGAAGAAACCGACTCCAACGAGCATTAAAAATAAAATTGCTCCGGATATTAGGGTGATTTCAAGTGTTTGCTGTTGCCATAAACCATCATCTCTGGTTTCAAAGATCAAGTAATATTCACCCATTTCATACGGGGAGAGAGGAATTATCAGATAAACATATTTGGATGAGAGATAGATATTTTCTTTGAAATTAATTTTGGCAGTATGAAGTTTGGAAACGATAGGTTTTTGATCGTATCCGTAAAGAGCGGTAGAATAGGCTAAATCTTTTGGAAATGTACTGATATTTCGGTCATTTTCGAGCCATTGTTTTAGTTTTGGGACGTAACTTTCACTCTCTAGTTGCATCGCTAGACGCTGGGATGAGAGCATAACAGTTTTTGCATATTGAAAATAGAGGGTTGCCAACAAGGCAAGGATTAAGACAGACATGACTCCATAAAGTGCTAAGAAACTTTTGAGTGTCTTGTATTTAGCGAAATTGATACCCGAGGCGCTTGTGGCTGACAATAGAATCCTTTCCGAGAAGTTTTCGAAGGGTTTTGATGTAAGTGCGCAGACTCCCATCACTGGGTGTTTCATCATAATCCCATAAATGTTCCATGATTACTTCATGAATTAGGAGTTCATTTTTGTGTTGGATAAAGAGTTTCAGGAGTTTATGTTCTTTGAGCTGGAGGTTTTGTTCCTCTCCATCAATCATGAGAATCTGATTTTCGATATCGTATGTTATCCCTTCTCCTAGAATGAGAGTATCGACAGGATTGTGGTAAAAATTACGTTTGAGGATGGTTTGTATTCGAAGCAAAAGTTCTTTTAGTGCAAAGGGTTTACGGAGATAATCATCCGCGCCACTTTCGTAACCTTCTTCGACATCATTCATTGCATTTCGCGATGTAATAAAAATGGCCGGAGTAGAGTTTCCTCCGCTGCGACTTTGCTTGAGAAGGGAAAACCCATCTCCTCCTGGGATATTGACATCGAGGAGCAAAAGATCAAATTTTTGTTCATAAAGAGCATCTTCGGCAGAAGCAGCATCGTATACGGATATGACATCGTATCCTTGATCTTCGAGATACTCACTGACACTTTCAGAGAGGTTAGGATCATCTTCTAGGAGGAGTAATTTTGCTTTTGTCATGTTAGAGTTATCCCAAAAATAATAAAGAGTATAAAAGCGATCGCTGCTGATATAAGGGCATATGGAAGCTGTGTTTGGACATGTTCAGCAACTTCACATCCTGATGCCATAGCAGAAATAATTGTCGTGTCAGAGATGGGAGAACAGTGATCACCGAATACTCCTCCTGAAATGACTGCTCCCATACACAGAGCAACAGGGGCATCGAGTCCTACTGCCAATGGGACGGCGATTGGAAGCATGATACTAAACGTTCCCCAGCTTGTTCCAGTCGCAAATGCGATGATTGCTCCCAAAATGAAAATAGCTCCTGCCAAATATGCAGGGCTGAGGTAATCACCGATAAACGAAGCAAGATATTTCCCCACCTGCATGTCGGAACTTACTCCGCCGATGGCAAATGCAAATAGTAAAATAGCAGCAATCGGAGCCATTGATTTCGCTCCACTGTAGGCACTGGAAAAAAAATCATGAGAGGTGAGGGCATTTTTAAATCGATAGTATCCCCACATCAATATCAGTGTAATGATCAAAGTATAAAAAATCGAAGTGGAACCGGAACCTTTGAAGATATTTCCCCCACCGGTTGTTATCATGAAGCTTATGACCCCCCCGATCATCCATACCATCGGCCACAAGAAAAGTCCGATATGCCCATGTTCATCTTCGCACTTTACAGTAGATGCAGCTTCAATTGTAGCATGACGCATTGGACCGATGTCGATTTCAAACCATATTGCGATGAAGGTAACAATAAGAGCAATAAAAGCATAAAAATTAAATATGACCGCTTGAACCAGCCATGTGGCGCTTTCGCCACTGATAAGACCTGCAGTGATTTGACCGCCGATCAGCCCTAACAAAAGTGCTCCCCAACCATTGAGCGGAATGAGAGAGCATACGGGAGCGGAGGTAGAGTCGCAGACAAAAGCGAGTTTTGCACGTGAAACGCTATAGCGGTCGCAAAATGGTCGTCCGATAGCTCCGGCAACGAGAGATGTAATGGAGGATTCAATAAAAACAATGATCCCTGCAATAAAGCTCGGCATTAAAGCTCCCCGTTTACTTTTAACCCATGTACGTTTGACACTCAGCTCATGTACCAGGCCATCCACTCCGCCACTGCGTTCAATCAGTGCCATAACTGAACCAACCATTATTGCAAATGCGAGAGTTTTGAGTACCCACCCTTCATTGAGCAGTGTGCCAAATCGTTCTACCATCAGCATTAAGGCACTGAGTGGATTAAAATCGGCAATGATGAACTCTCCAACGAGGACAGCCATTGCCAACGCAACAAAAACAGAACGACTAAAAAATGCGAGAAGAATAGCAATAAGAGGCGGGATTAACCCAGAAATACCATATTCGATGGAAAAGCCTTTTAGAGAATAATCTGCAGACGCATAATACCGGCTCTGCCAAATTGTTCTTTGTAATATTCGCTTCGTTTTTCATCGATAACGCTAAAACCGAGTTTTTTATACATCATTTCTGTCTCCACAGAGCCTATCTCAACAGGAGTTTGAACTTTACGATATCCTTTTAGACGTGCAGTGAGCATACTTTTACCGATAAGTTCTTTGAGTACATCGATGTTTTTAAATCCATCTTTAACCATGATGAAATCAAGTACAAATGTTTTATTGTCCACATCTCCTTCGCATAAGAGATAGGCGGCTATTCGTTCATGGTAGGTTTCATCGAATCCAATCTCTTCCAAGGCTTTTGAAAAAATTTCATGGGTTGCGATACGGGGTTCATATCCGCAAATGACACCGACACTTTCACCACCTGCAACAGCAATAAAAAAATTTGAGATATGACAATAACATTTAGTTGTAGTAAGTGCTAAGCGCTTGAGATTAGTGATTAATTCCTGTTCATCAGAGGTATTGAATACCAAATCAAATAAACCAATCTTTTTGCCCGATCGTGAACTTTCTAATAAGGCCTTAGAAACAATATCAATATCCGTCTCTGATGCCTTACGAACTGTTATTGTCATCTGTGCCTCTATTCGCGAATTTTCAATATGCTATACTACCTAACTTTAAAATAAACTAAGAACAATACATGTTTAAAACAATTTCATCTTTTTTGATATTTTCTCTTCTTTCTTGTGCTATTGCATCAGAACAATTAGTTGTTGTACTTTCACCCGAATTAAATGCGACAGCTGCAGTTATGCAAAGATATATTAAAGAGACAAAATGGGAAAAGGTAGGGGAAAAATTTTCAGTTACATTGGGCCGTAACGGCTTAGGATATGTTGTTGAAAAAAATCCCCTTAAAAATGAGGGAGATGGGAGATCTCCAGCAGGAATATTTCCGATACTCTCTACTTTTGGGTATGATGAACATCCAAACTCGCTAATGCCTTATTATCATGCTGATGAAAAATTGATTTGCATTGATGATGTGAATGACACACGTTACAACACGTTTGCCCAACTCAATCCCTTATATCCACCAAAAAGTTTTGAAATGATGCATCGCAATGATGAGGTATATCGCAATGGTGCGGTAATCGGCTATAACCTTATGGGGGAAAAAGGACGAGGTTCTTGTATCTTTATTCATCTCAATCATCCTGATTATCGTCCTACATCCGGATGCACAGCGATGGAAGAGTCATCGTTAAAAGTATTATTGAAATGGCTCGATCCTAAAAAAAGTCCACAAATTTTACAGATACCTAAAAATGAGTGTTTGAATTATCAAAAAGAGTTTAAGGGGATAGAGTGTGAGTAACGTCATTCCCGCTTTCGCAGGAATGATGAGGATAAATTATGGATTAACTACATCTACTTTAGGGGTAGATGGATTGGATGTTGGAAGCATTGGATAAACGATTACTGGTTTTTTACCATCGAGAGCTTTTAAAAAGCTCTCGATTGATGCAGTTTCCTCATCCGTGAGGGTAATTCCGAGTTGGATCCGTCCCATTTCTTTGATTGCTTCTGGTAATGTTGCAATTTGACCGTTGTGGAAATACGGAGCGGTTTCGGTGATATTACGTAGCGTAGGTACACGAACTAAACCGTTTGCATCCCCTTTGAAATCTCCTACATTCATATGCTTGTACGGTGCAACTACCCCAAATGGCTGCATAGTTCCGCCGAGTGCGATGTCATTATGGCAGGTTGTACACCCTTTATCGATAAAAGTTTTAAGCCCTTTTTGCTCTGTAGCACTCAGTGCTTTTTTGTTTCCATTAAGAAAATTATCATAGCGAGACGGTGTTACGAGGGTACGTTCAAACACAGCGATGGTATCGGCTACTTTTTCAAACGTGATTTGCACATTTTTTCCGTACGCTTTTTGGAACATTTTGACATATTCAGGCATTGAATTGACAACACCTGTTACGAAATCTTTTGGTGCAGCCATTTCCGGTCCTGCTTGAATTGGTCCTTGTGCTTGTTCTTCGAGGTGAGGAGAGCGGCCATCCCAGAACTGTTGGTTGTAGAATACGGCATTATAGACGGTTGGTGAGCTTAACCCGTGAGGGTTACTTGTCCATTTATGACCAATTGCAGCACTCATACCGTCTGTTCCGCCGATAGCAAGATTATGGCAGGTATTACAGCTGATAAGACCACTTTTAGAGAGACGTGGTTCAAAATAGAGCATTTTCCCGAGTTCAACTTTGGTTGCTGTTGTTGGATTGTTAGGATTTGAGGTGAGTTTTTCAATCGCTTTTGTGTTGCCTGGGATTGCTTTTAGCCCGGCAGTTTTTGCATCATCAATCAATGTTGTAGCCATCATAGTGGTGGTCGCAACTACTGAAAGTATCAATAATTTCATAATAAGCCCTTTATGTTCGGATAAGAGCAGTAATTGTAACACCTTTAATATAAAGGAAAATTTTTATCCTTTAGTTAATATTAGTTCTTGCATTACGGTCGAGCGTTTAGATTGTTCTAGTCGTCTGCATGCGGATTCAAAAGCTCCACTCTCACCGACTAAAATACAGTGTCCTTTTGCTCTTGTAATGGCGGTGTAAAGGAGCTTTGTATTAAGCATGATATGGTGTGAAAAACTCATGACCATTACTACCCGTTCGTACTCCATTCCTTGAACTTTATGAACACTAAGTGCATAAGAAAGATTTAAAAAGTCATTAATTTGATCAAATTTATATTGTACAATCAACTCTTCGTTGGGATAATAGACATAACACAACTCATCATCTTCCTCGAGTCGAAAGATCAATCCGCACATCCCATTGAAAATTCTCCGTTCGCTGGCATCTGATCCTTCTTTGAACTCTTCGGGGGTATAAGATGGAAGATTTTCATTTCTAATATGGACTACTTTGTCCATCAAACGAAGCTCCCCTTTGAATGTTTTTATCATTTTTTTCGGATTTGGGTTGAAATACTCCTGGAGGACACTGTTTAAATTTTCAACTCCTAATGCATTAGCGCGCATTGGCGAGATAACCTGAAAAGCACTTAAATATTCCCGTATCTGTTTGGTATTGAGTTTTTCCCTGGATTCAGGGAGATATTTTAGTGTTATTTCGGCAATGGCAGCGAGAGTATTATGGGCATGGGTTTTCAATACTTCTTCAAAATCACTGGTTGATAGGCTGTTTTTGAGTGCATGACGATTTACAATATCTACATTCATAAATGTAAAATCGGCATAGGTTTCTCGATAAGAGGGGATAATCCCTTTGCGAACGTCATTGGCTATGAGAGCAATAGCTTGATCGGGACTTTGACGATAAATTTGTGTTAACATAACAGTAGGTGCGAGGTTAAGCGCGATAGCATCACTTAGAGGATTCCCTGCACCGATCGGAGGAAGTTGAGCATCGTCTCCGACAATAATAATTGTAGCGTCTCTATCTATTTTTGCCATTAGTCTTGCAAAAAGAAGAGAATTTATCATGGAAGCTTCATCTATCAAGACCACTTTATATGGCATGGTATCGTGGGATTCAAAGCGCACCAATAGACTTTGGATTGTGGCACTTTGATAACCGCTTCGTTCTCGTATTCTTTGCGAAGCAATTCCGCTAAGAGCACAAGTCATAATAAGACTTGGATCATGTTTTAAGGCAAGAAGATCAAGAAGGGCTTTTGCTGTAGTACTTTTCCCCGTTCCAGCGTATCCAACAAGTAAAATTAATCCAATCCCCTGGTTAATCAGCTCTAATGCAGAATATTGCTGTTCACCTAAAGTGAGAGTGTGATTTTTTAAAAATGCTGAAAGATCATCGCTCAAGGGCGCATGGATGCTTTTACCTCTGCGTTTAAATTCACTCATGAGAAGCATTTCCGCTTCATAGATACGTGTAGGTGAGAGTTTTGCGCTTGGAAGTAGCGTTATGCTTCCTTCTCGGATACGATCTTCCAGTGCTTCGTCGTAACGACTTTGATCACCTAGTTCTAATAATCGATCCAGTTTTTCAAAGAGTGCATAACGGTCAATACAACTGTTCCCTTCCTGGTCGCAATACTCGGTTAGAGTATATTCCATTGCTGCTTGAATACGACGTGAATCATCATTTTTAAGTCCCATATTCAGAGCTATTTCATCAGCTTTTTTGAATCCAATGCCATTTATACGCATGAGAGTGTAGGGATTGTTTTTGATCGCTTCGATTGGGTCTTTGAGTTCCCTTAACGCTCCGGCTATTAGTCTAAGCAATGCAGGAGTGACTCCGAAAGGGGCTAAAAATTCTCCTAAAAGTCTCATTGAGCGAAATTGTTTCCATCCAGTAGAGAGTTTTAAGAGGCGTTTCTCATTCATCCCCTTTATCTCCATTAATTGCTCAATGTTGTTATCTAAAATATTGATAAGCCCATCAGTACCGTAACGCTCGATTAGTTCAGCGGTCAGTTTTTTTGTAAACCCTTTGACGACACGGTTGAGAAAAAAGAAAAGCTCGTTTTGATTTACAATCAGGGAGTGGGCTTTAAACGTTCGTCCATGATGAGTATGCTCTTCCCATGAGCCTTTGAGGGTAACGGCTGCATCTTTTAGATTTTCAACATCGCTTTCATAATAGTGAGCGCTAATTTTCTCACCGCTTTTGAGTGCGGCAATGAAAAAACCGCTATTTACAAAGATGATTTTATCGATTTGACCGATGAGTATTTGCATGGGGGGATTTTAGCGAAAAATTATATGAAGAATATTTTTTATGACACCCTGTGAGGTGCCAGATACCATTTATGCTTTGACTCGTGCGTTACGTGCTTCTTCTTGTGATTTATAAAGTTCCGCACATCCTTTGGCTAACTCGCGGATTTTAAGGATGTAGTTGGCACGTTCTGTTACAGAAATCGCTTTGCGCGCATCGAGGGTGTTAAAAGTATGAGATGCCATCATGCACAGATCGTAGGCAGGGAGTGGCAACTGGGCATCGAGGCATCGTTTGCACTCAGCGGCTTTAGATTCGAACTCGGCAAAGAGCATTGCGGTATCGGCGATTTCAAAATTGTATTTGCTAAACTCGATTTCGCCCTCTTTGTGGATGTCACGGTAGAGGGTTTTGCCGAATTTATTTTCGCTCCACACGATATCAAAAACGGTATCAACCCCTTGGAGATACATCGCCAAACGCTCTGTACCGTAGGTAATCTCAACGGCTACGGGATCGCACGTTACTCCGCCCACTTGCTGAAAATAGGTGAACTGAGTCACTTCCATCCCATTGAGCCACACTTCCCAACCCAATCCCCAAGCTCCGAGTGTTGGAGATTCCCAGTTATCTTCGACGAAACGGATATCATGATCTTTGAGATTCAGTCCGAGGTATTCCAAACTTTTGAGGTACAACTCTTGGATATTTTCAGGCGAGGGTTTGATGAGGACTTGAAATTGATAATAGCTTCCCAAACGGTTTGGGTTTTCACCATAACGTCCATCTGTCGGGCGTCGGCTCGGTGCGACATAAGCGACTGACCACGGTTGTGAATCGAGTGAACGTAAAAAAGTAGCAGGATGAAATGTTCCCGCACCCGCCGCAATGTCATAGGGCTGAACGATAGCGCACCCTTGGTCATTCCAAAATTGTTGAAGTTTTAAAAGCATATCACCAAACGTAATCATCAAAAAATTCCTAAAAAAAAGTGCGCTATTATAGCTTATGAGAGCTTACAGACAATATCTCCGATCTCTCGATTGAGTGATGCGGCTACTACTGAACATTTTACTTTGAGTAAAAAGCAAATATTATCTCGACGTTGCGGAGTCATACACTCATAATTTCCCATCCCTTTGGCGATGATAAGGTCGGCTGTATCAAAGAGTTGTTGGGCTTCAGGGGAAGCGAGTTCATACACAAATCCGGGAGTGGGTACGCCACTGTCTATGAGGGTACAGATCGATTGCATATTGGCTTCAAGTGCCTCGTCCATTGTTACATCATTGATGATGGGATTACCACGTACCATATAGGTTATTGTGAGATGCGGAAAGAGGGTTTGCAATGATTCGATAGTCAGCATGTCAAAAACATGTTCTCCTGCATTGTCTCCGATATAAAGGAGGTGATGTGTTGTTAAAAGTTTTTTTCGCAGTGTATCGGTATCATTAAGATGAAACGGCATATCAAAAACAGAGATGATTGCTTCATGCAGATCAAAGCTCACTTCGGCAGCAAGATCGATCACATTTCCCACTACGGCTGTTTTTAATGTTGCAAGATAGGGATCATTGCAGTTAGCAATCGTCTCTTTTAAAAAAGGTATGTAGCTAATGGCTTGTTGGGTAGCATGCTCTTTTTGCTCTTTGTAGAGATCCTCCATCGCCGCTAATTCAGCCATTTTTTCGTACAAAGGTGCAGCGATAACAGGGGGAGAAAGTGTAAAATCAGCATCTTTAAGCGATGTCTCGACGTAATTGATGATTTGATGAGTTAATGCCTCATTGGCATGGATTGCTTGACAAACACGACGGCTTTGAGCACTGATGCATTCTATGCATTCATTTTGTATGGTCATATAGCGGCATGATCATCGATCACTTTTCCCCACATTAGCTTGTATTTGCGACGCATAAATTCGACCTCTTGTTGAGAAAGACGGAGTTGTTCGGTCAGGGTTGCGATAGTACGACGATCCTCATCGTAAAGCTCTTGTAATGAGTCTAATGCTTCTTTTAAAAATTCATTTTCATTTTTGATGGATTCGATTGTTTCTTCTTTTGCGAAAAGCACTTTTTCATGGAGATTGATAATTGTTCCAATTGTTTTTTCGACGAAACTCGCCCCTAGTGTGACATCAGCATGAGAAGCGCTTAGCTCATGAAGCGATGCCGGTACGATTCCCGACATCCCTTGTCCGGGATCAATAAATACTACTCCGTCTTCAATAGTTGTAGTAAGTTTTCCTCGGATAATTAAAGTTTCGACATCATTACGATCCATATTAGCCATTTTTGCATAATCATCGATACTCATCCAGTGTTCTTGCATCTCACCCCGCCTATATAGTCTTAATTTTAGTGTAGCAAATGTTGTGCCCTATTATAAAATAGTCTCTATTTCCAATGAATCCATTTCAACTTTTTTAGCTTTGCTAATACGATCTTCTTGGAGTTTCATTCTTAATTCTTCATTTTCGAGTGCTAATATTTGCATAGCAAGATACGCTGAATTGATCGCTCCAGCTTTACCGATTGCTACTGTTGCTACGGGCATTCCGGCAGGCATTTGGACGGTAGAGAGGAGGGCATCGATTCCGCTAAGGGCAGAAGCACTCATCGGTACACCGATGACAGGTTTGATCGTTTTAGATGAAAGTACACCTGCTAAATGTGCCGCCATTCCTGCCGCTGCAATAAAAACTTGTGCACCTTTGGCTTCAGCTGCTACAATATAATCTTTAGTACGTTCAGGACTGCGATGTGCTGAAGATATAATTAGCTCATATTGAACACCAAAATCTTCAAGTGTTTGTGAACATGATTTCATAACGTCAAAATCACTTTTACTTCCCATAATGATAGATACAAATTTCATTGAATTGACTCCTTGGATTTTAAAATTAACATTTTGTTACGGTTCCCATATCTTCGGTGGCAGGGATACGGAAGAAGGTGAAGTGTGGCAGAATGCATGGCAGTTTAAAGCGGTTAAGGTTCCCGCTGTGGACTTGATCCCAAACTTTACCGTTTTCAGCGAGAAGCTGTTTGAAACTGATATGCCACTCACCATTTTCTTCCCACACTTTTCCGATTTCATTATCGATCGGCTCTAGGATACTTCCCTCAGGGAAGACGAGCTCCATCGTATCGTTCGGGAACGTTTTGTATTTGCACTCGAAATATTCACCCGATTCATCGACGATCCCGCTGACTTGGTGCGTTCCCATCATCATCGAATAGTCGAGATTTTGGGTATCGTTTTTCTCAAAAGGGCGATTGATGAGATAAGCATCGGTAAATCCCCGATTTTGCATCGTATTTAGCTCTTTTTGATACCGTTCTCCATCAAACTTTCCTGCATAATAATCCTCGATGGCACGGCGGTATACTTTTGCAGTAATTGCCGCGTAATAGGGTGCTTTGGTACGCCCCTCGATTTTGAGTGAATCGATACATCCTGCATCTAAAATCTCTTGAATATGGCTTGCCAGATTGAGGTCCTTAGAATTCATGATGTAAGTTCCCACCCCTTCGTCTTCGACGAGTTTAAACAGAGTTCCCGTTTCAGGATTAGCCGCATACATCTCATACGGGAAACGGCAGTCATTTGCACAGCTCCCTCGATTAGGGACGCGTCCGCTTTGCAGCGTTGAGATCAGACAGCGTCCACTGTAGGCAAAACACATCGATCCGTGGACAAAAACTTCAATTTCAAGATCGGGAAGTTCTTCTTTAATCTGTTTGAGATCTTTGAGTGAAATTTCCCGTGCAGCGATGATGCGACGTGCGCCCATGTCGTAGTACACTTGTGCATCGAGCACGTTCATTACATTGGCTTGTGTCGAGAGGTGCAACGGTATCTGAGGGGCGATTTGGTGGGCAAGTTTGAGTACACCGGGGGTTGCAACGATAAAGGCATCGGGTTCCAATGACGCCATGGTCGCGATGTGTTCTTTGAGCAATTTGAGTTGGGAGTTGAAAGGAAATCCGTTGATCGTAACGTAGACTTTACGACCGCGCTCATGGGCATACTCGATCCCCTCTTTGAAGCTTTCTAAATCGAACTCTTTGCCCGAACGGATACGGAGTGAAAAATGGCTAACACCGCCATATACGGCATCTGCCCCGAAATCGATAGCAATTTTTAATTTTTCTAAATTCCCCGCAGGGGAGAGGAGCTCGACTTTTTTCAATATGACTCTCTTGTGGTCAAAAATAGTGAGCAGATTGTACCGTTTTGTTTATTTATTTTTGCCCAAACGAAGCAAGTAATGCTTCTATATCATCACTGGTAACAACGTCTTCAGTCGATGTGTCTCCATGAATATGCACTGCCGATGAGACCCGTTTTGAATCATCGATTTTTCCAGAAAAGAGATGGTTCATATAGGTTGATAGGGCACGCATGACATTGATTACACGCTCAATTTTTTGACGGTGAATATCTTGGTATTGCATGATGTCCATAATATTCATAATCGTATCGCCGCCGTTTTGCAGTTTATCCATGATAGATTCGAGACTTTGTAAAACTTCTTCATTTTTGTCTAATTGAGTTTTAAATGCTTCAACATGAGGAAATTTTTCGCTTAGAGTATTAAAAAGTTTTAGATTGCTATCTATGACTGCTTTCATAGATTTAACCTCTTTTTCCCCTGCAGACAAATCATCGCTTATCCCTTCGATAAGATCGAAAATTTCTGAAGCTTTTTGTTCACTCTCTTTTGTAACATCATCGAGCTGATGGACCATTTTATTGTCATCGGTTGGCGGAGGCGGAGGCCAACTACTCATTGCCGAAACTCTATATTTATCAGCATCATGTTCATGTAAAGACTCTTCTTCTGTAATTTCCTCTTCTTGAACTGATTCGGCAACAGGTTCCGATTCTTCGTAAGCTTCATCTAAATCTATATCACCGCTCATTAGCGCATCTAATTCTTCTTGCGTCATGACTTGTACCCTCAACGATTAAATTGCACTATAATAGCATTTAAATCTTTATTTTTTTTGGATAAAAATATGAAAGTAGATTTACACAATCACACCATTCTATGCAATCATGCTACTGGAACCGTGAATCAGTATGTGGAAGCTGCTATAGAATGTAACACTCATTATTTTGGTTTTTCTGATCATGCTCCTATGCATTATGACCCACAATATCGTATGACATTTGAGCAAATGGTGCTTTACGAACAATGGATTAAAGAAGCACAAGAACGTTATCAAGACAAAATCACGGTTTTATTGGGGTATGAGGTTGATTTTCTTCCAGGGTACATGGATGATATTGTATTGAAACGACCGTGCGACTATTTGATAGGAAGTGTTCACTTTATTGATGATTGGGGATTTGATAATCCTGAGTTTATAGGCCACTATAAAAATGTAGATATTGATACCGTTTATCGGCGTTATTTTGAACTAATAGAAGATATGGCAAAAAGTGGAAAATTTGATATAGTTGGTCATTTAGACTTACTAAAGGTTTTTAAATTTCTTCCGACAAAAGATATTCGGATGTTAGCAAAAGATGCATTAAAAGCGATAAAAAAATCGAATATGAGTATTGAAATGAATATATCAGGATATCGAAAACCGATCGCAGAAGCATATCCATCACCATTATTACTTGAACAAATTGCTGAATTTGAGATACCTATTACATTCGGATCAGATGCACATAACCCTGAGCAAATTGCTCAATTTAGTGATGAGATTGAAGTACTGGCAAAATCAGTTGGTTTCGATAAATGTGCACTGTATCGAGGGCGAGATCGAGAGATGATTAAATTTTAATCATTTGCATATCTGCACTTTTTGTCATATTTTGATATACTGCTTTAACTTTATTATTTTCAGGAGATTTGCATGGGTAAATTTGTAAATAGTGTAGAAGAGTTCTTTACATATTGTAAAGAAAATGATGTTCAATTTGTAGATTTTAGATTTACAGATATTAAAGGTGCATGGCACCATGTATCATACCGTTATAGCGCAGTAAATGCTGGTCATTTTGAGGGTGGTTTGCCGTTTGATGGTTCATCAATTGATGCATGGCAACCAATCAATAAATCAGATATGTTGCTTATTCCTGATGCAGGTTCTGCCTTTATGGACCCTTTTACTGCTGATCCAACCGTTATTGTTTTCTGTGACGTGTATGATATTTACAAAAAACAAGCGTATGAGAGATGCCCACGTTCAATTGCAAAAGCAGCGCTTAAACATGCTGAATCATTAGGTATCGCTGATGCTGCGTATTTTGGTCCAGAAAATGAATTCTTTATGTTTGACTCTGTAACTTTTGTTGATAATATCAATGAAGCGGGCTACAAAGTTGATACTGAAGAGGGTGGCTGGAATTCAAACAACCCATACTCAGAAGGTTTTAACTCAGGACACAGACCAGGAACAAAGGGTGGTTATTTCCCAGTAGCACCAACCGATTCTGGAGTTGATATCCGTGCTGAAATGATGCAAGTGATGGAGCAAGTTGGTCTCGAAGTTGTTCTCGGTCACCATGAAGTTGCTCAAGGGCAACACGAAATCGGTGTTGTATTCTCTGATATTATCGGCGCAGCGGATAATGTACAAAAATACAAATACGTTGTAAAAATGGTAGCACACCTTAATGGTAAAACAGCTACATTTATGCCTAAACCGATGTTTGGTGATAACGGTAATGGTATGCACGTTCACCAATCACTTTGGAAAGAGGGAAAAAACCTTTTCTATAAAGAGGGTAACTACGCAAACATCTCAGAAATGGGTCTTAACTATGTTGGCGGTATCTTTAAACATGCTCGTTCAGTTGCAGCGTTTACTAACCCAACAACCAATTCATACAAACGATTGCTTCCAGGATTTGAAGCACCGAGCGTATTAACATACTCTTCTCAAAACCGTTCAGCATCTTGCCGTATCCCTTATGGTGCCGGTGAAAAAGCAACACGTATCGAAATGCGTTTCCCAGATTCAACTGCATGTCCTTATCTTGCGTTTGCAACGATGATGATGGCTGGACTTGATGGTATTATTAACAAAGAAATTCCAATCGGTCCAATGGATGAAGATCTATATGAACTTACTTTAGATGAAATTCGTGAAAAAGGTATTCCTCAAATGCCTCACACACTTCGCGGTTCATTAGAATCACTTATTCGCGATAATGATTTCTTGAAACCTGTATTTACAGATGAGTTCTTGGAAGCATACCGTCATTATCGATTTGAGCGTGATGTATGGCCAGATGAAGGTCGTCCAACTGCTTACGAATTTAAAACTACCTATTCTTGCTAATCTCATGTGTAGGGCGAAAGCCCTGCACACTTTTTTTCTATTCTTTTTCATACATAATTTTAAAAATAAACAATGCCTTACATCATACAAAAAACAATGCCGCATGGCAGTATAGTGTACAATCGCGGTGTCAGTATTTTGGTGTGAGGAAAATTTTCTTTTAGTACTTTTCCTATGAAAAAGAAAAGTACGAAGAAGGAGTTATGGAAGTTTAGGACCTGCGGTAGAATAATCGAAATCGCTATTGCCATTGGTATATTTTTGGAAATTTTTGATGAAAAGAGCCGCTAAATTATCACGCTGAACGAGATACGCATCACGATCTGCCCAAGCGTTACGAGGGTTAAGGATGGTAGGATTAATATCACCGAGGGTTTTAGGGATATGAAAACCGAACGTATTGGTGATGTCAAATTCGCTGTTTTGGATAGAACCGTCCAAGATAGCATTGATGCATGCACGGGTATCTTTGATACTCATACGCTTACCGACGCCGTAACCGCCGCCCGTCCATCCGGTATTGACGAGATAAACGTTAACTCCGTGTTGATCGATTTTTTCACCGAGAAGCTTTGCATAGACAGTCGGATGAAGCGGTAAAAATGCTTCACCGAAGCATGAGCTGAATGTTGCAACCGGTTCTGTAATTCCGCGTTCAGTTCCGGCTACTTTTGCAGTATATCCACTGAGGAAGTAGTACATTGCTTGCTCTTTGGTAAGACGGCTCACTGGAGGTAAAACACCGAATGCATCAGCAGAGAGAAAAATAATATTTTTTGGATGAGGAGCCTGAAGTGAGCTTTCATGATTATCAATATGCTCTATAGGATAGGAAACACGGGTATTTTCCGTTTTTGAATCGTCGGTGTAATCTACTTTACCATCTTCATCGTAAACGACATTTTCGAGCAATGCATTAGGACGTATAGCACCAAAGATTTCCGGTTCACTGGATGGATCAAGGTTGATTACTTTCGCATAACATCCACCTTCGAAGTTAAAGACCCCTTCATCATCCCATCCATGCTCATCATCTCCAATTAGACGACGTTTTGGATCAGTCGAAAGAGTTGTTTTTCCTGTTCCGCTAAGACCAAAGAAAAGACATGTATCATCATTTGCACCTACGTTGGCTGAACAATGCATAGAGAGCTTGCCTTCGAGTGGAAGCCAATAGTTCATCATTGAAAAAATCCCTTTTTTCATTTCGCCGCCGTACCATGTACCACCTATAATACAAAGATTTTCTTCGACACTAAAGAGGACAAACACTTCAGAATTTAAGCCATGATTAGCCCATTTTTCATTAACTGCTTTACATGCATTTAGAACCGTGAATGAGGGTTTGAAAATTTCAAGTTCGGCTTCTGTAGGACGAATAAACATATTTTTGACAAAATGGGATTGCCACGCGATTTCTGAGACAAAACGTACTGAGCGTTTACTCGAATCACTTGAACCACAGAAAACATCTGTAATGTAGAGATCTTTTTCAGATAATTGTTCACGAGCGACGACTAGCAGCTCATCAAAAACGGTTTTGTCAATTTTTTTATTGACATCTCCCCACGCAATGTATTGATTAGATGGGTCTTGATTGACAAAATATTTGTCTTTTGGACTTCTGCCGGTAAAAATACCGGTATCAACCATTGTCGCACCGTTGTCGGCTCGTTTACATTCACCATTATCTAGTTCATGCTGTATTAGCTCTTCATAACCGAGGTTATGAAAAAGTTTTCCGGTATTTTTTATCCCTAACGTCTCAATTTCTGCGGAAATCATGGTATTTTTTTGCCTTTTCGGGTTCATCGACGTACTGTACTTCGATGAAAATTTGAAACTATTGTTTCATTTATGGTGCGAATTATACGACTTCAATTTATAAACGAGAATTAAAGTGGTGATTTATTTAAATAGTGATGCTAATTCTGTCAATATTTTTGGTGCCAATACTTCACTTCCATTATACTTTTGGAGTTTTACACCTACATTATTCATGCTTTTTGCCGTATTTTTACAGGCCATTTTAACGACGAGATAATCGCAGTCTTCTATAGTATCAGCCATCGTATCATGAGCTTTAATGTGCTCCATGTCATCTGCATCATGTTCACAGGTGTGATGCTCATCGTGATCATGATCTTCTTCCCCTGCAACTTTCGGATTTACTCGAAGCCCTTCTAGTGTAAAACTTTTAAACATTCCGCCACTTAGATTAAAAATAGCAAAATATGGGGTATGTCCGGCATTTCCGGCTAATTTTAGATTATCATCCATTACGGGTACTGCAATTTTCATAGTTTCTCCATTTGTTTTGGCAAATTATGCCACAGTGATCTTAAATACCCATATTAATAGAAAACTATTGGGAAATAGTGTTTAATTTAAACGTTTTGTAAGAATAAGAAGCCCATAATGATAATTAAGATTACAAGTGTAATCGAAATTTTAATATCTCAAGGAGTAAACCATGAAACGTTCAGGTTTTACTATGATCGAGCTGATCTTCGTTATCGTTATCCTAGGTATTTTGGCTGCTGTTGCATTGCCAAAATTTATCGGTGTGTCAGAACAAGCACAAGTTTCTAAACTAAAAGCGTATGTTGGAACTTTAAATCGTACTGTTTCTCCAGCATTATGGTCAAAATCTATTTCTAATGGGAATGGAGGGAAAGTAGCTTTGACTGCATTTGATGCTGATTTGGTTGCTTCTCTTCCACCACTTGAGAGTTTGGATGATAATGGTAAAGCTTTAGCTATTACTTCATTAAATGCCAAATGTGCGGTTAATAGTGCTGCAGCTTTGTCAGCAGCAGTTCCAGGCACGACGACTATGACTAGCGCAGGGGATGTTAATAGTTCCATTACTATCGGTGGAAATGCATACAGTATTGGATGTATCGATGGTAATATGTCAAGCGCACCACAATTTTATCTTTTAGATAGCACCAAAAAACTTATTGTAAAATAAATAAGTAGTTCACTACCTCTCTTTTTCAATACCTTACATAAGGGTATTGAGAGAGAGTTTTTCTGTTTTTTAGTATAGATTTGATTTGATTTTTGTGATTGTTGGACAATCGTATAACTCAGAACAATTAGGATAAATATGAATTTTCGTAATGCTTTTACTATGATTGAATTGATCTTTGTTATTGTCGTAATAGGAATTTTAGCGATGGTTGCATTGCCGCGTATGGGAACTGCAGTCGATGATGCTAACATTGCCAAAGCAAAAAGCGATGTGGCAACATTACGTTCAGTGATCGCGAGCGAACGTCAATCGAGATTTTTGCAAGGATCCAGTGGATTTATTACAAAACTCGATCAACTTTCCGGAGCAGTATCGGCTGATGGTGATAAGATATTTGATAGTAATGAAACAAATGGTAGCGCATTGTTGACGTATGGCGTTGTTACCGGAAGTGGTGAGGGGCAATGGAAAAAATCGGCTAACAATCAATACCAATTTAAAAGTGGTAGTGCAACTGCTACATTTGATTATAATAGTACAAATGGTAAGTTTACTTGTACTATTGATACTAGTGATGCTGGAAAATTATGCGCTCAGATTATTAATTAAAGCTAGTGTTTTTTTTTCAAATTTCTCTTTTGGGTTCTCCTCTTGACCTTCTCACTTATCATTCACTCAATTTATTTTCTATCGGGGATCAAATCACCGTAACTCTCTCTGCTCGGAAAATGCAAGGTGTAATCATTAGCATAGTAGATAAGCCTGCATTTGAGACACACGCTATCGGTGATGCATCCTCTTTTTTTTATTCGGATGTGCAAATCAAAACCGCACAATTTATGAGCGAATATTATGGGTGCGCTTTGGGTGAAGCACTCAATCTCTTTGTGCCGTTTAAGGGGATATCTCCTCCGCTAAAGCCTGAGTATGACGAACTAGACGGGCAAACTAATTGGGTAAATTCAGCTATTAATATCACCCTTTCACCTTCTCAAACACAAGCACTCAATTTTTTACGATCACACTCTGTGTCACTTTTATTTGGTGATACTGGAGCAGGAAAAAGTGAAATTTACATGCGGCGCATGGATGAGATTTTAGAGGAGGGGAAACGGTGTTTATTGCTTCTTCCCGAAATTTCTCTTACGCCGCAAATGGAAAAACGGTTTAAATACCATTTTGGTGATGCGGTGGTGTTATGGCACTCCAAAATGACGCCGAAGCAAAAAAAAGTGACATTGGAAAAAATTTATGAGGGTTCTGCACACATTATCGTGGGCCCTCGTTCGGCACTTTTCTTGCCGATTCGAGATTTAGGGCTGATTGTGGTAGATGAAGAGCATGATGAGAGCTATAAGTCTTCAAGCCGTCCCCGTTATAATGCACGAGATATGGCAATCTATATCGGAAATTTCATTAAGATTCCGGTAGTTTTGGGCAGTGCAACACCGAGTTTACCGAGCTATGCAAAATATCCATTTTTTCGTCTTCGTGGCGGCTATTTTGAATCGAATCGGACGTTTGTATTTGAACGCTCTCTTGAAGTGTTAACGCCAATTCTAGATCACGCAATTATGAAAAATTATTCCAGAGATCATCAGGGTATCGTCTTTATCCCTACTCGTGCTAATTTTAAATACACGGTGTGTGAGAGTTGCGGATACCATGTAGAGTGTCCGTTTTGCAGTGTCGGGATGAGTCAGCATAAAAATTCGCGAGCTCTTAAATGTCACTATTGCAATTACACCGAAGTGTTGCCGAAAGTGTGTCCGAAATGTCAAAGTGGTGCCTTATCTACAACGCGACTAGGGACGGCGGAGGCAGTAGAACATTTTAGTAATCTCTCGAAAAGCTTGCGGGTACAGCAGTTTGATCGTGATATTATTACGACACAAAATAAGTTAATCAAAGTGCTCGAAGCGTTTAACAACCATGAAATTGATTTGTTAGTCGGCACGCAGATGCTTTCAAAAGGTCATGATTATCATGATATTACTTTGGCTGTTATAATGGGGATTGACAATCTGCTCGCACAATCTGATTATCGCGCACGAGAACGGGCACTCTCACTTTTGGTACAAATTGCAGGTCGAAGCGGTCGTAAACAAAACGCGACTGTAATTGTACAAAGTTTCAACGAGCCGTTTTTTCGAGAATATTTGGATGATTATGAGAAATTTTTGATTGACGAGATGAAAATTCGAGAAGGACGATATCCTCCGACAAAAAAATTGGCACGTTTGTTGTATTCCCATAAAAATGGCATGAAAGCTAAAAGCGCTATGGAAGATGCGGTATCAGTGATTCAGCAGATGCTGATGGTAGAGATTGTCGGTTTTGGTGCGGCACCCATTGAGCGGATCGCGGATAAATACCGATTTCAAATTTTACTTCGCGGTGATAAAAGTACCGATTTAATTCGAGCGATTAAATACATTAAATCTCCTCTATGCGAGATCGATATGGATCCAATAGAGTTTACATAGCGGTAAAATATTAGAAACAATTGCTTTTTGATTATTTGTATGTATATAATTTATTCTAATATAAAAATATTTTTTATTTTTGAAACAAAAGCTTGATTATATGATAGAATGGTTTTTTAATACAAAGTAGAGGTATTTATGAGACAACGCGCAGCATTTACTATGATTGAACTTATTTTTGTGATTGTAATTTTAGGCATTTTGACAGCTATTGCACTGCCTAAATTTGTAGGAGTTTCAGAAGATTCGCATATAGCTATTTGTGAATCAGCTATCGGTACTATGAATCGTACGATTGGCCTTAACCTTTGGTCAAAATCAATTGCTGAAGGAAATGCTGGTTTAATCACATTGGATGCTGCTGCAATGGTTAAAAATCTTCCGGATTACAATTCTACGGATTGTGGTGTATTGTTGGGATTGACAGAAGGTGCAGCTGCAGCGGGAGATGGGATATACGGAAGCCCTAGATTTATAAATGATGGTAATATGACAACTGCACCAAAATGGGCGTGGGTTAGAAAATAATTCTTTTTCATTTGAATGGATATAGTTTAGTTTACGTAACTTTAACATCCGAATAGCTACAATCTATCCATGATAACACGCACCCTAACTAAACAAATTTTTGTCGGAAATGTACCTATTGGTGGAGATGCCCCTATTTCTGTGCAGTCGATGACTTATTCACGTACGGCGGATGTTACTGCTACTGTTGAGCAAATCAATCGTCTCCATTTTGCCGGATGTGATATTGTCCGCGTTGCCGTCCCCGATGAGGAAGATGCCCGTGCTCTTAAAGTGATCAAAGAACGAATTTCACTTCCTCTTGTTGCCGATATCCATTTTAATTATAAGCTTGCTCTTATCGCGGCAGAAGTAGTCGATTGCATCCGTTTCAATCCTGGAAATATTGGTGAAAAAAGTCGAATAAAAGAGATCGTAAGAGCATGTCAGGAGCGTCATATCCCGATTCGTATCGGAGTCAATGCGGGGAGTTTGGAAAAAGAGTTCGAACAGCGTTATGGAGCCACACCTGAGGGGATGGTTGCTTCGGCGGAATACAATATCAAGTTTCTCGAAGATTTAGGTTTTACCGATATTAAAGTCTCCCTTAAAGCAAGTGACGTTCAGCGCACCGTCGAAGCGTATCGGATGTTGCGCCCTAAAAATAACTATCCGTTTCATTTGGGTGTGACCGAAGCGGGAACGATTTTTCATGCGACGATCAAAAGTGCGATTGGGCTTGGAACACTGTTGCTGGAGGGAATCGGCGATACGATGCGTGTTTCCATCACAGGTGAACTCGAAGAGGAGATTAAAGTAGGGCGCGCGATTCTCAAAGACAGCGGTGTAGCGAAAGAGGGACCCAATATTATCTCGTGCCCGACCTGCGGGCGAATCGAAGCGGATTTGGTCTCAGCAGTTGCGGTGATCGAAGAGCGTGTGAAACATATCAAAAAGCCCCTTGATCTCTCTGTTATGGGGTGCGTGGTCAATGCCATCGGCGAAGCCAAACATGCCGACGTCGCTATCGCTTACGGTAAAGGCTCTGGTCTTGTGATGGTACGCGGAGAAGTAGTGGCACGACTTGATGAAGACAAACTCGTCGATCGGTTCGTCGAAGAGGTGGAAAAAATGGAAAAAGAGGAAGAGTGATGGAAGAGTCATTATACAATTTGGCGTTTGAACGCTCCGTCCTCAGCTCTATCATTTTTGATCCGGCTCAGTTTGATGATTTTGATGCGGCGTTAACACCTGAGGATTTTTACCTCTCTGCCCATCAGGAAATTTATCGTGCCATGATGAGCTTGGCGCATCGTGATCTCCCTATCGATGAAGAATTTTTGAAAAAAGAGCTAACGGGAAAACAGAAATTCGATGAGAGGGTGATGGTCGAAATCCTCACCGCCAATCCGATCGCCAATACCAAAGCGTACGTTCAGGAGATTAAAGACAAAGCGATCAAACGCCATCTCTTGACGTTGACGACAGAAATTAAGAGGGTAACCCTCGAAGAGGAACTCAGCGGAACCGATGTGGTCGATTTGGTGGAGCAAAAGTTATATGAGATTACCCAAAGTTCCCAAGCGACCGATTTTAAAGATGCTCCCTCTATCGCCGATGAGACACTGGCCTATATTGAAGAGATGAAAGCACGCGGGGATTCTGTCCTTGTCGGCGTCGATACAGGGTATGCGGAGCTGAACAAAATGACGACGGGATTCGGCAAAGGGGATTTGGTCATTATCGCGGCTCGTCCGGCGATGGGGAAAACGTCGTTTGCCCTCAACATGGTTCAAAATCTTCTCGACAAAGGGAAAGGGGTTGCGTTTTTCTCACTGGAGATGCCGGCGGAGCAGTTGATGCTGCGGCTTTTGAGTGTTCAAACTTCTATTCAGCTTCAAAGGCTCCGTGTCGGTGATATGAATCCTCAAGAGTATAAACAGCTCAATGATGCGGTGGATAAAATGCGCCACTCCAAGCTTTTCGTCGACGATCATGGCTCGATCAACATTCATCAGCTCCGTTCAAAGCTTCGAAAACTCAAATCCCGTCATCCTGAGATCGAAGTGGCAGTTATCGATTACCTTCAAATCATGAACGGTACAGGGGGAAAAGATCGGCACCTTGAAGTGAGTGAAATTTCGCGGGGGTTAAAAATGCTCGCGCGTGAGCTGGGTATCCCTATCGTTGCCCTCTCTCAGCTTAACCGTGGACTCGAATCGCGTTCCGATAAGCGTCCGATGCTCAGCGATATCCGTGAATCGGGATCGATCGAGCAGGATGCCGACATCATTCTTTTCGTTTATCGCAATGACGTTTATCTCTACAAAGAGGAAAAAGAGCGTGAAAAAGATGCGATTGCTAATGGAAAAGAGTTTATCTCCAAATATGTCGAAAAAGAGGAAGAGGAAGCTGAGATTATTATCGGAAAACAGCGTAATGGACCGACGGGTCATGTAAAACTGATGTTCCAGAAAAAATTCACCCGTTTCGTCGATCGTCCAACATTTGGAGCAGCACAGATTGTTTACGAGAGTATCGATATGAAATCTGCAACGATGAATGTTAATGATGAAATGGTATCAATGCCGATTATATAGATGTCAAAATTAGAGCGGATTGACCTTTTCGATCTCAAAAGCGGTTCGATCTTTGCTCTATTTCTCTTTTTTATCCTCACATTGAGTCTTTCGTATGAATATTACCAATTTAGTAACCTGAAAACTTTTGATGATCCTCTGATTCGAGCTTCTGTAATCGATCAAGAGGTACGTCTTATCGCGGAAAAACCGAAAACATCGATCAAGTTTAGACTCGAAAACGGTGCAAATGTCCGCTGTATCATGAGCCCCTATCTTCGTGATTTGCGAGGACGGGATGTATTGTTAGAGTTGCAGGTGGGAAAAGTGACTTTTTTGGATTATCTCAAAGGGTTTCGCTCACGCGGTCTGATCTATGAGGTTTATCCTTCTTTGAGTCTAAAAGAACAATGGTATCGACGAATCGCTTCTGCTCATGATGATCAGAGTATGAAAGAGTTATACGGAGCCCTTTTTGTAGCGACACCAATGTCTCAGGAGTTTCAAACTCTCGTCGGAGCGATGGGACTCAGTGCTGCCCTTTCTATCAGCGGATATCATTTCGGGATACTCAGTTTGATTGCCTATTTTTTCCTGCGTCCAAGTTATCGTTGGTTACAGAATCGCTATTTTCCCTATCGGCATGGAAATCGAGATCTTTTTTGGGTAGTGATCGGATTGCTTTTTCTCTATTTATGGATTTTGGAGTTTAATCCGGCGATGGTGAGATCGTTTGGGATGATCGCAGTCGGGTATTGGCTTTATGATCGGGGGATAAAAATCGTCTCGCTTCAAACGCTCTTGATTGCGATCGGGATTATTCTCGCATTTTTCCCTAAACTCTTTTTTTCACTCTCGTTTTGGTTTTCATCGTTCGGGGTGTTGTCCATCTTTATTTTTATCCGCTATTACGAGCATTGGAAACCTTGGCAAATATTTTTAGCCCTTAATATCTGGTGTTATCTTGTATTGCTCCCTATTTCATTAGCGATATTCGGGACATTTAGCTGGTGGCACATCGGCTCGATCCCGATTAATTTGGTTTTTAATATCTATTATCCGAGTGTTTTGGCACTCCATTTGACACCGTGGGCTGATTGGTATGATCCCTATCTCGTCAAAATGTTTAAATTAGGAGAGATTCAATCTGTGTATATTCCGATGGCGGTAGGAATAGGAAGTATTTTTTTAGCTTTTGGTGCTATGAGATGGAAGGGCGCATTTTGGTTATTAGGAGGTTTAGGCATCAGTACGCTTGGTAGCGCGATTTATCAAATAGCATAGTTTCATTCCATATATGACGATGATCCATGAGACATAAATCCATAAAAAGAAAAAAATTAGCGATGAAAATGATCCATACATCGTGGCATAGGTTTTATTATAAAAAACATATTGTATGAAACTATTTTTTGCAATCCCCCAAATAACGGCAACAATAAATGAACTGATGGATGCAGCTTTCAGGGTAACTTTTGCATTTACGGCAATTTTATAAATTAAAAAAAATATTCCCCATAATAAAAGAAAAGGGAATATCGATAGTGCATGTAAAGCAAAACCACTCATATTGGCTTGTAAGTAAGCTTTTAGGCTCAGTGAAGCGATGAGGACGATAGGAGTCAGGGTGATCAGTGTCCAGTAGGTAGTGATTGAATCCCAAATACCACGTTTATGAGCATTAAAAATTTTACCGACTATGTGCTCGAAGTTTTGGAAAAATAGCATTGATGATACAATCATGGTGGTAAATCCGATTACTCCAAGCTGTACTGAGTTTCGGAAAAAAGATTCGAGATAGCCTGCTATTGCTTCCGTTTGTCCTGGCATTATGTTTTCAAAAATAAAAATCTGGATTTTGGCATATTGATCATTAAAAACAGGGACATTAGCAATAAGACTCAGAGATATAATGAGAAGCGGAACGACCGTAAAAATCGTATAAAAGCTGAGACTGGAGGCATAGACCGTGATTTCACGGTCAAACATTAAAAGAACAAATAGTTTTGAATGTCTCCAAGCCGTTTTTATATTCATTTGTTATTCAAGTCCCATTTTGGATGGGTTTAGAATATTATTTGGATCAAATGCACGTTTGATGGATTGAAACAGTGTCATTTCTTCGGGAGTAAATGCCATTGACATGTAGGGAGCTTTTGCCAGTCCGATGCCGTGTTCTCCACTGAGTGTACCACCGAGATCAATCGTTGCTTGAAATACTTCGCGGATTGCTTCGTAGCCAATTTTCACTTGTTCCGGGTCTTTACCATCCACCATCACATTGGTGTGAACATTGCCATCACCGGTATGGCCGAAGCATGGGATATTGATATTGTATTTTTGTGCAATTGTATCAAATCGTTCAAGCAGTTCAGGAAGGGCTGAACGGGGAACGGTGACATCTTCATTGATTTTTTTGGAGCCGTAAACAGAGAGAGATTGACTCGCATTGCGTCGTGCAAACCATAAATCGCTTGCTTCTTGTTTGTTTTGGGCAATTTTAAAATCACTGCAACCATTTTCACGGAATACTTTTTCGACAATTTCGAGTTGAAAGTCAAGATCTTCTTCAAGATTTCCGTCTACATCAGTAACAAGAATGGCGCCTGCCTCTATTGGAAGCCCTTTATGATAGACCTGTTCCACAGAACGGATGGTAAGATTATCCAAAAATTCCATAGCTACAGGTGTTACGCCACTAGCCATTGTTTTATAAACGGCTTCCATGGCTGTATGTACAGTTGGAAAAATTCCCATTGCCGTTTTTGTCATTTTAGGTTTTGAGAGGAGTTTGAGCGTCACTTCTGTGGTTACTGCCAGAGTTCCTTCGGAAGCAATAAGAATTCCTGTGATGTTGTAACCTGCGACATCTTTGATTGTCCGTTTTCCTGCTTTGATTATATCACCATTAGGAAGAACAGCTCGCATCGCCATAACGTAATCTTTGGTAATGCCATATTTTGCAGCGCGCATACCACCTGCATTTTCATTGACGTTGCCACCGATAGTAGAGTACTCTTGGCTCGCAGGATCGGGAGGATAAAAAAGTCCAACCTCTTCGACTGCCTTTTGAAGCTCGATGTTGACAACACCCGGCTGAACGATAGCAACCATGTTTTGCATATCAATTTCGAGAATTTTATTCATGTGCTTTTCAAATGCCAAGACGATTCCCCCATTTGCAGGAAGTGCTCCTCCTGTAAATCCGCTTCCTGCACCGCGTGGGACAATGACGATACGATGCTCATTACAATACTTGAGAATATTGCTGACATCTTGTTCATGTCGTGGAAACAGTACCGCTTCAGGTTCAAATCGTTCACGTGTAGCGTCATAGCTGTAGGCGATGAGGTGGGCTTTATCGCTATAAACATTTTCATTGCCGAGTAGGTTGGTAAAAAATTCGATGGCACTGGATGAGAGCATCGTTATTCCTTCAAATCAAAATTGCGCAATAGTGCACTTTTATCACTAAATTTGCCTTTGTAAAGCTCATATAATCCTTGATTCTTTGGATTCTTTAAAGCTATTTGTTCAAGATAATAAGGCTCAAATTTATCTAATCGGGAACTTCCCTCACCCCACCATGCGGCACGAATTTTTGGTACACGTGTATAAAAAGGGGTCATACTTGTTTCTTCTTTAACTAAAGAAGGGGTGAATTCTAATAAAGTAAAGCTTTTACAATCGAGGGTAAAAAGGGTTTGGGCACTTTGTATGTAGAGTAATCCGATAGAGTTTGCCGTACAATACTCCTGAAAATCTTTTACCAAAGGGGTAGGGTGACCTTCATAAGAGAGATAGGTTGCATAGTTATCGGGATGTATCCATTCTATTCCTTGCATACTTTTGGTAATCGTATCGTATGTATCATCATTTGGTGCAATTAATAAAGCTCGTTCATAATCATAGCCCAAAACAGCAGTATCAGAACTCTTTGGACTCCATTGTCCGCTCGGAAGTGAATTTTGGCGTAGTCCATCGTAAGGGCTCAGTTTGAGAATCGCATGTTTGTTTGAGGGATTGACTTGTTCTACGATGGCACTAGAGATAATTGTACTGTGTGTTGTATCAAATTGGCGAAGGATAAAACCACTCATACCTTGATGAAGATTATCTGCAATTACAGCTGCATGGTTATTTTCGACCTGAAGTAAAGGTGTTGTTATAGAAGAGGCGTTAAGTACACCAAAAGAGATAAGAGTTATGAGCCAGATGCGCATCATGGTAACCTTTTTGATAAGTAATGGGGGATGATTATAGCCTAACGAGTCTTTGTAAATGGAATTTTTGCTATGATTTAAATCTTTTTCGCTGTTTGACAGCTAACACGTGTGATAAATCAAGGATAAGAATGGGTCGACTTTTAGCATTATTTTTGTTGCCCATGCTGCTTTTTGGTGCTTCTATAAAACCATTTAAATGGAATAATGGCGAGAGTTTCCTTACATTCCTAGAACGAAAAAATCTCCCTTTATCTCTTTATTACAATATGGATAAAGATGATCAAAAATTGACAGAAGATATCCCTTTTAGTGCTAATTGTCAAATGCTTATAGGGGATAAAAATGCGATTAAGCAAATTTTGATTCCAGTTAATGATGAGTTACAGTTTCAGATTTATTATTCAACTAAAAAACGTTATGAAATTAAAGTAATTCCTATTGTAAGTGAAGAAAATACCGAGACATTGTATATTCCGATTAAAACCATTCCCTATAATGACATTTTGGCTGCAACAGGATCTAAAAATTTAGCCTCTATTTTTGTTAAGATGTTTAAAGGCAAAGTCAATTTTAAAAATGGGTTTAAAGAGGGTGAACCGATAGTGATGGTATATACTCAAAAATACCGTTTAGGAAAGCCTTTCTCCATGCCCCAAGTGCATGGGGCAATGGTTCAGGTTAGTGGAAAACAATATACAGCATATCTTAATGCAGATGGTCGATTTTATGATGATAAAGGGGCCCAATTTGAAAAATTTCTATTTAAATATCCTATCCGAACTCCCCGAATTACATCTGGCTTTAGTAAAAGCAGATATCATCCGATATTACACCGTTATCGTGCCCATTTAGGGGTGGATTTTGGTGCTCGTCCTGGGACTCCGATATTGGCAACCGGAGATGGGCATGTCTGTTTTGCGGGTAGATCAAGCGGTTATGGTAATACTATTAAGATTCGACATACCAATGGATTGATCAGTTTGTATGCTCATCAAAAATCATTTAGGAGCGGTATTCACGTAGGTATCAGTGTAAAGCAGGGCGAAGTGATCGGATATGTCGGTTCATCTGGGCTCTCATCAGGCCCCCATTTACATTTTGGTATGTATTCAGGAAGTACAGCAATTGATCCGATGAGTGTTATGAAGAGAAAAACTGAAGGGTTTAGTGGAAAAGAACGTAAAATATTTATGGCAATTCGAGATAAAATAGATCGTAAATTTACTGAAGCACTTCGTTTAAAACCGATAAAAAAACATATATTCAATTTTGAAAATACTTATTATGTTAATACTGATACCTTTAAACCACAATTGTTTTAAAAGATAAGTGATGATAAGTGATGTTCATACTCTTCCTTGTGGAACATCAGAATTTGTAAAGCCAAAACGGATATCTTATTGTCAAGATGGAGTCAAAAAGATTTGGGATGCAGTTGATGTACATGATAGCGTCGCTATTTTGTTGTATCACGAAGAGTATAACTGTTTGATCATTGTGAGACAGTTTCGCCCTCCGGTTTACCTGAAAAATGGAAATGGATATACATATGAACTATGTGCAGGGATTGTCGATAAAGACAAATCACTCATTGAGATCGCATACGAAGAGATACTCGAAGAGTGTGGATTTGATGTCCCTTTGGAGAAGATAGAGAGAATTACCTCATTTTATACGGCTGTTGGATTTGCAGGATCAGTACAGACGCTGTATTATGCATCGGTAAATGAAGCTATGCGTGTTAGCGAAGGCGGTGGCATTGAGGTTGAATCGATAGAAGTGATTGAAATTCCTCTAAGTGAAGCGAAAGTGTTTGTATTAGATGAGACCAAAGCCAAAACACCTGGTCTTATGTTTGGTTTTGGTTGGTTTTTGGAAAATCAACTGTAGCTCCTGTTTTTACAGGAGATGACGAAACAGTTTTTAGGATTAGAAGCGGATATTTAATGCCGTATTGAAAGATCGTCCCATTCCTTGTAGCGGGGTATAGGTTGTTTTTGCATAGTCAACAACATCTATACCACCTAAGGGCATAGCGTATGCTTGATTAAAAAAGTTGGTTACCGCAACATCAAATTTGACATCTTTTGAAATTTGATATCCTGTGCGTAGATCGACTAGGGCATATCCAGGTGTCATAGGTTCTTTTCGGAGGGAATCAACAGAATCTTTTTTTGCTACGGCTTGGATATCGATACCGTTATTCCATGCTCCGGATACACGATCCAAACTTATTTTGGCGTGAAATGGCATTATATGATAAAGAGACCCTCCATCATCACGGAACCCGCGCGTATAACCCATAACAGAAGTAAGTGTTCCTACTCCGTTCTCAGCATTATCCCATAACGTTACATGGCCTGATAAATCTGCCCCAAAGAAATGGGCATCATGATTGGCAAACTGTAATAATCTTATTCCAGTATAGCCTCCTGCAGTTGCTGTTCCTAAAACATTCACATCGATATAATTCGCAACTTTTGAATAATAAGGGGTTAACTTTAATCCCCATACTTTATCAGTACTGTCATGAAATGATAAGGTGGTGCTGATTGTGTTTGCTACTTCAGGTTTAAGATTGAGATTTCCGACATACCCATTGCCATCACCAAACCAGTTGACCATTGCCATATCCATTGCAATTGGCCCACTGGTTAGTGGAGTTGAACCGTATCCACCAGCCCATGCGTAGCGTTCATAAATATTTGGAGAGCGTGTTTTACGTGCAAAACCTAGTTCTATATCAGATGTATTGCTGTATTCATATTTTGACATTGCTGTAAAGTCATAATTAACATCTCGCTTATTTTGGTCGAGTAAATTGAAGTTAGTTGCATCCGTACCATCGTTGACCGTGGGATTGTATCCTTTAACATCACCTGTATTCATCTTGACGATATCGCTGCGAAGGCCGATAACTGAAGATAATTTATCGCTCCATTGCGAGACAGTTTCAGCAAATAGACCGATACGATCTCTGTGCCCGTTGTTAATATTAATAAAAGTTTCATTTCCCATTCCTCCGACAGTGGTTGAAATAGGTGGCCACCAATCATTCAGGGTGTATTTATTGTATTCAGTTCCAAATTTAAGCGTATGTTCTTTTGAAATCGGAAGGGTCACTTTGAGATTGAATCCGCTTTCTTTTGCTTGGGTGTACATCGGCATACCATACGGACTAGCAGGATTGAATGCTTGTCGCTCGCCCCAAATTTTATTCATATAATGATCAGTTTTTTGGTTATAAGCATTGGCGTCGAGGAGTAGAGTACCGATGCGCCCTTTATATCTTAAATTAAAATTGGTTGATTTGTTATCAAGCATATCCATATACTCATTTGGAAAACCTACAAAGTCAACATATGTTTTGGTAAGTTTGAGTGAGACGATATTATCATCATTAATTTTATATGCAAGGGTTGCAGCATGATTTTGTTGTTGATATAAACTGTCTTTAACAAGTTTCCCGTTTCCATCTGTGTAATCACCCGATTTTTCAGCAAATCCAGCGTAACTGACACTTATTTTATCATTAGCGGCTGCAGCCGTTACTGCTGCTCCTCGAGCCGCGTTATTACTGTGATAAAAGCCGCTAAGATCGCCACTAATGATAACTTCACCCGATTTTTGTGCGAACAAAGGATCTTTTGATCTCACAATAATAGTTCCACCAATGCTGTCTCCACCTTCACTCACAGGAGTAATTCCTGCTATAGCACCTATGACGGCAATTTTAGATGAATCGATGTAAGAAAGTGCTGGATTCATGTGGTTAGGACATGCTGAGGTAATCGTCATCCCGTCTATATCAATTTTAACTCGATCGTCAGCCATACCATGGATAACAGGAAGAGAAGCAGTACTACCGTTAGAATAAAGGCTTACTCCGGGTAAATCGTTTAGCAATGTTGCCGAATCACCAGACATTTTAGTTGCTTTAGAAAGAGTTGTCGTACTGATAGAAGATGATACATCTGCAAGTGTTGTATCAGCCTCTACGGTAATTTTTTGAACCATCATAGGCTCAGAAGCTAATGCTGAGATGGCTGCAAAGGAGAGAAGAAGCATATTCTTCATACTTTTATTCCTTAAGTAAAGATAAAGAATTGTAGGAAAGAAGTGTTACAATAGTGTTAAGTCAATGGAAGAAAGTCTGCTCATTAGTAGATTCATTTTTTATGTTACACTTCTACCCATGAATAAAAAACAGATATTTTTAACCATCACTCTCTTAGCAGCATCAGGCTATTTCCTTTTTTCAGGGTTTAGCCTTTTATTTCATTGAGTGAAATAGTATGAGTCAAGAGAATATCTCCATTCAACGTTGTGTGATATTGAGATAAAAAGTTCGTTTTATTCTACCCTTAAAGCTATGTCTTCAGGAAATTGCATTGTGACACAGTGAAGCGACCCGTGCTGTCGTATGAGAACAGAACAGTCGATAGGGATGATATCACGGTTTCGGAATGCTTTTTTACAGATAGCGATTGCTTCTTGATCATGTGGATCATTATAAATTGGTAATAAAACTGCATCGTTAATAATGAGAAAGTTAGCGTAGGTCGCCGGCAGTCTCTCATCATCATAAAAGTGCGGTTGACACATCGGTAAAGCAATCAAATTAAATGGTTCTCCATCAATGTCACGGAATGCTTTTAATTCTTCTTCCATTTTTTTCAATGCTTCATAGTGCTCATCATTTTTATCGTCGCATTTTACATACATGATTGTATCCGTATCGATAAAACGGGCTAAAGTATCAATATGGCTATCAGTGTCATCACCGGCTAAATAACCGTGGTTAAGCCATAAGATTTGTTCTACTCCAAAATGTTTTTTGAGCTCTTTTTCCATACCTTTTTTATCGAGATGCGAATTACGGTTTGGATTGAGAAGACACTCTGTTGTGGTAAGAAGAGAACCGTTTGCATTTGTTTCAACTCCTCCTCCTTCTAGAATTAGATTTATTTTTTCCATTTGTACACCGTAAAGTGCACTGATTGATGAACTCATGGCATTATCATGAGATGCATCAAATTTTCCACCCCATCCGGTAAAGGTGAAATCCAAAAGAAGCGGTTCATCGTCCTCTTCATCAATGACACTTAAAGCACTGCAATCACGGGCCCATGTATCGTTTGTTTGATATTGTATAAAGATTAAATTGTCATATGATTGAAAATATTTTTTGACAAGTTCTACATTATCACACACAATAAGACAGGGTTGATATCGCGAAATTGCTGTAGCAATATTGACAAAACAGCTTCTTGCCTCTTCTAAATAAGAGACCCAATCGCTTTGTTGATGGGGAAAAATGAGTTGAACAAAACTTTGGGGTTCAAATTCGGCTGGAAAATAACGCATTAACTTACCTTGTACTATAATTTTATAATTTCTGCCCCGTAGGGAAAAAATGGCATCCATTAAACTTAGCCGTGAGGCACTCATTCATAATCTTGACATTATCGCACATCAAGTCGGTGGAAAAGATAAAATTGCGGTTGTTTTAAAAGACAATGCTTATGGACATGGTTCAGTATTAATAGCTCAAGCAGCATCAGATTACGGTGTTAAACAAGCTGTTGTTAGACTCGAGCGAGAAGCTTTTGAGATTACAGATTTTTTTGACAATGTATTAATTTTGGGTCAAAAGCCGACACACCCATATCCTAAATTCAGTTATGCCGTAAATTCTCTCGAAGAAATAGCACTTTATCCTCGTGGAGCACGTGTAGAATTGAAAATTGATACCGGAATGCATCGTAATGGGATTATGCCAAATCAGATTGAAGAAGCGATGGAAAAGATAGCGCAAAATGACTTGATTTGTGTTGGTATTATGAGTCATTTTCGAAGTGCGGACACGCTGAGTTCTGAATGGTATTGGCAACGTAAAATATTTGATGAGCTAAAAGATAGAGCATCCGTAGTGGCTAAAAAATATGGATGGCTCTTGCGATTTCATATCTCTAATTCTGCTGGGACATTTCGCTCTGTTTCATGCAGTGATGATATGGTTCGTGTGGGAATAGCTTTGTATGGATGTTTACAAATGGATTCAACATTATTTCAACCGTCTCTAAAGCCTATTTTATCATTGTGGGGAGATAAAATTGCTACTCGTATCTTGAAAGCTGGTGAACGGGTAGGGTACAATGGTACATATGAAGCATATGCAGATGAAGTTTTGAGCACATATGATTTAGGATATGCCAATGGCTTAGACAGGCTAGCTTCTAACCGTTATGTAACTCCTTTAGGAATAGCACTTCGTGGGCGAATTTCGATGGATAGTGCCAGTTTCTCGAGTGATACAGATGAATTGATGATTTTTGACAATGCAAATGATTACGCATATGCTGCCGGAACTATTGGTTATGAGATTTTGGCATGTCTGGATAAAGATTTAAAACGTAGATGGATAGATTAAATAAAAAGCATCTAATTAAGAAGTAATCTTAATAATCGCATCTGCAAAAATTGCCCCATCAAGGCGCATATTGATTATATTATCTAGGTGGTCCATATCTTCAATATATCCTAAAACTTTGGCATCAAAAAGATAGTGCTCAGCTACTTTTTGAATTGCTTCGCCATGTTTTGGAAGTACAATCAGATATGATGCTCCAAGATTCTCACCGACTACAGCATCAGTCACTTTATCGACATGGAGTCCAAAACGGACAGAATGTTGACGTAAATGACTGATAATATCAAGATTTTCTGGAATAAAAAAAAGAGTTACTATGGAATTAGCAGGAGTGTGTCGGATAGATTCAATTGTTTCAATATGATAAAACTGTTCTGAAGGAATATAGGGATGACCAAAAAGCAACATCGTTATACCCCCAAACATTCACGTGAACAATAGTACTTTCCATCGCGCATAAAGGTCTCTTTTATTTGTACATAAGTTCCACATTTTGCACATGGAATCATTGCTTCTTCTTGTGAATGATCTGAGGTAGGGGGAGTTAGTGATTTTTTCTTGAAAAAGAGAAAATAAATAGCACTCAAAAATCCTATAAATAATAAAAATTTCATAATTATCTCTTTATGAGTAGATAGTGACGGTTTTCCGTCTCAATAATTTTATAAGACAAGTTTTCATTGACTTCATCATACACTTTTTCCCCTTTGTAAAAAAGCAAAAGAGTTCCTGCCTGACAAAACGGCTCAGAAAGTTTCATGAGCATTTGGGTATCAGTAACAGCACGGGAAGTAATGAGATCATAAGGTTCAGCTTCGAGTTGTTCAACTCGTAATGCTTTTACATCAACATTTTTTAATTCTAAATCGGCTTTGACAAATTGTAAAAAACTTGCCCGTTTAGTGAGCGGTTCAACAAGGGTAAAATGGGTTTGAGGTAAAGCTATTGCCAATATCATTCCTGGAAAACCGGCACCTGTACCTATGTCCATTGCCTTGTGCAGAGGAGGAAGAAAAGAGATAGGATAGAGAGCATCAATGATAAAATCATCAATTTGTGCGAGGGTTTTTGCACCGGTTAAATTGTGAATTTTATTCCATTTTTCAAGTAGCATTTTATAGTGTGTAATATGTTCATTAAAACTATCTGGAACAGATATATTGAGGGTTTTAAGCCGCTTTTCTAAGGGTGTCAAAGAGGAAACCGCCTCATTTAAAGATTATAGGAAATATTAGCGAAAAAATCCTTATGCAATGTGAAGGGTAGACAATGGCTTCTTAACTTGGTTTCGTGATTTTTCAAAGGCATACATTAATGTTGTATAAAATGTATTAACGTCAATGGGTTTGGATACGTGGCCATTCATTCCAGCATTACTGATATTTTGTATGTCACTTTCTAATGTATTACCTGTTACTGCAATGATGGGGATGAAATCATTTTCAGGATATTTTCGTATTTCTCTGGCAGCTTCAAATCCATCCATTATTGGCATTTGTATATCCATTAAAATAACACTGATATCGGAATGAATTTCAACCATATCAACAGCTGCTTGTCCTGTTTCTGCCATGATAATTTTAATATCTGTACCGGCAAGGAGGCCGCTGATAATAGAACGATTAATTTCATTGTCTTCAGCGAGAAGCAATGTTTCACCGGCAAATTTTTTCAAACTTTCTTTAAGTTTTTTTGTATTATTTTGATGTTGGGTATTATGATCCATATAGCCGTAAATGGATAAAACGATATTAAAAATAGTGAGCTGATTAAATGGTTTTGTGAGAATCATTCCTCCTCGTTTTTTAACATCTTCACCCATCCATACAAGTTTTAAATCATCATTTTTGATTCGACTTTGAAGTTCTCGTTTAAACTCCCCACAAAGCGGCATTTGTGAATCAATGAAAACAATATCAAAAAGATAGTGCTGCATGAGTGCAACGGCATCCAATGAGTCAACGACTCTTTTGACCTCATAATGAAAATATTCTAGCCCTCTTTGTAGCACAATAGCACTGTCAGGATTTAGGTCAAGTATTAAAGCATTTTTATACATTAAGTCTTTTGTCGGAAGCCTATAATGGCGTTTTTCATAGTCAAAATCAGAATGAAGTTTGATATCAAATGAAAATGTACTTCCTTTATTTGGGGTGCTTTGAACATAGATAGAGCCACCCATAAGTGAGACTAGATTTTTACATATGGCTAAACCTAAACCTGTTCCCCCATATTTACGAGAAATTGTTTCATCTGCTTGTGAATAAGATTGGAAAAGATTAGCAATTTGATCTTTGTCCATTCCAATTCCGGTATCAATAACTTCAAAGTTTATTTTGAGATTTAAACGACTTATTTGTTGCCCTCTAGCTCTTAAGATAACACTGCCCTGATCACTGAATTTAATAGCATTGTTCAATAAATTTACTAATACTTGGAATAATCGTAGTGGATCACCAATTAATTTATTAGGAACACTCTTATCAACATCAAAAATAAGTTCTAGTTGTTTCTCATTTGCTTTTTGAGAAACGATATTGGCTATGTCATTGAGCAAAGTATTTAAATCAAAAGGGATTTGTTCAATGGTTACTTTGCCCGCTTCAATTTTTGAATGATCTAAAATATCATTGATTAAAGCTAGCAGGATAGAGGCGGAATCTTTTATCTTGGTAATTTGAGACTGTTGCTCAATGGTTAGTTTAGATTCTAAAACAAGATGGCTTATCCCCATCACTGCATTGATCGGAGCGCGTATTTCATGACTCATCATTGCGATAAAATCATTTTTTGCTTGAACTGAATTTTGTATCTGTTGTTTTTCTTCAAAAAGTACTTTATACTCATTTGTCAATATTTTATATTTTTTTTCACGCCACAACAAATAACTTAAAATTCCGCCGAAAAGTGATATTACTATCCAAATTATATATGAATTGGAAGCTGATATTGTTGTACCGGTTGATGGTAACTTTGTGTCAGTCGTAGAAGTTTCTTTTTGAGGTTTTTTTACAGGGAGAGAAGTTTTAGGGTAATCATGCTGTTGTGCCATAGCATTGCGATGTTGCATGAGAAGATATTGTATATCATCAGCAACGCCTTTAGTAATAAATGCTTTTGGAAAATTCGGAGATATATTTTTTAGTATTGATTCTGCATCTTGGCGATTAGGAAAAGGTTCAGCAGCAATAATATAGTGCGATCCTGATTTTCGAAAATGGATAATAAATTTTTCATCATTATTGTATTGTGCAAGTAGAGAATGCGGGTTACTTTGATATTGTTCAAATGATTTTCTGGCAGCTTCTTTTGTTGAAAAAGTGTCAATAACCACTTTGTGATTTTCACTAAGGGCAAAAAGAGTTGTGAATAAGCTTAGCAGTAAAATAATATAACGCATGTAATACACTCTCCTAAAAGCAAAAATACTAAACGAGTAAAGAAATTATATTGTAGCTTGAAACCTATAGAAAATCGTTTAAAAGAATATCTTGTTAAAAAATGTGCCCCATTTGCTCTTTTTTAACTTTTAAATATCCTTCGTTATGGGGATTCGGGTCTATGATAACAGGGACGCGTTCGGTGATACAGATATGTAATCCTTCAACGACATGAACTTTTGCCGGATTATTGGTGAGGAGACGAATTTTAGTGAGATTAAAATCGTTAAAAATCTCACCGACGACATCATATGTGCGCTGATCGGGTGCGAATCCTAATTCTATATTGGCCTCTATGGTATTGCGTCCTTGATCCTGGAGGCAGTAAGCATTGACTTTATTAAGTAGACCGATATTACGACCCTCTTGACGATGATAGATGATAAGACCACCTTCTTCAGCTATAAGTTCTAGAGCTTTGTGTAACTGATTGTTACAGTCACATTTAATACTGCCAAATGTATCTCCGGTTAAACATTCGGAGTGTATGCGTACTAACGGAGACTCTTGGTGTTCAAAATTTTCAGTAAAGATTGCAATGTGTTCTTGTATTCCCTCTTTGTAGACACGGATTTTAAAATGTCCATATTTACTTGGAAGATTGGCAATAGTAGATTTTTCAAATTGTTTTTTGGTATTCATGCGGCAATTATAATTTTCTTTTCTTAATCTAAGTATTGCTACACTTACTTCAACTAATTATTGGAGCAATTTTATGGAACGTTTTCGTCGCACACGTCTCAATTCACATTTACGATCATTGGTTAGGGAGACCCATGTCAGCGTAAATGATTTTATTTATCCTTTGTTTGTACGCCCGGGAGAGGGGATTAAAACTGAAGTTTCTTCAATGCCAGGCGTATATCAAATGAGTTTGGATGAAATATTAAAAGAGTGTGAACTTCTTCAATCATTAGGTATTTATTCGATTATTTTATTCGGTATACCCGAAGTAAAAGATTCTATCGGTTCTGATGCTTTGTGTGATCATGGGATCATCGCTACGGCAGTACGTGCGATCAAACGCGCATTTCCAAACATGTTTGTTGTAACTGATTTGTGTTTTTGTGAATACACTGATCACGGTCATTGTGGGATTTTAGATCATGTACATGAAACAGTTGATAATGATTTGACTCTTGGTATTTCAGCTCAGCAGGCATTAGTGCATGCTCGTGCAGGTGCAGATATGATTGCGCCATCAGGGATGATGGACGGGATCATTACGACGCTTCGTGATGCTCTCGATGGTGGCGGATATGTTAATTTGCCAATTATGAGTTATTCGACAAAATTTGCCAGTGGCTATTATGGACCATTTCGCGATGTAGCTGAATCGGTACCAAGTTTTGGAGACCGCTCATCCTATCAAATGGATCCGGCAAATCGTCGCGAAGCAATCCGTGAGAGTCTTGTTGATGAAGCACAGGGGGCGGATATTTTGATGGTGAAGCCGGCATTAGCATATTTGGATATTATCCGAGACATACGCGAAGTCTCTCAATTACCTCTTGCCGTATACAATGTCAGCGGTGAATACGCGATGCTTAAATATGCTGGAAATGCGGGACTAATTGACTATAATCGTGTCATGATGGAGACAATGATAGGATTTAAACGTGCAGGTGCAGATATAATTATCAGTTATCATGCTAAAGAAGTAGCAAGCCTTTTGAATTAATATAATTAATTTATGATATGATTTAGCCTTTTAGATTTCAAAGGGAATTACGTGAGACATTTTTTAACATTAAAAGATTATACCAAAGAAGAGATCTTAGAGATTTTGGAACTTGGATTGAAAATTAAAAAAGAGGTCAAAGCCAAAGAGCTAAATCCGCGGTTAGCGGGGCAAACTTTGGCAATGATTTTTGAAAAAAGCTCTACTCGTACCCGTGTAAGTTTTGAAGTTGGTATGTATCAGCTGGGGGGACATGCATTGTTTCTTTCAAATCGTGATATTCATCTCGGACGTGGTGAACCGGTTAAAGACACGGCACGTGTCATTTCATCTATGTGTGATATGGTAATGATACGAACGTATGAGCAAGCAATGCTTGAAGAGTTTTCTCGATATTCAAAAGTTCCTGTTATAAATGGACTGAGTGATAGTTACCATCCTGTACAGCTTTTGGCAGATTTTATGACAATGATGGAACATGGGAAAGATGTAAATCCTATTGTGGCTTATATCGGAGATGGTAACAATATGACTCATTCATGGTTGATGCTTGCAGCAAAGTTAGGGTTTGAATTACGCATTGCAACACCAAAAGGATATGAATGTGATCCTGCTGTGATTGCTGATGCTCTTTATTTGAGTGAACAAAGCGGTGCGAAAATTATTATTGGGAATGATCCCAAGTCTGCAGTTTTAGGTGCTAGTGTTGTGACAACAGATACATGGATTTCTATGGGACAAGAAGAAGAAAAAGCACAAAGAATACGTGCTTTTGAAGGATATATTGTTGATGAAGCATTAATGGCACTTGCTTTGAAAGATGCAGTATTCTTACATTGCCTTCCTGCTTATCGCGGCGTTGAAGTGAGTGAAGCAGTTTTAGAAGGGGAACAAAGTTTGATCTTTGATGAGGCAGAAAATCGTCTGCATGCACAAAAAGGTTTAATGGTTTGGCTCGATAAACACCGATAAGGGGAATGGATGAAATTGTTATTGTTATTGGCTTTAATGGGATTAAATATTTATGCGGCTCAAGTCGTTCAAGTTGCAGATAAATATAAAGATTCGACTAAATGTAAGGCATGTCATAATCATATAGTAACGCAATGGGATAACTCTTGGCATGCAAGATCGCACTATGATAATGATGAATATCTTCAAAAGACGATTGATTATGTGGCTAGAAAAGAGAGTGGTAAATCGCTTAATACAATTAAAGTAGAGTGTGCAGCATGTCATAACCCTCGTATTTCTGTGACTTCGACCACTTCTGAATATGATGCGATTGCAGCGTTAAAGCTTGATAAAGATTCTGCGGTTAACAAAGCGATTAATAGTGATCGGATATCAGAAGGTATTAATTGTGTTGTTTGTCATAATATTGATCAGATTCACGATAACCTCCCAGATACGAAGCGGGGTATTAATCGTGTAGATTGGATGCCATCAGGAACAATGACAGGTCCTTATGGCGACGCTAAATCTCCCTATCATAAAGTTCAACAAAGAGATTTTATGGATACTAACCCGAATCAGCTATGTTTTGTTTGTCATGCAAATGATACTTCGGAAGAGGGACATCGTTTTATTGATATGCAGTCAGAGTTTAAAAGTGGTGGAAAACAATGCGTTGATTGTCATATGAGTCCAAGAAAAGATGGGGTAGCTGCGACAATACGTGATGCAAGTGGTCAAGCACATAAGCGATTGATTCGGGACCATGGGTTTATTGGTGGGCATATCGAAAAAATGTGGAATGGTGCATTAAAAGTAGATGTAAGTAAAAGTTCACGTGGATTGGAAGTGACCCTTACCAATCCTCAACCACATGCAATTCCAAGTGGGTTTGGCGCTCGAGAAATTTTGATTGAAGCACAGTACTTAAGCAGTGGGAAAAATATTAAAAATGAGGTTGTTTCACTAACGAATCATTACATTAGTAGACACAATAAGCCAACAGTACCTCATTTAGCCGTCAAAACAGTAGAGAGCATTTCAATCCCTGCAGAAGGGTCAAAATCATTTTCTATACCTATTGCATCAGGATCGGATCAGGTTATAATAAGTGTATCGTATCGTTTGGTTAATGATGAAGTGCGTGGGATTTTGGATTTAAAAGATCCTCTTTGGTCAAAGAAAATGATCATAAAACAAGTAAAACTTAAATTATAAGGGGCAATAGCCCCTTAATTCATATCGACTTTAATAATTAGATCATTACCATCTTCTAAAATACTGAAAGTATGTTTTTTACAGAAGGTTTCACTCATTTCTGCCGCCCATTCTTTAGCTTCGATCATTGCATCATCTTTATTGTCAAATATTTTACCGCTTTCCATCCCGCTTCGTTTGAAACAGCCACACTCTTTTTCCATTGTAATTTTAAACATTTTTTTACTCCTTGATAGTATCAATTTTTGGAAGTATAGTTTTAATAGATTAAATAATTTGGACAAAATAAAGACGATTCGAAACTAAAGGTTATCTTTATCTTTTGGTAAACTACAGTTGTAAGCCACTTTTATTAAAAATTCAGCTATAATTCCATTTGAATTTTGGGTACCTTCTAAAGATATGAAAACATATTTTTCAAAGGTGCCCTCGCGGATGAGAATCCAACTTATCCTCTTTTAAAATTTCTCTCCCCTATGATAGGGCAAGCGTAACTGGCCGGAATAGGTTTTCTGGTGGCGTATATATAAAGGTAAATCATGAACATTACAGAAGAAACAATCACAGAAAATCTCGTAACATTTGAAGATTTCGGTCTCCGTGATGAGATAATGCAAAGCATCCGTTATGCAGGATTCAAAACACCAAGTCCGATTCAACAAATGGTTATTCCAGTTATTATGGAAGGGCGTGACGTTGTAGGACAAGCCCATACTGGTACGGGTAAAACAGCTGCATTCGGTCTTCCTGCATTGAATAAAATGCATTTAAAAGGGGGAATTGAAACCCTCATCATTACGCCAACACGTGAACTTGCAAACCAAGTAAGTGATGAAATTTTCAAATATGGTAAACATCTCGGTGTTCGTACCGTAACAATTTATGGTGGTTCATCGTATAACCGACAAATGGATTTGATCGAGCGCGGTGCACAAGTCATCATTGCTACCCCAGGACGTTTGCTTGATATGTTGAGCCGTAATATGCTCAAAGGCTTTACTCCTTCAACGGTAATTCTAGATGAAGCAGATGAAATGCTTGATATGGGATTTTTGGATGATATCAATGAGATTTTCAGCTATTTGCCGACTGAGCGTCAAACGTTACTTTTCTCTGCAACAATGCCGACTCCGATCAAACAATTGGCTGAGCGCATTTTGGTAAATCCATTTTTTGCTTCAATAACCAAATCAGAGACAACAAATACAGATATTACTCAACAGTACTATGTAATCGAAGAATCAGAACGTGATGATGCAATTATCCGTTTGATGGATGCTGAAGATGCGAAAAAAACAGTTGTATTTTGCCGAACGAAAAAAGAGGTTGATCGTCTCTCTAATGTACTTTCTGCTGCAGGATACTCAGCGAAAGGCCTTCATGGAGATATGGAACAACGTCAACGTGAAAGCGTTATTAAAGGGCTAAAAACCGATGCAGTTGATGTTTTGATTGCTACTGACGTAGCGGCACGCGGATTGCACATTGATGACGTTACTCACGTTTTCAACTACCATATCCCGTTTGACCCTGAGAGCTATGTTCACCGCATCGGACGTACAGGACGTGCAGGTAAAAAAGGTGTTGCTATTACCTTGGTTACTCCAATGGAATTCAAAGAACTTCAACGTATCCGTGCCAAAGTTGGTACAACGATGGAACATGCGTATATTCCTAGTAAATTAGATGTTAAAGAGGCTCAGGTTACTCGTCTTGTTAATGAAATCGAAAAACAGCACGTTTACGATGAAGCGCATAAAGTATTGGATTTATTGAAACAAGATTATGATCAAGAGCAAATTGCGTATAAATTGATCTCAGTTTTGATGGAACGTAATACAGTACAAGGGCCGAACAATATTGGTATTGCTGCTGAGCGTTTGGAAAAAATTCTTAGTAATCTTGCCAATCGTCATGATCGTGGTGGTCAACGAAGCGGTGGATATCGTGGTAGTAACAATCGAAGCGGTGGTGGATACCGTGGAAATAATGACCGCAATGGTGGTGGAGAACGTAGCGGTGGCGGATACCGTGGAAATAATGATCGTAACGCTGGTGGTGGAGAACGCGGTGAGCGTTCACGCAGTTTTAGTGGTGGCGGTAATCGTTCAGCTAGTAGTAAACCTAGAAGCTAAGACGGCTTTCAATTCCTCAATAAACGGCTCCATTGGAGTCGTTAATTTAAACCCCTCTCTTTGTTTAACTCCCCACATTGGTTCAGGAAAATAACTGTCGTTTTCAAATCGTGCCATTATGTGCCAATGTACTCGAGGTAACATATTACCAAATGATGCTATATTTATTTTAGTTGGCTGGAAGTAGGTGAGCATTTCTCTTTCGATGATTTCCAGTGAATTCCAAATGGCATTTTTTTCTTTTGATGAACATTCTGAAAATTCTTTGTGTGGAACATGGGTAAAAATTTTAAGCCAGGGGATTTCACTCTCTTGGAGTTCAATATAGATAAGGGAGTTTGAATATAGCATGTCGAACCTTTAAAAAGATTCGATAGTGTAGCAATATTTAGATATTTTTTCCTGCAAAAGGGACAAGTGCACTTCCCCAAGTCAAACCACCGCCAAATGCATCTAGCAGCATCAAATCACCCTCTTGTAGACGGCCAGACTCATAGATATCATTAATTGCCATAGGGATTGACGCACCTGACGTATTCCCATATTTCTCTACAGTTAATACAACTTGATCTTCATGCAAGGCAAGCGCATCACCTACTGCTTTAATAATACGATAATTGGCTTGATGAGGAACAAAGTGTTTGATAGCAGATGATGAAATATTATTTTGTTCTAAAATTTCAACTACATCATTGGTCAAAGTGCGAACAGCAACTTTAAACGTTTCATTCCCCTTCATTTGCATGAAGCAACCTGCTGCTTCACGATCAAGCTCATCATGAATAGAGCCACTTCCTCCGTTTGGAGTCATCAATAAATCGGCGAAAGAGCCATCTGAACCGGTATGTACATCGATTATAGCTTTGCTTTTATCTTCAGTTGCACTGATGATTGCTGCACCTGCACCATCACCAAAAAGAATACAGGTTCCGCGATCAGAGTAATCAGTAATTGCACTTAGCCGTTCTGCCCCGACAATGAGAACATTTTTTTTCATTCCGGATTCTACAAATGCTTTGGCAATATTCAGTGCATAGACAAATCCTGTACATGCTGCAGAAATATCAAATGCCATTACTTTTCCAAGTCCAAGTTTTGTAGCAATAATGGTTGCAGTTGAAGGCATGCAAAAGTAATCTGGAGAAATGGTTGCACAGATAAGCATATCAATTTCATCTTTGGAGAGGCCAGAACGTGCAATTGCTTTTTCCGCTGCATTTACCCCCATATCGCTTGTTGTTTCATCTATTGCAGCGATATGGCGTTCTTTTATTCCAGTACGTTTGGTGATCCATTCATCTGTGGTATCGACCATTGTTTCCAAATCAGAGTTGGATAAAATTTTTTCGGGAACATAAGCCCCGATCGATCGAAATGCAGCATACATGAGAGTCCTTTGAGAAGGAAATTTAGCTTTTAAGCTCTTCCAATCGATTTTCAATATGTTCGTTTACGCCGGTATTAACGTAACGAATGGCCTGAAAGATTGCATTTTTAATTGCTTTTGGATTACTTTTACCGTGACTGACAATGGCGCATCCTTTGATTCCGATCAAAGGAGCACCACCGATTTCAGCATAATCAATCTCTTTTTTGAGGAGATGAAATACTTTTCGCATTAAAAGAGCACCGGTAATTGCAACGGGAGATTTACGAATATATTGTTTTATGAAAAAACTAATAGTAGATGCAACACCTTCTGATGCTTTTAGGACTAGATTACCAATAAATCCATCACAGACTATTACATCGCATGAAGCATCAAAGATATTGTTTCCTTCAACATTTCCGATAAATCCTTGGTTTCCTTTGAGCAGTGAAAATGCCTCTTTGGTAACTTCATTACCTTTAGAATCTTCTTCTCCATTTGCCAATAAGCCAACACGAGGATTTTCAATTTTCAACATGTCTTTGGCATAATAGTATCCCATGATGCCAAATTGAAACAAATGCTCTGCTTTACAGTCTACGTTAGCACCAGCATCCATCAGGATACTGCGTTGGCCGCTTTTGGTTGGCATTAGTGTTGCCAATGCAGGACGAAGTACATTTTTCAAACGTCCTAGTCGAAGGGTTGCCAAACTCATAGTCGCGCCGCTGTGACCCGCACTGACTACACCGTCAGCTTGACCTTCACGAACTAGCTCAATTGCTTTATAGATAGAGCTCTCTTTACGCTTAAGTGCATCGGTAGCAGCATCACTCATGTCAATGACATCATCTGCATCAATGATTAAAATTTTATCTTTATAGCCCTTAGGTAGTAAAGATAAAATCTCATCTCTTTTACCAACGAGAATTGGTTGAAAACTCTTTTCTTTGAGTGCTTCAAGTGTCCCTTTGACAATCGGTTCGGGACCGAAGTCCCCGCCCATTGCATCAATTGCAATTCTTATCATCGATTATTTATACTCACCGGTTGTCGGGTTGACATAGTGAGACAATTTATACGTGCCGTCTTTGTCTTTTACTGGACGAGCAAGAGAGATTTTATAGTGAGTTCTGCGTTTTGCTGCGCGAGAATGACTCACTCTTCTTTTAGGTACTGCCATCGTTTAGTCCTTTCTATTTGGTTTTTAGAACTCTCGATCTAACGAGGTTCCTTCACAATTTTTGCAACAAAAATAGTCGCTTTTGATAAGTTCGATTTCCGAATAAAGAATCTCTTCTAAATCAATCATCGATTTGTCGATTTCAACGATATCCAATTCATCATTGTTGTCTTCAAATATCCCATCGCTTAGGTAAAAAGTGACCTCTTCATTTAGAGCTCGCTCTACCTCTTCGGCACAAAGATCGCAGGGAATCGAAATACTCCCTGTAATTGTACCGTTTAATTGGGCAAGATTGCTTTTTTTCATGATTAAATCACCTGAAAAAAGAGTACTGTCACTATTCACCTCAAAATGAAGCGGTTGTGATCCCAATTTTTTAAATGCAATTTTCATGTCAGTTACGAAATTTCGCGGCCTGAAAAGAAAAATGCGATTTCAATTGCTGCATTTTCAGCAGAGTCACTTCCGTGAACAGCATTAGCATCGATATTTTCAGCGAAATCAGCACGGATTGTTCCTGCAGCTGCTTCTTTAGGGTTTGTTGCACCCATCAAATCACGGTTTTTAAGAATAGCGTTTTCACCTTCCAAAACGGTGATAACAACTGGACCGCTTACCATAAAATCAACTAGGTCGTTGAAAAAAGGGCGTGCAGCATGTACTGCGTAAAACGCTTCTGCGTCTTGACGTGAGAGTTGAACTTTTTTCATAGCCGCGATTTTAAGACCGTTACTTTCGAAACGATCCAAAATTTTACCGATGACACCTTTTGCTACGGCGTCAGGCTTGATGATTGACAACGTTTGTTCCATCAATGCTCCTGTTTAGTGTGTAAAAAATAGAACGGGATTATAGCGAAACAATAATTTAGGTAATATTAAAGATGATTTGATTCAGGTAAGAAGAAAGTTTGGAGAGGTAAAACCTCTCCAAAATGTATCAATTAGTTAACGACATTCGCTTTTGAAGAACGCATTTCAGCAGTAACATCATCACGGTGAGCAGGACTTTCACCAATTTCATCCCATGTGATACAACCCTCTGTTGGACACGCAGTTGCACATGCTGGTTCATCGTGGTGACCTACACACTCGACACATTTGTTAGCATAAACGTAGTAAGTTTCTTCACCTGTTGGATTATCGTCCTCGTCTACAATTGCTTCTACTGGACACTCGTCGATGCAAGCGCCGCAGTTAATACAGGTATCATTAATGACTACTGCCATAAGGTTCTCCTTGGTTGATAAATATCGGTAACTATAACAGAAGAATTTTAAACCCACCTAAAAAATAGGTAGGGGTTATGAAGATTATTTAGGGAGTGTTACGAAAGAGGTTTATAAACCCAAATAGTTACGTATAGCATCTACTTTATCGGTTCTTTCCCATGTAAATTCTGGAAGTTCACGTCCAAAATGTCCATATGCAGAAGTTTTTCTATAAATAGGGCGTAGTAAATCAAGAGATTCAATGATTCCGCGTGGGGTAAGGTTGAATAACTCTTTGACACAGCTTTCCAGTTTTTCTTCAGATACTATTGCTGTTCCGTGTGAATTAACCATAATTGAGATTGGTTTAACTACACCAATAGCATATGATACTTGAATAGTTGCTCTTTCACATGCACCGGAAGCAACCAGGTTTTTTGCCACATAACGGGCTGCATACGCGGCAGAGCGATCTACTTTGGTTGGATCTTTACCGCTGAATGCACCACCACCATGAGGACAGGCGCCGCCGTAGGTATCAACGATAATTTTACGTCCAGTCAGGCCGGCATCTCCTTGTGGACCACCAATAACGAATTTTCCTGTTGGATTGATATGATAAACGATATTCGGGGACATCAGTTCAGCCGGAATAACGTATTTAATAACTTCTTCGATGACATCGGCATGCAGTTTTTCCTGAGAAATCTCAGGGGCGTGTTGTGTTGAGACAACAACGGTTTCAACAGAAACCGGTTTGTCATCCACATAACGGATACTTACTTGGGTTTTACCATCCGGGCGAAGATAAGGGATGATTCCCTCTTTACGCACTTGAGCCAAACGTTCAGCAAGACGATGAGAAAGGTAGATAGGTAATGGCATCAATACGTCGGTCTCTTTACAAGCGTAACCGAACATAAGTCCTTGATCTCCTGCCCCGATTTCGCCATCTTCTTGATCAACTCCTTGGTTTATATCGGGAGACTGCTCGCCGATGCCGTTGAGTACGGCGCATGAACGGTAATCAAAACCATAGGTTGCGTCAGTGTAACCGATTTCACGAACGACTTGACGAGCAATCTCTTGCATGGGTGCATAAGCTGTAGTTTTAAGTTCACCTGCGATAACGCAAAAGCCATTGGAAACAAGAGTTTCACATGCTACGCGAGCTTTTGGGTCATGTTCAATAATATAATCCAAAATAGCATCACTGATTTGATCGGCCATTTTATCTGGATGTCCTTCAGTTACTGATTCGGAGGTAAAAATATATTCTTTAAGCATAAATGTCCTTGAGTAAAGTTTTGAAATTTTTGATTGGGGGGATTATAGCAAATCGGTTTTTAAAAAATCTCTTTCCCAAAAAAAATCGATCCAATCACGAGCTTCATGTAAGAAAACATCAGGTTGTATGCGTGCTGAGGGTTTACTGAATAGTGTTACGATTTTAAAAGTCGCACTGGGATATTGAGCTATTAATATGGGAACAAGGGAAGCCATCGTTTCTCCACTATCTACAATATCATCAACGATTAATATCTTCTTGGATCCTTTTAAATCGCATTGGCCAGATATTGCGACTGTGTTACGTTGAGATTTTCCATCATAGCTTTCAGCGCGAATACTTTGCAAATTACGAATATTTAGAGCCATTGCCAAGGCATGCGCAAGTGTCATTCCACCGCGTGCTACAGCGATAATGGTATCAGCTTTAAATGGTTCACAAAGTGTACTTAAATGTTGAATATCATTTTTAAAGTGTTCATATTCATAAGTTATCATATTGAAATCATATCATAAGGGCATCTACGCTATAATAAAAAACTTATTTAAAAAGGGTCAATTTGAAAAAATTAGCCATTATTGGCCGTCCAAATGTCGGCAAAAGCTCGTTGTTTAATCGTTTGCTTAAAGCACGTGATGCGATTACTTCGGAGCAGGCAGGTACGACGCGAGATGTCAAAAAACGTGTTGCTGTGGTAGTAGACAAAGAGGTAGAGATTCTCGATACAGGCGGACTTGACGAGGGGTGTGAACTCTTTGACCGTATCAAAGAGAAATCACTCAAAGCGGCGCATGAAGCCGATATTATTCTCTTTATGGTGGATGGAAAAAGTCTTCCGGAAGAGGATGATAAAAAACTCTTTTATGAGCTTGAATCGATGGGAAAAGCGATTGCTTTAGTTGTTAACAAAATTGACAATGACAAGATGCAAGAGAAGTTGTGGGAATACTATGAATTTGGTACGGATCGTATTTTTGGTATCTCTGTCTCTCATAACCGTTCTGTACTTCCGCTTCTCAACTGGATTGCTTCGGAATTGCCGGAATCTTCTATCGTCAAGCCTGAGAATGATGCGATTGAAGAAGAAGATGAAATGGACGGTTTTGATGCTGCAATGAGAGCCTCTACGGATGATGAAGAGTTTGAGGAGGATGAGGACGACGGGTTCTTTATTCCTGAAGAGAATGATGAAGATGAAGAACAGTCGATTGAAGTGCTAGAAGAGGCGTATCGCGGAATCGTCAAAGAGTACGAAGCGGGTGATGTCAACCAAATGAAAGTGGCGATTATCGGGCGTGTGAATGTCGGTAAAAGCTCACTTCTCAATGCATTGCTTGGCGAGGATCGCTCGGTGGTTAGTTCGGTTGCGGGTACGACGATCGATCCGATTGATGAAACGGTCGAATATAACGATAAAAAGATCACTTTTATCGACACGGCGGGGATCCGTAAACGGGGGAAAATCCTCGGAATTGAGAAATACGCTCTCATGCGCACCGAAGAGATGCTTGAAACGGCCGATATCGCATTGCTGGTACTCGATGCGTCACAGCCATTTATGGATTTGGATGAAAAAATTGCAGGGTTTGTCGATAAAAACCGTCTTGCATGTTTGATCGTCCTCAATAAATGGGATTTAGCTCCGAGAGAAGATTACGACAAGATCATTGCCGAGGTGCGTGATCGATTTAAATTCCTCAGCTATGCTCCAATCATTACGATTTCAGCGCAAAGTAAACAGCGGGTACACAAGATTTTCGAGATGATCCTCAAAATCAATGAGAACTATTCACAGCGTATTTCGACGGCTAAACTCAATGAGGTCATTCAAGCGGCGATGCGTAAACACATCTTGCCGAGTATTAATGGGATGAATATCCGTCTGTACTTTGCAACCCAGTACGATATCCGTCCGCCGCGTATTGCCCTCATTATGAATAAGCCGCAGGGATTGCATTTTAGTTATCGCCGCTATCTGACGAATCAATTACGTGAACAGTTTGATTTTGAGGGGACTCCGGTACTCTTTAAAGCGAAAGCAAAAAATCAAAAACGTAAACCGCAACCGCATAAAACTCGGTCGATGTGGTAATTAGAACGGCTTAACGACGACCAGCGCAACAATTCCCATCAGTAATAGGGTGGGGATTTCATTATACATCCGAAAAAACTTTCCACTTTTGTAAGCACTGTTTTCTTTGAGTTTCAAACGGTAACGCCCGAGCGAGAAAAAGTAAGCAGTTAATAGGGCTACGAGAGTTAGCTTAGCATGCATCCATCCTCCCATAGCAAAGACATTTACTCCGTTGTAATGCTGTGTAGACATCACTATTAGAGTTGTTCCTGAGAGAAGTGTTGCCCAAAATGCGGGGACACCGATGTATTTATAAATCTTCATCTCCATCACTTCGACCACTTCGATAAAACCATTGTTTGAGCTGTTTTCGACATGATAAACGAAAAGACGCGGTAGGTAAAACAGCACGGCGAACCATGAGACCATTGAGATGATATGAAACCACAAAATCCAGTTATACATCTATTTTCCTGAGTATGAATTGGGGAAGATTAACCAAAAGAAGCTAAAAATTAAAGGTGTTTTTTAACGAAGGCAATAATTTGTGGGGTAGGTAAAGCACCGCTGAACTGATCGACAATACGGTTGTTTTTAAATGCGATAACCGTCGGAATAGATCGGATACCGAAACGTCCCGCTAGTTGTTGTTGCTCTTCGGTGTTGATTTTTACAAATTGAACTTTGAGTGGAAAGTGGCGTGCTGCTTCTTCAAAAGAGGGCGCCATACTTCGGCACGGTCCACACCATGGAGCCCAAAAATCGGCGATAATAAGCCGCTCATCATTGAGCATAAGACGATCAAAAGAAGAGGCTTCTACCGAAATAGGCTTGGTGTCAAGTAATGACCCTTTGCAATGACCGCATGCGGCTTTTGCATAGGACTCTTTGAGTGGAATGGCATTGACACCCCCGCAATGGGGGCAGACAACGTTGATTTTACTCATATGATTCCTTTATTCTGCTTCTACAACCTCAATTTCACGAAGTGAAGTAGCATGATGATCTTTAACTTTATCATGGAGACGGCGAAGCGCTTTATTTGCACGTTCTATTGCCATATCGATTGCGGTATCAAGATCTTCGTCAACATCCGAAATAACGACGGGTTGAGCATGTGCGATATGCATGTCGAATTCGACACCTACTCCTTTTTTCTCTTTGGTAATCATAACATTGACGGTAGTAATATCCAAATGGTAACGTTTGAAATTTTCAATAGCGGTAGCAATATGGTCATTTAGATGTTGTGTAAGCTTTACTTCTTTTGAACGAATTTGGACATTCATAATGAATCCTTTTATGTTGAACTATCGAAAAATATAGCATATCTTTTCTTAAGAGGAAGCTTAAGAGAGTATGCGGTAAAATAATCGCTATTCAAGGAGATAATTTTGAGAGTATTAACTGGGATTCAACCATCAGGTGATTTACATATTGGAAACTATTTTGGGTCGATTAAGGCGATGGTAGAATCGCAAAATGAACATGATGTATATGCATTTATTGCTAATTATCATGCACAGACCTCATTAGGTGATGGCGTACGTTTGTCACAATTGACAATGCAAGCTGCAACCGATTTTTTAGCGTTGGGTATAGACCCTGAAAAAAGTACGTTTTGGGTACAGTCAGATGTAAAAGAGGTATTGGAACTTTATTGGGTTCTCTCCTCATTTACTCCAATGGGACTCTTAGAACGTGCTCATAGCTATAAAGATAAAGTGGCAAAAGGGATCGCATCTAATCATAGTCTATTTTCGTATCCTGTGTTAATGGCTGCTGACATTTTGCTTTTTGGATCACAAGTGATTCCAGTTGGAAAAGATCAAATTCAGCATGTTGAAATTGCACGTGACATTGCAGTAAAGTTTAATAATTTATATGGGGATGTTTTTGTACTTCCTGAATTTCGGGTAGATGAAATTGTTGCAACGGTGCCTGGTACTGATGGACAAAAGATGTCAAAAAGTTATGGAAATACAATAAAGATTTTTGGTGAAGAGAAAGATATTCAAAAAACGATTAAAAAAATTGTGACTGAAGCGGTAGCAGTGGAAGATCCTAAAGAGTTTGATGGGTGCAACGTTTATAATATTGCAAAACTCTTTTTGGATGATGAAGGACAAAATAGTTTGCAAGAGCGGTATAAACGCGGAGGTGAAGGGCATGGTCATTTTAAATTACATCTGCATGATGTTATGTGGGAGTACTTTAGACCGTATCGTGAAAGACGTGCATACTATGAAGCACATCAGCATGAAGTAAGAGAAATTTTACACATGGGTGCAGCAAAAGCGAGCGCTACAGCACAGCCAATTATTGAAAAAATACGAACCGTAACGGGAATTCGATATTAAAGGAAAGAGATGAAAAATTATATTATCAAACAAATTGCTGATTCGGCAGCAACAAAACAGGCTATTTTGGAAAATGAGCCTTTGTTGGAAATCATTGTAGCGGTAGCTAAAGCTTGTGTTGAAGTCTATCGACAAGGTAAAAAAACTATCTTAGCCGGTAATGGCGGTTCGGCTGCAGATGCACAACATATTGCAGCGGAATTGGTGGGGCGCTATGGATTTGATCGCCCTTCAATCCCCTCATTGGCATTGACTACCGATACCTCTAATCTCACTGCAATCGGAAACGATTATGGTTATGACAAAGTGTTTTCCCGTCAGTTAGAGGGGATGGCACAAGAGGGGGATTTATTTATCGGTATCTCTACGTCAGGGAATTCGCAAAATATCATCAATGCATTCGAATCTGCGAAAGATAGAGGGGTAACTACTGTAGCTCTTGTCGGACGTGACGGAGGTAAGATGGCTGCAATGGCTGATTATGCGATTATTATTCCCTCGAATGCAACACCGCGTATTCAGGAATCCCATATCCTGATCGGACATATCCTTTGTGACATTATCGAAAAAGAGCTTTTTGGAGGCGGGGTTGCGTAAAGCACTCTTTCTTGATCGTGACGGAGTTGTTAACGTCGAAAAAAATTATCTTCATAAAATAGAAGAGTTTGAGCTTCTGGATGGGATCATTGAGGTTTGTCGCACGTATCAAGAACACGGGTATCTTATTATTATCGTTACTAATCAATCAGGAATATCACGTGGTTATTATACGGAAGAAGATTTTGCTCATTTAAGTCACTGGATGGTTGAGCATTTCAAAGGCTTAGGCATTACAATTTCCCATATCTATCATTGTCCTCATCATGAGAGTATTGATGGAGTATGTGAATGCCGTAAGCCTGAGCCGGGGATGTTTTTACGAGCGCAAAAAGAGTATGATTTAGATATGAAAGGTTCAGTGATGATCGGTGATAATGAACGGGATGTAGAAGCGTCTATCAAGGCTGGAGTCGGTCATAATATTCTCCTCTCTTCAGAAACACTCCATTCGAGTGCTGAACGTATTATTACCTCATTGCGAGAGCTACTTTAATGCTGATCATCAATACCGGTGGTACTTTCAATAAACGTTATGATCCAATTCGAGGTGAATTATTTGTTCCAAAGGATAATGAAGCCATCGAAAAAATATTACAATCTTTAGTTAGTAGAGTTTCTCTTGAAGGAATTATTTATAAAGATTCTTTGGAAATGGATAATCATGATCGGGCTTGTTTAGCGCAAACGATTGCACAATCAGAGGAAGTGCTCATCATTATCATACATGGCACTGATACCATGGATCTGAGTGCCGAATATGTAGCAAGTTTGGCACTGGATAAAGTGATTATCTTTACTGGAGGAATGATCCCATTTTCAATAGACCCGATCGAAGCGACAGCAAATCTTGCTTTGGCTATAGGTTATGCACACAATGCAAAAAATGGTGTTTATATTGGAATGCAAGGGATCATAGGAAGTTATGACCAAGTGAAAAAAAACAAAATAGCAGGGAAGTTTGAGTATGTCTAAGGTCAAATGCGATCACTGTCATCTGGAATTTAGTGATGAAGTAATGATACATGAAGATGAATACCGATTTTGCTGCCATGGATGTCAAGGTATTTTTCATCTTTTAAAAGATGAAGGACTTGAGAGTTTTTATTCGAAAATGGGCGATACAACGTTATCTCCACCAACAGAGCAGTTTGAAGCAAGTACAAATTTCGATACTTCAGCCTTCAGTGAGCGGTTTGTAACAACGACAAAAGAGGGATTGTCTCAAGTATCACTTGTTATCGAGGGTATTCATTGCGCCGCGTGTGTATGGCTAAATGAAAAAGCACTTCATAAGATGGAAGGTGTAATCGAAGCCTATATTAATTATACCAATAACAAAGCTCGTATCACGTGGGATCCTGAAACGCTCAAACTCTCTGCTATTATTGAGATGATTCGTGCGATTGGTTATAACGCATTTCCTTATGATGCATCGCTGCAAGAAGTACGTTCAAATAAAGAGCGTAAAGAGTATTACCTTCGTATGGCAGTAGCAACTTTTGCGGCAATGAACATGATGTGGATAGCTGTCGCACAGTATGCCGGTTATTTCAGCGGAATTAGCCAAGAAATCAAGACCATTTTAAATGTTGCCGAGTGGTTTTTGGCGACTCCTGTTCTATTTTACAGTGGTTGGGTATTTTATCGCGGAGCCTACTATGGCTTAAAAAACAAAGCTGTGACCATGGATCTTTTGGTGGTAACAGGATCGAGCTTAGCGTATCTCTATTCTATCTATATAACCATTTTTGAAAAAGGTGAAGCCTATTTTGATTCGGTAACGATGATTATCACCTTTGTCCTTTTTGGTAAGTTTCTCGAAGTTCTCAGTCGTAAAAACGCTGCTGATACTCTCGATATTATCAGTAAACACGTTCCTCGTGAAGTGAGTATTATGGATGGGGAAAATATCCGTTCGGTAGATGTTAATGAGGTGAAAGTGGGGGATGTAATCGTTATTCGAAGCGGTGAACGCTCGGCGATTGACGGGGAGGTAATATCCGGTGAAGGGAGTTTTGATGAGTCAAATCTAACTGGAGAGTCTGAACCGATTTTTAAACGTATTGGTGATTCTATTATTAGTGGTACGACCAGTATTGATGCTTTGATCCACTATCGCTCTACAAAAGATTTTGCCCATTCAACCTTATCCAACCTTGTCAATCTTTTAGAGAATGCAATGGCGCATAAACCGTCTATTGAACAATTGGCAAACCGCTTATCTCAACATTTTTCTTCTACCATCCTATTTTTAGCGATTGCAACATTTTGGACATGGTTCTTTTGGCCACACAGTTTTGATAGAGCTTTGATGGTTGGTATCTCTGTTATAATAATCGCGTGTCCGTGTGCTCTAGCATTGGCAACACCGGTTGCAACATTGGTAGGATTGGCACTCGGGGCTAAACGGGGAATTTTATTTAAATCGGCTGCACAGATTGAAACAATGGCAAAATCAACGATGATTGTGCTTGATAAGACAGGAACAATTACTCAAGGACGTCCGGAAGTTGTGCATTCAACACTTTATGACCCTTTTGATTTTGGGGTTTTGCATACATTGGTGTCATCTTCTAAACATCCGATCAGTCGAGGAGTGTTGGAGTATTTGGATCGCACAGGAGAGCTTATACGTTCGAATGTGATTGAAGAAGTGCGTGAAATTCCTGCCCGAGGTATGGTAGGAAGAGCAAATGGATTGATGATTGCCGGTGGAAATGCTCTTCTCATGCAAGAACTTGGAATAATTGTAGATTCTTTCAGTGACAAAAGTTTGTTTTATTATGCTGTTGATAAAAAATTGGCTGCCGTGTATGAATTGCGTGATCTTCCTAAAGAGAGAGCCTCTGAGTCGATAGAAGCATTAAAAAGATCTAATTTACGGGTTGTGATGTTAACAGGGGATCATGAAGCAGCAGCGTTAAGAGTAGCGGGGGAAGTCGGTATTGATGAAGTTTATTCTCACCTATCACCAGAAGATAAAGCAACTTTTATCACTCAGGCTCGCGATGAGGGACATATTATTGTAATGGCTGGAGATGGTGTAAATGATTTGTTAGCATTAGCTGCTGCAGATATTGCGATTGCTATGGGCAATGGCAGTGATATTGCAATCGAAGTAAGTGATGTAATATTGATGAATGACTCTCTTACATCTTTGGCTGAAGCATTTGGGATTAGTCGTAAAACATATGGTTTAATAAAACAAAATCTTGCTATTTCTCTCATTTATAATTCGATTACCATACCATTGGCTATGATGGGATATGTGATTCCTCTCATCGCTGCAATTTCTATGTCATTTAGTTCTCTGCTTGTTGTCGGAAACTCAATGCGGGTACGTTGGATGTATAAATAAAAGGAAAAACTATGGATTCTTGGGTAGTGGCAATGATGTTAGGTGCATCAATATTTTTAGGTGCAATCGCTCTAACAGCATTTTTATGGGGCATTAAAAATGGTCAGTTTGACGATGAGAAAAAAATGATGAATCAAGTGCAGTATGATGATGAATCAGAACTCAATGATGCAGCTAATCAGCAGCGCAAGCAAGAAGCTATAAATAAGAAAGAGTATAAACCGGAATAACTTGAGAGAAAAGTCTAAAAAGAGAGATTTGTTTCGAGTGAGCTCTCGAAAGAGAACTCAACGGTAACGTAGCCTATCGGATTTAATTCCGATAAGTGTTTAATTACTTGATGCTTGCAGCGTAAGCAGCAGCAGCTTTGATATCAGCGTCAGACATAGTAGCAACTTGACCTTTCATCAATGCACCCATACCCGCTTTGTTTTGTGTACCAGCTTTGTATGCTTTCAAAGAAGCTTCGATAGCCGCTTCTGATTGACCTTTTACGATTCCTGATTTACCAAGAGCCGCTTTTTCAAAGTTAGCACCATGACATGCAGCACATTTAGCAGTTAGGGCTTTACCATCGGCAGCCATCAAAGATACACCAGCGAACAACATTGCAAGAGCAATTTTTTTCATTTTTTTCTCCGTTGAAAATTTCGCCACCATTATAGTCTTAGCAATCTTAAATGACTCTAACAATGTTTAGCTTAATCAATCGTCTGTTACAATTGTGCACTTAAACAGTCAAGGATATTCTATGCGCTACAGCGACGTTGATTTGAATTATAAAACTATCTTGATTACGGGAGGAGCTGGATTTATCGGTTCTAATCTCGCGTTTTATTTTCAGAAGCATTATCCGTATGCACATATTGTTGTTTTAGATTTGTTCCGCTCAACTCAAACTCTCTCTAACGGTAACCTCAAAAGTTTTGGCCATTTTAAAAATTTGATTGGATTTCGGGGTGAAGTGATCAGTGGGGATATTAACGATCAACTTCTGCTTGCAAAACTGAGTGCGACGTATAAATTTGATTATATTTTTCATGAAGCAGCAATTTCAGATACGACGGCACTTGAGCAGGATTTGATGATTCAGACTAATCTCAATGCATTCAAAGATTTGCTTGATATTGCTGTTGTTCATGGGGCTAATATGATTTATGCTTCATCGGGTGCTACATATGGTGATGCTGAATCACCACAAAAAGTAGGGCGTGAAGCTCCTCAAAATGTTTATGGATTCTCAAAACTTATGATGGATCATTTGGCTCGTCAATATTCTCAAAAATTTGACAATATCTCTATCGTCGGATTGCGTTATTTTAATGTGTATGGACCGCGTGAATTTTTTAAAAATAAAACGGCTTCAATGGTAGTGCAGTTTGGTCATCAGCTTCTTAACGGGAAAAATCCGAAACTTTTTGAAAACTCTGATCAAATACTTCGTGATTTTATTTACATAGAAGATATTATTCAAGCCAACATTTTGGCAATGCATCCTAAAGAATCAGGGGTCTACAATGTCGGTACGGGAAAAGCCCGTTCGTTTCAATCGATGGTTGATATTCTCCAAAAAGAGTTGGGGACATCGTTTACGTGCGAATATATTCCTAATCCATACATTGGACGCTATCAGTTTCATACGGAAGCTGATATTGATTCTACAAGAGCCATATTAAATTACGAACCTCGTTTTGAGTTTGAAGATGGGATTGCTGCATACGTTCCAGAAATCAAACGTCTTTTTGAGCAGGAGTTAGTATGAGAGCATTTCATGATGCCCATCCTCATATTCTTGTAATTGGGGACCTGATGATTGACCACTATTTGTGGGGAGGGTGTGAACGCATATCGCCAGAAGCACCAGTACAAGTAGTTGATATTTCTCGTGAAACAACTGTTTTAGGCGGTGCAGGTAATGTGATCAATAATTTGATCTCACTTGGTGCACATGTAAGCGTAGCAGGCGCTATTGGTGATGATGAGAATGGCGAGGAACTACAGTCGATGCTTAGTGCAATCGGTGTAAACGGTAATGGGCTTATAAAACAAGCAGGACGTAAAACATCGAAGAAAAGTCGTATTATTGCTTCAAATCAGCAAATTTTACGTTATGACAAAGAGTCTAAAGAATCGATCGATAAAACAAGTGAACGAGGGATCGTTTCGTATGTGATTGATGTGATTGACAGTTGTGATATTGTCATCCTTTCTGATTATGGCAAAGGGGTAATTACTGATGCAGTTGCAAAGGGTATAATCGCCGCAGCTAAAGCAGCAGGTAAAAAAGTGCTTGTTGATCCAAAAGGGAAAGATTATCGTAAATATCGCGGTGCTTATTTATTGACGCCGAATAAAAAAGAGGCATCTGAAGCGACAGGCATAGTTATCAATGATGATAAAAGTCTTAAAAAAGCACTTTTGAACTTAAAAGAGACCTGTGATTTAAAGTGTTCGATGATTACTCTCTCTGAAGATGGTATAGCCATTTATGATCAAAATATGCGACGTTTTCCAACCGTAGCAAAAGAAGTTTTTGATGTTACAGGTGCGGGAGATACTGTTATTGCTTCACTTTCATTTGCACTGAGCTTGGGGTTGGGAATTGATGAAGCAGCACCGTTTGCCAATCATGCTGCAGCGGTTGTTGTAGGTAAGATAGGTTCAGCTACGGTTACTTTGGGTGAGATAGATGCGTATGAGTCGAGTTTGCATCAGAGTACTTCGGAGATGCATATAAAAACAAAAGAAGAGATTTTTATTCTTGCTGAGCGTTTGAAACAAGAGGGGAAAAAAGTGGTCTTTACTAATGGCTGTTTTGACATTCTCCATGTTGGACATGTGAAATATTTACAAGAAGCGAAAAGTTATGGTGATGTATTGATTGTAGGGTTAAACTCTGATAGTTCGGTTAGAGAGCTTAAAGGACCTTCTCGTCCGGTTAATAGTGAAAATGATCGCGCTTATATTTTAGCTGCTCTAGAATCAGTCGATTATGTCGTATTGTTTAGTGAAGAGACACCGCATGAGTTGATCAAAAATATTATTCCAGATATTTTAGTCAAAGGTGGCGATTATGAAGGAAAAAATGTTGTTGGAGCAGAATTTGCTGGTGAATTGCGATTGGTAAAATTTGTAGATGGGAAAAGTACTACAGCTACAATAGAAAAAATTAATAAAGGAACATCATGTTAAAAAAGTTGATTTTATGTGCATTAATCAGTAGTGGAGCATTTGCGGCTCATCAAATCGAGGCTAATGTAAATAGTCGGGATGTCGAAGGTGCTATTCGTCTTGATATGGGACGTATGGGAAATGCAATCGAGGGGACGTATATTGGTGCTCGATTTTTAAATGGTGATAATAATAACAGTACTACAATTATTAATCCAAAACCGCTTATGGAAGTCTCCTTTTTGGTTCAGCGTCCTGTTCGTGGAGTGCAAGGGTTAAATCTTGGATTAGGGGTTAAAGGGGAATATACAACATTTGATGGAAACAGCTATGCAGCGATACCGCTTGGTATAGAAGCAGAACTTTTATTGCCGCTTAACACTCCATTTCCATTTTATCTTGGTGGAGCTTTTTATTATGCCCCTTCGGTGTTGAGTTTTAAAGATGGCGATGCGTATTGGGAAAATCGTATTCATCTTGATATGGAACCGATTGATAATGGTCGCATCGAAGTGGGATATCGTAAAATCAATACTGATTTAAAAAATCAAAATATCACTTATAACAGTGCATGGTATTTCGGGCTTAGATTAGATTTTTAACCGCTTCTATTACTTCCCGCGCGGTAATCGTTGTCATACATTCATGATGTCCGAGCGGGCATTCTCTTTTCATACATGGGGCACATTTCATATCGTGCCTTACAATTATACTTTTTTCATTCATCCACTGTGATGTTTCAAGATGGCGGGTCGGACCGAATATCGCGACAGTCGGGACTTGATAAGCTGCTGCTACATGCATTGGACCACTATCATTGGTGATAAAGAGATTCAACCCTCCGATAAAACTACACAATTCACTTATTGATGTTTTTCCTGCTAAGTTGGTAACTTTTACCCCTTTGAGTGCCGATTCGATCTCATTTGCCATTCCTACTTCATTTGGACCACCAAAGAGGATAATGTCATATTGATGACTAAAAGTACGTGCTACTTCAGCAAACTTTTCGCTATTCCATCGTTTTGCACTCCCATAGGTAGCTCCCGGATTGATTCCGAGCGTTGGACGCAGATATCGATGCAACGGAATATGGATGCTAAGATTGCCGATACTCAGCGGCTGTGGACTCAGGCTTTGGGCGATGTCACGATACTGCTTTACCAGATGAGAGGGATGGGCGGGTTTAATCGCATATTTGAGCAAAAGGGTTGAGTGCCAGCTTCGGCGTCCTGCCGTGATCGATGTGCCGCTCCAATAGAGTAGAAGCGAAGAATGGAGCTGATTACGAAAGGTGATTGCCATATCGTGGCTTCCGAGTTCTTTAGCAAATCGGTAGGTATTGAGAAAACGATTTCCCCCCTTTTTGGTCTCATCGACGTAATGGCGTGTACACTGCGGATGGTATTTGAGCGCTTCGATACTCACGAATGAGCCGACAAGTGTCAGTTCAGCATCAGGGTAGATACTGCAAAGAGCTTCGATTGCGGGAGTTGCCATCACCGCATCGCCGAGCCAGTTGGGGAGAATGACGAGTAGTTTCACATTTGAGCCTTATAGGTGTAGATCGGTGCGGATGTGAGCGTCCACGTAACGTGAAGTTCGCCGCGAGGGGTTGAACAGATAAGTCGATACTCATCGCGATGATGGGTAAAACTGATAAATTGCGCATCACTGAGATGAGAGAGCATAATACGGTATGCCTCAAATGCACTCCGTTTTCGGATAATGCCCTCACGGTTATCGATCAAGCCATACCCTGGAGCGATAAGCTGGTGCCAGTAGATACAGCTGACACGCTGAGTTGCAAAAGCGAGGAGGTGGTAGCGAACCATGTAGTCGCTGTAATCTTTTTCACTCACACACTCTGTTTCGCTGGTCGGGGCGTAAGGTGCCGTATTTTTGATCGGCCAGTTGGTTTCGGTGATGATAAGCTCATTGAATGTTTTCGGACTTAGTGAAATAAGCGAAGATAAGAGATTGATTTTCCCCATCAGATTAAATCCCATTTGGGACTTTTCAGGTGCACCGCGACGGTCAACGTAGAGTAAAGAGCCGATGGCGTCATAGCGTATTTTTACGAGATTAAAGAGGGTATGGGCGCTAAAATGGTATTCGAAGTCGATGATGTTGGAACCGATGAGTTTGAGGTGAGGAAAACGTTTTTGTTTTAGTTGATACGCAACACTATAAAAATCGAGATATTCATTCACACTGAAAAATCCCCACTTTGCTCGGTTGATCGTTGAACCGATGATATAGGTATCGCACACTCCATCAAGCGCCTCAAATATTTGGATGAGATGATCGCGTGTCATATCGGCGCTGGTGATGTGCTCACGGTCTTGGAGGAGGGCAACGGTGATATGTTTTTCGGTAAAACTGCGGATAAAAGCAACATATTCGTGCAATTTGTCTATCTTCCACAGGGGAATACGAATTAGGAGTTTATGAACTCCAAGTTCCTCGATGAGATAGGGGGTTGTGTTGGGTTCTTTGTCCAGATTGACCCCTATACCGAAAAAATGTTCACCACTAATCGTGCGACGTCGCACGAACGGCATCCATAAAAGAGCGGTAGGGAGTGTAATCAAGGCAACCAAGAAAGTTTTTATGAGTGATGGGAGGGCACTTCTGCGCATTTGCCGCTTTAGCGATTTATCACGGATAATGGCGGGCTGATCGGAGTAGTGATCCCAAGCGAACGGTTGTTTCATGGTGAGATTATAGCGATATTGGGTAAAATAACCCTATTAAAACGAAGGTGAACCATGAATATTTTGGTAGTGCGCAACGATAAACTGGGTGATTTTATTACCGCTTTACCGACGCTGTATGTTTTAAAGCATCATAACCCACAAAATCGCCTTATCGCTCTTGTTGCTCCGCTAAATCGTAAACTCGCCGAATCGTGCGATTTTATCGATGAGGTGATTGTCGATAGTGGAGAAGACATTTTAGAGCTATCTTTTAAAATCAAAGAGGCTCGTATCGATGCTTCGATCACTCTCTTTTCCAATACCCGTGTCGCACTGGCACAATGGATTGCCCGTATTCCAATCCGCATCGCTCCTGCCACCAAAATAGCCCAAATCTTTTACAATCGTCGCATTACCCAACGCCGAAGTGAAGTAAAAATGGCGGAGTTTGAATACAATCTTCAACTCTCCCGTACATTGTTCCCTGACATTTCGCTGGAATTTCCCAAACCTTTGTTGGTGTATGCAGGTGCATCGCAAGCGTACGAATCCTTTTGCTGTGAGTATGAGATTACAAAACCCGTCGTCGCCTTTCACCCCGGTTTCGGAGGATCTTCGGATGCGAACTGGACATTAGCGGAATACATCGAGTTGGTGAAATTGGCTGAATCGTATCAACCGATTGATGTTGTGATGACATTTGGTCCCGACGAAGAAGATCTTTATAACGAGGCCAAAGAGATGCTGGGTGAGAGCAGGGTGATTTTATATCGTTCACGTGGAAGCGTTGTCGATTTCGCGATGCTTTTAAGCGGAATGAAGATTTTTGTTAGTACCTCGACAGGAACGTATCATTTGGCAAGTGCGGTAGGGTGCGAGACGTTTACCTTTTTTGCCGACACCCTTTTTGCTTCTAGCGCACGATGGAAGAGTATAGGAGAGAAACAGAGCCATTTTATGATACCACTTGATCCGGTTGGAAGAGCATCTATGTTTGAGAATGTTAAGCAGGAGTTGAAAAATCGCCTCTCAATACTCTCTTGAGTCGTTTTTTAAAGTTTTTGACCCGTTTATTGGCATTGTTATGACGTTTCATTTCATAAATAGTGGTCGCTTCATCCAATCCGCTTAATCGAGCGTATTCGCGTCCCATAATTTCTATATCTTCATCACTTGCCCATAATTTGTTAAAGTTTTCACACCCTTGCAGTGGGGTGATACTTCGAAATTCCATCCGGTTGATGTCTACAATCGAAAATTGGTAACTATCTTCGGTACGTTTGATTAAGATATTTCCTGGGGAATAGTCCAAATGCCATACTCCGGCTTGGTGAAGTGTATAAGTATAGGCGGCGAAAGCGGTAAAAATAAAATTTCGATCTTCCAGTGATTCGAGTAACGGAGTACGGATCGTAAAATCATACTCGAAATACTCGCTGATAAAATAGCTGTTCGCCAACAAGTCTGATTCAAAAAACTCGATAAGAGCAATCGGCTGAGGGGTTGAAATTTCAAGTTCTTGTAAATGCAGTGCATTGTGATACGACTTATAGGCTTTGCTTTTACGAAAAAAAGTATAAATAATACGGTTAAACAGATGAGGAATTCTAAATGATTTTACGACAGTTTTCACATCGTCTAATGTGATGATTTTTAGTTCATTACGTGCTTTATGGATACTTTGATCATCTCTTGAAAAAATCGATTGGATGTTTTCGAATGAGTTTTTTAAATACTCGTAATGTGGCGGAAATTCGCATTGAAAGTTCATGCTAACCTTTAGTCTAAGAGAGGGTGTGGTATGATACTTTATTATACCTGAAACACTTCAAGGGACACAAATGCTTCCAGTTGTGATGTATCATCATATTAACAGCGATGATTTACCGCTTTCGAATAGTGAGACAATGATGGAGTCTCATCTAAAGTTAATCAGTGAGCGTTATACTACCGTTTTTCCTGGTCATACTCTTTTGCCAAATGCAATTTGTTTAACTTTTGATGATGCCTATTTCGATTTTTACCACTATGTATTTCCACTTCTTAAAAAATATAATTTAAAAGCTCTTTTAGCTGTTCCGACTGCATATATTTTAGAGGATACATTGATTGAAGCTTCTAAGCGTTTATCTCTCAAACATCATGAAATTTATGAGGGGGATAATTATAAAACCTATGCCCCATTTTGTACTTATAACGAATTGCGTGAGATGTTAAAAAGTGGTTATGTAGTGATAGCATCACATTCGATTAATCATATCAATCTAAGTGATGCTGGAGTGAATTTAAAACAAGAGATTCTTGGTTCTAAAATGATTTTGGAAGAGAAACTGGGATGCCGTATCGAATCGTTTGTTTTACCATATGGCAAATACAACGCAGATGCGCTCTCTTTGGCACAAGAATACTATCCCTATGTATTTCGGATTGGCAATGCGCTTAATTTCGATTGGGAAGGTCTCGGCGGGGTAATTTATAGGATCAAAGGCGATGCGCTAAAATCTCCTCATGAACTTTTTGGATTTAGAAAACAAATAGCATTTCGATTTAAAAGTTTGATCAAAATTTTGGGGAGCATACGATGAATGTTTCGGCAGTGATGATCGTAAAAAACGGCGCACGAACGATCCGTAAAACATTAGAAAGCTTGCATGAGTTTGACAATGTAGTCGTATATGATAATGGTTCAACTGATGGGACACAATCAATCGTATGTGAGTATCCAAATGTCCATTTGATCGAAGGGAAATTTGACGGATTCGGTACAACAAAAAATCGTGCAGCGAGCTATGCAATATATGATTGGATATTGATTATTGATAGTGATGAAGTAGTAGATGAAGAGCTTTTGTATGCTCTTAAATCTGAAGTACTTGATCCAAATACTATTTATATTGTCAATTTTTTGGCTTATTATAAAGAGATCCAAATACGATATAGCGGTTGGAATAACCAAAAGATTCGTCGGATTTATAATAAAACAATAACTCGTTTTAATGATAATGCAGTTCATGAAAATATTATTGATGAAGGGATGAAAAAAGCGCCTATTCATGGAAATATGAAACACTACAGTTACATGAGTATTTCTGATTTTATCATCAAACTGGATCGTTACTCGACCCTTTTCGCAACAGATAACGTCGGTAAAAAATCCTCATCTCCCGCTAAAGCGTTTTTCAACGGTTTGTACTCTTTTTTCCGAACGTATATTCTCAAGCGGGGATTTTTGGACGGTTATGCAGGGCTCATCATAGCTTTTTCACATATGGCGACCAACTTTTATAAATACATCAAACTTTATGAGATGAATCTGGAGCACAAACGTGGCAAATAAAATCTGCGAATTATGTCTCTCACCTGATTTGGGCGGATTAGAACTTTATATGATGCGAGCATCGCGTTATTTTGGGAAAGAGTGTGTCAGTGTCATTAATGAAAAAGGCAAATTGCTCGGATATTATAAAGAAGGTGCAGATCGTTTTTTTACCCTTAAGCGGCGGAATGTTTTCTTTTCATGGTTAAGTGCTGCTGCACTGGCAAAAATTATTGATAACGAAGAGATTGATGTACTTCATTTGCATTGGACGAAGGATCTTCCTCTGGCTATCATGGGAAAATTACTTTCCAAACGTAAACCGCGCGTCGTACAATCACGTCACATGACTATGACTCGGTTTAAAGATGATTTTTATCATCGGTTTCTCTATAAAAATATGGAGATGATGCTTGCAGTAACACATCAAGTAAAAAATCAGATTGAAAAATTTGTCCCGTCAATAATTTGTCCAAAAGTGGAAGTGCTTTACATTGGAGCTGAACAGCCGATGCAAATCAGTACACAGGAGAGAGAATCTCGTCGTAAAGAGTTAGGATTGGGGCAATCATTTACAGTTGGTATTGTCGGGCGGATTGAAGAGCCGAAAGGACAGCATATTGTTTTAGAAGCGGTAAAAAAGCTATCTGAAAAAGGGATTGATGCAAAAGCATTGATCGTTGGTCATGCGATGGATGAGAAATATTTACATAATCTCCAAAGAGAGTATGGCGATATAGCTCTATTTACTGGATTTACCAGTGAAGCACAAATTATGATGCAATTATGTGATGTTGTGGTATTGGCAACGGAAAATGAAACATTCGGGTTGGTTTTAATCGAAGCGATGATGTGTGGTGTGTGTGTTGTTGCATCACGCAGTGGAGGGCCGCTTGAAATCATTGACGATGGAATCAATGGATTGTTATTTAAAACATTTGATAGTGATGATTTGGCTGATAAACTCATTTTGTTGGAACGTGACGAGATATTTCGAAAGACATTTGCAAATGCGGGGAAAGTTAAAGCGCTTGATATTTTTGAAAATAAAAAGCAGTTTAATGAATTAAAAACTATATTGGAAAAATTATGAGAGTCAGTATTATCGTAGCTGTTTACAAGGATATTGCTTCGTTATCTCTTATTATTGAAGCTTTGAAACATCAGACGTACAAAAATTTTGAAGTAGTTATTGCTGAAGATGGTGAAAATCCTCAAATGAAAGAGTATGTTGCGTCGATTACAGGTTTAGAGGTTAAACACACGACACAAGAGGATATAGGGATACGAAAAGCACGTTCTCAAAATAATGGGATTATTGCTAGTAGTGGGGAATATCTTATTTTTATCGATGGAGATTGTATCCCTTATTCCACTTTTATCGAAGCACATGCAGCATTGGCAGAGCCAAAAACAGTTTTGTCAGGAAGACGGGTAAATCTATCAGAATCTTTGACACAAAAAATAAAAGAGGGCTTGGTTGATGTTATCGATATTGAGAAACGACTCTATAAATATATCGGATTGGCATTTGAAAAAGATTCTAAATATGAGTACGGGATCTATCTTTCTCCGACTGGATGGATATATTCTTTACTATCAAAATTACGTAAGCGAAATACAGAGATTATAGGGTGTAATTTTTCATGTTTTAGAGAGGATATGTTAGCTCTTAACGGTTTTGACGAAGGGTATGGGGAAAATTCATTAAGTGATGACACCGATTTAAATTGGCGTTTTTCTGCATATGGATTGAAAATAAAATCATGTAAAAATGTTGCAAATCAGTTCCATTTATGGCATAAATTTAATGATCGTAATCCTGGTGTACAGTGTTGGGAAAGAATGGTCTCAAATAAAGAAGCAAATCGATTTGTATGCCAAATAGGGATATTACAACATGATCTTTCGAGTATAAAATAATGTCAATCACTGCAATCAAAACAGGTTTTTTTTTATGGTTGGCAAACAAAAAAATTTCTAATTTTTTTAATAATACTTTTGATGTAAGTGGAGTATTGCGAGGTAAATCTAAAATACGTATGAGTGGTAAAAATAATCTGATTTCAATTAAAAATGGAAAATTGAAAAATATTCGGATAGGGATAGATGGGAATGATAATAGTATAGTTATTGAAGACAATGTTCAAATAGGATCGCTGGAAATAATTGTACAAAATTCTTCATGTAACATACATATCGGTCAAAATACACAAATAGGCGGAGCAAAAATTGTTTGCTGCGAATACCAAGATAAAGTTATTATAGGTAAAAACAATCTGATTGCTGATGATGTAGAATTTTGGTCATGTGATGGTCATTCTATTTATCAAAATGGAACTCGGATTAATCCGAGTAAGTCTATTTTTATATCTGACAATGTTTGGATAGGACGTAATGTAAAGATATTAAAGGGAGTAACTATTTCCCCTGATACAGTAATTGGAATGGGTAGTTTGGTGACTTCACGAGAGTATCCTTCAAATGTTTTACTAGCAGGATTCCCGGCAAAAATAATTAAAGAGGGAATTACATGGAGTGCAGAACGAACATAATTTTATTTTTGTAAAATGAATCATTGACCATTTTTTTGCTATTATGGAATTCCTATAAGTTCCAATAGTATATTAAATACTAAAGAATGTTTTACAATCAATATAGTTAGAAATTAAAATATAAAAATTCTGAAACACGTGACATCATAGAAACACTGGTGAGGAATAAAACGATGGTAAATATAAGATTTAATCGATTAGGTTTGAATCCTTCCATTAATTGCATCGAATTTTTAAGTACCAAGACCATGAAGAGTGCTGCAATAATATAAAAGGTAGTTTGACTTTTACCATTGATATGTTCAAAAACAGTTCCAAATTGAAAGATAGTATCATGAATATTTTCAAAATATCTGGCATATTTTTCGGGGAGCATGATGCCATTGCCACCCATCATACCTTTAATGATGTTGTTGGCTTGTATCCAATCTTTTGCACGGAAAAATATCCATGTAATATTGATAAAGTTAAAGGTGATAAACCACGCGAGGAGAGTATTCATCTTTTGTCCCATTTGCTGCCATGCACGATGAAGTATGATTCCACTACCGTGTAATGCCCCCCAAATGATAAACATCCATGATGCGCCATGCCAGAGACCGCCTACCAAAAATACGGTGAAAAGATTGGCATATGTACGGACCTCACCATTACGGTTTCCACCAAGAGGGATATAGATGTAATCACGTAGGAAACGTGAGAGAGTGATATGCCAGCGTCTCCAGAAATCTTGAATATTTAAGGCTTTATAGGGGCTGTTAAAATTGAGTGGAAGTTTGATATTAAACATTAAAGCAATCCCTAGCGCCATATCGGTATAGCCACTGAAATCGAAATAAAGTTGAAAGGTATAGCTTAGGCTTGTTGCCCATGCTTCGATCATGTTGAGTGTTTGAGTACTATCGAATCCTGCATTAGCCCACTGAGCAAAAGTGTCGGCTAGGAGAATTTTTTTAAATAAACCTATTGAGAATAAAAATAATCCTGTAGCGATGTTTTTGTAATTAATAACCTTGTTCTTAATCGAGTCAAACTGAGGCATCATCTCTTTGTGATGGAGAATAGGACCTGCTAGTAAGTGAGGAAAAAAGGTAACAAACAGAGTGTAGTTGAGGTAATCCATTTCTCTAACTTCATCACGATAAGCATCAACTAGATAGGCAATCTGGGTAAAGGTAAAAAAACTGATCCCTAGAGGTAAAAGGATATGCATTAAATTCCAATGCGTTCCTATTAAGGTATTTGAATTAGTGATAAAAAAGTCCATGTATTTGAAATATGCTAGAAGAGCAATATTGGAGATAATTCCAAAACTCAAAAAAGCTTTATTGGAAAAAGTTTTTACATTTATATTTTTCCGCGCATTAATTTTAGTAATACTGGAACCTACGATAAAATTAAAGAGGATAGAGCTTAGTATAAGAGGAAGATAACTAATATTCCACCATGAATAGAAGAATAAGGAAGCAAATACCATCCACCCTTTTGAAGCTTGCGTTAAGCGTTTGGAATTTAGCCAAAAAAAGACGATGAATGTAATCGGTAAAAAGAAAAAAATAAATTCATAACTGTTAAATAGCATTGATTTTCTTTGATATATGATTGTTATTTAGTATGACACCATATCCATTATCTTTGTGGAACCGTTCAAAAATCAATTTTCCGATGATTGGACGGTAGTGAACAGGATCATAATAATTTTTGGGATCAAAATTTTGGGATGCATTGATATCAAAATCATAGACAGTTCCAAAAATATTGGTTAGGTCTTCACGAAATTTTACCGATGCAGCTAATATAGATGGATCGGATTGCATAGCTGATTGCATACCATAAAATGTTGGTGTTATGAATGGATAAATTTGAACATGATGTTGATCACAAAGTTTTTTAATCTCTTGGATCGGTTTTAATCCATTTTCATCATAGGAAAAGGGATTATTAATATAATCATTTTGAATAGCCTCTATGGACATTTTTGTAAAATGGCTTTTAGTATGGTTGAAAACACCTGTTTTTATTTCTTCTTCTTCTCGCGGATAGCGTATCGATCCATTGCTAGCGAAATGGGTTTGAGGTTGATGTAATAAAGCATTTTTAATTGTTTTTAAACTAAAAATAAAAGTTATTGTAGAGAGATAGTTGCTTTCAGAACCTTTAGTAAAAGCATATTTATTGAGATAAAGAGGGCGATTTTTTGAATGAAGTGTATATAGTTCATTACCAAGATAGAGTGTTTTCAGGGGAGCATGTTTGAGCCATTCTTGAAGGATAAAAAGTTTTTCAGGATTGTTGGCTACATGTACACCAAAGTTATAACACTCTTTATTATCAGGAATTATAGACATAACGCGAGAACTTCCCAAAATGATACAATCATATTTATCGATATTGTTTTGATAAAATATATAATTGTATTTTTCACTGCGTTCATGTGCAATTGGTTTATATTCTTTTTCTATCAGCCAATTACGGTTTCCGAATGGATCAATAATAAAGTTTGTGGAAAAAATTGTTAATACAAATATTATAACGACCACTATATATATAGTGGTCCACTTTTTTGAGTTGAGTACTGAATGTAATTGATTCATTATTTTATTATTTGTGAGTAACGTAAACTTTGATGAATAGGTGAGCCGGAAATAATAAATAAAAAGATGGCTAATCCATTTTTCTTGGTAAATATACGTCGAAACTGTTTAAACCATAGTGCTATTTTAATGAGTAAACGACTACAAAGTTTAAAGTGTTTGTTGATTAAAAGGTTGTAAGAGATATAGAATTCTTTTTCAAGAGCGATATTCTGTGCAGAACTCCCACCACCGGCATGAAATATTTCGGCATCGGGGATAAAATATATCTGTTTGCCAGAATTCCATACTCTTTTACATATATCTTCTTCTTCACAATAGAGGAAAAATACGGTATCAAATCCACCAATCCCATGAAAATCTGAAGCCCTAAAAAACATGCATGAGCCACTAATAACTTCTACAGCTGTTGGAATATTCAACAAAGTTTTATTACTTGGAAAGGAGTTAGGAGATAACCATCGATGAACTGAATTGCCGAGCCATTGTTTTGTGACTGAAGGGAACTGTTTGTATGATGAACTAAAATGCCCTTTTTCATCTGTGATTTTACCTGTTGCTACTGCAACGTCATTATGATTATCCATATATTTTTTCATAGTAAATGCAGTGTCATTCAGTAATTTACAATCATTATTGACAAAGAAATAATATTCACCTGATGCATGGTTGATGCCAAGCATATTTCCTCCTGCGAATCCGTTATTGATACGGTTACGCACAAGTATAACTTGGGAAAATAGATTTAGAGTGTTTTGGAGGTAAGTGAAATCTTCATCGTTTGATGCGTTGTCAATGACAATTATTTCATAGCTTATATTCGAAGATGTAAAGTCGATAATACTTTGGATTAAAGCAATTGTATGATGCGCCGAATTGTAGTTGATGGTTATGAATGAGACATTGATCGGAGATAAAGAACCATGATTTGTGTTCATTTTAATCGCTTTAATTTGGATTGAATATTTTCTAAACGTTTTTTTGCACTGTAGAAAATTTTTCGGTTGATGATCCAATTACATATTGGACTATTGGTGATAATCAGTGTTGTACATGATGTGCGGATATACAGAGAAGCGAGAATGTCTGTATATTTCTTTATAAAATGTTTTCTTGATAGTGCAAAGCTCTGATTGCAGTTACCGCCACTTTTATGATAGAGATGAAAATCTATAACATAGGCATTCCATCCTAGGAAAGAGGCGATTGTACATAAATCAGCACCATACATATGAAACCCTTTTAAATTATGAGAAAGAGCGAGATTGGCGTCATTTTTGATAAGTAAAAAATTTTCATCCAAACTTTTAACTTTTGCAGGTAATTGACCTATTTTGGTATTGTCTCCCCATGGATCACTAATACGATAGTATTTTTCGGTGAATCCCGCAAAACCAGCATTCCCTAATACAGCCCAATTGGAATCAATTACATCCATTTCAGCTATACGTTGATTGAGTATATCAATATTATCGTATTTAAGTAGAATGTCCTGATGACATATAATGATATATGATGCTGTAGAACGGTTTAAAAATTTATTTAGGCCGCTAAAGCCATCATCATTATTGATATCTGAATTATCAATATAAAAAAAATCACTGTTTTTTTCAGTAAAGCCAGCTTCTTTAAAGGAAGCTATCATCTCTTGGTATTCATTAAAATTAGTGACTAGGGTACAAACTGAATAAGTTTTTTCAATTGAGTAAGTATTAATATTTTTCAAAATATAAAATCCCTTTTTTTTATCTTCAAAATTATTTATTTTTGATATATGTTTTGAGCTTTTTTTTTCGTTCTTGCATAGCGTCAAAAAATGACAAGAATGAAGAAGGGGTAAATAATACTCGAAGAAATTGTCCCATATATTTTGTACTGTATAAAAAGAGAAGGGCATTATCGCTGGATGGGAGTCTTTTTATTAACTTAATGATACTTTTAGATGAATCATTGAGAATATTTTTACTTTTATTTATATCATATTTATATAAGTCATAGCCAAATCGATGGTTTAAAATGGCATTTCTGCGATATTCGGCGTATTGTAATAAATTAAACAAGCGTTTTTCGTTGTTATTATTGAGATGAATGGTTCCTTGCTCTTCGTGTATTCTGAAGTAGGAAAGTACTTCATCAATAACATATAAATCTCCTACTCTGAGGTGACGGAGCCACATATCCTGATCAGCAAACATTAAAAGGGATATATCAAAAAGTCCAAGATTAAGGTTTGAACGTCTGAACATGACTGTTGTTGGTTCTCCAATCCAATTTCCATGTTTGAGTGATGATAAGATAGCTGTTTTAGCTTCGATTAACCCGTTGAACGGAGATTTTAAAATATCATTCTTAGAACCAAAAAATTGTCGATAAGAGGTTACAACGGATACGTTAAGATTATTATCTAAAATTGTGACAAATTTTTCTAATAAGGTAGCGTCAAATTTGTCATCAGCATTTAAAAATTTAATATATTCACCTTTGGCATGCAAAAGTGCCTGATTATAATTTCTATACATTCCAATATTTTCTGAATTTTGTTTAAAAATGACTCTAGAGTCATGCTTAGTGTATTCCAGTACAACTTCTTTTGTATTATCGATAGAACAATTATCTACGATAATGAGTTCAAAGTCTGTATAGGTTTGTGCTAAAACACTTTCAATAGCTTCAGGAAGATATTGAGCATAATTGTATGCTGGAATTAGTACCGATACTTTAGGCATGTGCATTGATATATTCCTGAATAGTATTTATCATATAGTCGATGGCAGCATCACCCATTCCAGGATAGAGCCCGATCCAAAAACTGTCGTTCATAATCTTATCGGTATTAGGAAGATCCCCGATGACACGATAGTCCGTTCCTTCAATCATCGAATCGAACATTGGATGGCGAAGCATATTTCCAGCGAAAAGATTTCGTGTTTGGATATTGGCATTTTCGAGATATTCGACCAGCTCATTGCGGGTGATTTTAACTTCGTCTTTGAGAGTGATCATAAATCCAAACCAGCTTGGATCACTGTTAGGGGTTGCAGTATTGAGGATAAGTGCTTTGCACTCTTTTAACCCTTCATAAAGTTTAATAAAATTCTCTTTTCGCTTTTCTACAAAGCTTGGGAATTTTTCGAGCTGCGCCACGCCGATAGCTGCTTGCATATCGGAAACTTTGAGATTAAATCCGAAATGGCTGTAAACATATTTGTGGTCATACCCTTTTGGTAATGTACCAAAACTTTGTGAAAATCGGCATCCGCAGGTATTGTCCACACCACTCTCACACCAGCAGTCACGTCCCCAGTCTCGCATAGAGAGCATTATTTTCTTAAGGAGCGGATTGTCGGTATAGGTAGCACCTCCTTCTCCCATAGTCATATGGTGAGGAGGATAAAAACTACTTGTTCCGATATCTCCCCATGTCCCTGTTGGTTTTCCTTCATACGTAGAACCTAAAGCATCACAGTTATCTTCGATGAGCCAGAGATTGTGTTTGTCGCAGAACTCTTTGACCGCACGAAGATTAAATGGATTTCCTAACGTATGAGCAATCATTACCGCTTTTGTTTTTTGGCTGAGCGCCTTTTCCAATTGAGTCGTATTGATATTAAAGTGGGTTAGTTCCATATCAACAAAAACTGGCACTGCACCGTACTGAACGATGGGAGCAACAGTGGTAGGGAAACCTGCTGCCACACTAATGACCTCATCTCCACGTTTAACTTGTCGATCTCCTAAAAGCGGTGAGGTGAGCGCATAAAAAGCGAGAAGATTTGCTGAACTCCCACTATTGACTAAAAATGTCCAACGAACACCGAGGTAATCAGCCAATTTTTTTTCAAATGCCTTAGAATAACTTCCATAAGTTAACCAAAAATCAAGGGAGCTGTCTACTAGATTGGTCATTTCTCTTTCGTCAAATACACGTCCGGCATAATTGACGCGACTTTTACCTGCTTGAAATGTTTTATCTTGAAGTGGTTTATGTACGAGATTATAATATTCTTTTGTTTTTTGAAGTATTTCATTTTTGAGTTGTTCTGCTTGTGTCATTTCATTGTCCCTATCGTTTTTTGAATTGCTTCGATTAATGAATATTTTGGCTTCCATCCTGGAAGGGGCTGGGTGTCTTTCCATGGGATCATTACTTCACGTTCTCGATAACTCCGCTTGCCCCATTCTATATTCAGTGGTATTCCTATGGTGTTTTCAAACACTTTTGATAATTTTTTTAAACTCATTCGTTCATTAGAATGAATTGCAAATTTTTTATTTTTAACATCATTAGGATTCATTTTTAGATGGTTTATCAGTATCTCATAAGCATTAATTACATCTTCAATGTAGCAGATATCAATAATTTGCTCTCCGGGAGACATCTGCAGAGTAGCCCCAGTTTGTGTAAGTTGATACCATAAGTTAAACACTTTATTGCGTGTATCATTAGGTCCGAATGTATCATTTAAATTTAATGTGGTAAAGATTAGATCGGAAGTTTCTGTATAGTATTTGGCGATGTCCTCAAAGGCTTGTTTTGTTGCTGCATACAGATTAACAGGATTATAAACTTCATTTTCGTAATGTTGCCAGAAAGTTCCGGTGTTAAGAAACCATGATGTTTTGGAAAGCTTGCATGCTTCTAATAATTCTGTCCCTAATTGTATATTTGAATGAATTAGATTGGGAATATTGTGACTTTGGTGAGTAGCTAAAAAGAGTGAAGCTAAATGGATAACTCCGTCAAATAACTCTTTTTGAAATAAGGTAATCAGATTGTTTATCTCATCTGAGTAATAAAAGAGTGATGCACGGTTATCTAAAATGGAAATATCACTGTTATGACGAACAAGCAAAACGAGAGAATGGTCTTGGTTTAGCAAGTGTTTGATGAGGTTTTGCCCTATAAATCCTGTGGCACCAGTGACTAAAATTTTCATCACTCTTCACCGTAAATAAATGGAGAATTAAATAATTGGAGGGGTGGGAACGAAGCATCTCTGTCTGATAATTTTGGATTTTGGATTTCCCAATTAAAACCGAATGAATCATAATGGATACCAAAGTCATTATCAGGGGCATAGCAGGAAGTTTGCATATAGGTTACATTTGTATTGTTTTCTAATGATTTAAATCCATGAGCCAAGCCTTTAGGGATTATCAATATTCTTCCATTTTCGGCTGAAAGTTCGAGATGAAAAAAATTACCGTAAGTAGGAGAATTTTTTCGAATATCTAATACTACATCGATGATTTTTCCGAAAGGAACATAAACGATTTTTACATGATCTTGTGGAGGTGTTTGAAAATGCATACCGCGTATTACATCTTTTGTAGAGAGGGAATAATAACTCTCTTTGATGTGAATATCTAATTTATTCGCTTGAAAAAAATCATCAGTAAAAGTTTTGATAAACTTCCCTCGTGTATCTTCAAAAACTCGTGGTTCTAATATTTTGAGTCCAGGAATTTCAGTATCAATAATTCTCATTATATAGCCCACTCGATATTTTTCTTCTGTGCATCAGAAATATACTGTTTTAAATCTTGTAATGTATCTACTTTATCATTTTCATAAAAATTCTTGTACCACAAGACGGTTTTTTCAAAAGTTGTGTCACTGTCCCAAACATCTTTCCATTTTAAAAGAATATGCGCTTTGGAACAATCAAGTTTTAAGAGGTTGGCTTCATGAAGCTGATGCGGATCTCGGTTAATCTGATAATCGATAGCATCCCACTGTCTTTTGACATGATTCACAACCTCTTCGACGCTAATACTTCCCTCATCACTAGGACCAAAATTCCATGCTTCGCCAAATTCTACCTTCTCTTCGAGCAACTTTTGCCCAATAGTCAAATAGCCGCTCAAAGGTTCGAGAACATGCTGCCATGGGCGGGTAGCATAGGGATTGCGAATACTCACTTTTTTACCCTGCGATACAGAGAGCATAATGTCGGTCATAAGACGGTCTTTTGCCCAGTCACCGCCACCAATGACATTTCCTGCACGACATGATGCCAAAAGAGTGTGGTGTGATTTTTTATACTCGTGCGGATTGAAATAAGAATTTCGATAGGAGTTGGCAAGCAAATCGGCACACCCTTTGGACGAACTGTAGGGATCATAACCACCCATAGGATCATTTTCTCTGTAACCCCAAATCCACTCACGGTTTTCATAAGCTTTATCACTGGTGATATTGACAATAGCATTTACACCATGAGTACGGCATGCTTCGAATACTTTAAGCGTCCCTATAACATTGGTTTCATAGGTTTCGATTGGATTTTCATACGATAGGCGTACAAGAGGTTGTGCAGCAAGATGAAAAACTATCTCAGGTTTAAAAATTTCAAATGTTGCATTCAATTTATCCAAATCTCGAATATCACCAACTATAGAGGTAATGTTTAAATTCAATAGTGAAAGATGATTAGGTTTTGTAGGCGCTTCCAATGAATAGCCCATCACATCTGCTCCCATTAAAGATAGCCAATTTACTAACCATGAACCTTTAAATCCAGTATGACCTGTTACTAGAACCTTCTTGTTGTTGTATATGCCACCAAAGAGTTTTTGCATTACCAAACTTTCCATGGAGCTTTTTTGCCATCCCAAAGTTTTTGAAGCTCTTGCTTATCTCGAAGCGTATCCATTGGTTTCCAAAAATCAGTATGTTTATAAGTAAAAATTTCACCGTCTTTTGCTAAATTTTGCAGAGGAGCTTGCTCAAAAATTGTTTGATCTCCTTCGGTTATATAGTCAAAAACTTTTGGTTCACAAACAAAAAATCCGGCATTAATCCAACCACCATCACCTTTTGGTTTTTCTAGAAAATGGGTTACTTGATTATTTTCTTCAATATTTAAAGCACCAAAACGACCATCAGGTTGAGCAGATGTCATTGTCATCGCTTTACCATGAGATTTATGAAATTTCACCAATTCGGCAATATTGATATTGCTGACCCCATCTCCGTACGTTAACATAAATGGCTCGTTCCCAACAAATTGCTGTGCCCGTTTTACACGACCACCTGTCATACTATCGATTCCTGTATCGAGTAATGTAATTTTCCATGGTTCGCTGGAATTATTTAAAACTTCCATTTTACCAGTTTGAATATCAAGTGTTACATCGCTTTGATGAAGAAAATAATTAGCAAAATATTCTTTAATGTAATACCCTTTGTAGCCGAGAAGAATCACAAATTCATTAAAGCCATAGTGAGAATAAAGTTTCATAATATGCCATAGAATTGGCTTTCCGCCAATTTCTACCATTGGTTTTGGTCGGATATCCGTTTCTTCACTTAATCGTGTTCCAAAACCACCTGCGAGTAATAAAACTTTCATTTAGACTCCTTGTTTTACAATTCCATTTTGACATACAAAATTGTTTTTATCAAAATTGGCTTTTAAGATTTTATTGTTAATATCACCTTGTGTAGCATCAAATCTTTTTTTATGCCATAAATGCATCATACATGCATTGTTTCTGCATGATTTCAGCTCTATTCCAAGTCCTCTGAATCGCCATCCTAAATCAATGTCTTCACCAACGGAAGGGAGTTTGTAAGTTTCATCAAATCCATTAATCTTTAAAAAATCTTCTTTATAACATGAAAAGTTACACCCAATAATATAGCGTACATAGCGTTTAGTAATATTGCTTAAGAAACTGCCTGAAGAGAAATGAAATCCTTCTTCCACGTGTCTTGCACTATCTTTTGCCATCCATGGTAGATGCCATAAAAAATGGTTCTCAAGCTGCTTAAAGGTCAGAGTTTTATTTTTTATTTTATCGGTGTATTCAGATCCAAGTTCAAACCGTTTACCACAGAGGACGATCCCATGTTGGGCATTCTCGATATGTCCTTGAATAAAATTACTATATGGGACGCAATCCCCATCGATAAAAATGAGGTATTCATTTCTAGAAGCTTTGATTGAATTATTCATCGCGATATTTTTACGCCATCCGTCATCTTCTTGGGTTAAATGAACTAAATTTGGAAAACGATCTTTTTGGGTTGCGATAAAATTTCGCATTTCAGAGGAATCACCATCTTCTGAGATGATAATTTCATCCACAGGATATGTTTGATATTCTAAACTATCCAATATAAATCCTAGCGCTTCGGTGTCTTTATAGACAGAGACAATGATGGTTGATTTTGGATAAGGCATAGATGATCTCTCCCTCAGGTAATAAATGTATTTTATAGAATATTTGCTGATTTTAACGACTCGATTACCATGAGAGGGGTGATTTGGCTCATACAAATATTATCTCTACATTGTTTCATCGTATCCGTTTTATAGCATGGTGAACATGCTAAATTTAATGATATGGGATATACGGCATTGATATCACTTTTGTAGGGGCTGTCGGTAGTGGGATTATTAGGTCCCATTAACACGAATGTAGGCGTATTGACCGCGGCTCCGATATGTCCGGTAGCTGAATCAGTACAGATAAGCCCTTGTGCATATTGAACAGTGGTGATAAGTTCAGAGATAGATAGTTGCCCAACTAAGTCAATTACATTGGCAGGATAGGGTTTGATCTGATCGAAAAAAGTCTCTTCACCACGTGCTCCAACGATAACAACTGTACACTCAGTGGTAAGTGTTTTGATTAGGAACTTCCAGTGCTCAAATGGCCATGCTCTATAGTTTAACCCTTTTTTTTGATTGTGAGAATTGCTTGGGGCGATAACGATATAGCGCTCTGGCAAAGCAATTTTGGAGTTTAAAGTTACTTTCGAAGTTCCAAAAAGGATTGGTTTGGCTTTAAGTAATATAAGTGGGTCGATGACATCGCGATAATAACTTTTTGTTGCTTCACCTCGATTGATATCATGATTTTCTGGTGTTTCTAAAATTCCCATACCAGTTTTGTGGATAGCGTTAATAGCGTTAATAAGACTTTTAAATTGTTTTCCAAATTCTAATGAGATAAGCAGATCATACGGGTGCTCTTTGGAAGATCGGATAATGGCACGTTTTTGAGGACTAAGCCAGATAGGGACTTTTTTGTGTTTTAGAGGAAACGTCTGGTGAATACGTGGATCGTTTTCAAAGAGCCTTCCGGTTCCGGGAGTGGTAATAAAATCGATGAGAATTTCTTCGCCATACTGAGTTCTAAGCGCATCTATTACAGATGTAGCATAAACTAAATCACCCAACGCTCCGCAACGAAGAATAAGGGCACGTTTGATTTGTGGCGAAGTAGACATCTTAGATCGCTGATGTGTATTTTTTCAAATACCACTCTATCGTTTTAACAATCCCGGTATCAAAGTTTTCATCCGCTTTCCATCCAAGTTCCGTTTCGAGTTTGGTAGCATCGATAGCGTAACGGCGGTCATGCCCCGCGCGGTCTTCGACGTAGCTGATAAGTTCTTTGTAGCTTTTATTGTCATTTCGTGGTTGCATAGTATCGAGTAGTGTACAGATACGATCAACGATCTGATTGTTATTACGCTCATTTCGTCCCCCGATATTATACACTTCACCGCTTCTTCCGGTATGGTAAACCAGATCGATCCCTTTGCAATGATCTAACACATAGAGCCAATCTCGGATATTTTTTCCATCACCGTAAACGGGGATATTTTCACCATTCAGTGCTTTACGTATAACCGTCGGGATTAGTTTTTCGTTATGCTGCTTTGGACCATAGTTGTTCGAGCAGTTGGTGATAACGGTATTCATCCCATACGTGTGGTGATAAGAGCGGACAATCATATCTGAGCCCGCTTTGGAAGCACTATAAGGAGAGTTTGGAGCATACGATGTCTCTTCGGTAAACAAATCTTTTGGATCATCACTAAGGGTTCCATATACTTCATCGGTACTGATATGGTGAAAACGGCAATTTTCGTAACCTACTTTATAAAGAAACGGTTTTTCCATCCATGACTTGTACGCAACATCGATAAGGGTAAACGTACCATTGACATTCGTTTGAACAAATACTCCAGGATTTTTAATAGAGTTGTCGACATGCGATTCTGCTGCGAAATGGATCACTCCACGAATATCGTATTGTGTAAACAATGATTCGATTAAAGCTCTATCACAAATATCCCCTTGTACGAAGATATGACGATCATCTTGCGGTGCATCAGAGAGATTATTCATATCCCCAGCATAGGTTAAAAGATCAAGATTGATGAGGCGAACATCAGGATATTTGGTTAAAAAGTACGGAACAAAATTACTTCCGATAAATCCGGCGCATCCGGTGACTAAAATGGTTTTCATTTGGTTTCTCCTAGGGTTATTAAGCACTCTTTGAGTGAATCTCTCCAGTATGGAATGGAGAGGTTGAAGTCATTTTTGATTTTAGTTTTATTTAGCAAAGAGTAATGAGGACGAGACGCCGGAGTCGGGTATTGATCAGTGGTGATTGGATTGACACTGCATTGGATATTGCTAAGTTCAAATATTGCTTTGGCAAAGTCGTACCAGCTTACAGCTCCCTCATTGGAATAATGATAGATTTCAGGCTTCTCGTTGTTGATACTTGGAAGGACCTCTAAAATTGCTTGAGCTAAGTCTCGTGCGTAGGTTGGTGTACCAACTTGATCAAAAATCACTCCTAAAGAGTCTCTCTCTTTTCCTAAGCGAAGCATTGTTTTCACAAAGTTAGTTCCGAAAGAGGAGTAAACCCATGAAGTGCGAATGATGATGGTATTGGCAGGAGCGATAGTGAGAATGGCGCTTTCTCCGTCACATTTTGTTTTTCCATACATACCTTGCGGATTGGTAGGATCGGATTCGATATAGGGACGATGGTTGCAGCCATCAAACACATAATCAGTTGAGATATGGATTAGTTTGGTACTGGTGCGTTTAGCAATTTTTGCGAGCATCGAAACAAATCGGTGGTTGATGGTATCGGCGAGTTCTGATTCACTCTCGGCACGATCTACCGCCGTGTATGCCGCACAGTTAATGATTGCATCAAAGTGCTTATTTGCGAAAAAGTTTTCTATTTTGACGAGATTACTGAGATCCAACATTGTTCTATCGGCAAAGATAAAGTCATGCTGAGGATAGTGAGAACTGAGTTCTTTAATCTCTGAGCCTAATTGACCATTGGCTCCCGTTACAAGGATTTTAAACATACAAGTTCACATCATATTTAAATAAATCGGCATTAGTAAGTAGCGGCTGTGTGATATCTTTGGCAGAGAGTTGAAGCTTTTCATATTCTACAATCCAGTCAATATTTAAAGCAGGATCGTTAAACGCAACACCGCGATCACACTCTGGAGAGTAATAGTTATCGACTTTATAGGCAAAAGTGCAGGTCTCTGACAATACCACAAATCCATGGGCAAATCCACGAGGGATTAAAAGTTGACGTTTGTTTTCACCGGAAAGACGAACAGTAACATGGCGACCAAAGGTCGGGGAACCTTCTCGGATATCAACAGCGACATCGAGCACTTCACCCTCCATAACACGAACCAGTTTGGTTTGTGCAAATGGGGGAAGCTGATAATGCAAACCTCGGAGTACTCCATGAGAACTTTTGGATTCGTTGTCTTGGCAAAAAGGGATTTTAAATCCTAAAAACTCTTCGAGTTTATCAGCACGAAAGGTTTCAACGAAATATCCACGAGCATCACCGTGTACTTTGGGATCGATAATCACAACATCGGGGATAGAAGTGCGAGTAAATATCATTCTCCAATCTTCCCTTCACTTGCGCGACGAATCAAATATTGACCATATTGATTTTTACTGAGAGGTTTTGCTAATTCAAGTAAATTTTCTTTGGTAATGTACCCCATCTCATACGCTATCTCTTCTAAACAGGCAACTTTTAGTCCTTGACGATTTTCGATTGTTTGGATAAACATACTTGCTTCAAGTAAACTTTCATGAGTTCCTGTATCGAGCCAGGCATATCCACGTCCCATTAGCTCCACTTTCAGTGCATTTTGTGCAAGGTATTCCTGATTAATGGAGGTGATTTCCAATTCTCCACGATGAGAAGGTTTAACATTTTTGGCAATCTCTACAACACTATTTGGATAAAAATACAAACCTACTACGGCATAAGAACTTTTAGGATCTGTAGGTTTTTCTTCGATGGAGAGGACATTTCCTTCATTATCAAATTCTGCAACACCGTAGCGTTCGGGATCTTTGACCCAGTATCCGAATACAGTCGCTTTTTTCTCTTCAGTGACATTTTTGACTGATTGTGCCAACATTTTGGTGAGACCGTGTCCATGAAAGATATTGTCTCCTAATACCAAACAAACATCATCATTATTGATAAAATCTGCACCTAATATAAATGCTTGAGCAAGACCATCAGGGGAGGGTTGAACGCAGTATTCAAAGTGCATTCCGATATCATTTCCATCTCCTAAGAGCTCTTCGAAGCGTGGCAAGTCATTTGGGGTAGAAATGATAAGTACTTCACGAATGCCGGCAAGCATTAAAACTGAGAGGGGATAATAAATCATCGGTTTGTCGTAAATAGGGACAAGCTGCTTACTAACTCCTTTTGTAATAGGGTAGAGGCGTGTTCCGCTCCCGCCAGCTAATATGATGCCTTTCATGATACTCCTAAAAAACGCTAATAAACGTGATTATAGTAAAAAAAATATTATAAGATGATTTAAAGAACTTTAACGCATCTTACGTGATAATGTCATCATGAAAATATTAATAATAGATCGAAGCGGCTTTCAGCTTCAAACTCGAAAAATGTTGATCGAAGAAGCTTTGAAGTGTGAAATTGATATTGCTTCAAAATTAAGTGAAGTTTTTATTATGTTTCATAAAGATGAGTATGATGTAGTTGTTATTGATAATACGATTGAAAATGGTCAAGAATGTGTAAATCATATTTTAGAAACAGATCCTCATCAATCATTATTGGTTGTAAGTGATGCAATTCATTGTGTTATTAATCGATGTGGCGATTGTGTGAATAACCATCATATTCGTCGTTTGTTTAATCCAACCCCGATTAAAAATATAGTTCGTATGGTTGATGGATTTCAATCATATGCATGTGATCATTACGATGAAGAGACAAATAAAATTTAATACTATTTGCCATATGTATGAAGTGTGGCTCCGAATGCTGGATTCGAACCAGCGACCAAGTGATTAACAGTCACCTACTCTACCGCTGAGCTAATCCGGAACAGAAAAATAAAAAGTCAAAAAGTGGCTCCGAATGCTGGATTCGAACCAGCGACCAAGTGATTAACAGTCACCTACTCTACCGCTGAGCTAATCCGGAATCTTTATGAGGGCGTAATTATACGTTATGAATGGTTCAATGTCAATAAAAAAGGGCTTATTTAGTCCGTTTTCGATCAATATTTTCACTAGAGATGAAAAAAATCACATTTGAACGTTCGATTTTAGAGATTTTACCTTTTAAAAGGAGATTTTCAAAGCGTTGTTGGGATGCAGTATCAAAAAGGGCATGAATATCATCAGTAGTTAAAGGACGCTTATTAAGAGTCGTAATAATATCTTCATCGCTGTAAATACTCGGTACTGCTGAGGCATGCGTACGTGAAACGATATGGATTGGTAAAATCGTATCAAAATGGTGTGACAATGTATAAAGTTCTTCAAAGCTCAATCCTTGAACAGCATAGGCAGGAGGACGATCGATAGTACCGATATCGATACGCTCGCAATGGATACCGAGTAGGGCATGATTAAGCGCTGCAATTTCTGCGAGAGTGTCGTTGATCCCTTTGACGAATAATATTTCTAAAAAAAGTTTTCCTTGATATATTTTGGAAAATTGGGTGATGCTCTCTATGATGGTTTCAATTCTGATCCCCTCAGCTGGTCGGTCAATTTTTTTGAATGTTTCGGGAGTTGCCGCATCGAGTGAGAGTTTGACCTGATCTAGTTTTAAAAGGGTGTTAAATACCTCAGAATCGCTTAAACAAGCACTGTTCGAGAGGATGAGAATTTGGATAGAGCCTTTGAACTCATCAATCTGATCGATTAGCTCACTTAGATGGGGGTACATTGTCGGTTCACCGTTGGCCGTGATGGTGATAACATCAATAGAAGGATATTTTGTCAGTGCCTCTTTTAGATCGGTGATAATTGTTTCAACGGGAGTTACGGCGTGTTGATGAACCATAGCAGGTGCTGGGGCAAGTTCACAGTAGAGACAGTCAAAGTTGCATTGTTTGGTGGAAGCGGAGAGATCGATCCCGAGTGACGTACCGAAACGGCGGGAAAATACGGGACCGAAGATTGTGGACATTTATTTTTTACTTACTCTTTGACACTCACGGACAAAGTGTTGTGCATTTTCTACCGGAACATCGGGAAGAATCCCATGCCCAAGGTTAAAAATATGACGTTTTCCACCCATGATATTTTGAATCGCTTCGACACATGCAGTCGTTTGCTCTTTTGAGTACAATCGGCACGGCTCCATGTTTCCTTGTAGGACGTAGCGATCTCCCAGTTTTTCTTTTGCTAGAGCCATAGGAGTACTCCAGTCGACACCGAATACATCGAAATTTCCATACACTTTATCCAAGAATGCTGGTATCCCTTTTGGGAACATAATTACAGGGACATGAGGATATTTTTCTTTGAGATACTCGGCGATTTCGACCATGTATTTCCATGAAAATTCATCGTATCGACTTGGTTCGATCGCAGCTGCCCAACTGTCGAAAATTTGAACGACATCGATCCCTGATTGGATTTGTTTCTCCATATAGAGCTTGACGACGTCGGTCACTTTGCGGAGAATTTTGTGGAGGAGCTCAGGATTTGAATACATCATTTTTTTACAAATATTGTAAGTTTTTGTCCCTTGTCCTTCGATCATGTAGGTTGCCAGTGTCCATGGTGCACCGGTAAAGCCGATTAATGCTTTGTTATCATCGCGTGCATCGAGTTGTGCACGTAAAATCTTGATAGTTTCATAGACATAAGTGAGTTTAGATGCCGCTTCATCTCCGCCGATAAGTGCATCCAAATCTTCTTCTGTTGCAATAGGCTTATCAAAAACAGGACCTTCCCCTTTGATGAAATCAAGTTTCATCCCCATCTCGTTTGGAACGACCAGAATATCGCTGAATAAAATTGCCGCATCCACACCGACGATATCTACCGGTTGAATTGTGACTTCTGCTGCCATATCTGGAGCATGACAAAGGTTTAAAAAGTTTCCAGCACGCTTACGAACTTCCATATACTCGGGAAGGTAGCGTCCTGCTTGACGCATCATCCAAACAGGAGTATAAGGTGTCTCTTTTCCAAAACACGCATCTACAAAAATTTTACTCATGGTGACCTACTTTACTAAGAAAATAAAGACCAACGGCAACGGCCGTGATCGAGAGAGCAAGGTATAATAATTCTAAAGCTCCGTTAAATACCGTATGACCTACTTTTTGGAAAAAACCGACGACTAAAACCATGACAATAACTTTAGATATTTTATCTTTGAGTTGATCAAGTGAATGAACGGCAAGAAGCTGATTTTCGCTTCCATGTTCATCTTTTGCAGGATCGATATCGGAGATAAAAAGCTCATATAATCCGAATGAAAAGATGATCATAATAACACCGATGAGATACAAATCAACCGCACCGATAATACCGCCCACAACCTCTTCATGAAAATGTTCAGGGTGTGCATGGGTAGCATATGTATTAATAACGTATGCCGCAGTATTGTAAACATCAAAACTGGCGACAGTGAAAAGTAATATAGCACCTATAAGACCGAAAATGACTGCTAACACAATCATAAAACGTGAGCTCCAAAGCCCGTGTTCAAATATATTTTCGATCAGGTTCATTTTTACTCTCCTTGCATTTCTACCCATTTTTGGGCGATACGGACGGCATTTGTAGCTGCTCCAACACGGAGGTTATCAGCAACAACCCATAAATGAAGAACATTTTCACGGTAAAGATCATTACGGATACGTCCAACAAAAGTTTCATTTTGATCCATGCAGAGCGATGGCATCGGATAGATACTCTCCTCCGGAGTATCTAAAATGATAATATTTGGTGCTTTACTGAGCAACTCGCGTGCTTCATTTGCATCCACTGCACCATCAAATGTGAGAGTGAGAGTTTCGGCATGACCACGAAGTGTTGGGATACGGACACACGTTGCACTTACTTCGATCTCTTTGTGCATAATCTTTTGGGTTTCATTCACCATTTTAAGCTCTTCTTTTGTATAGCCATTATCAGTAAAAGAGTCGATTTGCGGGATAGCATTAAGAGCAATTCGGTGAGGAAACTTTTTAGGTTCTACATCATCAAGTTTGAATGCAAAAAAAGCTTGCATTTGTTCAACGAGCTCTTCCATAGCAGATTTTCCAGCACCAGAAGTTGCTTGATAGGTACTGACATCGATTCGTTGCAAATCGTAAGCATCATCAAGAGGTTTGAGTGCTTGCACCATTTGGATAGTAGAGCAGTTCGGATTGGCAATGATACCGCGATTACGCCATTGCGCAATGTCTTCAGGGTTGACTTCAGGAACGACGAGAGGAACATCTTCAAACATACGAAAATGGCTGGTATTATCAATGACGACTGCACCTGCCGCTGCTGCATATGGGGCAAACTCTGCGGATACATTTCCACCGGCGCTGAAGAGGGCAATCTCGATTTCTTCTTCATCAAAAATAGTCGGCGTTAACTCTTTGATCACCAATTCCTGATCGTTAAAGGTAACGGTATTACCTGCACTGCGTGCACTAGCAAGCGGAACGAGTTTAGCAAGAGGGAAATCGATCTCTTCGAAAATGCGTAAAATTTCTTCTCCGACAGCACCACTGGCACCGACGATAGCAACGTTATAACGTTTCATAGGAAGCTTTCCTTGAGGGGATGATGGAATCACCCTTAAATATTTTTCCGCGATTATATCCAATGCGGACTTAGATACGACCTAAGCCACGCGCTTCTAAAAAAAGATCTTCGGTATCAATAAGATGGCCTTCGCTTAATATGGCGGAGCGTTCTACAACGGAAATTAATTCGCGGATGTTTCCTGGCCAGTTGTAATGCTGTAAAGCATTGTACGCATCGGGGGTAAATGATTTGGATTCAAATCCGTATTGAAGACAGCTTTGTGTCAATACCGCATCAGCTATAGAAAGTATCTCTTCTCTTCGCTCTCGTAATGGAGGGATAATAAGAGGGATGGTATTTAAACGGTAATAAAGGTCTTCACGAAATTTTCCTGCACTGATTTGTTGATCTAGATTGGCATTGGTCGCTGTGATGATTCGAACATCTATTTTTGTATTCTTGGAAGCCCCTAATCGTCGGATTTCCCGTTCTTGTAGTACGCGAAGAAGTTTTGCTTGGAGAGGATAGGGCATTTCAGCTATTTCATCCAGAAACAGTGTTCCACCTTCAGCTAATTCAAATTGTCCCATTTTCGCTTCAGTGGCATCAGTAAAAGCACCTTTTTCAAATCCGAAAAGTTCACTTTCAATTAAATTATCAGGAATTGCAGCCATATTAATAGCGATAAAAGGTTTTGAGGCACGAGGAGAGGATTCGTGGATATGGCGGGCAAAAAGCTCTTTACCAACACCACTTTCACCCAGAAGCATAATGCTTGCATCCGTAGCAGCGGCTTTAGAAATACGGGTAAGCAATTTTTCTAATGCAGGGGAGTTACCTAAAAAAGTTTTGTTTGGCTGTTTTGCGGAGATCAATGGTTTAGGTGCTTTTTTAGCTACTATAGCACTTCGTTCAATGGCAGCTATTAGCGTTTCGATTTCGAAAGGTTTGAGGAGAAAATCTTTTACGCCGAGTTGAATTGATTCGATTGCTCGAGTAAGTGTGGCGTTGCCTGTGATGATGATCACTTCAAATTTTCCACCCAATGTTTTTACAAATTCTATTCCATCCATTCCAGGCATATTGATATCACTAATAATAAGTTGGAATGTATTATCCAGTTTTTTGAGGGCATCGCGAGCATTTTTAAAGGTATGTACTTCATATGCATCGTACTCAGCCATAGCGATTTCCAGTGATTTGCGCATATTGATGTCATCTTCAACAATTGCAATTTTCATGATCTACCCTTGAACTATTTTAATAGAGAGATTGTAACCAAGTCTCCATTAAACTCGACTGCATAGCATCGCATTGGTAAAGTAAGGGTTTGCAGGCTTTTTATATGTTCTGGAGAAATTTTTTCGTTGCTTTGAAGTCGAATTTCTTCTGAAGAAGCATATTCTAAAAAACGGGTTCGCTCATGATTTAACAGAGAACTCAATGATTCAGAAGAAGGGTTATTAAGTGATAATACCGAAAGTATTTCTCTAGAACAAGGTTGCATTGCTTTGGATATTGTTAATGATTCTTCGATAGGCTGGGCATTTTTAGTGGTAAGCCGATATCCTATATAATAGTTATCGGCGGAATAAGAGAGGCTGCAGATTAATGCAATACTCGTGAATACGAAAGGGCTATTTCCATTTCGACTTCGCACAGACCCTCTTTAAATGTAGTATTATTGATTTTTGCACCACGAACAAGCGCTTCTACTGATGTTTTAGTACTTGATTGTTGTAACATCATGTTTTTGATACTGTCTTGACCTTCAACTTGAACACCTTTAATCCGTTCAGCAATAAGTCGGTACCCATCAACCATGGCGGCACGTTTGGCTAATGCATACGCTTGAGCTGGAGAAGAAGTAACGGATGGAGCAACACCTAAACCGGTAACGGTAATAACGAGTTCATTTTCTGATTTTAAAATAGGTTCAACACATTGCCCATCTGTGCCGCTGTAGACACATTTGACTTTTTGCTCAGACGCATCACTGGAAAAAAATTCCGCGTGAAGTGCAGAAACACTTAACAAGAGAGCAATAACAGTAGATATTCTCATTCTGGTTCCTTAAAGGGGTTGGAATAGTTGCTAAAGTATAGCAAATACTATTCCAATTCTAAGGTTCCCTCAGATGCTTCGATTTCATCTTCATCTTCTTCTTTTTTAGGACATCGAGAAATACTAGCTACGTCATCACCTTTGATGATATAGACACCGCTGGTATTGCGTCCAGATTTGGCGATGGTTTGCATATCGACGCGAATCATTTTACCTGCTTTGGTGAGTGCCATCATATCCATAGATTCATCGACCATGAGACATCCGACGACGGTGGTTCCGGTTTTTGCGTTAAGTTTCATTGCGATAACACCAGAACCTGCACGATTGGTAAGACGGTATTCTTCAGCAGTAGTACGTTTTCCGATCCCTTTTTCACTAACCATAAGGATCTCTTCTTCGTCAGATTTAATAATATTGGCATCGACGACAACATCGCCATCAATTTTAAATTTGATACCGCGAACCCCGCGGGTACTGCGTCCTTGATCACGGGTTTTTTCGATTTCGAATTTGATACATTGTGCATATTTTGTAACGATAAAGAGGTATTTTGTCTCTTCATTTGCGATATGTGCGGTAATTAATGCATCATCGTCATCGAGGACAATCGCACGGACACCGTTGCTTCGGACATTTGAGAATTCGCTGAGAGCAGTACGTTTTACAATACCGTTTTGGGTAAAGAATACCAATGATTTGTTTTCATCAAAATCGGTCGTAGGGATAATCGAGCGAATTTTCTCATCGGCTTCAAGGTTGATGAGGTTAACGACCGCTTTCCCTTTTGCTGTACGTGAGCCTTCAGGAATTTTGTACACTTTAAGCCAGTGGAGCTGTCCGCGATCTGTCACAAACATCAACGTATCATGGGTGTTACAGGTATAGAATTTTTCGATAAAGTCATCATCATACGTCGTTACAGCAATTTTGCCTTTACCACCTCGGATTTGTTTCTCGTACGCTACCAATGGTACACGTTTGATGTATCCGCGATGGCTAATGGTGACAACCATGGGTTCATTCGGGATCAAATCTTCGATATTGATGTCATCATAGTTATCTTCGATGTCAGTGACACGAGGGATATTGTATTGTTCAACAAGTTCGATGAACTCATCTTTTATAATTCCTTTGAGGACTTCTTCGCTACGAAGAATGCTCTCTAAATATTCGATATGAGCCAAGATTTCTTTGAGCTCATTTTCGATTTTGTCACGTTCTAATCCAGTGAGACGTTGTAAACGCATGTCTAAAATTGCTTGAGCTTGAATCGGTGAAAATCCGAATTCTTCAATTAGCCCATTTCTAGCAGTTTCACCATCAGCACTTGCGCGGATGAGTTTGATAATTGCTTCGATATGATCAAGCGCTTTTTTCAAACCTTCCAAAATATGGGCGCGAGCTTTTGCTTTTTCGAGGTCGAAAATAGTGCGGCGGATGATGACCGTTTTACGGTGATTAATGAAGTGCCCAAGCATATCAAGGAGTGGAAAAACACGTGGCTCTTGGTTGTACACTGAGAGCATGATAATTCCGAATGTCGTCTCCATATTAGTCGATTTATAAAGATTGTTGAGGACGATTTCACTCATCGCATCGCGTTTTAGTTCGATAACGACACGGATCCCTTCACGGTCCGATTCATCGCGGATTTCAGAGATTCCTTCGATAAATTTGTCTTTGACCAAATCTGCGATTGTTTCAATCAGACGCGCTTTATTGACTTGATACGGGAGCTCATCGATAACGATGACATCTTTGTTCGATTTTTTCTCGATGTGGGTTTTAGCGCGAACACGGATACGTCCACGACCGGTTTCGTATGCATCGAGTATCCCTTTTTTACCGTAAATAGTTCCACCTGTAGGAAAATCGGGTGCTTTGATGTATTGCATAATTTCAATCAAAGTGGCATTTGGATTATCCATCAAATGTACCAATGCACTCAAAATTTCATTTGGATTATGCGGAGGAATATTAGTTGCCATACCGACCGCGATTCCTGATGAACCATTAATAAGGAGATTAGGCACGCGCGTCGGAAGAACTTCTGGTTCTTGAGTCGTTCCATCATAGTTGTCAATCATATCAACAGTATCTTTGTCGAGATCTTTGAGAAGTTCTCCAGCATAGCGAGTCATACGTGCTTCGGTATAACGCATAGCTGCTGCATTATCGCCATCAACTGAACCAAAGTTCCCTTGGCCGTCTACTAACGGTGCACGCATTGCAAAAGGTTGTGCCATACGAACCAGTGCATCATATACGGAAGTATCACCATGTGGATGGTATTGACCGATTACGTCCCCGACGATACGGGCTGATTTTTTGTATTTTGCACCTGCTGATAGACTCAATTTATCCATAGCATAGAGGATGCGGCGGTGAACCGGTTTTAGACCGTCACGCACATCTGGGAGTGCTCGCCCTATGATAACACTCATAGAATAATCAAGATAACTACTCTTTAGGGTGTCTTCTATATTAATATCATTGATTTCGCTGTTGTCAAGCAGATCGTTCATTTCGCCCCCGGAAAGTGAAGATTAAGTCGCCGATTATATCTTATCGCCCCTTAAGCTATGTTTTTTGGCGTAGTTGCTAAAATATGCTATAAAGTTAAAATTATTATTACCCAATGGAGCACAGATGAAAAAAATCGAAGCGGTTATCAAACCTTTCAAACTTGAAGAGGTTAAGGACGCATTGGCTGAAATCGGTATTACTGGTATGACGGTAAGTGAAGTTAAAGGATACGGACGACAAAAAGGTCATAGTGAGTTGTATCGCGGTGCAGAATATGTTGTTGATTTTCTTCCAAAAATAAAATTGGAAATGGTAGTGGATGAATCTATGGTAGATCAAGTAGTTAATGCTGTCGTAGAGGCTGCTCGAACCGGCAAGATCGGTGATGGTAAAATATTTATCAGTGATATCAACCAAATTATCCGTATTCGTACAGGTGAGACAGGCAGCGAAGCCATTTAATTACAAAAATATCAGAGGTGATACCTCTGATAACTCTTCACACAATCTCTAATCTTTTACCCTACTTAATTTAATAAGCTGTATAGGGGGCTTTTCTTTTTGCATAGTTCTAAAGATAGGTACTCATTGTATAAATAAAAGAAATATATGCAAAAAAAGCCTTATACAATCAAAGTGATTAAAATTTAATCAATAATCTGCACTCTCACCATTGGATTAATATGTACAATGGTACTCGACATTCAAATTAATCACGAACTTAACAAACGGTTCATAAAAGGAGAAAGAATGAAAAAGTGGCTTTTAGCGTTATCGCTACTGGGTGTATCGTTGGTGGCGGATGATGCAAATGCAACCGCTGTTGCAGCGGTTGCGGAACCTGTACTTAATTCTGGAGATACAGCGTGGATGATGATTTCAACTGCGTTGGTCTTATTGATGACACCAATCGGATTGGCATTGTTCTACGGCGGGATGACAAGAGCGAAAAACGTTCTTAATACTTATGCAATGGTATTCGGAGCTTTCGTTGTTGCAATGATCGCATGGGTAGTTGCCGGTTATTCGGTTGCTTTTGGAACGGCTGAAGGTTCAATGAACCAAGTCATCGGTGGTTTTGCTAATGTAATGCTTAGCGGTATCAGTTGGACTGATTTTGCCAGTGTTGAACTGGGTCAACTTTATCCTAAATTTGTATTCGTTGCGTTCCAAGGGACCTTTGCGGCTATCACAATTGCAATTGCTGCAGGGTCGGTTATTGAACGTATGAAGTTTTCTACATGGATGGTTTTTGCTGCAATATGGACGGTTGTTGTTTATGCTCCGGTTGCGCATATGGTATGGGGTGGCGGTTACCTCTTCAATGAAGGTGCTCTTGACTTCGCCGGTGGTACAGTTGTTCATATGAACGGTGGTTTGGCTGGTCTTGTTCTCGCTTTATTGGTAGGCAAACGCGCAGGATATCCTAAAACTGCAATGAAACCTGCAAGTGTTATTTTAACAGCTGTCGGTGCTGGTTTGTTATGGTTTGGTTGGTATGGATTTAATGCCGGTTCTGCATTCGGTGCAAATGCAATCGCTGGTGTAGCATTCTTGACAACAACGATTGCGGCTTCTGTAGCAGCAGTTACATGGCTTATTATTGAGTCTTTGGTATTCAAAAAACCAACATTGTTGGGGATCGCATCTGGTGCGATAGCAGGTTTGGTTGCGATTACTCCAGCAGCTGGTTTCGTTGGTGTATCTGGTGCATTTATCATCGGTATTGTTGGAGCTTTAGTTGCTTTCTTCGGTGTTACTGCTCTCAAAAAAGCTATAGGTTATGATGATTCTTTGGATGCTTTCGGAGTTCATTTTCTTGCAGGTCTTTGGGGTGCGATTGCAACCGGTATTTTTGCTCTTAATGATAAAGCGTTATTGTGGGATGGACCACTTAAAGCTTCAGGAGACCGTATGGGACAAATTATGGTTCAAGCAGAATCTGCTTTGATCGTCGGATTGTTTACTTTGGTCGGAACGGTTGTAGTTTATTTCATCGCTATGGCATTGACTGGTGGTGCACGTGTGAATGAAGAACAAGAGAGTCAAGGTCTTGATGAGTCTGTACACGGTGAACGTGGCTTTAATCTTTAATAAGGAATAGACAATGAAAAAAATTGAAGCGGTTATCAAACCATTTAAACTCGAAGATGTAAAAGACGCATTAGCAGAAATTGGAATTACCGGAATGACGGTAAGTGAAGTAAAAGGGTACGGACGACAAAAAGGGCACAGCGAATTGTATCGCGGTGCGGAATATGTCGTTGATTTTCTACCAAAAATTAAAATGGAGATGGTAGTGGATGATGCAATGGTTGATCAAGTGGTCAATACAGTTGTTGAAGCTGCTCGTACTGGTAAGATCGGTGATGGTAAAATCTTTGTAAGCGAAATCAGTAAAATCGTCCGTATACGTACGGGTGAGACTGATATAGAAGCTATTTAAGATAATTAAAAGTTCTACACTTTTAGATTCAAATTTATAGGAGTGAGGTTACTCGCTTCTATAAAATATTGATCTTGCCACTGAGTTTTATTCGTAAGAGCATAATGACTTCAGCAATAAGCTCAAGTATTTTCGTCCTCAATGTTTCATATTGATTAATTTTTAATCAACAAAGCTTCTTCAATTCCATAAATTGGTTATATAATGCACACCTTTATCTCAACTAAAGGTATCTGTAGTGGACAGTGCATACGTTATTAATACTCTCTTCGCTCTTTTTTCCATCACTCTCATTATTCTCATGGTTCCCGGTTTTGCTATGCTTGAAGCAGGGCTTGTTCGTACGAAAAATGTTTCCAGTGTTTTGACGGTAAACGTCATGATTTATGCGGTTGCTTCTATGGCTTTTATATTGGTTGGCTATACACTTGCCTTTGGTGAATTACAAAATGAGACCATGAGCAAATGGGCATTTATTATGTTTCAAATGGCATTCGTTGGTAAAGCGATTAATATCATGAGTGGCGGTGTCGGTGAACGGGCAAAAATTTTCCCGCTAACTATTTTTACCTTGATTATGGGTGCATTGATTTACCCGACAGTAGTTAATATCAGCTGGGGAACGGATTGGATTAAAGAGACCATATTTGATCTTAATTTTGTTGACTTAGCTGGTTCTACGGTGATTCATTCGACTGGTGGATGGGCGTTACTTGCAGCAATTTTAGTGATAGGTCCACGTAAGGGACGTTATGTTCAAAAGCAAATTCGTGTTATTCCGGCATCCAATATTCCTCTTGTTGTTCTGGGGGCAATGCTATTATGGATCGGATGGTTTGGTTTTAACGGAGGATCGGTTGGATCAATCGCAACAAAGGAAGCTGCAGACAGTGTTGCATTGACAATTTTTAATACTAATACAGCAGGACTTGCTGGCGCACTTTCAACAGCGATTTTAATCTATGTTCGCTACAAACTTTTTGATATCACGATGATTCTTAACGGTGCTTTAGGCGGATTGGTTGCAATTACAGCAGGACCACATTTATATACGATGCTTGATTCAATTATGGTCGGCTTGATTGGTGGTCTTTTGGTTGTTGTAGCCGTACCATTATTTGATCGCTTTCGCTTGGATGACCCTGTTGGAGCACTTTCGGTACATTTGGTTAACGGTATTTGGGGAACACTTGCAGTAGGGATATTTGCAAGTGATTCTGCGCATGGAATTACATTTTTGAATCAGCTCAAAGGTGTAGCTGAAATTGCTATATTTGTATTTACGGTGTCGTTTAGCGTTATCTATATTATCAACAAATTTATAGCTTTTCGTGCTACTGATGAAGATCAGGTTCAGGGACTCGATGTCAGCGAATGTGGTTTAGAAGCCTATCCTGAATTTAAAAGAGCAATTTAGCCTTCTCTTAACACTTTTGTAACACTTCTTCACTATTCTTCGTATGGGGTTTTTTACCCCATAAACCACTCTTTTACTATCCACATTGTATAATTGTCTACTGTTTAAATTGAAAGGGTTTTATGAGTATTTATCGTGAATATGATATCCGAGGGATTTATGAAAAAGAGTTAAATGAGGACACTATTACCCGTTTAGGGTATGCGTTAGCCGAAGAGATGCGTTTGCATGGCGAGTATGTTGCGGTTGGTTACGATGCTCGAAGTCATTCACCGATTTTGTTTGAATACCTCAGTGCAGGGTTGAATGCTGGTGGTATGAAAGTTTTAGGGATGGGGATGGTTCCGACCCCGGTGAACTATTTTTGTAATTATCAGGATTTTGATGGGATGACGTCATGCGCGTCAGTGATGATCACTGGCTCACATAACCCTAGTGAGTACAACGGTTTTAAAATCACGATTAATAAAGCACCATTTTTTGGGGAATCAATCTATGCCCTTGGTCGTAAAATTGAAACCCTTGCTTTTCCTCAAAAAGTTGCGCGGCAGGTAATAGAGATTGATGCACTAAGTCGTTATAAACGATTTATGGTCGAGTCATTTGGCCATTTGCGAGGGATGAAAGAACGTATAGTCTATGATTGTGGTAATGGTGTTGCAGGGCTCGCTATAGAAGATATTTTTAATGAACTTGGATTGACGACAAAAGGAATTTACGTCGATCCTGACGGAACGTTCCCAAACCATCACCCTGACCCAAGTGAAGAGCATAATCTTGAAGATGTTAAAGTACTTCTCGAAAAAGAGGGGGATATTGCATTTGCCTATGATGGTGATGCCGACCGTATCGCAGTATTGACTCATAAAAACAATATCAAGGGTGATATGATGGCCCTTTTGTTTGCACTCAAGATGAAAAATCCAACTGTTATCGGTGAAGTCAAATGTTCGCAAGTGATGTACGATACGTTACGTGAGCGTGGAGCTACTGCTGTGATGTATAAAACAGGGCACTCGAATCTTAAAGTCAAGATGAAAGAGCTACATGCTGACTTGGCATGCGAAGTGAGCGGACATGTCTTTTTTGCCGATCGTTATTTTGGATACGATGATGCGATATATGCGACATTTCGGATGTTAGAACTCGTCTATGAAGGGATTGATCTTGATATAGAGCTTGCTCAACTTCCAAAAGTTTATTCAACCGAAGAGATTAAAGTGAAAACAACGGAAAAAGAGAAATTTTTGTTGATGGATCAATTTAAAAAATTACTTAAAAATCCTCCGGTCTCTTTTCCTGCAATTCGGGAAATTATCGAAGTTGACGGGGTTCGTGTAATTTTTGAAAAAGGGTGGGGATTGGTTCGTGCGAGTAATACGACTCCTGTGCTTGTAACTCGATTTGAATCGACAGAACAAGCAGAATCCCTTCGATATGAAGAAGCGCTTAATGCACTGATTCAAGAAGCTAAAAATCAATTAAAGGCATAAGCAATGAAAACAATCACTTTGACAATGCCGCTGGATATGCATCTTCATCTTCGCGATGGCGAAATGCTCGAAACGGTTGCACCATTGACGTCATACAGTTTCAGCGGAGCGCTTGTGATGCCGAATCTTGTCCCTCCGGTGACAACGATAGATGAGGTAAAAGGGTATAAAAAACGGATTAAACATGCTATTGGACGTGATGATTTTGAACCGTATATGACCCTTTTTTATCAAAACTATAGTAGAGGTTTTCTAGAGAGTGTTCAGGATGAAATTACCGCCATTAAACTTTATCCATCAGGTGTAACGACGAACTCAGAAGGGGGTGTCAGCTCTTTTGATATCGAATCGATGCGTGAAACACTTGAAGCGATGTCTGATTTGGGAATAATCCTTTCGGTGCACGGTGAGACTAACGGATTTGTGATGGATCGTGAAGCGGAATTTATGAGTGTGTATGAGATGCTTGCATCTAACTTTCCTAAACTCAAAATTGTCATGGAACACATTACGACTGCTGATGCGGTTGCGATGTTGGATCGTTATGAAAACCTCTACGCAACGATTACCGTCCATCATCTTATTATCACTCTTGATGATGTGGCAGGAGGAATGCTCCGTCCACACCTCTTTTGCAAGCCAATTGCCAAACGTCCGGAAGATAGGGCGGCACTTCTCAAAGTGGCACTGGATGCCCATCCAAAAGTAATGTTTGGTTCTGATTCTGCGCCGCATCCTAAACATACTAAAGAGTCATGTGGGTGTGGTGCAGGAGTTTTTACTGCTCCTATTGCATTACAGCTACTATGTGAAGTGTTTGAAGAGCATGAAAAACTGGAAAATCTTCAAGCATTTGTTAGTGATAACGCTCAGCAAATTTATGGAATATGTGCCGAATATAAAGCGGTTATGTTGGCAAAACGTGATTTTATTGTTCCTGATATTTATGGCAGTGTTGTGCCGATGAGAGCAGGAGAAACACTTCGATGGACTATTGAGCGTGTCGACTAGCATCTTATTGTTAGAGGATGATTTGCTTTTTGGTGAATCAATCGTTGATGTTTTGGAAGAAGAAGGATTTGCCGTAGTGCTGTGCCGAAATGGACAAGAAGCACTCGATGAAACCTACAAAAATCATTTTGATCTTTATCTTCTAGATATCAATGTTCCTCTAATTGACGGTTTATCTCTTTTAAAAGAATTACGCCGTGCAGATGATCTAACTCCTACTATTTATCTTACTTCTTATCAAGAGATTGAAACTCTCTCGTTGGCATTTGAAATAGGGGCAGATGATTATCTCAAAAAACCATTTAATACTGATGAACTTTTAATTCGCATTCAGGCGTTGTTACGTCGTTCCAAAGGGAATAATCGCTTATGTATTGGAACGCTATGTCTGGATGAATTGCATAAATGTGTACTTATGGATGGGAAAGAGATTCCATTTTCACTGAAAGAGTATCAATTGATGGCATTGTTTATACGAAATGCAGGTGAGATTGTTACTAAAGAGATGATTATGGATACTCTTTGGAACCCATCGGAGATGATTAGTGATGGAGCGATACGGGTTTATGTAAATCGTTTGAAACAAGAGATAGGAAGTGAATTGATTGTTAATATACGTGGGGTAGGATATCGCCTTGTTTCGTAGTGTTCAAATAGCATTAGCATCTTTATATGTAGCTACTACTGGTATTTTAATTGCCGGAATTTATGTTGTACATCAAATTTTAGGTGTTCAACAATGGGGCATTATTGCATTTGTCTCTTTAATCATTACACTTATCGCAGGGGGAATATTGGCAAAAATTGCAATTGCACCGTTGAGAGAACATTTTGATCATTTAGAACGGTTTTCAAAAGAGACACTTCACGAACTTAATCTTCCGATTAATACGATTACTGCCAATGTGCAAATGTTGAGAAAAACGCACAATGACGAAAAAAGTTTAAAGCGCCTGGAACGAATTGAAATGGCATCAGAGATGCTACAAGAACGGTACAATGAACTTGATTATTTGATTAAAAAACAGACAGAGAGGGAGAAGATAGAGAATTTTGATTTATCTGAAGTTATCGAAGATCGTTTAAAGTTTCTTCGGGCACTTTATCCTTCTACTGTTTGGGAAATTACGATTGAACCGTGTTATGTTCAGTTGGATCGAATCGGGCTTGGTAAAGTGATTGATAATTTGGTCGAGAATGGAGTTAAATATTCATCGCAGAATTCACAGATTACTATTTCACTGTACAATCATGCGCTTACTATTTGTGATCAGGGGATAGGGATGGATGAAATCACCCTTATGCGTATTTATGACCGTTATTATCAAAATGATTCGGCAATGGCTGGATATGGGATTGGATTAAATTTAGTCAAACGCTATTGTGATCGTCATCACATTAATCTACATGTTTCTTCTCAAGTCGGGAAGGGTACATGTATCAAACTTGAATTTAAAAAAGGAGAAATAGATGGAAAATAGTTGGCTTGGTTGGGCAGAGAGCGCCCTTAATTATGGAGTGGTAGGGATCTTACTTTTAATGAGCGTTGTGTCGTTATGGCTTTTTATTGAGCGTATTATGGCGTATGGTGCAGTCCGTATAGAGGATTATGAGACAAAAGAAGAACTTGAACTTGATTTAGGGGATCATGTTGGCATTGTTGCAACTATTGGATCGAATGCGCCATATGTTGGATTGCTTGGAACAGTTTTAGGGATTATGATCACGTTTTATTCTCTCGGAGATGTTGGAGCAGTTGATCCGAAAAAGATTATGATGGGTCTAGCTTTAGCGTTGAAAGCGACAGCGATGGGTCTGATTGTAGCTATACCATCCATTATTTTTTATAATATTTTACTCCGTAAAATGGAGCGTATTTTAACGCAGTGGGACATAAGTGCTCACAAAAAACAAGGATAACACCATGAGAATGAAACGGATCGATACGATCAATGTTATCCCTTTCATCGATATTATGCTTGTATTGCTCGTTATGGTATTGACGACAGCGACCTTTATTAAAACAGGGTTGATACCCGTAGATTTACCGGAAGCAAAAGGTACAGCAGCAGAACATAAACCAAGTGAACTCAAATTAACTATTAAAAAAGACGGAACACTTTGGATCGATGAAAAAACTCAAGTTACTCTTGATCAGTTTGAACAAAAGGTGACAGAGGGTGGCAAAGATATGACTGTGGTACTCTACAGTGACAAAGAAGCGGCATTTCAAAATTTTGTCGGTGTCATGGATGTGCTTAAACGACTGGGACATGAACAACTCTATATTGTTACTGATAAGCAGAAATAGTTGTGCATCAGATCAGTAATTATGTTTATGCCCGCGATGAATTACTAGGGTTGGATATCCCGACCAAGCGGCTTCCGAACCCTTATCACGACTTTCCCTATATGGTGATTGAGGGGGTGTTGAGTCCTGCTGAATGCCGTGTAATAACTGCAGCAGCATTAGAGGATAAAAATGCACTCAAAGCGGAACTTCGGGGAAAGGCACTTGATACGACTATTCGTAAAACCGATATTCATACGCTGAGTTCTGAACATCGCATGATTTATGAGAATCGTTTTTCTGCTGTTCGGAGTGAAATTGAACAATTTTTTGCTCTTTCACTTGGGAACTCTACTGATGTACAGGTTCTTGGATATGAGAGCGGATCATTTTATGTTAAGCATAGTGATGATTCAAGCGAATTGCATGAACGTGAAGGAAATATCATCGGCTATAAAACAGTTGCCCCCGAACGTAAAGTGACTACGGTACTTTTTACTACATCGTATACTCCCCATCCTACCGATACCGATCATTTCAGCGGTGGTGAACTTCTTTTCAATTATTTGTGCGATGAACACGGCAATACAATCACACTGCGCCCTGAAGCGGGCGATATGGTTGTATTTCTAAGTAATCCTTATTTTTCGCACGAAGTACTTCCTGTCAAAGAAGGATACCGTCTCAGTTTAGTCCAATGGCATAATGCACATATGTAAGTTATAATTTCGGATTACTATATGAAGGAATTTTATGCGTTATTTTTATACCTCTTTTCTTATCTTGGTTATCGGATTGGTCGCCGGATATTTTTTAGGCGGATGGGAAGGGGTATACATTGCCGGATTATTGGTGATTTTAGAAATATCCCTTTCATTTGATAACGCTGTTGTCAATGCGAAAATTTTGGAGACGATGGAGCCGATATGGCAGCAGCGTTTTATCCTTTTTGGTATGCCGATTGCCGTATTTGGGATGAGATTATTGTTTCCTTTGGCAATTGTTTCGATTGTTACAGGACTTGGGCTCTTTGAAACGCTTCAGGTAGCTATGGATGAGCCTCATAGGTATGAGACAATTTTGAAAAGTACCGAAACAACGATCTTTGCATTCGGTGGAGCTTTTTTACTTATGGTTTTTTTGGATTTCTTTTTTCAAGAACATGATGTTAAATGGGTGACTTTTGTGGAAGGTTCCAGAATGATGGAGCATGTTTCTGGAGTAGCGAATATTGAGCTTATTACCGCAATTATGGTTGGAATCGGTTTAGGGCATGTTACGCAGGATTTTGGGATCGTATTGGCATTCATGTATGGAGTCTTATTGCACTCGCTATTGGGAATGCTGGACCATTTTCTTTCATCTGATACTGTAAAAAGTGGAATAGCAGGTTTTATTTATCTCGAAATACTTGATGCGAGTTTCAGTTTTGATGGTGTTATCGGCGCTTTTGCATTAACAAGCAATATTTTTATTATCATGATTGGGTTAGGTGTTGGAGCGATGTTTGTACGAAGTATTACGCTCTATTTTGTGGAGCATAAAACTCTTTCTGAATTTCGCTATCTTGAACATGGTGCCCATTATGCGATTGGAATCTTGGCTATTATTATGCTGATTAAAATTACGACCCCAGTTGATGAAGTCGTGACGGGGACAATTGGAATCGGATTGATTTCCATTGCTTTCTTGCATTCGCTTTGGGAAAATAAAAATGCGAATGCGATAATCGGTGATAATAATTAGATTAAAGCAGCTATTGTTTCATTAGCCTGCACAGCTAAAATTTTTTCAAAATGATCAAGCATTTTAAGTAATGTTTTGGATGTTTTTTCTAATTCTGACAAATAAATTTTAGCTTTCTTTTGTTCCGCGTTTGAAATCTCTTTTTGAGATAAAGTGAGTACATTCATAATCCAAGAGCGTTTTGTGTCCAAAAAATAGATTTTATATATTTTGAGATAAGTGTCGTGTAACTCAGCATGCTGATACTCAATTTCGTTGATGATGTCACATAAATGGAAATTTTTTTTATATTTTGGTCCATATTCATATAGCCATTTTCCAAATGTACATTCTGTAAAGTCTACAGGAATCATCTCTTTGTTTACGGGCAAATTGGCAACCAGATGTTGAGCTTTACGTACCCATTTAGAATGGGCAATGCGTGCACTGGATATTTCATCTAAAATTTGGTGCTTGAGGGCAATTCCATAATTAGCATAATTGTAGTTTGACATTGCTTTTTTCCCTGCTTGCATTTATTGTGTGTAAATTGTAATAAAAAAATGTGTGCAAAAAGTTTGAAAAAGTCATGATGTAATAAAAGAAAAATTTATATATAAGGAACGTAGATTGGCACTTTTAATTGTTATACTTGATTCTGTAAATACAAGGGAATTATCTTTAGGTATAGAGTAAATGTTCCTCTATTGGCTGAATTGCCAACATGTTTTCAAGCATATTTAGCTGCAATAAAAGTTCTTTAGAAAGAGTTTCAAAATGAGAATAGTGCTGTTGTAAATTTTTATATTCCTTCGATCTTGCTTGTTGATTCATTACTGAGTGAATCCATGTGTTTTTAGGTTGAGTTGTATATATGGAGTGAATGGTTTGATACACGACATCTAACTCTTTGTAAATTTCTTGTATATTTCGCGTATATTTTTGTAATCGGGTGAATTTTTTTAATTGTATAAATCGTCCATAATACCATTCGGAAAATACAGATTCATTTAAAGTAGCCGGCAGTGTTTTCACATTGATAGGCAAACCATGTACTAGGTGGTCAATTTGCCGTGCGAAGCGTCTATGAGATACTGAAGCGTCATGCATTTCATTTAGCAATTGTTTTTTTATTATTAAACCGTAGCTTAAAAAATTTGGCTTACACATTATCTTTTCTCCTGCTTGGAATTCAAATTGTAATAAAAAAATGTGTGCAAAAAGTTTGTAAAGCTGAAAATAAGTTTGTGATTAGATTGAAGAAAAAGTTAGAAGGAACCTTTGAAGTCCAATAAAATGGGCTTCAAAGGAGTAAGCAGTTATATCTTAGCTCAGATTTACATCATTCCTGGCATTCCGCCCATACCACCCATGTCCGGCATAGAAGGTTTGTCTTCTTTGATCTCATGGATTGTAGCTTCGGTTGTGAGAAGCATACTGGATACTGAGGTTGCATTGGTTAATGCTACACGCTCAACTTTGAAAGGATCGATGATTCCTGCTTCGTACATATCAACGTATTCTCCAGTTGCAGCATTGAATCCAACGTTTTCGTTAATTGAAGTGACAATAGTATTAACAACAACACCCGCATCATATCCTGCATTTTCTGCGATTTGTTTGACCGGAGCGGTGATAGCGCGGAGGATAATTTCACATCCGATTTTTTGATCGCCAGTAAGCTCGAGTTTCACTTTTGCTGCCGCACGGATCAATGCCGCACCGCCACCGATAACGATTCCCTCTTCAACAGCCGCTTTGGTTGCAGAGAGTGCATCATCTACACGGTCTTTTTTCTCTTTCATCTCTGTTTCAGTTGCTGCTCCGACTTTGATAACCGCAACACCACCTGCGAGTTTAGCGAGACGTTCTTGGAGTTTCTCTTTGTCATATTCGCTCGTAGTGCTTTCGATTTGAGTACGGATCTCTTTGATGCGCATTTCGACCATTGTTTTATCACCAGCACCATCTACAATAGTAGTGTTGTCTTTGCTGATAACGACACGTGATGCTTGACCTAAATCAGCTATAGTTGCGCTGTCTAGTGTACGACCGATCTCTTCAGAGATAACTTGCGCATGAGTTAATACTGCAATGTCTTGAAGCATAGCTTTGCGGCGGTCACCAAATCCAGGAGCTTTTACCGCAGTAATATTCAATACACCGCGCAACTTATTAACTACGAGTGTAGCTAGTGCTTCACCTTCGACATCTTCAGCGATGATGAGAAGCGGACGTGAACTTTTTTGAACTTGTTCCAATACAGGAAGTAAGTCTTTAAGATTTGAAATTTTTTGATCGAACAAAAGGATAAATGGAAGATCCAATTCAACAGTCATTTTTTCACTGTTATTGATGAAATAAGGGCTGAGGTATCCGCGATCAAATTGCATTCCCTCGACAACATCAAGTTCGTCATTGATCCCTTTTGCTTCTTCGACTGTGATAACACCATCACGACCTACTTTATCCATCGCTTCTGCGATCATCGCACCGATACGATCATCGGAGTTAGCTGAGATCGTTGCAACTTGTGCAATCTCTTTTTTATCATTGATAACACGTGAAGATGCTTTTAAGTTTTCTAAAATAGCTTCAGTCGCTTTATCCATACCACGTTTCATTTCGATTGGGTTGGCACCGGCTGTGATATTGCGAAGACCCTCTTTGAAAATAGAGTTTGCAAGGATGGTTGCCGTAGTAGTACCGTCTCCTGCTTCATCAGCAGTGTTTGATGCGACCTCTTTAACGAGTTGTGCTCCCATGTTTTCCAAAACATCTTTGAGTTCTACTTCTTTTGCTACCGATACACCGTCTTTAGTGATCAAAGGGGCACCGTAACTGCGTTGAATGAGAACATTACGTCCGCGTGGTCCCATGGTTACTTTGACCGCATCAGTGAGTTTTTGTACCCCTGCGGCTAACTTGTTGCGTGCATCATCTGAAAAATGAATTTCTTTTGCCATTGTAAATGTCCTTAAAATAGTCTAATTTATTTGATAATACCGAGAAGGTCGTCAGTCTCAATGACTAAATAGCCTTTCCCTTCGAGGGACAATTCGCTGCCGGCATATTTTCCGAATACAACAGTATCCCCAGCTGCTACGTTTTCTACTTCGTTACTTACAGCGATAACAGTACCTTGTGAAGGTTTCTCTTTTGCATTGTCAGGGATGATAATTCCTGAAGCGGTTTTGGTTGCCTCTTCGAGACGTTGAACCAATACTCGTTTTCCAAGCGGTTGAAAATTCATAGCATTTCCTTTTATTTGATTTTAATATACTCGGGATTGTACACGAGTTTACCTGATATGTCAATACTCTTAGTCTATATGACTCAACAATAGTGAGTTCAATTTAATATATAAGTATGAGCCAAACTTTTTATCTTTTAAATTACATCTTTTAAAGCTTTTAATAAGCTATTCATCATTATAATTCCGGTCTTCCCAAAAGATGGCTGGGTAGCTCAGCTGGTTAGAGCGCTGGTCTCATAAGCCGGAGGTCGGGGGTTCGAGTCCCCCCCCCGCCACCATCTAAATCACAAACTCCCTATTTAAGAGACTTCCAAACAACAAAAAAGACAGAAGATAAAGTTTGTCATACTTTTGTTATACCTCCTGTCATACCTTCTTGTGATACCAAGCATCTCGAATTGCGGAATAAAACCTATTATTTTGTCCTCAGAGTGTCCAGAAAAACACTTTTAAAGTATTCGTTAAAGACTGGATATATTGAAACAGCACAAAGCCTTAGAAACATGATTTTGCTGGGCTTGAACAACGGCTTCATTACAAATAATCGTTTTGTAGATACAATTGTCCGAAAAATACAAAGCAGGGGAATTGTTGAACCTATGGGCTTATTTGACGAGAAGACTTTAAAAAGCGTAGATGCGACGCCAGATATGGAAAAGTTCTTTGTAGAGAACTATGATGAGATAACAGAAGATTATGAGCCATTCTACGAAGAAGACCATCCAGAAGTTTTTCAGATAATGGAGCTGTATAGAAAGCTCGAAGACTATGAAAAAGCCAAACTGAAAGATATGATGGAATATTGGGATGTTCCTACAAAAATAGTCAAACTTGATTTGAATAACCCTGAGCATATGGTCATTGCAAATAGCACCGAGGATTACAACATTGCGTCAGACAGTAAAAACTATTATGCAACAAATATTTTAGACGAGACTGCTTTATTATTAGAGCACGAAAAAAAGTTCAGGGAAAAGAGTATTGAACAGGCCTTTAACGAATGGGTTCAATGGAAAATGGATTCCAATGTGGTTTCAGATAAGACCTTGCGGTATTACCAATCAAGCTTTAACTATTTGAAGATATTTTTTAGACCTGATAGAAAGGTCTCAGACTTCACAATTAGGGATTTTAAAAACATCCTTTTAAACTTTCCGTTGCTCCCCGCAAATATTGTAAAGCACGAGCGATTTGTCAATATGGATTTGCGGTCAATTATAGAAATCACCAGAAATGAAAATCTTCCGAGATTAAGCAATAAGACCATCAATAACCATATGATAAATTATAAGAATATGTTTCAATTTTTTGTTGAGGAAAAGGAATATATCGCTGATAATCCCGTTAAAGTCAGATTGCTGAAAGAGGGAGAAAGCGAAAAAATACCGTTTGAGCATAAAGACTTGGCATTGTTATTTGAAAATATCAAAGATAAAGATGTCAAAGACATTATATTGATAGCTCTTCATAGCGGTATGCGCTTGGGTGAAATTGTCAATATGAAGAAAGAACACATATATGACAATCTATTTCATATTTACGATGGTAAAACAAAGAATGCTACGAGGGTTATTCACATACATTCAAAAATCAAAGATATAGTTGAGTGGTATATCAAGCATAACACAGGGGAATACCTTATTTATGACGGTAATGTGGATGCCATTCAAAAACGGATAAATAGACGAATACAGCCTATTATCAAAGACAAAAATAAAACATTCCATAGCACTAGGAAAAACTTCATCAGAGAATTGATTACCGACCCTGAACGAAAGCTTGAATGGATACAAATGATTGTTGGGCATTCTGTGAGTGAAGGAACCAAATTGACCAAACAAACTTACGGTCGAGAAATGAGAGTCCCTCAAAAAATACTAGAAGAGTATGTTGAAAGTGTCCATTATATCTTTTGATATAAAAAACATAAATAAATATTTTTATATTTTTTTTTGTATAGTTACATAAAGAGGAGCAACTATGCAAGCCACATATAGTGAATATGATTTTAATAAAAGTATTGAACGCATAAATGAAGTTCTTGATAATTCTGATTCTTCATATGAAGATGTAAAATCAATACCTTCAAGAGATACACTGACATTTGGTAACGGATTTTATGTTGGGTGTTCTGTATTATATGTTGATATACGTGGTTCTACAGAGCTGACATCTAAACACACAAGACCAGTTTTGGCAAAAATATATAAAACATATATTTCCGAGTTAGTGGCAGTTTTAAAAGGACATTCAAAAGTTAATGAAATATACATAGAAGGGGATGCAGTTTGGGGAGTATTCGATACACCAAATAAAGCAGATGTTGATGAATTATTTAGTATTGGTGCTCGTGTATCTTCATTGGTCGATATACTAAATATTAAATATAAAAAGAAAGGATATAGTGAATTAAAAGTGGGGATAGGAATTGCAGATGGTTCTGCACTTTTAATTAAAGCTGGCTATAAAGGTAGTGGTATAAATGAAGTAGTTTGGTTGGGTAAAGTAGTAGCAGAAGCAGCCTTATTATGTTCATATGGAAATAAGACATATACTGATTCAGAAATGATGGTATCTAATATAATATATGATAATTTGAATGATGCTAATAAAAAGCTGTTATCGAAAAACTATAGCAGAGATTGCTATCATGGTGAAGTAATTAATACTGTAATGGATGCATGGGTACAAAAAAATGGAAAAAATTGATTTTATTTCTGTAGCTATTAATGACACACAATCAACCATTAGGGCTATTGATGTAAAAATTGGAGCATTATTAACCGGTATGCTTCTTCCTATTGCATCACTAGGCAAGATATGGGGGCATTTAAATCATTTATCATTGGCTATAAATCAAGTAATTGCCATAATAGCAGGAATTTTATTTTTTTCATTATGGATTTTAGCTGTATTATTGCTTGTAAGAGCAATTTCTGCAATTGATAGTCCTACTAATCATATTATAGATTCTAACCAGTATAAAGGCTCTTTTTTTGGCGCATATCTTTATAGATTTGGTTGGAGAGATTTGATTTTAAATAGAACAAAAAATAAAGCTATTAAAAAAGTGAGCCAATTTTTATGTGATTATCCAGACTCCGCAGATTCAATCGCTTTGGAATTAACGTTTGAGCATATGAAATTAATTTATATTCGGGATATGAAGTTATTTCGATTAAATATTGCCTTAAAAATAGGTTTTGCATGGCTAAGTTTAGGAATAGGTATTTATATTTTTTCAAAATTGCTGTAAGTGGTTGGAAATCGGTTGGAACAGTTATTGTCTCAATTTTCAAGAGAGCTATTAAAGTAATTATTAATTGGTTGCGGAAACAGGATTTGAACCTGTGACCTTCGGGTTATGAGCCCGACGAGCTACCGGACTGCTCTATTCCGCGGTATGTAAATGGTGGATGGGGAGGAGGGATTCGAACCCCCGAATGACTGGACCAAAACCAGTTGCCTTACCGCTTGGCGACACCCCAATCAATCATTTATCGGATTATAGACTATACACACTTAAATCTTACAATTTGTCTTTAAACTGCTTCAAATAAAGTTGAATTGTATTCTTTATCAAGTTTTTTTTGTTCTTTTTTTGGTAATGAAGACAAAGCTATTTTGATTGAATCAGCTATATGCTTTGCTAATTCAACAGGCACAGCATTTCCAATCATTTTATATCCGTCATTTACATTTGAATAATAAAAAATAAAGTCATCTGGAAATGTTTGAATCCTAGCACATTCACGAACGGATAATCTACGAACTCGATTATAGTCACCTTCAAATTCAAATTTATCCGTATCTACTTTTACCATTGGAGGTGAAAGTGGGTGTATTGGGGCGTGGCGTCCACCAGCTTGTATTGTAAAACTATGCTCGTCAATGGCTCTTCTTCGATTTCGAGACATAAATATAGTTGAAAAAGAACCAGTTAAATATTCGTTATTAGGAAGTTTAGTATTTAAAGTTGCTCCTTTTTTGTGTGGAACAGCATCTTCTAACCCCTTTATAACTGAATTCAAAAATACCTTATCTTTAACAGGTTTAGGAAATTTAAAATTAACATTGATATCTTTTCTAAATCCAATAATAAATACCCTTTCTCGTGTTTGAGGGACACCATAATCACAAGCATTTAGCACTTCATAATGGCAAGTGTATCCAGCTTCATCAAATAAATGAAGAATATGCTCAAAAGACTGTTTATGTGCGCTACTTACTATTCCTTTAACATTCTCCGCTAAAAAAAACTTAGGTTTCAAATGACTTAATACTCTGATGTATTCGTAAAATAAGGAACCCCGGTCATCTTCAATACCTCTCATAGCTCCTGCTAAACTCCAGCTTTGACATGGTGGTCCACCAATTAAACCATCAATATTTTGAGGTAGCTCTTCGTTAGGTATGTTTCTTATGCTTCGTCTGTCTAATTTTGTTTCAGGATGGTTTTTTTCAAATGTTTCCCAGATGGTTTTATCATATTCATTTGCCCAAACAACATCAAACCCTGCTTTTTTAAAACCTAAGTCTAATCCGCCTGCACCTGAAAAAAGGGCTGCTACTCTCACTTTGTCATCCTCGTTTTAACATATAGTAATTATACATCAATCATATTAGCTGGGTCTTGTTTATATTGCAACTTGCAAAAAAAAAATGAAAGCTATACAATCCTTTTTAATATATTTTAATAAGGGGTTGTAGTGTCTAAAAATTTCTCAAAAGTTGAGCAACATATTGTTTCGTTATTCCTTGAAGCTAAAAGTATGGATAAAGCAATAAATTATAATGGGAAACAATATAAGATTTTGATTGCTGGAAAACCAACTAGTTCAAAGGGGGAACCAAAAACAGATGTATATGCTCTGTTATCAAATGGTTCTGAAAATATTGAATTTAAGATATCAATTAAAAAAGATAATGCAGATTTTTTAGAAAATAAATTAACGAAAATAGGAGCAGAAAGATTATTTGGAAATAACTGGAGTGAAATACTAACCGAGTCCATTGCTCCTTTAATTGGTGAATTTGAGAAACGAATTTTAATTCATCGAACGAAAAGGTATAAAGGTGCAATTACATTAGGATGGAGATTTGAGCTAGTAAATAAAAAGAATGGCAAGCTTTCCAATGAAATTAATGTAAGTGCAGAAGAAGTTTATAAAGGATTATTACTTGATGATGATAAAAAAAATGCGTATGTTGAAAATCAAAGAATTCCAAATTCTGGAGTTGCAGAACATATATTATTCGTGAATGATATTTCTATTACTGATGTTGAAACTGTTTTGAACAAGGTCAAAACAATAGATGAATATACTGTTGGAAAAAAAATATATTTTGCATGTAAAGCATCGAATTATCAAAGTTTTAAAAATCCACCAGAGGTAGAAGGATTTCGTGATTTAAGTGTGTATATTGATTGGTCAGTAGAAAACTCTCAATTAAAACACAAGTTAAGATTTGATACACCACTGATGAAAAATGGTCGTGAAATATTTAAACAATTAGAAAATTGTTTAAATATACTTGGTGTTCGTGATGTGACAGGACTTGATAAAACTAATGTGAGGGATTGTTCAATATGTAATTAAGGGTAGTTAAAAGTAACTAATTTTTTTGTCCAAGATGAAGTCAAAACGGCAAATCCTCACAATGGTATTTCCACAGCTCTTCCCTTACCACCGTTTCATTCTGCATAAGAATGTCCCACACGGTTAGGGCTTCTTTATCCGAATACCATTCAACCCCGTTAGGGGTTTTATACCCCACCATAATTTTTTGCTTTTTTGGGTGCATATCAACCACCACGTCACGGTTCTTATAGACAAATATCGGTCTTCCCTCTGCTGTTTTATAAACCTCTTCCCGATACTTCACAAACTGTTCTTTTTTGGAGAATTGCTTTTGCTGACTTTTGGATTCGTCTTTGTAAATAAATCGAAATTCCAATGTGCTGACTTTCCTCCCTCGATAAATAGGCTCAACTGCCAAAGCAATCGAAGTCTTTTCGTTTATCTCTTTGACGGCTGGCGCAATTACCCTCGCATTCAAATCACAGAACCGTTTATAGCCCGATTGTGGGTCAATCCCCATAAGAACTTTGAAATCGTCCAAATAGACCCGTTTCTTGCCTATTTTCAGGTAATCGGATATGAACTCATAAAGGGCGATGGAGTGTTTCGACTGCATCCCTTTGATGACTTTCAAATCCACCATCCCATACATATCGGGCTTATTGATGACAGCAATCAACGCTTCTTCCATAGAGAACGACACAAACCCCTCTTCGGTAACATCAACATCAAGGATAACCCCTAAGTCTTTTTTCCAATCTTGTTTGGATTTTCCCAACACATTGAACGACACCTTGACTTCTTGCATCTGTAAAATGCTCTCTTTAATGTGGGTGCTGTTCTGCGACCCCGTATATTTTTTGATGTCCGATATATTGGCTTCAAATCTTCTTAGGTTTGGATTGTTTCTCAACTCTTTCTTGACAACGAACAGCAAGTAGTTGTAAATCGCCCGTTGGGAACGGGTCAGTTTATTGGTCATCTGTATCAAACCGCTCTCTTTTTTTAGCATCATTTTTTCACCTTTTAAATTGGATTACAAAACTATTTTAAAAACTTTGTTCAGGAACTCAAGAAATTTAACTGCTTTTTCGTAATCCGATTACAAAGTGCCGTTCGCAGGGGCAATTATTGGAGCGACAATCTGCCGTTGAATAGATATGAAGTGCCGTTAATGCCTTTTGAAAACATTGTTATATGGGTGATATTCAGCCCATTAAACCTGATTAAATAGATAGATGAAGATTATTGATTGATTAAAACACTCCCAGAGTGTTTTTCAAAACATTGTGATAGATTTTTTAGCGACCCTCTTTAAAATCTCAGGCGATTGATTTTTTTGCGGATTTTTAGCGGCACATATGGAGACAAGGATGGAAGGCTTCATAAGCAGGAAAGAGTATTGTCTTCGTCTGCGAGTCAATGTCAATAAGGTGGCTAAGGATTTTATGAATCAAATATCTGGCAAATAAAATAACTTTTTCGCCCAGAAATTTTATTTCTTACAATAGGTATAGATACCAATTTAAAGGAATACAGATGAGCAAAAAACGATTATTGACCAGATTCAATTTACAACCCGAACTATTAGCACTGATTGAGGAACAGAGCCATAATCAGAACATCACCAAACACGATTACTTGAACCAGTTGCTATACGAAAAACTGGTGAAGAAAGATAACCGCCTTAGTCAGCATATAGTTCGTGATGTAGAGAACTTACTATTGGTTCAATTGACCACCCAGCAAACATTTTCCTCTATCAAAGAAGCCATCGATGCCGCAATTCAAATCGACCCCATCAAGCGAAACATTTTAATGGAGCGTAGAGAGGTAAAACGGGGTCAATTTAAGAGCTTTTGGAACCAAATACTAAAAGAAATCAACCCCGACCAGTTTTTAGAGATTAAAACAAAAGAAGCCGCTTTGGAGAAGTTGAAGACCATCTTTCGAATCGTGTTCGAGAACAAGGAGGTGTTCGCATGAGATACTCCGAGTCCAAGAACCTGAAACAGTTGAACACGGTATTCAAAGATACCCAAAAAATATACGAGGGGAAACAAAAGACGGCTCTTATCACCTATGTCCAAAAACAGCATAATGTGTTCGAAAGCGATAAAAAACTGGGAGATGGTGGCGTTCATCACTACATCATCAGTCCTCTATCACCTGAAAGCTATGAAAAACTAACTTCCGACCAAAAAAGAATAATGGAGGACGAGAGCATCCAGTGGAGTAAAAACACATTTGAAAAATTCGGCTTCATCGGCGCATTGGAATATAACTCCGACAAAGGAGATAAACAATACACCAACGGCTTTCAAAATGTCAAAGAGGGATTTCACCTTCACCTTGCCGTCAGTGAGAAATATAAAATCAGGGGGCAAGCCGATTTATTGAGTTTGAGGGAGTCGCTGGCAAATCATCTATCCAACTCAATAGACGGTGATATGAGAACCATCTTGGGTCTGAAAAATAAAGAAGAAATGGAACAACACAGACGGCAAGCCATATCCCAAACCCAAAAGAAAAATGCCCTTGAAAACCTAAAAAATTCCCCTGAATTTATAGAAAATGATGCCTCGATTAAATCCCTGAACGGTGAATTGTCAAAGGTATTCACTGCTTTAGGAGTGAAACACATCTTGAAAAACGACCTTATTACTATGAGCAAACACGAACGGCATAACATATTGAGCAAACGAACCGAGCTGAAAGAGGAAATCGGATTCATGCAAAAAGAGATTAAAAGCAGACGCAACGAGGTCAAATTAATTGATGGCTTCATCAAAGGGGAGAATGAGAAGATGTCCGATACCCAGAGGTTGTTTAATGACGAATACATCGCCTTGAAGCACTTTTATGACAAGGAGATGATGTCGGTTTCCTATTACATCGAGGGACAATCCCAGTGGTTTCGAAAAATTAAATCAGACCAGTTGAAAAACAAACAAATATCCACCTCTGATTTTTTATCCCAAGTGGCACAGAATAAAAGTTATTGGAGATGGGTGAAGTCGGACGAGAAGAAACGCCACGAAGCCATTTTAAGACAACGAAGAGCCGATTTTAAAAAGAAGCTATTTGCTATGGGAGATATTATCAGGGAGATTCAAAGAGACCGTTTGAAGGTGATAGCCCTGTCCAAATACGACTCCAAAAAACTGAAATCCAAACTTGCTAAATACGAGGATATCGGAACCCTATATAAGTCCCACTATGAGGTGTTCAATAAACGAATTGAGCAAATCCAGCAAGAGGTGGAAAGGCTGAAATCCAAAAAGGTCTCTTTGGTTCAAGAAAAAACCCAAAAACAGCACCAAAAACATCAAATGATAGAGAAAATCTTGAAGTTCGACTCAGCCGTTGGGGGCAAAGGATTTGAAGCACTGACGCAAGGGATGGAGAAAAAATACAATGTCAAAATCACCAAAGGCGGAGCGAATCCCGATTCTATTGACCTAAAAGAAAAAACCATCCATATACATAAACCCAAAAAAGAAGGAGCATTTGCCCACCTTCTTCGTGGCATTATGAAAATCACTGGAATGTCAGAAAGTTCCGTTATCAGCAGTTTGAATATTAAAACGCTGTTTAAAAGGGTCAAAGAGAGTGTTTATAGCCAATATCCACACTTCCAACAATCATTGGAACAGACCCAATCGCTGGAGGACTTTATCGTGGTATTTGATAAGCTAAAAGAGGTGCATAAAAGACGGGAGGAGGATTACTCACCGTCTATGTAATTTAATCTTGCCGTTCTTCAAAAACACATTGATGCGCTCAGAGAGTTCCATTTTTAACCCATCGGGGGCACTGATGATTTTTACATAGTGAAGGTTCTCTTGGATGACTTTGAGAATCAACCCAGCTTCGTCTTTGGCTTTCAACAAAAAATAGGTCGCAATCGGTTTTTTGGCACCCGAGGTGAAGAAAAGCTTTTTCAAGGACGCTTCATAGATACTCATTTGTGCGTCAATCTCTTTTTTCTCGGTGTAAATGTCCATCTCTTTAAAAACATTCACCGCTCTGAAATAATCAAGGGCGATGGTATTGACCGCCAACGCTACATTTACCACTTCTTCCTCTTCAAAATAATACCCTTCCATTTTACACCACCACCCAAGACATCGGAACCGTCTGTTTTTTGCCGTCCCCGTCTTCGTATTCGAGCCATTTATTCTCATTTTTCATCTTTACCGCCATCGGGTATCCTTCAACGATTGACTTGTCCATTAACTTGATTTCGACCATTTCGAAATTTTCCATCGCCCGATAAACCTTTCTCTCTTGTTTATAGGTCTCATTGTGCTTAAAAGTGGGGAGAAGGACATAAGAGATAACAGGGTCGATTCTCTTTACAAAGTCGTTAGGAGTCCGTTTAACGCTGTTGCGTAGATATTCGACCATTATCGGTGCCAATGAAACAAAGAGGTTGTTGTCTTGGAGCTTATAGCGGACATCACCATTGTGCCATAACTCCCAGTTTATCGAATAGGAGCGTTTATCCAGACGGATAAGCTTGGAACATCGGAGAATTTTCAATGCGTCCGTCAGAAGGGAGGTTTTAATCTTGAAAACCTTTTCCTTTCCAACGGATTCTTGTATAACACATCGTTCATCGATTTCAAAGTTTTCCCCTGCTTCTACGACATTATAATTGTGTTCTTCAAGTTGAGTCCGTGTCGTGATATCTGGATTCCTCAACATCGCCCGCAAAACACCTTCGCTGGCAAGGGTGTTGAAGCTCTCTTTTTTTGGAAAAAACCGTTCGCAAAGGTTCTTTTGCTTGGGCTTGCCATAAGTCCCGTAGGCTTCTTCAAGAGAATCAAGTATCTCTAATTGTTTTTCTTTATCCATTGCCATTCCTTTTCAAACATATGGGTTCGAATCGCCATTGTTATTGTCCTTGAACCGTTTTTTTAATGCACGAAGCCGCTGCTCAGCCAATTCTTTCTCTTTTTCTTCTATCACATCAGGATGGGTATCCATATCAAACACCCCTCGTTCGGAGTATTTGCATATAAGCTTTGAAATCACCTTCTCATAGGCAGTTTTAAATTCTTCTGACTCCTCTTCAACGGCATCCCTTACCTTTTGATAAGCGTCTCCAAGCTGGTCATTGGTCATTGACAAGACATCGTATTTTTTCATCATCAAATCGATGGTTGGTTTGAAAGCTTCATCACAGATTTCGTCATAGGTAATCAGTTTTATTTCTGTTATTTGGTCATTTTTCATAACTTCATTATAGGTATATATACCTTCAATCACCTTTAAAATCAACTCATATTTTATTTTAAAGGACTAACAATGACTACATTGACTTCTTCTATTTCAACTTCAGTTGCTACGGCTCTTAACAACCAAACGGTATCTATTTCGGCTGAACCGAAACAAAAACGTGAAATGACTCCTCATATCAGACGAGCGCATACTCGCACATTGAGAAACGGTGTCGTAAAACAATTTCCAGCGTGTATTGTTCATGAAGAAAAATATTTCAAACTTTTCACGGAGAGTCCGAAATCTTTTTTTAACCGTATGACTGGAAGCAAAGTGGCATTTTCTACTCTGTATCACTATACAGGTTCAAAAGCGAAGTTTTATAAAAAAGTTCAGCTTCTTTGGAATGAAACGGTTGATAAAAAGCGTGTGAAAAAAATATTGATTCCATTTTTTGGCGGCGGTTCGGATTTATTGAACATTTCGGTTAAAACAATGGGGATTGTTGATACTGCAATCGTAAACGATTTTAATCCAGTTATCTCTGGCACAGTTAAAAACATCCGAGACAATCGTGAGAAACTGAAAGAGGAAATTGAAAAAATCACTGACATTGATTTGGAATCAGCCGATGAAGTAAGAATATTTCTGGAATCTTTGGTTGCGGTGGCACATGACCTTGAGTCGAATAAGGAATTTGACAATATCCGTTTATCGGCTATTTTTATTATTTTATTGAATAGTTCAGACCGTGGTATTTATGAATGGAACGAAAAAGCTCAAATCAGTCAATTTTCCATTAATCCAACGAAGGCTCCAAAGAAGAAAAATCTAATGGGCAAAGTCGACTTTTTAGGTTATTTCATTGACGGATATAAAGAGTTCATTGTTGAAAATCTATCCTATGATGATTTGATTGAAAAATACGCTGGGGATGACGTATTGACTATTGCAGACCCTTTGTATGTGGAAGAGAACCACGATGAAAACGTGGAGGTTCTTATCAACACCGCCATCGATTATGGCTTTGATTTTGACCATGACCGTTGCTTGGATGTATTTTCTACGAAATTGAAGGATTGTCAGCTTATTTACCATAATTATTTCAATACTAAACTAATACGGCAATTCGTTTCCAAAGGGTTTGATTTTATTCTACACCCAAAGAAAAATATCAGTCGTAATAGTGACGGCACATACAAAGATTGTGTGGAAATCATCGTATTTACGGATAACCGTAAAAAATCCAAAAAACCGTCTACAGCGGTTCAACCTCTGCCAAAGTCAAATAACACTGAATTCAGACCGTTTCTTGTTTTGAAATCGGCTTGATGAATTTATTGTTATTAACGGTCATCAAAGACCGTTTTACACTTAAAAATTATTATAAAGGACATTGATATGTATATAGAATTAGAAGATATCGGATTAGGTTATTACAGCACGGGCATTGAAAAGAAAATACACGAGTTGATTAGTTCGAGCTACAAGCCAAAAATAACTTATGGAAAAGAAGAACGAAAAAAGCAGTTTAGAACGAATTCAGCCTCTTTACGGGCTTATTGGGCTGGTTATGGCAATACATACACCGTGAAGATACCAATTAAATGGGAATACAAGACAAGCGACTTGATGAAATTCTTCAAGAACAACAGCACTGTCATTTTCAGACGCAAAGAGGTCGAGTTTGACAATCAATCGTATATCCAAAAAATTAAAGACATTACAAAGGACACAAAATGAAAAACGAAATCATCAAATGCTTATGCGAAGAACACGGCGGTGCTACCCATCATAGATTCAAAAAGATTTTTTTGAACATTTTCAATGACAACACCTATAAAGAAGTTGAGCTTTACAGCTTTCTATGCAGTTGTGACCGCCATTACAGAGAAATGTTTTTTTGGCTGTTGGAGCAGGTTGCTGAACAAAGAGGCAATTCGAGCAAAATGCTTCAAGAGATTTTTGACGAAATGGCAAAACACTCCCATAAGGATTGACAATTATAAATTGTCCTTCCATCCTCCCCCTTTTTTCCTCCTTGAAAACCTTCACCTTTACCCATTCAATCATTCCCTCTAATATCAATCAGCCCTATCGTTTATCCCCACTACAAGTTTTTTCCCAAAGAGGTTGAAACACTCATTTTATTAAAAACAGAATCTTTTCATTAAATCTAATATAAACTTTTGATATTTTGTTATGTTTGATAAATAGGGAATATTATGAGTTATGAAAAATCACTAGAAACTTTAAAAAATTTAAATAAAAAGTTTTCAAATACTTCTATGAATGAAGCTGATACTAGATTTCAAATTATAGATAAAATTATTGAATATACATTTTTTTGGCCATCAGCTAACATAAAAATGGAAACGAAAACAAATGAAGGATATACCGATTATCAATTAACTAATTCAAATGGTGAAAAAACTTTTCTAGTTATTGAAGCAAAAAAACAAAAAGTTGATTTCAATTTTAGTCAATATGGAGATATCACAAATCATCGTATAAAGGTAAAAATTCTTTTAAAGGATGAGAATACAAAAAATACGATTTTACAAGTAAAAAATTATTGTAATGATATAGGATGTAAATATGCTTGTATTACTAATGGCCATGAGTGGGCATTCTTTAGGACTTATATAGATGGCAAAAGTTGGCAGGAAGGCAATGCTTATATCTTTAGAAATTTGCAAGATATCATCGACAACTTTGTAGAAGTTAATAAATATTTAACGCATACCAAAATTGTGAATGAAAATTCTTTACAACTTCTTTTTGATGGTATTCAACATAGCTCTAATGAAAGATATGAACCGAAACTCAAAATCAATGGTTATGATGAACAAATTGCCAATAATCAATTAGATACGATGATTAGAGGTTATTTTGATAGATTCTTTGGAGAAATAAGAATTTCGGATGACGAATTGTTGGAAAAGTGTTACGTAGCAGAACGAGGTTATGAAATAAATTTTGACAAGGTAACACGTATATTAGAAGATGCACTTTCGCCTTATATGGAAAATACTGTCAAGCTAAAAAGTGTTGATACAAAAACATTTTCTCAAGATACATTTACACTTGAAATTCAAAAAATAATTATTGAAGGGAAAAAAGCAAAAGTCTTAGTTCTGTTTGGTGGTAAAGGGGCTGGGAAAACTACTTTCTTGGTGAATTTGTTTAGTAATAAACAAAATAATAATATTAGAGATCATAGTATTATTGGATACGTTAATTTATTAAAAGTTGCAAATGATAAGGACGCCATAAAAAATCAAATACTAAAACAGTTATTGCAAGAAATTGATAAAGACAAATTATTAGAAGGAAGTAATGATGATTTATCAAATTTATTTAGGGATAAATATGATGTTGCACTTAAACAATCTCTAGACGGACTTGATACTAAAACTGAATCTTTCATCTTAAAACGAAATGATTTACTTCAAAGCTACAAAAATGATTTGATGTATTGTCTTACAAGATTGTCACATTATTGGAGAGGTAAGCAAAAAGGTATTATTATAAACATAGATAATACCGACCAATTTGACCAAGCATTGCAGGATTATTGTTTTAGCTTTGCAAGTGAGTTAGCTGAAAAATTACATTGTATATCTATTATTTCTTTAAGAGAAGAAAAATATGTTAGTTCAAATATTCAGGGATATTTGGACGCATATGAGCAGAATGGGTTTCATATTAGTTCTCCGAAGCCTCAACAAGTATTTTTAAAACGATTAGAGTTTATTTTAAACAAAATAAAGAATGAAAAGAAAATATTCAAACATCAAATTGATGATATCAATATACTGTTTCAAATTCTAAAAACAAATCTTGAAAATGAGCAAAGTGAATTTAATAGATTTATGACAGCAGCTACTCATGGGAATATAAGACAAGGGCTTGAGCTCTTTAAATCATTCCTTTTTTCAAACTATACGAATATAAATGAAATGATTAAACAAGGGAAATGGGATATTACATTACATCAAATAATTAAGCCTATTATGATCCCGATTTATCGTTTTTATAACGAAAAAATTTCAAATTCAATTCCTAATATATATAAATTGAGAAGTGAATTTAATAGTTCTCATTTTACAGCATATAGAATACTTAATAAACTTGCTACAAGAAATGATGAGTATATTTCAGTATTTGAATTAAATTCTCATTTTTCTGATACTTTTAAAATGCTTAATGACTGTAAGCTAAATATAGAATTATTGTTAAGTAGGGGAATGGTTGAATCTGAAAATGGTTCTGATGTATACGATGACAATATACAAAAAATTAAAATTACATCATTTGGCTATTATATGCAAGAAGTCATTTTTAAAGATTTGACATATTTGGAGCTTATTTCTGTTGATTTAGCTGTATTGGACCATCAACTATCCAATGAAATTATTGCATATTCGAATGAAGAATATGATTTATTAAAAAAAGGTCAAGATCGTAGTATTTTAGAAGAAGAAGCTAATCAACTTAGATATAAAAGACTTGAAATAAGACTAAGAAAAGTAGAGAAATTAATCCAATATTTGAATAAGCAAGAACTAGCAGAAGTTGAACACTATTCATTAAACAAAGATAACTTGATGACTTCGAAAATCATTGATAATTTTAGAAATCAAAAAAAAGATGCTCTTGAAAGTGCTCAAAAAAATCTAAAAATCAATATAGCCATTTCAGAAACAAAACATGGCATCAAACGGTTGGATTAAGTCATTGTTTCTTCTCCTTAATAAGAAAAGTCTTTAATAACTATTGAAGATGCAATTTCCATACTAAAAGAAGACAATAGTAATGTTTTGGATTGTCAAATTTGGTAAATTGACTTATAAATGAAATGCTCTTGACATATTGTCTCATGCATAGCTAAACACAAAAATATTGATGCTACTTGTCATACCTTTTGTTATACCTTGGCAAGGCATTTACTCGATGCTATAATTATTAAATCTTGACTAAAAAGGGTTCCTTGTGATTACGAAAAGCCGTAAAATAGGTGGGTCCTTAAATAGTGTTCAATTTAAAAACTTGAACAGGAGTCGTATAGATGGTGGCTGGGTTCGATTCCCCCCCCCGCCACCATCTTACAATCATCCAAAAATTTTCATCCTGCTTTAATCTAACGGAACATTGACTATAATATAAAATTCATTTAGTATTTATCCATGAAAGTCCCCAGTGAAAAAAAGTATTCAAGCTGAGTTTTCTAATAACAACACCTATTTTTATTTCGGTACGTTGATATCTGTACTAACAGTATTGCCACAGTTTATTTTTTCCCCGAATCAGACACATACACTCTTTTTAGCAATTACTCTCATTTTACTCATTTTTATCCCAAAATTTAGCAAAATACTCTTTTCGGTATTTATCATCTTTGTCAATTTAAGCAACATATTAATCGGACATATAGCACTTCACTGGGGATATACATTAGCAGATATTACCCCTCGTATTGAAGTTGCTTTTTTGTCTCCGATTTACGAAACACGTGAATATATTGCACATTATATTGATTATAGAGACTATGCACTTACTTTTTTTTCAGTGTTTGTTATGTTTTTATTATTTAAATTTATCAGACATTTTACGCATTCCTACAGAATATTTCGGATTATAGGCTTAGGGGTTTTTGTACTCATTCTTTTAGGAGTAAGCTTTTACATCAATCCGATTAAAGAGTTCGAGCCTTTTAGCGTTCCATGTGAAGTGTGCAGTGTGATGGATGATAAAAATAAGATTGATCAAATTTTGAGTGAGAGAGAAAAATATGTACATCAAATTAAAATCCCCAATGCTAGCAAAAAAAATCAATTTTATGACAAAATCATTATTGTCATGGGTGAAAGTGTCAATAAAAATCATATGTCGATTTATGGTTATGGGCTTTCTACTACACCATTTTTAACAGCTCTTCAAAAATCCAAAAAGCTCTATGTATTTAATGCCATAGCTCCTACAAATCAAACACGGTATTCTATTCCTATCGATTTGACCGAAGCAAATGTCCATTCTTATGAGAATCGATATTTACATTCGTGCTCTATATTGACAAATTTTGAGGCGAATGACTATGAAACGTATTGGATATCAAATCAAGGTCGTGTAGGGAAAAATGACTCTTCCATCTCATCGATGGCGAGTGAAGCAAATACGACATTTTTTGCAAATTTAAACTATTTAGAGGCTAAAACGGATGAAGTTTTGCTGGAATATTTAAATAAGCTTCAACCTAATAATAAAAAAGAGGTGTATTTCTTGCATCTGATGGGGTCCCATTCTGACTACATAAACCGATACAAAAAAGAGAGTGCTTTGTTTCAAGATGCAAAAAATATCGTCGAAGAGTATGATAACAGTGTCTACTACAGTGACTATATTTTGAGACAAATTTTTGAGCGATTTAAACATGAAAAATTGCTTTTGATTTACATATCAGATCATGGTGAAAATATAAATTTGGAAAACAATGGGCATGGCTTTTTGCCACCGTATAAAGATGAATATATGGTTCCCTTCGTTATTTATAGCAATGTCAAAAATCCACGGTTAGATGAAATTTACAGGGATAACAAAAAAGGGTACTTCAATCTGGAAAACTTCAACTATACGGTTCAGTATGTCAGCGGGATTAGCAATCACAAGAACCTTTCCTATTCACATAAGGTGATGGCAGTTGAACCCAGCAATATATATGATTTTGACAAATTAGATTTTTTTAATTAAGGGTCGATATCTTTTAAAATTCAACTATAAATTTGAGTGGAGAATATTATTTTTTTCAACAACTACGTCATAATACGTCATAACTGTAACCATTAAGGATACTTATTTATGCGTATTGTAATTGTCGGAGGTGGAATTTCCGCTGTGTATATTGCTAACGCTCTGATGGGGCAGGCTCCGGAATCAGAAGTATTGATTATTTCTGAGGAAGAGCACACTCCCTATGATCGTATTCATCTATGTAAATTAGTTAATGATGATAAGTGTATTGATTCCATCATGTTGGACGTGCATCCAGCTGTGCATTTTGAGTTAAACCAAAAAATCCTCTCATTGGATCCCACTTCCAAACGTGTTTTTAGTGAACATGCTGCATTTCATTACGATAAGCTTATTCTCGCGACAGGTTCAGTTCCAAAGAGCCTTTTTGATATCACAGGGATAGAGAATGCCACGACGTTTCGTTCACAGAGAGATTGTAAAACGATTGCGCAGGGGATTGTGGGAAAAAATGTTGTAATCGTCGGGGCAGGACCGATCGCATTAGAGTTGCTGGATGCACTAATTCACTCTCCTGATCCAAAAAGCATTACCTTGCTGGTGCGTAAGAGTCATCTCTATTCTGAGGTTATTAGTCGTGAAGCTCTGGTATTGATACGCGAAATTTTTGAAGCCGATCCCAGAATCCGCATAGAGTTTAACAATCAGATCATTGATAAAGAGGTCTCGGGCAAAAGAATCACAAAAATTTTGACGAAGAATGGGGAGATCGATAACCCGTTTATCATTTTCGGCGTCGGTATTGATCCGAATATTGCCTTTGCCCGTGAGTCACTCGAGTGTGATAGGGGAATATTGGTGGATGCAACAATGCAGACGTCTGAACCCGATATCTATTGTGTCGGCGAGGCGGCTCAGATGCGCGAGGGTGGATTTATCGCTGGACGGGTCAAAGAATGCATTCTCCAAGCAGATGTAGCTGTCGCACATCTGCTTGGAGATGCAAACTCATTATTTCAAGAAGAGGTCTCGATTGACGGGCTTAAAGTAGGGTCGTTTTTATTTGCTGATGTATCGGCACCGGATTTTAATCCGAAGGATCCGGAAAACGAAACGATTCTTATTTCTCATGGAGATCGGATCGATCAATACATCGTTAACCATGAGCATCTCAAACGTTTTATCGGAATCAATACCAATATTGACCTAATGCGTCTGAAACGTCTGATGGAGTTGGATGAGTCGATTGATGTGGCCTATTTTTATTCCAATCGGCTGATGTCGGCAAAAGGGCGTCTGATTTGCAGCTGCGAAGGGGTACATGAGCAAGAGCTGGTCGACTTAGTCAAACTCAATGCCATCACCTCATTTGGCGAATTGAAACCATTTAGTAAAGCGGGGCGGACCTGCGGTCGGTGCAAGGAGGATGTCTGTGCACTGATCGAGGCGACCCCTATCGATCCTGAAGAGGCGGCACGATTAAAACAAGAGCGTGAAGCTGCAGTCAAAGAAGCAGAGCTCGCTGTTGTTCGCGAACGGATTGAAAAATACAATCGTATTCATCCGAAAAATCAGCTTAGTAGCGATAATCTCGAAGAAGCAATTACATCGTTTGAGATGAGTCACGAGTTCAATCGTTGGGTGTCGATGATTACCGCATCGATGCATTTACATCCAAACTACGAAGAGGTGGTTAGAGAAGGGGTAACACAGCTCAACAAAATCCCGATTATTTGGCTCGAACTGGCCGATTGCAGCGGAAATTCGGAAGGTTTTATCAAAACCGCCCATCCTAAAATCGACGATTTGATTTTGAAGTTTATTTCTCTCGATTATCATGAACTGCTGATGGCGGCATCGGGAGAACAATCTGAGCAGGTCTTGCGGGATATTGTCCAAAATGATGCGGGAAAATACGTTCTCCTTGTCGAGGGGGCAGTTCCTCTGGGGCTAGATGGTAAGTTTCTCCGCATCGGTCCGAAGGGTGAGACGGGGTTGGAACTGCTTCGTCGCGTTGCTAAAAATGCGGCGGCGGTGATGGCGGTAGGATCGTGCGCATTTGATGGTGGTGTGGTTGCGGCAGCACCAAACCCTACGGGTGCGGTCGGGGTAAGTGAAGCACTGGGACGAGAGGACATTATCAATCTCCCCGGATGCCCCGTTAATCCGATCAATATCGTGGGTACTCTGCTCCATTATATTATGTTCGAGGAGTTTCCGAAACTGGATGCCAAGAACCGTCCCGAATGGGCATACGGATTTCGAGTGCATGACAACTGCGAGCGGCGTGGCCATTACGATTTGGATGAGTTTGTCCTCGAATGGGGTGATGAAGGGGCAAAAAAAGGGTGGTGCCTGTTTCAGATGGGATGCAAAGGACCTTATGCCGATCTCAACTGTTCCCTGGTCAAGTTTAATGAGGGGACAAGCTGGCCGGTACAGGTAGGGCATGGATGTTTTGCTTGCGCTCAGGGAAAAATCGCATTTGACCAATACGCTAATAACCGTAAATTAGAGGAAAAGCCGCATGAATAATAATCGAAAAATCGTTATCGATCCTGTTACCCGAATCGAAGGGCATTTACGGATTGAAATCGAAATCGATGCGAACAATATGATTCGTGAAGCTTGGGTTTCAGGACAACTTTTTCGTGGGATCGAGACGATATTAAAAGGGCGTGATCCCAGAGATGCCGGACTAATTGCACAGCGAATTTGCGGCGTATGTACAAATGTCCATTACCGTGCTTCCATCAGTTCGGTCGAGGATGCATATGGAATTACTATTCCAAAAAATGCTGAAATTATTCGTAATCTTGTGACACTCTCTCTATTTGTTCAGGATCATATCGTCCATTATTATCACCTTCATTCGCTCGATTTCGTCGATATTACATCGGCTTTGAGTGCCGATTGTGCAACAGCGGAAAAAGAGGCAGAAAAGTTCAGTGCCAACCCTTACCACAATTCGATTCCCCATTTGGAATACATCAAAGAAAAACTGAGCAGTTATGTTAAAGCCGGACGTCTAGGACTGTTTGCCAACGGATACTGGGGACATAAAAGCTATCAACTGAGCCCTGAGCAAAATCTCATCCATATGAGTCATTACCTTGAAGCGCTCAATATCCAGCGGGAGATTTCAAAAGCGGTTGCAATCTTTGCGGGGAAAACACCTCATCCCCAAAACCTTGTTGTAGGTGGAGTGACGAGTGTCGCCGAGATACTGAATCCTCAACGACTGAACGATTTTCTTTTTATTATCAAAGAGGTACGCGATTTCATTGAACGCGCTTATATCCCCGATATGTTGATACTTGTAAATGGCTATCGAGATTCGATTAAATCGGGTGAGGGGAGAGCGAGCGGCAATTTTATGGGATGCGGCGGATACCGTTTCGGAAAGCAGTCGGTTTTGTTTGAATCCGGTGTGATACATGGGCATAATTTTGAGAATATTGCTCCATTCGATGCAACAAAGATTACCGAAGAAGCGTCACGGTCATGGTATGAAAAGGATGCCCCACTTTCTCCGTATGAGGGGGAAACAATCCCATTTTATACCGATCTTAATGAGGATGGAACTCTTAAGAGTGAGGGAAAATATAGCTGGATTAAAGCTCCTAGATACGATGGCGCAGTGATGGAAGTGGGGCCGTTGGCGCGGATGATTATCGGCTATAGTAAACATTCACATGTGATTCGTCCTTATATGGAGCGTTTCATGAAAAGTGCACAGATGGAACTCATTGATTTTTCCACGACGATCGGAAGAAATGCAGCGCGTGCGGTAGAAGCACAAATATGTTGTGATTACCTTTTTGATATGATGAGCGATTTGATCGAAAATGTGAAATATTTAGATGAGACGACGTGGACAAAATATATTTTCGAAGAGATGGCTTCTTCAGCCAAAGGTGCGGGGATTTTTGAAGTGCCTCGTGGAGTTCTTGGCCATTTTGTCCGAATTGATAATGCAAAAATTGCCAACTATCAGGCAGTGGTTCCGACTACATGGAACGCATCGCCCAAAGATGCACATAACATCAGAGGTGCTTATGAAGAATCCCTAATCGGTATTACTCTCATCGATCCGGAAAAGCCTTTGGAGGTTTTGCGCGTGATACATTCATTTGACCCGTGTCTGGCATGTGCGGTTCATGTGATCGATGCAACAGGAAAAGAGTTGTCACAGTATAAAATAATGAATGAGTGTTCGCTATAATTACGCTATTGAATTAGCAATAGGGAATTATTTTGGCACGACCTACAAAAGAAGAACGTAAAATTTCAATTATGACGAAAGCATTGGAACTCTTTTCCAAAGAAGGGTTTTATCAAACTACAATGCCCTCTATCGCTGAAAGAATCGGGATGAGCGTCGGAAATCTTTATAACTATTTTACCTCAAAAGAGATGCTTGCTAAAGATCTCATCCTCTATATCGCCAATATCTTAGGTGAAGAGATACGTTGTATTAATGAGAGTGATCGAAATACCAAAGAAAAAATAGATGCGATAGTTCATATGTATTTTAGCATTGCTAAAGAGCGCCCTGAAACGATTGAGTATTTTTTACGGGTTTATCTCTCCAACCGCGAAGTGTTTCAAAACTGCTGTGAGGGGATGATCTGTGTTTCGGCTTTTGTGACCGAACTGATGATATTTTTCGAAGAGGGTGTTCGGTGCGGCGAGCTTAGAGATCAGGATTTTTTCAGTGCATTCGGTCTTTTTATGGGATATTTGGGGGGAATGGTCTTTTTAAACGGCGAAAAAATTCTCCCTAAATCACTGGAAGAGTACGAAGCTACTATTGCTGAAAATATCTATTATGCCCTCAAATCCAACTAAACTCAAAATTATTTGGCTTCAGGGGATCACCTGTAACGGTAACACCCACTCTTTTTTGAATGATCCATTATTGGGGTCACTATTAGAAAAAATTGACTTTATACATCATCCCCTTTTGCCCTGTACCAAAACACTCAAAGAACTTGTCAAAAAACTCCCAAAATCGGATATCCTGATTTTTGAGGGAGCGTATAAAGCTGATTTTGAGCGTGCTGGTATGGCCATGGAAATTTTATTGCCCGCACTGGCACATAAGACAAAACATATCGTTTCCATAGGAAGTTGTGCAAGTTTTGGAGGAATATTTAAAGAATATGATCCTGAAAATATCAGCGGCATTGTATTTGACAAGGAAAAATCTAGCGGTCCACTCCAAGCGATGCGAGAGAAAGTGATAACACTTAGCGGTTGTCCTGTTCATCCAAAATGGTTCTCTTTTGTGATGGATATGATTGTGATGGGTAAAACAATCGCAGTTGATGAATATCGTCGTCCAAAAGAGTTGTATGCGTATCTTATCCATAACGGGTGCCTGCGAAATGAGTATTTTGAATGGAAAGTGGACAGTGATGTATTTGGAACAAAAGAGGGGTGCTTGTTTTACGCACAAGGGTGCCAAGGCCCTTTTACTCATGGTAGCTGTAATAAAATTCTTTGGAATGAGGTGAGTTCAAAAACGCGTGCCGGAACCCCGTGTGTCGGGTGCACGGAGCCTGCTTTCCCTAGACGAGAGTTATTTACGACGAAAACTTATATGTCGATCCCTGCTGAAATGCCGCTTGGTATACCGAAACGGAGTTATCTTGCATTAGCGGGTGCAGCAAAATCGTTTCATATTAAACGGCTTGAAGGGAAATTGATCGATGATAACGCATGAACTGATCGAGCGAATAGAGGGAGAAGCTGTACTCGATTTTAAAACCGACAAAAGTGGACGTGTTCAGGAAGCCGCTATTCGATTTTTACATTTTCGGGGAATGGAAGCGATTTTGGAAGGACGAAATGCTTTGGATGCATTGGTAATTGCTCCTAGGGTATGTGGTATCTGTGGACATTCTCATCTGATTGCGGCAGCACGTATGCTCGAAAATGTCTATTCTAATGCAGGTGTCAAGATTACACTTACATCTAAGGCGCATGCGATAAGGGAAATTACGAGATCATGTGAATTGCTTCAGAATCATATTAAGTGGCTTTATCTCGTTATGCTTCATGAGAGTGGAAAACTTCTTTTAGCAGACTACCCCGTTGCACTTAAAGCACTTTATGTCTCATCTCAGATCAATCAACTATGTGCTTTGTTCAGCGGGCAATGGCCTCACAGCTCTTATGCACTTCCTGGCGGAGTAACATGTGATCCTACCCATATTGAAGTGATGCAGGCTCTGAAAATCCTCTCTGAAGTAGAGCAATTTGTTGAGAGGGAAGTATTGGGTTGTAAAATGGAAGCATTTCAAGCGCGAATGGAAAATGGCTCATTGCTTTCGCTTGAGGGAGATTTTGGAACTTTATTGCAGTATTTTGAACGATTAAATTTACTTCAAACGGGAAAAAGTCATGGTCAGTTCTTAGTGTTAGGTGAGGAGAAATTATCGATTAAGAACGGTGAAAGAAGTATTGCTGATGTCAGTTTCGTCCATGAAGATGACTCAAAAATTTTTCAAAACGGAGGGGATACTTATGCTAAAAATGCCCTTTATCGGGGAGAATTTTATGAGACAGGGCCATTGGCGCGTGCTATTGTAGCTGAGCGTTCGGGAGTGATGAAACTTTATGTACAATCTGGAGATACAGCATTGACTCGTCTCTCAGCACGAGTTGATGAAGTGGTTGTCATCATAGGTAAACTACGTCAATTGCTTAGTTCTCTTGATCTTTCCCAACCTTCCTTTGTCCCTCTTACACATATTGAGAATATCAGCGCAGAGGGGGTTGGGATTGTTGAAGCGCCGCGAGGGACACTTATTCATCGGGCTAAACTTGAAAAAGGGAAAATTACTTCCTACTCGATCATTACTCCTACCCAATGGAATTTGGGTAATGGAATGAAAGATTCTTTGGGAATTGCACAAAAAGCGATGATTGGTGCAGATTCTATTGCTAAAGCATCATTGATTTTTCGAACGTTTGATGTCTGTTCGGTGTGTACGACGCATTAGATATGGGCGAGGTATTATTTCACAGCTTCAGCTTTTATCCACATCTTGATCTCTTTTTTGCCTTGGTAGCTGATGTAATACCACTCTTGTCCTGCATCATCAGTTTTTGTATCGAGTAACGTTACTTTATCACCTGCAATTAGGTACATTTTAGATTGGGATGATTCGGAAGGTTCTTTGTAGAGGGGGGATTTATTGATTAATGGTTTTAGATTATCACTTTCTTCAAAATTACTTATACACTGTAGTTTTTCATAATTTCCTTCATTAAATGCTTTTCTAGATATTTTACAAGATAATGAAGTCACAGACTTCCCATCCATACTATGAACTGGTACATTATCAAAACTCAAATCATTTTTGATTTTTTCACTACCAAAATTATATTTATCTGTCGTAAAAAGAAAATCAGGTTTAAAATCTCTTAGGTTCAGATTATTAAAATCACCAATATACAAAGTTGGTAACAACTTATTTGCTTTTATTGAAACAATATGATTAAAACAATAAACTCGTTGGATATAGAAATTATTCTGTTTTTTAAATACAGGTATCACACACTCTTCTTGTGATGAGTTCAAAAGTGTTGCTTTATTGATACTAAACTCAGAATTGTCAATGGACATATTTGAAAAATAATAAAGTGAAGTAACATTATCATTTTTTTTAATGAAATTATTGATCAACTGCTTGGTCTGAGTATTTATAATTCCTCTCTCTGTGATATCTAATTCTATTGTCTTGGCAATAGCCGTGTTCACCATGAGTAAAATACTCATATAGCCTATTAATTTTTTGCTTTTGTTAAACATTCTTCAAACTCCTCTGCATATTTTTTGATCACATCCGCTCTATCTAAACCATTAATTATTTGTCTTGCACTCCGATAGTCTTTTTTTGAATTATCAATAAAATCTTCTAATTTATAGTGAGTGAACATACCATTCTCCATTCCTATAACCATAATATTAAATGAGTTATTCCATTCAACTGCTTTTTCAGGATTATTGACAAAATTAACACCTAATTTATCAGTGAATTTTTGATAATTACTTTTTCCAGTAATTTGTACGAATCCTCTACCCTTATATTTAACACCGTCTCCTTGAACAGTATTACCAAGTGAGATAGCAATAGCTCTTCTGTTACCATTTTTACCTAAAACTGGATCATACATTTCTTCAGCATAATGATCTCCTCCTAATTCAGCAATCGGATTAAAAAGTATTTGATGTATATAATCATATGTTTCTAACTTAACTGTTGCGAGCATATATGCAATATAGTATAAATTACATATTCCTTTTTGTGCATAGTAACTTTTTAAATCAACAAGAAGATGTTCAAGTCCTAAAATAGATTTTTGCTTTAGCGTTTGTTTAATGTATGAATGTGTATCTTGATCCCAAATGGTGTGAATTTTTTTATATTCATCGATAAATTTATCAACATTAAAACATTGGTTTTTCACCTTCAATTCCTCTCCCTTCAAATACTCTTGCGGAGTATTCTTCGCAGATGGACAGCTAACATTTAGCCACAAATGATCGAACTTTTCTGATTCTGTAGCAGTGTGTTTAAACTTCTCTTGCCACAGTTCCAAGCTAGGACTAGTATCCGTTGCATTTGCCTTTTTATCTTTTTTCGGTCGTAGTTCTACTTCGATAGCTGCGTAAGTTCCTTGTGAGGCAACACTTACTTCGGTTACTTCTACTCCGTCTTTTAACACTACGAGTTCTTTACCTGCTGCCATCAGCATCGGTGATTTCTCATAGATTTTAAAGGTGACGTTTTGACCCGCTGGGCATCCAGAGAGGGTTGCTAGCAAAGTTACCTTTTGTCCTATACTTGCTTCATTGATTTGTTTCGAATATTTCTCTTTTTTATAGAGTTTGAAGGTAATTGTTTCATTTATATTGTAATGTTCATGTGTTAACGCTTCTTTAATAGATGCTTCGGTTGGGTATCTTACTCCGTAAGGGTTGTCAAGTTGAATGTTATGAAGGATTCTATTTGCAATCTTGGTTTTATGCTGAGCGTTAGAGGTGTCATTGTTATTATGCTTAAACTTATATGTTCCAGTTCCGTCTAATACTTCACGTTCTGCTTGCTCTGCGAAATACGCATTAGTGATTTTACAAGTCAATGTAGGATTGAAGTTTCCTACACATGCTCCATTATTTGGATTCGTTTGAGCTGTTATTGGTTTGACTTCTACTGTTTTTGGAGTATGTGATTGTGCGGTTGGTGTTTTAGCAGTCGAAACATTAGAATTTGGGATTGATTGTTGCGGATTTGGCGAAAAGAAGTTTCGTATAGAATTATTAAAGTTATCAAAGGCTTGGGATAAATAGTTTTGTGCAGATGCTCCCTGCACACCATTTTGCACTAATCCACTCGGATCGATAAAGTTCACCGGATCATTCCCTACATAGCGATAGAAGTTGGTGTCCCCTCCCATAAACCCTATCGGGTCTGGAGAGATAAATCGTCTCATGGTAGGGTCATAATAACGTGCTCGGTAGTAATACAGATCAGGGGTATCGTATTCTCTGCCTGTATATCTGTAAGGGTTATATGTCTCTATATCCTTAGTACTGTGAGTGATAGTACCATACGCATCATAATCATAGCTCTCTACTACATTTCCCTCTTTATCGGTGAGGGCTAGGATAGAGTTTTGATGATCACGGTGATAGTAGTAGGTATGGATGAGTGATTGCTCGTATGCATAGCGCTCATCCGCATCGAGTTGTTCATTTTCCCATGTACTGAGAGAGCTTTTATCGTAGAGGCTGATTGATAGTGGGGTATCAACTCCCTCATCATGCAGGAGAGTGGAGAGGAGTTCATCAGTGTCGTTATCGTAAATCGCAACGATATTCGCTCCATCATACAGATAGCGGTGGTGGTAATCAATCGTTCCGCTTCGGTAGTGTTTACTCAGACGTCTTCCCAATGGATCGTAGATAAAGACAATACTTACTTGCAGTTCACGGTGGCGGGTGTCATATTGCATATAAGCGCCTAGGTATCCTTCGATAGTGTAGGTGTATTCGGTAATAGTAGAGGGGGATGTTTTTAGGATCAGTCTACCTAGAATATCGTACTTGTAGGTTTCATTACCTCGTTGCGTTAGGCGGTTGGTTATGGGATCGACGGTGCTATCATTGTCTGCTGGGTTTCCTACGAGATCATAGCTATAGTGACGATTACCCTCACCTATCAGTCTGCGCGTTTCATCATAGCGATAGATGATATCGTTACGGGAGACGATGAGAGAGCTTTTATCATAGTGGTAGAGGAGTGAACCGTTCGGGAGTGTACGTTCGCTCAGTCGTCCTAGCGGATCATAAGTGCTTTTTTCACTCAGGTGATTAGGATATCCTATCGTGTTTACTTTATCTCCTGAATAACTCAGGGCATATTTTTCTAATCCTCTGCGGATTTCAGTGATATTTCCGCGATCATTGCGAATGAGTCTATAATGCATCCCTTCGTATCCGATGAAGCGGCATGTTCCATCAGAGTTATACGCATGTGAAACACTCGTCTCTCCTAAACGCTCCAACAACACTCTCGCACCCGCATCATATACATATTCGACACTGTTTGTTCCATCATCGATACGGATAGGATTACCTAATGCGTCGTAAGTGTAATGGATGGTTTTATTTCCGATTGTTTGAGAAATTTTACGTCCTCTTTTGTCATATTCGAATGTGTAAGATTGCGTATCTTCTCTCGTGATTGAAGCGAGAAGTCCATGCACATAAGTATAGGTACGTATGTGATCTTCAGGAGTGATTTCACGAGCTAAAAAGCCGTTTTCATCATAGGCATATCTGGTGGTATTGTTTAATGGATCAATAACAGCACTGATACGTCCGGTATTGTCATAATATAGATGTACTGTATTTTTAGCATTATCAGTGATACTGATAAGACGGGAGAGCTTATCATACTCGAACTGCTCAATTCTCTCTTGTGGATCAATAATAGCGGTGCGGTTCCCCAATTCATCATAGACGTATTGTGTCATTCCACCGAGAACATCGGTAGCGCGGATCAGTAATCCCATCGTATTATAAGCATATGAAGTCGTAATACCGGATCGGTCGGTTTCAGTGATCTTGTTACCGCGATCATCATAAGTATAACTTTCACTCGATCCATCAGGATAGGTGATGCTGGTGAGATTGTAGCGCTCATCATAGGTATACATGGTCATTTTCCCATCATGAATGACAGAAACCGGATAGGGGTTGTTGACTTTATAGGTATAAAGCAGGACTTTTTTATCGGGGTAGATTTGACGGATTAATCGGTAACGTTCGTCAAAGACTTTGATGTGGGTATTGAGCCCCTGATCGATTTGGATAGAGGTATTATCATGATATTCTTCTCGCAGTGTAGAGTTGTCAGGATAAGTGATGGCTCGGATAACTCCCCAATTATCCAATCCGTAAAAAGTTTTATTTCCCATCTCATCAGTTTTTATGACTCGATTACCCTCGTAACGGTAGGTAAAACGCATATCACTCTCGCGATAGGATTCTACCTGATTAGAGGAAGTGTACGTAACATCCAGAAGTGTAATACCACTTTCATCTTGGACATGTGATAGAAAATAAGGGGTATTGTGCGCATAAGAGTAGCGTCGTATACCGGCAATCGGATTTATAACTTCACTCAGATTATGATGCTTGTCATAAACATATCGCCATATTCGATTGGTATGATCGCTCAGACGTGAAACATATCCATTGGGATTATATTCAAAAGAGAGTGAAGCCTGATCTGAAATGATACGGACAAGTTTTCCATTGTTTTCACGAATAAACGTTACAACATTACTGTTACGGTCTTTAATCTCCATGAGATGGGTATTTTCATAACGTTCAGTATGAGCATCATTGTAATACTCGAGTAAAAATGTTTGTGTGCTTATAAGTGTTAGTTTGGCACCCAACTCGTCAGTATCAATAAAACCTTTATCGCTGTATGTAAAACGGAAGATTCTATCGTCTGGAAATATTAGGCTAAGTGTTTGAGGGTCACTGCGAATCAGTTTGATTTCGTATGAACATTCCCATCCGTTTCCAAACATTCCTGAGTGTCTGCCACTAATGTAAAATCGCTGTAGATGTAACAGCTGAATTGCAGTTGTGAGGGATATATCGGTTTGAGTATAAAAAAGTTTTCCTTTAGAGAGGAGAACTGGTGAGCCGGTACGTGCACCTAAAGATCCGGACCCGGAATGATTGGTGGGTTTATTATGTGATAGCGGCATTGGGATTGGTTCAGGTGTGGTATAACCTTCAATTTTACCATCATCAGTGATATGAGATGCTGATCCATTTTCACTGCTTATAATCTTGCCGATGGTATTTTTATTTTGCATAAACTGCATATCTCCGACACGTACTACCGCTTTTCCATTGATAAATACACTCGGGCTGGCTTCGATCGGGTCGGATTGTGCTCCAACTGTTCCCGATTTAACTCCTCCCTTGCTCCCTTTTTCATCGCCTGTTACTTTTGTACTATGAGAGGTTTTGACATAAGCAGGATCGCCATTGAAATAGACGTTTGGTGAGACTCCATCAGCACCACTCAAGTCTTGCTGTACATCATAGGGGACATCAGGTGTTGAATCTCCTCTTGGTGTTTTATTGACACTCGGGGATGAACTGACTACCTTATATTTGCTATTTTTACGCGCGCCAAAATTTTTAGCCATAATGAGCAACCTGTATGTTATTTAAAAAAACAATAAATTGTTATAAAAAATTTACGAAACAATATCATAATAAACATTAAATATAATTTATTTTGTTTAAAATAATTTTTAAATGTATTGCTAAATAATTTATCTTTAGGTCCTATAAATACATAAGAAATAGAAAAATTCAAATAAATTTTATCTATTAAATATTCGTTTAAGTTATCCAGACGTACAATACTGAATGATTGTTCATTTAAAGATATTGAGGAGAAGATCATGTCCGACAAAATAGAAGCGGTTAAGAAACTGTTTACTTCGAAAAGTTCGCGTGTTGAAACGAACAAGGGTGATGCATACTATCAAGAGTTATTCCAAAAGTGTGAAGCACGTCTCAATGAGATGCGCGCGATGGAACCTACCAACAGAGTTGACTTCTCCGAATTATTAGAAGAGAACGGAATTGATAGACGGGAATTTATGAAATGGGCAAGTGCAACAACTGCGATGTTGATGCTTCCTCCTATGTTCACACCGCTTGTTGCCGATGCCACATTATTGATGAACCGTGCTCCTGTCATTTGGCTTGAACTGCAAGACTGTGCGGGTAACTCCGAAGCGCTTTTACGTGCGGATGGACCGAAAATCGATGAGATCGTACTTGATATTATCTCTTTGGAATATCACGAAACATTGCAAGCAGCAGCGGGTTATCAAGCAGAGAAACAACTTGATGAAGCGATGGAACATTTCAAAGGAAAATATCTTTTGTTTGTAGAAGGTTCTGTTCCGATGGGGATGAACGGTCAATATGGAACAATCGGAGCTAAAGCGGAAACATTCCATGATCATCTTGTCCGTTGTTCTGAAAATGCTGCTGCTGTTGTTGCTGTCGGTGCATGTGCTACGTTTGGTGGTGTTCCTGCCGCTTCACCGAATCCTACCGGTGCGGTTGGAGTTATGGAAGTTGTCAAAAACAAACCAATTATCAATATTCCTGCTTGTCCGGCAAATCCTGCCAATATGGTTGGTGTAATACTTCATTATCTATTGACAGGTCAAGTGCCTGAACTCGATTCACTTCTACGACCTAAGTTTGCATTTGGATATCGTATTCATGATAACTGTGAACGTCGTGCTCATTTTGATGCGGGTGAATACGTAGAAGAGTGGGGTGATAAAGGGGCTCAAAATAATTTCTGCCTTTATAAAATGGGATGTAAAGGTCCTATGACATTTAACAACTGTTCTATTGTCCGTTATAACGAAGCGATTAACTGGCCGATCGGGGTTGGTCGTGGTTGTATCGGATGTTCAGAACCCGATTTTTGGGATAAATATGCGTATGAGCGTCCGATGGCCGATGCGAAAATTAAAGCACCGACTGGCGGCGTTGAAAAAACCGTCGATGAGTTTGGTTTGGGTATGTTAACCGCAGTCGGAATCGGTATTGGAATTCACGCGGCAGCAAGTGCCGTAGCAGGTAAACGAGAAAAATCAGGAGAGAGCCATGAGTAAACATATTGTAGTTGACCCTATTACCCGTATTGAAGGACATTTGCGCATTGAAGCTGTTATTGATGATAACAATACGATTGTAGATGCTTATAGCGCTTCAACCATGTTTCGTGGGATTGAGACGATTTTACAAGGGCGCGACCCACGCGACTGCGGATTGTTGGCAATGCGTATTTGCGGTGTGTGTACCGGAACTCACTATCAACGCTCTATCGAAGCGGTGGAAGATGCGTTTAAAATTACGATTCCGAAAAATGCCCGTTTGGTACGGAATTTGATTCAGGGTGCATTGTATGTGCATGACCACGTGGTTCATTTTTACCATCTACATGCACTCGATTTCGTTGACGTTGTTTCGGCACTTTCAGCAGATCCGGCTAAGACAGCGGCAGAAGCACGTAAATGGGCATCTGTAGCGGGCGAATCTCCGTATATCGACGGTGAAAGTGAATTTAAAGCGATCCAAGAGCGTGTTGCTAAATTTGTTAAACAAGGGCGTTTAGGTATTTTCGGTAACGGATACTGGGGTAATCCTCACTATAAATTGACGCCTGAACAAAACCTTATCGGAGTTGCTCACTATTTGATCGCATTGGACGTTCAGCGCGATTTGGCAAAAATGCAGGCGATTTTCGGCGGTAAAAATCCGCATCCACAATCGATTGTTGTCGGCGGGGTTACGTGTGTTCAGGATATCCAAAATCCGGCACGTCTTGCACTCTTTAAATCATTGATGCTAGCGGGACGCAAGTTTGTTAAACAAGCATATCTTCCGGATGTCTATATGGCGGGAACCATGTATGCGGGTGAAGCAACCGACTCTAAAGCAACGTTTAGCGAGCTTATGGGTGGAAAAGGGGTCGGCGGAACCGGCGGCGGATTGCTCAACTATATGAGTTATGGTGATTTCCGTCTCGATGATACCGGTTTTTATAAATCGGCTCTTTTGTTCCCAAGCGGGGTTGTAATGGGGGGAGATATCTCTAAAGTAATTCCGTTGGATCAAGAAAAAATTGCGGAAGATGTGACTCACTCATGGTATAAAGGGGATAAACCTCTTCATCCGTATGATGGGCAAACGATTCCTGAATATACCGGTTTGGAGAAAGGTGCCGATGGCATTGCATATTTAAAAACCAAAGAGAAATACAGCTGGATCAAATCACCGATCTATAACGATGCTCGTGTCGAAGTGGGACCGTTGGCACGTATGGTTATCGGTGTTGCATCAAAAGATGCCCGTATTACTAAATACGTTACAGAATTCTTGGAACGCGGGAAACTTCCAGTTACGGTACTTTTTAGTACGGTTGGACGTACAGCAGCACGTGCTATCGAGACGTCGTTGATGTCCGATGTCATGATTGAATGGATTGATGAACTGGAAGCTAACGTTATGGCTGGGGATCTTAGAACATGGAGTGATTTCAATTTTGATGAAGTCAGTATGAATACTAAAGGTCGCGGTATGGCGGAAGCTCCGCGCGGTGCGCTTGGTCATTGGGTGAGCATTGCGGATGGTAAAGTAATCAATTATCAAGCCGTCGTTCCATCAACATGGAATGCGGCTCCTCGTGATCATAAAGGACGTTTGGGCGCATATGAGGCGAGTTTGATCGGAACCAAAGTGGCGAATCCTGAACAACCACTTGAAATTATCCGTACGATTCATAGTTTTGACCCTTGTATCGCTTGTGCGGTTCACGTTGTCGATACCAAAGGTAAAGAGCTTGCTGTTTACAAAGTAGATACCTCTTGCAGTATCTAATTTGATGTTACACACTTTGCGAGCAAAGCCCGCAAAGTGGCAGGGACAAATGTCCCTACAACCCCCTAAAGCTTCCCGTATCTTTTGGATGCGGGAGAAGGAGAAAATGTTATGGGTTACAAACAAGTCAAGCGTATGACGCCGGCTATGCGCATCATCCATTGGGTGAATGCGATTAGTATGATTGGTGCCATCGCAACAGGACTTTATATCGGGCATCCGTATTATCAGACTTTTATCGCTGATGGTGCGGTTGATAAATATGTTATGGCGTGGAACCGCTATGGGCACTTTATTATTGCGATTATCTTCGATGTTACATCAGTGGCAATCGTGTATCTTTATTTTTTCAGTCGATTTGAAAAACCGTATAAAAAAGTTATTCCAAATGCGAAGAACCTTACGGAATTCAAAGATGTCGTTGTCAATTTGTTGACGTTAAATCGTAAAAATGAGTTTAATTCAACCCATTCGGACAGTTTCAATACCGTCTATTTTACGGTTTTTCATTTACTCCTTTTATGGATGCTTGTGACCGGTTTACAAATGTATGTTTGGGGATTGGGTTCTGGGTTAAGTTCAATAGGATCATGGTGGCCATGGATATTGCATGTTGGAACAGACTGGAGCCTATATGTGACCGGTGGAAGTAAAATGGATGTACGGTTATCACATCACTATACAATGTGGTTTATTATCTGCTGGATAGTGTTTCACATCTATTATCAAGTCTGGAGAACCATTTTCTGGAAAGAAGCGGATATCGCTATCGTTATCGGTGGTTCGAAATTTGTCAAAGAAGAGAAAGCAAACCGTAAATAAGTGTTTCATCATTCCCGACTTGGTTGGGAATGATGAAAAATCAATAGTCTTTTTATATTTTTCCAGCGGGAGAGCGATAAAAGAACTATACTTCTTTTTCAAAGGTCTCGCATGGCATTCGCATTAGAGGTTATAACCTCGTTTTCCCAACCCACAATCAAAAATTATCTCATCTCCATCATCCGAAGATTCTCCATCAAAGCGGTGGTTCACCAGAAAAAAAACAAAATTATTTGTGCATTTGATAGCTCTCATGATAAGCTTCAAGAATGTCTTGAAACGATTGCTGCTGAGTTACCGGCCTCGTGTTTTATGAGCAGTTCACAGCATTATGAATTAGAGGGGGAACCTGAATCCATTCCCGATTTTGAGATGGAATATCCGGTTGCTCTTGGGTTGTGCCCCAGCTGTCAAAAAGAGATGTTTGATCCCTCTTCAAAACGGTACTATTATCCTTTTACCCAATGTACCCATTGCGGTGGGCAGTATGCTTTTTCCGATCATTATCCCTATGTGCGTGAAAATACGGCACTGAAGTATATGAAAACATGTCCGAAGTGTGAAGATGAATCTAAAAGTTTTGGACGTCACGAAAAACAAGTACTTAATTCCTGTCATGCGTGCGGAATTCCCGTCAAGCTGATCCATAAGGATAAAGAGCGCTATGCCAACGATGCGGGGAGTTTCAGAACGTTATTTGAAGTTGCCGCAAAAGCGTTGCGTGATGGTAAGACGTTACTCATGAAAACGACGATGGGGTACCGCTTTTTTGAGCGTAGTGATCGGTTGCGTGCAGGGGAAGTGGTGATGCTTACCAATGCGATGAAAATAACCGACTACTGCTCACTTATCAATGATGAGTTTAATGCGCTTCTCAGTATCGAACGCCCGATTTTGCATGTTGCGCTCAAAGATGAAGCCTTGCGTGAAACATTCGGGACATCAATTGATGTGAAATATCCTGATGAAGGATTCTCGATACTGCTCTCGAAAGAGCTCACTCTCTTGGGGATCGATTATATCGTGTATGAAGCGTTGGAGAGTGCTATTGAGGCCGATTATGTGATGGATTTTGATCTGGAACTTCAATACCAGAGCGATATGCGGTTGTTTATCAACAAGGATATTAAATTTATCGCTTCGGGTGAGAGAGTCTCGTTTCCCTCACGAATCCCTTACGGTACTGATACGTTGAGTCTTGCTCATGGACTGGTCGGAATCAAAGACGAACGGGGTGTCTTGTTTGATCAGATGGGGCGCTTTAGTTCTGCCTCCACGCTCAAGGTCAATCAGCTGGAGGGTGAAGAGAGAGCAGTTGAATCGGCGAATTTTCATCCTATTGCTGCGGATGAAGCCTCTTTTATGTCGGTGATCGCCGAACACAATAAATTCGGAATCAAAGCTGTCGGTGCCTATTTTGAGGGGGAACCGTCATTTTTGTATTATGACGGTAAAAAAGTGATTCGGGTCGTTCCTCCGAAACATTTTAGCGGGTATGGGATTATCGAAGCGATGCGAGGATTGCGGGAAGGATCAGACAGACTGATCGACAATGTCGAAAAAAATCATCCTGAATTACATCACATATTGCTCCGTATAGAGCAAAGCGACGCGACGCTATTTGAAGCCACGGCGATGATTTTAGGACTTGCAGAGGAGAGCTTCGCAGGAGTTATGAAAGAGGCGTTGAAGTTTATCGGCAAAGGGGGACTCCAAATCGATACCAAAGTTAATGATAACCGATTTGACCATGTCGCCTTCTTATCTAGTATTATTAGCTATCGCCTCGCGGGAGTTGATTCGATCTATATGAGTTACTCGATTTTCGAGTCATTCGGTGATTATTTCAGTGAATTACTAAACGAGATTAAGGGGAAAACAAAAGCGACGGATATTGTACTGTGCGGATCGTATTTTGCGGGGCAATCGCTCTTTAGTCGGATTCAGAGAAACTTTAAAAGCACTCCGTTTTTGATGAACCAAAACTATCCAATCGGGAAAGAAAATTGCGTTGTTGGTGGAGCCTTTCTCTGATGAAAAAATAGACAGTCCTCGAATAAAAAACCTGTTATAATCTGTTTCAGTGAGATGATTTTACAAATGGAGCTTTGTACATGACTATACATAATCGACTTATGATGACAGCAGGATTGACGCTGCTGGTTCTTCTTATTGTTAGCTTTCTATCGTATTCAACAACTGAATCGGTTCGAATTAAAGGCTCAGCATATAATCAAATTGCAGATTCCAAAGATCTTATAGCCGATATCCTCCCGCCTCCGGAATACATTATCGAGGCACGGTTGGCAAGTCTTGAGCTGGTAGAAGATTCTAAAAAGTTTGACACTCTTGTTAAACGAATCTCAAGTTTGGAAAAAGATTTCAAAGATCGTCAAGAGTATTGGGAAAAAAGTGGATTAGATCCAAAGCTAAAGTCGATGATTACCAGTGATGCAAAAACAACGGCAGAGGCTTATTTTACAATGCTCAACGATAAGTTGATTCCGCTTGTAAAGGAAGGTCGTATCGAAGAAGCGCGTGCGTACGCACATGGTGAGCTTGAAAATGCTTTTGAAAAACACTTCCAGACCATTGATCCGATTGTGAAAGAAGCAACGTTGCAGGCTCAAAATAATGAAACTGCTGCGGATGAATTAGTCAGTTCAGGGGCATTAAAAATGACAATTGCGGCTGTAGGCGGTTTTATAGCAGCTTTCATCCTCTTTTTTCTAACGACACGACGTATTACGTCACGTTTAAGTGAATTTAAAAGTGTTGCCGATGCTCTTTCGAGTGGAGATGCCGATTTGAGCCGTCGTATTAATTTTGAAGGTCATGATGAGATTGTTGAAGTTGCACACTCTTTTAACTGCTTTTTAGACAAGGTAGCAGACATTGCCCGTGATGCACAACGTGATGCCCAAAATGCTCATCTCTCTAATGAAAAAGCAAAGCATAGTTTGATTCATTCGGAAATGATGATAAGTCTTTCCGGTCATATGACGGGAGGTGCGGTTAGTGGCGCAAAAGATTTACAAGAATCGGCGCAACATGCGGTAGCAAGTTTAGGGGAAGTGAATGCGTTAAATGCATCAACAGCTGAAGTGGTTACTGAAGTCAAAGAGAGTACAGGTGAGATTAGTGCAGCGATCAATCGTATCGCCGAAATGATCAATGAAAACCGTGAAAATGCGGAACAGCTTCAAAAAAATATCGGTGATATCTCTCAGGTGATTGCTTTGATTAAAGATATTTCTGATCAAACGAACCTTTTAGCCCTCAACGCCGCGATTGAAGCAGCACGGGCAGGTGAACACGGTCGTGGATTTGCAGTTGTCGCTGATGAGGTGCGTAAGCTGGCTGAACGGACTCAAAAAGCGACCTCGGAGGTTGAAGTAACGATCAACATGCTCAAACAAAGTGCCGGTTCGATGGTTGAGAGCAGTGAAACGACTGAAGAGTATGCTGCTGAATCGACTCGAAAACTTGATGATTTTACCCAATCTTTGGGTGAACTGATTGACAAATCAGAAATCATAAAACAAGATAATCAGTTTATTTCGTATGAAATTTTCGGCATATTAGCCAAGCTCGATCATTTGGTCTTTAAACTCAATGCCTACGGTTCTATTTTTGATAATGAGTTAAAAGCGCAGTTTGGTGATCATCATGGATGTAGACTCGGTAAATGGTACGAACATGGTGATGGGAAAATGGCATTTGGCAATACTGATTCATACCGTCGCCTCGAAGCGCCACATAAAATTGTCCATGAAAATGTATTACGCTCACTTGAGTGTGTAAAACAAAATAATTGTGTTGAGAAACGCGATGAACTTTCTGCATCATTTGCCGAAACAGAGCGTCAAAGTAGTCTTCTTTTTGGAATATTAAACGATATGATACAAGAAGCAAAAAAGAAAAAGTAATTTTTTCAATTTCGGAGGATATGTGTTTAAACCAAATAATCATATCCGAATTACGATCAAAGGGATAGTGCAGGGGGTCGGATTTCGCCCATTTGTTTACCGAGAAGCACTTGCTTATGGAGTAAAAGGGTTTGTGATTAATACCTCCGAGGGGGTTGTGATCGAAGCGCATGCACAGGAGTGTGAGCCATTTATTCAAGCTTTGCGGGAACATTTACCGCCTCGTGCCCGCATCGATTCGATGGAGATCACACCGTGTCCCTTTGCCGAATACGAAAATTTTGAGATCCGTGAGAGTACTTTAGGGCACGGGGGTGTTGCTATCCCCCTCGACAGCGCACTGTGTCCTGCGTGTGAAGCGGAGATGGATGATCCCTCTAATCGCCGCTATGGATATCCGTTTATCAACTGCACCGATTGTGGTCCCCGTTACACCATCATCCAAACCCCACCCTACGATCGTGTCCGCACCTCGATGAAACATTTTACGATGTGCTCTGAGTGTATGAGTGAATACACCGATCCCACTTCACGCCGTTACCATGCTGAGCCGATTTCGTGTCCAAACTGTGGACCGAAATTAAGTTTTACCGATAACAAAGGGGAAGCAATCGAAGGCGATCCTGTCACTTTAGCGGTCGAGATGCTTAAAGCGGGGAAAATTATTGCTCTCAAAGGGTTAGGGGGATTTCACCTGATGTGCGATGCGACTTCCGATACCGCCGTCGAGGAGTTGCGGCTTCGCAAGCACCGCCGTGCCAAACCGCTTGCGGTGATGTTCAGCTCACTAGAACAGCTTGAAATGTATGTATCGATCAATGAAGTGGAAAAAATGCATATTACGGGAGTGATCAAGCCTATCGTGATTGTTGATGCTGTACGTGGGACGAACCTCTCCTCTCTCATTGCGCCACGTATTGATCGGCTTGGCGTGTTTCTCCCCTATACTCCTTTGCATCGACTGCTGTTTGAACACATCGACTTTCCTCTCGTCGCGACGAGTGCCAACATCAGCGATGAGCCGATTATGATACGTGCATCTGAGATTGTTGAACGGCTTGGAAATGTGATCGATGGGATTGTGGATCATGACCGCACGATTATCAATGCCCTCGATGATGCGGTGATTCAAATCGCCGAAGGTCGTGTTGTTATGCTCAGAATGGGAAGAGGTTATGCACCTCATACGTTTGCATTGAGCAATGAAAAACCGATTTTGGCTCTTGGAGCCCACCAAAAAAGTTCGATTGCTTTGGGGGTCAAAGATAATATGATCCTAAGCGGACATATCGGGGATTTAGGAAGTGTGGAAGCCGATGGCTATTTTGAGCGGACGGTGCAAACGTTTAAACGTTTTTATGAGGCGGAACCGTCGCTTTTGGCGCATGATCTCCATCCGCAGTATGCTTCGAGTGTGTATGCCGTGGCTCAAAAAAGAGAGCACTATGGAATCCAGCACCATTACGCCCATATTTTGGCGTGTATGGCTGAGTATGGATTGAGCGAAAAAGTGCTCGGATTTGCGTTTGATGGTACGGGATATGGGGAGGATGGGAACCTGTGGGGCGGAGAGGTGATGATTGCCGATGTACACGGCTATGAACGCATCGGATATCTCAAGCCTATGGCTTTGCTCGGCGGAGACAAAGCGATCAAAGAGCCTCGACGGATCGCCTTATCACTACTGTTTGAATGTTTTAGCCTCGATGAGGTGATGGAATTGAAAATCCCGACCGTGGAAGCCTTTTTGCCGCACGAAATACGGACGCTCCATCATATGTGGAGTAAAAATATCAACGCCCCCCACAGTTCATCTATGGGGCGGCTGTTTGATGCGGTTGCTTCATTGGGCGGATTTGTCCAAAGCCTCGATTACGAGGGGCAGGGTGGGATGATGATGGAGTCGTTTGTCGATGATTCCATTGTCACGCCATTTGCTTTTGAGATCGAAAACGGCGTGATAGATGTGTCGCCGATGGTGAAAGAGATCATCACACTCGGTGCGGAGAATCAAACGATCATTGCGAGCCGTTTTCTCTCGACCATCGAAGCGATTATGGAGCATTTTGCGAATATGAATTCCGAATTACCGATTGTTATCGGCGGCGGCGTGTTTCAAAACCGTGTTTTGATGAGCAGGCTTTATCGCCGTTTTGGAGAGGGACGGTTTTATGCCCAACAGCAAACACCGATCAACGATGGATCGATTGCACTGGGGCAGCTTTATTATGCACTACACAACACAAAGGAAACAAATGAACGCTAAAGTAGCCCTAATCGGTTCGGGAAATGCATTTTTTATGGATGAGGGGATCGGTCTTTATGCCGGAAAATATTTTAAAGAAAATTATACCTTTGAGCCGCATCTTGATATTGTCGATGGGGGGACGCTTGGGTTTCGTTTGATGCCGCTGCTTCAAGAGTATGAGCATGTTATCATCGTCAATACCAGCTCCGATGATACGTTGGCGGTAGGGACGATAGTGGTGATGAGCGGTGATGAACTGATAGAGCATCAGGGGATTAAAAAGACCGCGAACGAAGTAGAGATTACCGAGATGCTCCAAATCTGTTCGATGGCGTCTCATTGTGCACAAACGACCATGATCAGTATCGTTCCCGAAGATATTATCAGTGTCTGTGTTGACATCACACCCTCTCTTCGTGCATACTGGGACGGTTATATCGAAGTGATAGTGGAGGAACTCGCCAAATGCGGTATCACCGCTACGCGAAAAAGCGATGTCATGCATTTGAATGAGATATTAGAGCAGTTTGCCAATCCGAGTATTGAGCACGGCAAAGGGTTTTAGAGTATGTCAATGGTTGTTTTGGGTGTCGGAAATGTACTCGAAGAGGATGATGGTGTTGGGATATATGCCTGTGCTTATCTAAACGCCAACTATACCTTTAGCCCTAAGATCGAGATCATCAACGGCGGAGTCGAGGGGATTAACCTTCTCAATCTCTTTTTGGAGAATGATCATATTATTATTCTCGATACGATTAATCTCGACGATGAGGCGGGGAGTATTTACAATATCCCCTCATTCGAACTCAGCGGTTACGGGCTTAACAGCGGCGGTGCGCACGAAGTAGGGGTGATGCAGTGTCTGGATATGATTGAGCTGATGGGTCATCCGCTCCCCGAATCGAATGTCATCGGTATCATCCCTAAAAGCATTACGTTTCACATGGGGTTGAGCGATGAGCTGAGTGAACACTTTGATAGCTATATAAATACAGTTATTAACTATCTCAAAACTTGTGGTGTCGATGCGGTTAAAAAAGAGACTTCAGTGAGCCTTCTGTCGATTATCGAAGAGTTTAAATATCCGAGCCATGTGGCTTAAAGTAGAGTTCTTCTAAAATATCGGCACGTTTTTCGACCGGAGTGTTAAATTTAAACTCTGCCTCTTTGAGATAGTAGGGGAAGTGTTCATCGCTTACCCCTTTAAAGGTAGTAATAAACTGTTCAAAATAGTGCCAAAACCTAACAATAGCATTGTCATGCTCAGAAATTTTGATGATTTTACTGGTACGCATAAATTTAGAAAACTCTTTAAAATAGATCTCTTCGAGGTTGTCTTCCAAAAACTGCTGTTTGTACATTCCAAGCGATGGCATGAGCAGCGTATAGACATTTTCTCCGTATCCGAACGTCAAAAAATTATGGGAATCGAATATCGCTTTTTTGTCGTGCCGTTTTGATTTTTCGAGATAGAGGTATTCTTCGTATTGAGACTCTTGAGTACGCAGGGCATGGTATTGTAACTCACAATACTCCGCGATAAGATGGCGAAATTTTTGATAATACTTTAAAACGGTAACATAAGTAATCCCCACCGATTTGGATGCGTTAAGGGCATTTTCATCATTACAAAAGAGTTGGATTAGTGCTTGAGTCTGTTTGATACGTTTGGGGCTGTACTTTTTTTTACATTTGCTGCATTTGACCATACCATCAGAGAGATGGTAGAGGGGATTCTCGCAGTAAATACATAGATTGGTAGTTTCCATAATAGATATTGTACCTAATTGAATAAGCTCATAACTGGATAATAAAAAATTATTGTTTATTTGCTAAAAAAGGGAATATTGAGTCCTGAAAATATATAAGAATAGGAGCGTTTTATATTGCTTTTACCCTAATGTTCTATAATAACTAACTGAACAGTTATTCATATGTAGTGAGGGTGTTATGGAAACAGGATTAATGATCATTTTTTGGTACGGCATCTTACACGCTTTCGGTCCGGATCATTTGACGGCCATTACCGATTTCTCGATCGGTAAAGAGACGAAAAAAACATTCTGGATCGTAGGAGCTTTTGCAGTGGGGCACGGCATTATGCTGTTTCTTTTTGCAAAAATTCTGCAACACTATACTCTCCCTGAAACCTTTTTAGAGTATGGAGATGTTATTGCATCGAGTGTCATATTAGCGATCGGAATCTATTTGCTGTACATGGTCTATGCGAATAAAATCCATTTGAAAACCCATACGCATGAACACAAAAAACATGTCCATATATGGTTCGGGAATGAACACCAGCATGAATCATCTACAACGACATCGGCGTTTGGTGTAGGGGTGTTGATGGGGATCGGCGGGGTACGAGGGATGCTTGTTACCCTTGGAGTACTTCATGGTCAAACCGTCGATTTTACGATGATTTTAGCGTTTATCGCGGGTGTTATGGTGGTATTCTTTAGTTTCGGTTTGGTTATTTCGTGGATCAATAGAGATATTTTAACCAATCTACAAAATGTGCGCCGAGTTTTTGCTACAGTTGGAGCTATTTCAGTTCTTGTGGGCGGAAATATGCTTTTGGCATAAAAATAAAATTATAATCTATAGGAGATAGTATAAATGTGTAAAGATTGCGGATGTTCCATTACGGATCACGATCATCATAGCCACGACCATGGACACCACCATGACCACGAGGGTCATCATCATAGTCACGATCACGGAGATCATGATCACTCCCATTCTCATCAAGCGGCACATGAGACTCTGCACCACAACCCTCAGCTCAATGATGCAAAAACGATCTCGGTGATTAAAAAGATTTTGGACAAAAACGATCAGGAAGCACACCACAACCGTGAACACTTCAACGAGCACGGCGTGTTGGCGATCAACCTGATGAGTTCACCGGGGAGTGGGAAAACCACCTTGCTCGAAAAAATGGCGACATTGGCACCGTTCAAATACGGAGTGATCGAGGGCGATCTGGAAACCAGTCGTGATGCCGATCGGCTTAAAGCGGTCGGTGTCGACGCGGTTCAGATTCAGACGGGGAGTGCGTGCCATTTGGACGCGTTTATGGTGCACAAAGGGTTGCATGATTTGCCGTTAGCTCCGCTCGATGTGTGCTTTATCGAAAACGTCGGCAACCTCGTCTGTCCGGCGAGTTACGACGTAGGATCGCATCTGAATATCGTCCTCGTCTCGATCCCTGAGGGGGAAGACAAGATCGCCAAATATCCGGTGATGTTCCGAGCGGCGGATCTCATCCTCATTACCAAAACCGATTTGCTCCCGTATTTCAAATACGACATTGAAGCGGAAAAAGCCGAAGCACGGAAGATCAAACCGAATGTTGATATTTTGGAAGTCAACATTAACGACGAAGCTTCGATCCAAAAAGTGATCGAGTGGATCGAATTTAAACGAAAGATGAGAAACTGATTATGTGTTTATCAATCCCTTCAAAAGTAGTCAGTATTGACACCGAAAATAATATTGCAACCGTTGATACAATGGGTGTTCAGCGCACTGCCGGACTGGATTTGATGGAGGAAGGCTCCGTACAGATCGGCGATTATGTGTTGCTTCATATCGGATTTATTATGAACAAGATCGATGAAGAGGATGCCCTCGAATCGCTGAGGGTCTACAAAGAGATACTGGATGTGATGGATGAACAAGATCGCCTTGCCGCCATAGAAGAGAGTGCGAACTGTCCTAACGTCGGAGCCTGAGATGGGATTGGAACTTAAAAATCTTTATGATGATTTTCGCAATGCCGACACGATCAAAGCGTATGCGAAGATCATCGCCGAGGATGCCAAAAAGCTCCCTCATCCGATAAATATCATGGAGGTGTGCGGCGGACATACCCATACCATCATGAAGTACGGCATTTTGCAACTGCTCCCCTCCAATATCCGTTTCGTCCACGGTCCGGGGTGTCCCGTGTGCATCATGCCAAAAGAGCGGATCGATCATGCCTATGTCCTCTCTCAGCAGGAGAACGTTATTTTGGTAACGCTGGGGGATATGATCAAGGTCCCCGGAAGCAATGGAAGCCTCCAAGACGCGCGGAGCAAAGGGGCGGATGTGCGCTTTGTCTATTCACCGCTTGATTGTCTCAAAATCGCGCAGGAGAATCCCGATAAAACGGTGATCTTCTTTGCCATCGGATTTGAGACGACGACCCCGATGACCGCCACACTGTTGGATACTGTCATAAAGCAGGACATTAAAAATATCCTCGTGCACGTCAACCATGTTACGGTACCCGCTCCGATGCGCGCATTGATCAGCGATGAATCGTGCATTATCGATGCGTTTTTGGGACCTTCACACGTCAGCGTTATCAGCGGGAGCAAAATCTACGAAGAGTTTCCGCGCGACTGGGGCAAGCCTGTCGTCGTGAGCGGATTTGAGCCGGTGGATGTGATGCAGTCGATCAGTATGATCGTCAAGCAGTTCATCGAAGGGCGATGCGATATGGAAGTGGAGTACAAACGTGCCGTGACGCGCGAGGGAAACACCAAAGCCCAAGCGATGAATGAGAAATATTTTGAAACCTCTGATTTCAGATGGCGGGGACTTGGAGATATTCCGGAGAGTGGACTACGATTACGGGATGAATTTGATCGTTACAATGCAGAAAAAATTTATGATAGTGTTTTGCCGAAAGAGGAGATCAACGATCACAAACTCTGTATTTGCGGTGACATCCTAAAAGGAAAAGCTTCGCCGCCGCAATGCTCCATATTCGGCACCGCGTGTAAACCGACGAGCCCTGTGGGGAGTTGTATGGTCAGCTCCGAGGGGGCGTGTTCGGCGTATTATAAATATGGGAATTTGATTTAAAAGAGATTGAATGGGCGTTTTTAAAGGAATTAGAACCAAAAATGGTGCATTTGTTACTTATAATGATGTTCCATTGGAATTGAGATTGGATTTGAAAAACCACTCTCCAATGGGTTTTGAGTGGGGTTATAATGGAAGTGGACCAAGGCAGTTAGCCTTGGCAATATTGTCTAAATTCATTTCTGATACTGATTCTCTCAATAATTATGAAAAATTTTATGAGGATTTTGTAAAAGTTCAGGACTTAGATGAATGGATGTTAGAAGATAATCTGATATTTGATTGGTTAAAAGCAAATGAAATAAGATGTATGAAACCAGTTTTAACTTCGCGATTTAAACTTATCGAAAACAATGATGAGCATTTAATGTATTTAGATAATAAGAAATTGGGGCAACATTTAAAATTTTCAGATGAATATAACACAGAAATTGATGAGAAAGGGACTCGCGTTTATTGCAACTTTTCTGAAATATCTTTTCTTAAAATAAGAGATTTACCAAGTCATATTATATTTGAGTTTGTTGATCCTGTCGATTTGAATATTGATGAGGCGAGAATAACAGAGTGTTTAACTCTTTTTTCATTGGTCAATTTAGATGGAGTATTAGCTATAACTTTTTGGTTTAACTTTCCTTTGATTGAGTACGATGGAATTAAAAATCCGAAATTATTAGTCAATCAGTTTCTTGATGATTTATATAATAATTTTAATACCTTACAAATTAAAAATAATCAAATAGATGATGGATCATCTTATGTAGATTTTTCTCTAACTGTTCAAAATGACCAGTTTCAATTACAACATATTTTGGATCAAATAATCCAAATCATTTTACAAACATATGAAAAAAACTTTAATACAAATCATAATTTTTTCGAGGCAAGATTTAATTTTCCAGAGGAATATCAGGGTATATTAAAACCATATATGCTCTATTTTGAAGAGTTTTTAAATGATTTATGCATTGAAACAGATGTTAGTATCCGTAGAGAAGGTTTAGATGCTATATTGTCGGTAGAACCTAAAAATAAAGGTGAAGCATTAGAAAAAATTGCGGATGCATTAAAGGCTTATCTTTGTGCTCCAGTAATAGCAGATGGCATTAGTATTGATGAAAGTTTACAAATGCAGACAGCCTTAACAAAACTATATGCACAATGCAAACATTTAGAATCTCAAATAATGTACAAAGATATAAGTTTAAGAGAACAAAATCAACTTATAGAACTAAAAGATAATATTATAAATGAGTCAACAAGAATACTGATTGAAGTTGGGGTCAACCCAAATATCATAACTCAAAAAAATACTATTTTGCTTGATAGTTTAAAGTCAATTACATTTAAAAATAAGACAAGTGATAAAAAAACTTTTTTTAGTTCAATAAAATCTTCTATTGAAGTACCAAAGATATTTAGCTGGAGCTTGGAACTGAAAAGAAAAGAGTTTCGAAAGGATAATAATGACTAAAACAATCACATTAGCCCAAGGCAACGGCGGCGAAGCGAATAAGATGAGATTGCAAAATGAAATGCTTTTGAGTGCCTATGTCCAAAAGCGTTAAGATATAAAAAATGTCAAAGGCAGACGAGATGGCAAAGATGCAAGTTTTGGATAAAGAGATAACAATCATCAAAGTAAAAGAGAATGATTATATTTCACTCACAGACATGTTAAAAGCCAAAGATGGAGATTTTTTTATATCAGATTGGCTGAGAAATAGAAATACGGTCGAATATTTAGGTGTTTGGGAAAAAATCTACAATCCTGATTTTAATTATGGCGAATTTGCCGCAATTAAATCGCAGGTAGGTCTCAACAGCTATAAGATCAGCGTAAAAGAGTGGACGGAAAAGACCAATGCGATAGGCTTGGTCGCAAAAGCAGGTAGATACGGCGGGACATATGCTCATAGCGACATAGCGTTTGAATTCGGTATGTGGATCAGTGCAGAGTTTAAAATCTATCTCATCAAAGAGTTCCAACGGCTCAAAAGCGAAGAACAGAAACTTTTGGGATGGGATATAAGAAGAAATCTTACGAAGATAAACTATAAGATCCACACAGAGGCTATTAAAAATAACCTTATTCCGAAAGAGCTTAGTAAAATGCAGATCAATTTTGTGTATGCAAGCGAAGCGGATATTTTAAATGTCGCATTGTTTGGCATGACGGCAAAACAGTGGCGTGAAAGCCACAAAGGTGTTAACGGCAATATAAGAGATGAAGCAAATTCCGCGCAACTCGTATGTCTTGCGAATCTTGAAACATTGAATGCACTGTTTATCAGTGAAAAATTAAGTCAGGAAACAAGGTTGATTAAGCTGAATAAAATAGCGAGGGAACAAATGAAATTACTTATAGAAGATCGCCAAATAACTGCTTTAGAGGAGATGAAATGACCAAAACCATAACCCTCGCCCAAGGCAACGGCGGCGAAGAGAACAACGACCTGATCAAAAAGGTCTTTTACAAAGCGTTTCAAAACGAGATATTGGAGCGGAGTGAAGATGCGGCGGTGCTGGGCAATTTGGCGATGACGACAGACAGCTTCACGGTGAGTCCCCTCTTTTTTGCGGGGGCGGATATCGGAAAGCTCGCGGTGTGCGGTACGTGCAACGATTTGGCGATGATGGGGGCACAGCCCAAATATCTCACCTGCGCGGTGATCATCGAAGAGGGGTTCGAGGTTGAATCACTGGAGCGGATCGTCGAGAGCATGAAGCGTGAGTTAGCGATCAACGGTGCGGTGGTCGTCAGCGGCGATACCAAGGTGGTTCCCAAAGGCTCTGTCGATAAGATTTTCATCAACACCACTGGGATCGGCGAGATCGTCCAAGCGGGAATCAGCTCGAACAATGTCAGCGAAGAGGATGTGATCCTCATTAACCGCGACATTGGATGCCACGGAGCGACGATATTTGCCGCACGTGAGGGGATGGAGATGAGCAGTGCGCTCCGCTCTGATTGTAACTCACTCTACCCACAGGTGAAAGCGCTCATGGATGCTGGGATCAAGATTACGGCGATGCGTGATGCGACGCGTGGCGGAGTTGCGGCGGTACTCAATGAGTGGGCACGACAGTCCAACGTCTGTATCGAAGTGGAAGAGGAAAAAATCCCCGTGAGTGATGAGGTCAAAGGGATCTGTGAGATGCTGGGCTTTGAAGCGACGGCATTGGCGAACGAGGGGACGTTTGTACTGGCGGTGAACAAAGACTCCGCGTCTCAAGCACTAGAGATACTCAAGGGCTTCGAGGTGTGCGCTATGGCTTCACTCGTGGGAGAGGTCACCCAGAAGTACCCTAAAAAGGTCATTTTAAAAAGCCCGTGGGGGACATCTCGATTTTTAGAGACACCAAACGGTGAATTACTGCCGAGGATTTGTTAATGCATGAATACAGTATCGTTCAAGCTCTGTTGACGCAGTGTGAGGATATAGCCCGCGAAAATGAAGCGGAATCGGTCTCTAAAATCGTCGTCAAAATCGGCAAGATGAGCGGCGTTGAACCCCATCTGCTCGAAATCGCGTTCAATACGTTCAAAGAGAAAACGGTGTGTGACGGGGCGGATTTTGTGATGAATGTTCAGCCGTTGGTGATCGAGTGTAAAGCGTGCGGAGAAGTGACCGAATTGGGTGAGATTTTTTACAAATGTCCAAAATGTGAGAGTTTGGATGTCAAAGTAATAGACGGCGAAGATATGTTTTTGATGTCGTTGGAAATGGAGTAGGGTATGCAAGAGTATTGGGAATTATATATGAAACAACTCGACGGCGCTATTGCCTCAGTTTTGGTCAATGTGGGAATTTCGGCGGAGTTGCCGAGTGAAGACAAATATTTTATGGGTTTTATCAAATTTCCGATGAAACTTCCAAATGAGAGAGGATTGATTTCCGAAGATGAGGAAGCGCAGCTCTCTTTTATCGAAGATAAAATCGAGATGGAGGCATTGCGTTACCGTATCGGCAATTATGTTGGCAAAATCGTCTCTAACGGTGATATGACCTTTATCTACTATCTCAAACATGATTTTGAGTGGGTAGATGTTGTCAAAGCGGCAATGGGAGCATTTCCTGATTACACGTATGAGTACGGTTCGAAAATGGACGCTGAGTGGGATATCTATCACAAACTCCTTTTCCCGACTCCGATCGAATGGCAGATTATCCAAAACCACAAAGTGTGCGATCATCTAAAATCGCAAGGCGATTCTCTTCACCTGCCACGTGCGATTGAGCATAAAGCCTATTTTGAGACGGCGGAAAAGCGTGCCGAGTTTATCGGTGTGATCGAAGCGGAAGGGTTTAAAACCAAAGAACTGATCGATGCCAATGAAAATACGCCGATGGTGGGGGTTAGTTTCTATCGTCAGGATAAACCGTTTTACTATGATATTGATACGTTGAGCCTCTATTTGATCGATTTAACTACCCGTTATAGCGGTGCGTATGACGGCTGGGAAACGAGTGTTGTGAAGATTTAGAAAATTTATACTGAAAAGCCATTCACTTTTAAGTAAGTTTAATCTATTCACGGCGATAATGTGTTTAATAACGTCTCACTGAAATATCAAAAGGAGCACAATATGAACACAGAGAAATTGATAAAAAAGATCGAAGAAAACAAAGGTCTGTCTCGTCGCAGTGCCTTAAAAATGATGGCATTATCGCCAATAGCCGCATCAGTATTAGCGGAAACTGCGGCTCCTTCAACATTAGAAGCCGCATCATCGAATGCAACCGGTAAAGTTGTCATCGTCGGAGGAGGTGCGGGTGCTTTGATGGTACTCGCAAGACTTCGTCGAGCACTCTCTAAACCCGATATTACGATTATTGCTCCAAATGAAAAACACGTCTATCAACCGGGTCAAATTTTTGTCGCTGCGGGTGAATATAAGCCTGAAGATATTATTTTCGATAACACCGGATATATTGGTGATGATGTAACATGGATCAAAGATGAAGCCGCAACATTTGATCCGGATAATAATAAGCTGACAACAAAAAATGGGACAGTAGTCGCCTATGATTACCTTGTAGTAGCAACGGGTGTGCAATATCATTATGAACAAATCGAAGGGCTGAATGCCGATATGCTCGGACAGCACGGTATTGCCAGTGTCTATCAAAGTGATTTAGCTGCCGGAACGGCAGTCGGAGCGACAATTACACATGATTGGTTTAATGCCCTCAAAGAAGCGGCGAAAACCTCTAAGCCGCGTGTTATCTGTACACAGCCATCCACTCCGCTCAAATGCGGCGGTGCACCGCAAAAAATCCTCTATCTCAGTGATGATTTCCTCAAGCGTGACAAACTAACTGCCGATTTCACTTTTGCGACGGCGGGTGAAAAACTCTTTGGTCTTCCGGAGATTGATGCAGCATTGCATAAGGTTCAAGAGGGATATGGAAATATTACCAACAAGTTTGGACATGACCTTATTCGTATCGATGCTGAGAAGAAAATAGCGACCTTTCATCACAAATATCAAGTTCAGGGCGAATTTGATAAAGATTTGAATGAATATGACATGATCGATAAAGAAGAAGAGGTGAGCATGGAATACGATTTCATCCATATCGTTCCTCCGACAGCAGCTGTTGATGCAGTCGCTAATTCTCCTCTTGCATGGCAAAAAGGGACAGCAAAAGGGTGGTTAGAAGTGGATCGTGAAACGCTTCAGCACCGTAAATTTAAAAACGTCTTTGGAATCGGTGATGTGTGTGGTATCCCGATCGGTAAAACGGGGGGAAGTGCACGTCATCAAGGACCGATTGTGGTCGGAAATCTGATCTCGGTTATGGAGAAAAAAGAAGAGCTCACTCTCAAATTTGACGGGTATACCGTTTGCCCTCTCAAAGTATCCTACGGAGAGATCATTATGGCGGAGTTCAATTATGATGGTTTGGCTCCGTCGTTTCCTCTAGATCCTGCACAACCGCGTTGGGTGTGGTGGGCGTTCGATCTGTATATGCTTCAACCGATGTATCGTTATTTGATGTTGAATGGACTCATGTAAAATTATTATAATAAATATCATTACTCTAAAAATGCAAACTAAATAAGTGAAATATTTAGTTTAGTTATTATTTGTAATAGTATGCTTTATGCAATACTGAATGTATCTTAATAAAGAACACGAAAAGGTACAATTAAATGGGTAGTGAATACGTGCTAAAAGATACCGATTTCTTGGTATCACAGACGGATGAAAAGGGCAAAATAATTTTTGCTAATGACGATTTTTGTAAAATAGCCGGTTATAGTCTTGATGAATTGATTGGGCAACCGCACAGTATTGTTCGTCATCGTGATATGCCGCGCTCCGCTTTCAAGGATCTCTGGGATACCGTTAAAAATGGTAAGGTTTGGACGGGTTACGTTAAAAATGCAACAAAAGATGGGGGATTTTACTGGGTTTATGCGACGGTTTACCCTAATATCGCGTGCGATGGTGGTACGTGTGGATTAATGTCATGCCGGCGAAAAGCGTCAATTGAAGAGATTGGCGAAGCTGAACGTCTCTATAAAACAATGATTTAAGGGCGTAAAGCATGAATAATTCAATAAAAATAACGATTTTAGCCATTGTCGCGGTACTTGGTTTAGTAATAGGTTTAGTAACGCAAAGCGTTGGTATATTAGTTGGTGTTGTAGTAGTTGTATTGTTGGTAGGTATAGGTTTAATTGCAAGTAATAATAACGCAAATGAGTCTGTTTTAAGACAACTGGATAATTTTATTCAGTTGATGCAGTTCAAGCGAAATCGCTTACCTATATTGGATGCTGTAATAGGGAGTAGTGAAGAAAAATTAAATGCTTTGGCTAAAGCTCATGAGGAATCACTGCAACAAGATACGTTGGTGGCGGGCGAAATGGTACTATTAGCAGATAAAGTACGACAAGGACATTATGCATGTCGTATCGGTAGTGATACGAAAACACCACATGTACACATACTTAGAAAAACAATGAACAGTATGTTGGATGCGACAGAAGCCAATCTTGAGAATGCAATTCGTGTATTAGAAGCATTAAGTGAAGGAAAATTTTCTACTCGTGCAGAGATTAAGGTTGAGGGAAAAATGGGGCAAATGCTCTCTAAAATCAACGATCTCGGTGCCGCATTGGAATCGATGGAGAAACAAAATAATGATGCCAAAGAGGTATTAGATACTAACACCAAGACTCTAAGAGCAACTATAGATGATCTCCGCACCACTAAATTTGTGGAATTAAACGGCATGATCAACTCTACCGTAGATCGGATTCAAAGTGTTGCCGGTAAAGAGCATGAACTTTCCGGAAATCTTCAGGCGCTTGTTGGAAATGCCCAAGAGACGAAAGCGATTTTAGTTACTATCGGTGATATTGCAGATCAAACTAATCTTCTAGCACTTAATGCAGCGATCGAAGCGGCTCGCGCAGGTGAACATGGGCGAGGATTTGCCGTCGTTGCGGATGAGGTTCGCAAACTTGCGGAACGAACGCAAAAAAGCCTTTCTGAAATATCTGCAACAATCAATATTCTTATTCAAGCAATCAATGACAGTAGCGAATCGTTGAATCAAAATATGGATGAAATGGTGGATTTGACCCATTATGTCGGCACGGTGGATCAAAAAATGGATGAACTTCTTACTTCTATGGATGCCATGAAATAATATTGTGTGATCAAAATTCAAAAGCATTACTACCTATTTAGTAGCGCTTCGAATTGTTTTGCGGGGACCGGACGGCTTTTTAGAAAACCTTGATAATAATGGCACCCTTGTTGTTTCAAGAAGTCGGCTTGTTCACTGTGCTCAACCCCTTCGGCTAAAATTTGGTATCCTAACACTTCTGACATAGCAATAATTGCTTTGACAATAGCAGTATCATCTTTTTTGTACGGAACATCATCAATAAAACTTTTATCAATTTTGAGAATGTCGATTGGAAAATGTCTGAGATAACTGTAGGATGAATACCCAGTTCCAAAGTCATCAATTGCGATGCTGATTCCTTTGGAACGCAATGAGTGAAGCATAATTGCCAATTCTTCTTCATGTTTCATCATGGCACTCTCAGTAAGTTCTAATACGAGTTTTTCAGCTGGAAAACCACTTTCTTTTAAAATACTTTCCACTATTTTAAGAAGATCTTGATGTCGAAGTTGTTGCAAAGAGACATTGACGGATAGGTGAAAATTGTATCCCAGATCACTCCATTTTTTACCTTGCTTGCATGACTCTTTTAAAGTCCACTCACCTATGTGGGCTATGAGTCCACTCTCTTCCGCGATTGGAATAAATACTGATGGCAAGATAAGCCCTCTCTCGGGATGATTCCAGCGTATGAGAGCTTCAGCACCAATGATTCTGTTAGATTCTATATGAACTTGAGGTTGATAGTACATCTCGAATTCATTATTTTCCAATGCATGAAAAAGCTCGTTTTGATAACGGATACGTTCTTGAGCAGATAATGTTAGTTCGTCAGAATAAAACCGATAGCAATTGCGTCCTTCATGTTTAGCTTTAAAAAGAGCTGCATCGGCAAATTGAAGGAGCTCATTAGGGTAAACTTCTTCTCTGGATAGGATGACAATTCCTACGCTTACACCTATATGAACTTCAACATTATTGGAAAGGATATAGGGCTCAGAGAGCACTTTAATCATCTCTTTTGCAACATGAGCAGCATCTTCTTTGGTATGCATTCTTTCTAATACAAGGATAAACTCATCACCGCTTAGATGCGAGATAAGATCTTCTTTTCGTATTTTATTTTCTAATCGTTTAGCAACTTGAATCAGAAGTTCATCGCCGATGTGGTGTCCAAAACTGTCATTAACATCTCTAAAATGATCTAAATCAAACATTAGAACAGCTGAGTTTTTTTCTTCACGTTGATTACGGTGGATTAATTTTTGGAGATGGCTTAGTAAAAATGTTCGATTAGCTAAACCGGTTAATATATCATAATTAGCTAAGCGTTCCAACTCGAATTCATACATTTTTTGTAGGGTAATATCTTGTATCATCCCTTGTGCTTTGACATACGTTCCTGCTTTATCTTTTATAAACTTTGCAGAAGCGCTGATCCATCGTATTTCATTATCTACTACAATACGATGTGTTGATGCATAATGACCTGTTTGGAGTCCTTCTAGCAGTTTAGTCTTGACCATTTGACGATCATCCGGATGTTCGATTTCGAGGAGTCTCTCTAATCCTCCCTGATCAAAATTTGGAACACCATAAATTTTGCATGCTTCTTCTGAACCGGTAAAAATATTATTTTTAATATCCCATGTCCAGCTTCCGACATGTGCTAATTCTTCGGCAGCCTGTAGCTCGCTGTCGATTTGTAAGAGTTGCTCTTCTTTTTCTTTTCTTTCAGTGATGTCCCGCGCAATACCCAATACACCAAAAGTATTGCCATCTGAATCTTTGATAGGTGTTTTGATAGTATCAAACATCCCTTCATAACTGCCATCGGCAAAAATTAGATACTCTTCATTATGTAGAGGTCTGTCCGCTGTCATAGCCATTTTGTCATGCTCACGAAAAAATTCTGCAAGTTCAGGCGATGCAAAATCAAAATCATTTTTTCCGATCAGTTCTGAATGCGGCACGTTATACAAACGCTCAAACATTTTATTACATGTGATATAGGTACCTTGATCATCTTTGAGCCATACAAGATCTGGAATAGTATTGATGACGAGATCGAGTAGATTTGTTTGCTCTGTGAGCAACTTTTTATGTTCAATCAACTTTGCGAGGGCTTCACTTTTTTGTTCGATGGTTTGAATCAAAAAATCAAAATATGAACCATGGATTGCTTTTAACACATCAAAACGTTCAACTAACCCGATTACTTGATTGTCATCATTGATAACAATCAATTGATGGGTGCCGTGTTTGGTTAATAAGCTCGCGGCTTCTTGCAATAAAATGGATTTAGAGACAAAATAAATTTCTTTAGAAATTAATGTATCAATGGGTGTTTTTTGTGTATTGGTCACATGTGTAAAATAATGGGCGATTGTACGCTCATGAACTATTCCTACTGGTTTGAGGTTCTCAATAACGATTGCATAATCTGAATGTTGTTCACTCATCAGTTTTGCAACCTGTTGAATCGATGTCCCAGGTTCAATCATGAGTGGTGTTCGATCCATTATTTGTTCAATTATTTGTATTTTGCTCAGATGTTCAAACCCCATATGGCGTATAAAATCACCTTCACTGACAATTCCGAGATATTTATTCTCTTCATTTGTAACAATAAGATGACGGTATCCTTTGTCTGCTAGAAGAATATATGCATCATGTAAATAGGTAGAATCCGGTACGGTAAAGAGTTTATTGGACATGATAGTGGAAAGTTCATCTGTTATCGGTATACCCTTTGCAATGATTTTTAGTGCATCATACTCGGTAAAAATACCTATCGGATGTTCATCTTTATCAGTGATAATGATGGAACTGATACTGTCAGTAGACATAATATTGAGAGCATCTGCAATCGTATTATTTGGCTTTAAAATACCGTTTTTATCAAATTGTATTAGGCTGTTTAATCGCAATTTATTCATATTTAGTTCTTTTTAGAGTGAGAGATAAAGAGATGATTATAACTTGTCGTACTGAAATAAATGGTTATCGTATCAAAAGTTTGAGTATGATTTCAAAAACAAATAAAATGGAAAAAGATGATGCAAGAACATAAAACAATATATTTCAAAGATTATATTCTCAGCCCATATACGGTCGTAAGCTGTTCGCTTGAATTTATTATTGAAAATAGCTCTACCCGTGTTGAAAACATCATGGAAATACGCCGTCAAAATCCTGAAGCCAAAGAGTTGCATTTAGATGGAGAAAAACTCGATCTGGAGTTGATTTGGGTCAATGACGAACTGCTTGATGCAACAAAATATACACTGCAAGAGAGTACCCTTATTCTCCCGCTTGATATGGATACTGCACGTATTCGAGTCATTAATCGTATTTATCCGGATGAGAATACCGAGCTCGAAGGGCTTTATCGTTCCGGAGGTATTTGGTGTACCCAAAATGAGCCGGAAGGGTTCCGTCGCATCACCTATTTTATCGATCGTCCAGATGTTATGGCAAAATTTACTACAAAAATTATTGCTAATCAAGAAAGTTGTCCCATATTGCTTAGTAACGGAAATCTCAGAGGTGTGGCGACATTGGATAATGGTAAACATCTGGCTCTTTGGGAAGATCCTATTCCAAAACCATGTTATTTATTTGCATTGGTTGCCGGAGATTTAGGTAGTATTAAAGATACCTATACGACGATAAGCGGAAAAAATGTGGATTTGGCAATTTATTGTGATCGCGGAAATGAAGAGAAATGTCATCATGCGATGAAGTCGTTAAAAAAATCGATGGAATGGGATGAATATACTTATGGGCGAGAGTATGATCTGGAGATTTATAACATTGTTGCGGTAGATAGTTTCAATATGGGTGCAATGGAGAATAAAGGGCTTAATATTTTTAATTCTCATTATGTATTAGCCGATGAAGAGACAGCAACTGATAGTGATTTTATGGGGATTGAAAGTGTGATAGCACATGAATATTTTCATAACTGGACTGGAAACCGTATTACTTGCCGTAACTGGTTTGAGTTGACCTTGAAAGAGGGTTTGACAGTTTTTAGAGATCAATCTTTCAGTGCCGATATGAATTCCGAGCTGACACAGCGGATTGATGATGTCAGAGCACTGCGTGAACGCCAGTTTGTCGAAGATGCAGGACCAACTGCTCATCCGATTAAACCTGATCATTATATGGAAATCAATAACTTTTATACGGCAACCGTTTATGAAAAAGGGGCTGAGGTTATTCGGATGATGTACACGGTATTGGGTCGTGAGAAATTCCGTGCGGCTATGGATTATTATTTTGAAAAATTTGACGGTCAAGCTATTGGAACCGAGGAGTTTCTTGAATCCATGCAGAGCCAGAGCCCGGTAGATTTGACCAAATTTAAGCGATGGTATGCACAAGAGCGCACTCCAACCTTGTCGATCACTACACAGTATGATGAATCGTTGTACCAATTGAAAATGACGATTACTCAGAAAATTCCTCAAAATACTCATAATCAAGAACAGCTTCCGTATGCAATGCCATTTAAAATCGCGTTGCTTTCTGAATCAGGAGAAGAGTATCCTTTGATAACGTCTGATATTACTCTTTTAAACGGGGACACATTGTGGATAGAGGATATTGTTAGCATCATTGTGTTTGATGATATTCGCAGTAAGCCAAGACTCTCGCTTAATCGTCATTTTAGTGCACCCGTCATGGTTGAATGCGACGAGATAGATTACCCGTTTTTGATGGCAAATGACACGGACGGTTTTGTTCGCTATGAGGCTGCTCAACAATTTGCGATACAAACACTTGAATCGATGATGGCGGGAAATGCAGTAGATGAGCAGTTCGTTCAAAGTTATGGAATTATTTTGGAAGATTCTTCACTAGATGCTATGTTTAAGGGACAATTATTGGAACTTCCTACAATTACCTCTTTGATGCAACGCCAAAAAGTTATTGACGTGGAATCGATTGTAAAGGTACAAGAAACATTAAAAATGCTCTTAGCTACACGATATGAAGATAGATTAAAGAGAGAAATTGAAGCATTGTATGAGCCGTTAAATACATATACAGATGGTATCAGTATAGGGAGACGGGCACTTAAAAATCGCTTATTATCTCTATTAATAACGGTGCAGGATGAACAAGTTTATGAATTGTGCAGCCGTCATTATGAAGAGTCATCTTCTATGAGTGAGAGACTTGTAGCATTGGATCTTCTTGAAAATTATGCACCGGACCGTGCAAAAAGTGCATTTGAAGATTTTTACACTCGATATCGTGATCAAACCTTGGTAATGAACAAATATTTAACTATTTGTGCTTCATCTCGGCGTGTTGGAGTGCTTGAGAGGGTAATAGATCTACAAAATGATCCAGTATATGATATTAAGGTTCCAAACTTAGTTCGTTCACTGATTGGAAGCTTTGCCCGTAACCCGGTTGCTTTTTATGATGTGAGTGGGCAAGGATTTAAATTTGTTGCTGATAAAGTGATCGAAGTTGATGCACTTAATCCTCAGATAGCTTCAGGTCTTGCCGGTGCATTTAAAAACTATGGAAAACTTTCAGTAGAGCAAAAAGGACAGATGGAGAGAGAATTGGAGCGGATTAAAAATCATCCAAATCTTTCAAATAATGTGTATGAAATAGTAACGAAAATATTATAGAAGTAGATTTTATCACTGAAATACGGGGATATTATTGCGTATTTTCTTTAGTTAAAATGTTTAAATAATACTATTTTTGATAGGGATGCAAATTGATTATTTGCTAATTATAAACAGTAGTGGCGTTTAAAATGAATATAGTTAAATATTTTATTCGTCATAAGTATTTTTTATTTTCTAAAGCAATATTTTGCTTATATGTAGAGATTGGGAAAAAAAGTAACACAAGCTTCTTTTGTGATATATCTAGTCTAAAATACAAGGCTTATTTTAAGTATGTGATATAATTGTGATGTAATGGTATTATAATCGTCCTTTATGGAATTAATTTTGAAGGAGAATCAATGGCAAGAGTAGTCGTCCTCGGTGGCGGTGTCGCCGGACATACTGCAGCAACATTTGCGGCAGATTGGCTCGGAAAAGATCACGAGGTAGTGGTAGTAACCCCTAACTCAAAATGGAACTGGATCCCATCAAACATCTGGGTTGGTGTCGGTCAGATGTCTAAAGAAGAGGTTACTTTTGACCTTGCTCCTGTTTATCAAAAAGCTGGAATTACTTATAAACAAGCTAAAGCGGTAAGTCTTAACCCTGAGGGGAATGCAAGCAGCGATAAACCGTTTGTTACGATCGAGTATACCGGTCAAGGCAAAGCGGGACAAAGCGAAGATGTAACGTATGATTATTTGATCAACGCTACTGGACCAAAACTTAACTTTGCTGCGACTCCGGGTCTTGGCGATGCCAACGGTTTGGGTGAGTTTACTGTTTCTGTATGTACTGCAGACCATGCCGATCATGCAGCTCATGAATTTGCAAAAGCTATTGAAAAAATGAAAAAAGGGGAACGTCAAAAATTCCTTGTTGGTACTGGTCACGGTATGTGTACATGTCAAGGTGCGGCATTTGAGTACATTTTCAACATCGAGCATGAACTTCGAAAAGCAGGTGTTCGTGAAATGGCAGATCTTCAATGGATCTCTAACGAATCATTCCTCGGTGACTTTGGTATCGGTGGATTGCACATGAAACGCGGTGGTTATGCTGCATCTTCACGTCTCTTCGCAGAATCATTGTATTCTGAACGTGGTGTTAAATGGTTGATCGGTGCTCACGTTAACAAAGTTGAAAAAGGGAAAGTTTCGTATGAACTTCTCGATGGTTCAATGGGTGAGCAAGAGTTCGATTTCGCAATGTTGATCCCTCCGTTCGCGGGTGTCGGTCTCAAAGCATTCGACAAAGCAGGTGAAGATATCACTGCTACAGTATTCGCACCAAATGGTTTTATGAAAGTTGATGCAAACTATGCAGCGGGTGCGTATGAAAACTGGAAAGCGTCTGACTGGCCTCGTACATACCAAAATCCGACATACAAAAATCTCTTCGCAGCAGGTATCGCGTTTGCACCTCCGCATCCGATCTCTAAACCGATGACAACACCAAATGGGACACAAATTTTCCCAACACCTCCACGTACAGGTATGCCAAGTGGTATTATCGGTAAAGCGGTAGCGCACAGTGTTTGTGATTTGATCAAAAAAGGACCGGATGCACATCTTCATGAAGCATCTATGGCAGAAATGGGTGCGGCGTGTGTTGCATCAGCAGGTAAAGGTCTATTCGACGGTACTGCAGCGGCATTGACGGTTTATCCGGTTGTTCCTGACTTTGAAAAGTATCCTGGTCTTGGTCGTGATTTGGATTACACATTTGGTGAAATCGGACTTGCAGGTCACTGGATTAAACACATCCTTCATCACATGTTTCTCTATAAAGCCAAGCTCAATCCGGGCTGGACAATGATCCCAGAATAAAGAATAGGAGAAAATTATGAACGAAATCGAAAAATACGTAAAACCGTACGATAATAACTTTACAACAATGGTACCAACTAATTTTGTAATCAAAATGCGTACGTGCAAAATTTGGCAATTTATCCGTTTTATCATGATCAACATTAAAATGTTGATCGTAGTTCGCAAAAGCCACTAAGAAAAGCCCCTTCCGGGGCTTCACTCCCTCATGAAAGTTTTCTAATGATTAAAGAATTGATCACCTACCCTGACGAGAGAATCCGATACATTTCGGCGGACATACGAAAGTTTGATGATGAATTGTTTGAACTACTCGAAAATATGCGCGATACGATGGAACATAATGCATTGGATGCTATTTCCGCGATACAAATTGCTATCCCTTTTAGTGCTATTTTGATCCAAAACGGTGATGAATTGATAGAGATGATCAATGCGCGTCTTATATTGACGGATGGGAATGAAGAAGTAGATGAAGTGAGCCCGTATTTCCCAAAAGGGTTCAGCGCTAAAATAAAGCGTTACGGGAAAATCAAAGTAGTGTATGAAAACCGTCAGGGTGAATTGTGTCATCTTGATGCCGAAGGGGAGCTCTCCTTTCGATTGCAACGTCAGATGGATTTTCTTTTTGGAGGGACTCTTTTAGATAAACTCGCTCAAAAAGAGCGTAAAGCTGCGGAAGAGATTTTAGTTTCCCAGCATGAGGGTGTATACGATTTCGGAGTCTCTTGTCCAACCGTATTTATTCGCGATTATTATAAAAAAGCTGCAAAATACATTATGGGTGGTGTAGCACTTAGTTTTATTACCCCATTTTTTGTCTCAAAAGAAATACAACAAATCATTTTTTCTATTGATAAAATAGCTCTTTTAGCGGTTCCCATTTTAATGGTTATCTATTTCTTTTACGCGCAACATGAAGCAAAACTTTATAAACAATGTACAAGCTGTCAGATTGGAAATATAATTGGAACGGTAGTAATTATGGCATTTCAGCTGTTAATTGTCGCTTTGGGTCTGTTCTTTTGGTTGGCACCTAAATAATTTAAAATTATAATATAAACTTTTTTATAGTGCTATAATATGATTATTATTTAATGCATTTTTATTTATTTGAAATCAAAAATATCGATGCGAATGCTCCGGAGAGTTGATGGAAAATGCCGTTTTTAAGAAGCTTTTAGAATTTAAATCAATCTTGGTTCAAGCAAAAAAATCGATTTTGCATGAGTGGGTTGCTGAAGAGATGTGTGCTAGCATTTTAGAGCGTCATGAAATCGATACCGATGTATTTGTCCAAGAATATGCTAGCAGTGTTTTTGACTATTTTATGGGTGTTGTTTCAGGGCATGTACAATTAGGTGAATGCCCTGTTATTGCAGAATTGATTGAATATCTCAAAAATAAAGATTTGCGTGCAGATGAGCTATTTATTCTTTGCAGCCATTTTAAACATTCAGTGATCAATGCAACTTACCGTCTTAATATTAACGATCAGGATATTTTTATAGGGATTAGTTATTTATTTGATCACAATTTTGCAGGAGTATTGAAACTCTACACCGATACGATATTTCAAAAAGAGCAAGAAGCACTCAACGCATCTAAAGCCAAAGAATATTTTCTTTCCAATATGTCACATGAGATTCGTACACCACTCAATGCTATTTTGGGATTTGTAGCCTTACTAAAAGATGAAGCAGTAAATCCGCGTCATCAAAATTATCTTGATATTATTGCAAATAGCGGCGAAAATTTGCTTCATATTATTAATGATATTTTGGACTTTTCAAAATTGAGAAGCGGTGAGTTTACGATAGATCCACAGCCGTTTAATATTCATGATGAAATATCACATACAATGGAGTTATTTGTCCCGAGTGCTAATTCAAAAAGTATAACATTTACCAGTTTTATCGATCCGGCTATCCCTTATGAGATCGTTGCTGATGCACTTCGTATTAAACAAATTGTAGGAAATTTTTTAAGTAATGCTATAAAATTCAGTGATCATTCTGGTGCAATTCATGTTGAAGCACGATGCATAAATGAAATTTTAACACTTTCTGTACGTGATCAGGGGATGGGAATAGCTATTTCTGATCAGGAACGTATATTTGATGCATTTTCTCAAGCGCAAGAAGGGGCACTCACGGTTCATGGTGGAACAGGCTTGGGACTTTCTATTTGCAAGCAATTAGCTATTCATATGGGTGGGACAATTGAATTGGAATCGGCTTTGGGAAGAGGAAGCCTTTTTTCGCTCAAAATTCCAATCATAGTTAATCATGATTGCGAGATTTCAAAATTGAATGTTTCGATTTTTGAAGGGATAAAGTTTGGATTACTCGCTTATGATGCTTCTGAAAATTTTAAGTTAGAGTCTCTACAACGGTATTGGGAACATTTTGGTTTAAATATTCAGATAGTTACCAATATAGAAGCAGAATGTGATCTTTTAATTTTTTTAGAGAGTTCAATGGATGATGCTAAACGTGAAACGATTATTAAGCAAAAAATTCCTTCGGTTGCAATATTAGATTTCTTGGATGACAGGTATGATGCCATCCCAAATATTTCTCCATTAACATTTCCGATCTATTGTACTAAACTTCAACGTGCAATGGGTGAGGTAATAGGCCGTGATCAAGCTCCATGTCCTACACAACAAGGGGTACAAAAGGGTAGACGCGGTTTTAAAGGGAAAATTTTGGTTGCAGAAGACAATCATGCAAATCAAGAGCTCATTAAAATCGTTTTGGAACGTTATGGATTGGAATATACCATAGCTTCTAACGGTAGTGAAGCAATAGATTTTTATCAGTTAGAGCACTATGATATGGTATTGATGGATGAGCAGATGCCGGTTATGAATGGAAATGATGCTACAGCAGCTATTTTAGCGTATGAGCTACAAGCAGCACGCAAACACACACCAATTGTGGCATTGACTGCAAATGTCATCAAAGGGGCACGTGAGCGTTCTGTTCAAAATGGTTATGATGCTTTTTTAGGAAAACCGATTGTATTAAAAGAGATAGAATCGTTATTTGAACGTTATTTAAATTTGATATCGCTTGTATCGAATGAATCAACTGTACCCGTTGAATATAATTCTAAAATCGACATGGAGCATCTCAAAAGTGCTTTGATGTTGGAAACAGATCAAATAGAAAAATTATTGGTTATATATCGTCAAAAAATGGAGCATTCATTTCAAGAATTATTCTCTGCAATTGATAACAAAGAGTATGAAGATATTGCTTTCATTGCCCATTCGATTAAAGGATCAAGTGCAAATTTCCGTTTTGATGAGCTCTCTCGGCTTTCTTATGTTATCGAGGAATTCGCAGTGAATAAAGATGCAGACTTTGATTTTTCCGAAGCTTATGACGTATTATGCTCTGAATATCGAAAACGCTTGGAATAGGTTATTCTTCTAAATAATAGCCTACACCAGAAGCATTTTTAATCACATCGGTCGGAAGTTTACTCCGCAGTCTCCATACAAGGGTTCGAACACTGTTGTCAGTTGCCCCTTTGGTTTCCCAAACGTAATTAATAGCTTGTTCAAAGTCAACAATACTTCCTAGCTGTGCTACTAAAAGACGGATAAAGGCATTCTCTTTTTTAGTAAGTTTTATTTTTTGATTTTGGTAAAATGTTTCTCCCAAGCCGATATCATGTCGATACCCCTCTCCAAATTCAACAATAGGTTTATCTGATAATTTTTTAGCATAGACTAATTTTTCGAGATGTTCACGATCTGATTTGAGCTCATCAATATTGGAATTTCTTTTTCGCTCTTCTTTGAAACGGTAGAGTGCCATTTGAATCGTAGTGTGTAAATTGATGGGATCAAAGGGTTTTACAATATATCCATAAGGTTCTGTTTTTTTCGCTTTTGAGAGCATGTCATTATCGGAATGGGCGGTGAGATAAATAAAAGGGAGAGGATTCTTTTCTCGAATGTATTGTGCGAGTTCAATGCCGTCGTTGCTTTTTTGAAGACCGATATCGATGAGAGCAATATCGGGGTTGTAAATTTTTATTTTATTGCGAGCAGTAATGGCATTGTCTGCAATGGAAATAACGTCATACCCGTGTTTTTCCAAAGACATTTTCAAATTCATGGCAGTGACTTCGTCGTCTTCCACAACTAATACTTTAATCGCGCTCATAACCCCTCTTTTTCTTTAGCAATATAAGGATATTTTATCATATTACTTGGTGAAACTCAACAATTGAGTGCTCAAAAAATATTTTTAGACATGGATTTTAGGATAATGTCTCTTTTTTATCCGTTATTCAACCCAAAAGGGGCATAATCGCGTCTAATTAGGGTGTGATAGGAAACAATGATGCTAGACTTTGACAAATTTACAAAATATTCTAAACCAGGGCCACGGTATACGAGCTATCCGACAGCATTGGAATTTAGTGACTCTTTTGATTATAACGGTTATCTTTCAAAACTTCATTCTCAGGATCCTGTGCGACCACTTTCGCTTTATTTTCATCTGCCGTTTTGTAAAAACGCCTGTTATTTTTGCGGCTGTAATGTTGTATTTACCTCCAAAGAGGATAAAAAAGAGCGCTATATTGATTATCTTACGCGAGAGCTTCAAATTTTAAGTACCCATATTGATGTTAACCGAAGCGTTATTCAACTCCATTTTGGTGGTGGTACACCAACGTTTTTTGATGCGGATCAGCTAAATCGGATCATTAGAACAATTAAAAGTTATTTTAAAAATTTTACTTCAGATGCAGAGATTAGCTGTGAGATCGATCCTCGCCATATCAATGAAGATCAGATGAGAGTAATGAGCGAGGCGGGATTCAACCGAGTCAGTTTTGGGATTCAGGACTTTGATGACAAAGTGCAAGTTGCTGTTCACCGAGTACAGCCTTATGATATCACCAAAGCAGCGATGGACTTGGCGCGTAAATACAATATGGTGAGCGTCAATGTTGACCTTATCTATGGGTTGCCTTACCAGAGTCTTGATACATTTAAAAAGACATTGGAACTCTCTATCTCTCTCAATCCGGATCGTTTTGCAGTATTTAATTATGCACATGTACCATGGCTGAAAAAAACGATGCGTAAAATCGATGAAACGACATTGCCTACCCCTGCAGAAAAGCTAGCCATTATGCGTTATACCGTTGATTATATGAGTGCACAGGGATATAGAATGATTGGTATGGATCATTTCGCCAAACCTGAGGACGAATTGTTTAAAGCGATTGACAAAGGGGAACTGCATCGTAACTTCCAAGGCTATACAACTAAAGGAGGCGCCGATTTGATCGGAGTCGGTCTCACCTCTATCGGTGAGGGTGCTGATTATTACGCGCAGAACTTCAAAGAGATGGAAGCGTATGAAGCGGCTATTGATGCAGGTAAATTACCGTATGAACGAGGTGTGAGTCTCAACGAAGATGACCGTATTCGTCAATATGTTATTATGGAACTGATGTCTAATTTCAAACTTGATATTAGCCGTTTTGAGCGGTTGTACGGAGTTAAATTTGCAGAGTATTTTGCCGATGCAATTGAAGTGTTGAAACCTTTTGAATCTGATGGACTTTTGAATATGACATCGACATCGATTGAATGTTCCCCAACGGGAACTCTTTTAATCCGTAATATTGCCATGCCTTTTGATGCTTATATGAAGCGTCATGCCACCAGTGATAAAGCATTTAGTAAAACGGTGTAATGATGGGGGAGCGTGAATTGTTTCATTTTACTGAAACCTCGGATGCCTGTATCAAATGCGGGAAATGTATTCCTGTCTGTACGATTCATAATGTAAATGCTGATGAGGTTACCTCTCCGCGTGGTTTTATTGACCTACTTGGAGCGTATGAACGAGGACAGTTAGAGTTGGATAAAAATGCAAAAGCGATTTTTGAGAGTTGCTTTTTATGTACCAACTGTACCGATGTATGTCCAAAAGCATTACCAACCGATATGGTAATAGAACAGGTACGTGCTGATATCGCTGATAAGTATGGAATTGCATGGTTTAAGCGGGCATTTTTTTATCTTCTGCGCCATAGAACTACGATGGATATCCTCTTTAAACTGGGATATGTATTTCAAACGTGCGGATTTAAAATAAAAGCTCAGATAAACTCGATGCAGCCGAGATTTGATCTCCCAATTATCAAGAAAGATCGTCTCCTTCCATCTATGGGGAAAACCTCTTTTTTAAATAGTTATCCTGAAAATATTTCTAACGGCGGTAATCGACGTGTTGCTATCTTTATCGGGTGTTTAGCCAACTACAACTACACCGAGATAGGGAAAGGGCTTTTGGATATTTTAGAAGCGTTGAATGTTGATGCTTTTATCCCGAAAAAACAGCTCTGTTGTGGTGCCCCTGCTTATTTTACGGGGGATTTTGCGACGGTCGATCATAATGCTAAAAAGAACATCGTCTATTTCGAAAGTTTTATCGATGAAGTAGAGGCAATCATCATCCCAGAAGCGACCTGCAGTGCGATGATAAAAATAGATTATGAACATTTCTTTCACGATCAGCCTGAATGGCTGGAGCGAGCGAAAAGGCTTAAAGGCAAAATCTTTATGGCAACCGAATGGTTGGAGCAAAAGACGGAGTTAAGAGCGCTGTTGGCAAGCAAAGGTCGAAGTGATCTGAGTGTCACCTATCACGACCCGTGCCATGCTAGAAAAATGCAAGGAGTCTACAAAGAGCCTCGAGCTTTGGTAAGTCAAAACTATACGATTACCGAGATGAGTGATCCCAATGCGTGTTGCGGTTTCGGTGGTGTGACGATGCAGACGGAGAATTTCCATTTTGCTCAAGCGGCAGGTAAACCTAAAGCTGCTATGATCGCTAAGACAGGTGCAAATATTGTTACCGCTGAGTGCAGTGCATGCCGAATGCAGATTAATAACTCCATGAATGAAGCCGAGCTTGATGTTGTCTTTAAAAATCCGATCGAATTGATTGCTGAAGCACTTAGACAATGACAACAATAGAAGTACAAGAATTTTTAGAAATATTTCAAACGCTTACAATGGCTTCTTTGTCTGCAGAAGGGAGTGTGCATGCAAGTACTGCTCCATATGTAAGGATAGAAAACGATTTTTTTATTCTAATCAGTACAATCGCTCAACATGGGCGTAATTTATTAGCGACAGATAGGGTTTCATTGCTTTTTGTTGAGGATGAGTCAGGATGTATGCAGCCTTTTGCTCGAAAACGGGTGACGATAGAAGCTATTGTTTTGGAAATAAATAAAGAAGAGGAATTGTATCGACAAGTTATTGAGCGTTTTAAGGCGCATTTTGATGCTGAACTTGTTAATTCACTCTCATCTATGGGAGATTTTCATCTATTTCAACTTTCCCCACAAAGCGGTAGCGCAGTTATGGGATTTGGACAAGCGTATCGTTTGGATTCAAATCTTGAGGTGATGACGCAAATTATGGGTCAACATCAAAAAGGACATCATAATGGATAAACTCCTCATCGTCTGGAGCAGCGGAGATATCGAAGTCGCTAAAAAGCTGGTATTACTCTATGGCAGCGTTATTTTACCGCGCGGATATTGGGATGAAGCGCACTTGATGGTATGGGGTCCCTCTGCGAAACTTTTGGCTGAAAATAGCGAATTGCAAGAGATGGTAGCCAAAGTCCTCGAATCGGGTGTCAAAGCCTCAGTCTGTGTCGTGTGCAGTGATGATTACGGTGTGACTGAGCAACTCCGTGAACTGGGGATTGAGCCGATCCATACGGGAGAGTTTTTAACGCAGGCACTCAAAAATGACTGGAAAGTGGTGACATTCTGATGGAATTTTGGAATCATATATATGAGCATTTTAATCCTGTAGCTTTTAATCTAGGTCCTATTCCTGTTCATTGGTATGGATTGATGTATGTTTTGGCACTTCTTTCAGCATTAATGATCGCCAAATGGATAGTGAAAAAAGATGGGGTTGCTATCACAAAAGCACAATTGGATGATTATTTTATCTACGCAGAGATCGGAGTAATTCTTGGTGCACGCATAGGCTATATCCTCTTTTATGATATACATACATCCTATTATCTTTCACACCCATGGCAAATTTTCAACCCTTTTATGGACGGTCATTTTGTGGGTATACGAGGTATGAGTTTCCATGGCGCTATTATTGGATTTTTGATGGGTTCGTATTTGTATCATCGCCGGCATGGAATATCGTTTGGTGTTTTAATGGATCTGGTTGCGGTATCAGTTCCTCTAGGGTATGTATTTGGACGGATCGGCAATTTTCTTAATCAAGAACTCGTAGGACGGGTGACAGATGTACCGTGGGGGATTTATGTTTATGATACTCTCCGCCACCCTTCGCAGTTATATGAGGCATTTGTAGAGGGAATCATAGTATTCGCTATTATATATGCGTATCGTAAGCGTAAAGCATTTGATGGGGAACTGATTTTACTATATGGTTTTTTATATGGAATTGGACGAGGTGGTGTTGAATTTTTTCGAGCGCCTGATCCGCAAATCGGTTATCTCGCCGGTACATGGCTTACGCTCGGAATGACACTTAGTTTTGCAATGGCGGCAGTCTCGGTTATGATATGGGTGTATATGAAAATAATCTACTTTAAAAAGTAATACAAAAAATGTGTATCCCATCTTCGTACGCGTAACGTAGATCAAAATGATGTAAATCTGCTACCGATTGGGCAATATAAAGCCCCAGTCCTAATCCCCCGTCTCCCCGCTCAGTTACAAATGCCTGCAACGCCTCTTCCACAGGACGTTTTAGCGGTTCACCGCTGTTTCGGATGCAAATTCTTTTTCCGTCACAATCGATATGGATAGGGTACGAGGTCGCATGCCGTAGCGCATTATCAATCAGATTTTGGAGTGCACTCGTAAAGAGGTCATTGTCCACCATAATACTTTGCGTGCACCCGCTTATCTCTACCAAATCTTCTTCGATCATGAGATTATCCAGTGCATTTAGAATCATCGTATCGAGACTGGTTCGATTTTTTGTGAGTGAGAAGGCATGCATTTTTTCAATGTCTGCCATTTGATGGATTAAATGTTCAAGCCGTGAAAAAAGCCTGGAGAGGAGGTTACGGTTCGGACTCGGCTCTTCGAGTTCGACGATTAGTTTCCCTTTGGTAATCGGGGTTTTGAGTTCATGCATGATGTTACGCAAGAAAAGTTCGCGCGATTTTTTGAGACGGTTTTGTTTTTGCAGTGCATCATGAAAAGCATTGGAGATAAGGGCGATTTCATCTTTGCCGCTATTGGGTTCATCAATAATATCTTCTCCCTCTCCATAGCGCTGTATTTGCTCATAGAGATGTTTTAGAGGTTTCAGATTACTCCACAAGATAAAATATATATTTACTAATCCTCCTACGAGAGCAAAAAATAAAAACCAGACAAAATAGTAGCTTCTGCTTTCGACAGTATCTCGATAATACATCGTACAATGCTCACGCTTTAATGCATAAATAAATCCGTCTTTATCCTTGTAAATGACAATTTTTACTTTGCGTGAATGAAGTTTTGATTGCATAAGAGGTGGAAGCTTGATGGCTTCACAGGTAGGTGTTATATTTTCGATCAGTTTAAAGCCCGAATCAGACAGCTCTTCACTTTGTTCTATGCACGTTTTTGCTTTTGTTTCATCTAGAAGTCGTGAAAGTTCCATAGAACGATGCGCGATGAGATGAAGTTTTTGTCTTTGTTGTTCATGTATGGCTGAAAAAAAGAGTAAAACCAAAACAACAAGCGCTAAAAAAAAGAAAAAGTGAAGTTTGAAAAAAACGGAATGGCGACGTGAAATCATAATGTAAATTGATACCCCATGCCGCGAATCGATCGGATCAAAGTGGGGTGTTTAGGATTTAGTTCTACTTTTTGACGTATGCGGCTAATAAGAACGTCAATACTCCGTTCACTACTTTCCCAACCTATTGATTCAACATTATTGGCGATAAAATCCCGTGTTATGATTTGGCGGCGATGTTTGATAAGAAGTGCCAACAGTTCAAATTCGGCACGCGTCAGAGGGAGTAGCTCTCCATCTTTGTAGATACCATTATCATCGACTCTGAATGTTTCACTATTCGCCTGCAATGTTTTTCCACTGGTTCTTCGAAGTAGGCTTTGTATTCGTGCCACAAGTTCACGCGGCTCATAGGGTTTTGGGAGATAATCATCAGCACCGAGTTCTAGGGCAATGACTTTGTCTCCCAAATCACTCCGAGCCGAAGAGATGATGATAGGAATATCACTGCGTTCACGAAGCATTTTACAAACATCTAAACCGTCAATATCAGGGAGCGTAAGATCAAGAAGTACTACATCGTAAGACTCAATTCCCAGTGATGCAAGTGCACTTTTGGGATGAGCGTAGGCAATAACCTCCATTTGATAACGACTCAGATACTGCGTAAGCAGGTCTGATATTTCGAGGTCGTCTTCAATAAGGAGTATTTTGATCATGAGTATTATTTTTTATCGTCGCAGTGTTTACAACCCATTCCGTCCATTGGCATTTTCATGTCACCTTTCATGTCACCTTTCATGTCACCTTTTGGGCACATTTTAGGAGCATTTTCTTCGAATGTTTTACGTTGTTCAGGCGTAAGTACTGCCATCATTTTTTCGTGTTGTTGATTATGGAACTCTTTTCCTGCTTCACGAATTTTTTGGATTTGTGCTTTTTGATCATCGCTAAGACCCAATTTTTCAAAAGGCTTAGGAAGTTTAGAAGTGTCACACTCACATTTTTTCATCATCATCCCGCCATCTTTCATTGGGCAGGCCATTAGTGCTGTAGCTCCAAGAATGAGTGCTATGCTTAAAATCTTTTTCATGGGTTTCTCCGTGTTGGTATGATGACATGATACGCAATAACATCTAATACTTCACCAACAGACTATTAACAGTATTAACGACTATTGATCATCACTTGCAGAAGTTTCAGTGATTTTCATCAGAGTTAAAAATAAAACGGTTATTGCAGGGCCGATGATCATCCCCCAAAAACCAAATGTTCCTAACCCAGCGATGATAGCGAAGAATATAATGAGTTCATTTATCTTATCTTGTGGTTTGATCAATTTTTGATTAATTATTTTAATAATGATGGGTTTGATGAAAGTATCTGCAATGATTGAGATAACGATAATCGTATAGAGTGTTATAAACAGAGCGTTATGGGTATGTCCTAATGAGAGTTCAAAAAGGGCAAATGGCAGCCACATAATAAATCCGCCAATGACAGGGATCAAAGAAGCGAATCCATACATAATACCGAATAATAATCCGTTATATCCTAAATATTCGATGGCAATTCCAAACAAGGCACCTTCAAAAACGGCTGTCATTAAAATCGAGTAAAAGACGACACTCATAGACGAGCGCATTTCAAACATGATAAGAGTACTTTCTTGTTGCGGAAAATGGGCAGAGCGTTTAAAAAAATCATAAATATCTTTTCCGTTATATTGGGCGACAAAGTAAAAGATTAATATGAAAATTGTTTTGGTGAGGAATGCCATTGTAAAACTACCAATTTGAGAGGCATATTCAAGTGTATGCTGAGATAAAGAGTTAGTGTCAAAATGACTTAGTATTGTTTCCATTCTCATTTCTACCCGTGAAAAAGGGGGTGGTAGATGTGCTATCCAGCCTCGTAAATTGGTATCAATGGTTTGTAAAACCTGTGGATCCATATTTTGGAGCATAAGAGAGAGATGAAATAAAAAGTAGCCTAACGGTGCAAAAAAGAGGATAGAAAGGGCTAGAGTGGAGAGGACTGAAGCCCAAAACTGGCTATGGGTGAGGGAAAAGAAACCCATTTGTATATGATGGGTTGAGATTGCTAGCAAAGTCGCTACCGTGATACTGATCCAAAATGATTCATAAAGACGGTAAATACCATACGTGGCTATGAGTAGCAAGACAATCGTAAAATGTTCTTTTTTCAGTGTGTAGTTTTGCATTTATTCAAACAATCCATTTTGCGCAATTCCAAATTTGAGCAATTCATACGTTTTAGGTGTAGCAACACGCCCTCGTGCTGTCCTCTCCAGATAGCCGTTGGCGAGGAGATAGGGTTCCAATACATCTTCGATCGTCCCTTCGTCTTCGCTGAGGGCAGCGGCTATCGTGCTCAGACCCATAGCACGTCCTTTTGCTTCCATCAGTAATTTTAAGAGTCGGATATCCATTTCATCAAAGCCATTGGAATTAATTCCGAGTTGATCAAGTGCATAGCGGGAACGTTCATGTAAAATAGTATTTTCATTAGCTACATCGGCAAAATCACGTACTCTTTTGAGTAAACGTAAAGCGATACGAGGCGTTCCGCGAGAGCGTTTAGCAATCTCGTGTGCGGCATGTTTGTCGATACTTTTTCCAAGTTTTAATGCGGCTTGGGTGATGATACTACACAGCTCATCAGGAGTATAAAACTGCATACGAAAATTCATCCCGAAACGGTCGCGCAGAGGGTTGGAGAGCATTCCAGCCCGCGTGGTTGCACCGATGAGGGTAAAACGGGGCAGGTCGATTTTGACTGTTTGTGCCGCAGGGCCGCTTCCGATAATAATATCGAGGCGAAAATCCTCCATTGAGGGGTAGAGTATCTCTTCGACCGCAGGGGAGAGGCGATGAATTTCGTCGATAAAGAGGATATCTCCCTCTTCGAGATTGGTGAGGATCGCAGCGAGATCACCGCTTTTTTCGATCATCGGGGCGGCGGTGACTTTGATATTGCTTCCCATCTCATTAGCAATGATGAGGGCAAGAGTCGTTTTTCCAAGACCGGGAGGGCCGTAAAAGAGGACATGATCGAGTGCATCACCTCGTTTATTGCTTGCTTTGATAAAGACTCCCAGATTTTTTTTGATCTGTTCCTGCCCGATATAATCGTCCCATGCACTTGGACGTAGTGAAGTCTCTGTGACCTCTTCGGCATTAAATTTTTCGATTTCTACTATCCGTTCCATAGCTAGTTAATTAAAATTTCTGTTTTGATTAGGATTGAAAGGTTCATTATGAGTGCTGTAGCACTCTTGACGTTCAGAAGCATTAGGATTTTTGTAACAATCTGCTTTTATAATATTACGCTCGTTGTATTCACATGCATTTTTACCACAGCAGCCTGAAAAAGCGATCAACGGCATGAGAAAGATGAGACTAGTAAATATAGTTTTCATTTGGAAACTCCCTGTTTTGAACTTCGATTTTATAGGCGTTTGCTGCCTCTTTGACCTTTTTGGCTCCGTTCATGTACTGCTTGACAAATTTTGGAACAAATGGCTCATACAGACCGAGCATATCGGAGAACACGAGCACTTGCCCATCTACGCCGTTACCTGCACCGATTCCGATGAGCGGGATAGAAACGCTTTGTGCAACACGTGTGGCGACATCGGCTTTTACCCCTTCGATAACGATGATAAAAGCCCCCGCTTTTTCGATTGCCTGTGCATCGGCGATGAGAGAGAGGGCTTCTTCTTCGGTTTTACCTTTTACTTTATACCCACCTTCTGCGCGCACAGCTTGAGGCAATAGTCCGATATGACCACATACAGCAATGCCATTAGACGTGAGATGGTGTATCAAGGATGCTTTATCTGCTCCCCCCTCTATTTTGATCGCATCGGCTGAAGTTTCACGGTAAACACGGATAGCATTGTCGAGGGCTATTTTTTCATCGGTATAACTTCCAAAAGGCATATCGGTAATAATAAATGTATCTTGTGCACCATTGCACACGGCATTGGTGTGATAAATCATTTGATCCATCGTAATGCTCAATGTATCAAGATTGCCGCCGAAACTCATATTTAGACTGTCTCCGACGAGGAGGATATCAGCACTTTGTGATAATAGACGTGCAAAAAGGGCATCATACGCAGTGATCATGACTAGTGGAGTCTCATTTTTACGTCGTTTGATGGTACCAATCGTGAGTTTTTTCATCGTGTGGGAATCTCCGTAATTTTGTATTCGTATCTTACCCTAAATTTGTATTTGCGTCTCTTTTGTAGTCATTTTGTCAGATTAAACGCGGTATAATCTTCTCACACAGGAGAATTCATCATGGGTATAAGAAGCAGCTTAGAGGCTAATTTCGACTTTGAAATAATTGACGAATTTTTAGACCATTATGCAATGATGCTTGAAATTATGGAACCTCTCATGGTTGATTTGGGAAATACAGAGCGCTATAAGCGGAGTGTTGAAGAACTTTTTCGTATTTTTCATAATATTAAATCAGCTACCGGATATTTACAAGTGGAACCGATGGTGCGTTTAGCAACATTTGTTGAAGATGCGTTAGAACAATTAAGAACGCGTGATAAAGCAGCAAATGATGAGACCATAACATGGCTTATCAGTGTCTCTGATATGTTTGTGCAGTGGCAAGAAGATTTTAAAATGGATAACGAACTCACTAAAATCCATTTTTCCCTGTTAATTTTACCCGATATGGAGAAAGCGTGAAGCAACTCGTAGCCTACATTACAGCAGGATACCCTGATAAAAATTTTACGATCGATTTAGCATTGGCACTGGGTGAAAACGGAGTCGATACTTTAGAGCTAGGAGTTCCGTTTTCTGATCCCGTCGCCGATGGTCCCGTGATCGAAGCGGCAAATCATGCGGCACTTGCCAATGGATTTAAATTTGCCGATTTGATCGATATTTCGTCTGCTGTTGCCCCTAAAATCGATACATTATGGATGGGGTATTTCAACCCGTTTTACCAATACGGTATGGAGGCGTTGCTCGATAAAGCTGCGAGCATCGGTGTCAACGGGTTGATTATCCCAGATGTCCCTTTTGAAGAGGCGAAAAATTACCACACTCTTTTTGAAAATAGAGGATTGGCGAATATCACCTTTGTCGCTCCGACCGATGGGGAAGAACGTATTAAATTGATTACCGCCGAAGCGCGTAAGTTTATCTATCTCGTCGCCTATGCGGGGATCACGGGAAGCGGTAAAAGCGAAGATTTAGCCCCTATCATCGAGATGATCAAACGCCATACGCAGACTCCTGTGTATGTCGGCTTCGGAGTGAATGAAAAAACGGCGCGTGAAAAAGTACAGGGGGCGGATGGTGTCATCGTCGGCTCGGCAATCGTTCAAGTACTTTTGGACGATACCCTGAGCAACACCCAAAAGATTACTAAATGTTGCGAGATCACCCGAAATATCAAATCGCTCATTAATAGCTAACGTGGTATAATTCCACCCTAACTTCGGTTATCTACGTGGGGGCGACATGGCTTCGACTGGATCAAGAAGGTTTAGGTTGCATCGCCGGACTGAGCAGCTCCGTTATACGGCTCACACTTGCTTAAACGCAAACAACACTAATTACCGTCCTGCTTACGCTGTAGCGTAAGTTTAATTAAACTTTAGGACTGCGCTACCTTCCTATGCTATAACCGGAAGGGCTTGGCGTATAACCCCTGTGATAGCTATATTCTCAGGATGCCTCGGATGGGAATGAATTTAGAGGATAGTGAGCTGTAGCCTTGCACGTTGTGTGAAGGCTCACGAAACCTAAACAACGTTACTAAGCATGTAGACGCCTTTACTCTCTTGGTTTAGGACTCCGGTTCAATCCCGGACGCCTCCACCAAACTTTTCTCCTGTTATAAATCTCATTTAAAAGTCCACTAAACAATCAAGTGAAAATTGAATACCTGATACCTATTTTTTGATTATTATTCGGTTTATTTAAATAAACATGATAGAATTAATATATAAATATTTAGGGCTGGACGCATAGTTCGCGGAGCAAGATTACTAGATATTAGCCAACCAATTGAAACTAAAGTAGAAAGTGAGGGTAATATCATGGAAAAAGCAGCAATAGAATATCATGGTTTCTGTTTGTCAGAGACCACCCTAATTATGGTAAGTTGGATAGCATTTGCGATTGGAATGTATTTCGTACATGCCCCGTTATGGGGGTTTGTTTTTCTTGCTATATCTAGGGTCTTGCCCTAAGTTTTTAAATTATTAAATATTTAAGTTGTCAAAATTAGTATCTATCACACGTATTTTAAGGGAATAATAAGTGGATAAAAAAGAAATTAAAGCCAAATATGATGAGTTATACCCCTTATATATGAGATTAGGTGATAATGTTAAAAATGCGTTGAGACAGTTTCTTAATGATTTAAATATTGATTACCTTGATGTTGAATTTAGAGTTAAAGCTTTTGAGTCTTTTTATGAAAAAATTGAAAGAAAAAAATATCAAGATCCATTTGAGGACGTTCAGGATATTTGTGGATTACGTATAATAAATTATTACCCTGCTGATTTGGAAAAAATTACGGCTTTAATTAAAAAAGAGTTTAATGTTTCAGAATCAGTAGATAAACAAGATGAACTTGAAGATGATCGGTTTGGTTATCGTTCTTATCATTTTATAGCAACAATAAAAAATGAGTGGTTAACTGCACCAAATTATAGAGGATTATCTAAACTGACTTTTGAAGTACAGGCAAGAACAATATTAATGCATGGGTGGGCTGCAATTAATCATAAGTTATTATATAAACATGAAGAAGATATCCCAAAGCAATTTAAACGCGATTTATTTAGATTAAGTGCTTTAATTGAATTAGCTGATGAACAATTTGAAAGACTCAGGAATGAACGAGAATTGTATGGAAAAGAATTAATTAACAAAACACAAGATGGTATTATTATAGATCCAACCAAAACTTTAAATGTGGACAGTGTAAAAGTTATACTAAACAATTATTTTCCTGAAAGGAAAGGCTACGATAAACTATCTGAGATTGTCCAAAAAATTCGAGACTGTCATCTGGATTTAAATACATTTCATGAAAAACTTTTATTGGCTTTACCATATCTTGAAAAAATAGAAAAAGAAGAAATGAATTTATTTAATTTTGAAGAGGATACTGAAAATTGGTCTCTTATGGCAGTTGTTATTACTATATTAGACATTACAGTTCCAGGGTATTTAGAAGATAATGGTCATATGGATGAAATAGATGAAATATCATTCAGATATAGAAGAAAAATTTTGGGTAACTAAAAATGTAAAATAGGGATCAGGTATTCAATCTTCACTTTTCTTTCAAGAAAGCAAAAAAACCATCAAAATATCAATACAAAAATTCTATAGTGTCTTGACATATAGTATCATATGTGATACATTGTTTAAAATATTAAGTATCATTAGTGATACCACAAAGAAGCCATCATGTTTAAATCATTAATCCTAACCGAACTGAAAAAACAAAAAGAGGCATTATCCATCCCCTATGATGCCATAGCTTCGCGCTCAGGATTGGGGATAGCTACGGTCAAACGTGCATTTACAGGGCACGATATATCGCTCGATACTCTCGATAAAATCGCGGTCGCTTTGGGATGTGAGATTGCAATCAAACCGAAGCAATCGGCAAAAGTACTCTATCAAGCACAAATAGATAAAAAAGCACATGAGATTGTGAACCGTGTGATTCATACTTCCGCACTCGAAAACCAATCACCGCGAAGCGAAGCTCAGCAAAAAATGCTTTTGCAAGCCAAATCGATGATCGCTAAAATGCCGAAATCGCAAGTATGGGCATGATTACGTTTGATAAAGAGGGGGAAACTCCCCTCGATGATATATCAGGATTAAAACTCAAAAAGATCACAACCCGCGCCGAACTCGACGATGCCGAAGCGCAAAATATTCTTAAAGCGTATATCAAATACACACTCAATCCGACAGCACTAAAAAAAGTAACTTTTGATCTGAGCTTCTTTCGTAAACTCCATAAAGAGATGTTTAGTGATATTTGGAGTTGGGCGGGAGAATTCCGTACCACTCAAACCTCTATAGGCGTTGAGGCGAATATGATTCACCAACGTTTGTATCAGCTCCAAGATGATCTCAAATATTGGGAAAGCGAATGGGATTACCGTGATACGGCGGTACGTCTCCATCATACGCTAGTTAAGATTCATCCGTTCCCAAACGGAAACGGTCGGTGGGCGCGACTGGCTACTGATCTATGGCTTTTAAAAATGGGGCATCAAGCTCTTTCATGGGGTGGAGATATTACCGCTGTAAACGAGGCGCGATTTGCTTATATTGCATCACTAAAAGAAGCCGATCAAGGCAACTATGAACCGCTCAAAAAGTTTATGTTTACTCTCTAGATGATGATTATAATATAGTTTATTTTTTATAAAGTCTCTAAAATATCGTTATTTAGCCTTTCTTTGATAGCGGATCCCCCACCAACTTAATACTCCCTCTTTCATCATCATTTTTTCTCATCAAATAAATCTCTCTATTTTACGCGTGTTGTGAAATGTTTTGTATAATCTCGAATTTTTAAGAGGAGCCGATATGAAAAAGCTTTATAGTTTGGTTGCCGCAGTTATTTTAATGAGCGGATGTTCGTACAAAAATGAAGCGATAGAGCTTTCAGCCTATAAACCTCAGTATTTGGGAAAGACTACTCAGGACAAAAATAGTAGTTCATTTTTATCCGTAACGGATGCACGAGACGATAAAACGTCGATTGGATACGTCGAAACAAATGGAGTAGCAACCTCAAAATTCTACAGTAACGTCGATTTCGCAAGCAGATACAAAGAAGCGCTTACCACCGCGTTGCAATCCGCAAAATTTAATTTAGCTAAAAATGCTGCGGAAGCGAACGTAACCATCGATGTAAAAATCAAAACGATTCAGATCGTATACAATGATACGAACAAATTTGATGAAAATCTCCGTGGTAAGATCGTAGTTGAAGTGACGCGTACAAAAGGGGATAAAACACTCGTGCAAACGATTACCCAGCAAGAAGGGAAATGGATAAAACCTTCATACACTTCGAAAGACATTGAGCCTTTGCTCGATTCACTCTTTACCGATAGCATTAATTCAATCGGAGCTAAACTGGCTGAACAATAAGTCAAAGATGCTTATGCAAGAATAAGGATAACTAGGCTTAATTATTGAGGTGTGTCAATCATAGACGGGAGTGATTTTGGAGCACGTATCCGAAGCTGTTTGTTGACATTCATCCGCCCATACACAACCTCGATAGCAGAGGGAGATATGCCGAACTCCTTCGCTAAAAAAGCCACCATGTGATCGGTGGCTTTTCCTCGTACCGGCGCTTCGGTAACGCTTATCTTGAGCTGATTTCCTTTGGGTTTGCCGATAACGTCACGTTTAGCGCTCGGAGTTCCCAAGACGTTGAGCACCAATACATCCCCTTCCCATTGATAAAAAATATTTGTTAAATTTTTAGCTTTCACAATGCGTCCTTTTTTTAAAAATCGTTATAAATGAGTTCAATAGATATATCAGTGAGTGAATAAGCAATTTTACCATAAAGCCGTATTTTAACACGCCTTTACACCGCAAGTTAGACTGGTATTTTCGTCATTCCACACTTCAATTTTGGTACAATACCATCATGAAAGAATATTACACAAAACAACTCAAAAGAAATGCGCTGGTTAAGCTCAGTGATGACACTATGGCAGTTATTAGGGATAATGAACCCTCGGTTAAACGCAAGGTAGAAATGATCATTGATGGGAAGCCTCAACTGCTGCAGATTGAATCGTATCGAATTATCTCGGTATCTTTGAATGGAAAAGGGTGGCAAACCATCACACATACAGACAAAGAAAAAGAGCGTCAAGCCTCACAACACTAAAACACGCAAAGAGATAGGATGATAGGAGAGGATTAATTATGAAACGTTCGATTATTTTAGCGATGACATTGGTTTTATTCAGCGGATGTATGCCTGAACCCACGCCAACACCACAAAAAGCTTGTATGAGCAGTGCACAGCTTAGCAGTTACAGTTATGATTACCTTTCACGTGTAGCAAAAATGCTTCGTGAAGATAAGAAAAATATAGATACGTTTGAGGGTTTTATCACCGCTATGAAAGTGACGGTTGATAATTATGCGGATATGATAAAATCGAGTGTTTATATCAGCAATGTTGTTCGATTTTTACCTATCCCCTACGCTGGGGAAGTTTCCAATACGACGAAACTGATTTCTAAAACGGCACTTCATTTAAATGTAGCGGCAGTTGCATTGGATCGTTACAAAAAAAGCTCAGCGACATTTTTGGATAGATTTGACAAATTAAATCGAACTACGGCACAACCTGAGGATTTGGCTAAATTGGCAACTTATGCCGATTCCGAATTGTTAAGCGATGCACGAGATTTGCAAATAGCCTTGCAAAAAATATCTTCATCGACAGCGACAATGGCAGCGACAACACAGGGGATATCCGATGCACTTGATACGACGGGTAATTATGTCAATCAGGCAAAAAGTTATGTAGGATTTCAAGCTTCAGCTGTTTCTACGAGTGATAAAACAAAAGTCAGTGAAAATCGAAACTCTATTAATGCAAAGATGGGACAGCTGAATCAAAAAATTGCTTCTCTTGAAAACAGCGCAGATATGCATCGTCTCAATATCGAAAAAGCGCATATTTATGCTGATTTAGCAGTACAGTTGAACCAATAAGTACAAAGAAAGAAGATATGAGGCGAGAGTGCCTCATGGAAGAATTATGCTTTTTTCATAAAAGCGGCGACTAAAACGATAGTGCTGCCATTGATTTTTCCTTCGATATATCGAGCATCATCGGTTAGACGGATATTTTTTACGATGGTTCCACGTTTTGCGGTAAATCCTGCCCCTTTGACTTCGAGGTCTTTGATCAGAGTTACAGTGTCTCCCTCAGCGAGGATTGTTCCGTTACTATCACGTTGAATAACTGCTCCACCATCATCATTAACCGTGGTGCTAAGCATACCTGCTTGCGCCCATCCTTTTACATCATCTTCGAGATACAACATATCAAGCTGGTCTTGGTCTCCTAATGCACTTAACAATCGGTATGCCATTACTTGTACAGCTGGGACTTGACTCCACATACTGTCTCCGAGACAACGCCAGTGATCACTATCGAGATTTTGAGGGTTTTCAATTTGGTTTTTGCATGTTTCGCAAATGTAGATCGATTGTTCTGCTGAATCGTCGCTTGGGGATACTGCATAGGGGCTTAAACCATCTGTTGCGGCACATAATTCGCAGATATTGCCGCTTCGTTCTTGTAATGTTTGTTCAATACTCATCATAACACCTTAATTAATTAATAAGCGTATTATAGCGTATCACGAAATATTGTAATTTATCCGGTCTCCGTCGACGAGGATTCTGCCGTTATTACGGAGTAATTGCAGCTCATTTAATTCTCGTAGAATTGTTGTGTAAAAAAGTGCTTTGAGATGTATAACGTTGAGGCTAATGTCATCACGATGACATTTTTTGAGTTCTTCGAGTAAAAGTGCGGGGGTGAGATGTTTGCTGTCATGTGCCAATTGTGCAAAATTTGAGGGAAAGGAGACTTCAATGACTAATGTATGTATATTTGTTCTTGCATCTAGTAACTCCCAAATACGATCACATTTATATGTGTCCGCAGTAAATAAAATTCCTACGTCATTTTTTTCAATGATATAACCACAACTTCCTTCTGTATGGTTAGTTTTAAACGGGGTAAGAGTAATTCCATCTACAGAATAAGGAATTTCAGGTTCGAGTGCGATTAACTCGATTGTTTTATCTGTATGTCCTAATAAAGTTATCTCTTCAAAATTCGGCCATACCCGTTGATTGAAAATAAATTGTCGCAAATCATCCAAAGTCGCTTTAAGACCATATATCTTGAGTGAAATTTTTTGTTGGGTGACAAATAAATCGGCGAGGAAAGGGATATCGATGATGTGATCAAGATGAGAATGGGTTAAAAAAATATGTTCAATCGTAAATACATCATCACCAAATGAATTGATAAGATTCCCGGCATCGATGACACAGTGTTCTGATACACGTACACAAGTAGTCCCCTGTGTTGGTGTTCGCGTGCCACCAGTTCCTAAAAATTCGATATAGTCCATAAAGTTTACCCTTACTGATGAAGCTAAATTATATTATAAATAGTTTGAATTTGCGTTTTAAATCTCTTTGATTCTTTTATGAACATCAAATGTTCGCTATTTTGGTACAAGTTGTGTTATCCTTACTGATAATTTAATATACGTTGCGCAAAGGAATCCGATGTCGCTCAAAGTAGTTCTTTCTCATAAAACCCACTATGATTTTGATAAACCGATCAATCTCTCCCCTCATGTGATCCGCCTTCGTCCGGCGCCACATAGCCGCACCCCTATCGAAGCGTACTCACTCAATATTAAACCGGATGATCATTTTATAAACTGGCAGCAAGATCCATTTGGAAATTATCTGGCACGGATTGTTTTTCCGGAAAAGACGACAGAACTCTCAATCGATGTGGAAGTTTTAGCTGAACTGGTGAGTATCAATCCGTTTGATTTTTTTGTTGAAGAGTATGCGACCAACTTTCCGTTTAAGTATAAAAAAGAGCTCAAAAAAGAGCTTTCTCCCTATTTAGAGATAACCGAAGAGGGTAAAAAACTCAAAAAATTTCTCAAAACTCTCGATTTGACTCCACGCAATATCAACGATTTTCTTGTCGATCTCAATATAGCGGTACATAAGTATCTCAACTACACTATTCGGATGGAACCGGGGGTCCAAACATGTGAAGTGACACTGGGGAACAAACTGGGCTCGTGTCGGGATTTCGCTTGGCTCTTTGTACAGGTACTTCGCCATTTGGGACTTGCCGCTCGATTTGTTTCGGGGTATCTTGTGCAGCTCTCCGCAGATGTTGCTTCACTGGATGGTCCGAGCGGTCCGGCAGAGGATTTTACCGATTTACATGCTTGGACAGAGGTTTATATACCGGGTGCGGGATGGATTGGTCTGGATTCAACGAGCGGACTTTTCGCCGCAGAGGGGCATATTCCTCTCGCGTGTACTCCTAATCCTGAAAGTGCAGCTCCGGTTGAGGGGGCTATGGATAAGTGTGAAGTAGAATTTACCTACTCTAATACCGTAACGAGAGTATTTGAATCGCCTCGCGTTACAAAACCGTATCGTGTTGAGCAATGGGAAGCAATTGATCAGCTTGGATACCAAGTTGATCAAGAACTTTTGGATAATGATGTACGTCTCACGATGGGAGGCGAGCCTACGTTTGTCTCTATCGATGATATGGAATCGCCTGAATGGAACACCGAAGCAGATGGACTGCATAAGCGTGCTCTTGCTAATGTCCTCTCTCGCCGACTTTTGAAATCATTTGGCAAAGGGGGATTACTCCATCATGCGCAGGGGAAATGGTATCCTGGCGAACCGCTTCCGAGATGGATGTCAACCATTATTTGGCGTAAAGATGGTCAGCCGATTTGGAATAACCCTGAGCTGTTGGCAAGTTTGGATCAAACATTTGATTATAAACCCGAAGATGCTCGTAAATTTTTGTCACGGCTCTGTTTAAATCTAGGAATAAGTGATAAAAATATTCATGATGCTTATAATGATCCACTTGTTGCGCTGCTTCAAGAGTCTCTTTTGCCGATGGATGTTGATCCGATGAAAACATCACTTAAAGATTCATTGGAGCGTCGTGCTTTAGCGGATAGCCTCTCAAGCGGAATCGATAAGCCGGCTGGATATGTGCTTCCTCTCAATTGGGGGACAACCCGATGGATTACCTGCCGTTGGGAGTTTCGACGTTCTCAGCTCTTTTTAGCACCGGGAACTTCTCCTGTAGGATTGCGATTGCCACTTGATTCGTTAACTCACAAACCGCATGTGGAACTGGAACAGAGTTTTGAACCGGACCTATTTGCTACATTTCCCTCGTTAGGGGAATATCATACTGCGGTCAAAGAGCGTGCGGCAAAGGTTAAAAAAAGTACGAAAAAAACGACGGATTATGAGACGTTTGTCCGTACCGCTATCAGTATTGAGATTCGTGAAAGTAAACTTTTTATTTTTCTCCCTCCGATTACGAATACCGAAGCATTTTTGGATCTAATCGCATCGATCGAAGAGACGGCACAAGCACTTAATATGGCGGTTATGATCGAGGGATATGAGCCACCTCACGATCTACGGATTGAAAAAATGCGTGTTACTCCTGATCCGGGTGTTATCGAGGTAAATATTCATCCAACTTCGAGTTGGAAGGAGCTGACGGGCGTAATTGATACTCTTTACGAAGATGCACATCAGTCACGCTTAGGGACACTGAAATTTATGCAAGATGGCAAGCAGACCGGAACGGGTGGCGGAAATCATGTTACGATAGGGGGAATTTCCCCGAGTGACAGTCCTCTGTTACGTAACCCTGATTTGTTACGATCTCTTATAACCTTTTGGCAGCATCACCCGAGTCTTTCTTATCTTTTCTCAGGACAGTTTATTGGACCAACATCTCAGGCTCCTCGTGTGGATGAAGGGCGTCTTGAAAATCTTTACGAACTGGAAATCGCCTTTAATCAAATACCTGAAAATACAGAAGTTCCATTTTGGCTTACAGATCGATTGTTTCGCCATATGTTGACCGATTTGACGGGTAATACCCACAGAAGTGAGTTTTGTATCGATAAGCTCTACTCTCCCGATTCTTCTACTGGGCGACTGGGGATTTTAGAGCTGCGCGGGTTTGAGATGCCACCTCATGCACAGATGTCATTACTTCAAATGTTATTAGTCCGAGCACTCGTTTCATTATTTTGGAAAAAGCCGTATAAACATAAATTGGTACGTTGGGGGACGCAGCTGCATGATAAATTTTTGATTGAACATTATGTTCGTGAAGACATTCGTGATATCGTCGAATTTTTACGTTCGGAAGGGTATGCGTTCGAGAACGACTGGTTTGATCCATTTTTTGAATTCCGTTTTCCATTATATGGGATGAGTACGATTGAAGGGATTCATTGTGAATTACGCGGAGGAATCGAACCGTGGAATGTACTCGGTGAAGAATCAAGCTCACAAGGGACTGCACGATATGTTGATTCCTCATTAGAGCGTGTACAGGTTCGGGTTCGTGATTTTGTGAGTGAGCGCTATGTTCTAACGTGTAATGGTGTACGTGTACCATTGGTGAGTACTGGGGTTGAGGGCGAGTATGTTTCTGGTATTCGCTATCGTGCTTGGCAGCCATGGTCGGCGCTTCATCCGACGATCGGTGTTGATACACCACTCGTTTTTGATGTTGTCGATACATGGAATCGGAGATCGATGGGAGGATTTACCTATTTTATTTCCCATCCGGGTGGACGTTCATACGATACATTCCCGATCAATACTCTCGAAGCGCAATCGCGCCGTATTAGTCGATTCTGGGGGTTTGGTCATACCCAAGGGGAGATAGAAGAGATCCATGAGCCTCTCATTCGAGCTCAAGAACTTTCAGGAGAAGAGGGAACTTCACGTAAAGTTCTTAATCATCCGAAACAAAAAACATTTACGTATCAAGAACTTCCAGGCTCATTGGAATATCCACATACACTTGATTTGCGACGCAAGTGGAGCCCAAATGAGATGAAAGGATGAGTATTTGAGTTCGATGTTTGAAGAGTATCGTCTTTCATCATCATTTGATGAGATGTTTGATAGCAATAAAAATATTCGTCCTCACTGGAAGCAGTTGGAAGAAAATCTTGAACGAATTGGTCTGGAACAATTACGTTCCAAGCAAAAAGAGATTGATTGGCGGCTGGAAGACAATGGAGTTACTTATAATGTTTACAATGATCCGGGAGGGCTAAATCGCCCTTGGAAACTTGACCCTATCCCTTTTGTAATCGAAGAATCACAATGGAAAGTTGTTGAAGAGGGGCTAAAACAGCGTTGCAAGCTTTTGAATTTGTTATTGCAGGACATTTATGGAGAGCAAAAAACGATTCAGGAGGGGATCATTCCTATGGAAGTGATCTATGCGCATGGTGGATTTATGCGTGAGATGCACGGGATGAAAAGTCCATTGGTTATTTATGCTGCAGATATGGCACGCGGTCCCGATGGTAAAATCTGGGTAGTCAATGACCGTACCCAAGCTCCTTCAGGCCTCGGATATGCAATTGAAAATCGTTTAACGATGAATAGTGCTATGCAGGATTTATATAAAGGCATTTCGGTTAAACGATTGTATGATTTTTTTGAAATTTTCAAATCTATATTTCAAGGCGATACTCTCAATCGTAATGTGGAACCGCTCAATGTTCTTTTATCACCTGGTCCACATAATGAAACCTATTTTGAACATGCGTATCTGAGCTCATTTTTGGGCTTAACATTGGTTCAAGGGCAAGATTTATTAGCTAAAAATGGGGCTGTTTGGCTCAAAAGTCTCAAAGGTCTGAGACGTATAGATACGATTCTTAGACGTGTTGATGAGATGTATTGTGATCCGTTGGAACTACGCCCTGATTCACACTTAGGAGTTTCCGGTCTTGTTCAGGCTATTCGCTCAGGCGGAGTCGGAATGATAAACCCATTGGGTAGTGGTGTTCTTGAAAATTTAGGACTTAATCCGTTTATGTCCCATTTAGCACGCTATTTCTTGGATGAAGAACTTATTTTGCCACAAATAGCTACATGGTGGTGTGGTCAGGCAAAAGAGCAGGAATTCGTTTTAGGTAATCTTGATCGACTTATTGTTAAAACGATTGACCGTATGGGTGAAAAGCATACCTATGTATGTAAAGATATGACAAAAAAAGAGTTAAAAGTTTTAAAGCAAAATATCCTTGAACAGCCACATCGATATGTAGGACAAGAAGAGGTAGAGTTTGCCACGTGTCCAACGATGATTAAAGATTCGATTGAACCTCGGCGTGCTGTCATTCGTGCGTATACGATTGCTCAAAGTGATACGTATACGTTAATGCCAGGTGCATTGGTACGTGTTGGGATGAATAATGATTCTTTAATGGTATCTAACCAGTTTGGCGGGAGCAGTAAAGATTTATGGGTGTTGGGAGAATCACAGAGTGTCCCGTTAAATCCGATTTTTAAATCTCAAACAACTATTGAAAATTCATTGGAAAATATTCCGAGTTTGCGGGCTGAAAATCTTTTTTGGCTTGGTCGTTATTTGATGCGCTCAATTCTTACAGCCCGAATGATCCGAACAGTATTAAAATATATGACTAATGCCTCACGATACGATCAAGAGAGCAATCGTCAAACTGAGGAGATGCTTACTAAAGCATTGACACATGTAACGATGACATATCCTGGTTTTTTAGAAGAAAATGCAAATATCGATCCATTCCTTGAAATAGCTTCAATCACGTTAGACACATCACGTATCGGTAGTTTGGCCCAAATTATTATGATGCTTTCTAATACTAATACCTATGCAAAAAATCTCCTTCCTTTGGAAGCATCACATATTTACGAACGTCTTAGCCGTGAGTGGGGAATACTTTGTCAGGAAGTAAAACCGCAACCACGATTCATGATTTTCAATTTAGACAAACTTTTGATGCAACTCATGGCTTATAAAGAATTAATTCAAGAGAGCTTATTCGCAGAACAAGGTTCTATATTGTATGAAATAGGTTCACGTATCGAACGTGCTCAATTATTGATTTCAAAAGCAAGAAGCTTACTTATTTCGGTACACGAAGTTGTTAGTGAGTATGAAATATTAGAAGCATTGCTAACTACATGTGAAAGTTTAAATGCTTATCGTGCCCGATACCGTTCCTCATTTGATTTACGTAATGTAATTGAATTTTTATTACTTGACATTAATTTCCCAAAATCGTTGATCGGTGAGATCGATGGAATGATGAAAATTCTTCCACAACTGCCAAAATTTAAAAATGCAATTTATCTAAATCGATATGAGGAACCTATTTTTGAAGCTTTTTCTATGATACGACTTAGTAAACTTGATATGTTGTGTTCTTCATCAGAGGATGAATATATTAGAAACGAGTTGGAATCACTTCTATCTGAAGTTTCAAAGAGGTTACTAATTGCATCAAATGAACTTTCTAAAACCTATTTTGCACATTATGATGAGTAGTCAATGATTTATACCGTTTATCACAGCACTCGATTTTTTTATCAACAAGAAGTTGGTTTTAGTCATAATCTTATACGGTTGCAGCCGCGTAGTACACCAATACAAGAAGTCATTAATTTTGATATGACGATTGAACCTATTGCAGCAGAATCAGAAATATTTACCGATTTTTTTGGTAATCGTATCCATCATTTGTTAATACGCGAATCCCATTCACAACTACACGTAGTTGCTCAATCCAGAGTAAAAATCAATTTTAATGCACTTGAAATACTCCAAGACAATTGTAATAGGGTTTCGAGTCTTACGTATGCACAAGCACAAGAGCGGATGATGTTTTTAACTCCTGAAATCATAGAAGCAAAGCAATTTGCACTAAAAAGCCCTTTATTGCCGATCGCATCAGTAGAGATTGTTAATTACGCATTGATGTCAATTAAACACGAACGTTCTTTATATGAAGGCATATTGGAGTTTATGGGGCGTATATTTTCTGATTTTTCTTTTGTTAGTGGATTCAGTGACCTTAGTACACCGGTAGAAAGAGTGTTTTCCGAGAAAAAAGGAGTATGTCAAGATTTTGCTCATTTTGCAATTACAGCATTGCGCTCTTTGGGGATACCAACCCGATATATGAGTGGTTATATTGAAACTACTCCGCCAGAAGGGGAAGAGAAACTATTTGGAAGTGATGCTTCACATGCATGGTTTTCAGTCTATTTTCCCGGTTTTGGATGGTTTGATTTTGATCCAACTAACAATATGGTTCCAAAAAATCAACATATAGTGCTTGGTTATGGTAGAGACTATAGTGATATTTCACCTATTCAAGGGGTAATACATGGCAGTGGACAAAGTCGTTTAAACGTTATGGTAGATGTTTCTCGCGAAGATTATTAAAAAATATAGATGCAAAATAAAAATATAAAATTTTTAATGTATATAGTGATATTGTATTCATTCAAGTGTATTAAAATGATCTTTTCTAAAGGAAGATACCATGCAACACGAATTAATACAACTTCCATACGCGTATGATGCATTGGAACCTTATTTATCACGAGAGACATTAAGTTACCATTATGGTAAACATCATGCAGGGTATGTTACTAAACTAAATGCCTTACTGGTGCAAAGCAAATTTAGTGATATGAGTTTGATTGGCATTGTAATGATGAGTGAAGGAACAATATTTAACAATGCTGCACAAGTGTTTAATCACGATATGTATTGGCACTCTATGTCTCCAAAAGAAACGGATTTTTCCATCGAACTTGAAGTGGCTATAAGTCAATCATTTGGAACGATCGAAGAATTCAAAAAAATGTTTAATGAAAAAGCAATCTCTCATTTTGGGTCAGGATGGATATGGCTGAGTGGAGATAAAAATGGTAAATTATTAATTGAAACCACTGTAAATGCAGACAATCCATTACGACATGGCAATACACCATTATTAACATGCGACCTTTGGGAACATGCATATTATATTGATTATCGAAATGCAAGAGCCGATTATATGGAAAAATGGTGGAAACTAGTAAACTGGGAGTATGTATCAAATAAATTTTATGATTATAATAAAAAGTAAAATTTATTACGGTCAGCAGATATGTATGGATTTTCTATATATTATAGAAGGAATTAAATCTTTTTTAACTATTCGCTAAATTCTTTAATTTTTCTCTTGACATTTAAGACTTAATCCCCTATAATTCCCGTCCACAAACGATGAGACGCTTTGAAAAGAGCATCGAGTTTGAGTTTGAGATCATTGA
>JAQTTG010000027.1 GCA_028710885.1 Sulfuricurvum sp.
TCCTGTATCTGGTTACACCAGCAGTACGTTCAGCAGATGTCACATTTGGAAACAAATTGTTTAAAGTGTTTGTCGTTACTCTGTTCGCACTGATCTTTCCACCATTCGTTGTGGTATTATTTACCGAGGTGGATTTAAAAAATTTGATGTCTGTATTTGCTATTGCCATAATGACTCCTTAAACTGTTACCAAACGTGATCTTCTCATATTAGCAACCATCCTCTGAACTACGTTTCCTTCACCTTTCAATTGATATGAATCATTTCCAACTTTAAATTCTACAGTGTATGTTTGTGCTGATCCTTGATTCACTGTTTGCTGTGTCGGATAATAACCACTTGTTTTGGAACCTGGAAGAACTGCCCCGCCAAAATTAAAGGTTTTTGTGTTCAAAAACTCAGCAAAGAAATCAGACGCTTTCATTCCATTTAACTTCTTAAAAAAAGATGTTCCGTATTTCTTTACTGCTTCTTTCCTTATAACAAATTCTCCCGGCTCAAGTAAAGCAGGAACTATATCTCCACCACCATAACCTTTCAACTGACCTGTGAATCCACCTTCAGCAAACTTCCTTATTTTGCTTACTATTCCACCAAGTCTATAAGCCGGGTCTTCCCCGGAAGAACCTGCACTTGATTCTCCTCCTGAAGAACTTCCTTCTGTTTTATATACAGTTGTGATTGTGTGTGTTACTGATGTATCCTTTAACTGATTCTGGTATTCTACAGCCTTGATTAATTCATCCAATCCTTTTACAAAAATATTGTATGTGAAATCCTCACTTTGAAGATCATCGACTTTTTCTTTTATCAGATCAAGTAAAGCTGTTGGAGAAGTTACTGTGGATGTTTCACCATCATAACCTTTCACATTCACATTCAAACTTACAGGGGTTTCAGCTATCTTGGAATTAAGAGCTTCCACTTTAGCTGTAAGATCAGTCATGCCTTCAGTAAAAGGTTTCTTATCACCACCAAAATTCATGGAAACTTCAGTTCCGATCTCAATCTTGATTTCTTTTATTTCCTCAGCTTTCTGAGAAACAAAAGTTTTCACATCCTCCCAAAAGGTTTCAATCGGTTTCTTCTCATCTCCACCGACAATTCCCATTTGAACTTCCACTTTCTTTTCATTTGCATCTTTAACAAACTTCGTTAATTCAGTTTCAATGGATTGAATCTGACGGACAAATGGATCAATATTGATGACCATTTTCAAATCGTTCAATATCTTTTGTAAATCTTCCACCTTTGTATGTATATCTTTAAGAGCATTTTGAGCTTGTTCTGAATTGAGTTTAAACTCCTGTTCAGTAACTTCCTTTAATTTTGTTCCATAAGATTCAACTTCTTTTTTCAATTCATCGATCTTGGCCTTTATTTTATTAATTGCTTCCTCATTATCAGCTTTTTCTTTGTCAATTATGGTTTTCTGTGCTTCATAAATCTTTGTGAACATAGCCGATCTTGTATTTGCTACTTCAGTTAAAGAAGCTCCTACATTACCGGCACTATCTTTTTGTTCAGATGAATAGGAGGCCATCATATCACGAGCCTGATCCAAAAGCTCTTTATCACCTTTCCTAACACCTTCATTATAGAGTTCATTTATCCTTGCCAAATCATCCCGATATTTTTGATAATCAGACATAGATAATTGTCGAGTTGTTCTCTGATCATCAAAATATTGTTTCTCAAGATCATTGGAACTCTTAGCCAACTCTCCTCTTTTACCAAGCAATTCCCTGTATAAACCTTCTTCTTCTTGCAGTTTACTTTTTACTTCATTAAAATACTTTTCAAGTTCAGCCTTCCTTGCTGCATAAGCCTTTATCTCGTTTTCAACTATTTCTTTGTTCTTTTCCTCTACTGTAGTGCTTTCTGCTTTTGCTGTTTCAACCACTTTATTTGCAGTATCATCCATCACTTGATAAATCTTCTCTCCATAATTAAACCATGAAGCACCCATTTCCTCAAGTTCGGATATAGTTAAACTTGTTTCCTTATATATAACATTTTCATTGGATGAAACTGAACTTGCTTTTAAGGATAAAATTTTATCTTCATAATTCAATTGTGCTGAATATTTATCCTCAATAGCTTTTGCTGTTTCAACACGTTCTCTTTCTATCAACTCCAAATTTTTATTTAAACCTTCCTCTTGAATATTCATAGTTTTATTTAAATATTCAAGATGGAGAGCTATTTTCTTTTTCTGAAGTTCTGATTCATTTCCTACTTCAAGCTCATAATATTTACCACGTTTAACATAGGAAGATTCTAAAAGAGCTTCTTTGGTTGCATATTGAGATTCTAATGCTTCAAGTTGTAAATCAAGACTTCTTTGAACTATCTCTGTTTCCAATTCATAATTCTTGGAAATAGAAGTGAGAATTGTATCGTACTTACTTTTTATCTGTTCCAAATAATGATCAATCAATTCCATCTGAGATTCTAAAACTTGCTTCCTTGCTTTTAATTCCTCAGATAAAATTTTCTGATATTCAGCACCTTCAGCTTTATAGATTTTTACAAATTCATCCTTCTTTTTTCTGATTGAATCCAAATCTAATTGTGAGGAATAAATTCTTGCTTTTATTTTGTCAGATTCATTTATGGTTGTAGCTGTAACTTCAAGGTCTAACTGAGCTTTATAAAAATCCAAATAGGCTTGATCGACTTTCTGTTTCTCCTGGAATGATCTTCGTTTTTCATATATAGCCAAATCAGCAAGTTGTTTTTGGGTCTGCTGTATAATCGCCCTATTAGCCGCCATATGAATTTCTAACTCAGCTAATTCCTTTGAATCCGCTTTATTCCTTTGTTCCTCTAATTGATCCTGATATTTTTGCTGTAGAATGATATTGTTTTGTAAAGCCGAAAAAAGATAGTTCTTTTTTGCGTTTATTAAAGCCTGCTCTCTATTCAATCGTTCAGATTCTATTTCCAATTCTTTTTTAACGAAATCTGTTCTTTTTTCCAAAGCCTTCATATAATATTCAGATTCCACTAATTGTTCAGCGGCAATTAATTCTATTTTAGTGATAAGCTCTTCTTCATATTGTTTTCTTAATAAAGCTAATCGAGCTTCTTTCTGTTTTTGTAATTCAATCATTTCAAGTTTTTGTGCAACTGTTAATCCTTGATATATTTTTCTGTAAGATTCAAGTCCTGATTGTTGCAACTCTTTATAAGATTCTCCTGCCATTTTATTTTTTTCAATTAATTTATCTACACTAAGAATAACTTGATTAATAGTTTCAGGGGATGCCCCCATAAGTTCTAAAAATTGACGAATTCCTTCAACTGAATAACCTGTACTTTGTTGGAATTTATATGCCACTGCAACCAAATCCCGCATTGCGTTTTCATATTTCTTTGCTTCTTTAGTGGCATTACCGTATGAATCAACTGAATTTTTAGAGGAAGCGTCAAGACCATTCAAAGCCTTTACAGCTAATTCCATACTCTCAACCAACATATCCATTTTCACTTTTTCAAGAGCATTCTTTAAATCATCTATACTTAATGTGGCAAGTGTGGATGCTCCTGTAAGGTCTAAAACTCTTTTTTCAACTTCCTCATTATTTTCACCGAATTGCCGTAATAATTTATTGTAATCTTTTCCTGTTTCATCAACTTTATCCAAAGCCTGGATAAACACTTCAATAGAATCAGCAGCAATTTGTGTTTTTAATGCTTGTTCAGACAATTTTTTATTGGCTTCTTCTGTGTTTCCAATCCACATTTTAACAGCAAGTGTAAGTGTTACTATAGCTGATATTATTGCTATTATAGGATGAGCCATCATTGCAGTTGATAAAAGAGCAAAAGCGTAAGAAATTTTATTTATAATCCCAGGTAATGAAGATAATGAACTAAAAAGAAGACCTAATTGTGTTGCAGCAAAAAAAGAAACAATGGCTCCTAATGATTTAAAAGCTGAAATAAAGCCTAATACAGACACAACTGCTATTGAAAAATATCCTCCTAAATCAATAGATAAAAGAACCTGAAAAACCTCAATAGTTCCGGATACCATGTCAATCAAAGATTTTAAAGTATTTGTGATTCCAGCTTCTCCTAACATAACAGCAAAATCTTTCAATCGTGCAATAAGATTTTCAAACTTTGCTGTTAATCCTTCCATCTGTTCAGCAGCCATCTCAGAAGCCATACCCGGCTCTTTAAGAGCTTCCATAGCTTCATGATAATCCCCACTCTTAAAAGCCCGTACAATAGCTATGGCTGCTTGTGCGCCTCTTAATCCAAACAGTTCATATGCCTTTGCTGAATCAACCACTCCTTTTTGATTATCCCAAAGAACATTGGATAAACCTTGAAGTGCATTTTCATATCCGGCTGTTAAAGGATTAATTTTTGCAAGAGATACGTTTGATGCTTCATATGCTTCACGAAGTTTTTCATTCGGAGCGATCAATCTGGAAAGAACTTGTCTGAAACTCGTACCCATTGTAGAGGCTTTCATACCAGCATCAGCCATAATCATCAACGTAGCATTAGTTTCTTCCAATGAAAGACCTGTTTGAGCAGCAGTCAAACCTAAATAGTTGAAAGCAGTCCTTAATTTATCAACAGACAGTTTCGATTTATTAATTGCAACAGCAAAGATGTCAGCAATCTTTGTGGAGTTAAGTGCCGCTTGATCCATGTTTTCATAGAAAGCTGTCATGGTTGTGGTCAAAAGATCAACCACCGGGTCCATTTTTTCAAGAGTGCCCACTGCGAGGTCTGTAGCGGCTTTTATGGCGTTCATAGATTGAACCGCATCTAAACCTGCCTGACCCATCAACTGAAGCCCCTCGCCCACCTCAGCGAGGCTGTAGCGGGAATTACGTGACACTTCT
>JAQTTG010000012.1:0-12432 GCA_028710885.1 Sulfuricurvum sp.
TTATTGACTTCTAATACTCTATTATTTACCCATAATAAGCGGGTAATAGGGGTTTACTATACATCTTATATATTTGTATATATCAAATACAAATACATCAGCCCTTGCTTTTAGAGCAGGGCACATGCGAAACAATAAATACTCAACCCTTTACCACAAATTGTTAAAAAAGTTCAAAGTGCCGAACTAATTAGTATATTAAAAGGGTACATTTTTAACATGGAAAATTCCTATACTCAGGGATTTGTAAGTGTTATAGAAAAGATGATACGTTTTATCTATGATCGTGTTCTAGTTGAAGAAAAGGAACACCATTTGCTGGAACGATACGCATGATAAGACTATTAAAACGGCTTTTTAAACGACGTTCAAAAACGTTTAAAGAATACCACATTACCAATATCGCATTTGGATGTGTGGAATAGGGGAGGGCTATGAAAACTTCATTAGGCGAATTCAAAGAAGAGGTAATCGAATCACTCTGTGAAATAGTGGGATGTGAGGTAGAGGATGCGCACTTGCTTGCCAATGAAAAATACTTCCATATCGAATACGGCCACAAGTACCGTCTAAATCCCGTAATCATCGCCGGATCGATTCTTGGGATCAATGACTGCTGTATTCCGGGTAGTTCATCACAAAAGTAATAGCTACCCTTCTTAATAAACAGTAATTACAACATGGAATATACAGCTTCAGAGCATTTTTAAGGGTGCTGTGAGGCATTAGGGAATAATAATCAACCAGATAGGGATAAAGGGTGTTTTGAGGTGCATAGGTGTGTTATCATTACACTTATAGATAAATCCATACGAGAGGTACATCTTGCAACAACCTTTTATGGCGTATGAAAACGATACGGATGGATTCACTACCGGCAATCTACAAATCAAAAACGGTATCGATACAATTACAATCGAAGGCTCACTGGAGATTACCAAAGACAAAGAGGGTCTCGAAGCCGCACTCAAACTCAAACGGGCTGTAGACGCTGCTATTGATGCACTCAAGCGTGATCGCAATCTCCCTGATTCCATTGAAAATAAAACAAATTAAAGTACCCAAATATGGAAGAGTTATATTTCAATAAAAATATCCGAATCGAATATCCTCAAGATAGAACCTACGGTGAGTGTATTATGGATGAGATCATGAGCATCCAGATGATCGATGGAGATCATGCCTGCGCTTTATATCAAAAATAACCCCAAACGTCTTAGCAGAGAAGAAGCGCTTCGTTATTACACTCGCAAACTTCGAAATGTCTGGGAGAGTATCGAGGGTTAATCTCTCTAAGGGGAGGGGATACATAGAAATACGCTTCCGCTTTCATCTCTTCTTCTGTCATCTATAGCCCTTTATATTTCGTTTACCTCTAACACGAGGATGACCTATAGGTACTTCTTCATAAAAAAGTGTACTGTAATTTAAAACCGCTCAATCTCTTAAAAATACCCTAAACCACTACGACGCCAGTAGCTGTTCGTAAAACACCTCATACATATTCTCATCCTCGCTGTCCATGACCAGGGCGATCCGTTTTCCCATCTTGGTGTAGGTATCGAGCAGATAGACCTGTTCTCCTTGATGGGAATAGAGCGACGAGGTCATCTTCGAGAGACCATAGGCTTGATGAGTAGGGCGTGAACGCTGTGTATGAGCGCGCGCTGTTGTTGAGGAAAGATTGGTCTGCATCATAATCATCTCCTGCCTACGTAATGAATTTGAAGGTAAGGGTTTTAAGAGCATCATAGACACTCATTTGGGTGTGCATTTCTTTGACTTTAAGTGTCAGCCATACCAAAGCTATTGTTGTGATCATTAACGATTCCATAGAATTATCCTTTACGGTGTTAATTTAGATTTTGGTATGATGCACTATGCATTGGACAAAGTAGTGTCTGTTTAAAGGATTCATATGGGACAAATTCATGACTACGATAAAATCCTCACCCGTCTGACTATTATTCTTCAGCGTCTGTATGAGGGGGAAGTGTTATCAGTTCAGGAGTTGGCCTCAGAATTCAACGTCTCCACAAAAACTATCCAGCGTGATTTCAATCAGCGCCTTATCCGTTTTCCGATAGAGAAGCAGGGGAGCAAGTGGAAAATGCAGTTAGGTCATTCGCTCACCAAAGAGCGAACTCCCGAAGAGGCACTGGTACTGGAGATGCTGGGTAATATCGCTGAGGGTATCGGATCAGAATTTGGTGTCAAAGCCAAATCACTCTTCTCCAAACTCCAAAATAATACTAAAAACCCTATTTATTCTAAAACCATCATTGAAGACATCTCTGATAAACTGGGACACTTCCACATCATCGAACACGCCATCATGGAGAACAAGATGGTACGGTTTCACTATAACAACAAGCTCCGTCATGTCTACCCCTATAAGATCGTCTCCTTTGAGGGGTACTGGTATCTTTACGGTGAAGAGTTCATGGAGAGTAAACTCAAGACCTATTACTTCAAAGGGATTGATTATCTTGAAAGTACCGAAGAGACCTTTATCCCCAACGATACGACCTACCGAATTTTAGAACGTGCCATTAACGCCTGGTTTGAACCGGGCAGTGAACCTTTCGAAGTAACACTCAAAGCATCCCCTGAGATAGCAAAGTATTTTCACCGCCGTCCCCTTGCCAGCACTCAGAGAATACTCAAAACCTATGACGATGGAAGTATGGAGATTGAAGTGCTCGCCACCTCAGAGCGTGAGATCATGCAAGAGGTCAAGAAATGGATGCCCGATCTCATAATCATCTCTCCAAAATCATTAGCCCTTAAAGCCAAAAGTATTGCCGATAGCTTTCTTAGCCGTCAAATCGAAGAATTGATCGGATAAACGGACACAGCGGTGTCCCCTTGTTCTTTTAGACTGTCATCATCAAAACATACAAGGATGACAAATGAAATTTACAACTGCAACTTCAAAAACTTCTTGGATGAAGAAAGCTAAATTGTCAATGATGCAATGGATGTATTTTGCATTTTAAATACTACTCTCGTCCCTCCCTCAAATTTGGGGATATAGGCTATATCATTGGCGAAGAGAGGGATATGTGTCTCAATGTAGCATAAATAGCAAGATGAAAAGAAATAATATGATTGGTAATTTATCTGATAGAATATAAGAAAATTAGTTATTTTTTGTAAAAAATTTCTACTTAATATTTAATATGGACACGACGCTGTCTGATCGAAACCGTAAACTGCCTCATTGATTAAGTATCTAGGGAGAAAAGTGTAAATATGGAACAATTGAGCGACTTAAAAGCTATTCTTCACTCTAAAAGAGCCAATATCTATTATTTGGAAAAATGCCGTGTGATGCAAAAGGACGGTAGGGTGCTTTATCTGAGCGAAGCAAATAAAGAGCATCAGTATTGGAACATTCCTATCGCGAATACGACGTGTCTACTACTGGGTACGGGTACGTCGATTACGCAAGCGGCGATGCGGATGCTAGCTCAGGTGGGAGTTCTCGTGGGGTTTTGCGGTAGCGGTGCAACGCCGCTGTTGATGGCTAACGAGATTGAATGGCTCACTCCTCAGAGCGAATACCGACCGACTGAGTATATTCAGGGGTGGATGCGCTTTTGGTTTGATGAAGATAAACGGTTGGAAGCCGCCAAACGTTTTCAAACGGAGCGGATCAATTTTCTCGAAAAAGTGTGGGCAAAAGATCGTGAATTGAGTTTTGAAGGTTTTGACTCTACCAATGACGACATTAAAAAAATGCTGCAAAATGCCAGGGATACTATCGGCATAGCCCCCAGTGTCGGAAAATTGTTGCAAATCGAAGCCGATCTGACTAAACGGCTCTACAAACATGCTGCCAAAGTGACCGGAGTTTCCGGTTTCGTCCGTGAACATAACTCTGCCGATTTGGCTAATGACTTTCTCAACCACGGCAACTATCTGGCATATGGATTAGCCGCCACGACTCTGTGGGTACTGGGTATCCCGCATGGCTTTGCGGTTATGCACGGTAAGACGCGGCGGGGCGCTTTGGTTTTCGACGTAGCCGATCTGATCAAAGATGCACTGGTGCTGCCGTGGGCATTTATCGCCGCAAAAGAGAGGATGGATGAAAATGGTTTTCGTGCGCAGTGCCTTCAAGCATTCGTAAAACATGGTGCGATGGATTTCATGTTCAACCGTGTTAAAGAGGTCGCGTTAGCACATAGCGACATCGGAGAAGAGTTTTCATGATGGTGACATTCATATCGCAGTGTGAGAAAAAAGCGCTCAAACGGACTCGCAGAGTTCTGGATAGTTTTGCTGATCGTATAGGTGACAACACATGGCAGACTATCATCACAGGGGAGGGGCTCGATGCTGTCAAAAAGCTACTTCGAAAGACGGCTTCCAAAAGCACCGCAGTCAGTTGTCATTGGATACGTAGCCGTAGCCGAAGTGAACTGCTGTGGATCGTCGGGAATCGAGAGAAGTTTAATGCGCAGGGGATTGTTCCGGTGCATTATACGCAGAAGAATATTCTTAAAGATTATTATGAGAACGACTGGAAATATCTTCCCCTCATTAAGGCACTAACAGCAATGGCTGCACTTTTCCACGATTGGGGGAAAGCAACACGATTATTTCAAGAAAAACTTAATCCAGATAGCAAAAAACGTTTTATGGGCGATCCTATTCGGCATGAATGGATTTCTACATTGCTTTTAAATGTATTTATAATGCAGCATGGTGGTGATACGGATGAAGCATGGCTTGAAGCGTTAAAAGAGGGAAATATTGACGAGAAAAAAATTATTCAGACTCTTCAATCTGAAAATCAAAAGCCTCTACTGCACGTACCACCTATTGCCAAACTTTTGCTCTGGCTAATCGTATCGCATCACCGATTGCCGAGTTATTCTGTATATACCGATACAATCAAAAATGAATGGGCAGGAGAAGAAGCCAAAACACCGGATGAAGCACTGCAATACATTACAAAAGCATGGGGATACGAGAACCGTTTTGATGAAAAAGAGTATCAACGCTTAATCAAAGGGTGCTTCATCTTTCCAAAAGGGCTAATGAGCCAATCATCACGCTGGATGAAAGAGGTGAAAAAGTGGTCCAACAGATTGCATGCAGTGTTACCATTGGCTGAAACAGCACTAAGTGATGGCAGTTACAGGGTCGTGTTGCATTATGCGAGATTAAGTCTTATGTTGGGGGATCATTTTTACTCTTCTCAAAACGCTGATACAGGGTGGAAAGATGAGATTGGACTTTACGCGAACACGGATAAGAAAACGAAACAGCTCAAACAAAAACTCGATGAGCATCTTGTCGGTGTTTCAAAACATGCGCTAAATACTGTTCATCTTCTTCCCGCGTTTGAAAAAGAACTGCCTCGTGCTAGGGATCTGAAAGTATTGAAAAAAGCGAGTCCACGAGGGTTCATCTGGCAGGACAAAGCGGTTGACAAGATAAGCGAACAAGTAAAAGGGAAAGAACGGTTTGGTTTTTTTGCCGTTAATATGGCGAGTACTGGAAGCGGTAAAACATTTGCCAATGCAAAGATCATGCAAAGCGTCTCCAATGATGGACAAAGTCTACGCTATATTTTGGCATTGGGACTTAGAACGTTAACGTTACAAACTGGGGATGAGTATCGTCAAAGAATCGGACTGGATGATACGGAATTGGCTGTTTTGATTGGTTCAAAAGCAGTGATGCAGCTTCATAATGAGAACAGAAACGACGATACGCCAACAAATGACACTGTAGGCTCTGAGTCATTGGAAAGTCTTTTAGATGAAGAGGTAGATTATGAGAGTGCTATTCCTGAGGAAGGGATGGCAACGTTGTTAAGTACTCAAAAAGAGAAAAAATTTCTCTATGCTCCGGTGCTAGTTTGTACAATCGATCATCTTATGGGTGCTGTAGAAACGAAGCGGGGAGGTCGATACATCCTTCCGAGTCTTCGTCTTATGTCGTCCGATCTTGTCATTGATGAGATTGATGATTTTAACGGTTCTGACCTAATCGCCATCGGTAGACTCATCCATCTTGCCGCTATGTTGGGATGCAAAGTGATGATTTCATCTGCAACGATACCTCCGGATTTGGCGGAAGGTTTTTTTAACGTTTATCAAAAAGGATGGCAACTTTATGCCTCAACCCGCGAGGTAAAAAATGAAGTCATCTGTGCATGGATTGATGAGTTCAAGACGATAGCCCACGATATTAACGTATTTGATACCACCAATGCGGTCAATGTCTATAGAGATTTGAATGAGGGATTTGTTGAAAAACGGGTCAAGCACTTACAAACGCAATTGCCGAAAAGAAAAGCAATGATTGCACAATGTTCTAAACCCAACGAAGGAGAGAGCAGAGAAGCTGTATATTTTGCTGCAATCAAAGAAGCAATGCTTCAAAAGCACAATGAACATCATTCTGTAGATACGCAAACAGAGAAAAGAGTCTCATTTGGTGTGGTGCGAATGGCAAACATTTCACCATGTGTTGAGCTGACAAAATATTTTTTAGAAACAACCTATGCGGAAGATGTCGAAGTTAGGGTTATGGCATATCATTCACAGCAAGTACTTCTTTTACGACATCTACAGGAAAAGCATCTGGATAAAGTTTTAAAACGTAAAGAAAAGAGCGGTGAAATACCGGAAGCATTTAAAAATAGTGTTATCCGTCGTCATCTCGACCATACAGCAACCAAAAACGTCATATTTATTTTGATCGCTACGCCGGTAGAGGAGGTTGGACGGGACCATGATTTTGATTGGGCCATCGTGGAACCCTCATCCTATCGTTCTATCATCCAATTGGCTGGTCGAGTACGTCGTCACAGAGAAAATGAAGTGAAGTCGCCAAATATAGCTTTGATGCAATACAACTTCAAGGCGTTCAAAGAGGGTGATATTGCAGGGAATCGCTATTTTTATCATCCAGGATATGAAAGTTCAGCAATGACGATGGTAACGCATGACTTGGAGCGGTTGATCGATACAGAGCAAGTTTTTCAGCGATTGGATGCAACACCGAGAGTACAAAAATCGAAAAAGTTACGACCTACCGAGTCATTATCCGATTTGGAACATTACGCATTGCAAAACGATTTAACTGCGTATGGAAAAAAAGGTGCCGACAGCTTACAGGGTTACCTTAATGAATCATGGTTTTTGACCGCGCATCCACAGTATTTGCATTCATTCCGTAAAAGTGAACCGACAACAAAAGTCTTTTTGACTTATGACACAAAAAAAGAGACTTGCTATTTTGCAGAGATCGATGAATATGGTGAAGCGGTAAATCGTGAGGCAATTTTGCAGATTGAGAAGGGTGATCTTGATTCTACGTACAAAGTGAGGTTATGGATGGAGAGGGACTACCTTTTGGAACTCGAAAAACAATCACACAGAAGAGATAAAACAAAAAAGGAGGTGTCATTGTTATTTGGGGAATTAGGGTTTGTGCACTATGACGGTGCAAAGTATGAATATAGCGACCAATTTGGGTTAGTTAAACTATAAGGAGGTTATGTATGATTGATAAAGCTATTTCGCAATTTATTGATGAACAAGAAGAGCCATTTTCATTTGATGAATGGTTGATTGATTCGGCAAAAAAAGCCGGTCAAATGTCTATTTCTACGCATCCGTGTACATTTTCTCATCCAAGTGCACGTAAAAATAAAAATGGTTATGTGACTCCTATTATTGCTGATGTTATAGGTAGAAATGATGGGTTATTGCGTAGTGGGAATGTGATAGTACAACGAGATGCTTTAGGTAATGCCGCAGCCATTAAAATATATAAGTTCTTGCATCTTGTAATGGAAGGCGGTCAAAATTTGATGAATCACATTAAAGAAGACAGTAAACTTGCTAAAAAGCTATTGGCTGGGCGTGATGAAGATTATACAACATTGAGAAACGGTTTTTTAGCTATGCTCGATGGAGAGACGAAAGAAGTCATTACAAGCTCGAAAATCAAACAGGTCTATTTTCCTGTAGACGATGATTACCATCAGCTCTCTATTCTGAGCAATTCAGGTTTGATCTACCATCTCAAAAAGCGTATCGATACCATACGCTTTAGCGACGAAGCAAAAGAATTGCGTGAAAAAAAGCGTAAAAATATGCCAAGCGACGAAGGTTTTTGTGAACTTTACGATTTAACTGCCATTGGTTATGGCGGAACAAAACCACAGAATATTAGTGTGCTGAATAATCAAAACGGGGGCAAAGCATATCTTTTAAGATCGATGCCGCCTGTGATTGAGAAGCGCTCTATCCGATTTCCAAAACGAGATTTTTTTCGAGAATCCATAAGACCTTATGATGTCAAAGATACATTCCATGCTTTGCACACTATTTTCAAAACTGACTACAACAATGTGAACATACGTGACGGAAAGCATTATCGCTATCAACAGCTCATTGACCGCGTCATCGAGAAAATGTGGGACGTCCGTTCCGTAGCGGAAAGTCAATATTTTGAGGGTACTTCTCAGCTTGCAGGGTATCAAAGAATTTGGCTTCTGGATAGCTTTGTAAAGCAAAGAGAATCTGAAGATAACTGGCTTGATGAGTTATGTGACGAGATCGCACGATGGATACTGGATGGTTGCGAAAAAGGTTTAAAAAAGTCTCAGTTATTTGGTCCGACTGAGTTGCAGGATATCCGTAATATCGTAGAAGCTAACAAGGAGGTATTACGATGATCGGCGATATTAGAAAACTGCTTTTGATTCCGCATATCAAAGTGCATAATGCAAATGCTCTCTCTAGCCCATTTACGATTGGATTCCCTGCAATGACGGCTTGGCTCGGAGCGACGCACGCATTGGAGCGGAAACTGAAAGCGGACGGATTTTCTTCCCTCATTTTCAAAGGGGTTGCCGTAGTTAGCCATACGGCAGATTTACAGACATATAAAGGGGTAGGGGATTATGTTTCTTCTATTATAGGAACAAGCAATCCACTTGTTGAAAATCCTAAAAGAAAAAAAGGGGAACCCATTGAAGCTTTTGTTCGACCGTCTTTTATTGAAGAAGCCCGTATCCATTTGGATGTTTCGATATTGATTGAATACGAAGGGGTTGCAAAAAATGAAGAAGATCGTTTTACAGAAAGAGTTGAACACCATTTGAAAAGCGGTATGAAAATGGCGGGAGGTGATGTTTTCGGATCAAGAAAGCTCAAACTCTTTAGAATGACCGAAGGTGATGAGCGTGCTTTAGGCGAACTCCGTAGAAGCCTAATGCCCGGCTATGTCATTGTCGAACGGCGGGAACTGATGAAAGAAGCTATGGAAAATGGGCATGATGCAATCGATGCTCTTTTAGAGTATCTATCGGTACATCATCACTGTGAAATAACCGATGATGAAGTTATATGGAGTAGTAAACGTAAGACAACAGGGTGGGTAGTTCCTCTGGCTATCGGATTTCAGGGTATATCGGAGCTTGGCAAAGCAATGAATCAGCGCGATCCCGACACACCACACCGTTTTGCAGAAAGCGTTGTAACATTAGGGGAATTCAAAATGCCCTATAAAATCACCTCTCTCGATGAGATGTTGTGGCATTACCATGTTGATCAAATAAACGATCTTTATCTGTGTCAACAAACAACCGTGCCGGTATCGGCTAATTAAATTTAAAATACCAAAAGGAAAAAACTATGGCAAAAGATAAAAGTGTAGCATCTGTATTAGCATTTGAAAAGAAATTGGTACCCTCAGACGGTTATATGTACGGTACAACTTGGGAGAACCGAAGCGTGGAAACACCTCTTCGATTGATCGAAAAATCGGTGAGAGGAACCATCTCGAATCGTTTGAAAGAGGCTGTAAAAAATGATCCTGCTAAGCTTAACGCCGAAGTTGAAAAAGCGAATTTGCAAAGGGTTGATAGTTGTGCACTGGAACAGCATCAAGACACCCTTCACCTCCATTTTACCCTCAAAGTATTGGGCGGTATTCACAAACCATCGGCATGTAATAGCAGTGCTTTTCAGCAAACCTATGTCGAAGCGGTAAAAGACTATATTGATCGAGAACGATTTGCGGAACTGGGTCGAAGATATGCATTAAATATCGCTAATGCGCGCTATTTATGGCGTAATCGAGTTGGTGTTGAAGCACTCGAAGTAATCGTGAAGTCGTCCAAAGATGATAAAATTTGGACCTTTGATGCAAAATCATTTAGTATACGTACGATGGAGTGTATGGATAAGCAAGTTGCAGCTTTGGGAGAGAGTATCGCACAAGCACTTGCTAGCGAAGACGATTTTCTGATGCTGGATATCAACTGCTTTGCCAAAATCGGTAACGCACAGGAAGTTTACCCGAGTGAAGAATTGGTATTGGACAAAGGAAAAGGGAATAAAAGTAAAGTGCTATATGCCGTCAATGAAATAGCTGCAATGCACTCACAAAAAATCGGTAATGCCCTACGTAGTATCGATACATGGTATCCTGAATTCGGAGATGAAACGAACGATGCAGGAGCGATTGCTATTGAACCATACGGTGCCGTTACCAATATGGGCAAAGCATTTCGGGCAAATAAACATGATTTCTATACATTTTTTGATAAATTTGCTAGAGGTGAAAAACTCGAACGGATTGAAGATGAACATTATGTAATGGCTGTACTGGTTCGTGGTGGAGTTTTTGGCGAAAGCGACAAGTAGGAAACATGAAACACTACATCGAGATTACACTGCTTCCCAGCGTGGAAGTGGGGCTTGGATTTCTCTGGCAAAAGGTGTATCAGCAGATACATTTGGCACTAGTAGAGATTAAAGATGAAAATGACGAGGTAAATGTCGGCATTTCATTTCCGAAATATGGTGCCGATAATTTTCCACTAGGTGACACCGTGCGTTTATTTGGTAAAACAGCTGATGATTTAACAGCACTTCGACTGGAAGAATGGCTAAAACGGCTTTCGGATTATGTAGCTATAACCGCTATCAAAGAAGTGCCACAGAAGATAGAAACATATATGTGTTTTTCTCGTAAGCAAGTTAAGTCTAATACAGAACGTCTTGCTCGCAGACAGGCCAAACGAAAAGGGATTAGTTTCGAAGAAGCAATGTTAAACTATGAAAATATGCAGGGTGAAACGACTAAGTTGCCATTTATTGTCTTGGATAGTTTGTCTACAGGGCAAAGATTAAAGTTGTTTATACAAAATGAACAAAAACCTATCCATATAGAAGGAAATTTTAATACTTTCGGTCTCAGTAAAGAATCAACCATCCCTTGGTTCTAAAAAAACCTTTATTTTTAACCCACTTATAAAAGTCCCTATTTCAGGGACTTACAAACAATCATAAAAAAATTAGGTAAAATACGAAAATACGCTTGCAAAAGCTTATTATTACAAGATTTGCTCAAGTCTTAAATGCTGTACACTGCCGCATAGGCAGCTTAGAAAATTCTCCACAACTAGAGCTAGAATACCGGGAAGTACACTGCCGCATAGGCAGCTTAGAAATTCCTTATCTATCTATACCGCAAGAGTATAGTAGTACACTGCCGCATAGGCAGCTTAGAAATAGCCCGGTATCCATAAATAGAGCATACTTTCGTACACTGCCGCATAGGCAGCTTAGAAAATATTAAACAATGAGCAAAACAAAACCAAGGTGTACACTGCCGCATAGGCAGCTTAGAAATAACCCTTGCTTTGATAGCAATGGACGCAAATGTACACTGCCGCATAGGCAGCTTAGAAATACAGAAAAAGAAATTAAGGATTGATTATGACGTACACTGCCGCATAGGCAGCTTAGAAAAACATCAATAATTGAGCAGGAAGAATCAGCTTGTACACTGCCGCATAGGCAGCTTAGAAATTTAGAGCTGATGTCACCTTCAACATGAATCCGTACACTGCCGCATAGGCAGCTTAGAAATATCGTGTTTATGGTGTTGTTACCCAAGAATCGTACACTGCCGCATAGGCAGCTTAGAAATAGTCCGGTATCCATAAATAGAGCATACTTTCGTACACTGCCGCATAGGCAGCTTAGAAAAGTTTGTACGGCTCTCTCCCATGAATCAACTCGTACACTGCCGCATAGGCAGCTTAGAAAAAGATGCATCCGTCGGTATCTTTAGAGTAATTGTACACTGCCGCATAGGCAGCTTAGAAAGATCATAAGTATTGCAGGTGTTGGAACTTGTGCGTACACTGCCGCATAGGCAGCTTAGAAATACGTTAAAAGCATTTTCACTTCTATCTATGGGTACACTGCCGCATAGGCAGCTTAGAAATTTATCCGCATAGCTCACTATTATGCTATTTCGTACACTGCCGCATAGGCAGCTTAGAAATGTTCTTCCGATAATCGGATCATATTTTCTGTGTACACTGCCGCATAGGCAGCTTAGAAAATATAAATTAGCGTGTACAGCTACACCGTCACGTACACT
>JAQTTG010000012.1:12532-19437 GCA_028710885.1 Sulfuricurvum sp.
GTACACTGCCGCATAGGCAGCTTAGAAATGTTCTTCCGATAATCGGATCATATTTTCTGTGTACACTGCCGCATAGGCAGCTTAGAAAATATAAATTAGCGTGTACAGCTACACCGTCACGTACACTGCCGCATAGGCAGCTTAGAAATATTTGTGGGTGACTCTGGAGGGGTGCTAAATGTACACTGCCGCATAGGCAGCTTAGAAATGAAGTTAAAAGCGACTCATCTGTAATAAGTAGTACACTGCCGCATAGGCAGCTTAGAAAAACGAGGTTCATAATTTGTAAGTGCATTTCTCGTACACTGCCGCATAGGCAGCTTAGAAATATTTGTGGGTGACTCCGGAGGGGTGCTAAATGTACACTGCCGCATAGGCAGCTTAGAAAACTAAATTTGTCTGGATCACCATTTGGGGAATGTACACTGCCGCATAGGCAGCTTAGAAATGTGTTCTTTTTCACCTCACACCCCCATTACTGTACACTGCCGCATAGGCAGCTTAGAAAATAAGGGGGCGATATGCAATTCGGGTACATGAGTACACTGCCGCATAGGCAGCTTAGAAATACAAACGCATAGCGGCCTACGTGTTGCAAGCGTACACTGCCGCATAGGCAGCTTAGAAAACTAGATGATATTTGAGAAAGAGTAAACTCTCTGTACACTGCCGCATAGGCAGCTTAGAAAAGTCCCCGCCGCACTATCTTGCGTGGTTGTAGGTACACTGCCGCATAGGCAGCTTAGAAAAACGTGTAAGTTGTGCAGGAGTAGCAAGCAAAGTACACTGCCGCATAGGCAGCTTAGAAAAAGAACAAGCCGTAGCAATAGCGGAGAAGATGGTACACTGCCGCATAGGCAGCTTAGAAAGGACTAGGTAAATCTATTACACAGATGAATTAGTACACTGCCGCATAGGCAGCTTAGAAAAATGCCCACCCATTGCCCTTGTGAATAGCGTTGTACACTGCCGCATAGGCAGCTTAGAAAATACGTGCAGAAGATGAGCAACGGCGTGAAGTGTACACTGCCGCATAGGCAGCTTAGAAAATGCCGTAAGATACCGACATCCCCCCGACAGTTGTACACTGCCGCATAGGCAGCTTAGAAACGTTTTTAGCTTCTTTTGCATATTCAAGAGCAGTACACTGCCGCATAGGCAGCTTAGAAATATATCACATCGGAACATCAAAAGCCGAACTTGTACACTGCCGCATAGGCAGCTTAGAAATGCAACAAATAGCTTTTCCCCAGCTGGTACCATGTACACTGCCGCATAGGCAGCTTAGAAAATGACAATCGGCGCGGACGGCTCGGCTATGCAGTACACTGCCGCATAGGCAGCTTAGAAAAAGCCGCAGAAGCCGCCGCACACGCTGTTACCGTACACTGCCGCATAGGCAGCTTAGAAATATTGGTATGGTCTCCCCGTTTGCTAGAAGATGTACACTGCCGCATAGGCAGCTTAGAAATAAATACTCATTTCTTGAAGATATAAGAACTTGTACACTGCCGCATAGGCAGCTTAGAAAATATTAAACAATGAGCAGAACAAAACTAAGGTGTACACTGCCGCATAGGCAGCTTAGAAAACACCCATAAATGGAGTAAAAACTACCTCATTGTACACTGCCGCATAGGCAGCTTAGAAATACTCCGCTAATGGAGCAGTTTACGTCTAAAAGTACACTGCCGCATAGGCAGCTTAGAAATATTTGTGGGTGACTCTGGAGGGGTGCTAAATGTACACTGCCGCATAGGCAGCTTAGAAAATAAGTACGGCATTGATCGGAGAGGTTTTAAGGTACACTGCCGCATAGGCAGCTTAGAAACATGAGTGAGTGCATAGCCGAGCCGTCCGCGCGTACACTGCCGCATAGGCAGCTTAGAAAGTTTGCGTCAATGTCCTCATCAACTGCAATTCGTACACTGCCGCATAGGCAGCTTAGAAAGGACCGTGTAATCTTGCTTGCTTATAAATGGCGTACACTGCCGCATAGGCAGCTTAGAAAACTATAGGCACTAATCTTTTACAATCCATATTGTACACTGCCGCATAGGCAGCTTAGAAAAACTTGATCCAGTATTTGTCGATTGAGGAATAGTACACTGCCGCATAGGCAGCTTAGAAAATGAGGATGTTTCTGCTACAAATGCCCCTGAAGTACACTGCCGCATAGGCAGCTTAGAAAATAAGGGGGCGATATGCAATTCGGGTACATGAGTACACTGCCGCATAGGCAGCTTAGAAAATTAGAGATAACATAGAGCGACCCATCAGTATGTACACTGCCGCATAGGCAGCTTAGAAAATAAGGGGGCGATATGCAATTCGGGTACATGAGTACACTGCCGCATAGGCAGCTTAGAAACGTCAATCTTGATCGATAAAATACCGCTTTCAAGTACACTGCCGCATAGGCAGCTTAGAAATAAAAACGGGCGATTAATTGGAAGCATAATCCGTACACTGCCGCATAGGCAGCTTAGAAAAATATGGATAGCGTGTTGTAGTTCATCATAAAGTACACTGCCGCATAGGCAGCTTAGAAAAAGATGCAAGCGGAGGTGTAGTTACAATGACTGTACACTGCCGCATAGGCAGCTTAGAAATAATCATGAGCGTGTTTTAGCTAAGTTTCAAAGTACACTGCCGCATAGGCAGCTTAGAAATGCCGCTCCGGTAGTTCGTATGGTTAGCTACCGTACACTGCCGCATAGGCAGCTTAGAAATTAACGGCGAAGTTAACGCGATTAACAAATTGGTACACTGCCGCATAGGCAGCTTAGAAAACCTCGATCACGGCAAATACCATAGACTCGATGTACACTGCCGCATAGGCAGCTTAGAAATGATCTTATCAGAGCGAATAAGGATAAATAATGTACACTGCCGCATAGGCAGCTTAGAAAGACACGGGTAAAGCTATCGGAGACATCGAAGCGTACACTGCCGCATAGGCAGCTTAGAAAAACTGAGCGGGTAATGTCTTTCCACGCTTCTCGTACACTGCCGCATAGGCAGCTTAGAAAATTATGGAGTAGAGGAGATGAGCGAATGATAGGTACACTGCCGCATAGGCAGCTTAGAAATTTTATTGTTGCCCCCGTTTATATACGATGATGTACACTGCCGCATAGGCAGCTTAGAAAGTTAGTTTAGAGTTTGAATCGTCGCAGTCTATGTACACTGCCGCATAGGCAGCTTAGAAAATTGTAGAACGTACAGCCCCATTGACATCTTTGTACACTGCCGCATAGGCAGCTTAGAAAAAATGAACCGTGATTTAAACCGTTCAATATCTGTACACTGCCGCATAGGCAGCTTAGAAATAATCATGAGCGTGTACTCGCTAAGTTCCAAAGTACACTGCCGCATAGGCAGCTTAGAAAAAGCCGCCGAAGCCGCCGCACACGCTGTTACCGTACACTGCCGCATAGGCAGCTTAGAAAGCTACCTGAACACCCTTACCGATTGTAGCATCGTACACTGCCGCATAGGCAGCTTAGAAAATTCTAATGCACCGGTATCCATACTTTTTATTGTACACTGCCGCATAGGCAGCTTAGAAAATCCGAATGATACCATCATCCCACTACTCACGGTACACTGCCGCATAGGCAGCTTAGAAAATTAGAATCCCCCGCCAATGCCCATCCATTGCGTACACTGCCGCATAGGCAGCTTAGAAATTCTGCATGAGCTTCTACACGTACCGTTAGTTTGTACACTGCCGCATAGGCAGCTTAGAAAACGCAGAAGAAAGGATCGTTATCCGTTAGGATGTACACTGCCGCATAGGCAGCTTAGAAATCGCCCGTCTCTTCAGTGTATGCCGTTGGATAGTACACTGCCGCATAGGCAGCTTAGAAATTCGTGGATTAACATCCCTTGGGCGAATTACGGTACACTGCCGCATAGGCAGCTTAGAAATGTAAGTTGAACAACACGCCCACGAGGGAGATGTACACTGCCGCATAGGCAGCTTAGAAAGATAATTGAACCGAGAGCCGCCCCTGCTATACGTACACTGCCGCATAGGCAGCTTAGAAAAAGTGCATAGACTACTGTGGCTGGGTTGGAAGGTACACTGCCGCATAGGCAGCTTAGAAAAGTTAGTGAGTTGCCTTGCTGCAAGTGAGATAGTACACTGCCGCATAGGCAGCTTAGAAAATGAAGGAATAAGAGGATTATGTTGGGTTAATGTACACTGCCGCATAGGCAGCTTAGAAACTAATGCTGGTGGGACTTGAGGCGGTTGCGTCGTACACTGCCGCATAGGCAGCTTAGAAAATTCGTTTCTATTGGTGTATCCATTTCACCTGGTACACTGCCGCATAGGCAGCTTAGAAATATCGTTTTCCATTTCATCACGTAACACTTGCGTACACTGCCGCATAGGCAGCTTAGAAAATACATAAGCTTTGGTTGGAGATGTTTCAATAGTACACTGCCGCATAGGCAGCTTAGAAACATATAATCTTTTATACATTGAATCTAATTTAGTACACTGCCGCATAGGCAGCTTAGAAATAGAAACAATGCGCTTAAACCTATGTACAATGGTACACTGCCGCATAGGCAGCTTAGAAATGATACACGTATTACTAGATCAACAGTTACAAGTACACTGCCGCATAGGCAGCTTAGAAATTATGCACTCAATCAATAAAACAGCCCTTAAAGTACACTGCCGCATAGGCAGCTTAGAAATAAGATGAAAGGATAAAAGATGAAAAGAAATCGTACACTGCCGCATAGGCAGCTTAGAAATTGTAGTTCTGCAACTGCAAATGCAAACTGAAGTACACTGCCGCATAGGCAGCTTAGAAAAAAGAAAAAGCTATGACCCCAAAACAACCCATGTACACTGCCGCATAGGCAGCTTAGAAACATCCTATATTACCTGCTGCTGCTGGTGCAGTGTACACTGCCGCATAGGCAGCTTAGAAAAGTCTGCAAGATAGTCACAGAGATAGTGTTTTGTACACTGCCGCATAGGCAGCTTAGAAAATACCGTCGGATAAGTCGTGCATACGCTCTTCGTACACTGCCGCATAGGCAGCTTAGAAATCCTCAGCATCAACCCTTCACATAATTTTATAGTACACTGCCGCATAGGCAGCTTAGAAAGATAAGGACATTTATAATTGGTATTGGAATACGTACACTGCCGCATAGGCAGCTTAGAAACCAAAGTTCTATTTATGCAAGATGTAGTGGAAGTACACTGCCGCATAGGCAGCTTAGAAAATACCGAATGGGGAGCTACGAGCAATTACGGTGTACACTGCCGCATAGGCAGCTTAGAAAATTGTCTATTTTAACAATCATCATAGCATAGAATAAGATTTATTGTATTAATTCATTAACCAGTTATCAACTTTTACCCGGATCTCTGATATTTGATCATGTATGTTGGATGAAGAAAAGTGGTAGATCTCAACAATCATATTGTCATTGAGCTTTTGCAATAATGGCTCTTTTGGATTTGATGTTAAATTAAGATATTTAAATACACCATATTTTTTTTGAAATTTTTGCATTTCTTTTAGTACGCCGTTCGAGATAAAAAACAGAGTCCCTTTGTTGTTCAATATAAGTTCTTCAATGTATTTCAAATGATCGATATCTACGAGTTCATAAAATCTTTTTCGATTTTCGGATTTATTTCCAATAGTAGGAATATTTAAAAGTTCAACAAACGATATAGACTCAGCATAGTTAGATGTAAGGCCTAGTTTACTAAAGTTTCTATGGAAAGGTACACCGTCCATGGTTTTGTTGAATGGGTATTTGTCTAAGAGAAAAGGATGATGACAATTGTATTTTTTCCAAAAGTTGATTCCATCGTTTTGATATTCGAGAATATAGTTAAAAAAATGACTGTTGCTCAACTGTTCTGTATAGTTAGCATCTGAACTCAAAAATATGATCTTAGAATTTTGCGGGGTTTGTCCCTGATATGGTTTTTTTCTAAATAGTTCAACCATTTCATTTGATGGGTGTATATTAAATAGAGGCATTATTCATCTTTCATACGCGTATGCGATCATTACTATTATGATTAGTTTATCCTATTTCAATATGAAAATAAGCAATTACTTCAAACGATTTAACGCATCAATCAGCGTGGACCTTTTTACTTCAAATGTCCGACAAACTGCCGCTTTCGACATTCCATTACTCAAAGCTTCCAAAATAACATCCATTTTTTCTTGTGGGATCGCTCGCGGTCTTCCGCCAATGCGTCCACGTTTTCTTGCTGCTGCTAATCCTGCATTAACTCGTTCCTGGATTAATGAGCGTTCAAACTGTGCCAATGCACCGAATACATGGAAGAGTAGTTCTCCTGACGGGCTGGAAGTATCCATTCCTTCTGTCAGAGATTTAAATCCGACACCTCTGGATTTGAGTTGGGATATGATTTCGATCAAGTGGGGAAGAGACCTTCCTAGCCGATCCAACTTCCAGACAACTAGAACATCACCTTCTTTTACATACTCAAGTGCTTTTGCCAAACCAACACGATCATCTTTAGATCCGGATGCCTTGTCTTCAAAAATATTTCTTTCATCGATACCGGCATTGATCAGCGCATCACGTTGTAAATCGGTACTTTGACGATCGGAGTCTGTTGATACTCGCATATATCCTATCAGCATGTCGGAAAACCTCAAATATTAGTATTCGACTATTATATCATTCCGACATTGTTTTTCGTATAATTTATTGCGTATTTTTAGCTTTTAAAAGCAAGGGAGGGGTGAGTGAACGAAAAACACTTGTTTTTCGTATTATCAAGCATTAAGTCGATTTTTTTCACGTATAGTTTATAGTCTTTAATCAATAAGTAGATTTTACTAAATTACTGCAAATAATTAGAGAACCATTAACGTTATATA
>JAQTTG010000013.1 GCA_028710885.1 Sulfuricurvum sp.
GGAAACGGCACTCTTTCCCTCTAGGCTATAGACGCTGTAACTCTCAGGGGCAATAATGGAAGCGGTGGGTTTGTACTCGCTCAATCGTAATCGGCAGTTGATTCGGCGGTGGATGAGTGGGGAAGCACCTAGAAGGGTCGAAAGAAGGGAAGAAGCTGTTCTATTCATTTTTTTGGATCTCCATCAACCAATATTCTTATAAAAAATTAGTACAAAAATTAGATACATACAAAAAGTACTAACCTTTATATTAATATTTTTTAATATAGAGCCGAAGCTCTATATTAATTTAAGCACTTTTACCAACACCAATGCGCCAATCATCTTCACCAGACGTACTAGCGGTTTCATGTCTCCATGTAATTTTGCGATAAGCAAATGCTACATTTTCAAGTGGGGCAACATCTGAAGTCGCAAGTCCAGCTTCAGAATTCATAGTAGCTTCGATATTAACAATGACAGCATCTTCAAGAACAATAGTAAAGTAGTGTTCTGGTTTTCCGGCATAGCTGGTACGATAAAACTTCATTTCTACATTTGTTAATGTTTCACCTTTCGTTAAAGCATTGTAAAGAAGGGGTGAACTTTTATCAAAAAGTTTTGTTACAACAATAGGTTGATGTGAACGTTGACCAGATGGTTGACCGGAACTAGGGTCACGAGGAATTTTAATGTTGTGTGCAAAAGCTTTAACCAATGTTTCATTTTCATGACCTTCTTGGTATGTATTACCGATAGACTCAGGGGTAAATGCCCCTTCTGTTATCAGACCTTGTGTGCTACCTTTGATAGAAATAAACACAGGATTGTTCATTTTTACTCCTTAATTAATATAAAGTAACAGTATGAATTATATCATCATAAAATTAATAACAACTAAAATAACCAATTGTATGTTAAATATATTTTTTTATATTTAAAAATAATGGAAATTTTGCATTTCTTTGTGAAGGAATTGGGCTTAATGTAGATTTAAACCAGCGTCGTAAAAAAAAAGGGATTTGTTTTAGATCATATTTTGAAATAGGGTTGTTATGTAGTTCCGTAGATTGGGTTGAATAAGGAATTTTGCCTGTAAATAGTTCGAATAATACAACAGACAGGGAAAATAAATCACTATTTTGATCCGGTACAGCTCCTTCAATTATTTCTGGTGCAGCATATCGAGGGTTATACGCTTTAATATTTGTGTAATCCAGTTCAAATAGTTGTTTTTTATTTAAATTTTTTGATATTCCAAAGTCAAATAGTCTTATAGAACCATCATATAAACACATTATATTTGCAGGATTAATATCTGCATGAATTATACCTTTTGAATGTATGTATTGTAATGTTTCATATAATGTGTACAGTAAATTTGATTTAAAATGTTTGCTCAATTCATAAAGTGGTATCTCCTTTAGTAATCGACCTGACAGCTGCTCCAAAACAATATATGGAACATTATTATCAGCATCTATTCCAAAGTCAATTACTTTCACAATATTTTGATGAGATAAAGAAGATAAATGTGCATATTCTGCATACATAAATGCATCAATATCGCTTTTATGTGAAAGGTGTTCAAGGGGAATTTTTATTGCTAAACGTCTATCATCGCCATAATATTCAGAATAATCATCTTTTGCATCAAATACTGCGGATAACCCGCCACTACCTAGCTCTTTTCCTAAAATATAACGGTTGTTTAAACGTTTTTCAGAGGGGAAAATGGATTTATATTTTGGCGATGACTTCAAAGGTATTAAATCTAATATGTCAGTATTATGTTTTGACATTAGTTATCCTTAAATTTCAATAATTATTGCTGTAAGATTGTCATCAGCTTCTTTAGATAAAACAGAGGCAATTAAAATATCCAATCCAAGCTGTAATGAAAGGCAACTTAATGACTCTTGAATACAAGTCGATGTCACATTATCATACAAACCATCGGAGCATAATAAAAATATATCCCTTTTTTGAACACGAAATTTTTTGACTTCAAGTGAAATTTCATTGGGTGCAGATAATGCATTGGTTAATACTTTCCTATTTCCATCTATCGTTTTTAATTCGCGTGCATGATCCAAGGTAACAAGAGAAAGACGCTCATCTCTAAGGAGATAGCATCTACTATCACCAGCATGAATAGAAACACCTTTTTCACCATCAATAAATAAAAGCACAATTGTTGTCCCAACAATGGCATCAGCACCTATCATTTGTGCTTTCTTTTTTAAGATAAGATGTATATTATAGATTTGAGAAATGATAGCCTCTATCTTTTCATCAAAGGTCCCACTCATGTGCATTTTTTCAAAAATATCGGTTACTAGATGACTCGCATAGTTACCCTCTTGGTGACCACCCATTCCATCGCATACAATCCATAAACCACGTTTATCGCTTACATAATAAGAATCCTCATTATTTTTACGAACATGCCCAGGATGAGTAATAAAATAACTTTTTCCCAAATTAAATATGTCCATTCAATTTGAATTTTCGAATTGGACTATCAGGACTGAATGTTACTGCAGATGTTCCACTAAGAATGAATGAACCTTTATAGTCTTTATTGGAATAATCAACAATAATCTCATCCGAACCATTTGGGAAAGATTTCATTCGATTAAATAATTTAAAAAGTGCCCATGAACCTTGTGCACCAATTGATACTACAGTATTATTTTCCAAATCAGTCATTTGAAATCTTGCATCAGCATTTCCACTTTCTGATGGCCAAATGATTTTTCGGGACTTAATTGGACCGTGTTCGTAAACGATATTGTTCTCATCATATTGAAATGACATACTTTCAAGGGATTTACCCAATATGTTGGGTCGAATAAATAAAACAGTATTTAAAGTATCCCCTCTGCTGTTAAATAATCTCTTACGAATTTCTTTTGCTTGATATAGTGATTCTATTAATTCAGGTGAGATTGGAACGGTAGCCCCATCAATGCGTTTAAGTTTATATCCACGTCCTACTGGATTAGTAGTAACAAATGGTGCAACATACTCCGTTTGAAATTGATCCAATACCCCCCCTACTCTGAAAAATTCCTCAAAGTCACTTAGCGCTACATCGTTAGCAGCGTTTAGATTAAACGGATATTTATTGGCTAATTTATCACGATAATAGGGATAAACCTGCGATACGTATTGATCATTAATATATTGTTTGCCTTGTGAAATCATTTTTCCAATACCGTTTCCGGCTGAACGTGGAAGCCAATTACTAACAGGTACCGGTAAAGGGCTAACTTCCATACCAGAGTCGCTATGTCCATTAGCACGTCCAGCCAATGCACTAAATGCATCGGATATAGAACCACTACCTGCCGTGGTACTCTGCATAGTACTATTTTCTAGTCGAGTCATCTCAGCTTGTAAGGTTGCGCCTGCTATGCCCTCTTCATTTAACAGTTGATTATAAGGTTTAAAATAATCTCTAATCATTTTCGGCGTATTGTTTGAAAGGATATTTGGAACATTTATTCCTTCTCTATTACCGGTTTCCGTAGAGAATTTTGCAGAAGCTTTTTTCTCCATCAATTCGCTTATCGAATAAATATCCGTATTAATTTTGAGTGATTTCAAAATATTAATGATGGGTGAGTCTTGTGTTGAAAGTGCATGGACTTGCTCAGTAGACATATTGGAACGAACATTTAATGCATATAATGCCTCGATCCAAATTTTTTTATAATCGGCAAAATAATAGTTCTGAATCTTTTCATACACGATGTCTAATTCACTATTTTTGAGCTCCGTAGAATATCCGAGCACCCAGTTGGAACGAATGATCTCTTTTAAAAGAACTTTTCCATCAAGGGTAAAGACTTTTTGGTATCCACTTTTTGTATAAAAACCAGGAATAATATAATCATTTCCGCTAAAAAGAACAGCATTTGATCCCATAATCGAAGCAAAATTGAAATCTTTTAAGTTCATCTCCTGGACTTTGTCTTTTAATTGTTTGTACAATAGTGCATCTTGACCATATCCAGCTAATTTATTTCTGGCAATTTGTACGGTGTTTTGGTCAAGAGCATATGGTTTAAATCCATGTTCCAAAAGCCGATTCCAATGACTTGCAAGATTCTTTTGCAACTGCATATCATTCGGATATTGGTGAGCCCAAATTTTTTGCATCCATTGCAGCATGAAGTGCTTATCTCTTTTTTCCTGATTATTGAGCATAAGATAGGCTTTTGTGTTTTCCCATGTTTCATCATAGTTATTGAGATTTGTAACGGTTTGCGACTGAAGTGTCTCGGCGACCTGAGAGAGCATAATTTTTTTTAGCAAACTATAATAAAGATTTTCGAGTTTTTCCTGACGTTCTTTAACCTTATAATATGACAAATTCCAAAAATGTTGTGACGATTTCGAATCATCAACCATTTTGATCGTATAGACTTGATTTAAGAGGTTTAGATTATGTACAAATTCATCGGATTGCTCAGTATTTTGCTGTAATTTCTTATACTCGACAAGTGCTTTTTCTAATTTATTGATTGTATTTTCATGAATATTATAATTCCAAAGCCATAATGATGAGACAAATAACACTACCCCTGTCGCTATCGCAATACCGATTCGTTCACGAATTTTTTCTTTAATACGATGTCCTGAATCCATTTTTATTACATGCGCTTCAGCAAAAATAACCTCTTGCAAAACTTTGCGTATAAATAACCCTCTACTTAAGATGGTTGACCCAGCAGTTGGAATATCATGGTTAGGTACACTAGTAAAATAAATACCACGGAGCATTAGAGGAGCACGATAACGTGTTTGCGCAAATCCAATATCAATAAACGTTTTTAATTTATCAAACAAAATGGTAAACTCATCGCAAAATAGCAAAATTTTTGAACGTGCGCTTGTATCCCATTCATGTTGTATCCGATCAATTATTGAACTATCAAGCCGTTTGATAAGTGCATCAAATTCAGCTTGAGCACCGATGCTATCAATATTTTTAGAATCGTCAAAGGTCATACCTAAAATTTCATCTTTTTCATTTTCACTTAACGTTGAAAAATATTCATGAAAGCCGGGAATTTTATCGGTTTTTGTTATCAGTAAATAGATTGGAATTGTCGATGTAAATGCTTCTGAAAGTTCATCAAATCTGTCTCGTAAACCTTTGGCATACAGTTCCAATTCCAAAGCAGTTTTTTCCATTAACGTTTCGACACTGAGCGTTAATACTACTCCATTTATTGGTCGCTTCCAACGTCTCTTTTTAAATAAATGCAAAAATCCTCGCCAAACACCAGCATCGACAGAGCCTTCTTCTTGTTTGATAAATTTTCCTGGAACATCTACGAAAATGGCATGTTCGGCAAAATACCATTGAAATAATGCGTCTTGACCTATTGGAGAATCAGGCTGATTTTGGTAATTGATATTTAACGGAAAATCGAGTCCTGAAGATTCTAGAAGTGTTGTTTTTCCTTCATTTTGTTCTCCTATTATCAAATACCATGGCAACTCATATTTAGCGTCACGTTGACCTTTATACACGCTTGAATTTTTAATAATTTTAGTTGCTTCGATAAAACGATTTTTAATTTCTTTTACTTTAGTGGCAATGACATCCGAATTAAGGTTTTCTTTGCTGCGTTGATCTTTTGAGGCTTTTAATTTAGCTTGCATATCTTCTTTCGCATAAAGTTTAAAGATCAGAATGGCCATCAAAGTACCGAAAAAAATTGAAAAGCCTATTAATAATCGTAAGCTTAGTGATGCCAAAGAATCAAAAATGTTGTTACCGAATATTATTATGGACAATGCCAAGAGAAGAGCAATAGCTATAATCCAAAACAATATGCTTTGAAAAAGTTCTCTTTTTTTAATTTTTAACATTTAAATCCTTTTGTCCATTCGATTGTTCTTGAAATTCTATTTTTTGTTGGATTGAAGTATTTTCTACTATTTGGAGTAAATTATCTTCCTGTCGATTTAATGATATGCTTAGACTACTATAAATAATAGTTAACACTATAATTGAGATAATGATTAATGTAAGATATGGAGCTTTATAAACATAATGATGTTGTTGTGAAGAGATTTTTGGTTCTGTATAAAATGTCTGAACTTGTCTCCCTTGGACCATTTTTATCTGTTTATAGAGATTTTCGCGTAAAGTATCCAGCTCCATTTTTCCACGTGGTTGTATACGATATTTTCCTTCAAATCCTAATGAAATACATACGTACATGAATTCTAATAAATGGATGTTAACTGCTGGTGACGCAAGTAATTTAGTTAATATCTGAAAAAACTTTTCTCCACCATAAGTTTCACGGTAAAAATGACCTAACAAGCTATCTCGTGCCCAATCGTTATTTTTTCCCCAATGTGTTGTACAAATTAATTCATCTAAAAAAGTACACAATAGATATCTGGCAACTATAATTTGAGAATTATCTATATCATATTTTGTTGAAGTTTGTGTAAAAAAATCTATTTCTTCAATTAAAAATGTATGCACATTTCCAACATCACCAAGATCATAAGTATGTAATAGTTTATTAATGTGCATAAAAATAGGTTTAGCAAGTGAAATAAAGGGATTCATTCCATCTATGAAGTCACTTTCATTATTCTGTAAAAATGTTTTGTACAATTGCTGTGTTGCGTTTTGCTTTCCTTTTGTCGGCTCGTTAATATGTTGAGTATTCGACGAAAAACCTGTCAATGTATTTTGTGCTTCGGATGAAGGAAGAAGTACTGTTTTATTATCGTTCATTGTTATAATGCCCTTTATTCTTTGTTACTGCGTATTGCCCATAAATCATAATCAATTCCTTCTACTTCACCTGCGAGATAAAAAGCAATTCCGCCAGAACTTTGAAGAGTGCGTTTGTCTTCAGAAGAGAGCTCAATTTTAAAATAGATATGATTGACACGGTATGGAATTTGGCGTGGTGCGGCAGGAAGTGGTTTGATTTTAAATCCGGCAAGATGATAATTGACCAAATCTCTTATTGTTTCAATAGTTCCAAGTTTTAGATTATCTAGAAGTAGTTTTTTTAATTTTTCTGTTGCCATATCGGCTGTTACTGCTATGACAAACGAACCATTATCAATCAATGTCTTATCTTCAACTTTAGCGACATATATACCATACTTACGTTGTTCAATAATAAGTTTGAAACTGTTTTGCTCTAAAACCATGCTGAGCATGTTTTTAAGTTCGACCAATAAGACAATAAAGCTTTCTTTTTGTTTTATATGATCATAAATATATTCTTTTTCTAAATGTCTATCTTTTTTCATAAAAACTGCTAATTCTGCAGCTAATGAACTGAGTTCTAAAAAAAGCATATCTGGATGAATTTTTTCTTGAGTAAGGAAAAAATAAAAACGGCTATGAAATCTATTTAATAGTTGTAGTAAAAGATAGTCGCCTAATTCCGCAACCTGAATGGTAACATCGCTTAATTTTTCTGACAGCTTTAACATACGAAAATTTAATATACTCATTAGTTCTTTGAGTTGTGCCAATAGGTAGTGACAACGGTGCAGATGCAAATAAGTTGGGATAAAATTTTCATCCAAAGATGCAGTACCGCTTGCTGATACCGAACCTACACGTGCAATTGCAATGACATCATACCCTTCGTTTAATTCTTCATCACGTAAAAGACGAAAATTAGGTTGTGCTAAAAGCAATTCAACACTAGTACTCTCACCAACATTAGTGTTGGGCACATCGCGTTCACGACGTGCAATCATACGTGTTGCTTTAATATTGTCTTCTTCAAATGATACGTCGTCGGTATAATGCATGCATAAAGGTAATGCGAGGTAAATCGTTTTACCGGAATCTTTTGTATTAATATCTAAAATTAGATTATATTGTTTAATATCTATATCAAATAATGTTCCATCAGGCATAATCCCATATGCACGGTTTAAAACAAATTTACCTGAATTTAAAAATTGAGTGTCAATATTTAAATCATACAAACCCCATCTGTTTGAACCTGACTCATTTGTTCGTGTCCGTAATTCATACTCAAAATGTCTATCGTTTTGTTGAAAATGTTGAGGGCGAATAAATAGACCTTCCCTCCATACTACTTTATTGATCATTAATTTATTTCCTTTATTGAAGAGTTGTCAATTATGAGTTGAATGTTGTTATATCCTTCATCAAGACTTTTTATATATCGCCATGTTCCATTATTATCAATATTTCTAAAACTACCTACTAAGCCAAAATATTTTGTATTCTTGTCAAATAAAATTTTGTAATTTTGCTCTTCATTAGGAACAATTACTTGTTTCGATTGCAAAATAAGTGAATTTTCTAAACGTGTTTTTGCTTCATCATTTAGTCCCCAAAAATCTACTTTTAAAAATTGTTCGGTATCTTTTAACTCATAAAAATGGAGTACTAAAGGGCAAGGAATATTATTTTTATTTGGATTTAAATTTTTTCCTGATTTTATTATTAATTCTAAATGTGTAGGTTTATCGGCACAGTTAGTAAAAGTAATGCTGACAGAAAGTAGTAGTATCGTTTGTATAAATATTTTGCGGTAATTCATTATATTTCCTTTTTATTTGTCAGATGATGCCAGAGCTATTGAAAAGGCTAATTTTTCATACTCTTTTACAAAATATGGTGATAAGATATCGACACCTGAATCAGGACTATCGTTAAGTTTTTCAAACATTTGCGTATACGCTTTCCACATGAGACAGCTTCGTGGCATTGCGCCACGTAATGCACCGGCGGAATCAAATTGATGTTCTAAACTTTTAGGCGCGAATTTTGATAACGCTGTGGCCATCAGATTTTTAGATGCGCCATGTAACGCAATAGTATGTGTATCTATTTGAGAAAATGACCGTGTAACAGCTACAGATAAATTAATAAATCCGGCTCGCCCCTCCATTCTTTCATCTTGTAGAAGTTGTAAAGCAGAATGACCAAGTTTAATGGGATCGTTTTTATTTTGATTTATTTGATCGGTCTCAACATCTAAATCTTGCTTTGTTTTGTCTTTTATATATAGAGAATTTCTTAATCCATCTAAACTATTTATAAGAACATCTGCGAGTTCATTCATTAATAGGTCACGTTCTGTTTTTTCTAGCGCAATTATCTCTAGTCCTAGTTTATCTTCTAAAATTCGGATTGAATCAGTAAGTTGCTTATCTACAGTTTGTGTATATTTATTTTTATGTAATTCTTTTGCAGCAAATGTTGGTACATTGATATGCTGATTATATATATTAGGTTCAACTTCGGTTGATTCTAGATATATATTTTCTTTTGTTTCTAAGAGATCAGATGCTATTTTAGTATTATCAAGAATATCTAATACATCTTTTTTGATCGATTCTTCTGCGGTATTATTAAGCGAGTCTCGAACATCTTCGTATAAAAAATCATCATCTGGTATTAATTCTTTAATTGCTTCCAACGGCTCAGGCTCATTAGAAAAATTACCTACAATATAATCATCAATATAATCATCATCGCTAAAACGAGCTTGCAGTTCATGATCTCCGATGATATAAACATCAGATGAACTGATTAAATGGGCAATTCCCTTTGGAAGTTTTTTATATGGATGTTTGAGATAAGTACCATTTGTGCTCTCGTCACGAATATAGTATTGCTCATATTTATATTCAATATATATATGTTTACTAGAAATATAATTGTCAAAATCGCTTAACTGATAATTTGCATCACTACTTCGTCCAATAATTCCTTCACACTGATTAAATTTCATGTATTTATAAGTGGGTCTACTTTTCCCGCTTTTTACAATGTCTAAAATCAGTTGCATTTTATTCTCCGTCTTTTATCGGTTGTTTTTCAGGTTTAACTTGATTAATCGGTTTATACGCTTCAATACTGCTTGAACAGCTGTTTAAAACTGAACTTAAAAACAGTAATATCATAATCGGGACTAGTGTTTTCATTTTATGCTCCTTTGATACTTATTTCTTTGTTTTTATCCATACTTACCCGAATGGAGTGCAGCGGGATATTTTCAACGCTGCATTTCAGAATTTCCTGTGAGAGCTTTGGCATTAGATTGGTATTGATAATAAGTTCAATATTGCGGGCACCAGTATCTCTGGCATTGCTCAACGATACGATATGTTCCAAAAGCGTATCATCGTATTTGAATCCGATTTCGCGTGCTGAAAGTTGTTTTTCAATTCTTTTCAGTTTTAAAGAGATAATTGCTTTTAATGCCTCATCGCTCAAGTTCATATAAGGGACAACATTCATCCGTCCCAGCAGTGCGGGTTTGAGATAGTCACTAAGAATCGGCAATATTGCATTGGTAAGCGGTTCTAATTCGACATTTTCATATTCGGAACATATTTGAGTAATTGCATCAGTAGCGAGATTAGATGTCATTACGATTATTGTGTTTTTAAAATCGATGGCTCTCCCCTCACCGTCATTCACAATACCTTTGTCAAATATCTGATAAAAGAGATTTAAAATATCCGGATGAGCTTTTTCGATTTCATCGAGAAGGACTACAGAATATGGTTTAATACGTACTGGATCGGTAAGTTGTCCACCATCACCGTATCCGACATATCCTGGAGGAGATCCGATAAGACGTGATACAGTATGTTTTTCCTGAAATTCGGTCATATTTATCGTTGTCAAGAATTGTTCACCACCGTAAAGTAGGTCAGCTATAGCACGTGCCGTTTCAGTTTTTCCTACACCGCTGGGTCCGACTAACAAAAAGACGCCGGTAGGGGCATTCTCATTTTTTAATCCAGCAGCTGAGATTTGTAAAAAAGTATTCAGATATCCGATAGCTTGATCTTGCCCAATCACACGTTTCGTCATTTGATCTTTAAGCGACATAAGATTTTTTGCCTGTTCGCGTACCATGCTGCCAAGTGGTATTCCCGTCCAAGAAGAGATCACTTCGGCAACTTGTTCAGCAGTAACATTATCATAGACATAGCGGCACTGCTCTTGCATCGCCTTTAGCTTTTGATGCTCTTTTGCAGCTCCCTCTTTTTTACCTAAAATACGGAGAGTAGCAATTTCTTCTACGAGTTTTTTTTGCTTTTCGTATTCTATTTCACTTTTTTTTAGCTCTTTATCGAGTTGTTTAAGATCATTTTGTAAAAGTTTATTTCGCTTAGTATAATCTTTTAACCCATTTGCATCGTCTCGAGAGAGTGAATCAATCTCCTGCGTAATACGAAGTTTCTCATTTTCAATGCGTTGTATTGCATATGGTCTGTTGGTCTTACTAATTTTAACATTGGCACACGCTGTATCCAGCACATCAATCGCCTTATCCGGTAATTGTCGTCCTGTTATGTAGCGTGCGGATAATGATGCAGCGGCTTGGAGAGCAGCATCTTCGATGTATACATTGTGTTCCTGCTCATATTTATGGGCGATGCCACGTAAAATGGTTACGGCATCCTCAACACTCGGCTCCAATAGATTGATTTTTTGAAAACGACGGGATAATGCCGGATCTTTTTCAAAATATTTTCGGTATTCAAGCCATGTAGTAGCGGCAATCGTACGCAACTCGCCCCGTGCCAATGCTGGTTTAAGCAGATTTGCCGCATCACTGCCCCCTTCATTTCCACCAGCTCCGATAAGGGTATGTGATTCGTCGATAAATAAAATAATAAATTGTGTGCTAGCTTGGATAGCATTAATAACAGCTTGCAAACGTCGCTCAAATTCCCCTTTGACACTCGCACCGGCTTGCATTGCTCCCAAATCCAACGAAAGCACTTTGGCTCCGTAAAGCTGAATCGGAACATTTTTATTGATGATTTTAAGTGCCAAACCTTCAACAATAGCAGTTTTTCCAACTCCAGCTTCACCAACCAATATCGGGTTGTTTTTTCTACGACGCAAGAGAATATCGATTGCCTGACGGATTTCATCGTCTCGGCACAATACCGGATCTATTTTCCCTTCTTCGGCCAATTTTGTCATATCAGTCGTATATTTTTCTAATTCGTCACCTGAAACGGCTGAAATGGATTTTTTGGATGTACCTGTCTGTATAGTGTTTGAAACTTCATACATGAGTCCTTCGATCAATGACAATGCCTGAGTAACATCTATCGCTTCGATTACTTTAAAATAGGCGGTATTTGAATATTTAGTGCTATTTTGCAATAAACATATGATCAAAACCGATTCATTTATTTCATCAATATTCATCTCTAACTTAGCAAGCATATAGGCATCTTCGAGCCATTGAATCAATGCTGATGAAAACACAGGGCTGCTGCTTTCGCTGCTTTGTGTTTTCACTCCGTTTTGCAGTGCTTTTAACATTTTTTCGGGAGTGATTTCATAATGTTTTAGCAAGCCATTTAACAAACTGTAATCGTTTTCCAGCATAACAAACAGGAAGTCTTCGATCAAAATTTCACCGCCACCGCGTGATATGCAACGCTGTGCAGCATTTTGTAAATTTACTTTTGCGATTGTATCTAACGTTTCAATCAGCTTTTTTAACTCAATTTTCATTTTTATCCTTAACTTGCGAATATTACTTCTAAATTTTCTTGAGGGATACCGATGACGCTGTTTACCCCTAAATATCCACTTTTTGGATCGGAGAGTACGCAGTGTTGTATCTTCTCTTTTTCAATCTTTAATGCCAAATCATATTTCAAAGGTTCATTGAGTATAAAAGCGATTAAATCGTTGAGTTCTTTCATCTTTTCACCATCAGCCCCGTATTCTATTAAGTCATGCCACGCCGAAGAATTTAAAACAATACGGAATTTGGTACTGTTTGTTTTGATCGATTCTCCGACTAAAAAATCTTTCCCTAACGAGCAATTCTCATTTCCCAATCTGCTGTGTTGCCAATCAGGAATGGTTACTGTATCTGTTATACATTGCCGGATTTCAATATTATTATGGTCAAGATAGTGACGTAAAATAGCGAGGAGTGTCCCCGATGATTTATGTTGCATACCCAAAATCCCGAGATACGGCATGAGTTTTCGTAAATCAAGTGTAGAAGTTTTGTTCTGGTGCTCGTCATACAATCCCAATATTGACAGGATATATTTAGAAAAAGGGTCCTCCAGGTTGTTTTGATACTGGATGTAATAGCGGTGTTTAACCCATATCGGATAAACAAATTTTTGAATGTTATGATTAAAAACATCCAAAAAATCACGAAGAACACTGTCTGTATCGGTACTTTGCAATACCATTTCGCAATAATGGGAAGGCATTGGAGATGAACTTCCGAAAATGGCCAAAAAGTTAAGCGTAAGTTCGATATAAGTGCCGTCATTGTTATTCTGCAAGGTTGCAGAAGTCAAATCAGATTTTTGAAATGCCAGACTGGGGTTAGCACGAAATCGGATTTTTTTGTATAGTTCTGCCGCTTCCATTTTTGGGTAATAATGGCGTAAATAGTGCACGCAAAGACGTATTGCCTGCGGAAGTGATGCTTTGGCTACAACATTTTTTAAAGCATGATTGATCTCTTGAGTTGTCATTATCATCTCACATCAAAGGTTGATAACCCATTTTAGGGGGCCATTTAAACGTATCTTGATCAATCATCTTGACTTCTAAACGGTGAAACGAATTGATATTGCAATACAATGCGAAAAATTCATTCAAAACACAACACAATAAGTAGGCTTCACCGATACCTGTAAATTTGGTAACATCTATTTCCAAACGGGTATGAATCCCCCGAATTGCAAAACCTTCAAAGATCATGTCGGTTTTTTCATGGGATATGGAAACAAGACCTTTTAACATCAATGCATTTTTATTTTTTAGTTTAAAATCGTGTGCACCAGGAAAATCATATGTACTTAATATGGCACTTAACGTTTTGACATCGGTTAATGATAGATAATTGAGTGACATATTTGATATTACACGCCATAAAAAATCTTTTCCGATAGGCGGTGGATAACTCTCGGTTGGGATCGTAATGTTTTTAAATTTTAGATGTGATACGTTTGAATGTGGATTCGATACACAAATCTGTCCCAGTTGTAACGAAGCTGGAAGTGAACGGTTAGTACATAAAATTTTTACCGAAACAGTAGCATTTGCATAATCACTTTTTTCATACATACCTTCAGCTGTAGCAAAACGGATATAACTGTAGGTGCGTTCGCCATCATCCGAGAGTCTGACACGCAATGAATAATATTCATCGTGATCACCGTAATCGAACGATTCAAATGCTAAAAAATCTTCATAAGTATTTTTACTCGGTATCCATCCTCTAACACCTTCGACCATAAACACTTCACTTGCTTCACGCTCATATTCTGAAGCACTTAACAGATATTCTTCTTCTAATGATGTTTTACGTATTGGAATAGCATCTACTTCGAATAGATTTATAATTGGTGTGCAATATAGGGCAAAATTTTCTTTGCTTAGTATTTGAGCCGAAACAAGCCGTTTCGAAAAATGAAAACGGATTCTAAATTGGCGGCTTTGTTCCAAAATATCTTTTTCGACTTTAAATAGGGTATCCAGGTTATTAATATCCACAAATGAGTATTTTTGAACATATGAAAAATACTCTTGTAAAACGACGTAACCATCAAAAATGTTTTTTGGATAAGGAACCATTCTCTCATCCAGAGAAAATCCAACCGGAGTGACAGAACGGTTAGGAATAAGGAGTGTTTGTAACGGCTCTTCTTTGTAATCGAGGATTTCGATTTCAATTTTTTCGGTATATTCTAAAAGGTAGACATAGAGTTCATTAGATACGAATCGTGATCCGTTAAGATAGATACGTAAATCGTCGAAGCGGCATAAATCCAATGAACCCTTACAGCTCATCGAAAAATCGAGTTCGAGCTGACCTTGGTTTCCATGTACGTAATAGCGACTTTGAGAGAGTTCAATCGGGTGAATCGTTGTATCGTAGCAGGTACGAAATTTATACTGTTCTCCCTCTTTTGTCATCTCGCTGAGTACTTCAGTTCCGCGTAGTACCATTTCCGGTGCACGCTGATCTCGTAACGGATCATAAGAGACTATTGCATATGATGGGACTGGACGAACGTAATTTGGCCATAATAATTGAGCTAGATTATGGGAGACTTCCGGTAGCTCTTCATCAAGTTGTTGGCGTAAACGACCTGTAAGAAACGAGAATCCTTCAATAATTCGTTCGACGTCAGGATCTTGACCCTCTTTCGAAAGATAGGGGGAGAGTCCGGGATTTTTATTCGCGAACTCCTCTCCTAACTTGCGAAGAGCGCTAAGTTCTTGGAGATAGTAGTTATTAATTGTCATCTCTTAACACCTTTACTGCACCGTTGCCTAATAAATTTGCTTTAAAGGTCACTTTTTTATTGATCCGATTAAGGATTAAAAAACCCTCGATATGAACATTCATCTCATTTACATATAATTGTTCACGCGATATTCCGACTCGCGCATTAATTAGGCGCGGTTCATATTTTCGGATACAGATTTCTGCACTTTTTTCGATCATCTCAATCGAGTCTTTTTGACTCATATGTATGTTATTGAGATCAGGTCGTCCGTAATCGTTTACAGTTTCGGCACTCCCTGCATTGGTAGAAAAAATACGGGAAAGATTATTGGCAATGGATTGGTACATCGCCTCTTCGTCATTCGTCGCATGAATAGGTTTGGACGATGCTGATAATCTTTCAAATAGACTCCCTTTATACGCCATCGGTTATTCTTTATCCAATTTTCCGACGAGGGAAAGTTCAAAACTTGCTCCCATGTATTTAAAGTGAGGACGCAAAGACATTTTGACACGGTACCAGCCTGGATCGCCCTCGACATCTTCTACTAATATCTGTGCTTTTTTAAACGGACGTTTGCTACGGATTTCAGCACTCGGATTTTCCTGATCGGCAATATACTGTTTAACCCATTTATTGAGTTCACGTTCCAAATCGGAGCGTTCGCGCCATGAACCAATGTATTCGCGTTGTAAAATTTTGATGTAGTGAGACATACGGGTAATTGCAAAAAGATACGGAAGCTGTGTGCCGAGTTTATAGTTCAGTTCAGCTTCTTTACCTTCCGGTGTATTAGCAAAAATTTTCGGAGCTTGCGCGGAGTTTGCAGCAAAAAATGCTGCATTATTACTTCCTTTACGCATCGTAAGTGGGATAAATCCTTGTTCTGATAGTTCGTATTCACGACGGTCTGATACTAGTACTTCAGTCGGAATTTTCATCTCGACATCCCCCATACTCTCAAATGTATGCACCGGAAGGTCTGTAATCGCTCCTCCGCTACTTGGTCCGATGATATTGGTACACCATCGATAGTTTGAAAAGCTTTTGGTCAATGCACTGGCGAATGCGTAAACGGTATTGCCCCACAAATATGATTCATGATGATCGGATACGTTCTCTTTGTAAACAAATTTTGATACGGGATTATTCTCAGGGTCATATGGTGCTCTCAACAAAAATCGCGGAAGGGTTAAGCCGACATATCTGGCATCTTCGTTTGTTTCACGGAAACCTCTCCATCCTGCAAACTGTGGAGAGCTCATGACATCTTGGAGATCTTTAAGATCAGGCAGACCTTCAAAACTTTCCAAACCGAAAAATTTTGGACCTGCTGCTGCAATAAACGGTGCATGACTCATTGCAGCAATCGATGCAACTTTGTTTAAAAACTTTATGTCTACATTTGAAGGTGAAAGTTGATAATCGGCAATAATTGTCCCGACCGGTTCACCACCAAACTGCCCATAACCAGAGCTGTAAACATGCTTATATAAGCCTGATTGCGTAATGTCTAGACACTCTTCAAAATCTTCCAAAAGCTCTTCTTTGGAGACATTTATGATTTCCATCATAATATTTTGACGGAAATCGGTACGCTCTACGAGCATATATAAACCGCGCCATTTAGATTCTAATGCCTGAAACTGTTGCTGATGCAAAATCTCGTCCATTTGAGCGCTGATTTTAGCATCGATTTGGGCAATCATCCGATCGACGATGGATTTGTTCACTTTTTCTTCAGAATTTTCAGATTTTAAAAGTTCGCGGATCAATGCACCGACACCATTTTTGACGACACCGTAAGTTTCGTCTTCACGTGTTAAGTTTGTTTCGGCAATGATGTTGTCTAAAAGAAATCCATTTAGTTCAACACTTTGTATTTGTTGTCTTGCTTCAGTTGTCATAGTTTTCCTTTATTCAGCTGATGTGAGTTCATTTAAAAGCTTTTCGCGCTCATCTTTATCGGAAATAGCATTTTCAATCGCTTTTCTAAATGCCGGAATATTTCCAAGTGGCCCTTTGAGTGCGATTAACGATTGTCGAAGCTGCATAAGTTTTTTCATCTCTTCTACATTTTCAACAATGTTTTCAGGTGAAAAATCTTTCATGCTTTCAATTTTAAGCGATACATTCATATCACTTCCCTCATCGCTCAAACGGTTAGGTACAGCAAAATCCAATGTAAGTCCCTGATTTTTCAAAACGTCGTTAAAGTTGTTTTTATTGATCTTGATAACTTTTTTATCTTCAACCGGTTTTTTATCTTCGTTAGGATTGAATTCACCTAGAACGGTAATTTTATAAGGGATTTCAATCTCTTCGTTTTGATCTCCCGTCGCAGGTTTATAGGTGACGTTGATTCTCTCTTTTGGTGATTCTGACTGTTTATTCATTTTGACTCCTTTTATTTAATGTCGATTGCTGCCGCTATGTCAACACGGCAGAGTTGTTGGAATGCGGCATCATATTTGTCGCGTTCAAGTTGGGTTCGGTTAAACGAATTGAGGTAAAAGTCATACACTTTAGCCACCAATTCAGGCTGCCACTCTTCCAGACGATACCGATCAATGTCCTTTTCAAGTTCATTGATTAGAGCTAATGTCATTTGTGGCTTGCCAGCGCTGAGGGCTATTTGTGCATGCAAAAAACGCCATTTAAATTTCTCTTTTTGAGTTCCAGAATTACTATATCTAGACTGAAGAATTTCCATCGCATCTTTGGACTTTTTTTTGTTTACAAGCTCATAGCACTGCTCACTGATAAGCGTAAATGTATCGACTGAAGCACCGGCTGTAGCTGATGCTTCTGAATATGTATACTCATTTATCCACTCTTTTATTTCCGATGGAATAAAAGGTGTCCCATCTCGAAATGTGAGATTCATAATCCCTTCATTCGAGTTTATAAAACTGACTAACATATTTTTAATTTCATATGCTGCTTGATTTTTTTCTGTAATATTAAAAATATTAAATGCTTTATAATGTCCATAAAACCAAAATGGCGAACGAAAAATTACATTTTCAATCATTTGAATCGCTTCATCATTTTTCCCTTCAGCTATATATGTATCGATTTGATCAACACGCTCGATACTTGGCGGATTAATCATTGTTTTGCCATTTTGAGCTTGAGGTAATCCATCAATATCAAGCCAGCTAATCATACGAGTTAGGCGCAAAGCACGAATGTCATCGGTTTTTTTGTACCGCCAATACTGACATAAATATTCAGCACTTTTTTTAAGTTGATTTAATACTCTGATTGCATCAGCATCAGAAGTAATTTCACCATTTATATTGCTATTTAATGACACTGATATTTCAGATTTTGTTTTTTCATTATTGTTTTCTAATTGACGATTTTTATCAGCAACTTTTATTTCAAGTAATCTACATGCTTCTGGAAACAGATTGTCAGTAACATCACATACTTCTTTTACCTGTAACTGAAGAAATCGTAAAGAAGTTAGTAATGATTCAGCATCATCCGTATTAACGAGTATTTGACGATCTTTGATTATTTGTTGATTGATGAGTGCTTCTAACCACGTCAATGCTCCCCATTTACCTTTACCAGATTTCGGATAAGTATCTTTTCCGAAGGATTCCAGCATCATATTAATTGTCTCAACCCATTGGCTGAAACCAGAAATATCGTGAAGTTTGTATTGGGCATATCCCCACCAAGAGAGAAGCTTTAAATCTTTAGTACGATTTACAAGGAGCGAAGCACATTCATTATTGACAAATTGCCAGTTAGTTTGTGAGACATTCGTAAGACTGTTCATCTTATCTATCTCAGATTCTATTGATAGGTAATCATCATCATATTTTGCGTCAATACCACATGGAAATTGAGTAGAAATTGGTGATAAAAACATTTTATTCAATATTGCTCCAATTAAAATATGATTTAATGTTATTTTATGGCAGCATGATATCGTTTTATTCTTTACAAAATCTTTTAAAAATAAACTTTTAGAATTATTATAAATTTATTAATGTTCTTTTTGAGTTATTTTTAGTGGATTCAATATTATATATCGTAGATTTTAAGTAAGCGTAGAGGAGAAAATATAATGAATAAGGATGTCTATATTAATGATACTTTGATAAACAC
>JAQTTG010000014.1 GCA_028710885.1 Sulfuricurvum sp.
TATCTCATTAAACGATTTGATCGATTAGGAACGTACCGTTTTGCAAAAGCAAACTTCTCGACCTATTTGGGTTTGCGTGCAGAAAACAAATACAGTACCACCAGCGAAAAAATGTTTACACGTATCAAAAAAGAGCTCATCAGTGAAGCAGAACGACTTGAACTTTTGAAACATTATTTTTACTCGATGATCATCTCTCATGAAGATATGCACACGAAAAATTTGTCGCTTATCATCAGCGAATCCATCAAACTTTTTGCACCTCTATATGACATAGCAACCACACGCATTTACTCCAATACCAAACACTACGATTCTCACTTAACTATCGATGGACAACGCAGCAATATTACACCGCGACATTTTGAAAAGTTAGTGGATATTTTAGAAGTGAATAAGAAAAGTTTTCGCACGGAAGCGCAAAAAATTTGCGAAACTTTTCACGATCGATTGCCAAACTATATTGATGCGATTGAGTCTCTCGGATCGTTATCTTTTTTCACAATGAAACAAAAAGTAAAACCGGGACAAGCACCAACATGGGTGCCGAATAAAGAGTATGAATTTGCTGATGTGCTAAGAAAATATTATGAAAAAAGAATCAGTGAATTAACCAAACTGGGATGGTTGTAATCGTCCCATCATTATTCTACTTTAATTGGTTTTAAATCATAATAGTTTGATGCAATCGCAAACGATTCATACTGTGATGTTGCCATAAATATTTCATAAGCATTTTGTGGATTAGCGCGTGAATAATTTCGAAGCCGTTCATAATACTTATGCTGATCTTCATCATCTTTCATCAACAAGTGTCGCCATACGTTTATAAAATGACTTTCGCCAAAATCATCAATTGAACACAAAAGCATTCGCACTATTTTTTCATTATTAAGTGTACGATCATTTAAAAAAATATCACAGACACTTTCTTTATGAAGTTCAGGTCTAATCGGTATTGGGTTCGTAAGATTATCCGGTTGATTGTTCATATCGAAACCATAAAAAAGTTCACGACTGTCTATGTTGTTTTCATTCAATGCACTATTGTTAATGCCTACTGTTTCTGTACCATTTACTATAAAATTTTCGACACTATTTGTTGACGGGTTATTATCTGTTTCTACTAAGTGCGAATCACTTTTTGTGGGTAAAATTTGTACTTTATTTTTATCTACTTTATATGGCTTCAACCATCTATAAAATGCAGAATATTTTCCATCTGGCAGAATCTCTTTATTGACTAATTCAGTGTATATACTCTTTGGTCCATAACCCTCTTCAATTAACTCTAAAATAGCATTTTTTTCATCATCGTTTAGTAGTTTACTAAAAAATATTTTTTTAATTTTATAATGATCTGCATTTTGTTTTATATAACCTATGACTTCTTTTAGCTCTTCTCTCATTATGTATTCCCAAACCTTTATACCTCAAAATTGTAACAAAGTATCGCATTTATAAAATGTAAGATTGTAATATTCTATTTAACTTTAATTGTAATATTGTAAGATATTTTTAGTATTTAATTGTAATAATATTGCATCTGGCAACATTTTTATCTATTTATTATTCTCTAAAAATATTAGACATCACTCATAGAGTGGATTCCTCAAAAAAAGTGTAGCTATTTAAGCTATAATTAATATTATATGGTTGAAATCCATTAATTTTAAAGCGATTCGGGAGGGAACATGGATGCAAAAGTCGAAGAAGATCAAAAATATATCCGAGCATGGTTAGAAAAATAGATATATCGAATTCGTCATCATGCTGATGAATTATACAAAGCCAAACGAGACAAATGCAACGATGGCAATCAACACTGTTATAATTCAGATACGGTGCTACAAACGACACCTTATACACGACTGGAAAAATGATAGAAGACAATACAGCATCCGAAGCGAGGACTCTACTTTAGAATAAAAGGTTTAAAAAAAATATGCAATGGTATACAATGCAAACCTTCTAAAAAACTTTTACAATATCTATGACTTACACGTGAAATGAACTCACCGTTTGCCGGAATTTTATATCACTTATTTTGCTATCTGAAATACGATATAAAAACCTACAATGATGATCATAACTTTGCAAAAATGGTCAACTATATTTACACTCGTGACAAGTCTATAATTGAAGCCCAACTTCAAGATATACTCATGAAAAAACACCTACTCATACCCAATCAAGAGTTCAGTCAAAAGCAAAAGCAAAATGGGTAAATTGATGCATTGAAAACGGTTACACACTCAACAAAAGAAATTGCAAGCTCTTCTCAGATCAATAAAAAACAGGAGACAAAAAATGAATGAGTTAATGTGCTTAATTAAGTTGGTCGCGGTAGCGACCAATATATCAGCCGAATAATACGTTGTCTGTTTTTTATTACTTTAATCAAAATCGGAGAGACTTTGTAATACATTTTCACTACCAACTTTCCAATGCTATTAGTCAACAATTTTTCATCCCGAAATTCTCTGAGTTGATCCAAATGTATATGTGGTCTTCCACCATAGAGATGTTGCATCAAGCAATGATTATTTTCAAATTTTTTGATCACTGTTCCGCAGTAGGGACAAAGCGATTTATCCGGTTGACCTTGACTCGTTACCATACGCGGAACGATTTTTTTACCGCAACTCGGACAGCTGATTCGATCATCGTTTTTATGAGATGAGTGCCCTGTATTTTGTTTCGCGGATGCGGACTGAATCACGCGAATGTTGTTAGCACGAAATCCTTTTTCATCATCTGTTAATTCATATTCCACATCATCGTTTGCGTTTGGAGATGAAGGATGCTTCCACTCGCTGATCCGAAAGAAGATATCCTCTTTTAACCCTTCGGAAAATATGAATCCGAACCCTTTTTCAGGGTTGTAAAATTTAACGGTTCCTTTCATATAGTCTCCATTATATTAAAGCTGTGCCGCTTCCTTACTCTTTTTTTTCTGTTCATCCTTTGAACTTTGCTGTTTGAATTTCTTCACGAGAGCTTTATCGATATAGGCCATATCCATCTGAAAACTCATATGGGGTGCATTGAGCGTTACTTCGGTATTACCGGCAGAGGTATCACCTACAAATGGAATATTGGAGTTGAGCAGTTTGTATTTACTATTCATCGTCGAAGATGGTTTTTAGTTTCATAAAGTCTCCTTGTATTATCTTCGAGGTTGATTGTAGTAAGCATGATCTTTTTGGATGGCATTGAGAATTTGTGCTTGTTCATCTGCCGTGAGCGTATGGGTAGAACGTTGCAAGAAGTGATGTAAATCCCAATCATGCAACACCGCCGTATAATCAATGCTCAGGTTATTAAGTCCTCCCAAGCGGGATCGTTCATGTGCCCAAATAACTGCCCGATGCACCCGGGGCAATTGAAACCGCTTTTGCAAAAACAAATGTAATAAGTCTGACGCTTCATTGACTTGACGACTTGGGCTGCGACCGCGTTTGTCAGCAATCTGGACATTGCGTTGAACACTGTTTCCATATTTGTCGTACTTATCCCTCCACCAGCGATCTCCATCACAATATACCGTTCCATTGTTATATTTCACTTCGATTGCAAAAATACCGTTGGGTCCGACCAATATCTGATCTATTTCACCTTTTGCATTCTTGTATCCGGATACAAGCGTCCACGTATAGTCAAGCCGACGTGATAAAAAATCCTCAACCCGTTTTTCTCCCTGGTTGCCGGCGCTCCAAATGTTTTCTTGATCTCCTGCACTACGCATAATTGGTCGATACGGTTTAAGTTCTGTATGTGCAGCAACCACTCCCAACAAACGTATAAATGAAAGCCATAACCGACGCTGCTTCCAAGCGTCAGCCAAATATATTCGTGCATTACGCTTCTTAGTATCTATGGCGGATACTGCATTATTATAGGCTGACAGGGCAAATTGGTATTGTGATTCTCTCTGTGACTGTGCCGCACTTATTTGTGCCGACGTATGATCCGATAAGGTTAATACTTTCATAAAATAATAACACCTAACTATTTGTTAAACTCACTATTTTTTGATATTTACGTAGGGCTGTGAGAGTTACTTGACGGTCCGTATGCATTACCGCCGGAATCCATTTTATCGTCTATCATCGGTAGGCCGGTAGCTGGATTGCACCACACTCCATCTTTATACAGCAGTCCTTCATAAACATACCTAAGTCCATTTTTCTTTGGCTGTTTATCGTTATCTCGTTTTGCCATAATAAACATGAGTGCTAGTGCTGCCAAACAAAGAGTAATTAACAACATATTCATTGTATCTCCCCTAAGGGGAAGAGATTATTTTTTTTCCATTTGATTAATGGCATTTAGTTTGTACATATTAAGCTCTTGCGGAGTGATCGAAGTGATTTTTGCACTTGGGATAGCGTTCATAAAATTCTCTTTAATTGCAAGGGTAAATGCCAAGGCGCCATCGCCTCCTACAATAGCATTTTCAGTTGCTTTAGATAAAGCCCCAAGCATACCGTCGTTGCCATCTTCATAAAATACCAAGAGATAAACTTTTGTTACGTTTTTTGAAGGGTATACAGCACCGATATAGGCCATTTGAAGTTTATTAAACGGCGTTCCCACCTCTTTATTACCCTTAATAGTATAAGTGGCACCAGATACATCGGTGTTCATTGAAGCAATCATAGGATTTCCACCAGCAAGTGCCATTAACCCGCCGCCAATTATCTCTTTACTCGCAGGAGCACCCGCAGTATCAGGTAAAACATCTGGGATAAAATTTTCATTATCCTGTAAAGACGATGAACGAGTTGCAATCGCATTTTTTAATGCAGTGTTAACGCTGCTAAGTTCTACATTAGCAGGAACCTCGAAAATTATTCGTGCTTTTTTACTGGAAGATTGCGGTTTCATGGTATTCATGGTAGCACATCCACTCATCATAAATATTCCGGCAAGCGTTGCCGCAATGATTTTTACTATGGTCATTTTTTATCCTTTTAAGTATTTTTTGCTCGCTTACATAGCTATTACTATTTGAGCGAGCGAGTATAACATAAGTAAACTGTAGATAGTAATTACTATTTATGGAGACCTTTTGAAAACTGTCGATGACATTAACGAAACTGACATTGACAATTTGCATATTCGAATAGGGATGAATGTGAAGAAATACCGTGAATTGCGCGGTATAACACAGCTTCAGCTCTCTTTAGCCATGAATCTGAAATCACCCGGATTGATTTCACAAAGCGAGCTCTATTTGGGCAAACAGCACTTCAACATCAAACATCTCTATCAACTGGCTTATATTCTTGAATGCAACATCACCGATTTTTTTGAAGAGAATTAAGAGGCGTTAAGCCTCTTGTCTCATCTCTTTTTTTATCGGGATAATGAGCGGTGACGCTTCGACTGTTTGATGGTCTTTGCCTTATGCACTTTTCCATGATGAAACGTTTTCCACTCCGAACTCTTATCGTCGTTACATGCGGTAATCATCAATAAGATCGGTGTATCGTTACAATCAACCGTCTTTGCAAACACGAAGCTGTGTCCACGTCGGAGAATATTGATACACTCAGAACGAGTCGGAACAAGGGTTCCGTTACGAACGATATCTTCTGCTGCGCGTTGCGCTGCATCTTCTCCTCGAATTCCGAATCGTTTAGCGAGACGCTTTTGAGCATGGTGGGTTAATTTTACCGGTAATGATTGCATGTATACTCCTTACCCTTAATGGCCCAATGCCATATAAGCACTGACCAAAGCAGCCGTGCTAAACACAACAACATCCAACCCAACTAAAAACAGGCTAATTCGTTTCCAATGACGTCTAATCATCTTTATCCTCCAATAGTACTTTTTTACAAGAAGCGGTTAGAACCGCTCCAACACTTTTTTCACCCAAGCTCTATCCGGGTACAGGATAAGAGTGCTGACAAACAGCCCAAGGGTAAATCCGATAGCGCTTTGAATCCAATCAATCAGCGTATGAGCATTGATTGCCAATACGGTTGCAGGGATATAAAAAATCACCCCGATAACGAGCCATTTCATGGCGACTCTTTGTTTTTGGGTATATAGCCCCGTTTTATCTTCTCCTTCATGATCTTCTCCCATGCGCTGTAAGCATTGCAATAGCTCTCAAAGCTCTGAGAGATGATCCGAGTCGGTTTGGCTCTTACACACCCTCCATAGGTACGGATAAGGAGATATCCGCCTAACAAGTCGGCGAACAGCTCAAGGGTGTAATAGCGTTTACGCTGATTGTGTATTCTAATCAGAGTTGTTTTCATCAGCGTGAGATGATTTTTTACTCAACGCTTTAGCGATTAATCCGGTAATGCCGATGACTACCAATACTCCGGCAATGATTAGTTCGATTTGTTCTTCCAACTTAGAAGGATTCCTGCTTAGCCATCCGACAACTATTCCAAAACTAACAGCAGCAATAAACAGACTCCAGTTACGTTTAGCCATGGTTATCTCCTTGAAGTTTAGGTGCCGGTAAAACAACGGCACTTAGAGTATCGTTGTAAACGATTCCAATCTTTTCGAGTTCACCGGTTGAAAGTTTTTTTAGCAATACTTCTATATTGGCTGCGAATTCATCAAAAGGATAAAGTTCGCTACGGGCGTAGTCTTGGGGGATATCTCCGATAAAGTCACTCCACTCTTTTAACTCAGAATCGGTGAGATATTCTTTGGCAGTCAATTCTGCTCCCTGTATCCACTTTTTCTCCTCCTCGCGATCTTGTCTGATTTTTTCCAATCGCTCTGCTTTTTTCTCTTTTTGTTCACGACCAAGACGTTTAAAATCACGGATGAAAAAGATGATCATCCATCCTAGGGCACCGATAGCGATGAGTATCTGAACTGTTGTAGAGATACAGTTGGGTTTATCGTATTGGGGTACTTCACACTCCTCTTCCAATAAATCAATCCCGATATTGCCCCTTAGAGCATAGTGCTCTTTTATGTTCCATCCGTTTTGTTGTGAAATCGATAGAAGTTGAACACCTGTAACCTGACAGAGTATTGCATCACCTTTTTCAAAGTGATGGCGAAAGAACGCTATTCGATCATTACGGCTGCAAATGTCATTACCCCACAACATGCCCATAAAAACTATTAACACAGCCATAGGATAGATATACCGTCGATGAACCATTCCGATCAGGATGGTTAGTAAAGCGATAAAGGTAATTCCTGCACCCATTGCATAATCAAGGTTAGTCATGATGATCACCTTTTTGTGCCAATGTCAGACGCAACTTCAACTCCTCGATCTCTAGCTGTTTAAGACGCTGTTTTTCAATCAGGATAATGGCAGTGTCGAGTTCGGCTACGCGAAGGTGTTCACTCACTTCATTTTTAAGATTAGTGTAGTGCGGAACGTTCCAAACGCTATCTTGATCTCCGAAAATAATACGTTCCATCTCATCGCCTCTGGTATGATAAGCGATACGTTCATCAATGAGGGAAATGAGACGTTCTTGATCGAGCGTGTTTGCTTTTGGGGTGTCTTTTTTGAATAAGCGCAGGGTTGATGCCATTAATGCTCCAAGCATTACAAGTGCTATAGCCGCCATGCCTATAATAAGGATACCCATAATAAAGAGGTAGCCAACATTGTAGGTTGCCAGCCACTCTAAAAGATTAAAATGATTCATACGTTTTCCTTTGGTTTTTAAGAAGAGCAATCATTGATCACTCTTCACAATGTGACTTCGCTTTGTGCGAAAATCAAACATCAGAAGGTTCTCCTCTGATTGGGCCTTTTTTAAAATACTTTGACAACGGCAAAAATCTGATCAGGATTTCTTACCAAAACGAAAAAGAGAGCGGTAGCTATTCACTGCTCTTTTCCAAGATATTTGAGAACGTTCTCGGTCGCGACTGGGATAATTTTAACCTACATTTTTCGATGCGTCAATAGTTTTTTTTTAAAAAAAATATCAGCCTAGAACCACGGTGAATACGAGAAGAAATGGAGATTTTTTAGAACGTGTTTTTTCTAAAAGTCAAGAGAAGAATTTCAAAATAAATCTACTGATTTTTTCTCTCAAATATCGTCAATGTATGTATGCCTACCCTGCCCCGTATTTCGTTCACTATACCCTTTTTTCATTTTTAGCCGTACTAATTTATCGATAGTACTTTGTGCTATTTCCCTGCTCTGAAATATCTTCATGATCTCTCCTGTGGGTTTAATAAAACGCTTCGATCCGTATCTGCGTAGTACTATCCATTCTCCGAAAAGATTTTGGGTTAGATCAATACGGTAATAACGCTCTATTGCCTTGACGCTCCGTTTCAAAATCATGCTGCCCTCTCTTATTTCAGGTTTAATAGTTAAATATAAAATGCGATTCGCAATTATTTTGCTATTATTATTTGATTAAAGGATGCGAATTGTTACTTTCTGATTTCAAAGCACTTCTCAAATCGCTCAATATGAATAAAAAAGAGTTCGCTAAATTGGTGAAGATGAGTTATGGTACCGTTAACTCATGGGGAGTAGAGGGACGGGCAGAAGTTCCTGATTGGGTAGAACCGTTTATCGCCAATTACATCAAAGCACAAAAACTCGATGCGATTGAAAAGATCATTCAAGATAAAGGAGTTTAGCTGGAATTTTTAACCTTTGAATCGTTTATCTCGATTCCGGTACTAATAGCCTCCTATTACCTCGGAGCACTTATAATTCCTGTCCTGCTTTGGGTCAAACGTTCATGGGTCAGAAAAATTGCCGATGCTTTGATGCAAACGTTTCCCATTACGACTTCGCGGCTCGTTCTGAGTTGTATGATTTTATTTATCGGGTTTGAACTTATGTGGCGGATGATGTTTGAGATGCTGATTGGGTATTTCAAGATGATTGAGTATTTACGCCATATGGCTTCTTGAGACTTACAAATTACGCCTACTAAAACCCTCTCATCCATCTAGGAACCAATGAATCTTCCCCTACACTAGGGCATCATCGATTTCACCCAATAACCTATCACGATCTTTTGGAAGTGTCCCTGAGAGATGGAGTGCATTGGATGCGTGGTTGGAGCGAAAAATAATCTTTTGTGGAGGATTGATGAGAGAAATCAATTCACGCTGTTCGTGCAGAATCTGTAGGTCATTTAAGGAAGTGAAGGAATCAAACGCTCTTAAAAATCGCTCTTTAGCGCCATCTTCCAATCCTAGCTGCAGCGTGGAGAGATAGGTGATGGGTGCAGTGCTAATTAATCGTGCAGTATCTTTGATATGCTCTTTTGAGTACTCCTCTCCCCCCAGCAGAGATCTTGATAGAGGCTTCATGGGCGCGATTAAGTGCTTCGATCATCTCAGATGCATTAACCCCTTTGTCTATTTTACGCAGCAATTCTTCATTACCGCTCTCGATACCAAAGTACGCCAGAGTGAGTCCCCCTGCCCTAAGCGCTTTTAACTCCTCAACGCTTTTTTCCAAAAAATTCTGTGCGGTTGCGTACAGCGATACACGTGAGAGTCTTGGAAATGAACTTTTCAGTAAACGTAACAACCCTGCTAGATCTTCGGTTGGAAGTGAAAGGGCATCACCATCAGCCAAAAATACCTTATTCGCATCGGGATAATGCTGGGACAGAAGTTCAAGCTCACTCTTCAGCTCTTCAATCGGACGAATCGTATAACGCTTACTCTTATACATGCTACAAAACGTGCACCTATTGTGACTGCGCCCTAGAGTTGCTTGGATAATAATGTTGTCCGCTTCAGCTGGGGGACGGTAGAGGGGGGAAGAGTACTGCATCAGGATTTTACTTTTATCCGTATACCTATCGGACAGTGATCGGATCCGTTGACATCTTTAAGAAAATCCGCCAAATAATAGAAGATAAAGAAATAATCGGTTCTCCGACCAATCAAACGCCCCCCTTTTGTGCAACGGCATGGGTTTTGTGAATGATTCATGAGAAGATATCAATGCTTTGTGTCATAGGTAACCTTGTGTTGTATAAATGGTTAGATTGTTAATTAAATCATATCGTGAGCGGGTTGAATACCCAATAAGCTTATCGTCTCTTTTTTATTTATCAATTCTCATAAAGAATTTTATATACCGTGCACTAAAACGCTCATCATCTTGCCCTTTCTGCCGATATAACAGCATCTCTAAATAGAAAAATAACTGATGCCCCCTCAAGGATGAGACCATAATGAAATTTTTAACCACACTAGCAGCATCAGACACCCGCCCTACCCCAACACACACTACCTCTGATCCGGTTCTTGGGCAAACACTCGACATACGAGGATAAGGAATAGCTGCTTTGACGGCTGGCTATTTATCCTATCAGCCATAAAAGGAATTAGATGGAAGTATTCATATGGAGCATCGGATTCGGTATTATCGGAATAGGATATTTTTCCATCGGTAAAAGACGTGATCAACCCTCATTTTTATACAGCGGTATCGCGTTAATGGTATTTCCCTATTTTATAGAGGGGTTAATGGCTAATATTCTTATTGGTGTAGCCCTGGCACTTACCCCCTTTATACTAAAGAGGTTTTAATTCCAAAGCCACTCATGCCTTAGAGTCGTGAGCAGTCCATACGATTAAAATGGATTTGAAACCTCTTCAGGTTTGAGAGTTTGTATAGCCTCCGGCAGATTTTTATCCCGCTTCATCTCATCGATAGCAGCGTCAATTACCCTCTTTAGTACAAGCGCATCGGTTAATCCACTTTTATCTTTGGTAATATCTAAAGAACCGTAAATACTTATACGATCCAGTCGGTTCTCAATACTCATTCCTCCTACTGACAATGCATCGGTTTCGTTTTCAAACGCCATAAATGCTACACTCATTTATTCTCCTTATCGACATAATTTTTTACAAGGAATACCGTTTCCGGTGCCATCTAGGTGCTTTTGGCCACATTGCGAATAATAAAACTTCGCTTCTTCACAGCTGCTCATTTCACGACAGGTCGTTTTGGTTCCACATTGCGGATTGAGTTCCTCTACTCTTGGAGATGTTGATTGAGGAGTTACCGATTGTCGAGCTTCTCCATCACCATGAAGTTTCGGTGCGGATAATGCCATCGGAGATTGTTTGGAGACTAAAGACATTTTTGGAAACAGTTTGATATTACTCAGTTGTTCGATCTGTGCAATACTCACTACTTGGTAGTTATTGCCCGGTGCGTTATCTACCAAATATGCAGCACCTTGTCCGGATGCTGGATCATAGATCGCTTTGTATATCTTCGTCGGTACCAATACCCGTCCCCCAATACGCTTTAATGCAGTTCCCATAAAGATAGGACCGGTGATAACGTAGAGTTCTCCTCTTTGTTTAGCAAGAGAACGTGTCGCTTCTTCCAGCCCTGACCACAGCTTGGTATTATTGTCATGATCTTGTGGAACCATGTTGGCCAAAGTAAAACATTCGCTTTCACTCTGAGGGGTATTGAAATCCCTAGCCGGTGACATGTGGCCACGATCATATCCTGAACGAGCGTAATCGGAAAGTTCCGCACGATCATCAGCGCTTAACCTATCTTCGGGATGAAAATCGTTAGAACGTCCTACTTTGATATTGAGTTTAGCACCATAGAGATGTTCAGCACTCCATAATGGGGTACGAGAGAGACCTGAGTGCATTACGGCAAATTCGGAGTAGCAAAGCTCTTTGGTTTTAGGGGTGAGTTTGGTATTAAGAATATCGGGGGCGGTATTACCGTAATAGATACCGTTGCATTGGGTTGGAGCGGCATTCAATACCCCTGCGCATAAGATGAGTGAGAAAAAAGCATTCTTTAGATTCATTGTCTGGGTTCCTTATAAAACGCTATTGTAGCATTGTAAATGAAACACGGATGGAAAAATAGACGACCTGTGGAATGGATCGCCTTTTATTGAATTGATCTACTGCTAAGGAGTTTGATCCCTTGTTTCAAACAATTTTACAAGGGATCAATGCATCTTCATCGATAGCATATACGGCACACAAACGGTGATACCCATCGGCAATGACCACTTTACCGTTTAATTTATCTCTTACAAGCAGCAGAGGGGAAAGCTCTGTTCCGGCAGATATTTTTTTACTGTCTTTTTTTACATGCGAGTTACTAACACCAAGCAAAGAGAGGCTAGACGCTCTAAAGATATCTTTGGACTTATAGCTGCTCATCGGTGCCTGTTCTAATAGCTGAACAAACGCTTTAACGACATCTGCATCGTATATTAGACTCAAGTACGACGCAGCTGCCGGATAATCGTGCTCTTCGGGCTTATCTAACCATTTGATCTCATTTTTTTTAGCCATTTAACTATCTCCTGTTTTTTATGTGTTTACACGAATGAGTCCTTACCTCTATAGTGTTCTGCATTATCTAGATTGTACGCTTTATTTGTGAACCAATTACGCTTGCTTCACCTTATGACTTCGTTTTTACTCTCCCCTACCCTTTTTCAATCGCACATCGTAAAATATCCACTCCGTATTTATCCCTCAGCTTTGTTACATGCTCACTCAAGCGACGCGATTTCTCATCCTCTTGTGCTTCGAATAAGGAAAACGTCTTTGGTTTATGCTCTGATGTAAAGTTGGACGCTGATAATGAGATACTATGAATAGCGTATTGTGGAAGATTATCGATTTTGACTATTGTCTCTATCGCAATGGAACGCAGAAGCGTTTCACTAAAGACTCTATCGATTGTCATAGAGATACCGGAGCTGGCTCCGCCGTTGTATTTGAGCTTGAAATGGTATGTTGTAGGGTTGACTCCCAGCTTTAATATCGTATGCGACAGGTGGCGTGAGAGAATTATGACTCGACGTTTGATCTCGTCTCTCTCCATCGTTGCGCTAAAGTTACGCGATATCCCGATGGATTGACGATCATGGAATGGATTCACCTGCTCGTTGTCAGTGCCGCCGATACGTCTAAGCAAGTCTTGACCCACCCTGCCCCATGATTGAAGCATGTGAGATGATTTAAGTACCTCTCCCAGTGTTTTTATCCCATAGCTTCCTAATCGTTTGGAGAGGACTTTGCCGATTCCCGGAAACGTGTTGATACTCATAGGGGATACAAAGGCTTCAATCTCCTCTTTGGGGACAATGGTAATCCCATAGGGTTTGTTAAAGTCAGTCGCGAGCTTGGCAATCCATTTGGCAGAGGATGCGCCGATCGATATGGGAAGATCAAATTTCTCTAATATCTCTGCTTGCAGCGATGAAACAAACGCATGGATATCCTCATCTTCTACCCATCCGCCAAGATCCCCCCAGAACTCATCGATGCTGTATTGCTCTAATAGGGGGATTTTTGTTTGAAGAAATTCACACAGTTTGGTGGAGAGGAGTTGATAAAAGAGATGATCGCCCTGCACTACTAGAAGATCGGGGCACATGCGCATAGCATCACTTAGAGTTGTCCCTGTTTTTATCCCATAAGATTTACATTCGTAACTTCGTGCAATGACTATACCGTGAACCCTCCCTTGTTCATCCATAAACTCTTTTTTCCAATAGGTAGGATTAAATTCTTGCCATTCTCGTTCATGCTGAAAGAGTGAATTAAAGGCTCCTACACGTTCCGTCATGACGCTTTTAGTATCTTTAGATGAGAAGATGGCTCGATCGCTGCTTTTTACAACTACGACCGGTTTGTCTTTTAGATAGGGAGTTCGTGTTCGCTCTGCGGAGACGAAGTAACAGTCGAGGTCGAGATGAATGATCATACTGCTCTCCTCGGATAATGAAGCTAAGTGTAGTGCTATTTTTTCATGTAGTTTGTATTTATGTCAAAACGCCACATAAACTTATCGTTAATGATGTGTCATGGTATAATCCTGTCTCAATTTAACCCTATAAGGATTTTTATGAATAAAGCTCAATTCGTTGAACTGGTACAAAAACATGGAGAATATACCACTAAAGCAGCTGCAGACGCTGCTATCGATGCGGTTACTGCTGCTATTACTGAAGCACTATGTGCAAAAGAAGATGTAGCGTTGCCTGGATTTGGTTCATTCAAAACAGCTACACAAGCGGCTAAAGAAGGGAAAGTTCCGGGTACAGATAAAACTTACAGCAAACCAGCTACTACAGTAGCTAAATTCGCTGCAAGTTCTGTCCTTAAAGAGAAAGTGGCCGCAGGTAAATAATATCTAATTAATATCGCTAGTTTGGGAATTGAATTGAACAATTAGTTGTACAATTTTTTTCCTATTCACGACTTTAACTAAGTCGAGGTATTTTTATTTTTTGCATGTCAATTTACTGTTTTGACTTAGAATTTCATCGATTTTCGTGAAATACTCAGCAAGTTTTTCTTGATCAGCTTTCGCAAAATTTTTAATTGATTTTGCAGTAAGCATTTTTGTCACTTTTTTGGCCATTTCGACCACACCATTTTTCTGGCTTTCAGTTACATCACCAGATTTAAATGCTTTGACCCATGCAATCACTTCATTCTTACTCGGACGCTCTTCGATAGCACGCTCCAACAATACTCTTCGATCTTCATCATTTTTGACTTTATTAATCTCTACTGCATTGATGTAAGGTAAGCCTCTTTCACGCATAGCATGGATGATATCTTCATCGAGAGATAGCACTCGTAATCGATCAGACAATGTGCGTAATGTGATTTTTGCTGTACGTTCTAAGATAATTTCAATCTTTTCACGGGCTTCTTTTTCGCCCTCCTCCAAATTACCGAGACGATCTGAATCAAAATTTCGAAAACGATACAAAAGCTTTATTAACTCATCTTCTGAAATGCCCATTGAAATAGAAATAAACTCTATTAGTTTTATCGTCTGATCGTAGATATTCGGATCTTCACGGTGCATGTTTTCAGATAGCATCATAAGAGCCGCTACGTCGTCAGAGATATCATCGAGGATGATTGCCTTGATTTGTGTCCATTTTGCTTCTTTAGCCGCTAGAATGCGTCTAAAGCCAATGATACGTTCGTATTTACCATTAGCAAGTGCGCGGACTACTATCGGCTGTAATTGACCTATTTCTTTAAATGAGAGAGACATTTCGTTAATCGTACTTTGACTGTACCCTACTCTGTCGTGCTTTTTAGGGTTTGTGATCTTATCTATATCAATCATAACTACATCATTTGAAGACACTCTCTTCTCAACTTCTTTTAGAGCGGCTTCTACTTTGGCATTTTCTTCTTCAACAACTGCAGCAAAAGCACCTTTACGCTCAAATTTCATCTTAGCCATTGTTCTTTACCTCACCCCAGATTTTTTTAGCAATTTGTTCAAGATCAAGAAGAACATCTTTCTTACCGGTATCAAACTCTTCAATGTATTGACGAATTGGTACTTTTACTCCTGTGGCATTTTTAAATACTGCACGTCGTGGAATTGGCTTAAGTATTTCAATTGGAGTGTTAACGAGCGCTGAATAACGCTTTGAATACAACTCAGGTAAATTCACTTTGATCGAATAGAGAGCGTCTTTTGCGTCACGGGATGTATCAAGCATTGTTGGTATAACAAAGACTTTCGAGATATTCTTATTGTAAAGATCAACAACTTCATCAAGTTTATTGTAAAATTTGATTGTAGCATCCTCTTCAATACCACCTGTTGCAATTGTATTAACAATGATATCAGCGGCTAATATTGCACTGATAATCGGTGCTTGTAAATCAGGCTTTGTATCAATAAATATGAGATCATAATCACCACGTACTTTATTAACGTATTTTTGTAACATTAGCTCTTTACCGGGTTTCGATGAATAGAACGATTCATTTAACGCATCATCACTAGGGATGAAATCAATCTTATCACTATATTCGATAATGTTTACGTCTTTACGCTCAAATATGTTGCAAATACTGCCATCTTTACGGCATTCTGCAAGAATAGTTTGGTCAATATCTAACAATGAGGTAAGTGTTCCTTGTGGATCATAATCAATAACAAGAATTTTAAGTCCTAAAGTTCTTGCAAATTCATCCATAAGCGCGTAAACCGTAGTAGATTTACCAACCCCGCCCTTTTGGTTGGCGACTACAACAACTTGACCTTTTCTCATCTTTAACCCCATTTCTAAATGTAAGCGCTCTGGAACGCTTACTTTCTAATTGTCAAAATAATAACATGTAAACAAATATAATGCAAGTGGTTTTTGATTATTTATTTTTCTATTAAAAAAAAGTAAGCGCTCTAGAACGCTTACTTTTTATTGTAGTTATATTATGCGTTTTCATTCGAACTACAGATTATTCTTTGTTATGGCAAAGAGAAATATTGAGTACGTGTAGTGACTAATATTCTTTTTACCTCTAATACCCTATAATCTTAGTACATTAAAAATAGGGCAGGGTGAAGATGTCGGACTCATATTACAATTTATCTTTTGAGAGATCAGTATTAAGTTCTATCATTTTTGAACCAAGCATATTTTCTTCCTTAAACCTCAGTCCATCTGTGTTTTTTTTAGAGGCTCACCAAAATATCTACCATGCGATTCAAAACCTTAACAGTGCTGAAAAACCTATCGATGAAGAGTTTATTCGGATAGAACTAATAAAAAAGAAAAAATTTGATGAACGTATCATGGTTGAGATTCTCACTGCGAATCCAATCTCAGACATATCTGTTTATATAATTGAATTAAAAAAGATGGCAAAAAAGAGAGATATTCTTTCGGCAGTCAATAAAATCAAATCATTAAGCGAAGAAATTGATGGTGATGAACTCCTATCTCACTTCGAAACAACCGCTGACAAACTTCGAAATGATGAATCACTAGATGTTTTCAGCATCAAAAGCATCCATGATGTTGAAATTGAAGATCCTGAGTTTATTTGCAAAGATTGGATACCAATCCCAAAGCGAACAATCACTATCTTTTCAGCCGGAGGGGGAACCGGTAAGACTATGGCTGCTCTTCAGCTTGCAATGCGGTATATCGAGGAAGAGGCATTTGAAAAGAAAGTTTTTCTTTGGCTTTCAGAAGATCCGGCAGGGCTCTCAAAGAGTAGGGCAGCAGATATTGCGTCAAAGGTACTAGAAAAAAGCTTTATGAACTATAGTGGGCGAATGGATATCTCTGATAACGCAACATTCCCGGTTATGACATTCAAATCATCAGGGGAGGGGATTGTACGCCCAGAGTTTTATCAAATGAAATCAAAACTAAAGCCTTATGATCTCATCATAATTGATCCACTAATTGGCTTCTTTGCCGGTGATGAAAATAGCAATTCTCATGCCCGTCAGTTTATGCAACTCTTTACTCAGTGGGCTGCTAAAGAAAATAAAACGATTGTATTTATCCACCACAGTTCTAAAGGGGTAAGAGTAGGGGGAGAAAGCAAAACTCGTGGGGCCTCCGCGTTTGTTGATGCCGTTAGAGCCGTTTATGAATTTGAAAAAATCAAGCCGACACAAGATGAAAAAGAGCAAGCAATAGACCAATCATTACGCCGTGTAATACTAACAAAAGACAATTATAATGCGAATAGATATTTTGGCTACCAGCAAGATATTAAACTGTTCCCACCGCATCCAGTATTTGCAGAACATACACTTAAGGACTATGATCCTAATACCACTTATAGTAAAAAATCTGGGCTTCTAAAGGACAAGGCTCCTCCACCACGAATAAGGAATGGATCTATGTCACTAGGTGCAAACATCAGAATTGTAGATGAACCATCAGGTAAAGAACTCACCACAGATGAACAAGCAATGCTAGATAAAAAAATCAAAGAAGCTGCGGCAAGCGGCATTAAATTCGAGTAGAGGAGGGGAATATGTCAGAACAAGAAAATAAAGATTTATCGCTGTCAGTTCTTGAATTTGTATCTTCTGCCCCGAACATCAATCGCGCCTGCTCATCACTTTTGGAAAATGCAACTTCTATTTTTCTCCCCTTTAAAAGAATCGAAAATTCAGATGTTTCCAAGCGCTTTCTAGGCAATAACCAAGTGCTCGAAATTGATCATGATTTATTTGGACAAACAGGGCGCATGCAGATACGCGGTCGTTTATTGGGGCAAATACATAAGGACATTCTCGAAGTATTGTTGACCGGCGAAAAAGTATTTAATAAAAATGACCGCAAATTCTCCGTTGAGATGTCAGCTTACCAAATACTCAAACGTCTCGGGGTAACTACATCTAATAAAGAATGGTTATCCAGTAAAATCAATGAGATTGCAGAATGTCGATTACGTTTCCTCTTTGACGGTGAAGACGATTTCTCGTTTAACTTCATCGAGACCGTTACAGGTGTCACAAAAAAAGACTCCGAAGGCAATATTGTCAAATCGGGTGAAAAAACCATTAAAGTTGTCTTTTCAGAAGCTTATACTGCGTTTTTAGCGCGTACAGAGATATTAGACTATTCTAACTACATCGACGACATTGTCAGTATCGACAACACCTTTGTTAAGGCAGTGGTACGATACATGCTTACAAACAATGGAAAGAACTCAAAAATCAAAATCAGTAATCTCATCGAAAAATTGAGAACCGATAAGATCATGAGCCAAATCGAGCTTGACCGCAATATCAAGTTATTAAAAAGTCATGAAACTCAGGAACTATTAAAAGAAAAATTTGGAATTACATTGATCGGGGATGAGACATTAGTCTTTAATGAACTCGAAACAAAAAGCCACTACTACATTAGACCTCTTCCGATGTCGGATCCAGAATAACCTCTAATACCTTATTGTCTTTTCTCTAATACTGTAGCGTATTAGAGAATACCATATCGGCAAACCTCTAATATTCTAAAATTTAACCCCTAATATAAGTTTATATACCCATAATACCCTATAAGCACATGGGGTATTTGGCAAAAGACCCCTAATACTCTAGTTAGTGTCTCTTTATAAAGCTTTAAAACCCCTAATACCTCATATAATAAATAAAGTAGATGGCTAATTTACCCCAAATACCCTGTTAGGATATACAAAGTATATGACTGCTTTTTATTTTTGCAAGTTATTACCCCTAATACCTTATTTTATAGTACCCTAATATCCTATTTTAGACCCCTAATAAGTTGTTATTGACTTCTAATACTCTATTATTTACCCATAATAAGCGGGTAATAGGGGTTTACTATACATCTTATATATTTGTATATATCAAATACAAATACATCAGCCCTTGCTTTTAGAGCAGGGCACATG
>JAQTTG010000015.1 GCA_028710885.1 Sulfuricurvum sp.
AAACCGAAACCATCGACATAGCCAAAGCACTTACTATCGGTGCAGGGTATCAAGTCTCTGTAGGGGCTAGTAAGAATGAGACGGTGGGGATTAGTAGCACAGAAGAGGTGGGGGTGCTGAAGCATACCATGGTTGGAAATCGATATGAGATACAAGTAGGTGAGAGTTCTATTGTTATGAATGCAAATGGAACAATAATGGTACAGGGCAAAAAAGTCTCCATAATAGGAAATGAACATGTCGAAATTAAAAGTAAAATCGTGGATATTAATTAATTTATGAACTACATGAATCATCAACCTTTTCCTTCACTTGCATGGGAAACATACGACCAAAATAATCTGCGTTATATAAGTACTTTATGCCGTGTAAAGTTAAAATTTCATCCAACAAAGCAAACAGGAGAATGGGAACTTCGGCCTGACCCAGAGCAGGGGGATTTATTTGGGGAAGATATATTTTACTCAGATAATGAAGAAGAAGTAATTTTTGAATCCGATTATATCCCGTATAAACCAAAGGCTGATTTAATACTCAATGCGATTGCTCGCACCCCAAATAATGTACCAATGCCAAGTTGGATATGCGGGATCAAAATAGTATCTCAAAATAATAAGGTTATAATTGAAAAATATCTGCGTGTTTATGGAGAACGTTATTGGCGCAGACAAGCGATAACAGGGATTTGGCATCTAGACAAAGAACCCTTGTCATGTACACAATTACCTATTCGCTATGGTAACAGTTATGGTGGTAAAATACTAATAACAGATGAAAAAGGGAATCAAACTGCATTAGCTAGAGAAGAAACAAATCCGATCGGTTGTGGATTATTACATAAGAAACATCCTGATAAAATTGTAAAAGCACCTCAAATCGAAGCAATATTCGACCCCATTACTGCACCATATACCCATTTATCACCGCAAGGCTTTGGTTTTATCCACCGTTCTTGGAAAAGTCGATTAGATAAAGCAGGGAATTATGACGAAGCGTGGCTCAATGATCATCATCCACAGTTGCCTCACGACTTCAAGCCAGAATTTTATCAAGGATCAAATTCTGATATGATTCTAGATGACTATTTAATGCCAAATTCAATGATTGAACTAACCAATCTTCTTCCAGGAGATTCGATTCAAACATTTAAATTACCAAATATAGAAATTATTTCACAATTTCATTTTAACACTGGTATCGTTGAAAAAGAGATGAATATAGATACAGTCGTTATTGACATTAGAGAAGATAATGAAACGAAATGGGCAGTTTATATTTCATATCGTAATCGTCAATTAATAGAAGAAAATATTGAAAAAACAATATTTGTATTAAAAAATTAAACGGTATTCCGTATACAAATACTTTAAATATAATATATATTATGTTAATCATATTTATTTTCAGTTTATCTAAGATAAACTCTTATTTATGGAATCAACAAAAGAACAACTAATTCAAGATATACAAAACCTTTTAAATAAATATGATGGTGTACCATCAACACAAATCAATCCAGAAATATTACAGTTTATGGATTCTACTACACTTAAAAATATAATACATTCTATTTTAAGACAGCAAGAAAAAGCCAATGAATCTAATATAGAATGGCTTGAACAATTTAAACAGTATTAACTATAATAAAGTTATATTTACTAGATGTTTATCTATTTAATATCTAATATTGTTTTTTTAAGGTAATGCTAAAAAATATTATCTATAATTACAACAATTTAACACAATGATATTTTTTAACATATCATTAAAAAGGAACCCTATGTCATCTCATGTTGATTTAATCCAGCTAACTGAGCAAACAAAAAAATTGACAGCAATGGTTGTCGAAGATGAAGTTGTAGCGAACGATCTGCTTAGCTCAACTTTTAAAAACTTTTTTGCGGATGTTACATCTGCATATAACGGTGCTGAAGCATTAAGAATGTATGAAAAAATCAATCCAGATATTATATTTGTAGATATTATTATGCCAGAAATTGATGGTATTGAGCTTGCTCGTCGTATTCGTTCAATCAATCCATCTCAAATTATCATTGTTATTTCTGCAAGTAATGATATTCAAAAAATATCTGAATCAATTGAAGTTGGAGTTAATAGTTTTATTCAAAAACCAATTGATACTAAAAAAATTCTTGAAATGTTACAAAACATTACAAGTCTTGTCTCTAAACGTAAAAAAATTGAAACTAAAACATTTTCAATTTCTTTACCATTGGATGTTTATGAATTGGTTGATGAAAATGCAAAAGCTGAGAGTATTTCAAAAAATGCTGTCATTATTCGAGCTCTTCGTTCATTTTACAACGACTAAGTTCCCCTACTCCCGCTATTGCGGGAATATAATTTGGTTTTAGATTTTTTTTAGGAAGTAATCACTATAATTTCAACTCAGGTTTACCTGTTCTTATTAATACGGCCCCATCATCTAATGGTTAGGATTCCAGATTTTCATTCTGGCCATACGAGTTCGAATCTCGTTGGGGTCACCACTGCAAACTACCGTTCGACAATTCATTCATCTATTTATTTTATACTTTTATAGTCAAAAACCCTAAAAATTGTATAATACATCAATTTTATTTTATACATTCAACCAATATCTACCTAAAAATGATACAATCGCTCATATCGATTATTAAAGAGAAATTATGAATAAAAATAAAATTTATGACAAAATCATTTCTATCCATGATCAAGTCATCAGTTTACTTTCATCGCTTCATATCCCTCCATATCCAACCCATTATAAAAAATATTTTGATCAACTTTTTCTAGAACAAGCTTCCCATGAATTAAAAAAATCACAAAGAGATGAAATAATTAATGACAGAGATGACTTGTCTAAATATCTGCACATAGCACAAGAAACTATCAATGCTTTTACAGAAGCACATTCTGATATATCATACGTTGCAAAAGTACAAGAAAATTTACTAAATCAATACTCGCCAAATGGGATAGAACATTGTATGAGCCTCGTTAATACACTTAGTGAACTTGGTAACAATATGTCCGTAGAACTTAAAAAAGCTCAAGAAAAAATAAATTTTCTTAATCTTGAGCTTAAAGAAACTATTTCACAACTTACAACTGATCCACTAACACAAATATCCAATCGAAAAAGTTTAATTGATGACCTCGAATTAGCCATAAAAGCCGGTAAATCAAAACAGCTTCCAATGGTTTTAATGATGATTGATGGTGACAATTTCAAAACAATAAATGATGACCATGGTCATGTTGCCGGTGATAAAGTTCTCTATTTTTTGGCACAAAGTATTAAATCAATCATTCGTACAGGAGACAATGTTTATCGATATGGCGGTGAAGAGTTTACAGTTGTTTTAAATCGATGTGACAGTGAACAAGCAATAGTCGTTGCTGAAAAAATACGTGCAAAAGTCGAACATAGTCATCTCATCTACTCAGGAAAAACTATCAGTGTAACTGTAAGTATTGGTGTAACCATACACCATCAAGATGATACGTATGATGATTTAATTGAACGTGCAGATGAAGCTTTATACCGTGCAAAAAAAGCGGGTAAGAATAAAACCATTATGATTAAATGACTATTATCAAATTCTCAATATCAAAAATCAAAATTTTGCTCATATATTTTAAATATATTTTTGCCATCTTTTTTTGCAATATACATGGCACTATCAGCTGTATTCATTAATGTAGTTACATCATGTGCATTTAGAGGAAAACAACTAATACCAATACTTGCACCTACTTTTACTAAATGTCCTTCCAATGTAATTGGTATTGAAATAGCCTGAATTATTTTTTGAGCAATACGACTTGCTGATTCAAACTCAGTTCCAGCCTCTATAATCACAGCGAATTCATCACCTCCAATCCGAAAAATACTATCATTATCTCTCATGCTAAGTGTAATACTTTCGCTAATATGCCGTAATACTAAGTCTCCAATATGATGACCTAATTTATCGTTCACAATTTTAAAATCATCTAAATCAATAATCATAAGATAACAAAGCGTTCCATAGCGTAGAGCATTTCCAACTGCTTGTTCAATTCGTTCTTCAAAATAATGACGGTTTGGAATACCAGTAACTCGGTCATAATAGGCCAGTTGCTGCATGGTTAGATCTCTTTTATGAATCTGAGACATCATTTCACCAAATGCCCTAGAAAGGTTCCCTACTTCATCACGTGAGTCAGTAGTTATCCATGTAGTATAATTTTTTTCATCTGTAACTTTTTGGGTTACTGTCATTAAATCCAAGAGAGGATCTGTAATTGTTTTGCTAATACGAGTTGCTACTGACCGGGCCAAAAGGTATCCAATCAATGCCGTTGTTAAAACAATAAATGCATACCATACCATATGAGTATAAAAAGAGTTCAAGCTACTTTTTAGGATTAATGATCCAACAAATTCTGAGCGTAAAAATATAGGTTTTTCAATGATTATTGTAGTCATAGTTAAGTGTTCTTTAGGAAATTTTGAGACACTAAAACTTTCAAAACTTTTTTTATGATATTTTTTATCTGCAAAGTAACTTTTCAGTATTGTTCCATCATTGAGTATCAGATGTGCTTCAATTAAATCTTGAGCACCATGCAAGGATGAAAGGGTTTCTAAAGCTGATTCCTCATCATGAAATGCCATCGCGGCAGCTGAACTTTCTCCAACTATATCAGCTTGCACCCTTACTTCGTCTAAAACAGCATGTTGCAACACATAATACTCATAGCTAACCAATATAACAACAACCGGAATAAATGCGAATACGATTCCGATGATATTTGAATAAATTATTTTTTTTTGTATTGACCAATGACTCATAATATTTTTAAATAAAATCATGGTTCAACTCTCCGTGCCAGCTTTAGTAAACGTGAACTTACGTTTAAGTCAGTATTTTTAAAAGTATGAAGATTAACATCAAACGCGAGCTTATGACTATCTCTAGCAATCATAATATGAGCATCCGAAATCGTAGAATTTTCTGTAACTAACAATATTGGAAATCCGGCTAGCTTTTGAATGATATTTTCACCTCTTTTATCTTCTGATTTAGGAATAAAAAGCATTTGACAATCTTTTGCTTCTTCAGAAGTTGTTATCGTTAAAACTTTAAGCTTTTGATTATGCAATACTTTATTTTGAAGTGCATTTGATGCGATACCTAAATCTTCACGAAAAAAGCAGAGGTTAAAATCATCCGCTTTATTCATATTCGGCCAATCTGTAAGAAGGGCAAAATTATATAAATATGCTGCTTTTAACGTATATTCCGGCAATGCATCGGCACTTAGCGAATTACATAAAAAAATCATAAATATTAGAAAATTTTGTAAGAATTTCATCGGAAGTTATACTCCAACTCAATCCAAAATGTGCGCCCATTCTGAGGATATAGTAAGTCTCCATTAGCTTGTAAACTTACTACATCTCCGTATTGTTTATTAAAGACGTTACGAATCTTAAATGTTAAATCGGTATTCGAAATCCATTCATGCGAAAGAAACGTTAAATTTGTTAAAGTATGTGAAGGGGCAAATTCATTACGTGTGTCAGTATAAAGTGGACGTTTTCCAAGATATTGAACCTCAATTCCACTACGAAGTCGTTCATCAATAATAGGAACAGAAAGATTCCCCTTAGCAATATGATGAGGAGTATTAATAAGTGGAAGTGAATTATCCACTTCATATGCATTTTGATAAGCATAACTTGTTCGAAATCGTGTACTGTTTTCCCAATGTTTCTCAAACTCTACTTCAACACCATGCGCAATGACATCAGAAGTTTTCCCCCACGATATACGGTTACCAATCCGATATCGATACACTGAAGCGAGCCATTTTGTATGACGATCAACATTTTCTTCTATTACCAACTCAGTCGTTCGTGCCCGTTCAGGTATAATATTTGCACCTTCAGATGCGGTAACTTGACGATTAGTCATTCCAGTAGAAAGTTTTAATTGTGTACTTCTACGTGGATTCCATATTACGGCTGCTTGCGGACTAAGAGCATGATATCCATTATTACTTGTTTCGTATCGCATACCATAGTTAAGTCCCAATGTTGGGGTAACATAATATTCATCATAACCGTAAATACTGTAAGTTTTTCTGGGAGTATATAGTTTTGAGGAAGAAGACCATACATCCCCCGATGTAATATCGCTAAAAATATGAGAATATTTCCATTCAAAATCATAACGATATTCGCTACCTAACGAAATCACATGATCTTTAAACCAAGTTCCAACAAATTTTAGATCACCACCATACCAACGTGCAACACTTTGCATATCCATCAGTGAGTTCATCTGAGATAGCGATACAGGATCTTTAAATCCAAATTTATAAAATCCATACCAAATCGATGTTGATAATTTCAAGTCGCGTGCTAAATCAGAATCTATAACTAATCGGGTAAATCCATTTTCATCGCTATTAATTACTGGTATATCACTTAATACTGCTCCATAAGAGTAAGTAGGTAAATCTATTTTACGTTTTGCCCATGCCGCCATAAGAATAATATTGTTATATGAGCCTTTAAATAACAATCTTTTATTTTCTTCTCCGTGTTGATTCGCCTGTACGGTTTGTACACCTCCAACATCATATGTATAATCACGTCCCAAACTATCATAGTCTGAAGCAGAAAAAAGTATATCTGCACCATTATCAAACATCTTACCAAACGATATTCTACGGCTTCGACTATCATAGTTACCATGACCATACGCTACCTGTAATCCATCCTTATCGGACCCTTTTTTTGTGATAATATTGATCACACCTAATAACGCCCCATTACTATATCCTGCCGAGCTACCTCCAGGAATATATTCAACACGATCAATCAATGAAACATCAAGAATACCGTCATTTCCAAGGTATGCTTGACCAAACATACTATCATCAGCACGATATCCATCGATTAAAACAGCAATTCTTCCCGCATATTCACCCGGACTGCTATACGCTCGACCGGCTAGATAAGTGTACGTATAGTCCTCAAAAGTTTGAACTCCTCGCATACTCCCCAATATTTCACCAAGTGTTCGATACCCATAATCTTTAATATCTTCTGCAGTAACAATCGATACAGCGGATGCAGCATTACTGATTTGATTAGCAATATGACTAGCAGGAATGTATTCAGTTTTTAAAAGTTCTTCAAATTCTATTGAAGTGGCATCAATAGATGTTTGATCATCAGCAATAAGAATCGATGAAAAAAATAATAAACAACAGAGGGTAGAGCAAGAATATTCTTTTATTTTAGATATTTTATTAAACATAATCTCGATCTCCCCCCTTTTCATTCAAATTAAAAAAAATCACCACGTCATTATAAATATAATATTGTATCGCACTGATTGTTACAATCTAATTATCACTATAATCATATTGCCTACTAAAGCATGCAAATTTAACTTTTATTCTATCCATGTTATAATTCCAAAATTTTTTACAAGGGCTGCTTATGCTAACCGATCGCGTCAATATACTCTCCGAATCGATTACCATTGCTATCAGTACGTTAGCGCAAGAACTTAAAGCACAGGGGAAAAACATCCTCAGTTTCTCAGCCGGCGAACCCGATTTTGATACTCCACAAGTAATCAAAAATGCTGCAATTGCAGCTATCAATAGTGGGTTCACCAAATATACTGCTGTTGATGGCATTCCTGATCTTAAAGCAGCTATTGCTTTGAAACTCAAACGAGATAACGGACTTGAATACAAAGCCAACCAAATTATTGCCAATAATGGAGCAAAACACTCCCTTTATAACCTCTTTGCCTGTACCATTCAAGCTGGTGATGAAGTTATTATCCCAGCCCCATATTGGGTAACATATCCAGAGCTTGTAATGTACTGCGGAGGCACTGTCGTTGAGATTGATACCAACGATTCAAGTGGTTTTAAAATTACACCTGAACAACTCAAAGCAGCATTAACACCGAAAACTAAAATGCTTATCTTAACTTCTCCATCGAATCCGACTGGTGCAGTTTATTCACGCGATGAACTCACCGCACTTGGAAAAGTATTAGAAGGTACAGATGTCATAGTTGCCAGTGATGAAATGTATGAAAAACTAATTTATGATGGCGAGTTTACTTCTGCTGCTGCTGTCAGCAATGATATGTTTCAACGTACTGTCACAATCAATGGGCTTTCAAAATCGGTAGCCATGACAGGATGGCGTTTTGGATATATGGCTTCAGCGATGACTGAGATAATTCAAGCAACTAAAAAACTCCAAAGTCAAAGTACTTCGAACATCAACAGCATTACTCAAAAAGCGGCAATCGTCGGTCTTAATGGTGAAGCGGATGCCGATATCGAAACAATGCGTATTCAGTTTAAAGCACGCCGTGACGAAGCCGTTAAACTCTTTAATGAAATTGACGGGTTATCTGTCCTCTCTCCCGATGGTGCCTTTTATCTATTTGTAAATATCAAAGAAGTAAGCAATGATTCCATGCAATTTTGTAAAGAGTTGCTTGAAGATCAAGGAATTGCAGTTGTCCCAGGTGTTGGTTTTGGATCTGAAGGGTATTTTCGATTTAGTTTCGCAACCGATATCGAAAGTATTCGTGAAGGTATTCAGCGAATTGCTACTTTTGTAGCTTCAAAAAAATAGTTTTTCTTATCATCCCCGACTTTAATCGGGGATATACTATAAATTTTTAACGAAATTAGCTGGTAATTAAAAATTTACTTAATGCTATTTAACGCTTCCACTACTGCATCAATATTTCCCATAGGTAAATGAACTTTCCATTCAGGATTCTTAGCATCTCCAGAGAGTGAAATTCCAATACTTGCTACACTATCACTTCCGGCACCGTAAGGTTCATCTACTTTACTAATAGAGATAACACCTTTTTTTGTCCCATCTAATGGAATTTCTTTAATAATTGTTACTGCTGAACTCATAAATTTCTCCTATATAACTGTATAGAAAGAGTTTATCCGATTTTGGCTAAAGCAATCTTAAAAAATATATAATTATTCAGCACCCTGCCCGTTATTATTGCTTCCATAAATAAATGCATACATTTTACGATAATAGCGCTCATTACGCGTGCGATCTGTTGAGCTGAAATGGTGATAACGGCCCAATGTTTCCCATGAATATCCGAAGCTTTTAACTAATTTAGTCAATATGTCATTTGCTTGTTCACGTGCACTGCTATCTTCAAAATATTCATGTAGCATTGGATTAGGATGATATTTATAATTAATCTGATAAGGCCCGAGGTCAAGATTAGTAATCCCACCATCAATCAAAGCTTGCGCTTGTATACTACATTGATCACTAGAACCACATTTTATTAGATGCCCATTAACTGCAAAGCCAGCAGCTTGTGCACGTTGTGCTTCTTCAATGGCATTAATGCGAATCACATTTGGATTGCATGTACCACTCTCTTGCAAACATTCACAATGTTTTATGGCATCAAGAACAATATCAGGCATTCGGATATCAGTTGTAGGCTCGCCATCTGCATGCAACAGAGATATTGCAAGAAAAAAGCCAGCAAAAACGATCCTCATTAATACCCTTTATCTTAAATTTATAACAGTTTAGCCAGTTTTGCCTGTAGTTTCAGCCATAATTTATGTTCCATCAATGGAAAGCCACTATAAACTCCACCTTTTGTGATACTTTTTGTAACACCAGAACGAGCAGCTAATGTTGTAAACGGAGCAATATTCAGATGACCGGCAGCTGCACTTTGCCCGCCCATGACAACATTACGTCCTAATATTGTTGATCCTGCAAGCCCTGATTGTGACACCATAATAGAGTGTTCACCAACCACGCAGTTATGTCCGATTTGAATCAAATTATCAAGTTTCGAGCCATGTTTTATAATCGTTGAACCGAATACAGCACAATCAATAGCTGTATTTGCACCTATTTCGACATCATTTTCAATAATAACATTCCCATTCTGATAAAGTTTAACATGTTCACCCATTTTAGTATGAGCATATCCGAATCCATCAGACCCGATAACACTTCCTGCATGAATCCTTACGCGACTTCCGATTATACAATCACGATAAACGGCAACATTCGGATATAGGATTACGTCATCACCGATGAGGACATCCGTTCCAACATAAACACCGCTCATAATTGTGCAATTTGACCCAATTTTTACACCGTTTTCGATATGAGCCGTAGGATAAACAAGAGTGCCATCCCCAATAACCGGCTCAATATTGCTACTTTGAACAGGTTTTGCAAAATGTTTTGACAAAAGGGCTACTGACATATAAGGTTCATCCGATTCCAATGCAATAACACCACTTGGTAAAAGATGCGCTTTGGATGCAGGAAGAATAACAGCAGAGGCTTTTGTGCCATCAAGCTCTTTTTCATATTTAGAATCGGAGAGAAACGATATTTCACCCGATCTTGCTTCTCTAAGAGTGTTCATTCCGATAATTTCGATAGTGTCTTCAACCCCTGAACATCCAAGAAATTTCGCTATTTCATAAAGTTTCATACTCTCTTATCTCTCTAACGCGACAGAACCGCTTCGTACAATCTCTTTGGGATGAAAACGCTTAATCGCCTCAAGAAAATGGTTCACCCGCATCGGTTCATCCGTAACCATAACGATCATTGTATCACTTCCGACATTGACGATACGTCCATTGTACGCGTGAGTAAGAGCTTCAACATCACCCAATGACTCAGACATCGGAATTTTGACCAAAGCAATCTCAGTCTCTACTAAATCGGCATGTTCGTATACTTTGAGTACCGGAATCAATTTATGGAGCTGCTTAGTAATCTGTTCGACCACACGAACAGAACCTGCAGTAACGATAGTGATACGAGAATATTTCGAATCAGGAATTGGGGCTACTGTCAACGACTCGATATTGTAGCCACGACCTGAAAACAATCCTGCAATACGCGAGAGTACGCTTGCTTCATTCATGACAATTACGGAAATAACACGACGTTCTGTCTGTTCTATCATCATTTCTCCTTGTACTCTAACATCATATTAAAGAGCGATCCGCCCGCCGGAACCATCGGAAGTACGTTCTCAAAACGGTTGACGACAACATCAATGATCGCAACGACGTTTTTCTCTACCGCATCTTTGAGCGCCGCATCAAATTCCTCTTTGGTCGTTACACGGTACCCTACCCCGCCAAATGCCTCAACCAGCTTTACAAAATCCGGCTGCACGGAGAGATCGGTTGATGAGTGGCGTTTGTCATAAAAGAGTGTCTGCCACTGACGAACCATTCCCAAGAAATTGTTATTTAAAATAACATTGATAACGGGAAGTTTATACTCTACCGCCGTCATCAACTCTTGGATGTTCATCAAAATCGAGCCATCACCCGTGATATTGATACTGACTCGATCCATATCGGCGCGTTTTACCCCGATAGCTGCCGGAAAACCAAACCCCATTGTCCCAAGCCCACCGGAACTCACCCATTGGCGAGGACGGGTAAAGGGATAAAACTGTGCCGACCACATCTGATGCTGTCCGACATCGGTTGAGATATTGGCACCATCGCCCAATAACTGACCGATACGCTCAACAACCCACTGAGGTTTCAAGCGATCACCTTCTTCTTTGTAGGAGAGCGGATGAAGTTTGTTAAAGTTGGCAATCGTGTTGTGCCATGACTCATAACGTTTAGGGTCAACCTGCTCTTTTGCCAACGGGATCATTTGCTCTAATACATTTTTGACATCGCCGACAATCGGAAAATGGGCATTGACCAATTTCGAGATGCTCGCAGGGTCGATATCGACATGGATGATCTGTGCATTTTTCGCAAACTCCGAAAGCTTTCCGGTAACGCGGTCATCAAATCGTGCACCCAAACCGATCACCAAATCGGTCTCGCTCATCGCCATATTCGCGGCATACGAACCGTGCATCCCCAACATTGAGATCAATAACGGATCATCATATCGGAGTGTCCCACGCGCCATAAAGGTCTCAACAGCTGGGATTTGGGTCATTTTTGAAAACTCACGTACCAATTCCGCCGCATTTGCATTGATAATCCCGCCACCGAGATATAAAAGCGGACGTTTTGCATGAGCAATCGCGTCAATCGCTTTTTTGATTTGGCGTGTATTTCCTTTTGTATTCGGTTTATAGGTCTCTAAATCTACCTCTTTGCTGTAATCAAATTTGGCAATTTGCGCCGTTACGTCTTTTGGAATATCGACGTGTACCGGTCCCGGACGCCCTGTACGCGCAATGTAAAATGCTTCTTTAAGAATACGTGGTAAATCTGCTGCATCCGTTACCAAATAATTGTGTTTCGTACACGGTCGGCTGATACCTACCGCATCGATCTCTTGGAATGCATCGGTACCGATAAGAGACATCGGAACCTGCCCGCTGATAAGCACCAGCGGAATAGAATCCATATAAGCATCTGCTAATCCTGTAACACCGTTGGTAAATCCAGGACCTGATGTAATCATAGCAACACCGACTTTTCCGGTTGCTTTTGAATACCCCTCTGCTGCGTGAACTGCTGCTTGTTCATGACGGGTCAAAATGTGTTGAAATGAGCGCTGTTTATAAATCTCATCATAGACGTTCATGATCGCCCCGCCTGGATAGCCGAATACAACTTCGACTTCCTCGGCGATGAGTGCTTCGATAACCATCTGTGCACCGCTGATTTGCATGTCGTCTCCTTGTACGTTAAAAATATGGGAATATAACTAAAAAAAATTAGGAAATTATAAAAGAAAGAAGCTATAAATTACGTTAAAAGAGCATATAAATGGGGAATAACCCCTTAGAGGAGTTCCAATTTGTACAAAAATAGCCGCTCTTTGTATGAAGGGACATCCAGTTCTTGTCGATATTTTGCTATAACGCGGCGGACCATTTTTACTCCGAAGCGTTCTTCAATCATTTCGTGAAGTGTTTTATCACTGAATGGGTCATCTTTATTTTCACTCGACACTAAACGTTTAAGGAAATGTTTAATTTCCGATGTTGATACTTCTCCAATAGAGTTAGAAAAAAAGTCTTTGAACGCATACAACCCACGCTCTGTTTGAATGTATTTATCCGCTATCGCACGGGAAATGGTCGATTCATTAAATCCGAGTTCATCAGCAACATCTTGCAAACGAAGCGGTTTAAGTTCGCCCCCCATAAAAAATGTATATTGTTTTTCGATCAGTACCAATGCAACGTTATAAAGTGTTGCTTTACGCAAATCAAGTAGCTTAACTAATTCACGAGCTTCTTTGAATTTTTGTTTTGCAAAATTATCGTATTTATCAATCATATTGACTTGTAAATCCGGATAAAAAGCATGATTTATCCGAATATTGAGCTCAGAACCAGCAAACTCTACAAATAAATCGGGTGTTATCTGAGCCTCGGGTTCCATATACTCCAATGCAGGAGGATTTCTAAGATGCTGCAATACGTGTTTAGCATCATGTAATCTCGGATGATTAATAAATTTTTCCATTTTATCAAACTGTAATATCATGGCACCAAGTAAAATACTCAGTTCATCATCCAAATCATGGTCGCTCAGTTGAAATAAAAAAGATTCTTTATAATCCACGGCACCAACACCGGATGGTTCTAAATGCGCGAATCGCTGACGTACTCGTTCAACCGTATGAGCATCCGTATCACATTGTTCGGCTACTTCTTCAACACTTCCTTCGAAATATCCTTCATCGTTTATATAATAAATAATTTGACGTGCAATTTTTTGAGAAATAGGAGTCGGAAAAAGTGGAGCAACAATTTGTTCATCTAATTTTTCATACAACGACGTAGATGAGATACTAAGCCACTCTATTTGGTCACTTGAAGCATTTGACACATAATTTTGAAATGCACCGTATGCTGTTCCACCTACACCAGCATTTGCTTGTTCAAATCCAGATTTTACCTCTAAACAAGGATTCTCATTGGTAATGACTTGAAGATGTTTTTCAAGATCATTGAGTGAGCATTGTAATAATGGGAGCCATGTTTGCATGGAAAGTCTAGGAAGTTGTTTTTGTTTATATGATAAAGTTGTTTGCATAATAATCCACCTAAAAAATATCCATTTATGATAGATAAATGCATATTGTATTCTTAAACAAAATTATAGGCTTTTATTGGGCAATCTGTTGATTAAAAAATAGGCAACCCAGCCAATGCTGAGTTGAAAGAGGAATTAGTATTTAATACGTACCAATCCGTTTGGCGCGACGACTTTCATCTGACAAGCAAGACGGGCTTTAGCGCTGGTTTCACCAACCGTTTTAAGCACAGCTTTCTCTTTTTCATTGATTTCGCTCATGTACTCCATACCTGATTCGATCATTACGACACAAGTACCGCATTCACCGTCACGGCATCCAAATGGAAGTGCACTACCTGAAGCTTCAACGATATCTTGAATCGTTTTGCCCGGTATGACGTTGATCGCCAAAAAGTCATTCATAATTTCTACACGTGTTGTCATCCCAACTCCTTTGTTGATTACGATTATTTAGCCGCGAGGGCACCAATTCCGCTTGATACGATATGCAAAAATCTCAGAAGATATAGATATTATTCCCCCTCTTCGTGAGATTGCGCCGCTTTTTCGTGCGCTTTTTTGGCACGATGTTCTTTGAGCCATTTTAACTCTTCAGCCACTTCATCATAGCCATCATCTTCAAGAGCACTTTCAAGCTCTGCTTCACGGCATCCGAAAATCAATCCTGCATCGATAAAATTGACTTCATAAACACGAATAGTTTGCAAAAAATCGCCGATTTTTCGTACATACCCTTCGGCTCCCGCCTCAATTAGTACATCACCGACACGTGCATGGGGATATGTACCGTCATTGCGGATCGCTTTTGTAAGTCGAACTCTCTCTCCAATTCTAAAAACTGAGAGGATTTCATCCTTGGTCGACATTTTGTAGAGATTGGTTTTTCGTGCCTCATCATTAATCGGCATTTCTTCATCAGAAACTAATGGTGTTTTGGCTTGTGCAGGCGTGGTTTCCATTGCTTACCTCCTCTACATCGCTACAGCTTCCAGAAGTTGAACAGCTTCCACAAGCACTTGGATTGTCAAACATAGCCCAAACATCGGCAGCTGAGGGACTGTAGCCATTTTCAAAATTCTTATAAACAGTCAGCAACGCGAAACGATAGTATTCAAGAAGCTTTGTTTCACTCCCCATATCATGTCCGGATGCTTTTTCGACAAGCTCTCCGAATTTTTTCATAATATGAAAGCGTTTCGAATTCACAAGACGCTCATCGTATTGCAAATCAAAAAACTCAAAGAAATCTTCAGTATCGGTAATGGTTTTGAATTCGGATAATGTTCCCATCGTATGCTCCTTGTATTAATCATTAATGCAATTTTTACTCTAGATGCCCATTTCGCTTTTCAATTGGCTAGCCCACTCTTTTACACGATCTTCAGTCATATCTTCTTGATTGATGTCATCGATCCCTAATCCACAAAATTTCCCATCACGTTCCGCGAGTGAAAACTCGTAGGCGTAGCCGCTAGTCGGGATAAAGCCGTATGCACTTGCACCTAATGAGGTAAACAGATCGTGCATTTTTCCGAGTGCACTTAAAAAGTGTTCACCATGTGTTTTTTGATCGCCAGCACCAAAAAATGCCACTTTTTTTCCACTTAAATCGGGACGTTCATTGTCCAATTCATACAAAGGATCAACCCAGTCACGTTGAGGGTCCCCTTGCCCCCATGTTGATGAGCCGATAAGCAATACATCGAAATCATCGAATTGATCGATACCATCAAAATCTTCTTCCATATCGATGAGTTCTGAACCGCTCAATTCATCTGCTAGAAGTTCTGCCGCACCCCGTGTGACACCGCTACTGCTACCGAAAAAAATTCCTACTTTTGCCATTGTGTTTCCCCTTATCCTTGTTTATTGCATGGTTTATATTGATCGTAAATAGCTATCGCATTCGATAGATGTTTATCACCGTCTTCAAAGACTGCTTCAAGTGTTCTAAAACCGAAACGATGAGCGTCTTTGAAATATTTATCCACGATACAAATACGATCAGCGATAACTGCACATCTTCCGAATCCTTCATGGCTCATTTCCATAATAACGTTACAGACAACACCGGTTTTACGTTCAAACGCCAAGGCTATTGCTTTGTAGATCATTTTGATATCATTAGTGAGCATCTCATCAATATCAGCAATAAGAGGGATATTTTTCAAATCCTCTTTGGTTTTTACATATTTTTTTACCAATAACTCTTCATCACTGGTCTTAGCCCAGTTACCAAATTGATCGAGTGCACGGATTTGACGAATCAACTCCACTCCAAATTCATTCATTTTTTTCTCAGCTTCCATAATTATTCCCCTTCTGCCCATCTATCTTGTCGTATATCATGCGGTGTTTCCATTTGAATAATATTTTTAACCCACGGCGGAGGGTTACCATTAATCATAGCAACCAACGTTTTTAAAATATCTTCGATCAATGTAGGCTCATTGACTTTCATCGGATGGATACCAGCACGAATTACTTTTGCAGCTGCAGTTCCACCGATACTCTCGCAATACATGATATTGACTCCCTTAAGAGCACGAACACGAAAATCAGTTTTATCATCATCTTCGAGTTCTGAAGTGTCCGTTTTAATCACTTCAGATACTTCATATCCCTCTTTTGATACGTTATAGACAACGAACTCTTTGGCACCACCGAAGTGGGCGTTGACCTCTTCCATATCTTTGGTTGCAAATGCAACTCTCAAAGCGCTATTCATTGTCCCATTCCCCTCTACTGTGATTTTAGTGTTCATGTTTAACCTTTCTCAGTTCGTTAGCTATTTCAAACAAAAAGTACGTGCTTCCCTCATACAGTTGATCGTTTTTAAGCTGGTTTCCTAACTCTTCGTAGTTAGGAAATCCTCGGAGTACGAGAGCCGTATTTTTAATAGTATGCAAGATTCGTTCTGCATGAAAATTACTGATCACCATATCCGCTTCAGGAAAAAACCGTCGTGCATCTTCTAAATCGCCGACAAATACATTCTCGGCTTCTATCGTGTGAAGTACATCGCTAAACGTCGTAGATACCGCTGCCGTGATGGTACCACCGACACTTTGGATCAATGCACACATCCCGCTAAGCATATCGGGCTCACCGGTTATAACGAAATGAGAACTCCCGATGAGAAAATGAGAATCAAGCATTGAGTCTTGCAGCCGGGCGCGCCATCGCTTAATCATCGGTTTTGGCTCTTGTTGTCGGATTTTCATAAGCTCTGCTACAAAATTGTCGCACCCATCCAATCCCATCAGATGATCAAAATGAAGATGAGTGATAGAGGGATTCTTTTTTTGAAGCGCCAAAGCCGCTTTTTTCATCGATGTACCGATACTGACGACGACACTAGAAGTTGCCAAATCACGTATCTGTTCGACCGTGATTCCACCGTTGGCGAGTTTCCCCTGCCCCGCTTCCCAGTACCCATCGAGTGAGGTGGAGAGATCGGGAAGCGCATAGGTCTCAAACCCGAAATCCTCACAAAACGCTTTGATCTTCTCCACCTCGATCGGTTGCATACTCAGATGTGG
>JAQTTG010000016.1 GCA_028710885.1 Sulfuricurvum sp.
ACAAATGTTGATAGTTCTGAAGTGTGTGTAATGGTATTTTTATGAGAATTATTTATCAGAATGACAAAGGCGAAGTGAGTGTTATAATTCCAGCCCCAGATTGTAGATATAGCATGGAAGAGCTTTCCAAAAAATGTGTGCCTGAAGGCAAGAACTATAAAATAATCGAAGACTCTGATTTGCCAAAAGACCGGTTTTTCCGTAATGCATGGGAATATGATGATGAAGAGGGAATTACGGTTTCTTTCACTAAAGCGCAGGAATTGACAAAGGGAAGATTAAGAGCAGAAAGACTTCCTCTGCTTCAGGAACAAGATTATCTATTTTTAATTGCTTTGGAGAAGGGCGAGGATACAAAGCAAATCGTTGAAGAAAAGCAGAGGCTCCGAGATATCACTTCTAAAGTTGAGCTGTGTAAAACTCTGGAAGAGTTGAAAACCTTAAACTGCAAGGGGATAGTGAAATGAGCTATAAACAAATTGGAATTGTCACAAAAAGCTGGATTGGATTGTCAACAGATACGAAACCGTCAGGGACGGTTGGAGATGAGTTTTACGAGACGGATACCGGGCAAACCTATATCTGCAATTCCAAAGAATTGTGGATAATCAAAGAGTAGGAGGTTTAGAATGGCATACAAACAGATTGGAGTCACAAAAAGCTGGATTGGGTTATCAACAGATACAAAACCGTCATCGGCAGATACAGGAGATGGATTCTACGAATATGATACCAGAAACGCATACATTTACGGTGCTGAAGGATGGGTATTATACAGAGAAAATGTTGATGATACGCCTCTTACTTTTTTAGGAACTTGTGGCAGCACTATGACTTCAAGCACAACAATTCTCCTTGTGCCTGACTTGGCTGGATATGGAGATGATCTTTTTAACGGAAAATATTATTTGCAGGTGCTATATAATAATGATGCACCGTCTATTGCCCCTGAAAATCAAATCAGAAAAATTACAGATTATTCTTCAACATCAGGAACATTTACTGTTGATGCTTTCACTGCAAAAGTTAATGCAAGCGATAAAGTCTTGATAATTCACGAGTCGCTTGTTATCGCTGGGAGAGACGATGCTGATAATGTTATGTCAACCTCCAATGTTACAGCTAACCGTGATGGAACAATCGTTGAGAGAACAGAATTCATTATAGATACTTTACTTGGTTCTCTCCATTTCCGGACAGAGCAAAGCAAGGCAGGAACAGTTGAAGAAAATGGAAGGCAATCCTTTAATATCTCTGTTTTTGATGTAGATGCAGGAGCAATCAATGCTACAGCAATTGACATAACCAGCATCTCTGCGGTGATGTGGAAGAGTGATGCCGGAGCAGCTTTTGCAACAGCTGGAATAACACAACCAACCTTTTCTGTTGCTGCTGGAAGAATTTACACAGATTATCAATTCCTTGCCGCTGAATGGGCAGTAGGCGACCTATATAAATTGGTTGTTGGCGGGATAACTGTTACTCTGGATGCTGATACTCTATATGTTCCAACAATGGTTTGGAGCAACGCAGTTATAGAAGCTGAGGATCTTGATACTTATATTGAAGGTCTCATGGCTTCAATATCTACTGCAATTGCTTCTCTTGGAACCATAGAAAATGAAATTGATTTGGCTCAGGCTTCAATTGCGACAGCTTTATCCGAGATAAATTTAGCTCAAGCTACATTATCAACGGTAATTTCTGAGATAAATCTGGCTCAGGCTTCAATATCTACTGCAATTGCTTCTCTTGGAACCATAGAAAATGAAATTGATCTTGCACAAGCTTCCATTTCTACGGCATTGTCTGAAATAAATTTAGTTCAAGCCAGTATTTCAACAATTGTATCGGAAATTGATCTTGCTCAAGCTACATTATCAACGGTAATTTCTGAGATAAATCTGGCTCAGGCAAGTATAGCAACAGCTTTATCCGAGATAAATCTGACTCAAGCCAGTATATCAACAATAATTTCAGAAATTGATTTGGCTCAGGCTTCCATCTCTACGGCAAACGCCAATATCCTCATTCTGGAAACTGGGTTAGAAGGCGGAACGGATGCAGTAAATCGTGCTACTGGCAAAACTCAATATTTCATTAAAGAAGTTTCATCCTCTGCGAGCGTGGGTGATATAACAATTGCTACCACAACCAGTACTGCTTGCAATATCAAATCAATAATAGTTGTGTCTAATGGGGCGACATCGGCAAGCCTGACAAATTTGGCAATATATGGCGGCACATCTAAATGTGTGACATTTATTGATTCAACAAGTGGACTAAGAGCCAATTTTGATGCAACAGATAAACAGGTTTCTTGGAGTGGTGATGTGGCCTTGAGAGCGGATGTTGCAAGAGGTGCAATTGTCATGACTTTAACGGGCACTGGGCCAATTCCTGTTGACCTAACTGTTTTCATCTCATACGAGGCAGCTGCCAACGGAGGGTATTTGGCGTAATTGGAGGTGGTGTTGTGCAAAGTATATTTCTCGCAAATGATCATAGTCTCCAAATCCAAAAGAATGGAATAGATACACTGAATGGGGTGTGTATCAATGGTAACATGCCAGCTAAAATTCTATTGTCCGGTCAAGGATGGGAAAAAGAAGTCCTCAGTTATTGGAGTCTGAATCCCTCTTTAACTTTTGCTCAGTTGTCGACAATGAACGAGATCATCAAAGCCATAAAGTACGGCTCCGGAGTTACTTTAACTTCCGTTGTTGCCAAACTCAGCACCGTCGCGGGGACTGCCTTTATATCTAATCCTACCTTTACCTATACCGGCCTCCCCTCTAATGATTTGAGTTGGTTGGATGGCTCAGGCTGGAAAGTTAACTTTAACGATGGCAGCAAAAACGCCTATCTTTACGCGAAGGCGAAGGGGACGGGCGAGACATATAACTACACTATTACGGGTGATACGAATAACGGCAACATGGAAACCGGCGACCCTCCCACTGGATGGATGGACACGGGAGGTAGCAGCACAGCTTCGTCCGTAGCAGATGAACGTACGGGAGGTACGGGGAGCAAGTCGATAAATATAGCAAGGGGCACGACCTCCTCTTGCCGTTTTCGTGCGTCGGGAGCATCGGCGGGACAATTGTTGGTTTTTGGTGGCTGGATAAAAAACATTGACGCCACCAATGCATTCATATCTCTGAGTAATGCCGCATTTATACGGTCAGCCACATCATGGGAGAATGGGGAGAGTAAATATACGGCAACAGCGGCACATTTCCTTGCTCTAAATATTACGGGTGCTCCGGGACAACAGGTCAGGTTTGATGATGTTTATGCAGGACAGCAATTAACACCCTCCGCATCTGGCCTAACCGGAACATCAACCGCGCTTGGAGCTACCTATAATTGGGCGAGCATAGAGGCCGGGTTTAATCCTAACGCAGCAAGCTTTAGTGTAACAATAACGAGGGCATGATTTTCTTTATGAATCATCAAATATGGATTAGATAGGAGATTTTCAAAATGGTTTGGAATGGTGACGAAAGAAGAAAAGAATTAGGAGAAGAAGCAATAAATGCTTTAGAACACTCGAAAATTTGGGAAAACATCAGGAGGCAGAATGAAAAAATCATGTCTTTGAATGTGAAGCAAGAAGAAGTAATGGGATTGCTAAAGGATATCATTGCAAGCCAAGAGAAAAACGCTGTTGGATTACAGAAGGTTCAGGATATTCTCGTAAATGGTTTGAAGAAGGAAATTTTGCAAACTATAAAAAACACAGTAACAGAAACATATCAGAGCATCGACGCAAGACTTGTACCTCTTGAACGATTTGATTGGTTTCGCAATGGAATTACCGCAATCAGAAACAATCTATTTTGGATCATATTATTTGCTGCTTTTGTTATTGGCCTTGCAGCCGCTGGATGGGAATGGTTATGTCAGAAAATGAGAGGAGGATGATTTAATGAGTGAATTGGGAGATAGGAGAAGGTTGTTTACCAAGTGTGTTGCGTACCTATTGAATGAAATGCTTGCTAATGGTTATGAACCCATGCTTGGTAAGGATGGATTAAAGCACAAGAAAAATAGTTTGCATTATGATGGATTAGCTATGGACATCGATTTGTGTAAGAATGGGAAATACCTTGACAGGACAGAAGACCATCAGGTGTTTGGAGTATATTGGGAGGGGCTGCATCCAGATTGTTATTGGGGTGGGAATGGGCCAAAAAAGGATGGATTGAAAACTGACGGGAATCACTATTCAGTAACCATGAATGGAAGAAAATAAACACATAGGAGGAATTATGAGAAAAAAGTATTTGATAGGATTATTGATGTTGTTTGTACTGGTTGGGTGTGCTGTTTTCAATGGTAAAACAGAACTGACTCCAAAACGGCAAGGTGTTATTTGGATGGGAATTTATAATGCAGAATATGATGATTGCATGTATATTATGAACTCCCCATCAGCCACAAGTGGGCAGAAGCAGATGGCACAGAAGAAGAAGGTGCTCCTTGGAAAAATATGGCCTCTTCTGAAAATCTATGTATCTGTTATTGATGGGGGAGGAACCGTTTCCCTTGAAGACACACAAACATTGACCGTGTTGATAAATCAGCTAACAGCGTTAGCAGGAGGTGAATAAATATGGATGCAATGGTAATTACAGCGATAGGGGAGATGGCTAAGGTTGGATTGATTGCATATATCCAATACATGAAGCAAGCTGGCCTCACAGATGAGCAGATAGATGTAATATATCAGGAAGCAAAAGCAGGTATGTTGGCAAGAGACCCAGCTAACATACCAGATTATAAGGAGGCATAAATGAATAAAGATACAATTATAATGTGGTTTAAGGGGCTTTTAGCGGCTGTAATCGGTGGTGTGGCTAATTCTGTTACATTGATAATCGTTAATCCGCAGGACTTTAATTTACAAGCAGGATTGAAAAACCTGCTAACGGTATGCGCAACTTCGGCAATCTTGGCTGTGGCTTTGTATTTGAAACAAAGCCCATTGCCAAGCGACAAATAACCTTATTATAATATGAAATTGCCCGGTCAGTCCTCCCTCTGCTGATCCGGGACAACAGCGGCATGGTTTTCCTCTCCTTTCCCATGCCGCTTTTATTTTCTCAATTAAATCAATCGAATATCTCTTTTTTGAAAAATCTCTGCTTTTTTGATAATCAATAAAATCAATAAGTTAAGGATAACTCTTTAATATTAAAAGGGAATTTTTTATTGGTTTTTAAGATTTCATCATCTTTTTTTTAATTATTTTTTAATTATTTTCATTTATTTTTGTCTCTCTAATAAAATCAATAAGTTAGAAAAAATATTTTTTAAAAAAAAGCTTTACTTTTTTAAAATAAAGGCTATAATCATAATCAAGATTAAATAATGATTCTTTGAAAAAAAGATTGGTTGGGACGAGAAGGGATGGCAAGTGAAACCATCAAAAAGTTCGATCTCATAAAGGTTGGTAGTCGAACCGGGACAGAGGAAGCAGTTGCGGGTAGTGCGATGAGGGACTCCGGGAGGATGGCAGAAACCAGCGAGAATATATGATCCTGTGGGATGGTTGGTAGAACCATCCCGGCTCTATAAATAAAAGGATGGAAGAGAGCAAATTGGCAATAACGCCGTAAAACAAAAGGAGGTATGAAAATGAATAAAAAACAAGCAGAACAAAAGGGATATTTATTCAATATAGAAGATAAAGTCAGGATTACATTCGAGGACAATGAATTTGGTGGCAGACAAGGGATTGTTATTAGCATTATGCCAGGAGAAACTTATGGAGTCCGATTTAATTGTGGGACTTGCAGAGCTTATTTTGGAAACGAACTTACTTTGATAGATATGAATGACTGAAAATAAAAGCCGAAACCAGGAAGCAATTCCTGGTCTGCCAGTTGGACTGGTACTGATGAGGCCATTAAATTTCCTGGAGTCCAGGGATAAGGACATTGAAAGGAGATGTTATGAAAAAATTTACGGCAAAGAGAGTTGGGGAGTTTGAAATTGAAACAAACAAAAGAGGATATACGGAAATCAAAGTTGAAGTTGCAATTGAAGAAACAGAGTTAATAGTTGTTTTGAAAGAAGAATATGACGGAACGATCAAAATGACCAATTTTATTTCTAAGAGTTCGGGAGACAATTCTCCCATGCAGTTTGATTTTTCAGCATATTCGGCTATTGGAATTGAAATTGATATTTCAGGAATTATTGCAGAAGCAACAGAGGCACTTGCTGTTAAGAGAGCAGAAGAGAAAATTAAGAGAGATGAGGCTAAGAAGCTGGAAAGAGCTAAAGAGTATGATAGCAATCGTCTTTTGAGGGAGCTTAAACCTGCTTTGGAAGAAAAAGGATATCAGGTTGTTGCTGATCCAGACAAAGAAAAATATGTGGAAACAGGCTATTCTATTTCTCTAAAGATTAATGGCAAGTACAATGCCGGGTTTGATTTTCGTGATTATTTTCAGGTCTCCAATGGCCTCTATGGATTGGATCAAATAAAAAAATCAACAAAATCCATGAAAATCAGTAAAATGATTGAGATTGTTGAAGATGTTATAACCAGAGATGATAATAGAACCAGGAGAGAAAAGGAGGAGAGAGAAGACTTAGATGATGCCAAAGCAGTTCTTGAATCTGTTCTCGGCATTGAAGTAGTGGAGAAGGAGGAAGGTCACAGGGTTTATGGCAAAAGCAATTCATATTACTACACCAAATTCTTTCAGAAGAAGGACGATAAGTATTATGATAGCATAAAATTTGTGAAAGGTTGTGCGAATGTAAATGGAAAACCAGTGGATGGGTTCAAACTGGAAAATCTTCCTTTGATTACGGACATGGAGAAGCTGAAGAAAGTTTATGAGCTTCTGACAACAAAATAAATATGATCCTGTGGGATGATAGAAAATATCATCCCGGCTCTATAAATAAAAGGATGGAAGAGAGCAGATTTAAATAAAAGGAGGGAGGCAAAATGAGAAATTTGAGGGCGGACAAAAACGGAAGAATAATTGACATGGGTGAGATTGATTTAAAATCGGACTTAGATATTTTCGCCTTTGTTGCAGCCAACAAAGGCAATACTATGTACTTCTGTGAAGTGCATGGTTGGTATAAAGCAGCCGTGCCGATGTGCGAAAACTGTAAAGCAATTTGAAAGTAAGATTTAAGATAAGAAAGGAGAAAGAAATGTGGGTGAATTTTCCATTAAGAAAGGATGTGGGAGAACAGCCTAACGATAAGGATGTTCCTCCTGAGGTAACAAGGGGTGATTTTATTCTGTATCATGGGACTTCGGATATAGCTGCTGCTTCAATAGTAAAATCCAAAACAATAAAGCCTGATGATATAGGAAGTGTTGGTATAGCTACTACCCCAATAGCAGCAAAAACCTATGCTACCCATAAGATTGGTAAGGGCAATAAACCAACTATACTCAAAATGGTAATTGATAAGGACTGGATGGTGAAGCAGCAAGTTCGCCATGAGATTGGTGGGCATGGTCATAGTGCTTTCTTAATCCAACCTGATTATAAATTAGGAATAAAGGCAACCATTCCATCAGAAGCGATTAAATCAATTGAAGTCTGTAAAGAAAGGAGAAAGAAATGAAGACCTCGATCGAGGAGTTAGAAAATTGGCCTTCTTGTGACGACCTTGTCGATTGGTTAGAATCAGAAGGAATTACAGGAGAATTTGATATGACAGATATTTGGGATCAAATCCCAGATAAGGATTGGCAAGTTCGCTTTTCCTTTTATGCTGTTTGTAATTGGTCTGATAAGCAACTTGAAAAGTATCTTGACAAGTTTTGTAAGTCTGTATTGGAAAGTCCTAAATACTCTTATTTAGCAAGTAGAGATTGGCCTGATAATCGGATTGAAGGTTATCTTGACAAGTTTTGCAAGTCTGTATTGGAAAGTCCTAAATACTCTTATTTAGCAGGGGTATACTGGTCTAAAAGCAGGATTGAAAAGTACCTTGACAAGTTTTGTAAGTCTGTAGCTACAAGTCTGAAGTATCTTAAATTAGCAAAAGAAGATTGGCATGAGAACAGGAAAAAACATCTTGAAAACTTTCCAAGTCTGAAAAGAAAGGAGAAAGAAATGAGGAAAATGACAAGAGAAAGAGCTTTGCAGCTCACAGCTACTCCCGTGGCGACCTTTGCCGCCAGGAAGGGAATAGGGACAGCAACAATAACAGAATTGGCGGAGCAATTCTGTCTTATGCTTTTGGAGCAGAAAATGGTCTGCTCCAACTCTGCTTGCGCCCATAATTTAAATGGGATGTGTGAGAGAGGTGAGATGGAAATTTGCCCAAAGGAGATGGAGGAAGAGGAAATAGATTGGTCTTCTTTTAATAAATTTCCAAGTCTTTAAATAAAAGGAGGGGATGAAAATGATAGATAAAATCAAGGAAGGAAGCGGTGTTCAAGCAGCTTTTATTGTGGACGGCAAGAAAGAGGTTTTCAATTTGGCTATCTTGGCCAGAATCGGTTATGACGATCCAGAGGACATGGAATATGGCCTCATTAATGAGGCGGGTTCCAAATACATCAAAGGAATTGCTTGTGGTATAGAAACCTTTTTTCGCTGCGATTATGATATTCGACCAATCAATGAAAATTTCTTTAAAACATTCAGAATAATCACAACAGATTTAGAAGAAATAGAACAAATTGTTGATGAAGCTCAAAAGGTAAAAGAAATAAAGCAGAAAGACCGAGCCGATATGCGGCGCAAATGGATGGACGACTTCAACAGTTTGCCAAAAACATTTCTGGTGGGCGATTCATTATTGGATACAGTGTTGGAATTTAGACGATCTGATGCAGTGGATGATCCACATGTAGGTATTTTGAAAGGGAATATTGGCTTATTCCTTAAAGCCAAACCTGACACCAAGATATATCTGTCCGTGTACCAGTCAAAGGACGGGAAAAGACTGATGGCTAAAAAATTTAGCGAAGAAATGAATTGGTTCATTCCAGATGTGGCAAAAAAGATTGATCCAAAAATAGCTTTATCTCTTCTTATCAACAGGTATAAAGAATTAAAACGGATGATAAAAAATGCATAAAAATCGAAACCAGCCTTTGGCTGGTCATATAAAGTTGGCAACTTTATATCTGATGATGATAAGCCAAAAAAAAAAAAAAATAGGAGGGAATGAAAATGGCGAAATATCAAGTTTTCTACAAAAAGTACCCCACTTTTTTAGAGGATGGAAAATTGACAATAGACGAAATGCACAAATCCCATGTTTTTGTGAAAAATGTGGAAGCATCAAGTCTGGAAGATGTCTTTGCAGTGATGCAAGGGGAAAATTGGTCGCCAAATGGCGAGGCAAGAGATTTGATCCTGAAAAAAGGATTACATCACACTTCAATGTCAATTGGTGATGTTATTGGCCTCAATAACCAATATTGGGAAGTTGCTTTTATAGGATTTACAGAACTCCCTAAGTATTTATGTATTCATTGTGAAACCCCTGTTTATCCTGAAGCTCTTCGTAGAGAGAACATATGTTACTACGAAGATGGATATTGCTTGAATTGTAGCCAGGAGATCAAACTTCGCAGATCAAATAGAATTTACTTATAACTCAATAATCCCGGAGCCGAAAGGCAGAGAAAGGAGAAAAAGATCATGATAAACTATTATGACATCGTTGTTAATACAGCGAGAATGATAGGAAATTGCAAAGCCACAAAAAAGGAAATTGAAAAGTTGGCCAAACGAATATTTGGATACACTGGGAGAGAATTTAATGAAATAGCTTTCTCTCAAGCATACAGTGAGTTTAGAGTGTCCGGCAGAAAAAACGATTATCTGATTTTTGCATAATATGGTTATCCTGCCGAAACCTGCCTAAGTGCAGGTCTGTTGGAGTTGGTTGCTCCAACACCGATGAGGCAAACCAAACAAATCAAAAAAAAGGAGGATATCAAGATGGACGAAAGAAAGATGTTTTGTAAGTATTGCAGAGAGAGAAATCAGAAGGGAAAGTGCATGAAAACAAATGAGTTTGTTCCGAGAAAGCAAACTCAGGCTGGCATGAAACCAGCAGAAACCTGTGAATATTTCACAAAGAAATAGGAGGCGAAAGATTGTTCTTCAAGCCAAAAATGAAGCCGAAAAAACGACAATTAACAATCTAAGAAGGAGGAATAAAATGAAAAACATTACTCAAGAATGGTTGGAAGAAAATAAAGCTTGTTATGAAGGGACAAAATGGTTTCTCAGGCAAGGTAAAAGGGAAGCCATTGATGTTATTAGAGCATTAGTAGCAGACAACCATTGGAATTGGGCAAATTGGACATTGGTAAGACTATTGTCTCGCAAGCAGCAGTTATCCTATGCAATTTTTGCATCTGGGCTGGTATTGCCTATTTTTGAGGCAGAATATCCTAACGACAACCGTCCACGTTTAGCAATTGAGGCAACAAGGAAATGTCTCGAAAAAGACACAAAGAAAAATAGAGAAGCGGCTAATGCGGCGGCTAATGCGGCGGATGATGCGGCGGCTAATGCGGCGGATGATGCGGCTTATGCGGTTTCTTCGGCAGGGGCGGCGGCTTCGGCGGCTAATGCGGCTAATGCGGCTGATGCGGCTAATGCGGCTGATGCGGCTGATGCGGCGGTGTATGCTGATATAAGGACAAAAAAGGAAATTATAGAATACGGTATATCTTTGATTGGTCGGGAAAGAAGGAAGAATAGAAATGGTTAAAAGCAATGAAATAGCAGAAGCTGTGATAATCAGCGTCGGACAATGGAGGAGTCTTGTGAAACTCAGAAATGCCCTATGGGCACAAGAGATACAAGGCAAGGAAAAACAATGGGCGAATCTTCTTCACATTATAGTTAATGAAGCGCACTCGTGCGAGCCAAACGAAGAATGTATTGGAAGACGGAAGCAATCCCCCTTTAAAGAGAAAGGATGAAAAATGAATTTTACAGATGGAGAGGTTTTGTGCGTAGTTATTGGGTGGGCAGTGATAGTTTTCTGCCTAATTGTTTTTGTATAATATTAAAAAGGAGAGTATAAAATGAAGATCAGAAAAATAGTACAAGGAGCATATATCACGGAAGCAGCTAAAATGGCTCTCAATAGAGAAGCTAAAAGGCAGGATTTATTTCCTGGAACTCTTGCCGCCCAACTCTTAGAAAAAGCAGCCAAACAGATCATCAGAAAGGAGAGTCGCTATGGCGAAGATCAGCAGGAATCTACTGCGAATTGAGGCGGTGGAAATGTTTTGCCAATATTGTACTTCTTTCTCCTCCGGGAGATACAATAAATACATCAAGAGCAATGGTGATCAGATCGAAAACTCTGATGAACTGGGAGAGGAATCTGTTAAAAAGCAGTTTTGTGCTCGGCATAAGGAAACAGGATTTTTGAATTTGGCTTGTGATTTATTTGTTTTGCATCCCTTCTTTTACTGCAAGAAATGTAATCAGACCTTAGATATTATTGTCTGCATTGCTCGGCAGAAAAAACAGGAAATTGCAGAATGTTTAAAATGTTCACAAGGAAAATTCATCAAGCAATATGTGGAATCTAAGGAGGTGTGTAATGAAAATGAATGAGAAATGGCGAAGAGCTTTGATGGCATCGGAAGTAGTTTCAATGGAAGACCTTTCGTTCACCGATAAATTTGACAGCTTTGTCGAGAAAGAAACTCCGGAGTCTCTGCTTATGAAGAAGGAAGCGAAAAGCTCTATCGAGCAAGCTTTTTCTTCTATGAGCGATGAGGCAAAACAGATTTTCAACATGATTATCAATAGCCCCACAGAAATAATTGATCTGTTGAGGTGCAGGAATATCAACGGCATCAGCCTAAAGAAAATAGAAAGGTTTTTGACGAAAGAGTGGGAAGATGCCAGATATGCCAAAAGAGTTACAGGAGAGTTAAAGAAATTTATTGGGGAAGCGTAAAAGGACACTATAATATAATAGAGGTAAGAATGAAGATAATCCAAGTTGATTCAATTTATTGCAGGGTTGATCCCGCCGCCAGCATTGCCCAGATCAAGAAATGTTTTGAATATGAATCTGTCTGGTGGCAGCAGGGTGCCTTTAAAAAAGAAAAAAGGGTGGGGAGGTCGCACTATTGCGATTCTCCTCACAGAGGATGGTTTCATGCTGGATTGCTGACAAAAGTTATCGAATATTGCAAAACTCAGAATATTGAGATTGATATTCCAGCTAATCTTTCAATTTTGCCAGAACCGGTAAAAGCCAATTTGCCAGAAATTGATTTCAGGGAAGATCAATTGCAACTCATTTCTGCAGTCAATAAGGAAAGGAGAGGCATTATCCAATCACCAACCGGCTCTGGCAAGACGGTTGTGGCCGGAGGTGTTATTTCTCAATATCCGGGAATGCAGGTTGTTTTCTGTGTCCATACGCAAGCCTTATTTCAGCAAACCACCGAAGAATTTGCAAAATGGTTTGGTTCCAAACAAGTTGGCAGGATAGGACAAGGGGAATATGATCCAAAAAGAATCACTGTGCTCATGGTACAGATGAGCCGGCATTTGATTGAGGACAAGAGATTTAGTGAATTTCTGGCCAGCCAGGACATTCTAATTGTTGATGAGGCTCATCATATAGGCAACAGTACAGGCCACTATTCGATTATTCTTGAGGAGTGTCAAGCCAATATCCGGATAGGATTTACTGCCACGCCATTAAAATCAGGAAAGGAAAGGCTTGTTTGCGAGGGTTATCTTGGCTCGATTATAGGAGAGCTATCCTTGAATGATGGAATTGAAAAGGGGATTTTGGTTAAACCCAGATTGAAACTGGTGCCAGTGCCAAAGGTGGAAACTTCTTCCAGAAGATATCAAGATTTGTACAAAACCATGGTAGTCCTGAATAAAATCAGGAACAGGCTGATTGCAAAAGAGGCCGCTGCCCAGATCAGACAAGGAAAATCTGTTTTGATTATGATTACAGATGTTGTCAATGGGCATGGCAAGATCATTCAGGATATGATGGAAAATATTTATGGTTGCGAGGCTGAATTGGTAAGTGGATCCACAGAAAGAAATATCCGTGAAGATATCAAAACAGCATTACAATTAAAAGAAACGAAGTGTGTTATTGTAACTTCTGCGTGGAGGGAAGGGGTCAATATTCCTTCTTTAGATTGTGTTATCAATGCAATCGGAGGCAAGGCAGAAATAACGGTGTTACAGGCCATTGGGAGAGGATTGAGGACATCAGAAGGAAAGGAGGAGCTGTTGATTATTGATTTCCTTGATCCATATCCTTATCTGGCAGAACACACTTTGATGAGGTTAAAAATTTATGATGAAATGGGAATTCTGAATAAGGAAGCAATATGATAGAATTTGATATAAAGGCACTGTTAGATGAATATAATCTTGCCTATAAGGATTCCGGTAAAAATGTATCGAAGGGATGGATCAATTTAGAGGTCTGTCCCTTCTGCAATGACGATTCATATCATTGCGGCATCGATTTGTCTTCCGGGGGATTCCATTGTTGGGTTTGCAATGAGAGAGGATTTGTTATAAATTTATTGAGACAATTAGAAGTTTTCAACGGCCTAAATATAAACCGAATCATCAAGGATTTTTCTGAAGGGTATAACTTTCTACCAGTTCAAGAAGAACTCCTGAATTTGGCCACTCATAGTTTAAAAAAACGGGTATTTTGCGAACTACCTAAAGGCATATTAGATGAGCTTCCTTTGCCTCATAAAAATTATTTGTATGCCAGAAATTTTGACCCTGGTTTTTTAGCAAAAAAATATAAGTTGAAAGCGGTTTATAATACTGGGGATGAAAAATTCAGGTGGAGAGTTATAGCCCCTATTTTTCTCAACAATAAAATGGTTTCATTTGTTGGCATGAGTATCATCAGAGAGAAAGGGATTGTTAAATATTTGAATTGTGCAACAGACGACTCTATTATATCGGCCAGAGATTGCCTTTATAATTATGATACAATAAAGGACGTTGCTGTAATCGTAGAGGGCATTGCAGATGTCTGGAGGATGGGGGATGGATTTGTAGCCACTCTTGGCAAAGGAATGAATTCCGAGAGGATAAAGCTCCTTAAAGAAAAGAATCCGAAAAAAGTTGTTGTCCTATATGATGCCGATGCCATCAAAGATGCTTATAGATTGGCAAACACTCTTCATGGCATGTTTGAAAGTGTTAATGTATTGGAACTGGATAAAGGAGACCCAGCTGATTTGTCCCCACAAGAGGCAATGGAAATACGAAACACGATTTGGAGCTGGTAAAAATAAAATCTCTTTTCTCAAAGAAAAAATTATAATATAACCTTTATGCTGGCAAGGCAATGGAAGAATGAGGAAATTATGAAAAGAACAGAAAAAAATTATTTTGATAATGAAAGCCTCTCGTAGCAGAGCTGGTTGGCATTCTTTGAATCAATGATAATCTTTTCTGTCCTTTTCACCTATTGATTCTTCCTTTTTTGCTTGCCGGCGAGTCAACCGGCTCTGCTATTGGAGGCTTTTTTATTTTTTTTGGGAGGAAAATGATGGAAAATGATAATTTGACAGAAAGACATGAACAGACACCAAATGGGATAGGAATCCCGGCAGAAGTTGCCCATAATTACTATCTCACAAATACTGAGAAGATGCTTTTTGGCTATCTTCAAAATCTCAGTAAATCATCAAAAGGTTGTTGGGCATCAAATAAATATCTTGGCAAGATTGTGGGGGTAGGAGAGCAATCAATTTCCAATGCGCTGCGCAAACTTCAGGATTATTTATATGTCATTGTTGAATTGAAAAAATCAGAACAGGGCATAAGCAGGAACATTTTTATCAATCCAGAATACACTATCATCTACAAACCTCTGGTTGAAGAATTCTATGATAACATTAATAAATTGGATGCCGACAGTCTATTAGAAAATTTATATACCTCTATAAAGAAAATTATAGACCCCTATAAAAAAAATTATTCTATAAAGAAAATAAATAAAGAAATAGAAGAAGGAAATAGTTTTCCTTCAACTAAAGTTGAAGGAATGGAGTGCGAAGCACTCCAAACTGGTTCTGATAAAATAGGAATAAAGATTGTCAGGGATAAAAACCTTACAAAAAGACATCTCTTATCTGAGGAAGAATTTGCAAACTTGGAAGGTTATTCAGAAAGAGCAAAGAAACATCTCTTATATTGGAACAATCTTGGCAAACCAATTCCAAATCATCTTATCAAAAACATCTTATCAAAAACATGCAAGAATTCCCTTGCAGCTTTAGATTACATTATCAATCAAGGTTATTCCGATGATGAAATCAAAGCAGCTTTTCAAAACTATTTCAAATTGCTTACAATGCCAAACTGCAAACTTTATCAGGATTCAATGGCAGTAAGAAATCCTTTATCAGAGTTTCTTAGTCCGAGTCCTATAATTAGGAAAAGGTTTCTGGAATCCAATATCAATATTGAATCATGGTTTAAAGAGTGCCTTTTGCCTTGGGAACAATTGCAGCAGAAATATACAAAAGAGTTTAAAAATCCTTATCCAATAGTAACAGAGAAGCTAAAGGAGGCTTGGAAAGTCGAGGCTCCGCGAAAGAAATTCACAGTTGATGATGAAAATATTTTTCGTAAAACAGCAGAAAGAGCTTATAATTACTTTATCAATTTGGAGGATTTTAAATGTGTTGCCGGTTATAATAATAGGCATCCGGCAACATGCGTTGATTTGATAATAGAGGAACTAAAAAGCGAAGATTATAATTTTGAAAGAGTGCCATATTGGATTCAAAGCGACAATTTTTTTAAGAATAAATTGGAACCATATTTGAAAGAAATGAACTACATTATTGAAGGATACGACAGATATTGCAGAGAACAAGAATATGAAAGAATCAGAAGAATCGAGAGAAAAGAACAACAGGAGATAAAGGATAGACAAGAAGCTGGTTTATCGGCATACGATTGAGAGGGAGGTTGCTCTTGGCGAATATCAAAAGAGGGATTGTTAGTGGCGACATCGAGAAAAGGATAATCACGGGAGCAATAGTCAATGATCAGTTTTGTTCACAATTATGCAGGATGGCACAAAAACATTATTTCAAAATTGATTATGCTCGCATCGTTTATTTGTGGTTGCAAGCCTATTATAAACAATTCAAAAAGGCTCCAGGAAAAGAAATTCAGAATATATTTGCTATTGAACAGGATACCATGAAAGAGGCTGATGCCGATCTGGTTAAAATATTCCTTTCGGAATTATCTCAAAAATATGCAGAAGGTGATGGGCACATCAATTATGAGTATTTGGCAGATCAGGCCAGAAATTATTTCAAGGAACGTTCTCTCATTCTGCTATCGGAAAAGATTCAAGGCCACATAGCTTTAGGCAGAATTGAGCATGCCGAGAATGAGGTCAGGAATTTCAACCGTGTTACAAAAAATATCAGCAATTGGTTTAATCCATTTGATCAAGCAACAATTGGGACAATCTTTGATGATGATGAGAGCAATCAGTTGTTTGCTATGCCGGGAGTATTGGGAGAGTTGGGTGGCAAGTTCGAGAGAGATTGGCTTGTGGCCTTTATGGCTCCAATGAAGAGAGGAAAAAGTTGGTGGCTTCAGGAATTGGCAATAGCAGCAATTGAGGCGAGATTGAAGGTCGCTTATTTCTCATTTGAGATGAATAAAAATTCAATGGCAAAAAGGTTATATAAAAGGATTACGTCACTGGCCAGCAATACAGATGAAAGAAAATATCCCGTGATGGATTGCATGAGGAATCAAGACAATACTTGCAAGAAGCTTGAAAGAACATCTACTGTTGGTGTGAAACCTCCTGACTCCGATAAGCTTCCTAATTTTCGATATGTTCAAGGGTATATGCCCTGCGTAGCTTGTAGAGATAGGAGAGACGGAAGTTATATTTCAGCAGCATGGTATGTAATGATTAAACCAAAAGAATTGGGAATAAGGGCAGTCAGCAAGAAATCAAAGGATTTGAAAATGCTATACGGCAACAATTTAAGAGTTATGGCCTATCCCGCTTTTTCTGCTTCTTTTGATGATGCTGAAAATGATTTGGAGGACTTGGAAAGTCAAGATGG
>JAQTTG010000004.1 GCA_028710885.1 Sulfuricurvum sp.
AATGTGCTCAAATAATCGGTAATTTTCCCATCGCCGCAGCCGACATCCAAAATCGATTCATCACCTCTCAAACCGATCTTTTCGATCAACTCTTTTGCCCATACCGCCTGCCCTTTAGAATGCGCCGCATACGCATCCGGTTTCCATGTCGGATTCATCTGTTCTCCTTTACAACCCTTATCATCCCCTCATAAATCCCCAATACTTCCTCACTGCCGATCTCACCTCTGCGTGATTCGGATAGCCGTTTGACTTCGTCGGCTATCACCGACTGCATCTCTTTGGGGACGTCGATGCCGTAGACCTCTTTGAGGATGTAGGCGACTCCCCCTTTGCCCGATTGGGAGTTGATACGGATTGCATCGGTGTACTTCCGACCTATATCACGGGGATCAATCGCCAAATAGGGTACTTCCCACCGCTGCATCCCCTGCTCTCGGCGATGCTCGATCCCTTTTTTGATCGCGTCTTGGTGGGTACCCGAAAATGCCGTATAGATCATCGATCCCACATAGGGGTGACGTTCAGGGACACTTTGCTCGGTGATCGCCGTGATCTGCTCCAATATCTCATCGACGTTTTGGATATGAAGCTTCGGATCGATCCCCTGCGCGTAATAGTTGAATGCCAACGTGATAATATCGACATTCCCTGCACGCTCACCGTTGCCGAGCATCGTCCCCTCAACTCTCTGTGCTCCTGCCAATACCGCCAATTCCGCACTCGCAACGGCGCATCCCCGATCATTATGCGGATGGACGCTGATAATGACGCTTTCGCGGTTGATGATGTGCTTGCCCATCCATTCGATACGATCGGCATAGATGTTCGGCGAACACGCTTCCAACGTGTTAGGGAGATTCAAGATCATCGGATGTTCTTGCGTCGGTTGCCATACGGTTATCACGGCATTGGAGATGTCGCGGGCAAACTCCAACTCCGTTTGCGAAAAGCTCTCCGGCGAATACTCGAATACCACCTCTCCCTCAAACGCAACTGCTTCGCGTTTGATACACTCAACGCCTTGCAATGCCAAATCGATGATCTCCTCTTTGCTCCGTCTAAAAACCACGTCACGCTGATTGGATGCAGTCGGGTTATAAAGATGCATGTTAATCCGCTTCGCCCCGCGTAATGCCTCGAAACTGCGGATGATATGACCCTCTATCGAGGGGACAAGGATACCGATCGTCACATCAGAGGGGATCAAGCCTCCCTCGATAAGGCGGCGGCAGAAATCAAATTCCGTCTGCGACGCGCTCGGATAGGCGATCTCGATCTCTTTGAATCCGAACTCGATCAACGCCTTGAAATACTCTATCTTCTGCTCTATTCCCATCGGGTTGGCCAATGCCTGATTGCCGTCTCGTAAGTCGGTACTAACCCACATAGGGGCAACTGTGGCAGACTTATCCGCCCACTCTCGTTTATCCAATTTTACCGTTGGATACGGCGTGTATTTTGTATGCGTATGCATAGAAGTATCCTTATATGACAATAGTGATGAAAATGCCGATGTGCGGACGTATTACGCCGCATTCAGAGCAAAACTAAAAAATTAAAAATGAAACGGAAAAAAGAAAAATTACAGCAGGTTCAGCAGGAGGAGAGAGAGGCTTGCGACAGTAACGTCGGTAGTGGGATGCGAAATAGACATAGTATGACTTTTCATGGTCTCTCCTTTATATGTGTTAATGAAATTGTAACGGATAATATAGTTTATTGCAAATTATTTTTTTCGGAAACTTTCGATGTATCCGATCAAACATTCAACACAATCCAAATAGTCTTGAGAATCTCCCGATGCTTTTGCCGCGAGGATCGCACCTTCCAATGCTGATGTCGTAAAAAGGGCGAGCTTAGTCGTATCGCAAGGTTGTAATTCTCTAACACTAACTGCTTTATCAAAGATAATTTTGACGCTTTGACGAAATTTCGCATATATTTCTTTCATCGCTGTATTAAAATCTTCATCGATATTTGACATCTCTTGTACGATATTTGCAACCGGGCATCCACGACGGAAATCTCGTTGATTGAGGTCGCGTAAACCCTCAAAAAAATGCTTCAAATAATCTCCGTCTCCTCTGGCTATCGCCAAATAACGTGTTCCAAATCGCTCGGCAATTTTCTCTTTGATAGCGCATAATGCCATCTCTTTTTTGTTAGGGAAAAAGTGGTACATTGACCCCTTGTGTACCCCTGCATTGGAGAGAATATTGGCAAGTGCTGCCCCCTGATAGCCATGAGAATAGACTTCTTCGTACGTTGCGTCAATTAATCGTTGTCGTGTATTTTGTTCCATTTTGAAATTATAACACACCGCTTGACTATTTGGTCAAATCGTTTTATAATGCCACTTGACTGATCGGTCAATTATTTAAAAGGGGAGTCAATATGCCTTATGTCAATGTGAAATTGTCTTCTAAAATTGATGCCCACAAAAAGCAAAATATTGCAAATGGGATTATTGATTTTCTTGTTGATATTCTAAAAAAAGAACGCTCACTATCATCACTTCTCATTCAAGAAACAGAGAGTGATTGGTATATAGGATCTGATTTACAAAATAAACAAATTCAAGTCTTTGTAGAAATCAATATTACGGATAATACAAATACAGAGTTCGAAAAATCAGAAATGATTAAATCGACTTTTGATCTACTTGAAAAAGAGCTTGGATCTTTACCATTAGCTACCTACATCATAATTAAAGAACATAAAGCTACTGATTGGGGATATAGTGGAATAACTCCAAAGCAAAGGAAAATAAGCAATAATACCTTTCAAGGTCGTTATGACGGTATGGGCAATAATGGAGCAAAAAGAGCTTTATTGGTTATCGATGTACAAAATGAGTATTTTACGGGAAAACTCCCCGTGTGTTATCCTGAAAACTCCTTGCCGAATGTTCTAAAATCAATTGAAGCAGCCAAGGAACATGACATTCCCGTCATCATGGTGCAGCACACACTGCTCTCACCCGAGGCCAAAGCATTTATAAAAGGGACAGATGGATGGGAATTGCTCGATGAGATGAAATCGGTGAACTACGACTATTACATCGAAAAAAACTTCCCCAGTGCTTTCGTCGGTACCGATCTGGAAACGTGGCTTCGGCAAAACGGGATCGATACGATCGTCATTAGCGGGTATATGACCCAGTTTTGCTGCGATACGACAGCACGATACGCGTATCATCTTGGATTCAATGTCGAATTTTTATCCGATGCTACCGCAACGTTGTCATTTGAAAACAATGCCGGTAAAGTGAACGCGGAAGAGCTACATCGGGCGATCCTTGTCGTACAAGCCGCACGTTTCAGCCGTGTCATGAGTACACAAGAGTGGATTCAGTCTATCGATGCTTAATGGAAACGATATGAATATAGTGTTAAGTTCACTTGAACCAAACGATATTACAATCATCCGCGAATGGAAACCTTATCCGGCAGAGTTTTCCGAGCTTGACTATGCCCTGCGTGAAGGAGGATGGCTTGATGAATTTTATCCCTATCCGAATACACACCTTTTTACGGCAAAATGGGAGAATGAAATTATAGGATTTTCGCTGTTATCAATCCAAGGTGTTGAAACCGAATTTCGTATCGCTCTCAAACCTGATAAAATAGGCAAAGGTTTCGGAAAAACTGTGGCTTTAGCCACCATAACAGAATTTTACAAACTGCATGAGGAAGATTCACTTTATCTCATTGTACGATTGAGCAATACAGTTGCACAAAGCCTCTATAAAAGCATCGGATTTATTCCTGATCAAGAAGTCACCAAAGATATTCAGGGAATTCCAGTGCAATTTTTGAAAATGAAATACACTAAAGGATACATTTGTGGGTAGTCAAAGCGGATCATTAAATGAATATGACAAAGAATTTATAACCGAACAGAAGATATTTTTCATTGCCAGCTGCAGCGGTAAGGAAGTGAACCTCAGTCCTCGCGGATATGACTGCTTTCGTGTCAGCGGAGACAACGAAGCGCTCTTTCTCGATTACGCCGGAAGTGGAAACCGTACCGCGCGCGACATCGAAAATGACGGCGAAGTAACCGTCGTATTTTGTTCATTCGGTCCAAAACCTCAAATCCTCCGCCTCTTTTGCAAAGGGGAAACAATCGATCGAAGCGATGATGCGTGTCGAAGTTTGTTTGATTCCAACGATCTACGCGGTATGCGGCGGTTTGTCAAACTTCATATCTACTGCGTCGAACACAGCTGTGGAATGAGTGTCCCAATGTATGAGTTTAAAGAAGAACGCAAAACTATCAAAGAGTGGTGCGCAAAAGATGCTGATAACGGCAAAGTCGATGAGTACATCGCCGATCACGCCACACCTCCGGATCTGAGTGAATTTAGGCATTGGTAAAAGAATAGAACTCAAGAGTTTTTCGTACATTCTCCCGTACCCTGCTTTTAGAAGCGAAAAAGCTGTCATAAAATATATGAAAAACACTGTCAGTTTGACATAATAGTCATATACTTATATTTGAGGTTTTTCGACATTTGAACTTTTGAATCTTCCTATAAAATGTTCACTTTGCCCACATTCACAAGTGTAATGCAATCCTTGTCCAAATATTCGGGTCATCTTCATCCTTTTGTCACAAAAAACACAGAAAAAATAAGGTCCTCTTTCGATCACATTTTTCCCCACAGGAATATCTTCTATTATTCTTTTTCGATTTTTTGCTTCTTCTCTGGCCTTTAGACATGCTTCTTGCAATTCGATTTGATAGTGCTTTTCTTCTTCCTCTTCTTGGAGTATTCTGAGGCGTTCTTCTTCAGCTTTTTGCAGTGCTTCAAGATGACGTTGCTCTTCTGTTTTACCGGAAATGTGCCCTACTCGTAAAATATTACTCACAACTGTAGCAAGATCTAAATTAGGATTATCATTGACCCAAAACTTGCTATCTTTTTCAGATACTTTGTAAAACTTCAACTGTTCCGTTTCATATAAATAACGCGGTGGAGAAGAAAAAAACCAATGTACAATTTCTGCTCCGCCATTAATATAGTTCAAAGTTCTTTGGTGTGTTGTGACGTCATTTTGTGATGATAGCTGTATCTCAAATGTTACACAATCAAAATATTTGTCCGAAAGTAAATCATGCCCTTTTTTACACAACACATCAGCAATTGCCAAACCGCCAAATGGCCATACCATGCGAGCTTCCGTTGTTGCACTCCATCCTGAGTCAATCGCAGCATGACGGATAATATTTTTTGCCTCAATATGCTGTCGTGTTTCTGGAGCGTAAAGAGTACAACCACCTTTAGCCTTATGAGCAAAAAAACACGTTCCATATTCAGAACGCACTTTTGGAATAGCTATAGCATCACAGCATGGTAATGTCAGAGGATTTTTTTTATATGTTTTACGAATTTCGAGCCATGCAGGATCATTCATACTGGTCGCATAAACATCCTTGCCGTCTCTTATTGCACGTATCGGCATCAAAACCGACACGATTCGACATGATTGAGTCGTCTTTTGGTAAATTCAGCGCTGTTCATGCGATAGGAGCTGTATGCTTGCATTTGGGATAATTACTGCAACCGTAAAACTCTTCACCGTTCTTTTTATTCTGTCGTAAAATCATTGTACTTCCACATCGTTTACATGTCAACGTTTCGGTATTGAATGCTGGTGAATTATGACGTTCTTTAAGATTTTCTACATGTGCACGATCGGTTGTAAAGCTTTGCTCTAATCGTTTACGTTGTAGCTTACTAAGGATTTGGCGAATTTGTAAGGGGTTCAATCTCTCTTGATCAAAAGACTTGATGTATTTAGTATAAGAAATTCCTCGAAAGACATTCTCCGGCATTGTGGTTTTAAATGTGCATTCTCCAACGAATGCAATCACCGATGTCAAAGCTGCTGGTGGAACTTCCAATATCTCTTCGAGTGCTTTAATATGGCGATAGTTCTGATGGAGAGGGTTTTGAAATTGATGTTTTTGTTTGAAGTTTTGCTGCGTCCATTGCTTTTGATGTTCGCCACCAAAAATCCACCCTTTCATATTTTTGGTCTCGATGACAAATAGGCCGTATTTGGAAACTAGGATATGATCGATCTGGGTAGTTGAGCCATCTGATAACTGCAACGTGACATTTTTAACCGGAGTATAAATCGTCTCATCCAGTACTACTGAATTAGTAAAATTGACAAGTCCCTCCCCCATTTTTCCTTTCATGAACGGACTTTTAAAAAAAAGTATGACGATAATCAGAAGAAAGATTGGCCATGCGCCGGAGAATATTGAACTTAAAAGTGTAGAACTATCGAGCATCTATCAATCCAAAATCATTTTTAGCTATTGTACACTTTTTATAAACAAAAGTAGTTATTTTAAGCTAAGAGATATTACTCTATCGAATAGTACAATTTATTCGAAAAGAGCCGCGTTGAGAATACCTCATAACTTCCCTTTCCTAAACCAAACAATCCGTTTGAATACTTCTCTTTCAAGAACTCAAAGTAAAGGATATATATGGAATTTGAAATAATAATTGCCGTATTAATTTTATCAGTCGTTGTCATAGGTTCAGTTGTCTGGATGCGAAAAAGCATTCAAAGTTCACCTGATGCAACTCTACAAAACGAGCTTAATCAAAAACGTGATTTAGCCGCTCAAGTTCCTTTATTAACGCAGAGAATAGAAAATTTAGAGATTGAAAAAAATGATTTGGCACGATCAATAGATACACAAAAAACTTATATATCTCAAAAAGATGTGACTATAGCTGAAAATGAAAAAGATCGAATTGAACTTTCAAAAAAACTTGCAGATAAGGAAGATCAAGTTGTTAAACTCGAAAGTGAAAAAAATGAGTTACATAAATCGATCGAAGCGCTAAAAAGTCAGTTGCAACAAGCCAATAGCAATATTGATAAAAAAGAGTATGAATTACAACAGTTAACTCTTGGTTTTCAAAAAGATACTGAACGCTTTAACAGCAAAAATAGCGATTTGCAAAATGAGATTAATACACACAAAGATGACTTAAAAACAGCACTAAAGAAAATAGATGCCTTGCTTGAAGAAAATACCACTTTAACCAGTCAAAAGTCAGTATTACAAGCTGATTTAAACGCCCTGAATGAAAATAAAAATGAGTTACTTCAGACAATCAAACTCTTAAAAGATGATCTTACTTCAGCTCAAGGCAAGATAGAAACGTTACAGGAAAACAACAGCGAACTTAAGGCAGAAAAATCTAAATTTCAGGCAGAACTTTCTGCTCAACAAGAAAACAACGAAAAACTGAAAAAAGATTTTGAAGAACAGAGTAAAAAGCTTGAGCTAAAACTCAACGAAATCATGCAGCAAAACCTTGATAGTAAACTCAAAAAATTCGATGAAACTTCGATGAAGTCACTTGATGGCTTACTAAAACCTTTCAAAGAAAATCTAGATACATTCAAGAAAAAGGTCGAAGACTCTCAAGAAAACAGTACCAAAAAGTTTGCCGAGCTTTCCAAAGAGATAGAGCAAGTTACCAAAGCAGGTATGAATATCAGCAAGGAAGCCGAAAGCCTTACAAAAGCGCTTAAAGGCAAGAAACAGATGCAAGGCAGCTGGGGAGAGATGATACTTGAAAGCGTACTTGAATATTCCGGTTTACGCAAGGGTGTACACTATGAAACACAAGAAAGCTATAAAGATGAGGAAGGAAATACTAAACGCCCTGACGTGATCATAAAACTACCGCAAGAGCGAACTATCATCATCGACTCGAAAGTCTCACTCAATGATTATAACAACTATATACATGCAGAAACAGATGAAGAACGGCTATTGGCGACAAATGGAATCGTTACTTCATTTAAAAACCATATAGACTCACTTGATAGCAAAGATTATGCTCATTACAAAGTAGGAACATTGCAATACGTCTTTATGTTCGTTCCTATTGAAGGTGCTTTTGCTATGGCCATACAGCAAGATCCAAAATTGTATGAGTACGCACTCAAAAAACATATTGCCATAGTCAACCCTTCGACGTTGACCGTTTCACTCAGAACCATCTATCTTTATTGGCAGAGCGAGCAATCAAATACTTTGGCATCAAAACTGTTTGACGAGGCGGGGAAACTATATGACAAAATGGTTGGATTCTCTGATAGTTTTGGAAAAATTGGAAAACAGTTGCAGAGTGCAACAAATACATATGAGCATGCTCATAAGCAATTAACAGAAGGGCCCGGCAATTTGATGGGAAAAGTTGAAAACTTAAAACGCCTTGGTGCACGAACTTCAAAGACATTGAAAGATTCAAAAATGGAATTTCAAGATTTCGATGAAGTAGAAATGGAGATTGAATTGCTACCAGAACCTGTAGTCGAAACGCTTTCATCAGATGATGAGTAATTTCTTTTGCTATTCATATCTTAAGGGCGCGGAATGGCGCATCCAGATCATAGAAGCGTTTCACACGATCATTGAATCGTACAGACTATTTTTAATCTCGCATGAAACGGAGATTAAAGAGATGTTTGAGATAGTTGTTGAATTATAAAAAGGGGACGAGAATATGGTACCTATCTATTTGGATTTACATATACATACATCTGAGAATGAGGAAAATTTAAATCTTAATTACGATGTTGATTTATTATTAAGTAAAATAGCTGAAGTAAGTAGCAATTCAGATTTTTTAATATCACTAACTGATCACAATACAATAAATAAAAATGCATATATAAGATTACTTGAAAAAACAAATAATGTTATTTTAGGTGTTGAGTTACATATTAAAAATGCAGAAACAAGACCTCCATATCATTGTCATTTATATTTCAATTTAGATATGATTACCGAAGATGCAATAGATGACATCAATCATATTTTAGATGAACTTTATCCTGAAAAAATTATCAAACCTGCACGCATAGAACATGGTCAGTCTGTTCCAGAAACAAAAGTAGAAAATATTGAAACTATAATAAGAAAATTTGATCAATATGATTTTTTACTATTACCTCACGGTGGACAAAATCACAGAACATTTGATGAATCTGTGGATGGTCATTTTAATACTCGTCTTGAAAAAAGCCTGTATTACAATCAATTTGATGGATTTACCGCTAGAAACCAAAGAGGCTTAGAAAGAACAATAGCCTTCTTTAGTCGTCTTGGAATAAATGAATATATAAATTTGATTACATGTACTGATAATTATAATCCTGTGCGTTATCCTAAAACAAAATCAGATGATGCAAGCGATTTTCTTCCTACTTGGATGCTGGCTAAACCTACCTTTGATGGTTTAAGACTATCATTATCAGAACGCTCTAGATTAATTTATAGTGAAACAAAACCTGACTATTGGGCTGAATATTTAAAATCTGTTCAACTAGAAAATGATTTAATTAAAATTGATGTTTCTTTAACACCTGGGCTAAATGTTGTTATCGGAGATTCCTCCAGTGGCAAAACACTTTTTGTTGATGCAATTATATGTAAAACTATGAATGAATTTTCGACATCAAACTACAAAAATTTTGGCATAGAAAACATTGAACTTGACAATCCTTCACATTGTATACCTCATTATATTAATCAAAATTACATTATGAGTTTAATAACTGGAAACAAAAATGAAATTGACAAGATTGATATTATAAAAAAAGTCTTTCCAGATGAAAAAGATGTAAGAGATAGAATTCAAAATGGTTTATCAGATTTAAAAAGAGATATAAATGATTTGATTGATTATGTTGAAAAAATTGAAAAGTCAGAAAATGAAATATTAAAAATTCCATCTGTGAATAGACTAATTCAAACTTCAGAAATAAAAGATAATATTATCAGATTTATACAACCTCCTGATGATCTAATAAACAAAATGGATTACTCAACGTCAGTTTACGAGCAACATTTAAAATCAATTGATGAGCTTCAAAAATTTATGCAAAACAACGAATTTATTGAATATATTGATGCTGAACTGCAGCTAATAAGAGCTAAATTAGATAATGCATATTTATTATCTAATTTTGAACAAGAAGTTAGAACACAAATTGAAATTGGGAAAAAGAGCTTAGATGATTTATTTTCTACATTAAATAAAGAAAGTCAGTCCAAAAAAGAAAATTATGAAAAATTAATCTCACAAATTACTCAATATACTGATAATTTGAATAAATTTAAAAAACAGCTAGAAAAAATCCAATCTTACGATTTAACAATTCAAAGCCGTGTGATTGAATCGATGGGACATCAATTATCTATTGAATATACTTTTAAAATAGATCGGGATGTTTTTTTAAAAACAATTAATGAATTTCTAAAAAGTGAATCTAAAATTGGATCTTTGGAACAATTAAATCCAAGAGAACTATACGCTGCTAACTATAAAGATAGACCTAAAATTAATGGCTATGAAGAGTTCAAAACAAAAGTATACATTGAATTTGAAAACATGAATAAAAGAAAATATAGAATTATCACAAGAGATGGTAAAGAATTTGATTCATTAAGTGCTGGTTGGAAAACATCTGTGCTTTTAGACTTAATTTTAGGATATGAAGGTGACACGGCACCGTTGATTATAGATCAGCCAGAAGACAATCTAGCAAATAGTTACATTAATAAAGGATTGATAGATGCAATAAAAAAAATAAAAGAGCGCAAACAAGTTATTATCGTATCGCATAATGCTACGATACCTATGCTAGGCGACGCTCAAAATGTTATCTTATGTCAATATGATGAAAAAATATTGATTAAATCCAATCCTTTAGAAGGAAAAATACATGGTATTAGTGTAGTTGATCATATTGCGACAATCACTGATGGTGGGAAAACATCTATAAAAAAGAGAGTTAAGAAATACAATATGAAAAAATTTGAGGAAATAGTATGAAGCTAGTTTTTTCCAAAGAAGAAAATGAAATCAAAGTAAAGTTGCATGAGAATGGTACCGAAGTAGATTTTAATTACATTGAATGGATAAAATTTATTCATGAAGGCAATGAACTAGAGGAAACAATCTATTGTGAAGAAATTACGCCTGAAGAAAGAGAAAAGGTTAATGTCATGATTTCTAAAATCAATGATGCAATTATAAGACAGACAGAAAGCACAGTTGTATAAATCTGGATGTTTCTCTCCAAATCCCTCTGGCTGAAAAAGTACATCCCTGAGGTACTGACCCCATCCGATTTAGTAGTGAAAGTATGTTAAGACATTAATAAAATTTAGAGGTATATATGGAAACAATTCTCATTCAAGCGAAGTTTTTACCTAAGTTCAATTGGGGAGTCCAATCACTCTTTTCTTTTGCGTAGCTGTTCCCTTCTTGAATATTACATGCTGCTCATAATTATTCTAAGATCATTAATAGAAATTACAAAATTTCTTCCATCCTCATCGTCAATCTTTTGAAAGCCAAACTTATGTGCAAAACTGGCAGATTTTTCGTTAGTTGCTTCTATAATTAAGTAATCAAATTGATATTTGAAACTACATTCAATTAGAAAATCCAGAAAAGCTTTCCCATATCCTTGACGCTTTTTATAAAATCCAATTCTTGCTATAGTTAAATTTTTTGGAAAGTTTTTTGAAAAGTAAACCCCATTCCATCGCAAATATATATCAAATTTTCTTGCAAATGCACTAATATTCGCATCAACAGCATGAGAGTAATTTTTTTTATACTTGAACGTTTTTTTTAAATAGCTATTTAAATCTTCACAGAAATACGGAATGTTTTCTTTTTCCATTTACTCACTCCATTTATTGTTAGCTGGAGTGCTAAAACCTGAAGAATCTATTTTTGACAGCAATCCCATATTATCATGCCGCAACACTTCGTTTTTTTGCACAAGTTTTCTATTTTTTTCATTGAGTTTTTTGATTTGCTCTTTAAGCTTTTTGATCTCTTTATTTGCATTCTTTAGTTCTTTTTGCACTTCAAGATATAGTCCAGCATCGATCACACCCTCATTTGGAAGCCCAATATATTTGCCTATACCATAAGCCTTAAGTATCTCTTCAGCATGTTCCGTTGAAAAAGTCACATTAGAAAGCCCTTTTTTTTGAGGGTCTATAATTTTAGATATTTCGGCAAGTCGTCGATTCGATGCACTGCGCTCATGGTTAGAAATCGCATATTTGCAAGACTCCTCAACAAGCCACATTGTCTTTTTTATCTTTTCTTCTGCAAGTTTATCTGTATGCTTTTTTTGTATGTCGCTTTTAGCCATGTTCTACCTCCGAAAGATTGATAGTCTCTACGTCCTCAAGGACTTTCAATTCATCCTCAAATGTTCGCTTATAAAGGCGGTAAAACTTCAATGCCACCGCCATTCGATCGTCTGCCAAATGGTTCTTACCGATTTCTGCAAGATTATCGGCCCGTCTCGAATATTCTTCTGCTTGTGAGTAATAATACTCACGCAATTTAGGAGATGGAACAAGGAAATCACAACCAAGGCATTCAAAGTGGTTTCCGCACTTACTCGCATCAGGGCAAAAACCATAATCGGGGAGTTGGTGTGCGAAAGGGTTTTCCATGATTTTAGGCATAATATGTCTCATATCATAGACACTTTCGCCTTTGAACGTTACAGAAAGATTTGCCTTGAGCTCAAATTCCAATATCTTTTGTTGCAATTCTATCTGATCCTGCTTGGCAGGCTTAATATAGCGGTCTGTTGCTCCAAAGCTATGGTGATTACCCACATCCCGCAAAGCATCGGCAGTATGTGTTCCCCATGTGGCACGTTTCGAAATGGCGGTATGTTTATATTCTTTCATCTTAGGTGATTTACCTTTTTCAAACAAAGAATTTATTGTTTTACTCCAATACGATTCTAATCCTTTGTTCATCACTATAACTCGTTTCACTACTTTATCTTTACCAAAAAAGGCAATATGAGTCAGTAAAAAATCTTTTTCCTGTACTTGATCTTGTAAACTTTTCGCAATGGCTTGCTGGGCTTTAATCAAGTCAAAGAGCATCTTTTGCTGCGGCTCTTCAAGATTCACCATAATCGTCTTATAGGGGCGTTCTTCATCCTCATCAATCTTGTCCGTTGCGCCGCCTTGCTTGCCAACCCATGTCTTCAGCGTCCCTATCTCACCCTCTTTTAATTCTTTAGCGCAATCGAGAGGAAAACTGAGCAAGTCTTCCGGCCTTGTTCCATACATACGCATGAGCCAATAGCATACACGATAATGCATCGGCGTCTCTTCGGAAGAAAAATGGCGATCGGTAATATCCAATTTCCATTGTGGAATCTGCTCGTATTTTCCGACTACGGGTCTGCTACTGTATGGACTTTTCATCGCTTCTATATTTTTGATCGTGGCTACACCAGGATATCCCTGCATTACTTTTATAAAATCAAGAGTATTTTGATAACAAGCATGTTTATAATTTTCGCCTAAATCTTTTCGATTCAGATGATCTTGAAATGCCCTAAGCGTATCTTTTCCTATATTCTTCGGGTTCAACTTTTTCGATAATATAAATGCAAAAAAAGAAGATAAGTAATGTGAACGTATATATAGCCTACCCATTCTTGCACTTTCTAGAAGCGCAAACAACTTCACGAGTTTCTGCCATGCAGGATTAAACTCCTGAAAAGAACCAAAATGTGCTTCTCTTGAAAGCCGCTTGTTTTCAACCGGTTGCACCCATTTTGAATCATTGAAACTGCTATCGGTAAATCGTTTTAATTGATTGATAATGCGTCGTTCCACGGCTTCATGACTATTATCTTCTTGACTCAACCATGCAGAATATCGTGAATCATCTTGGCCGTATTGTATTTTTTTATTCATGCCACTTTACCACCTTCATAACGCTAGGTTTGTCGATATTCATTAAGAGATTTGCATAGCTCTCAAGGATGCCAGATTGAACGACATAAAACTCATACTTTTCATACTGCTCTTCTGTATGTCCACGTTGCTCATAAAAGAGTCGCAATTTCAATAATTCTCTATATTGCAACATATATAGTTCTTCCCACTTTTTTCGATAATGTGGAGAAACTTTGATATTTTCGCATGGTGCACAGGCTGAAGCTTCATGGAGTTTGCCACATATCCCCTGGCTTGGGTGGCGGATACAACGTCCATACGACATTTCACGGCTGGTCGCATAGAACATTTCGACGATCTCGTTAAGCTCTTCTTCGCTGTACTGGTCGATGGCTTCTTGGGACAGATTCACTGCAAATTCTCTTTTGAAAAATTCTGTATTCATCTCCATGAGTTTTAGCTTTCTAGCCATAAAATAAGCATTTTCCATCGTACTTTCAGAATTCCATCCAAAGAAAGCCTTGAGTTGAGCATCGCTAGCCCCATTTTCGATCATTTCGACTACCAAGGATACCCGCAACTGATACGGGGTGTAATGCCATAATTGACCTGTATTAGGATTCAAGATGTTATGCATTTTGATGAGATTGTTGACAGCTCCTTTAAGTGAACTTGTTGTCATTACCCCATACACATTTGAATTATGAACTCTTCGGATGAATATCGAAGCATGCCCCGAAGCCTTTCTCGCATCTTCGCTTACTTTGACTTGTTCTCTAAAAGCTTGGATCGCTTCTGAAAAGTTCAAAGGAATTTCACGTATCGGTTTTTTCCCTTTGCGTCCTTTTGTTTTTTCTTTTTTGTACTCCCATATGCAGAGCACCAACTTGCCATCTTTTTCTATTAGAGAATCTGGCGTGATCCCCTCTAATTCGTTAGGACGCAAACCTCCGGCTGCGATCAGTTCAAACGCATGTTTATACGTAGCTTCAAGCTCCCCGATATGACACATAATCTCTGTAAATACGCTTTCAGGTATTGGGATACGGTTTGAAACTTGATCGGGTTTTTTGACTTTGATATCCTTGCATATGTTGACAATTGGCGGTTCAGGAAGCGGTCCCATCAGCGGGAGTTTTCTGATTGATTTTTTCGCCATCAAAAAATCAATCATGTTGCTTAAAAATACTTTTGCATCTGAAGCACCTTTTTGTGACATTCCCCCGTCGTTCAAAAAGTCGATCAAGTCTCCTTTGGTAATACCTCTGGTACTTAGATTTTCAGTTTTTGAACGCCGACTTACTACAAAGTTCAAGATACCTAATGCTGCTTGTATAGTCACCACACGAATCCTGTCGTCAAGCGAAAGGATATATTCCGCCCACTCGGTAAAAATCGGCAAGTTATTAAACTTAACCGCATAAGAGCGTTCTCTGATTAGGTTTTGATGCAAAAAGACAAGGCTGAAAGATGCTTTGCGTTCTTTGAGGATGTTTTGGTTGGAAGAGAAACGTCTATTCTTTTGTTTTTCTATCTTTATCTTAAGCAGAGATTCATACTCTTCTTTTAGACCTGAGAGACTAAAAGAATATCTTATATCCTTCTTCCGAGCCGTATATGGATCATATCCAAAAACTTTATAATATGCTTCGTGAGCAGAGACAATCGGCGTGTTTTCCAAGATCAGCCTTTCAAACTGTTCTTCAAGCTCGTTAAGTACTTTATCTGGATTAAATACTTCAAATAACTTGTCAAATATTCCGCCTAAAGCATTGTGCGTCTGTTTAATGTCAGCAAGCGTATTTTTGCTACTATAGATGTCCTCAACGAACTTTTTAAGACTGCTAAAATCCCTAAGTATCGTATATGATTGCTCATTATTGGTACTTTGTCTAATATCAACATTAATATTTTTATATTTGATAGTCATTAATGGGCCGGAGTTGGTTTTAACCTTAAAAGCCCCATCGTCTTCATCCCAATATCGGTCCATTGCATCCTCAATCATTAATAAAGATTGAGGATATGACCATTGATTCCATAGACTGCTCCGGACACCACTTCCGAACCCTAGGTGTAATAGAACTTTCCAACGCGCATGAAAGTCCATCGTCGCATGAACTTGTACCTGTTTGTATAGATAGGCAGAGACTTTATCCTTTTTAATATAGCTTAAAAGTTCGAGTAAAAAACCTATTGTACGAGGTCTTGGCTCATGATGGGTGATACTTTCTATGAGTTTTGGAAACGGCTCTTCTGAAGTAGCGATCTTTTTGCAAAGTGGCTCCCAGCAGCTTAATGAAAAACCATCATTTAAAAGATGCGTATAATTTGCTCGATTTGCTTTGGAATGTTCGATAATTGGCTCGAAATACTCCACCAGCGCCATATATTCCTTATTGTTTCTTTGGCCTGTCGCAATCGGCTTAGTCATGTTTTTTGCCTTCTTGCTCTTTCAGCAATTCATCGAGCCTAGCGATGCGTTTAGAATGTACGTTTTCTAATCTTTTCTCAGCTTCCTCTTTGTAAACATGGTCATTATAAGGCTTGTGAGCTTCAAGCGATTTCCATCCCATGATAAGATTGATTTGTGCATCTGTTATCACTCCTTGGTGCTCCAGCCTTGCTAACTCTATTGCTCTTTGAGATCGTCCCGTGTGTGGCTTTACCTCACCTTTAATTCCTGCACGTTTTGCTGCGTTTTTAAGGGTACTGCGAAAACTTTCTTGCGTGTATGGCGTGAAAGGGATCTCACCATTAACTGCTCGAAGTGTCACAAAAAGGTATTCGCTGTCCTTTCTGCCCCCTTTCAATATTTTGTTCAGGTCTGGCGTCCGTTCATGAAACATATAAAGATTAATGAGTTGTACCCCGTGAGGACCAATCACTACTGTTCGAATATCACTTTTTTTTCCTTTACGACCTTTTGACCGTGATGGTTGAACCGTCATCTTTTTTGGGTCGAAATCGCTTATTTTTATGGAAAGAACTTCATCTATACGCATACCTTTGAGTGTCAAAAAGAAAATGCTTTTGAGCATCAGCGTCTTGAAAGAATGGTACAGTGCAGCCAACTCCTCATCCGAGTATTCTTTGATATAAACCTTATTATTAGTTTTATGTGTTGAGATTGAATATTTGCTACAGATTTTGGCTTCTTTGTGTATATCCTGCCATCTGGTCTTTAATTCTCCGATCATATCAACTGCATGTCCGTCTGCAGTCACTGATATGGATTTCACTATGTCATTATCATAAAATTCGGTCAAGTATTTGTAGAAGTGGATAAGCGCCGTTTCATAGAGATTGATCGTAGTGGTCTGAACTTTTGGTGCATCTTTATACTGCCCATTCTTATCCCAAAAAATCGTCTGTTCAAAGAAGTCACGGATGTCCTTAGGCTGTGCATTGTAATATTGCTTTTTTCGTTTAAACAAAAAGTTGCAAAAACGAACTACAACACCAAGGTAAGTGTGTGGTTTGTTTTGACTGGTCAAAGGAAGCATTCTTGCCCATCTGCTTAAAGGAAATTCTACGCTTTGGTTTAGGCAGATCACGTAATAAAACTCATTAGAAGGCTCTCTTCCGATACCCCTACCATTTTTTTTAACCTCTACTGTAGATCTAGCTTTTTCAAGTACAAACATTGGATACCTTTATAATTTTAACACTATAAAATCAAATATTTTTGTATATACACCTAATAAATTCCTATTTATAGGGATTTATTATATTTTCAATACAGTTATTATGATTTTGAACACAACAGTATTATAGCTTAACCACAACATACGCCTCTTTCTCATTAAGCGTATCACTTGACCAATAATACCGCTGCATCATCACTCCAAAAAATTTCATATCAACACTCGGACGGGTAAAAGAATAATCGACGATTCTATAAAGTTCTTCGATAGTTGGAAGACGCCATGATTTTCCGTAAAGAGTCAAATTATCGCACATCTCCTTGGCATCGTCATAGGTATACTTAGTCCTCTTATCCGTCGCATCAAGTGAGTGCCAGAGAATATTAGAATAAGAGTCTATCGTCCCCATAGGCGTTATTTTATACTCACGGATACGTTTGGGCTTCACCTCATCGGTACAAGCGGCAGAGATCCGTTTCCATGTCGGTGAGAGGGTAATATTTCGCTCTTTTGGATAGAAGCTGTATCCGAGCATCGATGTTTTACTGCCATCTCCTTCACTTCCGGTTCCGATCTCACTGTTATCAGCAGCCGTCTGATCAGATGACCAATAACTGTACTTCGGATTAAAAGGGGCAGTTTGAGGGAGAGTATAGATTTCGCCTATACTCATGAGATGCCATCCATTCCCCAAAGAACGACAATATTCCCCTGCACTCTCTTGAGTAAAATCTTCTATGATGGCTAAATGAGTCTCACCCCATAAAAAAAATGGAAACAGTAAAAAAATATAAAGTGATTTAGCGCTCGGCACAGTTATCCGCTAATAAATCAGTGCGTAATTTAGTATATATACCATCCCCAACAAGTTTTTTGACGATCGCAAGGGCAAAACAAATCGCCGTCCCTGGCCCGCGCGAAGTCATTACATTACCACTTTCAACAACCGCATGTTGATCCCCAACAAATCCGGCAGTACGGAGATCATCTTCGATACCGGGATAGCAGGTATATCCCTCTTTCAAAACACCTGCCGCTTCAAGCGCATACGGAGCGGCACAAATAGCACCGATTGCTTTTCCTGCCCCGTCCATCGCTTGAAGGAGGTTTTGCACATGTGCATCGGCGGCAAGAGCTTTCGTCCCTCTCCATCCCCCCGGTAAAACGATCATATCGAGTTCATCGGTACCCAATCCCTTTATCGGACGATCTGCATGGATAGTGATACCGTGTGCACCCGTGACCATCAGATGTTCGTTTAACGTCCCTATAATCACCTCTATGCCCGCACGACGCAACACATCGATAATACTGATCGCCTCAATCTCTTCAAAACCCTCTGCAATAGGGACTAAAACTGTAGCCATTTTATTAACCTTTTTTATCATTAAATACGGTAATTTTTTTATATTGTACACTGAAAATAAAAATGATTGGGGATTAATTTAGAAGAAAAAGTAGGTAATGTGCGGAAAAAATCCACACAAGAAAGTATTATTTCACTTTCTCCATGTATTCACCCTCGACGGTGTTAACGCGGATAAGATCACCTTCGAGAACGTGATATGGTACTTGAACTACTGCACCCGTTTCCAATGTCGCAGGTTTTTTAGAAGCACTTGAAGTGTCCCCTTTAAAGTTCGGTGGAGTTTCTACAATTTTAAGTTCCATAATCTCAGGAGCTTCAACGCTGATTGCATTACCGTTATGGAAAATCATTTGAACGCTGGTGCCGTCTTTGATCCATTTCATAGCATCTTCACATTGATCGTACGTTAGACCGAGTTGCTCATAGCTCTCGTTGTCCATAAACTGAAGCATTTCACCATCATCATACAAAAATTGCATCGTTGTGTGAACCAAATTAGGTACTTCAAATTTATCACCGGCATGGATCGTTTTTTCGATCACTTTTCCGTTTAGGAAACTTTTGACTTTACAACGGACAAATGCTGCCCCTTTTCCCGGTTTGACGTGTTGGAACTCAACAACTTTATACGGTACGCCCGTAATTTCAAGACGCACACCTTTTTTAATATCACCCATACCGATTGTTGCCATGCTGATTCCTTACGACATTAATTATTAATTGCCCGAATTTTACCCGAATCGGCAACGAATTTCAAACTCAATGTAACTTATGGTATGATCTTAACAATTTATCTCTCCGCTGTGTGAGGGTTTTTAGCTCTATTAAATCCGTTAAAGTGTATAATATTACTTATAAGATTGATTATAATCACAAATATATCAAAAGGATTATGTTGATGACAACCTTCTCTCGTGCTCTTAGTGCATCACTGCTGATTGGCTCGTGTCACCTTTGGGGAAGCGGACTACCACTCTCTTCTGCAATCGAACTTTTACAGAACCAAAATCTCGAGATAAAAGCAGCAAATTTGGACGTCACAAGTGCCCACAGTGATGTTAATATCGCCAAAGGTTACAATTACGGTTCACTCGATTTTACCCAAAGTGCAATGCGTTCAAATGATGCCGGAAATGTTTTCGGTTTTAAACTAAGCTCACGACAAGCGACTTTTGGGGATTTTGGATTTGCCGATTTTTCATTGACAAACCCTAACATACTTTCTGTACAACCAAAAGACCTAAACTACCCCGGCTACCAAAACTACTACCAAAGCAAACTCACCTATATGCTTCCCCTCTACACCGGTGGAAAACTCAGTGCCTATTCGGATATCAGTGACAAGATGGAACAAATCAAAAAACTTGATGCTGACCAAGTTAAAACTGAAAAAATCTATGAAACCCGCAAAAGCTATTACGATATGGCGTTGCTTCAAAACTCAATCAATCATATGAATATTATCCATAATAATATTGCTACATTAGAACATACAACCGAAATGATGATCACCGAGGGATATGCTAAAAAAGTGGATTTACTCGAAGTTCAAGCAAAAAAATCAAATGTAGAACGTAGCATCACCGAAATGGAAGCAAATAAAAAGCTTCTTTACCACTACCTCAGTTTTTTGCTTAATCAAAATGTCACTGAAATAGAACTCCCTAAAAACGATTATCCGGTTTCGGCTATCAGTGAATCCGAAGTGCTCGCAAACAATACTGACCTTAAAAAAGCTTCCAATGGGCTTGATATTCGAGATAAAATGGTTGATGTCGCCTATGCACCTTTTCTTCCTCAAATCGGCGCTTTTGCTGAAGCTTCCAGTGCTGATAATGCTTTTTTAGGAAATTTCAACGAGCACAAAGCCTATACCATCGGTGCAAAACTCACATGGAACCTTTTTAACGGCAATGTAGATGAAAATACTCTCGAAAAAGCACGTGTCGAAAAGCTCAAAACTTCGACCCAAGTTGAACTGGCAAAAAAAGGGATCGCACTTCAATACGATAAAATTCGCACCGAAATAGAGAGTCTTAATGCACAAGTGACAAGCCTGGAAAAAGAACTCGAACTTGCCGATCAAATTTACCAAAATTATGAAGGTCGTTATCATGAACATCTTACATCTATGTCTGATGTTATCATCAAACAATCACAGCAAATCGAAAAAGTTTTAAATCTGCAAATGGTTAAAAATAAACGAAACGAGCGTATTTTTGCCCTCGAAAAACTTAGTAACGGAGTTAAATAATGAAATTTTGGATTACCTCTCTCGCTCTTGGAGCAACACTTAGTGCCGCAGGGCTCAGTCTATCAGGAAGTGTTATCAGCGATAATCAAAAAATGATCACCAGCCGTAATATGGGGTTTGTAACATCAGTTAATGTTTCAGAAGGTTCACGTGTAAAAAAAGGAGACCTCCTCTATACAATCGATTCAAAAGAGATTGATTCTGCTAAAACACAGGTCGAAATGGGAATTTCCCAAGCCCAATTAGCACTTCAAATGCAACAAAATCAATATTCAAATCTCGAGCTTAATCTTGAGCGTAATAAACGTCTTTTAGAACAAGACATGGTTTCACGTTATGAAGTAGAAAATCTCGAATTAGCCAAAAAAAATCTCAAAAATATGATTAATATTTCTGAGCAACAAGTAAACCAAGCCAAAGCGCGATTAAACGAAGTAAACAACCAATACAATTATCTTCGTATTACCGCACCAAACAGCGGAGTTATCGTCGCCAAAAATATCAAAGTAGGTGAAATGGCTATGCCGGGAATGCCTGCTATCGTCTTGTCCGATTTAAATGCCCTAAAAATCGAGGTTGAAGTTGCTGAAAGTAGTCTACAACTTGTACCAGTCGGACAAAAAGTTAAAGTAACTATCCCTTCTGTCGGCTATATTGGAATCGGACGTGTAAGTGCCATAATACCAAGCTCCAATCCGATGACCCACTCATTTAAAATCAAAGTATCGTTCCAAGCAAAGCAAACCGTTTATCCAGGTATGTATGCCACTGTTGATATAGAATAGGAGAGATAGATGCACCTACCTCACCCTTTTCAACCTAAAGATTCTGCCGGAAAGCTCGCAAAAGGCTTTTTACGCAACCCACTTACCCCGATCCTCGGGATATTTTTACTTGTTATAGGCTACATGGCACTCATGATGATGCCACGTGAAGAAAATCCACAAATGGTTGTCAGCGGATCAACTGTTATCATCGCCCTCCCCGGTGCTACTGCCAATGAAGTGGAAAATGTCATTGTAAAACCGCTGGAGCGAAAACTCAAAGAGGTCAAAGGGATCGAACACATTTATGGCATGGCAATGGACAATGTCGCCGTTATCAATGCCGCGTTCTTTATCGGTGAAGCTAAAGAGGGCTCTAACCTCAAAATCTATGACAAAATCATGCAAAACATGAGCATTCTCCCACAAGGGGCAATGCAGCCGATCATCAAACCTCTCGACATTGATGTCGATATCCCTATTGTATCAGTTGCATTTTATGCGAACGATCCGAAAATGGATCCGACTACATTATACGATCATGTAAAAGAGATTCAACACCATATTAATGGCTTGCCAAATGTTGCTGTGACTGATATCAAAGGTGCTAAAAAACATCAATACAATGTCCAAGTCGATGTTAACCGTTTAGCCGGATACAATCTTTCACTCGGTCAAATTGTTCAAGCGACACAAGCACTCGCATACAATGTCCCTGAAATTAAAGGGAAAACGAAAAATAATGAAATCGTAATGATTGGTGTACGCAATGCTATAGACAGCGTAGAAGATGTCGGAAATATCATTGTTGCTCAGTATATGGGATCAGTTATTCATCTTCGTGATGTAGCGACGGTAACAGCCGGAGAAGACATCCAAAACTTTAAATCTGCCCTCGTCAGTATCAAAAATGATCAAGGGAAATTTTCTCCTCTGAAAGATCAGGTCACACTTACCGTATCAAAATTACAAGGGACCAATGCTGTAAACATTTCCGAAGCGGTCAAAGAGGAGCTTGCAAAATATAAAGATCAAATGGCTGCCGAAGGGATAAACTACGTCATCACTCGTAATGATGGTGAACGTGCCAATGAAGCCGTTAATGAACTAGTTTTTCATTTAATGCTCTCTATCGTCATTATTGCTATTTTACTTGTTTTCGTTCTAGGCTGGAGAGAATCATTAATCGTTACCTTTACTGTTCCTGCTATTTTAGCGATCACCCTTTTTATAGCTTATATGACCGGACAAACTATCAACAGAATTACCTTATTTGCATTTTTACTCAGTTTAGGACTTTTGGTCGATGCGGCGATTATCGTTATCGAAAACATTCATCGTCATCTACATGCTCCAGGAGCAGCAGAAAAAGATTTTGATGAGCTTATGATTGAAGCTACAGATGAGATCGGTGCACCAACCAATATTGCAACTCTGGCTATTATCCTGACCATGGTTCCGATGGCATTTGTCGGACAAATGATGGGACAATTTATGAAACCGATTCCGGCGAATGTTCCGGTAGCGCTTGTGGCATCACTTTTTGTTGCCTATATCTTCACCCCGTATCTGGCCGTACGATTGCTCAAAAAACCCGACCATCACGGAGATCATCACTAATGTACAAAAAATTTGAAAATTATTTATTAGGGATTTTAAATACCCCTTCCAAGAAAAAAATAGTTTTATGGGGAACATTGATAGCTTTTATCATTGCTGTCGGATTGATTCCAACTAAACTTGTTCTTGCAAAAATGCTTCCCGGTAAAAATAATGATACCTACTCCATTTATGTTGATCTTCCTAATGGCAGTTCTATCGAACAAACACGTCAAGTCAGTGAATGTGTTGTTAACATATTACAAAGTGAAAAAGAAGCCCTCGACACAGAAGTGTTTTTAGGTACAGGATCACCTTTGGATTTTGCAGGACTGATTAAAGGTTCCCATTTTAAAAATTCAGAAAATGTCTCTGAAATTGTCATCAATCTTACAAAAAAACATCATAGAGAGGAACCTTCTTACATGATGGTGCAACGACTCCGTCCTGTTGTGCTTAAACAATGTGAGAACATATATCCGCAAACCAGTATTAAATTTATCGAACCGCCGGCAGGCCCTCCAACAATGGCAGCAATTGTTGCCGAAATTTATGGTCCAAATGCAGAAGGTATCCGTCATTTAAGTGATCGTGTCAAAGGTGTCTTCCAAAAAACTGACGGACTCGTTGATATCGACGTAATGCAAGATGAGATTTATGATAAATTTGAAGTACGGGTAAATACTGATAAAATCTCAAAATCAGGGTTAAATGTCAAACAAGTCAATGATATTTTATATCTTGCCTTTGAGGGAATGGGAGTTGCGGTCAAAAATTCCCAACATGCAACCGAGCAAATCCCTATTTTCGTTACACTGACATCTGAGGGTAAAAAATTTGATTCACGAGACAAGTCGGCTATTGAAATGAAACTTTCAAGTCTCAAATTAATGAATCAAATGGGGATGATGGTACCGATTACTGAAGTTGTTGATATTGTAACTGTAAAATCAAATCCAATGATTATGTCAAAAGATCTTCATCAAATGAGTAATGTTTTGGCTGAAACGGATATGGTTTCTCAAGTTTATCCGCTTATGGCATCGCGCAATGTTATTTTAAATACGTTCAATGATGAGTATGATATCAGCAAAAGTGGCTTGTTTAATCTTCAACTCGTTGATAAAAAAACCAAACAGGTATATGATCTTAAATGGGATGGTGAGATGAAGGTAACATTGGATACCTTTGTTGATCTAGGTGGTGCATTTATCGCAGCACTCGTATTAATCTTTTTATTAATGGTTGTTTATTACAAAAGCTTTATATTGAGTGGAATTGTTCTTTTGGGAAGCTTTTTATCAATTATCGGGGTTATCTTTGGTCACTTTATTATGAATATTTTTACTGCAGACACCTTCTTTCTTACTGCAACATCTCTTATCGGATTTATCGCTCTGATCGGTATCAGTTCACGTAATTCACTTCTCCTCATTGATTTTACTAAATCGTTGATGAATGAAAAAGGGTTACATAAAAAAGAAGCGATCGCGTATGCAACCGCAACCCGTGCAAAGCCAATTTTTCTCACCGCAGCAGCAATTATCCTTGCTTCAACTCTTCTTGCCAGTGACGCCGTATTTGGAGGACTTGGGGTTTCATTAATTTTTGGTACAATATCGGCAGTAGTCGCTTCACTTGTGGTAGTACCTGTTCTCCTTGACAACTCTGATTTGGAACGGCATTTTAATTTCCACGAACGTAAAGCAGTCTCAATAATGGAGCCATAAACACCGTGCCATTTTTCACTCCTACCATCAAATTATCTACCGATGTTATGAGTGATTTGAATCAATTCGCATCTGATCATAAAATCCCGCTCAGCAGAATTGATTTTGACCTGATCTCTTATGAAACCTATTTCAAAGGGACTGTTGATGACGAATGGCAACTCCTTCATGGAAAAAAACTTTTCGAAGAGACAACAGAGATTGAATTAAGATCTTCCTTTTTTCTCCTCCGTCAAGAATATCAAATTAATATTCGAGAAGCTTCACCTCATCCGATGCTTGATCTGTATTTTACGATTGCATCTGATAAATATAAAAGCAGAACCGTTGCAATTATTGACCCAAAGTCAGTAATTCCCCTCAAAAAAGGGGTGCAAGAATGGATCAAAGAGAGCATTATCCGTAAGCAGCTCCGAAATGGGCTGATGATTGAAATTTTTGATCGTTCACTCGATCAACAAATCAACCGTCTATTAATCAAGATACAAAAAGAAGGTCCTCTCAGCGAAGCTTATCGACTTCCACTGAGTGAAGCACTCCCACCAATTCCTCCAATCAATGATTCTATTATTCTCCACTATAAACAAAACAAAAAAGAAAACTCTCTTATTGAAGGGGTACAACCAGACGATTTGATACTAGAGTACATCTTTCCTCAAAATGGTCGTGATGGTCGTGGATGTGATGGCCAATACATTATGATTCCAGAACCGGAAGTAAAATATAAAGAGTATCTTTTGATTGATGAACAAGCTATCAAAAGTGAAGAAGATCTCCACAGTATTCGATTTTATGCCAAAATTTCAGGTTTCATGCAACGCCGAAAAGGAAAATTTACCATTGCCCAAGAGTTGCAAATCGACTCTGCTAGTTTTAAAAAAACCGGTTCTATCGAAACAGGAATTGATAAAGATATTTCTCTCAAAGTAAAAAGCAAAATTTCAAATGAAGATTCAATCGGTTCTGGTGTTAGTATTGATGTGCAAAAACTTGATGTCAACGGAACGATTGGTGGCAATACGAAGATTCAAGCATGCGAAGTCACTATCGGAGCTCAAACCCATAAAAAATCAGAAATAAATGTTACAGAAATCGCAAATATACACCTCCATCGCGGTAATTTAAAAGCAAAAGAAGCCAATATCGATATTCTTGAAGCAGGGAAAATAGAAGCAGATATTGTCCGAATCAAACAAATGGTTGGGGGCGAGATTATTGCCCGTACTGTTCATATTGATGTACTTTATTCCAATGCACGTATCATTGCACTCGAATCCATTACGATCGATCAAATCAATGGAGAGGGAAACAATCTCATTATTGATCCGCAATCCGTCAATGCTTATCATGAAAATATCGCTGAATTAGAGATGGATATCCGTGATAAAACCTCGCGACTTCAAGAACATAGTAAAGAATTTATCACACGACAAATTTCATTTAAAGAAAAAAATGCTCGCATTAAACAATTTCAGCAACGTGTTATGGATGCTCAAAAAAATGGTGTCGAGCCCTTGAAAGCAGATACAGTCCGCGTCCAACAATACAAAATTGAAGCGGAAGCTCTTAAACGAACAGCGGATCAATTACGAGAAGAAGACTCTCTCTTACACACCTTGAAAGAGCAATTAACTAAACTTTATAATGCTGATCTTCATGCTGTAATCACCAACCATAGCCATTATAGCGGCCATGACCGTATAATATTTATAGATCCTAAAACCCATCAGGAATATGCTATTTCTCCTGAGGGGAAAACAACTCATATTCGATTACGTCAAGTTGGTGATGAAAAAAAACTTCTATTAGAATCCTAAAAAAAATCAACTGCTTTTATACACGATATAAGGTTTTAACTTCTTAGGGTAAAACTCTTCTTATGAAATTAACAAACTTGACCCTTAGCACCCCTTATTTATCTCTTGATCCAATTTTCTATGACGAAGTCGCCCCTTCTCCACTTAAAAATCCTTGTTTAGTAAGCCTCAATAATGATGCACTAAAACTTATTGGTCTTGACCCATCACAACTGAATATCAATGAACTGGAAGGAGTGTTAAACGGTACTCTTTACTTGGAAGGTTCGCGTCCATTTGCCATGTGTTATGCCGGTCATCAGTTTGGTTATTATGTTCCACGGCTTGGAGATGGACGTGCTATTAATTTGGGATGTGTCAATGGCTGGAATCTTCAGCTAAAAGGCTCAGGGCAAACGCTCTATTCGCGACAAGGCGATGGTCGTGCCGTTCTACGCTCATCTATCCGCGAATATCTAATGAGTGAAGCAATGTACGCTCTTGGAATCCCAACAAGCCGTGCACTCGCCCTAATCAGTTCTGATGAAAAAGTAGCACGTGAGAGATGGGAGCGTGGAGCTATCGTTTTACGACTAGCCCATTCTTGGATACGATTTGGAAGTTTTGAGTATTTCTTCCATACCAATCGTCATAAAGAACTTGAATCTCTTGCCGACTTTTTAATTGCCGAGTCTTATCCGCATTTGATCGGTACTGATGATCGATATCTTAAAATGTTTGGAGAGATTGTCCAAAGTACAGCTGAACTGATAGCACACTGGCAATCGGTCGGATTTAATCACGGTGTAATGAACACGGATAATATGTCCGCCATCGGACTCACCATCGATTACGGCCCTTTTGCCTTTATGGATACCTTTGAGAGCGGCTACATCTGCAACCATACAGATGAACAAGGACGATACAGCTATGACAATCAACCTCGCATAGGGTTATGGAATTTAGAGCGCCTTGCCCATGCTTTATCCCCATTGATTACAGCGGAAAAGTTACAAACCGAACTTGAAAAATATCCCGTTTTTTTTACGACTCATCTCATGAAACTTATACGTGCTAAATTAGGGCTTGAGAGCGAAAATGAGGGTGATAGTGATCTCTTTCGATCACTTTTTAGCGTTATGGAAAACGGACAAATCGATATGACACCGTTTTTTCGTACACTAAGCCGATATAATGGAAATCGAGAGCCATTGTTGGCTCTGACGCTCGCTCCAAATCAGCTGAATGAATGGCTTGAGCGTTACAATACACGTCTCAAATCCAACACAATGTCAACACAAGAACGTCATACTCAGATGCTCCGTACCAATCCAAAATACGTGTTGAAAAACTATGTCTTGCAAGAAGCGATTGATCTAGCGGAAAACAATGATTTTGCACTCGTGAACAATCTACTCAAACTTGCACAATCTCCATTCGATGAACATGAAAAATTTGAGCATTATGCTATGCCAACACCAATGAAGTTTAAAAATTTAAAGCTTAGCTGTTCGTCGTAACATAGAAGCGATAAAATACGTTCTGTACGTACATATGAATCTTTTTTTATCGGTAAATTATGGCAAGAATAAATGGCTTTTAATAATTATTTTGATAGCATAAAACATATTTAAATACTAAGGCTAAAGAAAAATGATTAAAAATGTTGTAAGTTTGTCTACACTCTCTTGCTTTTTACTTTTTGGGAGTATAGTCTATGCTGATGAGCCACAATTGTCCCCATATGGTGAAATTGCTTATGCATATATGCAAGATGGAACTAAATTAGTAAAAATCACCACTCAACTCGAAGATTACAATAAAGATAATATAGAGATCATTCGCATCACAAATGGCGGTTTTTATCCAAACTATTCCATGAACTCAAAAACTGAAGAAGGAAAAGGTGGTGAAAAAGGATGTTTGGCACACATGAGTGATGATAGTAAAGATCTAAGTTTTTGTCGAAGTCACTACACTAGCAGAGAAGCACTGATGACAGGATTTGCAACACTGTTTAATGCTGCAGCGACATTTACAACTGTAGGACTCAATGTTGCCACTGGGGCATTGGCTGACCCAAAATATTTTCACAAAAATGACTTTTTAGAGGTCGTCAAAAATTCAGATATACAAAAATACCGTGAGGCATTGATAGCATTAAATACTTATGCGATGAATAAAGGAAATGAGATCAATAATCTTTACACTCAAGCTTATAATGATTATACAGACAATAAAAAAATGATCTCGATTATCTATACCCTCCAAGACAAATCTGATCTATTTCAGGCTAAAGAGATAGACGGTGGTTACTATGTGGAATTGAATGCTCCGCAGAGAAAAACATATGAATATATGTCATTTTTAAACAAAGAAATATTTGCACAGGAAAATGACAATCTAGACACCCACATTGAACAAATCAAAAACAAAATCGACGATCAATTCAATAAAGACATGAGTGAATATAAAAAATACATCACTGATAACTTCAAAAACTACAAGCTTATCGGCCAACCGTCGAAAATGTATCCTTATAATAACAAAATATCGTTCTATGCATCGATAAAAACGCCAGCAAAAGAAATTCCTTACACTCTAGGCAAAAAAACAACGATCACAGTTCCCGTAACAGTCGAATACGCAAATGTTCAAGGTATGATCCCTCAAGAATACGCAATCCAAGACGGTAATTTCAATATGGTCATGAGAACGAATTCTGGATTAAGTGTTAATGGAATCATGAGTAATAAAACACAATCATTCATTACCGTAAAATCATTGACAAGCTATTACCAAAGTCTTGTGTACAATGTATCCAATATGGACAAAGAGTTGGCACCCGAGGCTAGAGACTTAGATGATGGAACAAGTTATTCATTAATCACTACAGCGATGAGTGCTAAATCCAATTTTGAGAAAGTGACAAAAAACAGCGCTCAAAAAATTAAACTCAACTATGGATATGCTGTCAAATATAAAGTCAATGACACCAACATCGAAAAAGCGATTTACAATACTAAAAACTATTCATTGTACGATGTAATCCAACAGTACATCTAATAATATGCCGTTCGGCTTTCATCGTCGAACGGTTCCTAGTGCTTACTTTTTACTTTCTGAATAGCTCAGTCGTAAACCGTCTTCGCTCATCACGAAGCCGTGAATAGCAATTTTCCCCTCATGCACGAGCCTGTGGTGTTTAGCACACAGCGGAATGAGGTTATAGCGGTGATTCATACCGTAATGTCCAATGGAGCCGCCGTCATCTGCATTGGCTTGAGGGACGATATGGTGCACCTCATCGACCGCTTCGTCACACAACGCACATTTAGTAAGAAAGAGCTTGTTGTTGTAACGGCTCTTTTTCTCCCGTTTCAGCATCGACGCTTCATGGGTTTTGTCGGTAATCCGTCCTCGTATTTCGTAGGCCTTTTTCAAAAAGGTCTCATCCATGTGGAGCGATTTAGCGAATTCAAGTCCATAGAGAGTACTTCCGCTACCGCTTTTGAGCTTTCGATCATAGACCAGTTTGTCGCTCGCCTCGTCGTAATAAACCCCCAAATGGAGCAATACGATCTCTTTCGCTTTTTCGATCTCGGCGAGAGAGGAGAGCTGATGGAGATGGGTCGCAAAGATAAACATACTCCCGATCTCGCGAAGTTTAAGGATTGCGCTCGCGACGATGGCGAGTGCCGATTCGGTCTCCGTTCCGTGGCTGATCTCATCTCCGAGGATAAGGGTATTCTCCGTCGCACGGTTGAAGATATTACGCAGTTCGAGCATCTCTACCGCAAAGGTCGATAACCCTTTGTAGAGGTTGTCTTTGGAGACGATACGAGTGAGGAGTTTATCGACGGGGGCAAAGCGCATCATGGCACACGGAACAAAAAATCCCCCCTGCGCCATCACCACTGCCAAACCGATGCTCTTCATCAACGACGACTTTCCGCTGGAGTTGATCCCATACAGAAGCACCCCTTTTACATCTTCGCCGTTCTCGATCGTCGGATGTTCTTCAAACGTATGCTGATCGACCGAGCCTAAAAATAGATCATTCGGAACAAAGATACCGTTCTCTTCGCGCGATTCGATCAACGGATGGCGCAATCCCACCGTCTCAATAAACGCTTTTGCGGAGGGGATAATGGAGGGACGAACGTAGCGATAGTGCTTTGCGCATTTTGCACCGCTAAGCGATACGTCCACAACCGCCAAAAATGAGATCAGATGCTCGATGGCATGGGAGAACCGACGCTCTACCTCTTCGAGCTGCTCACGGTAGCGCTCTTTGACCTGCGCGATCATCCGCGATTTCGCCCCCGCATTTTCGATGGAAAGCTCATCGAGGAGCGGTGAAGTAAGTTTTACCGCCGTTTTGAGTTTACGTACCTGAAAATCACGGAAAAAATGGTGCTCCCCATCAAGGGTAAAAAAGCTGTTATACAGTGCCTCTTCGACATTCACATAGCGATTACGGGTCATAAGAAGATGATACCCCTCGCTCTCCAGCCATCCGATAGAGGCATAGGAACCGCCCGACTCGAAAAAAGTATCGATGTGATCGATGATCCCCTGAAGTTTTGCCTCATTGTCATTTTGTAACTGTTCCAGCGCATCGATGGTGGGATCGATCCCCTCGTTAAATAAATTCTCATCTACCTGATCACGTCGAAACTTGGCGCACGCTTCGATATTAAATATCCGTCGCAACTCCGAGGCGCACAGACGGCACTCCTGAGCGCTTGATTTGTCATAACCAATCTTTAGACGATCCGCCTCTTCGAACAAGCTCTCCGCCGCACTGAGAGAGGCATGAAAATAGGCAAGCTCGAACGGGTGGAGTTTTCCGAGCTTGAGGCGTCGCAAAATCCGCTCCAGATCGTACACCTCTTTGAGCTTCGTCTCAAACGGTGCTATGTGCTCGCCCATCTTATCGATCAGATCGTAGCGCTCTTCTAGAAGTTTAGCATCGCAGATAGGGTTCAATAACCGTTCGCGCAGCAGCCGTTTTCCCATCGCCGTAGAGGTTTTATCGATGAGTTTAAGGAGCGTCATCTCATCGGCATCGCGCGAAATAATCCCCAGCTGTTCAGCGGCGTTGTTCCCTAAATACATGTATCTGTTAGTTCCCAAGAATGTCGGACGGTTCATCTTCTCGATAATTGCCGCATCGTGATCGATGATGACATTGATGAGGATACACAGCGATTCGGAAGCATACGGGTATCGTTCCAAATCGAGGTATTCGATCGGGCTTAGGAGAGAGCGGATTTGATAGATACGTTCAAAAAGTTCGTTTTGGTAATCGATCTTCAGGCGTTTTTCGTTTTGAGAGGTGCGGTGGTGATTTTTGATCTCCAGATAGCGGCTTACCTCATCGCGGTCGATATCCCCCGCACAAAACGTCACCACCACTTCGGACGTTTGGTAGCTTTGCAGCAGCGTAAATACCTCATCGAGGGCATAGGTTTTGTCTTCGCGGGTGCCATGGATTTCGTTGATGAGGGTTTTCCCCGTCCCCACATCGATGGCAGAGTAGCCGATGGAGTAAACCCCGTTGTTTTGATCGATCAAAAGCGAGGCGATATAGTTTTCGCTCGCTTCGGCGATGTAGTCGAAGTTCGTCCCCGGAGAGATGATGTTGGAGATGTAGCGGCGGATATTCGGAACTTCACCCTGCTGACGGACGAGGACGATAGTGTATTTTTTCGATTGTACCAAACGGCTGAGATAGCGCTCAATCGAGACAGTCGGAACCCCTGCGAGGAGAGGATTTTGGATCGAGTTTTCGAGGATGGTTTTGTTTTTGCGCGTGAGCTGGATATTCAAAAATTCCGCGACTTCTTTCGCTTTTCCGATCTTGAGTTCAGCATTATTGACCTCATAGACCTCGAAAAAAGAGCCTACTTCGATGATGACCAGAGCATCGGGTCCATACTTGGCTTCGCACGCCGCTTGCAGTTCAAAATAGACTTCCGAGAGGAGCTTTTTTTTGTCTTGTAACAGTGCCCCGATCTCTTCTGTACTCATTCACGCTCCGTATTTTCTCGTCATTCCCGCGAAAGTGGGCATTGTGCCCCTTGTGGGTAAATCCAGTTCTATTTTGGTTTTATTATAGCGAAGCCGGACTAAAAGGAGAATTTTCTCTACTCAACAAACCGATACCCAATGCCTGTTTCGGTGACGATCCGTTTGGGCCGGGCGGAATCAATCTCAATCTTTTGGCGGAGTTGATTGATAAATACGCGTAAATAATGGGTTTCATTTTGATACCCGATTCCCCATATCTCTTTGAGCAGCCATGCGTGGGTGAGTACTTTACCGTTGTTTTGCATCAACATCTTGAGTAGCTCAAACTCTTTTGGGGTAAGTTTTAACTCTTCGTTCTCCAGCATCACCGTATGCGATAAAATATCCAGTGAGAGATTTCCGCTGATCAACCCCGATGTCGAGTCTCCCACAGTGTTGTTACTACGGCGAAGTGCCGCTTTGATCCGTGCGAGGAGTTCTCCCGTGCTGAATGGCTTGGTAAGGTAATCATCACATCCACCCTCTAATGCGGCTATTTTTTCACTCTCGCCTGAACGGGCGGAGAGGACGATGAGCGGGGCTTGGCTCCATTCACGGAAGCGTTCTAAAAATACTTTTCCATCCATATCGGGGAGTCCCAAATCGAGCAGTACCAGTGCCGGTGCTTCAATCGCCGCACGGTTCAATCCCTCTTTCCCTGTAGCGATACACAGCGGATGATACCCTGCCGCAGTGAGCGCCACTTCGAGCAGTTTACGAATCGCACTGTCATCGTCGATGATTAAAATTGTCTCACTCATCCCTCACCCCTCTGCGGTAATCGCATCATCGCACAAAACTGCACGCCATCACTCATTGTTTCGACACTGCCGCCGTGCATCTGTGCAATCCGATAAGCGACATAGAGCCCTAATCCAATCCCCTCTTCGCCACGTACATTGCTCAATCTCGAAAATGCTCTCCATGCCATGGATGCCTCGTTGGCGGAGGGGATTGAACCGGTATTACAGATACGGATCAGGATACCTTCTATATCATTGCTCACCGCAACATTTACAGCATTTCCATATTTAAATGCATTTTCTAGCAGGTTAAAGAGTGCTTGTTCGATTAAAACAGCGTCTCCTTGAATCGAAACAATGTTTTTATCGATTGTGAGCGTCGCCGGAAATGTTTTCTCGCTTTTGGCTAAAGCACTTCCCAGTAAATCGGGAATGTCACACCCTTGTAGTTTGAGTTTCAACATACCGCTTTGGAGTCGCGCCGTGTCGAGGAGATTATCGATCAGGCGGTGCATCCGATGTGCACCGTTGTCAATTGTGGAATAAAGCTCTTTTTTTTGTTCGCTATTCAAATCGATCTCTTCGCTCAACAATCCCGATGATGCTCCCATGATCGCCGCAAGCGGTGTCCGGAGCTCATGAGATAGTGATCCCAACAGTGTCTCTTGAAGCTTCTCCGAGGTCTCCAGCTCTTTGGCAATAGCCGCACGTGCGCTGAGCCATGCGACGATCTGCCCGACCGCGATCATAATGGCAAAGCTGAAAACATAACGAACATCATGTACTGTAAAGGTCAGAGTCGGTGGGATGAAGAAAAAATTAAATGACAAAACCGAAGCAATCGATACGATAAATGTGTCTCTTTGATTCAGTCGCATCGCCGCATACAAAATCGGCAATAGATGGATCATCCCGATATTAACGAGTTCAAGCTCCGCACTAAAGAGTTTAGAGAAAAACGCTAGAACAACCAGCAGTAAAAATGGGGGGATAATTGCGTACATGATTGAATTATATTCTATTTTATCTTGCGGACACATCGAATAAAACATGAATAATCCAGACCAATCACATGCATACTTTTACCTGTTGCAAAATCGATAAAACTGACCCGATTATTTTGTTCTTTTTGTGTTGCCCAATAGCAATCGGTTGCAGTATGAGCAAAAACCGGAAAAATTGTTGGTGTACGTTCATTATCGATAATATGAAATAACTCTTGTTGCGTTGGCATACGCCAGTCGGTCATATCGCCTAGTCCGAGCGATTCGCAATAACTCAGGGCACTTTTATAACTCATCTTTTGCTCTGATACCTGTTCATCATCCTGCCACATTAAAGTCTCAGGATTTTGAATAACCGTTTGGCTTTGCCGCTCAGAAACAAAATCCGATCCGAAAAGTGACATACTCAGAAGAATAGAAGCCAATATTTTCATCGTTAAATCTCCGCTCTGCGGGCAACTCCGATCAGTTTCTCATGCGGAAAATGGTAGAAGCTGACAAAATTCGGGGAAACATCTTTGATAAAGGCAAAAATTTTCCATACTAGGCTATCCGATACAATCTCCTCGTCTCCGTAAAAAATCGTCCGCTCATCAATCTGTTTATCCCGTAAAATATTTTCAACGTTGAGTGTTTCCATATATCCCGGACGGATACTGAGTAGATCAAGCCCATCAGCCAGCGGTGAGAGTTCGCTATGAACTCCGTGAGGCTCATACGAGGGGTGCACTATCACGATGATGTTACGCTCATACATAATCCCGTTTTGAAACATTGTTTTGGAGATATAAGCGGGGATAGCGTCGGCATTACGGGCAAAAAACAGAGCCGTCCCTTCTACATAGAACCCTTGCGCATAACGTTTGGTATATTCACTTAAAAACAGTTCTTTATCGATTGGAACCAGTGAAGCATACAGACGTTTTTGCCCCTGAGTGTAGAGAATCACGATAAAAAGAGGAACTGATGCAATGATGAGTGACCAATACCCACCATGCGGGATTTTGAGCCAGCAGGAGACAAAGAAGACTAAACTCGTCAATCCTGCAATTACCGACACACCCATTTTAAAGTATTGGCGTTTATACATAAAAATCATGCTCATCAACCCGCCGGTAATGCTCATCGCCCCAGCGACGGAAAGACCATAAGCCGCCGCAAGTTTCCCCGATTCACCGAAGATAAAGAGCATTGCGACGACACATACAAATAAGAACCAGTTAATCGAGCCGACATAGATTTGACTACGCAGTTCATTCGACGTATAGTTGACGCTGAAATGGGGGAAAATACGGGTTGTCATCGCCTGATATAACACCGAAAATATCCCGCTGATCATCGCTTGGGAGGCTATAATCGTTGCTACAACGCTTAACAATAGCATTGGAACATACAATGAGGGAACAAGAGTATGATAGAGCTCAAAAAAGGGCGCTTTCGCCGCTTCAGGGTGTGATAGCAAAAATGCCCCTTGCCCATAGTACGAAATCAACAATGCGATGGAAGCGAATAGCCATCCTTTCAGTATCGGAAGACGTCCCAAGTGTCCCATATCGGCATAGAGTGCTTCCCCTCCCGTCGCACAGAGCAAGACGTCTGCCAAAACGACAAACGCGATATAGGGGTGTTGCATGATAAAACTTATGGCGTATATCGGAGAGATCGCTTTTAAAACCTCCGGGGACTGAAGTAGATAGTATCCTCCGCCTAGTGCAAGGGCAAAAAACCATACCACCATAATCGGACCAAATGCGCTGGCGACCTTCTCAACGCCTCGTTTTTGGACGGCGAATAGAGCGAAAGCGACCCCTGCAGCGATAACGAGTAGGGTCAACTTCGGTGTATCTTCATACCCCGGTATCAATGCAATCCCCTCGACGGAACTCAAAATACTGATAGCGGGAGTGATTACACCATCCCCGATCATCAGCGAAATTCCCACAAAGCCCAGTGCACTTACCAAAGCGGTAAGGCGTGCCCCTTTGAGATAGGGGAGTAATATTTGAACCAGAACAACTGTTCCCCCTTCTCCACGTTTGGAAAGACTGGTGGCAAGCCATGCGTATTGAACGGTGACAAGCATCAGCATAGTCCAAAAAACCATTGATAATATTTGAAATATTGTTTCCGTAGTTGGTTGTACCAACAGCAAAATGACGGCAAAAGTATAAATCGGACTTGTTCCAATGTCGCCGTAAACAACACCGAGCGATTTAATCACCATCAGCTCATTTTTTATCCGTTCTTGTAGTGTCATGTACTCTCTTTGGTTAAGATTATTAATAGATGAAGTATAGAGGTTTTTGTGTCAGTGAATTATCAAGATAGGGGTAAATGGTGTAAAGAAAGTATAAAGAAGTAAAAATAAAATGCTAAAAAGTTCTCTCCTAAGAGAGAACTAAAAGTTAAATTCGTGCGTAAGAAACGCTAATGCAGGCATTAAGTGCTGAAAGTTCTTTTAAAGTTTTATCGTTAACAGCTGAATCGACGATAATAACCGCCAATGCTTCACCGCTTTTATTACGACCGAGACGGAAATCGGCAATATTAACTTCATGTGCGGCAAGTAAAGTGCCCACTTGACCAATAACACCCGGTACGTCGGTATTTTTGAAAAGGATCATATTCCCTTTCGGCTCAACATCAATACCAAAACCGTTGATATCAACGATGCGTTGTACATCATCGTTAAACATCGTCGTACTGATTTCGATAACATCTTTATCCGTTGTCAAACGAACCGTTACGAGGTTTTTATAGACCTGACTTGCAGGGAGCTCTTCCGTCTCCACTTTGATACCGCGCTCTTTGGCTACGAAATCAGCATTTACGTAGTTAATAGTATCACCTGAAATATCAGCCAATGCACCAACAGTTACAAATGTCGCCAATGAATTAACATATTCAGCAATATCACCGCGACCACTTACTTTAATCGAGATAATCGGTGCTTTGTTCATTTGTGATGCAAGGAAACCAATTTTTTGTCCCATTTCCAAAAACGGTTTAACGAATGCAGGAATTTTAGTTTCATCGATAGGGAGATTCAATGCATGAGGATAGGCGATCCCTTTTGCCGCTTCGATTGCTTGTTGCGCCGCTTCAAGAGCGATTCCAAGTTGAGATTCAAATGTATTTGCTCCGAGATGAGGAGAAACACAGATGTTATCTAAATCAAGAAGCTTATTACTTGTAGCCGGCTCTTTGTTGAATACGTCAATCCCTGCAAAACGGATTTTTCCTGATTTAAGACCATCATAGAGTGCATCTTCATCGTATAATCCACCACGAGCACAGTTGATAAGAACCACGCCATCTTTCATTTTTGCGATTTCATCCGCACCGATCATACCAACTGTCTCTTTGTTTTTTGGAGTGTGGATCGTGATAATGTCACACGCTAAAATATCTTCAAAATTAGTGGTATATTTAGCACCGAGATCGGTTGCTTTGGATGGATGAATATACGGGTCATAGGCGATAACATCCATCTCAAACGCTTTAGAGCGGATACCGACACGGCTACCGATATTACCGAAACCGATAACACCGAGTTTTTTACCTTTAAGCTCGTAACCGTACCATTTTTCACGTTTCCAGATACGTTGGTTTTTCAAATGATCGTGAGAATATGGGAACATACGCATACAAGAGAGCATATGGGTCATAGTCAACTCTACTGCTGCGATAGTGTTCGCAGTAGGAACGTTCATCACGATGATCCCTTCTTTTGAACATCCCGGAATATCAACGTTATCAACACCGACACCGGCACGAACAATCGCTTTCATATTCCCTTTTACCGCATTGATAAATTTTTCATCAACATCAGTTGAACTACGGGTAATCGCTACATCAGCATCTTTAATCACATCTAAAAGTGCTGTTTTATCCATATCAGCGGCAAAAATCATATCGACTTGATCATCACGACGTAAAAGGTTTAATCCCTCTTCATGAATATGATCACAGACAACAATTTTAAATTTTTCCATTATTTTTCCTCTGTAAACGGTGAAATTATCACCGTGATTTGGTAGGTTTTTAGTTTTGTTACAAGAGATGCAAGTTTATTTGGATGAATCATTTTTTTGATTATCCATATCTAAATTTATATTAACTTCATTGACGGGATAAGCATACTCTTGATCGGTATTTATCGAAAAATGGTTTATCCAGCTCTTTATTTCATCATTAGTACTGATTGAGGTATTAGCCTCATCAGCATCCTCTCCTTGTACCAAACGAGGGACAGAAGGATTTATTTGAATCATAAAAACGATTATAAATGTTGCGACAGCTAAGGCTATAAGAGGGAACAGCCAATAAGCACCGCGTCGCATTTGATTTATTTCAATTGGTCTTTAATCAAATCACCGAGACTGTGTGAATCGTTATCATTGATCTCATCAAGCATCTCTTGGTCTTTGATACGTTCAAGTTTTTTAACAGAAAGACGAATACGGTCACGTTTAGCATCTATGAGCAAAATTGCTGCTTCAAGTTCTTGTCCAATTTGAAGTTCTTCAGCAATCAAAGGATAAAGATCTTCATTACGGATAAGAGCATCTACTCCGCCTTCAAGTGAAACAAAAACACCGAAATCTTTTACATCACGAATTGTAGCTTTTACAACTTCATTCATTTTATGCTTCATTGCAAATTGATCAATTGGAGACTCTTCGAGTGACTTTCGGTTCAAAGAAATTTTTTCATCTTCCGCATTGATTTTTGCGATTTTTACTTCAACTTCATCGCCTACTTTTAAAGACTCTTTACATTTAGCATTTTTATCCCATGAGAGGTCTTGATTGTGCAACAAACCTTCTACTCCGCCTACTTTAACAAAAGCACCGAAATCAGTTAATGATGTAACAATCCCTTTTACAACATCACCTTCTTTGAATTTTTTACTAAATTCTTCAAACGGTTTCGGCAAAAGACGTTTATATGAAACACGCAATTTATGAGTTTTAGAATTAATTTCAATTACTTCAACATCAATTTCTTGACCAACAGTCAAGTAATCTTTAGGATGTTTAATATTTTTGTCCCAAGTAATTTCTGAAATATGCAAGAAACCTTCAATATCATTACCTAAATCAACAAATATACCATACGGTTCGATGTTGCTCACAGTAACAGTGATCGTATCACCCTCTTCCAATGCTTCCTCTACTTCTCTCCAAGGATCCGGCTGAACCGCTTTAATAGAAAGTGAAAGATGACGCTTGTCTTTGTCGTATGCAATTGCTTTGACTGTAACAACATCACCCTCTTTGTAAAGTTTTGATGGATTAACCGGCCCTTTGTAGCTGATTTCATTGTAATGAACAAGACCATCAATGCCACCTACATCTACAAACATTCCGTAGCTTGTGATTTTTTTGACAGTACCTTGGATAATTTTATCATCTTCCATCAATGCATCAATCACTTCTTTTTTACGTTTACGCTCATCATTGAAAAGTTTACGGCGAGAGACAACGATTGATGCTTCAGCAGCATCAACTTTAACCACTTGCGCTTTGATAGTTTTCCCGACAACTTGGTCAGTATCTTTAAATGCTGCCAAAGAACGAGGAAGAAAGAAATGGACATCGTCCGCTTCAAGAAGGTATCCACCTTTATTTTTCTTTGTCACCAATGCTTCAATAATGACAGATTCAAAATCTTCTTTATGTGCATTAATAAAAGCAAGCGTTTTTTCTTGCTCAAGAACTTTTTTATAGGAGATTTTTGGACGCTCATTGTAGTGCCCCATCACCATTACCATAATTTTATCGCCGACGTTAAAAAGAAGATTTCCCTGAGCATCACGAATTTCATCCAGTGGAAGGATACCTTCAAGTTTTTCACCGACGCCTACCAACGCGCGGTTATCACCCTCTTGGATCTCTACTACTTCACCTTCTGTAATACGTGTTGATTCTTGCTCTTTGAAAGATGCCTCTAACATCTCAGCAAAATTTTCTTCTTCGAACGATTCGTTATCGAAAGCCATGCCTATTCCCTTGTAACTAAAAATTGGCTGATTATAGCGAAAAAATGCTTGTTTAGAGATTAGAGTCGTTAAATTAGGAGTTTGTTAAAGAGTTAATTTTAGCTATTACATCATCAATAATCCAGTCTGGAGTTGATGCTCCAGCACTGATACCACAATATTTTTTCCCCTCAAACCATTCTTGTAGAAGATCATTTTGACTCTCTATATGAAAACTATCAGGGCAATATTGCTGAGAAATTGAGTGCAGTTGCTTCGTATTAGAAGAATTTTTCCCACCAATAATTATCATAACATCAGCTTCTTGTGAAAGTTTTCGAATCGCATCTTGATTATCAAAAGTTGCATTACAAATCGTATTAAATACCCGAACTTCATTATGCGTTGCCATTAACCGGCCAACAATTTCTTGGTACTCTTCAATTTTTCGAGTTGTTTGAGCGACAACAGCCACTTTTTCACGTAAACGTAATTTTTCAACTTCTTCGGGAGCATTGACAACAAATACTTTGCCAACTGCATAACTTTTTACCCCTTTAATTTCAGGATGGCTTTCGTCTCCAAAAATAACAATATCGTATCCCTGTTCAGACATCTCTTCACATATCTGCTGCGGTTTAGTCACATAAGGACATGTTGCATCGACCACATTTACATTACGCTCATTTAAAATAGAAAGTTCTTGCTTAGGTATACCATGAGTTCTAATAACTGCAGTATTTCCTGCTTTAAACGTATTAATATCTTCACTTAAAGCAACATTGAAGTCATTTTTAAGCCGATCAATTTCATTGGAATTATGGATCAATGGCCCATAAGTGGAAGAGTTTTTATTCTCCTCAGCAATCTTTATAGCACGTTTAACACCAAAACAAAACCCATAACTTTCAGCTAATTGAATTTTCATTTTGAGACCTTGGCAAACGTTCCTAAAAGTTCAAAAAAATTGGGAAAAGAAGTATTGATACATTCGACATCATGAACTTCCATACCACATTTTAAACCTGCGATCAAAAAACTCATCGCTATACGGTGATCTCCGTAACTATTGATAGTTGCAGATTGTAATACACCGCCATATACTGCATAACCATCACTATACTCTTCCGTCACAATAGCACATAAATTTAAGTTATCCACTACGCTTTTTATACGGTCAGATTCTTTAACACGTAATTCTTCAGCATTTTTAATGATGCTTTTCCCCTCCGCACACGCCATCGCGATCGACAGAGCAGGAAGTTCATCAATAAGCCATGCGATATTCTCTTCTACAACAACCGCTTTCAATGGAGCACTTTTAATCGTTATTGTCCCAATTGGTTCATATCGCTCATCTGTTACACTATAACTGATCAATGCACCCATTTTCTCTAAAACTTTAAAAGCTTCTATACGAGTGGGGTTAAGAGTTACCCCTTCAATAATCGCGGATGAACCTGGAATGATCGCAGCAGCAACTGCAAAGAAAAAAGCACTTGAAGGATCTGCCGGAACACGGATATCCAATGGAAAAAGAGGCTTTTCCAACGGCCAAATTTTTGTTTCAAGACCATTAATTTCAACACGTGCTCCCATACCGCGCAACATCCGTTCAGTATGATCACGGCTTAGTTCCGGCTCACGAAATGTACAAACACCGTCGGAACGAAGAGCCGCAAGCATCATCGCACTTTTTACTTGCGCCGAAGCAACGGGAGAAGTATAATCAAACGCTTTTAGTGATGCACCACGTATAGAGAGTGGCGCAAGATCACCATTTTTTCTCCCATCAAGTTTAGCACCGATTGCACGTAATGGCTGGGTTACACGCTTCATAGGACGTCGTTTTAAATACTCATCACCGCTTAAAACAAAATGTCCCTCTGCCGAAGATAAAAGACCGCAAAACAGACGCATACCGGTGCCTGAGTTACCACAATCAAGAATTTCGCTGCTCTCTTGTATTCCATTCGACTTAATGGTAATAACAGACCCATCATCGGTAATCTTTGCCCCTAAATGAGCAACAATGTTTAGAGTGTTAAGTGTATCTTCTGCACGTAGAAAATTTTCAATACGGCTTTCACCTTCAGCAAGTACAGCGAACATAGCACATCGATGGGAAATCGATTTATCCGGTGCTATAGTGTCACTTTTAAATGCTATAGAGGTTTTTACAGCCTCAACACTCGCGTTCATCATCGTAGTCCTACTCCAAGTTCTTCTTTTAAACCATTTAAAATAGCATCCATTGCGACATTAATATCTTCTTCTTCTAATGTTTTATCATCTGATTGTAAAACAAAACGAAGAGTCAAACTCATTTGCTCACCCAAAGATTCAGAAATATAACGATCAACAGGATAAAAACGTCTAATTTGTACTGTCGCATATTTTTGAATCGCTAATTTTATTGTCTCATACGTTAATTCTTTTGAAATCAATAAACTTAAGTCTCGATAGGAGGCTTGATACTTAGAATATGGTTGCGCTTCAACTAATGCATAAGCGAGAACATCTGTTTTAATCTCACACATAAATGTTTGCCCAAGATCATATTCTTCTTCAATCTGTGGATGAAGACGAAAAATTTCACCCGCTTTTTCTCCATTTATGAGTACTTTTGCACAAATATAAGGGTGTGCCAAAGTATGTTCTGGAGCAAATGAAACCAATTCGAATGAGCCTACCACATCCGCAATCAATTTTGTGAAAGCAGCAAAATCAATTACAGCAGGTTTTCCGGCATTTGAAATTTTTTCACTTTCCATGCTCCCAGAGACAATAAAAGAGATACGTTTTGATTCATGACGATTCGTATCAAAAATCATCCCTGATTCAAACAATGCAATCTTTTTTTGATTAACTTTCACATTTGCCGAAGCAGAGTTCAAAAGACCTACCAACAATGTAGGACGTAACGTATCGAAAGTTGCTGTAATAGGGTTTATCAATTCTTTAGATACATCGGTACAAGTAAATCCAAATTTTTCGACTTGGGCACGTTCGTTAAAAACGAAATGAACACTCTCATAAAATCCGCTTTGAGCAGCACGTTGACGATACATACGTGTTTTTTTATACTCATTCAAATCATTATTCATTTGATTTGCCTCAGCAAAAACAAGTGGTTTTGAGGGGATATTGTCAATCCCTACAATACGAACGACTTCTTCGATAATATCTTGTTTGTTCACGATGTCATGACGAAATTTCGGAACAGAAATGGCAAATGTCGAACCCTTAGGTTTACCGATGTCCATCCCAAGATTTTTAAAAATCTGGGTAATAGTTGTTTTATCAATTTTGAGCCCGATAAATGACTCAAATTCTTCTTCACACATACTGATTATTCGTGGTTCGTATGACGTGGTCAGTTCAATATTACCGCCATACACTTGAGAAGCTGAATATTTTTCAAACAAACTTCCTGCATAACGGATTCCCATGTCGATTTTCGGTTCACTTCCACGTGAAGAGCGATAATAATGCGGACAGCTTGGGATTTTTTTATCTCCCATTTTTTTAGCAATAATATCAGGGGCTATATAACTCGCTTCGATAACGACTAACCCTTCATTCGCACTAAAATGTGCCTCTTTAAGTTGAGAAACACCGATTACAGAAACTTTTTCTTTTCCATAAAGTGCGGCATACCCATCCTCATCATTCTCTAAAGTGATAATCCCTTTTGTTTCAATATCACCAAATTTTTCAAATGGATACGCACGTAACACGACCCCGGTACTTTGCGTTGCATAGAGTAACAGAGCATCCACTGTTGTAGTATAAGCCTCTTCTATAATGGCTAAGCGCAATGCGATAGCAAAAGGGACATGGAATTCTTTAACTTCAATCGCACCGAATAAAAGATCTGCATTAAACGTATCCGTATGATGCAGCTGTAAAATACGTCCGATTCCTAAACGTCCATCTTGCTTCTCTTTATAGTTAACTTCACGAAGTTCACGTGCAAGAGCTGCACGCAAATCCCGTGCAATCCCGTGAATACTCAAACAGTCTCCACGATTGGCAGTGAGTTCAATCTCAATCACATCGTCATTAAATGCGCCGTATTCATTGAGATTTTTTCCGAGCACCAATTCACCGATACTCGGATCAAGAATCATAATCCCCTCACCCATTGAGGGTAAACCTATCTCTTTAGATGAGCAGATCATACCATGTGACTCAATACCGCGGAGTTTTGCCTCTTTTATTTTGAGCCCGCCAGGAAGTTCTGATCCGACGGTAGCCAGTGCAATATGAATCCCCTCACGAACATTCGATGCACCGCACACGATTTGACGCACTTCGCTGCCAACATTAACTTGACACACATTGAGTTTATCCGCGTCGGGATGTTTTTCACATTTCTCAACAAATCCGACAACAACACCGTCCGCAACACGGATAACTTCATGTCGATCAACTTCCAATCCGATCGCATTAAACGTTTTACATAAAGTATCTGCACTGATACCGTCCAGATCGATCCATTCATTTAACCAATTTTTTGTAACGATCATCTAAACTGCTCCAATAATCTCGTATCTCCCTCAAACAAAGAGCGTAAATCACCGATTCGGTGAATCAGCATCGCGAAACGCTCAACCCCAAGACCGAACGCATAACCGCTGACATTTTCATATCCGACCGCTTTAAAGACATTCGGATCGACAATACCACATCCGAGAACTTCAAGCCAACCGGTTTTCGAACACACACGGCACCCTTCGCCGCCACAGAAAATACAGCTGATATCGACTTCGGCAGAAGGCTCTGTGAATGGAAAGAAACTTGGACGGAAACGGACATTGACCTCTCCAAACATCGTTTTAAGGAAGTCTTCGAGAATAAATTTGAGATTAGCAAACGACACTTTTCCTGCCTCTTCGACGACAAGCCCTTCTACCTGATGAAACATCGGTGTGTGGGTGATGTCGTAATCACGTCGAAACACGGCACCCGGAGCGATCATTCGAATCGGAGGCTTAGTTGAAAGCATGGTGCGAATTTGTACCGGTGAGGTATGAGTGCGCAACAACATCGAGTCTTTAAAATAAAAGGTATCCTGCATATCGCGGGCAGGATGGTATTTTGGAAGATTCAGTGCCTCAAAATTATGAAAATCATCCTCCACCATCGGTCCTGTTTGTACCGAGAAATTCATCGCAACAAAATACTCCACGATTCGATCCATCGTCTCCATGACCGGATGCAATGACCCACGCTCACTGGTTGGAGAATAAAGGCTCACATCGATCGCTTCCGCTTTCATCGAAGCTTGCAAATGTTCCATCGCTAAAAAAAGCTTGCGATCAAGTAACAGCGCGTTTAATCCCTCTTTGTGGATATTCAGTTCTTTGGCGAATGTCCCTTTTTCAGTATCAGGAATATCTTTCATACGGGCGAACTCAGCGTTCATTATCCCTTTTTTTCCGAAAATAGCAATTCGTATCTCTTCGATCTTATCAATCGAGTCGGCCGATTTTATAGCGTCATACCACTCTTGCAAAATAGAGTCTCCATTGATGATTTTTTGAAAGTTTTAACGTACATGAATACAATTTTAAAAAGTACTCTCAATTTAAGGGATATTGTAGTCAAATCTCTTTTATAAATAGCTTCAAGGGATAAAGCATGTGCTACAATAGCAGTAAAAAAGAGGTTTAAATATGTGTATTTTTTGTAAAATCATCAAGAAAGAGATTCCATCAAACACTGTTGCAGAAAATGATGAATTTTATGCTTTTCATGATATTAATCCTAAAGCACCTATACATGTTTTAGCAATTCCAAAAGCACATTATAAAAGTTTTAACGATATACCAGGTGATGTTATGGGGAGAATGTCAACGTTTATGCAAGAGGTTGCAAAAGCGTGTGGAATCGATGAAAGCGGCTACCGCATAATCAGCAATATCGGAGAAAATGGCGGGCAAGAGGTAGGGCATCTCCACTTCCATATCCTCGGCGGCGCAAAGCTCAAATGGGGTCATTTCGCCGACGCTGATCCGAAGGATTTTTTTTGATTTAAACGCCATCGGAACCAAGTCCCGACGGCTACATAAACGCTGAGTTCATTTCAGCAGTGAGCTATTGCAAAAGCCAATAACACCTCGCCGTTTAACATCATAACAATCATCCAAAAATAAAACGTTCGAGATTGTATTACGCTTGATCGCGCCCCAGATAGCGATAAATCGATGCCGCAATCAATGCACCGATGATCGGTGCCAGCCAAAATAACCATAGCTGCGATATAGCCCAATCCCCTACAAATAATGCAACAGCCGTACTTCTAGCAGGGTTAACAGAGGTATTCGTGACCGGAATACTAATTAAATGGATCAGTGTCAACGCCAATCCAATGGCAATCGGTGCCATCCCCTGAGGAGCTCTTTTGTCAGTCGAACCGAGAATGACAAACAAAAACATCATCGTCATAACAATTTCAGTTATCAATGCCGCTGCCAATGAATAGCCTCCCGGAGAGTGTTCACCGTATCCGTTTGATGCAAACCCCGCACTTAGTACAAATCCTTCATGTCCACTAGCGATCAGAAAAAGAATCCCTGCCCCAACAGTTCCGCCGAGAAGCTGGGCTAATATATACGGCATTAAATCATGCGTTGGAAAACGCCCTCCTGCCCAAAGACCGATTGAAACAGCAGGATTGAGATGACATCCCGAAATATGTCCAATAGCATACGCCATCGTCAAAACACTCAGACCGAATGCCAAAGCCACTCCGACAAAGCCAATCCCTAAATCCGGAAACGACGCTGAAATTACCGCACTTCCACATCCGCCCAGCACTAACCAAAACGTTCCGATTCCTTCTGCAATATATTTTTTCATGATAGCCTCCTCTGTTATGAATGATAATAAAACGTACTGTAACATACGATTGTAATTCAAAAGTGAGAATTTAAATAAGAAAAATTAATTTGGAAGAAAAAAGTCATCCCCTCTCAAAAGAGGATAACGAAGAAAAATTATGCGTTGCACCCTTGCAACGTACCGAAATCAACACTGCTTCCGCCGCCGCTGATCATTGCTTCATTTTCACGGATCACAGTTCCATTATGGATAATGGTATAAGTGATTGCTGTCGTATCACGGATCGTATTGATCGTTGAGCAGTAAGTCTCGACACTCGCCATCACCCAACGAGCTGCGCTCAAATCATCCGCATCCGAATCGAACGAATATTCTAAATGCAATGTATTGAACTTTCGAGGCGCAGTTTCGTTACGCACCACTTCTCCCGAAACGCTCAGATTTTTTACGGTATTACCGCTTTTTTGGGGAAGCATCACGATATCGGTCGCCGTACACCCAATAATCCCACTCAAAAAATACTCAATCGGAGAAATTTGCGGGCAGTCGATAATGAAGCTCCCCTTTTCGGTTTTCGCTTCAAATTTCATTTCACTTTGGTGGCTAACGGTGATTTTCATTTGACATCCTTGAGATAATGGTCAAAATAGATGATTTGTTCCAACGTCCGCACTTCCGCCGTTCCCCCTTGAGAAATTCTAGCATTCATGGAGTGTTCAATTGCCAAGAAACCGATCACATTCTCTTTGATACGGCTATCGATAGCATGAAGCTCGCTGTAGGCAATATCACTTAGATCGATACCGAGAACTTCGGCACGGGCAACAGCACGTCCGGTAATATGATGTGCTTCACGAAACGGAACATCGCAATGCTGGACCAAATAATCTGCCAAATCGGTAGCACTAAGATGACCGAGTTTGCAAGCACGCGCCATATTTTGCGGTTTGATTGTCATTGTTTTCAGAGCTTCACGCAAAATTTCAAGAGAAATTTCAGCGGTTTCGACACTGTCAAAAACTCCCTCTTTGTCTTCTTGGGTATCTTTGTTGTACGCGAGCGGAAGCCCTTTCATGACGGTCAATAATCCCATAAGATTCCCAAATACTCGCCCCGTTTTTCCACGAAGGAGTTCCGGTACATCAGGGTTTTTCTTTTGAGGCATGATCGAAGAACCGGTCGAATAGGCATCGGAAAGCTCAACGAAACGAAATTCATAACTCGACCAAAGAATAATCTCCTCTGCCAAACGGGAGATATGCATCATCAGCGTCGAGATATTAAAGAGAATTTCGAGTGCGAAATCACGGTCACTCACCGTATCAAGACAGTTAATACTCACCGAATCAAATCCGAGTGTTTTTGCCGTCATTTCGCGATTAATGTTATGCGGAGTACCTGCAAGGGCGGCACATCCGATCGGAGAGATGTTATTGCGCTCCGCAGAACTCTCAAAACGCTCTACGTCACGTTTGAACATCGATGCATAGGCAAGAAGATGAAATGCGAAATTGATAGGCTGAGCGTGTTGCAAATGGGTCATTCCCGGTAACAAAGTCGTGGTATGTTCACGTGCAATGTCCACAATCGCTTCCATCAATGATTTGATTTGTTCCACGATTTCATGATTTTTACGAAGTACAAAACGGCGAAAATCAAGGGCTACCTGATCATTACGGCTACGTGCAGTATGAAGTTTTTTCCCGGCTTCACCAATAATAGCGGTGAGGCGCTTTTCAATCGCCATATGCAAATCTTCATCACCGATCTTCCATTCAAAAGTACCGGATTCAATTTCACTCAAAACCTGAGCCATTCCCGATTCGATCAAAGCTAGTTCAGCCTGCGTTAAAATCCCTTGATGGGCAAGCATTTGTGCGTGAGCAATTGATCCTTCAATATCTTCTCGGTAAAGCTTTTGATCAAACATAATGGATGCATTGAACTTTTCTAAAAGGGTTGACGCATCTTGTGCGAAACGTCCAGACCACATTTTTTTCATGGTATCTCCGAATAATAAATAAGTTGGGTATTTTAGCGAAGTTTGGATTAGAAGAAAATCATCCAAAAGAGGATGAAAAAAGGTTTAATTACAAGCGGGTACATTACCACTATCACCGGAATATTCAACAAGGAAATCTTCCAAATGTTTAGCATCTTTAGCATAGCCACGATCATTAAAATAGGTCCATGAAGCTTCTGCTTTTTTAGAAGAAAGATGAATCTGAGCTAATTGCTCCCCTTTGTTGGCCATAATAACTTTCCAAATACGCTGTTTTTTTGAACCAGCTAATGCCTGCCCTCCGCCATGACACCCTTTGCACGACTCAATGTAGACTTTTTGACCTTTATAGGTAGCCGCATTAAGGATGCTTGAGCCGACTAGAAGTGTAATCGCTACTGTAGCATAAAACTTTTGCATCGGAATTACTCTTTTCTAGATAAATAATATTTGATCAATGTTACATTACGAATTCTAATAAAGCGCTTAATAAGATACACTTCAAATAGAGAAAAATACTCTTAAAGCTGGTATTTTTTCTCTAATTTAGACTCTAAATCCCATAATGAAAGTTCTTTAAGACGTTGTACAACAGAAGGTGTACATTCAACATCTCCCGGCCATTCACGTTCAAACCCATCTACTTTTGTTTTGGTAGTGCCATCAATTGCTATAATTGATTCAAAACTGTAAATATCGCGTGCAGCATCTATATTATTACTTACTCTCCATATAAGCATATACGGATTATGAATATCATTTTTTGCATCATCAACAATAATGACAATGCGTAAATAGATTTGAAGTTCTTTTAACAATCCAAAATACTCTTTTGGAGATCGTTTTTTGTTGATACTAATCACTGTAATTGGATTCGCTGTATGACGCATGTATTGTGTTACATTGCAAATCTCTGGTATCAATATTTGCAACCGCTCCATTAAAACAGAACTATCTATCGGTTCAGGTGTACTTGGTGAATGTGAAGCGGTGAAATCTATCCCTAATTTCCCACCTATCAAGCTTTCCGGGCTAGAGTGATCAAGCGCATCTGTAATCCCCTCCGAAATAAAAAGACATTTTGGAACAAAACGATTTAATGCATAAGTTATCAAAGCTTCATAATTAGTCAATTTAGGAGCATCTTCTCCAAAAAATAGGGCATGTTTGACAAAACTCATCTGCCCGGATCCCCAAAAAATATGCATAAACTGCTTTGCATGTCCTTTATATAAAGGCTTCATTTTTGCCAAAATAAGATTATGAAATACTCCATTTTCAGGCATATGATAATCAATTAAATCAGCTGCATTCGTTTTCAACAATGGTAAAAATACACGTTCAGTTGCCCATCCCATGTATTTATCTTCCAATGGTGGTTTTCCTACAACGGTAGCCAAATAATAAGGATTTTTACGATGTGTGATTGCACTAACTTCCATCACCGGATAATATTCTGCCAATGTATAATAACCGGTATGATCTCCAAAAGGTCCCTCTAAATGAAGTTTTTCCGTGTCAACCCATCCCTCAATAACAAAATCGACATCTTCAGGGATATAAAGAGGTGTTGTTATCGACTCTACCAATTTCGGAGACTCTTTTTTAATGAGCCCATATAACAATAGTTCATTAACGCCATATGGCAAAGGAGCAGTTGCACACCATGTATAAAGCGGATCTCCTCCGATTGCAATCGATACCGGCATTTTTTTGCCTGCACGTTGGTATTGGTCAAAAAAGTGAGACGAATCTTTATGAATTTGCCAGTGCATCCCAAGATGATTTTTATCATACACCTGTAAACGGTACATCCCCAAATTGACTACTGCTCCGTCCAAACTCTGGGTATACACCTGCCCCATTGTAATAAACGGTCCGCCGTCTTCTTCCCACGTAGTCAGAATCGGCAAATCGTACAAATCAACTTCATTACCTTGCTTCACAACTTCTTGGCAACTTCCGCGCTTTTTCAGCTTTTTCGGAAAAATATCTTTCATCGCAAACAGATCACCGAGCATTCCGACTTTCTCTTTAAGTCCTTGAGGTGGCTTCATATGAAGAAGTTTTTCAATTTCACTTGCAACACCTTCGACTTCACGTCCAAAAAGAAGCTCAGTTCGACGGTAAGAACCAAATAAATTCATCACAACAGGGATATTAAAACTTTGCCCCGTACTCTTATTTACCGGATGGGTAAAAAGAAGTGCTTTACCACCATCACTTTTTTTTACTTCAGCATATGCCAAATGAGGAATTTCAAGAGAAATATCCAAAGGGGTATCGATTACGCGTAATTCATCTTTAGATTTCAATAAATCAATTGTTTTTTGCAATGTCACAGATTATGCCTTGTTTGCCATAGCTTCAGCACGATTCAATAATTCCATCGCACCTTGTGCGATCAAACGCGCTGCCATCGCTTCACCAATGCCGGCAGTTTGATCTTTTGAAATGGTTATTGCATCTCCCATCACTTCACTTCCATCAGGAAGACCAAGTAATGAACGGACAATGACATCACCATTGGATTGAACACGTGCACTTACACCAATAGGAACTTGACATCCCCCTTGCAACGTATCAACAAATCCACGTTCAATTGTCGTTTCAATTCGGCTGTTCGCATCTTCCAAAAAAGCTGCGATTTCTAAAACCCATGGTTCATTAACAGTCTCAATCCCAAGCGCACCTTGTCCCATCGCAGGAAGCATCTCATCCAAAGAGATAGGATAGAAATGTTGAACCAATTCTGAAAAACCCAAACGATTGATCCCAGCTGCCGCTAGGATAATAGCATCAAATTCACCCTCTTTGAGTTTACGAATTCGGGTGTCGACATTACCACGTAAATCTTTGATTATCAAATCCGGACGCTGTTTAACCAATTGCATACGTCGACGTAATGAAGATGTACCGACTACTGCACCATGTGGAAGTGAAGTAATATCAGGATAATTTTCACTCAACATCGCATCACGAACATCTTCACGCACCGTGATTGCAGAAAGAAGCAATCCTTCCGGCATTACAGTCGGGACATCTTTAAGTGAATGAACTGCCATTTGCGCTTCACCACGGAGCATAGACTCTTCTATCTCTTTTAGAAAAAGCCCTTTCCCCCCAATTTTAGCCAATGGTACATCCAAAATCTTATCCCCAGAAGTAATTATAATTTTAAGTTCTACTTCTACATCGCTAAATTGTGATTCGATCACTGATTTAATATGGTTGGATTGCCAAAGTGCTAGTTTGCTTCCGCGTGTCGCAATGGTGAGTTTTTTCATGATTTATTTGACCTTAATCTCTTTATATTTGTTTTTCGAAGGATCTTTTTGACCGTTTAGAAAAACGGTTGGAGTTCCATTTACCATCATTGACTGTGCCGCATTTTGATCAAAATCAAATTGTTTTAATACGGATGGACGACGTATATCTGCACTGGATATTTTGGTTCCGAATACTTTATTAAATGCATCCAAAATAACTTGTTCATCTTTTTCATTAGGATTGATATCGATTTTATACAGTCCCAGAATAGCGTTATCTGTTCCATTTTGTTCTGCTGCAATAGCAGCTTTTGTCAATGTAACCGAAGCAGGATGCAATGCGGCAAGTGGAAAATGGTAATAATAGACAGCAAATACTTTCGGATACTTCATCATATACGCTAGTGCTTCAGGAACATATCGTCGGCAAAATGGGCATAATGGATCAGAGAAAATCACAATCTTATTTTCTGAATTTGCATCTCCACTTATACGATTTGTTTTTGCGTAAAACGAATCATTAAAATCAGGAGCAATAGTATCATTAAAACGTTCTCCTGTTTTAAGATTTACCAATTCCGGAGCCATTACATTTCCACTAACAAAATAGGTGCCATTTTGGTTGATATGACGATTATCATTACCTTGTTTTACATCAGCTTCAATGTTGACAAAATAAGCCTGCCATCCACTCATTGCAGATATATTTTTTTTGCCGTTTATTACTACTTGCAGATTACTGACATTTGGATTGTTACCAATCCCTTTTTTCAAAAATGAAACCACTTCAGTATCAGTGGCAGCCATAAGGCTAGCGGAGAGCAGGAGAATCGTCGATAATTTCGGCATCAATGACATTGTTATCCTTTGGTTGAGTTTTAATATGGTATTTTCGCGAAAATCGGTTAACAATAAGCGAACTAAAAAGAGAAAATTGCATTAAAATCCCAATCATATCGCTCAAAAATCCGGGAATTATCAGAAGCAGCGCTCCAAACAATCCCATCATATTACGTTTTGAGAAACTTTCCATATCAATTTGTCGAGATTGAAGAGCAAAAAGATTTTCAGCTAACGTATGACGAAAATTCATCAAAATAACTATACCTAAAAAAGCACTTGCAACAATCTCTAAAAAAGTTGCAAAACCCCCGATACGTGAACTGATCTCTACAGTAACGATCACCTCCAAAAAAAGGTAGATCAAAAAATAGATCATCGACGCAATTCCTCAATTTTGTCAAGTACATTTTCTGCATCAACTGTCAATATTTCACGACTTTCACGAATCATAATCTGAACTTGACCATTTTCAAGCTCTTTTCCAATAATAATTGTAAATGGGAATCCAATTAATTCAGCATCTGACATCTTAAAACCAAAACGCTCTTTACGATCGTCCAAAATAGTTTCGATACCGCGTGATAAAAGAGTATTATACAACTCTTCAGCATAAGCTAAATGAGACTCTTCTTTTATGTTTGAGACCATAACATTAACCAAATACGGAGCCGTAGCATGTGTCCAGATACACCCACGCTCATCATGATGCTGTTCAATGACTGCAGCAACTAGACGGCTGACACCCATCCCGTAAGTTCCCATAATAAATGGCTGTGCTCTACCATTTTCATCTAAAAACTCAGCTTTTAGCGGTGCAGAGTATACGGTTCCTAGTTTAAAGATATGTCCAACTTCAATCCCTTTGGTATGTTCCATCTTACCACCGCAGTGAGGACATCCGTCACCTGCTTGTACCGTAACGAGATCAGCAAAAACAGCATCTTTCATAACGCTGAGATCAACACCTACAAAATGGTAATCCATTTCGTTCGCACCGCAAATCATTGAAGTTGCATTGAGTGTATCTTTATCCATAACAAAACGGATTTTATCCTGATCAAGGGGCCCTATAAATCCTGGTATCAAACCGATTTCAGAGAGTTCTGATTCAGAGATATCAACCAGATCAATCGCCCCGACACTGTTACGCGCTTTTACTTCCTGAAGTTCATCACATCCACGAATAAAGAAACAAACAGGTTCACTTCCCTCTGTATAAACAGCACGCATCACTACTGCTTTAAGTGTATAATAAGGGTCAACATGGAAAAAATTGCTCAAATCATCGATAGATTTGACATTCGGTGTTTTAAAACGGGAAAAATCAGCACTCGGCGCTTCAGGAAAGACGCTTCGTGGTGCACGACGTGCTGCTTCAACGTTAGCTCCGTATTCACACGTATCACAAACTGCCAATGTGTCTTCACCACTTTGTGCCAATACCATCAGCTCTTTTGACCCTGTACCGCCAATAGCACCGCTATCAGCTTCGACAATGCGAAAGTTTAAACCCAAACGTTCCAGAATTTTCTTGTATGCCGCTTCCATCGCATCAAATTCACGATCTAAATCTTCAGTCGAAGAGTGAAAACTATACCCATCTTTCATCACAAATTCACGCGCACGCATAAGACCGAATCGAGGACGCGCTTCATCACGAAATTTGGTTTTTACCTGATAAACATTCAAAGGAAGTTGCTTATAACTGGTAACACGGTTACGTACGATACTCACCATCATCTCTTCATGAGTTGGCCCAAGAACAAAAAGATTATCTTTACGGTCACGAAAACGAAGAAGCTCTTTACCAAATTTCTCGATTCGTCCACTCTCTTGCCATAATTCTGCCGGAGTAACAAAGCTCAAATCAACCTCTAATGCACCGCATGCTGACATCTCTTCATTAATAATATTTTCAATTTTACGAAGAACACGTTTCCCTAATGGTAAAAAATTGTAAAGTCCACTGGCAACCTGTGCTACAAACCCTGCCCGTGAAAGATAGATATGACTCGGGAGTTGGGCATCTTTAGGTGATTCTTTGGTTGTCGGGATATAGGCTCTTGAAAAACGCATTACTTTCCTTTTGGATAATATTTACAACTGGTTTGGCTCATCTCTTCGCCCTCGTCTTGGTTCATTAAAAAACTCATCGATTCAATCAGAGTATCCACTCGCATCGAATCTGACCCATCACGCATTCGACTTGCAAACGGATGAAGAAAACGCTTTAACGCTTGAAGAGTCGCTTTTTGTACCGCATATTCATACTCTTTTGGTATATATCCATTCTCAATAACACGGGTAGATTCTTCATGTGCTGATTGGTATGCACGGGTATATAAATTTTTGATTAACGGCTCGATTGTGAGAGTTTTAAGCCATTCAAAAAATCCAATTGTATGTCGACTAACAATTACATAGGAGAGCTTTGCCTCATCTTCACGGAGAGCAATATTTTCTGAAACAATCTCTTTTAAATCATCTACATAAAAAAGCTCAATTCCCCAAACACTTGGATCACATTCAATATCACGCGGAACCGCCATATCAAACCAAACACGATCATAAGCACAAGGGCGTATCATTTCTTCGGTAATAATTGGATGCAAAGAACCGGTAGAAGTAAATACAAGTTCATGTTCATTGATAGCGTATGAAATTTCTTCAAATGAACGCACCCGAGCATTGCACTCTGAAGCGATTACTTCAGCTTTTGCAAATGTCCGGTTCATAATCGTGACATCTGCACCCTGAGCAACCAAATGTTTACAGGTAATAACGGACATCTCTCCTGAACCAATAACAAGAGCACGTTTTCCACTTAAATCACCAATTTTTTCTTTTACCTTGGCAACTGCTACACTGGCAACAGATACCGGCTTGGAAGATATATTTGTTGCATTACGAACCTCTGCAGCACATTTAAATGCATAACTCATCGCACGAGAAAGCTTTTGCCCTGAAAAACCATGATCTTGTGAAAGTTTAAAAGCCTCTTTTAACTGTCCGGCGATTTGTGTTTCACCGACTACCATCGAATCAAGTGAACTTGCAACGCTAAAAAGATGATGGATGCATCCTTGATCATCAAAAACATCAGCTCGGGTACGCAGATCATCAAAACCCAAACCAGAACGCTTTGCCAACAAAGTAAAAATTGAGTCTGTTGCTGCTTCTGGATCATTGCAACTGCATAAAATCTCAACACGATTACAGGTTGATAGAATCATAGATTCACTGATATATGGTGTTTTAGATAGCTCATCCATTGCACTGAGTTGTCTAGCTTCATCCACAAAAGCGAGTTTTTCTCGGATAGCTAATGTCGAATTTTTATGTGAAAAACTAACAATTAAATAATGCATTTAATGACTTCTTTGAATCACGGTTTCAATGATAGCACATAGAGCTATATCGTCTCCGATAGCACCAATTGCTTCATCACATAGCATTCTCGCATAAGAGTATGAATGTTCGATGATTTTAAACTCATCCATTTTAGAACGAATCCATACTTTTTCTTCTTGATCCAGCTGCTTAGCATGAGAGTGGAACAGCCGATCTCGTTCAAACCCTTCAAGAGTTTCATACAAATCGATATACGGCAAAGTTGTTTTTCCCTCGACAAAGTCATTAAGAGAAGGTTTCCCGAGTGTTTTTTCATCCGCTGTAATATCAAGGATATCATCTACAATTTGAAATGCAAGCCCAAGATTTTTACCATATACTCCATATGCCGTACTATCTTTTCCAGCAAGAATAGCAGCACTGTAAGCTGATGCTTCAATCAATGTAGCCGTTTTAAGATAAAGCATCTTGAGATAAAGATCGCGATTGGTATTAAAAGTTTCTGCCATTTCGACATCCATCATCTCTCCGATAGAGAGGCGGGTAACTGATTGAGAAATTGAATAAGCAATCTGCGGATCAAAAGCGGTGAGTTCACTAAATGCTTTCGAATAAAGTATATCGCCCAACATAATTGCCACTTTACTGCCATGTGTAGCATTCACCGATTCTACCCCGCGACGCATCATCGCTTCGTCAATCACATCATCATGCAATAAACTTGCCGCATGTATCAATTCGACAATAGCACCTAACAATGGTGCACTCGGAGCATCGGGAGCAATGGTGAGAATTAAACGGGCACGTAAACGTTTGCCTCCGGAAAGTTTTTTAAACAGCTCCAATGCCGGAGGGTAATCAACTTCGTCTATGAGTTTGTAAATTATCTCTTCTACCCTGCGTAACATCTCTAAATCACTTCTCCGTTAAATAATCCACAACAACCCGTTTTTCTCTATCAATCAGAAAAAAATCCATTTGAGCTGTATGTGCTCCCTCATCAAATTTTTTAAAAACTACAAGAGCATACGGAACATCCAATTCGCTGTTTTTAGAATTCAACAAACGTTTGCGAAAGCTTTGACTTCCGAATCCAGTATACAGTATATGCTGTCCAACAAATCGATCATAACTCTCATGAACTACCAATGCCTTATCGGTATAAAGAGTCCATCGAAATGTTAACAGATGCTCTTGTCCTTCACTTTTGAACAATATTTTGACCATTTGATCTTTTTGAAGATTATAACTTTTCGGCTCTACTAATTTTGCAGCTTGCAAACAAACCAAACTACTAACGAGCAGAAGTGAAAAAAAACTCTTCACAATTTACTTACTCATTTTGCGATAAAACATTTCCGACTGAAATAATATAAAGGTTTTTAGCCATCATATCGACCTCATTGGCACGTTCAAACTGAGCAGTATGAATGACACGATCAATTCCATCTTCTCCATGAGCCTCTTGCAATAAAAGCTCCATTACTGCCATACGTTCCATCAAGCGTTCCAGCTCACTATGAACTAAATCACGATTAGCATTAAAAACGATATCTAAAAACTTACTTTTCGGCGAACCTTGGAAAATATCATCTTCGTCTTCAAACAGATTATACATTGTATCTCCAAAGTATCAATTTAAGTCGGCGATTATACCATCTGTATTCTTAGGTGACTAAAAAAAGGAAAACAAGGGAGTAAATAAAAAGAAAGGAAATAGCTAATATCTATAAGATAGATAAAAGAAAAATTCTAAAATCAATTAAAAATGGCTAAAAAAGCGTATCCGAAACCTGACTTTTATACTTCATTAATTCTACTTTTGCCTTTATGAGACGATTTTCTTCCAGTAATGAATCATGTTCATGACTGAGAGTAGAAATTTCTCGACTTTTGAAATATATCTGTGTATTTATAAATATTTTTGGAAATACAACAATCAAAATTAAAAATATACCAACAAATACATTACGTAAAAAACGAGGGCCCATCCCCTCTTCGGGCGAAATGATTGATTGGGTTTCTTCTAGTATGTCGTGTTTTTCGCTCATTTACCCTAGTCTCTTCTTATCTCAAATACCCGCAATTTTGCACTACGGCTTCGTGAGTTGGCGCGGAGTTCATCGTCTTGCGCTGTTAGAGGCTTTTTCGTAATCACTTTACCGATAGAGTGATTATTTCCGCATGTACATCGCATCGCTTCATCAGGACAGATGCAGTTTTTTGCCCATGTTGAAAAACGGTTTTTGACAATTCGATCTTCAAGAGAATGAAATGTTATAATCGCCACACGAAGTTTTTTGATTATTGAAGTTTCAATTGCATCGAGTAACCGGGTCAGTTCTCCTAATTCATCATTAACTTCAATCCGAATCGCTTGCATCACAAGAGTCGAAGGATGAATTTTTTTGCCCTTAGGCATAAGATGAAAAATTGCATTGGAAAGCTCTTTTGCCGAAGTAAATGGACGACGATGTACGATCGTCTCTGCCACTTTACGAGCATTGGTTACTTCACCGTATTCGTACAATATCTTTTCCAATGCACCCTGTGAGTATTCATTAACCACTTCATCTGCACTAAGAAGTGCATTTGGATTCATCCGCATATCTAGGGTATCACTTTCATACGAAAAACCTCGTTCGCGTTGATCGAGTTGGAGAGATGAAACACCGATATCTGCCAAAATCCCGCATATTTTATCAGTATTTTCTTTCATAACCTCTACGCAAACCTCTGAAAAACGGCCATGTTGAATTACCACACGTTTCCCATACGATGCTAACCGCTGTGATGAAAATGCAATTGCTGTCGGATCTTGATCGATCCCAATTAATGAAATAGCAGGTTTAGTATCAAGCAATAAGGAAGAGTGTCCGCCATATCCCATCGTACAATCGATAATTATCCCTTTTTCACATGGAGAAAAAGCGTCCACTACCTCGCGATAAAGGACTGGAATATGGGGAATTTCCTGCACTAAATTACCTTTGTCTTTAATAGCCATTATGATAGCTTATGCTCACTAACATATCGTTTAAAATCGGACATCACTCTACTCATTTTTTTCTCTTGACGCCATACCAAACGAAATTCTCTCTCAAATTTATACCCTTTAATAGAGACCTCAAAAATTTTTCTCTCTTTGAGCTCATCAGAAATACAAATACGAGGCAAACATGAAAGTGCCTGCATATCATTAAGTAAATAACCGATGATTGCTTCATTGTGTTCAAATTCCATATCAATATTGAGTTCTTGATCAATAGGTGTAATATGAGTAAGAAATATTTCTCGTGTCCCCGAACCACGTTCACGTAAAATCCACCGTTTTTTAGCTAACTCATCAATAAAATATTCTCCATTTTGAAGAGCAGGATCACTGCTGATGACTACTAATTCATTTGTCATTAACGACTCTGATGAAAGTTCATCATCTTCGCTAAATCGCCCTTCGATAAACCCTAAATCGCAGATACCTTCTCGTACCATGGCCATAACTTCTGTACTATTGGCAGTTTTAAGAGATACTTTAACTTGTGGATTTGAAAATCGAAAATTTCCAATCCATTTAGGAAGAAGATAGTTACTAATCGTAAAACTCGCAGCGATGGATAGATGTCCACCGCTGACATCAGCACGAAAATGTTCAAACAACGATTGAGAACGTTCTAAAATTCCCTCACAATGTTCTAAAAAATAACGACCGCGTTCATTGAGCATCAATCGTTTCCCAATCCGTTCAAATAATACGTCACCCAACTCTTTTTCGAGTTCACGTATAGACATTGAAACAGCTGAGGGACTCATTGCCAATTGCTCAGCAACATCAATAACACGTGATGATTGAGCCATTGCTACGAAAATTTCTACTTGACGCAATGTAAACATCGCTACTCCATTGTTAAATCTACTGTATAACTATACCGATTAATTGTTGTTAGCACAAATCGTTCTCAAAGCACTTTCGATCGAATCAAAAATTTTACTGAGCTCTTCTTGAGTGATAATATAAGGCGGCATTACATAAATCACATTTCCTAATGGGCGTATCAACACTCCCCTTTCTAAACAATGTTGGTGTATCTTTAATCCAATACGATCACTAGAATTAAATCCATTTAATTCGATTGCTCCGATCATGCCGCATTGACGGATCTCTTTAACACATTCAAACACTCCAAATCGGTCCAGCTGTTCAGCCATAAGTGCAATCATTTGTTGATTTTTAACCATCACACTATCGTTTTCAAATATGTCCAATGTAGCGTTAGCAGCAGCACAAGCAAGTGCATTTCCAGTATAACTATGTGAGTGGAGAAAAGAGCGTTTAGGATCATAATCGCAATAAAATGCTCCGTAAATATTATCGGTTGTTAGCACTACGGACAGTGGCAGATACCCCCCTGTAAGCCCTTTTGAAAGAATCAAAAAATCAGGGGTGATCTGTGCTTGCTCACATGCAAACATCGTCCCTGTTCGACCGAATCCGACCAAAATTTCATCAGCAATAAAATGAACACCGTACTCTTCACATATCTTTTTGGCTTCACTCAAAAACAGGGGATGATACATCTTCATACCCCCGGCCCCTTGAATCAGTGGTTCCACGATTAATGCCGCGATTTCATTTCCTCGTTCATGCAACAAAGTTCGAAATGCTTTTGCCGCATCAAGCGCTGCTTCGGTCGTTTGATCTTTGGGTGAAGGTGTCTGAATCGCACGGATCAATAACGGTTCATAAGTCTCTTTGTACAGAGCAACATCCCCTACCGAAAGTGCCCCGAGCGTCTCTCCGTGATAGCTATCTGAAAGTGATACAAACAGACTCCGTTCAACTCCTGCGTTTTTATGGGCGTGATAACTCATTTTTAATGCGACTTCAATAGCACTTGAACCATTGTCTGCATAAAAACAACGTGTTAGCCCACTCGGTGTCAATGCTACTAGCCGTTCAGAAAGGCGGATCACACTTTCATGAGTAAATCCTGCCAATATAACATGTTCTAGTGTAGAGAGCTGCTCAATAATTTTTCCATTGATATATTGATTACAATGACCAAAAAGATTTACCCACCAGCTGCTAATCGCATCAATTATGCGATGACCGTCAAAATCTTCGAGATATATTCCATCCGCTTTCGCAATCGGTACCAATGGAATTGTTTCGTGATCTTTCATTTGTGTACATGGATGCCACAAAACGTTCAAATCCCGCTTTGACATCTCTAAATTATTCATCCGAAACCTCTTAATTTGAGTTATTATGTGATAACATGTGTTAGTCACACTCTATTTTCATCCAAGTTTAATGGTAAACTGAATAGAATATCTGAATTTTACAATAGGATCGTTTAATATGATTACTTGGATGCAACGCCATCGAAAATACTTGGTCATTACGATCTGGGTCTCTACGATTGCCTTTATCGGAGCCGGGTTCGTCGGATGGGGACAATATAGCTACGGAAATAAAGCCGGAGCAGTTGCCAAGGTAGGGGATGTTTCAATCACTTCTGGAGAACTTCAACGAAGTTACACTAATCTTTTCAATCAATACAACCAACTTTTTCAAGGGAAATTTGATGAAAAGCAAGCTAAACAATTTGGTCTGCAACGTCAAGCACTTCATCAACTTGTCAATCAAGCTCTCGTTTTAAATTTAGCGCACAGTTATGGTCTCATCGTCACGGATGAAGAGCTTTTGAGTCTCATCAAGTCTCAACCTGTTTTTGCAAAAGACGGAGCATTCGATAAATCAGTTTATCAAAATGTTTTAAGTCAAAATCGGATGACCATCAAAGAGTATGAAGAAGGGATGAAAAAAGAGTTACTGATCCAAAAAACGCTATATCTCCTCTCTTCAGGCAGCACCCCTATCGAAGAAAAATCTTTAGCTAGTGCAATGGGTATTTCTGACAAAATCAGCTATAAGCTTCTCACACCAAATATGATTTCGTTAACACCTAATGAAACTGAGCTCAAAGCATTCTGGGAAAAGAACAAACAGGAGTTTAAAACTGAACCAAGTTATACAATTAGCTATATAAAACAATCTCCAGTTTCACTCACACCATCAGATAAAGAAATTAGTGACTATTACGATAGCAACCGCCAATTGCTGAAAGACCCTGCAGGAAAAGTATTAGAACTTTCACAAGCGCATTCAGCAATTATTCAATCACTTAATGACAAATCAACAGAAAAAGAAGCTCTACGATTATATATTGATTACAAAAAAGGGACTCTCAAATCTGATATTCCTATTGAGAAAAAAACCTTTGTTGCTTCAGCATCGCCATTTACTCCGGAGCTAACAAAAGAGATCACTGCACTCAGCAGTGATAAGCCTTTTCTTAAACCTCGTAAAGTTGGTAATGAGTATTTCATTGTAAAACTTGAAACATTCAATCCATCGGCAATCAAAACATACGAAGAAGCAAAAACAAATGTTAGTGCTCTGTATAGTATTGAAGCCAAAAAAAGCAAACTCCAAGAGTTAGCTCAAAACAGTTATAAAAATTTTAGCGGTACGATAAGTGATTACTTAACACGTAATGATGGTGCTAAAATAGCACCATTGAGTACTCCTGAAGGAAATGAATTTCTCTCTAAACTTTTTGATTCAAAACAAAAACAAGGTTATATTACTCTCGAAAGTGGAAATGTTATAATCTATAACGTTTTGGAACAAAAGTTGCTTCAAAACAAAACAGCAGCCGATGAGACAACCGTTGCGAAGCTCAAAGGGAGCTTGTTGGATGAGGGGCTTATGAAAGCACTTGAAAACAAATATCCAGTTGAAATCTATGTAGAGGGGATTTGATTTGAAACGAACCGTTTTAGCCATTGATATCGGCTCAACAAAAGTCTGTGCAATTATCGCAGAAATTGATGCTGATAACAGTGCACAAATTATCGGAGCAGGTATCGCAAAAGCACAAGGACTTCGCAAAGGCAGCATCACTAATATAGAGCTTGCATCCAAATCGATCAAAAGTGCGTTAAATGATGCAAAACGGGTAGCCGGAACTGAACTAAAAAGTGCTATCGTTACTATTTCCGGTGCTTACACCAAAAGTCTTAATTCAAGTGGCATCGTCAATATTCCTAATAAAGAGATAACTCTCAAAGAGATTAACCGTGTTATGCATACCTCTTTGTATAATGCAAATATTCCCAACGAATTTGAAGTACTGCATGCTCTCCCTTACAACTTTAAAGTAGATGATCAAGATTTTATCGAAGATCCGCTTGGGATGAATGCTTCACGGCTTGAAGTAGAAACGCATATCATCACAACACAAAAAAGTAATCTCAACAATTTACGTAAAGCAGTTAAAGCTGCCGGAGTGGATGTTGAAGGGGTTATACTAAGTGGTTATGCTTCTGCTATCGCGGTATTAAATAATGATGAAAAAGAACTTGGTGCTGCTGTCGTAGATATGGGTGGGAATACCAGCAACATTGTTATTCATTCGGGTCACGCGATCCGTTACAACGACTTTTTAGGAGTTGGTTCCAATCATATAACCAATGACCTATCAATGGCATTACATACTCCACTTCATACAGCTGATAATGTAAAAATAAATTATGGTTCTTTGTATGCACCAAGTAATGATTTGATCGAACTTCCAGTGATAGGTGATGAAAATACAACGCATGAGGTATCATTGGAAGTTGTTCATAACGTTATTTATGCACGAGTCGAAGAAACTTTGATGATTATCGCCCAATCGATAGAAAAAAGCGGACTAAAAGATCATTTAGGAGCTGGGATTGTCCTAACTGGTGGATTTACAAAAATTGAAGGACTTCGAGAACTGGCCGTAGCCATTTTAGACAACATGCCGGTACGATTGGCTAAACCAACCGATATGGGTGGTCTATTTGATACATTACGCGATCCATCGTATTCAGGTGCAGTTGGTCTCATTAAATACATCGCCGGTGGATACACTCCATATGAAATTGATGTTAATAAACGAATGCGCCACGCAAGTGAAGAAATTTTCTATCGTCCTCAAATCCAAGAAGAGGTGCCAGAATTTGATGAATCTGCCATTCCTATTCCTCCAATAGCTGCTGAACCAGCTATCCAAGAAGATAAGAGGGCAGAAGTATCAAAAATGGTTAATATCGGGTCCAATAAACCTGTCCAACAACACGATCAACCAAATCCAATCGCCAAGTTTTGGAATTGGGCAACTCAACTTTTTTAATCACGTCAAGGAGCAAGCATGGAACCATTTTCAATTGAAGAATCAAAAACGCTCACAGGAGCACGCATTGTAGCAGTAGGTGTCGGCGGCGGCGGCGGTAACATGATCGGCTTTATGCTAAAAGATCAAATTCCTGGTATTGAGTTGATCATTGCCAATACTGATGCTCAAGTACTAGAACAAGGTTCTGCAGCAACCAAAATTCAATTGGGTGCTAAACTGACTAAGGGTTTAGGTGCGGGAATGAAACCTGAAGTAGGCAAAGAATCGGCAATTGAAAGCTATGATGAACTTACTCGTGCATTATCAGGTGCTGATATTGTCTTCGTTGCAGCAGGTCTGGGTGGTGGTACCGGTACAGGTGCTGCGCCGATAATTGCCAAATGTGCAAGAGACGTTGGAGCATTAACCATTGCTGTTGTGACCAAACCTTTTTCATTCGAAGGTAAAAAACGTCTTAAACTTGCTGAAGACGGTCTCCAAGAGCTTAAAAATGAATCTGATTGTATTGTTGTTATCCCTAATGACAAGCTACTTTCAATTATTGATCCTAAATTAGGAATTAAAGACAGTTTCAAAATTGTAGATAGTGTCCTTGCTCGTGCTGTCAGCGGCACATCTGGTGTTATCCTCGCCAGCGGTGAAAATGATATCAATCTTGACTTTGCCGATTTAAAAACCGTTATGAGTCATCGAGGCTTAGCACTTATGGGTGTCGGCGAGTACAAAGGTGAAAACGCAGCATACGAAGCAATCAAAAATGCTATCGAATCACCACTATTAGACAATATGTCAGTGAATGGAGCACTCGGAGTATTGGTTCACTTCAGTATGCATCCGGAATTTCCATTTATGGAACTCTCTGCTGCTATGGATGTTGTCCATAACAGTGTTGATGACAGCGCTGATGTAATTTTCGGTACAACTACCGATGAAAACTTGGCAAAAGATTTTATCCGTATTACCCTAGTTGCTACTGGATTTGAAAAAAAAGCTGCTCAAAGTATCAACAACAGTGAATTTGAAAATAAAGAAGTTCTTGCTGCAGCTGCTGCAAAACCTCGTGTAATTGTTCGCCCGGCTATGGTTGCCAATGGCGATTACAGTGAAGATTTCTTGGATGTACCAACATTTATGCGTCAACAAAAAGACTAATTTTCCTTTTCTATGCTCTCCTTTGACACACTTATGAAGGCCAAAACGCTCCTTGGCCTTCACGACAAAGTTACTCTCTTTGATATCAAATCCCGTTACAAAAATATGATGCAACAATGGCATCCCGATAAACACCCCGATGATACCGAGACGGCTCATGCTATGAGTACACAGATCAATGAAGCATATGCCACGCTCCTCGAATACTGTTCTAATTACGAATACAATCTGGAAGAAAATTTTTTAAAAGAGCAAACCCTCACTCCGCAGGAGTGGTGGGCTAAGAAGTTTGGGGGAAGATAAAAGTTTTATTTTTAAATTGTGAAACTAATGAAAGGCAATAGGTCCTTCTGAACGGGCATGTATAAACTGTTGCACTACTTCATTCGGTGAATTTCTAAAACTCTCTTTATCGCCTCTTTCTACAATAACACCATTAAAAAGCATGGCATAGTTATCACCTGCTTTAAAACTTTCAGAGATATCGTGGCTTATAAGAACCGATGTCATACCTATCTCTTCACGTAATCTACAAATCATTTGAGTAATGAAGTCACTCGTAACAGGGTCGAGTCCAGATGTCGGCTCATCATAAAGAATCACTTCCGGTTCCAACGCGAGAGTACGAGCAAGCCCTACTCGTTTACGCATCCCACCACTAAGTTCCTCTGGATAAAGAGATTTAACAATCTTAGGGTCCAATCCAACCATAGTAAGCTTTTCATCGACTTTAAACTCCAACTCTTTTGAAGTCAACTTTTGATGTTCAAGCATAGGGAATGCAACATTTTCACTAATATTCATACTGTCAAATAATGCCCCACTTTGAAACAAAAAGCCGATCTTTTTACGTATTTCACGAAGTCTTGTTTCATCAGCATTATCGATACGCTCACCTTTATAGCTAATCGTTCCGCTATCAGGCTTGAGGAGTCCCACCATATGTTTAATAATAGTTGACTTACCACCGCCGGATACTCCAAAAATAACGGTTGTTTTACCTTTTTCAATCTCCAAGTTGACTCCGCGAAGAATTTCCCGTTTGCCGAATCGTTTTGTCACATTTTCAAATTGGATCATTTATTACCTGCCATCAAATATGCTCTGCGAATGAATAATATGATAAGCATAACTAAAAGAAATTTAAAATCGATTTCACTCGCTTTATGAAGAGCTTCAAACGATGCATCGATTGCATCTACACCACGTGATTGATACTCTAATATTTTCGGGACATATACTCCACTAAACATCAAAAGTGTTCCAATTGCACCCATCGCACTCAGTATAGAAATTTTATCAATCTGCATAACTTTATAACGTGACACCTCATATACTCCAATAACAACACTCATAAAGTAAGCCCAATAGGAAAATCGGCGAAAGATTTCCCCCATTATTTTACCCTCTTCATAACGAGAAAGAAGCGGAATCGTCAAATAAGCTTCTGAATGAAAAACCACTGCAGTAACAAAAGCGCCTAAAACTAAAACAGCACCTGCTGTCATTCCAATAAAAAGAAGATACATTGTATCCATTAATACTTTTTTATTCATGGTTTACCTTTAATGCAAATCCTCGATCAAACGAGGCCAAATCAGTATAAAATTCTAACGATTGTAGCGCAAACTTTTTAAGATACTCTTCGACTTTTATACGCTGATCATACCCCATCTCACAAATAAACTGCGGAATTTTACGATTATACACTTCATCCAATAACCGACGTATAATTTCATCTCCACTTTTCCCTCCAAAAAGGGCATTTTGTGGTTCATAAGAGAGATTGCTCTCTAGTGGAGCATCAAGAGCAATATAAGGGGGATTTGAAACTAGTAAATCGATTTTTTCGCTCACACAAGAGAGTAAATCACCCTCACGTAATTCAATTCTTTCACTCAAACCAAATGCTTCTATATTTCGACGTGCTACACGGAGTGCATGTGGTGAAATATCGACGGCTATAAAACGAGCATAGGGCAGATGAAGCGCTAACATGATAGAAATAATCCCACTTCCTACTCCTACTTCAACTACATTAAAAGATGTATCAGCTGAAACTCGCGCCAACACTTCATCAATTAAATGTTCTGTTTCAGGACGAGGGATTAATGCACCTCCATCAATGTAAAACTCTCTGGAGTAAAAACTGACACGATTTGTCAAATATTCCAACGGAATATTTTGACTTCGCTTTGCAACCCATTCCAAAAGCTCTGGATCTTTTTCATCGATCTGATCGTTCAAATGGGTAATAAAGTAGAGTTGATCTTTTTTAAGATATCCCATTAGCAGAAGTTCTGCCTCACGGCGCGGAGATTCTACAACCCCTTTTAAAGATTGCGTAATCTCTTCATGCAGTTCTTTTAATCGTTTGGACATGGGTCAGAATATCCTTCATCCGCATCTACATGAATATCTGCACCTAAAGCACGTAACCGATCCACTACAGGAGGATGCGTTGTATGAAAAAAACGATACAAAGGATGAGAAAGAGGAAAACTTTTATTTTCACTTACCAATTTTTTTAAGGCATTTACCAAATGTTCCGCTCCGCCAAGTTCAGCACCGCTTCTATCTGCCTCATATTCATTATGACGACTAACTAATCCCATCAAAGGCATCATTACAAAGCTTACAACCGGCAACAATAAAAGAAATAAAATCATAATCATCTGAGGAGATTGGGCTACACCCATCTCCATATAAAGGGTTTCAGGAAGATTGCCAAATAGTGCAAACATTCCAAATAACATTGCACCTACCATGACAATATTTTTATACAAATCACCATGAGCAAAATGTCCTAATTCATGACCAAGAACAGCAATCAGCTCACTGGGGGTAAGTTTTTGAATCAATGTATCAAACAATACAACCCTTTTGGATTTCCCGAGTCCTCCAAAATAAGCATTTAAACGCGCATCTCGCTTACTTGCATCGCTAATAAATACACCGCTGCTGACGAAACCTGTTTTAGTCATCAGTTCTTCAATTTGCGTGCGAAGTTCAGGATTTTCTAACGGAGTCACTTTATCAAAAAAAAGTGCACGTATCGTTGGAAAAAACATATTAAGAGCAATAACTACCACAAAAATAAATGTAAAGCTCCACAACCACCACAATTGACTGGAAGTAATAATCATTGCAACAATATAAACGATCAAACTTCCGACAGCAAGGGTTAATAACATACCAATCAACGTGTCTTTAACAAACTGTGCTGCAGTAGATCGGTTAAATCCATACTCGGCATCTATTTTAAATTTTGCGATCCATCCAAATGGAAGCATAATTAGAGCATTGATAAAAATCATCCCCATTACTACCATTATTGTATGTGTCATAACATTTTGAACCATAAAAGCATTATCCAAGAAAGCGATAGCACCTCCTATCCAAACCAAAAACAATGCGTATTCAACCAATACTTCTTTAATGGCAAGTTTCTCTTTTGCTACAGCATAATTTCCTGCACTAAGATACTCTTTTGCATTCATCAAAATAGCATTTTTGCACTTGATATGGTTGATGTATCCAATTTGCATTACGCTTACATAAAGTCGAATCAATATATAGAGGGTATATACCCCAATAAGTGTGGAAATCATTTTGTCCCTTTTAAAAAAGAGAATTTTACCATTATTTACTCGGCACTTTCCCTATAGTATCATTCATAGGGAGTGAATCATTTACATTGGCATAATAAGTTTTGACTGCCAAAAAGATCACTCCTATCAGTAAGCCGCTAAGAATTACACTCCAAACAACACGTTTTTTTGACCCTTTTAACGTATCATAATCCTCAATCGAACTAAGAGTTGGTTCATTGTCTGTTTGCATGGATATCTCCTTGAATAAAATTTAGATACTGAATAGTAGCCATCTTATCCTACAAACGGTTAACGGATAGAGTCTACAATGACGACTTAAGTTTAAATAATACTTTATTTTTTCGTCATTAAAATCACCATTTCCCTTCTAAAGAGAGGAGAATTTGTGGTTTAGAATGTTCTTTGTCAAGTTGAGTGTTGGTGAGTATACCTGCAGTATCATAGAGATTAGAGGTTGTATCAATCGTATTACGAGTAATATTTTTAAGATTTACCTGAAATTTAAACGTATTATCCAGCCGCTTACTTGCATACAGATCAAGTGTATCATACGCTTTTTGTGATTGTGAGATTCCATTTTCATCAATAGGATCATTATAGGCACCTACATAGCGATATGCCACTCCATAAGTAATACGGTATGCTTTTAATGTATGATCAACTCCAATATTGGCAAGTACATTACTAGTCTGTTTAATCGGCCGTTTTAATCCGCTGACACTATTTGTCACAGATGAATCTTGTAAGGTCATATTGCTAAATAAACCTAGCCCTTCTACATATGCATTAAGCGATTTTTTGAGCTCAAGCTCCAAACCCCATAAATTTCCTACTCCAGCATTTTCAGGACTTTGAACATAACGAGCAGTAGTCGTATTGTATTTTGTAATATTTTCAATCTTACCATCAATGTTACGATAAAAACCACCTAAACTGGCTATCCCTTTATCTCCAAAATAATGTTCCAGACGCAACTCATAGCTCAATGCTTTCTCTTCACTCAAATTTGGATTACCGGTCATATCAGGGTGATGAACATCATTTCGATCCAATGAACTGTCAACACTCGATGAAAGTTGATCCAATCGAGGAAGTCTAATGGTTTTAGCCACACTGGCACGTAGATTATCATTAGGTGTCAGATGAGTTAATATATGCAGTGAAGGGGCAAAATAATTGATATTAGATGCTGCCCCGTAATCTCGTGAAAGTGCCTCATAACGAACACCCGGGGTTACTACCGTAGTCTCTCCGAAACTTATTTCATCCTGTACATAAATAGCACCTTTGTTCTCACGCATATGTACATTATCGGTTGGATTAGTTGTATCTACGCCATTTAAAGAACGTTGTACCTCATCACGCTGACTTATTTGTTTAAGTTCGACACCAGTTTTATAAAAATGCTCTCCTGCAAGACGAGAATATATCCCCTCTATTCCTATCATCCGAGTAAAACTGTAATCTTTTTGTCTTTGATCATTGATTGTCGGTGATGATAATGAACTGTTCTCACCATTATTATCATTTTGATGAAATTTAACCTTCCATTCTAACAACTCGGAACCTGAAAGATGATGTTCACCTTTCAAACCCGACCACATCATCATCCCTTTTGACTGATCATTACTGCTTAACTGACTATTTGAAGTTATTAAACCATTTAAATATGTTTTTGAATCGATTGTCTGATTGGTGTTATTAAACCCAATAGCACCATTATAGGTGTATTTATCTTTGGACGAAGGGGCGAAAATCAATTTTGTCGATAGATTAAAATTTTGATAACGAGCAGCACTTTCACGAAGATCCTCGCTCGTAGATAACGCACTCTGTTTATACGTTGAAGTCGTATCAAGCTGTCGATTATCTGCGGCACTCATATTGATGAGATAAGCCAAATTACCTCGCTTGCCCTCTCTTTGTGCAAATAAACTATCCATTGGAACATTACCACCATATGTTCCAACTACCCCTTTAATCGTTGTTGCACCTTGAGATTTTGGCTTTTTGAGAATAATATTAACAATTCCCCCCATCGATTCAGCAGTATATTCAGCTGAACCGTTTGTCATCACTTCGATTCGCTCAATCATGTCTGGCGATATTTGTTCCAACGGATTAACCCGTTTAGTCGCTGATGGAGTCTCATCACCGTCAATCAAGACAACGGTATACCCTTTACCTGGAGCAGATTTTTTACCTTTGCCATCTGCGATACTTACACCGGGTGTCCGTTTAAGAATTTCCAGTGCATTGAGATCACCATATTGAGTCAATTCTTCACCACCAATGATTCGTTTAGCAATTGAGTTCTCTTTACGATCTTCAAGACTAATAGCATGATCTTCAACTTGAATAGCTTCAAGTGAAATACTATTCTCTTGCGCATATATAGATGAGAGACTTAAAAATATCAACGGGATCATAGGACGGTAAATCAATGTGTTTCCTAAATGAAAGTATGGTGAAAATAAAATATCGCCATTCTATCCAATATTTAACTCATCTTTGAAACTGTTAATATGCGGTTAATGCAATCATGCTACAGATTGTAATACAATAAAAAATCCTTATCCCTATGTAGGAGGTCAAGATGAAAACGTTATGTAAACTAAAAAAAGCTGATTTAGCATCCGATCTCAAAAAAATTATCAACATTACAAATGAACCAAAGTTCATTTGCACCAAATGTGCACGGGTAGCGAATGAAAAAAAATATTTATGCGAGCCCACTAAGATGAAGTGAATAGAAAGGTTAAATACATTTTATAACCATTTAAATTTCATTAACATCAGTATTACCGATATTAGACTACAATGAGAACATGAAACCTTATATTTTATTATTGCCTATACTATCGTTTCCATTGTGTGCAATAGATACGTCTCTTTTATCATCTGAAAAAAAAGCTTATTATGAACAACAAGAAAATCAAATTAATGCAGGGTATGAAAAACTCCGTTACGATTGGATCTCACCTCTCACCCTAAAGGGATCGAATACCTATGAAAAGTCAGCAGCACTCGGTCTGCATGACACTCGCCAAAATCTGAGTGCTGGGATTGCACAGGATATTTTTCGTTCCGGCGGTATTACTTATTCCATAGACTATGCAAATGCCAAGAAAAAAGCCGATACGATCGGTATGGAAAAAGAGATTTCCCTTCTCAATCAGCAACTGGTTTCTTCTGTTTTAAACTACCGAAAAAATACTCTCTTATTACAACAAAGCGATCTTAAACTCAAAAATGCCTATATTGAAGTTTTTCTCAAACAAAAACAATACGAAGCAGGTGATATCGATATTACTTTACTCAACAATGCTTTGATGAATCGCAGCATTGAACTAAAAAATAATGCCTCGATTCAATTTGCATTGTCTCAACAAAAATTTGAAGCAGCCAAATTTAGTGACCATTTTATCGATTCAATCAACCTCCCGATCTTAACTCTTAACAAAAAAGAGACCTTCTTAAAAGAAGGATGGGATATCCGTTATGCTCAAGCACAAAGCCAAAGCAATGAGCTGCAATACAAACAAATCAAAAGCTCGTACTTGCCAAAACTCACATTGATTGGTGATATGGGACTACAACGCTACACTTCATATGATTTAAGTAATTCAAACTATCAAGGAAATTATTACGATATGGGGCTACAACTATCAATACCACTTACCTATAATTCTTCTGCCGCTATCCAAGAGGCACAAAGTGCTTATCTAAAACAACAATCTCAAATAGCTGACAGTAAACGACAGATGGATGCACTTTATGAGCAATCACTGTCTCATATTGCCAGCTACCAACACATTATTGACATTACAAAAGATAACCTTAAATTTTATGAAGGATTAATCAACGCAACACAATCGGCAGTCAAAGCTGGTTTTAAAGCAGGATACGATCTGCAAACACTCCAAAATACCAATGCAATCGAAGCGCTCGAAATCAACATTAACGAAATTAACATTCAAATCGAACTTTCAACCCTCCATTATCTCATGCACCCCTCACAGGAGAACTCGTTATGAGTACAGAAAATATCGAAAATACACTTGGTATCGGGGAAAATACATCCTCTAAACGGTGGAAAAAAATTCTTATTATTTTTTTACTCATCGCTGTAGCTGGAGTAGCAACCATGTATGAAATTAACCGCAACAATAAAAGTACGATTATCTATACCTCTGTACCTCTCAAAATTAAAGACATTACCACAACCGTTTCTGCAACCGGTAATTTGGAACCGACCAATACCGTCGATGTAGGGATCGAAGTCTCCGGTACGATTAGCAATGTTTTAGTTGATTATAACGATCATGTTCATATCAATCAACCATTGGCACAGCTTGATACGACTAAATTGAATGCCGTTGTTACCAGTTCTAACGCCAACTGGATGAAATCCAAAGCCAATGAACAAAATGCCAAAGCGGCATTGGACAATGCTAATATCGAAAATCAACGTTCTCTAAGTATGTATGCATCAACACAGGGAAATTACCCATCTCGTAAAGAGATGCAAACCTCATTAACAGCAGTGGAACAGGCAAAAGCATCACTTGCAGCGGCGAAAGCGCAAGTGGATCAATCGTTTGCACAGCTCAAAACTGATGAAGAAAATCTTAAAAAAGCGCTTGTCGTCTCTCCGATTGACGGAATTGTTTTATCCCGTAAAGTCGAATCGGGTCAAACCGTCGTTGCCGCGATGCAAACACCCGTCTTATTTACTCTCGCCGAAGATTTGACCAAAATGAAAGCAATCGTCAGTGTAGATGAAGCGGACATCGGCGGAGTCAAAGAGAATCAAAAAGTAAAATTCACCGTTGATGCCTACCCGAATCGAGAATTCGAGGGAAAAATTACCCAATTGCGCCTCAACTCCGCTGTCGTAAACGGTGTCGTAACCTACGAAGCGGTTGTTGAAGTTCAAAATAATAACCTCCTTTTGCGTCCGGGAATGACTGCTAATGCCTTGATCATAACCGATACACTTAAACATGTTACCGTTGTTCCAAATGCTGCCCTCCGTTTTACGCCACCCCTACCTGAAAATGGCACTAACAGCGATAAAAAGAAACATGCAACCGATGAAAATGATAAAGGGGATCATGTTTGGATAGTGAAAAACACTAAACCAATGAAAATAAAGGTAAATATTGGAAAAAGCGATGGTATATCTACGGTTATATTGAGTTCTCCTCTTAAAGCGGGAGATCTTATTATTACCGGAATTGAAGAGTAACGATGAATCCCTTTTCTGCTGGTGTAATCGAATTTTTAGGAACCAAAAAATACTATGGTGAAGGGGAAGCTACCGCATATGCCCTGCGCGGAGTTGATCTCACAATTCACCAAGGAGAATTCGTCGCTATCATGGGACCAAGCGGATCAGGAAAATCCACCGCAATGAATATTATCGGGTGTCTCGATACTCCTAGCGAAGGCAAATATCTTTTTGAAGGAGTTGATGTCGGTACCCTCAGTCGAGATCAAAGAGCCCTACTCCGACGTAATTATATAGGATTTATTTTTCAGGGGTTTAACCTTCTGGGAAAAACATCTGCTATTGAAAATGTTGAGCTTCCCCTACTTTATCGAGGTATACCCGCAGCAGAGCGCCATAAATTGGCTTTTGAAGCACTGCGCAGTGTCGGATTAGAACATGTTGCTCATCATACCCCATCTGAGCTCTCTGGAGGTCAACAACAACGTGTCGCCATCGCCAGAGCTATCGTCACTGATCCTCTAGTCCTGCTCGCCGATGAACCTACCGGAAATCTCGATACGGCAAAAAGTATTGAGGTAATGGAACTCTTGCAATCGTTTAATCGTAATAAAGGGATTACTATTATCATGGTTACTCATGAAATAGATATGGCAGCATACGCTTCACGAACTATCCATTTCCGTGACGGAGTTATCGATACAAAGGAAACACCATGATTTGGAATGCGTTTCTGCTTGCCTTGCGTGAGATCCGACGTAGTGCCATGCGCTCGATTCTCACCACACTCGGAATTGTTATCGGCGTAGCATCGGTTATCGCAATGGTCATGCTCGGCGATGCGACAACAGCTTATGTTACTAACAGTATCTCCAAACTCGGAAGCAATATGCTGATACTTCGTCCCGGACAGGATCGCCACGGTCCAGGTGGAGACACTACGGCAAAACGTTTTACCCATGATGACATTACTGCAATTAGACGTGAAATCAGTGGATTAAAGGGAGTTTCCCCTGTCTCATCCAAAGGGATGCAGGTTGTTTACGGAAATCAAAATTATTCTACATCGATCGATGGGAGTGATGACGATTATTTCACTGTCAAAGATTGGCAATTTGATGATGGCAGAGCTTTTACCCCTGCTGAACTCAAAGGTGGAAAAGCAGTTTGCGTGATCGGTGAAACAGTACGTAAAGAGCTTTTTGGAGAGCAAAATACTCTCGATGCTTCGATTCGATTACAAAATTTTTCATGCCAAGTGATAGGACTACTCCATCCTAAAGGCGCCTCAATGTTTGGAATGGATCAGGATGATATCATCGTAGTCCCCATCCGAATGTTCCAACGCCGTATCAGTGGAAATCAGGATATTTCAACCATTATGATCTCGGCAAAAAATGCTTCAGGGGTCGAAAACATTAAAACCTCCGTTACTGCTTTAATGCGAGAACGCCGTCATATTCACATAGGTGATGAAGACGATTTTAACGTCCGTGATTTGCGTGAAGTCGTCCAAACACTCTCATCAACCACCAAAATGCTCACTCTATTATTGGGTGCCGTAGCGGCGATCAGTCTGCTCGTTGGCGGTATAGGTATCATGAATATTATGTTAGTTTCAGTCACTGAACGGACTCGTGAAATCGGCATACGTTTGGCAATCGGGGCATTGGAACATGAAGTACTTCTTCAGTTTTTAGTAGAAGCAGTTGTTCTCTCTTCTTTGGGAGGGATAATCGGTATGGCTTTAGGAATTGGAATCGGTATTGGAATCAATCTTTTTTTTGATTTACCGGTTGTATTTAATACGACTATCGTCATTATTGCATTTTTATTTTCGACAATCGTCGGTATTGTCTTTGGTTATTTCCCAGCACGTAAAGCAGCACGTCTTAACCCCATTGATGCTTTACGACATGAATGATTTTGACGATATATACTTTATACTAAATTAAAGGGTATTCATGCAGATCAATACTACAACACCATCATTTAATCCTTATACCCAAAGTGGTGTAATATTGAGTGCACCTGATAGCCAAGATTTTAAAGATAAAATTAAAAGTGGGGAGATTTCTAGCAAAACACTTTCCCAAGCTTATCTAGTCCAATATTCCCAAACGGTTGAAAATTATTCAACAAATAATGCAGAGGCTCAAAGCGCCCCATTTGATCTTAAAAAAGTCCAAGATATCCTCAAATCCATCGATTATAAAGCGATCGGATATACCGGTAAAGCAATCACAGATATGACGCCGGATGAAGCAAAAGCAGTAGTAAGTGAAAACGGCTTTTTTGGAGTGGCCCAAACCTCTGCACGTTTATCAGATTTCGTATTGAGCGGAGGCGGTGACAATATTGATAAACTGAAAGCTGGACGAGAAGGGATTATTCGCGGATTTAACGAAGCGGAAAAAATATGGGGAGGAAAACTTCCCGATATCTCCTACCAAACACTGGATAAAGCATTAAGCAAAATCGATGAAAAAATTGCCGCTCTCGGCGGCAGTATACTAGACACTACCGCTTAAACGACTCCTTTACTGCGCGCTTTTGCAGTAAGGGCATGTTTTTGCCGCTAGAGGAATCTCCATTGCACATTCTCCGCATACTTTTGTCGTCGGTGCAGCCGGTTCCGATTCCGGCTCAGCCTCTTTGAGTTTATTATAAGCTTTGACCATCATAAACATGACAAATCCCAAAATCGTAAATGAGATAGCATCATTAAAAAATACACCCAATTTAATAGCCGGAGCACCCGCTGCTTCTAATGCCGATAACGAAGGATACTCTTTACCATCCAATGCAATAAACAACGATGAAAAATCAACACCCCCCATCAAAAGACCAATCGGCGGCATAATGATATTCGCAACCAATGATTTGACAACAGTTGCAAACGCTGCACCAAAAATAAATCCGACCGCCATGTCGACAACATTTCCTGAAATCAGAAATTTTCTAAATTCACTGAGCATTCAATCCCCCTTTTATTACATACTATACTATATCTTTAAATTGTTCGCGAATTGTTAAAAATTTATCCAAATGATTAAAGAAGATATCAATTAATTGCGGATCAAAATGTTTTCCCCTTTCTTCTCTAAAAAGGGTAAAAATTCGTTCGTCGTCCCATGCTTTTTTATACACACGATCACTTCCAAGTGCATCAAAGACATCAGCCAATGCTGTAATACGACCATAAATATGTATATTTTCACCACTCAGTCCTCTAGGATATCCAGTTCCATCCCATTTTTCATGATGTTCATACGCAACCGTAGCTGCTGCTTTTAACAATGACCGATTCGAATGCTTTAACATCTCATACCCAAGTGCTGCATGGGTATCCATAATACGCCGTTCTTCTTCATCAAAACGACCCGGTTTATTCAATACGGCATCAGGAATAGCAACTTTCCCTATATCATGCATCGGAGATGCCTGTCTGAGCATTTCAGATTCCTCTTCATTAAGACCATAATAGTTAGCTAATAGCTTTGAATACTCTGCAACCCTTTTGACATGATTCCCTGTCTCTTTAGAACGACTTTCTCCGATAGAGCCCATTGTAAAGACAACTTCACGTTGTGTATCTTCAATCTCTTTGTTTAATTTAGTAATATCTTCTAAAGCATTATCCATCCCGCTAATCATTGTATTAAAAGCATTGGAAAGCTGTCCAATTTCATCGTCTCTATGAAATGAAACCTGTTGAGTATAGTCTTGTGTAAGAGTAACAATTTTCGCTGTATCAGAGAGCTGTATAACCGGATGAATTAATCCTGTCGCGACATAATAAGCTGCTATTGAAATGAAAAGAGAACCTGCTATCAATAATAATACAAACCATTGTTCATATTTATATAGTAGACGATAAGCATAACTTTTCTCTTCTTCTAAAACAATCGTTAAATTTGGCAAAGTTTTAAGTGGTTTGGATACTTTTAACGATGCTTCAAAAACTCTCGTCTGCAAATCTATTTTGCCATCACGATGTATAATATAAAAATTTAATTGTGGAGAAGTTGGAAGAAAAGATTTAAAATTTTCCAATGGATAAATCACAACCAGCTTCGCGATTTCGGTATGTGTCAGGTTTGATATAACAGGTATTTCAAAAAAAGAGGACAAGTTAAAAACTTGAGAAATCGCATTAAAGTCACTAGAAGCAATAATTTTACGATTTCTATCAACTACATAAAAGTTCCCCTCCATCTTCATATCATTTTTTTTTGCCAATAACATGTTACTGATTCGACGGTCTAAATCCTGAGTATAAAAATCATTCATAACATCTGATTGTGCTATAAATGCCATATCATCTTGTAATGTACTGATATGTTGATCAATCCGATCAACACTTAAAGATAATTGAGTATTTAACTCTTGAGTAACTGTTTTATGCTGTTCGTGTCGAAATGAATTACCTAATAAAAACATAGTAAGAGCATAAGGAATCAGGCTGACACTTAAAAATAGTAAAATAGTTTTAAGTCTAAAACTCATACACAACCTTTACGCTGTTGTCCACCATAGTCGCGGGTATATATCCCATAGCCCCTTCGACATTTTGAACAAATGCTTTGACAGATTCCGCAGAGGGTTGAGTGATCGGAGGAGTCACCCCTTGAAAGTGTTGTTTGATCCAATATGCATTCAAGCGGTTTCGATCCATTTCCAAAACTAAAGATTCGAATGCAATTCGTAACGTATCCTCCCCGATAACATTAACAGGAATCAGTTTTTGGTCTTTAATCGTATGGCGTTTTTGCAAAAAAGCATCACGAACTTCTTGAGAAGTCAGTGTTGAAATAGGAACTTTTTTAGAAATAATCACACTGTATTCTGAACCTAAAACAAATGACACCAATGATAAAATCAAGACTAACTGTTTCATTAGAACAACACCGAAAAGGAGAATAGCAATCGGTTTTCACTATTTAATGAATGCCATTGATATTCCCCTTTTAAAGATACCGGGTATAAAGGACGGTAACTGTATCCTAAAACACCAATATTATCTTTATAAAGTGAATGGTGATCATTAAAATATTCATATCTTCCCACTACCGCATGTTCCGAAGTATATCGATACATTCCCTGTAAATATCCAGACAATGCAGAACCTTGTTGATTATTAGTATACTCACTTTTAGCAGCTAATGCTTCACCGAGAAATTGCCATGTACCATCATCAAACTTTGAACTAACCTGCATATAGCGAGTTTTTTGATTCGTAAAAGTAATATATTCCCCAACACTTCCACCACCACTTAATTCATCATTCAACTCTTTTTCAACAGAAATACCGAAAAAATGGGTGTTAGGGATATTGACGTATTCATCATCAAAGTCATGATTATTTTGGCCGAAAAGATGATATTTTAGCCCTTGTGTGTTTGGAACGTAGCCGTTGATATCTATACCCGTTAAAAATCTCGGAAAAAGCAACGTAGAATAAAGAGGATTGGATGTAGTATCACGCAAAACATTAACCGGTTCTTTATTCCAATATCCGATCGGAGTAATCTGTTTTCCAAAACGAATATTAAAAGCGTCACTCATCCACATATCGCTATAAAGTCGTTCAATACGAAAAGTAAAATTTCTTTTTTCATCTCCATTCAAAAGACTTTTATTGTAAAAACCAACCGATTCTAATTCCCCAAAATAAGAGAACATAGAGTTAATATCCCCATATGCCATTATGGCGACATCTTCGACAGATAAATTCTTTTTATTTGGCTTTGCATCATATTCTGTGGAGAAATAACCTCCGACAGTTAGAGAATCTCCTAATGAAATACCTTGTCCTAGTGTATATGGATCGGCTATTGCCAATGCAGTTAAGCCAATCAGTGCACATACTTTTCGGACTATCATCCATTCACCCCATAAAAATTAATATTGTAAATTTAACCTTTATAATAGCATATTTCATTAAAAGTTGCTTTCCACTTTTATAAATTGATCCACTTCTATCTATGATGATCATATCTATGCCCATGTTCACACCGCCAACTCCAGCACCTACGATACTTCCTAATAATGCCACTCTTTGAGAGAAATGATTAATAAAGCGAAAAAGACTCTAATATAATATTTTTTTTCATTCTCTCGTTCCCTCAGTTCCTATCCGCTATAATTTGCGCATGAATAATGAACACTTAACATTCCATATTGATCCGACTCCTTCCCTTCCGACACGCCAATGCCGATTTTTCGCACGGGTGTTGGGATATCTTCTCAGCTATGGAAATTATCTACTTGCATTATTAGTATGGTGGAGTATGGATTGGTTTATAGCAATTGGCATATTTTTATTAGGATTTATCCTCTTTGGAATTCTAAGATCGAAACTTCGAAATGATTCAATCCCTCTCTCCCAAAGAGAATATAGCTACAACGATTATGCCATTGCAACTTGGTATCTCTCACGTACACATTGTATTACACTCCCTAAGGAATAGTATTTATGGCATTAGTCGATTTACTCAACGTCAGCAAACATTATGAAGCCCAAAAAATTTTAGAACATATCAACTTTCACATCGATGAAGGAGAGCGTATCGTTATCGTCGGTAAAAACGGCAGCGGTAAATCGACGCTGATGAAAATCGTCCACGGCTCTCTCGATGCCGATGAGGGGGAGCGGATCAACAGACAGGGGATCGAGATTAAAATGCTCTCCCAAGTCCCCGCATTCGACCCCTCCCATACCGTCCGTGAAGCGATCGAAGCGGGTCTGGGGGAATTGCGAACGGCAAAAATCCGTTTCGATGAGATATCCATCCTCCTCGCCGAACAATTTGACAATGAACTTCTGCTGCAAGAGCAATCGCGCCTCACCACCTTTCTCGATCACCACAACGCATGGAATCTGGATGATAAAATCGAACGGGTGATGCACCACTTTATGCTCAAAGAATATGAGACGAAAAATGTCACGCTACTCAGCGGAGGGGAACAACGCCGTGTGGCTCTGGCCTCTTTGCTTCTCCTCAAACCCGATATTCTCCTCCTCGATGAACCGACTAACCATCTCGACGTCTACATGGTCGAATTTCTCGAAGAGCTGATCCTCAAAGAGCGTTTTACATTACTGTTTATCTCGCATGATCGTTATTTCATTGATCAGGTTGCGACCAAAACGATCGAAGTTGAAGATTGTTCCCTGCGCGAGTTTAACGGCGGTTACAGCAACTACCTGGAACAAAAGCAGGAATTGCTTCGTACTATGGCACAACAGCATGACAATCTCCTCAAGCTTCTGAAAACAGAGAACGAATGGCTACGCAGAGGGGTCAAAGCACGCCTCAAACGAAATGAAGGACGCAAACAGCGGGTATTGCAACTGCGTGAAGATGCCAAAAACAACCCATCCAAAATCCGTAAAATGAAACTCGAACTGGAGCGCGAAGCCAAACACTTTAACCGTGGCGAGGGTGTTAACCGCCAAAAGATGCTTTTCGAAATCGAGCATCTGGGACTGAAATTGGGAGATAAAACGCTGATTCGTGATTTTTCGACACGGATTTTACAAAAAGACGTCATCGCCGTCGTCGGTCCTAACGGCAGCGGTAAATCGACCCTCCTGAAAGCCCTTCTCGGACGGCTCAAACCGACCAACGGAATCATCAAGATGGGGGAACTCACCATCGGCTATTTCGATCAGCACCGCGAAATGCTTGATGATAATCTCAACCTCATTGAAACCTTCTGCCCCCACGGAGGCGACCGCGTCGACGTAATGGGGCAGGATTACCACGTCTACGGTTATCTCAAAAATTTCCTCTTCCCGCGTGAATTCCTTGATAAAAAGGTAGGAGTTCTCAGCGGTGGTGAAAAAAATCGTGTTGCCCTCGCCTTGCTCTTTACCAAAAAAGTGGACTGTCTCATACTGGACGAACCGACCAACGATCTTGATATCCCGACCATCAATATCCTCGAAGAAAAACTCCAAAACTTCCCCGGAGCGGTTATCCTCGTGAGCCATGACCGCTATTTTGTAGACAAAATTGCGAAAAAACTCTTTATCTTCAAAGGGGACGGAACCATCGAAGAGAGCTATAAACCTTACAGCGAATACCTCGAAGATGAAAAAGAGTTGAGCGAAATGGATGCGATGGAAGCCGAATTTGCCAAATACTCATCCACTGTCGTAGCAGTACAAGCTGAAAAACCGAAAGTTCTAAAACTGACGTTTAACGAGCAAAAAGCACTCTCAACACTCCCCGCTGAGATCGACGCACTGGAAACTAAAATCGATGAGTTAAACGCCTCCCTTGCCGATCCGAAAAAATACGAAAAAATCGGAATCAGTGTTTTGGCCGAAGAGTTGGAGAAAACCAAAGCCCTCTATGAAGAGAAAGTGGATGCACTCCTAACGATAGAGGAAAAAGCCGAAGAGATCGAAGCACTCAAAAATTCTTGAATGCTTCATGGAAAGAGTATTAACGTCCCCCTTTGCCTCCACCCATTCCTCCGCCCATGCCTGAACCCATTTTAGAGCCCATTCCATTTCCTTGCATCATCCCCTGACCTGAACCTTGGTTTTTCATTTTCGGTGTACGGTTTTCAGGTTTATTCATAAACTTTTCATGCTGCTCTTTCGTCATAGTTTGCTGACGGTTCATAAGCTCGTTATGAAGTGCTTCGCGTTCTTGTTGCGTCGTCATTGTTCCCCGTTTTTCGAGAAGCTCATCCGTTTTCATCTCTTTGAAATGGTTTTGAACTTCATGCTGCACTTCAACACGTTCCTGATTCATAGCCGGCATCTCCGCACATGCAATAGAAGAAAGTAAAGCCGAAGCTGATACGATTGTAAGTAACATTTTCATCGGAAACTCCTTTGAGTGGTTTCGATTATTGTAATACCATTTTGTTAATATAGTGTTAAGTAAGTTAATCTAATTTAAAATATATGAAAGCTAATTACTTCGTGCAAGTTTGGCGAAGTCAATCTCTTCAGCTCTATCTTCTACCTTTTTTTTATCCTCTTCATAGTTACCCGTCGTAAAAATAACTTCGGCACCTTTGTTGAGAATACACCCTTTTATGCCGGGTTGACAAGAAATTTTTAAAAGCTTACAAAATCCCTTGCTATCATGTTGACATGTCCAACCCATCGCAATTTCCTATTTTAAGTAATCGACGACTTTTGAAAGAACGGTAACTTCTTTGATAACACTTACTACTTCTTGATGGGCCGGGTGAGGTACATAGATATCCAATCCGGCTTGATCATCAAAAATAGACGTAAGCACTAAATCAAATGATCGCTCACTACGGCTAATATCGATACCAACTTCCATATTTTTAAGGGTATCAATTTTAGCAGGAAGAGATTCGAGCATCTCTTTTACCCGAATTAAATTAACCTCTTTATTCTCTTCTTTAAATTGAAACATTACAATGTGTACTAACATCTAAAAAGCCTTTATCGTTGTATTAAATCTTTTAAACTTTGTTGAGGAGATTTACCCTCCAAAATAGCGTACACTTCAGCAGCTATCGGAAGATAAATACCACGTGAACGTGCGATTTCATGAAGAGCATACGCTGTCCCAATCCCTTCGCTCACTTCACCGATTTCAGCACATACTGCCTCTTTGCTCAATCCCTTTGCAAGCCCCAACCCCACACGGTAATTTCGCGACATTGATGAGCTTGCAGTCAAAAACAGATCTCCCGCACCACTAAGACCTAAAAAACTTTCAGGTAAAGCACCATAAGCACGTCCAAAACGTTCCATTTCGACAAGTCCTCTTGCAATTAAACTCGCAGCTGCATTATGACCAAGCCCTAAACCTTCCGTAATACCCGCCGCTATCGCAATTACGTTTTTATAAGCACCAGTAATCTCAGCACCGATGACATCTTTACTAGTATAGGTTCGAATAAATGTTGGAAACAATGCAGCAAACTCTAATGCTGTATTCTCAGAAATGGAGTTAATAACCAATGCAGTAGGAAGAGATTGGATGACTTCAGCTGCAAATGAAGGACCTGACAAAAAGGCAAGATTTTCATCCGGAACGTATTGGCTGTAAATTTCATTTAAAAATTTTCCGCTTGTGGCTTCAATCCCTTTTGCCGCTACGAGAACTTTTTGCCCCGAAAAAACAAAATTTTCTTCCAACCAATTCCCAATCTGCTGAGCCGGAACCGTAATAATCAAGTATTCACAACTCAAAACTTCTGTTAAAGATTTGAAATTTGTCCAATCACGATGCGTTCGAGAAGTGATAATTACCTTGTTTTTTTGACTCATAGCAAAAGCAAGAGCTTGACCCCATTTACCTGCTCCGATTATTCCTACTCTGATCATTTTATCACCCCTATCGCTTTGGATAGTCCCAAAATATTCTCATCATCTCCAACAACAACCAAAATATCATGAAGGTCAATATGATGATTATGCCCATGTGCAGTAAAACTAAATCGAGTTGAGCCTTCATGATCGACAACGGCTAAAACTATAACATTATATTCTTTCGTCCAATCTATATCAAAAAGCTGTTTACCAATAATGTATGAATCCAAAGGAACAGTGATCTGAACAATTTTGATCGGTGAGTTTTCGTCAATGATATCGCGCATCACTTTAGTAACGATTGGTTTTTCCAACATTCCAGAGATCATATTTGCCGTGATTTGCAAAATTGGCATTACCTTATTTGCACCTGCATTTTTCAGTTTTCTCGCACTTTCATGGTCACCAGCGAGTGCGATAATCGGTAAATGCCAGAATACTGACCGCAAAGAAATTGTCAAGAAAACATTTTCGGCATCTTTGTCCAAAGCACAAAATACAACTAATGAATTCAAATCAAACCGTTTTTCAATTGACTTCCAGTTTTCACTTAAATCAAATAACTCGGTATCATATCCCGCTGCTTGAGCTGAGAGTCGTTCTTCTTCATTCATTACAAAAACACAAAATGAGAGATATGCTTCCGAAATCTGAAATACAATTTGTTTTGCATATTCATTAAATCCAAAGACAATAGCACTTTGGTATTTCATCGATTACCTTTTTTATAAATCATCGCTTTAAATTCATCGATCAAAGCAGCTGTACCAATCACAATTGCCGCGTCTCCTGAACGGATTTCCAACTCCGACGAGGGATTAAATTGGAACTTGTCATTAAATGCCGTATATATCCCCAAAACTAGCAAACGTTTATGAAAAAGCGGCTGAGTAACCGTCTCAAAAAAGCGTGTTCGGGTTTTTGCATCCAAAATAATCTCTTCGATAAAAACCCCTTTCTTATCTGTATAAAGGGCATTGATAACTTCAAAGGCAATCGGCTTTCCAATCTCTTGCTTGCTCATTAAGCCGATCAGTTCTTGTGTATAAACGATTTCACTGATCCCTGCCAGTAAAAGCTTTCGGCGATTCTCAAGTTGATTTAAAATAGAGAGAATCTTGATATGGTTTGAAATTTCCCGAATCGTCAAAGCAGTATAAACATTTAAGACATCGCTTTCTTGCAGTAAAATCACCGCTTCAACCTGTCGTTTAAAATCAATTTTTAAAGTATGATATGATGAGAGAGACGAAGAATCAAGTAATAATGCCATAAAACCAATCTTCTGAGCTTCATGCACTTTGGAAATATCTTTTTCCAAAATAACTACTTTTTTTCCACTTTTTATAAACCGTTCCACCACTTCGCGCGCCAGAGGGGTATACCCGCATACGATGTAGAATCGGCTCAGTTTTGATACATCATCGACTAATTTATCCTCTTTAATCTCATCAAGCTTCTCGGTAAATGCTGATACGACGATCGATGTTGCGAATGATATCACTGCAATACCGGCAAAAATAATCACCATTGCAACCATTCGTCCTTCATCGGTTACCGGGACAAAATCACCATACCCTACAGTAAAAATTGTTACTACTGCCCAATAAACAGCATCAAACAACGTGTGTATCCTAGATTCAGGGTTGTTAGCTTCCATAATATAAATTAAAATGGCAGAAACGACGATGATAACGGATGCAAAAACTAAAAGGGTAAATATCTCAAACTTTTTCGAAGATAGGATTGAAATAAACTGCGTTAAACTTTTTGTATAGCGAAAAAGTTTGAAGACACGAAACAAAATAAAGATTCGGAGCATTCGAAGCTCGTGAAAAAATGGCATAATCGCTAACAAATCGATAATTGCCGAAATGGAGAAGAGATATCCCGCTTTATTTTTCAAAATCAGATGGAGAGCCCATTTCCAGCGAAAAGGTCGCTGTAAAAAAAGATCGTGTTCATATTGTTCTGTAACAATTTTTGTCATATCGCTGTATATCCAAAATCTCAAGACATACTCTATAAGAAAAATGATAGAGATAATATAGTTATTGAAATAAATCCATTGGTTATTCACCTCATGTTTAACATGACGGATCAAGATATAGACACTGACGATGATCAAAAGAATCATCATATAATCGAAAAATTTTTTATAAGGATACGCAGGATTTTCTAAAAGGTTATGAAAAAATCGTTTTGTATGCCGATAGCGCATAGATGCTTGAAGAAAAAAAGCGAGCCCTACTATCCATCGGCCAATCATCACCTAGCCTTACTGTGCTAATTTTGTTTGGAGAATTTCATTCAACGTATTAGGGTTTGCTGAGCCTTTGGATGCTTTCATCGCTTGACCTACAAAGAACCCGAAAAGTTTGTCTTTCCCCGATTTATACTCGGCAACTTTGTCGGCGTTAGCATTGAGAATCTCATCAATCAGCGCTTCGAGTGCACCCGTATCGCTCACTTGTTTGAGTCCGAGTTTTTCGATGACCTCGTCGATGTCTCCGCCATTTTCAAGCAGGTAATCAAGTACCTCTTTTGCCGCTTTTCCACTGATGACAGACTCTTCGATCCGCTTGACTAAAGTTCCGAGAGTTACCGCACTGATCGGTGAAGTCGATGGGGTGACACCGCCGCTTAGACGGCCTTGGAGTTCAACGATGAGCCATGTAACACCGTTTTTAGGGGAAATCCCCTGCTCTAACATCGCTTCAAAATAATGTGCATTTTCCAAATCAGCGGTGATCAGTGATGCATGATACTCGCTGATTCCAAAATCGTTAACGAAACGTTCTTTTTTCACATCGGGAAGTTCAGGAATAGTGCACATATCGGCATACATCGCATCATCGACGACCACTTTGAGCAAATCGGGTTCAGGGAAATAGCGATAATCCGCCGCTTCTTCTTTTCCGCGCATTGAGCGGGTCTCTTGCTTTACCTGATCAAAAAGACGGGTCTCTTGAACAATTTCACTTTCATAAACACCATCTTCCCACGCCTCTTTTTGACGTGCTACTTCAATTTCGATAGCTCTTTGAATAAAGCGGAAGCTGTTGATGTTTTTAATCTCGACACGAGTGTAGAGTTTTTCATCCCCTTTGGGACGGATAGAGACGTTAACATCGACACGAAATGATCCCTCTTGCATATTGGCATCGGAGATGTCGATGTAACGGACAATAGAGTGGAGCTTTTTGAGATATAAAATTGCCTCTTCAGCCGAACGCATATCGGGTTCGGATACGATTTCGAGCAAAGGCGTCCCTGCACGGTTCAAGTCCACTTTCGAGATTGCGCCTTCATGAATGTTTTTTCCCGCATCGGCTTCGATGTGCGCACGGTTGATACGGATTGTTTTTTGGCTCCCGTCTTCGAAATCGATCACCAGTTTCCCATGTTCGACAACAGGGGTATAGAGTTGGGTGATTTGGTATGCGCTCGGGCTATCCGGATAAAAATAGCTTTTACGGTCAAAGAATGACGTACGGTTGATTGTCGCTCCCACTGCCGTCCCGAACATCCCTGCTTTACGAACCGCCTCTTTGTTCAGCACCGGAAGTGCTCCTGGAAGTGCCAAACACGTCGGACAGGTATTGGTGTTTTGTTCGTGATTAAAGCTGGTAGGACATGAGCAAAAAAGTTTTGACTGAGTATTGAGCTGGACGTGAACTTCCAAACCGATAATGGTTTCAAACATGTAAAAAAATCCTTAGATTATATAAAATAGCGGATAGAGGCAAAGCCGTATGCACCGCACTCTTCAACCGCTTTGATCTGCTCCTCAGTCGTAATTCCGCCGAGCGCAAAAATAGGTATCTCTATTTTATCCACAATTTCTTTTAAATCCTCTAAACCCTTGGGTTCTCCCTTATTCGGAGAGGGAAAAATCGGGCTATAGGTGATGGCATCGGCTCCGAGTGTTTGTGCCCTCACTGCTTCCTCATGGGTATGCGTACTGATGATGACATAGAGCCCGAGTTGTTTCGCCTGAGCTATGTCTTCAAACTGTGTCGAGGTGAGATGCACTCCATCGGCTTTTAGTTCCTGAGCAAGCGCATAATCATCATGAAGCAAAATACGCGGGATTTTATACTCCCGTGAGATCGTTACAAACGTCTGTGCAAGGGTAGAGTATTCGGAGGTCTGTTTATCTCTGTAGAGGGAAAAATCGGGAAGGTTATGCGAATAAACGACATCCAATGCCGATTCAAGATGATCGGGCGTAGTGCCGTAGTAAGCGGGGTCGGTGATCAAATAAGTTTTCACGCGTCTTCTGAAACTTCCTTGATACTATCACGAATCTCTTCGAGAAGTGCCGTTTGTTTGATTATCATCTCATGACGATCACGATACATAGCCATGCTTTCTAATATTAAAACAAGAAAAATTGCTAAAAAGAGGAAAAGAAAAGTAAACATCAATGCAGGGACAAGACCTAAAAAAAGAAAGGATTTAAAAGTCACCCATGTGCCTACAATAATGAAGGCCCATGAGACACCGCCAAGGAAGCTTAAAAGTGCGTCAAACGTACTTCGCTTCATTGCGCTAACTTAGTGTTCGTCGTGAAGAAGAACCGCACCGCCGAGGTAAACGTAGGTGAGCATCATGAAGATAAACGCTTGCAAGAACGCCATAAACGTCAACAAAGCAAACGGTACGATCGGAAGGATCCACGGAGCCAACATCAACAATACCATCAAGAACATGTCATCCCCTTTAACGTTACCGAACAATCGGAAGCTCAAAGAGATAATACGAGAGATGTGTGAAACGATCTCGATTGGGAACATCAACCATGCTAACCACCATACAGGACCCATAAAGTGTTTAAAGTAGCTGATAATACCGTTACGACGGATACCTTCGAAGTTATAGTATGTAAATACTACCAAAGCTAGCGCAAGGGTAAAATCTAAAAATGCACTCGGAGCTTCAAAACCCGGAAGTACACCGATAACGTTTGCGATACCGACGAAAAGACCGATAGTCGCAACAAGAGGAAGATAACGGCGAGCTTCTGCTTTACCCATAACGTCCGCACCCATAGCAAGAACGCCGCTAAGATAAGCTTCCATAACGTTTTGTGTTCCTGTTGGAACCAATCGTAAATTTGACGTCGCCATTTTCGCGATGATCAACACGATTGCTGCTGTAAGCAACATGTGTGTGAGGAAAATGAACGAATGTTCGTGGCTGATAAGGCCAAAGAAGGTAAACAACTCACCCATAAGTAGTGTTCCTTTGCATTAAAAATTAGCGGGATTTTACCCTGTTTGAGATTAAATTCCTATAAACCCAGCTAATGAAGTTCCCTATTTGCGACTATATTATCATCATTGAGCGCTTTTTTAAACAATTTGAAGAAAGAATATTTCTAATACTGCATAAAAAAATGACAAAACACTCTATTTTAAATTAAAAAAAGAAGGATTGGGGTGAAACCCCCGAAGGGGCTATGGAGAGAAAAAAAGTTATTTTTGACCGAATGTCGTAACGATATAGTCCGCCATTTTTTCGTCGGAAAATTTACCTTCACGCTCTTCGACTTTCTTTAAATTTTTCTGCATTACAGAGTGCGCTGATTTACTGTCAAAATCTTTGTTTCTTAAATCTTTCAATTTAGCTACAAGTTCTTCTTTGCTCAATGTGGTTAAAGGCGGACCGTAAATATCCGCTTTTTCTTGTGATGACATCCCCTGCGCAGCAGCTTCTTCCACAGAAGTACCCGGCTGTTCCTTGAGTTTTGGAACTCCATCCGCTTTGACACCATGACAATTAGCACAACGATGTTTATAAATCATACTCGGAGTTTCCAACGTTTTAGCGCTGCAAAAACTAGACATTAACATGGATGCAAGACCAATCACAAATAAGCCACGTGTTTTCATTATTCATCTCCTTGATTAACATGATAAATGATAACGCTTTAGTATTAAAAAAGTCTTTAGTTTTCTGTCTTCTATAAACTGAGATGACGAAGTTCTTTCTTTGCGCTTGATATATCGTCGTTAATGGCAATTTTGAGTGATTCAAGTGACTCAAACTTTTGATTTTTCCGTAAAAATTTTACAAAACTGATAGATGCTTTTGAACATTCTCCTATTGATTCATCCAATATATGACTTTCAATCGCATAACTTCCATCAGTCGTAACACGATGTCCGACAAATACGACACAGGGGTGATAATGTTCTTCTTCATCTAATCGTGTAAATGCAGCATAAACACCTTCATACGGAAGTAAGTATCCGCTACATTCGAGATTAATTGTCGGAACAAGATCGGTTTTCCCTATCCCCTGCCCTTTGACTACAACCCCTTTTATAGTGTAATTATGCGCCAGAAAGTGGTTGGCTCCACTGATATCACCAATTTGAATTTTTGCACGTATTTTATGGGAATGAACTGAATCTCCATCCAAACAAACCTCTTCAATCACTTTTACTTCACCGTCAAAAAAATCATGTAAATTTGCATGTGAATAACGACGATTTTTCCCAAAATGGAAATCATACCCCACGACAATTTTTTTAAGATTTGGGAATCGTTCTTTAAGCATAATTACAAAAGCTTCTCCCTCTAAATGACGGATATCTTCTAACGAATAATAGACTATCGGATAGTGAGTATAATGTTCTCTTTCAGTCGACGGGGTGAGATTGGCATACCCTGTTTCAATCACCACAATTGCACCGTTTTTGCCTAATGCTTCAAAAAGATGCTGATGACCTACATGCATCCCGTCAAATCCGCCGATGGCGATGGCATCAACCTTTGATAAAGCCATAACAAAACTCCTGATTTCCCTCTTTACCACTGATATGCGCTACCTCTTTTGCTACCAATTTCCATCCTAACAGTGCACACGCATCTTCGAAATGAATCATCGCTTTACCGATTGCCTTGTCATCTTTTACGACACCATTTTTGTCGCGTTTTACTTCACGTCCAACTTGAAACTGCGGTTTAAAAAGGATTACGATGTAGCGTGAAGCAAGACGATTAATCGATTCAATAATAAGTTCCAACGGTATAAAAGCGACATCGCAAGTAACAACCTCAAAAACTTTCTCATCTGTAAATGTTCGTATATCTGTGTTTTCATAAACTGAAACTCTGGAATCGTTACGCAGACTCGTATGAAGCTGATCGCTACCAACATCAACGCACGTCACAGAAGATACATCATTTTCCAATAGTATTTGGGTAAATCCACCTGTACTAGAGCCAACATCCAAAGCGTTCAACCCTTTTAAATCCCATTCTGTATACGGAAGAAATCCTTTGAGTTTAATCGCGGCACGACTAACATAAAGTTCAGCATCAGCAATTGCTACATTCATCACTTCGTTCACATCAAACGATACTTTATCAACAATTTTTCCATCTACACTGACCGCATGATCTTTAATCAGCTGTTGCGCTTTATTTCGGCTCTCAACAAGCCCCTGTTCTACCAAATAACTATCAAGTCTCATTTACTTCCTTCTAAATAACGCTCAAAAAATTCCTCTACTTTAAGAGGACGATCAAAATAGAACCCTTGAAAAATATCACATCCGCTTTCACGAAGGATTTCAGCCTGTGCCAGAGTTTCAACCCCTTCAGCTACGACGGATAACCCCAGTGTATGTGCCATCGCAATCACGGCGTTCGAGATAGCTCTGTCATTTGGATCACTCTCGATATCATTAATCAACAAACGGTCAATCTTGAGTTCATCCACCTTGAACCGTTTTAAATACCCTAAAGAAGAGTACCCAGTACCAAAATCATCAATAGAAAGCTTTACACCTGAGCTTTTGAGCTGCTCTAACATCGAAACGGCACTGTGTGCATGGTGCATTAAAAATGTTTCTGTTAATTCAATCATAATAAACGATGCTAAATCGATATTGACTCCAATAATCTTCAATAAACTTTTAATATCATCCTCATTGAGTTGACGCCCTGAAATATTTACAGAAATGGAAAAATCGGCACTAAATTCATTTCGCCACATTCGCAGCTGTTTAAAAGCACACTCCAAAACATATTCACCCATTTGAGAAATCAGCGAAGTTTGCTCAGCAAATGAGATAAAATCACCTGGCATAATCAATCCTCGTGTTGGATGGTTCCAACGTATCAATGCCTCTGCTCCGTATAGTTTTCCACTCTTTGCATCGATTTTAGGCTGATAGTAAAGTTCAAATTCTCGTTCCCTCAAAGCCTGATAGAGTTCAGTTTCCAATCGAAGCGATTTTTTAGCCTGCTGAGTCATCTGGGTACGGTAAAAAACAATCTTTCGTTGAGTGTCTTCTTTTGCACGGTACATCGCTGCATCGGCATTTTTCAGCAGTGAATCACGTTCTTTCGCATCTTGGGGGTACATCGAGATACCGATACTTCCTTGCAACTGAAAACTTTGCGACTCGATTTCAAAAGGGTCATTAAAAATACTTAAAAGTTTCTCAGCTACCGTTTCTGCTTCACTAATATTTTGTAAATCCTCCAGCCAAATTACAAATTCATCCCCTCCGACACGTGCGAGCATATCGTTAGAACGGATACGGGTTGAAAGTCGCTCTGACACCTCTACTAAAATTTTATCTCCATGAATATGTCCTAATGAATCATTGAGATTTTTAAATCGGTCCAAATCGAGATAAAGCAAGGCTGCAACAGTGTGATTTCGCTTCGACCGCTGAATACATTGATCGATCCGTTCAAACAGTTTGGTACGGTTTGCCAATCCGGTTAATGGATCATGAAATGCCATATAGGAGAGTTTCTCTTCACTCGCTTTTAGCGCACTGATGTCGAGAGTAACTGCGAGATAGTTTTTTTCACCGGTTTGAGGATGGGTAATGGCAGAAATACTGATCCATTGGATGATTTCGATACCATCTTTTCGTCGATTCCAGATTTCACCGTTCCAATGTCCAGTATCGTTTATCGAATGCCACATCTGCTCATAGTAAAAACAATCATGACGACCTGAAGAGAGTATTTTAGGATTTTTTCCAATAATTTCTTCGTGCGAATAGCCAAAAATTTTACTAAATGCCTGATTGATCTCTACTATTTGATTTTGTTCATCGGTGATTATAATCGCTTCATACGCATTTTCAAATGCTGCGCCCAACGTATTAATTCGCTGTTCGTGCTTTGAAATACGTTCATACTGTTCACGTCGTTTTAAAATGATTCCAGTAATAAATGCCCCGATTTCAAGAAGATTTTTATGAAAACTATCAGGGATCCGTTTTTCAAATGAAGAGAGGGCAAATGTACCAATAATTTTATTATTTTCCATTCGTATCGGCATAGACCAACAGGCTCCCAAACCGAATTTTTGCGCCACATTTCGTAACTCATCCCAGCGTGAATCATTTACGATATCAGTTACAAATTGTGCTTCTTGTCGGTATATAACATTACCACAAGAGCCTCCGCCAGGACCTGGACGCAAGCCGTTTAACATATCTTTGCCACTATCTGGAATACTGGGTGCTTCCAATACATGCATCAATCCACTGGATTCATCCATCAACATGATTGATGCAACAGCTCCAGGAACTAATTTTTCTTCCATTTCACATAAATTTTTAAGCAGTTTAGTATCATCTGATCCTAAAGCTAGCAGTTCTAAAATATGGTTTTGTAATGCAAAAATTTCAGCATATTGATCAACGCTTAACGTATCGTTTTCCATAACAGTATCTTCAAGCGAATGGCATACCGGCATTGTTTCGTTCATTATCCATCTCTATTTTGCATCAATAATATTACTAATTATACCGTTCTATCCCTTCAAGCAATTGAGTATGGATGAAAATTCCGCTACCATTGCACAAAAATTTAGGGACACGCCTTGAAATCAACTCACATCGTAGTTATCGGCGGCGGATATGGCGGTATTCGTGCAATCGAACATTTAGCTCACAATAGCCACATCCGAATCACTTTGATTGATAAAAATCCATATCACTACATGCAAGCTGAAGTCTACGATTTCATCGCTAACAAGGTCGATATGTCCCATATCATGATCGATCTCCCTTCACTGTGTAAAAGCTTCGGTCTAGTAGATTTCGTGTGTGATGAAATCACCTCAATCAACACCAACAATTCTACGGTTCATACACAGACTCAATCATTTCACTACAATCAGCTCATTATCGCTACTGGAAGCAGAACCTATTTTCCCGACTTTATCAAAGGACTTCGCGAACACACGCACGGGGTGAAAAGCATCCCCTCCGCACTCGATTTTAAACAGCAGTTTGAGCGTTCGCTTCTCAACCGTATCGAAGCTCAAACTCAGGGGTGTGAAGTAAAACCCTTTAACATCATAATCGGGGGAGCGGGGCTTTCAGGGGTAGAAATCGCCGCTGAGATGGCAGCCTATGCTAACCGATTTTATCAAAATGGAAATTTTGGCTGTAGAGGAATAGATGTTTACCTCATCGATGCATACGAAACTATCCTCTTTGGTATGGATCCATTTTTGATCGAAAGTGCCTATGAGCGCCTCATCAAGCTCGGTGTTCATGTCTGGCACAATAACCGTATCAGCGAAGTACGTGAACATGAAATATTACTCGATAACGGAAGAACACTTGATTTTGAGTTTATGATTTTTACGGGAGGGATTGCGGCATCAACCCTTACGCAGTATCTCGGATTTGAAACCAATCCAAAAGGGCACTTGATCGTTAATGAAAATCTCAATATCCCCATGCACGAAAACATCTATGCAATTGGAGATATCACTCAGGCAATCACAGAGGATGGAAAATTTATCCCGCCAACCGCTCAACTCGCGGAGCGCGGCGGTGAGCATGTCGCCCGTACTATCCTCCGTTCGCTCAAAGGGAAAAGCAAACAACCGTTTCGTTTTAAAAATCAAGGGGTGATGATCGCGCTCGGAGGTGAATACGGTGCGGGAATGCTCCCCGGAGGGATTAAAGTAAAAGGGTATCTCGCCTACTTAATCAAAAAGACTATATTTTGGCTTTACACTGCTCCCCTGCGCCGTCGGAGCCTCATCGGAAAGCACCGTTAAGTTACGAAACTCACCCTCGGTGAGCAACGTTACCCCGAGTTCCACCGCTTTATCGTATTTGCTCCCCGCATCTTCTCCGTACACGACGTAATCGGTCTTTTTGGAGACCGATGAGGCAACTTTCGCCCCTAACTCTTCCAATAGTGCTTTGATACTATCGCGCGGAACCGACATCGATCCCGTGATAACAACACTTTTTCCTTTAAACGGGTTCTCTGCCGCTTCGATTTTTATCGGAACGATAGGGTTTAGAATCGTTCGAAGTCTCTCGATTTTTTCCTGATTGACACGGACAAATTCGAGGATGGACTCGACCATCTCACCGCCGAACCCCTCCAGTGCCAAAATCTCTTCGCGTGTAGCCGTATCAAACGACGTGCCGAATGCTCCGCAAAGTGTTTTCGATGCCACTTCACCGATATGCTCGATCCCCAGCGCATTAATAAAACGCCAGCAATCACACCCTTTTGCCGCACTGATTGCATCGAGGAGATTTCGGCTCTTTTTCTCTTTGAATCCCTCCAGTGAGAGGAGCTGATCCATCGTGAGACTAAAGAGATCACTTACCTCTTTGACCATCCCTGATTGGTGAAGCGCTTCAACGATTTTATCCCCCAACCCATCGATATTGAGGCACGCTTTAGAGGCAAAATAGATGATCGAGTTGACCACACGCGCTTCACATCCCATATTTTGGCATTTGATCAATGCCCCCTCATCGAGGAGTTCGCTCCCACATACGGGGCAATGTTTCGGTCGGGAAATCACTTGCTCGCTCCCATCACGCTCACTCGCGATCACCTTGACGATTTTAGGGATAACGTCACCGCTTCGGAGTATGATGACTTTATCCCCGATGCGAATATCTTTGCGCTCTATCTCATCGAAATTGTGCAATGTCGAGCGCTCGACGCTCACCCCCTCGATGTCTACGGGTTCGACGATAGCGACGGGAGTGACCACGCCGCTTCGCCCCACCTGCATGATCACTTCGCGCAGAGTGGTCAGTTTCTCGATAGCGGGGAATTTGTACGCCGCCGCCCAACGAGGATTTTTGACGGTGTAGCCCAGCTCATCTTGCACAGCAATCGCGTCGACCTTAATCACCATCCCGTCCAACAGCATCGCAAAATTATCCCGCTCAACGCGCATCTCATGATAAAATGTCTCGATCTCCTCGGCACTCGTGCACAAGTGGGTCATGTGAGGGTTGCGAAATCCGAGTCCATACACCCATTCCATCCGCTCCGAGAGGTTTTTCAGCTCTAGCGTATTGTCTCCGATTCCATAGGGCATAAATACCAAACGGCGCGATGCGGTAATGCGGGTATCGAGTTGTCGTAAACTCCCTGCCGCCGCGTTGCGCGGATTCGCAAACAAACTCTCGCCAGCTCTAAGCCTATCTTCGTTGATCTTTTCAAAATCCTCTTTGAAAATCACCACTTCGCCTCGTATTTCGATGCGTCCACTATAATCGATAGAGAGAGGGATCGACTGAATCGTTTTGGCATTTTGCGTAACATCTTCCCCGAGTGTCCCGTCTCCGCGTGTGATCGCCTGCACGAGTACGCCGTTATCATAGATCAGATTGAGACTCGCGCCGTCAAATTTGGGTTCGCAGTAAAAGCGGACATCGCCGTACCCTTTGGTAATGCGGTTCACCCACGTCTCCAGCTCATCGCGATTAAAGATATCTTCCAAACTCCACATACGGCTCAGATGGTGTGCCTTGTCAAATTTGTCCTGCGGTACGTCCCCTACCCGCTGTGTCGGAGAATCGGCGAGAATATGAGATGAATTTTGCGCTTCATAGGCTACGACTTTGTGATAGAGAATATCGTATTCCTCGTCCGTCGTGATCGGATCGTCGAGGACGTAATAGTGGTAGGAGTATTTTTTGAGTTGTTCTACGGCGTTTTTATAGTCGGTTTGGGTCATTTTTTATTGTCCATTTTCGATTTCCTTTCATAGTTAAAGCCTCACCACTTTCACCCCAAAATCACAAACGCATCTCAGACTATTTAATGCGATTTTCAATCATCTTCCACAACTTATCGATGTCTTGAATAAGTTTCTTTGCTTCATTGATTTGAAATGCACTTAGCTCTTTAACGATCGTATCCCGTATCGATTGAGCTGTTTCATTACCACTATCAACTGCCATATCTAACAATGCATACGATATTATTGGATCTTTTGTAATATGTTCTCCTATTGCAAACATCAATCCAAGATTGGTTTGTGCTGTTGCTTCTCCTTGCATAGCTGCTTTAAAATACAATGGAATAGCTTTAGCAGGAGTCCTCGTTTCATAGATTTCCCCTAATAATCTTTGTGCAGGGGCATATCCTTGTTCATCCGCTTTTTGATACAAACCGATTGCTTTTACAATATCTTTTTGAACACCATATCCTTCAGCATACATCATCCCAAGCCCCGCTTGGGCAGGGGCATAATTTTGCTCTGCAGCTCGTGTATACCATTTTATAGCACTCATATAATCTTGCTCAACACCTTTTCCAACTTCATACATTATTCCAAGATTATATTGTGAATCTTCATAACCTTGATCTGCTGACCTACGATACCAACGAATGGCCTCTGCATAATTTTGGGGTATACCTTTGCCTTGGGAAAACATCCATGCAAGAAAATTTTGTGCATACATATCTCCATATCCAGCCGCCAACTGATAATAATATACAGCTTTTATCTCATCTTTTGCAACGCCATAGCCGTATTGATACATTTCACCAAGATGAGCTTGCGCACTGGGAAATCCTTGTTCTGCAGCTCTTTGATACCAATAAAATGCTTGTTCATAGTTCTGTCCGACATAAGTACCAAGATAATACATTTTACCCAATTGATTTTGGATACTTGGCTCACCTTTTTGTGCTAATTTCAACATTGTTTTAAATTTACGTGCTTGTAGCAAAGGTCGAAAAATATTTGAAGTCATTTTCTTAATCATTTTTATTCACCTTCTAAAGTCTCACCACTTTCGCTCCGAATCCACCCAAATGTTACGGAGCATCGGCAAAGCTTCTGCCATTTTGACACTCTTTTTAAACTTGATAGCATGTTATGGGATTAATAAGCTTTGCGAACACATCATCCTCATGCTATTGTTTTGAATCTTTTTGTTATTTTATCGTGACCAACCCTAAATCAAAATATCTTATGTGTCAACTTCATCTTTATAATCTTCATATTTGGTTAATGCAAACACTTTTATTTCATCATCCACGATTTTGTAAACAATCGTATACCCTTTAAAAATCAAATCACGGATATTGTCATCGTTGTAATGGATTGAGCGGCGGCAACGATAGGGAAAATCGCTGAGAGCGTAACACTCGATTAGTATTTCTCTGCGAAAAGTATGTGCCGCACTTTTTTTGTCCGTAGCAATTTTTTCCAAAACTAACTGAAGTTTGGCTACAAAAGAGGGAAGAAGTCTAACGTTCATACGAGTCGATCATCCGTTCGAGATAGGCATCTACTTCTTCTATCGAATAGCTCCGTGAACGCTCAATACTCTCATGCGCTTTTTGGAGGTATTCATGTTCACTCATCGTGTTCCAATACCGATAATCACGAAGCTGTTCGTATTCGAGTGCGCTGAGAACTACCGCTTCGGGTTTATTGTTTCGCAGTACACAAATCTTATCGACTTCGTGGCTTGCGAGTTTGGAGAGGACAGCTCCGAAGTTTTTCGCGACATCGGTCGAACTCATCATTTCGTTGGACTTATAGGCTACCATCGTAATCTCCCGTATAATCTTACGGAATATTATACAGGGTTTTTCAAAATTTTTATAAACCGTTTATAATCGCTTCTTTGATGATTCGGGCAACGGTTTCTCGATTAATGCCTCGTTCTTGACAATATGACGTTTGCAACCAAACAGAGAGTTGTTTTTGCCCTTTACTCGCATTACATCCACAACAGCATAAAGCGATATTTTCTCTGGTTATGATTTTGGCGTCATTGATGATATGTTCCCAACTGGCAGCTGTTTTTTTAGAAACTTTTGCTGATGTGAATTCAGCACCACAATAGACACACTGTTTATCTCGTTCGCGTACCTCTTTTTCAAGCCATGCAGGGATATTCCAATTATTTGCCATTTACAGCCTCACCACTTTCGCCCCAAATCCACCCAAATGTTGCGGCGCATCGGCGAAACTCTTGACACTCGGATGGGCTTTTAGAAACTCTTTGACCGCATACGAGAGTTTCCCCGTCCCGATCCCGTGATAGATAATCACCTCATCGAACCCTTGAAGCAATGCATCCGAGAGGAATTTGTCCATCCGCTCGCACGCCTCCTCGCCCCGTAATCCATGAAGATCGAGTTTGAGACCGCTTTTTTGATCGATTTGCGACGTGACGGTAACTTTGGGCTTTTTCGGGAGATTGCCGCTCGGCTTGAGATCGGTGAGTTTGACCCGCAGCCGCATCCCCTCCACTTCGATCATCGCATCTTTCGCCCCGACACTCACGACGCTACCGCGCTGAGAGCGGTATTTTACCGCCTGCCCTACTGTATAGATGATCGGTTCTGGTTCAGCGATTTTCGGGACTTCGACTTTCGGCAATTTCGCCTGCGCCTTGTTCAGCTGACGGTGGATTGCCGCCATATCATGACCTCGCGCCGCCTCCTTGGCTTCGCGGATCGCAATGTCGTATTCGGCGTGCAGGCGGTTTTTCTCTTTGTCCAACTCGGCTCGCAGATGCTCACGCGCCTCTTTGAGATCACGTTCTTGCGCGACCAATGCATCGAGTTTTTCATCGACTGCACGGTTTTTCCGCTTTAGCTCACGTTCCAGTTCACTCCCCCGCTCGATGAGGACACTCAGTTTTTCGTGATTCTCGCCATAGAGGGCTTTGGCACGGGTGATGATGGCGGGATTGATCCCATAGCGCGACGCCGTCTCAAACGCGTAGCTCTTGCCGATCACCCCTTGCAAAAACTCATAGGTCGGAAGGCGGCGCTCTTCATCGTATAGTGCCGCCATCAGCTCCACATCGTCACGATCCGCCATCAGTGCGGCGAGCCGTTTGTGGTGGGTGGTGACGATAATCTTCTGACCCCGTTTGATCAGCTCATCGAGGACAATGGCAAAGAGTGCCGCCGCCTCGTCGCTGTCGGTTCCCAGTTCGATCTCATCGACCCCCACAAGGGCGCTTTTGTGTTCAAACAGATGGCTAAACTGCACCATCCGTCCCGCAAAGGTGGAGATGTCGTTGCTCACGCTTTGGGGATCGTCGATCACCGCTTCGATCCGTTTAAAACTCCCGATCCGCGATTTGTTGGCGTTGATCTTCATCGGGATGAGATATTTCGCCATCAATGCCGCCGAAAGGAGCGATTTGAGGAGCATCGTTTTACCCCCCGCATTGACCCCCGTAATCATCAGGAGGTTGGAACGGAAATCGACGCTGATCGGCTTGGGTTTGTGGATAGCGGGATGGGAGAACTCTTCGAGAACTACATCGGCGTTGTTTTGGGGTTTGAGGATGGCAAAATCACGTGCACGGGCAAAGAGGACACGCGCTTGGTAGTGGTCGTACCGCTCAAACTCACGGTCGATAAATCCGATAAACGGAACGAGATTGGAGAGCTTCGCAGAAAACCGTTTCGCGTATTCGTAAAGCTTGGTTTCACGCTCTTGGAGCACATAACGGAGTTGTTCTTTGGAGCGAAGTACCGAATCGGGGGCAACATAGAAAAATCCCGCACCCGTCCGCCCGACGACGGAGCCTTTGAGAACATGGTTGAACCCGCCGCGCACCAAGAGAGTCTCTTCGTCATTGATGTAGTGAATCTGGGTATCGACGAGATAAGGGGTCAGTTTTTGGGTGTGAAAGAGGCGCTTGATCGAGTCGTTGATCTCGGTTTTGATCGCTTTGATCCGTATCGAGATTTTGTGTAACTCCTCGTCGCGCGATTCGATGAAGTTCCCCTCATGATCGAAATACTCCTCGATCTCGTTAAAGGGTTCGGGGATGATGATCGTCCCCATCCACTCGCCGATAATTCCCGCAAAGTTTTGGTTGTGCATAAGGCGGAAATAACGGACTACTTTGAGCAGTTCGAAAATATCGTCAAAGCGTAAAACACCCTGTTTTTTCAGATGGTTGATGATCGTCTCAAACCCGACACTTTTCGGCGGGGCTTTAAACTCCAGCGCATCGAGGGCTTGGATATAGCGGTAATGCCGCTCCTGATCTCCCGGTATCGCGATATTTTGTTCACGGGAGAAAAAGTGCTCCAAAGAGGCAATATGAGAGAGAAGATCAAGCTTTCCGAAAAGCTCGGCGAGGTTAGCGGAGAGGCGGCTCATAGAACGTTCAATCTCACTTGGTTCCCCGCAGTTGATAGGTCAAATCTCCCGCACCGAATCCGACGATGAGATCACGATTGTACGTCTCTACAACGGCATCATTACGCACCGTTTCGATGGTATCACCGGCGCGATGAAGCTTATCGCACATGGTGAGATTGTAGTGTCCGAAACGCCCCTCAAAATCGATCTCACGAGGCTCTTCGCTCGCCGCCCATACGGGGAGGATAACGAGTTCATCACACCCTTCGAAACACGCCACAAACGCATCGAGGTTATCGATGGTGCGGGAGTATTTGTGCGGCTGCCAGATCGCAATGATACGATCGAACCCTTTGAGCTTGGCATAGGTTATGAGCGATTCCATTGTCGCTTTGATCTCGGTCGGATGGTGAGCATAATCGTCGATGATAACGCGGTCACTTCCTTTAAAAATGACGTCAAAACGTTTTTTGATCCCTTTGAAATGAAGCAGATTCGCACGGATAGCCGCAACACTCATCGTCTGAGCCGCCGCGAGAATCGCGAGTGACGCATCCATCGCGATGTGCTCACCGAATCCCCACACTTCGAACTCTCCCAAATTATTGAGGGTAAAGCGGGTATAGGGTTCATCATCGATGAGGGTATAGTGAATATTAGAGATATCTTTGCTCGGATACAAACGGATCGCATCGCACTCAAGCGTCGCCATAAACGGATCTTCGGCATTGATAACACGCACAGGCGCCATCTCGACGAAACGGCGATAGGCATTGTGAAACTCATCGAGATTGTAGTGATAATACTCCATGTGCTCCGGTTCGGCGTTGGTGACGATTGCGCAGTAAGGGTTAGAGTTGAGAAAGCTTCCGTCGCTTTCATCCGCTTCGAAAAGCATCACGTCGGTGCTTCCGTCATAGCGAACGTTGGAGCCGAAATCTTTGGACTCCGCACCGATGATCGCGCTACCGCTCATAATAGAGGCTAAAATAGCCGTCGTCGTACTCTTGCCATGCGCGCCGCACACTGCATAGACTTTTTTCTCTTTGAGGATACGGAGCAATGCATCACGTCGGTGGAGCACTTCGATCCCGCGCGCTTTAGCCTCGATCACTTCGACATTGGTATCACGGATAATCGCCGAATGGATAACGAGATCACACCCCTCAGGAATATTCGAGGCATCGTGACCGATAGAGACTTTGATCCCTCGATCAATCAAGCGCTGAGTGATATGAGTCGCTTTCATGTCCGATCCGCTCACCTCATGACCGCTGAAACGGGTATATTTCGCCAATCCTGAGATGCCGATTCCGCCGATCCCGATAAAATGAATTTTCATTGTGCGATCTCCTTTTTGAAAAAACTGATATAAAATTTTCCACTGCTTTGCGTCATTGCCAAATCAGCATATTCATCGATAAAATCATCAAACGCTATTTGGGCGTCACACCCTGCTCTATGCACTGCCATCGCTTCACTAAACGCTTCGTCGTTGCTGATCCCGCCGAGGACTTCGAACAATGCACTCGCATCATGTGCACTTCCCGCACTGTAATGCTCGATCGCGTATTCGTACAAGGCACGAAGGGTTGCAAAATCCTGCACTTCGTTCATATCGAGACGTTCCATATTTTCCAAAGCATTTGTCATTCTCTCCAACGCCAAATCAAGGATATTTGCATAAAACGCCATCAATGTATCTTCGTCAAAATGTTCATGTGCCTGTGCTTCGAGAACGTACAATGAGGCAATATCCCCCTCGTTTTGAGCGTCGTAAATTTTTTTCTTCAACTCTTCGGTCATGATAATGCCTCCTTTAGGCGATTAAGTGCTTGGATAGTACGAACCGTCTCTTCGACGAGGGCGATGCGGATATAGCCGATGCCGGGATTTTCACCTGAAGCATCGGTGCGTGCCAAAAATTCACCCGGTAAAACTTTGACGTTATAGTCACGATAAAGGCGTTGGGTAAATTCGAGAGCATCATCCACTTTGAGCCAGAGATAAAAGGTCGCATCGGAGGTTGTTATCCCTAAAATCTCCTGCGCCGCTTTAAAATTCTCCGCGTACACTGCGCGGGCTTTCTCAACATGATAATCATCCGCCCATGCCATCGCCGCCGCCATCTGTAGCGGAAGAGGTGAAGCGCATCCGACGTAGGTTCTATACTGCGCGTACCCTTTGAGTATCTCTGCATCCCCCGCGATAAATCCGCTACGCAATCCCGGAGCGGAAGAGCGTTTGGAGATCGAGTTGATCACGAGAACGTTTTTGAACGACGTATTGCCGACATAGAGTGAGGCTTCGAGGAGCGAAGGGATTTTCTGATCGGTGTAAATCTCACTGTAGCACTCGTCGTTGATGAGGCAAAAATCGTGTTTGAGGGCAAGGCGAACCCATTCGCCTAACTCTTCGAGGCTCAGAACCGATGCCGTCGGATTGTTTGGGAAATTCAAAATCACCAAATCGCATTCGGCGAGTTCCGCTTCATTGATAGTCGGTTTGAAGTTGTTTTGCTCGGTGAGGTTGAGATGGATGACCCGTGCACGTGACGCAATCGCCGCACCCTCATAAATCTGATAAAACGGGTTGGTGTACGCCATCACAGGGCTTTGTTTGTCGAACAGATAGTATTGCGGGAAATTGAAAAGCACTTCGCGTGTCCCGAACGCACTCACCAATTCAGCGGGTTTTAGCTTCACACCGAAACGGCGTTCGACGAAACCGAGCATTGCACTATTGAGTTCCGATTCACCTGCCGTTTTCGGATAATAACGGAGTTTTTCGGAGTGTTTGGAGAGCGATTTTTGGATAAAAGCCGGAGTCTCGAACTGCGGCTCACCGATGGTCAGAGCAATCGGTGAGTAGTCGCTGTTTGGGGTAATCCCCGCCAAGAGAGAGGTAAGTTTTTCAAATGGGTATGGTTCAAAATGCAAAGGACAGTCTTTGTAATGGAATTAATTACCTATATTATAGCGGCTTGATGCTGACATTTAGTATTTGACAATCTCTTTTTTAGAGGGATTCATCCGATCTTCCGTTCCATCCACCATGTGTTCAAAGTCTTTGATCGAGTGTTTGCTGATGACCATATAGCGACCTTCAGCCATTATGTTAGCACTTGAGGCAGCATGACGCCGATCAATCGTAAATGCGGCCGAATATCCGGCTTTCTTCGCATCGACAAGGAGCGCATCATCGTAAATACCGAATACCCATGCGAGGTATTTAATCTCATGTCCCATTTTCTCTTCGAGTTTTTTCTTCGCACCGCCGAGCTGTTTATCGACAAATTTAGCATATTCTTCAGGAGAGAGTTTTTTCTTCTCATGGTTGAAATTTGGATGCCAATAGGTATGTGATTCCACATGGAAAAGTTTCGTCGATTCTAATTCATGAAGTTGTTCCCACGTCATCGCATACGCAGCGTTTGAGATCGCACTCGGATAGATGAAGAGCGTTACGGGGACCTTGTATTTCTTGACTATCGGAGCCATATCGCTGTAAACACTTTTGTGTCCGTCATCGACACTAATCACAACCGATTTTGCAGGAATGGTTTTCACGTTCCCCGTCACATATCCTATTGCCGTGTCGAGCGGGATCACACTATAGCCGTTGGATTTCAACCATGCCATTTGCTCTTCAAATACAGAGGTTTTGATACTCATTGAATCGAGCTCTCCGCTGCTAAAACGGTGATAACATAAAATCGGAACTTTTCTCTCAACCCCAACCGCCCATAATGAGCCTAATAAGACTAACCAAATCATAATCAAACGCATCATGCATATCCATCCTGAAAAAATTGAGCGGATTATACTCCAAGTCATTGAGCTTTATGATTAACATTATTAACATTCTGCTCTTGACTTTCACACCTAAAATAAATTAGAATTCGGCCAATTAGTTGCATAGTCAACTATTTTCAGGAGCTACTCATGAATCGATGTGAATGTCCGACGCTAGAATCTTTGGGATGCTTAAGCAACCATGCTGCATACGCTGCCCGAAATTATCTCACTCGGCAACTGGAAGAGAACGGCATCGATATGACAATCGAGCAGTTCAAAGTGATGGTCGTATTATGGAAAGAGGGAACCTCTACCCAGCAAAATATTGCCGATTTTGTCGGTAAAGACAAAGCCAGCGTTACCCGTCTAATCGCAGGATTGGAAAAACGCTCCCTCATCCAAAGAGCAACCGCATGTCAGGACAAACGGTGTAATCATGTCACCCTCACTCCACAAGGGATCGCATTGGAAAAACCGACAATGGCAGTTTTAGCAGAATCAACCCGTTATCTTCATCAAGGGATCGATCCAAATGAACTTGCCATTACATTACGCGTCTTGAAACAGATGTGTCTTACCCTCAACTACACTTTAAAGGAACCCGAATGAACCGACTATCTATTATCACTTTGTCAACACTTGCTGCATTACTCATCAGCGGATGTGAACGCCCAAAAGCCGCAGGGATGGAAAAGCCGCCTGAAGGTCCGGTACCCGTCACTGTTACCGAAGTAAAATCAGGTAATTTTCCTGCTCTTTTAGAAGCGACAGGTCAAACACAAGCATTTTACACAGTACAAATTTTTGCCCGCGTTAATGGCTATCTTCAAAAAAGAGCTTATGTAGAGGGTTCAGCAGTTAAAAAAGGAGAAACATTATTTATCATTGACCCAAGTGATCTAAAAAATGCTCTTGCAAGTGCCCAAGCTGCGTATGATCTCGCATCCGCCAACTATACCAATGCCAAAGCAGTACTTAATCGTATCAAACCGCTCGCAGAAGCCAATGCCGCCAGCCAACAGGATTTAGATACCGCAACCGCCAATGAACGTAACTCTGCTGCAGCCGTATCAGCAGCAAAAGCTTCACTCGAACAAGCAAAACTCAACCTCAGTTACACAACAGTCACCTCACCTATTAATGGATTTGTCGATAAATCCAAAATCGACGTTGGTACCTATATCGCAGCTGGAGCTAATGGACTTTTGACAACCGTGTATCAAACTGATCCGATGTATGTCAATTTTACTTTTAGCGAAAATGAAAAAATTGCCCGTCAAGATGCAATTGCAAGCGGTAAGTTGAGTGCTCCGAAAGACGGAAAATACGAAGTCGAATTAACTCTCAGCGACGGAACAACCCTTGCACGCAAAGGCTCAATCAATTTTATTGCACCATTTATCGATTCCACGACAGGGAACATCACCTACCGTGCCGTGATCGATAACAGTGACCATAAACTCCTCCCAGGTCAATTTGTCCACGTCAAAGTCAAAGGAATGGAGTGGAAAAATGCTCTCTATGTTCCTCAAAAAACAGTTCTCACAGGAGACAAAGGGAAATTTGTTTATTCGATCGAAGCAAACAATACCGTTACTCCTAAACCTGTCGTTGCAGGAGCATGGGTCGGTGAAAACATTCTGATCGAAAGTGGTGTCAATGCCGGAGATAAAATCGCTTCCGACGGTCTCCCTAAACTCAAACCGGGAGCGGAAGTCATTCCGAACACCAAATAGTCATGTTTAGTAAATATTTTATTAATCGTCCTATATTATCATCCGTTATCGCCATGATCATTATGTTGCTTGGATTTGTAGCAATTAAAACGCTACCAATCTCACAGCTTCCCAATCTCACCCCTCCGACTGTCGTCGTCTCGGCACAGTATCCGGGTGCTGATGCGCAAACCATTGCCAATACTATCCTAACCCCACTAGAGTCTCAAATCTCCGGTGCGGACGGACTCATGTACATGAGTTCCAAAGCTGCCGCTTTGCCGGGAAGTGCCAGTATCACCTGTACTTTTAACATCGGTGTCAATCAAGATTTGGCCGCAGTCGATGTACAAAACCGTATCAACTCCGTTATTGCACAGCTTCCTCAAAGCACTCGCGATCTTGGTGTAACCGTACAGAAAAAGACGTCTGATATTTTGTTATTGGTTGCGATCACTTCACCTGATGGCAGCTACGATTCCACACAAATCAGTAATTACATCTCAGCAAACCTTCTCGACGAAATCAAAAAAACACCAGGTGCCGGACGAAGCCAAATTTTTGGTCAGCGCGATTACGCGATGCGCATTTGGCTTAATCCAGACCGTATGGCATCTTTGGGTGTTAGTCCTGCAGAAATTGCGGCTGCAATCAAGGATCAGAATATTCAAGTCTCTCCGGGACGTTTAGGGCAAGCACCTACCAATGATGAGCAAATGTGGACAATGCAGCTCACTTCCAAAGGGCGTTTTTCTACCCCTGAAGAGTTTCAAAATATCATTGTCCGTGCAAAAGGAGACGGTTCATTTCTCCGGCTTAAAGATGTTGCCCGTGTAGAACTCGGAAGTCAAAACTATGAATTTTTCGGACGGGTAAACGGTAAACCGGCAGCCATGATCGGTATTTTTGCCGATGTTAATGCCAACGCACTCGACACTTCTGCCGCAATTGCCGCAAAAATGGAAAAACTCTCCAAAAAATTCCCGAAAGGGATCGCTTATGACATCCCTTACGATACGACCGATTTTGTTAAAATCTCTATTGAAGAGGTTGTCTTTACCCTTCTTGCTTCTATTGTTTTAGTCAGTTTGGTTATTTACCTCTTTTTACAAAGCTACCGAGCAGCGATGATTCCGATCATGTCGATTCCGATCTCATTGACGGGTGCATTTATCGGAATGTACCTACTCGGATATTCAATCAATACCCTCACCCTTTTCGGATTGGTTTTGGCGATCGGAATTGTCGTCGATGATGCTATCGTTGTCATTGAGAATATGGAGCGGATATTACAACATGAAAAACTCTCACCACGTGAGGCAGCGATCAAGGCAATGGGCCAAATTTCAGGGCCTGTCGTTGCAATCGTCCTTGTCATGTGTGCCGTTTTCATCCCTGCAACATTCCTTGGCGGTATGACAGGGCAACTGTATAAACAATTTGCCGCTACTATTGCCATTTCCGTCGTATTTTCAGGCTTTATGGCACTTACCTTTGCTCCAGCTATCGGTGCATTGATTCTCAAACACCATGAAAATGAGCCTCTGGCATTTTTCCGATGGTTTAATCGTGCATTTGGTCGAATGACTGAAAATTATGTCCGCCGATCAGGATTTATGATCCGTAAATCATTTATCTTTTTACTTATCTATCTCTCCACATATGGTTTTATCGCATATTTCCATAAAACCCTCCCTACCGCATTTTTACCGATGGAGGATCAGGGGTATTTTATCACCAGTGTTAACCTCCCAGACGGAGCAACCGCCAACCGTACATTGGAAGTGGTCAAACAGGTTGAAGCCGTATTAAGTAAACAAGAAGGGGTGTACAAATACACCGCTATTACAGGGCTTAATATTTTGACATTCTCTCAAGAGCCTAACTCTGCCGTTATTTTTACACGCTTAAAACCATGGTCTGAACGAACCACAAAAGAACTCAAAGTATTTGGTATTCTTGGCTCTCTAGGACCGAAGTGGGGAGCCATTAAAGAGGCAAAAGTCTTTTCAATGCCTCCGCCTCCGATCCGTGGTATGGGACCATCCGATATGTTTAGTTTACGTTTATTACAACCTGGTAATAACGATTTTAGCAAGCTATCAGCCGCAACAAATGCATTTGTAGGCGAGCTTCGTAACGATCCGAGTATCAAAAACCCGATGACTACCATGAATAGCAGCACTCCAACATTGAGTGTCGAAGTAGACCGTGAAAAAGCGAAAATGATGGGTCTCTCCATTTCTGATGTTTATCAAACCCTGCAGGCGACCATCGGAGCAATGTATATTAATCAGTTTGATAAAAACGGTAAAATCTACTGGGTACAGATGCAATCGGATTCTCCGTATCGAGCAACGCCTGAGGATATTGGCAGAGCATGGGTTCGTTCCAGTACCGGTCAACTAGTCCCACTCTCATCTATCGTACACGTCACTATGTCAAGTGCTCCATCATCGATTGAACATTTTAACGGTGTACTCAGCACCACTGTTATGGGCTCACCCGCTCCTGGATACAGTTCGGGTGATCTTATTAAAGTAATCGAGTCAAAAGCGGATACCCTTTTACCATCTACAATGAGTTACGATTGGGACGGTCTGTATCTCCAAGAGAAACTGGTCGGTTCAAAAGCACTTATGATTATGGCATTTGCTTTAGTTTTAGTTTATCTGATTTTGAGCGCATTGTATGAGAGATGGACATTACCGATATCGATTATGCTTGCTGTACCGTATGGTATTATGGGAGCATATACGGTAGTATGGTTAATCCCGTTTCTCAATAACAATGTATTTTTCCAAATCGGATTATTGACATTGATCGCCCTTTCAGCAAAAAATGCCATTTTAGTCGTCGAATTTGCGGAAGAACAACGTCACGGAGGCAAAAGCATTTATGATTCGGCAATGGAAGCGGCACGACTAAGATACCGCCCGATGATGATGACGTCATTTGCCTTTTTAGCAGGGATGCTACCACTGATCCTCAGCTCCGGTGCCGGAGCCATGGGACGATTTTCGATCGGAGTAGCCATGTTTGGCGGGATGTTGGCAGCAACCTTTATCGAACGTTATTTTATTCCGTTTCTTTATTACTGGGTTGCTACGGCTCAGGAAAAATTTAGCCCCGAAAAAGGAGCCGATCATGAATAAATATACACTAAGCCTCGCCCTTCTATCTTCCCTAATTTTAGGCGGATGTGCTATCGGACCAGACTATGTCAAACCAGATGTTAGTGTGCCGGAAACCTTTACAAACAGTGATCAAAATAAAACTGCTCAACAAAGTATCAATTCCCAATGGTGGAAACAATTTAATGATCCAATATTAACCCAAGCAATTGAAAGTGCACTCATTGCAAACTATGATATACAAGCTTCGGAAGCTTCAGTCAATGCTATACTCGGAAAATTTGATCAGGCAAAATCTTATCTCTACCCTCAGATCAACGGTTCTGGATCATTAGATCGTAAAGGGGTCAATAATGCCACTACAGGTGGCTATCAGCTCCATGAAGGTGTAACCTCTACTTATGCAGGGTCATTGGCCCTAGCAAGTTACGAGATTGATCTGTTTGGCAAAGTACGTCGCGCGAACGAAGCGGCGCGTGCTACACTTCTCTCAAGCGAATACGCATCACAAACGGTAAAACTTTCCATTGCATCCAATGTTGCCGCTTCCTATATCAAGCTCTCATCGATTCAAGGTCAAATAGATTTAGCACTTGAAAATCTAACCGTTACACAAGATATTGCTAACCTAAATGCATTTAAATACAAACAAGGTGTTATTGCTGAAAATATTTATCTTCAATCATTTTCAGAAGTAGAAAGTGCCAAAGCAACCCTCTCTCAACTCGAAGCTTCAAAAATTGCAGAAGAATCAACTTTCAATCTATTACTGGGGCGTAACCCATTATCGGTTAAAGCTTCTCACATTGATTCAATAATGGTTCCAGAAGTCCCTACTGCTTTACCTTCTGATATTTTAAATAACCGTCCGGATATTGCGTCAGCCGAACAAAATCTGATTGCAGCTAATGCACAAATCGGTGTCGCACACGCTGCTTACTTTCCAAGTATTAAACTAACAGGTATGTTAGGGGTACAAAGTATGGAATTAAGCAATTTCGTTTCTAATCCTGCAAGAATTTGGGACTTGGCTCCATCAGTCAGTATACCAATCTTCTCAGCAGGTTTAATTGCTGGACAAATCAAAACTGCTGAAGCTGATCACAATCAAACACTAGCTATCTACAAAAAAACTATTGTAAGTGCTTTTAATGATACCAATAATGCTCTCGGACAAACCACAAAAGCTAAAGAACAAATAACGTACCAAAAAGCACGCACCGATGCTATAAAAAAAGCACTCTTACAAAGTAAGTTACGTTATCAAGTAGGTACGATTGCCTATAGCGATATGCTTCTTGTCCAGCAGCAATGGTTACAGGCGTCACAACAACTTATAATCGCAAAACAAAATGCCCTAATATCAACAATTTCACTCTACAAAGCTTTAGGGGGAGGATGGAGTCAGGATCAAACACCTCCTCTTCCCAATTTACTTCCTTCCGGACGATAAAAAAGGAGGAAATTCGTTATAGCTATTCTCAATAGCTATACGAAAACTTCCTTTTCCTTTCACACTGAAATGCCTCTAAAAAGATAACACTTAGTAAACAAATATTAAAAAGATAAAAAAAAAGATATTGTTAATATTTTTTTCTCTTCATTTTATCAATTTTTTGACCCTTTTTTTAAATAAATTTTATTCTAAAAACGCCTATTTTAGGGGGTTTAAAAAAAGATTTATAAATTTAATCAAAACCACTTGACAAGGATGGGGGGAGTAGTGGTATACTTCCGCCATATTTTTTAAGGAGCCTTACCATGTTGAAAATCGTTTCTGCTTTGCTTTTAGCTGCTATGTTTATCGGATGCAGCGAGTCTGCTACTACTGAAGCTGCACCTGCTACAGAAGCAGCTGCACCTGCTGCTGAAGAAGCTGCACCTGCTGCTGATGCTGCTGCTGCAACTGACGCTGCTGCACCTGCTGCTGACGCTGCAACTGATGCTGCTGCACCTGCTGCTGATGCTGCACCTGCTGCTGAAGCTGCACCTGCTAAATAAGTTTTTACTTAGCGGTTTGTTTCGCACTCCGGTGCGAAACATTTTTCTTTCTTTCTTTCTTCTTTTTTTAAATCAAATACAAACTAACTTATCGTAAACTGACCTAAATTATTTTAGGAGTATTAAATGAAATACATTCTCTCTATTGCCTGTTCTATTCTACTACTTGGTTGCAGCAACTCATCCACAGAAAATACGGTTACTGAAGCAACTACACCGCAGACACCAATATCTACTACAATATCTGAACCCAATGCTACAACAGCAGTAGAAACAAATACTAATAATGAAAATACACCTGAGCAACCAGTTACGTCGGCAGCAGTAGATGGTGGATCATTGTTCACACAAAAATGTGCTGCATGTCATGGAAGTAAAGCTGAAAAATCAGCCCTGAATAAATCTCAAATTATTGCCAATTTCAATGAACAACAAATAAAAGATGCACTTCACGGTTATCAAGCAGGAACCTATGGTAAAGAGATGAAAGCCCTTATGCAAGGGCAAGCCAAAGGGCTCAACGATGAACAAATTGATGCTCTAGCCAAATATATCCCTAGTATTTAACGTTCACATTTAGGTAACGCAAATTTTTGCGTTACCAATTCACCTTCATTATTAAAGAAAAGATAGTATAAAGTATCTTTCTTAACACTCCAACCGCACAAATAACGTAATGCTAAATTTGCTTGTAATGAAGCAATATGCATAACTATTGGAGCAGCAATACCAGCAGGTGTTTTTTGAGTAATTTTAAACAATTCATTAAAAGATGCCTCTTCAAAAAAACATACTTGACCATTAAATGCCTCTACCGATCCATACACCCATGGTAAATGATGCAATTTAGCATAAGTATTGATTTCACCACGTGATGGCAAATTATCGGTTGCATCGATGATTAAATCAACTTCGATATTTTTTAAGATAAACTCCTCAAAGCGGCAAACATGAGCAAAAGCTTTAACAAAAGGGGATCGTTCTTCTATTAGCTGTGCAGCAACTTCGGATTTAAATTTTCCTTCATCACCCATTTTAAAAGCAATTTGACGATGAATATTATGCAAACTTACCGTATCAAAATCAACCATATGAATCTCACCGATACCGGATGCACCTAAAGCGAATGCTAACGAGGAGCCCAAGCCTCCACTTCCAATAATGGCTATCCGTTTAGATTGTAAAGAGAGCTGTACATCTTCACCCCACAATTGTATTTGACGATGAAAATAATTAGTCATTTTTTATACTCCTTCTGATATATTTTTCATTTCATTGGATTTTTCCGCAGGTAAAACAATAATAAATCGAGCTCCATTAGCAAAATTTTCCACTGATATTTTTCCTCCGAAACTCTCTTCAATAATGTATTTTGACATATGTAATCCGATGCCGGTACCATGATCAGGATCTTTTGTTGTAAAATAAATATTAAAAATATTATCCATTAAACTTGGAGCTATCCCTCCTGCATTATCATCTACCGTTACTTTTACATCTGAGCCTATATCTTCTACATTAATTACGATATTACCATCTTTCATCCCCTGCTCAATAATAGCATCATGTGCATTTTTTATTAAGTTCATAAGAACCTGTATCATCTCATTTTTAGCTATATTTACTTTACGGGTTGTTGACACATCTAAGTGAGTTCTAATTTTTGCATATTTTAAAAACACATCACTCAATCGTAATGCATCAGCAGCTAAATTTCCCACATCTTCAAGTGATTTTGATTTATCAGTTTTATAAAAATTACGAAAATCATCAATCGTTTTTGAAAGGTATTGAAGATGCTCATCAATCCTATTATGGCTTTGATCGAAACATTCTCCATCACACTTGCCCAACTTGTATTTAACATACATATCCTGATTGATTAAAGCCAATGTATTTAGCGGCTGACGCCATTGGTGAGCTATTTGTTCAATCATTTCTCCCATCGCAGCAAGTCTTGATTGTTGCACAAATAAACGATCTTTTTTTCGTGCTTCATTTAATGCGATATTGACCTTTTCACTAAGCGTATCATTCAAAAGATTCAATTTCTCAATGTATTCACGTTGAAGTAAATAGACCCTATCAGCCAACGCCAAGGATAAAAAAATCATCTCAATTGCTGAACCAATCTGTTGCACATGATTAACTCCATAAAAACTTGGAATTAAATCAAATTTATTAAAAGCAAAAATCAAAGTCGCAATTAACAATGAGCTCCATCCGGCAACATAAAAACGTGCCGCTCTATATTTATGCCGCATTACAGCCAAACCAGAAATAAGCAATATTATCGGTATTGTTAGTGCCAAAGAGGTATTAAAAGGTATCATTTTCCCATATGGCAAAACAGATGAGAAAATCACCAATCCAAAACTGATAAACATAATAGCTATGATTATCTTGTCTATTTTTGGACTATAAAAAGATGTATTTAAGAAGTGACGGCTAAAGTAAAGAGCAGAAAATGCAGACAATGCGATAAAAGCACTTGAACCGTGTTCTATTAGCCATCGTGTATCTCCCCAAATATATTTAATTCCTATCCCATCAAATGAAATTTGCCACAAAATAAATGAGACGATAAATAAAATATAGCGGAGATAATTATGATCGAACGTATATATAAACAAAACAATGTTGTATAACAAGACAATAAAGAAAATTCCATAATACAGTCCCACAAAAAAATTACTTTGTTCTATCTCTTCAATAAGATTTTCAGATGAAAAAATAGAAATTGGCAACTGCATGGAGCTTTGTGTCTTGACTCGTATTAGTAAGGTAGCATTAGCAATATTTTTTAGTGGTAATTCAGCAATAAAATTATGAGATCTAATTTCACGTGAATTAAATGGTTGTGACGTTCCCATACGACTATGTTTGATCAATTTTCCATTAGGTTCAATCAAATACATGTCAATCCGTTCGAGGAGCGGATAATCGATTTTCATCCACCAATGCGTGTCTAATGTTGAAGAATAATTACACAAGTCTATCTTAAACCAATACACCGAATCAGTAAATCCGAAATTAACACTTTGTTCTTGAATATAGGGGATAAATAGCTTGGAGTCAGCTTGTTGATATGTTAAAAGACCTTGTTTGTCCTCAAAATATGAGATTGTATCTTCTATCGAAATAGAAGTATTGTTATGTAATTGTAAAATAGAACCATTCAGACTACTAACAACAAAAATTATAAATAAAAAAATTAATTTTTTCAATCTATTTACGTTTTCGTAACGCCTCTTTAAAACCCCATCCTTTACGTGATTCTATGATACTTTTTCGCTCAATATCCATAATTAACAACTCTTCCGTATTACCAAGATCTGCTTCAATCTCCCCATCAGGAGAAACAACCATCGAATCACCATAAAACTTCCACGCATGATGCTCGTCAAAGTACTCTCCCACACGATTGGCTCTAAGGATATAGCAGTTATGGGTAAAAGCTCTGGTTTTAATGAGTTCACGCCAGCGGTTATGCGATTCAAACGTAGATGCACTCGGAACTAAGACCGCATCGACTACTTTTGACGTCACCGCTTCCCACATCGGATCAAAATGAGTCTCAAAACCTCCCATTACGGCAAATTTGAATCCGTCACACGAAAAAATCATCGGTGGTTTCACCGCTTCGATAGGGTTGTTAAAAAACTTCTCTTCATTCCAATGTGGGTAATTAATCAAGAATTGCTGAGGATAGTAGGTAACACTACGAGCATTCACCTTGGCTATCATCTTGGTGCACTCTTTTTTCTTGACAGTCACAATCGGAGCGACAAAGGTGAGTTCGTATTTGACGGCTAACGCTTTAAGCGTTTCGATTTGATGAGCGCTTTGTTCGGCGATCATGGAGACCGGTGTTTGGATCAACTCTTTAAAAAACGGGTTGAGTAGGTATTCCCCCATTAAAACAAGCTTAACCCCTTTTTGGCTCGCTACACGGGCATAATTTTCGAGTTTATTGCTCCCCATTCCGATGGAAGGGAGTTGGAGTATGGCGACACGCATTATTGCTCCTGATTTTTGATGATTTGGATCTGCATCTGTGCATTTTGGAGCATGGTTTCGGCATTTTTAAGCTCTTTCATCCCCTCTTCATACGCTTTAACACTCTCATTCATCGGCAAAGCCGGATCCATTAATTTTTCCAGAATCGCTTTAGCGTTGGCAATTTTTGTTTCAAAACTCTCTTCATTATTCATAGTGCACTCCGAACGTAATTCTCTATTTTATCAATTTCTACCAAAAAGGCATCATGACCGTAATCGCTTGCAACTTCGAGATAATTGCTGTTTGTTTTCCCTATCTCTTTCATCGTTCTATGGATCGATTCCATCTCACTTGGCAAGAAAAGGAAATCTTTTTCAAAACTGATCAGATAGAGTTCCGCATTGATTTTTGAGAGCGCATCTTCCATCGAATCAAACCCTCGTGAGAGATCGTAGATGTTAATCGCTTTGGTGATATAGAGGTACGAAAGCGGATCAAACCATTTCGTAAAATTATAGCCATTGTACTCCAAATACGATTCGATTTGAAACTTGCCAAAGAGCTCATACAAACCGTCATTTCGTTTGTATTCACGTCCGAATTTTCGCTCCATCGAATCAGGGGACAAAAAGCTGATATGCCCAGCCATACGCCCTATTGCCATACCGCTGAGACCATTTTCACGGATCACTTCCGGATCATAGTAACCGTTTTTAAACTCAGGGTCTTTGAGGATCGCTTCTTGGGCTACTTTGTTAAATGCGATTGCCCACGGCTGTGTTGCGGCAGTTGTTGCCATCGCAATGATTTTTTTAGCAAAGTTGGGAAAAAAGACACCGAATGCCAACGCCTGCATCCCCCCCATCGATCCGCCGATAATTGCATGAACCTGATGTATGCCCAAACGATCAAATAAAATCCGTTGTGCTTTCACCATATCCAAAATAGTCACAACCGGAAATTTGTAACGGTACGGTTCATTATAGGGATAACGCGGTGACATAGGCCCCGTACTACCGAAGCAGCTTCCGATGACGTTGGTACAGATCACGAAAAATTTGTCGGTGTCGACCGCTTTTCCCTGACCTATGAGTCCGTCCCACCAGCCGCTTTTATTATCTCCCTCATACGTCCCTGCAGCATGATGCGATCCGGTAAGGGCATGACAAATTACTATGACATTATCTTTCGCTTCATTAAGCTCCCCGTACGTCTCATAGATAATATCGTAAGGTTCCAAGATACGTCCGCTCTCCAAATAGAGCGGATTGGTAAAATGTTCACTGGCGGTTTGAAGGTTTAACATAAAGCCCTTTTTATGCGTTTAACGCTGCTTTTAGATCATTGATCAGATCTTCGGATGCTTCTAATCCGATACTCAGGCGGATTAATCCTGAAGGGACACCGCATGCAATCAACTCTTCATTAGAGAGTTGCTGATGGGTTGTCGATGCCGGATGGGTAATAATCGATTTTGAGTCCCCAATGTTCACGACAAGAGAGAACAGTTTCGTTGCATCAACGATTTTTTTCGCCACTTCAAAACTCTCTACTTCAAAACTAAGCAATCCGCTTGACATACCGTTTTGGAAATAACGTTGCGCGTTCGCGTAATTGCTGTTGCTTTTGAGCCCCGGATAGTTCACTTTTTTCACGTTAGGATGAGACTCTAAAAACTCCGCAACGGCTTGTGCATTGCGTGAATGTTCTCTCATACGTAGGCTAAGAGTTTCGATCCCCTGAATAAAGAGCCATGAGTTAAACGGCGATACAACCGCGCCTAAATCCCGTAATAATGACAAACGTGCTCGCAAACAAAAAAGTGGTAATGGCACATCCACATACACCAAACCGTGATAACTCTCATCGGCTTCATTAAACTGCGGATAGCGAGCGTTTCCTTTGATAAAATCGACCAATCCTTGACGCTCTACCATGATCCCGCCGATTGCAAGACCTTGCCCCGTCGTGTATTTACTCGCACTGTGAACAACGACATCGACACCATGTTCAAGCGGTCGGCATAGAACCGGAGTCGCTACCGTATTATCGACGATAGTGAGAATCCCATGTTTTTTGGCGATTGCCGTGATCGCTGCAATATCGGCAACATCGATACTCGGATTGGTCAATGTTTCAAAAAAGATCGCTTTGGTTTTATCATCCACCAATGCTTCGATCTCGCTTGGGTTTTGGACATCAAAATAACGAGCTTGAATCCCGAAACGTTTTAGCGTAAAAGATGCTTGGGTCAATGTTCCGCCATAAAGCTGTTTAGCGCAGATGATATTGTCTCCAGCTTCTGCCGTATTGGCAATCGCGTAAAAAATAGCCGCCATACCGCTAGAGGTTGCCAAGCCTGCTGCTCCACCTTCCAACGCTGCAAAACGCTTCTCGAATACATCGGTGGTCGGATTGTTCAAACGGGTATAAATGTTACCCAGTTCTTTGAGGGCAAACAGATTTGCCGCATGTTCGACATCCCGAAACTCGTATGCCGTCGTTTGATAAATAGGAACTGCCATCGTACTTTGGGTATCTTTATCGTATCCCGCGTGTAACGCTTCGGTTTGAAGTTGCATGTTCATCCTTTAGGTTGTTTTGCGCAATTGTATCAGCATAGAGTCCATTTTCCCATGTTTCCCCAATGGCTTAATGGCCATTGGATTAATAAGGATTATTTATACGTGGTAGTTCGGTGCTTCTTGAGTAATGATAACATCATGTACGTGAGACTCTTTGAGCCCCGCACTGGTGATCTCTACAAATTCGGCTTTATCCCAAAATGCTTCGATGCTTTCACTTCCACAGTATCCCATAGACGAGCGTAGACCGCCCATCATTTGATGGACTACCGCTGCGATGCTTCCACGAAACGGTACACGCCCCTCGATCCCCTCAGGAACGAGTTTATCAGCTGCTGTCCCCTCTTGGAAATAACGATCGGTTGAGCCTTTGGTCATCGCACCGATTGAACCCATACCGCGGTATGATTTGTACTGACGCCCTTGATACATGATTGTATCTCCAGGGGATTCTTCAGTCCCTGCAAGAAGTGATCCCGCCATAATAACACTTGCACCCACCGCAAGGGCTTTTGCGATATCACCTGAGTAGCGGATACCGCCATCAGCGATGATCGGTACTCCGTGTTTACGTCCTACCGCCGCACATTCATCGATCGCAGATATTTGCGGTACACCGACACCGGCTACGATACGGGTTGTACAGATTGATCCCGGTCCAATACCCACTTTGACACCGTCAGCTCCCGCTTCGATCAGCGCCAATGTCGCTTCACCTGTCGCGACATTTCCGGCAATAATGTCAACCACCATCTCTTTTTTGATCGCTTTTACGGTATCCAAAATCCCTTTGGAGTGACCGTGTGCCGAGTCAAGAACCAAAACATCAACACCCGCATCGACAAGAGCGCGTGCACGATCTAACTGTCCGACACCGATCGCCGCACCGACACGAAGACGACCGAAATCATCTTTGTTAGCGTGAGGATATTCGATTCGCTTTTTGATGTCTTTGATCGTAACGAGGCCTTTGAGCAATCCGTTATCATCAATGATCGGAAGTTTCTCGATTTTATTGAGATGCATCATTTGCTCAGCATCCGCCAAGGTGATCCCTGCTTTTGCGGTGATAAGCGGCATAGGCGTCATCGCATCAATCGCCAATTTCGATAAATCTTTTTCAAAACGCATGTCACGATTGGTCAAAATACCGAGCAATTTATTATGGGCGTCTACAACAGGGACTCCCGAAATTTTAAACTCGCTCATAAGAGCTTCCGCATCTTCCAGTGTAGCATCAGGGTGGACATAAATCGGATCGATAATGATACCGCTTTCCGATTTTTTCACTTTTTTGATTTGCTTAACTTGTGTCTCAATGTCCATATTTTTGTGGATAATACCGATACCGCCCAAATGTGCCATCGCAATCGCCGCACGGTATTCGGTCACCGTATCCATTGCCGCAGAGACCATCGGAATATTGAGAGGGATATTGCGGGTTAGCATCGTTTTCAGACTCACCTCTTTCGGGAGAACCTCAGAGTATTTAGGGATGAGCAATACATCTTCAAAAGTGAGGGCGCGTTTACGAATATTCATCAATTATCCTTTTAGTGTGGTTTCGAGGCTCAATGCCCCGTTAAAGAGTGTTTGCTCCGCATAGGGAGCGGCTATAAGTTGTAGTCCGACCGGCATACCGTTTGACGCGGTATCCACCGGGATCGAAATCGCCGGAAGTCCCGCCAAATTGACCGAAATGGTATAAATATCGCTCAAATACATCTCCAGCGGATCGCTCAGAACACCAAATTCGTAGGCTGTACGAGGTGCAACCGGAGTCAAAATAAGATCAACCTCTTCGAAAATCTTATTATACTCCTCTTGGATCAATGAACGTACTTTTTGTGCTTTGACATAATAGGCATCATAATACCCCGATGAGAGGACAAAATTTCCGAGCATAATACGACGTTGAACTTCAGCACCGAAACCTTTGGAACGGGTTTGCAAAAACGTATCTTTGAGATTATCCCCTTCTACGCGGTTACCATAGCGAATACCGTCATAGCGGGCAAGATTTGTTGTCGCTTCCGCTGTTGCGGTGATGTAATAGGCTGAAATGTCGTATTTCGGATCCATCAACGATTTTTCGACGATGGTATGTCCAGCGTTTTTAAGGGCTTCTACCGCTTTGTCATACGCTTTGCGGACATCTTCGGAAGCGTCTTTGACGTAGTCAGGAACAATAGCGATTGTAAGTTTGGCGTTAGAATCGAGTTTATCACTCACACTGCCGTCGTTACGCTCAGCCGAAGTGGAATCTTTTGGATCATACCCTTGGATGATATCGTACAAAATCGCCGCATCTTCGACGTTTTGGGTCATCGGTCCAATCTGATCGAGCGAACTTGCATAGGCGCCCAATCCGTAGCGGCTCACACGGCCATACGTCGGTTTCATCCCGACGATTCCGCAAAATGCCGCCGGCTGACGGATCGATCCGCCGGTATCACTGCCCAGTGCCGCTACCGCAAGCCCCGCCGCTACCGCTGCCGCCGAACCGCCTGAACTTCCTCCCGGAACACAGTTGTGGTTGAGAGGGTTAAGTGTTTTACCGTAACAGCTGCTTTCGGTCGTAGAACCCATCGCAAACTCATCCATATTGGTACGACCAAACGGTGACATACCGTTTGCCAAAAGTTTTTCAATAACCGTTGCATTATAGGGAGCAATGTACCCCTTGAGGATATTAGAACCAGACGTGACCGACCATCCGGTAACTTGGATGTTATCTTTGATCGCGATTGGGATCCCCTCACCGATGTTGAGCACGTCGATGTATGCATTGAGTTCAGGATTGGCGGAGATTTTGGCTTTTAACTCTTCTTTGAGTGATACCAGTTCTTCTTTTGAGAGCTTAAGCGCCTCTTTGAGTGTGATCATACACTCTCCTTTCTACGTTTTGCTTGTTTAACCATCATAATACCCAAGGCGATAACGATAAAAATAACTCCGACCGTTTCAGCAACAAAACCGAGTGGAACGGGTTGTGCGACATCGATCATTATGCTACTACCTGCGCACAACGAGGGCATAATGTCTCTTCATCTTCGCTGTGATATTTCCAACAGCGAGGGCATTTGGCTTTGGAAGCAAGCGCGATATTAAACTGCTCTCCCTCGATCTCAAATGTCCCTAAAATATCTTTGAGTTCACAGGCACACCATTTTGAGATAACCAAATACTCTTCGATGTCCGCTTTCTTCATCGATTTCGCAACCGTTGATGTTGTAGAGATAACGAGTTCAAGGGTATTTTTGATCACTTTCTCTTTTTTCAATCCGTCCACGATCTCATTGAACTTTTCACGGATCATTTTCATCGTTGCTTCATCCCAAGTACTCTCAAGCGGATCAATAGTAGCATAGACGACGTCAAAAATATCGGTTGCAGACCCTTTAATCACAGACGGAGCGTTTTCGAAAATCTCATCGGCAGTGTACGTCAAAATCGGAGCGATCAGTCCGAGCATAGAGCGGGCAATGATCGCCATCGCACTTTGCGTCGAACGGCGTTCCGCCGAGCTTGCACCCTCACAATACATACGATCTTTGGTAATATCGATATAAACCCCGCTAAGCTCATTAACGATGAAATAGTTTAAGGCGCTCATGCCGTGGACGAAGTTGTATTCACCGAACAGACGGTGTGTTTCATCAAACACCTCTTTGGCCTTGGCAACGATCCATTTATCGATCTCACCCATCTCTGAGTAAGGGACAACCGCTTCCAAACCATCGAGATTCGCGAGCATAATACGGAAAGTATTACGCAGTTTGCGGTATTGATCAGCCGTTTGTTTGAGAATATTATCCGAGATTTTCAAATCTCCCTGATAATCGCTCATAGCCACCCATAGACGTAATATCTCACTTCCATACTCTTTGAGTACTTTCTCAGGGGCGACGACGTTCCCTTTGGACTTGGACATCTTCTCACCCTTCTCATCAACGGTGAATCCGTGAGTGAGGAGCGCTTTATACGGAGCGATATGCTCTACCGCCGTACTTAAAAAGAGGGAGGATTGGAACCATCCGCGATGCTGGTCAGAACCCTCGATGTACAAATCGGCCGGATAGGTCCCTGCATCATAGTTGCGTGATTTCAGTACCGCATTCCACGTCGAACCGCTGTCGAACCATACATCGAGAATATCGGAGACTTTTTCAAGTTCATCGGCTTTGTGCCCTGATCCCGGATAGAGAAGCTCTTCGATACTCATCGAGTACCACGCATCCGAGCTGTGCATCTCGAAAATCATCGCGATATAGTTGAGAACTTTCTCATCCAAAATCACTTCACCCGTTGCTTTAACACGGAAGAATGCGATTGGAACACCCCAATCACGCTGACGAGAGATACACCAATCGGGACGATTTTCGACCATCGAGCCCAAACGGTTGCGTCCGGTTTCGGGATAAAACGCCGTTTTTGCGACTTCGGCTTGAGCAATCTCGCGAAGTGTTTTGGTTTCTCCCTCAGGGGTACCGTCCACACTGATAAACCACTGCTTCGTTGCACGATAAATGAGTGGCGTATGGCTTCTCCAGCAGTGCGGGTAGGAGTGACGAAATTTGCTCACTTTGAGTGCTTTATCCCCCAATAGAGAGATAATCGGCTCATTCGCTTTGAAAATGTGCATCCCCACAAACGCTTCCGCATCGGGGAGTAGGTTTTCGCGAACAACCGTGTTATCGTAACATCCTGTCTCATCGACCGGCATAACGACTTCGAGATTGTAACGAAGACCGATACGGTAGTCATCTTCCCCATGTCCCGGTGCAGTATGGACACATCCTGAGCCGTTCTCCATCAAAACATGCTCACCAAGAACCAAATGAGACCCGCGACCGTTCAGAGGGTTGATCGCATAAAGATTTTCAAATTTTTTCGCTTCAATTTTTTGTACGACGGTTCCGGTAAACACACCCTCTTCAATAAGAGCATTGAAGCGTTTTTCCGCGACAATATACCCATCCGAAGTTCGTACGTAAACTTCATCTGGATTAAGTGAGATTCCCGTATTTGCAGGTAAAGTCCACGGAGTTGTGGTCCAGATTACGATTGCAGCATTTCCCTCGATTCCGGCACGTACTTTTGCTTCATCGCTCAGTTCAAACGCGACATAGATCGAGTAGTCCTCTTTGTCTTCGTATTCGACTTCCGCTTCAGCCAGTGCCGTACGTTCTGCCCAACTCCAATACACCGGCTTAGAACGCTCAATCAACAACCCTTTTTTAGCAACCGAGCAAAGGGTACGGTAGATGTTCGCTTCAAATTTGGAATCCATCGTCAAGTACGGGTTGTTCCAATCGGCAACGATACCCAATTTTTTAAACTCTTCGCGCTGAATGTCAACAAACTCACGTGCATGATCGCGACACATTTGGCGCACTTCTGCGGTGCTTAAAGCCTCTTTTTTCTGTTTTCCGCCCAGTTTTTTCTCGACTTGCTGCTCAATCGGCAATCCGTGACAATCCCAGCCAGGGGTAAAACGTACCGATTTACCGTTAAAATAGTGGTATTTGACAATAATATCTTTGAGAACTTTATTGAGAGCATGACCGATATGGGTATGACCGTTGGCGTACGGAGGGCCATCGTGCAACGTAAAGCTTTGTGCACCTGCTCGCGCAGCTTTCATACGGCCGTAAACATCTTTGGCAATCCATGCCGCATAACGCTCAGGCTCATTTTGAACCAAGTTCCCTCGCATCGGAAATTCGGTCTGAGGGAGAAGAAGAGTCTCTTTGTAATCCATCGGTTACCTTATAGAAAAAGTGGTGCATTATATCTTTTAGGTGATTAAATTTTGCTGTCACTGTGCTATACTATCCGAAATTTATACTCGGGAAAACCATGAAACGTGATGTTATTTTTGTAGGAAATCGACTGATTTTGAATGAAGCGTATGAACGTTATATCCTCCGAAGTATTAAAAACAGCCTGGCATCCATAGATTCAATCAATTATTTTGAGGAATCAGATAAAGACTTATTTTTGCATCTTGAAGGGCTTTTGAAAAACGAATCAAAACTAATTATTATCACAACAAAAAATACTTTTACCATTGTCGGAAAACTTCTCAGTACCGTCACTGCTGATAATCAAGTTTTAAAAGATCAAATGCTTATTCCTTCCCGCGCAAGCATACTAGAAAATGGCAGTTATTTACTTAATCATAACAATTCAGAAATCAATGTGATTTTAGCAAGTGAGGGAAAAACATTACCACCAATTCTCATTGATGATGAATCGCGTCAGGCAACAATTCACCTTTTTAATGAGGAACTTCTTAGCGCCCAAACTCTTCTCGAACCGCTAGCCCAAAATTTTGATGTAAAACTTGAATTTAGCGAGCTTGTCGAAGGGTGGTTAAAAATCCGTATTCATACCCGTCGTCACGGAAATCTTTCACAATTTATTGCTTCCGCTCGCGGATTAATGCATCATAAAGTGATTGCGGCTACGAATATTGCTGCATTTATTATAGAACGATTAGCTAATCAGCATAAAAAACTTTCTTTTGCCGAAAGTTGCAGCGGAGGATCGCTTGCCCACTTTTTCACTTCCCAGAGTGGTGCTTCAAATATTTTTGAGGGATCGCTTATCACCTATTCCAATACCCTTAAAGCAAATTGGTTAGCAGTGGATGATCATGCCCTAGAAGCACACGGTGCAGTTAGTGCCGAAGTCGTTTTAGAGATGTCAGAGGGGGCAATGAATGTCAGCTTTGCCGATTATGCATTATCTATCAGCGGCATTGCGGGGCCAAGTGGAGGAACCGAATCTAAACCGGTGGGAACCGTCTATATCAGTGCCCGTTCAAAAATCTCCGTCCATACCGAACGTTTTCATTTTGAAGGTGATCGTAATTACATCCAAGAACAAAGCGTTTTAATGGCTGTTCGGATGCTCCTTAATATTGACCGTGATCTGTTTTTTAGTTAATTAATCATTTTTCCTTGACAAAACAACATCTTTCCCCTATAATTTCGCCCTCACAATCGTCCTTATTTCGATGATTGAAGAGGTCTCGTTAGCTCAGCCGGTAGAGCATCTCACTTTTAATGAGGGGGCCGATGGTTCGAATCCATCACGAGACACCATGTGCGGTTTTAAGTGACCCTTTCGTCTAGTGGCCAAGGACACTATCACTTCATGGTAGGAACAGAGGTTCAAATCCTTTAGGGGTCGCCACTTGTTCAAATGTTATTTCGAAATTTTTTAAAACGTTTTTTTCTTTTTACAAAAGAAAATTGCGGGAGTTTAGCTCAGTTGGTAGAGCGCTACCCTTACAAGGTAGATGTCACAAGTTCGAGTCTTGTAATTCCCACCATTATTTGGCGCTGCAGCGGTAGTTCAGTTGGTTAGAATGCCTGCCTGTCACGCAGGAGGTCGCGGGTTCGAGTCCCGTCCGCTGCGCCATGTGTTATTTTGATTTATTTTTTAAAACTCTTGGGAGTTTAGCTCAGTTGGTAGAGCGCTACCCTTACAAGGTAGATGTCACAAGTTCGAGTCTTGTAATTCCCACCATTATTTAGGTTGCAGCGGTAGTTCAGTTGGTTAGAATGCCTGCCTGTCACGCAGGAGGTCGCGGGTTCGAGTCCCGTCCGCTGCGCCACCTATTTTTATCTTCACTCTATTAAATCACTTTTCTTATCAATATCAATTAAATATGATCAATGGTCGTCCAAATGGAACTTTTGCTTTTCGAGAAAGTGCCCATAAAACTTCATATCTAGGCGGAATACGTGGAAATGAACCCTCTCCATCCGTAAAATAGAGTAACATCGTCGTCATCGGCAAATTTGCCTCAACATAGTCAAATGTAGGACGATAATCGGTTCCCCCTCCCCCTTTGAGACGAAAATCCATCTTTTCACCCCCTTGGAATGAATGATGAGCGTGTACTTTAGCATCTGCAATGATTAACTCAATCTTAATAGAGGGGAAATTTTGCATAATGCTTTTAAACTCTTCCATAAATGCACCCAGTAATACATCATCAATAGATCCGGACGTATCAATCGCAACACATAAACTTAAAGTATCACTGGTAAGGGACGGAAGTGCAAAACCGCGGTAGATATGCTTTTTATTCGGTGGCATAAATGAATAATTATTACGCATATGACGATTGACCGCATTGTAAAGTTCAAATCTCCAGTCTACATCACTGGGTTTTATTTTTTTTCCTAAACGCTCCAATCCCAAAGGCATCGCTCCTTTTTTTTGAGCTACTTCCTGTGCAATAGCCGCAGCATATTGCCACTGAGATTCAGTTTGGGCATCAAGCTCGTCTTCGATATTCTCAAGTGCACTAAACGCTTGAGAATCATCCACTTCATCTGTGTTTTCAGATCCGTTTGAACCTTGTGGCGTTGAGTTATCTGCACTACCATACGCATCCCCTTGATCACCTACATATAGCTCTTTTAGAGCATCGTAAATCTCTTCGGCATACATCCCCTCATACTCTTTATTGTAATTCGCCCCCACAGGAATCGGAAAACCGTTTTTTGCCAACAAATTATTAATCGCGAAATCGGTTGCCAGTTGCCACAATTTCCCTTTGCGGTTCAAACGGCGCTGCTGATGAGAAAGAACATGATGTAGAACAGAATTTGTCAGAATAAACATTACCTCATCGACACTGCGCCGTTCAATGAATTCCGGATTATATATAAAACGGACTCCATTGCTCGCGTATCCAGACAGTGCATCACTGGATTCATGCTTGAGGCGTGAGGCCAGCATCCCGAAATAAGGGTATTTAACAGTTAAAAGGCTTTTGGCTTTTAGCAGTAATTGTTCTCTGTTCATCAACGTAACAAAGTATTAAATTGTCGTATCCATAAAGGCCAGCTCTCCAAATGGTCAAGCTCAATTTTGCGTGTTCTGAGATCTTGAATGATCATTACCGCGAATTCTCCTGGAAGTTTCAGTGAATAAGCGAGAAGATTATTGAGTTTTTTACTTCCAGTATAGTCATTTACCCGCATTGTAAGCGCAGTGCAGAGAATATGCAATGCCGATGGATCGGTAGGAGCATCCGAACACGTTCCTTCCATGATCGCATCCAAATCCGGTAATTGTGATGCAACGAGACGAAAACCCAGATAGGATGCTGCCAACTCTTCTCCAATAGCACCGGATACCATTGCCATAATGAGATCATCCTCAGGATTTGAGGCGATAATATCATGGACATACTGCCATGTACGGGGGGTAGCGAACGATCTGCTGTTTCCGTTAAAAACAAACAATGCATCAGGTCGATGAGAGATATAGGCGATAATAGAAGCATCAATTCCTGCTCCAATTGCCCAATTGCGCCAGTCGTTCACATTTGCTTCCATCTCCAAGTGGACAAAACGATTTGCCAAAGGAGAAGCCATTCGAAAAACAACTCCGCGGTCACTTTCACGATTTCCAGCTGCGACAATTGCCCATCCCTCAGGAAGACGATATTCACCAATTTTTCGATCCAGAATCAGCTGATAAGCCGAAGCCTGAACCATCGGAGCAGCCGTATTGAGTTCATCAAGAAATAAAATACCACGTTCTTCACTACCATCAGGTAAAAATGCAGGAGGTGCCCAAATGGCAGTATCATTTTTCGCATCAAAAAAGGGAATACCACGTAAATCAGTAGGATCTAAAAGTGAAAGACGTAAATCGATAAAACCAATCCCTGCTTCTCTAGCAATTTGAGCAACAATTGAAGATTTGCCGATGCCGGGAGGTCCCCACAAAAAAACTGGGACTTTTTTTTCACACAAATGAGAAAGAGAGCGTTTGGCACTCTGAGGATTCATACTATTCCTTTAGATATCAGTACCTAAAGGAATGCAATTATTGTGCACAGTATTTAAATACTTTGATATGCGTTTTGAGCCTGAACCTTTGTATTTGCTGCATTAAATGCGTTTGCAGCTTGGACACCTTGACTACCCGATAACGCACTGATATTAATCGTGTTATTCGATGATAGAGTTGGAGTGAGGGGTGATTTTTGCGGCAATACACTCTGATCTTTAGACAATGATTGAATTGATTTTACATCTTCAGATGATTTACTCAATGGGTCAGGTCGACCAATTTGCATTGGACTAGAATATGGGGATTGGTAAACATACGATGAAACTGTCATTTTCTGCTCCTTTAAAGTATATCTGCACTAACTATAATCATTTCATCTAAAAATTACTCTTAAAAATTTCATTTATTTTACTCGAGTGTCATTATAAAAAACGATACTAACCCTTTTTTCAGATAACTTTTCCTACAATGAGCTATTCATTCTAATAGAGGATATCTTATCATGGTACCATTTTTTATCACATTAGGGGTACTAACCCTAATCACAATATTAATGTACAACTCTCTCATCGGCAAAAAAAATCAAGTGGATAATATCTTTGCCGGTGTCGATACCGTCCTCAAAAAACGTTTTGACCTTATTCCAAACCTTGTTGCATCTGTAGAACGATATATGGAACATGAAAAATCTATTCTCGAGAAAGTGACTGAATTACGTTCATCTGCAATGAAACCAGGAATGAGTAATGATCAAAAAGTTGCACTCGATGCTAAACTTACTAACGCATTAGGTTCTATTACAATAGCGATGGAAAATTATCCTGATCTAAAAGCCAATGAAAATATTATGCAGCTTATTCGCACACTCAACGAAATCGAAGAACAAATCTCAGCAGCGCGCCGTGCATATAACCAAGCTGTCACCGATCTCAATAATGCTATAGAGATGTTTCCAACCAATATCATGGCAGGATGGATGCAATTACAACGCAAGGTACTTTTTGAGATCACCGTAAAAGAGCGCCAAAATGTAAACGTACAGGAATTATTTAATCATTCATGAAATCCATTTCAGAGCTTACAGACTTTTACTACAAAGAACTTTATCCAGCTCTAAGTGAATTAGAAGAGACACGTAACAAAATCCTCTCTAAACTCAAATGGTATGGAGGTATGGGAGGGGTTGTTTTTTTGTTAATTATAATATGGCTACATAAAAATTTTGCTCTTTTTCATCCATTCATGATTGGGATTGCAAGTGGATTTGTTCTACTATCAGGAATAGTTTATCGTTCAATAACCTCTCATTACGCCCAAGATTTTAAAGTAAAAATCATTACCCCTCTTATCAGTGCGATTGATACCAACTTACGTTATTCACCTGATGCTATGATCTCCCAATATTTATTTGAACGCTCGAATTTATTTCAACATTCTATTGATCGTTATAGTGGAAATGATTATGTCAAAGGTTCAATAGATGGGGTCCCTGTAGAATTTTCAGATGTCCATGCTGAATATCAAACAACTAATTCTAAACGAGGAACTGAATGGCATACTCTTTTTCGAGGTTTATTTTTGGTTGCAGAATTTAATAAATATTTCAAAAGTAAAACAATAATTCTCCCTGATATTGCCGAAAAAACTTTTGGAAATTTGATAGGTGGATGGTTACAATCGATGAATGTATCACGTGATAAAGTGATCCAGTTAGATGATCCAGAATTTGAAAAAAGATTTGTCGTTTATGGCAATGATCCGATCGAAGCACGCTATATTCTCAGCCATGCAATGATGCAACGTCTTTTAGAATTTCAACGTAAACTTTCTTATCCTCTTTGCATTTCCTTCGTCCAAAACCATATACATGTCGCAATTGCAACTGAAAAAGATTTATTTGAACCAACTGTTTTAAAATCCCTTTTAGGCTATTCGCAAGCGATGGAATACGTTAATACATTGCGTAATACCATCGGAATTATCGAAGAGTTAAAACTAAACGAAAAGTTATGGAGCAAAGAATAAGCTACTTGCTTTGAGAAAATGTCACTTCATCTAAGGGAATTTCTTTTTTTAGTAATGTATCATATACAGCATCGAATTGATCGAGAGTAATATTATTAAACCAACCAACGTATGATCCATCTGCAGCTGTTTCAGCATAATAATATTTTTCCCCACGTACACTTAAATAAGAAAATGGTTTTTCTATTGCGCCATCTATTCTTACATTGATGGCAACAAATGCATGCTCTTTTGTGAAAATTAATATACTTTTATGTCCATGTTGACGTAATAATGATATTAATAAATAAGCTTTTTCATCACAATCTCCACCATGCTGATTAATAACAGCAGAAGGGTCTCTATCAATTTGACTTTCTTTGTACGGTAGTTTCATGACATAATTAAAATCGTTATTTATTTCGCAAAAATCATTTCCATTACACCCTTGTGCAAGCATATCTGCAATAGTTTTTACTTCACCGTGTTCATAAACACTGTATTTAAAATATCGATCTTTAACTTTAATATACCTAAGTTTGAGATGATTTACTTCGCTTAGTGATTCATTATAAGCGGTCATTTTTCGTTCATAAATCATTAAAATTACAATGACAAGAACAACATAAAATACTATTCTAATTTTTAGTCTATTCTTAAATACCATCTTCATTCTACCTTAGTGATGGTACGCCCAAGGACATTAAAAAGTTTCTCAAAATTTTCAGTCGTTCCTTCCACTAAAAAAATTGCCCCATTTATACCAAATTCTTTTGAGATAATATAAATATTTTGCTGTACACATTCATATTCGACCATCGATACCGTCGAATAATTGCATTCAATCGTGCAAACAAAAAGCTTTTCATACGACAATAACTCCGCGTTAGCATACGCGGCATTTGCGGCATCGGCATACGCGCGTACCAATCCGCCTGGGCCTAATTTTGTCCCGCCGAAATAACGTACCGTAATAATCGCTGCATTGATCAGTTCATGCCCTTGCAAAACGCTCAACGTTGGTTTCCCAGATGTCCCTTTGGGTTCACCGTCATCGCTCGAAGATTCAACGATTTGATCAAATTCATTGAGACTTCGCGAAGCGCTTACCAAATGTACGGCTTTTGGATGGAGATCTCTCAAACGCTCCATTTCACTCTCAAACATACCGATCGGCATCAAATGGGCTATAAACTTCGAACCCTTGATCTCAATCGTATCGCTAAAAATTGTCTCTACCGTTTTCATAACGCCATTATAGTATAATCGCACATTTTATTTTTGGAGCACAAATGATCGATTTTTTGATGAGCGGATACGGTCTTGGTTCGATGGGGCTAATCGGAATCATCCTTTTTTTAATCTATCTTAAACTGATGAAATGGGTTTTTAAAGCTGCCTTTTTCGGTATTCTCATTCTCGGAGCATTTTGGTATTTTAATCGCTGATGACACCCCAAATCTCTCTCCTGTATTGGTACACCCAACATGGTCGTCACGATTTGCCGTGGCGTACCACCAATGATCCATATCACATCTACCTCAGCGAGATCATGCTCCAACAGACACAGGTCAAAACGGTGTTGGAGCGGTTCTATTTCCCCTTTTTAGAGCGGTTCCCTACCCTCGCCGACGTTGCCACCTCCGAGCTTGATGATGTCCTAAAAAAATGGGAAGGGTTAGGCTACTACACCCGTGCACGAAATCTCCACAATGCCGCCCGTCAATGCAATGGAGTCTTACCCGATAATGCTCACGATCTGATACAGCTGAGCGGGATCGGACGCTCAACTGCCCATGCAATCGCCGCTTTTGCCTACCGCGAAGCACTCCCCATACTGGATGCCAATGTCAAACGGATACTGCACCGATATTTCGCTCTGAGCGAACGAAACGATAAAAAGCTATGGGACTATGCCTATAAGCTCTTTGATCCCTCTCACCCTTATGAATACAATCAGGCGATGATGGATGTCGGATCATTAATCTGCCTTCCTAAAAAGCCGCTGTGTGAACAATGTCCTTTTGAGCAATGGTGCGAAGGAAAAGTTAAGCCTCTCTCCTACCCTGAAGCGAAAAAGAAAACCCTAAAACCGATTCGAAAACGCTCCATCATTGTTCATCAACGAAATAAAAAATACGCACTCAAACAGCGCAATGAAAAGTTCTTACACCGGTTATGGGGATTTTATGAGACAGAAGCAGTGACTTATGGAGAGTACATAGGACATATCACGCAGCACTACAGCCATTTTACCCTCGAAGCCGATGTTTATATCACTCGTGAGACGTTTGAGAATGAGCTGTTTGAGTGGTTTGACGTGGAGGAGATCGCACAGCTTTCTCTCAGCCGTGCCGATCACAAAGTGATAGAATTATTATAAATTAAACCGTGTTGGATCGAAAAAAGAGTCATCACTGATATGACCGAATGCTGAGTTAATCGAAACAAAGAGATCGGGGTATTTTTGCTCCATCTCGAAAAGCATCGTTTTCATCGTTGCTCTTGCATGAGGCATTTTGACATCAAAACGCATCGACGGACACGCTTCATCTCCGATGGTTGGCATAGCATTATCCAATGCACACGCAGCGAGCTGACGTTCACGTAGCTGAATAAGCGGGCGGATTACAATAAGACCGTTACCCGCTTTGTATTTGGGTGCTAAAGCTCTCATATGACCGTTGTAAATAAGATTCATAAAAAAGCTCTCTGCCGCATCATCAAGATGATGACCTAACGCCACCTTGTTACATCCGTACTCAATTGCCGCAGAGTACAAAGCACCGCGCCGCATTCGAGAGAAAAAACTACAGAACGAAGAGTTTTGACGGATCTTGTCAGCGGCAATCTCATAGGTATTGGTCTCATAAATACGATGAGGAATTCCGTACTCCGCACAGTGTGCTATGAGTGCCGACAAATCTTCCCCCATACCATACGTCACCGTGACGGCAATGAGTTCAAATTTAAACGGTGCGCGACGTTGCTGTTCCATCATCGCATGAATCATGGTGAGCGAATCTTTCCCGCCGCTCAAACCGACAAGGATTTTATCACCCTCTTGGATTAGACCAAATGCGCCATTGGTTTTCCCAATTTGACTCATGATTTTTTTACTGAGTTTAATCGCCAAGACGTTTTACCATCTCTAAAATAAAAGTAGCACTTACTTTTGCGGAACTTTGTAAAAATGTGTCAAAATCAATTCCCGCTTCACCGTCCGCACTGTCGCTAATTGCGCGTAGAACAAAAAATGGAATTCCGAAATTATGACATACACACGCGACACTTGCACCCTCCATCTCCAAAGCATCGGCATGAAATGTTGTCTCAATCCATGCTTTTCGCTCAGCAGATGCGACAAATTGATCTCCGGTAGCAATGATCCCTTCGTAAAGATCAATTCCCATATCAACAGCTACTTCTGCCGCAAGAGCACGCAATTCATCATTGGTTTCAGTCATTATTACACCCTCAGGAATAAAACCATAAGGATGACCAAAAGCAACAATATCAACATCATGCTGACACAATGCACTTGCCATAATTAAATCGCCAATTTTCAACTCTTTACTAATCCCTCCAGCCACACCACTAAACAAAAGTACTTCGGCACCAAAACGCTCACACATCACTGATGCAGTAATAGCTGAAAAAACTTTGCCTATTTTAGAATAGGCAATAACCAAATCATGTTCACCATAACTGCACTCATAAAAAATATTTCCTGCATGTTCGAATGTAGAATAAGATCCAACCTCTTCTAAAATTGGAGTAATCTCTTCACGCATTGCTCCCATAATTGCTATTTTCATTATTATCCTTAGTTGTGTTTCGCCAAATATCGACCCAATTTTTTTAAATTGGCATCCAACTGACATGTTTGATATTTATTCTCAAATAAAGGAAATACATACTCTTTTTTTCCCATCGGAGTAACAACACGACTTCCACCCCAGAATCCTAACCCGTCCTCAAATCCGACACGATTAACGAATACCACGTAGTTATGGCTTAAAAGCGCTGTTGAAGTCAATAATGCATCCCATTGGGATTCGATACCTATTCCATCATCACTAAAATCACGTGCAGGAGAAGCAGCAAGAACATAAACGATTTCTGCATCACTGGAAGCGATTGTAGCAATACTCTCCGCATGCCATATATCTTCACATACGACCATAATAGCATTTCCATAAGGTGTTTTAAAAGAGATAATTTCATTTCCGGCGGCAAAATAGCGCCCTTCTTCAAACATTCCATAAGTCGGAAGATGATTTTTACGATGAATATGAAGCATCTTACCTTGAGAAAAATACAAAGCACTATTGTAAACTTTACCGTTATCCCATAACGCTGCCCCAATGACGATATCGCATTGATGGCTAGCATATGCCAGAGTATCCAGTTCTTCAATTCTCCACGCGTCTTCGAATAATTTATCTTGTAAAAGATATCCACTAAGTGCTAATTCCGGAAACACAACTACATCCGCATCAGCATTTGCTTCTATTACTTTTAAAACATCCAAAAGATTAGAACGATTCAACTTAGGAGCAAATTGAATAAGCGCTACTTTCATTAGAGTACTTCACATACCTTGGCAAGCGAATCCATATCATTGATCCCCACCGTTTCAATATCAGGAGCATTGCGTTTGTTCAGCCCTTTGAGAACCGCACCGTTGCCGAATTCAATCATCATATCGATTTTTGATGCGATGGCTTCGATCGATTGTTTGTATTTTACCGGTTGAATCAACTGAACTTTAAGTCGATCTATCGCTTCGTTTTTCGTCGCATACGGCTCAGTTGTTGCATTGGAGATAATCGGCGCGCTGAAACTATCCGATACCATTTTCTCCATCACTTCACCCAACGGATCCATAGCACTTGAGAGGAGAGGACAGTGGCTGGCAATTGACATATTAAGGAGTAATGCACGTTTCGCACCCGCTTCTTTAAAGACACTTTCCATTGCTTGAAGATCTTCTTTGATCCCCGCTACAACAAGCTGTCCTGCTTGATTATAGTTTGCCGGCCAGACTTGTTTTCCCTCGCTGTTGGCTTTATTGCAGATCTCTTCGACAACTCCGTCATCCAAACCTAAAATAGCCATCATCCCCGCATTGATACTCTCACACGCTTGTCCCATCAACTTTCCGCGTTTATGAACCAATTCGACCGCATCGACATAATCGATCGCTCCACTTGCACACAATGCACTAAATTCACCTAAAGAGTGTCCTAAAAACATTACTGCTTCTGTTGGATGTGTTTCTTGAAATAATCTATACGCAATCATGGATACCAGTAAAATAGCCGGTTGGGTATATTCAGTTTGATCAAGTAGTTCATTTGGTTCAAATAAAAGTTTTGTAAAATCAACACCAATACGTTCACCAGCTTTTTCGAACATTTCTCGTGCCAAAGCACTGTTCTCATAAAACGATTTTCCCATACCGAGACTTTGGCTCCCCTGACCTGGAAAAATCATCGCGATTTTTTTTGACATTAACTCTCCTTGATTTCTAATTGGTACTCTGAGTGATCAGCAATTTTTTTACGTAACGTATTTCGATTAAGTCCCAATCGCTCAGAAAGTTGCAACTGTGATTTAAACCGCTTGATCCCAGCACGGATAAGAGGTACTTCATACAAATGAAGAAAATCTCTATAATCATTGTTACTTCCAAGTTTGTCAATAAGATAATGCTCCATTATTCCCATCAAATCACTCTCATTGATACTATCAAAAAGATAATGCAAATAAACTTGCCGTCGGAGTGAAATGGTATTTTCACTCAAATCAGCGACAAAACCACTTAGGTCAAAAGGTTCCGTTTTACCAAGTGTTTGACGTGCTTCTTTGACAAATGCATCAATTAAAACTACGACATCTTCACTTCTTTCACTTAATGGTGGCAAAGCAAGTTTAATCGTAAAAATTTCATCAAGTTGATCAGGAGAATATCGGCCACCACCGGTTGCAATCACGCGTGTCCGTGTTTTTTGAATCGTTTCAATCAACCGTTTCAGATTAGCGACATTATCAAGACGGTGAATAATCACTTCACTGTTGCTTTCTATCGCATCTAACAGCTCATCGAAATGACTTGCATCAATTATTGGCGCATGAGGAAGGATATAACGGGCAAGGGTGAGCTTCCCTGTCCCGCGTTCTCCAAATATAATAGCATTTACCCCTAAACCTTTGAGTAAATTAGCTGTTTTAAATGCTTCGATAGAAGCATTTGATGCCGTTAAAAAATTAGTGACATCCACAGCCGTGATTACCGCCGCTTCCACAACATCCACTATCATCCACTTTATTTTCTGCAGCAATTCCTGTCATTGCTTCTTCAGCAGATGCATCACGAATAGTTGAAATTGTAACAGTAAACATCAAATCTTTTCCGGCAAGAGGATGATTAAAATCAATAATTACAGTATCATCTTTAACTTCTTTAACCATAACTTGTACAGTTCCGCCATCTTCACCTTGACCATAAAGTGTCATACCGACATTCAAATCGATACCAGCAAATTGTTCACGTGGAAGTTCTTGTTGAGCTTCTTCATTATAATCGCCGTATGCATCAGCCGCTTTTACAAGAACATCACCTTTATCACCCATATTCATATGTGCAATTCCAGCTTCTAGACCAGGAATAATTTGTCCTTTACCAAACATAAATGTAAGAGGGTGTCCACCGATATTACTGTCTACAACGGTTCCACCATCACGTACTTCATATTCAATGGATACGATTTGATTAGTTTCAATTGCCATTTGATTAGCCTTCTTTTTAGATTTTGCGATTGTAGCACATTTACCTATAGCCATGCTGAAAAGGTCGATGTACCTACTTTAACTTAGACAAATATTCTGCCGCATCTTTAGCAGCATCTGTACCAGAATATTTAGCTGTTGTTGCTTGATAAAATGCTTTTGCATTTGCTTTATCACCTGTTTTTTCCATAGCCACACCAGTATGTAAGAGCAATTGAGGCATATAAGAACCTTTCTGATCTTTAGATGCACTTTGTTTATAATAATAAATTGCTTCTTTGTATGACTGTCGATTATACTGCGTTTCACCAATCATAAAATATGATTCAGCAATCTTATATTTTTTCTGAACCAAAGTTTCATAGTAACTTTGTGCTTCAACATATTTTTTTTGACTAAAAAGTTTTTGTGCATCTTTTTCAAGTGTTGCTGTATCCAATTTTACAGGAACAACACTCGTTGATACAGGCATAGTCACTTTAAGTTGTTTGATTAACGTGGTAAACTCATCTTTTGACACATAATTATTACTGATACCATCAACAGTGTGCGAAAGTTCTTCCAATAATCCTTGAAATTGTGCAATATTTTGAGCATTAAGAGTAACTTGCTTAGTTAATTCATTTATGCTTTGTGATGTATTACTCTCCAAAGACAATTGTTCATTTATTTTTTGAAGTGCAATCGTGTTTTCATTGGATTTTTGACTTAACCCTTCAATTATAGCTTGTAATCCATCAATACGTTCAGTAACAGTTTCTACTTTGGCATTTTGCACATTATTTTTTTGAACTACTGTTTGAAGCTCTTTTTTTGTCTCAAGAATCAGCTTTTCTTCATGAGTAAGACCATAAGGGTTAGGGGCATTCAGATCACCTGCGCCGAAAACCGAAGGTTCCGAAGCAAAAATGATACAAGGAAGTACAATTAATGAAGCAGCAAAAAAACGCATTTATGGAAGTTTAAAGTCTACGCGACGATTTTTTGCCCAGCACTCTTGGGTTTTTTCTGTACATACAGGATTACCTTCTCCCAAACTGACCATTGTAATCGAATCAGGAGTCATACCGGAATTTACCAAACTTTCTTTGACTGCGTTAGCACGTTTAAGTCCAAGAGCATAGTTATATTCATCACTTCCAAATTCATCACAGTTACCTTCAAGTTTAACTGTTTTTCCTTTGACCAACAGAGCATCTTTTGTCATTGACTCTTGCATATCTTCACGAATGTCAAATTTGTCATAATTAAACAAAATACTTACCAATTGAGCATCAGAACCGTTTGCATTTGAACCATTAGATACATCATTTGCATTTGCATTAGCATTTGCAGTAGTTACTGGAGCAATAATTGCATTATTATCAGTCGCACTGCTATTTACATTTGCATTATTTGTATTTGTATTTGTCCCAACAGAACTTCCGTTTGTTGTTGCATCAATTGCTGGTTCTTTAGAACTACATCCACTCAAAACCAACATCGCCACTGTCGCACTTAAAAAAGCAACATTTTTCATCATGCTATCACCTTATGATTAAATATACTGCTATGATACCTAAATATTATTAACACTACCAATCAATAGACTGAATTTTTCCTACTTTTAGGGGAAATATGAAACTTTTATTTACTCCTAAACGTATCACACCAACCGAACTTTGAGAACCTTCTTGTTTAATAAACAATATTGCTTCTCCATCACCGGAAAAACGTGGAAAATCATTATCTCCACTGGCAGTAAGACGTTTTACGCTATTTGAATGCAGAGAAATAAGATTCAAATTAAATGCATTACCACCATAAGTAGCTGGATTCTCTCGTGCCTTGTAAACTAAAAAATCTTTATAAGTGCTAAATGATGAATTATTTTTTCCTCCATATACTAACTGAGTAATAGCATTACTGTTCATTTTTTTGGAAAAAATATTTGGATATCCCATCCGATTTGAAACGAATGCGATAGTATCATCACCTAAAAATTGACCGGCCACATCAATTCCACTGTAATCGGTCAAACGAATTTTACTTTGAGTTATAGTATCATACATATAAACATCAGGCTGTCCTTCAGGAGCTAATGTCATAAGGAGTCGTTTTCCATCTTCACTCACATCTGAACATACTGCCATTCCATCAGAACTAATCAATTTTTCTCTTTTTCCATTTACAAGGCTCATCTTATAAATTGTCGGTTTAAAATCCGTCAATGAAGTATAATATAAATCTGTTTGCTCTTGATTCGCCCATTTTGCGAAACCATACATCCCTCCACTGAGTATCACTTTTTGGTATGAGAGCGTATAATCTGCAGCGATAATATCAGCATGTTTTTGAGAAGTTAAACGTGTTAATAAAACCTTTCGTTTCATCCAATCCATTGGTGCACCACCAAGTTTTGCATTAAGATCGTAAGCAGCGGTATGAGAAAGGAATACTAACATTTCCGTTTGTTTAAGCATATACGTTTTAGTAAAAAGATCCGTGCCATTTTGACTCAATTTTATATCTGCTTTTAACCCACCTGTTCCATCATTAGTTAAACGGTAATGAAGCAAATATTGTGCATCTTTATGTAAATTTGAAGGTAGCAAATTTTCATATGTATTAATCGCATAACTATCATCGACATTAAACATTGAAATAACATTCATATCTGCAACCAAAATTTTAAAAAATTTTTGGCTAACCTCACTAGTTTGAAGTGAACCATCCTCTATAGCTAGTTTAGGCAATGATTCAACCCCTTTACTAACTTCTAAAGTTGCATCAGTACCCCATAAAGTACCTATTATCATAATCCAAACTAAAATAATTCTCAACTTTTGTCCTTAGCTGTCAATATAAACTCTAAAACGGCATCTTTTCCATCCGGATTGACCGGAAAGATTAAACGAGACAACCGTTCTTTTAACCAATCTACTTCACTGTTAAATGTTCCATTACTAGAATAAGAAATTACTTTATACACTGTAAGTTGACCTGATGCGCTAATATACATCTTAACACGTGCCATCTGCCCTTGTGTACCAGTTGGTGGATGAAAATTTGCATAAACAAGTCCTTGAATTTTAGCATGATATTCGTTAACAGCCGGACCAGAAGAACCTCCTTGGACGACCATAGTTATCATTGGTTTTGCTAACTCAATATTTTTAACTTTTTCCGAAATATTTGAAGTCGTTTCGTTTTGCGTCAATACTTTTTTTTCTAATGCATTCAAAGCATCTAAGCGTTTAGTATCATGTTGCGGTTTTTGGACTATTTTTTCAGGTTTAACATTGGAAAAGAGATCATTAATTTCTGGTGTAGGTTCAGATGTTTTGACTGGTTTAGACTGAATTCTTGCAACTTCAGGAACAGTTTGCTCAGATTCAGATATTGTTTTTTCTAACTCCATTGTCGGTTTAGTTTCTGCTACAGCAATTGACTTTTCTTTAGCTTTAGACATCGAAATTGAAACCGAAATAAACTCACTTTTGTTCATAGCAGCTTGTTCAATTTTTGTTGGAAGAAAATTACTGTATGCAAAAATAAACAGTAAAAAAAAGAAAAAAGAAATTGAGATTATACCGCTTATAAAAAAGTAACGATCTTCATGTAAACCCATTTTACAGTACCTTACCAGATAACTCTAAAATACGCTTAGCCATTTGTAGCTAATGATACATCTGTAAAACCGGCTTGCTTGACTGCACCCAGTACAGACATTACTTTTCCGTAATCAAGGGATAAATCGGCACTAATTAAAACAGTAGCATCATGATCAAGATTCTGTGCATATAAAGAAAAATTATCCGTAAAAGTATTTAAATCAAAAGGTTCTTTGTTGACTGAAACTTTACCTTCTTTTGTAATAGTAATATTAACCGGAGGAATTTTTGTAAGTTCTTTTTGTGCAGAACCTTTTGGAAGACGAATCAATTCTTCATAAACAATATTTGGAGAAATAACCATTAATATTGCTAAAAGCACTAACATTACATCAACTAATGGTGTAATGTTCAATTCCGGTTTTTCGTCCCAGTCAAACATTATAGTCCTTTTGACAATAATGCATCGCTTTGCATTCGAATCAATCCAGAGAGTTCTTGTGCTTTACGTTTTAAAACTTGATGATAGGTATAAGCAAAAATTGCAACAAAAATACCTGAAGCAGTCGCTACCAAAGCATCTGAAACACCACTTGCAATAATACTCATAGTACCACTTGCACCACCAATATGTTTAAAAGTGTCTAAAATAGATATTACAGTACCAAATAGACCAATAAATGGCGTAGTAGAAGCGACTACAGATAAAAACATTAGCCCTTTTGTCGCCTCTTTTGTTGCTGCATACCCAGCTAAATCAAACAAAGGCTTTGAAAGATTCGAAGCAGATTTTGTAAAATGACTCAAATAAGCATAATCAGGAATACGTTGAGTTCCTAATAAGATCGATTCAAGCGATTTATTTTCAGAATTAATCCATTGATTAAGAGAAAAAAGACGATAAAAAAAAGTCCAATTGATGGAAATAAAATAGATAGAAAGAACCAGCAGCACAAGAAGTGTTACTGGATTGCTTTTATCATAGAAGTCTGTAAATGTTAGAAACATTATACTAAATTATGCGCAGCAGATTCGATACGTGCCGACACAGTAGCAAACATAACGTTTGAATCGGTAATACTATTGATTAATGATTTTGCTTCATCAAGCGCTTTTGCAATATCCCCTTCACTTTCACCGCGAATAGCTACTGCACCATCAACCAAAACAACAACCTTATTATTTGTAATTTGGACAACGCCCCAATTTACAACAATCGATTCAGTTTTACCATTCTCTTTTTGAATGTCAACAACGCCCGCTTGAAGCAATGTTGTCAAAGAGACGTGTTCAGGGAGAACACCAAATTCTCCCTCTTCACCCGGAAGGGTGACGCTTTTAGCAAGACCGTTATAAATCGGTCCGCTTGGCGTTAGCACTTCTAATTGGAGTGTTTCCATAGTGTTTCCTTATAAGGCGAGAAGCAATTACTTGCTTTTCATTTTAGCAGCTTTTTCCATCGCCTCATTCATATCACCGACCATGTAGAACGCACCTTCTGGTAAATGGTCGTAGTCACCTTCGAGAATTCCTTTGAATCCTTTAATGGTGTTTTCAAGAGAAACATATTTCCCTGGAGAACCGGTAAAGACTTCAGCAACAAAGAATGGTTGAGAAAGAAATTTCTCTATTTTACGTGCACGTTCAACAACAGATTTATCATCTTCTGAAAGCTCGTCCATACCAAGAATTGCGATGATATCTTGCAAATCTTTGTATTTTTGAAGCGTTTTTTGAACACCGCGTGCAACGTTATAATGCTCTTCACCAATAATTGCAGGATCAAGTAAACGTGATGTTGAATCCAATGGGTCAACTGCAGGATAAATCCCTTTTTCAGCGATTTTACGATTAAGAACCGTTGTCGCATCCAAGTGAGCAAATACAGAAGCCGGAGCCGGGTCAGTCAAGTCATCCGCAGGTACGTATACCGCTTGTACCGAAGTGATTGAACCTTTTTTAGTTGATGTAATACGGTCTTGTAGCGCACCCATTTCACGTGCCAAAGTCGGTTGATAACCAACGGCTGATGGGATACGTCCAAGAAGTGCTGACATTTCAGAACCTGATTGTGCGAAACGGAAGATGTTATCGATAAACATCAATACGTCAAGACCTTTTTCATCACGGAAATATTCCGCCATTGTAAGACCTGTAAGAGCGATACGGTTACGTGCTCCCGGTGGTTCAGACATTTGACCGTAGCACAGTGCTACTTTGTCCAAAACGCTTGATTCTTTCATCTCATGATAAAGGTCATTCCCCTCACGAGTACGTTCACCAACACCGGCGAAAACAGAAAGACCGTCATGCCCATGAGCAACGTTATGAATCAATTCCATAATAATAACGGTTTTACCAACACCGGCACCACCGAAAAGACCAACTTTACCACCTTTAGCGTATGGTGCTAAAAGGTCTACAACTTTGATACCTGTCTCAAACATTTCTGTTTTAGTACTTTGGTCAACCAATGGTGGAGGATCACGGTGAATAGACCATGTATCACAATCTGTAACTTGATCTCCACCATCAATAGTTTCACCGATAACATTGAAAATACGTCCAAGAACTTTTTCACCAACCGGAACTTTAATCGGAGCACCTGTTGCATGAGCAGCCATACCACGAACCAGTCCTTCAGACATATCCATAGCAATCGTACGTACACGACCGTTTCCAAGGTGAGATGCTACTTCAAGAACAAGACGAGTCGTATTCCCTTCTACACTTACATTTACTTCGATTGCTTCATTGATAGCAGGCAAATGGCCTTCAAAATCAACGTCAACAACCGGACCAATTACTTGAGCAATTTTACCAATCATTCTTTCCTCCATAATTATTTCATCGACTCGACGCCGCTGATAATCTCGATAAGTTCGGTTGTAATCGATTCTTGTCTAGCTTTGTTAAACTTGACTTTCAACGAATTAACCATCTCTTTAGCGTTATTTGTTGCTGCGTCCATTGCTTGCATACGCGCACTATGTTCTGCTGCAACAGAATCTATCAAAGCATAATACATGTTAAACTCAGCATATTTAGTTATCAATGAATCGAGCATTTTCTCTTCATCTTGTGCTTCAAGTTCCAACATCGTGTTGGTAACTTTTTCACAATCATAACTTTCTACATTGACCGGCAAGATACGGTTAACATGTAATTCTTGGGTAATAACATTTTTATATCCGTTATAAACAAGATATACTGCATCGATTTTACCCTCTTTGAAATCATTGATCGAGCGTGTCATAAAATCACTTGAACGTTGCATATCAGGTGCGGAACTGAGATTTTTCACTTCATCAATCATCTCGACTTGATTATAGTTGAAAAATTCAATCCCTTTTTTCCCAATACCGCGAAGACGAATTTTGACATTTTTATTTTTATACTCACTCATCAGACGTTTAACCGCTTTGATAGTTTGCATATTGAAACCGCCACAAAGACCTTTGTCTGCAGTCACAAAAATAATATCGATCGTTTCAGGGGCACTATTTTCAATAAAACAGCGATTTTCAATTCCGCCAACTTTACTGCATTTAATACGCCCTGCGATTTCAGCTATTACTTGATTCGTTTTTTGTGCAAACAGACGTGAACGTTTCGCAAGCTCTTCCGCACGGCGAAGTTTTGCCGTTGAAACAAGCTTCATTGCACGCGTAGTTTTTTGCGTGTTCGAAACACTCTTAATCTGTCTTTGAATCTCTTTCAAGTTAGCCATAAAGATCCTTATTCAGCAACGAAAGTAGATTTAAACTCTTCGAGTGCTTTTTTCATTGTTACCATTGTTTCATCATCAATTTTTGATGTAGTACGAATACTTTCAAGAATTTGAGGATAAGACGCCTCTATAAATGGATAAAGGTCAGCTTCAAATTTAACAACTGAATTTGCGGAGATATCATCAAGATACCCTTCATTACCAGCAAAAATAATTAATGCTTGTTTTTCAGCACCAAGAGGTGAATATGGAGGTTGTTTTAACACTTCAACCATACGTTGACCACGTTCAAGTTGATTACGGCTTACTTCATCCAAGTCAGATGCAAATTGTGCAAATGCTTGAAGTTCACGATATTGTGCCAAATCAAGACGCAATGTTCCGGCAACTTGTTTCGTTGCTTTAATTTGTGCAGCACCACCAACACGTGATACAGAAAGACCCACATTGATCGCAGGACGAATACCTGAGTTAAACAAATCAGTTTCCAAGAAAATTTGACCGTCAGTAATCGAAATAACGTTTGTCGGAATATACGCCGCAACGTCACCCGCTTGAGTTTCGATGATAGGAAGTGCTGTCAAAGAACCTGCACCCAATTCATCATTCAATTTAGCTGCACGCTCTAACAAACGAGAGTGTAGATAGAAAACGTCCCCTGGATACGCTTCACGGCCCGGAGGACGACGAAGAATCAATGACATTTCGCGATACGCTACTGCATGTTTAGAGAGATCATCGTAAACGATCAAACCATGACGTGCATTATCACGGAAATATTCACCCATTGTTACACCAGTATAAGGAGCAAGGAATTGAAGTGCTGCAGCTTCAGAAGCAGGAGCAGAAACAACAATTGTATACTCCATAGCACCATTTTCTTCAAGGCGACGAACAACGTTAGCAACAGTTGATTCTTTTTGTCCAACAGCGACGTATACACAAACTACGCCATTGCCTTTTTGATTGATGATAGTATCAAGAGCAACCGTAGTTTTACCTGTTTGACGGTCACCAATGATCAACTCACGTTGTCCGCGTCCGATTGGAACAAGAGCATCAATCGCTTTAATACCGGTTGCCATTGGTTCATGTACCGATTTACGAGCCATGATGCCTGGAGCTTTTTCCTCTACGAAACGCATTTCTGTCGTTTCGATTGGACCTTTTCCATCAATCGGTTCTCCGAGTGCATTCACAACACGTCCAAGAAGAGCATTACCGACAGGAACACGTAAAAGACGTCCAAGACGTTTTACTGACATTCCTTCACGTAATTCTTTACCTTTACCAAGAATAACAACACCAACGCTGCTCTCCTCAAGGTTCATTACAAGACCGCGTGAACCATCTTCAAACTCGACCATTTCTCCAGCCATTACGTTGTTCAATCCATAAACTTGAGCTATGCCATCTCCGTATGAGACGATTTTTCCGGTTTCATTAATATCTACGTTAAGTTCGAAATTCTCAATTCGCTCTTTAATGATTGAACTGATTTCGTCTGCTTGTACTTTTGCTACCACTATTTCTCCTTTCCCGAGGGTTAAATTGCTTTTAAAATGTGCTCAACGAGTTGAGCATTAAGGCGGCTTTTTGAAAAATTAATCTCAACATTTAAATCATCAACTTCAACACGGATACCGTCAAAATCAGAAGCAACATAATTCAAAGAGATTGTTGCTCCCATTTTAGTTCCAAGATCACGTGCAATTGTTTCAACTGAAGCTTGATCAACAATACTGTTGCTATATATACGCCCTTTGAACATCCGTTTAGTACGTGCAATTTCACGTGTTAATTCCGATGCAAGCACAGGAATCAATGCAATACGACCATTTTCTGCCAATAATTTAATAAGATTATTTACAGTTGAACTGTTTGCAGACTTAACCATGTCTAAAATCAATTGCACTTTTACTTCAGATTTTACATCATTGCTTTGCATAATGAGAATAAATTTTTCATTCTCAAAAGCTTTTGCAATATTATTGAATAGATCTGCAATGTTTTCTAATGAATTTTGATCACATACATCGATCAATGGCTTAATATAACGTTTTGCTATGAGCTCATTTTGCATTTATGCCACCTTCTTTTTCAAGATTTCGGTCATGGCTTCTTTACCCAAAGCTTCATTACTGCCATTCATCACTTCATTCATCACATCAGCAACAACTTCACGAACCATTTTACGTTTATCAAGCTCTATCAATGAACCATTTTGCTTTTCAATAATTTCAAGCTCTTGTTCACAATGAGACAAAATTTTATCACTTAAAATTTTGTTCTCTTTTTTACTTAATTCCCCTAATTCGTTCGCAAAGCGCTCTGCTTCTTCAATTTTTTGCTCGGCTGCTTCTCTAAGACGTTTTGATTCAAGGAGACGTTCTTGAACTTTTTCAAGTTCATCTGAAATCCCTTTACTTCTACCGGAAAAATAATTTTTTACCGGCTCAGCTAAAACGTAATACAAAATTCCAGCAAAAATCAGGAAGTTGACCGTTCTTTGAACGATATCCGTTGAGGCCTCTGCACCAGCATCCGATCCAAAAAGATACGCGCTGAGCAGTAATACTGTAACGATTATTTTACCCATTGCGTGCCTCATATTTGACTTAATTTTGCTGATACAGCAGATTGGAATACAGACGCTTCAGTTTGAAGTGCTGCTATCAACCGTGTGCGCTCTAGCGATAAATCGCTTTCGAACTTCGTATATTCAAGTGCTAGCTCAGCACGTTTTGTCTCTATTTTGCTATTTGCCAGCGCTTTGGCCTCAGCAATAACTTTTTCTCTTAATGCCGCTGCTTCCAGTTTTGCATCACTCATGATCTTTTCAGCTTTGGCATGAAATGCAGCGATTTCAGAATCGTTGTTACCAACTTGTTCCAAATCTTTTTTTAAATCTGCATCCCGTTTTTCCATATAACTGAAAAGAGGTTTGTAAAGCAAACTGTTTAGTAGGGCAATAAGGACAAGGAAGACAATCAGTGTGCTGCCAAGCAGCATCGGACTTATATCTAACATACCACCTCCTAAAAGTTGCGTGATTATACAACTTATAAATTGAAGGGACAGTTAAACGCCAAGAGATATCAAGAAAGTGCGTCTAAAAATGATTCAATTTGATCATTATTTTCAAATTCGATAGTTAATCTGTAACCTTTTGTGCCACATTTATAACCAAGTAGATCTAGCTGTTTTTTCAAAGCGGCAAAATTCAACTCTTTAATTGGTAAACTTTCTTTTGAAGTACTTAAAGGAATTTTTATTTTTTTAACCATACTCTCAACATCACGAACACTTAATTTCTGACCAATTATGGAATCAATCATCATAATTTGTTCATTTGGTTCAAGCCCAAGTATTACTTTTGCATGCCCTGCACTAATTTTTCCATCAACAAGCGCTTTACGCCCTTTTTCACTCAATTGTAAAAGTCGTATTGTATTTGTAATCTGTGTACGACTTTTGTGCACCGTCTGAGATAATTGTTCATGAGTCAATTCATGAATATCGATTAATTCTTGATAAGCCTGTGCCAAATCAATTGCATTAAGTTCATCACGCTGAATATTTTCAATCAGTGCTTGTTGACGCATTTGCTCATCGGTAACAGAAACAATAATTGCTTTTATTGTTTTATTTTTAGCTAATTTACTTGCGCGAAGACGACGTTCTCCTGCAATAAGTATATAACCGTCAATATCTTCTTTAACCACTATAGGTTGTAATAATCCATGAATTTTAATCGATTCAGAAAGTTCAGCTAAAGATTCAGAGTCAAAATGTTTACGCGGTTGGTAAGGATTTGGACGAATTTTGCTTAAAGGTATATCTTCAACTCCCCCTTTTTTAGGAAGCTCATTATCATATGCCTCTTCAATTTCGCTTAGCAGTGCTCCAAGACCTCGACCTAATGCGGATGCTTTCGCCATTTTTTTCCTTTAGGCGATAATAGCGTGTGCCAAATCTTGGTACGCCATGGAGCCACTTGATTTTACATCATACAATATTGCTGGTTTCCCGAAACTTGGAGATTCAGCTAATTTTACATTCCGCGGAATAACAATAAAATCATCACTTCCGCCAGATTTAAAAAGTTTTGCCTGAAAATGTTGACGCAGATCAGCGAATACTTGACGTGAAAGATTGTTTTGTGCACTATACATGGTCGGCAAGAAACCTTTAATCGTTAATTTCGGATTAATAGTTTTGCGAACAAGCTTAACAGTATTAAGAAGTTGTGCCAAACCTTCTAATGCAAAAAATTCACATTGAATCGGGATAATAACAGAATTGGATGCCGAAAGAGCATTGATCGTCATCGGTCCAAGTGCCGGAGGTGAATCGATAATAATATAGTCATACTCATCTTTGACCTGTGCAATAGCTCGTTTTAAAATAAGCTCTCTTCCTTTTGCATTATCTGTATCATAATACTCTTTTTCAACCCCTACAAGCCCAATATTCGAAGGTGCTATAAAAAGTTTTGGCAATGCAGTTTTTAAAATAATTTCTCGAAGTTTTTTTGCACCTATTAATACATGATAAATATTAAATTCATAATTATTACGGTGATACCCTAATGATGTTGTAGCATTAGCCTGCGGATCCGCATCAATCAACAGTACTTTTTTTTCTGCAACAGCCAAAGATGCAGCTAAATTAACGGCAGTTGTGGTTTTACCCACTCCCCCCTTTTGATTGGCGATAACAATAACTTCACTCATCGTAAACTAAATATCCTTTGGCCATCGCATTCTAACGATCCGTCTTCAAGTAACACGGCATTTTGTAATGCAACTTTTTCATTATTGTTGTGGGTAAAAAAAACTCTGCTGTCCTCAAATTCTATCTCGTATTTACTAAAAATCTGCTTCCACGATGGTAAATTTTCAAACAATGCGCAATAACCTTCCGTTATATCGTGTGGAGTGATTTCAATATCGATTTTTTCAAAATGTTCAGGAGCAGAAACAAGATTGATACCAATCCCGCATACCAGCATATCACCTATCAAATTGGTAATGACCCCACCAATTTTTTTATCATCTCTATAAAAATCATTCGGCCATTTGAGCCAAACTTTCGAACCATGAGCACTCAATAACTCTTTCATTAAAAAAGCGAGATAAATCGATGAAGATTCTAACTTCAAATCTTCTGGAAGCATCGAGCGTTTGAGACCAACCGAAATAAAAAGATTTCCTTTTGTTCCAATCCAAATGTTTCCACGAGACCCTTTACCTAGCGTTTGGATATCAGTTCCCACACATACCGGAACATTCAGAGTCGAACTTTTTAGTGCTTCAATTAGATAGCTTTGAGTCGATTCGAGTGACTCAAACCAATGAATATCCACACCCTATCCGTTTTCCATTAAGATAATCAATGACTGAGGTCTCTTGCTTAGAAGGAGCTTGAACTCTCATGATACGAAGGGAGCCACAAGAGCATTGTACCACTATACTCTCTTTATCCATCGTGAGTATTAATCCTGCTTCACCTCTACTCTTCTCCTCTTCGAGTTTCATTGCTTTGATTTTTAGCCCTGATTCAAGGTAAAGTCCTGGCCATGGCGTATACGCACGGTATTGGTTATATATGTCTCTCGCATTGGAGAAATCGATCAAACCATCTGATTTGAGAATTTTTTTACAGCTTGTCGCTTCGGCATCATTTTGTGCTGTCGCACTTTTCCGATCCCAATAACGAATGACATCTAAAGTCAAATTAACGGCCGTCTGTGTTAATCGTTCATACAGCGATTCCACCATCTCATCATCGGCAATAGAGAGTGTCTCGATTTTGATAATCGCACCGGTATCAAGCCCCTCATCCATCCACATTGCCGTAACACCGCTTTGAGTGTCGTTGCTCAACAAACTTTGCTGGATCGGGCTGGCACCGCGATAGTGGGGAAGAATCGAAGCGTGAAGATTGATACACGGAACGTACTCTAAAATCGCTTTCGGAAGAATCTGTCCGTACGCTGCAACAACAATCATATCGCACGGTGTTACCAAGACTTCATTTACCACATCTTCATCACGAAGTCTATTAGGTTGTATCACAGGGATGTTTGATTTTTTGGCTACCGTTTTCACGATGGGAGGAGTCAAAATAGCTTTTCGCCCTACTGGTTTATCGGGCTGGGTATAAACACTCACAACCTCAATATCATCCGCCTCGATCAACGCTTCTAAAATGGAAGCCGCATAATCGGGTGTCCCCATAAAAACAATACGGATCATTCAATCTCCTCTGCTTTAAACAGAGTCCCTCCGCGATGTTCTCCTGCAATTAAGAAGCTTTTGGCATCATTCAGATCAAATCCGCTTGCCAAAAACATCGCTCCGTCCCGCTTGAGGAGGAAATCGGCCGCTTTGAGCTTCGTTACGATCCCCCCCGTCGCAAAACTATGATTTGGATTCACCTCCATCATCAATTCATCTGGGGTGATAAACGCAACGTGTGAACGCACTTTTGCATCATCATAGCTTCGAGGGTCTTTGTCGTAATAAGCATCAATATCAGAGAGAATAACGAGCAATTCAGCACCAAAATGGTACGCCGCATAGGCTGATAGCTGATCGTTATCTCCTAAAATTAACTCCTCCGTTGCTGTTGCATCGTTCTCATTGATGATAGGAACGACATTATGTTTGAGAAGAGTTTCTATCGTGTCTTTCGCTTTTTGAGACTCTTCAGCCGTATTAAAGTTCGCCGCTGTGACCAGCACCTGCGAGGGGAGGATGTTGTAATGTTCAAACATTTTACGGTATTTGTTCATAAGTATCGGCTGACCGATGGATGCGAGAGCCTGTTTGTTCGCCAAAATCTTTTTATCGAGTTTCAGTTCAGTATAGCCTGCGGCAACGGCGCCCGAAGAAACCAAAATCACCTCATAGCTTTTTTTAAGTTCCGCGATAAAATCGACAAGATTCTGCATCCGATCTTTTGCAATACGGTTTTGCTCGCTTAAAACCGCACTCCCGACTTTAACAACGATTCGCTTCATTTGCGCTCCGTTACGACCATTTGATAAAGTGCATACGTCAATGGTTTGATATTAAGATTGATTGCCGAAGAGATCGGTGCAATAAACGCCGGTTTAGCGCGGTCATAAAATGCTTTATCAAAGTCTTCCTGCTCATAGACCGGATACTCATCGCTGAAAGCAAACCGACTTTTAGCAACGGGAGCGAGATTAACCAACTTTAGAAAGGCATTGGTTTTTTCAATCGCTTCTTCCGGGCTCATAGCATCTGCACGGGTGAGAGCAATTGCAAAGTTTCGCTCTGCCAAGAGAGGTGAAAACTTTTCAAGTTCCTCTTTGAGGGTAGTATATTGATATTCAAGCTCATGGTATGACGCTAAATCGATCATAAACAAAAGAGTTTTTGTTCGCTCGATATGACGAAGAAATTTAAGTCCTAACCCTTTTCCCTCGGATGCTCCGCCAATAATACCCGGGATATCTGCCATAATATACGAATCGAATTCACCGATATTAATCTGGCCAAGTTTCGGGGTCAATGTCGTAAACTCATAGTTTGCGACTTCGGGACGAGCGTTAGAGACCGTAGAAATCAATGTCGATTTACCGACATTTGGAAATCCGACTAATCCGACATCCGCAATCAATTTAAGATCAAGTCTAACAATACGAGTAACCGCCGGTTCACCCGGTTGAGCATACATTGGTTTTTGGTTCGTAGAAGATTTGAAGTGGACATTTCCAAGACCACCGCGTCCCCCTTCTAAAAAGAGAACCTCTTTACCATCTTCGAGCAAGTCAAGCACTACTTCACCACTCTCCACATCGACTACTTGCGTTCCCGGAGGGACTACAACCACGAGCCGTTTACCCGCTTTACCTGCCATATTCGAGCCCATGCCCGGTTGCCCTTTATCGGCTTTTAGGTTTTTGTTTCCTTGGAAATGAGCTAGCGTATGGGTATTGTTATCTACTTTGAAATAGACATCACCACCGCGACCACCGTCTCCACCATTTGGTCCACCTTGAAGGACATATTTTTCCCGTCGAAAAGCAACACACCCTGCTCCCCCTTTTCCGGATGAGACGGTAATTTCTACACTATCACTAAACATGGATGTCCTTCAAGTTGTTTTGAATATTTGCCTCGAACGAGACAGCTATTATTTACTTAACACTATACTTTGATAATTAAAGTACACAATTAAAAAGATAATTTTGGAAATGGATTCAAAATCGGGCGAAAGCCCGATGTAAGTGAAAATTAAGCGGCAGGGATGATAGAGACTTGTTTACGTTTTTTGTCTTTACGTTCAAACGCAACGACACCGTCAACCAAAGCATACAAAGTATGGTCTTTACCCATTCCCATATTTTTACCTGGGTGAACATTAGTTCCACGTTGACGGATAACGATATTACCCGCTCTTACGAATTCACCACCGTATTTTTTGACACCGAGTCTACGTCCCGCTGAGTCGCGGTTATTCTGTGTACTACCCTGACCTTTCTTATGAGCCATGCTGTCCTCCTACTTTTTAATAATTACGCAGCAATCTTAACGATGCGAACGCGTGTGTGATCTCGTCTGAAACCACGTTTCAATTTGCTGTCTTTACGACGACGTTTTTTGTAGATCACGACTTTACGGTCACGACCTTCATTAATAACTTCACAGGTAACAACAGCACCCTCAACGAATGGAGTACCGGTTTTAAGTTCACCGTTATTCACGGCAAGAACTTCTTTGATTTCGACGGTGGCTTTAGGATCAAGTCCCATTTTATCGAACAAAAGGATATCACCCTCTTGAACTTTATACTGTTTTCCGCCGTTTTTGATAATTGCGTACATTAGCGTTCCTTACTTACAAGTCTACAAAAAGTGGCGAATTATAGCCAACGTTTATTTAAGCTTAAATTAAAGCGATAGCATCAATCTCAACAAGTGCATTTTTTGGCAATGTTTTCACAGCTACGGTAGAGCGTGAGGGCTTATGATTGCCGAATGCTTCGCCATAAATCGTATTGACCGCTACAAAATCATCCATATCCGCCAAAAAGATCGTCGTTTTGATCACTTTATCAAACGAACTTCCCGCCGCTTCCAAAACCGCTTTAAGGTTAGCAATCACTTGAACGCATTGAGCGCTTACATCACCGCTTAACATCTCACCCGCTGGAGTCAATGCGATTTGACCGGAGGTAAATACCATACCGTTAGCAATCATCGCTTGAGAATAAGGTCCAATCGCCGCGGGAGCGTTGGGGGTTTGTACAGTTGTCATAATTTTCCTTTATTTTTTATATTTTGTTAATGCATCATCGAGAATGGACTGATAATCTTCACTCGGCCAATATCCCGGAATTGAATAGATTACTTTTCCCTCTCCATCTAAAAAATAGTGCATTGGGATCATTTTAGCGCTCAAATTTTTCGGATAAATACTTTTATCACGTGTCACATGAACCATTACAAATTTAGAATTCAATTTAGTAATAACTTCTTCATCTTGAAGGGTTGTAGCTTCAAACTTGCGGCACCATCGGCACTGCTCACTCGTGATAAGAACCATCAACGGTTTAGACTCTTTCTTTGCTTTGGCTTGCGCTTGCTCGTACGTATCATTCCATACGATATCCGTAGCAAAAAGATTAGCCATTAAAAGTGCTAACAAAAGTAATTTTTTCATTCTTGACCTTTTAAAAACGAAATTTTATCGAAAATTATTGATTAACTTTGTAAAAACAGTGTAAAGATTTTTCACCTCATCAATCGACGTTCGCTCATTAGGGGCGTGAATCGTATCATTAATTACACCGAATTCGATTACATCGATCCCGTATGCGGCAACGAAACGAGCATCCGACGTCCCACCAGCGGTAGAATTTTTAGGGGTGAGATTACATACCTCTTGAATCGCATCCGATAAAGTTCGAACAATAGTCGTATTGGCATCGGTAACAAACGGATATGCTGTTTGATCGAGATTCAAGGTGTAATCCAACCCTTCCAACTGCGAATCAATAAATGAGGCAATTTTTTCTTGATCGGTACGAGTAGAGTTGCGAACATTGAACATCATTCTAAGCTTTCCGGGAGAAACATTGGTCGTCTCGATCCCTGCACGGATATCAGTAATGACAAGTTGGCTCGGAGCGAAATATTCATCCCCCTCATCCAAAAATGCCCCAGCGATCGTAGAAAGTACGGGAGCTATTTGATGTACAGGATTGATCGCTTTTTCGGGGTAAGCCGCGTGTCCTTGTTTTCCGAGTATCTCGATGACACCGTTAATAGAGCCTCGACGTCCCACTTTGATCGCATCCCCGAAATGCTCTTCGCACGTCGGTTCAGCCACTACTACGGCATCGGGAAGCAAATCATGCTCTTTGAGATATGCCAATACTTCTACCGTCCCATATTTCGCCGGTCCCTCTTCATCAGACGTAAGCAAAATCGACAGTGTCCCCTCGTACTCTTTCGCCTCTTTGAGTGCTTGAACAAAGGCTGCAACACCGCTTTTCATATCCTGCGCACCACGCGCATAAATATATCCCTCTTTTTCTGTGGCTATAAACGGATCACTGTTCCACCCCTCCCCTGCAGGGACGACATCCACATGTCCTGCGAAACAAAGATGTTTCCCCACTCCAAAACAACGGTAGGCAAAGAGGTTCTTTACCCCTTCGTGATCCAGTCGAATGATTTGAAATTCACTCAAATATTCCGCTAAAAATTCAAAAATACCGCCATCTTCAGGGGTAACACTCGGTGATTCCAAAAGCTTTTTAAATAACTCAATTACGTTCAATGCTAATCCTCTTTTAATTGCGTCTCGTATTCGAGGCGCAAACCTTGTGACGTCATTATAAAACCTTGCAGTTTGATTTTGCCTTGTGAAACGTCACGATTATGGGTTTCACATAAAGGTATTAGATGATGGTGTTCTTTTGAAACAGGTCTTTTTTGCGGATTGCGAACCAATGCCCCGCAAATGACACATTCCGAGGCCACCACTTCACGGTAACGTTTGATGTACTCTTTTTGATTACCCAATTCAAGAACATCGTACTCTTTTGCCAAATTTTCACGCAACCGTTTGGCGTTGTTCAAAAAATGAGAATTCATGTGGAGTGATTCGGCAAATTCCAAACCGTACACACTGCTTCCCCGTCCCGATTTAAGAATCCGATCATAAACCAATCGATCTGCACCCTCATCGTAACGGACACTTAAGTGAAGATTGACCACTTCGCGCAAGCGGCTCAATTCACTGATCATAGAGAGCTGATGCAAATGGGTAGTCATCAAAAACAGACACCCTTTGGTGTTAAGCTCCATAATTGTACTCGCAACAATCGAAACCGCTGAAAGCGTTTCGGTACCATGACTGATCTCATCCCCCAAAACAAGTGACCTTGGTGTTGCACGACTAAAGATGTTATTGAGTTCCAACATCTCTACCCCAAAAGTCGAAAGAGATTTTGCTACATTATCACGAGACTGTATACGAGTATATATACCGTCGAAAAGAGAAAACTTCATCGCTTTAGCCGGAACAAAAAAGCCACTTTGAGCTAACGTAACAGCTATCCCAATACTCTTCATCAAAGAGGATTTTCCGCTAGAGTTAATCCCATAAAGCAATACTCCTCGTATGTTCGCTCCATCATGCACTTTAGAATTCAACATTACTGTGTCAGGATAAGGTAAATCAAGATAATCTCGATCCCCCATAACAATATCATTTGGAATATAATTTATTCCCTGTGATTCAACCAATAAATGACGTAATTGCGTCATTTGTAAAAAATTCTGCTCTTTTGTTTCGACAATAAGTGGACGTATTAACCCATATTTTTTGGCAGTCATGGCTGAAGTCACAGCTACATCAATTTGAGCGATCCAGTCAAAGGTTTCTTGCATAAATGGTATTTGAGATTTAATCCATTGTCTCTCATGATATCGATTACGTAGCTCAATATTCCATCCATCTAATAGCGTATTTTTTGGAAGTAAATGACTCAATTTATACTTTATACAATAGTGTTGCATTTCAATTAGAGTATTTACAGATACTACAAAATTCTCAAGTACATTATTTTGTCTAACTTGAAGATACCACCATAGAAGTTCAATATCACCTATTAATTCCAACTGTTCCTTAAACCATTTAGCATGTGAACTCAATGTTTCAATCCAATCAAAACGCTGATTTAATTCTAGAACATTTTTAATCGGTAGAAAAAGACGAAATCGGCCCAACCTTTTTCCCATGGAAGTTGACATATTCAATAATAAATTTGCGATGCTGAGTGATCTAAAATCATTGCTAGTAATCTCAAGCTGTTCTAATGCATTATTACCCAATTCCATTAATTGAGCTGTTTCTAAGATAGTAGGATAATTATAAGCATTAGCATTTAATGTTCTCAATTGATGAGCTAATAATGCTAATGCTTGTGCACTGAGAGGTCTTGTTTCTAAACTTAAATGCTCAATTGGACTAAGTAAAGATTCGACACTGAAAACTTCTTTAAAAAGTCTATTTTGATCCAAACTAGTAAATATTTGCTCATCAAAACGATATTCAAACATCGCAAAATTACTTGCTATCTCTTCAAATAGTTGCCGCGAAGAAGCACCAATAATTAAATTGCGACTATTCGTTACAAATAGCAAATGTAAAACACGATCAATTGCACTGTAGGGGTGACAAGGCTCAACTTCAATTTCAGATAGCCATCCATGTAACCCAAAAGGTTCGATCATAGCCAATCCAATCGAATACCCATTGATATTATGACTAATATATATGGCTGTTTGAGACTTAGTAATCATGTTTCCACCACATCTGCTATAATTTTAAATTGCTATTAACCTTATTATATCTTTGCAAGAATTAAAAGATATTTGGTTTAACTTTTATTTTAGTAATAATCACGTTATAATCACAAAATTATAATAAAATCTAAGTTTAGGATATATTTTAAAATGAAACGCCCTACCCCAATAAATGAAGAAGTTTTATTTGATGGACGCAGTTTAATTTCTGAAACAGACACTAAAGGCATCATCACCTACGTTAATCGTAAATTTACAGAAATGACTGGATATAAAGCAGTTGAAGCTGTCGGTCAACCTCATAGTCTATTACGCCATCCCGATATGCCAAAAGCAGGTTTTGAAGGAATGTGGAAAGTCATCGAAAGTGGAAAGATATGGGAAGGGTATGTTAAAAATTTACGTAAAGATGGAAAATTTTACTGGGTTGTCGTCCACATCGTACCAAAATTGGATGAAACAGGAGAAATCATTGGCTACATAGCTTCACGTAAAATGCCTGACCGAAATCGTTTAAAAATAGTAGAAGAACAATATAAAGAATTACTGGCACAAGAGCGTTAAATTTTTAACGCAAGCCACTCTTTTTTTCTATAAACTCTCCAAAATAGCCACCCTTTAATCAATGTTTCTAGACTCATGGCACTGTAAATCCCTACAATTCCCCACCCAAGTTTTAATGCAATATAAGACGGGATCAATCGAAAAATCCATAATGATAAAACGGTTATACGCATACTCACCATTGTAGCACCTGCACCCCTAAGTGCACCACTTAGAACAAATGTTAATGCCAATGGAATTTGAACAATACCAACAAAACGAAGATAAATCGATGCTTGCATTATGGTTAAATTATCTTTTGTAAACCAAGAAACTAAAAATTCTGGAAAAAGAACCAAAAAAATACCAACTGTTCCCATAAATACAATCGCAATTTTAGCACTTAGTATACCTGACATATATGCATGATCATAGTTTTTAGCACCTATATATTGTCCAGCCAATGCCATCGCAGCAACTGCAAATCCGAATCCTGGCATAAAAGCCAATGCTTCAACTCTTAAACCGATTTGATAACCAGCTAATGCATGTGTACCACAGGATGCAATCATTCCTACAAAGAGCAAAAACGATCCGCTTCCTATCAACCGTTCCAATGTTGCAGGAATACCAATATGAATCATTTTTTTTAATTCCCCAAAAGTTCCTCGAGGTAAAAAACTGATTATTCCATTAGAGCGGCGTAGTATCCATCCATAGACTAAAAGATTAAAAATATAAGCGCATAATGTAGCATATGCAGCTCCTTGAACGCCCATTGCATCAAATCCACCATGCCCAAAAATAAACAAATAGTTTAAACATCCATTGATACAAGCTGAAATTATTTTAATATACAAAGAACTTCGTGTATCACCTGCCGAAGATAGCGCATTGTAAGCTAATGCATCTAAAAAAATCAGTCCCATACCTAAACAAAGGATTTGAAAATAAGCTGTTCCCAACTTAATAACTTCTTCTCCTGAACCCATTAAACGAAAAAAATCAGATGCAAATATCCAACCTGAAGCTCCAATGATGAAAGAACAAACAATTGCAAAAAGCATAGCCATATACAATATGCTAGAAGCTCTATTATAACGTCCACTACCGATATATCGTGCGATCAATGTACCTGATCCAACAATATAAAGACTCATTATTGCTTGTATTATCATCATAAATTGCATCGATAAACCAACCGCAGCCAAGGCTCCAACACCCAAAGCTCCAACCATTATCATATCAATCAAGATTTGAAGAATGTCAAGAAAATGTTTTAAAGCTGCTGGTATAGCAAGCCGCAAAACATGATTTTTTATACCGTCAGAGTTCAATTTTTCAACATTTTCACAATATTATCCATCGCCTCAAATAATGCTTCTTTTGTTATGTATCGAAGTTCTACTCTATTAGTCGGAACTTCACCTATAGGATCAAAATCACAAATTAGGACATATGATTCTAAAATAATTACATCCTCTTTCATTGCTGCCCATTCCAATGATACAGAAGCAGTTTCACCTGCGGCATGAATTAATGCAGCTGGATAGATACGCGTTACTTTTGACAAATCAATTTTTTTTCCGGCTGATTCATACCATATTGCCTTCTTCATCCTATCTCCTCCAATGCATAATTATGATAAATCCATCGATAATAAAATGCAGCAAGAATAAATACGCTTCCCAGTAAAAATGTAATTATTTCAAGTGAGCTGCCATTTTGTGCCATATAGCCAATCATCAAAGAAACAAATGCCCCTACCCCTAAAAAAATCATGTCATTATAGGCCACTACTCTGCCATAAAATTCATCCTTTGTGTGATGCTGAAGTAGCGTGTAAGTATAAGACCAAAGCGTTGTAGTAATAAATCCAACTCCTACCGATGCCGCTAATGAATAATAAAAATTATTCATTGCTATCGCCCATAAACAAATCATAACTGCTTCACCAAAGAATAATATCTGCAGCCGATAATTATTGATCCAATGCCCCAGAAACAATGGGCCAATAACTAATCCAAATGCTCTAGCTGCATTCATCAATCCTATTCCGAGTGAAACCGCAATTATATTCATATAATAATGCTTTGCGGCTAGAGCGATCAATGCATCAAAAGCAGTAAATCCAATAACTGCGTGCAATATAATTAGATGTAAAACGATTCTATTTTTTCTGATATACACCCAAGTCTCTAACATCATAGTAATAAAACGAGGTGTATTTTGAGCAAATGACATATCAAAACGAATCCCATTCAATAATACCAACGCCACAAAAAATAAAAGTGCATCCAGTAAAAAGGCTACAGTAATTCCAGCGAAATAGACCAATACACCACTCAAAGCCATCCCCATAGTATAAGATAATGACCAAATAATGGAATGAATTTCATTAGCAAATTGTAAAGATTTTCCTTGTAATATTCTCGGGAGTAAAGACATTTCTATTGTAAAATGAAAACTTGATGCACCCATTCGAATAAAAACCAATCCATAAAGTACCCCTAGCATCTCTATAGAATTGACGCTTATCAACGAAAGTGTACAGACAATTTCTATCAAAATAAGTATCATCATCAATTTTTTTGGATGTATTTTATCGATAAGTACTCCACTTAATGGTGCTTGAAATACTCCCGGTAAAAAATGCAATGCTGCTACCAAAGCTATTGTTGCGGCATCAACACCCATTTGAATTAAAAGTGTATAAATTGCAACATTGCTAAACCATGCACCAAAATAGGCGATCAATTGAATAACAGATAAACGACGAAGAATAGGTTCATTGCGTAAAAGAATTAAATAGTGTTTCATAATCGCAAGATTATCATGTGAACGTTAAAGTTTTCATTTTCTTTGACGATTTAGGAGTAACAAATGTTTCACACTTGAAAAAGGAGATTTATTATGGAAATTTTACAAACAACTGCCAAAATGCAACAAAGCCAGGTATCTGCACCTAAAAGTAGTGCAGAATTAAATCCAACACAGTCTGTTCAACAAATTCAAAAAGCACAAATCAATCAAGACAAAGCTGCACAAATCAGTAATGATCAAAAGACTTCTAAACTTGAGTCACAAGATCAAATGAATAAATTAGTTGATCAGCTTAATCAATCGTTGAACCCATTTAATACATCTCTTCGATTTGGATTTGATAATACATCAAAAGATTTTTTTGTGTCTGTAATCGAAAACAAAAGTGATCGTGTATTGCGTCGCTTTCCAGTCGAGCAAGCTCAACAAATTCTACCAAAAATTCAAGAAGTGAATGGATTATTATTCGATAAAAAAGGATAATGATTTCCAAAAATAATCAATAATAAATTAGTCAATTACTGAGAAAATAAGGAATTTTTATGAACAATAATCTCGCCTATAATACGTACACCCAAAATAATATCGGTGTCGAATCACCGGAGAAGTTAATCCAAATGATGTACGAGGGTATATTGCGTTTTAATATGCAAGCCAAACGGGCAATTAATGATAATGATATTGAAAAACGGACGTATTGGATTAACCGTTCAAATGCTGTTTTAATTGAATTGGTTAATATTCTAGACTATTCTCAAGGTGATATTTCTCATTATCTAGCTGGGCTATATGCACATCAACTCCGATTACTCGTTGAAGCTAACATATACAACGACAGCACAAAACTTGATGAAGTAAATCAAGTGGTCAAAGGATTATTGGAAGCATGGAAAGAAAGCGTCAATGTGGCTGAATAAACTAAAAGCAGCATTAGTTTTAGAACAAATTGATAGTATTTCATCATTATTGGATGAAATGCCACAATTTTCTTCACTTAAAGAAATGGAACAAGCTACTTATATTCTTCAACAATGCATGACACTTTTAGAACATCATAAATCTGAAGCAGCTTCGGCATTACAACAACTCAGAAATACTCTCATTTTTCTTAAATCTTCCGATAGTGCCACTGGCACTTCTTTAAATCTTAAATTTTAACGCTATTCTCATTCTTTTTTTGATAAAATCGCGCTATTCACTCCACTTTAATGGAGTAACGGTTTCAATGAGAAGGATGCAATTATGAAAAAAGAGGTCAAAAAAGTTGTTCTCGCCTATTCCGGCGGTTTAGATACCAGTGTCATATTAAAATGGCTTCAAGATGAATATAAATGCGAAGTTGTCACTTTTACTGCAGACATCGGTCAAGGCGAAGAGGTAGAACCGGCTCGTGCTAAAGCGATCAGCCTCGGAATTAAGCCTGAAAATATTTACATCGAAGACTTGCGCGAAGAGTTTGTACGTGACTATGTATTCCCAATGTTTCGTGCCAATGCGATTTATGAGGGTGAGTACCTACTCGGAACATCTATCGCACGCCCTTTGATTGCCAAACGTCAAGCTGAAATTGCTCGTATTACCGGTGCTGATGCCGTCAGCCACGGAGCTACCGGAAAAGGGAACGATCAAGTCCGTTTTGAAATGGGATATTTGGGACAAAACAGCGCCCTGACTATCATCGCGCCATGGCGTGAATGGGATTTAAACTCGAGAGAAAAACTTCTTGCATATGCCGCAGAACACGGCATTAAAATCGAAATGAGCGGAAAAAAATCGCCGTATTCAATGGATGCGAACTTACTCCATATCTCGTATGAGGGAGGAATCCTTGAAGATCCTGCTGCTGAGCCGGAAGAGAGTATGTGGCGTTGGACGGTATCACCTCAAAATGCGCCGGATGAAGCTGAATACATTGAAATCGGTTATGAAAAAGGTGATCCTATCAGCTTAAACGGTAAAGCATTGTCGCCGGCAGTAATGTTGGAACAGTTGAACATTATCGCAGGCCGTCACGGAATCGGACGTGCCGATATCGTTGAAAATCGTTTTGTCGGAATGAAAAGTCGAGGATGTTATGAAACACCGGGCGGAACAATTATGATCAAAGCACATCGTGCAATCGAATCGTTGACACTCGATCGTGAAGAGGCACATTTGAAAGATGAGCTGATGCCACGTTATGCAAAACTCATCTATAACGGATTTTGGTTTGCCCCTGAACGAGAAATGCTCCAAGCGGCTATCGATAAAACACAACAAAATGTTCGTGGAACAGTAAAACTAAAACTCTACAAAGGCAATGTTATGGTTGTCGGGCGCAGTTCAGATCTTTCACTATTCAATCCTGAATATTGTACATTCGAAGAAGACTCAGTTTATGATCAAAAAGATGCCGGCGGATTTATCAAACTAAACGCTCTACGCTTTATTATTGCCGGTAAAGCACGAAAAAACAAATAAGGAAATTTGAATATGAGCATCATTAAAATTGACATGAATTCAGACGAATTTCAAGCTGAATTAGAAAAAACAATTAAATTTACTGACAAAGTAATTAACCAATTCAATTGGACATATAACCCTCAAGAAGAAATTAATGAAGGGGTACAACTCGGACTTGCCCGTAACAAAATGATGTACGGAAAACGTTTTTGCCCTTGTTATATGGTTGAGGAAGTAGACGGCAAATATCAAAGTACCGACAACAGACTCTGCCCGTGTACAACGGCTATTGAAAAAGAGATACCAGAAGAAGGCGTATGTCACTGCCAAATTTTCTGTACACCCGAATTTGCTACAGCTAAACGTATGGAAATGGGCATTGAAGAAGTTACCCATCAACACTCTCGCGGTTTGACACAAGAAGAATGTCAGATGCTTTTAAACAAAAGTGACATTGACAGCGATGAACTTACCTCATTATTTGAAGCACGTGAATTAGGTATGGTTAAATTCAAAGTCATTGACGTTAGAGAATGGATGGAGTGGAAAATGGGGCGAATTTCCGGTGCAGATGCATTAGTACCAACCAGCAGTTTCTTTCAAACACTCAATGAGTCAAAATTACAAAAAGATGAACACATAATTGTCTACTGCCATGTTGGCAGTAGAAGTGCACATTGTCAACGTATCCTAACTGATATGGGATATAGTAAAGTATCGAATCTAGCACACGGAATCGTTTCCTATAGCGGTGAAATTGTACGTGGTTAATAAAGGGGTTTTATGAAAGTATTATTGACCAAAGATGTCAAAGGGGTCGGCAAAGCCGGTGAAATCAAAGATGTTGCCGACGGCTACGGGAAAAATTTTTTGATCGGCAAAGGATTAGCCCTTGCCGCAACCAATGAAGTTTTAAAAAAATACGAATCGGAACAAAAGAAAAAAGCAGCACACGAAGCAGCAGAGATAGAACGTCTTAATGCTATCAAAGCACAGCTTGCCAATATCAAAGTAACGATTGTAAAAAAACTTGGTAATACCGGTCACCTTTTCGGTGCTGTAACTAAAGAAGAGATTTCTGATGCCTTAAAAGTGCAACACAACATCGAGATTGATAAAAAAGAGCTCGATGCAAAACACGGAATCAAAACAACGGGACTTCACGACCTTGATTTAAAACTCGGTCACGGAATTCATGCAACACTGCATCTTGAGATCAAAGGTGAATAAAGCAGGATTTGTCGCCCTAATTGGGCGCCCTAATGCAGGGAAAAGTACACTTATGAACTGGATTTTAGGGGAAAAGATTGCCCTTGTCAGTCAAAAAGCAAATGCAACACGCAAACGCTCTAATGCTATAGTCATGCATAATGATGATCAGATAATTTTTGTCGATACCCCTGGACTCCATCACGCCGAAAAGCTACTTAACCAATATATGCTAGAAGAAGCACTTAAGGCGATAGGAGATTGTGATATTGTTGTTTATCTTGCCCCTGCCTCTGATAAAACAGTTCATTATGAAAAATTTTTAGAACTCAACGGGGATAAACGTAAACATATTATTGTGCTTAGCAAAATCGACCAAATTTCACAAGCTGAACTACTCAAAAAAATTGGTGAATACAATCAATACAGTGAACATTTTCTTGCTCTGATCCCAATGTCGGTAACAAAAAACGTTGGCAAATTAGATCTGTTAAATACCATCTCTAAAAATTTGGAAGAATCTCCCTATTTGTATGACCCAGAAGATATGACAACTGAAAAAATACGCGATATTTACAAAGAATTTATCCGTGAAGCAATTTTTGATAATATCAGTGATGAAATCCCTTATGAATCAGATGTCATAATAGATAAAATTGATGAAGAATCCCCAACAGAACATATACGCGCTACAATAATTGTTGAAAAAGATTCTCAAAAAGGAATTATTATTGGAAAAGGCGGTGCTGCTATTAAACGGATCGGGAAAAATGCTCGTGAAAAAATTGAACGCCTTGCTTCTAAACCTGTCTATCTTGAACTTTTTGTTTCCGTAAAAAAAGGGTGGACGAGTGATAAAAAATTTTTACATGACTTAGGGTATGAATGGTAAAACTACTCGTTATCTCAATACTTTCTTCAGTAACATTATTCGCATCCGATGTGATTATGTTATATAAAGATGGTGGAATGAAAGCGATTGAAAAAGAAATAGCTAAAGGGATGGGGGATATTTCATATTGGTCAGATACCTTTGTAAATAAAGACCTACGTTTCGGCTACTTCGAAAATATGACATCTCTGTTAACCTGCAATAAAGATAAAGGATCATTAGAACTTTATTCGCGTGACTTTCAAAAACACTTTTCTTTAAAAAAACGCTATAGTGCCTTTACTGGGAAAAATTCAGGTGATAAAAGCACAAAAGGAGATCTTAAAACACCCATTGGTGTTTATACATTAATCGAAAAGAAAAAAAATGTCGACCCTTTTTATGGTCCAATGGCATTTGTAACCTCTTATCCAAATTTATATGATCGAATCCGAGGGAAAAGTGGTGATGGAATTTGGGTTCATGGTGTTCCTATAAATGGCACACGAGACCCTTTTACACATGGATGTATTGCAATTAATAATAATGATCTAGTTAATTTAGAACAAAGTATTGATTATTCAAAAACTGTTCTTATTATTGATTCTTCCATAAAACCACATACTGACCCAATAAGTTATTCTTCCATAATGGCTAATTTATATAAATGGAAATATGCATGGACGTATAATGACAGTGATACCTATCTTTCCTTTTATAACATCTCATTTAAACGCTTTGATGGGATGAATTATGATCAATTTAAAGCATATAAAGAAAGAATATTCTCTAAAAATGAAACTAAAAACATCATATTTGATAATGTAAATATCATCCCTTATCCTGGTGATAAAAAAAATCTATACTTAATCACTTTTGATGAAATCTACACTACTGATACTCACCGATATCAAGGTTCAAAATCTCTTCTAGTTTCATTATTGAATGATAAAATTTCGATCTTAACTGAAGAATAAACTTTGAAAATTTTAATTGCGTTATTATTTTTCATTCAAACCCTACTGCTTGCTTTACCCTTTTCACTTATTAAAAAAGAAAATGATCCATCAAGTACCTCAACACTTCTTGTTATTGGAGGAATACATGGTAATGAACCAGGAAGTTTTTTTGCGACGGCACTCTTGTCTCAATACTACACAATAACTAAAGGTAATTTATGGATTGTCCCTGATTTAAATCGACTCAGTATTCAACAAAATAGTCGTGGTGTAAATGGTGATATGAATAGAAAATTTGCCGAAATGACTTCCAATGATCCAGATAATACGATTGTTCAAGAGATAAAAAAAATTATCCTTGAACCACAAGTGGGACTAATATTAAACCTTCATGACGGGCACGGTTATTATCGAAAGGAATATGTCAATACAATTTTTAATCCAAATGCATGGGGACAAACGTGTGTTATAGATCAAAAATCACTGGATAATAAACATCCGTTTGGAAATCTTGATGAAATTGCTATAAAAGTAAGTAGTGAGGTAAATGGCGAATTGATTGAAAACCATCATTTATTTGATGTTCGAAACACTAACACAAAATTTGATGATGAAGCTATGAAACATTCTTTAACCTATTTTGCCGTAACACATGAAAAACCAGCATTTGCCATAGAAACCAGTAAAAACTTACCTACTCTACAAGATAAAGTTTATTATCAGTTACGTGCAATAGAAAGTTATATGAAGTTCATGGGGATCGTATTTGAGCGTTCTTTCGAACTAACACCTAATGAAATTGAAAAACTGGTCTCTTTGAACGGTGAATTAATTATAAACAACAATTTTTATATTAAATTAGACAACTTAAAAAACAGTTTAAGTTTAATTCCGCTACAATCGAAAAGTAATGACTTTAAATTTTCCCATCCGCTGGGAAGTATTCAAGAAAACAAACAAAGTTATGATCTTTATATTGGCAATAAAAAAATCAGTTCCTTGATTCCAAGTTATCATTTTATTGATAATAATGTAGAATCTGTTACAGTTGAAATCGATAACAAACAAACAAAACTTGTGTTTGCTACAGATTTTTTTGTAACTGCCGATTTTAAGGTTATCAATGATGACAAATCAATGCGGGTTAATATTATCGGTTTTACTTCCAAAGGGGTAAAAGATGAAAGTAACATACTTGTTAGTTTGAAAGACATGGATACAAAATACTCAGTAGATGCTACAAAAAAAAGCTATAGAATAGAGTTTTACCACGAAGATCGTTTCTGTGGGATGATTCTTGCACATTTTAAATAGGATAGAGGATGAGCAAAAGCAAACAGCAAGCCTATTCGACCATTGTATCGGCTAATCCCTACAAAGGAGACTATTATGTTGGTACATTCAGTACTCTTTCGGGAGTTATTTCACCTTCATTTGCTAAAGAGCAATATGCCGTATCATTTTTAAATACGAAAAGTTATATTTCTACCCTTATCGGAGTAAGTAAAAATATTCCAGATGATGATATTTATGATGCTTTAGAAAACAAAGTATATGAAGAACTTGCGTTAGATATGGCTGTAGAATACCATATTAAATACGTTGAAGCCATTCATAGAAGCAGTGAAGGTGATCGATATTTTCATGTATTTGTAGTTGATCCACTTACTTTAGAACAAGAATATGTTCAAGTTGTCAATAACATAAAATATATTGACCAAATTGTACCTGTTCCTTTATTATTAAAATCTCTGTATATTAAAGAAATAATTGAATCTTCTGGTATTCACTGTTTCATTTATTTTCAAGAGAATGATGCATTCTTTTGTATCTATAATGAACAAGAATTCATTTATGCAAAATCATTAAAATACTCCCTAAAACAAATGCATGAGCGTTTTTGTGAACTTATTGGTGAACAAATAGATTTAATAAAATTCGAATCCATGTTAGCACAAGAAGGACTGAATGCTTCAGAGCCTGACTATCAAAAAAATCTAATTAAACTTTTCGGAGAAATTTTTCTTCATATCAATGATGTATTAACCTATGCAAAAAGAGCCTATGATATTAAAAAAATAGATGAGATTTTCATCGGAACAACCGTTGGAAATGTTCTTGGACTTGATGAATATGCTCAAACATATTTAGGTTTAAAAACAGCACCATTCGACTTTAATTACGGATTTAATACAAATGGAAATGTTGATCAAATCCATCAGTTGATGCATCTTTATAGTCGTTTAGAAGCTGATGAAAGATATGAATGTAACTTTACTATATTTCATCGTCCTCCTCCTTTTGCAAAGCGTGATAGTGGAAAACTTATTATTGTAATTGCTGCATCACTCGCAGCAGCTTTGTTATATCCAGGAACCTATTGGGGGTTATCTTATGTTGAAGAATTTCATCATGCTGTTTTAACAAAAGAATACGAACAAGTTCATATTGAAAAAACTACTCGCGAAGCAGCAATAAATCTAAAAACTGCAAACAAAAATGCTGCACAGGCATTATTAGATGAACAAAAAAATGCATATAAACAAAAACAAGACACTCTTACACAGGTGCATGAGAAAAAAGTTAATTATCCTATGAAAGCCAAAATCTTGGCTGACTTTACAAAAAGCTTCAATCAATATCGTGTTCAACTAAAAAGCTTAGGTTATAATGAAACAAATACGTCAAAAGAATTTACATTCTTATTAACAGCACCTAATACTCAAAATGTTACTGCCCTATTAAAATATTTGACAGATTTCAAAAAAGATCAATATAAATTTAATCTTGAAATGATCTCATACAGTGAAGAAGACAAATCATATCTCAGCGAATTAAAGGCGGTACTCAAATGAAATTTCAACTTGAAGACTACCTTTACGCATGGGACCAGTCGCTTGGTAAAAAAAATGAGCGTGATAAAACAATGCTTTTTGTCATGATATTTGCAGCTTTATTTGCTTTTTCGTATTTGCTTTTTTGGGAAAGTTCAGAAGCAAGCTTTCAGGTATCTCACGAAAAAGCATTGCAAATAGAATCCAGCTTAAATGCAGACAAACAATATCTCACTATGTTTCCTGAAGAAAAAATTACTCAACTAGAAAATGAAACTCAAGTTATTGAGCAGCAGCATACTTTATATATTGAATATAATACCTATATCAAAGAACAACTGGATCAAATTTCATCTCTATACTATGATGAAAAAGTATGGGGGGCTTATCTTGACTCAATTTCAAAGTTTGCTCGTAGCTACAACGTTAAACTTACCCAATTTGGTAATACATTAACAACTGATAATAGTTCATTTGGGCATGTTCTGGATATTTCTATCTCTTCTGAAGCGCCTTACAAAAATACTCTTAAGTTTATCAATGCCCTTGAACAAAGTTATTTAGTAGTTGATTTACATGATTTTAATATTACCGCTGATGAAAAGCTAAAAGGAGATTTAAATATCTCAGTATGGGGGATTATTAAGCAATGAATAAGTACTTACTAATTATAGGATTCATCCTTGTCTTTACATTGAATTCGATAGCAACTGATACTGTACAAAATGCCACTAATGCAGAAGCTCAAAAAGATAAAGAACTTTCTTGGGTTGATGAACAAATTGCAGCTATTTTACCAGCTCGGGTTGGTATATCAGATAGTATTATCAGTTCACTTATCGACCCAATGAAAATGAAAAAGCCTACTCTAATAGCTGGAATTAGATCAAAATTACTTGCTCCACCTAAACTAGGAGTTAATTTGCCATTCCAACCACCTCACGTAATTGAAGAACCATTAAAGTTGCAAGCGATAATTAATACATCAGCTTTGATTAATGGTAAATGGTATAAATCAGGTGACCCAGTTCGGCTTTATACGTTAACACAGATTAAACAGAATTCTGTTTTGTTAACCGGTAAAAAAGCTCAAGAATTGATTTTGTTTTTAACAAAACAAAACAATAACATCAAAATCATCACAAAATAGGAAAGTATCATGACATCCGTAATTAAACACCATGCTCGAGCGTTTATGCTATCCATTGCCACGGCTGCTCTTCTAACACCTACAGTACAAGCTGATTGTACCTATGAACTTTTTAATATTTCATCTATCAAAGGGACTACAGTTGGTGATTTCATAGATCAACTTAGCGATGAATGTGGAATGAGTGTCATTATTGCTGATCCTGAAGCAGAAAATATTCTCAAAAAATCTATGAATAAAACTTTTTTAAAAAATCTTACAATTAATGAGGTCCTTGATCTTATTGTAAAAGAGAATGGCCTTCAATATACTCTCCAGAACAATGTTTTGAAAATATCTTATTTAACAACCAAAACCTATAATATCGATTATATAATCTCTGATCGTAAAGGTGTTGGAAGTGCCAATATTACCTTAAGTTCCCAAACAAATACTGGTGGTACTAGCACTTCTGGAACATCGGCTGGATCAAGTATGGGATCAAGTATGGGATCAAGTATGGGATCAAGTATGGGATCAAGTGGAACAACAGGTTCTTCTGGAACGGGAATTAGACCTGGTGCATCATCAATGTCCGGTATCAATATAACTTCTACAGATCAAGTTCACTTTTGGGAAATGTTAGACAATGAATTAGAAAGTGTACTCAACCGACCTGAAGATGGCTATACTGCAAAAACACCGATGATTAACAAGAATGCAGGTCTTATCACCGTTACTGCAACAGGTGCTCAAATTAAACGTTTAGATACTTATCTTGATGACTTACAGAAAAAAATGCAAACTCAAGTCCTTATTGACGTTAAAATGTATAGTGTTGTATTTAATGATTCTTCATCCACTGGTATAGATTGGTCCCAAATTTATAAGATGCAAAATTTTACATTGGGATTTAATCAAGCAAACCGTACAAATGTTACAGGATCAACATTTAGTACGGCATATGAAGGTGACCCGGTTCAACAACTAATGCAAACAGGGGCAACTACTGATGCTACAACAGGTATAACTTCACCCACATATGCTATGTCAACAATAGCCGGTGTACGTGCTCCGGTAACTGCAACTTCAAAACTCTTTACTTTGAGTAACAATATCAGTATAAACAATTTACTTATGTTCCTAAAAACACAAGGCGATGTCTATTCTATTTCGAATCCTAAGATTTTAACTTTAAATAATCAACCTGCGCTTATAACAGCTGGAACAGAATTGTTTTACAAAACAATAAACACATCAACACTTGCTAGCGGTACGACAGGTACACAATCAACTAGCGAGATAATTAGCTCTGTATTTTCTGGTGTACTCTTGGACATTACACCAGAAATATCTAGAGATGGAAGTATAACACTTCGAATTAATCCGTCAGTCTCAGAAACAGCGAGTACTGTCTCTACTGATAATACAGCTCGGACAATGCCACCTGACTTAAGTAGACGTCAACTTTCTTCTGTTGTTACTGTAAAAGATGGCAACCGGATAGTTCTTGGAGGACTAATAAACCGAAAAAGTATTTCAAGCACAACCAAAGTTCCATTATTAGGAGATATCCCCGTTTTAGGCTACCTCTTTAAACAAGAAAACCCATCTGTGAAAGTTGAAGAGCTTGTTATTATTATTGAGCCACATATAGTTAAGAAAGAATCTGATTCTCTCAGTTTAGGAGATTTGGGCTATACTCATTTAGGAAAAAAAATAGAAGAAGAAGCAAAACAAGAAAGCAAATAACAGATGGTGAATTCCCTTTTTTCGAAACCCCGTGATTTGTTTTTGGACGTAGTTAATCCTAGGGACTACGTTCAGATCGATAGTGTTTCCCACATCTATCAATCTCTGAAAAATTCTGTGCAAAAACCACTAAAAATGATTTTGTTATATGGACGACCCGGTACAGGCAAAAGTATGTTGTTGCATAAACTGCATCATGACCTCTCTAAACATCAAAAAGTTCTAATGGTATCAACCCCTATCGTAGATGAAGATGATTTTTTACGTGTATTAGCCCAAAATATTTTTGGTCATGCACCTAGAGAAATTATGACATTAAACCGTTTTCTAGAAGTTGCAAGTGCACTTTCATTGCAAAATGTCCCTATTGTCCTTTTGGATGAAGCTCAATTATATAGTTCATCCTTAATGGAAAAAATACGCCTTATTTCAGATGCGAGGGCAATTAAATTTGTCATAACTCTTCACAAAACTGATAAAGAAGATATTATTGCAAAAGAGCACTTTCAAACACGAATATGGGAAAGTATAGAATTACAAAATGCATCTACTGAAGAATTAAAAATTTATATACAGAAAAAACTTTTAAAAGCTAATTGTTTCGATGTAGCAAATATGTTCAATGATAAAAATATTCAAATTATAACTTCTTTGACAAAAGGTAATTATAGAGAAACAAATAAGTTGCTTTATTCACTTTTTACACTGTATTGTTGGTATGAAGAAAATAATCCAAGTATAATAAAGTACAATGCAATCAAACCAAAATGGATAGAAATGGCAGCAATACATACTGGACTGATTCATGCTTGATATTCATTCTTTAGAACGTCGCTGGATTAAATACAAAATCAAATCATATTTACCTTATATTATTGCAGTTTTTGTTTTTATTTTAATACTTTTAGGTTCACTCTATTCTATCCATTCTAAAAAAACAACACTTATTACAAAAAATATTTCCAAAAAAACACATATAATTTCCCCAACACAAAACAAAGAAGAAGAAAATATAACTTTAGTCGAGCCATCAATGGGATTCGTACAATCTCTACAAAATACATTACCAGCAACTATTGAAACAATTAAACCAATAGTACACAACAATGTACCCTTAACAAAAACATCAATAGTTCCTCCAACGAAAGTACTAAAAGTTCCTCAAACACAAGTATTAACCGTTCCGGAGAATATCACCCCTAACCCTCAATCGCAAATCGTTATCACTGAAAAATCTCTTACAATGAATCACAACAGTGAAACGAAACTTGATATTGATGAATTGCAACGTCGCTTTAAAGATACTTCCAATGCAAATTTAGGTCTTTTTATTGCCCGTTATTATTATGACATAGGTAATTATTCCGAAGCCTATAATTATGCGCTAAAAACTAATGCCTCGAATAGCAAAATCGATGATAGCTGGATCATTTTTTCAAAATCATTAGTAAAACTTGGTAAATCCGAACAAGCTAAAAAAACTTTACAACTTTATATTTCACAATCTAACTCTGAAAATGCTAAATCTTTATTAGATTCTATAGAAAAAGGAAATTTTAAATGAAATTTTTACTTAGTTTCACTTTATTTTTTTCCTCTTTAATTTATGCGAATGCTACCCAAAAACTTTTTGACTTATATCAAAATGCACAATATGCTGAAGGCTGTAATTTTGGCTATACCTATTTTAACGACCTAAAAGAAGATGAATCATTTGTTAGTTTACTTGGTTTTTCATGTCTTCAATCCGATCAGATAGATAAAGTTGCACCCATTATATCTGCCTTATACCAAACACCTGAAGCGCGAGCAAATGCAGCCTACTTTTCACTATTATTAATGCAAAAAAAACTTTTAATGCAAGCGTTATATGATAATAAACCCATTATAAATCTTAAATTCCCAATCAGTGCACATCTTCTATCAAAAGTATTTGCACTTTATATTGCAAATCCAAAAAAATCTGTGCCCATCAAAGAGTATTCTGACCATTCTAATCCACGACAAAGCTATAAACTTTATACTACACTGATAAATGGACGTAAAAGCATAGCAATCGATGAATACTATGATAAAATATTGACAATTCATCATGTTTATTAGAATAAGGAATTGATATGGATCGTATTACGCATGACTTACTTGAAAAGCGCCATATCACACAACAACAAATCGACAGACTAACATCAAGAGGTGTTCAAGATGATACAGTATTAGAAACATTAACAAAGATAGGTGCTGTCTCTCTCAATTTTATTAAACGTTTTATTGTTGAGCAAATTCGACTTGGTCATTATGAATTAACTATTGTAAAAAATTATCATTTTTTAGATGAAGGTTCAATTTTAGCCCATTTAGCTGAAGTTTTAGAAATTCCATTTATTGATCTTGACTCCATAGATATGGATTACCGTTTAGTAGAAAAAATTCCGACTGCACAACTCAAACGTTACAATGCGCTCCCTATTTCGCAAGATGATATGTATGTTATTGTTGCTTTTTCAGATCCTCTGAATATAGAGGCGCAGGAATCTATTCAACGCCTTTTCCCAAGAAAATCTTTAAAAATTGCTATTGCAACAGAAAAACAAATACAAGCATATTTATTTAAAATGGAGCTCAAAGACAGCGTTAAAGAGCTTGTTACCAACATACGAAATGAATTACGCAATATCGGAACACTTGAAGAACAACAAGAAGCATCATCTATTTTACAACTTATTGACGTTATTTTAAAAGCGTGTATAAAAGGACGAGCAAGCGATATCCATATTGAACCTACAGAAAGAAACTGTGTTGTACGAGGAAGGATTGACGGAAAATTAACAGAAGTATTTATATTTGACCGAGATATCTATCCTCCTCTTGCTTCCCGTATAAAACTTTTAGCCAATCTTGATATCGCAGAAAGACGAAAACCTCAAGATGGACGCTTTTCAGCTATGGTAATGGATGCAGAATTTGACTTTCGGCTCTCTACACTTCCAATAATCTATGGTGAATCCATTGTTATGCGTATTTTGGACAAAACAAAAGCATTGGTCAAGCTCGAAGATTCAGGGATGGATACAGAAAGTTACCAAAAATTGATTAAAGGTTTAGAATCACCTTTTGGAATTATCCTTGTTACAGGACCTACAGGAAGTGGTAAAACAACAACCCTATATGGTGCACTTAATGAACTCCGAAATGTTGAAGATAAAGTTATCACAGTAGAAGATCCGGTTGAATATCGGATGAATTTGATTCAACAAGTTCAAGTTAATCCACGAGTTGGACTCTCATTTGCAGATGCCCTACGATCAATTCTTCGTCAAGACCCCGATAAAATCATGATTGGGGAAATTCGTGACCACGAAACCCTTGAAATTGCTATTAAAGCTGCACTTACTGGGCACTTAGTCATATCGACATTACATACTAATGATGCTATCAGTGCTATACCGCGTATGGCTGATATGGGAATTGAACCTTATTTAATCAGTGGTGCTTTGGTTGCAGTCCAAGCACAACGACTGGTACGTAGAATTTGTACTCACTGTAAAAAAGAGGTAGATATTCCAAATCATCTTTTACAAGAGTACAGTGCGTTTATTCCTGCACACACTGTATTTTATGCTGGAGTGGGATGCAAAGAGTGTAATAGTACTGGTTACATGGGGCGAGAAATGATTTGCGAAGTCCTTCCGATCACTGAAGAACTTTCAAGTATGATTGCACGTGGAGCATCAAAAGATGAATTGCTTAAAGAAGCAAAAAATGAAGGCTTTATTGGGATGTTTGAAAATGGTATGGCAAAAGCTGTCCATGGGATTACAACCCTAGACGAAATACTAAGGGTGGCAAAAGGATGAAATATTTCATAGCAACAATTCTCATTAAAGGGAAAAAAACAGATATTGGTCTTTATGCTGAAAGTAAAAAAGAGGCTCATTACTTAGCAAAAATAAAATACTCCGGTATGATTTTAAAAGTAACTGAAACTGATCCCCCACTGGAAGATCAAATCCGCCATTTTAAAGAAAGCTTATTATCAAATTTTAAAAAGCGAAAACTTAAACAAGATTCATTGATTGCTGCAATGCGCCAAATTGCTGTTATGGCAAATGCTGGGATATCCGTACACGATTCCCTTAAAGAAATTGCTGATGCTACCACAGATAAAACTCTCCAAAATGTTATGAGTACAATGGCAGAAGATATTAATGCCGGACATAGTCTTTCACAATCTGCCCATAAATTTTCTTTTGAATTAGGTAACTTAACCTTAGCAATGATTGAATTAGGAGAAAAAACAGGTAACATGGCGGAAGCTCTTCATAAACTAGCTGATATGCTTGAAGAAATTCGACGTAATATTATCAAATTTAAAAAAGCAATGGCCTATCCCCGTAACGTAATGATTGCAATGGCAATTGCATTTACAATATTAATTTCCTACGTTGTTCCAAAATTTAAAACGATGTTTGACAAATTTCATGCAGATTTACCTATCCCAACTAAAATACTTTTATTTTTGGAACATGTGTTTAATACCTATGGGCTTTACGTTTTGGCATGTATCATTATTTTTATATTTGTTTTTCAATATTTAATTAATCACTACAAAGATTTTCGATATAAATGGCACCAAGTTTTATTACGTTTGTATTTAATCAAAAATATCATAATGTATGCTACTTTAAATCGTTTTACTCTTGTTTTTTCTGAGCTTGTTCGTGCTGGTATACCGATTGCAGAAGCTTTGGAAACATCCATTGCAATGATTGATACACTACCGCTACAAGAAAGACTTCTGACTGTCCGCTCTGCGGTTGAAAAAGGAAGTTCTTTGCACGCAGGGTTAGCAGAAACAAAACTGTTTGAAAATATGATTATTCAAATGGTAACTGCTGGTGAATCGGGTGGGCAACTCGATGCTATGTTGGATAAAGTCATGGAATATTATAAAATGAAATTTGATGCGATCATCGATGGTCTCTCTGAAGCTGTTGAGCCAATAATGCTATTTCTCATTGCCGGTATGGTTATTTTGTTAGCATTAGGTATTTTCTTACCAATGTGGGATCTTGGAAATGCAGTCTTAAATCGTCACTAATCGCATCTATGCTTTTCAGTAAAAAACTAATCTTCTTAAAAAATGGATATTAGTTTTATACCTTCCCCTCTTCTTTTCCTACTAATGACACGTAAGTTTCATCCTTAGGAATAAGACCTGCTTCAAACAAAAACTGAGAAGGGACAAAGTTTGTTTTTTTGATTTTATCATACTTTGCATAGCTCAAAAACAATCGATCTTTTGCCCGCGTAACAGAGACATAAAAGAGTCGGCGTTCTTCTTCGATACTACCGCTTCGACTCATCAGTTTGCGATTCGGAAACCGCCCGTCCATCAAATCGATAACATAAACTTCCTGATATTCCAGCCCTTTTGAGGCATGGACACTGAGCAGATGGACCCCTTCCCCCTGTGTTAAATCCTGAGATCCCAAAACCATAGCATTTAAAAACCGCTCATGATCTTTATAGGGGCGGGAAAGTTCAAACAGCAATGTACATTTTCGACGAATCCTCTCTTGTGATTCTGTTTTGGCACGCTCGTCTATTGAGCCATTCTCGGTCATTGCACGACGATGAGAGAGGTGCTCAATCACATGTCCGTACAAGCTTGAAAGAGCTATTTTTTGGACAGCAACCTTTGGTTCCTTAATATCTCGTAACTGACGGAATAAAATAAAAAGGTCATGCAAAAAAGTAGCCGAATCTTTAGAGAGTTTAGCATGTTTTAAAATAGGGTTTCCCATAAAATTCGGATCCAGTCCGAGCTTTGCGAACCGTCCTGCACTCCCAAGCTCCGCGTAATCATCAAACAGCCCTAACTGATGATTAAGACGCCGTTTCTCAAACGGATTGCTAATCTCTGAATCGGGTGAATACAATCCTCGTAAAAAAGAGCCTTTCCCCAGTTTTTGCAAGGCGACGAAGAGCTCTTTGGCGATAGCACTCCCAACCCCTTTGGCATAATCAAACAGATGGATAAATGCCATCATGTCTGACTCATTGACCAAAAGGGTATAAATATCGAGCAAAGCTTTGATCTCCTTGGAATCAAAAAAGCTGGTTCCACCGCGTCTGCGACATGCTATCCCCATCTCACGCAGTGTCGCTTCTATCCCGTCTGCCGATGCGTTATTACGAAAAATGACAGCAATCTCTTCGCGGTTAGTCGAAGAATCGCCAATTTTCTGGGCGATCCCGTGATATTGGTCAAACAGTTCATCATAGATCAGAAGCGAAGGGCTTTGCGCTTCTGCCGTTCGGGTCACTTCAAGTGCCTTGGGATAAATCCGTTCATTGTAGGCGATTACCGTATTGGCAAGCGAGAGAATTGGAATGGTTGAGCGATAATTTTTGTTGAGGGTATAAACCTTTGCATCGGGAAAGTTGCTCGTAAAGGAGCCGATAATCGAGATGTCGGCACCGTTGAACGCATAAATACTCTGATCATAATCTCCTACACAAAAAAGTGATGGGGGGCGCATAGCGTTTATCAGCGTCCCCTGAAGGGCATTGGTATCCTGATATTCATCAATCAACACCTCTTTATACCCCAAATCACTTTCCATTGCCAAATCACGCATATGAAGCAGCAAATCGTTAAAGTTGACAAACCCGTACTCTTTTTTCAGCGCTTCAAACTCATCGATAATATCGGCATAGATAGCGGCATAGACGGCATGCTCATCTTGGCGGGTCAGAATCCACTCTTCGAAGTTGGTGCTGAGTTCGGTGTTTTGATAAAAAGAGTAAACATCGTAGAGATAATTAGCACCGTATGCCGCTGTCGCACAATCGATATGGCTGAATGTCCGCTTCTCATACACACTCCGAAAGAGGGTTTTGAGTTCACGCGGTTGCTTAAGAACCACCTTTCCCTCTTTTCGTTTGAGCCATCGGTAACTCACCGCATGAAACGTCCCCGCATCGATCTTCGAAGCAATCTCACGACCGAAAAATGCCGCTACCCTCTCGACCATCTCCGCAGCCGCTTTATTCGTAAAAGTCAGAAGCAATATCTCTTCGGGTTTTACATTTTTGGAGATGAGATAGGCGATCCGCCCTACGATAGTAGAGGTTTTACCTGTACCGGCAGAGGCAATAATAAGATTATGTCCATAGGGGGCGGTTGCGGCAGTGTATTGTTGGTCGTTGAGACGCGAAAGAGGCAAGAGGCTCCTTGAAGCCCCAAGCTATGGAGCTAAATTATGATTTAAAAGTTTTAATCGGCTCAGCTAAACCGAGACCGGGATGATTTTTCACATCTAATACCGCTTGAGCCATTGTCGCATTGTCTTGATTAAAAATAAGCGGGGCTATGAAGTTAACACATGATTCATCGAGCGGATCTTGAATAACCGCGATATTATATACCACTACCTTTGAATCTTCATTAATCTCCAACAATACACGAATCGCAGTTGGTAAATCAAATGAATACTCACGTAAAGCATAGGGATTAACCAATGTAAAACTTACATTATTATCATCACAGCTTCTGAGTGTTGAGAATAATTCATCTATCTCTTTTAATTCTACACATTCAACCTGTTCAAAACCTAAGATCGTTGACTTCACTTTATATTGCATGGATTAACCTTCTTGTTTGATGCAGTTTATTAAGCAATTTGCGTTCCTTAGAAATTTGGTATAATTCGCGTATATTTTCCGATGAAGGCCTATTTATGTCCGCTACCCACTACGACCCAAAAAATATTGAAGATAACTATTATCCTATCTGGGAAAAACGGGGTTATTTCGAAATCGACGGAAACAAATCGATTGCAAAACCTAATAAGCATTTTGCCATTATGATGCCACCGCCAAATGTTACTGGAAGACTTCATATCGGACACTCACTTACTTTTACCCTCCAAGATATCATTGTCCGCTACAAACGGATGGATGGATATATGACACTCTGGCAGCCGGGAACCGACCATGCGGGAATCGCGACCCAAAACGTCGTAGAAAAACAGCTCCTGGCTGAGGGAAAAACTAAAGAGGAACTCGGACGCGAAGCGTTTTTAGAACGTGTATGGGAATGGAAAGAAGAGAGCGGAGGAATCATGGTCTCTCAACTGCGTAAACTTGGTGTCTCTCCAGCATGGAACCGTGAACGTTTTACGATGGATGAAGGATTAAAATCATCCGTCAAAGAGGCATTTGTCCATCTCTATAATGAAAATCTCATCGTTCGTGGAAATTATATGGTCAATTGGTGCACCCATGACGGGGCACTCAGTGATATCGAAGTCGAACACGAAGAGCATCAAGGAAACTTCTACCATATACGCTATCCATTTAGTGATGGCAGCGGTAATATTATCGTTGCTACAACTCGACCCGAAACTTATTTCGGTGATACCGCTATCATGGTGCATCCAGAAGATGAACGTTATTTTGGCCTTATCGGTAAAAGCGTTACACTCCCGCTCATCAATCGTGATATAAAAATAATTGCGGATTGGCATGTTGATCGCGATTTTGGTACCGGTGTCGTAAAGGTTACTCCAGCACATGACACGAATGACTACGAAGTCGGGAAACGACATGATCTTGAGTTTATTACCGTATTTAACGAAAAAGGAATTTTAAATCATCATGCTGGAGAGTTTGAAGGATTAGAGCGTCTCGAAGCACGTGCAGTTATTGTAAAACGTCTCGAAGAGGCAGGATTCATCGAAAAAATTGAAGAACACACGCATCAAGTAGGGCATTGTTACCGCTGTAAAAACATCGTCGAACCCTACATTTCCAAACAATGGTTCGTCCGCAGCGAGGTAGCACGCAGTTCGATTGACAAAACCAATGATGGATTAACACAATTTTTCCCACCGCATTGGATTAACAGTTACAATTCATGGATGGGTGAGCTACGCGACTGGTGTATCTCTCGCCAACTCTGGTGGGGACACCGTATCCCTGTATTTTATTGTGATGATTGCGAACATGAATGGGCAAGTTTGGATGAGACTCCAGCATCATGCCCACACTGTTCAAGCAAATCCTTTACCCAAGACCCTGACGTTCTCGACACCTGGTTCAGTTCGGCTCTCTGGCCATTCTCTACACTCGGATGGGGGAACGGTGATACAGCGCTCGATCAACTCTTTCAAAGTGAAGATATGGCGCGCTTTTATCCAAACACCCTTCTCATTACCGGATTTGATATCCTCTTTTTCTGGGTTGCACGAATGATGATGATGGGGGAAAGTTTCACAGGAGAACTACCGTTTAAGCATATCTATCTCCATGCATTAGTACGGGATGAACACGGTCAAAAAATGTCAAAATCCAAAGGAAATGTCATCGATCCACTCGATATGGTCGAAAAATACAGTGCTGATGCGCTTCGCTTTACCCTTGCCGTTCTTGCGGTTCAGGGGCGCGATATTCGTTTAAGTAACGACCGCCTTGAGCAAAGCCGTAACTTCACCAACAAACTTTTCAACGCCTCAAAATTTTTGCAAATGAACGTAGCGACGTTTGCCGATTTGAGTGATCAGGAGATCACCACTCCGCTGGGACGCTATATGTTGAGCCGTTTCCATCGTGCAACTGCTGAAACGAGAGCATTCTTGGATGAATACCGCTTTAACGACGCAGCAACGGTACTTTATCGCTTCTTGTGGAATGAATTTTGCGACTGGGGTATCGAGCTTGGCAAAGCGTCCAAAGAGAGTGTCAACGAGTTGGGAAGTATCTTCAAAGAGTCAATGAAACTTCTCCACCCATTTATGCCGTTCATCACCGAATACCTCTACCATGAGCTCTCAGGAACCACTCTCGAAGAGGGAAATTCCATCATGATTATGGCGTACCCTGACAATACAGAGATCGATGAGTCTATCGAAGCAGAATTCGCGATCATTATGGATGCTATCATCACAATCCGTCGTGCTAAAACCCTCGTCGACCTCGGAAATCAGAAAATCGATCTTGCGTATCTCAAATGCAGTGGCGATCAATCTATGATGGCACCTTTTATTACCCGTTTGGGCAAAGTTGAAACCCTCCGCTTTACCGAAAGTAAAATTGATAATGCCATCAGTGATTTGGGAGAATCGGTCGAAGTCTACATCCCGACCGATGCCATCGATCTCTCTCCAATTATCGACCGCTTGAGTAAACAGCGTGAAAAACTCCAAAAAGAGGCTGATAAACTGCGCGGGATGCTCTCTAATGAGCGCTTCGTTGCCAATGCTCCCGAAGCGGTTATTGCTGAAAATCGTAACGGACTCGCCGATGCTGAAGATAAAATTTCTAAAATCACTGCTCAACTCAGCGCACTAGGAAACTAATTGCAATTTCGAGAACTTTCTCCTGCTGAACTCGTGGAGGGCTATATCCTCCTAACAACCCTTCGAATAGAGCTTACATCAGATCAATTTGATGCTTTCATTACCTCACAGTATCCTAAAGATTACCGTCCTGTTGGTACTTATGAACGAGGAGTACTATGTATCTATGCAGGTGTGAGCATACGGGAGAACTTAGAACTCGGACGACACCTAATCGTTGATGATTTTGTTGCAAAAGAGGGATACAACACTCTAAGCCGTGAAATGGTAGATTATTTAGTTGATTATGCCAAAATGCATAAATGTAAAAACATTTTAGTATGGGGAAAACAGCGTGGAATTTCAATAGAAGATTTACGAGGATTCCGCCCCAAGCGGGACGGATTTATTAAAACCCTTTAATCTTCAATTCCTTCAACTTCTATGATGAGTTTTACATCATCTCCAACTACAACACCACCTGCTTCAATTGCTTTATTCCAATTTAACCCAAAATCTTTGCGATTAACCGAGCCCGTAAGGACAAATCCTGAACGCTGATTTCCCCATGGATCAGTTACAACACCGCCCATATCAATATTTAATACAACTTTTTTAGTTACTCCATGAATTGTCAAATTACCTGTCATTTTCGTTTTTGTAGCAGTCGTCATTGTATAAGTAATATCCGGAAAATTTACCGCATCAAAGAAGTCTGCACTGCGTAAATGATCATCACGCTTAGTTATGCCTGTATCAACTGAAGCTGTTTTAATTTGTCCATTAAGTGATTTAAAAACACCTTTCTCCAAATCATACGTTCCATTAAAATCAGAAAATTTTCCGCTTACGGTACTAATCATCATATGTTTGACACTAAATCCAACACTCGTATGTGCAGGATCTACTTTATAAATTGCCGCACTTGCAACACTTGATCCAATTAGCAGCCCTGCCAATACTGTTATAATAAAATTCTTTTTCATCGTCAAGCCTTTAAAGTTTAATCTGTGAATATTGTAAGCTGTTTTTCTCAATGAATTATTAACGTAATGATAATGGTCATAATTTTTAAGCTATACTTTTGTTATTATATTCTAAAGGCTCATTATGCAATTATGCGTCGCACTCGATCTTCCAAGTATGGAAGAAAACCTCGCTCTAGTCGAAAAAATAAAAAATTATCCGATTTGGCTAAAAGTTGGTTTGCGCTCTTATATTCGTGACGGAAAACCGTTTATTGATGCGATCAAAAATATCAATCCTGAATTCAAAATTTTTCTTGATCTCAAACTTTACGATATTCCCAATACTATGGCAGATGCAGCAGAATCGATCATGGGATTAGGTGTTGATATGTTCAATGTCCATGCTTCTGCCGGGCGCAAAGCAATGAAAGAAGTGATGAAACGGTTAGAACCTTATAAAGATAGACCTCTTGTATTAGCTGTTACAGCCCTCACCTCTTTTGAAGAAACGGAATTCACACATGTTTATGGTGAATCCATTGCAACAAAAGCTGATCGTTTTGCCCAAGATACTTATGAGGCAGGATTGGACGGCGTCGTATGCAGTGCCTATGAGAGTGCTTCTATCAAATCACTCACTTCAAATAATTTTATTACCCTCACTCCAGGAATTCGCCCTTTCGGTGAAGATGCAGGGGATCAGGAAAGAGTTGCTACAATTGAAACTGCACATGCAGAAAAAGTAAACTTCATCGTTGTTGGAAGACCTATTTACAAAGCAGCCAATCCAGCTGAAGTGGTGGAAAAAATCCTCAAAAATATTTAGTTTTTTAGTAATACAACGGTAATCACTTTTATCTACACTTTCGTCTATAAAAAGTGATTACAGTGAGGTATTACTATGAAAAAGCTCTTATTTCTTATTCCAATTGGATTATTGGCTTCAACAGGATTTTTTTGGATTGCATCTGAACATAAACTCTCTTCTGAAAAAAATGAAAATAATATTCAAAGAGTTCCAAAAAGTTCACAAGAACTTTTTAGTGACAGCGAACACTCTCTCCGTCAAATTATACGCCATGGCGATGAGCATGCTATCAGTGAGCTCACAACATCACTAAATGCAATCTCTACCGAATTATCAACGCGTCAACAACAAGGGCTGACTGTAAAAAACATTACTCTCTTAATATCGCAATATAAATCTGAGACAGCCTTAATAAGCAACAAATTTCTCCCCTATCTAAAAAAAATGAGTCAATACGATCACTATGAACAAGTGCACGAAAACAAATTTATAACGGCTATAGACCAGATTGGTCTGTATGAGCTGAAAACTTCCTATCATGAACTAAACAAACTGCGTACAGACTTTATCAAAGAACCATCAGAAGCTAGAAAAGCCGCGTATGAAATGCAGGCAGGGAAAATAAAGCAGATCATCAGCGAACTGTATCTTGATGCTAAAATCGAAAAACCTTTATTTGATTATTTGACTATCCACAAACTCTATTTTGAAACCCTTAGCTCTGCATATAATGATACCGGATATGAGTCTATACACCACCTTAGAACTAATAGCTATGCTATTAAAACGGAGTTACAACTTCTTCCTATTCTCTAACTATGGAATATTCCTTGCTTCATGACAAAAAATCACGCTTAGGAGCCTGCATGAAATTTATGGATAAAATTGAACTAGTTGTAAAACTAAAAGAAAAAATTGTTGAAGCTAAAGCTTCAAATGAAGCTCTAGCACTACAATTACAAGCTCTATTAGATCAAATCATCAATAACCCGCAAAACTCTCCTGCAATTTAACACAACAAGCACATATTTAAGGTGCTTGTTATCTACCTATACGTATAATTACGCCCTCTACAAAATGGACGAGTAGGAAAGCGGCTGAATCCACCTCCCTGCTAAGGAGACGTACTGGCAACGGTACCGAGAGTTCGAATCTCTCCTCGTCCGCCACAAACGCCTATTTTAGGCACTTTAAAAGCCATTTTAAAAAATCATAAAATCTCTTACTTACCCAAAATTTTCTATAAATAGAAATTGATATAATAAAAATAGTGTTAAATTTATGTTTGATAAATTGAAAGATAAAAAGAAGTTTGCAGAAGTTAAAGATTGCCTTTTCTAAAAGCTAACTATTGTTAGCAAAATAGTGTGCTATTCCTTCAACAAGTCCCTCAACCAATGAATGTTGGTATTTTTCATCAGCAATACGCGAAGACTCGGCGGGATGACTTATATAACCAACTTCGACAAGAACTGCAGGCATTTGTGCACCAACCAATACCCAAAAAGGTGCTTCTCTTACATTATTATCTTTTACATTTTGAAATTGCTTTCTCAAATTTCCAAGCATCCCTTTTTGTAAATCAATTGCAAGTTTATTGGATGCAATAATTTTTTCAGTATTCAAAAAATTTAGAAAACTAAGCTTTCCGTATGCTCCCATCTCTCCCATATCTTCTGAATTTTCAAGTGCCGCAACTCGCATTGCACGTTCGCTACGGCCAGGTGAAAGATAATACGTTTCAATACCCTGAGCACCTAATGGATCAGATGTTTTTGGAATTGAATTCGCATGAACCGAAACAAATAAATCAGCCCCTTTATCATTGGCATATTTAGTTCGATCTTTGAGCTCAATAAAAGTATCATTACTACGCGTCATATGGACAATATATCCTTGATCTTTTAATCGCTGGGCAAGTTCAGTTCCAATCTCCAAAACAATATCTTTTTCCATGTATCCATTGCCGGTAGCACCACTATCTTTTCCACCATGGCCGGGGTCAATGACAATGATTTTTTTACTTCTATCTCGTGAAGCAATATTAATAAGAGGTGGGAGTGCTGCAATAAGTGGTGGTTCTTGAACTTCAGTTTTTATCGGCGGAGTACTCGCCAAGGGTGGAGTGTTTTTCGGTGAATCTAATGCAAGATCAATAAATAACGTTGTACCATTAATACTAGGTCTGACAGAAATCGCTTGATTATGCTCAATAACCAAACGCAAAGTTTTCGAATCAAATTGTGCCATTTTAATGCGGTTAATATTTTGATGCTCTAATGTCTGGCTCTTTGAAAGGGTTGAAGAATCAATATCAATGATATATCTAAATCGCTGTTTATCCGCCTCAATTATTTTAGACATATGAATATCATTTGTCCGAATTTGCGTATCAAATTGTAGTTCTAACCCAGAATTTTTCCATTGTGTATCTAAAAGTCGATGGCGCATAGTCATAGTGACTTCCCCATTTTGCTTGATTAGTTCAGGTTTTAACATCTTTTCAGGATCAGGAGTCGTAAACTTACTCACAATAGAAGATGGTTTTAATGTTTTATCATAAACTACACTAGGAACATTAGAAATACCATCGCTGTTTTGTGTTGGAAAGATTAAAGGTTTTATAGATTGAGCATCATTATTTTTTGTAATCGGTTTTATTTTAGCCAAATCACTTGCATATTTCGAAACATCAATCCCAAGCTTGTCTCCTGCTTTTACAATTTCAACCAAAGCATCTTGAGCCATAGGGTTATTTTTTTCTAAAATAGCCCGAAGATAAATTGTCTTACATTCATTGTACCCACGGAATTGTTCTATTTCATCACTACTCTCTAATGATTTTTTTGCTGCTTCCAAACGCATAGTATCATCTGAACCCATCACAGAAGTTACTAATAAAAATGCTAAGAGTAATAACCGAATCAACACGTGAAAGCTCACTCCCCTTGAGTCAGTTTTTCCATCAATTCTTTGACGGAGATAATTTTTTCTATGCGATAGCCATTGCTACCGGAAAAAAACAATCCAAATTCGACATCACCGTTATACGCATCACTCAATCTATCGGCAATACAGAACCCTACCTCTTTAGCTTCTACACCTCTATTGCATGGTGCAACGCAATTAGAAATACATTTAATAGATGGACCGGTACGCGTATCGATAAGATTACGCAAGTTTGTCCGTACACCACGAGCAGGATAACCTACCGGTGATTTCATCAAAGTAATATCTTCTTCTTTGGCATCAATAAGAACTTGTTTAAAATTTTCATGCGCATCACACTCATATGTACCGATAAAACGGGTTCCCATCTGCACACCAACTGCTCCTAATGCCATCATTTCATCAATATCATTTTTATCCCAGACACCGCCTGCAGCTATTACTGGTATATTACCCCATAAAGCAGCTTCTTCTACTACAGGACGCACAAGATTTTCAAGTTGAAACTCTTCCATAGTACACTGTTCATATGTAAACCCTTGATGCCCACCGCTTTTTGGTCCTTCTAACACTACAGCATCAGGAAGACGGTTATAGCGCTTTTGCCAACGTTTACAAATAATAGAAAGTGCTTTTGCCGAAGATACAATCGGAACAAGTGCAACATCAGGATAATCAGCCGTAAATTCAGGCATATTAGTAGGCAGACCTGCACCCGTAATAATTATATCAATTCCCGCTTCACACGCATCCGCAACTACCCGTCCATAATCATTGATTGCATATAAAATATTACACGCTAGTGGAGCATCACCACAAATTTTTCGTGCATTTTCTACAATAGCTATAAGCCCTTTTTTAGAATAGAAATTTTCTGCATCTAATGGTCTATTAGCGATCAATTTATCCGCGTAAGCTTTGTTTTCATAATATCCAGTACCAACAGAACTGACAACACCCAGTCCACCTTCAAGAGAAACCGTCCCGGCCAAGCGGTCCCAGCTAATACCAACACCCATTCCACCTTGAACAATCGGAATCCGAATAGTATGTTTGCCTATTTGAATTGGGTTAAAGCTCATAGGATTACCTTTAATCGTGCAAATTTTCGTTTACCAACTTGAAGGATATATTCACCCTCTTCCAGTTGCAATTGTTCATCACTTATTTTTTCTTGATCGATTTTAACAGAGCCTTGCTTAATCTCCCGACGAGATTGCGACGTAGATGGACTTAATCCACAATCGACAAGTGCTTTTGCTACCCATAGAGGCCCTTGAACTGTAAATTCATCCATTTCACTCGGGATTTCACTCTGTGCATGAACCCGCTCAAACTCCGCTTGGGCATTTATAGCCGCCTCACGAGAATGAAAACGCTCTGTAATTTCAAGAGCCAGAGCCTCTTTTACTTTTTTCGGATGGTGTGTTCCGTTTTCAACTCCGACTTTAAGCGCTTCGATTGCATCAAGACTTTGAGTACTCAAAAGTTCATAATAGCGCCACATCAATGTATCGCTGACACTGAGAATTTTTCCAAACATCTCATTTGGTTCATCGGCAACAGCAATGTAATTACCCAATGATTTTGACATTTTCTGAACGCCGTCAAGCCCCTCTAAAATCGGCATCATAAGGACTGCTTGCTCTTTGCCGATCTCATAAACACGTTGTAAATGGCGCCCCATTAGAAGATTGAATTTCTGATCTGTTCCGCCGATCTCGATATCACTCCCCAGATGAACACTGTCATATCCTTGGAGAAGCGGATACAAAAATTCACTGATAGAGATTGAGATTCCCGCTTTATGCCGTTTGTCAAAATCATCTCTCTCCAGCATACGAGCCACGTTATAGGTCGTGGTCAGTTCCAGCATACCTGCCGCACCGAGCGGATTGATCCAGTCGGCATTGAAAACAACGGTTGTTTTTTCGGGATCAAGAATTTTGAATACTTGGGTCTTATAACTTTGGGCATTTTCCTGAATCTGTGCCGGAAGCAATTTTTTACGGGTTTCGCTTTTCCCCGTAGGGTCACCGATTTGAGCCGTGAAATCGCCGATCAAAAACTGGATGTGTCCTCCAAATTTTTGAAATGCGGCGAGTTTTTGAAGCAATACCGTATGTCCCAAATGTAGATCGGGAGCTGTGGGGTCAAATCCCGCTTTGACGGTATACGTTTCCCCTTTTTCAAAATAATTTTTAAGTAATATCTCAAGACGTGCTTCGTCAATTATCTCGGCAGTTCCGCGTCTAATTTCTCGTAATGCTGTTTGAATCATGATTTATCCTTGGTTTCGGTACGCATCATCGGTCCGAAAAAATTGTATGATTTTCCCTTTTTTTTCCAATTTGGAGCGAAGACGATTAATATCAGCTTCCAAAGTTTGAAATTCCATTTCACAATATTGTGTATGTTCTGACTTCTCTTTTCCAAGCTCAATACTATTGATATCTGAGCCCATTTTTGCCATGTATGTAAGCAAATCAGCTAAAGCCCCTTGTGCACTTTGCATACTTATGATGAGATGATACCGATAGTATTGCTGGGCTCTCCATCGGACAAATAACATGGGAATTTTTTGATCGATCATTCCCGCAGCATGTTTACACATTTTATGATGAACATGCGCTTTTGAATCTTGCATAAATGCGACGATCTCATCTCCTGTTTTAGGATGACAGCAATAATCAAAAACAGCATCACTGACACTAAAATTGGAATAAACTTCCAAAGAAGCAAAAACATATGGTTTGACTTTAAAACGATTTCGTGATAAAAAAGCACTAAAGCGATTATTCTCTCCCATTTCCTGAGTAAAACGGTTCACAGTCTCTTTGAGTAAATCAAGCTCACTTGGAATACGATGACGTTGCTCCTCTAAGTGTGTCTCTTTGAACAACTCATCTATTCTGGAAGAACTCAAAGCAAAAATACTCATCATAATGTTAACACCACTTTCGGTATCGATAGCTCGAATACGCTGGTTGCAGTTAGCACGCATACTTGCTTTTGCACGTGATGTTTTTACCGCATCAATCCAACTGCATCGATTAATCTTTTTTGCCCCTGTTGTAATCTTAACGATATCGCCATTATGTAGTTCACTGAGCAATGATGCTTTTTCTTTATTAATCAAACACCCCTCAGCACTGTCTCCGATCTCAGTATGAACTGCATACGCAAAGTCGAGACATACTGCACCGCGCGGAAGTGTAAATGGCTTACCTTTTGGTGAAAAAACACTAATGTCTTCACTAAAAAGATCATTTTTAATTAGTTCATAAAATGCTTCAACCGATTCATTTTGGTACTGTAAATTATGGAGCCAATCAAGACTGATCGGATTATTACCACCACTTTTATATTTCCAGTGTGCTGCAACACCAAGTTCCGCCGTTTTATGCATTTCATAAGTACGAATTTGCACCTCAAAAATAGCCGTTGAATCAAATACACTGGTATGAAGCGTCTGATAACCATTCTCTTTTGGTATGGCAATATAGTCTTTGAAACGAGAACTAAGAGGCTGAAAATTAAGATGAACCATACCAAAAACACGATAACAATCAATCGGTTTCTTAACAATAATCCGAACGGCTAATAGATCCAGTATTTCATCAATACTAATCCCTTTTCGCTGCATTTTGAGATAAATCGAATAATGATGCTTGACACGACTTAAGATTTCAAAATCTTCTTGACAAAACCCATTTTCAAGCATCATTTTGGTCAATTTATTACAAAATTCACTCAAACGTGCTGTTATTGATCGATAGTTTTCTTCTAAATAGAGATCAATCGCCCTTTTATCTTCGAAAAAGAGGTATTGGAAACTTAAATCTTCAAGTAAATTTTTAAGAAATGATATCCCTAAACGGTGCGCTACCGGAGCATAAACCACGAGTGTTTCTTCAGCAATACGATGCTGTTTTGCAGGAGAAAGTGCCCCTAATGTCAACATATTATGCAAACGGTCACAAAGCTTAACAACCAAAACTCTAACATCTTCAATTGAAGCAATCAACATTTTTCGAAATGACAATGCCGAAACAACCAATTTTTCATCCGAATTTGATGGAATCAACTCAGCATCACGTATCGTATCGATTTTTGTAAGCCCTTCGACTAAATGGGCAACATCCGTGCCATAATCACGAGAGACATCTTCAATTGTAATATGCGTATCTTCCACAATATCATGAAGCAGTGCAGCGATAACCATTGCTTCGTCACCCGTTATATTAGCAACAATTGATGCGACTAAAACGGGATGAACGATATATGGTTCTCCGCTTTTACGAAATTGATTTTGATGGGCTTGTTTAGAAAAGGCTAATGCATGCTCAATAGCCTCTGAAGTATGAATGTTGCTATAAAGGTGCGAAATTGCACCTTCAACATCATTGATGCGGGTAATTTTCTCTATATCAATAGCGTTCAATGATGCGGCTTTAAAAAAATTAGGCTTTGTCTACAAAACCTTTGATAGTGATATGCCCCTCGGCAATCTCCATCAAAGCGATATCAGCCGTTTTAGCTTTTTTTATATCAACATTTAGTTTTGTGGTGGCACCGTTCAAAAGTTCTTCTGAACGTTTCGCAACTGCGATTGCCAATTGGTAACGGTCTACATTTGCTGTTTCAAGCGCTTTCGCGGTAAGTTGTTCGAGTCTCATTTTTTTCCTTTTGAGAGATTTATTGTACGATTGAGCAACTAGATAAGTCACCCTGAATGATTTTAATAAGATTACCCGGCGTGAACATATCACAAACGATAATCGGCAATTTATTCTCTTTAGCCAAAGCAATCGAAGTATCATCCATCACTTTAATATGGTCTTGAAGAGCTTGTTCATAACCGAGTTTTGGAAGTTTGATTGCATCATCGAATTTTTTAGGATCTTTATCGTAAACACCGTCTACTTTAGTTGCTTTGATTATAACTTCGGCTCCAATTTCGATAGCACGAAGTGTTGCAGCTGTATCAGTAGTAAAGAATGGGTTTCCAGTTCCGGCAGCAAAAACAACAACGCGTCCACGCTCTAAATGGCGCGTTGCGCGACGAACAATAAACGCTTCAGCAATTTGTTCCATTTTGATAGCACTTTGAACACGGACATGCATCCCTTCATGCTCACATGCTTCTTGCATAGCAATCGCATTAATTACGGTTGCCAACATCCCCATATAGTCACCCGAAGTTCTTCGGATAATACCATCTGCAGCTGCTGTCACTCCACGAATAATGTTTCCGCCACCAATAACGATACCGACTTCAATCTCCGCATCTACAAGAGTTTTTATCTCTGTCGCAATAAATTTGAGGATTTTCGTATCGATGCCATGACCGTTTTCACCTGCCAAAGCCTCGCCTGAGAACTTTACCAATACACGTTTATAGCCCATACAACCCCCTCTGTAAATGTCGCGTATTATACTTTATCGTCGCTTTAAGGTTGCTTTGATTACACTAATGTATTAAAGAAAACAGGAAAAGACAGGTGAACTTTTTTGATCGTATCTTCTTTTGGCTTACACCACCTAAAAAAGAGCACCCAATCATCTATGGCAGAGGGATACATGCCCTTCCAAACCCAGATGAAAAAGAACTTTTTGAAAAAGCGTCTGATGCTTTTATACAAGGTGATATTCTCAGTGGATATGAGCAATTTTTAACTTCATTGATTCACAAAGAGCTCTTTTTATCCCATTTTACCATCGAAAAAAAAGAGGATTCAATCCATTTTATCTTAATTCAAGGTTGTGCATTAATCAAAGGTGTAATTACTCAAAAATTTTGCGAAGCCCATGCTGATATTGCTCGTTCTAAAGAACTTCATGTAGCACTTAAACGCCGCTTTTTAGAACGTAATTTTCAACTCACCTATTGTCGTTTCAGTGACGTAAATGGGGTAATAAAACTCTCTATAAAATTTGACAATGCAACAATAACGCCTCAAAAAATATTTTTCCCTTTACGGGAAATTGCCCTCAATGCTGATTTTGAAAAAGAGTTTATTTCAAGTGAATTTGATGAATCGGTGCTCCTTGATTATGATCATATTCTAAAAATTGAACCGGAAAAAGTTATCAGGCTCTATTCTATTATGCAAAAATGGATCAAAGAGACCAAGCAAAGCCTCATCGGCCTTTTATCAAATGACAATACAGGCATGGCCTCTTTTAGCTATTTGTCCCTTCTCCTTCAGATTGATTATCTCATTCTTCCGCATAAAAAAATGGCAAAAAATATTAATGAAAAAATCAATGGCTACTTTATTGATGATGAAAAGTTGACCGAAGATAAAAATGCCGACTTGGAGAATTACCTTAATGAATTAGAAACAATGAATATAGAATCATTTTCAACACAACTTTACGATTCAGCCTATACTTTTTCCCCTTATGATCAGGCTATGCATGATGAAATTTCTGCTTTTATCGATGAATCCTTAAACAAAGTACGCTGGTATAAAAATAATCGCACTAATTATGTCATTAGTGTAATTTATCGCTATATTGCTCTCTATACTCTCTATAATTACGGACTACATCCTTCACTGCGAGCACTGTTTCATCTTCATGTCGAAATTTATACGGGTGATTTTTTTAAAGATGCAGGTGAAATACCGCTTTATGATCCTATAACTCGGACATTTAAACAAGCACTAATAGATCAACGGATCAATGAAGCCATTGCCCCTTATACAAACCGATACAAAGGGCTACGAAATTTTTCTACCCTTCTAAATTACAGTGATTTGGATCATTTTAGCCACAGTTTTTACCTTCAAATAAAAAATCTCGACTATACGGAAGTCTAAAGGTGAATACAGCTACGCAAAAAATGGTAGAACAAACAATCGAAAGCATTGTTCAAATTACTAATCCCTACGGAAGTGGAAGCGGTTTTTTGATTGATGGGCTTATCATTACAAATTCACATGTTGTCAGTGGTTTAAAAGAGGTATTGATTAGCACCAAAACCCTTCCTAAGACTCTCGCTTCTGTCATCTATGATGATCCGGCATATGATCTTGCTTTTATTCATTCTCCCATACCAATCGAACACAAAAATCCTCTAGTTCTCTCAGAAATACCTGTACAAGATGGGGATGGAGTTATCGCAATCGGTCATCCATATGGACTTAACTATTCTACGACAGAAGGGATTGTCTCCAAAGCATCCAGATTACAGGGGGAAGTTGAATACATCCAGTTTGATGCTGCCATAAATCCCGGAAATAGTGGTGGACCGCTGCTTAATGAATCGGCAGAAGTGATTGGTGTGAATACATTTATCATACAAAACTCAAATAATCTGGGGTTTGCCCTCCCTGCTTACACACTCAAAGAGGCTCTAAATCAATTTTCTACCAAAAATCATACGAATGTAATTCGCTGTATTTCTTGTAAAAATTTAATTCTTGAAGAAGCTATCCAAAATGACTACTGTCCTAAATGCGGCACAAAACTTGAAGTAGCAAAACGTAGACGTGAAGGATATAAACCTTCTGGTATTGTGGCATTGATCGAAAAAATATTGGGAACACTGGGTATTAATGTCACTCTCTCTCGAAGAAGTCAACGAAGTTGGAGATTTGAGAGTATATCAAGCCGAATCGATATCAATTATTATGATAATGGAATCATTATCGCTGATTCTGCTCTATGTCGTATTCCGCAAGAAAATATTGAATCAATCTATAACTATCTGCTAAGTGAAAATACAAAACTCGATTGGCTTCAATTTTCAATTAATGAGAATACGGTTTTTCTCTCTTACGTTGTTGTTGACTCATCTCTTAGCGAAGAATATGGAATTTCATCATTGCGGAAACTGTTTGATAGTGCACCCTTATATCAGAAACTGCTTCTCGATCGGTTTAAAGCTCTTGAACCGAAGTTTGATGAGTTTGAATAAGCCGTGACACCTCTTCTTTTTGAGGAAAATCGGCACCCATACTGATAATAAATGATGAGGCTTCTTGAAGTGTAAGCGTTGTTTTTTTAATCAATGTCTCATCAACGAGAACTGTATATCCACTCGTCGGATTCGGCGAAGTTGGGATAAAAACAACACAGATATTTTCATGACGGTTCAGCAAGTAAGCCGGTACCCATAACCCCTCTTTGGGATATTCTACCAAAACCACCTCTTTTTTCGTCCCGTCATCACCGCCACTGAGCATCGCGGCAAGTTTTTTGGATACTGAATAGACCGAACGAATCGCAGGAATTTTTTCGAAAGTTGTGTCGATCATGGAGATAAAAATAGATCGGCCGTATTTCTCGATCGAAAATCCTAAAAGGGCAAAGATACCAACAACCCCGCCCATCAATGCCAATGTTACTTCAAAAGAATCAGTGTAATAATGCAATGACAAATAAGCACTGACCCCTAGATTTTTAAGATAATTGACTACCACTATGACTAAAATCAAAGGAAAAAGTGAAAGTGCTCCAACAAAGATATAACGAAGAAATAGTTTAATGTTTGCACTCATGTAAGTAAACCTTTTTAATATGACAAATTGCGGAATTATAGAATAGATTTTGAAAGAGTTTACTACAATATCACAACTACAGGAGATACCATGCAACCATTTGCCGATTTTAAACTCAATTTAGAGACTTTAATTACTGATTTAAATAACCTGATTAAAGCAAACCACCATACTATTACTGATTTGCTATCCATTCAAGATAAAACTTACGCCAATTTTGTCCGTCCGTTTGATCTGATGGAAGAAAATATGGAATTATTATTTACTCCCCTCTCACATATCAATGCAATCAAAAATTCTGAGGAGAGCCAAAAAGTCTATGCGGATGCTCTTCCTATTCTCACCGATTATTCAACTTTTATCGGACAAAATCTTGATATATACGAAGCTTTTAAAGCAATAAAGGCAGATGAGTATAATCTCTTAGATACCGAGCAACGCCGCATTATCGACCTTAATATCCTCCATTTTGAACTTGCCGGTGCCCATCTAAATGAAAATTCTAAAAAACGACTTTCTGAAATAAATCTCCGAAAAAGTACCCTTACCAACGATTTTTCGCAAAATGTTCTCGATGCAACCAATGCTTACGAAAAAATCATTACTGATCCTAACGATATCATCGGAATCCCAGAGAGTGATCTGGAAAATGCCCGTTTTGAAGAAGAAGGGGTCACAAAATACCGCTTCACACTCCAAATGCCATCGTATATCGCCTATATGACCTACGGGCCAAATCGAACAATACGCGAAGAACTTTACCATGCCTATACCACCAGAGCTCCTCAAAATGGTGCAATCATCGATGAATTAATGGCTCTTCGACAAGAGAGTGCAAAACTTCTGGGATTTGCCAATTACGCTGAATACTCTCTTGCCTCCAAAATGGCTCCAAATACAGCCAGTGTTCTGGAATTTTTAAACTCACTCATAGAAGCATCACGAAAACAAGGTGAACGCGAGTTGGAAGAGTTACGCGCTATCGCTCCTAATATTGAACTGCAAAGCTATGATACAGCTTATTACGGCGAAATTCTCAAAAAAGCCCAATATGATATTGATGAAGAGGAATATCGCCCTTATTTCGAGCAACATCGCGTTATGTCCGGAATGTTTACCTTTTTGGAAAATTTATTCGGAATTCGATTTCTCCAACAAAATATCGAGTTATGGGACGAGAAAGCATCGGTCTATGACATTTACGAAGGAGATATCCTCACTGCACGAGTCTATTTCGATCTTGAAGCCCGAAAAGGTAAACGTGGTGGTGCCTGGATGCACAATTATCAAACCCATTGCATCGATACAGAGGGATGTACCCACTTATCCAGTGCATTTGTCGTTTGCAATTTCCCTCCATCAAGCGAGACTTCACCCTCTTTACTCCGGCATGATGATGTAGTTACCCTCTTTCACGAAATGGGACATACGATCCATCATCTAATGAGTAAAGTCAAAGAGCACGGCGTTAGTGGGGTTAACGGTGTTGAGTGGGATGCAGTCGAGTTTCCTTCCCAATTTTTAGAAAATTTTGCATATGAGCCAAAAGTACTTAAACTCTTTGCGTCTCATCATCAAAGTGGGGAAGTCTTGAGTGACGAGATGATTGCCAAACTTATCCGCGCAAAAAATTTCCAAAGCGGTATATTTATGCTCCGACAAATCGAGTTTTCCCTTTTTGATTTTGAGCTCCACTCAAAACTGTATCAAGGAGACGAGATACAAGCGCTACTGGATACGATTCGCGAAAAAACAGCTCTCATCAAACCACCTGCATATAATAAATTCCAAAATGGCTTTAGCCATATCTTCAGCGGTGGATACAGTGCCGGATATTACAGCTACAAATGGGCAGAAGTACTCAGTGCAGACGCCTATTATGCAATAGTAGATGAAGGGGTTTTCGGTTCCAAACTCGCACAGCAGTATAAAGAGATCGTATTAGCAAAAGGGGGAAGTCAAAGCATGCAGGAGCTGTTTGTCGAAATGATGGGACGTGAATGCGAAACTAAAAATCTCCTCCGTCTCAGTGGAATCGATTAATGCGAGTTATATGGTTCTTATCTTTACTGATTTCGTTGCTAGGAGGAGCAGAAGTGAAAATAGCTACCTATAATGTTGAAAATCTCTTCGATACAGTTGATGATGGTAACGAATACGAAGAATATATCCCCAACACTGCGTGGGGATGGAATGATGAAATGTATCGAACCAAACTTCAACATACCGCACAAGTTATAAAAGATATCGGAGCGGATATTATCGGTCTGGAAGAGATTGAATCTGAGACCGCGCTCAAAGATCTAAAAGCACAAATTAATAGGCAAGGATTATACTATCGATATTATGTTTTTGCCAAAACAAACAATTCAGCAGTCAACACAGCACTTTTAAGCCGTTATCCTATCCAAAGTGCACTCAAGCTTCCTGTTAATAAAACTGGAAAATATCGCGATATTTTAGAAGCAAAAGTGAATATAAACGGAAAATTTTTACGTATATTTGTAAACCACTGGAAATCAAAAAGCGGCCCTGAAAGCGAACGAATATTATGTGCTAAACGATTGCTTTCGCGATTAAATGAACTACCACCGGATGAACCGTATCTTCTCATTGGAGATTTTAACTCCCATTATGAAGAATATCGTACTTTTGCTCGCAGTCGTAAACTAAATAATACAGATGGAATAACCGGTATCAATCAGATACTCAAAACCATTGATGACAATGGAGATCCTATCCACTATTCGTCGCTCCAAACGTGTGATCGTTGTCTCTATAATCTCTGGTATGAAATTAATGAAGAGAGACGATGGAGCCATCAATATAAACAATATAACGAAGGGCTCGATAATATTATTATTCCCCATTCTCTAGCTGATGGAAAAGGGATAGAGTACGTACAGGGGAGTTTTAATCGTTTCGATCCATCATATTTATTCAAGAAAGGGAAAATTTATCGGTGGCAACAAAGTAGAGGATATCCAAAATACCATATAGGCGAAGGTTATTCAGACCATCTACCCATTTATGCAACGTTTAATGTGCAGTAACACTGCACCAATTAATCGGCTTTATACCCCATCGCTCCAAATAAGTATTTGTCTGACTAAACGGCTTCGAACCAAAAAATCCTCGATACGATGACAACGGTGAAGGATGTGGTGCTTTTAGGATCAAATGCTTCTCTTCATCTATCAGCGAGCTTTTTTTCCCTGCCGGTGCACCCCACAAAATAAATACGATGTGTTCACATTCTGTACTCAGTATTTTGATAACCTGATCAGTAAAACGTTCCCATCCGTGTTCTTTATGCGAAAATGGTTCACTCGAACGTACCGTGAGCAGAGTATTTAACAATAAAACCCCCTCCTGAGCCCAATGACTCAAATCACCACTTTTAGGATAGTTACATCCGATATCGGCAACCAGTTCTTTGAAAATATTTTGAAGTGACGGGGGAATAGGAACACCACGCTGTACAGAGAAAGAGAGCCCGTGTGCTTGAGCTACTCCATGATAGGGATCTTGCCCTAAGATCACTGCTTTAACTGTACCGAAAGGGGTAGAATTAAAAGCATTAAAAATCTTATTCCCCTCAGGGAAAATGGTATGTTTTTTTTTCTCTTCAACCAAAAAAGCCTTCAGATCTTCCATATAAGGATGAGTAAATTCACTCTCTAATACTATTTTCCAGCTCTCATGAATAACAGAATTGGTTGCCATTATTTGAGAATATCGTCATCAAAAATTACCATTTCGTAAATGCTCCGCTTGGTCACGAGTGATTTTTCAGGTGGAACGCCACTCGAGGAGCGCATTCGAGTAATTTCAGAACGTAATTCCATCAGCTCTTGCTCCATGGCCTCCATCTTATCTTTGAGACGAATTACAACATCGACTCCGGCAAGATTTACTCCAACTTCACGAGTAAGACGGAGAATCATCTTGATCTTTTCTATATCACGTTGCGAGTAAAGGCGAATACGACCATCTGAACGCGATGGCGCAATCAAGTTTTCCCTCTCGTATTGACGAAGAGTCTGAGGATGAATGTCTAAGATTTTCGCTACGATGCTGATCATATAAACCGGTTCGTCAAAGTGATGCATGGTACTACTCCTGAGGCAAAGATTGTTTCATTTGTTCAACCAAAGCTGAATCAATTTTATCTACACTTGGCAATATGATATTTGCTTTCAGATATAAATCACCACGTACATTGCTCTGACGGTTTAATACACCCATCTCTTTCAATCGAAATCTTTGAGCATTTTTAGTATTTTCCGGTACTTTGAGTGTTACCTCTTTTTCAAGAGTTTGGACTACAACTTTGCCGCCAAAAAGTGCTGCATATAGTGGCACATTGAAAGTTTTTACCAAATTATCACCCTCACGTTCATACTCAGTATTTTGAGAAATTTCAATCCGTAAATACAGATCACCGACTTGATTACCTGCACGTTTCCCTTTTCCACGCACACGCAATTTTTCGCCACTCTTAATTCCAGCAGGAATTTTAATATCAAAACTCTCTCCTGAGAGGCTGATTGAATGCTTACCTCCGAGTACTGCAACAACAAACGGGATTGTAACGTTGGCATCAAGATCGAGATTCATCCCTCCTCCACCGAAGCCACCTCCACCAAAACCTGCATTACCCCCAAAGCCACCGAAACCGCCTCCGCCAAATCCACCACTTTGACCAAACATACTGCGTAAAATTTCGTCAAGATCAACATTTCCACCCTGTCCTCTCGCAAAATCGTGAAAATTTTGACCACCAAACATCGAATCACCATATTGATCGTATTTAGCACGCTTCTCTTTATCACTTAAAACTTCATACGCAGCATTAATCTCTTTAAATTTTTCTTCGGCTTTTGGGTCCTTATTAACATCAGGATGATACTGACGTGCCAATTTTCTATAAGCTTTTTTTATCTCTGCTTCACTTGCTCCAGGAGCAATTTCCAATGTAGTATATAAACTTTTAGACATGATTATTTCCTAGTAAATTATTTCAAAAAATATTATATAAAATTATAGCACATAAGTTGAGCCAAAATCAATCAAGGTTAAATACAATTAGCCGTTTTTTTGGGAAGACATGAGCGTTAACCTCTGCGTCTATAAGACTAAACAACTTTTATCCTTATTGCATTGCATGCATTTATATTTTTCTACTTTAGAAAAAGCTACTTCACACTAATTTCACTCTGGCTCTTTATAATTTCAATTCTTATAATAATTAAAGATTTTTATCCCAAGGCAATCACAGTGTCTCATTTTCGGTACAGTACTCTTTTACTATTTTTTATGCCTCATTTATTTGCTACCACACTAACTTTTAATGATGCTCTCTTACAATTCATTGCTCACAATTATGATCTACAAATTGCTCGACAAGAAGTTGAAAAGTCCAAGTCCGATTTGACTATTGCTGAGCGCCACCCTAATCCTATTCTATCAGGCTCATATGATTATTTTAATGTTCAGCATCACTTTAAAGATGTCTCTTCCTCTGCAACAGCATTAGCCACGTTTCATGTCGATTATCCAATCGAACTTGGAAATAAACGTACGCGTCGTATTGAAAGTGCTAATGCAAATATTGCCTATACCAATTTTTTAATGAATGAAACACAACGCCAACAACTTTTTACTTTTACAGATGCTTATTATAAAGTCTCAGGTGATGAAATTGATTTGAAGAACGCTATAGATAATCACCATGATTTTGAAAATATTATAACCATTGCAAAAGCTAAATACGATCATGGATTTCTCAGTGAAATTGACTTGGATAAGATTCAATTACAACTTATAGATTATGACCAAGAGATTGAAGAAGCAAAAACTGCATTGGCTTCCGATAAAGAATCTTTAGTTTTTTTACTGGCACTCAAATCAGATGATTTATATCTGTCACCTCTTGGAGACACTGAACCTCTTACTTATTCTATGGATGAATTAATAGTATACGCACAAAAGCACAGAGCAGATTGTTTAGCTGCACAAGAAAATATCAAAGCGGCTAATGCTACTGTTGAACTTGAAAAAGCAAATGCGATTCCCGACCTCACAATTGGGATGGAAACAGAAAATTATGCTCCAACTTATGATGGACTGCTTATTGGTATTAATTTTTCAATTCCGATTCCTGTATATGACAAAAATCAAGGAGCTATCCAAAAATCGCGTATTACCGCCTTGCAATCATTAACACAAGAATCAAAAACAATAAATCAAACAGCATTAGAGGTACGTCAATCTTTTTTTTATTACAAATCTCAAGAGAGCATTTATCAATCAATGCTACATGGATATAAATCAGCCAAATATCTTAAAGAAAAACAAGATAAAGTTTTTGCATTAAAAGCTATCTCTATTCTTGAACTTTTAGACGCTCAAAAAAATTATCGCGAATATCAAAAGAAAATGATCCATGCATTTATTAACTTGCATATTGCAGCTGTACACTTAAAGCTAACAGCTGCCTTAGAGCTTAACCAATAATAGAATAGTGTTATTTCACACTAACATCACACATTTATCTTATAATATCTGTATTATTAAACTATAACATACTCTATGACCTAAGGAGATTATTTGAACAGTGCTAGATACAGTGCCTTATTTCTTCTCTTAGCAACCCATCTGATGGGTACAGAATTAACTCTAAATAGTGCAGTTGAGCGTCTTTTAACCTATAATTATGATCTCCAAATAGCGCGCCAAGAGAGTCAAAAATCTCGAGCTGATTTAATTACGGCAAAAGAGCATCCAAATCCCGTATTAAACGGTTCTTATGAGTTTATGGACATTAACCACCATTTTAGTGATCAAGCAAGGGGATCAAATGGTCAAGCAACATTAATTTTAAGTCATCCATTTGAAACGGCAGGCAAACGAAACCGCCGAATTGATTTGGCAAACAATACCATTTTGTTTAGTGATTTTATTTATGATGAAATAACAAGAGAACAGCTGATATCGCTTATCACTTCCTATTACACACTGCTTGGTGATCAAAGCGATGTAGAACACGCTCAAAACAATGCAGATTCATATGCAAAAATTGTTGCCATTGCAAAAGCCAAATTGGACAATGGCTTCCTCTCAGCAATCGATTACCAGAAAATAGCCCTTCAACAAATCGATTATACAAAAGAGTATGAAAATGCTCATCTTGCATTAATACAAGACCGTGAAACATTAGCTTCTCTACTGTCCATTCCAACATCGGACGTAACCGCAACCTCATCTGAAGATATAGATATCACTATACCCACATTAGACGAGCTCCTAAACAAAATCCCAAATCGTCCCGATTGTAAAGCTGCAAAACAAAATATTTCTGTTGCAGATGCATCATTACAGCTTGAAAAAGCCATTGCAATACCCAATGTATCTGTTGGTGCAGAATATGCCAGTTTTGGTCCATACTATGAACCTTTAGCAGGATTCAATTTCTCGATTCCGATTCCGATTTACGATAAAAATGAGGGGGATATTGAAAAAGCTCGTATAGGAACACTGCAAGCCGCAGATATATACAGTAAAACGCTACGCAACGCAAGAGCTGAGATAATCCAAAGTTATGAAGCAGCAAAGTCACATAAAAATATATATCAAGCCATGTCAAACGGATATAACTCAGCCAAAGAATTGAGAGAAAAACAAGAAAAAATCTTTACCCTCAAAGGAATCTCTGTACTGGATTTGTTAGATGCCCAAAAAAGTTACCGCCAATATCAAAAAAATTTAACTCAAGCAACTATAGATTTACATATAGCTACTGCCCGTTTAAAACTCAATTCCGGTGATCTGATGATACCGACAAAAGGAAATTAATGCGTACTACTTTTTTTGCCCTCTCTTGTATAACGGCACTATTAATATTGAGCGGCTGCGAAAAAGAAGAAAAAGCCCATGTTGACCTCATAAAAAGTGTTCAAACTCCAATCGAAACCCTCACTCCGTCATATGGAAATTTCAACAGTATTGTTACGGCAAACGCTTCCGTAGAACCTTCTCCAGATGGTATCGTCTCAATTTCTACACCAATATCCGGTACTGTCGCTGCCATCAAAACCTCTATTGGTGAAAATGTTACACCCTCTGATACCCTTTTGAGTATTCGATCTTCAGATGTAAGCGATGTGCAAACCGACAAAATTGCCGCAAAAGCTGCTTATACACAGGCAAAAAGAGTTTATGGGATGAACAAAGAGCTTCTTGCTCTGGGTGCAATTACAACAAATGATTTTGCCATATCAGAAAGTAATCTTCATCAAGCAGAAGCAATGATGAACGGGTATAGCGAAAAACTAAACTACATGGGCGCAACTTCAGGCCAAACAATAGCATTACGTTCACCTATTCCAGGAGTTGTTTATGAAATTGGAACCCATTTGGGTGAAAAAGTTGCTAATGATTCCGATCATATTCTCATAAAAGTTGCTAACTCACATCGTAAAATCATTGTTGCAACAGTTTATGAAAAAGATTTATCCGCATTTGAAAAGGGAAAACAGGTACAGATTCTCGTTCGCGGGCATGTAGATACCCCTATTGAAGGTACCATTACCTATGTAAGCGATGTATTGGATGCTGAAAATAAAACGACAAAAGTTTATATTAAACCCAACAGTGATTCCCCATTATTAAAAATCAATATGTTTACCGTCATCCACCTAAATGCAGAAAATAAAAATGTTTTTCGTATCCCAAAAAAATCCCTCCTCTTTAAAGAAGGAAAATTTATTGTCTATGTTAAACAAGGGGAAAATTTTATTCCAAAAGAAGTCACACTTGTAAATGATGATGCTTCGGATGATTACTCGTTAATCAAAGGGATCACACCTAATGTACAAATCGCCTCCGAAGCGATTGTGCTGGAGAAAGAATAGATGCGTCGCGTTACGAATTTTTTTCTTCAAAATTATCTGGCAGTGCTTCTCCTCACTGCGATCACAGTTGTTATTGCCATTGTATTGGTTAGGAATCTGAATATTGAAGCATTCCCCGATCCTGCACCCCCTATTTTAGAAATCGTAACCACAAATGAAGGCCATTCTGCAGAAGAGATTGAAAAACAGATCACTACCCCTTTGGAAATTGCTCTTGCGGGGATGCCTGGACTCGAGAATGTAAATAGTGTCTCATTATACGGACTTTCAGATATCAAATGTAAATTTTCTTATGATGTCCAATACAAAGATGCTCGACAAGAAGTTTTAAACCGTTTGGCACAAGCTGATATCCCTAATGGTGTAACCCCGGAAATCATCCCCAATGCCATCGGGGAGATTATGCGATATCAAGTTGTCGGTAACCGTAGTATGACGGAGTTGCGTACTTATCAAGATTGGATTATCTCCCGTTATCTCAAAACAGTCCCTAATATCGCCGATATAGGTAGCTATGGAGGGATGATAAAAGCTTACTCGGTTGTTGTCAATCCTCAAGAGCTTGTCAAATACAAAATTTCTCTCTCAAACGTAATCGAATCCCTATCAAAAAGCAATGTTAATGTCGGAGGACGTGTTTTAGAATTTGGAGACCAATACTATACGATACGTGGTATCGGATTAATAAAAAATATTGCTGATATTGAAAACACCATTGTCGCAACAAAAAATGAGCGCCCTATTTTTGTTAAAAATCTCGCATCAGTATCAATATCAAATATGCCTCGTACAGGATTGGCAGGTCTAAACAAAACCAATGATATTGTCATGGGTGTAGTCGTCCTACGTAAAAATGCCCCAAGTGTATCAGCGATGGAAGATCTTCATAAAAAAATTGATGAGCTAAACAACGGCATCCTTCCAAAAGACATCAAAGTCGTCCCATTTTATGATCGACAAGATTTACTTCATACCGTTATTGGAAAAATCAAAGAGACGGCATCTATCGGTATGGTATTGGTCTTAGTAATTATCTTATTATTTCTGGGGGATCTTCGCGCTGCCCTAATTGCTGCAGCAATCATTCCGATGTCATTACTTTATACACTAGCGCTTATGGCAAGCCAAAATGAATCGGCAAATCTTCTCTCACTTGGAGCTATCGACTTTGGAATTATCGTTGATATACCTTTGATTGTTATTGAAAATTACTTCCGCCTTAAACATCAAGGGCGTGCCCATATTCCGGCTATTTTAGATACTGCCGCAGAAGTTGGAGCTCCTATTCTTTTTTCTATTTTTGTCATTTTTCTCGCATTTATCCCTCTCTTCGCGATGAAAGGAGCAGAGTCACAGATTTTCCTTCCGATGGCAAAAACGTATGTTTATGCCATATCCTTTGCACTTATCTTAACGTTTAGCTTCTTGATGTCGAGCAAATATACTTTTCTGACCAACTCACATGAAAAAGTACCTGCGATTTTTGATCGGATCAAGATTATATACCTACGTCAGGTATCCAAGATTACTAGTAAAATGGCCATTATGGCAACCGCAGTGGTTATTACCTTAGCTCTGTTTATTACCTCTATTCTAGGCGCTGAATTCTTGCCGAAAATGGATGAAGGGAACCTCTATATCCGCTCTATTTTTCCCTATTCAATCAGTTTGAATAAAAGCTATGAAAACTCTAAGAAAATGCGTGACATTCTCATCAAATTTCCTGAAGTTCAAACTGTTGAGTTTCAAGCCGGTCGACCGGAAGATGGAACTGATCCGACAGGACCGTTTAACACCGAATACTTTGTAAAACTTAAAGATTATAAAGAGTGGCATAGAGGTATTACCAAAGAAGAGCTTGAAAATGAGGTTCGTACCCAAATGCGACAAGCATTCCCAAGCGCTGACGTGAGTGTTTCACAATACATAGAAGACAATCTTGCAGAAGCAATGTCTGGGGTCAAAGGGGAAAACTCTATTAAAATTTTTGGAGATGATCTCTACAAACTCGATATATTGGCGAAAGAGGTTGAAGCGAAAATCAAAAAAATTGACGGTGTTACAGATGTCGGTATTTTTAAAGAGACGGGTCAGCCAAGTCTGATCGTTGAAGTAGACCGTGAACAAGCTGCATTATACGGACTATCCGTTGTTGATCTCATGGATAATATATCTTCTGCACTAGATGGACGGGCGATCACAAAAATCATAGAACAAGATAAACGATTCGATCTTGTTGTCCGCTTTCCGGATGACTATCGTAAAAGTATTGAAAATATCAAAGACATCCCTATTATTTTGGATAATGGAGGAATTATTCCCCTCTCAAAAGTAACTAAAATCTACTATGATACGGGAGCTTCTTTCGTTTATCGTGAAAATTTCAAACGATTTATTCCAATCAAATTTTCTGTTGCATCCAACGATCTCGCAGGAACCGTAGCAAAAGTAAAAGATGCTATCGATACGGTCAATATGCCAGATGGATATATAACTAACCTATCTGGACGATTCGAACAAATGCAATCAGCATTTGGACGTTTAAAAATCATGACTCCCTCAGCAATGTTTTTAATTACCATCGTCCTTTTTATCTATTTTGGATCACTGCGAAATACTATTATTGTCCTTACAGCAGCTTTATTTGCCGTTTTTGGTGGATTGTTTTTCTTATTGATTTGGGGTGAAGCGCTCAGCGTCTCAGCATCTGTCGGATTTATCTCTATTTTAGGAGTCAGTATTCTAAATGCTTCGATCATGGTTACCCATTATCTGCATCTGTTAAAACTCGGGATGACCAAACAGCAAGCGACATTACAAACGGCAGATGATAAATTTCGAGCTGTTCTCATGACAGGGTTTACCGCATCCATTGGATTATTACCTGCAGCAGTTTCAACAGGAGTAGGAAGTCAAGTTCAGCGTCCTCTAGCGATTGTTGTAGTTGGGGGAATGCTGCTGGGGACTATGATTCTTTTAATGCTTTTACCACCATTATTGCGTTTTGTTAAACCAAAAGCATATTAAAAGTATCAGATGAAAATGTACCCGCGATTGCGGGAACACAATAAAGTAAAATATTATGCTTAGTGAAGGAAGTGACGAACACCCGTGAAATAGAGAGCCATACCATGCTCATCCGCTGCCGCGATGACTTCCTCATCGCGTACCGAACCGCCCGGCTGAATCACAGTTTTAACACCGGCTCCCGCCGCCGCGTCGATAGAGTCACGGAACGGAAAGAATGCTTCAGAAGCCAATGCTGAACCGCTGACATCAAGCCCCATCTCTTCGGCTTTGCGCAAGGCACAACGCGCCGCGTCGACACGAGAAGTCATACCCATACCGACTGCGACCATCGCCGCGTCTTTGACGTAGACAACACAGTTTGATTTGGTGAGAGAGGCTACTTTGTAAGCAATCTCCGCGTCTTTCATCGCCGCTTCACTGGCGGTGTGTTTTGTTACCAATTTAGCGTTTGCTACCTCTTCGTGAGTCACTTTGTCCGCATCTTGGAATACAAATCCGCCGTCGATATGTTTGAAATCGATCGCATCGTTGCTGAGGGTAATACGCTCAGCTCCGTACTCGAAAAGTTTGAGACGTTTTTTCGGCTCGAATACCGCGCGCGCTTCCTCATCGATAGAGCCTGCAATAATCACTTCGAGGAACATCTCATTCATTTTCTCCGCCAATGCTTTGGTCACGACACCGTTCACCGCGACAACCCCGCCGAACGCCGAAATTGGATCGCATTTAAGCGCTTCGGTGTACGCATCAAGGAGGTTTTCACGGATCGCAAAACCGCACGGGTTACCGTGTTTGACGATACAGATCGCATTTTCATCCCCGAATGCCGCTGCGATTTTCACCGCACCGCTGATGTCGGTGAGATTGTTGAAGCTCGCTTCCCCTTTGAGGGTTTTGAAGTTTTGGCTGAAGAACGCATCAAATTCGTACAATCCGCCCTTTTGATGCGGGTTTTCGCCGTAACGGGTATCCATCACTTTGTTTCCGACGATGAACTGTTTAGAGCCCATGCCGTTGTTGAAGCGTTTGTTCATATAGTTGGCAATCATCGAATCGTATGCCGCCGTATGCTCATACGCTTTGATCATCAAATCACGTCGAAACGCAACTGTATTTTCACCGTTTGCAATCGCATTAAGGACAAGTGAATAATCGCTAGGGTCGGTGAGGATGATAACACTGTCGAAGTTTTTCGCCGCAGAACGCACCATTGCAGGGCCGCCGATGTCGATGTTTTCAATAATCTCTTCAAAATCGTCCGTTTTCTCAATCGTCGCTTTGAACGGATAGAGGTTGACACACACCAAATCGATCGCTTCAACACCGAGTTCTTTGGCTTGGTCAAGGTGTGATTGTTTGTCGCGTCGGTGTAAGATTCCGCCATGCACAAAAGGGTTCAATGTTTTTACACGCCCTTCGAAGCACTCAGGGAATTTGGTCACCTCATCGATCTCGATGGCAGACACACCCGCATCCGTGAGCATTTTGTACGTTCCGCCCGTAGAGATGATTTGATACTCCAAACCGATCAGAGATTTGGCGAATTCAACGATGTTGCTTTTATCGCTGACACTGAGCAATGCACGCTTCATGCAGTTCCTTTTGTTGGGTCATGCGCCCATAAATTAATGGTGGAATTGTACCAAATGGTGGTTTAGGGGAAGGTAAAGTTTCCATAGACTTCTACCTCTAACAGAGAAAAGCATAAAATTTTGCTGATTAATGGCAGGCAGCTGCTGCTCCATCAGAAATAGCCCTTTCATAAGTTTCTTCACTAAAACCTGGGTTATTTGTCATTAACTCGTTTCGAGCTTTTTCATATCGTTCTCTAGTCACTACTTCTTTTCGGTGACAGTTTTCAACTAAGGCATCACCAACATCCCAATTACTCGCTAACAATTTTTTTGAACGATCAAGCCAGTCTTGAACCTCAGATTGAGACACTGTGTTAAAAACCTCAAAAGGGTCAATTTGATTATTTCTATTAATATCATTGTAATAATAAATCTGAAATACTCCATCCGCTAAATTCACAGACAATGCTCTATCAATTTTTTTCTGTCTTTGTTGTTCACTATATTCAATATCAGTCATTAAATCGTTCCTTTTCAAATATCATATTTTTCAACTATTATGATTATACACTCTTGAGAAAAAATCTACCAATTTTTGACCTATTTTCATTCATCCAATAGATTTCGTGTTATAATTTCTCCGCTAACACACTTATCTATACGTTCAATGGAGCGGCACTTTGAGGTCGAGGGAGTAATTACCCCTCGGCCTTTTTTTTTGCCCTCCAAAGAATGTATAGATAGGGGGTCTTTATGGATAAGATAGTGTTAGCGCTCTTTCTTATGTGCCTTTTTGCACCTATGCTCAATTGAGTATAGCCAAGGGGTTTGTCCCCTTGGCCCCCAATTAAGGAAGCTATATTATGCAAACATACACCCACCCCTTTGCCCCTATCCTCGATGCCAATACCCGCATCCTATTTCTCGGGAGCTTTCCGAGCATCGCATCATTTGAACAAGCTTTTTATTATGCCCATCCGCGCAACGCATTTTGGCCGATCATGGAGTCGATATTTGGAGAGATACTCGAATTCAACGAAGCAAAAAGACTCTTTTGTCTCGAAAAGGGGATCGGGCTGTGGGATGTGATCGGCAGCTGTGAGCGGAGCAATTCGAGCGATACCAATCTCAAAAACTGTATCCCAAACGATTTTCAAAAACTTTTAAAAGACTATCCTAACATCAAAGCACTCGGTTTTACTGGGAAAAAAAGCCATGATCTTTTTCAAAAATATTTCAAGGATTTGGAAGTTGAAAAGGTATTGCTCCCCTCCACTTCACCCGCCCATGCAGCCATGAAAAAAGAGGAAAAGGCAAAATTTTATAAAGGCTTTTTAGACAAGTTTTTAACTGTTTAATACCTGCTCAAAAATATTTTTAGCCGTCTTCCAGCGATCCTCTTTGGCATGCATCATCACAATTAAACAGTCTTTCCCATCTTTTTTCGCCCGTGCGATCAAACATGCTCCGGCTTTAGAGGTATACCCTGTTTTAATTCCTACGGCATATTCGTAACGATTCAATAATCGATTATGGGTATAAACAAAAAACTTTTTATGATTATTTTGTGAATAATAGGTATATTGATTGATTTTGCTTATCTCATTAAACTTTTTATTTTTAATCGCATATTCTGCCATTTTCATAAGATCTCTCGGAGTTGAATAGTGATTCTCTTCGTCAAAACCGCATGGATTCATAAAATGAGTATGATTCATCCCTATTTTTTTGGCTTTCGCATTCATCATCTCTATAAAATGCTCTTTTGTCCCGCCTACAGCTATCGCAATTCCCATCGCTGCATCATTATCAGATTGGATCATTGCCGCTTTAATTAAATCTTCCATAATGATTTGATCACCTTTTTTATATCCAGCGATGGTAGGTTCTACTTTCATCATCTCTTTAGTGATCGTCACTGTTTTATTTAAATGTCCCTGATCCATTGCAACCAAAACCGTCATCACTTTGGTAAGGCTTGCCGGATGAAGCTCTTTGTACGCATCTTTCGAGTACAACATCTCATGCGATGATATATCTTTTACCATCAATGCACCAACATCCAATTTATTAAGTTCTTGTTTATTAATGCCAGCAAATAAACCGAGTGAAACCACCATGCATATTCCTGCAATTTTTATCATCATATATCATCCTCTTAAATACACTAAGTAGATGATTGAAGCAAACAGTATGCCACTTCACAAACTACCTTGAGTAATTCAAGTATTCATCTAAAGCGATATGGTAAAATTCGCAAAATTACAGGGGGGGGATGATGCGACGCTTTCGACGATTGTTTGCATTTATATTCATCCTCTCTATTTTCGCAGGTATTGCACATGAGCTAAGCCATGCACATCATGAAGGTGACTTTTGTGAAGTGTGTGTCCTCGCCCATGCTCCGGCATTGATCGATGATGCACCTATTTTACCTCTCATCACTCAAACATTTGAGCCTTTTTCTTCACCCCAACTGCCTCATCCAATCGCACTTGTAATTCAAAGCCGTAATCGTTCTCCTCCTCTCATCTAACCCTTTTTACTTTTAAATAACAAACCATTACAATCATTTAATTCTCAGGATATTTATATGAAAAAAACTATTTCCATCGTTGCATGCACAGCAATATATACTCTCGCAACCGCCAATGATATTCATTTGGAGGCGATCACGATCGATGATGCACAAACACCGACAATCCAACAAAAAGGATCGCTCAAAGATCTGGTTGGAAAAACCGAAGTAATCGATAAAACGCAAATCGAACAAACGCAATCAGCTACCCTCTCAGAAGCGATCAGCCATCAAGCAGGTATCAATGTTACTACCGGCTGTTCTATCTGTGGTCTCAAACGAGTACAGATCAACGGTCTAAAAGGAGAACACACTACTGTATTGATTGACGGTGTTCCATTCAACTCCACTGTATCAAGCTTTTATGGGATGGATGCCATTGGAACTTCTGATATCGAAAACATTGAAATTGCACGAGGAGCAGGAGCTTCACTCATTGCACCCGAAGCAATCGGAGGAACTATCAATATCATTCCGCGCAAACCACACAAAACAGGTATCGAGGTTGATACTTCCATGGGAACACTAGGAACCAAAAATTATTCCCTCCTCGGAGAAACTATGAGTGCCGATCACAAAACAGGCATTCTTATCTCAACGTCTTACCATGCACAAGATCAGGTCGATAATGACCATAATGGTATCAGCGAATCTCCCTCTATGGAGAATCAATCACTCTCTTTGATGCTGACACATGAAATTTCTCCATACGATTCATTGGAATTTCGAGCCGCCCATTTCACCTCCAATGTTTTTGGAGGAACCATGGTCTCGGAAAGTGCAGCGACAGCTAGCTATGATCCGAATATTAATAATACTTCGTATATAGGAGGGAATGTTAACAATACCTACATAGGTCAACCGATGCAAATGCTGGAGAGAATCAATACCACCCGCGATGAACTCTATTTCAAAGAGCATCATGTACTCAATGGCTCTATGAATCTGCATACTACCCTCGCTTTTTCCCAACAAATACAAGACTCTATCTATGAAGGAGCTGATTATAAGAATACCGATAAAACCTATTTTGGCGATCTAAAAATTGATCATGCTCTCAATAACAACCATTTTCTAACTTACGGTACTGATGCCAAAATCGAAACAGCACGTTCTCAATCAAAAGTCTACTTTGACACACTCGGAATGGATAAAGACGATTTTGATTATCGAGCACTTGGAATTTATGGACAAGATGAATGGATTATTGATGGCAAAAATGAGTTAACATTAGCTATGAGAGGGACTAATATCACAACAAATTGGCTGGCAAAAACAGCTCAAGGCAATGAGATTGATAAAACTCTTCTTGTTCCACGATTATTGTTTCGACACAATCATACCAATGATCTTACTTCACGATTTAGCACAGGGATGGGATACCGTTCACCCCTGACTTTTTTCGAGTCTGAGCATGGATTACTCGATAGTGGTTTCAATATGGCAATTACTGCATTAGAAAAATCATATGGAGCAAATTACGCACTTTCATATGAGGCAAACGGACTAACCGTAACGGCATCTGCCGCCTATACCAAAGTAAATAATCTCGCCTATATTGATACATCCGCCGCAACCCCAACCCTTCGTAATACAACCGATGTTGTAAATATAAAAAACGGTGATATCGCAATTGGGTATTCAATCAATGACAATCTGATCCTATCAGGAGGATATGAACTCTATCACTACGATGATGCGTATAAATCTCATCTCTCCCTCGCCGCGATCGAGCAACGTGCTAGATTTGGTATAGATTACGATAGTAATGGATGGGACTTTTTTACTGAAGCGACATGGGTTGGAGCACGTGATCTCACCCCTTATGGATATGCAAATCGTTACAATGACACTGCCCTTTCCTCAACTAAATATACAACTGCTCCGGCATACACAACCGTTGATTTAAAACTTTCAAAAGAGATCAGCAAAAACTTTACGATGTATGCAGGGGCTAAAAACCTTTTTAACTACACTCAAACCTCTATTGAATCACCTCTATTTTATGATGCATCCGGAGGATTTAATACATCCCATGTCTGGGGACCTTTACGTGGACGAACTCTATATGCCGGAATTAAAGCAGTATTTTGAAATTTATCTGCGTTATAATAGAGTATGGAAAATACTCGCCCTGCCACTATCACTGTACTCAGTAATTCATCGCACATAGTCGTGCGATGCAACGGTAACTGGACCATAAATTTTCTAAAAAAAGCGGCATTAGAACTCGAAATACTTCAACCATCAGCTCCCCTTACTTTGGATATCAGTGATGTCAATCAACTCGATTCTGGTGGTGTTGCACTCTTATACATGAACACTAAAAAATTTGAAAAAGCAGGATATAAAACCGAAATTATCGGGGGAAAAGAAGACCATCTCAAACTCTATCATCTGCTCTCTTCCTCTCTAGCACGTGAAGAACCTATTTTCCGATCTGCATACTCATGGCTCCATATTTTAGGAGAAAAAAGTTTTTCATCACTACTGGGAATGAATCGCTTTCTCCATTATTTAGGTGAAGCTTTCGTGATTCTCTTCTCCATCTTGATACACCCTTGGCGCATCCGTTATCGTGCGATTATTGCTCATATTTTTACCACAGGCTTAGAAGCGCTTCCTATCATAGCCATCAGTGCATTTCTCATCGGTGTTGTCGTAGCATATCAAAGTATTGTTCAGCTTCAAAAATTTGGTGCTGACATTTTTATCGTCGATACAATCGGAATATCCCTGACGCGTGAACTCGCACCGTTGATTAGTGCTATTGTAGTGGCCGGACGAAGCGGTTCGGCTTTTACAGCGCAACTCGGTGCTATGAAAATGACCCAAGAGATCGATGCAATGAAAACAATGGGATTTGACCCTTTTATATTCTTAGTGTGGCCTAGAGTTTTTGCATTGATGCTTGTAATGCCGTTACTCATATTCTTTGCTGATATCATCGGAATTTTTGGTGGAATGATAATCGCTCAAGCACAATCGCATATCTCTTTTTCGGAATTCACCCACCGTTTGCAGGGGACATTAGCTATCAAACATTTTATTATCGGTATTTTAAAAGGTCCATTTTTCGCCTTTTTAATTGCTATTGTCAGTACATATCGAGGATTTCAAGTATCTCTGAATACTGAAAGTATTGGCTTTTATACAACAAAAAGCGTTGTCAATTCTATTTTTTTGGTCATTGCCTGTGATGCCATTTTTTCCATCCTCCTCACAGAGCTAAAATTATGAATCCGGCAATCATCCGTGTGAAAAATATTGTCACTTCTTTTGGAAATACTATTGTCCATGATCATGTCAGTTGCACAGTTAATCACAATGAGATCTATGCACTACTAGGCGGAAGTGGATCTGGAAAATCTACTCTGCTACGAGAAATGATCATGCTAACCCATCCCGACAGTGGTTTTATTGAAGTGTTAGGGCATCCTTTAAAAAATATCTCTTTCGAAGAAGCATATGAACTGCGCCGTCAGTGGGGAGTGCTTTTTCAGTCAGGAGCTCTTTACTCATCGTTGAGTGTCGGAGAGAATATTGCACTGCTTTATAAAGAATACACCGATCTCCCTCCAAATCTCATTCGCGAACTGGTCAAGCTCAAAATCGATCTCGTAGGTCTTCCGCAGCATGCTATCAATCTCTACCCAAGCGAACTCAGCGGCGGTATGATCAAACGTGCTGCGCTTGCCCGTGCACTAGCCCTCGATCCAAAACTTTTATTTCTTGATGAACCAACCTCTGGACTCGATCCACTCAGTTCGCGTCAATTTGATACACTGATACAACAATTACGAGATCTTTTAGGATTAACCGTTGTCATGGTAACCCATGATTTAAATACAATACACCATATCGTAGACCGTTTTGCATTACTCGGAGACAATAAGGTTATTGCAGAGGGAACTTTAGATGAAGTACTTTCCATCAAACATCCTCTTATCGATTATTTTTTTCAAATCACTCGTAATACATCTCATCAAAAGGAGATACATGGAATCCAGAGTTAATTACACCGTTGTGGGAATATTCATCCTAGTATTGAGCAGTGCATTAATCGCTTTTGCTTTTTGGCTTGGTAAATACAATCAAAACGAAAGCAATTACCATCGCTACTACGTATATCTCACAGAATCGGTATCAGGTCTCTCTCCTGAAGCATCTGTAAAATTCCACGGTGTGGATGTTGGAATGGTAGAAACAGTCCAAATCAATCCAAAAAACAGTGAAGAAGTTATTCTGACTTTAAAAATTAAAAAAGAAACACCGATTAAGACTGACTCCAGTGCCGTACTAAAATTTTACGGAATTACCGGTCTTGCTTTTATAGAAATCATTGGTGGAAGCAAAGATGCGCCCCTCTTAATAACCAACGCTGATCAATATGCAACCATACCGGCTTCTCCGTCTATCATCAAACGACTCGATGAATCGTTAAGTAATGTAGCATCTAAACTTTCCGTGACCCTTGAACGTGCTGATCGGCTATTTAGTGATAAAAATGTGGATAACGTGGCCCAATCTTTAGAACATTTACGCTCTCTTACCACTCAAATTGATGCATATCAAAGTGAGATAAAACAGCTTTTATCACAAAGTTCTACACTTGAAACCAATGCGACTGAATCATTACTAACTATGAAAGAAGCGGCAACAAGTGTCAAAAACAGTTCAAACAGTTTTAATACACTCATTCAAACAAAAATGACGTCTACTCTTGATTCGCTCCAAGCTACCTCGCTTGAAAGTCATGCCTTAATCCGGAAAATTGAAAATTCTGTCGATCGTGGTGATTATGACCTAAATTCAATGGTATCTCCAACATCTTCACAACTCAATGATCTTATCGAGCAAACACAAACTCTCTCGAATGAGATGGAAATGACTTTACGCAATCTTCGTGAAAGCCCTTCTGATCTATTGTTTAAAAAATCAATTCAAAAACCTGGTCCGGGAGAATAACCATGAGATACATATTGTTATCCGTAACACTCGCCTTATCATTTATCGGATGTTCATCAACCTTGACACCTGCGATTAGTGAATACACTATTTTTCCCTCTTCTTTTACGGACAAATCGGATAAACCACTCAGTGAACACACCCTCACTATCGCATCAACAAAAAGCATCCCTTCTCTTGCTTCCAAAAATATTTTTTACCTGCGTGAATCGGGTGAAAGTGGAATATATCTATACAGTCGATGGAGTGATACTCCTAATGTTTTTATTGAACGTTCGCTTAACACTCAGTTACAAGAGAAAAAGGTATTTATCTCCATCCTTCCCTCCACATCTACTGCCCATTCCGACTGGATTTTGGAAGCAAATTTGGATGCTTTTTATCACCGATTTTCAGCAGATGGAAATTCTCAAGGATTTATCGATATCACCTACCGCCTGATTGATGCTTCCACAAAACGTCTCATTAGCTCCAAACATTTTACTATTATAGTTAAAGCCCCAAGCAATGATGCAAAAGGGGGAGTCTATGCACTTACACAAGCAACACAAAATTTGAGTGAGCAATGTTCTCAATGGCTCATAACACAGGTGAAACAATGAAACAAAAAATTGCTATTCTCTGCTCCGGCGGGGATGTATCAGGGATGAACCCTGCGCTAAAACGGTTTGTAGAATATGCTCATGCCAGAGGAATAGAACCCTATTTTATTCATCATGGTTTTGAAGGACTGATTGACAACAATATTACCCCTGCAAGTTACGCTGATGTTACCGGAATCATTACTCGTGGTGGTACCAAAATCGGTTCAGCCCGATCAAAACGCTTTTTAGAAAACTACTATCGTGAGATAGCAGCAAAAAATCTCAAAGCATTGGGAATTAGTATGCTTATTGTATTGGGAGGAGATGGCAGTTTTAGAGGAATGGAACGTTTTTATGCTGAGCAAGGTATCGCTTTTTGCGGTATCCCCTCGACGATTGATAACGATATCAATGGAACCGATTATTGTCTCGGAGTTGATACTGCACTAGGTGTCATTAAAGGTTCAATTGATCAAATACGAGATACAGCTTCTTCATTTAGACGTGCCTTTGTGATAGAAACAATGGGACGAAACTGTGGCTACCTCGCCTTAATCTCTGCCATGACTTCAGGCGCTGAATTATGCCTTATTCCCGAAATTCCTGTTAATCTTCACGAGTATAAAGGGTGCTTTCAATCCCAAATTTCTAAAGGACGTGATTACTTTATTGCTATTGTCTCAGAAGCACTCCAAAACACACATGAAATTTCCCAATGGTTTGAAAAAGAGCTTGGATTTGAATCACGCATTTCAGTTTTAGGCCATATCCAACGAGGTGGGAATCCAAGCGTATACGACAGACTTATGGCTTATCGCTTTGTCACCTATGCTATTGACGCATTATTAGAGGGAAAAACCCATTCGGTCATCTGCTATACAAAAAGCCATTTTACATTTAAAACAATAGATGAAGTTGCATTGCATCCCTATCGTATAGATGAAGAATTACTTAATCTTGGGCGTGAACAATTTGCTCCATCGCACTGTCAAATGTAGGGTAGAGAAACTCAAATCCATGTTCTTGCAGAACACGGGGATAAACCTCTTTAGAATCAAGCATCACGGTTGAACCCTCGCCAAAAGCGAGTTTAACCAACCAAGCAGGAAGATCAAAAAAAGTAGGGCGATGTAAAATCCGTCCCATGGCTTTAGTCTGCTCTAAATTATTGATCGGTTCAGGGGAAGTTAGATTAACGACTCCACTGATTTCATTATGATCAATCAAAAATGCAGCAGCGCGAATTAGATCTTGGAGATGAATCCACGAAATCATTTGAAAACCATCGCCCATTTTTCCGCCAAATCCCATTTTAAAGGGAGGCAACATTTTAACCATTGCACCACCCCCACTGGCATAAACAACCCCAAAACGCATTAAACATACCCGTGTTGTAGGAGAAACTGCACGAAGTGCCTCCTTTTCCCAATCCAGAACTAATGTGGCTAAAAAATCTTCTCCAAAATCGCGAGAAAACTCATCATGTTGATGATACGCATCATACACCCCTACTGCTGAGGCATTTAACATCACATGAGGTACTTTTTCGCAAAAAGCCATAGCATCAACCAATTTGGATGTTGTTTCCAAACGGCTTTGACGCAACATTTTTTTATACGATTTACTCCAACGTCCTAAAATATTGGCTCCGGAAAGATTAAAGAGAACATCAGCTCCATCTACGCGTTTAGCAATTGATTCTACGGATACATCAGAACGAACACTCAAAGAGACAACTTCATCTCCACGTGCTTGAAAAAAATTATTTAGTCCGCTCCCGACAAATCCACTTATTCCACATATTACTATTTTCATCGGAAATCCCTTTTATTAAGAGTGATTGTAACCTATCCGATGCACAGAAGAATTAAAGATTAAATTGGTTGTGAGGTTTAAAAATATTCTAATAGAAAGGAAAAATGAGAGGAATACAAATGCCCGCAAGGGGCAAAGCTACGGTATCAGCCGCAAGAAGGAACATTTCCAGAATCTGAACCGTACATGTACAAGAAATCTCTCAAGTCAGGAGCAGAACTTTTAAATCCTTCACCATTAAAGAAAGGCTCTGCTTTAGTACCGGCATGTTTTTTAATGATTTCTGCACCACCATTTGCGAAAAGGTCATCCCATTCGTCTTGTGTATGCATTGCAGCACCTTTAGTACCATTACCGTGACAATTTTTACACGTTTTCAAATAAGCTTTTTGACCTTTTTTGTCATCAGCTGATGCAGTTGTACTCATCATTCCTACAGCAATGACTGCCGCAAGAAAGAATGAAATAGACTTTGTCATATTGTTCTCCTTGAAGTTTAACGTAAGACACTTTCAGCATTTTCGAAAAAATAGTGGAGGTGCCTTGATCAGTTCAATGATAACTAACAAAGGGTAAACAGATGTTTAATTTATTTATTTATTTTTTGATATGAAAATTATTTTATCAAAAATGTATCAAAAAAGCACATATTACTCATTATCGACAATTGGATCATTAAGCTCTTTTGACCCTTTTCGAACTTCATGACGAATCTTCTCTTGGCGAATTTTACGATATGCTTTATATTGTGCTTTAGTCAGTTCTTCAGCACTACAGCCTACTTCGGCACCGATCTCTTCAGAAGAAATGCCTGCTTCATTCATCATAACCATGCGAAGTTCTTTTTTTGTCAAGTGGCGTTTTAATGAAGCATACAATTCACGCTCGTCGTCATTAATCTCTACCGCACTACATTCGTATATTCGTGCTAATACTTCGCGAATTGTTTTTTCAGGGTTGTAACGCAACCATAGAGAGTTCTCTAACATTATAAAAATACCTTTGTAATAATTTGGGTGAGATCTTTCGTATCAACGATAATATTTGCCTCTTTTTTGAGAATCTCTTTAGCACAGAATGCTACACGAGTTCCCGCATGAGCGAACATAGAACGATCATTCGCGCCATCACCGACTACCATCGTCTCTTCTTCGGTAACTCCGAATAACCCTTGAAGGCGTTGCAGCATATCTCCTTTGGAAAAATCAAACATCATATCGCCGCCGACGAGTCCGGTTAACTTACCCTCTTTAGCGTGCAGAACGTTTGAGAAATCGGCATCGTATCCTAAAATGTTTTTCGCATACGACGTTGCGGTACGAAATCCCCCGCTGAAACAGACGACTTTAATTCCCCGTTCTTTAAGTGCGGCAATCGTTTCTACTGCACCCGGCATATAGGGAAGATTCTGACAGATGTCTTCCACCTGAGCGAATTTCAGCCCTTTTAACAATCCTACACGTTGCTGAAGTGATTCAAAAAAATCGAGTTCTCCATTCATAGCCCTCTCGGTAATCGCAGATACCTGCTCACCAATTCCAAGCGCTTCAGCAAAAAAATCTATCGTCTCTCCATCCATGAGAGTCGAATCAAAATCAAAAACACAAAGTTTGATCAAAATACATTTCCTGTTTGTTATAATGACGTAATTATATCCAAAAGGGCCCTTTTGTTCGAAACCTTTATCGATAAACTCCGTAACGGAACTTATATTACCCTTGAGACTACTCCATCACGTTCGGCACAATTTGCCCCGACAATTGAAAAAATTGCCGCGTTGGGTTTGGATAAACTCGTAGACGGATTCAGTACTACCGACAATCCGCTCGCCAAACTCAAATACAATGCTCTTTTTGCCGCAATGAAACTCCAAGACCGTTTCGGGCTCCCGACGCTGGCAACAATGAGTATGCGCGACCGTAACCGTATTGCACTCCAGTCCGATCTCCTCGGTGCTAATGAAGCAGGTGTCCGTGCCATACTTGCCCTCACGGGAGACAGCGCCCATTATTCTGATCAGCCACATGCCAAAGGTGTATTTGAGGGAAATAGTAAACTCCTTCTCGACATCATCACCACTCTCAATCGTGGAACCGATCTTGCCGAACAAAAACTGATTGTACCTGTAGAAGAAATTTTTCCTTTTGCCGTCATCGATGCTTATGCCAAAAGTACCGCCACGTTACAGAAAAAAATGACCAAAAAAGTCGCCCACGGAGCCATTGCCATCATCTCTCAACCCGTCTATGATCTTGAAAATGCCCATAAACTACTCGATATGATGAGCGAAGCAAACGCTGAAAACAACGCGGCGTGTGTACTCGTTTTAGGCTATTTTCCGATTACAAAACTGCGAACTGCCCGATTTTTGGATGAAAACGTTCCTGGAATTTTCGTGCCGCATACGTGGGTCGAAGCACTCGAAGCGGCTTCGCTGATTAGCCCAGAAGAAGAGTACCACGTCGGATTTGAACTGAGTAAAAACCTCTTCGAAGAACTCAAAGCACTTCACCCGAAAATTCATATCATGACGGCGAATCAATTCGAACTTGCAAAGGCGATTTTGAGTTAAATATTAAATCTAAATTGACGATAATACGCACAAAAGAAAACTTTTTTCATTATTATCCGGAGGGAAAATGCGTATTTTCTTAATTATTTTACTACCAATCATTGTCCTATTAATGATGCTCTACTCTTTTTTTGATCCAAAACCTATCGAAAAAATTAATAATTTGACTTCAGTCCCCATCGTCTTATCAAATCCGACTGTGCCAGATATTTCATTAGACACACTCTCTACACCAACATCAATAGCCCTATTATGCGATCCAAAGTCTTCATCCATGATCAGTAGAATATTACGAATTTCGGGCGTTCCATTCTTTTTTGCAGACAATCTAAATAGTTTGTCTGCAAAAATTGCCTATCTGGATGCGGGATCTTTTCTTCCAAATTGGTTTACCCCTGAACGGGTTACAATGTTGGAAAATTTTGTTGACAAAGGGGGCCGTTTAATTATTGTTGGTGTCAATCATGATATTGCATCAAAACTCTCCCCTATTTTGCAATCACGATCTCTTAACACTGGGCATATGCACAAAAAATTTACACTTCTACCCGACAAATGGAACCGATATTTAGATGACCCGAATGAACAAAACTATACATTATCTACAATGGATGATAAAGCTCCTTATTCTACCGCTATTACAACCTATTCAAAAGACACTATTCTTGCACGTTATGAAGATGGAAATGTGGCAGCAATCCGATACAAATACAAAAAAGGAGATATTACCTTGATAGGAATATCTTCATATGATTTACGGCTTCGTAATTTAGTCGGAAGAGATTACAATGCCAATCAGCACTATTGTGACGATTTTGAACCACTTTCAGACTATCTTTCTTTGTTAATAAAAGGGATGTATGAATCAACATTTCCGATAGGGGTAACCCTTCATACCGCTCCTTATGGGTACCAATCAACTCTTTTAATTACGCATGACGTTGATTACCGATATTCCATGGAGGAAGGGATGAAAAAGTTTGCTGAATCAGAAATACGTGAACATACCCCAAGTACTTTTTTTATCCAAACAAAATATCTCACTGATGATAAAGATGTCGCTTTTTTTACCCCAAAAACAGCACGAATTTTCCCTTGGTTGCAAAAAAATGGGTTTGAAATTGGCTCCCATACTGTAATGCATACTCGAAACTTCAATAAGCTCCCTATAGGTACGTGCAAAGAATTTTATCCTGAGTATAAACCAATCAGCTTTACCGATACGGAAGATCAAAATAATCCAACCCTTTGCGGTGAATTAAAAGTAAGTAAAGAACTTTTAAATGGGATAAAGGGAGGCAATATTGTATCTTTTAGAAGTGGAGAACTTTTGTATCACAAAGACCTACCCCATGTTATGGAACGGCTCGGATACACTCAAGGTTCTAACTTTTCAGCTGAAGATGTACTCTCCTATTTTCCTTATCGCTATCCTTACGATAAATATACCCTTGATAAAGAAAGCAATATATTTGAATTCCCATTAAGTTATGAAGATGAAATGTCACCTCCTCTTATATTTCGTGTGAACAAAGCGGTAAGCTTATTTGATAAAATTTATAATAATGGTGCAGTTTTTGTTTTATTAATACATCCTGATTGCACATGGTGGAAACTTAAAAATTTTGATTTATCGTTTGAAGAAAAATTTCTTCATGCCCTTCCTAATGATGTTTGGCGCACAACAATGTCTAAAGCTGGAAATTTTTGGCATTTTAGAGATACACTTAATTGGCACTATCAACAGCTGAACAACCATCTTATCATCACAATCAAATCACACTCTGATTTTAAAGGTATAACATTTACCTTAAATACAAACTATCATGTGCGCTCTATCACATCAGGAGTACATGTTCAAAATCAAAAAATTATTGGTGATTTACATAATGGAGAGAATCAATGGGAATTTGACATTGTTCCTTAAACTATATCCCTCTGTCCAAATAATATTAGCATTACTCATTCTCATTCTTTTCTACGGATGCGCCAAGCCCAATATTCCAAATAAAGAAATAACAAACGGAGTGTGGGCATGGAACCGTTTGGATAATCTGTCAAAAACATCTCAATATTCAATTAGTACTGTGTATTTACAACGACACAACACAGAAATTGACGAACCTTTCCGTCAAGATGCTAAACAGCTTAAAAATGGTTATATATTTTGGCTTTTGGATGGAAACACAGCATCCATTGATGATCCCTCATTTATCCAATACGATATCTCTATTCTCGATCAAGCGCTCAAAGAGCACATAGAGATACAAGGGCTTCATCTTGATATAGAGCTCTATACTCGAGCTGACTATACTCCTGAAACAATGGAAAATTTATGGCGCCGCTATCTGATCACATTGAAAAATGTTGCTGATGAATTACATAAAAGAGGGTTAAAACTCTCTATCTCTATCCCTTTTTGGCTCGATACAATAACGCTCAACAATCGTCCACTATGCGATCAAGTGATGGACATTGCCGATGAAACCGTTATCATGTCCTATCGTACTGATTCAAATGATCTTTTAGCAACGGTTGAGCATGAATTAAACTATGCACAGACGCATGGAAAATCTATCTTTTTAGCAGTTGACCTCTCCCCATCCAATGAAGCAAATGGAGAAAAACTATCATTTTTTAATCATAAGAATAAATTAAAGGATGTTATAACTATTAAAATTAATAATATATCATTCAAAGGATGGGTATTTCACAGCCTTGATGATATTTAATCATATAATAAGTCACATTTCTGTTAATTGTTACCTAAATACAGTATACTATCAATAATTCTTATCTAATAAAGTTTAACTAATATGCAAACACCGCCTTTAATATTATGCGTTGATGACAATCAAACAATTATCTCTTTTCTCGTCAACTATTTATCTCGGAATGGGTATCGAATACTCACTGCTTTCGACGGTGAAGAAGGGCTTGCGAAAATGAAAGAATTTCATCCCGACTTAACGTTACTGGATCTTAATATGCCGAAGATGACCGGATTTGATGTTGCTTATGCCGCACACAATGATTCTGAATTAATCAAAATTCCCATTGTAATCCTTTCCGCACTTTCACAAGCTCATAACAAAGAACGCTACGAGCTAAAAAATGTTTATGATTATCTTACCAAACCGGTCAACCCTGCAAAATTATTATCAGTAATCGAAACTACGTTAAAAGAGTCAAAACGTCTACATGCGTAATTTTAATTTCAGTATACTGTTCGTCCTCATAATCATACCGTCATCTATTTTGGCAGAAATTTCACCCAATAGTTCTTCCAACTATTCTGTCGAAAATTACGATGAAAATATTAAAAACATCTCTAATCTAATTTCTAAAAATGATTTTCCGCAAGCAATAGATCGCCTGCAGGCTATGGATAAACGCTATCCGGAGAATGTTGAAATTCTTGAACTTTTGGCATCTTTACAGTATTGGAGCCACAACTATCCGGAAGCTACTTCTTATTATCAAATACTTTATAATAAAACTCATAATTCATTCTACTTAGATAAAATCGATGAGATTTCGACTGCATCGGTGAATGATCAATTCACGGTTAAAAAGAACTTTGTCATGCTAAAAGGTGAAGCCTATAGCTATGGTTCCAATCATAATTCAGAGCAAGACATCACTTTCCAAGCAGGCATTCACGCATTAGAAATGACATGGATAGGAAGTACCGCATCGATTCATCGGTATGCTCTTACCGATCGACAAAATGGCTTAGAGGTTTATCGTAATTTAGGAGAAAAAACCTCTAAACGATGGGGATTTATTTCATTATATCAATCACCAAATCCATACTTTTTGCCTTTATGGGATTACTCTGCCGGAATTTATCAGGGAATTTTTCAAGATACGGAAATTGGGCTAGTATATCGACGTATGATATTTCAAAATGCTTCGATCGATATTTACAAGCCTTCTATCGCATTTCCAATACCATGGAATAATACTATGCGATTAACCGAAGAACTCTATTTGGTCCCTTCTTCCCACTCTTATGCGAATGTCTCCACATTGGCTTATGATCCGACAGAGCATCTTCATCTGCACTACGCCCTTACACTCGGAAATGGTTACGAAGTCACCGGAGCCGATCCTCTTTTACACACACGCACTTTTTCTCAAGCAATAGGGGGAGATTGGCGCTTTAGTCCTTCATGGTCAATAGGAATTGCATTAACCGATGGAAGAAGAACCAATTTATACCGAAGAAGCGGTGGAGAAATATTTCTCAAATATTTTTGGTAAATGCAAATATTTCGCTGTAAAATAAAAAAGATCACTTATCTATTTTATTTATCACTACTTTCTCATTTTCTTTATGCTCAACCCCCTCAACTTTTACCAAAAGAACGAGTTTATACCCTCAGACTTTTTTCTGCTACCTCTATCGAAGCAGCCCAACATGAACTGCATAAATACTCTTTACCAAATCAAAATAATATTAAACTTTATAAAGTTGGACCCTATATTGTTGCTCAATACGGTATGAGCAAAACACCAGATGCCCTCAATTCAGATTTAAACCAATACATTAAAATAGGCTTTAAACACGCCATCATTATGACAACGACAACTTGGCATATGCAAACCGAAGAGATCAATCAAACAATACCTGATGAACAACCTACTATAGACTTATTACCAGCAGTTGCGAATGAAGAAACGTTAATAATAGAATCTCCTACTAAATCAACACACATATCTTTTATCGACCATTCAAAAAAAATAACTATTTTTTTCCGACACTTTCTGATATCAGGTATCCTTTTTTTTATCATCCTCTCATTTATTACTATTTTTGCCCTGTTCATTCATAAAACACGAATTGAATCAAAAATGAGAGAAGTCGAAAAATTAAAAAATTTTTATCGGGATCATTTAACACTTTCCCTTTTTGATGAAGTACCAGAAGATGCAATCTCACCTCTGCATAAAGAACTAGAATACGAAGCCTTCAGTGATATTGTTATTGAGCTTCTTGAAACATTTAATGATTCTATGTATAAATCTATTTTACATAACGCGCTTATACACTATGGTGTATTGGATTATTATCTCGATATAGCAATGTCAAATCAAAGTACAAATAATCGACTTAATGCGGTGGATCGTCTTGCTATGTGTCATTATGAAGAGAATCATCCATTCTTTTTATCTATTATCCGCGATGACTCAATCGATATCTCTATCCGGAACAGTGCATTAACAGGACTTAGCTTTATACTTGATCCAGAAGAATCAGAACTTTTTTTATCAGCCCTTATCAAAACGGATACATCCGGTAAATTTACCGAATATTTGTTAAGCAATGCAATACAAAGATTTATTGAACTCGATAATCACATGGCCATCATCGCAATATTTTATTGGTTACAGCTTCAATCGAACTATTTCACCCTCAAAGCTTTTATTGAAGCTGTCTCCATCATTGGATATGAATCGATTATTCCAGAATTGCAATCTCTATATTTTATGAGTGTTCATGAAAGTCTAAAAATAACCATCGTAAGAGCGCTTGGAACTTTTGGGCATATAACGGATAAAACCATTTTAGTTGATGCATTCAAAAGTAGCAATGAGACGCTTCGCATAGTAGCAGCAAAAAGTATATCATCCTATCAAGGAAGTGATTTAACTACTCTCGCATCTCTGCACCTTAGTGATGATTCATTTTACGTTCGATACAATATTTCGCGTTCTCTATCCAAACTCAACGGCGGTATCGATATTTTGCATAACATTGCGATTTCCGGACAAGATTTATTTGCTAGAGAATGTGCCGTCTTTTCACTTCACCTGATAGAAGACACAAATGTTTGACATACTCTTAATTATTATTATCCTTGTACAAATAATTATTTTTATTTACTTTCTCATTCTCAATAGTACCTATTCGGCTTTTACATTTATTGCATTGGATGATATTATTAAACGAGAAGTATACGGTAGCCGATTTCGACTTCACCAAACCCTTTCCACTTCTTTATACAGGCCTATTTCTCTTATTGTTCCTGCTTACAATGAACAAGCAACTATTGTCAGCAGTATCCGTTCTCAGCTAGCTTTACACTATCCAGAATACGAAATAATCATTGTCAATGATGGGTCAAAAGATGAAACCATAAGTCGATTAGTAGAGGCATTCCATTTTATACCCGTTGAAAAACCTGTAAAACTAGAAATATACCATCAGCCAATCAGACAAGTTTACATCTCTTTAATAAATCCAAATTTATGGCTTATCGATAAAGACAACGGTGGAAAATTCGATGCAATAAACTGCGGTATTAATGCTTGTAACTATCCCCTATTTTGTGTTGTTGACGCGGATTCTTTACTAGAGCATGACAGCCTCTTACGAGCAGGCTCTATTTTTGCCCACGATAAAGAAGTCGTAGCAGTAGGAGGAACTGTTCGTCCATTAAACGGATGTACCGTTGTCAATGGTCAAGTTATCTCTATCAAAACACCCTCAAAATGGATAGAGCTATTTCAATCTGTTGAATACACTCGTGGATTTTTAGCTGGGCGATCAGCATGGAATTTATTTGATGCTTTACTCATCATTTCAGGTGCTTTTGGTATTTTTCGAAAAGATATTGCACAAAAGATAGGAGGATACCGCCATACAGTAGGCGAAGATATGGATTTGGTCGTTCGGATACATCGCTATTGTATCGATAATGCTATCCCCTATAAAATTCTCTCCGTTCCTGACCCTATATGCTGGACACAAGTGCCTGATGACTGGACATCACTCATGAAACAGCGAAACCGTTGGCACAGAGGGCTGATTGATGTTTTATGGCACAATAAAGTTATGTTATTCAACCCAAAATACAAAAAAGTAGGATTACTCGGTATGACCTATTTTTTCTTTGTCGAGGCATTAGGACCAACCATAGAAATGTTTGGATATATCAGTTTTATTATCTTCTATATTTTCGGATTGATCGATAGAGAAATCAGTATTTATATCTTTTTATTCGCATTTACGTGGGGAAGCTATATCACTCTAAGCTCAATTTTCTTGGACAATTTTATCCATAAACGCTATTCAACCAGTAGAGATTTACTCAAACTTGCCCTCTTTGGCTTATTTGAATCTTTTGGCTACCGTCAGCTCATGACAATCGAACGATTTATCGCGACATTTCAATTTTGGCGTAAAGGTTGGGGAAAAATTAATCGTAAAGAAATCGCACCGTAATAGATATTATTTTGACTCTTTTAATGCAGCTTCTATCGCTTGCCCAACTTTTACAGCTCTATGCTTTCCTAAATAACAATGGATATAAATTTTTTCCTCTTGATGCGTTTGCACATATCCAATAATTTTATTTATCTCTTCCTTTGCACTGTCTGTATTTAATTTGTCAGAATCCAATGGAAAATTGATCACCTTCAAATTAGATGTTTTACAATTTTCTTTTTCCACTTCGTACAAATCTTTTTCTTGTGGAATGCCAGATGTATTTAGTAATGAAATTACTGTCGTAACATGCAGTTTATTTTTAAGGGCATCCAAATCATCTTGTCTCGGATACGCGCCTATAATAACGTTTGAACTAACCACTTTTGCATCCGCCTGTAGCCAATGCAAAGGGTATAAGTAAGGTTCTAAAAAAGCAAAAAGCTGAAAAACAATAATACCGATTACTGCTGTAAATACACTAAGTGGCATAATGTTTGCCATTATTTTTTTGAAAAAAGATTTAATCATTTACAATACACCTTTGCTATCAAATTTTAGATTATATAATCTATTTTTATTTTAAAATCAGAATTATGGCTAAAATCTTCCATAAAGTATATTATTATCTTTAAATACTTTATATTTATGCCATACTAATAATGCAACGTCATATGATAGTGTAAACATTAAATTGACCTATTTTCAGCCTCATTTGGCTATAATCGATCATTATTAAATAGCAGGAATAACCCTTTATGATCGATGTAAAACTTCTCCAGAAAAATTTTGACGAAACCGCTAGAGCCCTCATGCGCAAAAAAGTCTCAGCAGAGACGATTGGCGAATTAAAATCTGCCAACGAAATCCTCAAAAGTGCCAAACTTTCCTACGAAACCCTCCAAGCCAAACAAAACGAATTGAGCAAACTCTTCGGGCAATACAAAAAAGAGGGAAAAAGCACCGACGATCTCAAAATCGAAGTCGATGCCAATAAAATCACGTTAAATGAACTGCTTGAAACTCAACGCAACGCCGAAGAAGCCCTCGATGCGATCATCATGCGTATCCCGAATATCCCCGATACGGATGTTCCTGATGGGGAAGACGAAGAGAGCAACGTTGAGCTTCGCAAAGTGCTCACTCCGCCAACCTTTAGCTTTACTCCTAAAGAGCACTGGGAACTCGCTGAACAAAACGGCTGGATCGATTTTGAGAGGGGTGTCAAACTTGCCAAAAGCCGCTTCAGCGTTGTCAGCGGTATGGGTGCACGACTGGAGCGCGCCCTCATCAACTTTATGCTCGATTTCAACCGTGAGCGCGGCTTCCAAGAGTTCAGCGTTCCGATGCTCGTCAACCGCCATGCATTAGAGGGAACGGGACAGCTTCCGAAATTCGAAGATGATCTGTTCAAAGTCGAGGAAGAAGAGCTCTATCTCATCCCGACCGCCGAAGTACCCCTCACCAACCTCTACCAAGACGAAATTTTAGCCTCTACCGATCTGCCGATCAAAATGACGGGATACACCTCATGTTTCCGTAAAGAGGCGGGAAGCGGCGGACGTGACGTGCGCGGGATGATCCGTCAGCACCAGTTTCACAAAGTTGAACTGGTCGCCATCACAACCCAAGAGCAAAGCGACGCGGTATTTGATGAGATGGTCGCGTGTGCTTCCGATCTGCTCTCCGCACTCGGTCTTCCACACCGCCTCGTCACCCTCTGCACGGGTGATCTCGGTTTCGGTGCGGCACGTACCGTCGATCTCGAAGTATGGCTTCCAGGGCAAAACACCTACCGTGAGATCAGCTCCGTCTCCAATACGAGAGATTTCCAAGCCCGCCGCGCGAAGATCCGCTACAAAGAAGAGGGAAAAAACATCCTCGCCCATACCCTTAACGGTTCAAGTTTAGCGGTTGGACGGACGATGGTAGCTATTATGGAAAATTTTCAGCAAGAAGACGGCTCAATCGTTATTCCTGCAGCATTGCAAAAATACCTCTAAAAGGTTAAAGAGAGCCCATGGCCCAAGAGCAAGAAGAGATAATCATCATTGAAGAATCGGATGCCGCCGGCATCGAAAAATCTTCACAATCAAATGATGCATCTGTTATAGAAAAACCAAAAATTTGGAAAAACAAACGTTTTATTGTTGCTCTAATTGCTGGAACTCTACTTCTTAGCTTTACAACCGGTGCAATTTTTCTTTTTTCAAGTCATGGAGAAGGAGAGGCTCTTAAAAAAGAACCTCTGTTAAACAAAACTTTCCATAAAAAATCTAATCCACTTATTGAACAAAGCCAGCTGGAAAAGATGATCGAGCAAGCAAATTATCTCTACGCAAATGGCAACCAAACAGATGCGTTAAAGCTCTATGAAAAAATTGCCCTCTACTCCGAAGCCATCTCTCAATATAATCTTGGTGTTGTTCAGCTAAGAGAAGGTGAATATACAGGTGCGCTCACAAATTTTAAACATTCTATAGACAGCAGTGAGAATCAATGTGTCAGTGCTATCAATGCCGCAGTCTGCTGTTTACACCTTGGACGGGATAAAGAGTTTAATGACTACATAAATATGGCAGCTTCTTTTCTTCCCCAAGAGAGTACATCTCCTTTATATTCTTATTATTATGCGCTAATAAACTATTATCAAGGACATTACTTAGAAGCACTCAGTGCCCTTAAACATCCAATGACAGATGAATACCAGACGGTTCAGAATAAATTGCATGCAAAAATAAGCTCAATGTATGGAAGCTATGATGACGCGCTCAGTGCTTTAACCAATCCTGTTCAAGAAGAGGACTCATTTTCACTCGGTCTACTTTCAGCGAATCTCGGTGATCTCGAACACGCAAAAAAATACCTCAATGATGCCATCATTCAAAATCCAAAACCGATACAAGAGCAATTAGCTCTCGCTTTTGTAGAATTAAAGTCAGGGTTTCAATCTGATGCTGCAAACCACATAAAAGAGATAACAACTACCTATCCGGATCAAGTTTATACTCCTTATCCCATACGCGTCTTCTTAAAACCTTCTCTCTTTAATCCGGATGATGTGCAAAATTTTTATCGATACCCTAGTACGGATGCGCGTTATCGTATGTATCAAAATATTTTTTATTTTGCACCGTATAAAATTTACAATGCAAATCAAACCATTAATGACATCCGTAAAGGTAATGCCAATATTTATATCGATGATATCGAAAGTGCGAAAGAATATCTCCAAAAAAGCACACGATCTTCTAGTATTGATTATGGTATTACACTCGCCGTTCAAAAAGCACTGAATTTTAGACTTAGAGATGCCAATAAAGATCTTAGTGGACTCCTTAAAATAAATTCTCAACATTCAGTGCTCCACTATAATTTAGCATTGACCTATGCACAATTGGGTGATTATTCTTCGGCGTATGACCATTTTTCTCGCTCATATAACCTCGATGCAGACAATTACCTTGCTGGTATTTTTGCCCTCATGTGCTCCGATTTAATTGCTAAAAATAATCCAAAATTATCTTCGATAATACAAGATAATTTAGCCAAAGAACCCGAGAAAGAAGAATTTGAACTGTATAGGACTCTAATAAATATTACGCAAAACAATTTTCCTGGTGCAGGAAAATGGCTGGATAGTACCTATAAAGAACGCCCCTTATATCTTGCACTAAAATCAATGATAGCCTTAAAACTGCAGAGATTAGATGTTGCACGTGATGCTTCTGAAAAACTCATTCATCTACAACCGCATGACATGATTCCTCATTTTATCTATATAGATACCCATTTTCAAGACTTAAAACCAAAAGCATATGCTTCCGCCTCACTCAATTATTTAAAAAAACAAGCATTTAGATATGATGATCTTTATTTCGGTCCAAAAATCACCCGTGACAATGCTATATTAATGGGAATTATGACAGGTCAGCTTGCTCCTATGATTAATAGACTCGAAGACAAACTTCAGACTACAGCTGATAATACAATTGACATTACCGAAGCGTTAGCACAAAGTAATTTTTACAATCAAAATTTTGAAGAAGCCTATACACTCTACAATCAACTCATCGATACTTATAAAATTAAAGATGAGCAAACTCTTTTCAATGGAGCTGCAGCCTCTATCGGAGCTGAACATTATGAAAATGCTATTGCATTATTGGAACTATCAAAAATTAAAAATCCAAATTTTGTCGAAAGCCGTTATGCATTAGGACTCTTATATTTACAAATACAAAATAATCCAGGTTCATATCCTCAGTTCAATCTGGTAGGGAATAAAGGATTTATCTCTCATTTCTTTGATTTTGATATTGATACAGATAAACTTTCAAATGAGCCAAAAAAATATCACCCTCTGTGAAGAGTTAATCGACGAAGTAAATAAAATGATGCCCGCAGTGGACCGTAAAGTAAATACCCTGCTGCTAAAATAGCCATTCCATCTATTGGATAAATAAACACTCCCATAGCCACAACAATCAAAGTAATCAAAAAACGGATAAAATTAAATGTTTTAAAATTTATTTTTTTAAAACTTGGATAGCGAATATTACTTACCATTAAAATCGAAAGTACTACCGCAAAGGGGAGAATAAAAAGTTTGTATTGATGATAATGTGGATAGTGTTCTAATAATAAAACCGAAATTGAAATCATAATTGCTGCTGTTGGTATCGGTAATCCGATAAATACACTTGGTTCTATCCGAGATGTAGTTACATTAAATCGTGCAAGACGAACTGCACCAAAGATAATAAACAATGCACTGACAACAATTCCAACACGTCCATACGATTCCCCAACGTATAAATATAATATTAAAGAAGGGGCAACACCAAATGCTACTATATCTGCCAGTGAATCAAATTCTACCCCAAAATGACTGGCAGTATTAGTCAATCTTGCAACCCTACCATCCAATCCATCAAATATTAAGGCTAAAAATATGAACCAAGAAGCCATCATAAACTCGTGTTGTAATGCTAATGCTATCGCGTAAAATCCTGTAAAAATAGACGCAGCAGTAAAAAGGTTTGGAAGAATATAAGCAATAGGAGGTGGGGATTGACGCATATTAGGCTGCGCTCAAATACCCAATTAAACTTTCACCTGCACGAACAGTTGAACCGGCGTTGACAGAGACTTTTGAGCCTTCAGGAAGATAAAGAATACTACGGCCTTTAGCTAAAAATCCGTAACGGCTCCCTTCTTTGAGCTTTTGATTGCTTTCCAAATCAATACCTATCGGAAAACAGCTTTGTTCACTCAAATGTTCAATAAAGATTTCTTCCCCTTTTAACGAGCGAAAAGAGATTACCGCTTTTTCATTAAGGGTATCTGCCATAGGATGATACAAAGGCAAAGAGGCACCATGACGGATTTTAAATCCTTCTACAACTCCATCAAACGGTGCCCGCAACATCGACACATCCCACATAGAGTTCATCACTGTTATTTTAGTCATCTTTTGACTATCTACTGTAATATCTTCAATAGAGAGAATAACTCCATCAACACTGCTAATAATTGCATTGGATTCATTTTCAACTGTGTTACGCTCAGGATTGCGAAAAATGACTAATATAGCCAATAATATCGCACCTGTAATAAACTGAAATAAATGTAGCCCCGTCATGGTAAAAAACAAAACCAATGTTGAAACCACCCCGATCAAGAGCCACCCTCGTTTTGAAAGGATAAAGGTATCGTTTTGAACACTCATAATTTGCCTCTCTTATTCGTCAATTACAATTGTTTTGCTTGAAGGTATCTCTTTACGTGGCTCAAGTTTTGTGGCAATACCCATTTCAAGTTCAAAAGCTTCAATGATTTCACGAACCTGCTCTCCACTAATATTTTCTTTTGCATACAGTAATTCAACAATTTTTTCTATTGCAACGCGGTACTCTTCCAAACGTGCTTTAACATCATTATAGCGTTCTGCAAGAGAGTTTTTAATAAATGTATCCATATCTTCAGCCATTTTGTCACTGTATTCACGAGCTTGTGTCATTCCACCATTTAAAAAGCTGCTTCGCTGTTTTTCTAATACCATCAAGCCGGCGACATCGCTCATTCCATACATTTGAACCATCGCTTTGATGATATCCGTACAACGCTCTAAATCGTTTGCGGCACCGGTTGAAATTTCACCGATAAAGACCTCTTCTGCCGCACGACCACCCAATAGTACATCAACCTCTGCCCAAAGTTCATGACGCTGCATCAGATATTTATTCTCTTCTGGAGTATTAAGGGTGTAACCCAATGCTGCCAACCCACGAGGAACAATTGATACTTTAGATACTTTTTTTGCGCCCTTGGTAGTTTCAGCAAGAAGCGCATGTCCACTTTCATGATATGCAACGATCCGTTTCTCTTTTTCATCAATACGACGACTCTTTTTCGACAATCCGGCAATTGCACGTTCCACCGCTTCACGCATATCAGTTTGACGCACAGTTTTTTGACTTTTCCGTCCTGCTAATAATGCCGCTTCATTAATGATATTAGCCAAGTCTGCACCGGCCAATCCAGCAGTTAAACGCGCGATCTCTACCAAATCCACATCAGGGTCTTGCTTAACACCTTTTACATGGACATTTAAAATATCAATACGTCCTTGAAAATCAGGTTTATCAACAAGAACCTGCCGATCAAATCGGCCCGGACGAAGTAATGCAGGATCAAGAATTTCAGGACGGTTGGTTGCCGCTAAAATAATAATCGGCGTATCAGTTCCAAATCCATCCATCTCTGCGAGGAGCTGATTCAAGGTTTGTTCGCGTTCATCATTTCCCCCCATCATTCCGCCAGCAGCACGACTTTTACCGATTGCATCAATTTCATCGATAAATATAATCGAAGGAGCATCTTTTTTAGCCTGTTCAAATAAATCACGTACACGTGCGGCACCAACTCCAACGAACATTTCTATAAAACTTGATCCTGATACGGAAAAAAATGGTACTTCCGCCTCTCCCGCTACTGCTTTTGCCAGCAATGTTTTACCGGTACCTGGGCTCCCTACCAAAAGAACACCTTTTGGTATTTTTGCCCCAAGTTCGACATAACGATCCGGAAATTTCAAAAAATCAACGATCTCTAATACCTCTTCTTTTGCCTCTTGAACACCAGCGACATCGTCAAATTTCGTTTTAGGCTTTTCAGAATTAATCAATTTTTTAGAATTACCCATTCCTAAAATACCGCCACCCATGCTACGCTGCATTCTACCAGCAAAAAACATCCAAATCGCAATGATAATTAGAAAAGGAAAAAGCCATCCGAACATTTCAGTAAACCAATTACTTTCACTGAATCCTGTATAATTAATCCCTTGCTTATCAAGTAACGGAATTAATGTTGCATCTTGTCCAACGATGCGGGTAGTATATGCAATTTTGCCGGTACCATCGCTGCCGATAGCACGAATATACGTTTGCCCGATTGAAACTTTTTCAACTTGTTTATTTTGAATCAGCCGTTTAAGATCCGCATAACTTATCTCTTGCGTTCGAGTGACATTTTGACCATTTAACTTTCCTGTCAACTCATTTTCATCGCCGATTACTGCTTTGAAAAGGATAATAACTACAATCGAAAAAATTGCAAAAGTTATTAAAGGGTTTTTATTAAAAAAATTACCGTTTTTGTCCGGGGTCGGATTCGACTCTGGTTGACTCATATTATTCATTTCCTTTGTGGGTTACAACTAAGGTTACCCATTCATTTTCGACAAATCGTTCCGTAAGCTCCAACGCTTTATAAGCACGTAAAACTTTCTCTTCGTATTTATCCATAATACCGGAGAGAATAATCACTCCTCCATCACGTAACCTTTTTCTAAGATCACTTGCGATGAAAACTAAAACATCTGCCACAATATTCGCAATAATGACATCATATTTTTCATCGCTTTCCGATACAGGCCCTTCCCATAAGCGACGGTACACGATAGCGTTTTGTTCACCATTGACAATAGCATTTTCTACTGATAATGGATCGGTATCACATGCATCTGCGACTGCACCTTGCTTGATTGCTGCAATTGCCAAAATCCCGCTACCACATCCGACATCAATCACTTCATGATTTGGTTGAACGTATTTTGCTACTGCACGAAGACAAGAAGCCGTCGTAGGATGATGCCCTGTACCAAAAGCCAATGCAGGATCAATAGCGATATTTAACATCCCTTCTTTGGGTGCTTCCCATGTAGGATGAATATAAAAAGGATCGATTTCAACAGGAGTGACACTTTGCTGATACTGTGCGATCCAGTCATCGTTTTTCTCTTTACTAAGTATCAGTTCAACATCTACAACTTCACCTAATGCACGTTGTAATGCTTCTGCGAACTGTTCAATTCCCCAACTGACAGTTTCAAGATCCTCTTCGCTACGAATGATAAATCCATCATCTATCTCTTCAAATCCTACCGGCAGGATATCCACTAAAAAATCGCTAAAAAGTTCTAAATGCGATGATGGCTTCACCACCAACATATAATAGTAATCTTGCATTAACCCTCAGTACCTAGAACGGCGGAGAGTTTTTCTTTTAACACCTGAGGAGTAAATGGTTTAACAATATAGTTATTTACACCTGCTTTGAGGGCTGTAATAACTTCTGTTTTCCCACCTTCGGTGGTAACCATGATAATTGGAAGGTCACTAAAGCGAGCATCACCACGTACTTTTTTAACCAACTCCAGACCATTCATCTCCGGCATATTCCAGTCGGTAATCAGCATACCGATATCAGGATTTTCATTTAGAACCGTCCAGCCTTGAAGCCCGTCTTCACCCTCTAATACTTCTTCATACCCAAGGCGAGAAAGTGTATTTTTGATAATACGGCGCATTGTCGAGCTATCATCTACAACCAATAATTTCAAAGTGCGTCCTTTTGTCGATTCTTAATATCTTTATAGAATAAATACCCAATCATAACCTAACCAACTTTGTGAAAAGTTTAAAAAAACGATCTGAGGTCAATTCGTCCCTCATAAAACGCTTTTCCAACGATTACACCGGAGATTTCACCACTTTGAATCAAGGCGCGAATGTCACTATCATCTTTTACACCGCCACTGGCAATCGTAGGTATTCCCGATGCTCTTGCAATCTCAAGGGTAAAATCGACATTTACGCCTGAAAGTGTACCGTCACGCCCCACATCAGTACAAATGATCGCTTCAACTCCGGCATCCGCAAAAGCACGTGCAAGATCAGTCGCTCTCATTGAGCTCACTTCTCCCCACCCCTCTACCGCCACATAGCCATCAATCGCGTCAATACCTACAACAATGGGGTATTTTGCTGCCATCGATTTCACAAACTCAGGGTCACGAAGTGCGATTGATCCCAAAATTAATCGGTCAATTCCCAGTTCTAAATAACGCTGAATAGTCTCTTCATCACGAATCCCACCACCCAATTGAAGCTTTACGTTACAATTTTCTCGAATAGAGCGAATTTGCTCTAAATTTTTAGGCTCTCCTGCAAATGCGCCATTAAGATCAACAAGATGTATCCATGAAGCACCCATCTCCTCAAATGTTTTTACCAGCTCCCATGGAGTATCCGAATAAATTTTGGCACTCTCCATAGCCCCTTTTGTCAAACGAACAGCTTTACCGTCTTTAAGATCAATCGCTGGAAATATAATCATTGACATCCTTTATAACTTGATGAAATTTTTTAAAATTGTTAGCCCATTGTCGTGGCTTTTTTCAGGATGAGGCTGAATCCCCATCACGTTTTCATGGGCAACAGCACTGGTAAAGCGATAGCCATACTCACTTTCACCGATGCTATCGTTTTGATCAGAGCATAAAGCATGATAAGAGTGAACGAAATAGAGGTAATGAGCTGAATCCAGCCCTTCGAATAATGGATGAGCTGTCGTAAACATTCGATTCCAACCCATGTGAGGAACCTTTAATGGTGTGATAAAGCGACTTGTATCAAATGCGACGACCCGCCCTTTTATCAAATCAAGTCCCTCATTAACACCAAATTCTTCGCTAGATTCGAAAAGCAATTGCATCCCAAGACAAATCCCTAATAAATATTTCCCACTGGATGCATATTCTTTAATCGCTTCATCCATTCCACGACTTTTTAGATGTTCCATCGCATCAGCAAATGCACCTACACCCGGTAAAATCAATTTATCATAAGTACACAACTTGACAGGGTCAGATTCAACAACAACTTTCTCTCCCAATAGATCGAAAGCATTTTTAACACTGGCTAAATTGCCCATATTGTAATCCACAATCGCTATCACTCTCTCTCCTTCGTATGAGTAAAATGGATATAAATCGCCAATCCAACAAGCAAGAGGGAGACTCCACCGATGATATATATAGCATTTACAAGCATCCCCGGTGCAGTTAGTGCAAATTTAAATACCAACATCAACGCTTCAATCGAAAGAGCAATAATAACTGATCCTAAAAACCGAACCATCGTTTTATGCATATCGGATGAGGGGTCATGTTTTGGACGTCCCAACACTTCTTCTTCGAAAAGCGTTTTAACCAAATCAAATATCGCTAATGACAGCGTAAATAAAATGGTTGCTTCAAAAATATCTTTAATCTCTATTTGAGCATATTTTCCGAATCCATAACTTAAAAATCCTTCTGTCGCTTTTACAAATAATAACCCTGCGACAAATGTCAATGCGAGGGTAAAGATGGCATAAACCGCTCGAAAAAATTTTCCGGCATAGGTTTCAGATGCAAGTGGATGGGCGATTCGAAGTACTTCAGCAAGAGGCATATCTAAACAAGCTACATAAACAATTTCACCATTTTCATCAAAAATCGGTTCCGATGCTGTAACGGTTAATTCATCATTAAGGAGTGAAGGATACGGATCGGTAATCGTACAGCGACGCTCGTGCATTGCACGGTAATAATATGCCCTTGTGGATCGACTCTTCCCGATATCTTCTTCTTTTTTACTATTTTTTAGATAGGTAGGAGAGACCTGTATCCCTTTTGCATCCAATAAGTACGCGGCGTCTAATCCCTGAAGATCACCGCGGATTTTAAGCAGACGTGCCGTTAATGATTCAAGTGAAACAGCTGGAAGATGGTTAGGGAGATTTTTATGAAAAAGATAGCAAAAATAAGCGCGTGCTTTTGGACGTATTTCAGCGTATTGTCGGATATCCTGAACAACCATTATTCGTCTCCTTATTCCACTTTATTTTCATCGGGATTGTAGCTTAGTTGCGCTATAGTTACGCTTATGAATACGCGAAATCTCCGAATTGCTATTATTCGCTTAAGCGCACTGGGCGACATAATCAACACTGCTGTCGCCTTGCAAATCATCCGAAAACATTACCCCGAAGCGTCCATCGATTGGTACGTGGAAGAGGCTTTTTCCCCGATCTTAGAGGGTCATCCCCTTTTACATGAAGTGATCTCCGTCCCGATCAAACGGATCAAAAAAACAAAGAGTTTTCAGCTCCTCAAAGAGACGATACGCTCTCTCCGATCACGTGAACCTTACGATCAGATTATCGATGCCCAAGGGTTACTCAAATCAGCCATAGTCTCCTCTTTTATCAAAGGAAAAGTACACGGTTTTGATCGTCATAGCATACGTGAAAAGTTTGCTGCATCTTTTTACGATACCACCACTGCCATCCCTTATGAGCTTAATGTCATCAAACGCAATATTATGGTGATCACGGAAGCTTTGGGGATTGCTTACGATGAAAACGATATTCTGCGTAAAGAACCTCTTTTTTCACTTCAAAAGAGACCCGACCTTTTCGGAAATGGAAAAAATATTGCGTGCGTTATCGGAGCATCCTGGCCGAGTAAATGTTATCCGAAAGAGCACTTTGCAACCCTTTGTGAAAAGCTCCCTTATCCGTGTTTTTTGATTTGGGGAAGTGAAGCCGAACGGCTCGATGCACAGTGGATTGCCCAACATTCTACTAACGCCAAGATTGCCCCAAAAATGTCCTTAACTGAGCTCGTCAGCTTTATCGGTTATTGTGATTTGATCATCGGCAATGATACGGGACCTACTCATATGGGATGGGCTATGAATAAAGCCTCCATTACCCTTTTTGGCCCTACCAATGAGCGGATGATATTCCCTACAGCAATCAATATCGGGATTAAATCTCCCTCAATGGTCAATATTCTCAAAATTGATCGAAATGATTTTTCCATCAAAGAGATCGACCCTGAATTGATCATCCAAAAAGCGAAAGAGCTATTAGCATGATCGGGTTTCGTCTCTTTTTAACATTGAATTGGCTTTTAATGGCATTGCCCTCTTCATGGCGAAAAGCTTTTTTTATTGCTCTTAGCAACGCCGCTTATGTATTTGACCGCCGTCGCAAAAAAATTATCCGACAAAATCTCAGTTTTGCTTTTCAAAATACCTTGTCATTGGAAGAACAAGAAGAGATAGAGCGGTATTGTTACCGCAATTTGGCACTTAATTTTTTACAAGTCATGGAAAATCGACACAATAATACCTCGGATCTCGCATCAAAAGTGACGTTTGAGAATCGGCACATTGTCGATGAACTTTTGGCACAGAATAAAGGGATTATTTTTGTATCGGCTCATTTTGGAAACTGGGAGCTTGGTGCATCGGCACTTGCATCTTTAATCACACCGCTCACCTCTATCTATAAAGCGCTAGATAATCAAAATTTTGAACCGTATTTAGTCGAAGCCCGTCAACGACACAATATCAAATTGGTTGAGAGAAACGGTGCTCTTAAACACCTCGCACGTGCATTAAAAAACCATCATTCCGTCTCTTTATTAATAGATCAGTCAATCAATGTACGCCAAGGTATTGCTGTTAAGTTTTTTGATCATTTGACCTATCACTCGCCCGCAGCGGCAAACCTCTCTTATAAATATAATGCCCCAATCGTCCCTTTGTACATTACTCGTGTTGAAAACGATGAACACTACACCATTACCTTTTTTGATCCAATTTATGTTGAGGATGAGACAGAAAAGAGTATTAAGATTGCAACCCAACGCCAAGTAGCTATACTAGAAGAGGTAATTCGAAAAAATCCAAAATTATGGTTCTGGTGCCACAAACGGTGGAAGGGAGAGCACCCTGAAATTTATGCCGGATAGGCAGTTTCAAGGGCTTTGTATAACTCTTCAGGGCTCATCTCAGGATTTGTTTCCCATCCGTTTTTCATCACTGCATTATCTTCCAAACCGTTCCAAATCTTGATATAGTTCCCCTCTTTGTATCCGTGATCCTGACGGAACTGATTGAGAATATTTTTACCGACATACAAACGATATAACTCCGTCGCATTCAGCGCACCCAGATACGCCAGTTCAAAAAACTCCTCGACCAATGCACCAACCATCTCCGCAGATATAGGGATCAATGAAAGGCGCATCACGTTCTCGATTTTGGTCATCAGAAGTTCATCCGTTCCGAATTTAAGAGGTGCATCGCTGTTTACTTTTTGGTATTCCGGAGTGTTGAACATACTTTTTGAAAGTTCTTCCATCGTTTCCGCACCGTTTGAAAACTCTAGCAACAAACTCATCACGAAATGCCACACATCGACGATCTCGATTTGGAGATTGTCGTAATCTGTCGGTTGTGCGATACTTTTCCAGTGTTTCCATCCGAATGAATCGATCATCTCGGCAGATTCCATGTAAATACAACGACGCCAATTGATTTTTTTACCTTGTTTGGTAACCCCTTTTTCCCATCCGATACCATTCGTCGCATCATTTAATTTTTGTTGCAGTTCTAACATACAGAGCAATTTATTCATATCAATCCTTTAAAAAGTTTATAATTATACGGTAATATTCCACCCATGGAAAAAATAAATTGTCATAAATGCATCTATTATTTCGTTACGTGGGAAGCAAACCAGCCACACGGTTGCAAAGCGTACGGATTTAAAAGTAAAATGATCCCCTCAATGATCGTTCAGAGTTCGAGCGGCAAGCCATGCAGTTTATTTCAGCTCAAAGCTCCCGTTTCCAAGTAATCTTTTTTCCGAATCCCAAAGTATTATCGGTCATTTTGACCTCATCGAGGCGTATAACCCATAACGTCGGATTCATGACCCGTGCGTAGGGAAATGCTTCAAAATAGAGCCTTTTTTGAGTATCGGGACACTGTTCCATCACTCCGCTAAACTGAATCCCCTGAATTTTTCCCACCGTTTTGGTCTCCAATGCGACCGTTCCTGCAACGTGAGCATTTTGGGAAACATTACCCATATGCTCCGTCGTCTCGTCCGAGGCGACAATAAAAATCTTCTCGACCTCATCATACGCATAAAACATCGAACAGCACCATAGCCGCTCGCCTAATGTTGCAAGGGTTAAAAGGTGATGTTTTTGGATAAAAGAGACGATTTTTTTATCCACGCAGTGCTCCGCTTAGTTTTTCCAGCGCTTCTTCTAAAACAGTGGTAGGGACTGCAAAATTGAGCCGCATAAAGCCCGATCCCTCTTTTCCGAAGCTCAGCCCAGGACTGAGTCCCAATCCCGCTTTATGGACAAAAAATTCCCGCAATTCCCGATCTCCGAGTCCAAGTGCCCTGCAATCGAGCCATGCCAAATAGGTCGCTTCAGGTGCACGCCACCCTATCATAGGGTTCTCACTGATCCATTTTTCGATCATCTGCGTATTGGCAGTTAAATGTGCCAAAAGCTTTTTATGCCATTCACCGCCCTCGGTGTAAGCCGTTTCAAATGCCACATGAGACAATGCCGCACCATCCCCAAAATGGACACGATGAGCCTCATCTTCATACAATTTTCTAACTTTCTCATCCGCAATACACACGCTCGAAATCGAAAAGCCCGCCATATTAAACGTTTTCCCCGGACCTATGAGGGTAATCGTATTTGCTAACAGTTTATCAGAGAGTGCAGCAATAGGGGTATGAATATGGGGTATATAAACGATGTCGGAGTGAATCTCATCGCTAATGATACGGATACCGTGTTCCAGACACAACGCTCCGAGTGTTAAAAGTTCATCCCGACTCCACACACGCCCGATCGGATTATGGGGTGAACAAAGCAATAGCAGTTTGGTTTTCGGTGTAATCTGAGAACGCAAAAGGTCGATATCAAAATGGTATCTTCCTTCTCTGTCTTGTTTGAGAGAATGGAGAAGCAACTGACGGTTATTCTCTTTGACCATGCTATAAAACGGCGGATAGACGGGGTCCATGACGATCACCTCATCCCCGACCTCGCTCAAAGCCCTTATGGCGCACCCGATCGATGCCACCACGGAGGGAGAGTAACTGAGCCATTCGCGTTTTATGTCAAACGAGTGATGTTCCCTCATCCAGTGTATCTGAGACATAAAAGCACGCTCACTCATGATTTCATATCCAACGACCGGATGGAGGAGTCTCTTTTGCAACGCATGAATAACACACTCAGGTGTCGCAAGATCCATGTCTGCAACCCACATCGGTATCACCGCTTCGGTATGAAAAAGTTTCTCCCTCAGCGTATATTTTTCAGCATTGGAACCGCTCCGATCAATGCTGCGAAACTCATCCATACCGTTTTACCCATCGCTCATGCATTTGAACGATATGCGCATACTTTTTCGATTCGTTTTCACCCTCACCGACTGCATAACGAAATCCCGCATGCTGGATAAAATGACGTCGGAATGCATAACGAGAAGCGGATACGATCTCATTGCCGCTCGATATCCACGATCCCCCTTTAATAAGGTTATGCTTACCGTCAAACGTCGGTTCGGAAAAATCATCGTACCACGGATGGGTCACAAACCCCTCATACGCATCCATCTGCGTTTGTGTCCACTGCCATACGTTGCCTACAGCATCGTACACATCTCCGTGTGCAAAGGTATCGATCGGAACCGATGAGGCGTAGTGGGAAAGATTGATATTGGAACGCTGATCGTCAAAGATTTCGTCTAGAGCATTCCCCTCTTGTGCCATCATGACCCACTCTGCTTCGCTCGGGAGACGATACGTTTTCCCCTCCTGAGCACTTTTCCATCGACAAAACGCTTCCGCTTCGAGAGCATTAACCTCTACCGGCCAGTTATACGGCATCTCAATCTCTTGAGTCAACGTCCGGAATGTGTAACTTCCGTCTTCTTGCAAAACCCAAAATGGCGGACACGTAACATTACGGATTTGGAGATATTTTAATCCCTCTTCATCCCACCATCTGGACGTAGAGTATCCCCCCGCCGCAACGAAATCCATAAACTCCCCATTACTCACCAAATATCGGGATACACTAAAGGGTTCAATGACACGAGTGATATTGCCATATTCATTGTCCCAACCATATATCCCATTATCTTCGCTACCTTTTCCCAAACGGATCTCACCCCCGTTAAAATCTATAAGAAGATTTTCAGGTGCATCTCCGAAAATAGGACAAATCGGGAAATTGTCACTGGAGTGGACAAACCGTATCGGCATTTGTCGATGAAGTACGCTGGAGGTCTCAATATGGATTCGCTCATGCTCAATGCCCATCCATATTGCCCAGAAGGGATCATCTTTGAGGATCGGAAGCCTCATAGGCATTGAGGTAATCATCTGATCTACGAGTTCCCGCACGCGCTGACGATACGCTCGCACGTCATTCACACTCGGCCATTTGAGGGAATCACTGCTGGCATCCCATGTCATCTCATCGACACCGACGGCAAATAATTGCTCAAAATGGGGATTGATACGTTCTTGCAATGCTCCGGATGCTACTAATTTATTGATGTAAAAAATCGCCGTATGCCCAAAATAGAAAATCATCGGATGACGGGTCGGTTCGGATTGCAGATAAAAAATATCATCAGAGATCAACAGATCAAAAAGCGATTCAAAAAGATCATAACTCTGATGAAAATAGCTTCTCAGTGATTCACGCTTAGCAGAGATATCGTCCCCATCCAACCGTACTGACTTCATCTGTCTGTGTAACACGACTCTGTCCTTTTTCCGTTTTAGTGTATTTTACCCTATTTAGATATAAGCCTCGATATACTCACTGTATGAAAACAATTTCTTCACCTCTTCTCTCATCGTTTACGGATGTAACCGCCGTCTTTACCACACGACACGGCGGTATTTCTAAGCCTCCCTATACCAGTGCAAATCTCGCCTTTCATGTTGGAGATAACCCTATGGATGTCGTGAAAAACCACGATTTGCTTGCAGAAAAACTGGGCTATACTCGCCAATCACTGATTCATATGCGCCAAATCCACTCAGATCAGATTATCCTTGTCAATGAAACTTTAAATTTTGATACCCCACCTGAATGCGATGCACTGATTACTAACCGTCCACATACGCCTCTTATGGTTATGAGTGCCGATTGCACAGGAATTTTGATTTATGATCCGGTAGAAAAAGCTATAGGAGTAGTTCATGCGGGACGCGCAGGAGCGCTAAACAGCATCCTCCAAAAAACGATTAAAACAATGGAAAAAGCGTTTGGATGTATGCCCAATAATCTTCGTATTTTATTTGGGCCATCCATCGGTGGGTGTTGTTATGAAATTAATGAAATGATTAGTGCAGAGTGTGAGAATAAAGGGTATAGTAATGCATTGCGCAGAGAGGATAAAAAACTGTTTTTAGATGTCAATACAATTCTTCTGCAGCAACTCAAGGAGATGAATATCCCCTTAGAGCACATCGAAGTGATGCGTGAATGTACGTCATGCAAAAGCGACGAGTATTTCTCCTATCGAGCGGATAACCAACACACCGGACGTATTGCGGGTCTCATTATCCTGCGATAACCTTCGCGGCTAATTGCATCGGAAGAAGCCCCAATGACTCTTCGACGAGCTTGGTGTTACCGTGTTTGATAAATTCATCATCGTATTCAAAACTTACAATCCGAACATCGGTAATTTTCTCTTCAGATAACCACTCTAACAATGCACTTCCCACTCCCCCCATACGTGAGGAATCGCTAAAAACATACCATTTTTTGTGGCTCTGAGCCATTTGATGTAACATCTGCGTATCCAACGGTTTTACGAAACGCAAATCAAGAAGTGAAGGTTTTTCATCCATAAATGCCATCGTTTGAGCTGCACGGCCAACCCCATTTCCATATCCAATAAATAATATCTCAGATTCATTGGAAATCAATAATTGCGCTTTTCCAGTTTCAAATGGAATTGATGCAGGAAGATCAGCTTCCAAAAAAGCTCCACGTGGATAACGTACCGAACATGGATGAGTATAACTTGCAGCATACTCAATGATATGATGAAACGATTTTTCATCTCGCGGAGCGCATAACGTCATATTAGGAATCAAACGTAAAAAACTGATATCATAAGCACCTTGATGGGTCTCTCCGTCTTCTCCGACAATACCGGCACGATCCAGCGCAAAAACGACAGGTAAATCCATCAAGCAAACATCATGGATAATTTGATCATACCCTCGTTGTAAAAATGTTGAATAAATGGTGCAAAATGGTTTAAACCCCTCCTTTGCCAATGCACCCATCGATGTTACAGCATGCTGTTCAGCAATAGCTACATCCCAAAATCGATTAGGATATTTTTCCATCAGTTGTGTTAATCCTGTACCACTTGGCATAGCAGCAGTCACCCCTACTATCTTATTATTCTTATCGGCTTGTATCATTAATGCTTCAGCATAAATTTGCGTTGCATTTTTTACACTGCTTTTAGTATTCGCAGTACCGCTTTTAAGATCAAAAGGAGAGACACCATGCCATTTTTCATGTTTTCCCTCTGCAATCTCATACCCTTTGCCTTTGATTGTCTGCACATGAACCAAAACGGGCTTTCCCATCCCTTTAGCCATACTCAAAATATCAATCAGAGATTTTAAATCATGCCCATCTACAGGACCAATATATTCAATCCCCATCTCTTCAAATAATATTCCTGGAGTAATGAGTTTAAATGATTCTTCAAAGCGTTTCGCCAGATAGTGAGCTCCCTCACCGAAATTATCGACAAACTGCTCTGTTTTTCGTTTAAAACGCTGATAAAAAGGGCTAGCCATTGCAGAGCTTAGCATTCTGCTAATTGCACCGATCGGTTTAGCGATGCTCATCTCATTATCATTGAGGATAATCACCATCGGATATTTACGATCTCCAAGTTCATTAAGAGCCTCGTATGCCATTCCAGCAGACATGGCACCATCACCAATAACGACGACGGGGATACGACTCTCCTGCTCATTTTTTAGTGCAATCGCTTTTGCGGCACCCACACCTAAAGATATCGATGTGGAGCTGTGCCCAGCTACAAAATAGTCCATTGAAGATTCAGAAGGTTTCGTATAACCACTAAGACCGTCAAACTGACGTAATGTTGCAAATTCTTCCCATCGGTCTGTTAAAAGTTTATGCGCATACGATTGATGAGAGACATCAAAGATAAAAGGATCTTTTGAAGCATCAAACACTTTGTGCATCGCAACAATTATTTCAGTCGCTCCAAGTGTAGAACTTAAATGCCCACCATTTGTACTTACTACTTCTAAAATACGATCTCGAATATTTTGAGATAGCGTTTCTAGCTCTGACAAAGTAAAATTCTTAATATTCATCTTCTACTGCAATCCTAAAAATATATAATGTTAAAAATTAGCTCAATTATAAAAGTCATACATCCATAAAAGACTTTAAGATTCAAGTAAGAGTGAACGTTTAAGTCTCTCATAACGCTTTTTAATCTCTGAATCAATATTCCCTACATCACTAATCGCGACCACCCCGCCAGGACTAATTGCACGATCAGATAATACTTCCACATGAGAAAGTGAACCTACTTTTTCTGAAATAAATCCATGATCAGCAGGATTAACGCGAAGAGTTATTTTGGATGCGTCTTTCAATTCTTCAATCAAATCATTTGATAGTTTTGCTGCGATTTTAGCACTACTCTCCTGTGTTTCAATCCCTATAACCTCTTTAGCAATATCCATTGCCGTATGTGTAAGTTCTTTTTGTATACCTTGAAGAGCCACAGTAAATTCAGAAGCCGCATTTTCAAGTGTTTTAACTGATAATGCCAATTGATCATGAGATTGCTCTTGACGACCAGTATTTTGCGCCTGTTCTTGCATGATTCCTGCAGCTAAACCTTCTTCATAGCCTACTTTTTTTGCCTCTTCCAAAGCAAAAGAATGCTCTTCTTGCAGCGATTCAAGACGCATCTGCATTTTAATCACATTTGAACTCATCTCATCGGCTTTTTTCATAAGTGACTCAATCAGTTCATCTTTGGACGAGCCAGAGCTTTGTTGACGCCGTTCTACAAATGAATCTGAAAGATTACTCATCTCTTCAGAAGCTTCACGAATACTTGCACCTGAAAGTGAAGAGAGTATTTTGAATTGATATTTACTGATAGTATGGGCACCGGAACGATCGTGCTGAATTACCACATCCATCTAAATTACTCCACCATTTCTTCAGAATCACCCAATTGTAATACACCTTGTTCAGCCAAAGCTTGAACTGCATCCACAATTTTTCTCTGCGCGCTATCAACCTCTTTAACTTTAACAGCACCAAGAAACTGCATCTCTTCGGCAAATGCCTCTTTTGCTCTTTGAGACATATTGGCATAAAATTTTTCTTTAAGTTCATCCGGAGAACTTTTAAGTGCAAGCATGAGATCATTTTTATCAACAGTTTTGAGAATTTCACGAATTGCATTCCCATCAAGATCAACAATATCTTCAAATGTAAACATCATCTCTTTAATGGATGTTGCAAGTTCCTGATCGAGTTGTTCAATTTGTGATAATGTAGATTTAGACGCTTTTGCCCCTAAACGGTTAAATATATCTGCCACTGAACGTGGACCGCCAACTTCAACTTTATAGGTTGCCAATGCTTCTAGTTTCGATTCGAGAACAGCACTGACACGCTTGATAATAGAAGGTGAAATGTCCCCGAGTTTTGCCATACGCATCGCCACTTCAGCACGTAAATCATCAGGAAAAATATAGAGTGTCTCTGCAGCCGAAGATGGGTCCATATGAGCTAAAATTAACGCAATCGTTTGTGGATGCTCCGTCATAATGAAATCAGACAATTGTTGCGGTTTAATTTTAGACAAATATGCAAAATTTTGCGTACTTTGCATTGTCTTACTTAAACGTTCTAAGACTTTTTTTGCTTCTTCTGGCCCTAATGCTTTGTATAAAATTTCACGTGCATATTCCATACCGCCTGAGTTTAAATACTGATTAGACTGAATAATGGCATAAAATTCTTCCATAACAGCTGCCCCAATATTTTTTTCTATAGAACGGTTGTTGGCAATATATTTTGAAATTTCAGTAATAGCTTCAACATTCATCCGTGAAAAAATAGCTGCTGTTGTATCTTCTCCAAGTTGAATTAATAATATTGCAACTTTTTCAGCCATTCCCATTTCTTCAAAATATGCCTGCTGATTCGGGTTTAGATTCATCTATTATTCCTATCGTTTTTGGGGCTCTGAAGCAGGACCGGATTCTTCTTCAATCAGAGCTTGAATCAAAGAAGCTATCTCTTCGGTATGTTCTTCTGCAATCTCACGAACTTTTTCCAGTAAAACATCGTATTTCAGTTCATCTTCGTTAAAGTTTTCCCCTAATCCAAGCTGATTCTCAACTTTTTTACGCATTAGCTGTACTTTTTCAGCTAAATCTTCATCTTCATCATCAGCAATTTCGAGATTTGGTTTTTCATATTCCTCTTCATCACGACTAAATTCAAGCATACGTTCTGCAAATGGAATAATCATTTTCTTATATGCAACAAACAAGATTATAGCTACAAAAAGATATTTCAAGATAGGTGCAAATGGAGTAATGTATCCGTCAATAAATGCAGAAGTTTTGGATGCAGGAGTTTTTGAATTACTACCATCTCGAGAAGTTTGAAACTCAAAATTACGAACCGTTACCATGTCACCACGTTTTTCATCAACACCAATAGACTGTTTAACTAATGCATCAATTGCCTGAAGTTGCGTCTCATCTAAAGCCATATATTCCATCTCTTCAGTTGGTTGACCATCAGTACCTTTTTTAGGTTGATACTTTCCGTCTACAGCCACGGCTGCAGTCATCCTTTTGATACGTGCAAATTCCATTTTTGTAGTAGAAACTGTTTTGGATATCTCATAATTGGTAGTTCCGGTTGTTTTTTCATATTTCTCACCAGTACCACTGCTTGCCAACCCCTGCACTGGACCAATATTACTCACCGCTCCAGGCACTCCGCCTACCTGAGCTGATGCAGGGGTCCCGCCATCACGTTTTTCTTCGCTGGTTTGTTCACTACGGACAACATTCTCAGGATCAAACTTTTCAGATGTAGAACTTTGTTCTGAAAAATCATACTCGATCGTCACTTTTGCAACAACACGATCTTTCCCTCCGATAAACGGTGCAAGAACATTGATGATTTTTTCTTCCTGCTTTTTCTCTTCTTTACTCTTATATTGTTGCTGCATTGTAGAAAGCTCACCCATGGCAGAAGCTTCATCATCATCACCTAAAGTTTCTCCTTCAGAATCGATCAAAGTAACATTTTCAGGTGTAAGTTTAGGAACTGCAGAGGCAACTAATTTTTTTATACCGCGTATTTGTTTAGATGTTAATTTTCGATCTGCGAAAAGCTGAACCATCACAGAAGCAGAGGGGGGGACAGCTTCCGCTACAAAAAGCGTCTCTTTAGGAAGTGCTAGGGATACACTTGATTTTTCTACTGGGGCTAGAGAATCAATGGAGCGTGCAAGCTCACCCTCTAAAGCGCGTCGAAACTTAACCTCTTGGTCAAAATCTGTCGCACCAAATTCTTGCTTATCAAACAGTTCAAATCCGACATGCCCCTCTTTCGGAATTCCCATAGAAGCAATCGTAATACGCTCTTTATACACGATTTCTTTGGGAACTTCAATCACATTGTCACGAGGAATTTTATAAGGAATTTTATCTTTTTCAAGCTGTTGCACGACTTGCGCAGCATCTTGAGGAGTCAACGAATCAAAAAGAACCTGATATCCCCCATCTTTTCCACCAGCCCCATCAGATGTGTAAACAATTAAAAAAATCAAAAACGCCACAATTCCTGAAACAGCTGCACCAATAATTACTTTTTGCGCTTGAGTGAGCTTTCCGAAAAATACAACGAGTTGCGAGAATAGGGCCTTAAAATCCATTGTTAGCTATATCTACTTTATAATAAAGGATCTGTGAGTTCAAAAAAACGGTCATTTTGAATTGATGTGCCAATGGTTACCCGAATTGCATTCAATCCATAACTACTTAAATCACGTACAATCATACCTTTTTTTAAGAGATCTTGCGCAATTTTTGTTGAATTTTTTTCTTCAGGGAGAGATAATGTGACAAAATTAGTATAACTTTCTATCACAGTGATCCCCTTTGCATGTGCAAATTCTTCATATCGTGCCATCTGACTAAAATTATCGGCAATACACGTTTGAACAAACCCTTCATCGTCCAATGCAACCGATGCCGCTTCGAGAGAAAGAGTAGTAATATTAAACGGTGGACGAACTTTATAGAGCGCTTCGATAATAGAAGCTTGCGCAATACCATAACCGACTCGCATTCCACCCAATCCATACGCTTTTGAAAATGTACCCAGAAAAAGAACATTACTAAATTTTGAAACCAAATCTTTCGGCTCAACTGCATAAGATGGGTTTTTAAAACGTGCATACTCCATGTATGCACCGTCTACAATAACAAGCGTATCACTGTCTACTTTGGCAATAAAATCAATCATCTCTGATGCAAGAAGTCCATCACCAGTCGGATTATTAGGTGTACAAAGAAAAACAATAGAAGGTTTATGTTCTTGATAAAGGGCATAAAACTCTTCCATATTATGTTCACGAGAAGCGGTACGGATAATTTGTGCACCGACTTGTTTCGCATAAATTTCATACATAGCAAAAGTAACGCTGTTCATCAGCACCTTGCTGCCGCTGTGTACTTTGGCATGAATTGCAAATTCGATTACCTGATCGCTTCCTGCACCAATAATGAGTTCATTGCTTTGAATAGCGTATTTTTCAGCTAAAGCAGTTTTGAGCTTCACCATCGAATCGTCAGGGTAAAGTGCCATATTATCAACAATAGCACGAACAGCCTCTTTCACTTTAGGCGAGCACCCGAATGGATTTTCATTACTTGCCAACTTTACAATAGAATCTTTATCGATTCCATACTCACGAACGACCAATTCAATCGGTTTACCTGCTTCGTAAGTTTTGATATTTTCCAATGCATCATTAAATTTCATAATTCTCCCTTAACATAACTACCCAGCCATGTCACTTCATCAATATGTTTTTGAACTAAAGATTGAACACGTTTTTCATCAATATGACCAAAGAAATCAATAAAAAACCAATATCCAAAACCATCATTATCCCGTGACGGTCGGCTCTCAATTTTACTTAAATTAATTTCTGCATTATTAAAATCTTCCAAGAAATGAACCAAGGCTCCCGCCTTTTGAGCATCTTTTAAACGGACAAGCATAGATGTTTTATCTTCACCGCTGATACCATTTTTAAAATCACTTAGGATAAAAAAGCGTGTTGCGTTATTTTGGGTATCTTCGATATTTTCAAACAATGTCGGTACACCGTAAAGCTTAGCAGCGATATGAGAGCAGATAGCTGCCGCTTCAGGATCTTTTGAAGCCAAAATAGCCGCTTTTGCCGTTGATTCGACCGGAATATGTTCAATCGCATCCAAACCATGTTCCGCTAAAAATTCACGGCATTGACCGAACCCTTTGTCTTTGGAATAAATACGTTTAATATGGTGGATTTGTTCCGCTTTAGTGGCAAATGCCATATGTATGGACATATAAAGCTCTGCCACAATTTTAACACTACTTTTACCTAATAAATCAAGTGTTTCACCAACAACACCATCACGAGAATTTTCGATGGGAACCACCCCAAATTTTGCACGACCCGCTTCAAGAGTTTTAAAGACCGCTTCAATCGAACCGAGTGAGAGATAATCGCTCATCGCCCCGAAACGAGACTCCGCCGCCTGATGAGTAAAGCTCCCCTCTGGTCCTAGATATGCAATACGCTCAGGAAGCTCAAGATTACGAGAAACAGCAAAAATTTCTAAAAAAACTGCTTCGATTGCTTGAGCATTAAGTAACCCTCCTGATGCATCACTGATCTTTGTAAGTCGATCAATAATGGCTTTTTCGCGTTCAGGGCGGTAAATAGCACTATTACTTTCATGCTTGATTTCACCCACACGACGTACCACTTCCATACGACGGTTCAACAGTGTGACAACTTCGTTGTCTATTTCATCAATACGTGCTCTGCACTCTTCTAATGTATTCATAGTCTCTCCATTACCTCTTGCATATCGGCATAAATTCCTGAGGGATGTTCATGAGATTTAAGCGACGGAATAATTTCATCAGCATGGCGAATCTTACCGCTGAGAACAAATATCCCCTTCATCCCAAGATGTTGTGCTCCAATCAAATCCCCTTTAAGGTCATCACTGATGATCGTTATGTCCTCAAATTTTATCCCTGACTTTTGAATATTTATACGTGCCAGTGCCTCTTCAAAGAAAGGTATACTTGGCTTACCGACAACACTATAGGGAACCGATGTCGCGAATTCCAACATTTTTAAAATGGCTCCGACACCCGGATAGCGTTTATGGTTTTTTGCATACAACGTCGTCTCATGCATCCCGATCAGCTGTGCTCCTGAAAGGAGAAATTCGATCATTTGCGCGTATTCATCCGGCATAAAGTCATCTTTGATCGCTACGAGAACAACATCAGGCGTATGATAATCCAATGCATACCCCATCGATCGTAAAACATTTAAAAATGGTTCAGAGCCGTAAGCGGCAACTTTTTTGGTTTTTTCAATATGGCTCTCCAGCATCATTAAAGGATCAAGATAATGTTCCATTGGAATATTTAACCCAATGCTATTGAGATAACCTAAAAATTCATCGCTTGGATTTTTAGTGCTGTTAGTAATGACCATATAGGGAACTTGATGTGCATTAAGATTATCAATAAATGCAACAGCTCCACGAATAGGAAGCTTGGTGTGATCTTCTATTAACGTTCCTTGCACATCAATGAAATACATCATATACCCTTACAGATACTCACGCTCTAATGCGATCACATCTTCAAATGTTTCGCGGCGGCGGATCAACCGGTCTTTCCCGTCCTCAACTGCTATTTCGGCAGAACGTCCGCGGGTATTATAATTGCTTCCCATCCCAAAACCGTACGCTCCGGCACTGTGTACGACAAGGATATCGTTGTGTTCCATCGAAGGAAGAGGATAGTTTTTAGCTAAAAAATCGCCGCTTTCGCATACAGGACCGACTACATCCGCTGCACTCTCTTCACCCGTTTTATCCAGTGCTTCGATACGGTGATACGCTTTATACAAGCTCGGACGGATCAAATCGTTCATCGCTCCGTCAACCATGACGAAACGTTTGGCTCCGTTGTTTTTTTCATACAATACTTTTGTCAAAAAATATCCGGCATTCGCTGTCAAGAAACGTCCCGGTTCACAAATGATCGTCACATCGATCCCTTTGAGGGCGGATAGGATCGCTTGCGCATAGTCATACGGTTCAATCGTCGTTTCATTATCGTAACGGACACCAAGTCCACCGCCTATATCAAAAAATTTCAATTCGATATCGATCGCTTGAAGGGACCGGAGCAAATCAGCAACGATTACTGCCGCTTCGTAAATTGGCTCTAACTCCGTTAACTGACTTCCAATGTGAAAATGGATACCGACCGGATCAAGATGCTCAGAGTTTTTGGCTTGAATATACATCCGTTTTGCCGCAACAATCTCCACTCCGAATTTGTTATCGTGCAAACCAGTCGAAATATAAGGATGCGTTTTTGGATCGATATTCGGATTGACACGTACACTAATACGGGCTTTAGCATTCAATTCACGCGCAATCATCTCAACACGACCAAGTTCCGCTTCGCTCTCGACATTGATGTAGAGGATATCAGACTCAATCGCTTCTCGGATTTCATCATCACGCTTGCCGACGCCGCTAAAAAGTATACGATATTTCGGCACACCTGCCATTAATGCACGACGTACTTCACCGATCGATACACAATCGGCACCCGATCCCATCTGTGCAAAATGTTTGACAACGCTAAGATTGGAGTTTGCCTTCACTGCGTATGCCAGAATCGATTTTCGACCCCGAAATGCCTCTTTTAGAGACTCAAATTGTCTCTTCATAACATCAAAATCGTATACATACAATGGGGTTCCATAGGTTTGTGCCAGAGCTTTAAAATCGATCACGTTTCCCTCTGCTTCATTAATTTTGTCGCGATTTTACCCTAACTCTCCTTAGGGGATTTCCAAGTCGCCATACCATTATTGTGAAGAGTATGAGAATCGGAGCAATAACCCCTATTTCAGGAGAAAGTGTTTTATTATTTGAAAATTCACCTAAAACAAACAATAGTCCCCATGTCAGCAAAGTCACCAATATGGCACCAAAACTAAAAAATGAAAGATTCAGGAATCGTGAACTTACTGGAGCATATGAGAAAAAAATCACCATCAGAATTAAAGCAAACCAAGGTGAAAGAAACATCCTGTATATTCCACTAGTAATTTTTGTAACATCCACATTCTGGTTTTTCAAAAGTTCAAGAGCATCTAGTCCATCACCGATAGTAAAATTGTCCTTTCCTTCATATACCTGATCCAGTATCTTGGGTTTAAAATCCTGAAGTACTTGTAAATTTTCATCATCTTCAGTCACTATCCCCGATGAATGAAAATCCAGAATTTCTGGAGGTCGTATTAAATGAGCTTTTTGAATATTCCAATATCCTTGATCATATACGGCTTCCGAAGCACTCAACACTTCATGTAATCGACCTTCTTTAAAAGTAAAAATACGAATTTCTTGCGCTTTTTTAGTCAGTGGAAAAAGATTTCCAAAATAGATGTAATTCCCTTCATGAGTAAAAAATAGATTCCCGGTAGGACGAATAAATTCGGAAGTTTCACGAAGATTTTCCGCAAACTCGTTTGCTCTGGCAAAGTTAGTCATATGTAAAGTAATATAAAGCCCAATTAATACCCCTGCAACACTCAAAAATGGAGTTAAGATACGTGTTTTTGAATACCCTATAGCAAAATAAGCTACCATCGCATTTGACCTGACTAAATCTACCAAAGCTGCTATCATTGCAAAAACCAATGATATTGGTAGCATCATATCAATAGCATAAAAACTTTTATACATGATATAAATCAAAACGAGGTTGGCTGAAGACGGTAGAGCTGAGGCATTATCCATAAGATCAAATCCAACCATAAAACTGCTTAAAGCAATTAATATAATTAAAAAATAGCGTATATACAGTTGAGATAATGTTTTAAAAGCAAGCATGTGAGCCTAAATAGAAATAATTGGTTTTTATTGTACCTAAATCATGCTAAGAAGCGATAAAGCTACCCTTTAATTGAACACTTTGATGCAACTTCTGCATAAGGATGTACTAAAAGCATCTCAGCTGCGATAGCAGCTTTTACGATCCATTCTGAAATTTTAGATTGTTCTTCAATACTAAAAGAGTGCAGTACATACTCTGAAACTTGAGATTTATACTCAGGCTTACCAATCCCCATGCGAATACGAATGTACTCAGGAGATATAGCGGCATCAGCCGATTTTAAACCGTTATGTCCTCCATGCCCTCCCCCCTTCTTAAAACGCAATGCACCAAAAGGTAAATCTAGATCATCATGAATTACTATAACATCATCAATTTTATAGAAATTTTTTACAGCAAGGATAGAACGGCCGGAAAGATTCATAAATGTAGTGGGTTTGAGGAGAAAGTGTGACCCCATTTTAAACAACTCCCCTTCAAAGGAGCTCTTTGAAATGTTTTGAATACTGTGACGTCGGCACAGTTCATCAATTACCATAAACCCGATATTATGACGGGTTAATGCATACGCCGAGCCAGGGTTACCCAGTCCGACGAGAAGCATAATTATTTTGCTTTAATGATACTAAGAACCGATACACGATCGGAATCAGTAAATGTAACGTTCTCAATACGTGGTAAATCACGTACCAAAACAGAGTCACCTAAATCAAGAGGAGCAACATTGATTTCAACTGATGCTGGAAGATTTTCAATCGATGCTTTCACACGAAGACGTTTCTTAGCAACAAACAACATCCCTTTGTTTTTCAAACCAACTGGGATCCCTGTTGTTTTAACAGGAACATGATAATGTGTTACTACATTTGGCTGTGCAACCATTAAATCAACATGTAAAAGGTTTCCAGAAACTGGATGAGACTCATAACCTTGAACAACAAGGTTCATCTCTTTATTACCTACATTTACAGCAAATGCAACGGTCTCTTTATTGCGCACAGTACGGATAAAATCGTTCATTTTGAACGCAGCGTGAATATTTTCAAGCCCTTTTCCGTAGATGTTAGCGATAAGATAACCATCACGGCGATATGCTTTTGTAGCAGCTTTGCCAATACTCTCTCTTATAATGCCTTCTAACATAATCATGTCCTTCAAATAAAATGGGACGGATTATACTTAAAAAATGTTTAGATTATTCTAAATTATTCTTTCAATGCGATAAAATCATCCTCTTTAAACTCTGTTGGTGCATTATCGACACCTAAATCCTCTTTTTTAACCGTTGTACTAAGACCTTCCATACGCAAACGCAAATCTGAAGAAGATGTTGCAAATGCTAACGCATCATCTTTACTAATTCTCCCTGCAAGATATAAATCCAAAATCCCTTGGTCAAATGTTTGAGATTTATAAAGTTCTTTCCCTTCAGCAATTGTATCTGGAATCTCAATATCACGATTTTCAGCAATAAGTTGCTCAATACGAGGTGTTCGGATTAAAATCTCCAATGCTGCAGCACGTTTGCCATCTACCGTAGGAATAAGACGTTGTGAAATTACCCCTTTGAGCACAGAAGACAATGTCATCCGAACCCGATTTTGTTCTGCCGTCGGAAAAACAGAAATAATCCTATTAACGGTCTCTTTTGCATCCAAGGTATGCAGTGTAGAAAAAACTAAATGGCCCGTATCTGCCGCATGTAAAGCAATCTCAATCGTCTCCATATCCCGCATTTCCCCGACAAGAATAATATCAGGGTCCTCACGCAATGCAGCACGTAATGCAGAACCAAAACTATGGGTATCTTGTCCAATGCTGCGCTGATTTACAATACACTTTCGATCTTTATGTACAAATTCAATCGGATCTTCAATAGTAATAATATGCTTTCGACGTTTCCAATTAATTTCATTAATAAGAGCAGCTAAAGTGGTAGATTTACCACTTCCCGTTACCCCCGTAACCAATATAAGACCCCGTTCCATGTCAGCAAAGCTGTGAACGATTTCTGGAAGATTCAATTCATCAACAGTTAAAATTTTAACTGGAATCAAACGAAATACTGCCGATATCCCTTCCATTTGAAAAAAGATATTAATACGAAAGCGCGTATTTTCATCAAACGGATAGACCAAGTCTAACTCTTTATTTTCTACCAACTCATGAAATCTTGATCTTAGCAGTTCTTTTGCAAAAATCAATGCATCATCCTTAGAAAAAATTTCCCCTGAAAGAGGGATAATTTCCCCATTAATTCGGGCGCGAACTACCGCATTTGCTTTGACATGTAAATCACTCCCTCCCGCATCAACCATTCGACGTAAATAAGCTCTAATCTTTTTTAAAACTTCAAAATTCAGTTCACTTAAATCAACTTCATACATTCCATGATGTGTATCTTGATGTGTCATAATTTACTCCAATTCGTCCAAAATTTCCGTGAAAGCCACTTTGAACGCGTCTAACCCCTCACTAATTTGTTGTTCAATAATATTTTCCATAGAGATTCCAGCATCTTTTACTTTCTTTTGATGTTCAAATATCTGCATAGGATCTAGAGGCAATTTTAATCTTCTATCTCCACCTTTTACATAAGCATTGATAGTGGCTATCGGAGCAGTATTAACACTATTGGGTGCTAAAAGTTCATCAATATAATAGGACGCTCTAAATTCATCCCCTTTTACCCCCGTACTAGCAAACAGTACACGACATCTTGGAACCTTCTTAGCTTCTACGTGGTTGTAAATTTCTGCCGCATTGAGAATACCCATCAGCCCGGTAGAAACTCCGGCAGAGCGAAGTTTTTCATCAATGGCACGATCAATGCGGCTGACAAAAACACTGATGACCGTATCGACACTTGCATTATGAGATACTCTTTCAAATGCAGCGGCACATTTAAGTGCTTGTTCAACAGAAAAAATCAACGTTGCATTAACAGCGATTCCTTTCGATGCCAAAGCCTCCATAGCCGAATATCCAGCCTCTGTAGCCGGTACTTTGATCATCACATTCGGACGATTGATACTCTGATAAAGCCGTATCCCTTCTGCAATCGTTGCGCTAGCATCATCGCACAAATACGGGTCGACCTCGATACTGACATATCCGTCATCTCCGGCATCGTATAACGGGCGTAAAATATCGGCGGCTTTTTGAATATCGTAAATAGCTAATGCTTCATACTTTTCTTTTGGGGAGAGGGAACCAAGCGTCGAAAGCTGCTCTTTATACGCTGAAGATGTGAGAATTGCATTTTTGAATATTGCCGGGTTCGATGTGGCTCCATTTATTATCCCTTTATCAATGAGCTCTTTAAACCCCTCATTCAAAAATGTTCGTTCTATAAAATCTGCCCAAAGGGCGAAACGCTCTTCTAAAATGTACATTCTAACTCCGTGATAATAGGTAAAACTATTATGCCAAAAAATAATTAAAAATAGAGGTTAACACCTATTTTATAGCGCTCTTCACGATATTCTTGTTCTATCCCTTCATAACTCAAAGAAAAAGCTCCCCATCCATTCCATTCCCACGTATTGGAAATCATAATATGATTACGATTCACCCCATCTAAATAGAAAATATGCCCTGCCTCAATATAGCTTTTAATCCGTTTCCCCCAATTAATTCCCATACCTGTAGTAAATCCCAATCCAACATCTGCATTACAACCAACTCTTATTTCCGGTTCGGTTAAAAAATATCCAAAGAGTTGATCGTCTCCGATTGATGCTCCGGCACCAATTCGCGTCATGAAACTTGAATGATCATTTCCATAATCACGATCCCATCCACTTTGCATTCTCCATGATAACGGTTTAAAAAAATGGCTTACTGGAACGATAGACGCCAACGAGAGTATGGTCAATTTTTCCAAATGAACTTTATCACTGTCAATTCCTATCATTGTATTCAGAAATTGAATTTCTGCCCCTGATAAATGTCCTGTATCATCTTCAGAAAGATCATGGAAAGAAGGACGCCATCCTAATAATAATGGGGATCGATTATCATACCATCCTTGAGCTATCTGCACTCTTGCAGCATGATGTGACTTATCAGGATTCGATTTTTTTTGAATCTCGACTCTCTTTCCACTTCCAAGCATTGCACGCTTAGAAAGAAGTGCATGATAACGTTTAGCATATATTTCTTTTGAAATTTTCCCTTCAATATAATTGTATTCAACTAATTCTGCTGCCGCCTCATATGTCATCTGTCGTTCTTGCTCTGATAAAACAATTTGATCAGCAATATCTAACTGACCCTCAGTAAGTAATCTAACTACAGCAATCCCTTGCGGACTAAGATGTTGCTCATATGCTAAAAGTTTCGTCCGTTTTGAAGGACGAAAATATTTGTCACCAACTAATCCTTCTTCTTCAAATGCTCTAACAGTCTCGGGTGGGATAACGTAATAAAAAAAATGATCTCGCAAATGAGTTGAAGGCCGAGCAATTTCACTTAGCCATAACATATGATAAGAACAATTTTCATTAAGAAAATAATACCAAGAATGAATATGTTGTAATTCCCAAATATGACGCACCATAGCCATAACCTCATCATGAGTTAGGTTTAAATCATATTCCCACACATCACGTGACTCACTATCACGATATTCTTTAAGTTTTTCATAATAAGGCAATAATGAGTAATAACCGTAATATCCTCCAAAAAGCCCTTTATACGCAAATGTAATACCATTCGTTTCATCAGTAGCTGCTGCATAATTGATTGCGTACGACATCAGTTTGGATTCCAGAGATGAATCAATCCGCAAAAAAGTGTGCCCAAACATCGAAGCAGGAGAATTAATATGTGCACTCGGAAATACAAGTGTCACTTTTTGAGGATCCATTTTTACCAATAAGGCTTCGTACTCCTTACATGTTCCTTCACTAAAAGAAGTATTGAGCTCATGCTCCAACCACACTCTCCGTGCCGGAAAACGACAATAAACACTCCCATCACTTCGATTGGAATCCTCTGAAAAATGACGAATACTACGATCTAACTCTTTTGATAAATTTGTTTTACCATCGGAATCTAAAAAAAAATTGTCGTCATCTATTTCACTCTCATTTTTAGGAGCATGCATTAATAAATGCCAATAGTACTGTTCAGAAAGTTTTTGAGAATGGGCTTGTGCAATCAGTTCATCGGTCGTAGATCCGTAGATCGATAAACTCAGTACGCATAATAAAAGAAGAAATGGCAACAATAACCTTTTTTCTGCCTCATAAGAGACAATCCTTAATACCGTATCGGCGCAAATGCATACAAAGGGCATTCATCCCTTTGTATTCAAATATACTAGTTACCCTGCAATTGTAGATACATTATCCAAAACTGTAGCCATATCAGCTTTTTCACTTGTATAGATTGCATTGTAGTTTGCTTGAAGTGCTGAAGCAAATGCTGCTTTATCTTGAACATTTAAAAGTTCTGCCAATGTAGAAACACTTTCACCTTGTCCAATAGCAATTTCACGAGAAAGTTGATCCATATTTGATGCTACAAACTCTGCAGCACGTTCATTCATTACCAATTTTGTTTTTTTACATCCTGATGTTCCTGATGTAATACCAAATGTTTGGTTAGCAGATGTTCCATTAGTAGTCGCCTGAAGTGCCAACATAACCGCAGAGCTGTCATCATGAATAATTTGTGACCCCAGACCACAACCTGTTTGAGAATTAATGGTTGCAAAAGCAACTGTGCTAAGCGCAGCAATAGCAACCATACTCATTAAAACTTTTTTCATAAAAACCCCTTATTTCATATAAATTAACAATATAGTATAAACAAAAATACCTTAAATATATCTCATAACCAATGTATTTCCTCATCTGATTTCTGATAGATTTCACGAAGTTGATTTAAAAAAAATTCTCTTGAAACCTCTTTTGCACCTAAACTTTTGAGATGATTCGTCGGAACCTGACAATCAATAAATGTATATCCATACCTCTTTAAACGATCAACTAAAGATGCAAAAGCAACTTTAGATGCATCAGAAATTTTTGCAAACATTGATTCACCGCAAAATACACCACCAACACTAATACCATATAAACCTCCAACCAAAACTCCCTTCTGGTAAGCTTCCACACTATGAGCATACCCGAGTGAATGGAGCGTCTCATAAGCTTCAATCATATCCGGTATAATCCACGTCCCTTTTTGTCCGCGACGTGAGGCAATAGAACATTCTCGTATCACTTGGGAAAAATTAGTATCAACACGAATTTCAAATTGAGGAATTTTTTTCCGAAGAGATCGACTGAGTTTAAATTCATCCAAATTTAATATCAATCTTGGATTAGGCGACCACCAAAGTATCGGGTCGCCAAGACTATACCAAGGAAATATTCCCATCCGGTACGCCATCATAAGTCGGGATGGGGAAAGATCACCTCCATAAGCAACCAATCCCTCTTCTGAGGCGTATAATGGATTTGGAAATGAAAGGTGCTGAGTAAGCTTTGGAATCATTTTACATAATCAAAAATTAATTGATCAGCATAATCAACCAATACTTTTCCTCCATGCACCAATGAGCCAAAAAGAATCTCATCAACTAATGGATCTTTGATCTTATCCGAGATAACACGCCCAAGAGGTCGTGCCCCCATCGCTTTATCGTATCCAATCTTTGCGATATAGGCTTTTGCCCTGTCTGTAAGAATTACAATCACTTTTTTCGATTTCAACTGCGTGTTAAGTTCACGGATAAATTTATCGACGATCCCCTCTACGACATTAATCGGTAATACTCCAAACTCGATAACCCCATCGAGGCGGTTACGAAATTCCGGAGTAAAAAACGATTTTAATGCTTCATGTCGTGAAATTGAACTATCTGCATTAAAACCCATAACAGTTCGTTCATTGGCCCCAATATTGGATGTCATTACAAGTACCACATTAGAAAAATTGGCTTTAAAACCGGTATTATCAGTTAATGTTGCATTATCCATTACCTGCAAGAGAACATTAATCAGATCAGGATGTGCTTTTTCGATTTCATCCAGTAATAACACCATATATGGATGTTTACGCACTGTCTCGACCAACAACCCCCCTTGCTCAAATCCAACATATCCAGGAGGTGCTCCAATAAGCCGACTGAGTGCATGTTTTTCCATGTATTCTGACATATCAAACCGCTCAAAATAAATTCCCATTGTCTCTGCTAATGATTTTGCAAGTTCCGTTTTTCCTACTCCTGTCGGGCCGGAAAATAAAAATGAAGCTATTGGTTTATGTGAAGCGCTTAATCCGGCATAAGAGCGTTTAATGGATTTAACAACTTGTACAATTGCATTATCTTGTCCAATCACCAATGCTTTTAGATCAGATTCCAACGATGAGAGCTTTTCACGTTCATCACCACCCATCTTAGATGTTGGAATTCCTGTCATTTTAGCAATTATGGCTTCAATATCATGTGGGGTGATAGTAGTCCGTTTGTGCGTTTTAAGATGGAATGATGCTCCGGCTTCATCGATCAGATCAATCGCAACATCCGGTAAAAAGCGATCCGTAATATATTTTTTGGATAACTCAACCGCAAAACGAAGCGCTTTATCGGTATATTTGACTCCATGGTGCTTTTCATAGCGTTCGCGGAGCCCTTTGAGAATCAAAAAGCTCTCTTCATCGGAAGGCTCACCCACTTCTATACGGGCAAAACGACGGCTTAGTGCACGATCTTTTTCAAAAACACTTCGATATTCCGCATGCGTTGTTGCTCCCATACATTTTAATGCACCTGAAGCAAGCGCAGGTTTAAGCTGATTTGAGGCATCCATACTGCCACCGCCCACAGCTCCTGCTCCCACAATTGTATGAATTTCATCAATAAATAAAATGGCATTCGGATGTTCTGATGCTTCATCCATTACAGCTTTGAGCCGTTTTTCAAAATCACCCCGATATTTCGTTCCTGCGAGCATCGCTCCTAAATCAAGTGCAAAAACCTCTGCATTTTCTAATATTACAGGAACATCACCGGAAAGAATCCGCAAAGCCAATCCTTCTGCAATGGCAGTTTTTCCTACGCCTGGTTCACCTATTAGCAATGGATTATTTTTTTTACGGCGACAAAGAGTTTGAATTGTCCGTTCAATTTCATTAACACGCCCTATTACAGGATCGATTTTCCCTTTACGCGCTTGAATTATTAAATTGATCGCATATTTTTCAAGGGCTCCTTCATTACGAGAATCATCTTGCATAGCATCTACATCCCGATGTGAAATCGCTTCAAGTACATCTACACGACTAATCCCATATTCCTCTAATAACAAACATGTATAAGTATGATGTTCTTCATATACTGCAGCAATCAAATCTCCTACATCTGCATACTCTTTTTGAGCACTACGAACATGTTGCATCATCCCATCAATCATCCGAGCCAATGCAACTGTTTCGAAAGGTTCTTGCTCAATCTCTTCAGGTAAAGGTTCCATCATTTCCATCAAATAGGCACCTAATGCTTCACGAATCAATTCAACCTCTGCCCCGCAAGCTCTGATAATTGATTCACCATCAGGGGAGTTTAGGAGCGCTAACATAACATGCTCAATCGTAAGATATTCATGACGTTGATGTCTAGCAAATGCAACCGCTTTTTGAAAAATTGCATTTAATTCCGTACTTACCATAATTACGCCTCCTCCATTACCGCTTTTAGGGGAAATCCATTTTCACGTGCCAAAGTTCCTACCTGATGTACTTTAGTTTCTGCCACTTCATATGGATAGACACCGCATAGTCCCCGTCCTTTTTGATGTACTGCTATCATTATTGCGTGTGCATCCTGAAAGTTTTTACGAAAAACTGTCATTAAAATTTCAACTACAAAATCCATGGATGTGTAATCATCATTGAGTAAAAAAACATTATACTGCTTCGGATGTTCCAGTATCAGTTCTAAACTTGTTTCGTGTTCGTGTTTCGTAGCCATGTTTGCACTATACCCAATATTTTAAATATTTGCCGCGTCTAAAAAATCGTTTACGATCGCCTCAGCACTTTCCAAGCCAATCGATATACGGATTAATCCCGGAGTAATCCCTAAAAACTCTCGCGTTGATTCATCAAAATCACGATAAATGGTTGACGCCATATGAAGTCCCAAAGTACGACTATCACCAATATTCGCAGTAATCGTAATCAATTTTAAGCGGTTTAAAAAATTAAATGCTCTTTCTTTAGTTCCCATATCGATGGTTAACAGTGTTCCACACCCATTAGAAAATTGGTTTAAATATCGTTCATGATGAGGATGATGCGGCAAACACGGATGATTAACATTCAATCCTTTTTCATTTAATGCTTTAGCTACCGTTTCTACACTTGTCACAATACGATCCATACGAAGCGGTAATGTTTCAAGACCCAACATTGTCAAATAACTTCCAAAACCATTTGCAGACATTCCAAAGTCACGTAATGCCCGTTTTTTTGCATTGGCTATCAATGCCATGCTTCCCATTTTTTTAATAAATGGATGAATATCATGATAACGATCACTTTTAAATTTATCTTCACCCTCAGAAATAGCACGAAAAATTACCGCTCCTCCCAGTGCTGAAGCATTACCTGTAATAATTTTAGTAGTCGAATATACTACAATATCCGCTCCTAATGCTATTGGTGCTACACTTAACGGAGTAATTGTATTATCAACTATCAGTACAACCCCATGCCGATTTGCGATTTCGGCAATTCTTGAAATATCTGGAAGACGCATATTTGGATTCCCAACACTCTCTAAGAAGAGTATTTTTGTCGCCGTATTAATTGTCTCTTCTATCGCATCCAATGCATCCACATCAAAAAAATGTGTTGTAATCCCAAATCGGGTCAATGTCTCCGTAAAATAAGAGTAAGTCCCGCCAAACAGTCCACCGATACTGATAACCTCGTCACCTGCACGAAGTAAACTCAATGTTGCCATCGCCGTTGCCCCCATTCCAGAAGACGCAGCAACAGCACCAACTCCACCATCCATTGAGGCTAATATCTGTTCCAACTGAGAGGATGTAGGATTACCCATACGAGCATAAAGTGGCTTTTTAACTGAGCCCTCAAATATCCCCTCTCCTGTTTCACTGTTACCATATCCAAAGGATGCAGAGTTAACGATCGCTGGGCTGATAGCCCCCTCTTTTTTCCCGACTTGTTGAACCATGTGGGTTGTAAACTCTTCAAAGCGATTCATCATCTAACCTGTATTAAAATTAGGATAATTATAACCAAAAAGGCTCCTTCCTTGTCTAAACGAATTTTCGTTACCGCAACCAACACCAATATTGGAAAAACCTATACCTCCAAACTACTCATAGAATCATTCAGCCGAATGGGATTACGCGTAGGAGTTTACAAACCGATCGAAACAGGTGTACTAGATGTCCCAAGTGATGGAAATGAACTTTTTATAAAAGCTTGCATCTATAATCCTCTATTTCAATCCCTCAGTGTATCGGATATTGTCACACTTCAACTACCGTTTCCGGCAGCACCCTTTGTAGCTAATAATGGAAAGGATATAGATTTAACCCTTTTTGACAAAGCCTTGGCAAAGATCGAAGCACTGTCCGATATTGTTATTATCGAAGGGGCAGGCGGTCTGATGGTTCCAGTTGACGATCATACGATGATGATAGATATTCCCCGCCATTTCAAAGCCTCCACCCTCTTGGTAACCCATTGCAATTTAGGATGTATCAACGATACACTCCTTAGTATTAAAGCGCTTGAAGATGCTAACTTGCCGTTTGTGTGGGGCTTAAACTGCCAAAGTGAAGATACAACCTTTGAGACAACTTCACTCCCTTATTTTAACCACCGATTTGATTCACTCTATCGAATCAACAATGATATCGATGCCATTGCCAAAGCACTTTTGGATACAATACCATCATAAATACGAGGGGACGAACTATGAAACATCTTATCCGTACAGACGATTTTACAACGGAACAAATACTTCAGGTATTACAGGATGCGGAACACTATTTAGGGGGGCAATTTGATCCTATCCTCAAAGAAAAAATCATTATTACCCTCTTTTTTGAAAACTCTACTCGAACCAAAAGCTCTTTTGAAATTGCGGCTAAACGTCTCGGAGCAGAAGTAGTGCATTTAGATGTTCAAAAAAGCTCTACCCAAAAAGGGGAGAGTCTTGTCGATACGGCGGCCAACCTTGATGCCATGGGACCACATGCCATGATCGTCCGTCACGCTCACGCCGGTGTACCGAATATCCTTGCTGAACATACACATGCCTCGATCATTAACGCAGGTGATGGGGCTCACGCCCACCCGACACAAGCACTTTTAGACCTCTTTACCCTTAGACGTCACTTTGGAGACCTTTGTGGAAAGAGAATTGCTATAGTAGGTGACATCAAAAATTCCCGTGTCGCCAACAGCAACATCGAACTCTTAACCCGATTTGGAATACAAATCACCCTTGTTGCACCTCCACATTTTCTTCCTGACTCAAATCTTCCGATGACTCATAATCTCCACGATGTAATCGATCATGTCGATGCCATCATGAGCCTTCGTACTCAAACGGAACGCCATTCGCATCAAACCTACGGTTCCCTCAAAGACTATGCAAGCGATTTCTGTATCACAAAAGAGCTCATTGGAAACCGAGATATTATCATTCTTCATCCGGGACCTGTACACAGAAATATCGATATCGATGATATGATGCTTAAAGACCCTCGATGTAAAGTGCTCGAACAGGTACGCAACGGGGTTGGAATCCGTATGGCCGTTCTCAAAGCCCTTATAGCCTGATGTTCGAACGTTTCACTGAACTCGTATCATCAGGAGTTAAGTGCTTTTTTTATACAAATTTCACGGGAGAACTTCTCCATTGTTTTACATTGGAAGAACTTAAGAAAGAAGATGTTGAGTTTGCTTTTAACAGTGAAAGCGACAGTACAAATTCCCCGCATAAACCACATTATGTTCCTGTAACCTTTGAGGAGTACTCCCAAAAATTCGAAACCGTACAAAATCATATTCGAAACGGAAATACATATCTACTGAATCTTACGCAACCCTCCGTAATCAAAACTGACTATACGCTTAATGAAATCTATACGATGGCACATGCGCCTTATAAAATGCGTGTAAAAGATAACTTTATCTGTTTCTCACCTGAACCTTTCATTACTATTAATAACAATATAATCCATACGTATCCAATGAAAGGGACGATCGATGCATCTGTTCCTGATGCGATCAATAGAATATTAAATGATCCGAAAGAGCTTGCAGAACATACGATGATCGTTGATCTGCTTCGCAATGATTTAGGAATAGTAGCAAAGAATATAAAAGTTGAAAAATTCCGCTTTATAAGCACAATTGACACAGGAAATAAAAAATTGCATCAAGTAAGCTCACATGTACTTGGAACATTGGATCGAAACTGGAAAGAGAAAGCGGGAGAATTGCTTCGACATTTATTACCTGCTGGAAGTATAAGCGGCACACCTAAACGTAAGACAGTTGAAATTATAAAAGAGATTGAAGAATATGATCGTGGATATTTTACCGGAGTATTCGGGTATTACGATGGAGAAAATCTCTATAGCGCAGTTGCAATACGTTTCATAGAAAGGATTAACGGTAATCTAATCTATAAAAGCGGTGGAGGTATAACTGCTGAGAGCGATGCAATAAGCGAATACTCGGAAATGATTGATAAAATATATATACCTTAACGAATAGTCACTTGCGGTTTTAATTTTTGGACTGTTTTAGGTCCGATTCCATTAACATTGACAAGTTCGTCAACGTTTTTAAAGACCCCATGCGCTTTTCGATATTTGATAATTTCCTGCGCTTTTGATGGACCAATCCCATTAAGAGTTTGCAACTGTGCAGCGTTTGCTCTGTTGATATTTACTGCACTAAATGCAAGAGTGAAAAAAAGAAAAAGAAGTGCAACTATTTTAACCATTTTTAACCTTTATACATAAAATAATATATTGTATCTTGAATAGTAGAAAATGTCAAAATAATTTGTTACAGTATTTTAAAATGATTATAATTGGAGTTATATTATTGATTGGTTGTTAAAGAAGAAAGAAATCTGAGAGCCAGGCGGCGACCTACGTTCCCACACCTGAAAGATGCAGTATTATGAGCGATGAGGGTCTTAGCTTCCGGGTTCGGAATGGGACCGGGCGTTTCCCCCTCTCT
>JAQTTG010000017.1 GCA_028710885.1 Sulfuricurvum sp.
TTCGAATCTCTAGCTGTCCGCCATACATCAAAATAATCCCCTCTAAAATTAATTTACCTAAAATTTGATATTAGTACTGAAAGTTGTTGGATCACTGTATCCTGCATTGTTTTTAGTTCCTCCGTTCGCCCCAGTTTGACCAGTTATTGAGTAAGTATTGGCATCTTTTTTTGCATTATTTATGTTGACAAATGTATTCCATTCGGCAATTGCTTTATTGATAGCTTTTGTACTCCGGTCAATGTTGTCTTTATGTTTGGAAATGAAGGTATTAATACAAGATTGATAGGTTTGGACATCGTTGTTGAAATTATCCACTTCTTTATTTGATGTAAATTTGAGTGGTTTGATGGGGCGCACACAATCAGCAGTGTCACTAATATCCGCATGTGCAGCGCTGATTAGTGTTAACAAGAGTAATAACATTGTGGATTTCATTGTAAGTTCCAAAATAGAGAAAAGTATTTGAATAAAAGTGTATCTCATGTTTTTAAACAATTCACATAAAGATTCTGATAAACAACGAAGTATATAAAGGTTAAATTATCTTACAATCTCATGCTACAATAGTCCTATATTGATATGTTAGGAGTTTTTATATGCGTAAATATATAGTATCTCTCATTTTTCCATTAATCTCAAGTGCCCAAATGAGCATAACAACTACCGAGCGTGCAGATGCATTTTTAAAACCTGATGTGCTTCGTGGAAGTTTGAGTTTTGAAGAGCAAGGAAAAAATCAAAACGGGATCAAAGAACATCTCAATGCAATTGTATCGGTAGTAAAACGGTATGATCCTGAGGCAAAAATATGTCATGGTGGCGGATACTATCTCTCTTTGCAATACAGTTATAAAGATCAAAAACGAGAGTTTGCTGGATACGTAGGCAATCTCAATTTCGGATGTGAATTTAATACTATTGAAGAATATAACGAGTTAAACAGCAAGATTGATAGTGTGAGTTCATCGACGCTCAGAAAGACCCAGGGGAGTTTGGAATGGGGTGTGAGTACAATGCAAGAGCAGGAGACTCAGGGTAGTCTTCGTTTGGAATTGTTACGCAAGGCTCAAGCTCAGGCAAAAGCATTTTCAAAAGAGACTCAATTGCAATGTGAAGTGGTAGGTGTAAATTATACCGGAAGTTCCCGTCCGATGCCGGTTATGGCAAGAACGATGGCACTAATGGCCTCTGCACCGACGGAAAGCCCGATACAAAATGATCGAGAAATCGGAGTTGATGCCATAGTAGATTATAACTGTTCGAAGCGTTGAGAGTGAGTCAAGGTATATCGATATAATTTTAGAGCGCTGATGAGGTTATAGCCTAAAAATGCAAACATGAAAAAGGAAAATATTCCCGTGATTCTTAAGATTGGCGGATAATATACTGCGATACCTGCACTTAACGAGGTAAGAATAAAGAGTAAAAATAAAGCTTTGATTTGTTTTACAGGGATGATATGTGACATGATAGGAGTATCCAAATATCCAGCTGAACTGAGATGAAACCAAACTAAGAAGGGGACGATTTTACCCATCATACCTAATATGATTGACAATGCAAAAAGTGCGTATGCAATCAATGCAATGGTTAGTATCGCTTCATGTTCAAACCAAAGATAGCTTCCATACGCAATCAAAGATACGAAGAGAAGAAACATTCCACTGTACCAAAACATAATACTCACATCGCTAACACGCCGTTTGCGCTCACGAAGCCGTCGAAGCGTTGTTGCAAAGAATCCCATCAGTAATCCACCCAGCAAAAGATCAAAAATCCAAATATATGGAAGATTTAAAAACAGCCATAATGCTTTTAGTGCAAGAGCAGCTGGGATAAGACGAAAAACATTGCGTTTGCACCAGTCACTATAAGGGGATGTAACGTAAAACATCTCTACCACTTGAAATGATACGGCAATAATGAGTGCTCCGATCCATCCGATAAGGGCAAATGAGTAATGGATGGAGCGAATAGTAATGTGATGTTCCGAAAAATTGCCCTGTGCGTAGGCATTTGCCATGACAATACCGAGTATGGCCGTAATGAAAAAAGAGATCAAGGCAATGCGCATTCCTCGCAGAGTGTTATGTAGAGAACTTTTAAACAATAAGGGGAGGATTAAAAAAACGGTATAAACGATTGCACTTCCAAGTAATGTAGCACTCAGAACAAACAAAGGGGCTAGCTGAGTGATAAAAGCACCCGCCAAAGTGACAATACCAATACTCAATAAAACGTGAATAATGAAGCTATTTCCCAATGGTGATGGGATCGGATGACCACCTAAAACACTTTGCATTTGAAAAAGCGACCCGATCATACTCATAGAGATAACCCCTAAAAACAGTAGATGAAGGGCAGCTAGCGAAAATGGATCGGCTAATGTGAGTATATGAATCGGATAGAGGATTGTAAGAACTGATAACGCCATTCCAAATATTGCCGCACTGAAAAAAAAGCGTAAAACAACTGAGATCGGCGGAGCTTGATCGAGTGATAGACCTTTAAACACGGTACTCCTCCAGATCGCCATTACGAGTGATATAGATATGCCAGATTTGTTCGGAATCTTCATAAGAGAGATAGTGTCCCCCATTTTTAGTAATGATTTCGAATAAAGGGATGGGCTCGCGTCTGTGAATCATGTGAATAATTTGTGCGTTACCGAGATTTTTAAATGCATCAGTAACTATTTCTAATGGCATCGGATGATCGAGTTCACGAGTATCGAGTACTATCATGGTACCATCTCTTGAAGCGTTTGAACCATTAGTCTGGCATCTGAACCCAAAGCCCGATCAATCATTGGATAGAGCATTTGTTCTTCTTTCATATTGTGCTGTTGAAGCATGATCATAAAGGATTCTCCGATTCCGAAAAAATCGTCAGTGCGATTTTCCCGCAGTGCAAGTCGCATGGATTCTATAAGTGATCGAAGTTGCTGATGTTCGTAGCGCATCATTTGCGTCGGTCCACCCATCATCCCTGTCCGTTTTTCAAAGGTGATAAAGAGCTCTTTTTCTTCCATATCGAAATGGTGCAGAGTTGTTATTGAAAATTTTTCAAACAGAGTTAAAGCTTTTTCGGATTCTTTTATCAAAAGCATATTTTCTGCTTCGGCATAAAGATGATCACACATGCGATGATCGTTGCGCATAAAATCTAAAATCATGTCAGGTTCCTTGAAAGGTATATTTTGAAAGTATAAAGAGGTTGGAAGAAATAACTCTTGACGAATATCAAGAGTTATTTTTTTAAGGGTTCATTGTGTGGGAGAATATCTCTAAAATCTTTGACGTATACGGCATTGATTCCTTGTCCAAGTTCATGGATATCAGCATCAAGTCTGAGCCATCGGTTGATATTGTATTGAATGAGAACGCTGGAAACAGAGTTGTTTTTATATAAAACGCGGAGATTTTTATTAAGTCTTGCCCCTACTTCGAATCCCATTCCACCTTGCTGAGTTGTGAGAATATTCATAGTGTCGATTTGGATACCGGTTGCTCCATTGATGAGCCCTTTTAATCCCGCTCCGAGCATAAAGTTGGTTGCATCTGCTCGTGCAGTCGTTGCAGAAGAATCTGTTTTTACGGTAGTTGTACTAGTCGATGGGGCACCGAATAGAATATAACTCATGATATCGTTTTGGGTCATGACCGGATCGGAACTGAATAAAAAGATAGGAGCTTCTAATGTGTGGGTTACATAAATAAGTATTTTTTTGAAATCGACTTCATACCCGATGGTAAGATTGAGATAAGGGTTGAGGGGAAGATCACCGCCGAAATAAATTTCACTGGGTTTAATCTCAAATTGTTTGCCACCTGTTTTAGCATTTCCTGATGGGATAGTGACCATACCTAAAATTTGTATAGGGTCAGTGGGTTCTTTCCATAGCGTGATATCCGGAGCAAGATACATATCCAGTTCTTTGGTTTTATAATGGATGGGTCCTTTAGCTGTTATATGAACATTCATAGCTAGTTTTATGCTGCTAGGCGGTCGAACGTCTTGGACAATGATAATATCATCATCCATGACTTTAAATTGTTGCAATGGTAAATAGGTAATCTCTGCATCGAGAATACTTAAAGATCCGGATATATTTTGAAGAGCTTCTGCATCACGGGTATAGGTTATATCTGCAGCTGCATGTACCGTTCCCTCTGGTCCATGATAAGTAAATTGGTCTGAGAGAAGATGCAATGACGCGCTTAAATCAGGTGCAATGATACCGCTGAGATGGAGGGAGTCATAGATCCATAATTTATCGACGATGAGCTCTCCTTTCGGGGTAAAATGGAGATACGACGGTTTATCACTAAAGAGAGGGTGGTTGGCAATTTCGAGACGATATTGTTCAATGGTTAAGTTGCCATCATGATATTCTAGGCTTAGTTTTCCGTCTGTTCCTCCAAATGCGCGTTGAGAGTCGAGTACTGTCGCATACCATGGAATATCAATATCACTTTTTATACGTAACGTTCCATCCATGCTGATATGCGTTTTAGCATGAATTTCAGCATCATAGTATTCCCCCTTGTATAAGGTGAGTGATTGAAATTTTGAGGCTGAAGCAAAAAGGGATGGGATAACAGTATCTATAAATACTTCACTTCGAGTTGTTCCTAGTGTTCCTGTGAGATCGAAAAAAGCTCCCATATAATTTCCCGATCCGCGTAATGATTCTTTATTCAGGGTTCCTGAGAGGGCTAAATCGTTACCATCGATATGGAACTGAGTGGTATTGTTATCATAGTCTAAAGAAAGAGCAAGATGTTCAGGCGGTTTTTGTTTCCAATTTTTCCATAAAAGGGCATCAGGAGGAAGAGTTAGATCTCCTTTTAGGGTATGATGATTATCTTGTGTAGAGAAAATACCGTTAAAAAGAGCATGATCATGGATAATATCCAATGAACCGCCTAGTGTATTGGTACTCAGGGTATAGTTTCCTTTTGCCTGCATGGAAAGAGGAGAAGATCGGATGAATTCGGGAAGTGTTTGGTTGAAACTAAGATTTTGGTGTTCACTCCGGAAACTCCATGTAAAATGATTGTAATCTGTACTCGCTAATATCAGAGTGCTGCCATCGAGTGTTAATTTGCCATTTACACCAGTCGTATCATCGGTAAATTCTCCATGCAGAGCATTTGAAGGAAGAGGGTATGCAGAGGTGATGATTCCGTCAAATTCACTCGATGTTTTTCCTGAGAGATTGTAGTGCAGATGCTGTTTCGTTTGCATGCTATCATTTAGGCGATGAATCAAGTAAGATGCATTTATATCAAAATAATCATCGCTGTACTGATAGATAAAATCCAGTGATCCACCCTCTAACATGACTGCTGGATCTTGTTTTGAATTCAAATGATTGATGAGCGTGTGCAAGATAGCCCGTTTATCGGATAATTCATGAATTTGGATGTGTAAAGATTGTGGAAAAGTTGTGAATTTCCCGCTATATGGGGCTAATTCTGTTTCGTTCGGATAGATGATTCCCTCTCCAGTGAGAGAGTTGTTATGAACTTTTCCTGCTATCGCACCGCTGGCATATTGGGATTTAATTGTTGCTTTTATGGAAGAAAGTTGCAGTTCGTTTCCATCATAACTTCCGTTCGTTGCATGAATATCAAGCTCAAGCGGATAAGAACTAATCAGTTGAAGATTTGTAATTTCAATTTCTGTGAGTTTAAAGGTTGGAAATGGCCATGGAGAACTATCACTATTCATAAAATCATTTAGGTTCAGCTGTAATCCATCAATATGTATTTTATCGATGGTGTGGTCACCTTTGAGCATTTGGGTGAGATTATACTGGAGAGAGACATGTTTCGCTTTTAGGTTGGTTCCGCTGACATTATACAGAGTAAATCCGGTGATCAGTGAACCTTCGGCATGGGTATAGTGGACATCAAAAGGTTCTAAAAAATAGGTATTGACGATTTCTAGTCCATCGGGGCGAAAGGCTATATAGAGTGCTGCAGATCCTAGAAAGATAGTACTGAGCAGGAGAAAGTGAAGTGTTACAAACAGATGTTTTAGCCATTTGAGACATTTACAAAATTTTCGTATTTGAGAGGGTATCTTTTTCAAAAAAGCTCCCCAATTCTAAAATGGATAGCGTATTGTGTGACATCATTTGGATCAACACCGACGTCAAAAGCGACAGGCCCTACAGGAGTAACATAACGTAATCCGGCTCCAACTCCCCAATATCCATCTGTTGCATAATTAGGGATGTAAGTTTGGGACGCAAATGTGAGATCGCTAAAGAGAACTCCACGAAATAGTCCATATATTGGAAAGCGGTATTCCGCCGTCCCTTCTAAAAGGGTATAAAATCCAATAGGGTCACCATCACTGTTTTTTGGTCCAAGATTTCGATACGTATAAGCACGATTCGAATTCATACCTCCGGCATAAAAACGATAAGATGAAGGGACGCTGCCATCGTATACCCGTAATGTTCCCCATTTGACTCTGGTTGCTATGACCTGTGTATCAAAACTTTTGATATATGCCCCTGATAGGAGCGTTTTGAAATAGGTAGCATCCGAAATTTGGGGTGTAAATAATGAACCCATGGCAGTAGCATTGAGCCAATATCCTTTGGTCGGATCGAGAGGTTTGTCCCGTTTATCATAATTTAGCTCTCCGATAGGAGAGACAAGAGAGAGTTTGTTGTCTGGAAAGGTAGTGGTGTCCTGACTATCATACGTCTTGACTTGGTCTAATAAAAATCCAACCATGGCTGAGGCTGGAATATCTTGATATTTAGCGGTAAATTTTTCGAAAGTACTTCTCGATTTGTACCCTGAAAAAATTTCGTTCGTATACCCTAATTGAGCACCGAGTACAGCACGATTTTGCAATGGCATGCTGATGGTACTAGAAGCTTCTTGTTTTATTTGCGAATACTTTGCATCAAGAGAAAGCGTTTTGAGATTTCCTAAAAAATTACGATGTTTAATCCCGGATTGTGCAGCAAATCCCTGGTCGCTACTGTATCCTGCTCCTGCCGTAAAGCGGATAGGCCGTTCATCTTCTTCGATATTGAGTGTAATTGGGACACTATTTCCAATGCGCTCATTATCGTTGATGACGACTCGTGTGATACCTTCTTGAGCGTAGAGCCCCTCATAACTTAGTCGAATCGCTTCAATGCTGTAGGGATCGCCCTCTTTGAATCGTAACATAGAAGCTGTTAAATTCCCATCTATATTTGGGGTTGAATCAGCTACGATAGTTCCGAAAGTACACGCTTCACCTGGGGTTGCTTCAAACAGGAGGTAGGCTTTGTCTTGTTCAATATCAACCCATGCTTTGGAATTAAAACTGCCATTGCAATAACCGGCTTGGCCATAGCGCTTTTTTATTTCTGATTTTGATGCAGAAAATGCTTCTTGGTCAAAAGGTTCATCCGTATGCAGCGATATTGCAGACTTGATATTGATTGGGCTGTTTATGGTTATGTCACTGATAAGGATTGGATTATTTTCTTCGATCGTAAAAATAATTTTTTCCTCTTTGGTGTCAGAGGTTATTTTTGCGTGATAAAACCCTTTTGCTCGATAAAAACTTGACAGTGCAGAGATACTTTGGGTAATGGCAATCGGTTCGATAGCCGGTTTGTCTTCCCATATTTCGATTGCGTAGGGTTTATGTAATCCCAATGCCTCATAAAGGGCAGAATCGGAGAGTTTTTTATTCCCGATGAATACCAATGGAAGCGGTGCAGCGAGCAGAAGGATGGATGTAGTAATGAATAGCATAATGAATCGCACTCATACCTCCATCCTTTTAAAGTTATCTATTTTACCTTAAAAGCCCCAAACAGTAACATAATTATGGCGAGTTCTAATGGGAGTAAGAGAATGTGAAGAGCATAAACTTGAGTTTTTGCATCACCGTAACCGTAATATTCTATCGCTTTGTAGAATCCATATGATATGAGTAATCCTGCCAAGTATCCTTGTTGCTTCGCGACATCTATCCACCCCATGACACGTGCTTTACGGGCGAAATGGGTCTCCGCCCGTACCAAATATCCACCTGCCATAAAAGAGAGCTGATAAGCCCCGTAAACGATAAGTGCAGTTAGCTCATAATTGGGAAAAAGGAGAAAATATCCAATCATGATGAACATGATAACTTCAGCAATCAGTGAAAAGAAAAAAAATCGGTTCAAACGCATGAGATGATGATAAATATAAGCCATTCCCATCAACCCGATCGCCAGCACTATCCCCCCCATTGAAAATGTCGAGGGGCTAAGTGAGCCGTAAATCGTAAATACTGACCCCCCCACCATTCCGGTGAAAAGGGAGTTCAAAAACTTATAACGAAGGTAGGGATGAAAGTACAGTTTCATTAGAATTTAGCGTTCAATCCAATATACACACTGCGTCCCGCAGTTCCGTACTCGTCAACTTCCTGATAGAGCTTATTTGTGAGATTGTCTCCGCGTACATAAAGTGTTAGTGTATCGGTTGCATCATAATTGATAACAGCACCTAGAAGAGTATAACGTCCTGTTTGAATTGTTTGTGCTGCGTTATCGTATCGGCTACCGATATAGCTTGCATTCGTAGTAAGTGAGAGTTTGTTTGTTGGAAAATAACTCAACGATCCCGTTGTAGTCTCATGTGGACGTCGTGCCAGATAATTGCCGTCTTTGTCTTTTGCCGAGAGTTTATTGTAGGCTAGATTGAGCGTCAAAGTATCGGTGATATTTTGATTGTAGCGCACTTCATACCCTTTTAGCTTTGATGTACCCGCCACCTGTTCATTAATATAGGTAATGGGATTATAGCCGATGAGATTCGTAACACGGTTATTATAATACGTTAGGCTTAGATGTTTGTATTGCACAGTAGTATCAAAGCTTTTGGTCGTTTCAGGCTGTAGTGTTGGATTACCATAATATCCTGCATAAAGCTCATAGAGCGAAGGGGTTCGGTAGGCTGTTCCGTAATTAGTGCTGAGGGTAATATCATCCTCGAAAAAATATTTCCCTCCAATTTTCCCTGTCGTTTTATTTTTAAAAGAGTCATAACTATCACGTCGGATTGATTCTGTTATTACAAAGTTTTCTATTGTATTCGTATTGGTAGCAAACAGACCTTTAGAATTGAGTTCATACGCACCGAGTATATCTTTTGAGTGGAGAGTATTCACTCCGGCAATAACGGAAGCATTGGAAGCGTAATGATAGGTTCCCATTAGATTTAACTCTTTATTGCTCCCTTTGAATGCGGTGGTATATCCAAGAGGATCTTTTTTATCAAATGTCGTAACCGCATAGGTAGCATCGATATAATCATTAGCATTAAAGGTATGGCGATAGCCGAGATTCCCCAACCGATTTATTTGATGGATTTCGTTGCCTGTGCTATTTGGTAGTGGCGCATAGGTGAAAGGGTCGTAGCCATCATAATGAATTTTGGCATCGATAAAGCTCATTTGGGCACGAATAGTATCACTGGAGGTTAGATCGTATCCGAGTTTTGCGTTTAGTGTTTGGTTGAGATAGCCATCAGATTCATAGTTTTTTGGATTTTGATTACGAGGAGTTAGCGCAGAAATACCGTTTGTTTTGAGTTGATTTGCCCCGAAATAATAGGAAAATGCATCTAGCTTTTGAGAGATATTTGCCGCAGCTTTAGTCGTTGCATAACTTCCGTATTCGAGGTTGCCCGCCATTTGAAGTTTTTCGGTTGCTTGCTTGGTAATGATATTAATAACACCGGCGACAGCATTCGCTCCCCATACACCGCTTTGTGCCCCGTGTATGACTTCGATACGTTCGATATCATTTACCATTAAATGTTCGAGTTGCCCTTGTCCTTTGGTTGATGTTGGATCGTTATAGCGTATGCCATCGATCATCACAACGGTATTTTCAGAGCTGAACCCCCGTTGGAAAAAAGAACTTTGTTGTCCGATGCCGCCGCTTTGAGCGATAGAGATATTTCCTAGAGTACGTAGAGCATCGATAACGGAAGTGATATGTTTCTCTTCGAGTTCCTGAGCAGTAATGATATTGGTATCGGATGTGATATTCTTGAGGGATTGTTCGGTTTTTGAGGCACTGACCACGATCGGATCAAATGTGAGGTCTTTGGCCTCTAGTGAGGCAACGAGTGTCGCACAAGCGACCAATGAAAGGGTGATTTTAAACATGAGTGTCCTTGAATAATAGTCGTAATAAGGGATGAGAAAAGGGCACTCTTGGGAGGGGAAATAGCTGAATAAATATAGATAGGACAAATAGGGGCTACGAGCTCTATACGGGTGATATTTTGAAGGAGGCGTACTTCTGAAGCATACGCTTGGATAGCGACAAGAGAAAAATAGGTTTTACCGAATCCACGTGGTGAACGCATTACTATCCTCCCCAAAATTTTTGGGAATTATACCACGATAGATAGATATGGACATTTTATACCGAGAGGATATTATAATCCGAATAATCGTTCCCAGAGGGATTGTTCAGGGTTCTCTTTTTCATCGTTTTCACACATTTTCCCTTCTTTAATCTCTTCCATGTTTTTTGGAGAGCATTCGAGTAAAACAGAGGTATTAGTGCTCACGTTTGTAAGGTCATTTAGCCCTACGAGAGGGGTTAAATCTTTGAGATAATCATTACCATTAAATGAGAGCAGTTTTTGATAATTGCTTACGACGTCGATTGAGGTGATTTTGGTATTTGCGATGTTTAGTTCTTCTATATTTTTTAGTCCTTGTAAACAAGCAATAGTACTTAATTGGGTATTTCCTGTCAAATTAAGCACTTTTAGTCGGGTAGAGGTATTCAGGTCGCATACATTGCATAGATTATCAGAATGGACACTTAATTCTTGTAGATTTGGTAATTTTGCCAAAGATATAATATCGCTGATTCCGTTTCCATAGAGGGATATAGATTGTAGTGAATGTATCGATTCCAAAGGAGTGATATCGATGATTTGATCGTTATGGATATCGATACGCTCAAGTTTCTTTAATGATGATAGAGGCTTTAGATCGATGATGGAGTTATAGGAAATATTGAGTGCTTTTAAATTTGTCACTTTGGCTAGAGGAGTAATATCTTCGATTCTGTTATTTCTTACATCAATAATTTCGAGATTGGGAAAATATTGGAGCAAAGAGACACTTTTTATCGAATCTATATGTTGAAAATTCGGGTAATCTTTGGAATTTACTTTATCCGCACGATTTCCATCGAGGGTTAAAGCCGAAGAATCTAGTAGATATTTGTACATATCTTTGCAATCTTTTGTTTTGAACTGTGCACTAAACTTGGCAGGCAGATAGTGTGTGTACATCTCTTGTTTAATAGCTTTTAGAGTAATTAGATCAGTAGCTGATGGCTTTTTGCATGTTTTTAAAAATGATTGTTCTGCCGATGTAAGTGTAAACAATCCTGCGAGTAGGATAAGTAGAGGGATGCGTTTCATTGATCTCCTTGATGTTTTTTATCTAAAAATAGTTCAGATTGTTTCTGATTAAAGACAATCTTTATAATGAATATTTAGTATTGATAGCTATTTTTTAAGTTCAAAACTATAGCAAATACATCATTAAAATAAAATATAAATAGTTTTTTTTAATTTAAAAATTGATAAAAATTGTACCTTCCAAAAATTAACAGTCGCTAAATGGAGTGAGTACTTAGGGCATTTTCATGCAGTTTATTAAAGAGTGTTGAAAAATCATAAAAATGAATTATAGGAATCGTATTCTTTCCCTTTTCGTTTACGTCTATTTCATTGGCACTTTTGGATATGAGAGCCCTCATCATTTCTCTATCTCAATCTTTCCATCCCATTTTGGGAGCGGTGCGGGAGGAAGCGGTACGATAGCATCGAGATTGGTGATGACGGGATAGATGTCTTGACGGTTGTAATGTTCGATAAATCTCATGACAGTACGATAACGGTTGGCTCTTTCATGGTCTTTTTCTAGTTTCATTTCCCCTCCATCAAAAGCATACCTGAGGTATGATGCTGCCTTGTAGTACCCCAGCCGTGTAGCGCGTTGGAAATAATAGAGGGCTTTTTGTTGGTCGAAAGGGGTTGCAGAGGTACCTATACTATAGTAATATCCTAATTCATGAGCCGCTATAAAATCATCTTGTTTATCGGCACATTTCATCATATCTACCCCTTCGGCTATATAGCCTAATGAGAAGATCTTTTCCCCCACCGCAAACTGCGCACCGCTATCACCCAGCTCAGCGGCTCGGCGGCGGTAAACCCAGGATGCTTTCTCATCGGCTCTAACACCGCGACCTGAGGCTAAGCACTTAGCCATCATGGCGTAACATCGTGCGTAGTTTAGTTTCATCCCCGCTTCGAGGATTTTTATCCCTTTTGAGGTATCGCGTTTTACTCCATCACCATTGAGATAGATGGAGGCTAGATTGGTATAAGCCTTCCAGTGTTTACGCTCTATCGCTTGTTCGTAGAGTTTTATCACCTCTTCTTGTGTCCCTGTTTCCTCTCCTTTTTGGATACGGCGGGCTTTTTTAAACCACTCATCGGCTTGTGGATCGAGTGCAGGGTGAGACTCTGATTCGGTGACGCAGGTCATGTGGAGGTTTTTTGCCAACTCTTTTTCGATGCTACTGTTCATTCTGTCTCCTTGGTTCGCACATCCGCTCACACCTAAGAGTGTGAGGAGGACGAGCGCTGTTTTTAATATCTCTCTCATTTGGTTTCCTTAATCCGTTCTTGTGCGGCCATAGTCATCATAATAAAACTCCACAAGATGCCCTGTCAGTGTATTTTCAGGGATAAATGTCTTACCATTTTTTTCGGCTTCTTCCCGTTTAGCTTCATTAACTTTCCAAATTTTGAGGTTTGTTTGCATTCTTGGTTGCCAGTTTTCAAATATCTCATCCATCCCTGCTATGGAACAAGCGGGTTCATTTTGGAGTCCACTCTCTCCGTTATCGCCATTATAGTGCATCGACATGAGCTTTTTACGTGCAGTGGAGGCGAGGGTATGGTAAGCAGTACAGACGGCGAGTTCGCTATCGATCTCCATGCTGCGGCGGTTGATATTGGCACTGCCGAGGAGAAAAAAGCTGTCATCCACGAGTAGAAGCTTGGAGTGGACGTAAATAGGGGTCCCTTTTGGTGTCATTAGGGTAGCGATTAAAACGCGCATATTGGCATCTTTTTCGAGCTGTTCTATTAACTGTTTATCTTTTTCATTGGATGGTTTGTCGCTGCTGTCTTTTTCCTTTATTGCGTTATCTTCTTCTACATATTTTGGCATGGTATTAGGGTGTCCCAATGCTTTAACCATTTCATAGGTGCTTAGCGCCTCTCCTGTTGATTGTGGAGGGTTGGTAACGACAAAAACATTAAAGAAGGATGTTCGTCCTTTTGATTTGACCTCTTTTTGTACTTTGATAAGATGATTTGCCAGTTCCTCATGTCTAAAATATTGGTTTTCAAAATAGAGGTAGTAATGAGCTTGCTGACATGCGAGTTTGTACGTCTTATAAATATCCGTAACACCGTGTTGTGGTTGTGTTCGAAGTATTTGTGCGGTATGAATGTATGTAAGATCTAAAAAATCTAGAGCCGTAATATGCTCTCGTTTAGCCGTAAGATTATCATCGTTATCATCTTGCTTATAGCGAACAGTACCAAAATTGACACCGCTCTTGTCTTTGTTGTCCCAAGCACTTACAAAGTTTTGATTCATGTCATAGAGAATCATTCCCGCGACTTTAGTCGAGAGGTCTTGCCAAGGCTTACAACTATCAAATCGTTTAGTACTTTCATCGTTATGGTTTTGGTCATCCCAATATTCCATCAATGAATTATGCCCCATGACGAATCCGATAGATATAGTAGGATCGGCGAGTTCATAGTCAACTAAAACCATTTTTTGGTGATGGCTTCGCGCTAGTGAAAATGCTGCGCTTTGTACGAGTCCTTTTCCTAGTTGACATATCGTCATATCTCGGGTTCGAAAATACAAATTTGCTACTGATTTGATATCGTCATACCATTTTTCACGAAACGCTGAGTCCTCATCAGTTCCACCTGGATCATGCGGCTTCAGAAAATCTATTCCTACTCCTGGAAGATTATTCTGAGACAGATTACCCGTAATAGAATGCCAAATCAATAGACGTACTTCAATCTGGCTATCCGCTTGTGAGGCTTTTTGGATGAGTAAATCGCCGATACGTTCTCCACCACGACCACTAAAACTCATCGCTGGATCAAAACCCCAACTGATAATGTCTATGGATTTTTTAGCATTTTGGATCGCTTTTTCGACTGCTCCGAATGCTTCTTCACCGCAGACTAGAAGTTCGATGTTGTTACTGCATAATTGAATCGGATACTCGCTCTCCGCTATATGCCAAGGGGTTGATGTACTAGCTGCTATATATTTGTTGGCAGTAACTTGTATGTTTTCCATCTTTATCCCTGTCTCTTATGTTGTGCGACTCTCGATTTATCAGTGTTGTGATCTTGGTGATTTGAATTTTTGTATTCGATCCACCCTTTCATGGAAAGCTCATGATCTTTTTTCTCATCATTTGTCCCTTCAAACTCTTCTAACAAATTAATATTATATTTAAGCCCATTTGCTAAATGTATTGCATAGTCTTTAACATCTTTTTTGAGTTTAAAGGCGACCTCACCCTCTTTTTCAGTAGTACCTTGTGCGATCATAGCTCCTGATGCGTACACTTCATACGGCATGTCTTCATACGGGACTCCCGTCTGATTCGGTAAACTCCAGAGTTTTACTTTATACATCCCTGGTTCTTTAATGACTTCGGTTTTACCATCATCAATATAGATCTTCGGCGCAATGATCTCAATATGTTCCATCCCCGTGAAATCAATATCATCACCTCTGATAAATATATCTCCGTTAGCGTGAAAAGTAATTTGACTCTTCCCTACAGTGATCTCATACTTCTCCCCCACGATGGTATGCTTCAGCACCCCCACCTCTTCTGTGCTACTAATCCCCACCGTCTCATTCTTACTAGCCCCTACAGAGACTTGATACCCTGCACCGATAGTGAGTGCTTTGGCTATGTCGATGGTTTCGGTTTTGCTTTTGTTGACACGCTCAGTTCTGTATCCGTGGATGGTGACGTCTTCGTTGTTATCAACGGTTTCGCTTCTATCATGTTGGATATGTTCGGTTG
>JAQTTG010000005.1:0-68342 GCA_028710885.1 Sulfuricurvum sp.
GGGACACTTGGGTATTTGATCAACGGATGGAACCATACCGACGGGGATCAGTACACGTTCGGATATATTTATCTCCCTGCTGTGATACTGGTTTCGATAAGCAGTGCATTTACGGCTCCCCTTGGGGCAAAATATGCTACAGCGCTTCCGACCGATAAGCTTAAAAAAGTTTTTGGGCTTTTGGCGGTAGCATTGAGTATTAAAATGCTTTTTTCGGTTATTTGAAAATAGGAGAAACTCTATGATAGATACAGAATTTGCTGAACGTTTTGTCCATGAGTGGATCGAAGCGTGGAATAACCACGACTTGGATGCAGTATTATCACATTACAGTGATGATTTCGAGATGAGTTCTCCGTTTATCATCGCATTTAGTCCTGAATCAGGCGGGACGCTGAGAGGAAAAGATGCAGTAGGCGCTTATTGGTCAGTGGCGTTGGAGAAATTCAGTGATCTGCATTTTGTATTGGAAAATGTATTTGTCGGGGCGGATTCTCTCGCTATCTCGTATACGTCGGTATTAGATAAAAAGGCGGTAGAAGTTTTCTTTTTCGATGATAAAGGGAAAGTGGTGAAAGCGGCGGCGCATTATAGTTAAACGATTAAATACGAACTTATTTATGACAGGTTATCATCATCTTTCTTTGTTATTTATGCATCAAACTCTTTTAATTTCGCTTCGCGTAAATCTTTAGGTAGATACTGAAGCCATTTGGATAAACCATCTATTTGCTTGTTTGTCAAACTGCAAGATTTTGTTAATCCATTTAATAAATCGTTAATGAACTGCATACCTTTTGAATTGCCTTTTTGAGTTAGATGATCGAGAGTTCTTTCAAGAATATATTGGTAGGCATGACAAGTTAAAAGATTTTTCAAAGACAATTTTTTTGTTGATTTTCTTTCAATATTCAGAATATGGCTTACAGCATCATTAGGAAGATCACTGTATTTTTTGTATGTTTTATAGTATCCCTCTAAGATGTTATACGATATTGAATTTCCACCAAGGGTATAATGTGACAAATTTTCTTCTCTTAGCAAAATATATGTTATTGCCTTTGACTTCTCTGTATTATCTTGTTCTCCACCAGTCCCTCCAGTGCTTCCCACACTAGGGTGTCCATCATGTCTTGCTATTAATGATTTTGTTAAGTCTGGAATATGACTTAAATCATTTTTTGTATATTTCTCTGCACATTGTTTTCCGCCATAATGAATGTTCCCATTCATATCCTTTAGGTAATAGGCTTTTCCTGAAGAAAGTTTTTTGCCTTTGGCGCAATATGATTCAGTGTCTTCATGAACAAAATCTTTTTTTAGTGCAATCATATATTCTCTTTTCACTTGATGATAAACGTTTAAAACGAGCAATCTACAAATGTTTGATGGGTTTGTTATACATTTTTACTAATAATCTCATGACCATAGGAATTATCGATTGAGCATAACCATACTCCATTTATATCTTTATTAAAAACATAAGTTGCTTTACGCGTAATCTCTGGCATGTTTGGGGCTGATATAACCGTGTTTGCCAGTACTAAAGCAGTGTTTCCTGATTCTAGTACCTCAATGCCTCTTTGACTGACCTGTAAACCATTTTTAAAATAAACTGCAATAGCTTCAAATGCTTTTCTTATCGCATCTTTACCTACTGCATTCCGTCCTGGTTCAATAACTAGTATTGCGTCGTCAGTATATATGTCAATGAGAGTGTCGAAATTTTCTTCAACGATTGCTCTATCAGCTTTTTTAATTTGTTTAATTACTTCGTGTTGTTCCAATGCGATTTTCCTTTATTATATTGAGTTCCTCGTTTCCCGAGGGAATTTCAAAAAATGCAGTGACATGATTGAATGTCGCTTCATTATCAAATTGTGCTCGTTCAGGCTGTTCAACTCTTCTCTTGGCGATTTGTGACAAACACTGCTCATCACTCAAATCGAGGAAAATCATTTCGTGTTCGCATCCGATTTCTGTACAAAGTTGTTTAAACCATGATCTTTGGCGTGCAGTATTTGCAGGAAAATCCATAACTACATTTGTACCCGTATTTAAAATCTGTTGCACATGTGATTTCACAAAAGGTTTAATAAGTGTGGAAAATTTTATAAAATCATCAAAAGAGTTTATTTGATTTGGATAATGGGCTGCAAGCCAATCATCTTCTGAGAGTAACACCGCATTTTTCTCAATCGATACGGTTTTTGATTTTGTAGTTTTTCCAGCTCCCATTTTTCCACAAAAAAAAGTGAGGGTTCCTTTTTGATTCATTAATGTTCCTTTAGTGTATAACGTTTGGCATGTCCGCTCGATGGAAGGGTTAGGCAACACCGTTTGTATTGAACGATAAGCCATGCACACTCATGTTTGCCCTACCAACATGGGGCGCGGATCGTAGTAGCCACGAACCGACATGATTTGTCCGTCTACGACGCGGATGTGCTCCGCAAACGGAATTGTTCCGAAGGTTGTATCGATGTTGAGGAGGGCGACGCAGTGTTCACCATCGACGACGAGACGAATGATTTCGATATGCTTGACGATTCTCGAGAACCGCTCCGTGGCTTCAATGAAGGCCACCGCACCCTGGTACGTATTCATGGGAAAGACACCAATCACCTCCGGATGAATTGGGAGATTCTTTGGATCGTTTCGACGAACAGCATCGATGTATTTCTCGACCACGCTAGTTACTTGAGTTCTCATATGATTCCTTTTTGTTTATTTAATAGCTGTATATAATGTTTAAAATGAGCAATTAAAAAGTCGCCCGCGGGTTTTTGATTGGTCTCTTTTGGTTTGTTAGATCTTCATGATTTGCATATTTGACATTCTTTGCCCATCTGCCCATTGTTCATAAGTTAACATTGTGTTCCAGCACGCTTCTTTACTCATTTGTTGTATTGGAATAAGGCTTTCAAAATGCTCATGATGCTTAATAAGTTGTCGTGTTTTTATGTCTTTACCCCAGCGAATTTTCACTTTGTTGTCTTCAAGAGTATTTTGTTTTTCAGGGACATCTGGAACAAATAAAATGTTTTCTTCACCTTCTGCATTAAATGTTATATCTTTATAAATTCCATCTTTAGACCATATAGCATGTCTCTCTAATTCAATATACTTAGGCTTGTTGTACCAAACTTTGTAGCCACATAGTATTTGTCCACCATTTAATTTAATATATTCTTCTACATTCAAGTCACAACAAGACTGTCTTGACCATGCTTCAGGCTCGATTTCAAGAAAAAAAGGCTCAAGATCACTGATTTTTCTGCAAATTTCTAATATATCATCATTTATACTTGTTGGAGTTGTCAGCCTCGTGGGATTAAAAAGCTCTTTCAAGCCTTTTTCTATTTCAAATTGACTAAGCTCTTTTGACTGACTGTTCTTTATTTGGTTTTGTCTTTTTTTCTCAGCCTTTTTTCTTTTATCCCGTTTAGTACTCATAACTTTTCCTTTATTGTTTAACAATTTATTCATACCAAAATATACCATTCTGGTAGAAATATCCAACCAAAATTTTGCAAATAGCCATATTTTTAAACATTTTACATCGTTTCTCTTAAAAAGACTTCCGCAAACGCTCCCACCGCACTCTCTATTTCCTCCATCTCAAACCCCCCGAATCCCATCCGTATGGCGTCCCATTCTCCCCCTGAGTAATCCTTGGCAAAATAGAGCTTGATTCCCGCTTCTTCGGCTCTTTGTCGCAATACGGAGAGGTCGATGTCTGATGCGGGACGGATATTGATCGAGAGACCGCCCCCTTCGCTAACAATCACTATCGAATCTCCGAGATATTTAATGAGAGATTGTTTCATCAGGTCGTGTTTTTTACGGTTCAGGTTTCGCACCCGTCGCAGATGACGCTCCCAATGCCCCTCATTCATGAACAGCTCCAGCGTCTTTTGAGTCATGAGGCTGACACGCGAAAAGGTGCCGTGAAAGGAGCGGTATCGATCCATCAGATGACGAGGGAGTACGATATATCCGACGCGCAAAGCTGGCGAAAGGGCTTTTGCAAAGGTGCCGATGTAGATGACCCGCTCATTACTGTCGAGTCCTTGGAGCGAGGGGATAGGGCGGGAGCGATAGGTGAGTTCGCTGTCGTAGTCGTCTTCGATGATGTAGCCCTCATTCTCCTTTGCCCAGTTGAGAAGCCGTAGACGGTTTGCGACGGGCATTGCCGCACCTGTGGGGTACTGGTGCGAGGGGGTGATGTAGACTACGTGGGCACCGGAGGCACTTAGTTCATCGATTTTCAAACCGTTTTCATCGACTCCGATAGGGGTGATGTCGTAGTGATGGTGGGTGAAAACTTTTCGGGCGATATGGTAGCCGGGATGCTCGATAGCAAAATGTGGATGGGTCGGACGGAGAATATCGGCGATTATCCCCATCGCATCGATAAATGCCCCCGTAACAATAATCTCCGATGCGTCGCACCGTACGCCTCGCAGTTCGGTGAGATAACGCGCGATTTCGGTTCGTAGTCCAAATTCCCCTTGCGGATCCGGATACCCCCCCATATCGAGGGTTTTATCGATGGCACGGTTAAACAGCCGCTTCCAGAGTTTGAGAGGAAACACCTCTTTGGAGAGGCGGACGGGGTAAAAGTTGTAGCGGTAGGTGATGGCGGGTGTGTCGGCTGACTCTATCGTCGCAGAGTCACCAAGTACAATGAAATCGGCGTCCGCGACGTAGTAGCCGCTTTTGGGACGGCTCTCGATATACCCCTCGGCATAGAGTTGATTGTATGCCGATTCGACGGTGTTTTTGCTGATGCGGTACTCTTGGGAGATTTTGCGAATCGAGGGGAGTTTGCTCCCGATGGCAAGAGTAGTCGTAATGTCGTGTTTGAGTGCTTCGTAGAGCTGGATGTGCAGAGGAGTTTCGGATGCGGCGTCGAGGAGATACATAAACTGACCTCATAAAATTTAAATATTTTGTCACTTGCGCAGAGTGCAGATTGGCGGTATAGTATCATAAACTTTTTGAGGAAAGCGATATGAGACGTTCAGAATTTGAGGTCACCGATCCGCAAGCCATCGAATCGGTGTTGAGCGAATGTGAATACGGGGTATTGTCGCTTGTGAGCCGTGGTGAGCCTTACGGTGTTGCACTCAATTTCGCGTATCGTGAGGGGGTCGTGTACTTTCACGGCAGTATCGAAGGGCGCAAAGTCGAAGCGATAGGGGATCGCGCGAAGGTGGCATTCTTGGTCGTAAAACCTTATGCCTATATCCCCTCGTATTTCAGCGATACGAGTGCGGCATATCCTGCGACGCAGTTTTTTACGTCGGTACATATCAGCGGTGAAGCGATACGGGTGAGCGATGAACGGGAAAAAGCGTTCGGATTGACGGCCCTGATGGAGAAAATGCAGCCCGAGGGGAAATACGACGCCATCGATGCGGCGAACCCGATTTATACCAAGATGATGGAGCTAACAGGGGTCTATAAAATCGTACCGAGTACGATGACACTCAAAGTCAAAGCAGGGCAAAATTTACCAAAAGAGCGGTACGATACCCTTATCAAACACATAGAAGAGCGAAATGGCCCTGTCGATAGCGCAACACTTCAGTTGATGCGACAATTTCAGAAACAAGCAGATGTAAAATGAAAAAAGATTTCAAACCTCATTGGATATTTGATGACATATTAATAGACTGGGATGAACTTGCACATTTATATAAGATTGCTCCATTAGGGAATAAGAATCCCAATGATTTGAAAATTGCTTTCGCTAACAGTATGTACAAATGCTTTATTTATGATGGCAAAAAGTTGGTTGGTGTAGGGCGAGCTTTAGCGGACGGAGTCGATGTATCCTATATCTGTGATGTGGCAATCCATCCTGAGTATCAGCGGTGTGGGTTAGGTAAGCAGATTGTTAATAAATTGGTCGAATTTTCACAAGGGTATAATAAAATATTACTTTTTGCCAGTGCCGGAAAAGAACCGTTTTATAGCAAACTCGGATTTGATAAAATGACGACGGCGATGGCGATTTTCAAAAATCGGGAAAGAGTTTTGGAGATGGGATTGATAGAGGAATAACGGATGCAGGAGTTTTTAGAAGCCACCGACATTATCGATTACGATCATCCCGCAGTAGCGGCAAAAGCACGGGAGTTGGCAAAAGGATGCACTGACGATACCGTGATCGCAAAGCGATGTTTTGAATTTGTCCGCGATGAGATACGTCACACGGGTGATGCGGGTGAAGGGATCACGACACTGCGAGCCAGCGAAGTGCTCGAACAAGGACAGGGATGGTGCTATGCTAAAAGCCATTTGCTCGCCGCACTGCTTCGCGCCAACGGTATCCCAATTGCATTATGCTATCAGCGTCTTAGCTGTTCGGAATACGTAGAAGGGATTTATTGTCTGCACGGTCTCAATGCCGTGTATCTTAAAAAATTTGGATGGTATAGAGTCGATGCACGGGGGAACAAAGAGGGTGTGAACGCGCAGTTTGACCCTCCGCATGAGAGATTGGCATTTGCTTTGTGTGAGGGTGAATACGATTTGCAAGAGCGCTATGCTGAACCGCTTCCCATTGTCGTAGAAGCACTGAAAAGCCGTAAAAATTACAACGAAATGGTCGGACATTTTCCAGATATTGAAGAATAAATAAGTAGGAGTTGAAATGTACATTCCGCAAAGTTTTAAAATAGAAGACGAAGTGATTATTGAGACATTTATTAAAAATAATCCGTTTGCCATTTTAACGAGTACGCATAATGGAAAAATTATAGCAACGCATTTGCCGATCAGTCGTTTAAAGGATGGTAAACTCTATGGACATATCGCTAAAGCTAATCCACAGTCGCAAATCAATCCTAAGGAAGAAGTATGCTTAATTTTTAGTTGCAGTATATCTTGTAAATGGCTATAGATAAAGAAGTTCACTTTTTTCCAAACTCGACACCATGACAAATTTCGTCTTTCACGAATAGTAAAGATTTGGCTTTACCAAATCGCACTTGAACGAGTTTGCCTTCGAGATTGGGGGATATCCCTATCGGCAAGTCAACTGTAACGTTTTCACCTCGCTCTTTCATCATTTGAACAAAGTCTTCAGGGGAGATTGGCGTCCGTGATAATTTCAATTCTCGAACAATGATTTGAATATCAATGCAACCATCATCTCTTGCTAAGATGTACCAATTGGTGTTAGCACCATACGTCATTGAGTAAATAAGAAATATTAAGAGAATATGAAACATTACAGACTTTCCCTTATAACGATGATAAAAATAACTATACCGAAAAGAATATAGAAAATTTGTTATGCATTCTAGTGAAGGTGAGAAATTTCTGAAGAGTTGTGTGGTACAGGCTTTTGAATCACACGAAATTTTTTTTGCCAAGCAATTTTAATTATGCTTGACTGATTTAATTGTACAAATATTTACTATGAAATGAAAATATAATTATTTCTTCCTTTTTGTAATCATGAACAATAGGCCTGAAAGTACTATCACAGTACTTAGTAAAAAAAACGATCCAGGGCTTTCATTAAGAAAGACAAATGCCAATAAAGTACCAAAAATAGTTTCTAAAAGCAGCACACTAGATGTAATAACCGGGGGAAGATATTTTGAAGCAACTGTAATTGCAATAGTTGGAATAGCTGTAGAAACTATGCCAAGTCCTGCGAGTATAAAGATATTGTTCAAAAGTATATTTTGATTGATGATAATAGAAGATTGTAGATAGTAGATAGAAGGTATTAATGATAATAAAAGCATCGCGTAAGTAACACTGAAAGACGATGGCGAATAAATATTTTTTCGTGAGTGCATAAGAGCATATATTGCAAATAAAAAGGCTACAGTTAGAGCAAGAAAATTTCCAAGACAATGTTCAGCTGTGTAATTTGTACTGGAAAAATTGGAGATAAAAAATATAATTATTCCAATAAGTGCAACTATTCCTCCTTGTTTTTCTCTGGGTGATGTATATTGTTTAGTCCATAATTGATGAATAATAACATATATAGGAGCTATTGACATTAAAAGGGTAGTTTCTCCTACTGGAGCCAATTGAAATGCTGTCGTCCCTATGTAGTAACAACTCAGCATAATAATCGCGTATATCCACGTAATATGTTGCTTTAAATCATTGATAATAGCCCTAGAATTTAGTTTAATAATTAAAAAAAATGACAAAAAGACGAATGCGAATATAAAACGCAGAGAAACTATTTCATAAGCTTTAAATGTTGGCAATAGTCTTATAAATATTCCAGCTAATGCCCATCCAATTGCAGCAGTAAATATTGAAAATAGAGCAATTTTATAAGAAGATTTTTCATAAAAATTCATTTATAAACCTTTATCTCATAGCATAATTTATTAGTTGTAAAAAAATGTGAATTCGCTTATATCTGAACGTTTTGTTCGATAGCCATTAATTGGTGCATTTTTATCTTCGTAGCCTAATGCCATACCACATAGCAATTTTTTGTTCTTATCAATATTTAAAATATTTCTAACGATATCAGGATATTCAGCCAAAGCGGCTTGTGTACATGTCCCAATATCAAATTCCATAGCACTAAGCATCACAGATTGTAAAAACATGCCATAATCTATATATGATCCTATCTCTAAAGAATTGTCAATAAAAAAATAGAGAACGGTAGGAGCATCAAACGCTCTGTAATTTGCTTTCCACTGTTCTTTTTGTTTTTCTTTATCCTCTTTTTTAATATTGAGAATTTCATACATCAATAAACCCGTTTCTTTTCGTCTGCTTTTATACGGTTCATTCCATTCAAGTGGATAATATTGATAATCCATATTTGGTTTTATTTCCGCTTCAAATGCTTTGATAATTTGAGTTTCTATTTCTTGTTTTGTTTTTCCGCTAACGGCATAAACGATCCATGGTTGCATATTTACACCGGATGGCGAATGCCTAGCAATATTTAAAATCATTTCGATTGTTTCTTTTTCAACGACTTTATTTAAAAAAGCTCTGACTGATTTTCGATTTTCTAAAGCTTTGATAATATTCAATATTTACTCCTCAACAACCATTGTTCCAAATGTTTTTGCGTAGTACTGAGACCAAGCGATGATTTCATTGATAACAGGTTTTAGTAGTTCGCCATGGGAACTAAGTGTATATTCGACCTTTGGAGGAACTTCTGCGAAAACTTTACGTTCAATGAGGTGGAGTTCTTCTAGTTGTTTGAGTTTAAATGAAAGAGTTTTATTAGTTATTGGATACAAATATTTAGATAAATCTTTAAATCGCATAGTTCCATTACTTAAATACCAGATGATCATCAACTTTAAGCGGTCATCGAATATTTCAAAAAATATTTCTGTTGAAAAACTATACTTTTTTTCATTTAATAAAATCATATTGTAACTATATCTATATGTTTCTTTAAATAATATAAGTATATTTTAGTATACTAATATCCATTTTTAATATAGTTAGTCAAGGAGAAAAAATGGGAGTCTTTGTAGTAGGTCAAATTCAGATTAAGAATCAAGAAAAATGGGATGAGTATAAAAGTTTAGTCCAAGCTACACTCAAACCGTATGGAGGAATAGTAAAGTTGCGAGGAACTCAGGTCAAGACTTTGATCGGAGATACTTTATATCCTGATATTGTTGTTATTGAATTTGAATCCCATGAAAAGGCAGAAAAATGGTATTTTTCTTCTGAATATCAAAATATAGTGCCGATTCGTGAAAAAGGTGCAGATATCATTTTAAATATATACACTTAAATATATTATAACATGGTATGTTTTTTGCTTGCTATTCTCTAAGTATTTATCAAGGAGAAAACATGTCAGTAATTGATTCATGGAAATCAAATACTTCTCTTGTATCTTACGGTTCTACCAGTAATACGAAAAATGATTTTTCGTCGATATCAATGGGAAGTGATTATCAGGCCTTATGGAATCAGGCTACGAGTGGATTGTCTATTCAGCAAAAAACCGAACTGTTTGCAAATACATTTGATCCGAATGCATCAGCAACCTCCGATCAAAATCGTCTCAATAATGCAGCAGAGAAGTTTCGACAATTAAGTTCTTTGTCTTCTGGGACTGACCAGACGAAGTTTACTAGCTATGCAAATGCGATTTCTGCTTTTTCAAATCTTTTAGATGATAGATCAAATATTTCGTCTCAATCTATCACAGAAGCTGCCAATCAATATGACGTAACCAATATGACCACCAATGAGATGAACCAGATGGCAAATAACCTTTTTAAAAGTGGGGCAATTGATTTAGATACCCTTGGTACATTAACTTTGATGCCTGCAAAGATTGATATGGATTCAAACGGTAATATTACAAATATCACTCCACTCCGAGATAATTCAACCCATTTTAATTATTTGAAAAACATTGAGGAAGGACTGAGTAATGCAAAAAGTACCGGTTCAAGTAGTACTCCTTATTTTCAAAAAGTTTATGATGTATTGTCTATGATCAATCAGTTACACACATCTGGCTCTTCTAGGCTTGATACTGTAAGTTGATATTTTTGATGGATCGTTTACGAATCGCACTTCAAAAGTTTGTTGAAATTAATGACCAAGAATGGAGCTATATCCAAAATCAATTTACACTCAAGACATTTGATAAAAAACAAACTATTCATTATTCTGGGGATGTATTTAGGCAAGTTTATTATCTAAAATCCGGCGTAGCAAGATCATATTTCATGGATTTATCAGGGAAAGATTATACATGGCAACTTTATTTTCGTGATAATGAAATATTTGGCTATAACCATTTTTTAGAGGATAGCGTCAGCCATTATACCAATGAACCTTCTCTGCTAACATTTGAAACATTGACTTCTGCAGAATTTTATGTAATTGGTGTTGAGCAGTTAGATAAGATGTTCAACTATGGAAAGAAATGGGAATATTTGGCGCGTATGTATAAATTACGCCATTTTTTTATTCCAATGTATCAACGTTCCTTGTCTATCATAACAGAAGATGCTCAAACGAGATACATACGATTATTAAAAGAACATCCCAATATCTTCAAAAAAGTAAAATTACATCATATTGCATCATATCTTGGCATTGCACCGCAAACACTAAGTAAAATCCGAAAAAAAATGAATTTAGGTGAATGAATTCAATCTACTTTTTTTGATATATTTATGAAAAAAAAGGCTTAGAATGATTCTTTATGCTATCGGTATTGGAGTGTTAATTGGTATCTTTGTGATACTACGATTTAAAAAGCGAAAATTGGAGCGAACAAGATGGGCTTATCCAGTTTTTTTAGCAACTTTTCCACTTTATTACATTCTTTTTGCTTTGTATGCAATGGATTACAAGGCTTTATTAAATGAAATTATTATTAGTATTTTGTTTTTAGTAATAGCATATATCAGTTATAGATATAAAAATAAAATAACACTAATTCTTCTTTCAATAGGATATATACTTCACGCAGTATATGATTTTATACACGATTATCTCTTTAGCAATGCTGGTATACCAGTCTGGTGGCCCTATTTTTGTAGTAGTGTAGATATCATAATGGGTATTTATATATTGTATTTTGCAATAAGAGTTAGAAAAGAATAAGTAGTGATTGAAGCAATTAAAAATGTTACCGAATAGGGTGTTATAATAATCTATCAATTATGAAAAGGATCTAACGTTAATGAAAGATCAAATAAAACACTATGAGAATAAATTGGCATACGAAATCGATTCATGGGATTTGAATACCGGATTAATAGGCGGAGAGAAAATTGTCGTCATTGACGCTAGATCAACCGAAGCATATAGTCGTGAACATATTCCTAATGCGATAAATATCCCTCATCGAATGATGGATGAAACTACTACGCTCTCTATAGATAAAACGGTATTGATAGTCGTGTATTGTGACGGTATCGGATGCAACGCTTCTACCAAAGGGGCTTTAAATATGACCCGATTAGGATTCAAAACAAAAGAGTTGATTGGAGGGTTGGATTGGTGGAAGCGTGATGGGTACCTGACAGGTGGAGAGAAAATTAGACAAAATGAGATGATATCTTGCGGGTGTGAATAAATAAAATTACTTTTGACAATAATACAATATTGCAACCTTCTCTAAATTGATGTATAACAGATTAGATTTTAGTAAAGAATTGTTCTTTGTTATTTTAGCATATAGGGCATGATATAGAATTTAAAAAAAGTGGAAACTTAATGGATATTTTAAAAATTCCCTTTGTTGAAAAAGTGGGTATACAACACGATAATATAGGGCTAAATTTACCTTTTCGTCCTGATAATCTGAACCATATCGGCACTACTCACGCGAGTGCAATATTTACATTAGCCGAGAGTGCAAGCGGTGAAGTATTGCAGAAACTTTTTCCCGAATATGCAGGTAAAGTGATTCCGGTTTTGCGTGATTCCAAAATCAAATTTAAAAAGCCTACGACTGAGGTTGTCCATGCATTTTCTTCGGTAAGTGATGAAGATACCAAAACCTTTAGAACCCAATTGGATAAAAAAGGGCGTGCATTGATAAACGTTCAGGTCGAAGTAAAAGATGATAGTGAAACGGTGGTTTGTATCGGCACGTTTATGTGGTTTGTACAGAGAATTTAATGATATATCTTTTACGCCATTTCAAAGTGATTGATGGGTCTGAAGTTATGATGGATTCTGAAAGATTCAATAATTGGGTATATGATTATGACCACTACGAATTGAAATATAGCGATTTGTCACTTCCTATTGTAGAAAAGGTCTATTGTTCGACTATGGAACGCTGTACTCGAAGTGCAAACTATCTTAAAACGGATAGCATATTTAGGGATGAATTAATCGAAGTAGCCTCAAAAGCTTCATTTAAAACTTGTATCAAACTTCCAAAATCCTTTTGGCTAATAATAGACCGGATTTTATGGTATTTCAATATATCAAAGCATGAAAATCGGTGTGATACGATCCTAAGAGCAGATAAGTTTATCGATTCACTTGATACATCAAAAGATATATTAGTGATATCTCATGGACTGTTTTTGAATGTATTATATAAACGATTAAAACTTCGAGGATATCATGGGTATATAGGACTCGCAATGAAAAATGCACACGTTTACAAATTAGAAGGTGTAAAATAATGAACATTAAAAACAGCACCATCAATGACATCGACGAAATTTTTAGACTTTACAAAATAGCTACTAATTTCCAAAAATCCAAATTCTTCGTACATTGGCCGGAGTTTAAACGTGATCTTATCGAGACAGAGATACATGAGAACCGACAATGGAAGATGATGATTGAGGGACGTATAGCGTGCATTTGGGCGACGACGTTTAATGATCCTCAGATATGGGGGAGCCGTGATAGTGATCCCGCCCTCTATATCCACCGCATTGCAACCAACCCCGATTTTCGAGGGAATAATTTCGTAGAGCGTATCGTCGAATGGGCGGAACAATACGCACGTGACAATTCAAAAGAGTTTATTCGGATGGATACGATTGGTGAGAATCAAGGATTGATTGAACATTATAAAAAATGCGGGTTCGAGTATCTTGGGTATCATAAACTGGATTCTATTGAAGGATTGCCAGATCATTATGCGTTGGCGGATGCGTGTTTGTTTGAGAAAAAGATAGTTAACTTATAAGAGAGGCAAAGATGAAAAAAACCGTTTTAATAACCGGCGGAAATAAAGGGATAGGATTAGAAGCGACTAAAGCTTTTATGGCATTGGGGTATGAAGTCATTGTCGTAGCGCGGGATTTTAGTGATTTTGAAGAGCATGAATCCGTACAGCAGGTCGTATTTGATTTGACACAAGTGGATAAAATACCTGCGCTTATCGACTCTTTGCCACCGATTGATATTCTGATCAATAATGCAGGTGTGATGTATTCGATCCCTTATCACAGTTATAGCTCTGAAAAAATTGATTCGATGATGCAGTTAAATCTTTATGCACCGATCAAACTGATCGAAGAAGTTGCCAAAAAGATGCCATTTGGCGGTCGCATTGTCAATAACGCCTCTATCGCCGGACAAATTGGACATCCCGATATTTGGTATGGGATGACCAAAGCGGCTCTCATCAATGCTACCAAGAGTTTTTCGAAAATATTTGAGGGTAAAATTATCATCAATGCCGTAGCACCCAGCCCCGTCGAAACGGATATGCTCGATGTGATACCAAAAGAACGGCAGGAAGCATTTTTAAAGTCGGTCATTACTAAACGTTTTGCTTATCCGCAAGAGATCGCCAAAACAATAGTCTGGCTCGCTACCGAATCACCCGAATACATTAACGGAAGTGTGATTGATATTAATAACGGGTCGTTTCCGAGATAAAGAGAGACCATGTTAGAGACCATTTTAAATTATATGCAAATCACGGAAAACATAGCTTCATCTGGACAGCCTAATGAGCCTGAATTCGCCGCAATCGCGGATGCAGGATATGATGTCATTATTAATCTCGCTATGCCAAATTCGGAAAATGTAATACACTCTGAAGGTCATTTCGTTACTGTGAACAACATGATCTATATTCATATTCCGGTTCCGTTTGATGCACCTAAGTTTTTTCATTTGAAGTCATTCATTAAAATTATGGAAACATTTGCTGATAAGAAAGTTTGGGTTCATTGTGTAAAAAACTACAGAGCATCAGCTTTTTTGTACCATTATTTGCGTATGTCACGTGGTTTTAGCGATGCAGAAGCGCAAAAAGCGATACTTCCATCATGGGAACCGAATGAAATCTGGCAACGGTTTATGAGTATTGATTCTAAGTTAGTATAAAAGAAAAAAATCTTTATCATCCTTTTCGATGATAGCAATAAATAAGGGTAATTATGAAGGTCTTTTGGATACTCGTTTTATCATTAAAGTTTTTATTGGCTTCCGAACCCAATTTTGGCAAATTCGATGGTTCTGGAGTTGTGGTCGATCTCAACAACTCTGAACGTAGTATATTTGGCAAACATGCAGATGAGCGGATGAATCCGTGCTCGACATTTAAAATTTTAAATTCAATGATCGCACTGGATAGTGGTGCCGTACGTGATGAAAATGAGACTCTTAAATGGGATGGTGTAGTACGAGAATATCCGGTATGGAATCACGACCATTCAATGAGGAGTGCGATAGGTGTTTCAGCAGTGTGGTTTTATCAAGAGTTGGCACGTCGTGTTGGAGAGAAGAAAATGGGGGAGATGGTACGTAAAACAGGCTATGGCAATATGGATACATCCCACACGATTATCGATTTTTGGCTAGGGGATGGTAGTCTTAAAATATCAGCAAATGAAGAGACTGATTTTCTCTCGAAACTGGTGCGAAATCAGTTGCCGTTTACCTCGCGTGCAATGAGAGTTACGAAAGAGATTATGACTCTCGATAAACATGATAATTACACCTTGGCAGGCAAGACGGGCAGCTGTGGCGGAATAGGGTGGTTCGTCGGATTCGTTGAAGAAGCGAATTCAACAAAGGCATTTGCGTTTAATATCCGAGGTGAGGGTGCTAACGGATCGGTAGCTAAAAAGATTGCACTTGATTATCTCATTAAAGGAAAATAATTGATGTTTATCATTTCACTTACCTACATCAAGCCTCTCGAAGAGGTGGATGCTCTACTCGAAGAGCATGTCGAGTATCTCAAAGAACAGTATAGATTAGGAAATTTTCTCGCTTCTGGACGTAAAGTTCCCCGCACCGGAGGGGTGATTTTAGCACGTGCGGTATCGCGCGAAAAGATCGAGACGATTATTAGCCTCGATCCGTTTGATCGGCATGGTGTCGCTGAGTATGAGATCACTGAATTTGCTCCTACAATGACAAGCGATGGATTAGGGATTTTGAGGGAATGACAGGGACTATCATGAAAAAAAACAAAACATATAATTGTTCTTTTGAGGCAGCATTGGACATTATTGACGGTAAATGGAAAGTACTGATCTTGTGGCATTTAAATAAACAAAAAACTCTCCGAAATGGAGAATTAGTCAAGCTAATCCCCAATATTACTCAAAAAATGTTGGCTCAACAACTTCGTGAAATGGAGAATAATGGTCTTATTGTTCGTAAGATTTATCAGCAAATCCCTTCAAAAGTAGAGTATTCATTAACGCTACAAGGTGAAAAGTTATTGCCGGTACTTGAAGCACTACGAGAATGGGGAATCGAATATTCTCGCGAAAACGGAATTACACTTCTTCGAAATAGCACCTACGTATAAAAACATGTTACCAAAAAGTAATAATAGCACCTGGCAGTGCGTTCTTGAAAGTTATTCTCAAAATATTTATAATGCTGAATCTTACATAAAAGGAGAATAGATGAGGGATGATTTTCAAAAAGCAATGATTTTTCGACATGCGTGCAGGTTATTTGATAAACAGCGTAAAATAGCCATAGAAGATTTGGATTTTATCCTTGAATCCGGGCGTATGAGCCCTAGTTCCATCGGACTGGAACAATGGAAATTTTTGGTCGTAAAAAACGATCAATTAAAAATAGCGCTACTCCCACATGTAAAGAAAAATACCAATCAAATTGCAACATGCAGTGATTTGGTGTGTGTTCTTTATAAAAAACAATTGCGACCTGATACTCTTTATATGAGAGAACAATGGATGAAAATTTTTGGAACGGAAGAGATACCGGAGTATTATCGACAAGTGTTTAATGCTAGAAGTGATGAAGAACTTGAGTGTTGGGCAAAGGCTCAATGTTACATCGCTACAGCCAACATGATGACGGCAGCAGCTTTTATTGGTATTGATAGTTGTCCTATGGAAGGGTTTGAAAAAAACAATGTTGAAGAAACTTTGGGGTTGGATACATCGCTGTATGGAGTAGCTTTAATGTTGCCATTTGGTTATCGAGTTAATGCACAGCCGGAACATAAACGTTCACGATTTGATGAAATAGTGGAGTATGTTTAGACCGCTACGGGATTTTAACGCTTCAAATAGGTTCATTGCACTGGCTCAGGTGAAAAGGCAATAGCGACTTCATTGATTTGAATAATCGGTTGAATATCCGTATAGTTTTGGATATCACCTTGAAGCTCCTGAGCATGTGGCATAAATGCGGCAATAAAGTGTTCGACCGTATCAAAATAATAGTGACACATTGCTACATACGAACATGGGATATTTGCTTCTTTCAATGCAAGACCTCGCTCAACCCTGACACTATGAAACCCCTCTGCCTTTGAAAGACATTCAATCGAAAGCGGCATATGTTTTTCCAAATAATAGTCAAAATCAAAACGGCACCCCTCTGTGAAGGGGTAGATACTGGTGATGTTAAACATGTCTATTCCTCATTTATGGTTTGTCCGAAAGTTTTGGCATAGTGCTGAGACCATGCGATGACTTCATCAATGACGGGTTTGAGCTGTTGTCCATGGGGGCTAAGTGTGTATTCGACCCTCGGAGGGACTTCGGCAAATACTTCGCGTTCTATCAGATGCAGTTCTTCGAGTTGCTTGAGTTTTGCGGATAACGTTTTATTGGTAATCGGTTGCAAATATTTGGATAATTCTTTAAAACGCATCGAGCCGTTGCTGAGATACCAGATAATCATCAGTTTAAGCCGATCATCAAACATCTCGAAAAATATTTCTGCTGAGTACTGGTAAGTATTGCCATTTAGTTTTATCATGCCGAAACTGTAACCAATAGTTTCTTTATTTATCATTAGTATATTTTAGTAAACTATTGTAATCCGTTTCTAAACATGCATTAAAATAAAGAGAGTTATCTTTGTATCATAAAGGCTGTATCGTTTGAGGTCCAAACTCTTTCACACGGTTGAAATCACGAGATAGGCTTACCGCAGTCTCGGTCGTTTGTCGATAAGCGATAAGTTCCTCGATACTGATAAGCGGGTAATGATATTTATCCGAGAAAGCTTTGGCCTCATCACGGTTCATCATCGTTCCGTCGGGATTGGTCAATTCGCACAATACTCCACAAGGTTCTAATCCTGCCATGCGCATCAGATCGACGGTTGCTTCGGTATGTCCCGGGCGTTCCAGTACTCCGCCGTCGCGTGCTCTTAACGGAAACACATGACCGGGAGAAACGATGCGGGATGCGCCGTCTTCGGCGATAGCTGCACGGACGGTTGTGAGACGGTCTTGTGCCGAAACTCCGGTTGTCACCCCATCTTTGGCTTCGATAGAGACGGTAAATGCCGTTTGAAAACGGGAATAATTGTCCGTTGTCATCATCGGCAGGTCTAATTCGGCAATTTTTTTGGCACTTAGGCATAGGCAGACGATACCGCTGCATTCACGGATGAGCAGTGCCATTTGTTCTACGCACAGTGTTTGAGCCGGAAAAATAAGATCGGCCTCGTTTTCACGGTCGGTACTGTCGGTCACGATGACGCCCTGAGCGTTACGTAATGCTTCAATAGCATCAAAAAGCGGTTGGAAATTTGGATTCTGATTCATAGGTATACTCCATTGTGTAGGTGTAAACTTGAATCAGGGCATGAGTGTATACGTATGTATGTGTAGAATGGCCGTTGATATTAAAAGGGACAATGGACAAACTAATACATTCTCTTTCATCCGGACTGTAACCGTTGGTTTTGGATTCGCACCAAATCTGCTTGACCCCCGACATCTTTACAATGTCGGAGCGCTCGCGGACTTTTATCATGTGATAATTACCGCCAGTAAGGAATTTCACCTCGCCCTGAGAATAAAGTTTCAAAAAAATTATAGCAATATGGGGATGAAAGAGTCAAACCCAATAGATGAATTTACCAGCTTTTTGATGGTGGCAATGTAGAAATAAAAGAGGCTCTTTAATATAAATTACCTACCATCTATTCCGTGGAATCGCTCGACCATCCATTCGGGATACTCTTTTTTTAACGCGCTAGCGGTGTCTAATTTTTGCAATTCACTATTACTAAAAACTATATCGATAGAATCAATGTTGTCTATCAGTTGCTCTGTTCTTTTTGCCCCTATGATCGTACTGGTAACTCCTTGTTGCATTCGCACCCACGCTAAAGCAAGTCGGGCAATAGAGACATTTTTTGCTCGTGCTATTTCATCCAAAACATCAATGATATCAAAAGCGCGTTCTTTATCGATAGGAGGAAAGTCGAAGTTAATTCTTCGCGAATCCTCACTATTGCTTCCCTCCTTTTTATATTTACCACTCAGAAAGCCACCTGCGAGTGGGCTCCATGGCATGATCGCCAAATCTTCATGGAGTGCTAGTGGTATGATTTCACGCTCTATATCACGACCCGTGAGGCTGTAGTAATACTGGAGTGCAACAAATTTATGCCAACCGTGATGCTTAGCAAGTGCGTTTGCTTTCATCACCATCCACGCGGGCCAGTTGCATACGCCTATATAGCGTGCTTTGCCACTTTGAACGATGTCGTTTAGCGATCGCATGATCTCTTCCAAATCAGTTTTTCCATCAGTGCCATGGACATAGAGGATATCGACGTGATCAAGTTGTAAACGCTCCAAACTTTTCTCTACGGAATGAAAAATATGGTAGCGCGAAAGACCGCTATCGTTGACTCGTTCACTCATTTTACTCCGTACTTTGGTAGCGATGACAAGATCGTCTCTGTTTATCCCGAGATCTTTTATCGATTGACCTAGCAAAAGCTCCGACTCTCCAAAAGAGTAGATATTTGCTGTGTCGAAAAAATTTATCCCTTTGTCATAGGCTACTTTAATGAGGTCATTTGCCTCGCTTTGTCCCGCCTTACCGATATGCTCCCAAAAGCCGCCGCGGTTTCCTCCAAACGTCATTGTTCCAAAGCAAATCTCCGAGATTTGCAGTCCTGTTTTACCAAGATAGTTATATTGCATTGCTTTTTCCTATATTTATTTTCTGGAAAATGATAACGGGAAGCGGAGATTTTAGCGATGCACTATTCAATTAAAAAATTGCAATAATCAAACATGAATACTTTCTCGGTATTTTTTCGGTGTTTGGTCAACCATTTTTTTAAAAAAGTTTATAAAATGAGGTGCTTCATCATAGCCTAGAGCAAAAGCGATATCTGAAATGCTCCAGTCCGTGTGCTTAAGGAGAATTATCGCTTCTTGGGATATTCGCTGTGCGATGAGTTCCGAGGTAGTTTTTCCCGTGATATTTTTAAGCGTCCTGTTGAGATGATTCACGTGAATATTGAGGTGTTTGGCAAAATCGCTTGGTGTTTTTATTTCCAAACGCCGAAATGGTGACTCTATAGGAAATTGCCGCTCTAACAGTTCCATAAACAGGAATGCAATCTGTGTAGAACGTTCATGTCTATGTGATTTTACGGCGCTAATGGGCTCCATCTTTAGGGCGTAGTGAATGAGTTCAAAGACATGATTTCTTAGAACATCATATTTATAGGGATACTCGGATACTATCTCCGTAAACATTTTTTCGTATATTGTTTCTATGTCAGTGAGTCCCGTCGCATCTAGTAAAAAAACTTTGTCACCATTGGGTTGAAACATTGGATACTCTCTAAGCGCGCCGAATCGATGAAAAAATGCTTCAGTAAAGATGCAAAAATACCCAGACTGCTCTTCATTTAACGGTTCCCAGCTGTAAGGTACCAGTGGATCTGAGAACATTAGTGCATATTTTTTGCTCTCAATGCTTTTGTGAGCATAGTTGATTTTAACGTTACCTTTTAGAAGCGTAATTTTGAAATAGTCGCGTCGGTTATAATTTATAGGCTCATTTTTGGAAGTGCCGCATGCCCCACGTAGAAAGACATTAAAGTGCCCGATTTCATTTTTTAGCCCTTTTGGTATCCAGTCAAATTTGTTTTTATAAAAAGCTTCAATGTTTTCTCTATTTTTCATAAGGACAATAATACAATAATACAAAAAACAAATATCATAGGTCAAGTGATATTTATACCCAATACGACGGATAAATCAGAGACTTTTTGAAATTCAGATAAAACAATGCCACGATCACCAAGATAACCGCTCCGATAAGCGTCGGCGTGATCAGAAACGACCACGGCGCACCCAATAAAAATACGATGATCGGATTAGACCCAGCGGGTGGATGGACAGTATTGGTCGCCAACATCACAGCGATAGCGGTTGCGAGCGCTAGTGCCATACTCCACCACATATCTCCAATAATATGAAAGAATATTAAGCCGATCAATGTCGAGATAAAATGACCGAAAACGACGTTTCGCGGTTGAGAAAACGGACTTTTCGGAAAGCCAAACAGCAGCACGCATGAGGCCCCGAATGAGCCAAGCACCAATGGATGCTGTAATGAATGGGTTAGAAAACCGATCAGTGCGATGGCGATAAATCCGCCGCCCCATGCGAATGCGATCTCTTTGATGCCGGTTCTGGCAGCCAATGGTGCATGTTCCCCTCTGAACTTTTGAAAATAGCTTTTCATGGTAACTCCCTTGAGTATTGGTTTTGCATTTTAGAATCCTCCTTATATATTTACTAAACAAACGGTTGTTTGATAAAGTGGTCAAAAAAAACTAATCGAGCAAAGCGATCAATTTTTTCTCGATTTTTAGATAAAGGGTTGAATCGTTATAGAGATTCATCATCATAATCGCCCCTTGAACCGACGCGACCGATTCGACGGCGATTTCTCGTGCCTTTTCTGCACCGTAGCGATTTTCGAATATATGACTTACCGCCTTTTCCCAGTTGTCGAAGTATGCAAGTATCTCCTCTTTGAACAGCGGTAGATCGTGTGATGCTTCGAGTGCAAGATTTCCCAGTAGGCACCCTCCTGCACTATTTAAAAAATATTCATCGGTTTTCTGGACGAAGAGGGCGATCTTTTCAGGGTCTGAGAGATCGCGACGGTACGCGATAGAGAAAATATGTTCTTCGAAATAGCGGTGGATGTATCGAAGCGACTCTAACCCAAGCTCTTCTTTGCTTTTGAAATAGTGGTAGATGCTTCCCTTGATCAGTCCGCACGCTTCACCGATCTTTGCCATCGTCGTGTTGTGGTAGCCGTGGAGTTTGAAGAGGGCAATAGAGTCTTTGAGAATCTTTTCTTTGTCTGTTTTTACGATGGGCATATTTTATCCAAACGGTTGTTTGGTAAAATAGTAGTGGCTTTTGAAAAGAATGTCAAGTGGAGCAGAAATTTTTAATTGTAATAATGATTTTATCTATCCTATTCGTCCGATGGGCAGTCAAGGATTACAACATGTCTCATCTTGGGTTACTAGAGATGAATTTGATATACAAAAAGATATTCTTTTAAACAGCGGATTAGCTTTAGTACAAGAAGGAACCATTCCTTATAGTGGAGTTTAACTTGCTTATTTTGATCCGGAGCATAATGGGGAAAGCTTGATTTTTTTAGATCGTTGATTTAAAAGAGCCTGAACGCTATCAGCGTGTTTTGAACATTAAAAAAGCTGCTGATATGTGGGATGATGATAAGTATGTTATTGAAGTTACAGCATGATAACTAGCTTACTAGGAATAACAGAGATGAGCTTGAGTTCGATATAATTTGTCTTAGAAAATTTTATCAGGAAATATGTTGAAAAATTCTAATCTGTTTTTGATTTTGATAACTGCGGTTTCACTTAATGCGGGGGTCTATCTATCGCAGAGTGAAGAATACACGCAAGAGGGTGCATCAAGCTACTGCCGTGAGCATGGATGGCGGCCAATGCAAATCCAAGAGATTTTCAATCTTCCTAGCTCGACTCCATTTGTGCCAGGGTTTAGCTACTGGTCTGCGACCAATATTATGACGGGTGAAGCGATTATTGGCACTGGTAGTGAAGGGGATGGTGGAGTTCTAGCACATACAGGATTAGCGTATTATGCCAAAGAACGGAATGTTACCCCATCGCCGGAAAACAAAAAAATAGCTGCAATCTGTACTGATGCTCCGCCGCTGAAGCAAATACGGAACTATACGCTTGAGAAGCTTGGGACAAAAGATGTAAAAAATGGTTTGCTTTGGCATTCACTCGATGCGACCGATAAAAAAGCAAAATATACCTATGAAGGTGCGGTTGAGATGTGTCAAAATTTCTCATTGGGGGGAAGAAGCTGGCGGTTACCAACACTCGATGAGATGTATAGTACGGTAGACTATAGCTTTAACCGTCCGACCATAGATATGAAGTATTTCGGTCCTGTAATGCAACGGTATTATTGGACAAGTGATACTCTAAACGAAAATTCTGCTTTTGTGGTTGGATTTAAACTGGGTTCTGTAGCCACCGTGTCTATGAAAGAGGATGTCTATACTCGTTGTGTCAGTGAATTGGAATAGATTAATAGATAGAGATACTTGTGGATAATAAAATTTAGAAAAAAATGATTTTTTGTCAAAATCATTTTTATACAGTAATTAGGAAGTAAAATGAAATTAACACCAACTAAGTTTAGTTTAATCCTCGGGTTCAAACTCGGAGGAGTAGCAACAGCTCCCAGGAGAGAATCGGCACACGCTCGATGCGTGAGTGAAGAAATACAATAGTATAATTACTTTATATTGCATTAGGAGCCGATTTGAATCACGACAGCGTACTAAATCAAAAAGCATTAGATTATCATGAATACCCCCGTGCCGGTAAAATCGCAACCGAAATCACCAAATCTTTTGTGACTCAAGATGATTTGACATTGGCCTATTCTCCAGGAGTGGCAGCTCCATGTCTGGAGATCCAAAAAAATCCTGATGATGCCTATCGTTACACCTCAAAAGGGAACTTGATTGCCGTAATAAGTAACGGTACGGCGGTACTCGGTTTGGGTAATTTGGGAGCTTTAGCCTCCAAGCCTGTGATGGAAGGAAAAGCGATTCTTTTTAAAAAATTCAGTGATTTGGATGCATATGATATCGAAGTAGATGAAACCGATATAGAGCGTTTTTGCGATGTTGTGACGGCTATTGCTCCGACGTTTGGGGGGATTAATCTCGAAGACATCAAAGCTCCTGAGTGTTTTGAGATCGAGCGTCGTTTAGTGGAACGCCTCGATATTCCCGTGATGCACGATGATCAACACGGTACAGCGGTTATCTCATCAGCAGGAATTATTAATGCGGCGCATATCACAGGACGCTCTTTAGGAGAGATGAAAATTGTGATCATAGGAGCAGGAGCTGCGGCAATCAGTTGTGGACGAATTTATCGTTTTATGGGAGTCAAGGAGATTTATATGTCCGATTCTAAGGGTTTAATCCATACGGGACGTCATGACCTTAACGCGCAAAAACTTGAATTTGCCGCACCAGAGGGGATGACACAACGAGAAGCATTTGAGAATGCTGATGTTGTGGTTGGACTCTCCGCACCTGGGAGTTTTTCTTTGGAAGATATTGCTCTTATGGCACCTGAACCGATCATTTTTACCCTTGCTAATCCTCTTCCAGAACTTTTTCCAGAAGATGTCCGTTCTGCACGCCCCGATGCAATTATTGCAACCGGACGGAGTGATTACCCGAATCAGGTTAATAATGTTCTCGGATTTCCGTTTATCTTTCGAGGTGCTATGGATGTTCGTGCAAAAGTGATCAATATGGAGATGAAAGTGGCTGCATCGTATGCACTAGCAACATTGACACGTCAGGAAATTCCACACTATTTGAATGAACTTTATGGAAAAGATTTGTTTTTTGGAAAAGAGTACATTATCCCTAAACCGTTCGATAAACGGCTTATCGTCGAAGTCTCTGCCAGTGTCGCGGAAGCGGCGGTAAAAAGCGGAGTGGCACGTATGGAGAGTTTCGATGTTGAAGTCTATAAACGCCAACTTGCACAACGGATAAAATAATGGGTTGGCTGATCGCTAAATATTTGTTTACTGCTAGTATGATTGTACTCATATCCGAAGCAGCGAAGCGGAGTGAAAAATTGGGAGCATTGATTACTGCTTTGCCATTGGTCACCTTTAGCGTATTGATCTGGATGCATTTGGAGAACCAACCGGCGGAAAAAATCGGTAATTATGTTGGATTTGTTTTTTGGTATGCATTACCAACTTTGCCGATGTTTTTTCTCTTTTCTTTTATTTTGGGAAAAATCGGATTTTGGCCTGCGATTGTGGCTTCTATTTTGATCACAATTGGATGTTTTGGAATAGAAGTGTTGGTATTAAGACGATTTGGAATCGAGCTTTTATAATGAAAATTCTGGTTGATGCGGATGCTTTTCCTAATGTGTTAAAAGAGATATTGCTTCGAGCTGTTTTGAAACGGAAAATTACGACTATTTTTATTGCGAATAAACGTATCGGAATTCCCGATGTCGATCATGTTTCTATGGAAGTTGTGGCACAAGGTCCCGACGAAGCAGATCACCGTATCGCCGAGCTGGCAGAAGTAGGGGATTTGGTGATTACCGCCGATATTCCTCTCGCTGATCGGATCGTCACCAAGGGAGCTGTCGGACTTGATCCGCGCGGGACGATTTACGATGAGAACAACATCAAACATCTCCTCGCGATGCGCAATCTGATGGAGGAACTGCGTAACAACGGCGAAATTACCGGCGGACCTGCAGCTATCGGCGAAAAAACCGTTCGGGCGTTTGCGGATGGACTTAATAAGATTCTTTCCAAACGGGGATAATAAATGAATAGCTAAATTAGTTTTCCAGTTGTTTGAGAAGGTTAATTAATCGATCGCTTTTTAATAGAAGTTTGTCAATCGGTTCTTGATAATTGAAACTTTCTCCAGAACTTTTTTGTTGCAGCATCTGATTGGCTATTTCATGTACATCATTATGAATTTGCACAATTTCAGGAAAGAAAAGATAGCCGCCATAGTGTTTTTCTCCGTATTCATTAATCCATTGTCCAAAATTACATTTAGATGAGTCAATGGCAAATAGTTCTTGTTGTTCATATTTCATATAGGCGAGAACCTTTGATGTCCATGCTTTGTGTTCAACTGCGGCAAAAAGGAGTGGAATATTATTTCGACGTACACGGTTAGCTTTATGCCATTTTAAGTCAGGTGTCCAATGTGTTACCCAATTATGTAGTTCTTCGGGAGGCATAGGTTTGGCTATGATATAGCCTTGTGCATTTACGCACCCCAAACGTAAAAGCATCTCTCCATGCTCAATACTCTCAACCCCCTCAGCGATAACATCTCGGCGAAATGCAACCGATAAACCGATAATACCGTCGAGTATGGCTAAATCATCAGGATCACTGAGCATTCCCTGTACAAAGCTTCGATCAATTTTAAGGGTTTGAGCCTGAAGTCGTTTTAGATAAGTGAGAGATGAATAACCGGTTCCAAAATCATCCAATGAAAAATGGATACCCATTTCATGACAACCTTGTATGATATAGGAGATATGTGTAATATCTTCAAGAGCACTGGTTTCAAGAATTTCAAACTCTAAATCACCGTGGATTACTTCGGGATAGAGAGTTAAAAGAGCTTGTAAGTGTTGGAGAAAGTCATCTTGTTGTAGTTGAAGCGCATCTATATTTACACTGATAGGGAAATGGAGTCCTTGCTGTTTGAAATCCTTTATTTGACGCATTGCTTGTTCAATAACCCATTTTCCCACTTGGATTGAGAGACGATGTCCATCTATTGTGGGTAAAAAAGCAGCAGGTGGCAAGATCCCTTTTTCAGGATGATTCCAGCGAATCAGTGCTTCTGCTCCGATTACTTTTCCAGTGTGCATATTGACTTTTGGTTGATAGTAAAGAATGAACTCGTTATGTATGAGGGCATGTTCGATTGCTTCCAAACTCTCATGATGGGTTCGGATCGTTCGATCTTGTACCGCATCGAAAATATGGTAGCGGTTTTTACCGGATAGTTTTGCCTGATACATTGCCTGATCTGCTTGTCGGAGGAGTTGATCGGCATCAAGATTATTATCCTCTTCAAAAAAGCTTACTCCGAGACTGGCAGAAACATTTATCGATATTCCATCAATGGTAATATTTTCAGAGGCAAGCGAAAGTAGCCGAATTAACATTGGAACGCAATCTTCATGATCTTTGAGGTCCAAAAGTACGGCGACAAACTCATCTCCTCCTAATCGTGCGATGGTATCACCATCACGTAGGGATTGTTTCATTCGTCCGGCAAGTCTCGAAAGTAATATATCACCAACTTTATGCCCATAGAGGTCGTTAATCTCTTTAAATCCATCAAGATCGAGATAAACAATGGCGATAGTTGAGCGGTTGCGTGTTGCTTGTGCAATTGCCTGTTGGAGCCTGTCTGAGAGTAAAACGCGATTTGGTAATCCGGTTAGGGCATCGTAATGAGCGATGTAGTGAAGTTTTTGTTCCTGTGCTTTGGCTTCTGTAATATCTTTAGTGCTAATGAGGATTCTTTGCTTGTCAGGCATTAATACAATGGCCATATTAATAATGACTTGTTTATTATCTTTTACTAGACATGTTTTTTCAAAATTAGTAATAAAGCCTTTGTCTAGAACGATTTTGAGTGCTTCGATTGCGCGCTCATGATCTTCTGGAATACTTAAACCAACACACGATTTAGTCAGTAGTTCTTCTCGTGTAAAGCCGGTCATCTCTAAATAGGTGTTATTGAAATCCAAAAAGTTGGTCTCTAAATCTAAAATGGCAATTCCATCTCTGGAAACATTAAAAATAGTTTCAAACTCCTCTTTTTGTTTTTGGAGTTCCTCATCGGCTTTTTTACGTTCACTGATATCGTAGCAGTGACCGACATAACCGATAAATGTTCCCTCACTGTCAAATCGCGGATCTCCGTTGTCAATAATCCAAGAGTAGATTCCATCGGCTTTGCGTAGTCGATATTCCAAACTAAACGGTTTACGTTGATGAAAGGTCGTTGTATAAATCTCCATGCAGCGTTCAAAGTCATCAGGATGGATACCTTCGCTCCAACCGTTACCCAACTCTTGAGATAAAGTACGGCCGGTAAAGTTTAACCAAGGTTCATTGAAGTAATTGCACAACATATCAGTTCCGGAAGTCCAAATGAGGGCAGAGCCAGTATTGGTAACAGTACGAAAATGCTGTTCACTCTCTATTAGTGTCCGCTGAACTCGAATCTTCTCAAAGACATTGAAAAGCAGTTTGCTAAAAAGATCGAGTAATGCAATATCACTCTTGTTAAAATCATGTTTGTTTACTACCGCATCAAAGCCTACATATCCAATACATTCAGAAGTATTTATCAGTGGAAGTGTGACTAAGCTTTGTATCTCTTCAGCAACCAACATCTCTTTGAGCGGGCCTTCTTCTAGTTCTGAGACATCATGAATCACAATTGCTTCACCTCGACGGTGAGTTTTAAACCACTCTGGAATCATTTTAAGAGGGATGTTTTGAAGCTTCTGAATTTGAGGTGAAATGCCCTCTGCACACCATTCGTAGGTATTCGTATTAGTGAGGGTTTTCCAGTCATAATCAAAAATATAAGCCCGATCCGCTTTTGCAAAGAGCGCCATCTTCTCCAATGCGTTATGGATTTCATTATCGATTTGATCGAGGGGGAGATTGATAAAGGATGTAGAGAACTCAAGTAACAGCTTTTGATACTTATCTTGGTTATACAGTTGCTCTTCAATGATTTTTTGAGCATTTAAGAGTTTATCATTTTCTCTCATTTCGTGTACGAGTTCCAACGTATTGGATGTGAGAGTACTGTATACCGATAAAATAATATCGATCAGAAATCGGGTAGATCCGCTCATTTGCACTTGCGCATGTGCTTTTGCCTCTTCTAGCGAGAGCCCGTCTTGGAGGGCAAAGATGATATATGCCATATGCCGATCGGTTTCCAAGATATGGGAAGCGAGCCATTTAGCCAGATATTCGAGAGCTTCTCTGGCAAGATCCATAATCGGTTTATTGTGTTGTTCCTCTTTAAACTTTAATGCTGTAGAAACAAATTGCTGATGAACGCTTTGATGATCATGATCGAGAGGATCATTAGGAAGGTATTTATGCCAAATAGCTTCTTCGGTTTGAAAATGATAAATTGTATAGTCGGTGAGTTCATCAAAGATAGTATTGAGAGAAGTAATATTGGCATTAAACGCGATATTTGTTGCCAGAGAATTGAGCAGGGTGAGCAGTTTGCGGTGTTGTTGATCCACCATAGCAAGACCGGTTTCAAAGTGGTCATTCCATGGAAAGATATCAATATTTTGCATTCTGGTTAATTCCGTATATTTTTAGTTTAAAATAATCATATCCAAGTTTATCCAAATCACTACTTCAAGAAAGATAAATCCGTTTTTAATCCCCCTCATACTATAATATTTTTACTTTTTTTCAAGGCATTTTTTTATGAGCACAGTCCCCCCGTTTACCCATTTACATCTTCATACCGAATATTCACTCCTCGACGGTGCTAACAAGATTTCCGCGTTAGCCTCACGGGTAAAAGAACTGGGGATGACCTCGGTGGCGATGAGCGATCACGGGAATATGTTCGGAGCGATTGATTTTTATCAACAGATGCGTAGCGCTGGACTTAAACCGATTATTGGGATGGAAGCCTACATCCATAACGGTGAAGATTTAGGGGACAAGAGTATCAAACAGCGTTTTCACGTCTGTTTGTTTGCCAAAAACGAGGTCGGTTATAAAAACCTGATGTACCTCTCATCAAAAGCCTATATTGACGGCTTTTACTACTTTCCCCGTATTAACAAACAGCTCCTTCGCGAGAACTGCGAGGGGATTATCTGTACGTCGGCGTGTTTGCAAGGCGAAGTCAACTGGCATCTCAATACCAACAGTGAACGTAACGTCAAAAACGGGGCGTTAGGGTACGATGAGGCGAAACGAATCGCACTGGAGTACCGCGAGATTTTCGGGGATGATTTTTACATGGAGATCATGCGTCACGGTATCGCCGATCAGCTCTTTATCGACGAGCAGGTGATTAAAATCTCTCAAGAGACACAGATTAAACTCATTGCCACCAACGATACCCACTACACCTACGCCGGTGATGCACAGTACCATGAAGCGTTTATGTGTATCGGGATGAATAAACTCTACGATGACCCCAAGCGTATGCGCCACTCCGTCCATGAGTTTTATATCAAATCGCCCGAACAGATGGCACGTCTTTTCGCCGATATCCCCGAAGCACTCTATAACACCCAAGAGATCGTCGAGAAGTGTCAGCTGGAGCTGAAACTCGGAAATCCGACTCCGCCGAATTTTAAATTTACCACCGAATACGCCCTCGAAGAGGGGTTGACTATCGAGGAAGATTCGGAGTACTTTATCCACCGCTGCCGTGTCGGTCTGGAAGAGCGCCTCGTTCACGTTCCCTCCGAGCGGCATACCGAGTATCGCGAGCGCCTAGAATTCGAGATGCAGGTGATCAACCAGATGAAATTTCCCGGCTATATGCTCATCGTTTGGGATTTTGTTCGTGAAGCCAAACGGATGGGGATTGCCGTAGGGCCTGGGCGAGGGTCTGCGGCGGGGAGCCTCGTTGCGTATTCTTTAGAGATCACCGACATCGACCCGATGAAATACGATTTGCTTTTCGAGCGTTTCCTCAATCCTGAACGGGTATCGATGCCCGATATCGATATGGACTTTATGCAGGCGCGTCGCGGTGAGATTATCGACTACGTTGTTCGCAAATACGGGCGTGAACAGGTGGCGCAGATCATCACATTCGGTTCGCTCCTCGCCAAAGGGGTCATCCGCGACGTTGCCCGTGTTTTGGAGATGCCGCTCTCCCAAGCCGACATGATGGCAAAACTGATCCCCGACGAGCTGGGGATCACCCTGAACGGCAAAACCAAAGGGGGAGAGTTCAAACCCGGCGCGTTCCAAAAAGAGCCGAAGATCGCCGAACTGGTGGAATCCGATCCGCAAATCGCGCGGGTGTGGGAGTTCTCGAAAAAACTCGAAGGGCTAAAACGCAATGCGGGGATGCACGCGGCGGGGGTCGTTATCAGCAACGAACCGCTGTGGAAGAAAACCCCGATCTACAAACCCTCGGGCGAGGAGACGTTTGTCACCCAGTATTCGCTCAACTACCTCGAAGACATCGACTTGATCAAATTCGACTTCTTGGGACTCAAAACCCTCGACGTTATCGACAGCGCCATCAAACTGATCAAAAAACGCTATGACGTTGATGTAAACTGGCACGCTATCGACGAGAATGATCCGAAAGTGTACGAGATTATCCAAAGCGGCGACACGATCGGGATGTTCCAGATCGAGAGTTCGGGGATGCAGGATTTGAACAAACGGCTCAAACCCTCCTCTTTTGAAGACTTGATTGCGGTACTCGCCCTCTATCGTCCCGGACCGATGGAATCGGGGATGTTGGATGACTTTATCGAACGTAAACACGGGCGTAAAAAGATCTTTTACCCGTTTGAAGAGGTCAGCTTTGACGCGCTCAAAGATACCTTGTTGCCGACGTATGGGATGATCGTGTATCAAGAGCAGGTCATGCAGATCGTTCAAACCATCGGGGGGATGAGCCTCGGCGGTGCGGACATCGTTCGTCGTGCCATGGGTAAGAAAAAAATCGAAGAGATGCAAAAGTACAACAAAGAGTTTTCCGAAGGGGCAGTCAAACAAGGACTTGACTACAAAAAAGCTTCAGAGCTTTTCGATCTGATCGAAAAATTCGCCGGATACGGGTTTAACAAATCGCACTCGGCGGCCTACGCGATGGTCACATTCCAGACGGCGTGGCTCAAAACCTACTATCCGCAGGAGTTTATGGCGGCGTTGCTCACGTCCGAGAAAGACAACACCGACAAAGTGGTCAAATACATCGACGAAGCCAAGCGGATGAAAATCTTCCTCGGCGCTCCCGACATCAACCACTCACAGCTCGAATTCTCCGCGATCACCAAAGACGATCAAGATCAAATCCTCTTCGGTCTCGGGGCGATCAAAGGGGTAGGAGAAGCGGCGGTCGAATCGATTCTAGAAGCGCGCGCCGAGGGTGAGTTCAAAGATATTCAGGACTTCATCAACCGCATCGAACCCCAAAAAGTGAACAAAAAAGTGATCGAGTGTATCATCAAAGCGGGAGGACTGGATCAGTTTGGATACTCACGCCGTGCACTGATCGAGCAGGTCGAAGTGATGGTTGAGACGGCGAAAAAAGGCTCATCCCTGAAAAAAGATGCCCAGTTCAGCCTTTTCGGAGATGATGATGAGGTGACGGCTGTCGAACTTAACCTTAAGAACTATGAGGAATATGACCTCAAATCTCTTTTGGATTTTGAGAAAGACACACTTGGGTTTTACGTCTCAGGCCATCCGCTCGATAACTTTCGCGACCAGATCGACGCGATCAACTATACCCTCTCCAGTGATATCGAAAACATAGCTGATGGTTCGAGTGCCATTTTTATCGGTAAGGTCGAAAGCATCACGAAAAAGATGTCGAAAAAAGGTTCTATGTTTGGGCTTGTGAGTCTGATGGATTTTCACGGCAATATCGAGGTGATGCTTTTCAGCGACAAAGTTGAAGAATTAGAAAAAATGGATCAGGACGAGCCGATCGCGTTCAAAGTCAAGGTGACCCACACCGAGATGTTCACCCGCATCAGCGTCACCAAAATTATGACCCTCGCCGAAGCGAAAAAAGAGGCGAAAAAGGTGGAGACGAAGATCGTAGAAAACCTCCCGCCGCAAGAGCCGTTGCAATTACGCATTCGCCTCAGCGACAACCTTGAGACGTTAGAGAAACTCTACACCCTCGTTCGCCGTCATCCGGGACGCCGAGAGATCAAACTCACCATCGTCTCGAAACTCGCCGATGTCGTCATTGATTCCGCGATACGGGTCGATAACAAGGTGATCGAAGAGTTAAGTGCTTTAGAAGATGTGGATGTGATTTAAACATTCAAAAAAAATTTAAGAAACTGGAACGATATTCTCTTTAACTCTGCAATATGCTTCATGTGCAGTGTGCATTAAATAGCGTATAGATTGTAATTCAAGACTTAATGTATTATGCTCATATATGTATCTCCAGTTTTCAAAAGCTTTATTTAGTGATTCTAAACAAGTATGAATGTCAACTCCATCATTTAAATAATAATGGTTTCGAATATCATTGGCGGCATTTAAAAAGTGTTGTTTTCCTTTTATCGGCATGTCTTTGTATAAAGAAGCAAGATGATGCCCTTTAATCTTATTACCGTATGCATTGTGAATGGCTTTAAAATAAAGCTCGATGCTAAAAGTTGCATTAACAATAAATGGTGAAATGCTGAAAGCATTAAGTGGAGATATTTTTAAATCATTTTGATATAAATCATTGGCAACTTTAGCAAAACAATTTGCTTGACTATAAATACTGCTATGGGTGCTTATTTCTTTGAAAAGATTTTTGTCTTTTAGTATATTTTTGGCTGTTTTAATATCTTCAAAATTATTTCCAGTAGCATCTAACGTTGCGACCTTAACTCCATTAAATAGAATATCTTTTTTTGTCATCATAAAAGTTAATTCTTCAAATTAAAGTAATCAAAAAAATGTTTTGTATTTATTTGCATATTACAGACTTTCCGACGTGAAGAATAATACATTGGCGAGCACTTAATTGATTTGTTGCACAATATTTTGAAATATATTCTTTATTATAATTCAAACAAAATTCTTCTTTGCTTCCTGTAGCAAATGTTATACAGTCTCCATTTATACCAGATAGTGTTTTTAAGCAGTCATCACTATCGCAGTTTTTAATGGATGCTATTGTTTTTTTCATACAATTATCTTTTGTAATGTTATGCATGAAATTCTCGTTAAGTTCCTCTTGTTTCCATGCCTCCGATATATTATCTGCATGAATAATATTTGGTACAGATGTAAACATCAACAATATCATTAAAAATAATTTTTTTAAATCCATTTACGCTCCTTTAATAAAATTTATAATTGGGTGTTGTCAATTTTGAAAAATATTGTAGCATGAATAAATATTTATTTGACAAAGCGTACGCTTTTCGGTACGATTTGAACATAAGGAACTAACTATGACCAAAGTTATCACCGCCTCTCAGGCACGCTCAGACATCTATAATCTCATCGATGAGACGGCACAGAGCCACGAACCGATCATCATCACGGGCAAACGCCATAACGCCGTCATGGTCTCTCAGGAAGACTGGAAAGCAATAGAGGAGACGTTGTATCTCAATGCTATTCCCAATATGTCACAATCGATTATCGAAGCGATAAATGCACCTGATAGCGAATTTAGCGAAACGGTCGAATGGTAGAGTATAAAATCCTCTACAGCAAAGATGCGCAAAAAGATGCGAAAAACCTCTCTGCCGCAGGATTAGCCGATAAGGCAAAAGAGCTGATCGAGATTATCAAATGCAATCCGTTTCAAACCCCTCCAAGCTATGAAAAACTCGTCGGAAATCTCAGCGGAGCGTACTCCCGCCGTATCAATATCAAACACCGCCTCGTTTATCAGGTGATCGAAGAGAGCAAAACGGTGAGAATCTTGCGAATGTGGAGTCATTATGGGGAATGATATAACTCGAAATAAAAGGTAGAATAATGCAAACGCTTCGTATTGAAATACAAGATGACTTGAAAGATACGTTACTCAATTTTTTGAAATTATTTCCAACTTCAGCAGTAAAAATTTATGAAGATGACGATAGTGAAGATGAAATTATTTCTGATCAACGTATCGATGAGGTCAAGAGTGGAAAAATGGAAGTTTACACACTTGATGAAGTTGCTAAAAAATTAAATTTGAATTGAGAGAAAAACCATGCGTGAATTTAATGAAGAGATGATCAGTTTTATCGATGCTTCCCCGACCCCGTTTCATGCGGTGGAGTGGATGGCTAAAACACTGGAGTGTCGAGGATTTACCTGTCTGGCTGAAGATGAGAAATGGGAGCTTGAGGAAGGGCAGAATTATTACGTCACCCGAAATAACTCTTCTATGATCGCGTTTACCTACCCTCCGTGTAAAGAAAAAGGGTACATGATCCTAGGTGCGCATACTGATTCGCCCCATCTGCGCCTTAAACCCAATCCCCTGACAACATCCGCAGGGGTGAAACGCCTCGGAGTCGAACCCTACGGCGGAGTATTGCTCAATCCATGGTTTGATCGCGATTTGGCACTTGCAGGTCGAGTCGTCTATTTGGAGGGGGAAGTGCGTAAAGAGGCGTTGATCAACATCAACCGCCCCATCGCGATAATCCCTTCGCTCGCTATCCATTTGGATCGTGATGCCAACAGCTCCCACTCTATCAATGCCCAGACCGATATTGTCCCTATCATTGCAACGGGGGAGATCGATTTTGAGAGCTTTATCCTCTCTCATATCCAAGAGAACACCGAAAATCTGACCCTCTTAGCGCATGAACTCAGTTTTTATGATGTACAAAAAGGGTCGTTTATCGGGATCAATAGTGAATTGATCGCCTCGGCGCGACTCGATAATCTAGTGAGTTGCTACATAGGGCTTCAGGCACTGTTAGAGACCTCCTATCCGATGATGTGTACCTTTATGGATCACGAAGAGGTGGGGAGTGAGTCTCATGTCGGGGCAGGGGGGACATTTGTCGAGGAGGCGTTGCGTCGGATCGCGGGAGATGAGTATGAGAAGCTGATGCGTCATTCCATCATGGTATCGTGCGACAATGCCCACGCACAGCATCCGAATTTCCCAAGCAAGCATGAAAGTGAGCACGCTCCGCTACTCAATGGCGGGGTGGCGATCAAGATCAACTCCAATCACCGTTATGCGACCAACTCACGAACGCAGGGACGATTTTTGCAGTGTGCAAGAGCGCTTCATGTTTCGACACAGACATTTATCACCCGAAGCGACATGGGGTGCGGTTCCACCATCGGGCCGATCACCCAAACACGATTGGGAGTCGAGACGATTGATGTGGGGGTTCCGCAACTCTCAATGCACTCGATTCGCGAGGTATGCGGTACGGAAGATGCTTACGGGTTGTATCGAATATTAGTTCATTTGGGGGATTTTTGACCCCGTCAAGGAATAACGTGAGTCAGAGTATCTCCCCCGAAGAGTTGAAAGCTCTCATTGAACAAACCTATAAGGTTGAAGAGGAGTATGTTGCTCTTCGACAATCGTACAATCATCTACAAAGTACGATAGAACAAGTTATTGAATTCTTGCCCAATGCTATTTGGATTGTTGAAGCAGACGGCTCTATATTTTTGCAAAATTCCCAGGCTAAAGAGTTAGGATCACTTTTCGAAACGCTTCGGTTTGATGAACGTGATTATGAAGTCAATTTTGATGATCGCTCTTATCTGATTAAATCGGCACATCACAATGAAAAAGAGCTTCTCAGCGCAACAGATATTACAGATCAAAAACGCAAAGAAAATCTCGCGACAATGGGGCAGATGGCGGCACACCTTTCCCATGAAATTCGAAATCCTATTGGCTCAATCGCGTTGCTTGCATCGACATTGATTAAAAGAGTGATTCCTGAAAATCGACCGATTGTTGAAGAGATTCAAAAATCACTCTATCGGATTGAGCGGATTATCAAAGCGACATTAATGTTTTCAAAAGGGATAAGTGCACAGAAAACTCCGCTTCGATGGTGGCAAATTCGGGAAGCATTGATGAGTTCTATTGGCTATTACAGCTATTCAAAGACAATAGAATTTGTGTTTCCCGAAGATGATTTTACATTAAATGGAGATTTGGATCTCCTCACGATGCTATTTTCAAATTTTGTTTTTAATGCCATAGATGCTATCGAATTGGATGAGGAAGATGAGGGGAAAATAGAGATTATTTATGCGTATCGAAATGGAAAACATTCGTTTGAAATTTACGATACAGGAATAGCAATCGAAAATAAAAAATGGCTTTTTGAAGCATTTAAAAGTACAAAAGAACGAGGAAATGGGTTAGGTTTGGTTCTGTCGAAAAAAATAGCATTAGCTCATGGAGGAGACATCGAGGTTTGCGAAGGGGATAAAAAAGGTTTTAGAATTACCCTCTCATAGAGGTTTTGGTTCTCCTAAATAATATCCCTGAAGATAATCGATTCCAAACTCTTTACATTTGTTATAGACCGCTTCAGAGTGGACAAATTCCGCAACAATTTTTATACCAAGTCGTTTGGAAAATTCGGTGACTGCTAGTACAACCGTTTGAGTATTGGTATCGGTATCGAGATTACGGATAAGAGAGCCGTCAATTTTTAGAATATCAACATCAAGTTTCAAAATGTGGGCAAAGTTTGAATAGCCTGTACCAAAATCATCGATAGCTATTTGCACACCAAATTGTTTTACTTGAGCAATAAATGCAGAAACTTCTGCATAATTTTCAATGCCTTCGCTCTCTAAAAGTTCGAAAATTAATCGATTCCCATGCGCTGTAGTGCTGAGTTTGTGGATTAAAAATTCACGGGTAGGGGCATCGAAAATATCATCTACGGATAGATTAATAGAGTACCGGTGAGGTGTTTTTTCCAACATGTTAAAAATTGCATCAATGACGAATTGTGAAATGTGTGAATAAAGACGTGATTGTTTGGCTGCCGGGAGAAAATGGGCAGGAGATATGATTGATCCATCGCGATCAACTATCCGGATTAGCGCTTCATATTCGATCACTTCTCCGGATTGAGTGTCAAAGATAGGTTGATAATGGAGGGTAAAACATTTTTGCTCAATTGCTTCTTTGACTTTTTTACTCCATAAAATATTATTTTGATATTCTTGTTTGATTTGCATGGTTTCATCGTAGAGCGTATAGCTGAGATGACGTTTTTTAGCCGCTTTTAGTGCCATATCCGCATTTGCCAAAAGGGATTTTGCATTATTTTTTTTGGAGATATCCATACCCATCGTAAAGGTTACATAGATACTTGCCCCTTGGAGATTATAGTGTTTGGATTGAATATGGTGGACAATCGATTGACGTGTTGTTTCGAGTTTGGTTAACGTCATTGGTTCGATTAGGGCAATGGCGTATTCATCTGATGGCATTTTATAGAGATTCATAGGTAGATTATGCAGGGCACTTTTAATAGATTTAGAGAGTGACAATAGTGTTTCATCACCCATTTCATGACCATAAAAATCATTTATTTCTTTGAAATTATCTATATTGAGAAGCATTAATGCATAAAATTTATTAGTTTGTATATCTCGTATTAGAGCATTTCGATTTGGTAAAGAGGTGAGATTATCAGTATAGAGCTGATGCTCAAGTTGGAGGTTTAGTTTACGAGCTGTGTCTGCATCGCGGCTAATTCGTTGAACCAATATTTTAAACCCATAATGGAGAATAAAAGCAATAATTGTAAGGAGTAATATACTGATTATAATCAGATTACGGATCTCTTTATTATAATCGATGACATCATCTGTAATATCAAATGCACACATCATCATAGCAATCGTATCATCTTTGTAATTTGTCAAAGAGCGTGAAGCAATGATGTAATTGCGGCCGTCTATTGTATATCGATTACTCGTATTGAATGCATAATTGGATGGAAGATGGCTAAAAAGAGGATCATTGGAAGAGACAAGAGAAAATCCTTGATAGGTTATTTTTTTGGCTTCTGGTATAACAAGTGAAAGTTTATTTGTATCAAATACTATGGCACTTTTAATCCCAGAATGGGCATTTAAGCGTTGTTGAACGCGATCAATTTTAGCAACGGTCTGGAGAATTCCAATAAAGGTATTCCCTTTAAAAATGGGGATAATATTGACGATTGCTACATCATAAATGGTGACATCCAATGAAGTGATCGGTTTTTTAGTTTGAATGGCATATGCCAACATCGGACGTTTTTTTAGAATATTATCACCGTATTTGTGTGGATCCTGAAGACGGAGAAAGTGGGAACCATTTGCACTGACAAAGCCGGTTACATCAACATCGCCTCGACGTTTTGCTTCTTTAAAATAGGGGAGACTGAGTAGATAGAGCTTTTCGCGATCTCCGGAGGCAAAAGCGTCAACGATTTCACGGTTGGTTGCAAGTTGACATGCGAATTCTCTTAACCCTTTTTGAGTATCGAGTATTGATAGTTCAAATGAGTTACGTAGTAATGCTCTATGTGCAGTTGTTTTTTCATTAAGAACTTTTTTTTTGTCTTGAATAATAGTTGCGAGAAAGATAGCGACAAGAAGAAGTACAAGTCCTAAAGCATACAGTGTAGCTCGCTTCTTGATCGTTTTCACTTTATGCCTTTTCAAATCCTATATTGTTAAGATTATAACATAGCGGAAACAAAAATGTGACTAAAAAATGATTAAAATTGGGGGAAAATTACCCTTTTGGGAAGAGGACAGAACCTAATCGTATCATGGTTGAACCGCATTCGATTGCAAGGGTAAAATCACCGCTCATTCCCATAGAGCACGTATTTGCGCCTTTGAGTTGTTCGAATAGTTTTCGGGTAGTTTCAAAGCTTTTTTTGACAATATTTTCTTCATCTGTGTGCGCACCGATACTCATAATACCCTGAAGATGAATTTGCGGACATGTTTCTCGGATTTGTTCGTATTGATCGATGAATTCTTCAGGTGAAAAACCACTTTTGCTCTCTTCATAGGCTGAATTTACTTGAACTAATGCCCGAAGAGTTTTTCCTTCACGTTTTAGTCGATCATTGAGTGCATGTGCTAATTCTACTGAATCAATCGAATGGAGCAAGTGAGGGTTGATCGCTAGTAGCTGATTGATCTTGTTTTTTTGTAAAGAACCAATAAAGTGCCATTCAATAGGTAAATCGTCGAGTGTTTCCGATTTTGTTTTTAGATCTTGCACTTTGTTTTCACCGAATGCTCGTTGTCCAATTGCATAGAGTGATGCAATCGCATCGGCATCGACGTATTTGCTGGCGGCAACAATTTTGACAATATGATGATTATTTACACGTAATCGGGCACTTTCGACTTTTTCGATGATACGATCAAAGGATAATTTCTGTTCTAATATCGTCATTGCATCAACCTTGTTATATCGTTGTACAAACCTAAGCTCATGAGCGCGAGTAAGATAACCCATCCACCGATTGTAAGACGGGTAATAATCTCTTCACTGGGTGCTTTACGGCGTATCATTTCATAAAGATTAAACATCATATGACCACCATCGAGTGCTGGGATAGGGAGAAGATTTAGTACCCCGAGATTTACAGAAATCAATGCAGAGAAAAAAAGAAGACTCATCCATCCATAGGCAGTGGCATTGGCTGTGATTTGGACGATGCTGACCACTCCGCCAATTTCTTTTGCAGGGACAACACCGGTGATTAGTTTTTGGACACTTTGGAATATTAATAAGGATGAATTGTAGGTCTCATTTGATGCATATGAAAATGCTGAAATCGGATTAAGGTTCAATGTTTGGACAGTACCTAATGGTGCAATTCCTACCATTCGTTTATATACAGTCTCTTTAAAAAGATTTTGTGAAGGGGTGATTTTAGGTGTTACAATAATGGTGTTAATCGTACCAGAACGTTCAATATTTAGTGCCAATGAACCTTCAGAAGATTTAATTTGCTCTGATACTTCATCCCATGTTGTGATGGATTTTCCATTGATTGCAAGAATCGTATCACCGTTTTGCAAACCGGCATTTTGAGCAGGAGAATTCTTTGAGATATTTCCAATTATGGGTGAGAGTGCTTGAGGTCCACCTAATGCGATAGCATAAAAGAAAATCCATGCTAGAACAAAGTTGGCAAGAGGACCTGCCATAAGAATGATGATTCTTTGCCATGGTTTTTTGGAATTATAACTATCACTATCAGAGCTGATAGCTGTAGGATCAAGATCATCTTGACCTTTCATCTTTACATAGCCGCCCAGAGGGATGGCGGAGATTTGCCAGTCAGTGTTTAACCATCTAAATGAGGCGATTTTTTTCCCAAAACCAATACTGAACACCTCTACGTAGACACCAAAAAAGCGTGCGGCACTGTAGTGTCCGAGTTCGTGGAAGAAAATGAGAACCGAGAGGACGAGAAGGGCGACAATCCACGACATATTAGAGTTTCCCTTTATAGGCTTTGCTAAAACCGATCACGTATTCGGCACCGGAATAGACGGTAAGCGCTACGGCAATCCATAGCAGAGTATTTCCAAACGGCCAATGCATCAATAAAAATCCGATGGCTATCATCTGTGCCACGGTTTTCACTTTTCCAGCCATGGATGCGCTGACATCGATCCCTTCGGAGAGGGAGAGGGTACGAAGTCCTGTAATGAAGAGTTCACGAACAATGATGATGTAGATCGCCCACGCTGAAGCGGCACCACTCATCATGAGACCCAAAAATGCGGCGAGAGTGAGCATTTTGTCCGCGAGAGGATCGAGGATCTGTCCGACGATAGTGATCTGATCGAGCTCTCTAGCAATGTACCCATCAAAAAAGTCGGTTGTACTGGCAATGACAAAGAGCAATGTCGCAATATAATAGTTCCAGCTGATATGCCATCCCATATCGGTAAAAATTTGGGGGTTGAGGATGATCCAAAACATCACCGGAGCGATGAGAAGGCGGATAAAAGCGAGGAGATTGGGAAGGTTAAGCACCCTATGAGCCTTTGATTGATTCTTAAAAAACACAGTTTACTGCGCATGAGCTCTCTGCTGAAGAGAACATAATGTAACGTAGCGATCGGGACGAGGTCCTATCGCGTATTAAATTATTGAAATGTGGTTCCACCATCAACAACGATGGTTTGTCCTGTAAGCCATGAAGAACCGTTACCGCAGAGGAACAGACATGCTCCAGTGAGATCTTCCGCTTCACCCATACGGCTAAGAGGTGAGCGTTTGATCACTTCCCCTTTGACCTCTTCGTAATTTGGAAATGCTTTCAGTGCATCAGTATCGATCGGTCCGCCGCTGACCGCATTGACACGGATCCCTTTTTCACCCAGTTCAGCTGCCGCATAACGTACCATCGCTTCAACTGCCGCTTTGTTGGTTCCATGTCCTGCATAGTTTGGCGTGTAAACCAAATTTCCGGTAGAACTCATAGAAATAATTGAACCACCACCTACTTTTTCCATCCGTTTCGCTGCTTCTTGTGCTCCGACGACAAACGCGTCAACCGTTGCGGTATAGATGTTGTTCAATCCTTTTGGTTTCAGACGCATAAACGGTCCAAAACCACCGACTACAGCACGTCCTGAAATGATTGCATTGGAGATAAAAAAGTCGAGGCGATCGAAATCTTCATCAAATTTTGTATAAACATCTTTATACTCATCTGGCTCTAAAATATTGAGGGCATAACCACGACATTTTACATTGTGGGTATTTTCAACGTCATTTGCAATTTCTTCAGCAATTTCTGCATTAGAATTGTAGGTAAATGCGACATTGACCCCTTTTGCTGCAAACGCGTAAACGATTGCTTTTCCGATACCGCGAGTCCCGCCGCTGATAAGTAGAGTTTTTCCTTGCATATTCAATTACATTCCTTTGATGGTATAGTTTTTCATAATAGTTTCGAGACGTTTCAAATTTTCATTGCTTGGTGCGACGAGTGGGAGACGATATTCGAGGGTATCGATGAGTCCGGCAATGTACATAGCTGCTTTGATCATCACCGGATTGGATTCTAAAAACAGTGTTTTGTTGATCGGGAACAATTGATCGTTTAACGCTTTTGCTCCGCTCATATCACCGCTCAGCGCTTTGGCGACGAGTGAGCTTTTGAAATCGGGAAGGAGGTTTGAGGTAACCGAAGTGATACCTGCTCCGCCGCACGCGAGAATCGCGTAGTCGATAGCGTCATCCCCGCATAAGACTTTTAGCTCTGGTCTGCGAGAGAGGAGTTCAATGGTGCGTTCGATGCTTCCCGTAGCTTCTTTGATCCCATAAATATTTTTAACATCATCGAAAAGTCGAATAACCGTGTCAGCACTGATATCGACCATAGTTCTTCCCGGTACGTTATAGAGCATAAACGGCAGTTCTGGAACTGACTCTGCAATCGCTTTGTAGTGTTGGTATAGCCCCTCTTGTGAGGGTTTGTTGTAATACGGAGCAACGGAGAAAATAGCATCTACGCCACATTTTTGAGCACTCAAAGCTGCTTCGATCGCTTCAGCTGTTGAGTTGCTTCCTGCACCGGCGAGGACTTTGGTATTTGTCCCTTTACAAACGGCAACTGCGATTTCCATGCAAATTCGATCTTCATCATAGGTAAGGGTAGCACTTTCACCGGTAGTTCCGACAGGACATACCGCATTAATTCCATTCTTAATTTGTCTTTTAATCAGATCAGCGTATTTTTGCTCATCTAATTTTCCATTTTTAAAAGGGGTTATCAAGGCTGTTGTTGAGCCTGTAATTAGATTCATTTTTGACCTTTTCGTAGGATTATTGTCGTTGATTTTTCAGGTGTCAAGTAATATTTTGCTACAGTTTGGATATCTTTGGGTTTGAGTCCTTCTATGGACGATTCGTAGCTCAACAGAGGAGTGATATCCCCTCGTGCGAGGTAGCTTCCAAACAAATCAGCAACCGATGTCGAACTCTCAAGTGAGTAGATAAAATCGGATTTTGTGTTGATTTTAACTTTGTCGAGTTCAGTTTTTTCAACAGGCGCTGATTGAAGCTTGCGAATGATATTCCAAATCTCTTCCTCCACTGTCTCCGCTTTTATACCGTTGTTGCATACAGCAATAAAAAGAAATACGCCAGCATCGATATTTTCCATATTGTAGGCATAGATTTGATTGACCATTCTTTTTTCATCTACTAATGTACGGTAAAGGCGCGAACTTTTACCGGAACTGAGCATTTCACTTAATGCAGAGAGTTTGACCTGGTCGGGATTTTGAAAATTTGGTATTGGAAAACTGATAGCGAGCATTTCAACTTCGCTCTCTTTGTGAACCATCACACGGCGTGCTCCGTCTTGTTCAGGTTCAATTGTTTTGACTACAGGGATATCTAATGTGTTAGGAATTGAATCGAACTGTTTTTGGGCTTCATCAAAGACTTTATCCGGAGAAATATCGCCGGTGACGATGAGAATGGCATTTTTTGGTTGATAGTAGGTTGCATGAAATGAACGTATATCTTCTAATGACCATGTTTGGATGTCATTCATAAATCCGATTGGCATCCAGTGGTAGGGATGATAGACATAGGCACTGTTAAAGAGGCGAAAATACATGTATCCCATCGGATTATTGTCGGTTCTCCATCGACGCTCTTCAGCAACAACATTGCGTTCGGGTTGAAATTCATCATCTTTGAGGTTAAGGTTTTGCATAAGTTCGGCAAACAGTGAGAGTGATTTAGGGAGATTTTCTGAACTCGATTTGATGTAATAGTGGGTGAAATCAAATCCGGTTGAGGCATTATTGAGCCCGCCGATACTTTTAACTTCTTCGTCAAACTCGCCTGCTTTGAGATTTTTAGTCGATTTAAAGTTCATGTGTTCGAGCATATGCGCGATACCGCTTTTTCCCATCACTTCATTACGGCTTCCCACTTTATAAAAAATATCGGTGGAGATAACGGATGAGCCATTATCCATCGGAATGGCGACTATTTGCAATCCATTGGATAAGGTTTTGGTTTCATAGTGAGGCAGTGATGAGGCCATAAGGGTTCCTAAACTCAAAAATATTGCGACGAGGGTTTTCATCGCCGATCCGCACCGATTGCTTCGCTGATAGAGCTAAATCCATCCTGAGCGATTAAATCGATGAGTCCGCTGTTGATCTCTTCGACCACTTCGGGTCCTTTAAAAATCAATGAAGTGTAAAGTTGCACGAGAGAGGCACCTGCACGAATACGGCGGTAGGCTTCTTCAGGTGTGCTGATGCCGCCGACGCTAATAAGGGTGGCTTTACCATACAGCTCACGTGCAATAGCATCAAAAATGTAGAAACTGCGTTCACGTAATACTTCTCCGCTGAGTCCTCCCATCTCTTCTGGTTCGCTCACCAGTGAATAATCGATAGTGGTATTGGTTGCAATGATCCCATCCGCACCGCTTTCAACTGCATGAACACATAACGCGACAGCTTGATCTTCAGACATATCGGGCGCAATTTTAAGTAAAATCGGTTTTGAAGTAATTGCTTTTGCTTCTGTAAAAAGCTGAGAAATAAAGGCTTCATTTTGTAAATCACGTAATCCAGGAGTATTTGGTGAAGAGATATTGATAACCATGTAATCAGCATATTCGTGAAGTGCTTTGATCAGAGTTGTATAGTCTTTTATCGCATTCGTATCAGAAGTGATTTTGTTTTTTCCGATATTTACCCCTATAGGAGTACTGAACGGGTAAATGTTTTTGAGGCGGTGACTGATACGGAATAAACCGTCATTATTGAAACCCATGGCATTTTGAAGCGTCTCTTCTTCGATATGACGCCATAATCTTGGGCGAGGATTTCCCTCTTGAGGCTTTGGAGTTAATGTTCCGATTTCAGTAAAACCGAATCCAAGTGCCATTACACCGTGAAATAGCGTAGCATTTTTATCAAATCCTGCAGCTAAACCTATGGGATTTAAAAATGTTCGTCCAAAAAGCTCTTGAGAAAGAGAAGGGTGTGTGACGAAATGTTTGGCCATCCAACCATTGAAAAGAGGGGGACAAAAACTTGCACTACGTAGTAACGTAGCCGCAAGTGTATGAGCACTTTCAGGTTGAAGTTTAAAAAGCCATGGTTTTAAAGATTCGTAATCAAACATACCGTCTCGCTTCGTGGTCTAAAATTAGTGCGATTATACTCAAAAAAGATTGAATGGTTTGTTAATGCCTCTCTATTGCAAGAGGCAGATGGTAATAGCAGAGGATTTTAAAGAGCAGATAAATGGTGTGAAATTTGCTCCGCTATTTTTTCCGGAGTGGAATCATCTAAAGTGAGTGATAGATCATTTTTTCCCAAAGTGCCATAGAGGGCAGGAGTAGTTGCTTTAAAAAGGGCTATGGTCGGTACACCTGAGGCACTGGCTAGATGCATTGGTCCTGTATCACCGCATACAAATACATTCATCTGTGAGAGTATGGCACCTAAACTACGTAAATTGGACTCTAAGAGAAAATAAAGTTCATCAGAGAGTTTTTCGGTTACATCTGGAGAGAGAATATCGATAAATATGGCATCCGGATTGAGCTGTTTCATCTGAATGTACCACTCGTTCCACCACTCATTGGAGATCTTTTTCTCAAATCGGGCATCGCGAAACATACCAATGATCTTTGTCTCATTATTCCAAGTGTACCCTTGATCACTAAGCCGTTTTTTCAGTTCATCACTTCCTGCAACTCTCTCATTTTCGCTTAAAGAAATGTCCATTTTTTGTGGAAAATCGCTTGGCGAATTACCAAAAGCTTCCATCAAATATAGTGGTTTTAAGGCTTCATGAATCATTCCATGTGGATTATCAATAACATGAGTTGAAGGAGACCAATCTAACGTATCAAATCCAAGTTTATAGGTACCTCGCGCTAAAAAAGTTGCTCCTCGATCACTTGCCGAACCGGCATTTAGATTGATAACAAGGTCATAATAGGGTGTTCTGAGCTGCTTAATGTATCGAAACAGATGGATCGGATTCTTGAGCAGACGACGGGGAAAATCAAATACATTTTGGACCGTTGAAAACCCTTTTAGCAAAGAAGATGGATACCGTGCTCCGATGAGAATATCCATAGACGCTTCAGGAAATCGTTGTTCAAGTGCCCGAAGAAGCGGAGTAGTAAAGAGAATATTACCGATACGGTAATTAATCCGTATGACCAAAATACGGCGAATATTTTCACATGGAATGATCTCATGTTTTGGACGCGTGGGGAAAAGAAAGAGTAATAATGCATTAAAAGCATTTTTGATTTTTTTTCTTATTTGTGAGTGAAATGGTACTCCCATCCGTTAAATCCTTTAATTTTCCGTTAGTGTTTGGCTGAGACGTTGGTATTCCTCAGAAGAGTCCAAAAGATTTTGATGTGTCCCTTCTGCGACAATTTCCCCCGCATTAAATACAAATATCCGGTTTGCATCTTGAACCGTGCTGAGACGATGCGCGATGAGGATAGTAATTTTGTCTTTAGTATAGTTATTGAGTGTATTTTGAATTTTACGTTCTGTTTCATTGTCAAGTGCACTGGTTGCTTCATCTAAAATCAAAAGAGAGGCATGTTTGTAGATGGCACGTGCTATGGCAATTCGTTGTCGCTGTCCTCCGGAGAGGTTAGCTCCAAACTCTTGCATCACGGTGTAAATTCCATCAGGTAGAGATTGTGCAAATTCTAATGCATCTGCCATATCCAGAGCTTCTATAACACGCGCTTCATTGATTGTTGCCCCATACGCTACGTTTGCCGCTAATGTATCTTGAAAAATATAGACTCGTTGGGAGACAAAAGCAATTTGAGAACGGAGTGAATGTTGTGTATACTCTTTCAGGTCATGTCCGTTAATAGAGACACTTCCGGATATTGGATCATAAAAACGGAGTAGAAGATTGACAAAAGAGCTTTTACCACCTCCGCTTTGTCCGACTAGAGCGATAGTCTCTCCTGCTTGAATATTTATATTGATATTATTTAATGCTGTTTTTTTGTCAAATTTGAGTGTTACATGATCAAATTGGATATGTTTAACAGGATCATTTAATTGAACTTGACCATCTGTGATTGTATTATCCATATCAAATATCTGAAATACCCGCTCGCTTGCCGCTTGGGCATCTTGTACTCTTCCTAAGATATTACTCATCCCTTTGAGCGGTTGAAATACTAGACCCAATGCAGTTAAAAATGCGGTGAATTCTCCAACACTCATGGTTCCGGCGTAAACCTGCTTACCCCCTATGTAGATAACCGTTGCTAGTCCGATTGCTGCAATAATTTCTATCATCGGAGAAATTAATTCACTGGTATAGGTTGATTTCATATTGATTTTGAAAAAATGGACGTTTTCATTTTGAAAACGTTCCAATTCGTATTGCTCGGTTGCATTGGATTTAATGATTTCGGAATTGTTGAAAACTTCAGTTAAGCGGGTAACCATGTCGGCATTTTTTTCTTGTGAACGGTGAGCGAGCCGCTTAAGTCGTTTGGTAATTTGTAACAAAGGGATGATAACAGCCGGCATAACAATCAATGCCCAAAAAGCAAGAGTAGGATTGAGATAGATAACATAACCGATGAGGGTAATAACTGTGAGGCTCTCACGAACTAATTCAGGCATCATAGAGGAGACAAAGTATTGAATTCTATTGATGTCGTTGGTGATACGTGAGATAAGCTCTCCACTACGGTTGGTATAGAGAAATTGCATATCCAAATGGATCATTTTAGAGAGCAATTCTTCTCTAATTTCTGAAACGATATGGAGACCGATATACGTATTGAAAACCGATTGAATGTATCGTCCAATTGCTTTGAATACATAAATTCCAACCAAAAGGATAGGGATGATATATAACATCCGAGCTTCTTTTTTGATAAACATATTATCCATCAATGGTTTCATGATGTGTGCAGTTGCCGCAGTTGCACTGACGGTCAAAATTATCCCGATCAAGACCATTAAAAACTGGAATTTATACTTTCGGATATAAGGCCAGAAGCGTTTATAACTTTCTCTCATTCACGCATCTCCCAAAAGGTTCCATTCACCGTATCCATAATAGAAATTCCCATCGTTGTTAGTTCGTCTCTTATTGCATCGGAAGCGGCAAAATTTTTCGCTTTTTTGGCTTCAGTTCGTTGTATGATTAAATCGTCAATTTTGGCTTTCGTCGTCTCATCCAAACCGAATTGGAAATACTCGAACGGATTTTTTCTTCCGAAACCGAAGAGAGTCTCAATCGTTGTCAATGCGGATAGAAGAATCTGGCGGTAACTTTTATCTTTCGGGTTGGTATCGAGCGCTTCGTTCGCCCCTGAGATGAGTTCATCGATCAGAGCATAAGCACGTGAGACGTTAAGATCATCCCCCAACGCTTCGAGGAGAGATGCTTTAAACTCGGTATCGACCAATTCGACAGTGAGACCGAAAAGCCGTTTTTTGAGGCGGTAAAGACGATCCAAACGCCGTTTAGCAGCAATGAGGTCCTCTTCGTTAAAGTTAAAATCACCTCGGTAATGGGTGCTGAGAAGGTAAAAACGGAGCACTTCGCCATCATAGGCTTTGAGGGCATCTTTGAGAAAAAAACTGTTCCCTAAGCTTTTGGACATTTTTTCCCCGTCAATCGTGACGAAACCGTTGTGTATCCAATACTTTGCCAATTCATGATTGGTCGCACAGCGGGTTTGTGCCGCTTCGTTTTCATGGTGAGGGAAGAGGAGATCGGCACCGCCGCCATGGATATCGATGGCATACGCTCCGCTGTGGGAGCTGACATAACGCTCGATCATTGCTGAGCACTCCAAATGCCATCCAGGACGTCCTCGACCGAACGGAGAATCAAAGGCAACCCCCTCATCATGAACCGCTTTCCAGAGGGCAAAATCGGCTTCATTTTTTTTCTCGGAGATTTTTTCGACACGGCTTTGATTTTCAGAGCTTTGGCGATTTGAGAGAGAGAGATAGTTTTTGTCTGTTGCCGTATCAAAATAGATGTCACCGTTACTAATGGTATACGCATGTTTTTTGTCGATGAGGTGCTGGATCATCTGCGTCATCGCATCAATCGATTCGGTTGCTTTTGGTTCTAGCGTCGGTTTTTGGACACCTATAGCTTCCATGTCACGGTGATATGCCGCAGTATAGCGTTCAGCGATCTCCGTGGTGCTAATTCCAAGCTCACGTGCTTTGTTGATAATTTTGTCGTCAATATCGGTGATGTTACGGGCAAAGAGGACGTCATAACCCTCTGCTTCGAGAACACGGCGGAGAAGGTCAAAAACCAAAGCGCTTTTTGCATGTCCCAAATGGGCATCGTCATACACGGTAGGGCCGCAAACGTAGAGAGAGACTTTTCCCTCTTCGAGTGGTTCAAATTTGAGTTTGCTCTTTTTAACGCTGTCGTAAATGGTCATGAATTTCCAATCTTTTTATCGTATCAAGTGTATCAAAAATTTATTTAAAGTATAAAATACTATCCCTAATCCTGCTGTTCCTAGCAAGAAATAGAGGCTAAATTTTGTTTTAAGAAGATCAAAAAAGATATGCCAACCTACCTCTTTGACGGTGAGTATCATTTGTACCGCACCGCCGATACTCCCTGCTAGTGCCAAGCCCGCCGCTCCGAGAGGTTTCATTAAAATAACTGAACAAATAATATTGATAATCAGAGAAATAGCGGCGATTTTGGCTGCTTTAATGTGCTTGTGCATGGCATAAAGGTAGAGAGAAAATAGCTTTGCTAGTCCGAAAGGGATGAGCCCTATCATGTACATCATTAAGACATTGACGGTGTTGTGCGTGTCTTGGATACTAAAAGCTCCCCGCTCAAATAAAAGCCAAACGATCGGCTCGGCTAAAAGAACTCCCCCCAATACGGAGATACCCAAAAGGGCACTGAGGAGCCAGAATGATTTGTAGAGATTTTGGTAAGCGAGGGTATGGTTTTCATTTTTGATTGCTTTGGCGATACTGGGGAAGAGTGCGGTTGTAATCGCCAGTGCGATAATGGCAAACGGGAGTTGAAAAATTCGGTTCGCGTAAAACAGATACGATACGGAACCCGCCGCCAAAAATGAGGCGAGAGAAGTATCGATGAATGAGGCGATTTGAGCGGTTGAATTACCCAGTACTGAAGGGAAGAAGAGGGCGCTGAATTTGGACTCTTCTGCTTTGACATCTTTGGATTTTCGATATTTCCACCCGCCGACGAGTAACTTCATAAGCCCTTTTTTCCGTATCGTGTATAAGTGGGTAATAACTTGTAATATCCCTCCGACCAAGATCGAAAAACTTAAAGTATAAACAATCGTTTTTGGATCACTTTTGGCAAAGAGTAACAGAGCAACTATCATAGCAATATTGAGCCAGACTGTAGAAAAAGCGGTGGTAAAAAAGTGCTCTTTGTGTTGAAGAAGTGATCCTAAAAATGTGACGATAAAGATGAGATCTAAATACCAAAAATTGATGGTAGTTAGGGGGGCTGTTTTTGAGATTAAATCTGCATCCCAATCCCATGCTAACATTTTTGTAAAAAACTCAGGGAAAAGGGTTACTACAAAAGAAAATAGAACGATAAAAATCATAAAACGGATAAATATAGCAACGGCAAATACACTTTTTTGTTTAGAAGCAATGTATGAGGGCATGAAGCTTTGAGTGAAGGATCCCTCTGCAAAAATTCGTCGAAAAAGATTTGGAAATTTAAATGCCATAAAAAAGATATCACTCCACATATTAGCACCTAAAACAGATGTCATTAAAATATCTCTGGCAAGTCCGCTCACACGGGAAATTAAGATGCCAAAAGAGTTGGAGAATATCGATTTAAACATACGGAATATAAGCCCAAAAATAAATTTTACGAAATTTTAACCGATAAGTGATTAAAATAGGGTCACTGATGCAAAGGATCAATAATGGGACTGTTTACCAACCAGGGCAAACATGAAGAGACAATACCACAAATTAAACCGATCGTTGTACGTACTTCAAATGTCGCTAAAGAACTATTGCAGGTATCTTCCAATCATCAAATCCATGTCAATTCTCTCGATTTTAATCTTTTGGATATTCAGACTTTAAGCAGAACATTACTGGAAGGTTCAGGAACACAAGAAGACTGGAAAGAACTTTCTGAAGAAGATATAAGAAAGCTGGGGGAAGATTCGTATCTGAACCAAAAATTTGAGCTTAAACAAGTATATGAGATTGAAATATATGCAAAATCTGAAGCGACTATGCTTGATTTGATTGATATGTCTATCGGTGGAAACTCAACGCTTTGCAAAATATATTTGACGATTAAAGCAGGTAGTGAAGCCACATATTATGAGACATTTAAAGAAGATTTTTTAAAGTTAATCGATCGAAAAAAGCTTCGGGCGAATATGATGATCGGATTGTTTGATTCGATGCTTCAACAAAACCTTGCAGATCTTTTAGCAAAAATTAAAATTGAAGGCTCTTATCGGTTTGAAGTTCAAGAACGTTATGTGATTGGGGTTGGATATGAGCCTGTAGCTACAGTCAATGATAAATTAGTTCTCCATTATGAAACAAAACGCAAAAATTTAGACGAACACGGACGGATCAATTATGCCAAACGAGGGTATATTATGAGTGCCGTAGCGAACGAATTGTTAATGGAATACATTAAGCCACAAATGGGAGAACATGGTCGTAACTGCCGTGGGGAGTATCTAGTTCCAAAAGCACCAATCGTAAAAAATGAACCGACATTTACCGTCGGTGAAAAAATTGCTGTAATTGATACACCGACTAGCATTGAATACAGAGCTAAAGCAAGTGGATATGTCACATTGGAAGGTGGGATGTATGATATTAAAACAGAAGTAGATGTCAGTGAAATCAGTTTTAGAACGACAGGATCCATTGAAACTCAGTTGGATGCAGATGTCTTGATCAATGTTACGGAAAAAGATGTTCTTAAAGATGCTATCGGGATGGGGATGGATGTTACGGTAAATGTGATTAATATTGAAGGTAATATTGGTCCAAATGCCAAAGTAACAGCACACAAAGCCACCATAGAGGGACAAGTGCATCAAAGTGCCATTATAACTGCAGATGAATTGACGATTAATATTCATAAAGGTACTGCCCATGGAAAAGAGGTCAATATTACACGTTTGGAACATGGTATTGTTGAAGCAGAAACGGTTAAGATTACACAGGCTACCGGGGGAAAAATACGGGCAAAAGATATCTCGATTGAAATTTTAGGATCTCATGTTCAACTGACAGCTTCTCATAAAATTGAGATCAAATCTCTTCAAGGGGGAGAAAATTTATTTATTATTGATCCACTGTTGAATGAATCGATGGATGTTATTACTGAACAAATGAAAAAAATTGAAGAGGTAACCCAATCTCTTAAAGAGATCAATAGAGAACTCACTGGGTACGAAATGACCTGGAAAGAAAATGTTCCAGTGATGGAAGAGCTTAAAAATAAACTTATCCATTACAAACAAAATGGTGTAAAAGCACCGACAGCATTTGTTCAAAAATATCAGCAGCTTTTACAGTTCAAACAAAAATTAGATGCATTACGTGATGAAATGAAGCAAAAAGAAGATATGTATAAATTGCTTAGCTCAAAGCATACCGCATTGCAAAATGAAATTTTTGAAGCGCGAATCATTAATCATGATCGTTGGAGAAATCATAATGAAATTATTTTTAAATTGATTGATCCTCCGATTGATGTGATGTATGTCCCCTCGCATAATAGTGATGAAAAAATATTGGGATTGCACAAAGATGAATTTGGAGAATACTCTATTAGGAAATTAGAAGAATGATAGTAGGTTTGGAAGGTGTTATCGAGCACAAGGAGCCTACATTATTGCATCTAAATGTAGGTGGGGTTATTTACGAAGTTTTTATATCACTGCATACGTACAGTTTGCTTGCATCAGAGAGGGTGAAAGTTCATACGGCACATATTATTCGTGAAGATGCACAGCAGCTCTATGGATTTGCTCAAAAAAATGAGAAAATTCTCTTTGAAGGGATGCTTAAAATCAACGGAATCGGGCCAAAAGCAGCCCTTGCAATTTGTTCAACCTTTACGCCGGAGCAGTTTGCGGGTATTATTTCATCTAAAGATATCAATGCTCTTAAAAAAGTTCCGGGGATTGGACCTAAAAGCGCAGGGCGAATTATGGTTGAATTGGCTGGATTTGATGCGGTACTTTTAAACTCTGGAATAACGGTTAATACGGTCACTACTGAAGCTTCAATGGCGCTTGAATCATTAGGGTTTAAAAAAGATCAAATAGCGAAAGCATTGAGCATGTCGACGGCAAGTGATACGTCAACATTGGTTAAAGAAGCATTAAAGCAACTACAAAAACTTTAAAACAAGGAAATTAAATTGAAATTAGCCATTTTATTTGGTGGAGCGAGTTATGAACATGAGATCAGTATTGTTAGTGCGATCACTGTAAAAGAGAAACTTAGCCGATTTGAACTTAGTTTCATTTTTTGTGATCAAGATCATAAATTTTATCTTATTGATGCCGCAAAAATGAAAGCGATTACTTTTTCACGCGGTGAGCATCGTAAGATGCCTCAAATCTTTTTGACCAACGGCGGATTTGAACAGCGTGGGATGTTTGGAAGCAAAAAATACGATATGCCCCTCCTTAATCTGATTCACGGTGGAGATGGTGAAGATGGAACCATTGCATCATTACTTGATTTTTTTCATATCCCGTTTATTGGTCCTCGTAAAGAGGCGTCGATGCTCAGTTTTGATAAACACTATACCAAATGGCTTGCTGCATCTTTGGGGGTTAAGACACTTCCGTATGAGATTCTTCGCAAAGAAGATAAGCGTGTGATTACAACTAGCTATCCATTTATTGTTAAACCGGCTCGTTTGGGAAGCTCTATAGGAGTGAGTATCGTCCGTGAAGCTTCAGAACTCGATTATGCGTTGGACGTCGCATTTGAATTTGATAATGTTCTTTTGATCGAGCCGTTTATATCGGGGGTTAAAGAGTATAACTTGGCCGGTTTCAGTGCACGCGGTGAAATCACTTACTCGATTGTTGAAGAGCCTCAAAAAGCTGATTTTCTCGATTTTGAGAAAAAATATCTCGATTTTTCTCGTTCAGGAAATGTTGCAGAAGCCGCTGTGAGTGATTCCTTAGTTCAGCAATTACGTGATGCATTTAAAACAATCTATTCTCCTTTATTTGAGGGGGCATTGATACGCTGTGATTTCTTTGAGATTGAAGGAGAAGTCTATTTGAATGAAGTGAACCCGATCCCAGGGTCAATGGCAAATTATTTGTTTGAAGATTTCAGTGGATCAATTCAAAAGCTCCTGGGATCATTGCCGGATAAAAAAGAGATTCGGGTTAATTATGACTATATCCACTCAATTTCCCAAGCCAAAGGGAAATAAGCGTGGCAGTTAAAACGGTTCAATACAAACAGCACACCTTTTCGATCAGTTACGAGATTCTTAATCCGAGCGCCCATTACGATATCGTTTTTTTACATGGCTGGGGCTCACATAAAAATCTGATGAAACACGCTTTTGCTACTCAATTAAAGCAATTTCGTCATATTTATATCGATATGCCTGGGTTTGGAAATAGTACATGCAATATGAAATTGACGACTGAGGATTATGCGACGATTTTAGAATCTTTTTTATCGATGATTGAAGCTGATAAAACAATTATTCTAGGGCATTCATTTGGTGGTAAAGTAGCAACACTTCTTAACCCGGATATTTTAGTTTTGGTAGGTTCAGCAGGTATTTTAGTCCCTAAACCGTTGAAAATACGAGCTAAAATTGCCCTTTTTAAAGTGCTTAAATTGACAGGGTTGACACAGCTTCGCCGTTTTTTCGTTGCGCCGGATGCACAAGGATTAAGCCAGCCGATGTATGAGACGTTTAAAAATGTCGTTAACGAAGATTTCAGTGAGAAATTTAGGGCTTTCAAGGGTAAAGCTCTCTTATGTTTTGGAGCGCAAGACACGGCAACACCGCTATGGACAGCTTATAAAATTGCGGAGCTGATTCCTGAATCGAAAGTGGTTGAATTTGACGGTGATCACTATTTCTTTTTGGAGCAGGGTGCTACGGTAGCCAAAGAGATTGAAAAAGCAGTTTTAAAAAACTTGGAGCATTAAGGAAAGAGTATGGACTACACGCAGATTTTTGTATTTTTGACCAATATTTTATTTGTGATGACGTTGGGGTGGTATTTGATTACCAATCTGCAATGGTATGACTATCGAATCGAGCGGGTGGTATTACGTCATCATAAAACGTGGTGGCATCTTGTCTATTTTATCCTCCCATTTTTTGTATATTATGCAATTCCTGAGTATTTTTGGATCTATTTTTACGCAGCGCTTCTTCCATCTGTGATTTTATGGCACCGTAAACTCGACAAAAAAGTGATTTTGACGTGGCGGGTAAAACGGTTTTTAATCCTATTATTTTCTATAACCCTTGTATTAGATATCCTTTTTACGCTTAAGGGGATAGCTCATACGTACAGTGTGTTCTTTCCGATTCTTTTGACCTATATGGCTTCATGGGGAACTGAAAAGTTTTTATTTTTGGCCTATAAGCGTGAAGCGTCGCGTAAAGTTGCTTCCATGAGCGATTTGACGATTATTTGTGTGACCGGAAGTTACGGTAAAACGTCGATGAAAAACTTTATTGCACAGGTATTAGGTCAAAAATTTAACGTTTATGCAACGCCGCGCAGTGTTAATACCCTCGGTGGTATTATTCGAGACGTTAATGAATCTCTACCCTCAAATACACAGGTCTATATCTGTGAAGCGGGAGCACGTGAAGTAGGGGATATTTATGCTATTACACAGCTTCTTCATCCTCAAATCGTTGTTGTCGGCAAGGTGGGGCCTCAGCATCTAGAGTATTTTAAAACGTTGGAACGGATACAGCGTACTAAACTTGAAATTATCCAATCTAATCGTCTTAAACGAGCGTTTATTCACACATCGGTGACGGATGAAACACATGAAAAAGTGACATTCTTCGGAGACGGTATCCATAATCTGAATGCAACGTTAGAGGGAATCGATTTTGAGATAATGATGAATGATACGATGGAACATTTTCATACCTCTGTTTTGGGTGGATTTCAGACGATCAATATCAATGCAGCGATTTTGATCGCGCAGGAGATGGGGATGAGTACGGAAGAAATACTCAAAGCGGTCGAAAAACTCAAAAGTGTTGAACACCGATTGGAACGGATCGATGCAGGGGGTAAAATTATCCTCGATGATGGTTACAACGGTAACATCGATGGGATGTTGGAGGGGGTGCGTTTATGCTCATTGCATACTGGACGTAAAGTCATCGTAACTCCTGGATTAGTTGAGAGTACCGAAGAGCTTAACTCCGAATTGATTGATGCTATTAATAAAGTATTTGATATTGCCATCGTTACGGGATCATTAAATGCAGTGCAATTTGATAAAGAGTTAAAAGTGCCTCAAAAAATAATGTTGGCAGATAAATCGCAAATGGTTAAAACACTCGGCGAAGTAACCCGAGCGGGTGATATTATCCTATTTGCGAATGACGCACCGAATTTTATCTGATGAAAGATATTTTATATGCCCCTTGGCGCAATGAATATGTAACGGGTGAGAAGATCGAGGGGTGTGTCTTTTGTCACATCAGTACCCATGCATCTGATGATGAGACACTCCATGTTCTTTATCGCGATGAGTTCTGTTTTATCGTTATGAATCGCTACCCCTATACACCGGGTCATTTTATGATTATCCCTCACAAGCATACCGATGCTCTTGAAGCGCTTGATCCACAGGTGTGGCTCCATATGAGCGCATTGGCACAAAAGGGTGTGCGGATGCTCAAAGAGAGTTTTGGAGCTCATGGTGTTAATATTGGGATGAATTTAGGAAAAGCTGGTGGTGCTGGAATAGCAGAACATATTCATCTGCATTTGGTTCCGAGATGGCAAAGTGATACTAATTTTATTACGTCGATTGCTCAAACACGTGTTTATTCGACAGATTTTGAAAAAATATATATACGATTGAAAGAAGAAACTGGAAATTATTTTTGAGATCTCCCATATAGGGAGAAGAAGAGAATATCAGCGGATTTCGATTTCAATACGGCGGTTTTGGGCACGTCCTGCATCGGTAGCATTAGTAGCGATTGGTTGGTGAGAACCTTGACCGGATGTTTTGATACGATTGATATCAATACCTTTCGCGATTAATTTATCTGCTAACGCTTTTGCTCGGGCTTCTGAACGAGGTTGATTGCGTTCATCGTTACCTATGTTATCCGTATGACCAATAATAGTGATAATACATGCAGGATTATTGCTCATAAATTGGACTAGTTCAGATATATCATTGTCCGATGAAGCTGGAATTTCATTAGAAGCAAAAGCAAAGTTCATATGCAATGTCACACTCTGAGGGCAGCCATTGCTGTCGACTTGATATCCTTTTGGAGTATCTGGGCATTTGTCTTTTGAATCCAATACCCCATCTCCATCTGAATCCTTTTCTGTCACTGGAATAGGTGCTGCAGCTATTGGTGTAGAGGCTTTTTTCTCTACACAACAAGCAGGATGCTCAGGTGCGAATTTTTCAGCCTTTACTGACATTGACTGATTGGTCGTTCCATCAAAGTAGGTTACATCTGAATTGGCTGCAGATAATTGTATTCCTAATAGCATTGCTATATAGATGATTTTTGTACGATACATTGAAAATGTTAAGTTCATAGGTGCTTTTTCCTTCTTTTATTTTGTAATGGTATATTCTAACATACAATTGTCATTCAAATGTGTAAAAAAGCTTTTATAAAAGTTTATATTTGTATAAAAAATATTGATTTTTTATTGTACGATTTGTATGCGATATAGGTAAGATAGAATTGATAGTTAAGTTTTCATATGCGGAGATAGATGAATGTTAGAACGTCTTAAAGATAAAAAAATCCTTTTTCTTGAAGATAATATTGATTTCGCTCTAAATACAATTAGTTTATTACAAGTTTTTGTAAAAACAGTTCATCATGCTCAGACAATATCAGAAGCCAATTCTGTACTTATTACACGTGCTATAGATTTTATTATTTGTGATATAAAACTGAAAAATGAAAATGGACTTGATTTTATTCGTGATTTTAGAAAACATGATACCAAGATGCCAATTGTTATTATAAGCGGACACAAGGATGAAGAATTTTTGTTTCGTGCTATTCCTCTTGGTTTAACAGCGTATTTGCTAAAGCCGATTAAATATGAGATGTTGATTGACACTCTAAAACGCTGTCTTGAATTGATTGAATTGAAACATTTGGAAAAAATTGAATTGAAAAATGGATGGTTTTTTGACAGTAAAAACAGATGTATGGAAAAAGAGTCTCTAGTTTATACTCTTAATAAAAAAGAGTCTCTTTTTGCAGAACTTCTTTCCAAAAATCGTGATAGACTTATCACGAAAGATATGATAAATGTTATGGTTTGGCAATCTGAAGATATGTCTGACTCCGCACTTACCAATTTTATACTACGATTTCGTCGTCGTTTTGGCAAAGATATTATTTTTACTATCCCTGATGTCGGATTTCGACTGAATACTTAACTGCTTATTGAAAAATGACATGCGCACATAAACCTGAGCTATTATTATTCAGCTCTAATATTGCATTGTATTTTGCTGTAATCTCATGGCACATTTGGAGGCCTAAACCGTTAGTTGGGATACTCATATCTATCCCTCCTCCATTGTCACAAAATATTACCTCTTTATATGTAGCGTGGATTCTAATAGACGGGTTAGTGATTTGACGTGATTTCAAGATTTCTATTGAATTATTTATCAGATTGAGCCAAACTTGCATCCACTCATTTTTTATTCCAGATATTTCGACAGTTTCATCTCCCGTAATTGTAATCATTATAGCATTATCTAAAATCTTTGTTTCGATAATAGAGAGAGTTCCATAAATTGATTCCATGAGATTAAATGTGGCGGGGATATCGCTTTTTTTATAAAATTCAAGAAAGTTTTGCATAGTATGGGACATAAATTCAAGTGTTTCTTCAATTTTTTCACATTGTTTGAGTAGTACTGTTTCATCGATTTTTCTTCCAGTTTTAAGGTTTGCCAAAGTGAGAAGATTAATAGAACTTAATTTTGAGAGCGGTTCACGCCATTGATGCGATATGTTAGCGATAAGATTTCCAATTTCTGCTTGTTTGCTTTTTTGTAAAACAATGTTGGCTTGTAGCAAATTTTTGGCTACTGCCTCTTTTACTTTTCGTCGTAAAAGTATGTTCCATACCATTAGTAAAACGCTAATAAGCGCAACAATCACGAGAACTCTAAGTATAATGGTTTTGTATGGATTTTGTTCATTGAGGACGGGAGCGTAGCGGTTGTAAATTTTTTGTATCATAACTGGATCGATTCCGACAACCAATTTTTCAAAAATATCGTGCAAAAGTGGTTCATCATTTCGAGTTCCTACTGCCAAATAGAGACTTTCTTTGAGTCGGGATGAGACCTTAAGTGTTCCTGTATGCTCTTTTTGAATATAGGAAGAGACAACCATTAGGTTATCTACATACCCATAAAGCTCTCCCGATTCAACACGTTTCAATCCATCGGTAATAGAGGTAACTTCGATAAGGTTGAGATCGGGGTGGGTTAAGCGTAGCTCTTCTTCTATGGCATACCCCTTTACAACTCCCAGCTTTTTTTTGCCCAAGGAAGTAATATCTTCAATAAAGGGTTTATCCATTTTAGTCGCCATGACAATGGGAACCGTTATGTAAGGAGAGGTGAAATCCATGTATCTTAGTCGTTCTGGAGTACTTGAAGCGAGTGATAGAATATCACAATTATGATTTTTTATATCTTCTATTGACTCCTGCCATGATATAGTAGGGATGAGTTTAATGCGAGTTCCCAGTTGTTTTTCAAACTCTTTCATCACATCTGCGGCAATTCCGATATGATGATTTTTTCGTATCGCTTCAAACGGATACCACTCGGGATCGACACACATCGTAATCTCTTTTTTGTTGAGGAGATACTGTTTTTGTGCCGTCGTCATTTGGATACCATGCACGGATGCGACGATATCTTTGAACATAAACTTTCCAAGCGGCTGATCGGAGGATATTCTCCCCGATTGTACGAGCTGTTTGTAAGCTCGAACCGTTAGCTCCTCATTCGCTTGACCTACCGGATAAAAATCGATCATCATCATTTTCTTGGTTACTTTATACTCATACATAAGGGCTTCTCGTGATTTGTCAGTATGATATTTTTTCAAAAGCAGATCGACCATTTCATCAGGGTGATTGAGAGCATACTGCCATCCTCGGTTGCTCGCATCGATAAACCGCTGTGTCCGTTCAGGATTTTCCAACGCTTCACTGTGAGAGGTAAAAAGATTGACCGCACTCATCATAAATCCGTAATCATACGGATCAAGAATAGTGTAGGGGATGTGACGACGATTAAGCTCATAAAGCTCATTTGAACGAAAAGCAGAAATCGCATCGATTTTTCCCTCAATGAAATCATTGAGATTAAAAGAATTAGGTAATAGTATGGCATTATTTGCGGTAATACCAAAATGATTCAGCATCAGCCCCAGAGACGATGAACTAAATTCATCACTGGTTCCCATAATTTTTTTCCCAATTAGATCAGCTGGATTATCAATTCCTTTTTGGACGGCAAAGACGAGAGGTGAGCGTTGGAAATAGGTTGCTAGCAAAACGACCGGAGCCGGTTTGTCTCCAGAGACGATGATACTGGTATTATAGGTTCCATACGTTGCTTTTCGATTGATAATATCCGAAGCGGTATCGACGCTGTTTTGGTATTCACGCAATTCTACATCTAAACCTGCATCATGATAAAATCCTTTCTCTTTTGCCGCGATAAATCCTGCAAATTCGAACTGATATTTCCAATCTAGCTGAAGAGAAACTTTTTCGATATTTTTGTGTGATAAAAGAGAGCTAGTAATCAAAATGAGGATAAGTATAAAGCGCAAATTATAATCCTTTGTATTTTAATAAAAATTTAGTTGATAGCTTGAATATGTAAATTATAAATGCTACAGGACTAATTTTAAAGTAGTTAATTATATCCATGATATTATAATTTACGATACGAGTGAGATACGAAAAAGATATAATTATTGTGTTACAATATAAAAATGAATTTTACATGAATTTTTATGTCTTGATGAAAAAATAACACTTTCTATCAACATTTTGCGTACATTTGTTGTATACAATAACGGAAATTTAGTTTTCATCTATTAGAATATCTAACTTTAAAACGTAAAAGAGAGTAAAAATGCAGAGCAACAAAGTTTTCTTTTCATCATTTGCCGCAATATTAGTCTTAGGTGCATTTTCATCTTTAAATGCATTAACATTGCAAGAAGGAGTTGATGAAGTTCTTTCTAGTCATCCGGTTGTATTGGAACAATTGCACAACTACCGTGCTACGTTGGAAGACTTGCGTACCACTGAAGCACAATACCTTCCTACATTAGACTATGAAGGGACAATAGCACGTGAAAAAACAAAAGCTCCTACAACGGCATTTGTTAGTCGATCATTAAGCAGTTATGAACACTCTTTAACTCTTTCACAAAACCTTTTTAACGGATTCGGTACAACATACGAGGCTGATTATAATAAAGCACGTATCCTTGCAGCATCAAATCATTATGTTGAAAATGCAAATGATATAGCTTATAAATTTATCAATGCCTATGTTAACGCTTTGAAAACGCGTGATTTACTTTGTATAGCAAAATCAAATGTACAGTTTAATGAAGATATCTATGCTAAAGTCAATAAACTTTATGGTGCCGGTATGACAACCCGTTCAGAAGCGGAAAAAGCGGATACATCACTTTCTCTAGCTAAATCAAATTATATTGTTGCTAAAAATAATCTTGATGATGCTTTATTTAATTTGGAACGCGTATATGGAAAGCATATTAGTGCCGGTGAACTTCAAGATGCGACGTTTTCCGGTAATATTCCTGCCACATTAGAAGAGATGAAAGCATACGCTCAAACTCATAATCCTTCTGTTCTGGTCAGTAACTATAATATTAAAGCGGCTAAAGCACAACGAGATGCTTCATATAAAAATTATTATCCGAAAATAGATGCATTTGCCCGCCAAAGCTGGGGGAATAACCTCGGTGGCTTAGAAGGTCAGGATGATCGAACGAAACTTGGAATAAGTCTTTCTTACAACCTTTATAGAGGTGGTGCGGATGAATCGCAAATCCAAAAGAATTTGAGTAGAATTTATCAAGAAAATGAAAATAAACGAGAAACTGTACGTAAGCTTGATGAGCAGGGTGAACTCTCGTGGAGTGCTAAAACTTATTTGTCTGAACAACTCGCACAGCTTAAACGTTATGAAGAAACCAGTGCAAAAACACTTGAATTATATCAAAAAGAGTATGATCTTGGTCGTCGTACATTGCTAGATCTTTTGGTCGCTCAAAATGATAATGTCGCAGCACAATCTCAAATTGTCCGTGCGGAAAATGATCTCTTATTTGCTCATTATCGAATCTTAGATGCTATGGGATCTATGGTAGAAAATGTATTGGGTGCTAAAGCAGATCCATATATACAAAAAGGTGGGTTAACCGTATTAGATAATCGACTTGATAATGACACGAAAGTCGAAAACCTTATTTTTGCTGATCGTAAGATTGACAAATATAAACGAGATAGTGAATAATACGTAAAATTTTCCGCTTAAAGTAGGTAAAATTGGTATTTTTAAGATGAAGGTTAATAAAAATGAGCGAGGAAATTGAAGGACGGATTGTTGATGCAGAAGGGGCGGCTTTTGGTGTAGATCCTTTATTACAATGTTTGGTCTTATTTACGCAACTTTATCATAAACCATACTCAGCTGAAGTTTTGATGGCTGGCTTACCGATTTCGCCATGGGGTGGTGCGCTTAGTCTTTTCAGTTTAAAATCTTCGAAAGGGCTTTTTGCTCGTGCTGCAAGTCGCGCCGGATTAAAAAGTACACTTGTCAGTCGAAAACTTCATGATATTTCTCCATTGCAGCTTCCGATGATTCTTTTGCTTGAAAATTCTCAAGCGTGTATTTTGGATTCTATATCTGCAGACCGTATGACGTGCAAAATTATTTTACCTGCTGATGAAGCGATTGAAGAAACAGTTCCTTTTGAAATGCTTGATGGGGAATATACCGGTTTTGCATTTTTGGTAAAAAAACCTTTCGTTTATAATGAAAATGATGGATTAACTCTTAATGTAAAATACAAACATTGGTTTTGGGATACATTAAAACTTTCTAAAAATATTTATCGGGATGTTATTTACGCAACAGTTTTAGTCAATCTTTTTGTGTTAGCAACACCTCTTTTTACTATGAGTGTTTATGATCGTGTTATACCTAATAATGCTACTGAAACATTATGGGTATTTGCTATTGGTGTATTAGTCATTTATGTTTTAGATACATTTTTAAAATTTACGCGTGCTATGTTATTGGAAAGTGCCGGTAAAAAAAGCGATGTTATTATGTCATCAATTATTTTTGAAAAGGTGCTTGATTTGAAAATGGCATCTCATCCAAAATCAGTTGGTTCATTTGCGAGTAATTTAAAAGATTTTGATTCAATACGTTCATTTTTAACCAATGCTACACTAACGGCATTGGTTGATTTTCCTTTTGCAGTTTTATTTTTATTGGTCATTGGCTATATCGGTGGATGGATGGTGATGGTCCCTATCCTTATGATGATTTTAATTATAGCTTATGCGCTCTTTCTTCGTATTCCATTACGAGAGAGTATAGAGGAGAGTCATAAAGCATCAGCAGCTAAAAACTCGATACTTATAGAAGCATTACATAATATTGAGACGTTAAAAACATTGGGTGCAACCGGACAAGTACAATGGGCATGGGAAGAAGCAACGGGTGAAATTGCCCAAAAAAGTTTAAAATCAAGACTTATGTCTACATCTATTTCTACGGTAACCGGTTTTTTGACGCAGTTGACAACAGTATTGTTGGTTATTTTTGGAGTCTATTTGATATCTGAACATGAACTAACGATGGGTGGGTTGATCGGAATCATTATTATCGCTGGACGCACCGTAGCACCTATGGGGCAAGTAGCTGCACTCATCTCTAATTATTCTGATGCAAAATCAGCATATGATGTATTGGATGGGATTATTTCGCAACCATCAGAACGTCCTCATGGCAAAAAATTTATTAATCGTCCAAAATTAAAGGGAGAGATAGAATTTAAAGATGTCTTTTTTGCCTATGACGAGTCAACACATAATGCATTGGATGGAGTTTCATTTACGATTAAATCGGGTGAAAAGGTAGCGATTATCGGTCGTATTGGCTCGGGTAAAAGTACAATATCAAAACTTTTACTTCATTTATATGAACCAACATCCGGATCAATTTTACTCGATGGTATCGATATAAAACAGATCGATCCTGCAGATTTACGGAAAAATATGGCATATGTAGCGCAGGATATTATGCTTTTTAAAGGGAACGCAAAAGATAATATTGCTTATCGATCATCTCGGGTAAGTGATGAGCAAATGATTCGGGCATCTGTTATATCTGGAGCCGATGAATTTATACGAAAACATCCGCAAGGGTATGAAATGCCAATCGGAGAGCGAGGCATGGGACTTTCAGGCGGTCAACGTCAAAGTATCGGTATTGCACGAGCACTTTTATTTGAATCTCCAATCGTGATTATGGATGAACCAACCAATGCTATGGATCAGCTTAGTGAAAACCGTTTGATTGGAAATTTGAAAACCTATTTGGATGATAAAACTGCAATTATAATAACGCAAAAAAATACTATTCTTTCTCTTGTAGATCGTGTGATCGTGTTGAATGAAGGTAAAATTTATCTTGACGGTCCACGGGATCAAGTCATTGCAAAACTTTCAGGAGGCGTAATATGAAAGAAAAAAGACGTTTTTCTTTTAACGCCAATGACTATGAATTTATGCGTAGTCTTTCTGCTGCTGTATTAGAAGATGCTCCATCAAGATTACGCTCAATACTTCTATTCTGGATTGTTTTTGTATTTTTTTTCTTATTATGGGCTGCACTTTCTCCGATTGATGAGATTGTTAGAGGCGAAGGAAAAGTAATTCCAGGTAGTGAAAATCAGATGATTCAACATCTAGAAGGTGGAATTCTCAGTGCCATTATGGTTAAAGAGGGACAACGGGTTAAAATAAATGATGTATTACTACGTGTTGATAATTTAAAATCGTCATCTACTTATGAAAGCTCACAATTTAAATCAGCTGAGTTACGTGCGAGAATTGTCCGTTTACGAGCAGAGAGTTCCGGAGGCCCTTTTTCACCTTCAGCAGATGATCTTGCAAAAATACCGATGCAAATTATGCAAGAGAGAAATTTGTATACTTCAGACATAGAACATTTGCATTCACAAATCTCTGGTTTGCAAGATCAATATGCACAAAAACAGGATGAAAAGCTTGAAACTCAGGGACGTATTACTGAGCAAAAACATGCATTGGCACTTATTAAAGAAGAAGTTGCTATTACAGAACCTATGGTTGCACAAGGGATAAAACCTAAAGTAGAGTTTTTAAAATTACAACGTGATTTGAGCGATAAAAAAGAAAATTATAATGCTTTAATTGCTTCTATCCCTAGATTAGATTCGGCGATGAATGAGATTACCAGTAAAATCAGAGAGGCAAAAGCTGAATTTACAATGAAAGCACGGCTGGACCTCAATGCAGCAGAGACAGATTATAGTCGTGTAGGTGCTGAAAGTTCAGAGTTAGCAGATCAGGTTACACGTACGGTTATTAAATCACCTATCAATGGAATCGTTCAACAGTTATTTGTTAATACAGTCGGTGGGGTCATTAAGCCAGGGGATAATTTGATTGAAATTGTTCCAACTGAGGGTGGTTTACTGGTTGAAGCAAAAGTGAAGCCTTCGGATATTGCATTTATTTATCCGGGTCAAGACTCAATTGTCAAAATTACCGCTTATGATTTTTCAATATATGGTTCTTTGCGTGGCAAAGTTGTAACGATTAGTCCTGATACCGTAACGGATAAAAAGGATAATGTATATTATGTTGTAAAAATTCAGACCGATAAAAAATATCTCGGTAGTAAAGAAAAGCCACTCAAAATCATTCCAGGTATGATGGTCAATGTTGATATTATTACCGGTAAAAAAACAATTCTGGAATATATTTTAAAACCGATATTAAAAGCCAAACAGTATACATTTACGGAGCGATAAATGAAACTTTATTTGATGTCGGATGAGATTATGCTTAGAGGTAGATGGATAAGTGCATTATCTGATTTAAAGCCTGTAACATTTTCTGAAATGACATTAGATATTGATGCAGATGGAATTATCTTAATCTCTGATACCCTTTTATTCAATAAGCAAGATGAAACATTGAAAAAATTATTCAAATATCGAGTAATGGTATTTTCAATGGATCCAAATTTTTTAGAAGCGCAAAATTTTTTACAAATGGGTGCTATGGGTTATGGGAATGCTATGATGCATGAATCCCATTTGCATTCGGCTTATCAAGCTTTGGAAGAAGGAAAGGTTTGGTTGCATCCTGATTTTATCACTTTGATGATAACTCAAATAAGAGATCAAAATAACTCTAAAGAAAAATCGTTATTAACACTCAATATATTAAGTAGTAGAGAACGTGAAGTAGCTCTTCTATTAGGTAAAGGTGCCAGTCATCAAGAGATTTCTGATAATTTGGATATTACAGTTAGGACGGTAAAAGCACATGCCACTTCAATTTATCAAAAGCTGAATATCAAAGATCGATTAGCCCTTTCTCTTCTATTACATACCTGATTTTTTTGATAATTAGTACCTTAGTACAATAGATTTGTTATTTTGGATACGTTAGAATGTAGCATATAAAATTCTCAAAATAATAGGGGATAGCTATGGCACGTGTCATTGGGTATGTAAAATCTTTTGAATCAGGTATTTTTTTTGTAAAAGAGACGAATAACAATACACATCAACTTAAAGTTGGGGAAGCAATATATGAAGGTGAATTTGTATATGGCGCACAAAGTAATCCAAAAAATGCACAAATTATTATCGATATTACTCTTAAAGACAGTGGTGATTTAGTATTAGCCGGTAATGGCGCACTTCGTTTTGATACTTCTTTGTTAAAAGGTATTTTTACTCATGATGATGCTGTCATTAATCAGGAATCTGTCAAGGCTGTTCTAGCTTTAAGTGGGAATGTCAACACGGATCTTGAAACTGAACTTAAAAAACTTGATGTAACGCATAGTGGTCATGAAACGGCAGCAGGGGATATTCTTACAAATAAAGAACATGCAAGTAGTGATATATTTTACGATCGTACTGGTTTAGTAGAAGATGTTTCAACTTTATTGGATGTTAAAGGGAGAATTATTTCTAATCCTGAAGTACATGTACCTTCGTTTAGACCTGATATTATTTTGGCAGAAACTACAAATACGACTACATCGGGAGTTATCACGGTCAATAACGTTACGGCAGACAACATCATCAACGCCGCGGAGGGTGCAAGTGCTGCGGTTCCTGTCACCGGAACCGTCGGAGGCGATGCAAAAGCAGGCGATACCGTGACTCTCGTTGTTA
>JAQTTG010000005.1:68442-250111 GCA_028710885.1 Sulfuricurvum sp.
CATCAACGTCGCAGGAAGCGATCTTTTAGCCGATACCACTATCGACGCAAGTGTTGCGGCAACCGATGCTGCGGGTAACCCAGCTACGGGTTCTACCACCCATGCACATACTACCGATATCGCAGCGTCTGCAACCATCACGGTCAATAACGTTACGGCAGACAACATCATCAACGCCGCGGAGGGTGCAAGTGCTGCGGTTCCTGTCACCGGAACCGTCGGAGGCGATGCAAAAGCAGGCGATACCGTGACTCTCGTTGTTAACGGTCACACCTATACCGGAACCGTTGGCGCAGGACTCACCTACAGCATCAACGTCGCAGGAAGCGATCTTTTAGCCGATACCACTATCGACGCAAGTGTTGCGGCAACCGATGCTGCGGGTAACCCAGCTACGGGTTCTACCACCCATGCACATACTACCGATATCGCAGCGACCATCGATATTCAAACCATTGCAGGTGAAAGTCAATCGCCAATTGGAATGGATGCAAATAATTACGCGACAATCAATGCATCAGATAAAATTTCTGGATTTAATGTCAGTGGTATTACGACTGGGGTTGAGGCAGGACAAGGTGTGATCGTACAAGTACTAAATAGCTCTAATGTGGTAGTTGCAACTCTTACTAATGCAATTATTGCAGCTGATGGAAGCTGGAATACAACAGTTCCTGCAAATGCTTCATGGATTATCGATGGAGCAAGCTATAGCTTTAAAGCAAGTGTAATGGATATTGCCGGAAATAATGCAACGGATACAGACAAGCTTAATGCATTAGCAATAATTAATGGTACAGCGACAGGTTCAGTGGTCGAGGCTGGAGGCGTTAATAACGGGACGGCGGGGACACCGAGTGCGTCAGGTACATTAACAATAAGCGATGCGGACAGCGGACAGTCAAGCTTCCAGACACCGGCGAGCTTAGCGGGGACGTACGGGACATTTACATTCAATAGCACCAGCGGGGCATGGACTTATACCTTAGATAACACAAAATCTGCGACACAGGGGCTTACGGTAGGACAAGTAGTACACGATACACTTAGCGTTACCAGCTTGGACGGAACTGCGAGCCAGACGATCAACGTTACTGTGACAGGAAGTAATGACAATGCGACAATCACTGGAACCGCTACGGGTTCAGTGACCGAAGATGTTGCCGTAACCTCTGGTAACCTAACAGCGAGCGGAACACTCAGCGTGAACGATGTGGACGTCGGACAGGCAGTATTCCAGACTCCGGCTACGTTGAACGGAACTTACGGGACGTTTATATTTAACACGACGAGCGGGGCATGGACCTATTCGGCATCGAATTCTCAAAGCGCGATCCAGTCTTTGGGTGCGGGTCAAACACTTACCGATACGATCAGTGTAAAAAGTGCGGACGGAACGGCGACACAGGCGATTACCGTTACGATCAACGGAACGAACGACGCACCGACTGCTACAAATGATTCTATTATTACCATTTTGGAAGACTTAAATAATACTACCAATGTTTATACGGTATCTATTAATGATTTTGGTACATATAGTGATGTTGAAAACAATCCACTTGTATTAGTACGGATTGATGCATTACCTACAAATGGTATGTTCTATTTAAATGGCACAGCTATCACTGCAGGCACAGTAATTACAGCTGCAGATATTAGTAATGGTAAATTAACATTCGATCCTACAAATAATACTGATGCAGATAGTTCGTTTACATTTAGTGTAAATGATGGTACAAATTGGAGTACGAGCACATATACAACATCTGTTGTTATCACTGCTGTCGCGGATATTCCGACAGTAAGCATCAATGGTAGTGCCTATGTAACACAAACCATCGATATTTCAAATGTAGCAACTACGACTAACGGTTTTACAATAACTGCATACAATGCAAGCGGTATAGCAGGAACAATTAGTACGCATTCAACATATCCAACAGGATTTGGGGTAGCAGGGGATGTGAATGGTGTAGCTAAAGGTGCAAATGCTAAAGGTGATTCTACTGAAATTCAATACGATACTACTCTTAATAAATCAGAATCTATAGATGTAAAATTCGACAATGCGGTATCCTCTATAGATGTCTCGTTTGCATGGCAAAACTCATCCGAAACTGTTGAAGTGCAATTCTATAGCAATGGTGTATTGGTTGGAACAAGTACTTATTATGGTGGAACAGATCTTATAGATATTCCTAAAACATTAGCACCTACAAGTGGTTCATTATTTAATGAAGTTGTATTTAGTGCACCTGCCGTAGGAGATGATTATCTTATCCATTCAATATCATTTGAAAAACTATCAACTTCAACATCTACAGTTACTACAAATGATAACAGTACAGTTACCCTCAATGTAGCAGCTGCACTAACCGATAATATAGACGGATCTGAAACACTTGCTACACAAATCAGCGGAATTCCTGTAGGATATACGATTACAGATGGGGTACATAGCTTTACAGCAACGGCTGGTTCGACAACAGCTAATGTTACTGGATGGACTTTGTCTGCATTGCAACTGGATGTACCTGCAAATGCTAGTGGTAGTGTGACATTGACTGCAACTGCAACGGCTACAGAGACGTCTAATGGTTCTAATGCTTCTGCATCGGCGACATTCAATATAGATGTTGTTCTTAGAAATGCAGCACCAACTACTGCTGATGTTAATACAACAGGTAATGAAGATACCCTTATTCCAATTACGTTGAATGGATCGGATATTGATGGCACAGTTGCTAGTTTTGTAGTGACAACACTCCCTACCCACGGTCTTTTATATGCAGATGCGGCAATGACAGTATTTGTAACAGCAGGATCAACCATTACAGCAACCGGTAATAGTGTAACTCTCTATTTTCAACCAGATGCAAATTGGAATACCCCATACGGTGGTAATGTAACACCGTCATTTGATTATTATGCAGTTGATAATCAGGGTGCAATATCTTCAACAGCTACAGCAACTATTACTGTTGCATCTGTAAATGATGGAGTTTCAATTGCGACTAATGATTCATTTTTTACGACAGTTAATACATCGATTACGATTACGGAAGCACAGTTATTGTCTAATGATACCTTAGTAGACCATGCAGCTTTAACATCAGTTAATGTTACGGGTGTGACCAACGGTACATTGGTTGATAACGGAAATGGTACCTATACCTTTAATCCATCGTCTGTAGGTACTGGTACATTTACTTATACATTGACAGATGATAATGGTGAAACATCAACAGCGACTGTAACACTGGGAACATATCCAGCAGGTACAGTTATTCAAAATGTATATGAATCAGGTTTAGCGATAGGTTCAACTCCTGGTGATACATCGACTCCGATTATTCAAACAGGAACACTTGGTTCAATTACGCAAATCGTTGTAAACGGTACTACCTATGCGTTAACTGCAAGTAATAGTACGATTACAACGCCGTATGGTCATTTGGTTATTAATAATACAGGTACTTATACATATACATTGGATCATCCGGTTAATAACAGTACGCAAGCTGGTGCAACACCTACCGATTATGCGGAAATTTTTACAGCAACTAAAACGGCTGGTGGCACAACAACTCTTGATATGATTATTCATGATGATACACCATCGGCAACACCGGGGACTGTAATTATCCCTGAAAGTACATTACCATCTTATAATATTGTCCTTACACTTGACTGTTCGGGTAGTATGTTAAATGCAGCCAACGGTGGTGAGGTAAAAGATGGAAATGGAAATTACAGTACACGTATGGAGATGGCACAAAACTCTTTAAAATCACTTGTAAGTGAGTATTTTTCTCAAACATCAAGTGTAGGTATTTCAATTGTACTTTTTGCGACAAATACCTATACGATGAATGGTGGTAATGCGTATACAACACTTAGTAGTGCTTTAGCTGCAATTGATAGTATTGCTAGTACAACAGTTACATCGACAGGGGCGACAAGTACAAATAATTTTTCTGCACAAACTGGTAATACCACAAACTATGCGTCTGCATTAACGGCAACTGAGACTGCGATGGGATCGGGAACAAGCGGAAGTAAAAATATTATTTATTTTGTTTCCGATGGTGCTCCGACAGCCGGTGATACATCAATGACCCCAGAGACAAATTATCAGACGTGGTTGTCTTTATCGACAAATGCCATTGATTCTTATGCGATTGGAATTGGTACCGGTATTACAAATACTACGTATTTGGATTTGATTCACAATGTCGATTCATTAGGAGATGGAGTGATTGATCCAGCTATTATGGTTCCGGAACTGAGTTCTCTTGAATCAACATTGCTCTCAACTGTTCCGCCGTCATTTGGTGGAAATTTATTGGAAGCATCAGGGCATCAAACGGTAACATTTGGTGCGGATGGCGGATATATTTCGAAAATGACATTGTCCCTTGATAGTAACGGTGATGGAGTAGCAGATACGGATGTAACGTTTACTTATAATAAAACGGCAGGGACAATCACAAGCGATCATAGCACGATTACAGGTTGGACTACATTAACAGCTTCTTCCATGACGCTTGGTAATACTAATGGATTTACGCATGGATCGGTTGTATTTAACTTTACAACGGGTGACTATACCATTTATACACAGGGAACAGCGTCCGCCGGAACAACATTTAATCTAAATTTTGTTGTTACTGATAATGATACTGATACAACATCAACGTATCAAACTATTGAAATCGTTAATGGAAAACCTATTGCAAATAATGATACCGATACCCTTTTTGCTAAAAATACTTCACTTTCTGGCAATGTAATAACAGGTGAAGGTACCGATGGTGGATTAAGTCTTGGTAACCAAGTAACCCAGTTCGTATCACAAGGTAGTGGAGTGGATCATATTATCGATAATGCTGTGGTGACATCGATGAGTTTCCATGGTGTCAGTTATACTCTCGGTTCATGGAGTGGCAGTACATTTACCGCAGCAAACAGCAGTGGTAGCGGAGCAGGTTATACCTATACGATTACGAATGGTCAGCTAACATGGAATGCGACAAGCGGCGGACAACAATTGGTATTTAATACAGACGGTTATTATAAATACACACCACCAACAGTGGACGTTCCTACGCAAACATTATCCGCATTGACTGCTGTATCACTTACTACTGCCGCAAATGTTACTGCTGGTGGATTGACTTTAGAAGGCTTAACTGCAACAGATACATCCGCAACGGTTACCTATAATAATACAATTACAACAACACAGTCATTTACGAATACAACGAATTATACTAATGCTACTACAGCAGGGGTAACGTTATCGGCAAAAGATTATCTTGGTGGGACAGCTGCAATACTTTCTACCCCTCCTGCTACTGGTACTGGTACAGGTATTGGAATCGATTCTACTGGGACGACGACAGATAATACATCACGTGTTGATAAAAATGAAACAATGACCATTAATTTTAGTACAGCTATGTTCCCAGTTGGTGTAACCAATCCGTCTATTACATTGACAGTTAATACAGCAGGAAATATTGTATATAAAGTGTATGACACTGCAGGTGTGCAGTTAGGAAGTACAACAACAGTTGCAGCGAGTACAACACTTAATTTATCTGGATATTCTAATGTTGGATCTGTTTCTATTCAAGCAACAACTGCTGCTGTTCAAGTTAAAAGTGTTACCTATAGTGAAATTGGTGCAGGAGTGTCAGGGGGAGTTGCAGGTGTCAATACTCTTGAATCTCTAGTAATAAACTTTAATCATGCTACCTATGCAGCTGGGGTAACAAATGTAACTTTAACTGCTTCTCGTGCTGATACATTTACCTATACGATTTATAGCATTGATGGAACATTATTGGGACAAACGAGTAGTGCAGGAAAAACTTTTACTACCGATCCATCGTATACTAACATCGGTCAAATCGTCGTTACGGCAGCATCAGATACGACAACGAGTACGGTATTTAGTGGTGTAACATTCCAATCTGTTACTAATAATGCGACGGCAACAGCTGTTGATGGAACGGATGTGACGTATACATTAACGGACAGTACGGGTGATCAATCATCAGCAATGCTACATCTCAATGTTGTATCGAATGATTATGTCGGTACGAGCGGTAATGATACTATTACCGGAAGTACGGGTAATGATTCTATTTCGGGACTTGCCGGTGATGATACGATTCATGGTGGTACAGGAAATGACATCATCAATGGCGGTGATGGAAATGATACTCTTTATGGTGATGCCGGTAACGATATTATTACTGGTGGTGCCGGTAATGATGTCATTTATGGTGGTGATGGCAATGATACGATTGATGGCGGTGCAGGTAGTGATGCATTGTATGGTGATGCCGGCAATGATAGAATTACGTATGATGCGGCTGATTCGATTATAGATGGGGGTATTGGTATCGATACTTTGATTCTTAACAGTGGAACGTCTATTGATTTCAGTGGTTTAAATAGTGCAAATGATACGTTGACAAATTTTGAGATTATCGATCTTAAACCAAACGGTGATCATCATTTAACAAACCTTTCATTGCAAGATGTGATTGATATTACAGGTACAACAGCACCTACACATGATCTTGTTATTCTGGGAGATATGGGAGATCAAGTGACATTACAAACTAATGCTACCCATAGTGACTGGTATAAATCCGGCACAGCTACTGTTTTAGATAGTGATAATATTGCGCATGATGTTAATGTTTATCAAAATCATGTTGATCCTACGGTTACTGTGAAAATTGAACAAGTGATTGATCAACATCTTGTGTAAATATGTTATTATTAGGGCATGAAAAAATCGTTCACCCTTTTCTTCGTTATGGCGGCTATTGCCGCCATTCTCTTTAGTACTCCTGAATTTTCTATTTCTAAAGCTTTCCTGGACAAAATCGAACAAGAATATGGTGTCTTTGCTAAAAGACGTGCCTATGCATTGGTACAAATGATGAATGAAGCCAGAGATTTGGATGATATGGGAAAGATGGAAATGGTAAATGATTTTTTTAATCAGACTCCGTATGCTTCAGATCAAGAGACGTGGGGAATAAGTGATTATTGGGCAACAAGGTATGAATTTATCGGTAAAGATAAAGCCGATTGTGAAGATTATGTTATAGCCAAATATTTTACTCTCAAAGACCTGGGTGTTCCAACCTCAAAGCTCTTTATGACTTACGCAAAATCATTGAAATATAAATCGGCTCATATGGTACTGACCTACTATGCAACACCTAAATCAGTCCCGTTAGTATTGGATAATTACAATTATAAAATTCTTCCAGCTTCGCAACGTGATGATTTGGTTCCTATTTACAGTTTTAGTGGAGATGAACTTTTTAATGCGAAGCAGGCACAAATCGGGAAAATTGTTCCGGCTGCAACTCGACAAACGCGTCCATGGGACGAATTAGTAATTACACGACAAAAGGATGATAAATGAGTCTCTTTAAACAATTAGTAGTGATGTTAAGTCTGTTTCTAGGGGTAATTTTAGTATCAGTCATGATATTAAACTTTAAATCGGCAACGGAATTTGTGCAAAATCAACTTTACACGGATGCTAAAAATACGGCACATTCGCTTGGACTTTCACTATCAAAAGTTGCCGATACCTCTGATACTTCAAGTATGGAAGCGATGATAAATGCCATATATGACAGTGGATATTATGAGCGTATTGGATTGATTGATATCGACGGGAAAGATGTTTACGTACGTGAAACAGATGTAAAAGTGAGTGATGTTCCAGCATGGTTCATAAAAATGGTTCCTATTCATAGCGTGAGTGCTAAGAGTGATATTATGATTGGTTGGAACCGTTTTGGAACTTTGGATGTTAGTGGTCATACCGGAAATGCGTATCGACAACTTTATTCTACCCTGATTGATTTAGTCAAAACATTTTTTATTATCGGTATTGTTGTTTTTACATTCTTATATTTACTCCTTTCTTTGAGTCTGAAATCGCTTAAACGAATTCGTGAACAAGCTAATGCAATTATTGATAACGAATTTATCATTGAAAATAAAATACCATTTACGACCGAATTTCGTTCCGTTACCGTTGCCATGAATGCAATGGTTGCAAAAGTAAAAGATATATTTGATCGAGAAAACGAAACATTACGTCGTTATCATGAGTTGCTGTATAAAGATTCTGAAACAGCTCTTCATAACCGTCGTTATCTCACAGCGAAATTGCCAGATTATCTTCAATCTGATGCGTCACTTTCATCCGGTGTATTTGTATTGGTAAGTTTGGATGAGATTGACCGATTTAAACGTGAAAAAGGGTATGAACAATACAATATTTTAATATCATCAATAGCTAAAGAGATAAATGCAAAACTTGGTGCCTTTCCTAATGTATTAATTGCTCGTCTCAATGAGAGTGATTTTTTTATTGCCATTCCATCATCAGAACAAGCAGCAGTTATCCACCAAGTTGAAATTTTTATGATTCAAATACGTCAAGTGATGGATAGAATGGATAAAGAGTTGACAGGGTATTTGATTGTAGGCTGTGGAATTGGTAATTACAGTGAAAGTGATACACTAAAATCACTTTTTTCTAGAGCAGACCATGCCGTTACACAAGCAAAACTTTCTGGTAATTTCAAAATTGATATTAATGACAACAGTGATAATACTTTGGTATTGGGACGTGAAGAGTGGCGACATGAATTACTTCAAAGTTTGGAAGAATCTCGGATCATTTTGGCATTTCAAAGTGTTGTAGAGCAACATTCAGATACTTTGAATGTTATTCATGAAGAGATTTTTCTACGTTTGTTGGATAAAGAAGGGACGATACATACGGCTGGTTATTTTATTCCTATTGCAACCAGTTTGGGGCTTATCGATACTTTGGATCGTTATATGATTGAAAAAGTGCTTAGACATATCAGAGAACATAACCCAATAACCCCGCTTGCAATTAATTTAAGTGGTGATTTTGTCAAAAAATATGCCAATATTCAGTGGTTAAGAGTTCAACTAGAAGCATTTCATCGTCAAAATGATTTGGTGCTATGGTTTGAAGTGAGCAATACGATTGCTATTCATGAGCTAGAAGCTGTTTCTGCAATCAGCGCAATGGTTAAAATGTTCGGATATCATTTTGGAATCGATCATTTTACGATTCCGGAAACAGGTGCTTATTATTTGCAGGCAATCCGACCTGATTATGTTAAAGCTAACAGTGCTTATTTGCAAGATATGTTGTTTGATAAAGATACCGGAAAAAGCAGAGAAAGTTTTAATAATGTTATTCGCAGTCTAGGTATCTTTATTATTGCAATTAATATTGAAGATGCAAAAGATATCGATCATCTCAAAGCCCTGGGTATTGAACGTTTTCAAGGATCTCATATCGCCCCGGTAGCATTACTCTAACACGTTGCAAAAGGGGTTATTTTTTCTTTCGTGTCAAAATAAATCCAACGACTGCGAAAATGGCAACCAGCAATAAGATGTTGGTTCCACTATTATTTAGTTCTTCCATGATTTTTCCTCTAATAATTTTTTCATGATTTCTATATGATAACTCTCTTGAAAATTTACAAATTCAAAGAAGCTAGAGAGCTTTTCATCTGTAATTAAAGCAGAAAGCTTACGACACTCTTCTTTTGCATTCTCTTCTTCTAGAATCCCATCACGAAGAAATTTTTCCATATTATCAATTTTGTAAGTACGTTCATGAAGTACTCTAGGTAGAGCAAGAATGCCTAATTTTGCCATCATTTCACCGAAGGAGCGTAGATGAAAATGGGATTCATCAATCAAATCCTGAAAATGGGTCACTTGTGCCGGTGTGGTAGCCTGAACTTGTTGATAAAAATAGACCATGATTAGCTCATACTCTTTGTAAAGTTCTTCAAATAAGAAGAGGGTAAGGGCATCAAGCTCGATAGTATTTAAAAGTGCATCTGGCCAATTGCGAGAGCGGTTAAACGCATGTAGCGGCTCATCCAGAGAGAGCTTTTCCAAAAATGCATTGAGTGTGAGAAGCATATAGTTTTCATCATGCAACATGCGTGTACATAACGGATTAGCACTGTACAATAGGTGCAGTGTTTTTATCTCATTAATCGTTATGTGGAGTAATGTAAAAAATGATTCACTTTCAATGCTAAAACGGCTATCTCGATCATAATCATATTCTGAATTATTTTCATACAACGATTGAGCCAACCATTTGAGATGGCGAAATTCGATTTGAGAAAATTCATACAGACGATTTTTTACCCATGGATCATTTACGGCAAACGACATAAAAGCAATTCTCAGCCATAGCTGATGTTTACGTCGAAAAAGTGTTAAATCAATCATTCGTCTACCTCACAATCCATGCCGATTTCGAGTGCATAAAGTTCTGCATCCACTCCATCGATTTTATTATTTATATGTATTTTTGCTGCTTCGAAAGCGGTGAGTACCATTTGAGCACACGCTTGCTGTTTGAGTGGACCAAGCGCTACTTTGTCATGGAGTTTAGTTGCCGCTTTTTGGGCATATTCAAGTGTTTCACCTTTGATCATTTCAGTGAACATTGATCCGAGGACAACGGTGTCCTGACAGCCATTTGTAGCATAGCCAACATTTTCCAGAGTGTCATTTTTTATTTGGAGATAAAAGATGACAAATTCACCGGTTTTTTCACTATGTCCAACACCAATTCCATTTGGATTTTCGAGCGGACCGTAGTTGCGAGGGTGCATGAGATGCTCGATGATCTCTTGATTTAGATTGTTTTCCATGAAAATATTATAACGTAGGTTTTTGTCATTCCTGCGTATGCGAGAATCTAGCTTAGAAAAAAGATATGGATCATCAGATCAAGTCCGAGGATGACGACGTTGTGGTACAATCGCGTTATGAAAACAATTACCCCTGAAAGTCTCCGTTATTTACCCACTACCCGTGCAGAAATGGACGCACGGGGATGGGATGTCTGTGATGTCATTTTGATCAGTGGCGATGCGTATATCGATTCGCCTTTTATCGGGGTAGCGGTAGTAGGTCGTATACTGGAGAGAGAAGGGTATCGTATCGGGATCATCGGACAGCCTGATATTACTAACGATGATGTGATGCGTTTAGGGGAACCCCGTCTTTTTTGGGGTGTAAGCGGCGGCAGTGTCGATTCGATGGTCTCCAATTACACGGCGACCAAAAAATTTCGCAACAGCGACGATTACACCCCCGGCGGTGTCAATAATGCCCGACCTGATCGTGCGACGCTGGTTTATACGAACTTGATCCGAAAGCATTTTAAAAACACGGTTCCAATCATCCTCGGCGGTATCGAGGCGAGTTTGCGCCGCGTGAGCCATTATGATTATTGGACGAACAAACTACGCAAACCGATTCTGTTTGATTCCAAAGCCGATTATCTGATCTACGGGATGGGGGAGGGTGCGATTGTCGCTTTGCCACGTGCGTTAGAGAGAGGTGAATCGCCGCAGGATATTAGAGGGGTATGTTATATTGCCAAAGAGCCTCGTGAGGGGTATCTAACGTTGCCCTCTCATGCAGAGTGTTTGGATAACAAAGAGCGTTATATCGATCTGTTTGACAGCTTTTACAATCATAATGATCCTATTTCGGCAAAAGGGTTATGTCAGGAGGTTGACGGGCGCTACGCGATCCAAAATCCACCTGCCGATTATCTGGATGAAAGTGAGATGGATGCAGTATCGGCACTCCCCTTTACCCGTGAACTGCATCCCTACCACCGTCCCAAAGGTACGGTTAAATGTCTGGAGACGATCAAATTTTCCATCATGACCCATCAGGGGTGCTGGGGCGAGTGTAATTTTTGTGCCATCGGTGTCCATCAAGGACGTACCATCCGTACCCGTAGCGAGGAATCGATACTCAAAGAGGCGACACAGTTTACCGAGTATAAAGATTTCAAAGGGATTATTAGCGACGTCGGAGGGCCGACGGCAAACATGTATGGCTATGAGTGCGCTAAAAAGTTAAAACACGGTACCTGCGATCATCAGCGATGTGTCGATGATACTCATCTGTGTAAATCGATGAAGGTTGATCACACCCGTGTTATTAACCTCCTTCGTCGACTCCGTGAAGTGCGGGGAATCAAAAAAGCGTTTGTCGCTTCGGGTGTCCGTTATGATCTTATCAACGAGGACAAACGCAATGGATATGAATATCTCAAAGAGATGGTACGTCACCACATCTCAGGACAGATGAAAGTGGCACCCGAGCATACCTCTGAACATGTACTGCATCTGATGAATAAACCGGGGAAACAGACCCTCGTCGATTTTAAAAAGCTCTATGACAAGCTCAACCGTGAAGAGGGGAAAAATCAGTTTCTCACCTATTATCTGATCGCCGCCCATCCGGGATGCACCGAGAAAGATATGTACGATTTGAAGCGTTTTACAACTGAAGAGCTAAAGATGAATCCCGAACAGGCGCAAGTGTTTACCCCGACACCGGGAACGTATTCGGCAGTGATGTATTACACTGAGATGGATCCCCAAACACGTAAAAAAATCTTCGTTGAAAAAGATACCGCACGCAAAGAGAAACAAAAACAGATCGTGGTTGCTAAAGACAATTTTAAAAGTGGGTTTGGGAGTTAAATCTTAGAATGGAAAATAGTGGAACAATTTTTGCGCTCTTACCTCTCTTTTAGTTTCAATAACCTACAATAAACACTTCAAACTTAACATTACGGAACTTTTATTTGCGAATCGATAAATTTTTAAATGCGGTCAATTTGACCAAACGCCGTGCCGTTGCTCAGGATATGATCGGTGAGGGTGTTGTTTACATCAACGGCAAAGCGGTTAAACCTGCCAAGAACGTTGTTATAGGGGATATCATCACCCTTGTTTATCTCGAAAAAGAGATGAAATACGAAGTATTAGCCATTCCGACGATCAAATCCACACCAAAGTCTCAGCAGAATCTCTATGTAAAGGAACTTTCATGAGCTTCATGAAGTCAGATTTTGAAGCCCTTTTTGAACACAGAATGTCTGATGAGCATATGAGAGAGTTTTTACTCTCACTTACCCTTAACGCCGATACATCTTCTTCCATGATCGCTATGGCGGCTGAGGTAATGAAACGTCATGCACTCGCACTGAATGTTGCACCCGAGCTTAAATCCAAACTGATTGATGTCGTCGGGACGGGGGGAGATAAGAGCGGAAGCTTTAATGTCAGTTCCACCGTCTCGATCCTTCTTGCCGCGTGCGGAGCGTATGTAGCCAAGCACGGGAATCGCTCCATCACCTCCAAATCAGGAAGTGCCGATGTGTTGGAACATTTAGGGGTAAAACTTGATCTGAGTTTGGAGAAAAGTGCCCAATTGCTTGAAGAGACGGGATTTACCTTTTTATTTGCACAATACCACCATCCGGCGATGAAATTTATTATGCCGATACGCCGATCGATCCCTGAGAAAACTATTTTCAATATTTTAGGCCCCCTCACCAATCCGGTGGGACTTTCTAAAATCCTTCTCGGCGTGTTTGATGAGGTATTTGTCCCAAAAATGACCGAAGCGGCACGAGAACTCGGGATGAAATCGGCGATTGTGGTGAGTTCGCGCGAAAAGATGGATGAGATTAGCATCGGCGATATCACCTATGCGGGGCGATTACATAATGATGTCATTGAGTATTTCGAGATAGATCCTGAGCGTTATGGGATAAAAAAAGCGCCGTTTGAAGCGATTTTGGGCGGTGATGTCGAAAAAAACGGGATGATTTTCAGAGATGTTCTCAATAACCGTGCATCCGATCCTCAGCGGGATATGGTGCTTATCAATGCGGCGTACGCTTTGATCGCTGATGGGATGGCGAGAGACGTTCAAGAAGCATTAGAGATTGCACGAGAGGCTCTTTTAAGCGGCAAAGCGGCACAAAAATTGGATCAAATAGTATCGGTTTCGTCTACATTATGATGCAATTGGCTATTAACGAATTATCTCAGCTGTGTGGAACGATAGTAAACGAGCTTCCAGATGGTGGTATTATCGTTTTGCAAGGAGATTTAGCCAGTGGCAAAACAACGTTTACGCAAGCTTTTTCAAGCTATTTGGGTATGGAAGATTTGGTCACATCTCCCACTTTCTCACTTCAACAACATTATGGTGAGACGCTTTATCATTATGATTTATACAACTATGGTTTTGAAAAATTCCTATCTTTGGGAATGATGGAAGAACTAGAACGAGAAGGGTATCACTTAGTAGAGTGGGGAGATGAATCTTTGATTGCATTGCTTAAGCGATGTGGAATGAATTGTCTGATATTGAAAATTACAAAATGTGATGAACAATCGCGATGTTATGAGGTAGAACGTGCATGAACTAAAAGTGGATCATCTGATCAAAACAATAAAAAATCATGAAATCGTGCGCGGTATCAGTATGGAATTGCGAACGGGAGAAGTTGTAGGGCTTTTGGGGCCTAATGGAGCCGGTAAAACGACAACGTTTTACATGATATGCGGGTTGATAGAAGCTACAGGGGGGAAAGTATTTATCGACGGGGAGGATGTTTCTGCTTTACCGCTGCATCAACGTTCACGTATGGGTATTGGATATTTGCCTCAAGAAGCTTCGATTTTTAAAGATCTTACTGTTGAGGAAAATCTTATCATTGCGGCACAAGCGGGAAAATTAACTAAAGAAATGGCAGAAAAAAGGATTGAGGAGCTGTTGGAAATGTTTAACATTGAACCGATTCGTAACCGTCGTGGTATTAATCTCAGTGGTGGTGAGCGCCGTCGTGCCGAAATTGCCAGAGCATTAGTAAACAAACCCCGTTTTTTACTCCTCGATGAGCCATTTGCTGGAGTTGATCCGATTGCGGTGATGGACATTCAAGGTGTTATTTCTCAGCTGGTAGAGTATGGTATTGGTGTGTTGATCACCGACCATAACGTTCGTGAAACACTTGCGGTATGTGATCGTGCATACGTTATTAAAAGTGGCGAACTTCTTGCTTCGGGAACGAGTGATGAAATCGCCCATAATGCCGATGTCCGTCAACACTATCTCGGTGAATCGTTCAAGTTCTAGTGGCCATGTTACGGGTAAAAACTTCCGTTGAGCTAAAAAATAAGCTTTCCAATACCTTACGTAATTGGTTGCCTATTCTTCAATCGAGTCTTAGTGATTTGGGTGAAGCGATGGCACCGTTTGTTGAGGGTAATCCACTTATCGATATTAAATCAGGATATGAAGAGTCTTTTGAAGCACGAATCCCCAAAAAAATACAATACGGTTATGTCCAAAACTCTCACAGTGAAGCGATAGAAGCACTCACAATTCAATATAAAAGCTTATATGAAGTGTTGGAAGAACAGATGTCTAGTTCATTGTTTCCAACCCCTATTTCACAGGTAATTGCCCGTCACGTTATCGAAAATCTTGATGAAGGTGGTTATTATGAAGGAGATACTGAATCGTTTTGTATAGCGCAGCAGATTGAATATGAACAATTTGAAAAAATTCGTCTTCGTTTTATCCATATTGAGCCGGTAGGTATCGGTGCGCGGAATGTGAGTGAATCTTTTTTATTTCAATTGGAATCTTCAACGATCAGTGATGAAGGATATACTCTTGCGAGAGAGATTATCACCCATTTGGATGAATTGGGACGTTATCGTAAGGAGGGCAGATTTGACGAGGCTATGAAAATAATCGGAAGTTTTAAAAATCCTCCTGCAATCGATTATTTGGAAGACTCACAGCAAGTTATACCTGATTTGATGATACATAATGATCCTGAAACGGGGATTGAAGTAAAATTAAATGACCTCTATTATCCCAGTGTAACTATCGATTCGGCATATGGTGTTGATCATCCGTTTGTACGTGACAAACTAAAAGAGGCTAAAAGCCTTGTTGATGCATTAGAGATGCGTAAGGCGACATTGTATAAAGTAGGGCTCATGATTGTTGAATATCAGTATGATTTTTTTACTGGAGGAGCGATCAAACCACTCACCTTAAAAACATTGGCTGATGAATTTGGACATAACCCTTCTACAATTTCACGTGCGATCGCAAACAAATATATTGCTTGTGATCGTGGAATGTATCCGATGAAAGATTTCTTTACGACTGCTATAGATGAGGATGTTTCTAATGCTGCAATTAAAGAGTATGTCGGTGAATTAGTTAAAAATGAGTCGCATAAAAAGCCACTGAGCGATATGAAACTCCTCGAAATGATTCAAGATAAATTTAAAATTACGATGGTACGTCGTACGATTGCAAAATATCGTAAACAACTCAATATCGCAGGTTCCAGTGAACGCAAGCAATTATATTTATTAGGGCGTTTTTGAAAAAGATTAAAGCCTATCTCGATGCGGAAGTTCAAGCGCGCAATTGTATTGATGAGTTGTGTATTGAGCGTCCAGATCCACTTATGATAGCACGAAGCTCTATGGATGAGCATCATGCTTTGACCTGTGCATTATTCGCATATGGAAATGTTAAAGCAATTGTTGCTTTTTTGTCAAAATTAGATTTTAATCTGTGCGATCAGAATGAAGAGACCTTGCGTAGTAGATTAGAAGGAAAATATTATCGTTTTCAAAATACTGAGGATATTGTCCAGTGGTTTTGTACGTTACACTCTTTAAAAGCTATTGGTGGGGCAGAAAAAGTTTTTATGCAAGGATATACTTCAAATGGAGTATTGGAGGGTGTTACATCACTGATAAGTGTGTTGTATGATCTAAATCCTTACCGATCATCCGGATATGAATTTTTGATCGGCAAACCGATCGTTTCAGTGCTAAAAGCTTCCGCAATGAAACGGTGGATGATGTATTTGCGATGGATGGTTCGTGATGATGCTCTTGATATGGGATTGTGGCAGGGTGTGAAGCGAAGTGATTTGATCATGCCTCTAGATACGCATACCTTTAATGTATCACATCGTTTAGGACTTTTAAAACGTCGTCAATGCGATATGAGGGCGGCAGTAGAATTGACCGAAGTATTCAAGCAATTTGATCCTGATGATCCACTAAAGTATGATTTTGCACTATACCGGATTGGGCAAGAAAAATTGCTTTAGCTTGGTAGCGGTGCCGGTTTTCCTACGTAATAGCCTTGAGCATAATCAATTCCCATTGCTTTGATACGATTAAACAACTCTTCTGAACTGATAAATTCAGCAATAGTTTTAGCCCCCACTTTAGAAGCAAAATCAGCGATTGCTTCAACAACAACAGCATGTTTAGGATCGGTATTGATATTTTGAATAAGTGATCCGTCTATTTTGATGTAATCGACATCAAGTCTGAGAATATTTTCAAAACTGGAATATCCACTTCCAAAATCATCGATGGCAATTTTAGCACCCAATTTTTTCATCCGTTTAATAAACTTTATAATCATTTCAAAATTTTCGATTCCTTCGGATTCTAAAATTTCGAAAACAATTTGTCTAGAAGTATTGGTTTGAACAATAGTCTCTTCAATAAATCTGATCGTATTTGCATCTTCAATATCCCGTATAGAGAGGTTGATCGAAAATTCTTCATTACGATCTTTAAACGCATTACATGCATTTTCGATAACTATTTTTGTAATTTGGGGATATAAACGGGTTCTTTTAGCTGTTTTTAGAAAATCAAGAGGTGGTATGATATTGGCTGATGTATCAATCATTCGCACTAATGTTTCATATTTTTCTATTCGTCCGGTTTGTGTTGAAATAATGGGTTGGTAATAACATATGATACGGCCGGCATTGAGCGCTTGATGGATGGTTGAAGCTAATGCAATATTGGTACGGTATTGATCTTCCACATGATTTTCACTGTCATAAAAAGCGATATGTTTACTGTTCTCTTTTGCTTGATGCAATGCAATATCAGCGTGAGCCAATGAAATACTATTTCCTAAATCAACACCAATAGTGACATTGAGGGTAACGCTCTCTTCATGAACAATAAAAGGGTGATCATTAAGACGATTTATAAGATGAGTCAGAAGTTGCTCTATATCGGAATGAGAATAGATTTTTTCATCGGATGAAATTAAAATAGCAAATTCATCTCCACTTAGACGGTAGGGATTAAAATTTAGATTTTTTAGCCAATGACCCATTTGCCGAAGTAAATCATCACCAGTGACAACACCAAAAAAATCATTAATCTCTTTAAAATTATGAAGATTAATGATTATGAGCGCTTGATGACTTTTACGATCCATATCGTATTGTAATCGGTGACGGTTTGGGAGCCCGGTTAAAGAATCTTCAAAACTTTGTGAGATTAACTCTTTGGTTTTTTCTTCCACTTTAGTTTCAAGTATTTCATTTACTTCTCGAAGCTCATCAGTCGCAGAAATGACTTCATTGCGTAAACTATTTGCTTTATTATGAAGTGCATTGCGATAGACAAATAGCAATGGTAAAGCACCTAAAAATATAATAAAGGAGGTAATGATTGAGTTAAATGCTGCAGCATTTGAGAGCATATTGATCGAACCTACTTCAATATCAGCTCCAATAATATAACGATATCCTAATGGTGTGGTTGCGGGGACAAATACACTTCGAAATTTTCCCCACTGATCTGTTTGTTCTTTAGTATCCCAAACAATTGTATTAGTTTTAAGTGCTTTTATTATGTCTGCATTGCTATCATAAAGATCAAAAAAATGGGTTAGATTTTTGCCACTTACAATTTCATTCTCACGAGCACTGCTAGCGGTAAAATGAAGTTTTCCTTGATTGTCTGATACTATAGAATAAATGTATTCAACACCTTGTGCATGAGCTAGAGTTGTAAGTTGTTTTATGGTGTCTGCATCTTCAACAACAGATGGATGATTTGTTAAAACGCGATCATGATATCGGTCTCCAATGATTGTGCTGGCTGATTCAACAGCCCGTAACAGTGATCCATTAATATTCTGATTAATTATTTTTTCTTCAGAGCTAAAACGGTAGTAACCTAAAACGATTAATATGGCAATAAAGAAGAAAAATGCAAAAAAAAACTTTTTAGTATCCAGCATTATCCATGCTCCTGTTACTAATATTGACGACGTTAAAGAAGTATATCACGTGAAAATTGAAATAGGACAATTGAATAAATATATAAAGTTCAAAAAATAGGCAATTTTTAAATATGGTACAATCATGCAAAAATTAGCCATTTATAAAGGCAATAGATATAATGAAAAAAATTTTGATTGTAAGCGATGGAGCTATTGGCAGCCATTATATTGAACGTGTAATTGGTACTTATACCAGCGAAAATATTTATTATATTGTTCAAACCGAAAACAAAATTTTTGAAGGATATAATCCAGCAAAATTCAAATTTTTTCAATTTGATCCTACCAGTTTTTATAAAATTTCAAATCTGCTGAAAATGGATTTTTGGCAAGTGGTATTGGTTATGGAAAATGTGACTGATCTGGAAAATACCATTAAAAATATTCGAATGTATAAACCCTCTATCCGTATCATCGCAATGGATTTATGGAATGCATCAAGTCCTGAAGATGATATTGAATGGGTCAATATGCAAGAGCTTATTGCAGCTAACTTGATTGACTATTTGCCGAATATTCCTGTATTGGCGAAAAATATAGGCTTAGGTTCGGGTGAAATCATGGAAGTTTTAGTTCCGTTTGGCAGCTCATTTGTTTATCGTCATATTGGTTCGATAGAACAAAAAAACTGGAAAATTGCTGCTATTTATCGAAATCGCTCATTAATCATCCCCAGTGATAATAAAATGATACAGCCAAATGATACTTTGGTACTTGTAGGGGACCCAGGAGTATTGCGTTCTATCTATCGAGCGATCAAACGTGAATTAGGGCAGTTTCCTGCACCATTTGGAAGTAAACTTTATCTTTATATTGATATGTCTATTGAGGATAAATCAACGATTATGGCTTTGGTAAGAAGGAGTATTTATATTCGTAAAAAGCTTCAAAAAACATTGATCATTAAAGTGCTAAATCCTGGAGATATAGATGTGCTCCGAATGGTTAAAGCCTCTGCACAAGTTAATGTTCTTATTGAAATTTGTTATGATGTAAAACCGGATGAAAAGATGATACTGATGGATATCAAAAAACATCATATAGGACTTTTTTTAGTGTCTCACAGTGCCTTTGCAATCAAAAATGTACGAAAAAAACTCTATGAAGGTAATGTTCCTGTTTTGAAACTGGCGGACTGTTCATTTTCATCCCTTAAAGAGTCTGTTGTCATTTTGAGTAACGAAGGGTATATAGAAAATATATCTACTACTATTTTTGACGTATCTTCTCAATTTGGATTTAACCTTGAACTGATTGATTATGTCAATGAGGAGGGGAGTGGTAATGGTAAAGTTATTGAGCATTTTAACAATCTTGCGGCGATCTTTTCAAAATCGATTCATGTTAGCGAACAAGAGAATAATCCGATTCGTGAGCTTCGTGCAAAAGGGAATTTTCTCCATCTTCTCCCCTTTACCTCCAAAATGTTTATTAATCCTGTGAGTGCTTTCTTTTCTACTGATCCGGAAGTTTTGTATCGTAAACTTGATCACCATCATCAGCTTTTTATCCCTACTCAAATCTAAGATACACAGAGGGTTTTAAGTCACATTTTAGTATTATTAATCTCATTACGCACAACTTAATACTATCAGGTTTTTCAATGAACATTTCTATCAATCTTAAGCGCATTATCGATGATTCCTATTCTATTCATATCGGGGAATTACCTTTATTGGAATTTTCGGGTAAAGTAGCAATTCTGACCAATCCGAAAGTTGCTGGCCTTCACTTAAAGACTCTTTTGTCTCGTATTAGTGCCAAAGAGGTATACATCATCACAATCCCTGATGGAGAACAATACAAAACTCTTGAAACCATCGAATTTATTACGGATCGAATGTTTGATCACCGATTGAATCGGAAATCTCATTTAATCGCTTTTGGTGGCGGTGTTATCGGTGACATGGGGGGATTCGCCGCGAGTTTGTATAATCGTGGTATCGATTTTACTCAAATACCAACAACGCTACTTTCACAAGTAGATGCAAGTGTTGGAGGAAAAACAGGGATCAATAACCGGTTCGGAAAAAACCTTATTGGTGCATTTCATCAGCCTCGAGCGGTATTTATTGATCCGTCATTTTTAGAAACACTGCCATCTCGTGAATTTGGTGCGGGGGTAGCAGAAATAGTCAAAATGGCAATTACCTTTAATCGGGATTTTTTTGAGTGGCTAGAAACCAATGATCTCCACGATAAAACAAATCTTAGTGTTGCCATTCAAAAAGCGGTAGAGACAAAAGCTGCCGTTGTTGAAGAGGATGAAAAAGAGCAAGGTCTCCGTGCTGCACTGAATTATGGGCATACTTTCGGACATGTGATTGAAAATGAAACCAAATATGAAACCTATCTTCATGGAGAAAGCGTAGCTATTGGTATGATTATGGCCAATGAATTGGCATGTGAGTGTGAACTGATGAGTCGTGAAGAAGCGATACGGGTGAAAGAGCTTTTGGCAAAGTATGCTCTACCTCTTTCGTATGAGATTGCTGATGTTGAAAAATTTTATCAAGCTTTTTTCTTGGATAAAAAAAGTGCGGATAGTGCAATTACATTCATTCTTCCACGTGGAATTGGAAATGTCGAAATTACCGATGTGATTGAACCGACTACCGTTAAAAAGATTCTTTCAATTTTTCATAGTGTGAACCCGAATATATGAAAATATTATTAACTTTTTTACTTGTATTTTTAACCTCTACGGCTGTACTGGCTAATACCAAAAAAGAGGAACGTGCACTTAAAGCGAAACAGGAAGCAGCACAAAAAGAGATTGAGATTCAAAATGCTCAAGAAGAGTTGAGCAATATTCAAAAAGAGCTCTCCAGAGGAAGTAGTGTCTGGCTTAAAAGTTATAATTCCTATATTGCTTATCAGGAATCTCGTAAAAATTTACGATCCGTTAAGCAGCGCATTGAGCAGTTGCAATACCGTTCATCGACAGTTGAACGTAAGCTTGAAATTGAAGCACTTCAAGCCAAAGAAAAAATTCTTACAGATCAGGTTGATTTACTCAAAGCACAGGGTACTTCCCCTTTTATCTCTTTGCTCAAACCGGATGAAGCTGGTAATTTACCAACCATTACCAACCCTTTTGAAATTTTGACAGGATTTTCATATGTTAAACGGTTAAACAGTCAATATAAAGATTACATTTTACGTGAAGAAGAGTTGCAAGAACTGATAGGATTATTGGAGCGACAGGTTAATTTATACAAAGATTTAATGCGGCTCAATCCAAAAGGGGATTATGAAGTTGAACTGGAAACTTCTTTATTGCAGGTAGAAAAATTTAAATTAGCACTTGATACACTTATCTCAACGGCAGCAGTTTATGAGAAGCGGATTGAATCGACTGAAGCAAAGATCAATCGAGAAATTAAAGATCAAGTATATAAGTTATTCAATATTGGTCTTTTGCTCTTACTTTTATTTTCTTTTTCACTCCTTATAAAACGGATTGCAAAGCGCTATATTAGTGATCATGAACGACTGTATACGGCCAATAAAATCATAACCTTTATCAATGTATTACTGATCGGGCTAATTTTGATTTTCAGCTATATTGATAACGTTGGATATCTTGCTACTGTATTAGGATTTGCATCGGCAGGTCTTGCGATCGCAATGCGTGACTGGTTTATGAGTATTTTAGGATGGTTGGTTATTATCGTTGGGGGAGCTATCCATGTCGGAGATCGGATACGGGTCGAAAAAGACGGGATGGTTTATCTTGGGGATGTATTGGACATCTCGTTACAACGTATGACTCTTCTAGAAGATGTTACTTTGACAACTGTTATGCATAATCGACGGGGTGGACGTATTATTTTTGTACCTAATAACTATATTTTTACTTCATTGATTGCAAACTATACGCATGGTGCACTTAAAACAGTATGGGATGGTATTGATATTACCATCACTTTTGATTCTAACCATAAAAAAGCGTCGCATCTTGCTAAAGAGATTTGTCGAAAATATTCTAAAGGTTATACGGATCTTACACGAAAGCAGCTCAACAAACTACGTGATCGCTATAGTCTGAAAAATGCGAATGTAGAACCGAGAATTTTGACTTTTATCGAGCCAAATGGAATTAAGGTTAGTTCATGGTATCTTACTAATGCTTATGCAACTTTAACGCTTCGTAGTACTATTTCAGTCGAAATTCTTGATGCTTTTAATGCAGAATCAGACATTACTATTGCTTATCCTACACAAACATTGTACATGGGAACTGCTCCATCAAACACGCAACCAACGATGGATATCGTATGAAGCCAAAAGTCTATTTTAAAACATTTGGTTGTCGAACCAACGTATTTGATTCTCAAGTAATGATGAGTGCGTTATGTGATTATGAAGTGACTGAAAATGAGATTGACGCTGACATTGTCATTGTCAATTCCTGTACAGTTACAAACGGAGCCGATGTAAGTGTTCGCGGTTATATTAATCAAATCGAGAAGCAGTCAAAAAAAGTATTTTTGACCGGATGTGGTGCTCATACCAAAGGGGAAAGTCTTTTTAGTGCTGGTAAAGTTCAAGGAGTTTTTGGGCAATCAGAAAAAATGAAGATCAATACATTGCTTTCTCAAGAGAATCGATTTTATGAGATTGGAGATTTGAACTACATTGATGATGCTATTGTGGATGAATTTATCGGCAAATCACGGGCATTTATCAAAATTCAAGAAGGGTGTAACTTTCGTTGCAGCTACTGCATTATCCCTTTTGTTCGCGGTGATGCGCGGAGTATGGATGAGACAAAAATACTCGAGCAGGTGAGCCGTCTTGCCTCCAACGGTTTTGGTGAATTTGTCCTTACCGGAACAAATGTTGGAAGCTATGGACAGGGAGAAGGGCGAAATATAGCCGGATTAATCCAAAAAATGGCATTGATTCGAGGGGTGCGCCGTATCCGTGTAGGGTCTCTCGAACCGATTCAGATCAATGAACCATTTCGGGAAATTTTGGATGAACCATGGTTAGAGCGACACCTTCACATTGCGATACAACATAGTTCTGATGCAATGCTTCGGATTATGAATCGGCGTAATCGGTTTGCCAATGATGTAGAATTATTTGGTATGCTTCATGACAAGGGATTTGCACTTGGGACAGATTTTATCGTTGGTCATCCGGGTGAGAGTGACTTGATTTGGGAAGAAGCGATGCAAAATATCGGTGAACTTCATCTTACACATATTCATCCGTTTACTTACTCTAAACGTGACGGAACTCCAAGTGCTATAATGAAACCGGAAGTAAATGGAACTGTTTCAAGTCAAAGAATGGCTCAGCTTAATACAATTATTGAGGTAAATAATCACTCTTTTCGTAAAAAGATGTCTAATATCCCATTAGAGGTATTGATCGAATCAGGTGAGGGAAATACGTATAGCGGATTTGATCAGTTTTACAATAAAATAATGGTCGAATCCAATGAAGATCTTAGTGGTAATTGGATCACACTGGATCACTATGAGGTACACGATGAATATAACATGGCCAAATTTTAATCGCAATCAAATTATTTTGCTCGTATCAGGGGCGATTGTATTATTGCTTCTCCTCTATGCTTTATTGCGTGACAGCACAAATACCGTTACGTTATTGGAAGCGTCAAATCTTATTGAGTCCAAACAAGTTGAAAAAGCTTTTGTGGATAATGGATATACCTATCTTGTTGTTAAAGACAAAAGCGTTGTAAAAATACCGTCAGCTCAATTACCTCAAGACTTGTCTGCTAATTTGGTAATAGAGTCAAAAAGTGGAAGCGGTTGGGTATGGTTTTTCTTTTTCTTAGTTGCTATTGCCGGTGGTGGATACTGGGTTTGGAAAACGAAACTTGGATTTTACGATGATTTACCCACTGAACCTGCAGCTGCTAAAACTGCCGAACCTGAATTACCATCAACTAATGTGTTACCAGTGAAGTCAAGTGTTCGCTTCAGCGATATTGGTGGTATTGGTGACGTAAAAGAAGAACTTGAAGAGATTATTGACTTTTTGCGTAATCCAAAACGTTATTATAATTTTGGTGCTCGAATGCCACGCGGTGTATTATTAGTTGGCCCTCCGGGTGTTGGGAAAACGATGATTGCAAAAGCGGTTGCAGCAGAAGCGGATGTACCGTTTTTTTATCAAAGTGGCGCGTCATTTGTGCAGATTTATGTCGGAATGGGGGCAAAACGGGTAAGTGAGCTTTTTTCTGCTGCCAAAAAAAATGCACCTGCGATCATTTTTATCGATGAGATCGATGCAGTTGGTAAAAAGAGAGAGGGTGGACGAAATGATGAGCGGGAGGGAACTCTTAATCAGCTTTTGACCGAGATGGACGGATTTGAAGAGACGAGCGGTATTGTCGTTATCGCCGCAACCAATAATATCGATGTTATGGATGCTGCATTGCTCCGTGCCGGACGATTTGACCGTCGTATTTTTGTTGAATTACCAACTGCTTCAGAACGAGAAGCAATTTTACAAAAATATCTTCGTCATATCCCTCATGATCTTTCAATTTCAGAAATTGCGAAAATGACAGTTGGTTTCAATGGGGCATCGTTGGCAGCTTTGGTTAATGAAGCGGCATTGTTATGCATGCGTCAAAATGAGATACAAGTCAGAACAGAACATTTTCTGGCAGTTAAAGATAAAGTTATGTTTGGCAAGAAGAAAATTGCAATGCTTAGTGATGAACAAAGACGTTATCAAGTCCGATATCAAGCCGGAAAAGTATTTGCCGCGACGTGGTTTGATTTACCCTATGAAAAAATTACTTTAAGTAATGATTCTATTACACCTCCGACAGCAGAACCGCAATTACGGCATGAGATTGAAGCGCATATACGTGTTCATTTGGCGGGGATTGCATCTTCTCATTTACGCTTTGGTGAACATGCTAGTAATGCTTCTCATGATCTTACTATTGCTAAAGATTTGGTCCATTCAATGGTATATGAATATGGTATGGGAACTACAATTCAACCAAGTGCAGAAGATGTAGAAAAACTTACAGATCGCCTTTATCATGAGATCAGTAGCTTATTGGAGCGTCATGAAAAAATTCTTGGTAAATTTGAAGCAATTTTAGATGAGTATGAACATATTTCAAAAGCGCTCGCGAAAGCAACAATGAATGAGATTTTATAGCGGCTTTTCTCTCGTAAATGATCAGGTATTTTTTGAAAACTATCTAAACCATAGTGAGTATACGGTTGCTGGATTTAGTTATGGTGCAATCAAAGCAGCACAGTATGCCGCAGAGGCGTATGAACGAATTGATACCTTACAACTTTTTTCACCAGCTTTTTTCCAAACCAAAAAAGAGTCGTTTCGCCGTCTTCAGATGGGTGGATACAGTAAAGATTCTGCCCGTTATTTGGATGGTTTCTTAACTAGTTGCTTCGCGCCACTTCCTGTTACTCCGATTACATTAGGAAGCAGTGATGCGGAATCGTTGCATCAGCTTCTTTATTTTGAGTGGACGTCTGAATTGATGGAAAGTATCCGTGATAAGGGAACAAGAATCGAAGTTTATTTAGGGATGCAAGATCAAGTCATCGATGTTGTTGGAGCGCGGGAGTTTTTTCTCCCCTATGCTACCGTCACCTCGATCAAAAAAGCCAACCATTTTTTACAGGAGAATTAATAATGATTAAAATAGGGGTTATAACGGCATCGGATCGTGCGAGTGCAGGGATTTACGAAGACATTTCAGGTGTTGCGATCCAAGAGACGATGAGGGATTATTTGAAATCGGAACATGAAATCGTCTATAGATGTATCCCCGACAATCAAGATACGATTGAAGAGACAATGATGGAACTGTGTGACCGCGAGGGGTGTTGCTTGGTGGTGACGACGGGGGGAACTGGTCCTGCAAAGCGTGATGTAACCCCTGAAGCAACGGAGAATGTGTGTGAGAAGATGATGCCAGGGTTTGGTGAGTTGATGCGCTCTGTGAGCCTTAAATACGTCCCTACGGCGATCCTTTCTCGTCAGAGTGCAGGAATACGCGGTAAGTCATTGATTATCAATCTTCCGGGAAAACCAAAATCGATCCGTGAATGTTTGGATGCGGTCTTTCCTGCAGTTCCATATTGCATCGATTTGATTGAAGGGCCATATTTGGAGTGTAATGAAGAGGTTATCAAGGCGTTTAGACCAAAACAGTCATAAAAGGAGCATCATCATGGATATATTTATGCAAGAAGCGATTCGTGAAGCCGAAAAAGGGCTTGCAGAGGGAGGAATTCCTATTGGTTCAGTATTGGTATATGATGGGAAAGTTATTGGAAGAGGACATAACCGCCGTATCCAAAATGAGAGTGTGATTTTACATGGCGAAATGGATGCTCTTGAAAATGCGGGGCGGCTTAGTGCGTCCGTTTATCAACAATGTACTCTTTATACAACTCTTTCACCATGTCCTATGTGTTCAGGTGCGATAGCCCTTTATGGTATTCCCCATGTAATAGTTGGTGAAAATGAAAACTTTACAGGAGAAGAGGAACTATTGCGATCGCGCGGTGTTACAGTCGATGTTCTAAATGATGAACACTGTACACATATGATGCAAAAATTTATCGCTGAAAATTCGATTTTATGGAATGAAGATATAGGGGAATAATATATGGATAAAAAAGAAAAAAAGGAGAGTATTTTCTCCCTTTTTATATGATTTATATGAAATTTACTTTCGTAACATGGTGTTTAAGACCGAGTTCATCCGGTGTGCATCCGAGCGCAAGACCAACCATTTGTTGCATGTGAAGAACCGGGAGTGAAACTTCACGACCGATAGCAACAGATGCATGATGTGTTTGTGTATCGAGTTTAAGGTGACAAAGAGGACACGGTGTTACCATCCAGTCTGCATTTGCATCCATCGCTCCGGCTACGGCGTTACCTGTTAAGATTGCTGCAGTGCGAGGAGCTTGAAGTTCGGCATGGAAACCGCAACATTTATTTTTCTCTTCATAATCGACACTTGCCCCGCCACAGGCTACGATAAGATCATCAAGCGATGTAGGTCTATACGCGCTTTCAGGGTTTTTATGTGTCTCATTTTGAAGCTCTGAAGGGCGGATATTATGACAACCATAAAACGGTGCAATGTTGAATTGGCTCAACGGTTTTACAATCATTTCTTTGAGTTTATCTAAACCAAAATCATCAATGATAGCGTATAAGAAATGGGTAATTTGCGACGTCCCTTTATACTCTAATCCCACTTCGGAGAGTTTTGCATTCACTTTTGCTTTTAGTTCTGCATTGTGATCAAGACGGTGTTTGGTCATCGCTGTATTGAGTTGACATGTATTACAGATAGTCACCATAGTCAGACCATGTTTTTCAGCATAAGCAATGTTACGTGCATTTAAAACTAAAGATAAAAAGTCATCGTAATCTTGTAGATGTGAAGCACCGCAGCATGACGCTTCGGTAAGTTCTACTAACTCAATTCCTAATTTTTTTGCGACTGCCAATGTCGACATCATTTGTTCCGGTGTACTCTCTTTTGCCGTACAACCGGTAAAAAGTGCGTATTTTAATTTTTCCATTGAGTACTCCCTAAAACTTTACTGTTGATGAAGATTTGACAAGTTTTTTGATCTCATCTAATTTATCGGCTTTTGGCATATTCCATGGTAATACAATTTTACCTTTAGCAAACATTTTAATAGCGACAGGAACATGTTTTAGGACACCAATATTACCTTCAGAATAACGTACTAGTTCGCCTTCATCTAGGAGTCCATGTTTAGCGATAGAGTGTGCAAATCCTACTGCATGGCGCGTTGCAACGTTGTTTTTTGCGATACCTGCTTCGAATACCATGTTATGAAGCTTGGTGATTTTTTCGATTGGATTAACTTCTTTTGGACATACTTCTGCACATTCCATACATTTGACACAATCCCAAACGCCTTGAGCTTCTGCATTAACAACGTGTAAGCGATCTAATGATGCTTCATCGCGTACATCTGCACTAAATCGATAAGCTGCTGCAAATGCGGCTGGTCCAATATACTCATCATTGATTTCAAGTGCCGGACATGAATAATGGCATGCTCCACATTGGATACAGTAATCTGCTTCAAGCAGTTTTTCTGCATCATGTGGGCTAACAAGATGCTCAGATGCAGGTGTTTCTTCGATATCACTTACTAGATATGGGTTAACTTGTGCATGTTTATCCCAGAAATCTTTTTTATCAATAATAAGGTCTTTAATTGCTCGTTTTGTACTGAGTGGCTCAAGAGTGATTTCACTACCAAATGTCTCAATCAAATCAAATAAACGTGTTTTACACGCCAAGATAGCTTTTCCATTTGCTTTAATCGAACATACTCCACAGATGCCGTGACGGCAACTTCGACGATATGAGAGACTTCCGTCGTGATCCCATTTAATACGGTTTAAGATATCGAGGACAACTTCTTCGTGAGTGACATCCAAAATGTAGGTATTATAGTAAGGAAGGTAATCGGTTTCTTCATTGAAACGAAAAACTTTAAATGTTACTTGTTGCGATTTTATCGACTCCATAGTTTCTCCCTTAATATGATCGTGCTTTGAGTTCATGGCGACCTAAAGTTACATCCATGTAGTCAAGCGTGACATTACCATTCTCATCCATATAAGCCATGGTATGTTTTAAGAATTTTTCATCATCGCGGGTCGGGAAATCTTCGCGGAAGTGTGCACCTCGGCTCTCTTGACGATTCAACGCACTGGCAACAATAAAGATTGAATAATCGAGCATATGACCCAACTCAATCGCTTCTTGAAGTTCTGTGTTAAAAATTTTTGATTGATCAGCAATACGGATATGTTGATAACGATTGCGTAAATCTTTTAATATTTCCATTTGTGCCAATAACGTTTCAGCTGTTCTGAATACACCGGCATTATCTGTCATCGACTGTTGAAGCTCATTCCGTAATACAGAAACTGATTCTTGCCCATTATTGGTAAGTACCCAGTTTATTTCATTAATCATACGTGTTGCATCGGCTTGTGTTGCACGATGTAAAGAGATAGTGTCGACTTCGTCTACCATTGTTTTACCGACGAAACGGCCAAATAACAACGCTTCAAGTACTGAGTTGGCACCGAGGCGGTTAGCACCATGTACAGATGAACATGAACACTCGCCTGCCGCATAAAATCCTTCAACGAACTCAGAGTTATTTTTACGGACATGGCCATCTTTATCCATTGGTATACCACCCATAGAATAGTGAGCAGTTGCCGAGATCAAAATCGGCTCTTTTATCATATCAAGCCCGAGGAATGTAATCGCGAGATCGCGAAGTTCAGGAAGGCGCTCCATGATTTTTTCTTTTCCGAGGTGAACCAAATCGATATAAACGGCGTCTTTACGAGGGCCGACACCGCGTCCTTCGCGAATTTCTTGGATAATAGCACGGGCAACAACGTCACGAGATGCGAGTTCCATAGCGTTAGGTGCGTATTTTTCCATAAAACGCTCACCGAGTGAGTTGAGAAGTTTCCCGCCCTCACCGCGAGCTGCTTCAGAGATCAAAACACCGTTGCCTGAAAGCCCTGATGGATGAAATTGGACAAACTCCATATCTTCGAGTGGAAGACCGTGACGAGCTACGAGTGATAGACCATCACCCGTGTTTGCATGAGCGTTAGAATTGATTTTAAATGCGCGTGCATATCCGCCCGTAGCAAACATGACCGTTTTGGCATTAAAAATCGCTTTTTCACTGTTACGGATATTGTATGCAGCAACACCGTACACTTTGCCTTCATTGTAAAGAAGATCGGCTACATACCACTCATCCCAAAACTCTACACCTTCGCGGAATGCTTGTTCGTAAATGGTTTGGAGCAGAGTAAGCCCTGTGCGGTCTTTTGCAAAACAAGCACGAGGAGACGATTGTCCACCGAATGGACGTTGTGCAATCGTACCGTCTTCGTTACGACTGAATGCTGCACCCATGCGCTCTACCCAGCGGATTGTTTCAGGCGCTTTTTCGCACATAAACTGTACGACATCCTGGTCTGCAAGGTAATCAGAACCTTTTACCGTATCGAACTCATGAAGTTCAACGCTATCTGCATCACTGAATGCAGCATTAATTCCACCTTGAGCAGCACCGGAGTGACTGCGTAACGGGTGTAATTTTGTGACTACGGCTACTTTTTTACCTGCTTTTTGCAACTCGCGAGCTGCTGCACATCCGGCTAGTCCTGCTCCGACAATCACCGCATCATAAGTATAAATGGGAATACTCATACGCCTTCCTTGTTGAATAAAATCTGTGGAAGATTATATCGCGCCACTCCTTGAGCAACATTAAAAAGAGTTATGAAGGGCTACAGATGGGTAAAGAAGAACATGTTGTCCTGAATAGTAACAATTTTAAAGTACTATTCATTTGATATGAGTTAAAAAGTTACATAATTAGAGTGATATTATCGATAAGAATCTGCATGATCTCGTAATTGAGCGATTCTATTTCCACCATTTTCTTTAGCTTTTTGGACTAATCTTGTAGCTTCTTCTATTGTATCTTCAATAGATTTTGAAGGAATTTTAAGGAGAAAAGCTCCACTTAGTGTGATTTTAATAGGTCCTTGTTCCGTTATAAAGCTGGATTCTTGCACTGATTGAATAATTTGTTCTGAATCTTGTAATGCAGCTTGTTTAGTGTTTCGAGACATCAGAAAGACAATAGTATCATTTTCTAAATGAGCGATAATATCAAGTGCTTGTTCGTACATGGAAATCATGTCTCCCAATTTTTTATATATAGCACCTATATCTTCTTTAGATAGAGTATTTACAAGAGAACTGTAGTGATCTATCTCAAATAAAGTCATGAAAATTGTATTCCCTGATCTTGCCGATTTTTTGTTACTGAAAGCGGTTGCTAAACCTTTTTCATTGTTTAGACCGCTAAGAGGATTAATGAGATTTGGATGTGATGATTGTTGAGAAGATTTGCGAATCAAACGTTTTAAAATAAAATCAATTTCTTGTGTTAGAACCTCTTTTTTTATGCCATCAATATCAACAGAACATGCTTGATCGATATCACGGTAAATTTGATTTAAGCGGTGACGATAGAATATAAAGACAATTCCTCCCGTAATAAAAAGCAATAAGGCGGTCATGTTGGCTGTAGCAATGGACTCATTCAAAATGTGAATCTGATAATCAAACATTCGGTCAATATCCAATAAATAGGGAGCACGAGCATTCAACATTTGAGAATGTTCAATGTCTGATGCTGTTGGTGCTTTTGACCAAGAAAGTGCATTATCAGAAAATGTTTTAGATGATAAATCCAATGAGCGTAAAAGAGATGCTTGCTCTTCGTTTGAAGTAATAAAAGAATCTAAAAATGTTTCTCGTCCTGAGAGTTTTACAGACAGTGATATTTCTGATACGGCACCGTGGATAAGGATAGATGCCATTTTAGGATCAGTTAAATCTGTGTTTATGATTTTTTCAATGAGTAGATGTTGATTTTTTAATGCACTTAGTCGTTCGCTGTATTGTGATATATGCATGAGTTGAATGCATAAAATGGTTATACCGATTCCGAGTAAAAGTAAGGCAGTTTTAAAGTTAAAAAAAACTTTTCGTATGGATATTAACATGCTGTTTTTTCTCCTGTTGTTTTTGAATATTAAAATTAATTAAACATATTCTATCACAAAATTTTAAATATATTTCCTTTAACAGATACATAATCCGATTTTGTTTATAATAGTAAACCAATAATTAAAGATGGACAAGCGGTGTGAACGGAGAAAATTATTTTATCAATGCTTTTCGCTCACAAGGTGCTCGAATCGGTGATGACGGTGCATGCGTCGGAAAGTGGATTTATAGCAAAGATATTTTTTTTGAAAATGTCCATTTTAAACGGAAATGGCTGAGTCTTTATCAAATAGGATATAAGGCAATGATCGTCAATATTTCAGATGCCATTGCTATGAATGGAATTCCAAAATATGCTTTGCTCGGGGTAGCTATGCCAAAATCGATGACTTTTCATCAGATGGATGAGCTGGCACTTGGATTGAAAGCGGGAGCTTTTGAACATGGGGTCGAAATTATTGGTGGGGATACCATATCAAATGCTAAATTGGATCTTTCAATAACCATTGTTTCTGAAGCTACTTTTCCGCTATTACGCAAAGGGTTAAAGACAGGTGATCTCATCGCCTATACGGGAACCATCGGAGAATCCTCTAAACAGCTTCGTTATCTCTTGGCTGGTGGAAAAGTCCACGCTAAAAATAGATTTGTAACTCCTATTTTACGGCAAAAATTTATCACTAAATCGCGTCGCTATTTACGATGTGGGATGGACATTTCAGATGGTCTTTTTAGTGATATTGAAAAATTAAGCAATGTAAACCGTATTGGTATACGATTTAATAAAAAAATTGCCAAACGAATCGGATGCAGCGGTGAAGAGTATGAGATGTTAATCGCATTTTCACCGCGTCATATTCATGCACTTCGTCGTATTGCTGCCTTGACGAGAACACCCATTAATATCATTGGCAAGGTACAACGGGGAAAATTTACCAATCGCTGTAAGCGTCATCATTTTTAGGAGTTTCATGGAACGTCAATATTATCTTCCCCATAGCCCAATCGAATTTCATTTTCGCCAATCTGCTAGAGATTTCGTAGTTGATGAGATCCCTTTATACCCTTTTAGCGGTGATGGTGAACATCTGGTTCTTCATGTCCGGAAGAAAAATCTCTCAACATGGCAAATGATTGATATTTTTAGTAACCACTTGGGAATCAAGGGCCGTGATATTGGTTATGCCGGATTAAAAGATAAAAATGCTCAAACAAAGCAATATATTTCTTTGCCTCGAAAATTTGAGAGTGTATTGGAAAATTTTGAACATGAAGGGATTAAGATCCTCGAAAAAAGTTATCATAATAATAAAATTCGGATTGGGCATTTGAAGGGAAACCGCTTTTTTATCCGACTCAAGAAAGTCAATCCGACATCTGCAATGAAAATTCAACAAGCACTCAAAGCGATCAAAAAGCAGGGGATGCCGAACTATTTTGGATTTCAACGTTTTGGCTTGGACGGTCAAAATTATAAAAAAGGCAAAGCAATTTTAGAAGGTTCTCTCAAAGAACGGAATAAAAAATTGTCTCAATTTTATATTAATGCCTATCAGAGTTATCTTTTTAACGGTTGGCTGAGTCGACGAATTGAAATATCTAAACTTGTTGAAGGGTTCGGAATAGATGAATTGAGCAAAATTCTCCCTTTTGACAAAGATGAGATAGTATCGATGAAAGCTCAACCACACCCTTTTAAATTAATTCATGGTGATGTTATGATGCATTATCCTTATGGCAGGATATTTCATTATGAGAGTGCTGAAGAAGTTGAACGTTTTAATAAACGTGATATTTCAGTCAGTGGATTACTCAGTGGCAAACGTGCAACACGTTCTGAGGCGGCAGCATTTGAAATTGAAAAAGAGTTTGATTCCATTACAAACGGGATTGATGGTGCTCGTCGATATGGGTGGATTTTTCCAGAAGAGATTGAGGGTGAGTATAAAGAGGAGGAAGCATGGTTTGAACTCCATTTTACCCTTCCAAAAGGGTGTTATGCCACTGTTTTGATTGAAGAGATTGCAAAACGTGAAATTCAAAGTGATGAGGAACAAGATTGATGAATAAACAGCACATAACTTCTGCGCTATCTCAAATATTTGGAAGATTTGCCTCCAAACCCCATTCTCGTAAAGTTCAAAATGTTATTAACCGTGGTTATGTTCAAGTTATGGGATTGGATATGAGTGATTTTGAATCTCCGGAATCGTATGCAACACTGAATGCGCTCTTTACGCGAAAACTACGTGAGAAACGATCATTTTCATCAGATTCTCAAGATGTTATCAGTCCATGTGATTCTTTGATTACTGAAAGTGGCAAGATTGAAGAAAATTTAGCATTGCAGATAAAAGGGATGAGTTACAGTGTTGATGCTTTTTTAGGCGGACATATTAGTGAGTCTTACAAAAAAAGTATTCACAATGGAGCATTTGTTAATTTTTATCTTTCTCCAAAAGATTATCATCGCTTTCATGCACCGATGGATATGCAAGTTCTGGGGGCAGTTCATATCCCTGGTAAACTTTATCCGGTTAATATTCCGACATTAAAGAAAAAAGTAAATCTTTTTATAGAAAATGAGCGTGTTGTACTAGAGTGTTTAAGTGTCACAAAAAAAAGATTCTTTTTAATTTTAGTGGGTGCACTCAACGTCGGGAAAATGGAAGTGGCTTTTGAACCGCGTATTCAGACAAATACAACTTTGAAAGAGTCGTTGTTTTCATATAATAATCTCCATCTGGCTAAAGGGGAAGATTTTGGATGTTTTCAAATGGGATCAACGATTGTAATGTTATGTGAAAAAGATATGATGGAAATTGGAATTTCCAGTGGGCATAATGTCAAATTTGCCCAAACAATTGGGCGTTTGAACTAATTATGATTTAATTTTTAGTTTAATATTGAGATGAGCGTTTTCTTCAAAAATATCTAGGCTGCTTTCCATAGGCGGATGCAATTTGGATAATGAACCTTGGATTGAGTGAAATACATGAAAGAAAGTCGGGAGCATTGGTGCGGTAATATGCTCAATATGCCCTTTGTGTATTATCTGAGCCAAAGTTCCGATACCACTGTAATAAGCTGTTTTATTGAGAGTGCGTTGAATTTGATATGATCGTAGTATGGTAATATTATTGATTAATACTTGGCGTTCTTCTTCACATAATAATTTATTTTCTCGTGCATGTTCGATTTCAGAATCAAGCTCAGTTTCACGCGTAAGTTGCCATGTTTGAATCTCTTTATCGAGCATTGGATCGTATTGCCGTAATAGCTCATAGATAACGTCTGAACTAAGTGGCTCACGTCCAGTCAGACAAGTGTAGCGTTTGTCTTCAATATAATCGTGGTCGAGTGCTTTAATAAGCTCAGCTACGATGTTAAGATAAACAAACTTATCTTCTTTATTATGGTCAAATTCAATTCCATGAGCAGAAATAAGTGGCTTTGGTCCTGCGTACTTGAGCATAACCATAATGAGTCTCCTATAGTAATTATACGTTGAATCTGAAGTGCATGATATCACCATCTTGCACAATATATTCTTTACCTTCCAAACGCATTTTCCCTGCTTCTTTTGATTTAGCCTCACCGCCGCACTCAACGAAGTCTTTGTACCCGATAACTTCAGCGCGAATAAACCCTTTTTCAAAGTCGTTATGGATAACAGCCGCTGCTTTCGGCGCGGTCGTATTTTTGCGGATCGTCCATGCGCGAACCTCTTTGACTCCGGCGGTAAAATAGCTCATAAGTCCAAGTTTATCGAACCCTTTACGAATGATTTGTTCTAGCCCTGATTCTTCAACACCCATATCACGTAAAAACTCATTTCGCTCATCTTCATCGAGTCCGACGAGCTCTTCTTCGATTTTAGCGCAGAGTTTGACTACTTCGCATCCATTTTTTGCCGCATGGGCTACGAGGGCTTTAACGTGATCATTGTCCTCCGTGAGACCGTCTTCATCAACGTTGGCACCATACATGATCTCTTTTGCACTCAAAAGACGCACTTCAGAGTTTAGTTTTTCAAACATCTCTGTGTCGGCTTTTGGGAAATTACGAGCGAGATTTCCCTCCGCTAAAAACTCTGCCAACTCTTCGGCAAACTCTGCCATAACGGCAGAGTCTTTATCGTTTTTCGCCTGTTTTTTGAGACGCTCTATTCGGTTGGTGAGTACTTCGATATCGGCAAAAATCAACTCGTTTTCGATAATCTCGACATCATCGAGAGGATTGATACGACCCTCTGTATGGACGATATTTTCATCTTCAAAACAACGGACGATTTGCAAAATAACTTCGGTTTCACGGATGTTGGAGAGGAATTTGTTCCCCAACCCTTCACCTTTGCTCGCACCCTTAACCAGACCTGCGATGTCTACGAAATCGAGAGTCGAGTGCTGGACACGCTCAGGGTTGACGATTTTTGACAATGCATCCAGACGGATATCGGGAACGGGAACGGTTGCTTTGTTCGGTTCGATCGTACAGAATGGATAGTTTGCCGCTTCGGCGTTTTGTGCTTTGGTGAGTGCGTTAAAAGTGGTTGATTTTCCGACGTTTGGTAGTCCTACGAGTCCGATTGATAAGCCCATTGAGTGTTTCCTTGGTGTATTACAGTGCGTAAAGTATTGGCGCAATTATACCGCAGGGTTGTTGAGTGGGGACTGAGGGGGATACCATTCTCGATAAGGTTCGAGAATAGTGGTGTTATCGGCAATGCTCCATCAACCAATTCAGTGTCATACGAACACCTGCACCCGTACCGCCGTAAGTGTGGACATCCCATGCACTTTCAGTATACGCAGAGCCTGCGATGTCGAAATGTACCCATTTGTCTTTCACATCTTCATCGATGAAGTTATCGAGAAACAAAGCGGCCGTGATCGCCCCGCCATAGGGCTTGGATGAGACGTTGCAGACATCGGCGAGATCGCTTTTGATCAGTTTTTTGAGATGGCGGTTAAACGGCAACATACCGCAGTATTCGCCCGCAGAAGCACCTGCTTGGATAAACGAGTGTTTGAGATCTTCGTTATGCCCCATAACGCCTGTGGTGTATGGCCCAAGAGCCACCATACACGCACCGGTTAGGGTTGCGTAATCGAAGAGATAGTCTGCTTTAACATTTTCCTGAGCGTAGCCGAGGACGTCTGCGAGGACAAGTCGCCCTTCGGCATCAGTGTTGCGCACCTCGATCGTTTTGCCGTTTTTGGCACGGAGGACGTCATCGGGTTTGTAGGCGTTGCCGCTGATCATATTTTCAACGGCTCCGACAAACGCGTGTACTTCGATATCAAGTTCCAGTTCGCTGATCGCTTTAATCATCCCCATGACGGCACAGCCGCCGGCTTTGTCCATTTTCATCGTTACCATCGATGTTGCCGCTTTGAGACTGAGTCCGCCGCTATCGTACGTGAGCCCTTTTCCGACAAGGGTGATGACCTTTTTCGGATTTTCAGGTTTGTAGGCGAGGTGAATCAGGCGGGGAGGGTGGGCCGAGCCTCGTCCGACGGAGAGCATCGCAAACATTTTTTCGTATTCAAGTCCGTTGACATCCAAAATAGTACATTCAAGGTTGTTACTGGTTGCGAGAGCATCCGCAGTAACGGCCATCTGCTGAGGTGTCATATCATCGGGAGTTTGATTGACCAGATTACGGACGTAATTAGTCGCTTTTGCGATGATGAGGGTTTGGTTTAAAACGGTTTCCAATGCATCAAAATCGTTCGATGAACCGTCATTGTTTTCATGTGAGAAGATAACTTCGGTCAATTTTGAAGGTTTAGGTTCTGATTTATAGCTTTCAAATTTATAGCTTCCTAAAACGACCCCTTCGATTAATACGCGGAAACGCTCAAGAGTGTATTGAGAACATTTGAGAGAGGTGTAAGCGTAGCTCATTGCCGCTTTGATCGCTGTTGCCATTGCCGATCGATACAACTCATCGCTTTTTTCTTTGTCAATGCCGCATACGAGAAGACGGTGTTCATGCAATGCACAAAGTTGCTCTTGTTCAGCTTTGAATCCGGCTTGGGATAATAGCTCTTTATAAGGATGAAATTCTAATTGTTCAGAAGTTACAAATTCCAGTGTCAGATCAGCACTGATCAGATCAAGAGGTTGGTTATACAGTTTGACGTTCACGGCGTTTCTCCAATAATTTTTTTTCAAGACGGTTCATGTTGTATATGATTCCCCATGCTATAGAAGCAATTAAGGGGATAGCGATATAAAAGTGGCATTTTACCCATTTTAAAATCTCTAAAATCTCTGCACCATAATAATAAGCGGGGATGATGGTCATACTCGCCCAAAAAATGGCACTCACAAAATTGATAAGGGCAAATTGGCGACTCGAATATTGGGTCAAACCGATTGCCATAGGGATAACAGTACGCATACCGTACATATAGCGTTGGACAAAAATAACCGGCCAGCCATATTTTTTTAGAAGTAAATGTGCGATGGCAAATTTACGCCGTTGCGAGCGTAGCTTGTTATGAATATAACGTTTATTAAACCGTCCGATATAAAAATAGATTTGATCCCCAATAAATCCACCGAATCCACCGACGAGAATAGATACAGGGAGGGACATATCTCCCATATGAGAAAAAATACCGGCCATAATCAGCCCCATTTCTCCTTCTAAAATACTCCAAAAAAAGAGGACGATGTAGCCATATTCTTTAAGCCATCCGATTAGCAGTTGTTCCACAAATCCCCTTAGTTATCGAAATTCAAAATTTGTTTTGCCTGCATCATGTCTTTGTCTCCTCGACCAGAGAGGTTGACAATGATGAGTTTGTCTTTGATGTCGGCCATTTTCTTCAAATAGGCAACGGCATGGGCACTTTCAAATGCAGGGATAATTCCCTCAGCGCGGCTGAGCCACACAAATGCATCGAGTGCTTCTGTATCGGTGATATTGTCATAGCCGACGTTATCATTATCTTTATGAAAGGAATGTTCCGGTCCGATACCCGGATAATCTAATCCCGCAGAGATAGAGTGGGCTTCGAGGATTTGACCATCATCGTCTTGGAGAAGGTAACTCATTTGACCGTGGAGAACGCCCGGACGCCCTTTGAGGAGAGAACAACCGTGTTTGTCGGTGTCGACACCAAGCCCTCCAGCTTCGATTCCAATGCAACGCACCTCTTTGTCTTCCAAAAAGTGCTGAAAAGTTCCGATAGCATTGCTTCCTCCGCCGATACAGGCGATAACGTAATCGGGAAGGCGATTCTCTTTTTCCAAAATCTGTGCACGGGCTTCGCAGCCGATGATCGCCTGAAAATCACGTACCATCATCGGATACGGATGAGGTCCCGCAACGGTTCCGATAATATAGAACGTATCGCGCGCATGAGTGACCCAGTGGCGGATTGCATCATTCATCGCGTCTTTTAGTGTTTTAGAACCGCTCTCAACTGCATGTACTTTGGCTCCGAGGAGTTTCATCCGAAAGACATTGAGTTCCTGACGGGCTACGTCTTTTGCTCCCATGAAAATCTCACATTCGAGTCCGAGTAAAGCGGCAATAGTCGCAGTAGCGACACCGTGCTGTCCTGCACCTGTTTCGGCAATAACCTTCTTTTTACCCAAACGTTTTGCCATAAGCCCTTGTGCGATGACGTTATTTACTTTGTGTGCACCTGTATGGTTCAAATCTTCTCGTTTGAGATAGATTTTAGCCCCTAGCTCTTCGGAAAGATTTGCAGCATAATAGAGTGGACTTGGACGGCCGACATAATCACGCAGATAACCGTCTACTTCGCTCCAAAATTTTTCATCAAAACGGATCTCTTTGTAGGCTTCCTCTAGTTCCAATAAAGCAGGCATAAGTGTTTCAGGGACATAACGTCCTCCAAAAATACCAAAATGTCCATCTACTGGATCAAATTTTGAGGGGGATGGGATGTACATTAATCGACTCCAATTACAGTATAAACTTCAACAATATCTCGCAGTTTGGATTGACCGCTTAAAAAATCCAATCCCATAATAAAACAGGCCTCGACACACTCTGCTCCTACTTTGGTAATAAGGTTTGCAGCAGCATAAGCGGTTCCTCCCGTAGCAATCAAATCATCGATCAAAAGAACACGAGGCGTATCAACTCCAGAAAAAGCATCAATATGAATTTCAACTTCATCAACACCGTATTCGAGAGAATATTTTTCAGAGACAGTGGTATATGGGAGTTTCCCTTTTTTACGAATAGGGACAAAACCTACCCCTAACATTTGGGCAAGCGCCGCACCAAAAATAAATCCGCGAGCATCGATTCCGGCAATGTGAGTTAGATTATAAGAGTGGTAGCGTTCATGTAAATGGCGCATTAAAAGAGAAAATGCGTCTTTATCAGAGAGGAGGGTTGTTATGTCTTTAAAAACAATTCCAGGTTTTGGAAAATCGGGAATATCACGGATCGCATTGATTAAAACGGCTTTATCGCTAATAGTTAGACTCATCATAATTCCTTTTAAATAAGTGCATCGATACGAGATTCGAGCTCTTTAATTTTGTTTTGCAGACGGTCCGTTTCAGAGCGGTGTTTTGTATTACGTTGTTTGAGTGATTTGAGTTCATTACGAAGATTATTAAGTTCTTCACTCAAAATATCAACATTACCAAGTGCCCGCTGAAGCTGAATTTGATATTTTCGGATCAGTACTTCTGCCTCTTTGAGAGTGAGTTTCATCATCTCGCTGGTGCGTTGTTCTTTGACCGTTATACTGCGGAAATAGAACATTTTTACCAAAAAGAACATCGCACCCAGTGTAACGACGGTGAGCATTGACCACTCTAAAAACATTCTTTATCCTTTGATTGCCTCTATTTTATCAACTCGGCCGCAATGACGGCCTCCTTCAAATTCCCCTGCAATCCAAGCGTCGAGGATGGATTCTGCAACCCCTTGACCAACAATTCGCTCACCAAAACAAAGGACATTTGCGTCATTGTGAGCACGTGCAACGGTAGCAGTATAAGCATCATGACATAATGCTGCTCGAATACCGTGAAAACGGTTTGCCGCAATAGACATACCAATCCCTGAACCGCAAATCAAAATTCCCTGTGAACTGCTATCGGCGAGGACATTTTCACATACTTTGACAGCATAATCGGGATAATCAACTCTATCTTTTGAAAAAGGTCCTAAGTCGATCACTTCATGACCTTTTTCACGAAGTAATTTAACGGTAAAGTCTTTTAAATCAATACCGGCATGATCAGTAGCAACATAAAATTTCATAGGTTTCCTTAGTTTAGCAACAAATGTAAGAGGGAATTAATTGGCCACATTACCAATGGCGTTTTCAACGGAGTAACCAATATGATGATGATAACAATCATTCCATAAGGTTCGGCTTTGATGAAAAACTCGGCAACTGAATTTATTTTGTATTTTAGTGTCAGATACATGATGAAATGAGCTCCATCAAATCCTGGAATCGGAAGAAGATTGAAGACGGCTAATATGACATTTATTAGCATAAGTTTCATGACAAATAAATACCAAAATAAGTAGGCAATACCATCTGCTTCTGTAGGTGTTGTAAGAGATACTAAGAGAATGGAAGAGAGTGTTGCCAGTAAAAGATTGTAAACAATTCCCGCCAGTGAGACTTGCATCGCAGCGTTGTATCCGCCATTACGGATAACAGTACTGATATTAACCGGAACAGGTTTTGCCCATCCAAATAAAAAACCATTTGATGCTCCAAGGAGCAATGGAACAAAATAGGTCATTAATGGAACAAGAATTGATCCGAATGGATCAATGTGGATAAGTGGGTTTATGCTTAAACGGCCTTGGTTTTTGGCCGTATGGTCACCGTATTTATAGGCAACCCAGCCATGCATAATTTCATGCCCGATTATGGCAATTAAGAGGGCGATAATTGCAGCAGGAACTTCTAAAAGATTAATAGAGTTCATACGTTTTTGCGTCTTCGCGTATTCTTTCGGCTACTGCACGGCTTAATGGATCTTTTTGTTCCAAATCACTTGGAGTTTTTCCAATACGATCCCAACGCACTTCATAATTGTCATCCAAACTAAAATAGACAAACCACGGTGTTCCTTCTATCAGACCATAAGGGACGGCTCCCCAAAAGCGGCTGTCATTTGAGTGGTCACGATTGTCACCCATCATAAAATATTGACCTTGCGGAACAACAATCGGAGGAAAATTGAAAATGTATTCGCCATCTTTTATCATTGCAATATCAGGATCATCATGGTTAATATGTTCATCATGATGGATTCCCGGATGTTCTTTAGTATACGGGTCTTTTACCCATACTTTTCCATCAAGAGTAATTAGCTCATAACCAGGAAAAGCTTTTGCAGCGTAAGCATCGCCCTCCCGCGGATGAAGATAGAGTATTTTATTTTCTACAAACAATTCATCTCCGGCTAGTGCAACACATCGTTTGACATAGTGAAGCTGTTGATTGTTAGGATATCGGAAGATAACGATGTCTCCTCGTTTAGGTTCTGCACCATTTAGAATATGCCCGTCTGTCCCTGGAATAAGAGGTATTTCAAGAAAAGGGATATGGGGAGTCGAAATTCCATATGCAAATTTTTTGGCGAATAAATGATCACCTACAAGAAGTGAATCTTTCATTGATCCACTAGGTATTCGGAAAGCTTGAGCGACAAAGAAAATGACGAATAAGACGATAATAATCGTTCCTGTCCATGTATTGGAAAAACGGTAAGCGCTATGGGCGGCGTTGAATATTTTTTTCTTCAAAGGTTATTTCTCTTCTTGTGCATGAATTTGTGCGGCTTTAAGGGTGTTACTGAGTAACATGGCGATGGTCATAGGACCTACACCGCCTGGTACAGGGGTAATATAAGCTGTTTTAGGTGCAACAGCATCGTAATCGACATCTCCGACGAGGCGACCATCGGATGCACGATTTATACCGATATCGATAATGATGGCACCATCACGCACCATATCTTCTTTTATCAAGTTGATTACCCCTGCTCCAACGAGTACAATGTCAGCGGCAAGTGTGTGTTTTTTGAGATCATCTGTAAAGATATGACAGACTTCAACGGTTGCATTTGCATTTAGGAGTAGTGCGGCCATTGGTTTGCCAACGATGTTGGAAGCACCCACGACAACGCAGTTTTTTCCTTTTGGATCGATGTTATATTCTGCTAAAAGTTCCATGACACCTAAAGGGGTACACGGAACAAATCCATCTAATCCTGTGGCAAGACGTCCAACGTTATAGGGGTGGAATCCATCAACATCTTTTGATGGTGATACGATTTCAAGAATTTTGGTAGTATCAATATGTTTCGGGAGTGGAAGCTGAATTAAAATACCATCAATATTGGGATTTAAATTCATCATTTCAATGGTTTTGACGATGGCATCTTGGGAAATATCATCAGGCATTTCATGGGTGACAGAGTAAAATCCGGCACGGTCACATGCCTTTTTTTTCATCCCGACGTATGCTTGACTCGCTGGGTCATGTCCAACTAAAATTACAGCCAGACCAGGGACTCTACCGGTAAGGTTTTTTAGTTCTTTTGCTCCGGAGGAGACCTTTTCTTCGATTTTTTGTGCGAGTGCTTTACCATCGAGTATTTGCATTTAATCACCGTCAAATTGTTTTTGGGTATGATACCGATAAAAGTATAATAAACGGTTAAAGGATATCAGGTGCGAGGGGTTTTTGTTCTATTCTTGGCATTGAGTCTATCGTATGCAGATTCGTTTATTACGAAAGAAGAGTATGCCAGTGGTCTATATCACAATCCCAGAGGTATAGGGTGTCAACTGTGTCATGGTGAGAGTGGAGAGGGAAAACTTATCGCCCGCTACAAAGATAAAGGTGAAATGAAAATTTTTGCCGGAGCACCGATCAAAAAACTTTCGTTTAAAGATTTTGATGAAAAGGTGAATAGCCGCATTGTCGGGATGCCGCGTTATTATTTAACCGACAGTGAAATTCAAATTCTCTATTATTATCTTCATCGTGAGGAGTTTGCCCGTGCTGCTCAAAAACATCGAAAAACTCCATGAACTTGTTGCTGCCAAAGACCTAGAAGCGCTTCGTGCTTTGGCCATTCCTAACCCAAGAGAACAAAATCATTCGAACTCTTTTCGCTCTGCCATGATGATCTCTGCGCATAACGTTAAGCATCTTTATAAAATACCGATGCTTGAGGCTGAATGTTTGATGCTGAACCTCGAAGACGGAGTGAGTGCAGAGCAAAAGCCTTTTGCTCTACATTTATGCGCAATCGCTCTGGCAAGTTTTCCAAAAATAGAGAAAAAAATGGTTGTTCGTATAAATCCATTGGATGAGGGAGGGATAGAAGAGATTATTTATCTTAATTCTTTTATGCCGGATGCTATCCGTATTCCGAAAATCCGATCTGTTGAAGAAGTACGTCAACTCCTTACATTGGTAAATGATGGGATAGAAATCCATTTATCGATTGAAACCAAAGAAGCATGGTTAGCACTTAAAGAGTTTGCCTTAGAATCTCGTATTACTACCTATTATCTTGGGATGCTTGATCTTTTCGCCGATTTGGGACTTTCTCAATCGCTTCTTTTAAGTGATAATCCTACCGTTCAAACTATACTGGCTCATTTTTTATTGACATGTCGTGCATGTGGTATTAAACCGGTTTCATTTGTATATCAAGACTATAAAAATAGTGATGGATTACGTAATTGGCTGGAAATGGAAAAAATGATGGGATTTGATGCCAAAGGGTGTATTGCTCCTGATCAAGTGAAATTAATTCATGAAATTTTTGGACATTCAGAAGCAGAAATTTTAAGATGCCGCGAAATTGTAAAATTATTTGAAGATCATTCAGCACTAGGAATTAGCGGATTTGTTGATGATCGGTATGGTTTTATCGATGAGCCGATTTATAAGGGTGCGTTGGCAGTTTTAAATTCACGATAACCTTTCATTTTGTCATCTTCTCTCACACTTTTTCATAAATTTTGTATAATTAACTCGATTTTTATTAAGGATTTTAAATTCGACACCGAATGGGTGGCACATTTATTTGAGTTGAATCGCACGTTGACGAGTTTGGTGGGGGAAGATGAAAAAAAAGCTAAGAGAAAAAAATTATGAGTAAAAAGTGCCTAGTTTGTAATTACATAGACAATGATAATGAAATCAGTACTGATTTTGGTGATGTTACTATTTGTAATTGCCCCAAATGTGGAAAATATAAAATAAGTGGTACTGCTCAAGCTGTTATAGAATATAAAGCACCAAATTCAAAATTATCGAGTTGGATTAGTGAACAACATAAAGTATTTAAAGAAGATATCCCATATATTGATTCTACAAAACTTGATGCTATTCTGAATCAAAGAGGCAAGACAATCCGAGAAAAATTTGAATGTTTTATGCGGACTATGCTATATATCAACGATATGAATTTAAAAGCAGATATGTTTAATCATTGCTATATAAAAGATAAAAATGAACTCGAACAGTTAATTGAAAAAGCTATTAAAGAAAATTATTTTAAAGCACCGCCTAAAACACCAGAAAAATTGGCTGCACACTTTCCTTTTCCATCTTCATATAATTTTTATGGTTTAACTTTTGAAGGTCGAGAGTATATTGAATCATTGAATGAGCCAAATAAGAACTCGAATAAGATATTTATAGCGTTTTGGTTTAATGATGACATGAAAAAAGTTTTTGATGATGTTGTTATTCCAAGAATAAATGAAACAGAATTTAGAGCAGAAAGAGTAAGCTCAAAAACAACATCTCATGATCAATATATTTCAGATGATATTATTGGAAAGATAAAATCTTCTCGCGCAGTTGTTGCTGATTGCACTGGTAACCGAACGGCAGTTTACTATGAAGCTGGTTTTGCTATGGGCATGAAGATTCCTGTTTTTTGGACATGTAAAGAAGGGATTGACCCTGATGAATCTTCAAATAAAACACACATGGAACAACGCTGTTTTGATATAAATCAGTACCCGTGTATTGTATGGAAAGATGCTGAAGATTTATCAAGACAATTAATTGAACGACTAAGAAGAGATTTGTAAAAACTTTTCACCCTGCAATATTTTCCCCCATTTTCGAGCGACGCGGTAGAATGAAGAAAAACATGAGGAGTTCCGATGGATAAGCCATCATTAGCCGTATTTGAGAGCAAACAGATACGACGTAGCTACGATGAAAATAGTGAAACATGGTATTTTTCCATCGTTGATGTCGTCGCAATTTTGACTGATTCGGCTAACCCAACAGATTACCTGAAAAAAATCCGTAAACGTGATAGTGAACTTGGAAGCTACCTAGGGACAAATTGTCCCCAGATAGATATGATGACATCTACAGGGAAAAAACGCAAAACATTGGCTGGAACAGTAAAAGATATTTTACGCCTGATCCAATCCATTCCATCTCCCAAAGCCGAACCGTTTAAAATTTGGTTGGCGAAAGTGGGGCATGAACGCCTTCAGGATATGTCTGATCCTGCTCAAAGCGTAGATCGTGCTCGTGAATACTGGCAACAGCAGGGGCGTAGTGAGAAGTGGATACAACAGCGAATGATGGGGCAGGAAACCCGAAACAAGCTCACTGACTACTGGAAAGAAAACGGTGTTGAAAAAGGTGACGAATTCGCAATGCTAACAAATATCATCCATCAAGAATGGAGTGGGATAAGTGTCAAAGAGCATAAAAATATCAAAGGGCTTAAGTCTCAAAATCTCAGAGATCATATGAATGAAGCGGAACTGATTTTTACGGCATTAGCCGAACTCTCAACACGTCAGATTGCAGAATCGGACGAAGCGAAAGGGGTAATCGAAAATGCTAAAGCAAGTAAAAAAGGTGGAGCCATTGCTAAAAAAGCGCGTCTTGAGCTCGAAGATAAAACAGGCAAAAGTGTTGTAACTGGTGAAAATTTTTTACCGCCTAAAAAGAAGGAATAAATACAATGTATTTTATCATTTTCGAGCTATGGAGTACATTGAAAAAAAACTAAAAGCACTTTAAGGTTTCAATAACACATTTTGTATTACGCTGATAATATCCCTCTATTAAAAGTGAGCATACCGAATGACGAATAATACTGTAGCCTTGCAATCGAATCGTCTGATCCGTTTTGAATCGTTCGAGAAGTATTTTGGAAATCGGATATTTAAAAACTTTCTTCTTTTCAGTTATATCGGTCTTTTTTTGGCCGTTATCTATATACCTTTTGATTATCGCTCTTATGGCGCCACACAAGAGTTTTTGTATGTTTTAGGGGGGAGGCTTACCGCTGTATTTTTTGCCGTAATGGTCATCATTGCAGTCGTTCATTCCTATTTTGAAAATCGCCGTATCGAAGCGATTACGACGTTTGGGACGATGGGATTTAGTGCGGTCGCACTTACTTATTTATTATTTGGAAACCCTGTTCATTTCGTGGGGTACTCATGGATGTTTTATCTCACCGCAACCATGATGCTCACTCCTTTAGTGACTAAAAAAATCTATCTCATTATGGAGAGCTTTCAGATTTTGTTTGTCTTGTTTGTTATGGCATGGGTTGGTAAAAGTTCAGAGGAGATTGCCACGTACATCTTTTTTTCCTTGCCGCTTGCAGGATATGTGTTTGCAGTTATTATCCTGAATCGCCGCAACGGTATCGAAGCGTACCGAAATGCGTATGATAATCATATATTGATGTCATTGGACGGGCTATCCAATCTCCTCAATCGCCGAACATGGTATGAAGTGTCGCGTCGTCATTGGGATGATGATAAGGGGATATCTTTTATCATGCTAGATATCGATCATTTCAAGCGAGTCAACGATACCTATGGGCACGAATGCGGTGATCGTGTAATCGAAACTATCTCTACTGTACTGCTGGATCAAACGAGAGAACAAGATGTTGTAGGTCGATTGGGAGGAGAGGAATTTGGGGTGATATTACCTCAAACCGATCTGCATGAAGCCAAAACGATTGCGGAACGGATTCGCAAAAAAATCGAAGATACACCAATACCCTATAATGATGAAACGATTCGGGTCACTGCCAGTATCGGAATTATCGAGAACAGCGAGCATATTGATGATTTTAATACCCTCGTTACGATGGGGGATAAAAATTTGTATTGTGCCAAAGAGCAGGGGCGAAACCGAATTTGTTATTAGTAGGGCTTTATTTTACGAGTATCCATACCCGTATTCGAATTAGCGTAGTTTGTTTTGGTCTTGGATACTGAGAGTGGGCTGATTCTATTGTTCCAAGTGTCAGTTCATCTAACAATGATTCTCCTTTGTCCTCTAATAATGTCAGTTGTGAAATCGTACCGTCAGGGTGGAGATAAAATTCGACAGTATTGTTTTCTTTACTATCGATGTCATCATTGTATTTGTTTTGGAGCAGTCGGTTGCCGACGAGATCATTAATTCGTCGGATTTTTTGCAAATTATTGAGAAGATAACGTTGTTGGGTAACGGAGAGGTCAAAAAAATCATCCCCATAATGACGTTGTATTGAGCGTGGTAAATTAGCAATTTCATCGGGTGTTAATGGTTTGTCTTCTCCTGTTTGTGAGGATGAAGTATTATTTTCTGTATTCGTTTTCGAAGAGAATGTAAGTGTATGTGGTTTTGATATGAGAGGTATTAGTGATTTTTTGGCAGGTTGGATTGCGTTTATAAGTGCAGGAGATACTGGGGAAACAACAGAAATTTTTTTGGAAAGCAAAATGCCGAAATTGTGCATAGGTTTTGGATGAATGGGATCGATTTTATGAGTGTAACGTCCAAATAAATAGAGAGATATAATAAGTAGTAAATGGATAAAAAGAGCTATTATTAATGCAAAACGAAAATGAGATTTAGAGTGTTTTAACACTTAATACCTTCTAAGATCGTAATAAACACGGTAACGAATAAGGGTTTTTTGTTGAGGTCTTGGATATTTGGAATAAGCAAGCTCTATGGTTTCTTTTGTTGTATCGTCAATGATAGAGAGCTGACTGTTTTTTAGAAAATGAAGATTTGAAATACTTCCATCCGGATAGAGATAGAATTCGATGGTATTAGTATCATTAATAGCGATATTATCCGGTATCCGAGAAGCTGCATATCGATCTAATACCCCTTGTGTTATACGTCGCATGACTTCTTGATTATCAATTATATATTTTTGTTCTCCCTCGGAAAGGTCATTGAATTTGTCCCCATAAAGGCGTTGAATACTGTCATTTATTTTAGTGGAATTTTTGGTTGAAACAGTAGAAGCAGAGCTATCAGGCTTGGAAAGGGCATCATGTAAGCTGAACTCTTTAGGTGACATACTCTCTCGTTCAATGGTAGCAACCGTTTTTGCAACATGGCGTTCAAAAGCCTTTTTTGGTTCTGTGGAAGGTTCTGTTGAGGGTGCTGGAGGTTGAACCGATGGAGTAGGTGTTTTTTCTGCTTGTATCGGTTTAGGGATCGGTTGCGTTTGTTTGATCATTTGCTCACCGCGTGGGATTGGGAGTTTTGTCGGTGGTTTTGGAATATTATTTTTGATAATTGCTTCTTTTTTAATGGTGGGGCGGTCTTTGAGTGAGAGTTTAAAGCGCTCTTCTTTTCGTTCAGCAGGTTTAGTTGGGAAGGGTGTTTTAGGTTTTAGCTGATCTAATAATATAAGCAGTAATATAATAATGAAATGGAGTAAAAAAGCGATCAACAATGCGTATAAAGAGTAAGATTGTGTTCGCTTCATGGTCTCAAAAAGTATTTAGATGTGCAATGTTGGGAATTGTACCTAGTATTTCCTAATGAATGAAGTGGATTTATGAAAAATGGTCAGTGTAGTCGCATGCAGAATCAATTTCAGGTGATTCGCGTAACTCGGTGCGCAGATCATTGATATAGGTTAATAGAACTTCAGATGAGATAGAACAAGATTCTGCAATTTGAGCTATTTTATCATTACTGATCTTTGGATCCCGAAGATGTTTAAAATCTTCCGGAGTAATTTCAATTTGAACCGTTTCATTCAAAGAGAAAAGAGAGAGAATCATGCGTCTAAACTTTTAAGTGCTTCATTGATTTGTACTAATGCCAATGATTTTGCGTTTTCAATCTCTTTGTTATCCCACCAATATTCAATAATAGCATGTTCAATCTGTTCGATTTGTTCCATTCGGAGATTGGCAAATACTTCATATGAACTAATTTCATCCTTGCTGAGGCCTTTGGAAGCGGCAAGTTTATCGAGTGTTTCAATAATGCTTTCTTCGAGGGGCTTAGGACTTACTTCCAAGCGTGCATGATCAATCCATGCACGAATTTCTTCTTCTAAATAGTCATGTCCCCAAACTTGATAGCACAATAGTCGATTAGGACTATAAACAATTTTTTCTTCTTCACTCAATACGTCGGATGTTTTGATGGCACCGTCATACAGATAGACTTCAATTCTTTCGTTTTCTCGTAATGTACATGCCCGCTCGAAAGCTGCACGTGCTTGTTTTAGAATATCGCTTCGTAGGTTTTCATTCATAATTGACTCCTTGGGTTTAGTTCATATAAGGTATATCGAGATTGGAATCCCGGTCACTCGCTTCATAGTCGAAAGTAATGACTTCGTGTATTGAAGCAATTTTTTTCTCCAAAACTATCCTTTGCAATGGATGGAGGAGTGATTTATTAATTGCATTTTTAAGCATACCCCGATAATACATTGTGATAATCGGATGCCATTGGTACTGATTTTCATTTAGCCGATCAATAAAGCTATTTAGAACATCACGTTCATCGTTCTCTATGCGAGGAAGTTTACGCATGACATTACGGACGAATTGTTTCGTAAAATAAGGTTCACCTATCTTTAAAAGCTCTGATGCCGCATCAATATCAGCAATATTTTCACTGTAGCTGTATGCATAACGAAAATGTTCACATACTGCTTCAATGTATTTTGGATAGTGGCGTAACACCATAGCCAAATGGGTTAAATCCTGATCAATCAGAACTTGAAATAGTGTAATGGTATTTTTCCCCATACTCGCCCAATGCGGTTCACCGCTTTTGAGTGGTTCGCTTTCCAATATCCGTTTATATTGTTCGATCTCGGTAATATCGTTCAATAGACGTGCGGAATCGGAAAAACTACTCATGAAGCTATTGTTTTACCATTGTGATAATCCCACAACCTTTTGTAATGGCTATCCAATGCAGAGAGAGTGGAATCAATAGTAATAAGCTCATTTGCACGAGTGAATCGTTTGGAATTACTCTCATACCATTGTTGCATTTCTATTTTAAGCGCATTTCGTTTGGCAACAGTTTCAACAATTAAACGGCGTATCTCATGCATTTCGGAGGTAAGTATTTCATTCATGAGTACACCCGCATTCACATGCTCCGGCAGCTGTACCCGGATCTAAATAGAGGTTAGCATTTTCAGGAGTTACCTGTAATAAACTCTCCGATAATGCGGCGCTAATAGCAGCATCTAAACTCATAGTCTCTTTGCCGAGCCAATAAATCTCCATACCCCCACGAACCATAACATGAAAGGGCCCGTCTCCTAAAAATCCATAAAGAGCACTGGATGCACCTTGCTCCAACAAATAGTTGGCAGTTTTGATACCGTTGCCACACCCTTCGTTTGGAATAATCGTGTGACTTTTACTCTTTGGATCAACCAATGCGAAAAACTTAGCATTACCAAAGAGTTTGGTGCTCATAGTCTTACCTATATCCGATTCTACAGGTATAGCAATCATTGTATCTCCTTTGCGTGATTTAAACGATTATGCATATTTTGTTCATCGCTTTTAGAATAACAATTGCATTTGATTACTAAAAAGAGTTGTCATGGAAGAGTTGCGTACCCATTATCACTATTTTAGTAATGAAGAGGGGGATGGCTATGAGATATATAGCTGTGATATTCCCGATTTAAAAGGGTATGGGGAAACCTATGATGAAGCTATGGATGATTTACGCAAAAACTTAAAACGTCACGAGGAGAAGGGTATGGAAGCACAATCACTGATGGAGAACGCGATCGCAGCATATGATCGTAAAGATTATGGTGTTGCACGATCAATTTGGGAACCTCTTAGCGCTACCAATACGGATGCAATGGTAAATTTGGGAACGATGTACGTTAAAGGTTTCGGCGTAGCGAGAAATATCTCTGTGGCGTTTACACTTTTTGAACGTGCAGCAGCATACGGTCATGAGACAGCCGCTTTTTATATGGGTGGAATGTATGAAAATGGGATTGGAGTCAGCGCAGATAAAGCGGAATCAATCCGTTACTACACGATTGCAGCCAATGCAAATATGCCGACCGCTCAACTCAAACTGGGGACGCTGCTTCGTGATGAAGATGCTTTGGGAGCTATGACGTGGATGATCCGTGCCGCTCATGCAGGGGAAGAAAAAGCACATGCACTTATTACTTATGTAAGCAATATGTCACATGCAACCGACATAAATGTCGCATTTCGAATGATGGATGAATCCTCTCAACGTGCTAAAGTCGAGATGGTGATCGCCGAAACCCTCACACCTACGCTCGCGAGTGACGGCGGCGGGATAGAACTTGTCAATTATATCGGTGGTGACACCCCAGAAATTTGGTTGCGTTATTTGGGGGCCTGTTCAGGGTGTAACCTCGGACCGACTTCGACAGCGGGGATGATTTTAGAGCAGTTTGAAAAAGTTATTGATAAAAAGATTGTGATTTATCTCTGGTAGGAGGTTTGCGGTGAATACCTTTAGTGCAAAAGTCGAAGATATCAAAAGTGACCCGTTCTTTAGTTGCATTACGGTGCGTGCCAATGATATGGACCTTAAACTTCTTAAAACGGAAGTACCCAAATGGCTCCATATCGGTGATGAGGTTGAATGTCGTGTTCAAGAAGCCGCTATTGCAATTTGTAAAGGTGCTAAAGAGGGAAGTGTGTCGATCGAAAATCACCTCTCTGGAGAATTGCAACATTTTCGTAAGGGGATTGTTCTAAGTGAAGTGAGTGTTGATACACCCTGTGGAAAGCTCAATTCTTTAATTACGACTGATGCATTCGAGAGGATGGAGCTTTGTGAAGGGTGTAATGTGACATTGTTATTAAAAGCAGTGGATATTAAACTCTCTCCGCTTATCGATTCAATCTCGTATGAAAAATGCAAAGAAAATTTATATCAAGCCAACTAAGGAGTAAATTATGGCTGTATTAATAACTGATTCTTGTATTAACTGTGACGCATGCGTCGAAGTATGTCCTGTAGGGGCGATTGCTAGTGAAGGTGATTCACCTCGTGATGATTGGGAATATACGTATGTAAAACCGGAAAAATGTATTGAGTGTGTCGGTCATGCTGAAGTACCTGCATGTGCTGCTGAATGTCCAACTGAGGGATGTATCGTATGGGATATGCCATATACGGCTGATTACAATGATTATTATGTCAATAGCTCAGAGTATGTTATCGGTTCTAGCAAAAAACGCGGTGTTTTGACTCCGGAAGTTTCTCCACAAACATTTCGTGATGATATCTCAATTGCTGCGCGCGAAGCGCGTGAAGCGGTAGCGGTCTAAAGGATAGGTCATGCTTATCGCGTTTGCTTCATCGGACGGTGTAACAGTCAATCAGCATTTTGGATGGTCGAAGAGTTTTGAACTTTATCGTATTACTGAAGATAATGCAGAGTTTATTAAAACGCTTGACAGTTCGCAAGATGCGATTGAAGATGAACACGAAAAACTTGCCTATAAAATCAGTACGGTCAAAGAAGCAGACATTATGTACTGCTCTCAAATCGGACCGACAGCATCAAAAATGGTGCTGGCTTCTAAAATATATCCGATGCGCTCAGGGGAAAATGATCGAATCGATGAAACGATCGTAAAACTTCAAGAGCTTTTGCTTGGCAATCCGCCGCCGTGGTTGCAGCGTATTGTTCATACGTCTAAAGATAATAACGCTATCTGAATATATCCAGATAGCTACGCTTGCCGCTAAGGCACTAAAGCTTGCCCCTTTGGGGCAAATTTGCTAAGGAGATAAAATGTCTGTAATTATCAATGATACCTGTATCACATGTGATGCGTGTTTACAACAATGTCCCGTTAATGCGATTATGGATGATATTTCGAATCCTACGGGTAAAAAACAGTACTATGTTCAACCGGAAAAATGTGTTGAATGTGTCGGTATTTATGACGATCCGCAATGTGCTGCTATTTGCCCTAGTATCGGATGTATCACTTGGGATATGCCTTTTACTGCAGAGTTTGATCAATACTTCCGAAATGAAGAGGTTTACAAGCTCGGAGTGAATAAATCGGGTACTCTTCGTTCTCCTGCATATAAAGAAAAAAGCTATCGTAAAGATATTTTAATCGAAGAACGGGGAATCGGTAAACTCGTCCAAGAAGAGCCTGAAAATCTTGAAGAAGTTGGATGAGGATGTCTTCGATTGCTAAGGTTGCCGGAAGCTTAGATGTATTTAGTCGAGATTGTGCGGTAACGGTAGCATTGAAAATAACTGATGATTCATGTAAAATGGATGAGGAACAGCGCTCAATATTTATGGCTCTCTATGATGCATTGCCATCATATAAAAGTGAAATCTTTGATGAGGAAGTTTACGCTTTGATTTCTCAAGCGCGTGATTTTCCGAGTGCCTCTTTGTTTGCTCGTATTAAAAAAGAGCGTGAAATGGCCATGGCCATTATCACTCAAGAGAAAATGAAATCTTTTAAAGCCTCTGTTCGGGCTTCTTTGTTGATCGCTCAGCTAATACAAGAGTGACAATGAGTTTTAGATAAGTAATGTGTTTAAAAAACTGGGGGTTAATTCAATTCCACCGTGCAATCATCAGTTTTTGGTTTATATTGAGACATATAAAGCTTTATTTTCATATCTTCATTGATGATATGATCGATCAATGCTTTTTTAATGATAAATTTCAATTTTGTTTGGATCATTGCAAGAGTCGGAGAGTTTGATACTGTAGTGTTGACAAACTCAATGATTTCATGATGAAGCTCTTTATGATATCCATATTCTGGGAAACCGATACTACGCATGTATATCTCTTCGTCATGAAAATGTTCACGCATATAGTTGCTTAGCTCTTTTAGTATATGTCGTAAATCTTCTTTTGTTGAGCTTGCTGCATCAAGTACTGCAATTCGTCCTACGATTTCAAAAAGTTTTTGATGTTGAATATCAATCCCTTCGATTCCTAAGCGATAAAACTCATCCCATTCTAATCCTGTAGCCATAAATCTATACCTTTACATTTAAAATTAAAAATTCTTATTTGTTTACTAATCTATTGCATACTTCTTGTATCCAATGACAGTAGCACGTCAAAAAGATTTTATTCTCTCACTCCTTAAGTTTAGCTCTTTCTTTAGTCGTCGATTGAAAGAGTGTTTTAGTCCCATTCATCCATTTATTTTCTATACTCACGTTGTGCTTTGAAATGACTCCCTAAACATAGAGACTTTTTGGAGGAAAAAATATTTAGTATTGTTTTAGAAGGGATAGAACTCTTTGGTGATTTATTAGAAAGATGCAGTTTTTGTTAGTTTGGAAAAATTGATCCCTTTTAAACCGCTGATTTTACTCGATACTTCTTCCACTTGGGCAGGGGTCCCTTTTATCATAATGGTTTCAAGGCAGTTATGATGATCAATATGGACATGGGTATTGCAAAGTATTTGTGCATCAGTATCGTGTTGGGCATCGGTCATTCGTTGTAGCAAATCACGCTGATGATGATCATAAATCAGAGTCAATACGCCGATGACGATTTCATCACTGCTATTCCAACGATCTTCTATTAATTGTTCACGAATCAAATCACGTACAAACTCAGAACGCGAAACATAGCCTTGGTTAATAATTTGATGATCAAGCGACTCAAGAAGCTCTTCTGGAAGTGAAATACTAAAACGGATGATTGCATCATTGGCCATTGAATTACTCCTGTAATGATTTATCGTATAAAAGCTGCATTATTTTATCTAAATTATTACCTCTAAATCGATGATTATATAAATGAACAATCATTCAAGTTAAGGATGAATTAATTGTAAAAGATAAATAATACTAAAATAAAAAAAATAATATTTATAATGAAAAGGAAAAGCGGTGAAATATCGTATGATTAATTTTGTAGCGATTAGTTGGATAATATCTACGTCATTATTCGCTGGTGGTGAACAAAACATCAAAGATATTTCTCTTTCGTTGATTTCTATTGAAGAAGAATCTTCCACCTTGGATACTACTAATGCAGCAACAGAAGGGACAATCTTAGCGCGCCAATTAGCTGAGCGTCCTATTCTTCGTCCAGCCGAAGTACTGGAAACTGTTCCTGGAGTGATTGTTACTCAGCATAGCGGTGACGGAAAAGCAAATCAGTATTTTTTACGCGGGTTCAGTCTCGATCACGGTACCGATTTTTTTACTACAGTGGAGGGTATGCCCAATAATCTCCCAACTCATGCGCATGGACAAGGATATAACGATCTTAATTATTTGATTCCTGAATTGATATCAGACATCGTGTATAAAAAAGGTCCATATTACTCTACGGAGGGAGATTTTGCTTCAACGGGAAGTGCTCATATCCATTATGCAGATAGTTTGTCGGAGGGGATTGCCAGTATAACGATGGGAAGTTTTGGGCAAAAACGGGTATTGAACGCCAACTCTTTTGATGTAAAAGGGGGGAAACTGCTATATGCAATGGAATATTTTCATAATGACGGGCCTTGGGAACATCCAGAGGGGTATCAACGACTAAATGGTGTAGTAAGTTATGCTAAAGAGGAAGGAAAAAATAATTACAAGTTTACTGCGATGGGATATCATGGAAATTGGGATGCAACAAATCATGTCCCTCTACGTGCTATTGATAGTAGAATTATCGGTACATACGGTTCTTTAGATCCAAGTGATGGGGGAAATACCCATCGTTATAGTCTCTCGGGTGAATATACACATCATGATAATACCGGAACAACAAGTGCCAATGCCTATATCATTGATTATGGTCTAGATCTTTTTTCTAATTTTACGTATTATCTGAATGATCCTGTACGGGGAGATCAATTTGAACAGCGAGATGCACGTACAATTATTGGAGGAAATATTGGGCGTGTTGATGTTGGAACGATGGTAGGATTAAATTCGGTGCAAGCGTATGGATTTCAACTGCGTAACGATCTAATCAGAAATGTTGCTCTTTATAATACTCAAAATCGCGAGAGATTTAATACGATTACTTCTGATAAGGTCAGTATCAATAATGCCGCTTTGTATTATCAAAATGAGCTGTCTCTGAGTGAAAAAGTTCGCTTAATTGCCGGAATTCGTGAGGATTTATATCGATTTGATGTGACTAGTGAAGTTGATCCGGCAAATTCAGCTGCTAAAACTGCAGCGATAACCAGTCCAAAACTCAGTTTTATATTTGGACCATGGGTTGATACCGAATTCTTTTTTAATGCCGGATATGGTTTTCATAGTAATGATGCACGCGGAGTTACGAAAGCGATTAATCCAGCAACGCCCTTAGTACGAACCAAGGGGGGAGAGGTTGGAATTCGGACACGTGCAGTGGAACATTTGCAAACCTCATTGGCTTTGTGGATGATGGATAGTGATTCTGAACTCGTCTTTGCTGGTGATACTGGAGGGACAGAGCCTACAGGCCCTGCACGTCGTAAAGGAATAGAATGGGCAAATTATTGGACGCCAACATCATGGTTTATTCTCGATGCCGATGTTGCACTTTCTCGTGCTCGATATAAAGATCCTGCATCATCAGGTGGAGCGTATGTTCCTGAAGCAATTGAGCAAACTGTTTCTATAGGTGCTGCGGTGACAGAGTATGAGAATTTTTTCGGAGGATTACGATTACGTTATTTTGGCAGTCGAGCACTGATCGAAGATAACTCGATTCGTTCCAAACCATCTACTTTGGTAAATTTTAAAGTTGGGCGGCATATTAGTAAAAATCTTGATTTTAGTCTTGATATTTACAATCTTTTTAATCGTGATACGTACGATATCGAATATTACTATGAGTCAAAGTTAGCTACGGAGAGTACGCCTATTGCAGATCATATGGTACATCCGGGTGAACCACGTTCTGCACGGTTCACATTGACGTATCGATATTAGATAGATTGTCTAAATTCAAATAATGCATTAAAAGTATATTTTTGTTCAAGCTTGATTCGATCGTGGGTATAGCGTATCAATTGTTTTTGTGTAAGCTTTATCTCATTATTGTGGATTTTAGCATAGATTTTTTCTACCTTTTCACCTATGAGACTCTTTAGATTGAGTGTATTTATCATATTATCAAATCCTTCCAACCCCTCTTTTGGGATAGGGAGATCACAATAATAATCACCAATATCGTTGATTCCCCAAAACATAAAGCCTAAAGCGATATAAAAATCGAGTGCATCTGGCACGGAGCAAAAGTTGATACGTCGAACATGCTTGGAGAGAGCCCGTTGAATAATTAATCTTAGTAGCTCATGGGCATAGCCATTACGTTGTTGTGATAATGGAGTAAAAAGATTGTAAACACTCAAGTATTGGCCATATTGATCAGTTTTTGAAAAGATATAGCATAGATGACTCTCATCTTCGCCAACTAAAACATCACATGCTTGTGCTTTCCAGCTAAAATGACGATCCCACCATGCAAGTGATTGATTGGCAAAACGACGGCTTTCAGAATCGGAAATAGAGTTAATGGATGTGATGTATTCATCACGTGTAAGTTGAGAAATATGGGTGTGCATAGGAACCTTTTAGTCGTGTATCGAACTAAAATGATCCTTTTTATGAATCGTATTAATGAAATACTAATTTGTTATTTTCATTATAATGATTTGTATTACCTTTTATTGTCATTGAGTGTATTAAATTTAATCATCTGACAGTAAAAAGTAAAAATATTAGTCGGGTATTATGAGAATAGTCTTTATATGACTTTGCTATCTCGAAATTTGGAAGAGTGAGCAAAAATGATAAGTCCGAAAAAGAGAGCTGAAATCATCCCTAAAATCAATAAAAGCCATGTTTCATTGGGATCGACTTCCAACAAGATTAACTTTCTAATAATAACAACAAATCCGATCTCAAGCAGGGTAAGTGCATAGAGATACCCGTTGCGAATAAAGAGTGTTCGGACGATAGCCAGTACGATTAGAGTAAAGAGAGCATCTGTCAAGATATTTTTCATACTAACAAAGTCAAGTACTCCATGTGCAAGGGTAAAATCAATCAATTTACTGGAGAGGCCTATTAAACAGGAAAAAAGGTAAAGAATCATGATAGCAATGAAAAAAAGGCGTAAAACTTGAATGCTTCCTTGCATCATTGTTTCAATTTTATGTTCCCAAGCAGCGGCAGATTTCGCAGAAGTTTCACTTTTGGTTAGGTGATCCATAGTCATTCTCTTTATGTATTTAGATTTTAAGACGATTATATTGCGTAGATACTTTAAAAAGATTAAGAGTATCCAATCGTTTAAAATTATTGGATATTATCACTTATTACGATTTTAAATAATAAAAAGGGGATATTAATATGCAACGTATTGGTTATATAATTGTTATTGCTTTTATCGTTTTATTGTTTAAAGCCTTTTATCTCGATGATTATTTGGCAAATAGAGTGAAAGATCATAACCGTACTGTTATGGTAAATTCCGTTGACTCGAATACAGAGATACCGCAAAGTAACAATAAAATTTCGGAGAGTTCAGAAGAAAAACAATACGATACACCTGTGGACCGTTTGTTTAATGCAATAGGTGACAAACTTCAAAAAAAATTGTAAAGTATTATTTTGTTCGTGAAAGAATAATTCCGCTTAGAATGATGAATAATCCTCCTAGTATCATGAGCGGGGACGGGAAAATATCTCCTAATATCAATCCAAAAAGAGTTGCGAATAATACGACCGTGTAACTGACGGTACTAATAATTCCCGCTTTTGCATAGAAGTAGGCACGTGTCATATACATTTGACCACATGCAGCTGCCCCTCCCATTAAAATAATCCAGAGCCAATCGATCGAATGCGGCATGACAAAGGTATTTAATGCAAATGCAAAAAGATCAGAACTTAGATAGGGTGCAGTAAACATTAATGCTGCGGGGATTAAAGCACCTGAAATCATAAATGAGAGGACAACGGTTCTTTCGTCATAGTAAGCTTTTAAACTACGCACACTGGTATATGCTAATGCGGATAGAAATCCTGTTAATATTCCCATGATATGCAAATAGCTAAAATGGATTCCACTGAGTAGCAAAACACCGGAAAAACCGATAAAAATTGCCAAAATTGCATTTCCTTTTAACTTTTCTCCCAATAAAAAAAATGCAAGAATTGCGGTAAAAATCGGTTCTGTTTTTGCATAAATAATCGCATGAGAGAGTGTTGTTGCACTAATAGTGTAAAAAAAAGTGAGAAGAGCAACCGTTCCTATAATACCTCTAAAAATAAGAGTAAAAGGTTTGCCACCAAGATTGTGGATTGGTTTGCGAAGCACCAATAATCCGATTACAAACAAACCGATCGCATTGCGCCAAAATGTTACCTCTACTGAACCCATAGAAGTTGATAAAAGTTTGGCAAATAACATCGTTAGTGCAAACATAAAAGATGCAATAAGCATATAGATTATGCCTCGGCGGGTATCAGCGGGATGTAGATTCATGGATGCGATTGTAGCATGATATTTGTAGAGGTGTGCAAAGAAAATCCTATTTTAGATACAATAAAATTCTTTGATAATTTTTGTGCATTATGGGATTAAATAATGGTTAAAACAGCTAATTTTACAGGTGATTTTTGGGGTGGTACGGCAGCAATGTTGGTTGCTATGCCTGCCGCTATCGCTTTTGGGGTGACTATCTTTGCAACAATCGGCGGACATTATGCTGCATATGGTGCGATAGCAGGTATTTTAGGAATTGTTGGGGTAGGGATTACGGCTTCGCTTCTTGGAGGGACAAATCGGTTGATATCTGCCCCAAGCGCTCCTGCCGCAGCTGTCTTATCAGCTTTTGCATTGGAATACATATCTAAAAACATTAGTCCGGATATGATATTTTTGATGCTGATGGTGGTTGCATTTTTTGCCGGCGTATTTCAAATTATCTTTGGCGCGATTGGATTGGGCAAACTTATCAAATATATGCCTTTTCCTGTTGTCAGCGGATATTTGAGTGGAGTAGGGCTTTACATTGTCGCATCACAAACCCCAATATTTTTGGGGCTTCCACAAGGTATCCATTTTTGGGATACGTTTCATCTTATCAGTGCATGGCAATGGCAGAGTATTATCGTAGGTGCAGTAACCATCCTGACAATGCTTTTTGCCAATAGATTTTTACGAATTATTCCTGCTGTTATTATTGCTTTATGTATCGGTATTGTGGTCTATTTTAGTTTAGCCCTTATTGATCCTGCTTTATTACAACCTAATAATCGATTTTTGATTGGTGAACTGGGGGGACGTGAGGGGGTTGATTTTATTCAGATATTTTTAGGACATTTTGAAATGGTTACCCATCTTTCGTGGGAAGATATTTCAATTCTGATATTTCCGGCATTGACATTAGCGGCTTTGCTATCGATTGATACTCTTAAAACTTGTATCGTTGTCGATTCAATAACCCACTCTTTTCACAACCCTAATAAAGAGCTGATTGCTCAAGGTACTGGAAATATTATATCTTCATTGATTGGTGGTATGCCCGGTTCTGGGACTATGGGCCCGACTATGGTCAATATTACCAGTGGGGGAACAACTCGTATATCCGGTTTAGTCGAAGGGATAATGGCCATTTTTGCTTTTGTGTTGCTTGGTACGTATATCGCATGGATTCCGGTAGCCGCTTTAGCCGGAATCATGATTGTGATCGGCTTGAGGATGATTGATAAGCGGAGTCTTGAACTACTACAGACACGTAAAACGACACTTGATTTTTTGATTATTGTGGCTGTTGCACTGACTGCGATCACGGTGAGTTTGATTGCAGCATCGGGAATAGGATTATTTTTAGCAATAGCGCTCTATGTCGCTCAGCAGATTGGTATTTCAGTCGTTTATCGTCATATGGACGGAACAGAGATAAAAAGTAAAATTGTCCGCAGTCGCGAAGAGACTGCTCTTTTACGGGATAATGGGGATAAATTTTCGGTATATGAGTTACATGGAAGTTTGTTTTTTGGAACAGCTAATCAACTGTACTCAATTCTTCAGGATGATTTGCAAGATAAACAATACATTATTTTAGATATGAAACGTGTCCAGACGGTAGATTTGACTGCGGCACATATATTGTTGCAGATTAAAGATATTTTGCATGATAAAAATGGGTATTTACTGGTCTGTCGATTGCCACATAAGCTTCCAACAGGTGATGATCTAGAAAGCTATTTTAATCATGTCGGATTGCTTAAACACTTGAGTCCAATTATGGTTTTTGATGATTTGGATGATGCGCTTGAGTGGGTTGAGGATAAAATTATTAAGACCGATATGATTGAAGAAAAAAAAGAAAAACTTCTGGAATTGGGTGATTTTGATCTTTTCAAAGATCGCAATCTCGACACTCTGGAAGAGATACAAAGTTTGGTTGTGAGTCAAACGGTCAAAAAAGGTGAGGTGATTTATTCAGAAGGGAACTCAAGCGGGGAGATATTTTTGATTCGTCGGGGGCTTGTTCGGATCATGCTTCCCATTTCGGGACGCAAAGATATTCATCTCAGTACTCTAGGGCAGAATAATTTTTTCGGTGAGTTCTCTTTTTTAGAGGGAAGTCCTCATTATACCGATGCCATTGCAGGAAGTGATACGGATCTTTATGCAATAACACGTGAATCTTTTGATCTGTTTTCGATACATCATAAAAAAGCATCGTTTCATTTTATGGAAAGTCTTGCCATGGTTTTAGCGGAACGGCTTCGTGTAACCCGATCAGAACTCGGAGAAGAATACGATGTTTAAATAAAAGTTTCATCTCTCAATAACAATCGCATAAATATCCTCTTTGTGTCTTGTGTGCCAATCGTAGTATTCCGATATAAATAGTTTCTTCTTATTTATATTTAGAATAAAATTATGCTAAAATTAACAAATTAAACATCAACATAGATAACATAACTCAATTCAAAAGGGGTTTGATATGAAATCGTTTATTCATCGTGCTAATGAACGGGGAATTGCTGAACATGGTTGGTTGCACAGTCGGTTTAGTTTTAGTTTTGCCCAATATCATGATCGTACTCGAATGGGATTTGGGGCATTACGTGTCATTAATGACGATATCATCGAACCTTCTGGCGGATTTGGAATGCATCCACACCGTGACATGGAAATTATTACGATTGTGTTGAAAGGTTCACTTGAACATAAAGATTCTGAGGGTAATCACGACATTATACACGCAGGTGAAATTCAATATATGTGTGCAGGAAGCGGAATAGAGCACTCAGAATTCAATCCTTCATCCCAAGAAAAGGTAGAATTGTTTCAAATTTGGATTATTCCCAAAGAAAAAGACCTTAAACCTTTTTATGCAAAACGCAATTGCCATGATTTGGATACGATGAATAGATGGTCATTGATTGTAAGTGGTGATGGACGAAAAAAATCGATGAAAATTTTTCAAGATGTAACGATCAAAACAGCCCGTTTATATCCAGGTCATACTTTGGTATCAGATCCTATAAAAGAGGGTCATGGCAGATTATTATTGGTAATTGACGGTGAAGTACATGTATGTGGTCATACATTAAAACATCGAGATGAACTGCAAGTGATCGGAAACGAATCATTTGAGATTACCGTCGAGAGAGATGCTCATTTAATTTTATTTGATGTGCCGATGGATATACTCTAGTCTAATCTTTTGCACAGAACTGCCAATTCCAGAAAATCGGTTTGTTTATCCCATAAATCTGACTCTGGAAAAGCGATCACTTCACCTGTCTGAACATAACCTCTACGCTCATAATACTTTATCAGCTCACTGCGCTGTGTGATGACTTCCATAACGGCTGTGTTGACTCCCCACCACTATGTGCTTCGGATTCCGCGTAGGAGAGCAGCGCTTTTCCGATCCCGCTTCCTTGTAGTGTCGGCTCGACGGCGAACAGCCCGAAATGGACGGAGCTGTTTTCACGATGGGCATGGAGTGTAGCGAGGATCGTTTCATCGGATCGGGCGATGAGTATCAGTGAATCAGGATCATTCAGCAGTTGAAGCAACCCCGCATCATCAATCCGCGCACCGCTGAGGAGATCGGCTTCGGTCGTCCATCCTGCACGGGAAGAGTCGCCGCGATAGGATCGGTTGATGAGAGAGGTGATGGCGGGTATGTTGTCGGTGGTAGCGTGATGGAAGGTCATAATGAGATTGTAGCATATAGGGGGTCTTAAGAGGGGAAATATAATAACCCTCTCATATCTAACGTATTGGATAACAGGCACGGTGACCTATTTGTTAGTTGATTACCAAGCCTGCACCGCAATGTGAAGAAAAACAATTTTTCATTATATTCCCCTCACCAAATTTTGTTTCCTTGGCATTGAACTCAAGGCCGGAATTGGCAACAATATTGGTGACCTCTACAGCAGTAATAGGGAATTCGATAGCCCATTCGCTTATACTCGCATCTGGGTAACGTTTGACAGCATCATCTATTGTATTTAGTTCAAAAAACTCGACAGATACCATGTCGCCATTGGGATAACTTATTTTCACCTTCTTGGCTGAGGGTGGGCATTCTATATCTTCCTCGCCACCTACATTGTACCATTCATTGTTCTGTATATAAGCTCTCGACTCATTGTCTTTAGTAAGCATGTGGATATTTAGTAAGAGATAGTTATTTTCATCTCGCTCAAACCAAATAATCGGTTGCCCTCTGAATTGGAAAATAACTGGTGTTTCGTAATAAAAATTGCCACCCACAACAGCTAGAAGACGGTTCCTCATCCAGTTGAATTTTCCGCTAATCTGTCTCCAATTATCTTTTCCACTCCGCTTTAAATCGTGAAGTTGTTTTTTTGTGAAAGCACCATTATCTGCTTGAATATGATGTTCCCTGCAAAGAGCGATCATACCTTCAGAATTATGGTGATTCTCTTCGTGCCAAGGCGGATCAAAATGGTGCCATTCGAGGTACGGACGACCACAATCTTGAACAGGACAGCCAAATCCTACTTCGTCCCGAAGTATTTTTTTGACGTCTAATGGAGGATTTCTATTCATGGCAACCCTTTGTTCAGCTAATTATTTATTCATACCTAAATATACCATTTTGCTATAAATTCACTAGATAATGGAATAATCAAAATGTCTTATTATCCGAAAAATCTAAGCATAATCATACAAATTGATAGATTTATACATATTATATGTTGTTTTTCTTAAAGTCATTTTTGTGAATGTGACGTGTTGATTTTGGACGTAATTGCAATCGACTGTCGCAAAGTTATCTATTGACACGATGTATCTAAATGGATACAATTTGCCCATGTATACCATTCAACAAACCCATAAATTTTCGCAATGGCTCACTAAACTCAAAGATATGCGTGCCCGTATCGCTATAGCGCGACGTTTGGAACGTGCTCAATGCGGGAATTTGGGAGATGTGAAGAGTGTCGGTGAACGTGTTTACGAAATGCGTATCGATATGGGGGCAGGTTATCGGCTTTACTACACGATGCGGGGGAATGAACTCATTATTTTGCTCGTTGGTGGTGATAAATCAACGCAACAGAGAGACATTTATAAAGCCATAGAGATGGCAAAGGAGATCGAATAATGGAAACAACATTAAGCCCATTTGATATGACGCAGTATTTGGACAGCGAAGAAGCGATTGCCGAATACCTCACGCAAGTTCTCGAAGATGGTGATACGGATGAACTGATCCGTGCTATCGGTCATATCGCCAAAGCTCGCGGCATGAGCCAAATCGCACAAGAAAGCGGATTAGGACGAGAGAGCCTCTATAAAACATTCGCTCCGGGGTCGAAACCCCGCTTCGATACTATCGCCAAAGTGGTAAAATCGTTGGGATTGCATTTTCATATTACGCCGCTTAAAGCGTCGTAGTCGAGAAGCTGATTAATTATTCTCGATTTTTAACGTATTAAAAATGATGTCGGTCGCGAGCATCCGCGTCGCATGGTTCACCGCTTCTAAGATATCGCTATCACTCCATCCCATTTCTCTAAGTGAATCCAAATCATCCGCATTAACCGAGTGGGCGAGACGGATAGCTTTTATAACTAGTTTGAGCATTGCAATTTCACGTGCAGGTAAGTTGGCATCGTCGATATTGCGGCGCATTGCCGCAACTTGCTCGAATGTCCATCCCGCCATGTTAATCAACATCCCCGTATTGTAATCGATACAAAACTGACACTCTTCGCTACTTGAAACCATGATTCGGATCGCGGCGAGCAACGGCATCGAGAGGGTCGGATGGTTCATATAAAACTTGATGAAATCCATTTGTTGACGCAACAACTCAGGGCTTGCGCTGAAGAGTTTGGCATTGTTGCCGACGTTTCCGCGCATTTTTTCGATGAGCGTGTAGAGTTTGGCTAACTCGCCGGTCGCTTCGGAGGGTTCAATCGTCTGAATGAGTGGCATGAGAGATCCTTTTGGATGATGTTGACTGTTTGGTCAAGTGGCATTATAAAACGATTTGACCAAATAGTCAAGTGATGTGTTATAATTTCAAAATGAAAGAGAATACGAGACAACGATTAATCGACGCGACCTATGAAGAGGTCTATTCGCACGGCTATCAGGGTGCCGCACTCGCTGATATCCTCGCCAATGCTGGAGTACACAAGGGGTCGATGTACCACTTTTTCCCGAATAAAAAAGAGATGGCATTATCGGCGATAAAAGAGAAGATGGGGGAACGGTTTGCAACCCGTTACCAAGCGATCAAAGAATCCGATGGGCGTTATCTAGAGCAGTTTTTTGCGATGCTGCGCGATGGTAATATTCGTGATTTTAAACGGGGGTGTCCACTTGCCAATCTCGTCCAAGAGATGTCAAACATCGATGAGGATTTTGATCGCACTCTCAAAGTGATCTACGCGCAGTTTCGTAAAATTCTCAAATCGATTTACGATGCGGCAATTCGTGCGGGCGAGATGCGAGAGTGCGATACTGGCAAATTGGCCCTTTTTTCGGTTTCACTACTGGAAGGGGCGCTCCTCTCGGCGAAAGCATCGGGAAAACCGCAAGATTATTTTGATTCGGTCGAGATGCTAATCGGGTATATCGAGTCGCTTCGTTACTGATACAGCAACCAGTTTCGCATACTGAGCGTACCGTGTGAAAATCCTTCATAGGGGAAGGTACTTTTATCCTCTTCTCCCATACATCCTGCTACATAGAGCAGGGGGATATAGTGCTCCAGTGTCGGATGGGCAATTTCGGCATAGGGTGCTGCTTCACGAAAGCCGATTAGCGCATCGATATCACGGGACTCGATAGCCTCTTTGACATAGGTATCAAATGCGGCCGCCCATTCACGCACCGGAGCATCCGGATCGGGGTCAACACGTGAGAGGTTGTGGGTGATGTTGCCGCTGCCGATGATCATGATGCCGTAATCACGTAAGCTTTGCAGTTTTTTTCCTACTTCGTAGTGTTCCCGCAGACTCAGATCACGATTTATTCCTAACTGCATAACGGGGACGTTTGCATTCGGATAGAGATGTTTGAGGACCGTCCATGCACCGTGATCGAGTGCGCGCTCTTTTACTAATAGATTGGGGAAAAGTTCTTCCATCTGCGGGCATAGGAATTCAGCGTTGGGTGCAGGATACTGCACTTGATATAGCGGCTCTGGAAAACCAAAAAAATCATACATCAAAGCAGGGCTATGGTGCACCGATACGCCGTAAAACGGCGGCGTCCAGTGGGCAGATACGACGAGGATCGCTTTGGGTTCGGGAATCATTTTTCCCAGCGCTTTTAGCGAGTGGGTAAAGTCGTTCTCTTCGATCCCGATCATCGGGCTGCCATGCCCTACGAAAAAGGCGGGAGCACGACGTCGTTCATCAGTGGCATTAAGTGGCATGAGGGCACCTCCGAGTGCTAATGCGATCAGTTTTAAAAAATGGTTGCGGGTCATGTTTGCCCCTTTGACTTATTTGTTCAGTAACCCTTCGAGCATGATATCAAGTTTTACGATTTCTCCGACGACAATACCGCCCGTTTCGAGTGTTTTGTTCCAGTTAATGCCATAATCTTTACGATTAAGATTTCCGCTGAGTTCTAATCCTAGACGTTGATTTCCCCACGGATCTTTGACAATGCCGTTGTTTTCCAGATTGAGGACGATATTTTTGGTCACACCGTGCATCGTGAGTTTGCCGTAAGCTTTGTCTCCTTTTACCTGATCGAGGACAAACGTCATTTCGGGGAACGCTTTTGTATCGAACAGATCAGGTGACTTGAGATGGGCATCGCGTTTTTCATTGGAAGTATTGATCGAATTGACATCGATTTTTCCGATCAAGGCATTTAATGATTTGGTTTTTTCATCATAATCGGCACTGCCGCTGAATTTGTCGAATTTCCCGCTGACGTCGGAAATCATCATATGTTTGACTTTGAAGCCTACGCTGGAGTGTTCGGTATCGATTGTGTAGGTTCCGGCGAACAAAGAGGCTGAACTCAAAAGGATGAAAGAGGCAAGTGTAGAGAATGTTTTTTTCATGGTGTATTCCTTCTAATAAAATATTATGTCTGTCAGAAACAGATGCGAATGGACAGCGAAACGGCTCCCTCTGGTGGCAGGGAGTGTTTGCAACGATTATCGGTGTATCGGCACGTTGAACATTAAAACCCGTGTGGCACTTAAAGCACTAAAGGTGTATTTCCTCCTTGGATGTGATTAGCATTACGTTCTGACGCTTATTTATTACTAATTAGTACTATATGGCTAAAAAAACTAACGCAGCGATTTATTGAGTTTTCGTAACAGGGTTCTGGCTTCTTTTTGTTCTTCGGAAGTCAGACCGGACAAAAAACTTTTGATCCGTTGCGAATGCTCTGGGAATAGCGAATCCATGATCGATTTTCCTTCCTCGGTGATTTGCAGATTTGAGCTGCGTTTGTCAGAGGGATTTTTGTGAGTCGTGATGAGACCACGCTTTACAAGGTTTTTAATCACAACAGTCATATTTCCTGGCGTACTCATCGAGAGCTTTGTCGCTGCGCCGATGCTCTGCTCACCACGATGGTAGAGCAGCTCTAGCAGACCAAACTGACCGATAGTGAGACTGTTTGCCTCGATAAGGGAGAGTTCAAGAGAGCGTATTCGGGTGAACGCTTTCATGATCTCAACCCAGGTTGAGAGGGCAAGGGCGGTTTCGTTTTCAAATTCGGGTAACTTCTTCATGAAAAGAAATATACTACTAATTAGTAATAATGTCAAGGAGTATTTTTGTATTTTCTGTTTCATCCCCTTCAAAGCCAAAGCGGGGCACAATCACACCATGAAAAAAGACTCATCCACCCTCTATTTTATTGGCATGATTGTCGCGATGCTCTTATGGGGTGTAGCGTGGACGGCGGGCAAGGTAGCGGCGCACCATTCCAATGCTGAAGTATCGGCGTTTTGGCGCTATGCATTCTCTCTCATTTCGATCCTCCCGCTCATCTGGGTGATGAAATCGCCGCTCCGCTCTGATCGGCGCGGGATGATCTACATGATTAGCGCGGGATTGCTCACTTCCGTATTTAACTATTTTTTCTTTGCGGGGTTGTTGCACGGTCAGGCGGGATTTGGAGGGACATTGGTCACCTCAGTTTCTCCGATCATCACCTACGTCCTTTCTATCGCGTTACTGGGGCTTCGCGTATCGACCAAAGAGATTATCGCCCTCACGGTTGGGATCATCGGTGCGTTGGTTCTGATGAGGGTTCCGAGCGAGGGGTGGGGATTTTTAGACCTCGAAAATAGCTATTTCGTCGCGGCGGCATTGGTGTGGGCATTGGTGACGATTGTGTCGCAAAAAGCCTCCAAACATACCACACCGATGCTCTATACGACGGTGGTATTTGCCGTGGCGATGAGTACCAATCTCCTCTTTGCCTTGCCGTATCATCCTTTTGATTTTGCCCGTTATGACGCGACGTTTTGGTGGACGATCCTCTTTATCGGAGTTTTTCCCGGCACGCTCAGCACCGCGCTCTTTTTTGCTTCGGCGGGCAAGGTGGGGGCGCATCGGACGGGGGTGTTTATGTTTATCGTCCCTATCGGTGCGATTATCTCCAGTATATTCGTGTACGGCGAGCGTGTCGAACTCTCGACACTGATCGGGTGCGCGTTGGCATTCGCGGCGGTGATACTGTTTAATATGCGGAAAAATAGATAGTCGTTGCAAAGCTGCTCAGGATAAAAATAGACCATTTTGGAAGAAAAATGATAGAATAAGAGATAAAGGGATCAAAAAAGGGAGAATGGGTGTCAGAAATTGGTTATAACCATAAATTTAGTGCTCTTGTAGACATCACCGCATTTGAACGATTGATGGAAAGTTTATATAAAGCTACGGGGATCCCTTATGGTCTTGTTGCCAAAGATGGTGAGCTCCTCTCTCAAGTCGGATGGACGAATGCCTGTGCACTGTTTCATCGGGTAAATCCGCAAACCAATCTGCAATGCCAAGAGAGTAATATCGAGCTAATGCAGAGTGTGCATGAGGGTGAAGTTGCCTGTGCCAAATGTAAAAACGGCTTGATCGATTACGCCACGCCGATAGTCATCGAAGGGCAGGCTTTGGCGACGCTGTTTTTAGGTCAGGTTCTAAACGAAGCGCCGGATATGGAGTTCTTTGCCAAAAGAGCGATGGAATTTGATTATGACGAAGCACAATACTTAGAAGCGATTCGTGCTGTTCCCATCGTTGAAAATGAGCGTATGGAAGCGCTTATGGAGTGTATGGTTGGAATGGCACAAATGTTGGCTTCCAGTGGGTTGGCACGGCTACGAGAGACCCAGATGGCATCTGAATTGAGTAAAAGTACTGAGCAACGTATTGAGCTAAAAGATTTATTGGATTTATCACCGATAGGCATTGGGTGGTCAACTCTCGATGGAAAGATAGAGTATATTAACCGTCAATTTATCGAATTATTCGGTTATACACTTGAAGATATTCCAGATATTTCTACATGGTATTTGAAGGCTTATCCTGATGCAAACTATAGAAAGAATGTTGTAATTCCCTGGTATAAAACTGTGATAGTGGCGTATGAAAACGGTATTACTCCTCCTGAATTAGAAGGAAATGTTACCTGCAAGGATGGGACAGAACGTCATATTGTTCTTCATGTTTCATGGATTGGCGATAAACGTCTCGTTACGTTTAGCGATATGACTGCACACTGGAAGAGTGAACGGCGTAACCAAGCACATGATGGGATGCTTCAGATGGTAGCAAAAGGGTTGCCTTTGCCCGATATTCTCCATGCAATTGTTGTGGCAATCGAATCGGAAGAGCCTACCTCTAAGTGCAGTATATTATTGCTGGATGATGAGAAAAAACATCTATTCAGCGGAGCATCTAACAATCTTCCTCAATTTTATAATGATGCAATTGACGGTGTTGAGATCGGCATGGGTGTAGGGTCATGCGGGACTGCCGCGTATCTGGCTAAACGTGTTGTTGTCGAAGATATTATGACCCATGAATATTGGGCACCTTATAAAGAGTTGGCTAAACAGGCTGATTTGGCATCATGTTGGTCAGAACCAATCGTCTCATCGGATGGAAATGTATTGGGTACATTTGCAATATACCATGCAAAAGCGAGTAAACCGACGAACGCCGATATTGAACGGATCCGTTTCGCGGCGAATCTCGCAGCCATAGCGATAGAAAATAGAAGCGCTCATAAAGAGCTCGAACGTCGTGCCTATACCGATTATTTGACGGGTCTGTTTAATCGGCGCTATTTCATTGAACACTCGGAGGCAGAACTTGCTCGCCGACATCGTTACGGAGGAGATGTTTCTTTGATCATGCTCGATATTGATTATTTTAAAAAGGTCAATGATCAGTACGGTCATGGGGTGGGTGATATGGTTTTGCAAAAAATTGCTGATATCTGTCGTGAAACCCTACGTGATATTGATGTCATAGGGCGTATCGGCGGTGAAGAGTTTGCTGTCTTGTTACCGGAAACAGATGGATTGCGGGCAATGGAAGCCGCTGAAAGGCTGCGTATAACAATATCAAAAGCAGAGATCAAGATAGTGAAGGGAATATTGCCAAATTTTACCGCTTCATTTGGAGTTGTGAGTGCTGATACAGCGGATATCACTATTGATATGTTGCTCAATCAAGCCGATTGCGCATTGTATGATGCCAAAGAGAGCGGACGAAATCGGGTTTGTATGGCAAGGAAAACCCCATAGCCGACTGCTAAATTTTTATACCAACATATAAATAAAATATGAAGTTCTTTACTCAATATTTATAATCATGGTATAAGATTTGGTAGATTGTAAAAGGAGCTATCATGTTCGCACGTATTTTCGTCCTTTCCTTTGCTTCATTTTTTTCATTGTCTCTCTCTGCGGCCTCTCTTCCCGATATCAAAATGCCCGATACAGGGTTGTCTTTTCAGATGATCGAGGGGTATCAGGATTACAAGATCGTAGCAACTCATTGGCGTACCGATAAAAATGAGCTACGCTATGTATTGGCCAATCCGATTGCCTATGATGCACTCAAAGCCAATAAACTCCCGATGCCTGAGGGGAGCAAGCTGGTCAAAATCGGCTGGAGTGTAAAACCGATGGCGGCTTATCCTGACGCTCTCGAAGCCGATAAGCTCCAGCGGATCGAATATATGGTGAAAGACTCCAAACGTTTTGATCAAAACGGCGATCATTGGGGGTATGCGCGATTTGTCAAACAAGGGGACACGTACGTGGCATACAAAAACGGATCGCAGGAGTGTATCGCCTGCCATGCTTCCGTCGCACCGCATGATTATCTTTTTTCAACCTTCCAATCGACTTTTTGATCGGGCAAACGGATGAATAAAACACGATGCGGATGGGTCAAACTGAGCGATCTGATCTATGTTGCATATCACGACGAGGAGTGGGGAAAACCGCTGCACGATGATCGCGCACTCTTTGAACTCTTTTCTCTCGAGACCCAATCGGCGGGGCTGAGCTGGCTGACGGTGCTCAAAAAGTGTGAGGGATACCGCGAAGCGTTCGAGGGGTTTGATCTGCAACGGGTCGCAGGTTATACCGACGCCGATGTTGAGCGAATCATAGCCAGTGGTTTGGTGATCAAAAGCCGTCCGAAGATCGAAGCGATCATCGCTAATGCACGGGGTTTTGTCCAAATCAAAAAAGAGTTCGGCTCATTGGATAGCTATTTTTGGGGTAAAGTTGGAAGCATGCCGATTATCAATGATATAGGGGATTACCGCAGTGCGGTGACCACTTCCGATATCTCCGATGCGCTGACCAAAGAGCTGAAAAAGCGGGGATTCAAGTTTATCGGCACGACCACAATCTATGCTTTTATGCAGGCGTGCGGGATGGTGAATGATCATGAGAACGGGTGTTGGTGTAAACATATTTTTGATAGGTAAATTTAGAGTGAAAAATTTTGCAGCGTATGAGAGCCGTCGGAAGCAAAAAACCAGATCGTTTCAAAGAGGATGAATTGAATCGTTAAAATAATCCAGAAGGTATAACGGTATTTTTTTGATTTGTGACGGAAGATTTTTTGGGCGAAAACAGCTCCCACACTCCCCCCGAAAAAGGCAAGATTCAAAAGCGTTTTTTCACTAACGCGTCGACGGTTGGACCGCGCTAAATATTTATCGTATCCGAATACCAAGAATGTCACGAGATTAAAAAATAAAAAAAGAAGAACGAAAGCTTTCATTGTAGGGGATTATAGCATATAAGCGTTGTTGATCTCATCCGTGTTTTATTCGCTACACAACTAAAAAAGCAACTATGCTATAATTTTACAAAAAGGGAGTATTCATGGTAGCTATTAAACAAGAAGCACAACAAATGATCCAAAATCTTCCCGAAAATTGCACGTATGAGGATATTCAATACCACCTTTACGTTGTTGAAAAAATCAAAAACGGCATTGACCGCGCGCACAAAGGGGAAACGTCATCCCACGAAGAAGCAAAAGCAAGAATGGCTAAATGGCTATCCAATTAGAGTGGTCGAATGAGGCACTCGAAGATATAGAATCCATCGCTACGTACATCGAAAAAGACTCTCCCGTATACGCAAAATCCGTTGTTTTTAAAATTTTTGAAAAAGCCGAAATTATAAGAGATTTCACGGAGTTGGGTCGTATCGTCCCCGAACTGAACGATAGCACTATTCGAGAGATATTTGTTTATAGCTACAGATTGATTTATAAAATCGATTCAAATAGGATTTTATTTGTCGCTGTCATACATGGTAAACGACTGCTGGAAAATCATGAAAAAAGCATCACTGAAGAATAGAATAGATAGAAAAGTAGCCTGTCCCCTTTTTTTTAATAAATTTTTTCATACGAGCCTACAAAAAATTAAACTAACTATATTTTTAATATAGCTGTGCTCAATTTTTGGATAATTTGGAAAAATGAGCATAACGTTTGACTTCACCAACAATTTATTTGTTTGTTTGGTGCTAGGTTTTGTTGGATATTTAATCTTTGTTACCTAGCCAATCGCCTAAACTGATATAGCCTTTATCTTTGTAAACATTCCATGGCGTAGCAGGTATGTTGCTTGGCTTTGTTGGTAAATGTTCAAATCTTCCCTTGCAATAATCTTTCCATTCATTTGTATTTTGTAGGCAAAGAGAATGGACAAATTTTATAGCTTCGTCATAAGAAAGAATATTGGTTGACTTTCCTTTCGTGGATTCCGTACCTATCCAATCATTCATTCCTTTCCATCCATCATTTTTATAGTAACTATTTGGACTTTTTGGAATATTCTCTGGAATTGGTTCAAATCCTTCTAATTTTCCTTTTTTATAGTCTTCCCATTCATAAGTATTTTTTAGTTTTAAACTTCTTGCGAATGCTCTTGCTTCTTCAAAAGGCAGGGCATTTTGTACTTTAGTTTTTATTTTATTATTAGAAGTTTCTCCAAGCCAATCATTCCAATTTTTCCAGCCATTATCTTTATAAACATACCAAGGTTGTTTGGGAATATCATCTGGTTTAGTTGGTAAATCATCAAGTTCATCTTTAATATACTGTTGCCATTGGGTTGAACTTTTTAACTGCAACTTATGCACAAATTTTTTTGCATCTTCATATGCTAACCAAATATCATTTTCTTCATCTGGGTTAGCGCCTCGACGTTTTCTGCCAGTTCCAAGCCAATCACCATAGTCTATCCAGCCATCATTTTTATATCGATCATCAGGTGATGTAGGTATATCATTTGGTTTAGGCTCATATCCTTCAAGTTCACCTTTACAATATTGTTTCCATTCTATTGTTCCATTTAAGTTTAAACTTCTTACAAATTCTCTCGCTTCTTCAAATGGTCTCCATTCACCATATATCTTTGTAGAATGTCCAGTCAGCCAATCCTCCCAGTTAATCCACTCTTTTCTATACCTTAAATCAGGATCTCTTGGTAAATCTTTCGGTTTCGTAGGTAGATTAGGTATCTCTCCTTTACAGTACTTATTCCATTCTTTACGATCTATGAGATTGAGCTTTTTAACAAATGCTTTTGCCTCATCAAAAGACCTAATTGTAGTACCTAGAAAATCTTTCCATAGAAATTTTTTTTTATAGCTTCTTTTATATCTTTGATGTGGCTGTATAGGAATAAAATCAGGAATATCATGTTCTTTCCAGTAATTATCCCAATCTTTTTGGTTTTTTCCGATATGTAGCTTTCTTACAAATTCTCTAGCTTCCTCAAAAGGTAAATATTTTAAATCAAAAGAAGTACCTAACCAATCTTGGATACCATTCCAACCTTGCAGCTTATATACTGTGTTTGGACTTGATGGAATATCACTTAGTCTTAAACCTTTTTCAGGTAATTCATTTTTGCTATATAGTTTCCACTCTTCGCTATTTTTTAATCCCAAGTTTCTTACAAATTCTCTAGCTTCCTCAAAAGGGCGCCACTTGAGGTTTTTAATTTTAGGAATAATTGAAAGTCTGATAGCATCATTGAACTCATTAATATCGATACTTAGTCCAAGTGGAATATCAAACTCAACCAATCTACCGCTACTTGATCTATCTTTACTCTCAATTGTTTCAAAGTAATCGATTATCCTGTCATCGCTGGAAGCCAGAGCTTTTAATATGGTTAAAATAGACTGAAAGTTTTTGTTTTTTATGTCTTCAATATTGATATTTTCATCATCTATCAAAACTGGAACCACAACATACCCAAACTGTTTATTTTTTGACTGCCTCAAAGCTCTTCCAACGGCCTGAACGATATCAATCGTACTGTTTTTTGGATCAGCGAACAAAACACAATCTATATTTGGTACATCTACTCCTTCGGTAAGACATCTTGCATTGGTTATCAGAGAACTGTCGGAATTTGCAAACTCGTTAATGACTTTTTTTCTTTTTGCCGTAGGTGTATCGCCACTTACATGAAAAGTATCCAAATGAGTGTATTCATTAAAACTTTTTCTAAAAATGGCTTCTTGTGATTGAAAAAACTTTGCCCTTTCGATGCTGCTATGGAAGGAGATAGTATGCTTGATCTTGTATTTTTTGATAGCTTTGTGAAGAGCAACGGTAGAAGCCAACATTTCCGCTTCAACCTCTTTCGTGTAATTTTCATTTTGAGGCTTCACATAGTTGTTATTTTCAATGAGTTTTTCAATCTCTCGTTTGGTAACCATTATTGAAATGATCTTGTAATCACATAAAATTGGAGGATCGCTTTCGAGGGCTTCTCTAAATGAAAGTACTTCAAAATCCTCACCATAAATATCAATATCATCCATACTGGCTATTTCATCGCTGCTACCTTTGTAATATCTCTCCGTAGCAGTCATAAAGAGTCTTTTTTTGATGGGAATATTTTCGTCAAATAGCAAATGGCTAAAAAGCGAATCTTTCAAGCCGACTGTTTTATGAGCTTCATCCATGATTCCAAAATCGTAGACAAAACCTGCTATTTTTGATGCTTTGGCAATAACTTCGCCACTTTGATATGTTGTGAAAATTATTGTCGTATTATTGTGATGCATTTTATTATTTAGCCATTTTGATATGTAATCAATGTCTGTTGAAACATCGATACCCAGATCTTTTGTAGTTGCCATAAATGTATCATCTTCCAGCTCTGATACAGTGTCATCACTACAAACTGCCAACCAGTTGATATCAATATTATTAGCAAGACTCTCTCTTGTCCAAACTTCCAGTGTTTGTTTTATAAGTGCTAAACTAGGTACAGCTATGAGTATGTTTTGTGCATTGAATTTACGGGTTATCCAATAAGCAGTCAAACTCTTACCGCTGCCACATGCCATGATGAGTTTACCACGATCGTTATTTTCCTCTATGAAATGACTGTAGGCATTTTCTATGGCTCTTTGCTGGTGAGCTCTCGGTAAAAAAGGTTTTAGAATTATTTTTTTGTTGTCTAAGTACGCATTGAGTTTCTCAAAAAAATTTTCATTTAGTGTGTTCCATGTATCTGCCAATAGAAAGGAAATGGTGTCATCATAAAGTTTGTCAAATTTATAGCTTTGTTTATTGGCAGTTGTGCAAACTAGTTTATGAGAAATATTTTGACAAATTGTATTTGCAATATCTATGAATGTGGTAATATCTTCTCTCGTAATAGAACTTTCTTCATCAGTTCTATATTTGCACTGTATAGCCCAATATTCATCTTCTTTGGTTTGTGCAACTAAATCAATTCCCTCATCACTATCTGGTAAATTTAAATACGTTTTTACATTATTTGGAACTTCATTTAACAGCCAAACATTTTTAAGTTTGGTCTGATACACAGGATCGATCAATAAGAAGTACTTGGTGATTAACTCAAAAATATCACCTTTTTCTTTTTTTTCAAGAGTAGCTATTAACTTGAATTTTAGTTCTTGCCAATTTTTGTATTTTTTTAATTCATTGATTATTTTTTTCACGGCCTGCCTAAATTTGTTTATGTATCCAACTATTTATTCATACCAAAAATATACCATTTTGTCAGAATCATCGGTTCATAATGCCTGCTATCAGAAAGATTCAACCCAAATTTTACATATTGACATATTTTTAAACATTTTACGCTGTTTTTCTTAAAATTATCTCCGCAAACGCTTTAACACAGGCAAAGCAAAAAAAGAGGACAATTTCCCCAATATTAGATAGGAATCCCAAAAAAAATGAAAATGACAGCCTCGAATTTTAATCTCACCGACTACCTCTCCCGCATCGGATTTGAAGGCGATGTTCATAATGATGTCGCAACCCTCACACAACTGATGCAGCGGCAACTACGAAGCATCCCTTTTGAAAACACCGAGGTGCAAGCAGGTCGCATCCCCTCATTGGTACCCGAAGATATAGTCAATAAAGTCTTGGGACGCGGGCGCGGAGGGTATTGCTACGAGATCAACGGCGTGTTTGCGATGGCACTCACGGCTATCGGATTTAAGTGGTATTTTGCGGGGGCTCGTCCAATGTTTTATCCGATGCGTCGTCCTAAAACGCACATGGTGGTGATCGTGAAATGTGAAGGGCGAGAATATCTATGTGATACGGGATTCGGCGGATACGCTTTGCGTGTACCGATGGTGATTGAGGAGGGGGAAGTGACCCAAGACGGTGATCGTTTTCGCATGGAGCTAATCGAGGGGGAATATGTCGTGAGTTCTCTCGTTCAGGGGGAGTGGCAGCGTCAATACGGCTTTGCACTGCAACCGCAGGAGTGGATCGAGTTTAGCCTTGCGAACTATTTCAACGCAACCCATCCCGACACGATCTTCACCCAAAAGAAGCTTGCGATCATGCAAACGCCGAACGGGCGTAAAATCCTCGTGGACAACGAGCTCAAACTCATCGAAGAGGGGAAACTGGACGTTTTAGAGGTCGATTATGAGACGGCGTTAAAAGAGTATTTCAGATTAGAACTTTTCAAAACGTCATAATATTAGTTTCATTGATACAAAACGGATATGATAATAAAAAATAAAAAAGAGGTGTAATCATGAATCCATTCGCAACACACGGCGCATTTAGCTGGTTTGAACTGATGACCGGCGATGTGGAAGGGGCAAAATCTTTTTATGGTGATGTTTTTGGCTGGGAATTTAAAAAAGCCGATAATGTTGATTTCGACTACCAAATAGTTTCTATTGCCGATCAAGAGATGGCAGGTATTATGGATATCAAACATTGCGGCAATGAGAAGATACCGCCGCATTGGGGCAATTACATCACCGTCTCGGATATCAATGCTACATTACAAAAGGCGAAAGAGTTAGGGGCGAATGTTATTGTCGAGATCACCCCGATCCCGAAAGTCGGTGATTTCGCTGTTATCCAAGACCCGCAAGGGGCGGTAATATCGATGATTGAATACAAAATGGCGTGTTAAGTTCATAAAGGATTTACGATGAATCTCAAAAAACTCAGAGAAGCCGAAGCCAATTTTTTTGCCTTTTATCCCAAAGGGTTTGAGGATGAGGGATTGTTGCCGATCATCAAACGGCACAACACCGAGAAGATAGGGAAGAGTGTGGAGGAACTGTTTGCGCCCGAGCGGTTCCAAAACGGTGATGAAATAGGTGAGAGTTTTGCGAAAATTATTTCTAAATCGACTCTCATTTCGTTGTTCGAAAAACCAAAAGTCCGCGATATGATCAAAAGCATGAGTATGGATCAGCGCGATATGCTCTCTATCGCATTGTATGAATTGATTCACGGTAAAAAAGAGAAAGGGTTCGAGATGATCGTCGAGGTGCTCTCGATGTATGGACTAGCGAAATGGTCGATTGTGACGCTGATACCGTACTACTATGACCGTGAAAAAAACTTTTTTATCAAACCCACGACGACCAAAGATATTATCAAATTTTTCGAGATTGAGGGGATCGTCTACAAACCTCGACCGACGTATGAGTTTTATGAGCGTTACACCCGTGTTCTCACCGAGATGAGGTTACAGGTCAGCCCTCTGATCGGAAATGATAATGCAGGATTCACCGGATTTTTGATGATGGCGATGAAGTAAAAGGGTTTATTATTAAATAATGTAACGCATAGTTACAATTTATACTGCTATTAAAATATTTTTTTTAGTTTGATAAAACAAAACTAAGTAAAAAATAATATATAAGTTATATTTTTGTATTAGAGTGATATCTATTGCTGATATTCAGTAAAGGGGTTTAGACATGCAAAAATATAAACGTATTTCTAAAATTGATTTAGATGAAATTTACTCTATTAATAATAAAACCAATACCGATTTACTTCGAGCTATTTTAGATAGTTCTCCCAATATTATCGTTTTTGCTCTCGATAGCGAGTATAAATATTTGGCGTTTAATCATGAACATAAAAAAATAATGTATGCAATTTGGGGTAAAGAGATTAATCTCGGAATGAATATGCTTGAGATCATTGTTAGAGAGGATGATCGACAAAAAGCGAAAGATCTTTTTGATAGAGCACTTAACGGAGAATCTTTTATAGACGAGACGGAATATGGTGATGAAGCACTCTCAAGAAAATTCTGGGAAACCTATTATTCCCCAATCTATGACGATGCAAAACAAAGCGTAATCGGCCTAACCTGCTTTAATCTTGATACCACTGAACGAAGAACAATCGAGAGTCAGCTTCAATTAGCCGATTTGGCATTAAATATGATTACAGATGCCGTTTATCTATTTAATGAGAAGCGTGAAATTATTTATGTAAATCAAGCTGCATGTGAAGCACTTGATTATTCAAAAGATGAACTGCTTGGTAAAACGCCTTTCGATATAGATCCGGTAATTACAGTGGATGAATTGCAAAATATAACAGATACGATACGTCTTAAAAAAGTAATCCATTTTGAAACAAAGCATAAGAGAAAGGATGGTTCAGTTTTTGATGTAGAAATCACGACCTATCCTTATGAAGACGGTAGATATGGTTTACATATAGTTAAAAATATCACTGAGCGTAAGAAAACAGATGAAAAATTAAAACTTCTAGCAAGTGTCTTTACGAGTGCAAAAGAGGGGATCGTCATAACCGATACAAGTGGAACAATTGTCGATATAAATGAAGCTTATACTTTGATTACTGGTTACTCCAAAAATGAAATTGTTGGACAAAATGCCGGATTTTTAAAATCAGATAAACATGACAAACCATTTTACAAAAATATGTGGGATGAATTGATCCAAAACAAATATTGGATCGGTGAAATCTGGAACAGAAGAAAAAATGGGGAAATTTTTGTAGAGAGACTGACAATTTCCGCTATCAGTGATTCGAAAGGGAAAACTTCAAGCTATGTTGGATTGTTAACGGATATAACGACGGGTAAAGATTATGAGTCTACATTGGAGAGAATGGCATTTTATGATTCTTTGACGGGATTACCAAATCGATTGTTGTTTGCTGAGAGAATCAATCAAGCGATGATGATTTCAAAACGTTTAAAAACCAATATGGCGGTTTGTTTTCTAGATTTGGATGAATTCAAACCTGTTAATGACGGATTTGGTCATAATATAGGAGATAAGTTACTGATCGAAATTGCGACTAGAATGCAAAGTCAAGTTAGAGAGAGTGATACTGTAGCCAGAATGGGTGGAGACGAATTTGCCATTTTACTTTTAAATATTAAAAGTACTAAAGAATGTGAAACAATCATTAGCAAAATTTTGAAAAGTATTCATAAAACGTATACCCTCCCTGATCATACAGGAGTAAAGGTAACTGCAAGTATAGGTATTACCCTCTATCCTCATGATAATGTAACTTCCGATATCTTGCTTCGTCATGCAGATCAGGCTATGTATTTAGCAAAAGAAAGTGGAAAAAATAAGTATATATTTCACAGTTAATTTTTGCAACAATACTGTGTCAGAAAATTATAAAGGATCATAATGGCTCATATCGCATTACCCGAATTTGAAGAGATGACTCCCGCTGTGCAGGAAAAAGCACGTCCGATTTTGGAAAAAACAGGCAAATTGGGAGAAATTTTCAAGCTTTTGGCATTGGATGAAAATATCTATTTTGCAACAGATGGGATGGTTCAGCGCTATTTGCTCGATCAAACACACCTCTCTTATGAGATTAAAGAATCGATTGCCCTTTTGATCTCCCAAGAGAACGGCTGCAAAATGTGTGTCGATGTCCACAAAGGGATTGCCAAAATGCTCGGACTCTCCGAACAGCGGATCGAAGAGGTACTGAGTGGCGTAGAGACTATCAGCACAAGCGATGCGGAAAAAGCACTTTTGAACTTTTGTATCAGAGCCTCCAAAAAAGATAACTATAAAATCCTAAAAGAGGAGATTGATGCGCTAAAAGAGCTGGGATATACCGAAGCTCAGATCGTCGAAGCGGTCGCGATTACCGGATATTTCAACTACATCAATACCCTCTCCAATGTTTTCGCTCTGGGGCAGTAAGCGTTATCTCCCGTAGTACGATACCATCGTCGCTTTGCCGATAGAGTGGGCATTGATCATATATCCCACCAGTGCAGGCGATGATTTTTCATCCAAATCGAGATGATCGACATTCAGCGCATGGACGGTAAACATATAGCGATGAGGCTTGTCACCCATCGGCGGGCAGGCACCGCCAAATCCCGTTTTGCCGAAATCGGTGATGCTTTGCATTGCGCTGATCGGCTGTTTTTTCGCCGTGTTGCCAAAATCAGATGGAAGAGCGTTTACGTTTGCGGGGATATTAAAGACTACCCAGTGCCACCATCCGCTCCCCGTCGGGGCATCGGGATCATAGACGGTAAGGGCAAAGCTTTTTGTCCCCTTCGGCGCATCGCTCCAATGCAGCTCAGGGGAGATGTTTTCACCCGTGCACCCAAATCCAGAAAAGACTTGTTTCATGGTGAGTTGACCTGCGAGGTCGTTACTATGGAGGGTAAATTCGCCTCCAAAAGAAAGCGTGGCAAACAGTGCCGAAGAAGCGAGTAATGAGATGATGCGCATAATGACTCCTTGGGAAAATTGAGTTATTGTAGCGAAGAGTTTTCTAAATAGAGCAAAAAATTTTACTTAAGCACGTTATACTTTTTTAAAAAGAAGTTTTGATGTCTATTCCTATCCTTTCGTTTGAAAATCTTGATCTGAGCTATGAGCTTACTCACGTTTTAAAAAATATTTCACTTCGCATCGATAGCGCTGAGCATTGCGTTATCCTCGGTGCCAACGGTTCGGGCAAATCGAGTCTCATAAAACTCATCACCAGTGAACTCTACCCCTCCTACAAACAAGAGCCATTTCATCGTGAGATATTGGGGCGTGAACGCTGGGCAATCACCGAGTTACGCCAACATATCGGGGTGGTGACAAACGATTTACATAGCCGTTTTGCATACGAGCGTGAGAATCTGAGCGGTTTTGAGACGGTGCTGAGCGGTTTTTTCGGAACGTTGGGGCTGTTTGATCATTTGGAAGTAAAGGTTGAATATTTAGAAGGTGCCGTGAACGCAATGAAACGCTTAGGGATCGAGCATCTGCGCGATAAACCGCTGAGCCAAATGTCAACGGGAGAACTGCGAAAATGTATCGTTGCCCGTGCGCTGGTGCATCCTGTACGTGCGATACTCCTCGATGAGCCGACGGTGGGGTTGGACATCAAAGCGCAAATCGATTTTATCGAGATGATGCGCTTTCTCGGAGCGGGTGGGACGACGGTGATCCTCGTCACCCATCACATCGAAGAGATTTACGAAGAGATCAGCAAAGTGGTACTCCTCAAAGAGGGGCGTATCATCGCTCAGGGGAGTAAAGAGGCGGTGCTCAACAGTGCCAATCTCTCAGAGACGTTTGGGATAGATTTGGAACTCATACGAATCGGCAATCGTTACAGACTTATTTCATAGATTCGATAATGCCGGATATTGAAACAAGTAGGTGGGTTTTTCAGCTTGTTTAATCATGAAATCTGCGACATCAGCCCGTGATATTCCTCCGATTTTGATATTCTTGAAGAGTTGATTTTCTACTCTGTAGTGTTCGCTTAATGGTTTATTGAGAAGCAATCCCGGCCGTACACATTCCCATTGAAGTGTTGATGTGGATAGGATTTGTTCCATTTTCGTTTTATTGTCGTAGATATTTTTTAGGAATAAGCGAAAAAATAGTTTCATGCCAAAACTATTATAGTTCCAGCTCTCTCCTGCGCCGAATCCGGTTAAAACAATAAATGGTATTTTAGTATCGATTTCATTTTGTATCTCGACAAGCAAATGGGCAAAATCACTGTACATAGTCGTCGCTTTCATACTTTTACCGGTTCCGAGAGCTACAATTACAGCATCTGCATTTTTTATGACGTAAGTTAGACTTTCTTTATCAAGAGCACTCCCTTGGATCATGTTCAAATTAGGATTGGATGGCAATGTGATATCCGAACGGGATAACGTAGTGACACTATGCCCTCTCATTAATGCTCTTTTTACACATTCTAATCCTACTCCGGCAGAAGCTCCTATAATGGTGATATTCATGTTTTACTCCGATTGAAAAATTATTTAAGCCGTATAATTGGCTGTAAGTACGCCCGCACCGTCGGTTGACCAGTGAAATCCGGAAGGAACCAAAAGCGGTTGTTTTGTACCATGGACAAACTCCATATAGCTTGCAGATGCTGTAGCTAAATCCCCTATAACGACGTTTTGCGTTCCGTTGGAGTTTGTATAGGCAAGGGTGAATGCACATTGTTCAGCCGTGGTAGCAGGAATAGCACTTACATTGATTGTGTTTCCATTGATAATGGCATTTAATCCTGCATTGCTACCTGAAGAGGTATTTGAACTCGCTGTAACACCGTCCGAGCCTTGAAATGGAACGAGAAGACTGATGATGGCTTGTGCTGTATTTCCAGACCACGTTGTATGTACGTCACATGAAAAGCTAGATGCACCCGAAATAGTAGGATTAGGGGTATTGTCAAATCCATAAAGCGTATTTGGGTCTGTAGAGCCAAAATAGCTGGCGTGAGTGATGGTTTGAGGAGCACTTTGATAGATTGAAAGATTGACGGCTCCGCTGGCTGTATCGTTCGTATAGAGTCGTTTGAGCGAACCAGATGTTGGTACTACGACCTGTGAAAGGTCAAATCCTCCGTTGGTAGGAGAAGGAAATCTCCAAATTTGTGTGTAATTATGGTTTCCACCGGATGTTGGAATGAGATAATCAGCAATAACCCAAACTTTTAGCTCACGGATAAAGACAATCATCCGTTTATGGACAACACCCGTCGAAGCATTCGTTTTACTGGTATAAGGATCATAGGTGTAATCCGCATCATGGGTACTCTCCATAAAATCAAATACATTTGATGTTCCCCAACGTGAGCGTATAGGGTCAACAGTTTGAAAATTTCCGTTGCTATCAAATTGTATATTGGCTGCTGATCCACCACGAGATTGTGAATGTCCATCGACAATGATCGTGGTTGACTTCCATGTAGAGGATTCTGCCAAATAGGCATTGCAATTGCTATAACCGGAATACGAATGGTACGCTGCAACATTTAAGAGTGTACGTCCATATGCAGCAACTTGAATAGAGTTCGATGCCGGCATATAGTGTCCTGCTGCGGCTCTGCGGGAGAAGAGAAACATATATGCCCCATTACTGCTCCAATCGGAGCGTTGGATATAAAATCCGCTGTAAGGAAAGGCTATAGAAGTTTGGCTGAATGTTGCGGTAGGAATGTTGGTTGATGGAGCAGTACTCCAGCTAGCAATATCCATCGTCGGACGGGCTCCAAAGGGGTTGCAAATAGCAGCGGCTTGTCGCCAATAAGATTCTATTGCAGAGGATGCAGTTGCGGACCATGAACGACTTGTTAAACGTTGCAATCGAGTTAACCAATTGATCACATCGTCCGAATAATTAAATGATTGTTCGATGACACCGCCATCACGATACGTGTCTTGTGCTAAAAATGCACTCATAAGAGAATCGACTTGCCCTGAGATGTTTTTCACTTCTATCACATCCGGAAAAAAATGGGTTAACATCGCCATCCATGCGATATAGGTCAACTTTTGGTTCGGCGGTCTGTTTGTTACACCATAGGTAATAAATGGAGCAGAATAGTTGTTGATCAAGGCTTTTACAATATCGAGAATTTTATCAGATGGAAAGAGGGCTTTTTGTGTATCCGTCAGTGCAGTTGATTGAGGTTTTGCAGCTATATCGTTTGTTCCCCATCCACTGCCTGTTCCTGTTGTAGGTCTTCCGGTCGATTTGGCAAAAAGGGCTAAAGTATAGACTAACGTCGCGAGAAAAAAACTCATGCTTAATAAGTTTCCTCCATTACCGGTACTGGTATCGAGATAATGTTGTCCGACGAGATTTCGTTCACGGAGCATCATGTCATGCATAATATTTATCCATGTCGTCAGATAGAGCGGATCGCTATTGTTGTAATAAAACCGATGGCTCAAAACATTATAATCGCTACGATTATCCAAGTACCCTCGGGCATTTGATGTATAGACCAAAGTATAATCAACCGGAGTGTCAGGCAATTGATTAAATTGATAAGTCTCAAGCGTAGGATAGTAACTTGCATACGGTGAGCTAGAACGTGCCGTGACGTATTGAGTTTCGGTAATTTGTTTTGTCAGATAGCGTATCCAATCGTTATAGGCCCCATTAGACCAGTTTCCCGATTCATAGAGCATGGGGCTTAGATCGGTTTGGCGCATAATATCGAGTGCATTATTGCGAATTTGATCGTTTGTCAATGCAGCCGACGTTCCTGCCGAGCTACTTCCACCGCCGCCACATCCGCTACTCAGCAGTGATACTCCACCTAAAGCGAATATGCCCAATCCACTGATACTGAGTTTGCAAAACTCTCGTCTAAAAATATCTATATCATTTGCATGTGTCATTCAATTGAACCTTAAAATACATATATGTTTATTCTAATTATTGTCATAATCTATAAAATTATCTACCATAAATACGAAAAATGAATGCAAAAAATAAGAAAATGGTCTTGTCAGTTTGTACGATATAGGATAGGAATTTATATGAATATGTTATATAATAAATATAGACAATAAAAAGTTAGAGTAGTGATGATGAGACAAAGCAGTGTGTTACCACCACTTATATTTGGCAATAGTGATGCAATTTATCATAAAAGTGCCAAACAATACTCTGATAATATTGCCAAAGTTATTCCGTCATTGCAACAATTTAACCCACTTGGAAATTCAAAAGATTTTGAGAGTAAAACCTATTTTTTAAAACTTAAAAAGCTAAGATTAATTGCGAGTGCCACGACACCGGTATTAATTGATACTTCTGATTTCAAAGAAATAAATTTAATGATCCCGTTTTTCGGTGAAAACCATACATTGCTTGATGGTAATTTATATCATTGGAAACAAAACCAATATGCGATTTTGATGCCTAATATAGATCGTTCAGGAACTTCTTCAACCCGTTCAATGTTGACGATTGATATTAATCCGGAAACGATTTATCAGACAGCTGTGACTATGCTCGGTATTCAAAACGTCAGTATGGCAGATTTACGATTATCTGAACCTCGATTAATACCGCTCAAATACGGTGAAGTTTCATTTGATATGATGCTTCGTAAACTATGTGGCTACATCGATTTTGTTCGAAAAACTCCTGAAATGATTGAAAATATAGGAATGGACGAACAGTTTTTTCGGTTAATTGTTATGATGCTCATACCGCACAAGTTTTTTTCGTATTCTATTTCTCAAGTTATGTCGAAAAATGATGCACGAGCTATCGTACAAACTTTAATCGATTATGTACATGATACAGGATGCTCGTTTAGAACAATTGGAGATTTAGAACGTTTTACCAGTCTTTCAACACGTTCATTACAAATTGCATTTCAAAAACATATAGGATTGACTCCGACGCAGTGGTTGAGACAACAGATCTTTTTAAATGCTAAAAATATGTTTGAATCAGGGCAGGGGGTGTCGGTGACTCAGGTTGCAATTGAGTGTGGGTATACAAACTTTTCACTTTTTGCCAAATATTACAAAGAACTTTTTGGTGAGCTTCCATCTCAAACTTTGAAAAATTTTCAGTGAAATTTAGTAAAGACGATTTTTGAAGTAGGGCGATACTGGGTTCGCCCTGCAATATTTTAGAGATAGCTGACTAGTTCAGAGAGTTCGGAACGATGCAACGGCGGTTGTTCGTTGACACGGTAGCCGAACGGTATCAACAAAGCAACGCCGTAAACCGACGTATCGATCCCCATGATTTTCTCTACCGCTTCACGATCAAATCCCTCCATCGGGCATGAATCGATCCCGATCGATGCTGCGGCACTCATCATATTTGCACCTGCAATATAGACCTGACGTGCCGACCAGCACTCCAACACTTCATCACTGCGCGGATCGATCCATTGGCTGTACATTCCTAGTAGTGCATCGGGATAATGAAATTTTTCAAATTCACTTTGGATGTAGCCATCAGTACTACGGACGTTTTTCTTGTAAGCGATGGCAATCAACTCCGATGAGGTCGTGATTTGAGGCTGATTCCATGCTACGGTTTGGATTGCTTCGCGCATAGCAGTGTCTCGGATCACAAAAAACTGCCATTGCTCCATCCCGAACGAGCTTGGGCTGAGGCGTCCCGCTTCGAGGATAAAGGTTACATCCTCGTTACTCATAGTTTTAGTCGTATCGAAGAGTTTGCACGCATGACGGAAGTGCATCGCTTTTTCAAAATCGTTTCGCATTGGGAGGCTCCTTATTGTATGGTTTTTTTGAGATGATTTTGTAAATCGGTTAAGACACCGTTTAAATCAAATTCAGATTTATAGACATCATGTACAGAGAAACTCGGATACGCTTTTACACCGCAAAACTGAAAGGTTTTATGGAGAGCGACATTGGCTTCATCAACACTCATCCCATCAAAAAAGCCTTTTGGATTGTTAAATTCACTTGTCGGACAGTTATAAGTAAAGCTTAGCATGTATCGTTTTTCATTCATCAAACCACCGCTTCCGTAAGTTTTCGATGGATCGGTTCGGCTTCGCCCATCACTTGCATAGGTAACCGTAGATGTACCTGCTGTGAAAATTTCATCGATGTATTTTTTGCCTAGCCACGGCAAACCCATCCAATAAACAGGAGACTGGACAAAAAATAGATCAGCCCATTGAAATTTTTCCAACTCTTCAGCAACATCATATCCCTCATCAATAGTGGTCTCTTTGACCTCATATCCGTGACTGAGAAAAAAAGATTTTGCTTCTTTAAGGATATCTCTTGTCAAGTTACCTTGCGCTCCTTCGTATTTTTGATGGAGGTTTAATAATAAGACATGTTTCACATTTACTCCTTTAAGGTTTTTTCAGGTGAGATTTTATAATATACGGTAGATAGTGTCAAGAACGTACTAAAAAGTACTGTACTTACTAAAAGGTAACTATATGAACTGTGAAACTCGATTTAGCTGCCCCTTTGAACTTACCATCGAATTGATCGGGGGAAAATGGAAAGGGCTGATTTTGTGGCATCTGCTCGATAAAAAGGTGCTTCGAAACGGTGAAATGCTCCGACTTATTCCTAAAATAACCCAAAAAATGCTCACTCAACAGCTTCGTGAGATGGAAGAGAACGGACTCGTTAATCGGGTTATTTACGAACAGGTTCCACCGAAAGTCGAATACACTTTAACCTCGCACGGTGAGGCACTTAGTCCGATACTGAATCAGATGATTGAGTGGGGGATAGACTATGCTCAGGATAAAAATATCGTGATTGCGTGCGGTAGTCACTAAAAGGATAAATATGGTTTCAGTTAAATATTTGCATCAGGTTCAAGCGGCGTTGCTCTCAGGATTTATGAGTTTTATTATGTCAGGGGCGATTACGTTTATTAATCTGGGATTTGTGAGCGGATTTATCGGTATATGGCTTCATGCGTGGTTGGTTGCGTATGCGATTGCGTTTCCGACGATTTTGATCGTATTTCCGTTTGCCCGTAAATTGGCGATGAAGATCGCATCAAAATAGTGTTTAAATATCGAACAAAAAATAGGAATTTTAGAATAGTTTTGTCTTCCTAAATCTTCTATAATAATGGTGATATTTTGCATAGGAGAAACTATGAGAGGCAAACGATTTGGATTAGGTGTTATTATTGCGGCGATGATGATAGGATCGCTCAATTTGGATGCCGGAATAATACGGGACATGTTACAAAAGCGTGCCGACGCACGTAATTCGACGGCCACACAAACATCGAATTCTATGATGGACGTGACCTATGGCAGTGATAAAAAACAGCGCCTTGATGTCTATCTCCCCACAAATCCACAAAACGCTTCAGTAATCGTTATGGTGCATGGCGGTGCATGGAAAATAGGGGATAAACGCTCTGATAACGTTGTAGATAACAAAAAAGCGCGTTGGAATCCCAAAGGGATTATTTTCGTATCAGTCAATTACCGTCTATTGCCCGATGCGGATCCTCTCAAACAAGCTGACGATGTTGCTGCGGCATTGGCGTACGTCCAAAGTCATGCCGCACAGTGGGGCGGTGATTCTCAAAAAATCGTACTTATGGGACATTCTTCCGGCGCTCATCTTGTCGATTTAATCTCTTCTGATCCAAAACGTTACCCCCATTTAAAACCGTGGCTTGGAACGGTTTCGCTGGACAGTGCAGCGATGGATATTCCAAAAGTCATGAGCACAAAACATTACGATTTTTATGATGAAGCATTTGGAACTGATCCTGAATATTGGGCGGATGCATCGCCGTATCAGCGTCTTGGTTCCAATGCCGTACCGATGTTGTTGGTATGTTCGACTGAACGGCCGGATAGACCGTGTATGCAGACTGAAGCATTTATTCAAAAAGCAAAATCTCTGAATCTACGAGCCGAGATGACACCGCAGGCATTGAAACACAAAGAAATTAACGAAGAATTGGGATTGGAGAGTAACTATACCAAAGTAGTTGAAGACTTTATGAGATCGTTAGGCATAGCAATCTGAAAAGAAGAGAGGAAATTTCCGTACTGAAATTTATATTCCGATATCATAATTCTTTTTTACGGTGATTATTTCATATACACATTACTAAATTTTATTCATAAATCTATAAATCAGATTGTGGGACAATGGGTCTATTATCTGATTTGAGGAGCATAGTATGAATCTCTTCTCTCCTATCAAAATCGGCGATTATTCTCTGCCGAACAGAATATTTATGGCGCCGATGACACGATGCCGAAGTTCAGAGGGCAATGTCCCCAATAACATGATGGCTCATTACTATGCCCAAAGAGCCTCCGCCGGACTTATCATCACCGAGGCAACCCAGATTTCCACACGGGGGATCGGGTATCCCCATACCCCCGGAATTCATACCGCTGCACAGATAGAGGGATGGAAACACGTGACAAAAGCGGTTCATGAAAAAGGGGGACGAATCTTTTTACAGCTTTGGCATGTAGGGAGAATATCTCATCCGGCGTTTCATAACGGTGAGTTACCTGTTGCCCCGTCTGCTATCAAGCCTGCTGGAAGCATCTACACTCCTCTAGGGATGCAAGAGTTTGTAACGCCGCACGCTCTTAGCATCGATGAGATTAAAACGGTAGTTGAACAGTATATTCAAGGCGCTAAAAATGCGATAGAAGCAGGGTTTGACGGGGTTGAAATCCACGGAGCCAACGGCTATCTGATCGATCAGTTTTTGCGTGACGGAACCAATCACAGAGAAGACGCCTACGGAGGTTCTATTGAAAATCGGGCACGATTTCTTTTGGAGATTGTGAGGGGGATTATATCTGCCATCGGTTCGGATAAGACAGGTATCCGCCTCGCTCCTAGTGGGACATTTAACGATATGAAAGACTCCGATCCTACGAACCATTTTTCCTATATCTGTGAAATACTCAATGAATTTGATCTCGCGTATCTCCATATCATCGATGCGTTGGAGGGGGATATACGTCACGGTGCTAATGTCGTGGAACTGAGTGTTCTGCGAAAGGCGTATAAAGGTGTTTTGATAGCCAATGGAGGTTATACGCAAGAAAGGGGCACGAGTGCCATCCAAAGCGGTTTGGCGGATGCGGTGGCGTTTGGAGCCCTCTATCTAGCTAATCCTGACCTTCCGGAACGCTTTAAAGCAAATGCAGAGTTGAATGTTCCCGATACTACTACCTTTTACACCGCAGGTGAAGTAGGGTATGTGGATTATCCTACGTTGTAGGAATTTTTTTGAAAATGAGATTCTTGAGACTTCTCTCTTCCTCTATTTCGGGGAAGCTCTCCACATTCTTCAACCGCTCGACAAACTGGAATTCAGGTGCGTTATTACGGAAAAGGGTTTTAATAAACTCACTGTTTAATTCGGGAGCATTGAGTGCCGAGAGTACGATGCACTCCTGCGCGGCGAATTCATGGAGCCGTCGTATAATCTTCTCATAATCGGACGTTGCGGCGAATGAGCCTTTTTGAAAGCTCGGCGGATCGATGATGATGAGGTCATAGGGACCGCTTTTGCGGATACGGCTCCACGATTTGAGGATGTTGTAGGGCATGAACTCTACATTTTTGGTATCAAGAGCGTTTAGGCGATGATTCTCCCGTCCGATGGAGAGGACGTTTTTGTTCATATCGACGTTGACGACCGATTTTGCTCCCGCTTCTATCGCGACGACCGAAAAAGAACAGGTGTACGAGAAGAGGTTTAATACTTTTTTGTCTTGGGAATGTTCACGGATAAATTCTCGTCCGATCTTCATATCGGGGAAGAAGCCGATATTTTGGGCACTCTGAAAATTGATACGGTATTTGAGGCCGTTCTCGACGGCATAGGAATCTTGCGGCAACTTACCCGCGATCACGGTCGATGGGGAGGAGGGAAGATAGCGCTGTTGAACGACCAATGCCTCCCATTTTCCCTCAGTGCACAAGAAATCATGTAACATTGAGACGATTGCATTTTCTTCTTCGTTAGAATCGAACAAAACGGCAAAGAGCACTTTGTCAACGCTGTCTACGGTGAGAAACCGATACCCTCCATAGGTATTGCCCCGCCCGTGAAAGAGTCGGACGTATTCATCACTTATGTTGCGTGAATTGGTCAGTAAGAGCTGTTGTAAATCGTCTAGGGTCATTCTGTCAGCTCTTTTTTAATCGTATAGAGCTTACGAATTTTCGCATCCAACGGTGCGAGGACTTTATAGAGTGCCGGAACGACGAGGAGACTGGTCAATGTCGAGAGGAGTAATCCGCAGATAACCGCAACCCCCATCGGTCCTTTGACCCCTGAACCCTCACCCACCGAGAGGGCAAGCGGGAGCATCCCGAAGCACATCGCTGTTGTGGTCATCAAAATCGGGCGCAGACGCGAAAGACCCGCTTCGATGATCGCTTCGTCCAGCTCTTTTCCCGATTCTCGAAGGCGGTTTGCCGCATCGACGACGAGGGTGGAGTTTTTCCCAACCAGTCCGAGTAGGAGCATTAGTCCCATCATACTAAAGAGCGACATATTCATCCCAGCTGCCCACAGACCAATAAACGCCCCCGTAAAGCTCAGTGGCAAGGCGCTCATGATGATGAGCGGCTGTAGCGGCGATTCGTACAATGCGGCGAGGATCAGATAGATCATTACCAATGCCGCACCGATGGCGGTACCGAACGCTTCATTACTCTCTTGCATGTGTTTGGCATCGCCGTCGAGTTCATAGGCAACTCCTTGACCTAGCCACTCATTTTGGCGCTCATCGACGATTTTGACCAGTTTATCGAGAGGCAGTGCCTTAGTGATGTCACTTCCGACGATGACCTTTTTGAGCCGATCAAACCGTTTGATCGTGGTGGGTGCTTGATCCTCGCTGATCGAAACGACCGCTGAGAGAGGAACCGTTCCCCCTGATGAAGTGCGGACATTGAGGGTATTAAGAGTATCGATACTTTGACGTTTGGTATCATCCAGACGCATCACGACATCGTACTCTTTTCCGCGCTCGCGGATAAAGGTGATGGTTCCATCCCCCGAATAGCCGCTGGCAATGACACGGGCGATCTCATCGACATTGACTCCCAGACGTGTGGCATTTTGGGTGAGGACGGTGATATTCAGCTGTGGAGCTTTGGGTTGGATGTTGCTTTGAACGTCGGTTGTCCCTTCGATCCCTTTGAGCAATTTCATGAGTTTTTGGGCAGAGGCTTCGGCATCGTCCATATTTTGAGCTTTAAGGATTACTTGAAACGGAGTGTTGATCTCATAGCCTCCGATGTCGTTGACCTCGGTGACACTGGTCATGGTGAACCCTTTGAGACTTCCCAACATTGTACGGGTCTCTTTCATAATCTCACTTTGGCTTCGGGAACGTTCTTTGATCGGTTTGAGACGGACATAGAGTGCCGATTCGTGTGCTTTTTGATCATTTCCCCGCCCGACATAGAGGGTGCAATATTGCACCTCGGCAATTTTCCCGATACGGTGCTGAACGTCGAGGGAGAGTTGTTTCATCCCCTCTACACTGGTACCTGCGGGAGCTTTTAGGGTGATGTCGAACTGGCTTTTGTCCTCTTTGGGCATAAACACCATCCCCAGTGTCCCTGAGAGGATGATCGAGACGATGAAAATAGCGAGTGCACTCAAGAGGGTTGTTTTTTTGTAGTGGAGCACTGCGGTGATAATTCGGCGGTAGCGCTCTTCTAAACTGACAAAGAAGTGCTCCGTTTTGTGATAAAAACGGCTGTGCTCCCCTTTGGCGATTTGTGACGCGATCATCGGGATTAATGTCACGGCAATAACGAAAGAGACTACGATGGCGGCGATGATGGTGACCCCAAAACTGGTGAAAAATCGCCCGACGATTCCGCTCATTTTTGCGACGGGGACGAAAACGGCCAAGAGCATCGCTGAGATGGCAACGATGGAGAAGATGATTTCGTTTACCCCTTCGATTGCGGCATTGAGCCGATCACGTCCCGCTTCGAGGCGCTTGAAAATGTTTTCAATGACGACAATCGCATCATCGATGATAATCCCGATAGCGAGAGTGAGTGCGGTGAGGGTGAGGAGATTGAATGTTTGTCCGCTCCATCCCATGATGGCGAATACTCCGAAGATGGATACCGGAAGCGAGATCGCGGCGATAAGGGTGAGGGTGAGATTTCGTAAAAACAAAAAGATGACGAGCGAGGCGAGGACGGAGCCTAATATGAGGTCGAATTGAACGCCTCTCAGAGTATCACGGATGTACCCCGTCGCATCTTGGAGCGGTGTTAGGGTCATAGTTGGTTCCAATGCCGCCAAAGAGGGGAGCTGTTTGCGTACACTATCGGCGATGGCGATCTCATTGGCTCCCGTCATCTTTTTGACCATTAGCAACACACCCGATTGTCCATCCAATGATGCAAAACTGCGCTCTTCTGCCAACGAATCACTCACGGTGGCGACATCTCCAAGACTAAGCCCGTCTCGTATCCGAAGGGCGCTGAGTGCTTCTACTGTTTTGCTGTCGTTGTCGATGAGAATTTGGTACTCGTGTGCCGATGTGATCGTTTTTCCCCCATCCATCCGTATATTTTGGGCGCGAATGATATTGGTGAGGTCACTCATCGTGAGGGCGTATTTGGAGAGGAGTACCGGATCTGGGGTGATTCGGATCTGTTTTTTGCGTAAACCGGCAATCGTAACACCGCCGACTCCTTCGATTCTCTGTAAGCGCGGTTTGAGTATCTCATCGGCGTGTTTCATCATCTTTTGAGTGTCGTTACCGGCTAAAAAGAGGGTGATGACGGGAGAGGAATTGAGTGAGTATTTGTCTACCGAGGGTTTATCTACCTCATTAGGGAGCTGAATACTGGAGACTTTGTCGCGGACATCATTGACCGCTTCATCGAGATTTTTGGAGAGTTTGAACTGGGCGACGACGACGCTGATCCCTTTAGAACTGTCCGAGCTGAGAGTATCGAGTCCTGAGATGCCACTCACTGCCTCTTCGATCTTGTCGCTTACCTTACTCTCGACGATGTCGGCATTGGCTCCCTTATAGGTAGTGGTGACGATAACGATCGGAAAATCGACGTTGGGATAAAGCCCCGAGGGCATCCCGGAGCGTTCGACCAGCCCGAAAAAGATCAAAGCTAGGGCGAACATAATGGTCGTGATAGGGCGGGTAATGGCTATTTTGTGCATGATGTGTCCTATTTCGCCATGATCATGCCATCACCGAACGTGCCGGGACGCAATCCTGAGCCGTCGGCTTCGGCGGTCATTTGACGGTTTTTTGTGTTGATCGCAGGGTAAATTTTGATGATTTTTGTACATTTTCCCGTCGATTTCCCATCGATGGAGGTGCAAAAACGATCCCCCACTTTGACCTGAGAAGCGAATTTGGAATCGTACTGGATGAGAAGCTTGGTTTGGTCACTGATGAGTTTAAATAGCGGTGACCCCCCCATCGAGGAAACCATATCCCCCAGTTCGATGTTTTTTTCGGAGATACTACCTGCAAATGGCGCGGTGAGGCGCATTTTAGAGAGCTTTTGCTCAGAATATGCGACCGATAATCGAGCCCGTTCTTGTTGTGCATGTTTTGCGTCAAGTTCGGCTTTGAGCTTTTGGAGCGTATTTTTATCGAACACTTGTGCACTTTTTTCATAGCGGGCGTATTGCTCACTCAAAAAGGCGGTCTCTTTCGAAATAGCATCCAAATCAGCTTTTGCCATTTGGAGTGAGAGTTGTTCTTCGGTGCTGTCGAGCGCGAGGAGAAGAGCACCTTTTTTGACGTGATCGCCGTTTTGTACGGAGACATTTTTAACAATTCCCGAAGCGTTCATTCCGAGTACGGCCTCACGGTACGCTTGAGATTCAAAAGTCGCGTATACGTCTCCCCACAGTGATAGGGCACATAGTGCGGATAGTAATAAAGGTTTCATTTTGTCTCCTGAAGTAAAGTCATAAGATCGATTCCGTGGGCATACGCCCCATTGGCCTTGGCAACTTGCAGGGCGTTGCGGGCATGACGAAGTTTGGCACGAGAGGCGCTGAGATTGGTGAGTTCGCTCAGATAAGTGGTGGTATTGACGAGTCCCGCTTCAAAGCGTTGGCGGATAAATCCGAATGCTTCATTTCGTGCTGCTTCTTCAGCTTGTGCTGCCTGATAAGCATTTTTTGCAGTTTGAATCGATAAGATAGAAATATCGGCTTCGTTTTGAAGCTGTCTGGTTTTATAATCAAGCATTTTTTGAGCTTTTAAGGTATCTATGCGAGCTTGTTCACGCTCTTTAGCAATTCGTCCCATATCAAATAACGTTAAGGAGACAGAAGCTGAAAGTATGTTTTGATTTGCAGGCTGAATATTAACTCCTCCCATAGTGTCATAGTCATTGTAGCTCATCGTTTTATGTTTTGCACCGAGTGAGATAGTGGGGAGATAGGTATAACGATCTTCAGTATTGCGTAGGATTTCGAGGGAAGCTTTATCGCTCAAGAGGTCATGCCGATCAAACGTTTCCAGTATAGGGATGGAAAGTTCACTATACTCGATCGGTTCGCTTATTGGTTCTGCAGTGAGTAATTCAAGTCCTTTACGGTGTTTTTCGAGAAGAGTACGGAGATTTTGTTCATCATAATCGGCTTCGAGACGTGAGGCTATTAATGATTTTAGAATATCAGTTGTAGCGAGGCCATTTTGCACCAGAATTTCATACCGAGAAACTTCGGCAGAAAGTTCGCTTTTTTTCTCTGCATTGACGCTGAGACGGTCTTTGGTATCGAGATAATCGTAATACGCTGCGATTGTCTCCATAAGGACGTTTTGTTCTTCTTGTGCTAGGGTTTGAATAGCACCTTCTTTGTTCGCGTGCAATGCACTCAGAAGTGCCTCGCGGCGAAAACCGTCAAATAAGGTTATTTCGGCACCCAGTTCCGCACCATAGATTGCTTTTGGTTCAAAGGCCGTTGCTCTATCTTTTTTCTGATACATTCCAGTGGCAGTTACTGTTGGAAAATAAGCAGTTTTTGCTTCATCGAGCTGTGCTTGAGATTTTTCTATTCCCAAACGCACCGATTCAATACGGAGATTTTGTTTCGCATGGGGCAGTAAAGATGCGAGATCGGATGCTAATAACGGAGAAAGGGCGAGCGAGATGAGAATTAAGGGTCTCATGGTCATCCTTGTAAATAGAATTAATGTTGACAATGTTAACATTAAATGTAGACAATGTCAACATATAGCATCATAATTTGATACAATACATTCATGAAAGAAAAAAAAGTAACACCCTACCATCATGGAAATCTCAAAGAATCGTTATTAGAAACAGCTTTAGAAATGGTTGATACCGAAGGACTCGAAGCGATTACTTTAAGAGAACTAACACAACGCTTGGGGACTTCGCGCAGTGCTGTTTATCGCCATTTTGACAGTAAAGAAACATTGATAATCGGAGTAATTCAAAAAGGCTATGCCGATCTTGATTTACTTTTTACTCCTATTTTTCAAGATCGAACTCACAGTGTAGCAGAACGTTTTGAGATGATGGGACGGGCTTATTTGGAGTTTGCAATCGAACATCCAAACCTTTATCGCTTGTTATTCGGTGAAAACTATCGTCATGAACGTGAAGAAGCGTGTGATTATAAAGATGAAAATCAAGCCACAGGATTATATGCTCTTATAGGTCTTTTGCTTGAAGCACAAGAAGAAGGTATTATCGCTAAAATAGATCCGATAGTGCAAGCAGCAACGGTATGGGCATCTATTCACGGTCTTGCATCATTGATGATCGATGGACATTTAATGATGAGTGATAATTTTGAAGAGATTTATAAGTACTCTCAATCTGTACTTTTAAAAGGGCTATTGTAAAAAAAGGATTCTGATGTCAAATATCGATTATGGAGATCTATTAAATCTCCGGTGGGAACTCGTCGATACGATTGCTTCGAAAACAATGCGTATTGCGGCACAGAGATATTTAAATCTGAGTCCCAATGAGAAATCTTTACCTTCTAATCCTAATCATAAACCGCTTCTTCTTTATATCCATATCCCTTTTTGTTTGACGTTGTGCCCATATTGTTCATTCCACAAATTTCGATTTGATGAGCCGAGTGCCAAGCGATACTTTGAATTTCTCCACCAAGAGATGAGGATGGTTCACGCGCTAGGATATCGGTTTGATTCGATCTATTTCGGAGGGGGGACGACAACGATACTGCCGCGAGAGTTGGCGACAACGATTGATTTGGCAAAATCGCTGTTTGATATACGTGAAGTTTCCTGCGAGAGCGACCCTGCCCATTTGGGCGATTTGGAAGATGATTATTTGCAAGGCAAAATTGACCGTCTTTCTGTCGGAATTCAGAGTTTTGATGATGATACCCTCAAACAGATCGGACGGTACAAAAAGTTTGGCTCAGGCATTGAACAGTATGAAAAAATTAAAAGATATTTGCCTCTTTTCCCGATTGTCAATGTGGATATGATCTACAACTATCCGCATCAAAGCGAAGAAGCGCTACACCGTGAAATTGATACGATACTCACCCTCCGACCTCCTCAAGTGACCTTTTATCCTCTTATGTATGCTCCGGGGATACGAGAGTCTCTGAGCAAACGCTGGGGGAGACTTTCAGACGTCAAAGAAGCCACATTCTATAAAATCATTATGGAGCGGATGCAGGGCATATATACCCAACGTTCAGCATGGGCATGGTCACTTTCTCATGAGGGGATTATTGATGAATATGTGATCGAGCGGAGCGAATACGTTGGGATCGGGAGCGGTGCGTTTAGTTTTATTGGAAATACACTTTATGCCAATACTTTTTCTCTACCAGAGTATGCGAAACGGTTGAGTGTTGGAAAATTGCCGATTACACATACGGCGACATTTCCCTCACGGGCGATCAAGCAGTACCGTATGATGGTAGAATTGTTTGGACTTCAACCCTCACAGGAACATTTGTGGGTTGAAAATACCTTGTTGAAAATGGTCGGTGCTTATAAGGAAGGCAAGGTAACGGCAAGCGGAGCTTATCTCTTTTCAGTTATGATGCGGGAATTTTATAATGGTATGGATTATGTTCGTGAGACAATGCGCTCAGAACTTACCAAAGAGGATGGGCTTATTGGGTCTTGAGCAATGCTTCGATCTTTTTTGAATCCATCGGCTTATGGTAATAGAACCCTTGTATTGAATCGATTGCATTTTGCTGTAAAAAAGTAAGTTCTTCAACCATTTCAACCCCTTCCGCCAAAACACTCAGCCCTAACCCTTTTGCAAGGGCGATAATGGCTTTGACTATCGTTTGATTTTTAGGTTCATAAGTGATATTACGGATAAAAGAGATATCAATTTTGAGTTTATCAATAGGTAGATTTTTGAGATAAGAGAGAGAAGAATATCCCGTTCCAAAATCATCGATTGAGATATGGAAGCCTTTGTTTTTTATTTTGGTTAACAAAGCGATCATTTTTTCAGGATTTTCCAGAATAGAGCTTTCGGTGATTTCTAATTCTATCCATTCAGGATTACAGTGTGTTTTGTTGAGTAAATGATTTAGCAGAGTCATAAAATGTGGATGAATTAGCTGTCTTGCTGAGACATTAATGGCAATACGATTTGGTAAGATCCCTTCTTTATACCATCGGCTTGCTGTTAAAAATCCCTCTTCCAACACAAATGTTCCGATATCGATAATCAATCCGCGTTCTTCGGCAATTGGTATAAAAAGAGATGGTGGAATACTCTCATTGCCGCTAAACCATCGTATCAGTGCTTCAACACCGATAACCTTTTCAGTTTCAGGTTCAATTTGAGGTTGAAAATACAATTGAAGCTCATGCGTTGATAATGCTTTTTTGAGGTTGGTATATATGATGGTTTTTTCCAAAATTTCATGAGTAAATTGATTGTCATAAAAGCTGTAGGTATTTTTTCCCATTTTTTTTGCATTGTACATAGCTGTATCTGCATTTTTTAGTATCTCTTCCATGGAAATTCCATTTTCTGGATAGAAAGCGATACCAATACTGGCCGTAATGTAGACTTCCGTTTGATTAATTATAAACGGGACAGACATTTTTTTCATCAAAGAACGTATCTTTTTTTGTATGAACTGTTGATCGATAGTTGGCATCAAAATAAGAAATTCGTCTCCTCCGGTACGGACAATAACCATTTCATGTGTAAAAACTTTTTGAAGCAAATGGGTAAATTTAATGAGTAAACGATCTCCAAATGGGTGCCCATAAGAGTCATTAATCTCTTTGAATCCATCCAAATCTAGAAACAAAAGGGCAAACGGATCAGAATTTTCATGAGAAATTTTTTTCTGCAGCATCTCGATCAGACTAAATCGATTTGGAAGATTTGTTAGTAAATCATGATGCGCTATGTAGTCATAACGCTCTTTTTCTTCATTCATTAGAATTTGACTTTGCTTACGTTCAGTGATATCGGCTGCAATAACGATAAATTCACCTTTTTTGAGACTGTATAACGAAAAAGAGAACCATTTATTGAGTGCTTTGAGATAATGTTCCCATTTCCGTGGAGCACCACCTAATGCAATTTCATTAAAAATGGCTAGAGAATCAGGATTTTCCTGTGCATATTGAGGGATAAAATCACTGACGTTTCGCCCTATAGGATCGTGAAGCCCTGTCATTGACTCAAAAATGGCATTAACATTGAGATATTCAAAATCGACAGGAACCCCGTTATCATAAATCATCCGACAGTGAGCGACTGAATCGAGCATATTTTCAAAAAGGGCACGGTACATTTCGTTCGATAATTGAATAGACTCTTCAAGTGTAGATTGTTGTTCTAATGTTTGCAGATGTTTTACATATTCTTTGTGTTGCAAAGATAAAAAATTAAACATCAAAAAAAAGAGGAGAATACTCGTTATTAGGACGAAAAAAAAGCCTTTGTAGGTTTGAATTAGGTGCATTTCATGACGACTTGAGGAGATGATCTCTACTAAATTGTCTGAAAAATAGATCCAAAGAATAGCAAAAATGAAATAAATCAAACTCGTGAGAAAAGCATTTTTAAAACTGTAAAGATCTTTTGACAGCATTTGCTTCCCTCGGCTGTTATTACGTGTAATATACAGATTATAGCATTAGATAGAAGAAATTGATTATATTAAAATGTTCCAAAAGGATCATTCGCAGGGATTGATGCAGAGTCGATAGAAATAGAGTTTATAAGAAAAGAATTGCGTTGATGAGGAGGGAGACGCAGTTTCAATCTTTCTATGGCTTGTGCTTCATTATCTGCGTCAATCGGATAAAGGCGGGTTTTGTCATCAAGCCGAATGTCGATCAGAAAACGCATCCATATCCTTCGGTAAATAGAGCTGTCCGTAACAGTCGCAAAAACGCTTGCACCCGCACGCTTGGTAGATATTTTTACCCGTACTGAGTGCATAGCTTCCGAAATCAGTTTTGAGAACATCTCCCTGTATCCGAGTGACGGTGAGTCTTTTGACGAGCCGTGGATCGAGAGGATCGAGTCGGTGAAATTTTTCACGTGTGGTATGAACCCACAAAACCTCGAACGGGAGTGATGCGGATAATACCCTCTGTACTTCCCATTCGCTCAAAGCCCCTAGTGCTTCGAGCTCTTGGTCGTTGATGTTGCGATACGGTCTCATCGATCAGTTCACCTCGTTGGTGTAGGCATAGGTGGATGAGATAGAGCGCAGACGCTCCGCCGCTTTGATGAAAACATTGATGACATAATCGATCTCATCGGCAGTCGTAAAGCGGCTGAGGCTGAGGCGGATCGCCGTGTGGGCGAGTTCGGGGTCTTGCCCGATCGCACTCATGACGGGGTTGGCTTCGAGACTTTCAGAGGCACACGCGCTTCCCGTCGAAGCGGCGATCCCCGCACGGTTGAGATCCCATAGCATCGATTCACCCTCAATACCGCGTAGCGAGATGAGGATGGTGTTCGGAGTACGACGTTCACGATCACCCACGACGAACGTATCCGGTAGTTGTGAAATGGCGTCTTCGAGGCGGTCACGCAACGCTCTCACATCGCTGTTCATTTTTTCCAAATGCCCCACAGATTGTTTCATCGCAAGTCCCATTCCGATGATGTAAGCGACGTTGAGAGTTCCGGCACGGAGACCTCCCATTTGTTCTCCACCGTGGAGGAGGTTTGGAAGCTCTTTCCCTTTTTTGACATACAATCCACCGATCCCTTTAGGACCGTGGAATTTGTGGGCGGAGAATGTGAGATAATCGATCGGTGTTTCAGTAAGATCAACTTTGACTTTTCCGATCGCTTGAACCGCATCGGTATGGAACAAAATCCCGCGCTCTTGTGCGATAGCCGCGACTTCGGCAACGGGGAAGATCATCCCGGTTTCATTGTTTGCCCACATCATACTAATTAATATGGTTTTGTCGGTGATTGCCGCCGCAATCCGTTCGCTACTGACATAACCAAACTCATCGACATCCACAAAGGTGATCTCAGCCCCGTTTTCTTCGAGGAAATGGAGGGTTTCGAGAACCGACGGATGCTCTACTGCAGAGGCGATGATATGATTTTTGCTCGGATCGCGGAGGATATGTTTGAAAAAGATCCCTTTTAGTACCGTATTGTTGCTCTCTGTCGCACATGAGGTGATGAGGATGTCATCGGCATCGGGAGCGTTCAGCGCATCGTACATGTACCCCATTGCTTCATTCAGGTAGGGGCGCACTTCCATACCGTATTGGTGGAGAGAGTTCGGGTTGCCGTATAGCTCTTCAAAAAATGGCTGCATTTTGACCTTGACGATAGGGTCGAGTTTGGTGGTGGCGTTGTTATCGAGGTAAACACGTTTCATAGATAGTCCTCATTATTGTTCGGATAGTATGAGGAGAGAATGCAAGATTTGTTCGAGAAGAAGGATTTAGTATATTTATCTGTGTTGAGATACATTGCCGACTTTTTAACCACTGTTTTACGCGAATTGACTGCGTAGTATCGTTATAATTGGACTTATTTGATAAAATACGGATTTTAAAGTACAGCACGACTATTGAGAAGGTTTTAGAGCAATGAACGAGAGCAAAGATTTTTTACGTACCATCGTCGAAGAAGATATAAAAGCACACAAATATAACGAAGTCGTGACACGCTTCCCCCCTGAGCCAAACGGCTTCCCCCACATCGGACACGCCAAATCGATCGCGATCAACTTCGGTATCGCGCGCGACTACAACGGTCACTGTAACCTGCGTATGGATGATACCAACCCCACAACCGAAGATACCCGCTACGTCGAAGCACTCAAAGACGCCGTTGAATGGCTGGGATTCAAATGGGAGGGGAATGTTCGCTACACCTCAGATTATTTCCCTGAACTCTATGAATACGCAAAACAGCTCATCAAAATGGGCAAAGCCTACGTCGACAGCCTCACGGAAGAAGAGATCCGCGAATATCGCGGAACTGTGACCGAACCGGGTCGCCGAAGCGTCTATGCCGAGCGCAGTGTCGAAGAAAACCTCGATCTGCTGGAGCGGATGAAAAACGGCGAGTTCAAAGACGGTGAGCACGTTCTCCGTGCGAAAATCGACATGAGCGCGGCGAATATGAAGATGCGCGATCCATTGCTGTACCGCATCCGTCATGCCCACCACTACCGCACGGGCGATGCGTGGAATATCTACCCGATGTACGATTTTGGTCACTGTCTCTCCGACTACATCGAGGGGGTTTCCCACTCGATCTGTACGCTCGAATTTGAAAACAACCGCGACATCTACGACTGGGTGCTCGATACACTGGGGCTGACATCACCGCGCCCGTATCAGCACGAGTTCGCACGCTTGGGGATCAACTATACCGTCATGAGCAAACGAAAGCTCCTCGAACTGGTCAATGAAAACTACGTCAGCGGCTGGGATGATCCTAGGATGCCGACCATCGCAGGGTTGCGCAGAAGAGGGTACACCCCTGAGTCGATCTTGAACTTCTGTCATCAAATCGGTATCGCCAAAGCCAACTCGATGGTCGATGTCGCACAGCTCGAATTTTGTATCCGTGACGATCTGAACACCAAAGTGCCGCGCGTCATGTGTGTCCTCGATCCGCTCAAAGTGACGATCGAAAATTACGAAGGCTCTGAAGAACTCGACGCTTCGTATTACCCTGAGGATGTACCCAAAGAGGGTTCACGTAAACTGCCGTTTTCCCGTGAAATCTACATCGAGCGCGACGATTTCAGCGAGAATCCTCCTGCGGGCTTTTACCGTCTCACACCGGAACAACCTGTTCGGCTCAAACACGCCTATATCATCACCTGCAAAGAGGTGATCAAGGATGCACAGGGCAACATCACCGAGATCATCGCAACGTACTATCCTGAGTCAAAAAGCGGTTCGGATACGAGCGGTATCAAGGTCAAAAGTGCGATCCAATGGGTTGATGCCCATAGTGCCAAAACCGCCGAAGTACGACTCTATGATCGTCTCTACACCTGTGAAGCACCGGAGGGGATCGAAGATCTCAATCCCGACTCGCTCCACGTGATCAAAAACGCCCTCGTAGAACCGGCTCTCATCACTGAAAAACCCGATGTGCGCTTCCAGTTCGAGCGACAGGGGTATTTTTATGCCGATCCGATCGACTACACCGACGAAGCACCGGTATTTAACAAAATCGTAGGACTCAAAGACTCGTGGAACAAAAAAGCCAAAGAGGGAGATGCGCCGGCTAAAAATGAGCGCAAAGCGGCAGAGAAAAAAGTACAGATCATCGGTGAAGTCTCACCGATGAGTGAAGCGGAACAAGCACGATATGAGCAATATACCGGTGAACTTAAACTGGGGAACGAAGTGGCGAACACCCTCTCGCGGGATGAGAAACTCTCCGCGTTCTTTGAAACGGCGCTCTCTGTTCATAACAGTCCCGTAACATTAGCGAATATCGTCTCCAACGAAGTAGCCCGTGAGTTGAAAGAAAAAGATGCAGGAGAGTTGAAATTCAGCCCTGCACAGATCGCCGAACTGGTCAAAATGATCGATGAGGAGATCATCTCCAACAAAATCGCCAAACAGGTATTTGAAGAGATGGTTACAAGCGGTGAAAATCCTGCTGTAATCGTCGAAGCGCAGGGGTTGGTACAGATCAGCGATCCGTCGCTCATCCTACCGATTATCGATGACGTGATGGCGAAAAATCCCGATAATGTCGAAAAATACAGAGCGGGTAATACGAAACTGTTCGGCTTTTTTGTCGGGCAGGTGCTTAAAGCGACCGGAGGAAAAGCAAATCCTCAGGTCGTCAATGATCTCGTAACGCAGAAGTTACAATAAATAGAACAAAGTAGTATAATTTCTAAATCATGGATCGAGGAGGGCATTATGATCACCAAACTGAAAATTCTCGCTTTTCTGTCGGATCATAAAGAGACGATGAACGAGCGTTTTGGCGTAACGCAGATTGGATTATTCGGCAGTTACGCACGAGATGAAGCAAATGAAGAGAGCGATGTGGATATTGCCGTCGAGATCGATGCTCCCAACAAATTTAGAAGTTTTTTTGGACTAAAACACTATTTGGAAACCAACCTCTATCCTAAAATTGACCTCGGAATCGAAAGCACCCTCAAACCTATCGCTAAAGAGTTCGTGAGCAAAGAGATCATTTATGTCTAAACGCGATTATTATCTCTATGTCAGCGATCCGCTCGTTCCCACTTTCTAAGTGGGAATGCATATAATTGAATGATAGCTATACACTCCCACTCAGGAGAGTGGGAGCGAGGGAAAAGAGTTTGTGAGTAAAGAAATTATTTATGTCTAAAAAATTATTGAAGGTTTAAAATGAAAATACTTTTTAGCGCGATTGTAATGATTGTATTAAGTTGTAATATTATAGCTGATAATAACATATCTACTAAAAATATTGAATCCGCTAAATACAGTATTCAAGAACACGGAAGCAAGACAAACTCATTTACTGTTCAGTCTCTTCCTGTAATGAAAATTGAGGTTACTCAGCCCGTAAACTGGTATTTGATTTTATTACCAATAACTACAATAGTCATTGTTATTGCAGGATTTTTGATTACACTTACGCAAATAATAAGAAAGTCTGAAGAATCGATACGAACATCGAAGATGGAAGTACTATCAAAAAACCGTCAAGCTTGGATTAATACCCTTAGAGATGATATTTCAAATTTTATCGGTCAGGTAGATTTTGTACAAAAAAATGTATCGCTACATTATAAAGAGGACTCAACTGAAGCTGAGAAGGTTACTGCCAAGGAAGTGATTTTAGGGGCTAATAAAATGAGAGAACAAAAGTCAAAAATAGAATTACTTATTAACCCAAATGAAGAAAAACATATTAAGTTGGTTACATTATTAGAACTGACGATAGATAATTTACAAAAAAGAATAAATAACGATATCAATATTAAAAATATTACTATTTTGGCACAAGAAATATTGAAAGAAGAATGGACAAGAGTGAAAAGGGGAGATTAATTAAAGATATCCTTGAAGCCTCACGCTTCCGCGTGTTCTTCTTTGTAGGTATAGATAGGCTCTTTTTCAGGGTCTTCGATGACCGCTTCCGTGATTGTGACACTCGCGATGGATTTGTTCGACGGACAGCTAAATTGCAGCGGCAACATCGCTTCCTCGATAATTCCGCGTAATCCGCGCGCACCGACACCGCGATCGATCGCTTTTTGCGCGACCGCCTCGAGCGCTTTTTGCTCAAAATTCAACTCAATCCCGTCCATATCAAACATTGCCTGAAACTGTTTGATCAGAGCATTGTCCGGCTCGCTAAGGATTTGGATCATTTGATCTTTGGTGAGTTCGCCCAGCTGTGCCACGACGGGGATACGACCGATAAACTCAGGGATCATTCCGTAATGCACGAGTGCTTTGGCATCGATCTTTTTCGGTTTGGCAGATTTGTCGGTAGTACTTTTGCTGAAGCCCACTTTGTTAGTTTTTTTGGTGTGGGTGTCGGGTACGAGACCGACAAATGCTCCCCCGCAGACGAAGAGGACGTGAGAGGTGTTAAAGAGCACCGTTTCGGTGGTAGAGTTTTTACGGCTCCCTTTGACCGGAACATACACTTCGGCACCCTCTAGGATTTTGAGTAACCCTTGCTGTACTCCCTCACCGGAAACGTCACGTCCCATGGTTGAACTCTCACCTTTGCGGGCGATTTTATCCACTTCGTCGATGTAGATGATACCGCGCTGTGCGAGGTCGATGTCGTAGTTGGCGGCGGCGAGGAGGCGGCTGAGGATGCTCTCGACGTCTTCACCCACATAACCCGCTTCGGTGAGGGCGGTGGCATCGGCAACGGCAAACGGTACCTGCATGATCTTGGAGAGCGATTTGGCAAGCAATGTTTTTCCGCTCCCTGTCGGCCCTACGAGCATAATGTTGCTTTTTTCGAGTTCGACATTGTTATAGACCGGATTTTCGATCCGTTTGTAATGGTTATAGAGGGCGACGGCGAGCACTTTTTTCGCATCTTCTTGCCCGATAATGTATTTGTTCAAAAACTCGACGATTTTCACAGGTGTCGGGAGCTGCTGCTGCATGGCGGAGCGCTGTTCGTAGCGAACCTCTTTTTGGAGAATACTAGAGCAGGTAGTGATACACTCATTACAGATATGGGTCGTCTCCGAAGAGAACATTTTTTTAACTTCGCTTTGCTTTCGACCGCAAAATGAGCAGGTTTTTTCTGTACTCATTAGACATCCTTCGGGCTGAATTTGGTGAGGATTGTATCGGCGAGACCGAATGCGATCGCCTCAGAGGCTTCCATGTAGTTGTCGCGATCCGACTCTTTTTCGATCACTTTGACACTCTTTCCCGTTGCCTCGGCGAGGATCACATACAAACGGCGTTTGAGGTTGAGGATGTGTTTGGTGTGGATCTCAATGTCGCTCGCCTGACCCGAATATCCCCCCAGAGGCTGATGGATCATCACTTCGGCATTCGGGAGCATATAACGGTTCCCTTTTTCTCCGCAGGTAAACAGCACTGCCGCCATCGATGCGACCAGCCCCATCGCATAGGTATGGACCGGTGCATTGATGAGTTTCATCGTATCTAAAATAGCAAGACCTGCCATGACTGAACCGCCGGGTGAACTAATGTACATGTGGATCGGCTCTTCAGAATCCATCGCTTCGAGATACAGCAGCTGAGAGACGATAACCCCCATCATATGATCATCAATCGCTTCAGTGATAACGATGACACGGTCTCCGAGGAGTTTGGAAAAGAGATCGAAATAACGCTCTCCGCGCGGTGAAACATCTTTTACGGTTGGAATATAAGGCATGATATTCTCCTTTTATACAAATGCTTTGATGAATTCTGGAAGTGACATAGGAATCACTTCGAGGTTGTGTTTCTCGATGAACTTTTTCTCTTTTTTACCCAGCTCTTTATCCGTGATGACGTAGCCACCTTCGAGATCGAGGCTGAGTTCGTTGGCAACCATGCGATCAGTATCACGGTCAAATGATGTCCCTAAAAAGAGATATTTTTTCGCTTTACGATACGTTTTTAGGATTTTTGGTACGGCAAATCCGCTCATCGCCTCGGTGAGCCAGTCGACGTAGTCAGCATCAGATATGACAAATGTAGGGTTTGGCAATGGTGATCCCATTGGTTTAAATAGAATTTTTTCGGCAGTTTCAAGCACTTCGTCTTCTACCAAAAAGTATTTTTGGTTTTCGACGTCGTATTCGTATACTTCATAACGGTTGAGATCGCCCATAATACGAGATTTTCCAATAATAAGACAGTGTGGCGTGTAGGCGAGAAGCTCTTGGAATTTCGTATCACGGTTAGTATCAATGATATAACGCGGTGACATGTCTACGAGTGCTTTATGCATCGGTGTAGGATCGAATGGTTTGGTGTAGATATGGTTGATAAGCTGTGTCATATACTCCACACCGCGGCGTTGTTCTAAATGCATAGCTGCACGGGAATATTCAAACATCAGTCTGGGAGTCATGGCTCGACCGTTGTTCATTGCTAAAATAAAAGAATCGCTGTCAAATGGTACGATTTCGCCCTCTTTGGTAGTAATTCCCTCAAATACACCCAAACCGAAGTAGGGAATCGTGGTCTGGTTACGTAACTCTTTTTTAACTGTCTCTATTATTGTGTCCATCGTAATCCCTTGTGGAGCTCTTTGGATAGAATCTTGCATTTTGTGTTCTTGTAATAAATAGGAGAAAAAATATCCTATTTGTCTGATTTTTTACCTGTTGAGTAAAAGGGGACAAAAATGTCATCCGTGGCACCCTTTACCCGTATAACAGTTGTTTGCAGCGGCTATTTTTACGATCATTTTATCGATATTGAATGGTTCATCGAGGTTGCTCAAAATTTCGTTGTAAAACACTGCGCCATCTTTTGAAATAACGAAAAAAGATTTTGCAAGCTCTTTATTGGATAGGCGAACCCCGTAATAATCACCAAAGGCTTCATCATAATCATAACCGCTTAACCACTCTTCGAGAACGGGTAAAGTATGTTGGTTGTTGGCAACAATAAGTGCTTTGGTAATTCCTCCCAATGCATTTAATGAGAGGAGGGTATTAATTTCTTGTATTTGAGCGATGAGGGCTTCATTGATAAACGCTACACAAATGAGGAGCTGTGTAGCACCATTTTGACCTCCGATACAAAATGTCTCTTCGGCACTATTTTTTAGATTGATACGTTCTGACGCATAACCAATGTCGAGCGGCATATCATCGAGGACTAAAGTCGTAGTATTGTGTATGATTTGCATGAGAGATTCCTTGTCGCGCTGTTACTCAATAGAATGCATTTAGCGTTCTTAACAGACAAAAATGTTACGCGACAGGGTGGACGTATTGGAGATGTTCGGCTATTTCCGTTCCAATAACAAAATGGTTTATAACCTCTTCAGCAGTTTTAAGAAAGGGCGGTATTTTATGGATCTTGATGCCGACATTACGCATCGCATAAAGTGTATTGAGGCAGTACAAATCGACAATTATGTAGTCACATTTGCCGATCACTTCTAAAAGGGCATAATGTTCGCTGATATGATGCGGATCTTTTGATAAATCAAGTTCGCATTCACATGCTTTCATTCTTGGATCGCGCACCATTTCACCTTCGTGCTTTTCCCATGGATTTAAGCGTGTATCAACATAACGGTAACGGATATCTCTGCGCTCACCTACGACCTCATATATCGCAAACATTGTCGCACTGCATGGATTATTATGATAAACACGCATCATCGCATCCATCGGTATGGCTACCAACATAAAGAGCTCCTATTATTTGGAACAAACAATGCATTTTTTATTCTGTAATAAATTCGTTATGTATGCATGATAATATAAATGGTACAATATTAGTGTATAACGGATTAAGTATGAAAAAAACCATTTTGTCTAAAATACTGGAAGTAAAATGAAACTACTCAACCATAAATATAGGACTCCTGCTGAGTTAGAAATATTTATAGATACCATTATCGATAGTCGTTTTATTTTAGTTCAACTTTTTAGTGGAGTGATGGATAAGAACTCGATACAATCTGTTTTAGATATCGTGACATCTCGTTTGCCTGATGCAGCTCTTATCGGTGCAACGACAGCCGGTGAAATTATGGATGGCTCGATGAGCTCATCTGAAATTATTCTCTCTTTTTCTCTTTTTGATTCTACCGATATTCGTACCTACTATTTTCCTAAATCTGACTATGATCACGGTGTTATAGCCGCAAAAGAGATTATTAATGATCGTACCAAGGTATGTATCGCTTTTAGTGAAGGGTTAAAAAGTGATTCGGAATCATTTTTAGACGGTTTTACTTCGCAGCGCAGTGATGTCGTAATTGCAGGAGGTAATGCTGGTGATGATCTCACTTTTACCCGTACTTATATCTTTCATGGCAATACGATTTATGATGATGGAATTGTAATCGCGGTTTTAGACAGCGATGAGTTAATGGTACACAATAGCTATTCCCTACATTGGACCTCCATCGGTAAAGAGATGACGGTTACAAAAGCGGATAAAAATGTAATCTATGAGATAGATGGGCATCCTGTTCATGATCTTTATATCCGCTATCTAGGTGAAGAATCGATTGAACAAATTCCAGCAAGTGCTATTTCATTTCCATTTATTAAGATTGAGGACGGGGTACGTATTGCACGGTCATTGATTGCTCAGCTTGATGATGGCGGATTTGTTTATGCCGGTCATTTTCATGTGGGAGATAAAATTCGTTTCGCGATAGGAAATGTAGAAGAGATACTTAACCGTGCTATTGAAACTCGTGAAAATATTGCTGCTTTTCCTGCTGAAGCGACGTATGTTTATTCATGCTCCGTGCGAAAGCTCTTTTTACAAGATCAGCTCAATTATGAATTAGGTCTGATCAATGAGATCGCCCCTACGGCAGGATTTTTTACGTATGGCGAATTTTTTCATTCTCCATCTGAAAATCTTCTCCTGAATGTCACGACAACAACACTTTCATTGAGCGAATCAAAAAAAATCATTGTTAGTGACAATCAAAAAAGTCCTCATATTTATCGTCATACGATGTTAAAGTCATTGACACAATTAGTCAATGTCACTCAAAATGAGCTTGATGACAATATCAAAATCCTTGATCAATATAAAATGGTACTGGATGAGAGCTCTATTGTTTCAAAGACTGATGTAAGCGGCAGAATTACCTATGTAAATGATGCTTTTTGTGATATTTCCGGGTATTCACGTGAAGAACTGATTGGTAAAAATCACAACATAATCCGTCATCCGGATAATGAAGATGAGATTTTTAAAAATTTATGGTCGACAATCAACAGTGGCGGAATTTGGAAAAAAACGTTTAAAAACCTTTCTAAAAATGGGAAAGAGTATTATGTCAAAACGGTGATCGTTCCTATCTTTAATGACAAAGGAATGATTGTTGAATTTATCGCTGCACGTGTTGATGTGAGCGAATTGATATTAAAAGAGCAGATCATTCAAAGACAATTGACTGATGAATTGACAGGTTTAAAAAACAGAACAGCCCTCGTGAGTGATTTGGAGAAATGTACCGATCAGGTGACGTTGGTTGTATTAAATATTGACCGATTTTCGACAATAAATGATTATTTCGGATATGAAATCGGAGATGATTTTCTAAAAGAATTTGCAACGTATTTGGATAATGAAATTGGAGAACATGAACTTTATCGGATAAGTGGCGATGAGTTTGTTTTTATTTGCAGTAAGCAAGAATTAGACGAGCATTTTAGGGAACGTTTGATGGAATATATTATTGATCTGGAAAATCGTAAATTTCAGATTGCAGATTATGATATTACAGTGAACATATCCAGCGGTGTAGCTTATTCAAATAAATTAAATGTCTATAATCTGGCTCATATGGCACTTAAAGAGGCGAAAGAATTACGAGAAAAATTGGTTATTTTCAATGATCATAAAATGCTTGCGGAAAAAACACATAACAATATCGTTTTTGTCGACAAGATAAAATTGGCGATTGAAGAAGATCGAATTGTCCCATTTTTTCAGGGTATTGTTGATAATAAAACACGCAAAATTGAAAAGTACGAAGCTCTCATTCGACTCATTGATACTGACGGTACGGTATTGACTCCGTATTCGTTTTTAGAACACGCAAAAAAAGCAAAGCTATATGAAAAACTGACATTGATTATGATCAAAAAAGTTTTTGAAGTTTTTGAAAATTTGGAATATGAAGTGTCAATAAACTTGACGCTACAAGATATTCTTTCAGAAAAAACACGTACATTTTTGTTTGAGAAGATTGCGGAGTCATCTATACGTCATCGTTTAGTTTTTGAAATTGTTGAATCCGAAGGGATTGAAAATTTTGAAGAGGTTACTGCATTCATCCAAACACTAAAAGAGTTTGGATGCAAAGTTGCGATTGATGATTTTGGGACTGGATATTCTAATTTTAATTATCTGAGTAAACTCGATATTGACTACATTAAAATTGATGGATCATTGATCAAGAATATAAACGATGATCCAAATCTTCTTCTGAGTGTTGAGAGTATCCTGTTTTTTGCCCAAAAAAAAGGGATAAAAACAATTGCAGAGTTTGTTGAAGATGAAGCAATTTATGAAAAACTAGTGGAACTTGGAATCGATTATTCTCAGGGTTACCTCTTCTCCATCCCTTCTCCTACTCTTTAATTACACTATAAACGATCAAGTACGACAAAAACGTCTCTTTTTGTCTGCTTGTACACTTCCATAAATGATTAAAGCCATAGAACATCATTTGCATAACTCCTTTTAGAAAATGGTTGCCGCCGGATGAGGTAGAGAATCATTGAATGACACATTAAAGGAGTTATTATGAGTTGTTCCTCAAGCGGAAACGAATCTTTTATGCCCGAAGATATTCAAGCGAAGATACACAATCATCCATGCTATTCAGAGGGTGCCCATCACCATTATGCACGTATACATGTTGCAGTAGCCCCTGCATGTAATATCCAATGTAACTATTGTAACCGTAAATATGACTGTTCTAATGAATCACGTCCCGGGGTTACGTCTGAGCGTCTTTCACCGGAAGAAGCGGCAAAAAAAGTATTGCTCGTCGGTGGCGAAGTTCAACGCATGAGTGTCCTCGGTATTGCTGGTCCTGGTGACGCGTTGGCTAATCCTGCGAAGACATTTGAGACATTTGGTATGGTTCGTAAATTTGCACCTGATTTGAAACTTTGTCTTTCAACTAACGGGTTGGAATTACCAACATTTATCGATGAGATGGTAGAACACAATATCGATCATATCACCGTAACGATCAACAGTGTTGATGAAACGGGCGAGATCGGAAGTCAGATTTATCCATGGATTTTTTATAATAATAAGCGTATCTATGGAAAAGAAGCAGCACAAATTCTCCTCGAGCGTCAACTCGAAGGGATGAAAAAATGTGTCGAAAAAGGGATTTTGATCAAAGCAAACTCGGTTCTTATTCCGGGTATCAACGACAAACATCTTCCGGAAGTTTCCAAAAAACTCAAAGAGATCGGTGTTTTCTTGCATAATATCATGCCTATTCTTTCTGAGCCTGAATTTGGAACCAAGTTTGCCCTTGATGGTGTACCGAGTGCAACAGACCAAGAACAAATGGCAGTTCAAGAAGCATGTGGTATGGATATGAAACTCATGCAGCACTGCCGTCAATGCCGCGCCGATGCAGTCGGACTTATCGGTGAAGACCGCGGAGCTGAATTTACGAAAGATACATTTGCAGGACTCAGTTTCGATGAGCTTCAAATTAAATACGATCTTGAAGCACGTCAGTCAGCTCAAGCAAAAATCGAAGAGTTTCGATTCTTCCTCGATCAGGCAAATGAGCGTGTTCGCAAAGAAAAAGAAGAACTCAGCTCTACCGGTGTGACCATCCTAGTAGCGGTAACAACTGCCGGTGAGGGGATGATCAACCAACATTTCGGAAGTGTTAAAGAATTCTTGATTTACGAAGCCGGTGATAAAGGTATCCGATTTATCCATCATCGTAAAGTAGATTACGAATACTGTGCAGGTCCAGATGGCACCAATCCATTGGCTCCTATTTTGGAAAAACTTAAAGATGTACAGTTGATTCTTACGGCTAAAATCGGCGGATGTCCTCAAGACGATCTTAAAGCTGCCGGAATTATTGCGGATCAAAGTTATGCGTATGAGCCGATCGAAATTTCGGTACTAAAAGCATCACGTAAATACTTCGGTATGGATGAAAACGCAGAAGTGAATTAAGGCGATAATTGATTAGACGCTACTTGAGCAAGCCCAAGCAGCTTTCGCTAGCCGCTAAGGCACTAAAGCTTGCCTTGTTCAAGGCAGAAAGGAAAATGTCATGGCACTCATCAACGATACTACATTACGCGACGGGGAACAAGCTCCCTATGTCGCATTCAATACGGAAGAAAAACTTCGTATCGCCACGCTTCTCGATGCGTGCGGTGCAGATGAACTTGAAATCGGTATTGCAGCAATGGGTGTCAAAGAGCGTGACGACATAAAAGAGCTTTTGTCACTAGGGTTGAAGGCTCGCATGATGACGTGGAATCGTATGAAAATGGAAGATTTGGATGCTTCCCTTTCATGCGGTATCCAAGCAGTCGATCTCTCTATTCCGATTTCCGATCTTTTAATTGGTGTCAAATTCGGAGGAAGTAAAATAAAAGTTTTGAATGAACTCGAACGGGTAGTTAGCGCTGCATCACGTGAAGGGTTATTCGTTTGTATCGGTGGTGAAGACAGTTCACGTGGAGATTTTTCATTTATGCGAGATGTCATGGAGCTGGGAAAATCATGTGGTGCAATGCGTTTTCGCTATTGTGATACGATTGGTGTTATGACACCGACACAAACTTACCATGCTGTAAAATCATTAACTGATTTAAATCTTCTTCCGATTGAAATGCACACACACAATGATTTTGGTCTCGCCAATGCTAATGCCCTCAGCGGTATTGATGCAGGTGCGATCAGTATGAATACAACCGTTATAGGTCTAGGCGAACGTGCCGGTAATGCTTCATTCGAGCAGATTCTTATGTCACTAAAACATCTTTATGGCGAAGTACGTTCCATTGATCCTCTCTTATTACGTGATTTGGTTCATACGGTTGCTTATGCTGCAAATATTGATTTGGCAACAAATGCCCCTATTGTAGGGGAACGAATATTTGCCCATGAGAGTGGTATTCATGCTGATGGAATGATGAAAGATTCCCATGCGTATGAGCCGTATGAAGCACAAGAGGTTGGATTGGAGAGTTCGTTTCCGATCGGTAAACACTCTGGCAGTGCGACTATTCGTTATCATTTGGCACGAATAGGTATTAATGCTGAGAATACGATCTTACGTGATATGCTTCCAAAAATTCGAGAGATTGTGACATCACGCAAACGTGTATTGGATATAGGCGAATTAAAATCACTCTACCAGGATATAGCATGTATATAGGGTGGCTGAAATTTGGTGATGTTGCCGAGTTGGTTAAAATAGCCGAAGATGTAGGCTGGCTTTTAGATGGATATCATGTCAAACTCATGATGATGCATTCCCCTCATTTGTGTTATGGCGCATACGAAGAGGGTGTACTTGTTGGTGCAGTGATGGCTATAGAGTTTGAAACATCTGCAATGATTAAGTATTTTATGGTCAAACCTAGCTATCAAAAACAAGGAATCGGAAGACGGCTATTCAATACACTTTTTGGTGTATTGAAAGATGAACATCCCTCTTTGTACCTCCATGCAAATCCGCATTTAAAAAGCTTTTTTGAAGAAAGCGGTTTTAGAAGTGTCATGGAAGTAGGGCGTTTCCTCAATGTAGGTAAAGTTCCACCTTTTAGTTTTACCAATGCCCAGGCAAAAGAGTTAGATGGTGGAAATTTTGATGCAATGATTCGGAAAATTGATTTTGAAACTTTTGGTGAAGATCGAATGGCTTTCATGTTAGATGAAATGGAGCGTAATAGTTCACTTAAATTCGCTCTTCCAAATTCTTTTCAGCATTCCAGTGTTATTAATGCACGTGGTGTCTATTTAGGTCCATGGCAATGTCGTGTAGGATATGAAGAAGAAGCAGAAAAAATGATGCAAGGTGTGCTTTATTTTCGGGGATTAAAAAAAGTTTTGGCAGATGTCCCTTTGGGAAATGAGAGGGCGCTCAAGTTATTTGAAAAATACCATTTTCAGCAAAAAGGAAATTTTTTTCATATGTGCTATGGTGATTCTCGAAATGTAAAGTTTGAAAATATTTATTCATTTTCATTATGAATGTATTATGCATAAATTTAAATAAATAAGGAGCTAGAATGAGTGAAGTTGATAACAAAAAAGAGTTGGCAAAACTTAAACGTTTAGCGGTTGAGATAGCATCGGAGATTCACGATATCGTAGAAGATACTGTTTGGACAAATCATGTTAAAATGCCCCAATTGGCTCAAAAGCTCTATGATGCTGTTGAAAAAGCGAATGCTTATAAGGCAGAACATTCCCTCTAAGGGGTGACATATGTCTACTAAAGAAGAAGTATTAGCTCTTGAAATTTGTGAATGCGGTTGCAAGAATGTAGCGGATGCAATCAAAATTTTTCAAGAGACAGATCTTCCTTATAAAAAAGCAAAAAAACTGGTCACCGAATGTGAAAAGAGCTGCTGCCGCGCTGCTCTTCTGCGACTTTTTGACATGACATATTTTGGTAAATTCGATTACGATGAGATAGAACGGCTGATTCAGCTTCGTCATGATCGACTTGGCGAAATTCTCGAAAGGATGAAATCTGGACGCTGAAATTTTAATCCGCTATGCGGAACATGACGAAATTGGTTTAATGTCTGATTTGCTTTGTGAATTATTTTCTATTGAAGATGATTTTGTAATTGATAAAGAGAAACAGACATTAGGTCTAAAGTTATTGTTAAATGAAATTCATTCGACAATTTTAGTCGCTTCTGTTAATAATGAAATTGTCGGGATGATTACGATGCAAACATTGATATCGACAGCATCGGGTGGATACGTTGGTTTGATCGAAGATTTAATTGTGACAAAGAATTATCGCGGGATTGGGATTGGTTCTAAACTTTTAAAATCACTTATTGATGAATCGCAACATCAAGGACTTCTTCGATTGGCACTTGGTGCGGATATCCGAAATACCGCTGCTATTCTTTTTTATCGTAAACATGGATTCGCAGCCAGCCATATGGGACTGATGTATCGGTTTTAGCCTCTACTGCGTGCTCCATGATAATACGATGTCTCATTAGCTTCTGGTTCAGGAATTTTGAGATGAATTGCTTTGATAGGTTCATTTTCCGTAAAATGACTGTATTCATCAAATCTATCTTCTGTTATGCTCATCATCTGTGCCTCAAGAATACGCAGTTTATGTTTGAGTTTATCTGAGAGGACAACAATCTCTTCATAATAACGTTCTGAAAACTCTTTTTCATAATCACTTATATTAGATTTACGACCAAGAATATTCCCTAAAAGATTTTTCTTTTGTTTTCCAAAATAGATGGGGTAGATTTTTGTGTATTTGTCATGCATGCTAATAAAAATCATCTCAATATCTTCAAGAACCATTCGGCTGCTTCCTAATGAAAATAGCATTGCTTCATTATAAAACCATTTTCCGAATTCCGATTCAAGTGCATTGACACAAATATCACTTTCGTCAACATTTATTCCGGACATTAATAGTTTAATGGAATTAACCCAACGGATATGGGCTGTACGTGATTGATGCATATTATGGATAAATCTCTCTTTATTGGTCATTGTTGCCCTTGAAGTAAAAAATTGCAAAAAGTCTATCCCAATTGAATGATTTTAGTTCAAATAAATAGCTTAATTTTTAATCATACAGTTATAAATAGGGTGTGACATACCCCTGCAAAACCTATTCCTACAAATTTGTATCATTGTCGTCTTTTTGTAGTAGGAGTTTGGATTAATGTCGAAAAAACCATAGAACGCTCAATGCATCAACCTAAGTGAAGTTCAAAAATAAGGGGATAACATGGCTGGAGCAGCTAGCTTGCGACAAATCGCGTTCTACGGAAAAGGTGGGATCGGTAAATCTACCACATCTCAAAATACATTGGCAGCAATGGCACATTACTTTGATAAAAATATTATGATTGTTGGATGTGATCCAAAAGCGGATTCAACTCGTTTGATTCTTCATGAGAAAGCACAAGATACTATTCTTTCTCTTGCAGCTGAATACGGCACCATCGAAGATGTTGAGATGGAACAAGCTCGTCTTTGGGGTAAAGGTTTATTTGATAAAGAAACTCCGGGCGGTTGGATCAACTGTACTGAGTCTGGCGGACCAGAACCAGGAGTAGGTTGTGCAGGTCGTGGTGTTATTACTGCGATTAACTTCCTCGAAGAAGAGGGTGCTTACGATGAAGAAGGACTTGATTTCGTTTCTTATGACGTTCTTGGTGACGTTGTTTGTGGTGGATTCGCTATGCCGATTCGTGAAGGTAAAGCACAAGAAATTTATATCGTTATGTCAGGTGAAATGATGGCGATGTATGCGGCTAACAACATCTCTAAAGGGATTTTGAAATACGCAAACACTGGTGGAGTACGTCTTGCTGGTTTGGTATGTAACGCTCGTATGACAGACCGCGAATACGATCTTGCAAAAGAACTTGCAACTCGTATCGGTACTCAATTGATTCACTTCGTACCACGTAACAACATCGTTCAACATGCTGAATTGCGTCGTATGACGGTTGTAGAATACAGCCCATACTCTGACCAAGCACGTGAATACAAAGAGCTTGCTCGTAAAATCGTTTATAACGATATGAAAATCATCCCAACTCCAATCAGTATGGATGAGCTCGAAGACTTACTCCTCGAATTCGGTCTCGAAGACGAAGTTGATGAATCTCAAGTCGGTAAAGCAGCGCACGAAGCGTAAGTTTAACCCCGAGGTTCCTCTTTGGAGGAATCTTCAATGGCTGTCATAGAATTTTTTATGACCTTTAACATCTTGTTAATAATGAAAAGAAAACAACAGAAAAAGGAGATTAGATGTTTGTATTAGGTTTTCACTTCCCAGCTTCAATGGGGAATAATGTTCCAGATGAATTAGTTGCAGAAAAAATTGCTGACGTTGATATCAGTGACGTTAACGAAATCAAACTTTTGATGGGTACAAAAGATAAAGATAAAGTTTGGTTGAGTTACACCAACAAAGATACTTTCTTGTTCCGTGCAATGGTTCACTACTTCAAAGAAGAGAATCCAGATCGTGCACAAAAATACATGATCTACATGAACCGTTATCAAATGTCAGAGCTTTCTAAACGTTTAGATGCAGCAGATGATGAAACAATGAAATTGTGTCATAACCTTGATTCGATGGAACAATTCCGTATCGAAGTCGCGTAAGGAAGGGGTGTATTATGGGTCCAGAAACACTAGAAGCTAAACAAAAAGCGGCCATTGAAGAGATCTTAAAAGCGTATCCTGAGAAAGCGGCGAAAAACCGTGAAAAACATCTCGGTGTCGGATCTCCAAATGATGAAAATCAAAAAACCTGCGGAGATGTCCGTTCAAACAAAAAAACCGTTCCGGGTGTTATGAGCCAACGTGGTTGTGCTTATGCAGGGTCTAAAGGGGTTGTTTGGGGTCCAGTCAAAGACATGATCCATATCAGCCACGGTCCTATCGGATGCGGTCAATACAGCCGTGCAGGTCGTCGTAACTACTACATCGGAGTAACCGGTGTTGATACATTTGTTACTATGAATTTTTGTACCGATTTCCAAGAAAACAACATCGTTTTTGGTGGAGATAAAAAATTGGGTATCGCTATTGACGAGATTGATAGCCTTTTCCCATTAAATAACGGTATCACTGTTCAATCAGAATGTCCAATCGGTTTGATCGGTGACGATATCGGTGCTGTTGCGAAAGTAAAAGCAAAAGAACTTCATAAAACAATCGTTCCGGTTAACTGTGAAGGTTTCCGTGGGGTATCTCAATCATTGGGTCACCACATTGCAAATGATACTGTACGTGACTATATTTTTGAAGGTGATCTTAGCCATATCGATACGACTGATGTTACTGCGACAGAATATGACGTTGCGATCATCGGTGACTATAACATCGGTGGAGATACATGGTCAAGCCGTATTCTTCTTGAAGAGATGGGTCTTCGCGTTGTAGCACAATGGTCTGGAGATGCGACTCTTAAAGAGATGGCATTGACACCAAAAGTAAAATTGAACTTGCTTCACTGCTACCGTTCAATGAACTACATCAGCCGTCACATGGAAAAAGAATTCGGGATACCTTGGATCGAGTATAACTTCTTCGGACCGAGTCAAACGATCAAATCACTTCGCAAAATTGCTGCTTTCTTCGATGAAAGTATCCAAGCAAAATGTGAAGAAGTTATCGCTAAATATCAACCGATGATCGATGCGGTTATCGCGAAATATAAACCACGTCTCGAAGGGAAACAAGTAATGTTGTTCGTTGGCGGTCTCCGTCCTCGTCACGTTATCGGTGCTTACGAAGATTTGGGTATGGAAGTAATCGGAACCGGTTATGAGTTCGCTCATGATGACGACTACAAACGTACAAAAGAAGAGATTTTCCGCTCAACTGTTATCTACGATGACGTCAACGAGTATGAGCTTGAAGCATTCGTTAAAAAACTTCAACCTGACCTAGTAGCTTCTGGGATCAAAGAGAAGTATGTATTCCAAAAAATGGGTCTCCCATACCGCCAAATGCACTCATGGGATTACAGCGGTCCATACCATGGATACGACGGATTTGCGATTTTCGCACAAGATATGGATTTAGCTATTAATTCACCTGTATGGGCTCACAGTAAAGCACCATGGGAAAAGGAAGGTTGAGACGATGCAAGAAGTAGAAAAAATCGTAAACGGGAAAGACCTGTTTAAACGCCCTGAGTATGCAGAAGTACTCGCAAACAAAAAACAATTCGAATCTTCTATGCTCGCAATCAATCCTGCGAAAGTTGAAGAGATCGCTGAGTGGACTAAATCATGGGATTACCGTGAGAAAAATCTTGCTCGTGAAGCGATCACCGTCAATCCGGCAAAAGCATGTCAACCTCTCGGGGCTGTCATGGTTGCTCTCGGGTTTGAGGGTACTATGCCTTACGTTCACGGTTCTCATGGATGTGTAGCGTATTTCCGTTCTTACTTTACTAAACACTTCAAAGAGCCAACCCCTTGTGTCTCTGACTCTATGACTGAAGATGCTGCGGTATTCGGTGGTTTGGTAAATATGAAAGAGGGTCTTAAAAACTGTGCTGCAGTCTATAAACCTAAAATGATCGCCGTTTCTACTACCTGTATGGCAGAAGTTATCGGGGATGACTTGATGGCATTTATCACTTCTGCAAAAGAAGAAGATGGCGGAGAGTTCCTACCGGCTGAATATCCTATTCCATATGCGCACACTCCTTCATTCGTAGGAAGCCATATTACTGGGTATGATAACATGATGCATGGTATCATGAGCCAACTCACTGAAGGAAACAAAGGTGAAACCAAACAACGTATCAATATCATTCCTGGTTTTGAAACGTATATCGGAAGCCTTCGTTCAGTAAAAAGTATCGTAGAAGCGTTCGGCACAGACTATATCATGTTGGGTGACCACTCTGATCAATGGGATATGCCAGCAGGTAACTACGAAATGTTCCAAGGCGGAACAAAAATCGAAGACGCAAAAGATTGTATCAACTCAAGTGCAACAATTTCTCTTCAAAAATATGCAACGTCTAAAACCATGAAAATGGTCGAAAAACGTTGGAAACATGCTGGTGGATTTTCTAATCCGATCGGTCTCAAAGGGACTGATGAGTTCGTTATGAAACTCGCAGAGTTGACTGGAACTGAAGTTCCACAAAAACTTAAAACTGAGCGTGGTCGTTTAGTTGATGCTATGCAAGACAGCTATCCGTATATGCACGGTAAAAAATTCGCTATCTGGGGTGATCCTGACTTCCTTCTCGGTGTCGTTTCATTCTTGTTAGAGATGGGTGCTGAGCCAACTCACGTCCTTTGCCACAATGCACCAAACGGTTGGGAAGCGGAAATGAGAGCATTGCTTGATACATCTCCTGCAAAAGACAGTTTGAATGTATGGGCTGGTAAAGACTTGTGGGCAATGCGTTCACTCCTCTTCACTGAACCTGTCGATTTCATGATTGGTAACAGCTATGGTAAAGAGTTGATGCGTGATACTGGTACTCCGTTGATCTACATCGGATTCCCAATCTTCGACCGTCATCACCTTCACCGTTACTCTATCAGCGGATACGATGGAGCGTTGAACCTTCTTACTTGGATCACGAACAAAGTTCTTGATCAGTTGGATGAAGATACCAAAGGTATCGCAACAACCGACTATTTCTTCGACCTCGTCCGCTAAGTGGACATTCGTCCCCGTTTACGGGGGCAAACTTCATTGTTTCTCGTCATTTTTCCCCTCACGGGGATTTTTTTTGGTTGAATATTCTGAGGAATGTTGAGTCAAAAATAGAGGTAATAGTATGGCAACTGTGCAAGATAAACTCAAAGCAGAGTTAATGGTAGAGATTTATGCGAGTATCGATCGCATTTATGATTCCATAGAACAACATTTCGATCTTGACGAATTGCGTCGTAATAATGTGATAAAATCTCTTAATACCCTCAAAGATGAACTCTATTTTGTTGTTCAAACAACACCGCTTTCCTAAGTGATATTTGATAGTTACTTATAACATAGATACGGTACTAAACTCAAATCTTTTTTCTCTAAGCAGTTTCAAGCATGCATCAACAACTGACTCATCATACCAGCTTCCTCGCCCTCGTTCTATTTCATCAAGTGCTGGATCTATTCCTAATGAAGCACGATATGGACGATGTGACGACATAGCCTCAATGACGTCTGCAACGCATATTATTTTAGCTTCCAGTAAAATTTCATTATTTTTTAGCCCTTGCGGATAGCCTGAACCGTCTACTTTTTCATGATGTTGTAAAATGATATCGGCGATCGGCCATGGAAATTTGACATCTTTGAGTATGTTGTAGCCTTCTTGAGGATGGGTTTGAATTAGCATGACTTCAATATTATTCAGCTTGCCTGGTTTTGATAGAATTTCTGATGGAATATGTATTTTTCCCAAATCATGTATGATTGCAGCTAATTGTATCCCTTGTATCTTTTCTTCACTTAGATTCATTTCTTGTGCAATGGCTGTTGCTAATTCAGAGACACGTCGCTGGTGACCGGCAGTATAGGGATCGCGTGCTTCGACTGTAGCGGCAATGGTTTGAATCGATTGTTCCAAACTTTGGCGAAGAAGTGTCGCGTGTTGTTCATGTTCAAGACGGGTACGGAGGTTTATAATACCGTATGCGAGATCATTAGCTAACTCTTCGAGCAGTTTAATCTCTTCGCTATCGAATGCATTTTTCTCTGTTGAATAGATACATAATGTCCCAAATACTTTTTCATCTCCAAATAGGGGTAGGGCGATATTGGAAATAAAACCGTGTGATAGTGCTGCTTCTTTCCAACGTTTGAATTTAGACTCTTGGGAAATATCCAGGCATATCTGTGTTGTATTGGTGCATATCGCTATAGCAGAGGGTAACTCTCCACCTTCGGTGTCACTCCAGCTGAAGTGATACTCGGAACACGAACCTTCCGCCATTCCAGAGGATGCCATCGAAATCAGACTTTTATTTGCATCTTCTTTAGCATAACGGACTACAGCCATACTGTAGCCCCCTTTTTCAACAATAACATTTGTGACAGATTGTAGTAATTCTTCTTCATTTTTAGCTTTTACGAGAGCAATATTACCGGCAGAGAGAGTTTTTAGTGCGCGATTGGCGCGATTAAGTGATAGTTCGGATTGTTTTCGTTCGGTGATATCACGGATCATACCGATACCATTCCATTTTCCTTCTCTCTTAACCGAAGAAAGGGAGAGTTCTATAGGAAATTCGGTTCCATCTTTTTTCAGAGCAGAGAGCTCGAGCGTCTTGCCAATCGCCGCTCCTTCTCCCGTATGGATGAAGTTGCTAAATCCGATATGGTGAGCATGTAAAAATCGCTCAGGTGCGATAAGTCTATGCAATGATTGACCGATCGCTTCGTGTTCAGAATAGCCGAAAATTTTTATGGCTGCCTCGTTCCAAAAAGAGATATTTCCTTTATCGTCTATCATTAAAATTGCATCTTGTGCCGAAGCGGTAATGCTGCGGAATTTTTCTTCACTCTCACGTAAAGCTTCTTCAGTATTATGCTTTTCAGTAATATCTTCGAGAATATGCATCGAGTAAAGGTACGTTCCATCCTTATCGTTTACGATAAAATTTTTAGAACCAAATAGGTGATTGTCTATCTCTATCTCTTCTGTACTAGTGAGGCCAAAAGGGTCTTCAAGCGTTTCTGCACACTTAGGCAAAGGACCATCATTTTTGGGGAAAAGTTCGTAATAGAGTTGACCGATAATATCGCTATAGGGCATATTCACAAGTTGACTATATGCTTTATTACAGCGGAGGATGCGAAAATCTTTGTCATGCAAAAATATGGGGAAAGGGAGAACATCAAGAGCACATAGCCATTCTTGATGAGCTTGTTCTATGATTTGGTTGATGTCCATTTTTTCTGTCCAACTCTTACGTATTAATCATATGCTTACATATTATAGCACTTTGTATCAGCAAATATTATCGATTATTTTCTTCTTTGAAAAATATTTTTTCGAATGTCTCAGCCGGTATTGGCTTGCTGATTAAATAACCTTGTAAATAATCGCAACCGACAGATATGAGAAAATCGGCTTGTTCTTGGAGCTCAACACCTTCTGCTATTACTGCTATACCGAGTTTGTGTGCCATGACGATTATCGCTTCACAAAGTATTTTATCATTTGCATCGTATTGTAAATTTTTAACAAACGATTGATCTATTTTTAGAAAATCGATATCAAATTTTTTCAGGTAGGAAAGAGATGAATAGCCAGTTCCAAAATCATCCAATGAGAGTAATATCCCTTGTTTTTGTAATTGCATCAGTCGCTCTTGTACCAAAGGTGTTTGTTCCATCAGTAGCCCTTCTGTGATTTCTACAACGATTGCATCAGAGGAGACTATTTCATTATTGATATAATCAATCAACATCATACGTTCCGTACTGTCATCACGAAACTGTATCGGAGATTTGTTGACGCTAATTTGAAAGGATGGGTCATATTTTTTTCTCCATTCATTAACACGTTCAATAGCTTCTTTAAATACCCATGCTCCGATCTCTACAATCATTCCCGTCTCTTCGGCAATAGGGATAAAATCAGCAGGACTAATAATCGTTCCATCTGGTTTTTGCCATCGAATTAATGCTTCGGCTTTATGTACTCTTGAGCTTTTTACATCCAATATCGGTTGATAATAGAGGACAAATTGTTCTGTTTCAAGAGCGTAGCGGAGTTGGTTGATCAGTTTCATCCGTTTTTGGATGTTCTCTTGCATGGATGCCATGAAATATCGGTATCGATTCCGCCCATCTTTTTTAGCGGCATACATCGCCTGATCTGCATTAATAAACAATGTTTCGACTTGTATAGCATCAGTTGGCGCGATGGTTATTCCGATACTTGCAGAGACAAAGACCATTTCACCGTTGAGTTTAAATGCATGAGAGAGTTCAGTGAGTATGGCATTGGCTATCGTATCGATAATATTTGCATTGCTTAGTTGGGTGATAATGATAGTAAATTCATCTCCTCCCATCCGTGCGACAATATCGCTTTTTCGTACACATAACGAAATACGTCTGGCTGCTTCTTGTAGCAAGATATCACCTTGATCGTGTCCGAGGGTATCATTGATCTCTTTAAAATGATCGAGGTCTAAAAACATTAATGCCATAGGCATTTGTGAGCGTTCAATATCTTGAAGCTCTTTTTCGAGACGGTACATGAACATGCTGCGATTTGGCAATCCGGTCAATGCGTCAAAATTTGCCTGATACCATATGGTTTTTTTAGCTTCTTCGGAGTCATTGATTTCTGAAAATATAGCGATATAGCGATAGGGCTGATTATGCTCATCGTGAATAGAGCGAATAGTGAGCCATTTAGAAAAGATACTGCCACTTTTGTGACGATCGACGATTTCACCCTCCCAAAAGCTATTGGTATTAATTGCATCCCACATTTGGTGATAAAACTCATTGGTATGTTTGCCAGAGTGCAAAAGATTTGTTTTTTGCCCTTCGATTTCTCTCAACGTATAGCCGGTCAAAAGTTCGAAGGCAGGGTTGACACTGATAATATTATTCTTTTGATCCGCAATAACAATCGCATCTGAACTGTGTTCAAAAACCAAAGCAGCAAGCTGGGTTTGTGCTTGTTGATGAAGCTGATTTGCTAAAATATTTCTCAAAATTTTTTGGCGTTGAAACTCCTTTATGACTCCGATTACGATAAATACTAACAAAAATCCAATGATAATGATAAAAATTTTAAATTTTTTATAAATATCGATGAGGGTAAAATGTTCATTGAAATCATACGGTGGAAGATTTAGTGTACGGAATACATCATGGATTTGTTGATATTCCATAGGTGCAGTCCACTTGATATCACCTTCTTTTGGAGATGGATGATTCTGACTTAGAAGAGCGATAATAACTTTGTTTGCTAACTCCAACGAGGTATTTGGCATCCGTGCAATCGGCCATTCTGGATAGAGATCCGTTGAGACACGATAGGGGAATTTTTCAAATGCCATCGGATGGAGAATACGGATGGCATGTAGGTCTATTTTCCCCTCTTTTGCCATATTTTCGAGAACATCACTCCTGACAAATCCTGCATCCGCATCTTTGGATAAAACACGCAAAACGACATTATCGTGAGGCATTCCGGTGTAGGTGATGTGGAGAGAATTTAGATTAACACCATTTTTTTTCAGGGCATACATAGGGGCCGCGTAGCCTCCCAGAGAATCTTGATCTACTGCAGAGATGTTTTTTCCTGAGAGATCACCCAAAGTGTTGATGTCTGTACGATTGTTTCGTACAAATACAACCCCTCCGAAACGCTCAATCCATATCCCATCTCTATATTTCATCAGGGTTGCTATCCGAGAAATATCATAGAGATGCTCCAGATAAACATAATGACCGGAATTGGTAATAATAAAATCGATACTCCCATTTTTTGTAGCTTCGCGAAGTTCGGGATAATTCATAGGGAGGATTGAAAAATGCTCACCCGTAATCGATGTAGAAAGATAATCAGCTGTTTTTTGCCACTCTTTGAGTGTTTCAGCTTTTGAACGAAATGCTAATACACCTATTTTAACTTCTGATGCATACAGCGAAAAAAGTTGAAAAATTATGAGGATAAAAATATATATTTTGGGCATTTTGTAGCCTTTAAATGATTACAAATAGTTATAGAGTTATTGTCCTTATATATGACTGAAAATATTTTTTACAGATTGATAGGATAGAAAATATTTAGTAAGCCATTTGAATTCAAGAGGACTTTGAGTTACATTACAGTATATTAATAAAATTTTTTAGATGAAGGGATTGGATGAAAATTGCTGTTGTTGGGACGGGATATGTTGGACTCTCTAATGGGATATTATTGTCTCAGCATAATGAAGTAGTGGCACTTGATATAATCCCTGAAAAAGTTGCAATGCTAAATCGTAAAGTATCACCGATTGAAGATCGGGATATTGAAGAGTACATGAATGCAAAAGAGCTTAACTTTAGAGCGACTCTTGATAAAGTCGATGCGTACACAAACGCGGAGTTTATTATTATCGCTACCCCAACCGATTATGATCCCAAAACCAATTATTTTAATACCGCATCGATTGAGTCGGTGCTCAACGATATTTTAGTGATCAATCCACTCGCAACCGTTGTAATTAAATCTACTGTACCGGTAGGGTATACACAAAAATTACGAGAGCATTTTAATACTAAAAACATAATTTTTTCACCGGAGTTTCTGAGAGAAGGAAAAGCTCTTTATGATAATCTTTATCCCTCGCGTATTATCATCGGAGAACGGAGCACGCGAGCAGAACAATTTGCATCTCTTTTGGTCAAAGGTGCAAAAAAAGAGAACATCGATATCCTCTATACAGACAGTACGGAGGCAGAAGCAATTAAACTTTTTGCCAATACCTATTTGGCTATGCGCGTTGCTTTTTTTAATGAGCTTGATTCCTATGCTCAGATATATAACCTCGATTCCAGACAAATAATCGAAGGGGTTAGTTTAGACCCTCGTATCGGCAATCATTACAATAATCCATCTTTCGGTTATGGCGGTTATTGCTTGCCAAAAGATACCAAGCAATTACTTGCTAACTATGCAGAAGTACCCAGTAATATTATTCAGGCGATTGTAGATGCGAATAGTACTCGTAAAGATTTTATTGCAGAAAGTATTATTAAAAAAAATCCAAATACGGTAGGAGTCTATCGTTTGGTGATGAAAGCGGGGTCGGATAATTTTCGTTCTTCGAGTATCCAAGGCATTATGAAACGGATAAAAGCTAAAGGGATTGAGGTGATTATTTATGAACCGATACTCCATGAAGATAGTTTTTACCGTTCACGTGTTGTTCGAGAGTTAGAAGAGTTTAAAAAACTCTCAGATGTGATTATTGCAAACCGATATTCAGATGATTTAGAAGATGTTCTTGAGAAAGTTTATTCAAGAGATTTATTTAAAAATGATTAAAAGGGAAAAAATGAATCAAAAAATTGTATATAAGTCTATGATATAAAATTATGAGTTATTTCGAGTAACCTATGAAAAAAAATAGCAAGATATACATAGCAGGGCATCGTGGGCTTGTCGGGAGCGCAATTGTCAAAAGTCTTCACTCAAAAGGGTATACCAATTTGGTATATCGGACACATGACGAACTTGATTTGACCGATCAAAACGCTGTAAAACGTTTTTTTGAACTTGAAAAACCTCAATACGTCATTTTAGCAGCGGCAAAAGTAGGTGGGATAGTTGCCAACAACACGTACCGTGCTGAATTCATTTATGACAATCTCATGATTCAAAATAATATTATTCATCAAAGCTACCTGTGTGGCGTTGAAAAATTACTTTTTTTAGGAAGTACCTGTATTTATCCGCGTGATTGTCCTCAGCCGATGAGTGAAGATGCCTTATTGACTTCACCGTTGGAATATACCAATGAACCTTATGCTATTGCCAAAATTGCCGGAATCAAAATGTGTGAGAGTTATAACCTCCAATACGGTACTAACTTTATCTCGGTAATGCCAACAAATCTATATGGTCCTAATGATAATTTTGATTTAGAGACGTCTCATGTTTTGCCGGCATTAATCCGTAAAATGCATGAGGCAAAAATAAACGAAGTAGAACAAGTAGAGATTTGGGGCAGCGGAAAGGCTTTGCGTGAGTTTTTATGGAGTGAAGATATGGCAGATGCTTGCGTGTTTTTGATGGAAAATCGGGATTTTAAAGATACATTTAGCACGTCAAAAGAAATTAGAAATACCCATATAAATATAGGCACAGGAGAAGAGATAAGCATTAAAGACCTCGCCTATCTAATCCGTGATACAGTTGGGTACAGGGGTGAGCTTTATTTTAATACTAGTAAACCTGATGGAACGATGCGAAAACTCACCGATGTGAGTAAACTTCATGCTCTTGGTTGGAAACATACTGTTGAATTAAGAGAAGGTATTGCTTTAATGTACGATTGGTACATAAATCCAAAAAAATAGTTTTGATTTGAGAAATGATTAATTTGTTATTGTTTTGTGATTTTCAATATCAATAAACACAATTAAACCCACAAAAGCTACTTTTTAGAAGACATTTATTATAATAAGACTATGAAGACAGCGTGCAAACACATCGGCATTATCATGGACGGAAACGGTCGATGGGCAAAAGAGAGAGGGCAAAAGCGTTCTCATGGTCATGAAGCAGGCGCTGCAAAAGTTCGTGAGATTACACAGTTTTGCTCTGATAGAGGTATTGAATACCTTACCCTTTATGCATTTAGCACCGAAAATTGGAAACGTCCTGCTCTGGAAGTCTCATTTTTGATGAAACTGATGACGAAATATCTCAAAAATGAGTTGCCGCTATTTATTGCAAATAATATCCGTTTTGAGACAATAGGGGATTTGTCGCTATTTTCTCCAGCTCTAAAAAAGCAGATAGCTATTACCAAAGAAGCGACGTCTCATCATACTGGGTTAACACAGGTTTTAGCCCTAAATTATGGTTCTCGTGATGAAATCGTCCGTGCGTGTAACGCTTTGCGTGAACATAACGAGCCATTAACAGTGGAGTTGATTGAACAGCATCTGGATACGAGCAGTTTTCCTCCGGTTGATATGATTATTCGTACAGGTGGAGATATTCGTCTTTCGAATTTTTTGTTATGGCAAGCAGCCTATGCTGAACTCTTTTTTACCCCTACTTTATGGCCTGATTTATCAATTGATGAGTTTGAGTCTATTCTAAAAACTTTTGCACAGCGAGAACGTAGGTTCGGAGGATTAAATTGAGATTTTTACTAGGATATCAAAAGACGACGATAGCATGGGAAATAAGATTTATAAAGGTAAATGCATGAAAAAATCTCCGATTAATGTCTGTCTTTTTCCTGCTGCCGGTTACGGCACCAGATTTCTTCCGGCAACCAAAGCAATGCCCAAAGAGATGCTTCCCATCCTCACTAAACCGCTTATTCAGTACGGTGTTGAAGAGGCAATGGACGCAGGGATGAACACCATGGCAATCGTTACCGGACGGGGTAAACGGGCGATAGAGGATCATTTTGACATCAGCTACGAGCTGGAAAGCCAGATCAAAGGGACGACCAAAGAAAAGATGCTTGCTGACATCCGTCACATCATAGACAAATGCACTTTTAGCTATACCCGTCAGATCGAGATGCGTGGACTAGGTCACGCTATTTTGACAGGTAAAACATTGACCAATTTTCAGCCGTTTGCCGTTTTGTTGGCGGATGATTTATGTGTCAATAACAAGGGTGTAGGGGTACTCAGCCAGATGGTCGAATTATATAAAAAATACCGTTGCAGTATCGTCGCTATCGAAGAGATCGATCCGCAGCATACCGACAAATACGGTGTAATCGATGGCGATGAGATCGCACCGGGGATATACCGTGTCCGTACGATGGTCGAAAAACCTGCTCCCTCAGATGCCCCGACCAACCTCGCTATCATCGGTCGCTATATTCTCACTCCCGATATCTTTGATATACTTCGTGTGACCAAACCGGGCAAAGGCGGAGAGATCCAGATCACCGATGCACTGATGCGTCAGGCGGAGCAGGGTGCTGTTATTGCGTACAAATTTCAGGGCAAACGTTACGACTGCGGTAGTATCGATGGATACGTTCAAGCTACGGTAGAATTGTATGAAGCGGAGAAATATAAATGACAAACATTATTCTTTGCGGTGGAAGCGGAACTCGTTTATGGCCGATTAGCCGAACATTATTGCCAAAACAGTTTGTAAAACTGTTTGACGATAAATCCCTTTTTCAACTCACCGTTGAACGCAATACACAACTATGTGATGCACAGTGTATCGTCTCTAATGCTGAGCAGTATTTTTTGGCTATTGATCAGTTAGAAGAACTTGGTATTACCAACAACAGCTATCTTTTAGAGCCCGTAGGGAGAAATACTGCCCCGGCGATAGCATTAGCATGTATGACGCTTAATCCCGATGAAATCGTCCTAGTCACGCCATCTGATCATTTGATTAAAAACAGCTTCCAATACAATAGTGTGATTCTAAGAGCAAAAGAGCTTGCAGCAGAGGGTTATCTGGTGACATTCGGTATTAAACCGACTTTTGCTGAAACTGGTTTTGGCTATATTGAAAGCGAGGGTGAAAATGTTCTAGCCTTTTATGAAAAACCTGATTTTAACACGGCTACTGGATATTTAAATGCGGGGAACTATTACTGGAATAGCGGGATGTTTATGTTTAGGGCAGGGGTGTTTTTAGAAGAGCTCTTAAAATATTCACCTGAACTTTATGAAGCGTCTAAGACAGCATTTGATGAGAACCAATCTATAACTGATAACCAATTGCGGATTAAGCATGAGCTTATGCTTGCGATTCCTGAAGACAGCATTGACTACGCTGTGATGGAAAAATCTTCTTTAGTAAAAGTTGTTCCCTCAGATATTGATTGGTCTGACGTCGGAAGTTTTGATAGTCTCTATGAAGAACTCCCAAAAGACAGTTATGGTAATACCAAAAACGCTAATCATATTTCGATTGATTCAAAAAATAATCTCGTCTATGGCAGTGAGCGTAAAATTGCTACCGTCGATATAGAAGATTGTATTATAGTGGATACGGGCGATGCTCTACTTATATCGAAAAAGGGCTCCTCACAAAAAGTAAAAAAGGTGGTTGAAAAACTAAAAGAGATAGAAAGTGATCTTCACAACATCCATCTCACGGGTCACAGACCATGGGGCAGCTACACCGTTTTGGAAGAATCAGAAGGGTATAAGATCAAACGTATCGAGGTTAAACCAGGTAAACGTCTGAGCCTACAAAAGCATTTTCACCGTAATGAGCATTGGATCGTGGTAAGCGGTACAGCGACAGTGAGAGTAGGTGATGAGACGAGATTAGTCCGCCCCAATGAAAGTACTTATATTAAGATGGGAGAAGTTCATCGTCTTTCAAATGAAGGTAAGATTCCAGTAGTTCTTATAGAAGCACAGGTTGGTGAGTATACGGGTGAAGATGATATCGTCAGGATTAGTGATGATTTTAAAAGAGATTAGAAAATGTTACCGTTAGATATCTTTAAAACAGTGGTAGATAATACCCCTCTTATTGCAATAGATTTTATTATTGAAAATGATGAAGGCAAATATTTGCTTGGTAAGAGAGTAAATGCTCCTGCGTGCGGATATTGGTTTACACTTGGGGGTAGAATCTTAAAAAATGAAAAGATTACCGATGCAATCATTAGGCTTAGTCAAAAAGAGTTTAACCAAGAAATAAATCAAAAAATGTTAACATTTCACGGTATATATGAGCATTTTTATGAAGATAGTTTTTCAGATGAAAGTGTTTCTACCCATTATGTTGTTTTGGCCTATCGGATAAAAATCATGGATTCACTAAATCTACCAATATTTGAACATCATGAGTATAACTATTTTTCAAAAGAGGAACTTTTGGAAAATAGTTATGTGCATACATACGTAAAAGATTATTTTAGAGGAAAAAATTAAAACATGGCAGATCAAAAAGTAGCACTTATCACGGGTATAACAGGTCAAGATGGTTCATATTTGGCAGAGTTTTTGTTGAAAAAAGGGTATGTTGTTCATGGTATGAAGCGTAGAAGTTCTCTTTTTAATACCGATAGAATTGACCATTTATATCAAGATCCTCATGTTGAAAATCGAAATCTCATATTGCATCATGGTGATATGACCGACTCGATGAATATCACTCGCATTATCCAGGAAGTTCAACCTGATGAGATATATAACCTTGCAGCTATGAGTCATGTCGCGGTTTCATTTGAAACACCTGAATATGTGGCAAATGCAGATGGAACTGGGACATTGCGTATTCTCGAAGCGGTAAAACTTTTAGGACTGAGCAAAAAAACAAAAATCTACCAAGCGTCTACATCTGAACTTTATGGAAAAGTGCAAGAAACACCTCAATCGGAGACGACACCGTTTTACCCACGTTCTCCATACGCCGTAGCTAAAATGTATGCGTATTGGATTACCGTCAACTACCGTGAAGCGTATGGGATGTTTGCGTGCAACGGCATCCTTTTCAACCATGAATCACCTGTACGTGGTGAGACGTTTGTTACACGTAAAATCACTCGTGCAGCGAGTAAAATCGCACTTGGATTGCAAGATAAACTTTATCTTGGTAACCTTGATGCAAAACGTGACTGGGGCCATGCAAAAGATTATGTTCGCATGATGTGGATGATTTTACAAGCAGAAGAAGCAGAAGACTGGGTAATCGCAACAGGACAAACAACGACGGTGCGTGATTTTGTCAAAATGGCATTTGAATATGCAGGTATTGAGCTAGAATTCCGTGGTGAAGGTGTGGATGAAAAAGGATATGTAGTTTCTTGCTCAAATCCTGAGTATCAAGTAACTATTGGAGCAAATGTCGTAGCCGTTGATCCAAGATACTTTAGACCTACAGAAGTAGATCTTCTGCTTGGCGATCCTACAAAAGCTGAAACAAAACTAGGCTGGAGTAGAGAATACAAACTTCAAGAGCTCGTTAACGATATGATGAAATCAGATCTCAAGCTGATGACCAAAGACGTATATCTCCAAGAAGGTGGATATAAAACGATGAGTTATTACGAATAATGCAAAAAAATTCTAAAATATACATTGCAGGTCATCGTGGGCTCGTAGGCTCAGCTATCGTCAAAAATTTGAGAGAAAAAGGTTATACAAACCTCATTTATAAAACGCATAACGAATTAGACTTATGCAACCAGCAAGCAGTGGCAGAATTTTTCGAAGCTGAAAAACCTGAATATGTGATCCTTGCCGCAGCAAAAGTGGGCGGGATCGTGGCAAACAATACGTACAGAGCAGATTTCATTTATGAAAACCTCCAAATACAAAACAATATCATCCATCAAAGCTATCTACACAAAGTGACAAAACTATTGTTCTTAGGAAGCACTTGTATCTATCCAAAAAATGCTCCTCAGCCGATGCGTGAGGATTGTCTGCTTACCGACATTTTAGAGTACACCAACGAACCCTACGCCATCGCTAAAGTAGCAGGGATAAAGATGTGTGAGAGTTACAACCTCCAGTACGGTACCAACTATATTAGCGTCATGCCGACGAATCTTTACGGTCCAAATGATAACTTTGATCTCGAAAAAAGCCATGTTCTCCCTGCCATGATCCGAAAAATCCATTTGGCAAAACTATTAAGTGACAATAATACAAAAGCACTGTTGGATGATCTCAATATGGATAACCTCGAAACTGCTTTAGGGTATTTAAAAGGATTCGGTGTCAGCGCTGAGTGTGTTGAGATATGGGGAAGCGGAAAACCGATGCGGGAATTTCTCTGGTCCGAAGATATGGCAGATGCATGTGTCTTTTTGATGGAAAGTCGTGATTTTAAAGATACCTTTAGCGTAACCCATGAAATCCGCAATACGCATATCAATATCGGCACAGGAGTGGATATTAGTATCTACGATTTGGCATATCTTATCCGAGATATTGTTGGGTTCAATGGTGAGTTGTATTTTAACACTGATAAGCCTGATGGTACGATGAAAAAACTCAGTGATGTGAGTAAGCTCCATGCACTAGGATGGAAACACAAGGTGGAGTTAAAAGAGGGTATTCGAACGATGTATGAATGGTATAAAGAGGGAAAATGAAAATAGTCATCGCCGGAACCGGTTACGTCGATTATCAAACGGGTTGTTACTGGCTCAGCACAATGCGGCCGTGGCACTCGACATCATTCCTGAAAAAGTAGAGATGCTTAAAAATAAAAAATTTCCTATCGAAGATAGAGAGATCGAAGAGTATCTTTAGCGTGACGATCTAAACTTCACCGCTACTCTCTTATTCAGGAAGATATTAATATTGTTATGGTTATTCAGCTGATATTTTAAAAAATGATAAATTGAAAATCTTAATAGAATTAAATTTTATAAAATTTAATAAACTAAAGTTGATATTACGGTAGGAGAAAAATATTTAGGAATTATATAGTAAATATTAAATCTTAAAATAGATGATTCATTATTGATGTATAGAGAGTTGGCTTGGAATAGGAACTTTTAAATTAAACTTTGTTTATAGGAAAATATATGAAATTAAATTATGATAATATAATATTAACGAAATTAACTCATGAATATTTAGAACTAGTTAGGAGTTGGAGAAATGATTTTAGTATTTCTAGATATATGTTATTTCAAGAGTACATCACCAAAGAGATGCAATTAGAATGGTTTTCTAAAATAAATAATAATGAAAATTTTTATTTTATTATCGAAATAGATAATAAAAAAATCGGATTAGCAGATATAAAAAGTATTAATTATTCAACCATGCATGCTGAAGTTGGTATTTTTATTTATGATGATAAATATTTGAATGGAATTTATTCATATAAAATTATACTCAAGTTAGTAGATTTTGCTTTTGATCAATTGTTTATTAAGCAATTGAATATGCAAATGCTCAGTACAAATATTAGAGTACTAAAGTTTGCTGAATCTTTAGGCTGTAAAAGGAATATTTCTTTAGGTGAAGATTGGTATTCAGTTGATAAAATGACATATAAAGAATGCAAAAATAAATTAAAAAGAATGAAGGAGTAATAATGAATAAAACACTAATTATTATTTCTGCTAACACAAAATGTTTAGGTAGTTCACTGCGCCAGATTTTTGCTAAACAGTTTGAAGTCTTATGTCTAAATAGAATCAAAATTTTAGAAAATAACATCATGATTGATTTGATTGATGAAAAAATAAAAAATCTGAAAAAGATAAAAGAAAGTTATCTCAAACAATTGCAAAATTTATTTGAGGCTTGAGATGGGATATTACACATTAAAACAATTAAATGAGATGGGTTTCAAATCAATTGGAAAAAATGTAAAAATCAGTGATAAAGCAAGTATTTATAACTGTGATCAGATAGAGATTGGCGATAATTCTCGCATTGATGATTTTTGTGTTGTTTCTGGAAAAATAAAAATTGGAAGAAATGTTCATATCACTCCGATGTGTTTAGTTGCAGGTGGTGAAAAAGGTATAGTTTTTGAAGATTTTACAACCATTGCTTATGGTGTACAAGTATTTACGCAATCAGATGATTACACTGGAAAAACAATGACAAATTCAACGATTCCAAAAGAATATAAAAATGAATTAATGAAAGAAGTTATTTTAAAAAAATATTCTATTGTTGGTGCAGGTTCTATCATAATGCCAGGAGTAATTTTAGAAGAAGGGACTTCAGTTGGAGCAATGTCATTAATTTTAAAATCAACTGAATCTTGGGGTATTTATGTTGGAAGTCCTGCGAAAAGATTAAAAGATAGAAGACAAGATTTATTGAAATTAGAAAAACAATATTTAGCAAGTGAGGAATAATTAGTGATACCATTCAATAAACCGCCATTTACTGGTAATGAAGAAAAATATGTTTTAGAGTCTATGAAGAGTAGTAAAATCTCAGGAGATGGAGAATTTACAAAGAGATGTCACCAGTGGTTTGAAGAAAAGCTGGGGTGTAGAAAAACACTTTTGACTACAAGCTGTACCCATGCTCTTGAGATGGCGGCGATACTTCTTGACATACAAGAGGGTGATGAAGTGATTATGCCATCATATACTTTTGTGAGTACTGCTAATGCTTTTGTATTACGAGGAGCTAAAATAGTCTTTGTTGATATTCGTCCCGATACGATGAATATCGATGAAACACTGATCGAAGCTGCCATCACCCCCAAAACAAAAGCAATCGTACCCGTCCACTATGCGGGAGTGGGATGCGAGATGGATACTATCATGGAGATCGCAAAACGGCATAACCTTTTTGTGGTAGAAGATGCGGCTCAGGGGATGATGAGTAGCTACAAGGATAAAGCTCTCGGAACGATTGGACATTTTGGGGCATATAGTTTTCATGAGACCAAAAACTATACCAGTGCAGGAGAAGGTGGACTCCTGATTATTAACGACGATAGATTCTCACAGAGAGCTGAAATCATCAGAGAAAAAGGGACAAATAGAAGTTTGTTTTTTAGAGGTATGGTAGATAAATACTCATGGGTAGATGTAGGAAGTAGCTATCTAATGAATGATATGAGTGCAGCTTATCTATGGGGAAACTTAGAAAAAGCAGATGAAATAAATGAGAATAGACTGGCTACTTGGCAAAAGTATTATGATGGATTAAAAGAGTTAGAAGATAAATGTTTGATAGAATTGCCAACTATCCCTGATGGATGTATTCAAAATGCCCACATGTTTTATCTCAAAGTAAAAGATCTGGAGACACGAACAAAACTTCTAGAGCACTTAAAACAAAATGAAATTTTAGCAGTGTTCCATTATATTCCTCTTCATTCTGCACCTGCTGGATTGAAATTTGGGCGATTTGAAGGTGAGGATATTTATACTACAATTGAGAGTGAACGGTTGATCCGATTGCCATTGTATTTTGGTCTACAAACAAAAGATCAGGATAAAATTATTCAAGCAGTTAAAAGATTTTTTGAGTGAAAGTACAATCTCTTCAAATCATCAGAGGACAAGCATCTTGGATAATAAGTAAGATTAAGTAATGTTTTTTAAAGCAAAAAATGTAATATTGTCTGATAGGACACGAAATATTGTTAAACACATTGGTTTGTCTTCTCTTTACAAGATAGGATCAATTGTTATTGGATTTTTATTAGTTCCACTCTCTATAAAATATTTAGGAAGTGAACAATATGGGTTATGGTTAACATTATTCGGATTTATTAGTTGGTTTAATTTTTTTGATTTTGGTATAGGGCATGGGCTAAGAAATAAATTGGCCGAAGCTTTGTCAAATAATGATCATCATTTAGCAAAGATATACGTAAGTACTGCTTATTTTTCTGTATTTATATTGAGCATATTTTCAATTGGATTATTTTTAATGATTTATCCTTTTGTGGATTGGTCAAAACTATTTAATACACATACTATTCTGATCGAAAAAATTATTTTAGTGATATACATTGTATTTGCTATGAATTTAACATTAAAATTACTAACAGTCGTTTTTTATGCTAATCATGATTCTTCTAAGCCAGGATTGTTGAATTTTTTAGGACAATTTTTAATTATTGTAGTCCTTTATACTGCATATGAATATGATGTCAAATCATTTCTTGCTTATAGTATAATTGTTTCATTAGCACAAATGATTATTTTTGTATTAGCTACTTTGTTTTATTTTTTAGGTAGTTATAACTATATAGCCCCTAATCTAAACTATTTTCACTGGAAATATGTAAAAGATATTTTTAATCTTGGGAGTAAATTTTTTCTGATTCAAATCTCTGCAATAATCTTATATTCCACAGATAATTTTATTATCAATTATTTGTATGGAGGAGCAGAAGTAACTATTTATAATCTTGCGTTTAAATATTTTTCTGTTTTGACAATGGTAATATCTATTGTGCTAACACCATATTGGTCGGGGTTTACTGATGCATACGTAAAAAATGATTTGCTTTGGATTAAATCTGCAATTGCTAATTTAGGAAAAATTATTATAGGTATGGTTGGTGTTGGACTGATTATGATACTATTTTCTGATAGTATTTATCTGATTTGGGTAGGAAGTAAAATTGAAGTACCTTATTTACTAACAATTTTAATGGGTATAAATACAATGATTATGATGTTAGCACAGTTAGTTAGTACAATACTTAATGGAATTGGAAAAGTAAAACTACAAATGTATTTAGGAATTTTTGGGGCTATGATAAACATCCCGTTATCATTGTTTTTGGCAACTACAATGGGTTTAGGAACATCGGGTGTAATTTTAGCAACATTGTTATGTAATTTGTTGGCATTTATGGTTTATCCCGTTCAAGTGTATAAGATTATTAATCGGACAGCTAAAGGAATTTGGAATGCGTAAGTTAAAAATATTACATCTTTCAACACCTGATGTTGATAATGCAGCGGGCATTATTCCTTATGAATTTCACAAAAAATTATCAGATAAATTTGAATCTATTCTGATAGTTGGTAAAACATTAAAGAGGGAAAGAGGGTTAATTTCATATGTAAATTTTGACCCAATTTCATATTATGGTAATAAAATTTTACAGAAAATAAATAGTATTTTTCAAAAACAAATCAAGACGGATCCACAATATTATTTTGATTATAATTACTCAAAATCAATTGTTAACATGGATAAACTATTAAAAACAATTGGAAATCCTGATGTAGTTATAGTGTATTTTATGCAAGGACTTTTTTCTATCGAAGCGTTAGCTGAATTGCAAAAAAAATGTAATGCTCCAATCTTGTTGTATCCAATGGATATGGTTTATTTAACTGGTGGATGTCACTATGCATGGGATTGTATCGGCTATACTCAAAATTGTGAAAACTGCCCGGCTATTTTGGAAGATAAATATAAATCTATAGCTAGTAGAAGATTGAAATTGCATCTTGATTTGTTTAAAAATATGAATTTTATACCTCTTGTTGGTTCATATCAACTTGATGAGCAAATGAAAGCTAGTGTGTTGTTTAAAGATAAGAAGTTGGAACCTTTTTTATTGGGAATAAATCAAACAATATTTTATGAAAAAGATAAAGTTAGATTACGAAAAAAATATAATATATTACCTGATAAGTTTTTGATATTATTTGGAGCAGTCAACCCAAACGAGAAGCGAAAAGGATGGATATATTTACAAGAAATATTAAATATATTAAGTCAAAAAATTGCAGAAAAAGAAAATATTTTATTAGTCTCAATTGGGAAAAATCAAGTTGAAGGAATTCCATTTGAAATTATGAATTTAGGGTATATAAATTCCCAAGAGAAATTATCTGACATATATAATTTAGCTAATGTATTTGTTGTTCCAAGTATTCAGGATTCAGGCCCATCCATGATTAATCAATCAATTGCATGCGGAACCCCAGTAGTATCATTTAAAATTGGTGTTTCAAAAGATTTGATTGTCGATGGTTATTCTGGCTATAGACTTGATTTATATGATACAGTAAGTTTTGCAGATAAAATCAAAAAGATTTATGAACTAGATAAAGGGACGTATGAAGCTATGAGTCACAATTGTATAGAGATTGCAAATGAGAAAATTTCTTTGGACAAACAGGTAGAAAAATTATCAAATTTTATACATGAGTTAGTTAAATGATACGCTATCTTATTCGAGGTAGCAGAATACTTTATATTTATAAAATACTACCGAAATGGCATAAAATTATAAATATACTAACATGCTATAGAGAAAATATTGTGTTAGGAAAAAATTGGCTCATTTATGGAGTATTAAAAATATCCAATAAAGGTATTATCAAAATTGGCGATAATTTTAGAGCAAACTCAGGTCAAGAATATAATCCTATCGGTGGGGATGATACTATTAGATTGGTATGTGGAGTGAATGCAAGTTTAGTAATCGGTAATAATGTTTCATTATCGAACTCTACAATTGTTTGTCATAATGAAATCACTATTGAGGATAATGTTGGCATTGGAGGAAATTGCAAAATATGGGATACAAATTTTCATTCGTTAGATGCAAAAATACGTTTTACGGCATTTGATAAAAATGGAAATGTTTCGACAAAAAAAATTCTTATTAAAAGCAATGCATTTATAGGATCATCAGTTATTATTCTTAAAGGTGTGACGATAGGAGAAAATTCAATTGTTGGGGCTGGTAGTGTAGTGACTAAATCCATTCCAGATAACCAAATTTGGGCAGGGAATCCTGCTAAATATATAAAAAATATAACTCCAACCGCTTATGGATTTCAAGAATGATGGTTAATTCTCAAAGTGCCTTAAAACTGATCATCGTTTTTTCACTTTTGAATATTTCCATATATATTGGATTTAGTCCTGGGGGAGTTGTCCGTACTATAATATTATTGCTACAATTATTGTCTGGATTATTATTGGTTTCTTATTTCTTTTTGTTGCAAAAGCAAATGGATATGAATTTATATTTTAAAGTAGTTTTCTCCATGTTGATTTTATGGAGCGTATATATAATTTCTAAAAGTATTAGTTTTAATTTATCGAGTAATATAACTTTATTTGGACACTATTTAATGGCATGGACATGGTTGACACCACTTGCTATCGTATTTGGATTTAATATTCAAAATTGGATAAGTATATTTAATTTTTTAGTCAAACTATTTCCAATTATATTAGTATCGACTATTCTTTTACTTGTTATCAATCCGAATGATTCATATTCTTATGGGATAATGACCTGGTATTATTTGGTACCATTTTTATTTTTAACCTACCATTATCAGGATAAAAGAAGTAAATTGGCTATTATTATGGCTATGTTTGGATTTATATTATTGAGTATTTTAAATTCACAAAGGGTTAATTTACTTTATATTGGTTTACTTTTTAGCTATTTTGCATTCAATTTTTTTCGATTGCAATTTATCAATATATATAAAAAATTATTCGTTTCGATAGCCTTATTGACTCTTTTGGGATTCGCTATTTTACAGATACGAAGTGAGTTAATGGCTAACGACAGTCTATTAACCGATTCAAGGACTTTTTTGTTTGTAGAATTATTTGATGATATGTCAGAAAATGAGTTATTGGTAGGTCGTGGTGCTTTAGGGACATATTATAGTCCATATTTTGAATCCTGGAATAAACAATACGAGGGTGGGGATTCATCTACGCGTAGTTCTATAGAAATTGGTTATTTGGAGATGATTTTAAAGGGCGGTGTAGTAATGGTAATACTATATTTATTATTTCTATTACCTGCGGTGTATCTAGGGATTTTTAAATCGAAAAATTATATCTCAAAAATGTCAGGTTTTATGATATCGGTATACATTATTTTGTGGAGCATTAGCTATATTCCAATTTATTCTGCAGATTTTATCTTGCTCTGGATGGCAGCCGGAACGGCTATATCTCCATCCATTCGTAAGATAGATAATAAATTACTCATTAATTCAAAACAAGGACTTATCTTTGCATCCAAATGATATTATAAATCCATTGGTTAGTATTATTACCGTCGTCTATAACGGTGAAAAGTATCTCGAACAAACGATCAATAGCGTTATTAATCAAACTTATAAAAATATTGAGTATATTATTATTGATGGTGGTTCTAAAGACGGAACTATTGATATCATCCATAAATATTCTAATCATATTACTTACTGGATTAGTGAGTCGGACCGTGGATTATATGATGCTATGAACAAAGGTATCGGCAATGCTAAAGGCGAACTCATTGGAATGATTAATAGTGATGACTGGTATGAGCTTGATGCTGTCGAAACTATGGTGAGTGCCTACATAAAGAATCCGACAAAAAATATTTTTCATGCTGACCAATATAATGTTTATGAAGACGGCAGTAGAAAAGTACGCAAGTATAACCATTCTGTTTTTAAATTCAAGTATTACGCTATGACTTATCATCATCCATCTATGTTTATAACATCAAACGAGTATAAAAAACATCGTTATAATACAGAGCTGAGGGTATTGTCTGATTATCAGTTTGTGCTTGAATCGCTTTTTAGAGAACCGGAAGGATTGAAATATATAGAAAAAACAATTGTTAATTATCGTTTGGACGGTATTAGTGCACAAATATCTTTAAAAAAAGCATTAATTGAAGGGTTTAAAGCTAGAAAATTAGCAAAAATGTCCTTTATTGGAAATATTTTCTCTTTTCTTCTTCGATTTGCAATAAATATACCAAGACTTTTGAAGAAATAATATGCGAATGTTTTATTTATTAATTTATTATGCTTTTATTCAGTTTTTACCAATGCAACCATTTCCTTGTTATAGGCTTTTTTATTATGTTCGATATTTTTTTGTAAAAAGAATAATAAAGTGTTGTGGAAGTGATGTTGTGGTAAAAAACAATTGTTATTTTGGTAATGGACGTCGATTATCTGTAGGAAATAGGAGCCAATTAGGACAAAATTCTAAGCTATCTGGCAAAATAACTATCGGTGATGATGTTTTAATGGGACCTGATGTAATAATGATGGCAACATCTCATGCTTATTCTAAAGTGGAAATCCCTATTAATCAACAAGGTGATACAGAGGAAAAAGAGATAAACATTGGTAATGATGTGTGGATCGGTACAAGGGTTATCATTTTACCAGGTATTAAAATTGGTAGTCACTCTATTATTGGTGCTGGTAGTGTTGTAACAAAATCATTTTCTAAATATTCAATTATTGCTGGAAATCCTGCAAAACTTATTAAAACAAGAGAATGTAATGATGACCAATAAAAGCGTATTTTTTAATACTTTTTTTAATGAATTAAACCAACAAGAGATTAGTTATTGCGTTATGAATGGATATGAAAATTATCCAAATATTATTGGAAGCGATATAGATATTATTGTAGATTCGTATAATAAATTTGCACTTATTTTAGATCTTTTAGCTGATAAGCTTGATTATATGATAATACAGAAATTAGAACATAAATATAAAGTAGCAAACTTTTTTATTGCGAAAGAATTTGAAAGTAAAATTGAAATTTTAAGTTTAGATATATATGAGCATTATTTGGTGGAAGATAGAATTTTATTTGATAGTGAATATTTTTTAAAAGATAAACAGCAACATAAAAATTTCTTTATACCTAATAATAAAAATGAATGCCTATACTATTTTATAAAAAAAGTTATTAAACAAGATATAGAATCAAATTTTGATGTTTTATTCAATAAATATGATGATCACATTAAATTTGAATATTTTTTTAAAAATAGTGCAAATGCTATAAAAAGATCTTTTGACAGTAAAGATAAAGTTTTTTTTTCAATAAATAAAAAAGTATTGCGAGAAGAGATATTAGATACAATAAAGTCAAGTAAGTATTTAAAAGTCTTGGAAAGTATTAGAGTATTAAAAAGAGTTTTTCGTCCGACAGGCCTTATTATTTCTATATTAGGACCTGATGGTAGTGGAAAATCAACGATAATTGAAGAACTTAAAAAAAGAGAATTACCATTTAGAAGGATAGATTATTTTCATTTAAAGCCTAGATTGCTTGGAGCAAAAGGTGATGGTCAACCAGTGATTAATCCACATGCTAAAAAACCTTATAAAGGCTTACTTTCATATGTAAAGTTATTCCATTTCTTCTTAGATTACATTATAGGATTTTTGATTTTAATTTTGCCATTAAAGATAAAATCATCTCTTATTATATTTGATAGATATTATGATGATATATTAGTAGATCCAAAACGATTTAGATATGCTGGTAGCTTGATGATAGCAAAATTGATAAGATTCTTTTTACCTAAACCAGAATTATATTTTATACTTACGACCGATGCACAAGTAATATATGCAAGAAAGCAAGAAGTAGTATTTGAAGAACTAGAACGGCAGATAAATGTATATAACAGTTTAGTTGATGGTCAAAAATATATCCATATTGATGTAGATAAGGATATTGGTGATATTGTTAATGAGATTGAAATTATTATATGCAAGAAACTCAATGAACGATTTTAATTTTTTTTCACATAATAAATACATTGTTTTACCGACCCATCAGAATCCTAAGGTATATTTAGCTATAGATAATAAAAATATTAAAAAGAATAGTTTTAAACTTTATAATCCATTTTCATTAAAAGCAAAAATATTAAAAAAAATTGCTTTTTATTTTTCCTATTTTAATGTTGTTCAAAAAAATAGATCAAGTTTTTTGGCGTATTTGGAATTAAAATTTAATAAACAGTTTGTTGCTAGTACATACATAGCTACAGACAAAGATAAAATAATAGTCCAGCTTCAAGTGGATTGTTGCATTTTTGGATATGTAAAAATTGCTATATCAGATACAGGTAATAAAAGAATTCAAAATGAAATATTTGCTATTGAAACATTAAGACATGTTAATAATATAGAGATAATTACTAAAGACATTTTTGAAGGCTTTGTTTTCTTTATCACTAAAGAAATTAATGGACATATTGATTTTATAGAAGAAGATGAAATTATGAGGCTGTTGGAAAAGTTAAAAAGAGATAAATATTATGTATTTACAGAACATCCAAGAGTAAAAGAAATATTTGAAGCTTTGCAAACTTTAAAACTTGAAAAATATTTAACTATATTTAATCGATTAACAATAAACGAAGAGCTACGATTAGTATATGAACATGGCGATTTTACGCCATGGAATATAATGAGTCAAAATGATCAATATATAATGTTTGATTTTGAATATTTTGTTCAGAATGGAATCGAATATTTTGATTTGATTAAATATAATTATCAAATTGCGGATTTGATTGACAAATGCTCTAATTTAGATTTAATCGATCGTGTTATAAAAAACATAGATAGTGAAAATAATATAGAAATATTTATATTGTATCTTTTAAAAGAAATTGTCAGCAAAGTACATGAGGGTAAAGATATATCAAAAGAAGATGCTTTATTGGCAATATTGGAGCAAAAAATATGAATCTATTAATGTCAGCATATGCGTGTGAACCCAATAAAGGTAGTGAACCAGAAGTTGGTTGGAGATGGATGATTGAGTCATCTAAAAAGTTTAATGAAGTTGTTCTTGTAACCAGAGCAAATAATCGTGACAGTATCGAGTGTGAGTTTAAAAAATTGAATATAAATAATGTTAAATTTGAATATTTTGATTTGCCTAAATGGATAAGTTTTTGGAAAAAAGGTGGGCGCGGTGTACAGTTATATGCTTATTTATGGGAATGTTTTCTTTTTTTCTTTTTATTGAAAAAATTTCATAAAAATAATTTTGATGTCGTTCATCGAGTGACTTTTGTTACCTATCGATTTCCTTCTTTTTTATGGTATTTTGGCAAAAAATTTATTTTTGGTCCAATAGCAGGGGGTGAGAGATTTCCCAGAGATTTTTTAAAGATATTTACTTTTAAAGGAAAAATTAAAGAAGTTGTGAGAATGATAATTCAAAGAGTCTCTTTACTTGATCCATTTGTTTTACTAACACTATATAAAGCAGATGAGATTATAGCTGTGACGCATGATACTAAAACAATCTTGCCTAAATTTGTACAGATGAAGGCAAGAATAAAACCCGCTATATCGATTAGTTTAGATGATTTTAATGTCGATTTATCTAAAAAACGAATGAAAAAAAATGGTGATATATTAAAGCTTTTGTATATTGGACGATTGATTGAATGGAAAGGTCTTATGCTTTCTTTTGAAGCTCTCAGTGGCATCGATGAAAGTAAGTATGAATTTAATGTCATTGGTAGCGGTTCGGATGAAAAAGTATTTATTGATTATGTAAAGAGAAATAATCTGAATGTCAATTTTTTAGGGCAAATTGATAGAGAAAAACTGAGTGAATATTATTTGTCACATGATTTATTTGTATTTCCTAGCCTACATGACAGTGGAGGAATGGTAGTTCTGGAAGCAAAAGCACACGGACTGCCTGTGATTGTAAGCGATTTTGGTGGTCCAAAAATGTTTGTTGGAGAGAAAGATACTATAATCAAATCAAGGACAGCAGTAGATTTTATAGCAAAATTAAATGATATTATTTTGATAAAAATTGAGGATGTTGATGAATAAAAATATTTTTATTTCTGGATTGTTTTTATATCCTGGAAAAGTTGGTGGTGCAGAGAACTATTTTTATAATCTTTTAAAGGGTATCAATAAAAACGATTATAAAGAAATTTCCTTAGTGTTGAATAAACATATAAATTACACCGAAGAAGTACTAAAGAGTTTCGATAAGATATCGCTCAATGTGAAATACAATAGAGGATTTTATGATTATTTATTAAAATTCTTTTTGCCTAAAAGTAAGAAGGCTCAACTAATATTTTCTCCAAATTATATTACACCATTTGGATTTGGCTTATTGAAAGTAACTACAATTCATGATGTGCAATATTTGCATTATCCAGAATATTTTTCATTGAGAAAGCGTTTATGGCTTTATATTTCACATTTTTATACACTAAATCGGGCTGACCGCGTTATTTGTATTTCTGAAAATGTAAAAAATGACCTACTGAATTTTTTTGGTAATAAATATAAACATAAGTTGAAAGTGATATATAATCCCATTGATTTTAATAGATTTGAGACAAGTAATGAAGCTTCTGATACAGTTACAGATGAAAAATATATTTTATCTGTAGCTGCACAATATCCGCATAAAAACTTAATAACATTGGTAAGAGCCTTTAATAAGTTATCATTGGTTTATCCAAAATATAAATTAGTGCTTGTTGGTCAATTAGCAAAAAATTTAATAGGTGGGAATCTTTTGTATCAAAAAGAGTTAAATCAAGAGGTTGAAAAAAATATTAATATTATAGTGGTAGGGTATGTATCTGATCAATTTCTTGGAAAATTATACCAGAAGTGCGATTTTTTTGTCTTTCCTTCTGTATTTGAAGGATTTGGTATGCCACCTGTTGAAGCTATGGGTATGGGTAAACCGGTTATAACGACAAGAAAAGCATCTTTAGAAGAGGTGACTTTAGGTAATGCGGTCTATGTAGATACTCCGTTGAATGATGAATCATTTTATATGGCGATGATGGATGTTATAGTCAATTTGAATGAATATACATTGAAAGCTCAGAGGAATAAATATTCTATTCTTGAGAAATATAATCCAATAAATATTGCTTCTCAATATCTTGCTATTTTTTATGAGGTGTTATATGAGAAAAAAAATAATTGATGTATTAATAAATATTGGAAAATATGAAAAGTTTATAACGAATTTATTTCGATTGTCTCAACAATCGCTCTCAAGCTACGTATGTATCTGTAACGTTCATATGGTGATCGAAGCATATCAAAATGATGAATTTTGTAAGGTTGTAAATCAAGCAGATATAGTGACACCGGATGGAATGCCGATAGCAAAATCTATCAAATGGCTGTATGAAATAGAACAAGATCGAGTTTCGGGTATGGATTTGATGCCTGATCTTATTCAGAAATGTGCTGAAAATAATATGTCCATTTTTTTATATGGCTCTACCGATAAGATATTAAAAAAGATTATAGATAAAGCTTCTATTGAATTTCAAAATCTAAAAATCGAATCGCATTCACCACCATTTAGAGAATTGAATATCGATGAAAAGCAAGATATAATCAATAAAATCAATAAGTTTGATCCTGATTTTGTATTTGTGGCTCTTGGTTGTCCTAAACAAGAAAAATGGATGGCAGAGCATAAAGGTAAAATAAATAGTTGTATGATTGGTTTAGGTGGAGCATTTGAAGTATATGCAGAGGTTAAGGATAGAGCCCCGAAATGGATGCAAGATTATTCACTTGAATGGTTATATCGATTACTCCAGGATCCAAAAAGATTATTTAAACGATATTTCATAACGAACAATATGTTTATCTGGTTATTCATAAAGCAATTGATACGAAATTATATAAGTAATAAAGAGATATAATCTCTTTGTATTTAAGAATGTGGGTACTTATGGTTTTTATTATAACTTTTTTACAGTCCTTTATATATCAATATTTGACGATCAAGATGGAAAAGCGTTATGGGTTTTTTATTGATCCAAATACCAAAGCGCATGCGATCCATAAGACTCCCACCCCGCGTGTGGGAGGGATAGGGATATTTTTATCATTTTTTATCTCAGTATTTATCTTTATGCCCGATTTTTGGTGGTTGGCGATCAGCAGTGCGATCATCTTTGGATTTGGTCTTTATGAGGATTGGCACGGAAATACCCCCAAGCAATATCGTTTGGGAGCTATGGCAATAGCTACATATATCGCTGTTTATTATGGAGGGTATATTGCCAATAATATGGAATTTTTTGTTTTGCCGTATTTTGTGGCAGTAGCACTTACTGTTTTTGCTGTTGTGGGTATGAGTAGTGCGATTAATTTTGTTGATGGGTTAAATGGTTTGGCGAGTGGTATTAGCATAGTTGTATTGATATTTTATGCGATGCTTTCTTTTATGTATGACGGACGAGTGATTTTTCCGTTATCGATGATTTTAGTCGCTTCGGTTTTGGCTTTTTTTGTTTGGAATTATCCCAAAGGAAATATTTTCTTAGGAGATGGAGGGGCATATTTTCTCGGATTTATGCTAGCAATATTTGGTATTATCCTTTCCGCTAGACATGAAGAGATATCGGTATGGTACCCATTGGCAGCGTTGGCATATCCGACAATTGAGACATTTGTGACTATTGATCGACGTATCAAGCGCAAACGAAAATATGGCATCCCTTTTTTCGAAGCAGAAAAAGTTCATTTACATACGCTTAAGTTTCGTAGACGAACTAAAGATAACGCTGCTGCATCGCGTAGACTCTTGTTATTTCATTTCTATATCAATATATTAGCTTTTATGGTACATCAATATGTGTTTGCACTAATAGCTTTATTTGTCATTGTATATATAGTTTATTTAGGGAAATATAGAAAGGTAATCCGATTCGGAAAATTTTAGCTGCTTTTTACAAATAAACAAATGTTACCATCGACATGATATAAAAAAAGATCGTTGTCCGAAAATGCCGGTATTGCATCTGTTCTTGCTGTTCGATCATGTTGGCGGTAGCAAGGCCTACAAGCATATAAAAAGGGATGACTTGCAAACAGGAAAAATGTGAAAACGGGCCAAGATTAGCAGGTAAATAATAAAAAATGTAATCGCCAAATAGCATAGAGTAAGGGACATTGACAATCAATTCAATAAAGATTGCTTCGATGCCTAAGAGTAATCCCGATTTCAATGTATTCATATGGGCATTATGCAAAAAAATAACACTCCGCCAGTAGGTATAAAATCCAAGTGTCCCCCATACTAACGGGAAAAAATAACTGATATTTCCATTGTGCGCCGGATAGAGATGGTATTGCCATAATGGAGCTCCGAAGGCTGTGTGATAGAGGGTATTGACAAAATCTTCTCCTATCGCGCCAATGAATGAAAATAATAATACAGTATAGATTAGCTTTTTCCAATCGGGGTACAGCAGCCGTTTGGCAACTATACAGAAGAAAGCATAAAAGAGAATAATTAATCCAACACTGTACAATAGAGTATTTAAAACATTGATCTCAAGCATGGGTTTCATTTCCTCTATCAGCTTATTTAAGTTTTTTGAGTTATAAGACTTATAACTTTTCGTATAATCTGCATTGCAGATTTCGGAGTGCTTTTACCGCTCCAAAAACGCAATGCCGCTTGATGCACTTTGGGGTTATTCAACAATCGAACAACCCTTTCAATCATCCAATCCCATCGTAACAAAAGCGTTTGCAATAATTCCATCGCTTGGAAACGCTTTTTTAAATTCTTTTGCCATAGATCTTTATATTTATTTAGATCGCCATCTACGATGGCTTCAACGGCATAAAGTGCAGAACGCATTGCGTAATAAATTCCTTCATAGGTAAATGGGGAAACCTGTCCGGCAGCATCGCCGACAAACAAAATATTATCTTTGCGATAGAGGTCATCTTTCCAGATGGGGATATAGTACCCTCTCGCTTTGGGTACAGGGTTCAACCCCGTTTTGATACAAAAATCTTTGAAATACTTCTGTGCATTTAAGCCATCTCGACAAGCCAGCCCGATATGGGCACCTTTATGGTGAACAAAAGACCAGGCATAATAACCCGGTGCGATATTCTTACCAAACCAAAATTCGCATGTGCCGCTCAGTGGCTGTTCGACTTTGGCGTAGAGTGTTAGTACTCTTTTGGGCACCCCCCCCGTTACGGCTCTTCGTACGGCAGAATTCACACCATCGGCTGCAATGATGTATTTCGCCTGTATACGAAGTTCTGTTTCATTGGATTGGATGTGAGCGAGCTGTCCATCATACGATTTAAAAGTGCCTTCGATGACCTCCGCACCTTCCTTTTGGGCCAATGCTCTTAAATAATCATCAAATTCACGCCGATCGACAATCGCCAAAGGCTCTGTACCCAGAGTTATATCAGCACCAAAGTGGCTCGGTGCGACAAATTTTATGGTATTTATGTGATGAGAGATTTTTGTTTTATCCAAAGCAAATTCATCAAAAGCTTTTAATACTACTCCTCCTCCACACGGTTTTTCAAAGGTAAAACTTTTTTGTACCAACAATACCTTGTAGTTTTGTTTTGCCAAAAATCGTGCTGCTGTTGCTCCGGCTGGACCGCCGCCAATCACCAGTACATCACAGGTATTTATCATAACGGGAACCATTCTCCTAGTTTAATCACTTTACATGCGAAAACAAGATAAAAAATTGATAGTATGTATGTAAGAATGACATAATCAGCTGTATTATACAATATCATACTTTTATAGGGAGGTGCGAATGCAGTTGGTGGTACGTCCTTTGGTCTTGATGGCAGGAATTGGAACAGCATTCGTGGCTAAAGGGATGATGTGTTAATCAAACAAATCTTTCTGATCTTATTTCTCTGTATGATGAGTGCCGAAGCTGCGCCGTTTGAGCGTTATTTCGAAGAAGCGGGACGTGATTTTGGCATCGATCCAAGTTTGCTAAAGCGGATTGCTACGATAGAGAGCTCTCTGGATCCTAATGCAATTAATCACAACAAAAATGGGACATCCGATATTGGTTTAATGCAAATCAACACTATTCATTTGCGACGTCTCTCAAAAGTCGGCGTTACGCGTGAATCTTTACTGGACCCGCAAGTCAACATCTATGTTGGGGCACTTTTGCTCAGCTCTCATATACGCAAAAGAGGGTATAATCTAGATGCCATAGGATGCTATCATTCGGCAAATCCAGTATATAAAAATCAGTGGCTCAAACGTTTGGCGTTGGCAGAGATCCCAAATGCGCAGAAAGATGCCAGTGTGACAGCATTGCGTGATGATCCTAGGACACGTTTTGCCCAGTCACAGCTTTCGACACGTATGGATGAAAAGATTGCACAGGGGATGAACCCTAAAAAAGCATGGCGAGAGGCAAAAGCTGAAGTAGACCACTTGCTGGGGTATACGAGTTAATAGCAGTATAAATTTGAATCATGAAAAGGATGGGATGTAAATGGGTATTTTTAAAATTTTAGTGTGGGTCGCGGCAATCATATTTACCCTCAATGCAGAAGATATCGGAGGGATGTCAAGCGCATCGATCGTCCAAAGCATAAAAGCGAATCCTGCATTATTGGATACACCACAGGCGCAGCAATTGATGCAGGAAAAAGGGGTGACAAAAGGGGAAGTCCTCCAAAAAGTGGATCAAGCAACAAAATCTGCTGCAGAACAATCTTCATCCACTACAACTACATCCACAACGACTACGTCAGCTGTCAAAGATACTTCGGCTCCCAGTGTTGCTGATGCCTCAGCGATTGATCCCGAGGCAAACCAAAAAGATCTCGTACAAAGATTTCTAAAAAATCCTCTGACATACGAAGAACCGGATGCTCGTTATAAACGTTTGATTACACAGCAACTCAAAGAAAAATCGGCTCCGTTAAAACGCTATGGAGAGGCTTTTTTCGAAAATAAAAACGGTATTGATTTGACATCATTGCCGGTACCCGATGGCTATCGTCTCTCACCCAACGATACACTGTCCATTACGCTCTATGGTCCTCGCTCAGATGCTATGACACCAATCATCAACCGAGATGGTAATATTATCCTTCCATCATTTGGTCCATTGCACGTTGCGGGGCTTTCATTTGTCGAAGCAAAAAAAGTCATCACGGATGCATTGGTACAGGCATTTCCCAATGTTGGAGTTGTAGTCTCAATCTCTAAATACTCTACGATACAGGTAACGTTGGCAGGCGAGGTAGCCGCACCGGGTGTTTACAGTGTCACCTCTTTTTCGACTGTTAAAGATGCATTGATCGTTGCAGGAGGGATCGCACCAAATGGTTCGATGCGTATGGTACAGGTTAAACGTGCTAATCGGGTCATCCGAGTGGTTGATTTGTATAAAATTATCCGTGATGGGGATAAACGTCAGGAAGTGTTGCTCCAAGCAGGTGACGTGATCGTTGTTCCAATCGTGAAACAAACCATTATCCTCGAAGGTGGTGTTAAAAATCAGGGGATTTATGAACCAAAGAGTGATGAAACATTCGCCAGTATTTTACATTATGCCGGTGGGTTGAAAGCACAATCGAGCAAATATGATATCAAACTCACCCGTTTTGTTGATAATGAAAAAGTGGTGACACTCTCCCTCGATCTTTCGCATGCCGGATCGACAAAACTGCACGATCAGGACCATATCTACGTCTATGATTTGGCATCGGCAAACATGCGCGGTGTTACTCTCTATGGCAATATTGTCAAGCCGGGATTACGTCCTCTAACAGGTAAAAATATGACGTTGGGAGATTTACTCCGTCCGGAAATCACTCAATTGAGTATTAAAGGCGTCTTTCTCGAACAAACACTGTTTGATTATGCAATGATCAAACGTATTGATGAAAATCTCTCTGAAAAAATGATCGGGTTTTCTCTCGCAGATGCGTTGAGTAACAAAACACCGATACAGCTCCATAATCGGGATGAAATTTATATTTTAAATACGGCAAGTGTCCGTCCGGCTCCAAAAGTATCAATCGGAGGAGAATGTGTTGCAAAAGCGGGTGATTACAAATATTTGGACAACATGACAGTTTATGATCTGATCAATGCCGCTGGGACAACATGCGTGGTCGATTACCATCATATCAATATTGTTTCATACGATCCGCAAACCTATAAACCGATTAACAAAACAGTGGATATTATCAAGGATGGGCTGACGAAACTGACCCCTTCGGATCAAGTGACGCTTTATAATTATTTTACGATAAATCCTATACATAATGTGGTTGTTAGTGGACAAGTAAACAAACCGGGAGAATATCCTATTGGTGATGCTACTACAGTAAAAGATCTCTTATTAGCTGCAGGCGGATTGACAGAGCGGGCAGATCAAAAGATCGAGATCGTTCATTACAATTTAAAAGATGGTAAACGTGTTTCTACGGTAACGCGTACAACGATAGCAGATACGATGGGCGCAGCATCTCCAAAAGTGATGCCTTATGATGAGATCAATGTATTTACGATTCCGAATTGGGGTAAACATCGTACGGTTAAATTGGTAGGAAAAGTGCGTTATCCGGGAGAATATACCATTCAAGAGGGTGAAAAACTGGTCGATGTGTTAAAACGAGCCGGAGGCTTTACGGATACGGCGTTTTTAAACGGTACTGTTTTTACCCGTGTGGATATCAAAAAAATACAGCAAGACGCTATTACGGCGCAGATCCAAGAACTCGAGCATAAAGCGACAATCATCGCGGCACAGCCTAAAAGTTCCAGTGCAGGCAGTATTTCTATGAATGATACTTCGCCGCTTATGGCGATGATCGGTTCGCTCAAAGAACAGGCGAAAACACTCGATATACCGGGTCGTATGACGGTGCATCTGGATGCTGATTTAGAACGATTGGCGCAAAGTCCTTATAATGTGACACTAAAAGACGGCGATGCCCTCTATGTACCTGAAAAAGAAGATTCTATAACAGTCGTCGGTGAGGTCATGAACCCATCTGCTCTGATTTACACTACCGATGATGCAAATGCCTATATCGCTAATTCCGGTGGATTTAAAGAGAGTGCCGATCCCTCTAATGCCTTTGTCATCCATGCGAATGGTGAAGCTGAAAAAATCAACAAAGGGCTATTCACGTCCAGTTCAAAAGTTGGTGTAGGCGATTCGATCGTAGTCCCGATCAAGCTGGAGAGTTATCCGACGATGTTGTTTATCAAAGATATTTCATCGATCCTCTATCAGTTCGCCGTTACGGTTGCTGCACTTAAAACGATTGGGACATTCTGATGGAAGAGATAAAAAATACACCGATTATTGCTGAAGATGAGATCGATCTTCGAGAACTCGCAGCAACGATCAAAAAAAATAAAAAGTTTATTTTATCTATCGCGGGTACCGTTACTATCCTGACATTGCTATGGACGTTGACGCAACCAAATCAGTACAATTCATCATCAGTGATTATCCCTCAAGATCAGCCCAGTGCTGCATCAGGAGGGCTGAGTGCATTAGCCGGTTTAGCTGGAATCGACGTTGGTGGCGGAAGTATGGGACCAGATGAAGGGTACCAAATCCTCCTAAATAATTATCCATTTATGAAATCCCTTATACTCAAACATGGATTTGATAAACGTTTGACAGAATCTGATTTTGATAAAAACTATGTATTTGCTCTGAATATTCGTGCTCTGTACAATGCTAGACGTAGCGTAAAAGAACTGTTTTTTCCACGTAAACCGATCGACTCTCTCTCCCCTGAGATGCGTGAAAAAATACTTTTTTTATTGAATGAACGAATATCCAATGAACTCTCAGTTAGTACCGATAAAAAAACGGGGACCATTACGATTTCCTGTACCGATAGTGATCCTCTCTTTGCCAAAGATCTCGTGGAAGCATTTTTGCAAGAATCAAGCGCAGCGTTGAAAAAAGCTGATATGACCGATTTGCAAAATAAGCTTGACCATTATCAGCAAGAGATGGCGCTGCTAAATGACATAACGGTTAAAACGCAAGTGAGTCAATTAATGTCGGCACTGATTCAGACAAAAGTACAAGCTGATGCGTGTAAATATTATAATGTCAAAATGATTACAGAACCATCAGTAGCATATGTACGGGATAAAGCAGGACCGAAACGGGGATTGATTATTGTAGTATCTTTTATAACATCGATGATTATGGCAATATTTTGGGTATTTTTTAGAGAATTTATCCGCAAAAATGAGTCTGAATAAAGACTCATTTCAATCCGGTATTATCGACTTCGTTTTTGTCTCTCTTCGACTAACATACGTCCTAATGTATTGATAACATCGCGACTTGCTGATTCGGCACTTTGGAAATAGCTCATTACATTGGCTGATTCTTTTGAGCAGCTGTTTTGACGTACACACTCTACTGCTGCCAAAATATTATCATGAACCAATTTATGAGGTGTCTCAAGCTGTCTAAAGCTCGGTGTCATGCCAAAGATTTCTGTCCCTTTTCCACCCTCAGACCATTTACCGAGACGGCAGTTGTGGTGATCGACAAATTCATCATCAACTCTCGATGTAAAGACACTTTTGTATCCTTTGGCCTTAAAGAGCAAGTGATCCAGTTTTACGAGAACCATAAAGACAGAGTAGAGGACATTCATAGAATTGTTGTTAATCTCGTCCGTACGATTTTCCAAATCGAGGAGTGTTGTACGAAATTGTTGCAATTTATTGCTTGAGAGTGAAGATATCGTCTCCATGGTACTCGAACGTTCATGAATTTCGGTAGCATTTTGTTTTAGGCTTTGAACACTCATAGCAACCTCTTGTGTCGCTTTTTGAGTTCGTTCAGCGAGTTTACGTACTTCGTCGGCTACGACAGCGAATCCACGACCATGCTCACCTGCACGAGCAGCTTCGATTGCTGCATTGAGTGCCAAAAGATTGGTTTGATCAGAGATGTCTTTGATCAGATTGATAACGAGACTGATAGAGCCAACACTTTCGTTGAGTTGAGAAACTGAACCGTAATTGTCAGTGATATTACTGACAAGTTCCTCTTGAGTTTTGAGCAACTCCTCGATTTCACTGTTGATTTCACCGGCATTGGAATGATTGTTTTTATTTAGTCGATCTATCTCTTCTAGATCGGTGACATTTTGTGTCAAATCACTTTGTAATAAAGCTAAATCATTTTGGCAAGCATTGGTTAAATTTTCTGTTAAATTATGGATTAGTTCAAACATAACAGCATTATTGCGATAATTTTTAGTCTCTTCTTTGAGAGCCGTAATCTCTGTATTTAGAGCTTCGTTTTCACGCTCTAATTGGGCGATTCTAGCTTTAAATGGCTCTATATCAACAACTTCTCTATTCCCGAAAAACATCTAGGCTCCTACAATCTACATTTTTGTAAGAAAGATTATAATGAGTAAAGATGTGTAAAAGGTTTTGTTAAACTTAATATATGCTAAAATACGTGTTTATATCGTCTTACAATAGGGAAAAATGAATTATCTAAGTGAAAAAACAATTTTGATTGCTGAAGATCATCGCGAAAGCAACGACAATTTGGCATTTTATTTTAAATCACTCTTTAAAAAAGTTATTTGTGCGTATGATGGAGCTGAAGCTTGGCAAATGTATTGTGATGAATCCCCTGATATTATTTTGACAGATATTGAAATGCCTCGAATGGATGGGTTACAGCTGGTTCAAAAAATCAGAGCTGATGATCAAAATGTTCAAATTATAATATTAACTTCTTATTCTCATCAACATTATTTGTTGAAAGCGATCCCTCTAAAACTAACTTCTTATGTATTGAAACCAATAACTTTTACTAAACTGAATGATCTTGTAAAGCAAATCGAGGGATTGCGTCAAGAGAATAAAAAGAAAATGGTTTTAAATGATATACAAGATACGGTTTATGATTTTGGTGCAAAAATTGTAATGATGGAAAATCAGCGTGTCGTATTGTCTAATCTTGAAATTGGATTGATTGAATTATTAATCAATAACCGTGGATTAATTGTTTATTATGAAGAGATGGAAGATGTTTTGTACAGTTCTCAACCTAAAAGTCGTAATGCACTAAAAATTGTTGTGAGTAGTGTGCGTAAAAAAATCCCAACTATCACTATTCAAGCCATCCCAAAAATTGGATATCGATTGTTATGAATGTAATACAGGAAAATATTTCCAATAAATATCTTTATTATTTATTGGAACAATCAGACAATCTGATTTCATTTGTTGATACGGATTATATCTATCGTGCAGTGAACCTGGAGTATTGTCGTAAACATCAAAAAGATATTGATGAAATAATAGGTCATTATGTTTGGGAAGTTTTAGGAACGGAGCAATTTGAATCCATTGTCAAGCCTTATCTTTTACGGGCTTTATCCGGTGAACAAATACGTTATGAAACATGGTTTATTCTTCATGAAAAATCAAAAGTCTATTTGAGGATCAGTTATAACCCATGCAGAGATAACTTTGGTGAGATTGAGGGGGTGGTTGTAACCGTATCTGACATAACAGTTATGAAAAAAATAGAGGATAAAAACCGTTTACAAGAAAAACTGTTAGTAGAACAATCCCGTATGGCGCAGCTTGGAGAGATGATTGCATTTATTTCGCATCAATGGCGCCAGCCATTAAATACCATTGCGACGTATTTACTTAGACTGCGAATGAGTCAAGATCAAAATGAAACGAGTCGTATTATTGATCATTGCGAAGCAAATTTAGAGCACCTATCAGAAAGTCTCGATAGTATATATGCATTTTATGCCGGAACCAATAATAACTCGGAAACGGATGTTGGGCGGTGTATAGAAAGAGTCATACTGCTTTTAGAAGAACGGCTTAAAAGATATGAAATCTCTGTTAATGTAGTTAGGGACGAATGGTATATAGTTGAATTTCCGACAAATGATTTATTGCATGTTATTTTAGTCATTATAGAAAATGCTATTGATGTTTTAGCATCATCGGATCAAAAAGACAAACGAATCGATTTTCATGTATATCGTAAAAATGGGCATATCATTATTTGCATAAAAGACAATGGCATTGGGATTAGTCATACTATAATCAATAAAATTTTTGAACCTGGCTTTACAACAAAACCAAAATCAGGACATGGTTATGGGTTATATTTTGCTCAAAAAGTCATCACTAAAGATGGTAAAGGAACTCTAGAAGTTAACAACGATGATCCATTAGCAACCCATTTTCGTATTATTTTAAACGAATCGGTGTAGCTTGCTGGAATAAAGAATGCAGATATCAAATAATTCTCATTAAAGGATTTAGATATGGAACATCACGTCGTTATTGAAAAACTTTGCAGCTGTGCAAAAAAAGAGGGATTATCCCAAATCACAACTTATGAGGCCAAAGATTCTGCTCTTGAAGCAGCTCAAACACAACTCGCGTATATGAGTGGACATTTTTGCGGCAAACATGAATTTCAGCTTGTTGAAGTTAATGATAATTTTGTCATTGGTATGGTTGGCGGCGGTTGTGGCTGCAAATCGAATCATTGAGGAGTATAAAAATGGAACATCATATTGTTGTAGAAAAATTATGTAAATGTGCTATCCGGAAAAATATGCCTCAAATCAAAACATTACGCGATAAAGAAGATGCAATGCGTATTGCTAGAGCTTGGGCACAAGAGATGAACGAAAGCTTTTGTGGTCAACACTCTTTTGGTGTTGTCGAAGTAGATGATAATTTTGTTATTACGGTTGGTGAGGGAAGTTATTGATAAAAATTTGAGAATTAATAATAATATTTTAAATTATTTATTGTTTTTCATCAAAAATTCATAATTTTTATTTATTATGATGGACAAATATCAACTAAAGGGGTTAATATGCGTCTGTCAATTGCGATTACTTCATCGATAATTGCAGCTTTCTTTATGGTTGGCTGTGGAGGTGGAAGCAGTGGTGGAACTGGAGCCGCTGGCTTGTCCACGGCTACTTTCATGGATAGTGCTGTCAGTGGTTTGGAGTTTGATACTTCAAGTGGGACTAACGTTACTGATGCGAAGGGTAATTTTAGTTATAAAGATGGGGAAAGTGTAACATTTCACATAGGTAATCTTTATCTCGGAACCGCAAAACCGGTTAATGGCAAGGTAACGCCATTAGATATTATTGGAACAACTAACTCGTCCGATCCTAAGGTCGTTCGTATACTGCAAACACTTCAATCACTCGATAGTGATGGTGATACTACTAACGGTATTACAATTGATCCAGTCGTTGTTGCTACGCTTAAAACACAAACAGCGGTTCATTTGGACAATGATGCTGCAACCGATGCAGATGTAGCAGGGTTAATTGGTGCCTATAAAGTGGATCAAGCTACTGCTATTAGCCATTTTGAACAGCATAAAAATGATCCATCTAATGAAAAAGATGGTTATACACCACCGCCAAGTACAACCGGCACTGGAACCGGCACTGGAACTGGCACTGGAACTGGAACTGGAACCGGCACTGGAACTGGAACTGGAACTGGAACTGGAACCGGCACTGGAACTGGAACCGGCACTGGAACCGGAACCGGCACTGGAACTGGAACTGGAACAGCAAGTAATATGGGTAATAGTGGAAAATACACGTTGGTAGCTTGGAATGATTTAGGAATGCATTGTATGGATGGTAAAGATTATTCCGTCTTTAGTATCCTACCTCCTTATAACAATCTTCATGCGCATTTAATTAATAAAGATTTAACTAGCGGTAAAAATATCACTTCTGGTGTAACAATTACTTATGAATCAGTTACTGATCCTACCGGTTCAATTAATACGGGTAGTTCTAGTAAAACCAATTTTTGGGATTGGGTATTGTCACTTTTTGGTGCTAAACCTGCTGCGAATCACGGATTAAATCTCTCTGACCCAGCTGTTTCAAACCCAGCACCAAGTATGACTCCAACTGCAATGAGTTATAACGCTGGAAAAGGTTGGTGGGAAGCAGAAGGTATCCCAGCAACACCGTACGATGATAAAGGGGTAAAAAATTATTATCCGATGGTTAAAGTTGTTGCAAAAGATGCTGCCGGAACTGTATTGGCGACAACAAATACCGTATTACCTGTTTCGGATGAGATGAGTTGTGCGACTTGTCATGCGTCTAATTCTGTTGCGGCTGCAAAACCGTCTGCTGGATGGGTAAATAATACAGCCAATGTTGAAAAAGATTGGAAACAAAATATTCTTAAACTGCATGATGATAAATTTCCGAATGCAATTGCAACTGCAAATATGGGTGCAAGCTATACCAAAGGGACTTTAGCAGCAACAGCTGCGGCAGGACAACCAGTTCTTTGTGCAGCATGTCATCAATCAAATGCTTTGGGTACATCGTTAAAAGCGGGTATTAAACCGTTAACGGAAGCTCTTCATAGCAAACATGCAACAGTAACTGATCCTACAACTGGTAAATCAATGGATAGTGCTACAAATCGTGATTCATGTTACAAATGTCATCCGGGTGCAGCTACAAAATGTTTACGTGGTGTTATGGGAAATGCAAAAACCGCAACCGGAGCTAATGCTATCGATTGTCAAAGTTGTCACGGATCTATGAGTACTGTCGGTAAAACAGGACGACAAGGATGGTTTGAAGAACCAAACTGTCAACAATGTCATGATAAAACAAGTTCAACTTCTAATTATTCACGATTTACCAGTGTTTTTTCGGCGGGTACAACTCTGCGAACAACTGTAGATACACGATTTGCAACTACTGCAAATACGCCGGCTGCTGGTATTTCTCTTTATCGATTTAGTAAAGGTCACGGAAATCTTCAATGTGAGGCGTGTCATGGTGCAACTCATGCAGTTTATCCAAGTAGCCATGCAAATGATAATGTTCAAGCTACAATGTTGCAAGGGCATATTGGAACGATTTCAGAGTGTACTACTTGTCATACTACAGTGCCAACTACCACCAGTGGTGGACCTCATGGCATGCATCCGGTAGGGACTTCATGGTATAGTGCTCATCGTAGTGCTGCAAAAGCTGCGGGTGCAAATAAAGGATTAGGTACAGATGCATGTGCTGCATGTCATGGTACAAATTACAGAGGTACACCTCAGTCAAAAACATGGCAAGCAAGAACGGTAAGTAAAAAAACTTATGCAGCTGGAGTTATGGTTTCTTGTTATGATTGTCATAATGGACCAAGTGGAGATTAATAGAACGTCTTTTCGAAACAGCTCTTCGTCTTCTTAGGCGGAGAGAAAGTATTCAAGTTACTCATATTCATGATTAATTAATGATACAATAATATGTAAAAATCGTTTTTAAGGGATAAATAGTTTATGCAACGTCATGGGGCTATTTTACTGATGACACTTCTCTTAATAGCTATTCTGAGTGGTGGAATCAGTTTATTAATGGCTCAAAGTGACGCTTTTTTACGGCTTGCACAGCGAAGTAAAGGTGATGTAGAAATCAGTAAAGTTTCAAGCGATTTGAAACGACTTTTACCCAAAATACTTTCAAAAATCAGTTCGGCTCGTGATCTGGATTATGCAATGCTTCTTCCCCTCTCGAGTCACTCTAGTGATGGTCATTTCACATTAGAAGCTTCACTACATTCAACGTTGGGACGGTTTAATATTAATACTATTGCCGACCCATTTGGAACTCCAAGAGATACTAATATCGCTTTTGTAAAGCAAATTTTTTTACGCTATCCTATTGCTTCACCTGATGTGTTTTTTAATATTCTATTTGATACAATTGATTCTGATACGAATGAGCGTCAGCCAGGAAGCGAGATAGCATCTAACATTGTAGATTTTCATAATGGTTCGATAGAAAATTTCACTCAATTTAGTCAAATTATTGCTCGTTATATCAGTTTGACAAAAGATCGTCAAATACTTTTAATTCCATGGAAACGACTTATAGGATTTGAAGGAGATAAAATAGATATTAATTATGCTTCAGCCGAGATCATAACACTTATTGCTCCGCAAATGGATTCTGAACTTGTACGTCGTATAACGACATTTAGAACTGCACCATTTGAAAGTAAAGAACAAGTCTTATCGTTAGCACCTCAGCTCTCATCTGTGTATGATACATGGTTTACCGGTTATTTATCAGGTGTTTCTTACCCATTACTATGTGATGTTACAATGCAAATGGATGATCAAAGAAGTCATTTTCGATTTCATGCGAACACGTTGGAACGTACTTTTAGCCGTTTGGAAATTATTCAATGAATTTTTTAACCTCTTTTTTTAATAAGTTAATCAAATATATTCGCTGCTTTGAAAAACACCGATATGGATACCTCGATACATTGTCATATTTAGTGCCAGAGGGTAAAAAACCATTGACATTAATACTCTCTCCTGACCTTTATCGTATTTGCATTGTATCATTGAATGTTTCTTCTACAAAAGAAGCTCTTCGTTATGCACCAAGTTATTTTGATTTTAGCGATACTCGTATTCGGTATGGTGCTTATAAATTAGATAATGGGCGTTATTTGATGAGTGCTTGCGAACCTGATTCTATTCGTACGCGTTTGGAAGAATCAGGGATTCCACTTTTGGCAATAAAAAATTTTATTCTTGCACAGGAAGTATTTGAATCAGATGCTTTACCCATTACACTTAAAAACGGTTCAGTACTTGTACAAAGTGATGGAGTAGTTGTTCGACTTTCTGAGCGTTACGTAACTACCGCCGTTAAACATGACATTGAGAGTTGGATACAAGATGTACCTTCATGTTTATCTCCCTTTTCTTTGGATATGGAACAAGTTGGTTCCGCATCCAAAAAAACGTTAATTATCACCGCTTTACTTTCTGGTGTTATTGTTATAAATTTATTGATACAAGGGATAATGTGTTATAGGGATAGAGAGAATATTTCTAATGAGTTGGAGCAAATGAAAGTTGAAAAGCATCTTCCATCAACTCAAATGGAATTGCACTCACTTACTACATCATGGGAAAAAAAAGAGTCAGAACAGATTAAAATGCGGAAGATTTTTGCGGCATTTTCAAAATTACCACTTGAAACAAATACAACAAAAGAAACAATGACCGTAGTTACATCTGGTTCCAATAATATTGTACTGGTACCTGGCTCACAGCCGGGTGAACGTAATTTACTTTTAGTTTCAGGAAATGCAAACTCCGGAATAGTATCGGGTGGAGAATATGTATCATCGCTCAAGTATGACAACAATTTAATCAGTTTTAGTATTGTCACATCTTCTAAAAATCGTGCTGAAGAGCTCAAAGATATCGTTTCTAAATCGTTGAAAACGGATATTGTCACGGTAAAAGATAATTTGCTAGAAGGGAGTGTTCAATGAAAAATATTTTTGACCCTTCCAGAGTTGTTCTCACTATTTCTCTATTTTTTATCGTCATTGCAACCATGTGGTTAATTCAGATAAAAAGTGAACTTTCTGAAGTTATAATACAGCGCGATATGCAAGTGCAAGCGTATGAAAATCTTACTTCATTGAAAGAACGATGGGGAAATACACCGGATATTCAACATAAGATTGAAAATTTGCTCGAAAATCCTGGACTGACTCGACAAGACCATAAACAAAATGGTCTTGTTCTGGAATTTTCAAATCTTTCACAAAATGAATTTGATCGTATACTATCAACGCTGATGAATACCCCTTTTGTCATTAAAAAATTGTCACTTCAACGTAATGCTGAAATCGGGATGATCAGTGTGGAGATTGAATTATGAAACACATTTTTTCTTTTTTCTTTTTCTTTATATTTTCATTGATTCTATTTTTACCAAAAGTTAATCTATATTATATGGCTGAAAAAGCTCTTGCGTCAGCCCATTTGTATTTAAATGATGAAATATTCAGTAATCGTTTAATTTATTTGGATGTCGAAAATGCCACCCTTTTATTAGATACGACAAGAATTGGTTCTATTGAAAAAATTAGACTCGTCCCATTTGTTATATTTAATAATATTAATATAACAAATGTAAAGTTTAGCGGAGAATTTGCCTCTCTTTTTCCGGATGGGATTGATAATATAGCATTAACCTATACTTTTTTTCATCCTTTGAACATTGATGTTCAGGGGGTAGGAGGATTTGGTCCGGTTCATGGGAATATTGACTTATCAGAGCATCACCTTACTCTGATTTTTGAACCTACACAAACCATGCGGCAGTATCCATTGCTTTTGGCAAAATTGCGTAAATCGGATAAGGGATTGGTCTATGAAACCTCTTTTTAACGATAAAATGTTTCGTACAATTAATCGTATTGTGTTCCCATTTGCAATCGGGATATCAATTTCGACGGCAATAATCCCTTATTTGCCATCTGCTTCGATGCAACATGCAAACATAGAAATACTCCCTTTTTATGATCTTTACCGAATAGGGGCTTTATTTGGTCTTCATGATGATGGTCATGGATTTGGTACTTCTCTCAAAAAAACCGTTAGAGATGTTTATACGGATGTGCCACATCACCTAAATGTTGTCTGTCTTGATGGTAGCCGCAGCTTTGTTGCTATTAATGATGGAGTAAAAACAACCTTTATTGATCGAGGTGAGTTATATAAAAATCTCTATCGACTTGTAAAGATAACTCAAAACAGTGCTACTTTTATGGCTTATGGTAAAAAAATGACGCTTCGTCTGGGTGAACCTGGAATGTTGAGTTTTAAAGAGAGTGTTACAGAATACGTTTCGGATGATTCATCCGGAGTAACGCAGAATTATGTGGTTCAGCGTTCGAGTATTGATCGATACACTGAAAACATGGGTGAGACATGGAAAAATATTACAATTAATGAAGTCAATCAAAATGGAAGAATAGTAGGTTTTAGAGTGGACTCTATAGTTGCCCAAAGCCCTTTTGCTCTGCTTGGGCTTAAACAAGGGGATGTTATCACTGGCGTAGATAATAAACCTCTCGATTCGTATGCTGCCGTATTTGCCGCTTATCAAACAGGACTTCGTCAATCCGCTATCAAAATTACTATTTTACGTAATAATCAGCCAAAGGATCTTGAATATGAAATCAGCCGTTAATTTTCTAATTGTTTTAATTTTTAGTATGTCTACTCTTAATGCTGCTAATGCGGTTAAAAATGATACTGCAAGTATTGCTATAGATGGAATGGAAATCAGTGATTTTATAAAACTGGTAGCGAGAATCAGCAATAAAAATATTTTTATTACAGAAGATATAAGTGGAAAAATAAGTTATGCCGGTAATCGACCTATCCGTCGTGAAGAGTTATTTGCATTACTACAAACGACTCTTGAAGCACGCGCAATGACGATGCTTGATTCAGGTGCAGGATATTATACTATAGTGAAAAATGTTGATGCTGCAGCCATGAATGTCCCTTTTTACGCTAAGAGTGATATTCCTCAATTGCAAACAGAAATTATTAAATTCAAATATGCTGCAGCTGAGCCAATGGCAGTCAAAGTAAAGAATTTTTCGAGTAGAAATGGAAAAATAGTTCCATCAAAAGAGTCTAATTCTCTGATAGTTACCGATTTGCCTGCAAACATAAAAACGATGCGTCAGGTTGTAAAAGAACTTGATATACGTGATGAAACAACGGCAAATTATACACATCTGGTACAGTTGAAAAATGCTGATGCTAAAAATTTGGTAACAACACTCAATACGGTTATTGCTAAAATGACCCTTTCTCCTGGACAACAGGCACCAAGTATTGCGAGTGATGACACAACTAATTCACTTATTATCATTAGCAGTGATGATCTTTTTGCCACTCTTTTACCTACAATTCAAGGGCTTGACGGTGATCGCCAGCAGGTATATGTTAAAGCAAAAATTATTGAGATCAGCGAAAATAAAGCGCAGGAAGTTGGTCTTAAATATGGTCTTTCTGGAGGTTCAATAGGATCTAGCGGGATCTTTTCATTTAATTCCGCATTGGGTGATGGGAAAACGGGAGCTATTAATTTAGATCCACTTGTCCTTGGTGCAATGACGATTCCATCACTCAGTTCTGGTATTGCGTTAGGAGCGAGTATTTCATTGCTGAATACCAATGGCGCGGCAGATATACTATCAGAACCCTCTATATTGTGTATTAATAATCAAGAATCATCGATTTATGTCGGTAAAACAGAATCCATCAGCAGTGGTACAACATTAACAGGAACTGGCCTTACCCAATCGAGCTATACACGTCAGGATATAGGATTAAGTTTAAAAATAAAACCTCGTTTGTCAAACGATAATAAAGTTCTTTTAGCGGTTGAAACCAAATTAGAGGATATTGATAATACAACAACAAATCTTCAGTTGCCGAGTACCAATAAACGGGAAGTGAAAACGTCAGCGATTGTGAATAACGGTGAGAGTGTTATTATAGGTGGGTTAATCAAAGATAAGTTTGATCGTAGTACTACAAAAGTACCATTATTAGGTGATATTCCTTTAATTGGGAACCTCTTTAAAGACAATGCAAAATCTCACGATAAAATTAATTTGGTCATTATCTTGACTCCCTATATTTTGGACAAAAGTACCGATTTGGCTACATTACGTAAACAGTTGGAAGATCTGGATAAGATTCAGCAACGTTATATAGATGACGTAGTTAAACATGTCACATCAAAACACTAATATGCTTAATATTCCGATTCTAACTGAGGGTACACCTGTTCCATTGATACCGGAAGGGATTGATCCTTTTGAGACTATTCGCAGCGGGTTGTTATTTGCTCAGATTAATCAAATTGATTATGCCATTCTCTCGACGCAAGATAGTGCAATAGCAATATCGGCGTATAACGGTTTGATGCTTCAACTTCCAATGGTTCATTTGGATGATCAGGGATATGAAACGTTATATCTTAAATTTCTTGAACTTAAAACGGATCAAGAGATGATTCAAAATAAAGCTCAGGAAGAACCTTATGAGGATGAGATATCACTTATTGATTTTCTTAAAAATTCATCGGATTTACTGACAAGTGAAGAATCAGCTCCGATTATCAAATTTGTGAATTCAATTTTTTATCAGGCATTAAAACGTCGAGCCAGTGATATTCATATCGAAACTCATGAAAAAAAAGGGGAAGTGCGTTTTCGCATAGATGGTGTGCTTTCCAAACATATTGATTTGGATAAGGCAATTATCAACCTCGTGATCAGTCGTATCAAAGTTATTTCTAATCTTGATATTGCTGAAAAAAGACTTCCGCAAGATGGTCGTACACAGATAAAAATTGCAGGAAAATCACTTGATGTGCGGGTTTCTGTTTTACCTACTTATCATGGTGAGCGGGTAGTTATGCGTTTATTAATGCATGCAGCATCAATTCCAGGATTGGAAGAACTAGGGTTTAATGCGTCGACAACGGAGCGTTTTTATGAACTCCTAAAATTTTCTCATGGTATCATATTAGTGACTGGACCAACCGGAAGTGGTAAATCAACAACGCTTCATTCATTTCTTCAAAAACTTTCCGGACCTGAAAAAAATGTTATGTCAATTGAAGATCCAGTTGAATATGATGCCGTACACGTGAGTCAGATTCCGGTTAATACTAAAATAGGTCTTACCTTTGCAGAGGGGTTACGTTCTATTTTACGTCAAGACCCTGATATTATCCTTGTCGGGGAAATTCGTGATGCTGAAACGGCTCAAATCGCAATTCAAGCGGCCATGACGGGACATCTTGTATTTTCGACACTTCATACCAATAATGCAACGTCTGCCGTTACTCGGTTAATTGACATGGGTGTGGATAAATTTATGATTACTTCTACTTTATTGGGTGTATTGGCACAGCGGCTAGTTCGAAAAGTATGTGTAGAGTGTTGCGAGTTTCACGTGATTGATCCTATTGATGCGCGTGAATTGCAATTGCCATTGGACTTGGTTGTAGCAAAAAGTGTTGGTTGCCCGATATGTTCTGGAACTGGCTATCATGGTCGAATCGCTGTAGGTGAGTTGTTAATGATGGATGATAATGTTCAAGCGTTAATGAAACACTGTGACAATGATGTTGATTTTCGCAGTGCAATGAAAGATCAAGGGATGGCATTTTTAGCAGATCAGCTTAAAGAAATTTTGACTTCAAGAGAGACGACGGTTGATGAGATTATTCGCGTCGGGGTTAAAGAGGCGTAATGGAATTTGTCTATATAGGTCTTAATTCTGATGGATTACCACTCCGTGGGCGGGTTGAATCTGTATCTTACGATGATGCCAAAAAACAATTGCGCGCACAAGGAATAGCCTTTTCATCTCTTGAGATAAAACGAAGTTCATTAGCTGATTTTAGGGATCTATTTTTATCAAAAGCTGTTCCTGCATCGTTTTTGAGCCGGATTAGTCATGATTTAGCCATTTATTTGAGAGCAGGGATACCATTAAAACGGGCTCTTTTACTTCAGGAGCAGCAATATCGAAGTGAGCCAAAGAATGCTCGATTTTTTTCTGCATTGATTGCATTATTAGATGAAGGAAAGAGTCTCTCTGTTGCTCTAGAGGGGCAACAAATATATTCCATTCCCTCATTTTATCTTGGGACTCTTCGCGCGAGTGAAGATCGTGGTGTCTTAGCCGCTGTTTTGAATGAATTGGCTTCTTATATCCAAATAGGGGAGCAAATACGCTCTCAACTCAAAAAAGCATTTATCTATCCTGGATTTATAGTGGCAGTTTCGATTCTTACTGTTGCTTTTATGCTGACTTCTGTTGTTCCAAAATTGACTGCAATTTTCGAGACAATGGGTCAAGAATTACCTGCATTGACTCGTGGAGTTTTGGCATTTTCGTCTTTTTTTGCCTCTTATTGGTTGTGGATATTGGTTCTTATTGTGATTATGGTAGCCGTGTTCAGTTCAGCTTTACAGACCCGTCCTGAATTTCGCTATCGCATTGATCGTATGCTCTTATCAATCCCAGTGGTGGGAAAGATTATTCAAACTAGTGATTTGGCACGATTTAGTGCTATTGCATCACTCCTGATACGATCTGGGATTCCAATAGTTAAAGCGATATCATTGGCAGGTGGGACACTTTCATCTTCGGTTATAAAAGCGCAGTTTGCATATGGAACTGAGCGTATTGTTGAAGGAGGGAAGCTCTCATTTTCGCTTGCGTCAGGTGAACATCTTGAACTTGATGAAGCTTTTATAGGGGCATTGGCTGTTGGTGAAGAAACAAGTGAATTGCCAAGCATGCTCGAAAGTTTATCGGAACTTTATATGGTTAAAAATCGGGAAGTAATAACACTATTTCTCTCGCTATTGGAACCAATGTTGATTTTAGTTGTGGGTGGGATCATTGGTGTCATCGTTACTGCGATGTTACTACCGATTTTTTCTTTGAGTTTGGGGTAATCTAAAATAGGAGACATGATATGAGTATCAAAAAAAATGTAGTTAAAAAAGGGGAATCAATGAAAAGAGAATACACTAAAAGCGGATTTACACTGATTGAGATTATGGTCGTTATTATCATTCTTGGATTGTTGGCAGCTTTTGTTATCCCAAATATTACAGGTAAAAGTGAAGAAGCAAAACAAAAATTGGTTTGTATTCAAATGAAAAGTGTGGCAGAAGGGCTTAAGATGTTCAAGATTGACAATGGGACATACCCTACATCAGAAGAGGGAATGGCAGCATTAATAACGAACCCTTCAGTAGAAAAATACCCATCCTACAGCAAAAATGGTTATTTGGAAGGGAAAAATCTTCCAAAAGATCCATGGAACCACCCTTATATTTATCTCAATGATGGAACTATGTTTGATCTTGTCTCCTTAGGTACTGATGGTAAAGAGGGGGGAACTGACGATGGAAAAGATCAGAAGCTCTCTGAATGTCGATAAAATCATTCCGTTTAGGTTTTACACTTATAGAACTGGTTGTTGTTGTTATAATCTTGGGTATCGTAGCGACACTTGTAACGTCGCGGTTGAGTACATTGGCAGATCATACGAGCGTATTAACCCCTTCAAATTTAAAAAGTTATTTAAAAGCTTTTAGCGCTACCAAGCGATTGGATCTTTTTTGTTATGATAACTGTAGTCAATGTGATCTATGGCAAGATGACAAAATAATTAAAACCGGGCTTCTATTGGAAGGAAAAACGGCTATTAAAGTTCGACAATATGATCGTTCTGGTCATTTGATTCAGTCTGATCCATCCATTATGTTTACTGCCAATGAGATGAAAGAAGGATGTTTTACGTTCTCATTGTATCCTGATGGAACGACATCCCCGTTAATCCTTGAATCAGATGGGTATTTTTACGGATATACACCACTCTCAGGTTCGAGTGTCTTCACTGAGCGTAATGAAGAACAATTACGAGACGATTTATATGATACTTCATTGATGCGTGTCGGGAGTTATTATGGTAAGGAATAGAAAGGGATTTTCTATCATAGAAGTCTTAATAGCTGTTTTGATTACATCTATAGCAGCAATGGCTTTAATGGAGACTGCTGCTCAGGGACGTAGAGCATATGAGACTGCAATAAAACATCGAGAAACTGCTGAATCTTTAGGTTTGATTGCTCTTTCTAGTACGGCTATGGGTGGAAATGGACGTAGTAATGCTGCAACAATTTTATCATCTCGTTATCAGATTGACAATTCTCGTATAATTGAACGTTTAAAAATTCAACAATATGTTTTAAAGACAGAATATTCTCACCGTTGGAGTGATAGCAATGAAAGTAACGATACTAAAAGAGCTGTAGCCTCGATCTCTGCAAATGCAATTGAACAAACTTTTATTGAGGTCAATGGTGTTAAAAGTACATTGTATGGACTCAGTGGAGAAGGCTGGTGATGAGACTAAAGTATGGATTTACATTAATAGAATTGCTAGTATCCATTATGCTATTTGGATTGATTGCAGCCTTTTTATATGGAGGAATCGATCAAATTCGTCTTATCCGATCATTCTATGGCACAAAAGGGGAAAAATTTGAAACGCATGAACGTCTTAGAGCTCTTTTGTATCGTGATTTAGCACAATCAGATAATGTTATCATTTCTGATGTAGATACAGATCACAACATTATTACATTGCAAGCCGATCGACATTCACTTTATAATATTGCATTAACTAATATTGTTTGGGTCGTACGACGTGATAATACTTTGGTACGTCTCGAATCAGCGGGCACAATTCATCTTCCAATCGATCCTGTAAAGTTTTATGGAATACATAGTGATAAAGTCGCAACTGATTGTCAAACATTTCGTGTATATGAATCCACTACGGGAAGATTCGCAACATTGGTATGTGCTAATGAAGTAATCATGGTAGAAGTTCCACATTAACTAGATAAGTAGTATACTTTTAAAATTAATTGGCTATTTTATGTGTAATTTATTCGCTAAGGTTTTTTTATGTATATTTTAATTATTGATGATAATAAAGAGTTACTTTATGCCCTACAACAACTTCTTAAAGATGCAAATTATCATGTTGATATTGCAGAAAACCTTTATGAAGGAGGAATGAAGGTAAATCAAAAGAAATATGATTTGATTTTACTGGATTGGATGTTGCCAGATGGTAGTGGAATTGATTTGCTTATGCAGATTAGGCGAGAAAAAAACAGAACCCCAATTCTCCTTTTTTCATCTAAAAAAGAGATTGAAGATAAAGTGGAAGCTCTTGATGGGGGAGCCGATGATTATTTGGAAAAACCATTTTCAAATATTGAATTATTGGCTCGTATTCGTGCTCTTTTACGTCGTGAAAGTTCCCAAAAACAAACTCAAGTTGATTTTGGAGATTTGATAATCGATTTTTCATCACGTAGTGTTTTGGTGAAAAGTTTGCCTGTTAAACTTTCTGCTAAAGAGTTTGAGCTACTGGAACTATTGGTTTTAAATGCAAATACTGTTTTAACACGATACCAAATATCGGAGCATTTAAGTCGTGATTTTGATCATTTGAGTGCAAGTAACATTGTTGATGCTCATATAAAAAATCTTCGAAAAAAATTAAATGCTGATGAACTGATCCAAACGATACGAGGTGTTGGTTATATGATTGCAAAATGATGTTAAAAGCTGCGAAAATTAAAAGAAGCTTTTGTCCCTTGATCCGGACCTCCACTTGTAATTAATAAGTCGCCACGTAATAATAAAGCGATTTTTTTACTGATTGCTAATCCTAATCCGCTTCCTTCTAAACTTACTTTTTCTCTCGCATGAACCTGATAAAACTCATCAAATATTTTAGTTAACGCATCATCTGCAATGCCTCGACCACTGTCGATTATGTCTAATGTATAAATATTATTTCGATAATAAAGTTCTATTTTGATGAAACCATCATCGGTATATTTGATAGCATTGGAAAGTAGATTGATTACAACTTGCCCAAGAAGTTGAGCATCACTCATCAGTTCTGGCGTGTTGTCATCAAGTGATATGATAATATCCAATCCTTTGTCTTCAGCTAATGGTGAGACTAAATCCAAGGCATTATATATAAGTTTGATTGGATCACATAATGTCAGATGAGGTTCCATTTTTCCTGATTCAGCTTTGGCCAAATCTAAGATATTATTGATAACTCCTAATAAATGGTAAGCTGAATTTTCAATTTTACCCAGTGTTTCATGCATTGGCTGAGGAGTTTTTGGCTGTGTCATCAAATATTGGGTCAAACTCAATATGGAGCCAAGCGGTGTTCTAAGCTCATGTGACATCGCAGATAAAAATGCTGATTTCGCTCGCAATGCTGTTTGCTTTTTTTCTAATAATTCTATACGTTCGACTTGCAGGGCAAGCATTCGCTCTAACGCAGCATAGAAACGTTCATTGGATTCTTTTTCAAGTTCAGGGTGTTTTATATGAATAGATCCATGCGTTTCATTACCAATCGCATTGAGCGAAATGGTGACATCGTCCGTTTCATCCGAATCGATTGAAAAATAGATATCTTTTGCATTACTAAAACGGCGAATTTCATGCATTGCAATTTCTATGGTTTCTTCTTTCGTTTTGGTACGTGTGATGGCATTAAAAAATACAATCAGGCTTACAAGTTTTTCAAGATGATTTTCACGTTCAATTTTTAAACGGTTCATCGTGATTTGTGTTGTATACATGAGTGCATTAAACGAATGCGCCATTAGTCCTACTTCATCAAACCCAGTTTCAGGAACCGTCCGTGTGTAATCACCCGTTAAAGCAATTGTTCTTGCTGTATCGGATAGAGCAATCAGGGGATTAGTAATACGAACGACGATAATCCAAACTAAAAATCCAATGAGTATCAGAGCGATTCCAAATACGCTTAAAAAAAGTGTTTGAAAATGGTATAGTGTAGCAAGTGTTTGGCTCTTTGGCATTGCATAGTGTAATATCCAGCCCTCCAAAGCTCCATTTAGGGTAATCGTTTCATGTAAATAAGCATTGATATCAATAACCGGTGAATTATCAATATGAAGGTCTGAAAGTGAAGCAGGAGGAGTAAGCCATCGATAGAGATTTTGATCCGTTTTTAATTGAAGATCAAAATTTTCTACGGGATAAGACATTATCAGATAGCCTAAAAATTCTTTGGAATTAAATGATCCGTAAACAGGAGTGAACAGATATAGATTTCCATTCAGATAAAAATAAGATTGTCCGTTTTTAATTGCTTTGCTGATAGCATGTGAATCATGAAACACAGTATTGATTTGGATAAGATTAGATGATGCGTGTACTGTAAAATCGGGTGCAACCATGAAAAGTGAGATTGATTCGCCTAGATCCAGTGCTTTTTGTTCCAAAATATTTGTGATACGTCTATCCATATCTTGAGCTACCATGTCATCCATAATTTCAAGATGGGACAAAAAAATAATTTCTTTTTGTAATTTGCTAATATGGGTCAGTAAATCATTTGAAACACTAATGGATTGTGTATGCAGGATGTCTTGCTCTTTATTAAGCATTAAGTCTGATTCGTATCCCCAAAGATAAGAGATAATGGCGATAATAATGATTGCGATGCCGCCAAATAGGGCTAAAAATAATTTATGTACAATGGGTAAATTATTCCATTTATATTTAATCATTTACTCTTTTCCCCGAAAAATGATTTTAAGATGATACTTTTGTGCAACATCTTCGTCAAGATAGCCTAATGAATTATCGACTTTACTTAAAAACTCAGCAATTGCTTCCTGACTTTTAAACACTTTTGGGGCATGGTGACCGAGATAATGGGCTTGTAACCAATTTTGTGCCAAGGTATCACGATTCTCATCTAACACCTCGTCTTCAAATTGATTTCGAAGCGGATTATCAATTCCTAAATTTAAAGGTATGACTTTTAGATTAGAGAGGCGAAATCGTTTGGCTAAATAGATACTTCGTATCTCTTCACTACCCAGTGAATTTAACTTTGAATTCTCTCCTACAGCTACAACAAGCATTCCTGAATAAAGCGATACATTAAGAGTGACAAGAAGTAAAAACAGGAGTGATCTATTCATATCAATCACCTAAAAAAGTACCGAAAATGAAAAAAGCCAACGATTCAATAAAGTTTCATTATGTGCCTCATAGTCCACTTTAAGAGCAACATTACTAAGCGGTCGATAGGTGTATCCAACGAGAAGACTATTGTTCTGCATACGGGTTAGCGGCGTTTTTTCTATTTCTGCACGAAGAATTGCATCATGCTTTGGAATAACATGCCATACCCCTTGCGCATAAGCATCATAGGAATATTTGTTATCATGTTTATCTTCTCGAAGAATTGATTCAAGGAGAAAATCCCATTGCTTTTGCTCAACTTTGAGTGCACCAAAGAGATACATTGCTTCATACATAGGGGCATATCGAAAATATCCTGTGCCGAAACGCCAAAGTGCATTATCGTTTTTTATATCACACGCAATTGCATAATTTCGATCTAATGTGAAATTATTGTAGTCAGTATCTATATCATGGTTGTTCTGTATGGTTATGGAAACACGATGAATGATACTGGATGCAGGGCGAACTTCATAGTTGATTCCAGTGGTTAATTTTGGGAAAAATTCTGTAACTAATCGCGGGCTGGATGTCGTGTCACGCAAAACATTGATGGGTAACTGATTCCAAAATCCGATATCAGAAGTAAATTTTCCAAATCGTAACCGTTCATTGTTGCCGAAAAAGTAGTCTCCGTAAAGTCGTTCGGTATTGATTTTTGTGGAACTGCCTTCATCACGATATATACCAGTATCTTTTTTATAGACATCTGCAACTTCAAATTCAGCTAAAAAGTCATAATGATCATATTCGCCATATACTAATAAGGCTGCATCGTCAATATTGAGATGGCGTTCATTTTTATTGATAGTATAAATAGAAGAAATATAGCCGCCTAGAGTAATTGGCGAATCGGCTATTTGCAATCCATCACCGAATACATAATCTTCTGCATTTGCTAATGTAAATGATGATAATAAAATAAAAATAACAACTTTAAATTTATGCATAATAGAATTATATACTGTATAAAGTTTGATTTGCACTATTTGAATGATGCGGTGAGACGATTAAGCCATTTTTCTTTGTATAGAGGTGTTGCTGAGTGATAGCGGCCAACAGCTTGAAGATTAAATCCGTGTTCTTTAATATGTTGTGAGAGGAGCCAACTTCCGGCATATATATTGATTTTTGGCTCCATAATATTACGCTCATTTATTCCCCACTGCGAAAGCTGTTTTAGGTGTGAAGAATTGATTTGCATCAAACCATAATCGAGTGTTCCATTTGCGTTATGATTAATGGCACGAGGGTTGATACCACTTTCAATGGTTGCAATTTTTTTAAGGAGTAGCGGCGGAATATTATAATGAATCCCAGCTTCTTCGAAATAGTGATCATACTCATTTGTATTAGCATTAAGCAAATTAAAGAGTGTAGAAATAAGTAACAAATAAAGATGTTTTTTCATAGTAATATAGTTTATCAAAATGACGATAAACCGCAGATAAAACCAAAAAAAATACAAAAATGTTACATAATAAAAAATATAATTATTTGGCTGCTATGGTTATTTTAGCTATAAAATGATACTCTGGTAAATATTAAATTTAAATTCTAGTATAAAGGGGAAAATAAGGATGACTGAGCATGTAAAGGTATTGGTGCAAGCTGCTAAAATAGAAATGGTTGGGGACAAAGGGTCTGTTTATCAAATCAAATCTAGTGCAGTAAATAAACTATCCGTGCATATGGGTGAAAAATATCATATCGTCAAAAAAGTCGGTGATGAAGAACAAGTTCTTGATAATGTCATTGCTGTAAACAATGAGGGTAATTTAGAGCTTCAGTATTCTGATGGAACTCGGATTATGCTTGATAATTTTTATCAAACTCAAAATGTTGAGATAAATCTTCCGGCAAATGACAATGGAATTCATACTATTTCATCTCTTTCCATGGGACAAGAAAGCTCTCTTGTTTATATGCATGGGGATAATGTATCACTTTTGAATATGACTGAGGGTAACCATTCTCTACAAGCTGCTGTTATTGAAAGATCATCCATATCAAGTCTTCCTCATTATGCAGAGGTAGCTACCGGTATTGCCAGTGATGCAATGGCGGCTGGAGCTGGTTCAGGTGCTGGTGCAGCTGGAGCTGGAGCAGCTGGAACAGGTGGTGGTATATTCGCTGGGATGTCGAATGGCATGATGCTAGGACTAGGTGCATTAGGGGTAGGTGCTACTGCCGCAATTATAAGTGGCGGAGGTAAAGGTGATACACCACCAATTCCGGATACAACTGCTCCAACAACACCGACAGTAGCAGTTGTATCGGGCGCAGCAAACGCAACAGCAGCAGAGGCGACAGCGGGAGCTGTCACTGTCTCAGCTGAAAACGGAAGCTCTTTGGCTGTGACGTTTACAAACGGTATACATAGTGTTACTAAAACAGTAACAGCGACAGGTTCAGCACAGACGATTGCTCTTGCATCCGGTGATTTGACAACTTTGGGTGATGGAACGATTTCAGTTAGTGCCATAGCAACTGATGCAGCAACAAATCACAGTACTGCTGGAACAGGAAGTTTTGTTCTGGATACTCTTCCTCCGGTTGCACCGACTATGACTTTTACTGTCAATCCAAGTAATAGTACTGTTTTAACTGATACTTTAGTAAGTGTTTCTGGGGTAGAAAGTGGTGCAGTATGGCAATACAGTACAGATGGAGGAGCACATTGGACAACCGGAACCGGCAATACTTTTTTACTTGCTAACAATACAGCTTACAATGCCGGTGATGTGCGAGTGAAACAGACCGATGTGGCTGGAAATTCGGGTGTAGAAAGCTCAAATACTATAAGCTATACCAATGTTGTGGATACAACTGCCCCAACAACACCAACGGTAGCAGTTGTATCGGGCGCAGCAAACGCAACAGCAGCAGAGGCGACAGCGGGAGCTGTCACTGTCTCAGCTGAAAACGGAAGCTCTTTGGCTGTGACGTTTACAAACGGTA
>JAQTTG010000005.1:250211-260055 GCA_028710885.1 Sulfuricurvum sp.
GTAGCAGTTGTATCGGGCGCAGCAAACGCAACAGCAGCAGAGGCGACAGCGGGAGCTGTCACTGTCTCAGCTGAAAACGGAAGCTCTTTGGCTGTGACGTTTACAAACGGTATACATAGTGTTACTAAAACAGTAACAGCGACAGGTTCAGCACAGACGATTGCTCTTGCATCCGGTGATTTGACAACTTTGGGTGATGGAACGATTTCAGTTAGTGCCGTGGCAACAGATACTGCAGGCAATCCTAGTACTGCTGGAACAGGAAGTTTTGTTCTTGATACCGTTACGCCTGTTGTCGCATCAAGCGGTGCTGTGTCTGCACACGACAGCAATAATGACAGCACCTATAATGTGACGGATACGATCACGATCCGTTTCAGCGAAGCCGTAGACGTGTCAAAAGTCACCTTGGCTAATATCACCCCATCCAATTCTCACAATTTTGGAACCGGTGCGGCCATTGCGGCTGACAATGCCTCTAACGGATTTGCCTCTTCGTTCACTATCACGCTCGGAACGGGATCGACGATTGCGGGAAGTGATACCCTCACGATCGCCCCGGCCAATATCGTAGATACCGCGGGCAACGCCGCGGTTGCCAGCGCCGTATTCACCCTTCCGGCGACGATCGGAGCACCGACAATTGCCATTGCTGCAACACTTGCAGTGGATAATATTGTCAATGCCACTGAGGATAACAGTGTGACAATTAGCGGAACGACCGATGCTGAAAACGGGCAAACCGTCACTGTGCATCTCTCCGATGCAGGCAGTGCTCATACCGTCACGACGACCGCGACCGCATTAGGCGGAGCATGGACGGCTGCTGCGGCCGATATCAGCGCTTTCACCAACGGCAACATCACCGTGACAGCAGATGTCACTAACCTAGCAGGCAATCCGGCCATCCAGGCAACCAAAAATATTACCCTCGACAATGTTGCACCGACGGTAACATCAGTCATAGACAATGTTGGCGGGGTTGCTAATGCAGCAACAGCTACTATTGCGTACACGTACACATTTAGTGAAGCGGTTACAGGTCTTACGGCAGTGGACTTCACCGCAACAAACGGTACTGTCAGTTCCGTAACCGGAAGCGGCACAACATGGACAGTCAATGTAACTCCTACTTCAGGTGTTGCCAGCGGCAACATCTCTCTTGCTTTGGCAGCCGGTGCTGTGACCGATACGGCGCTCAATCCGAATGCAGCCAATACAAACAATGCTCAAGCAATTGATACACTGGCGCCAACCCTCACATCCAGCTCTCCAGCAGATAATGCAAATCCGGTGCCAATCAACAGTAATATTGTCCTCACATTCGGCGAAAACGTTACTGCTGCTGCAACCGGCAATATCGTCATTAGTAACGGCAGCGATACACGTACGATTGCGGCGTCTGACACGACTCAAGTATCGATCAACGGGGGAATTGTTACGATTAATCCGACTACCAACCTGAATTCAAGCAGCGCATACAATGTACTTATCGATTCTGGTGCACTGATTGACAGTGCAGGCAACCCATATGCTGGTATCAGTAACCCGACTGCTTTGAATTTCACGACGGCCGCGCCGGACATAACTCCGCCGGTATTGTTGGATACTTCTTTTGTCCCAGGATCTAATACTGTTTTATCGTTGAAATTTAGTGAAAATGTTATGCTCGGAAGCGGTGGAACTCCGACGGTTTTGTTGAATGGTACGACAGATATTATGTCTATGGGCACTCCTTCTATCGTGGGAGATACCATTACGGTTACTTTCACGGGTGTAACGACAACATCCAGTGACTATATTCTCATCAGTGCACCAACTAATTCGATAACCGATCTTGCCGGCAATTCAGCTGCTTCGGCTGTTATCGTCGCAGCAAGCAACAACAACAGTACGATCGATCTATCGACATTACAGGCTATTTTGCCGTTACAGTATTCCGGGATGATAGTTTATGGGAGCACGGGCGATGATACCATTACCGGAACGAATAATATGGAATACATTATTGGCGGAGAAGGGAAAGATATTATCAATACAGGATGGGGTAACGATGTCATCGATTTGAGCGAAACGGCGCCGGCACAAGATATCGTTATGGTTGCATCCAATAATGGTGGAAATTCAGGATTATCTTCACCGGACACCGTTTATTATTTTGATACGACAAGCGCAACAGTGGCTAATCATGACGCTCTTGGGTTTGCTACAGCTCAGATTGCTATTAATAAAGCAGCGGCAGCTGTAGGCGCGCCTGTAGGTCCTGATCAAATCGACAGCTATAGTATCGCCAATGGTATTATTTCCTTTTACACTAATCCCGGTAGTACATTTATCCCTGTTACCATCAATAGCAACAATCTAACGGATGCCATTACTCTGATAAAAAATAGTGCTTATGCAGTTGGCGATATTACAGGGATAAAATTCGACAGTGATAATAATGGCAGTGTTGACAGTTTGCTAGTCTTCCAAAAAGGAGATAACAACAATGTTGACGAACTATTGATCGCTCTGGCCAGTCTTTCAAATATAGGAACCGTACAACTTGGTACATCAGCTGGAGCCAATGTGGTTCAAATTGTGGATAAAATCGGACCAAATATCAACGGCGTGAGTTTCCTTAATAATCACCAATTGACGTTGTCTGCGAGCGAAATAGTTGCAAGCACTACATTAACGGATGCAGCAAATACGCAAATGTATATCGGTACCGGGTCAACATTGGGAACTGGATTTGATGCCAGCATTACTGGTACCAATTCTGCCGCTCTTACCATTGACACATCGACACATACCTTTACGACAAGTCAGTATATTGTTGTAGCCAACACAGGTAATCCTACATTGACTGATGCAGCTGGAAACCACACTAATATGTTTGATACTGTCGGAGGTGGATTTGTGCTTGGTAACACTGCAACGGCATCGATCGATATTTCTACTGCATTGCCGACAGGCGATTATACTATCTTTAATATGCTTACTGGAGTGAACAGTACATTAGTCGGTAATGGTGGCAATAATAACATTGAAGGTGGAGGTTATAATGATACAATCACCGGAGGTGCCGGTGCGGATCAAATGCGAGGAAATGGAGGACATGACACATTTATCTTCCATGCAGGAGATTCGACGGCAGTTGTATGGCATAATACGAATACAGCAGCAGGGTTGAATAATGGTGATACGTTTACGTTTGCTAACGGTGCCGATACTATTGATATGTGGAATCTAATGTCAGGCGATAAGTCAACCATGGTATTGGACGCTGGATTGACACTTGGAACCTTAAACAGCAGTAACGGGACAGTAGGAGATAATCAATACGCCTTAGTCAATGGGTGGTTTGATTACGCTAGTAATGTTTTCAATGTGCAATCAACAGGTGGCAATGCTACAATGGTTGTTTACGATGGGAATAACGCTGTCGGGACTACTACCCAAACGGCGTTTGTTATGACGAATGTAAATTCAATGATAACATTTGATACTAGCGTAGCGCATACGATTAGTTACACGGTAATCTAATGTATTCTCCCCTTAATAGGGGAACGCCTTTGATATTACTACCTTTCATTAAACTTAAAGTTATTGCATAATAGAATAAATTAATTATGTTTATCAATTGATAATTACACTGTAATGAACATTAATTACAGTGTAATTTAATTTTCCTGCTCGTTTAGGGGCAGGAATAATCTTCAACTACAGATTTTTGATCCATATCTTGGTAAAAGTTTTTATGTGTTAAAATAGAAATCAATTCTAATTTTACATAGGAATAAATTTTTGAAATTTCTTTTTTCTTTTTTCTTTATTATAAATTTAAATGTATTGGCTGTTAGTTCATCGGAAATTAATACTATAGATGGATTAATTCAAACAGCATTAACAAATCACCCCAGTATCCAAATGTCACAGCAAATGATTGCAGGTGCAGATGCTCAGGTTTCTGGGGCGCGTTGGGGATATTTTCCTTCTCCATCTGTCGATTATTCTAAAGGTTCATCGAGAGGAAGTACAACATTACGGCTTGATCAACCGATATGGACAGGAGGAAAACTTGATGCGGCAATGGATATTGCAGAATCCAAAAAGCATGAAGCCGAATATTCCTTGGATGAACTAAGCTACACACTGGTAGAAAATTTGCTCAATACAGCACAAAATTATTTAATTGCACAAGGTGATGTCCTGGTATTGCAAGAGGGAAAAAAGCAGTTAGTATCGCTTAGCGATATGTTGAAACGGCGAATTGAAGCCGGCGTATCAGCTATTGCGGATCAAGATTTGATTCAATCGCGACTTGAACAAATCGATTCAGATTTGAAAACGGCTGAAATCAAGCGTGATATGGCTCATGCACAGCTTGAGTTAATTGTTGGAAGTCCGATTGATCAATCAATCGAGTTCAAAAGCAATGATTATCTTCATCACGAAGGTGATGTTAAACAATTTATCAGCGAAATGATAGAAACACATCCCACACTAAAAAAACTTGATGCACAGATTAAAACTGCTCAAGGAGAAAGAGATAAGGCAAAAGCAGCTATCTGGCCGAATGTATCGTTGCGAGCAGAGCATATGAATGGATCTGTTTATTATGATAATGCTACAAAAAATGATCTTTTATATGTTGCTGTTCAAATGTCTCCTGGTGCAGGCCTTTCGGCATTCTCAAATATTCAACTTGCAGAAACCAATATTCTAAAAGCGCAATTTGAGAAAACAACCAAGGAACGTGAACTTTCCGATATTCTATTGCGTGATTATAATAGCTATCGAAGTGCAATGGACCGTATTATAGGGATGGATAAAACGATTAATGCTTCGGACAAAGTTTTTGAATCGTATACCCGTTTATTTGTAGCCGGTAAACGACAATGGCTTGATTTGGTCAATGCTTCACGTGAACTAACCCAATATAAAGTAACGCTTTCTGATATCAAAGCATCATTATCTATATCTGCGTATCAGCTAGCACTTCAACGTGGGGAAATGAAACTTATTCCTGGAGATAAACAAAAATGATTTTTACTGATATACAGCAGGCTAAAGAACAAATCAGATGGCTGGCGCATAACAGTTCTTCAAACCATTTTGCTGCTGAGCGTCTCTCATCTTATGAATTTGACATCATGGAAAAAAAAATTACTTCAAAAGATGACGCGGATATACTTGCTTTTTTTGACTTGTTTTTTGAATCATTAAAAATTAAAAAACCACAATGGAGTGAAACATTAGAACATGAAGCACTACCTGTTCTAGCACTGGTTCCAAATGGTGGGTTACATGTTATTATTGAACTGGAAGCGGATGGTTCATGGAAAAGTGAAACACCTATTGATGTGCAAAAAACGTGGGAATTTCCACTTGGAACTCTATTTACATCTGTTAAAATAGAACGTAGTGAGAACAAAAAAACTTCAGCCACGGAAATGTTTAAAGAGATTGCTTTACGACAAAAGCCTTTTGTCATTTATGCGGCAATTGCATCGCTAAGTATTAATATCTTAGCTCTTGGTACATCTTTTTTTAGTATGCAGGTATATGACCGAGTTATTCCGACACAAGGAACATCAACGCTGATTGCATTGAGTATCGGAGTATTTATTGCTATCTTTTTGGAAATGATTTTAAAACTTTCACGATCTTCTATCCTCGATCATGCAGCAAAAAATATGGATATTGCTTATTCTCATGATATTTTTAGCCGGTTTTTAAAAATCCGATCCGATGCACTTCCAAAAAGTATTGGTACATTATCCGGGCAGTTGCAGAGTTATGGAACTGTTCGATCTTTTATTTCATCAGCAGCATTATATCTCGTGGTAGATTTCCCTTTTTCTCTTTTATTTTTAGCAGTTATCGTATTGATTGCAGGATGGCAGATGGGGCTGATAGCATTGGTATTTTTGGCTATATCAATTATAACAGGGATGATATTTAAGAAAAAAATCGAAATACTATCACAAACTTCAACGATGGCTTCGCACAAAAAATTGGGGTTGCTTGTCGAAACAGTTGAAAATGCTGAAAATGTTAAAGCTACGGGTGCAGGGTGGAGCATACTAAGTCGATGGAATGCGTTAAGCGAAGATGGGATTTATGATGATATAGAAATTCGTCATTATAGTGAATTATCAAATTATATGACAGCATTTTTTCAACAGCTCAGTTATGTCGCTCTTGTTGCAACGGGTGCATATTTGGTGAGTGAAACAAATACGATGACAATGGGGGGCTTGATTGCTACGACGATTCTTTCAGGACGTGTTCTTTCTCCTATAGCCATGCTCCCAAATTTATTGGTTCAATGGGGAAGAACGAAAATAGCTGTCAAAGATTTAGACAATGTTTACCGTCTACAAAGTGATAATGAAGGGATAAGTCGTCCATTATCTCCAAAAATAATAGAACCGCGCTATTTATGTCAAAATATAAAGTTTTCATACACAAAAGAGGGAAATTTACTCCAAATTGCAAAACTTGTTGTTAATGCAGGTGAACGCATAGCTATTTTAGGCTCGATTGGTTCAGGTAAATCAACGTTATTGAAAATACTTGCAGGCTTATATATGCCTCAAGAAGGTAATATTTTGATCAATGGTATTGACATGCATCATATCTCGCGGAATCGTTTAAATGAAACAATCAATTATTTGCCACAAAGTGTCAAACTGTTTTCGGGTACATTACGAGATAATTTATTACTAGGTCTTGTTGGCGTTGATGATGAAAAAATAATGAGTGCAGCACAGGTAACAGGATTAATACATTTGATCAATGCATTGCCTCAAGGGCTTGATACACTAGTACCTGAAGGAGGAGAAAGTGTATCGGGTGGGCAAAAACAACTCATTTCCATTACGCGATTGATATTAACGTCAGCAAAAGTATGGTTACTCGATGAACCGACTGCAAGTATGGATGAAGTGAGCGAACGTCATATGCTTGGAATTCTCAATCATCAGATTACGTCCGATAAAACATTGATACTGGTTACACATAAACCGGCACTTTTAGGTTTGGTTAATCGTATTATTGTAATGACTCCTAATGGTATCGCGATGGATGGTCCACGAGATGCTGTATTGCAAGAATTGGCAAATCGATCAAAAGCTCAAACGCAAGGAAAATAATGAAACCGCATTTGTCCAGATCTCATAAAAGATTGATGAACCCTATTTGGATTATCCTCGGTTCTCTTTTAATTATTATCATCCCCTTTTTTATATGGGCATCGTATGCTCAGATCGATCAAATTTCTCATGCCCAAGGTCAAGTTATTGCCACTGCAAAAACGCAAGAAATCCAGTCTGCTATGGATGGTGTAATCGAATCAATCAATGTTAAAGAGGGGCAAATAGTTAAAAAAGGAGAGCGTCTGGTCGTCTTGGAACGATCCCAATCTCAAGCTTCTTATGATGATAGTCGAGCCAAAGTAGCAGCGTTACAAGCAACGTTGACCCGTTTGAGAGCTGAAGTGTATGGAAAGCCGCTTGTTTTTTCTGAATCAGCCCGACATTATCCCGAATTTATTGATAATCAAACAGCATTATTTCACCGACGTCAGCAAGCATTGAATGATGAAATTTCTGCACTTCAAGAGTCTCTTAAACTTGCAGAAGATGAACTTAATCTGAACCTGCCTTTATTAAAAAACGGCGATATCGGGGCGACAGAAATTATTAGACTTAAGCGTCAGATTGCAGATTTAAAAGGACAAATTTCAAATAAGAGAAACAAGTATTTTCAGGATTCTCAAGCAGATATGACAAAAGCCGAAGAAGAACTGTCGACAAAAGAACAAGAGTTGGAAGATCGGAAAATAACATTGCAACGGACAATTATAGAAGCTCCAGTTGATGCTATCGTTAAAAATATTTTATTAACAACTCAAGGAGCACGTGTACGCCCAGGTGATGTCATATTAGAGCTTGTACCAACCGGTGATCAATTGATTATTGAAACTAAAATGAAACCTTCGGATGTATCTTTTGTGAAGCAAGGGCAAGAAGCTGCTATTAAGCTAGATGCTTATGATTACAGTATCTATGGAATCTTTCATGGTAAAGTGAAATATATTAGTCCAGATACATTAAGTGAAAAAAGTTCTGAAGGAGAAAAATATTATTTTCGTGTTCAAATTGTTCTTGATCAGATGAAATTGGTTTCTAAATCTGGAAAAAATATTAATATCACACCGGGTATGACAGCACAGGTAGATATTATTACCGGTAATCGTAGTGTATTGAGTTATTTGTCAAAACCTATTACAAAAACATTTTCAGAATCATTTCACGAGAGGTAATAAGAATCCAAAAATTTAAATGCTAATGGATAAAGATTGAAGAAATAGAGGTGAACTCTACTTCTGCGATATATTTGCAAGACCATAAATAAAAAAACAAATTTTTTAGTACCAAAGTACAATTGAAAAAACTTATTTATAAAGCTAGAATTTAAAATTCATAGTTTTTCAAAACAAAGGTATTATATATGGCACCAATAGTTGGTTATGTTAAGAAAATTGAAGGTATTTATTTTGCTAAAGATATAAAAGGTCATATTCGGGCTTTAAAAATCGGTGATACTGTATATGAAAAAGAGACAGTATATGCTAATGAAACGAGTGCCGGCCAAAATAAAATAGAAATTGCTCTATGGGATGGGGCAAAGACATTAGTCCTTGCCGGAAATGATCCATTAGATCTGGATACAGCATTATTGCGTTCAGTTTTACTGAGTAATGACAGTCGTATCAATGTTGATGATGTGAAACTGTATATATCGAACAATTTATCAACTGATTATTTTAATAATGACAATGTAACATCTAATCAAAATCATTTTAATTCCACGACACAATCAAATCATAATACTGCTCCTGCTTCAAACGGTTCCGTAGTAACTCCAGAAACAAATATTAGCTTTAATAATACATTAATAAGTGATCCTGTGGCACAACGGGATGCTCCGGTGAGAGATGTTCGAACGGAAGTGGAGCTTGATCTACTTACACAACCTAATAGCGGTCAAAATCAGATTATAGAGGTAGTATCTTCTATTAATACAAAGAGTGATGTGACCAATATTGATAGTGTTACTGTAGCTGAGGGGAGTGCAGCGGTATTTACCGTAAGCCTCTCAAACAACGCAACGATACCGGTTACATACAGCCTAAGCCTTCTTGATGGTAGCGCGACGATTGCAGGCAGCGACTATACGAATGCTATGGTGTTCAGTAATAGCGTTACCTATGACAGTGCAACCGGACTGATCACTGTACCGGCAAATACCACCAGTTTCACCGTTACCGTACCGACTGTCGATAATAATGTAGCCGAACCGACAGAAAATTTTACTCTCATTGTAGGTGGCATTATAGGCAGTGGTATTATCACTGATAACGATCCCTTTGTTGATGTTAATGAGAATGTTAGCGTTGTTGAAGATACAGTTTTGAATGGAAGCGTATTAACGGGAACAAGTAGTTTTGTCGGGCCAGTTAGTGTTACGCAATTTATTATTAGTGGGACTATTTATCCAGCCGGTGCTACAGCAACGATAGCGGGAGAAGGGACTCTTACGATAGCATCAAATGGAGATTATATATTTACACCGGTATCAAACTGGAATGGAACTGTAACAACAGTGACATATACAATGACAGATGGCGTCTATAACAATACGTCTATATTGAATATTACGGTTACCCCCGTCAATGATGCTCCAATACCAAACGATCCAACCAACCCGACCTTCGATCCTACCACCGGAAATTACAGCGTTAGTACACCAGAAGATACCGCAGTATCGGGACAAGTAGTCGGAAGCG